>NZ_FWYF01000001.1 GCF_900176375.1 Reichenbachiella faecimaris | reverse complement strand
GACAACGACATCACTGCGAATGTATCAGACGTAGCCGGCAACCCAGCGGCCGAAGCGACCAAGACGGTAGTTTATGACATCACCGCCCCAACGATTCCGACGGTGAATAGTCAAATTACCAGTGATGACACACCTATTCTGAATGGTACTGCAGATGCAGGAAGTGTGGTTTCAGTAACTGTAGGAGGAGCTACTTTTATTACTGTAGCTGATGCAGCTGGAGAATGGACTATTGACACAAGCTTAACACCTGACTCAGGTGTGTTTGCTCCAAATGTGACTGGCTCCAATGAAGTAGTTGTCAGTAGTTCTGATGCGGCAGGAAATACCACCGTTGACTCAACGAACCTAGAGTTAGTCATCCTGTCTCAGGATAGCGACGGAGACAATATCCCAGACATTGATGAAGATTTGGACGGAGATGGAGATCCATCTAACGACGATACGGATGGAGATGGCACGCCTGATTACCAGGACGAAGATGATGACGGAGATGGTGTCAATACTGAAGATGAAGATATAGATTCAAACGGAAATCCTATTGATGACGATTCAGATGGAGACGGTACACCAGACTACCTTGACGAAGATGATGATGGTGATGGGATCAATACTGAGGACGAGGATACAAATGGGAATGGTGATCCTACAGATGATGATCACGATGGAGACGGTACGCCCGATTATCTGGACACCACTGATGATCGCGCCCTAACAGTAACTATGGAAGAGCAATGTATTAACGATGTGCCTTATGTAGATTATGAAGTAAACACTGTGGGGTTTGATGCTTCAGGAATGACAGCCTTAGTAGAATGGCTCAACGCAGACGGACAAGTAGTACAATCACTTGCTGATCAGCCTTTGTCTGGTACTTTGCTGTGGCCAGGAGCCGAGGTGGATGCTGATGGAAATGGCATTGCTTGGCCTGGATGGGACTTAGTAGATGGAATCTGGATACAAATAGAAGACGGACTCCGCAATGAAATGACAGTTAGAATTTCTGTTAATCCAGAAAGTTCATTAAGCGTAAGCTATCCACCCGCTACACCTGCCTGTGCAGCTCAGCCATTCAATCCGTTTGATGATGAAGATACTGATGGTGATGGTATTTCAGACAATGATGAGGATGTAGATGGTGATGGTAATCCGAGCAACGACGACACTGATGGAGACGGTACGCCAGATTATTTAGATGAGGATGACGACAATGATGGGATACTTACAGGCGACGAAGATGTAGATCAAGACGGAGATCCAACTAATGACGATACGGATCGAGATGGCACGCCCGATTATTTGGATACGGATGATGATGGAGATGGAATAGCTTCTTCAGATGAAAGTGGAGATTGTGATAGGGACGGAATACCAGCTTATCTTGATGCAGATCCATGTGAAGCTCCTGCAACTGTATTGAACAACGTGGTATCAACTTCGAGTCCTGCTCCGTACAACAGCCTTCAGATAGAAAACATTGAAGATTTTCCGAACAACACGGTACAAATTTTTAATCGTTGGGGTAATAAGGTCTGGGAAACCAGGGGATACGACAATAGTTCAAATGCTTTTTTTGGAAATGGCAGTGGTACTGGGATATTAGGGTCTAATGGAAACCTTCCAGTGGGCACATACTTCTACATAGTAGATTTAGGAGGTGGAGAAGATTTAATTAAAGGATTTGTAAGAGTAGAGTAAGCATAGAGTAATTATTTTAAGTTTAGGTTTTTGAGACCCGCTTCTGAACTAGAGGCGGGTCTTTTTTATTCGATTTACCTAAGTGAGATTGTAACGCCACTGAACTTGCATTAGAACCCTGGGTTCAACGAGAAAACTGTTGAACTCACCGAGTCCTCCCATATACGGTGTCTAGATCAAATAATATTGGGTATTGATTCATTTGGGTAATTGAATGGATCACCAAGAACTAAAAACCTGAAAATGAAAAGGATCAAAATATTTCTAATCGTAGTAGGTCTGATGGCTTTGACTGGTAGGGCATCTGCTCAGCAGCAAGCCATGTTCACCCAATATATGTTTAATCAGTTAGCGCTTAATCCAGCGTATGCGGGCATCCATGATGGAATCAGCACGAGCCTTTTAGCCCGTGAGCAGTGGGTGGGATTCGATGGAGCACCTAAAACTCAAACCTTTTCTATTCACAGCCCAATCAAATATAGGTCAATTGCTTTGGGAGCGGTTTTTATCAGAGATCAAATAGGGCTTACAGATCAATTTGGAGCTTATTTTAGTTACGCTTATCGAATCAGGGTGTCTGATTTTAGTAAGCTATCCTTTGGCTTGCAAGCTAGTTTCAATCAATACAAAGTGGATTATACAGAAAATATTTATAACGACCCTAACCTGGTCAATCAGAACATAAATGACCTTTCGCCAAACGCGGGTGCTGGTCTTATGTGGCATTCTGATAGGTTTTATTTAGGGTTTTCAATCCCTCAGCTTTTTAGCAATGCTTTGTATGCTGGAGGAGAAGATGCAGCTGATCCGGATGCAAAGTTGGTCAGACACTACTTTGTTAGTGGGGGTTATGTATTTGACTTGAATCCTAATCTTAAACTGAAGCCAAATGTACTTTTCAAGTGGGTACAAGGAGCACCTTTTGAGATTGATATAAATGCTAATTTTTTAATAAAGGATCTAGTTTGGTTGGGTGTTTCTTATCGCTCGTTAGATAGCTTCGACGCCTTGTTCCAAATACAAGTGACTCCTCAGTTCCAGTTGGGTTATTCTTACGACTTCTTGACCACCACAGACCTAAGTAGAGTAAACAGCGGTTCGCACGAAATCATGATCAATTATGTCTTCAATCTGAAGAGCAACAAAATTGTAACTCCAAGATACTTTTAAACCAACCAGCTATGAACAATTTCAAAAAAATCCTATTCGTATTGGTTTACCTAATTCTTTCTATTATGCTCTTTGTAGCTACGGCACAGGCTCAAGAAAGTAAAACGAATACTTTTAAACTAAAAAATTACCAAAGAACAAAAGCACGTGCGGCTAGTTACTATCTAGACCTGGCCTTTAAAAAAGGAATAGAGGTTTATAAAAAGGCATTAGACCAAATGCCCTCTGACGATACTTTGAAGTTGAATATTGCTGATGGGTTTTACCAAATTCATGAATTGGATAGCGCTCAACACTGGTACAGTCAGGTAATCAATCAGGAAGGATTAATTAAGGAAGACAGACACTATATCAACTATGGAGAAGTCTTGATTCATCAAGGAAAGTATGAAGAAGCCAAAGTCTGGTTTAAAAAATTTGAAAGTAATAATCCCAACGACAAACGAATCCAACTAAGATTGAAAGGCCTTGAGAGGCAATTGACCTTTTATAGAGATTCTGTTCGTTTTGAGGTTTGGAATGCCGATTTCAATTCTGAAGGCTATGATTTTAGTCCAACGTTTTACAAAAATGGACTGATGATGGTTTCTTCGCGGGAAACAGCTCAAGTGATCCAGTTCTTAAAGCCAAAGTACAAATGGGATCAATCTTACTTTCTCAATCTATTTGAAGTTGATTCAACCAACACTGTTCGGGAATTTGACAGAAGACTAAAAACAAGCTATCACGAAGGGCCAGTTGCTTTTTATGACAACGACACCAAAGTCATCTTTACTCGAAATAGTTATGAAAAAGGAGAGGTAAGAGTAAGCCAAAGCAAATTGCACGTACAGGGTTCTAAAATAAGCGAAAGCAAGAGTGGTGAGGTTAAGCTCAAGCTCTTCTATTCCGAGCTAGATGAAAATAATAAATGGACTACGCCAGTGGAGCTTTGGTTCAATGATGCAAATGTATCGTATGGTCATCCGACAGTAAGCAAGGATGGGCAAAGATTGTACTTTGCTTCAGATCGAGAAGGAGGTTATGGGCGAACCGATCTTTATGTCTCTATTTGGAGAAATGGCGTTTGGGGAATACCTGAAAATTTGGGGCCAGAAGTAAATACTGAAGGTGCTGAAATGTTTCCTTTTATTGATCAAAAGGACATCCTTTATTTTGCATCTGACGGGCATATGGGACTAGGAGGGCTAGACCTCTTTGAAATGGATTTAGCTATGGAAAATGCCAAGCCCCAAAATTTGGGTTATCCAATCAATACAGCTAGTGATGATTTTGGCTTAACTGTTAATTCTTCAGGTAGAGATCAAAAGGGATATTTTTCTTCCAATCGGCCTGGAGGAAAAGGATTGGATGATATCTACGGGTTCCAATATTCTCAGCATAGATCCATACCAGGTCAGGTGGTCGATTTGGTCACTGGGTTGCCCGTAGAAAAGGCAATGGTTCAGGTGGTCAATGCAACTGGGGATACTGTGGAGCAGGCACTCACCGTGCACAACGGAACATTCAATTTTGAATATGATATGGATCACAAATTTACAGTGTTGGCTGGCAAATCTGACTATTCAAAAGACATGAGCAGATTTAGTCCCCAGCAGTGGCCCGAAGGTGATACGTTGGTATTGCGAATCATGAAAGAACGTTTGGTAGTCAGAGGCACTATAACTGATGAGGTCAAAGGTGACACGTTGGAGTCTGCCAAGGTGATTGTTTTAAATGAGAACACGGGCGAAAAGTTCGGAATCGTAACGGAAGCTGATGGAGCATATTCTTTTTTGGCGCATCCAAATACTACTTATTCTTTCATGTTTAAAAAATACAGGTACTTCTCAGAAGTAGATCAGTTGGCCATTGGCGATGAGCACAATGGAGAGATTATTTTTGATAGAGACTTAGAAAAGATCATCATAGGAAAACCTATTGGTTTAAATGATATTCATTTCGATTTGGCCAAATGGGACATTCGACCAGATGCGGCAGTAGAGTTGGACAAATTTACCGAAACACTCATGGAAAACCCTTCCATAATAGTAGAGCTGAGCACGCATACAGATAGTAGAGGTGGAGACCAGTACAATTTTGATCTTTCTGACAAACGTGCCAAATCATCTGCCGATTATGTGGCCGCTCATGGCGTGGATCATACTAGAATTTTGGGTCAAGGTTATGGAGAGTCACACTTAGTCAACAAATGCCACAATGGAATAAAATGTCCAGAATCTGAGCATCAAAAAAATCGCAGAGCAGAGTTCATGATCACTGGATTTTTACCAGATATGCTGACAGAAGAAGAGAAACAATTGCTGTGGATAGACTCTGACTATGTGTCCGAGCATTTGTCTGATGGAGATAGGAAAGAATTTGTGCTGGTAGAAAAGAATATACAAGGACCAACTATCCTTTCTGGACAAGTCAAAGATATTGCAGGAAATGCCCTGAAGGATGCTGTGATTACCATGATTGTGAAAGGCGCACATAGAGCCACACAGGTTTACACAGATGAAAAAGGAAATTTTGAATTAAATGTGAATTCACATGCCATTTATCAATTGATCGTACAGCAGGATAACTATTTAGAAGAAGGGATTTTAGTGAAAATAGAAGATGAGTCGATCATGGATCTATCAATTCAGCTGGTTGGAAGTGGGGATGAGGATGTAGACAAGGAGGGGTAACCTTCCTTGTTAGCTCCTCGGGTGAAAATCTTTTATGATTTGTTTTAGATAATCACGATCCAAATGCGTGTAAATCTCAGTGGTAGTGATAGACTCATGACCAAGCATTTCCTGCACAGCGCGCAGATCAGCCCCTCCCTCAATCAAATGTGTAGCAAAGGAATGGCGAAAAGTATGAGGGCCAATTCTTTTATTTAAACCAATCTTGATAGCCAGATTTTTGATGATAGTAAAAATCATCACTCGCGTCAGCTGAGCACCCCGGCGATTGAGAAATACAAAATGCTCATGTCCTTTTTTGATTTCCAGATGACAACGCAAATGCTCCACATAGATTTTGATGTGTTTGAGCGCCTCACGGCCAATGGGAACCAGACGTTCTTTATTCCCTTTTCCGATCACTCTTAGGAATCCGATATCTTCCAGCACACAGTTGAGTTGCAAGTTGACTAACTCAGAGACGCGAAGTCCCGAACTATAAAGCGTTTCGAGCATTGCACGATTCCTAGGCCCTTCTGGCGTACTATGGTCTATAGCTTCGAACAATGCATCTATTTCTTGCACATTGAGTGTATCAGGTAGTTTGCGTCCCAGCTTAGGTGCTTCTATCAACTCTGAAGGGTCCTTGTCCAAGTCGCCTTCAAAGACCAAATATTTAAAAAAAGATTTGATGCCTGAAACTATTCTAGCTTGGGAGTAGGCAGACATACCCAGCTCATGAATGTATTCCAATAAATCTCTTATGTCAGAATCTGTGACTTTCAGTGGGCCATGGTCATTTTTTTTCAAAGTCAGAAACTGCTCCAGCTTTACAATATCCTGCACATAGGCTTCTACAGAATTAGGTGCTAGCGAGCGCTCTAGCTGCAGATAGGATTTGAATTGACTGATGTAAAACTTCCAGGACATAGTTTTTATTTTTTGTCATCTCGTAGGCGTAGCCGTAGAGATCTCCTGCCAGTTTTTTGACAGTTGGTTAATTTCTGCCCGTCGCTGAAGAGATATCTCCATTTCATTGCGATATGACAGTTAAATTATATCCGAAGTAAAAATGAACTATTTTAGAAAACTGTGCAACGGGTTTGTCATCTATAGATAGTTGTAGCTTACTTTTGCGCCCTTTATATTTAGATCATGAAAATACTCATTCTCAACGGACCCAATCTAAATCTGCTAGGCAGACGAGAGCCAGAAATTTACGGTCACGAGACATTCGAGGACTACTTCGAACACCTCAAAGTAAAATTTGAAAAGGTAGATTTGGAATATTTACAAACCAACCACGAAGGTGTGATGATAGACAAAATCCATGAGGTAGGTTTTGACTATGACGGCATCATATTGAATGCAGGGGGCTATACCCATACTTCCGTCGCCCTGGCAGATGCGGTCAAAGGCGTGACCACGCCAGTCGTGGAAGTACACATCTCCAATGTGATGGAACGTGAGAAATTCAGACATCATAGCTATCTAACACCAGTCTGTGTGGCTCACTATATCGGTCTGGGACTAGATGGGTATAAAGAAGGTATACAATACATTTTAAACAACTAAAGATGCAACTCGAATTCACTCAAATTTTGTCTGTATCACTGATCCTATTTTCAGTGATCGACATTCTGGGAAGTATTCCCATCATTATCAACTTGAGAAAAAAATCAGGAACTATCTATAGTGGCAAAGCCACCATAGTAGCTGGAGTTATCATGATTATCTTCCTATTTCTAGGGGATAAAATTTTAGGCCTATTGGGAATTGATGTTGGTTCTTTTGCCATTGCAGGTGCGCTCATCATGTTTATGATAGGGATGGAAATGGTTTTGGGTATAGAACTGTTTAGATCTGATGAGGAAGAAACCAGCTCGTCGTCCATAGTGCCGATTGCCTTCCCTCTGATCGCTGGGCCAGGCACCATGACCTCTTTGATTTCCTTGCGTGCCGAATATGAATTGACTAATATTCTGGTGGGTATTTTGATTAATTTGCTCTTGATTTATGCCGTGCTCAAATCTTCCAGTTGGCTGGAAAAGAAGATCGGACATGCAGGATTCAATGTGATCAGAAAAGTATTCGGGATCATTCTATTGGCGATTTCGATCAAACTGTTCAAAAACGGGATAGCTTTTTAGTTATACCATTAACCATTAACCATTAACCATTAACCATTAACCATTAACCATTAACCATTAACTTGTTTTCATAATGGCTCAACCTAGCATTATCATATATACAGACGGATCATCCAGAGGCAATCCAGGACCAGGGGGCTATGGCACTGTACTCCTGGCCAAAGGCCACAGAAAGGAGCTGTCCGAAGGTTTCCGCAAAACTACCAACAACCGCATGGAACTGCTGGCAGTGATCAAAGGGCTGGAAGCACTGAAAGTGGTAAATGCAGAAGTGCTGATCTACTCGGATTCCAAATATGTGGTAGACGCGGTAGAAAAAGGCTGGCTTTGGGGCTGGGTGAAAAAAGGATTTAAAGACAAGAAAAACAAAGATCTCTGGGAGCGTTTTATTCCACCCTACAAGCGCAATAAAGTCACCTTCAAATGGGTGAAAGGCCATGCTGGCATTCCCGAAAACGAGCGCTGCGACGAACTGGCCGTAGAAGCCGCCTCTGGATCCAATCTCCCCGCCGATCAGGCTTTTGAAAATGGGATTAATGATTTTTAGATACGAAGATCAAATCCCCCTTACCCCCTTTTTCTAAGGGGAAAAAGAACTCCCTCTTGGCGAAGAGGGCTGGGGAGATTGAAGATTGTCAAAGATTGATTAATCATTAATTGTGTCTCTTTTGTTCCACACAGTCGAGTGCTCGTAGAAACAAGGCAAACAGTAGCATTTTTTATCTTAATTCGTGTTGATATTTTTAACCATAGTTCCATGAAAACCACCACCCGAGAAATGATTCCAGCAGATGCAGAGCGAGTAGTAGACTACTTCTCGAATGCAGATGTGGCCTATCTCAAGGGTATGGGTGCGGACAAGAGCAAGTTGCCAGCTCGTGAGGAGTGGATAGCGGCTATTCAAGCTGAGCTAAACAAACCATTTGAAGAGAAGCAGCTGTACTATGTGATTTGGGAGGTGGATGGAAAGGCTATCGGCCACTCCAATATCAATCACATCACTTTAGGTCAAGAGGCCTATATGCATTTGCACATTTGGGAAAAGGAAAACCGTAGATTTGGTCATGGGCTGGAGTTAGTCAAACAATCCATCCCAAAGTATTTTGAGCATTTTCAATTACAAAAACTAAGATGTGAGCCATTCGCTGGAAATACTGCACCTGTACATTTATTGGAGCAGGCAGGTTTTGAGTTTGTGGAGATTTATGAAACTACACCTAGCATCATTTGTTTCCCACAAGAGGTCAGAAGATTTGAAATGAGTAAAACAAGGTTTTTGAATTTAGATCATTTTCAAACCAAATGATCATTCAGCACCTGAAACCAAACCCATCAAAAACAATTACTTGGGCCAAAGGTACCAGCCAGGAGTTGTTTATCTATCCGCCAGCTTCCGACTTCCAAAAAAGAGACTTTCTATTCCGAATCAGCTTGGCTACGGTAGAAGCAGAACAAAGCATGTTTACACCCCTGCCTGGTATTCAGAGAACTTTGATGCTGTTAGAAGGAAAGCACACCTTGACTCATGAAGGTCATCATACCAAGAAATTATTACCGTTTGATCAGGATATTTTTCAGGGAGATTGGCAAACCTGCAGTAGGGGCAAAGCCACGAATTTTAATTTGATGTGTCGTGAGGGTGCTCAAGGTACTTTAAAGCATATAGGAGTATCCCACAGTGAGCAGGTAGTTTGCCATTTGGTAGCGGACGTTGAGCTTATTTATCTCCATACAGGAAATGCAACTTGTGAAGATAAAAGGCTGACAGCAGGAGATTTTTTGATGATAGAGCAGCAATCATTCGAGCAAGTAATTATTAATTGCTCGAATGGTTGTGATTTTATTCAGGTTTCAATATTTCTGAAATAAGATTTAGAAAGTGATCAGTCATAAGTCGTCTCGTAGTTTACGAAGAGATGCTGTCAGCTTCTTGCAGTCAAATAGTGGCAACTTTGGCTGTCATTACTTACAAGATTTCTCCCTTCACCTTCCTTCTGTCAGGTTTGTACGATTGTAGAAGTTAACTAATTCGAGGACAGAATTATATTTAGCAAACCAATTTATAGCCAAACCCTCGTACGTTCAGGATTTCAATATTTGAATCCTTGGCTAATTTCTTTCTGAGTTTGGTGATAAAAACATCCATGCTCCGTGCATTAAAAAAGTCATCATTGCCCCAGATTTCACTAAGCATGGTGGAGCGATCTACCACTTCATTAGGGGAAATGGCAAGACTCATGAGTACTTCTGCTTCACGGTGTGTGAGCATTTGTTCCTCATTTTTGTATTGCAATCTTTGTTTGGGATAATTGAACAAATAAGCGCCAATTTCTATTTGCTCTTCAGCAGACTTCCTTTCTCTTCTAAGAATCAACTCCTGGATTCTTACGATCAGCTCTTCCATGCTGAAAGGTTTTTTGAGGTAGTCGTTGCCGCCCAGTTCAAAGCCTTCTACGACATCTTTGGTTTGCGATTTAGCTGTTAGGAAAATGATGGGCGTACGCTGATCCAATTTTCGAATTTGCCTGGCCAGCGAAAAACCGTCCTTTTTTGGCATCATCACGTCCAATACCAAAATATCTGGTTTGAAATTCTTGTATTTTACAAGTGCCTCTTCTCCGTTTTCAGACCATTCCACCTGGAAGTCTCTGGATTCCAAACTTTCCTTCACGATAAGTCCCAGTGAGGGTTCGTCTTCAGCCAGCAATATTTTCATTGGCTTACTCATAAGGGTAGGGTGATTTTGAAAGTAGTCCCTTCAGGATTTGCAATTAGAACAAGATGTCCGCCATGTTTTTCTACAATAGTCTTTGCATAGTACAAACCAATGCCATACCCTTTCACATCATGGACGTTGCCTGAAGAAATACGATAGAATTTGTCGAAAATTCTGGCCTGCTCCTTTTTGCTTATCCCTATTCCATTATCGACTACAGAAAGCATCAATTCATTTTCGTTTTGTTCTGCTGAGACCTGAATTTGATCACCTCCATATTTCATGGCATTGTCAATCAGGTTAGAAATGGCATGTTCAAAATGAAAAGCATCCAGCTCTACCCATATTTCACCCTTAGCCAGCCAAGTGATGGTTTTATTTGGAATGTCTTCATACTTTTCTAATACGCTCTGAACCAATTCATTTAGATTGTTCTTTTCAATATTGAGGATCAACTCACCCTCTTCTAGCGTAGCCGTGTCCAATAGTTTCTCTACCATACCATTCAGCTTGGTGAGTTGCTCATTGGAGAGTTTAAGATATTTGGCGGTCTTGGCCGTGTCCTTTGCAGTATTGAATTTTTCTATAGCTTCTAGTGCAGTGCTTACAGTAGCAATAGGTGTTTTGAATTCATGTGTGATATTGCTAATGAGGTCGTTTTTCATCAGATCCAGGCTCTTTTGATGCTGAATGAAACGATACAAATAAAGTAATACCATGATGACTATCAGGGCAGTCAACAGGGAAACAATAACCCCGCCAATCCCCTTTTTTAGAACGGCAGCAAAACTTGGTTGAATACTTAGATAAAGTTCGTTGCCAGTAGCCAGATAGGTGGAATTGGCCTGAACAATAACCTCGCGATTTGAAAAGGCTACTGGAGGCTCTTGTACAATTTTGAAATCTGCATGGATCCCTTTTCTAGCTAATTCCAGCGCCATCAAACTATCTATGGCATTTTGGTTTAAGCTATCAGCTTCCAACGACATAGCCAATCGTGAAGCAAGTTTTACGAATCTTTTTTCAGTTCCCACCACAGTATCCATACGGTTTACTTTGCTTACGATGACCATATTGGTGTGCGGCTCTTTTACCAGTGAATCTACGTTCCATTGGATTTTTTGAATTTCCTTATCAGTGGTAGTATATTTAAAAGCTTTTGTGATCGTGCTATCAGTAGTGATAGAGATAGGGCTTGATGGGTTCAGTTGAGCTGGTAAGAGCTGATTTTCACCCATTTGGATAAAATGAATTTTTGCCAGCTGAGCGTAATATTGTTCTACTGCATTGTCCAATGCCATTTGAATTTCAGACAGTAGAAACCTTTTGTTTTCCTGATAATTTCTCCAGTTCCAATAGCCTTGGGCCAATACAGTCATAAGGATGGCCACTACAATCACCCATGATAACACCCTAAATTTCCTATTGTCCATACCCAAAGATAGAAGTATTGAGGTGCTTTTCAGGAGGGTTAACACTCGTTAACACTCGATAACATATTTCTGATTTGATTCCCACTTGTTTTGAATCATAATCAAAACACAGAAAGATGAACACAATTATTAAACTATCAATTATGCTGTGCGCCCTTAGTTTTCAGGGCTTGGCACAGTCGGGAATAGCCACTTACAAAACAGCCGCTTCAGTCAATTTCAGCGGAGACAGCACTTTGAGTCATGGGCAGCAGGCTGCTATGCAAATGCAATTGAGGCAGGCACTCCAACGAGAATATGAACTCAAATTCAATGGTTCGGAATCTAGCTACAAGCAAATTCAATCTTTAGACAAGAAGGAAGTTGCTCAAGCAAGTGATGTGATGGTGCGAGTAGCTGGTGGTTCTTCACTGACCTATAAAGACACCAAAAAGAAACGATACCTTCAAAATGCTGATTTGTTTGGAAAACCCTTTTTGATTGATGATGAACTGGAGGCTTTAGATTGGGAAATCACTGGAGAGAAAAAACAGATTGGCAAATATGAGTGCCAACAGGCCAGATACACCAGAGAGGCCAGAATGATGCAAGTAGACACAGAAAATGGGCAGCCCAAGGAAGTGGTGACGCAGGTAGAAGTTACCGCCTGGTTTACGATGGATATTCCTGTGAATCATGGGCCAGACGACTTTTGGGGATTGCCAGGCCTCATCCTTGAAGTCAACAATGGAAATTCCACAATTATTTGTAGCAAAATCCTGCTAAATCCACAAGAAAAAGTGGTGATCGAAAAACCAAAAGGAGGTAAATCAATCACAACCGAAAAATTCAATGAGCTTCAAGAGGAAAAGTTGCAAGAGATGATGCAGCAATATAACGGCAATGGCGAAGAAAGAAGAGTCATCAGAATAGGAGGCTAAGGTTGATTAAATGAGAAATTTATTAATGGTCATAATAGGGCTGGGGTGGAGTTCGCTCGCCCTGGCACAAAGCTCAGTGACGTTTACGGGAGTGGTTCAGGATTCGGTTGGGAATTCCATGGAATTGTCGAATGTGGTGGCTTATCATATAGAAACGGATAGATTAACCTCTTATGGGGTGACAAATTCAGAAGGTAGGTTTTATTTGAAATTGGAAGAAGAAACTTCTTACATCCTACGTGCTACATTTATTGGCTATAGAACCAGTCAGGATACCATTGTTGCCCGAGCAAATGATTCAAATCCTTTTGTGATCACTTTGAAATCAAACGTCAAAAAACTGGAGAACATCACGATAGAAGAGGAGTTTCCCGTGGTGATTTCTGGAGATACCATTTCGTACAAGGCGGATGCTTTCAAAAAGGGGAACGAGCGCAAGTTGGAAGATGTACTAGAAAGTATCCCAGGGTTTTCAGTAGATGAAAATGGAGAGGTGCGAGTCCAAGGCAAGCAGGTAGAAAAGGTGTTGGTAGAAGGCAAAGAATTTTTTGAAGGAGACACTAAACTGGCTGTGCAGAATATCCCAGCTCATGCAGTAGACCGAGTACAGGTACTCCGAAATTTCTCTGACATCTCCCCCATGGGAGCTTTGGGTAACAATGACGACCGCCTGGCGATCAACATTCAACTCACGGAGGATAAAAAGAATATGACTTTTGGAGATGTAGAGGGAGGCGTTGGACTCGACGAAAGATACTTGACTCATGCAAATCTCTTTAGGTATACCCCAGAAACCACCATCAATTTCATAGGAGATGCCAATAACATAGGTCGGCAGGCTTTCACCCCTAGAGATTATTTCAGATTTATGGGAGGTATGCGCAATATGATGTCACAATCTGGTTCTAATTTTAGGAGGACAGATGAAAATATGGGATTTATGAATGCACAAAGCGATAGAGCTTTGTCTATTGATACCAAACTGGGAGCAAGCAACTTCAACTATACGCCAAACAAAAAGTGGAATCTTTCGGGATTTGCGATCGTCTCAGCAGCTAAGACTAATCTTTTATCTCTTTCTGAAAGAACATATATCAATGCGGAGACGGTAGAAAACAAAGAATCTCTTGCTACTGATGAAAATCAAGAAAACCTGTCAGGATTGACCAAATTTAAAGCGCAATACACGCCCAATGCTGATACTCAGATAGCGTATGAGCTATTCACCAAAGGAAGCAAATTGAGTGATGATATCGAGCGAGTGTCGGACAATCTCAGTGCATTGAATCAAATAGATAGTGAAGCGGATCAACGGCCTTTTAATATCCATCAGAGGCTTGACATCTATCATGCATTGGACAGCAGGAACATTTTTTCTCTAGAGGCTAGCTATGAGTATAGCAAACAAAACCCAGCCCTATCATTTACTTCTGATCTTCCTTTATTTTCAAACGTACTCCCCATAAACAATGTGAATGGATATAATTTCCAGCAATCAAAAAACATCATTTCCAATCAGCAAGAGCTCGTAGCCAATTGGTATTATATTTTGAATAAAACCAATCATATAAATGCCAGATTCGGCAATAGCCACGTCAGCCAGCAAATGACTTCTACCATTGAGCAAGAAGGCAATTCGTCATTGGATGATTCAGAGTATAAGAATCATTTTGACTACCGTTTTCTTGACGTTTATGCAGGAATCAACTGGCGATCAAAAATGGGTAAGGTGGTAATTAATCCAGGAATCTATGCGCATCATTATAAAACAACTGACCTGCAAGGCGATCAAGAACTGGTCAATGAACAGGTGATTTGGTTGCCAGAATTTACCATCAACTATGATGTGACGAGTTCGCAGACCATTAGGTTTAGATACAATCTGGAAGCTAGATTTATGGATATTCAGAAGGTGGCACAAGGATTAGTTGTTCAGAATTATAATAGCCTCTACTTAGGCAATCAGGGGCTGTCCAATAGCACTGTGCATAATATTAATCTAAATTATACGAACTACAGCTTATTTAGTCACTTCAGCCTTTTTGGAGGATTGAACTATCAGAAGATCAAGGACAACATAAGTGAGTCTGTGAATTACCTAGGGTTGGAAAGATTGAGTACGCCAATCAATGTGATGGTCGCCAATGAGTTAATGAGCTTTTATGGTGACTTTGAGAAGACTTTCAAGCGTTGGAAAGTGAGTGCTGGCGCTAACCTCTATTATGCCACTACTGCTAATTTGATCAATCAGACTCCGAATCAGAATACATCATTCACACAGCTATACAACACATCTCTAGAGACAAAATTGATGGAGATATTTACGTTTGAGTTGGGCTATGAAAGGACTTATAATCAATATACGAGCGCTACCACATCAAATGACTACATCAATGATAGACCCTTTTTCGAATTGGAAATTAAGGTCAGACCCTGGCTGAGTTTGTTGGCTGACTATGAATACAACAATTATCGAGCGGAGAATGGAAGCAGCCAGTCCATCTATAAATTTCTCAATGCTTCTGTCATTGTACAAAAAGAAAAGAGTCCTTGGCAGTTTAGCGTAGAAGGGATGAACTTATTGGAAACGGAAGCTATTCGTCGCGATAGCTTTTCTGACAACTTGGTGGGTACTTATGCCTATTTCGTCCAACCAAGGTATTTTACTTTTGCCGTGAAATTTGAGATATAGTTTTATTCAAGTTCACCTCATAGGGCAGTGTTTTGGCTTGTGTTTTAGGCTCAACTACGTCAGTCATCCCTTAGGAACCTTGCTAGTTATAAGAAGAATTTTGGTCGGGTGTAGCTGAATGATAGACATCCGATGAAACGAATCCTTGCAGCCACTCACCTCTTTTCCAAACCATTAAAAATCATGAGATTGGTACTAGAAAATAGCATGGGACATAGTTTCTATCATAAAGTGGTTTAAGATCACTCCCAACTCAGCACAAAAAGAGCCTCTTTTGCCTATATTTAGAAAAAAAACTAGTTAACCACTCGTGAATAAATTTCTTCAAGAACTCCAGCGCCGCAATGTCATCAAAGCTTCGATCTCCTACGCGGTGATCTCTTGGGCGGTTCTGCAAGCTGCTGATATACTTTTTCCTGCTTTTGAAATACCGGATACGGCGATCAAATACATCCTGTATGCACTGATTGGAGGCTTCCCGATCTGGGTGGTCTTCGCCTATGTGTATGAATGGACACCTACGGGCTTTCGAAAAACCACTGAAGTAGCCGTAGAAACCTCCGTCTACCAAGAAACTGGCAAGCGCCTGAATGCATTCATTATTGGAGGTTTAGCACTTGCCGTTGTTCTTCTGATTACCGATCGGGTATTCAATTTCACAGGAGTTTCCGATCCCACCGCACCTCAAAAATCAATTGCCGTACTGCCTTTTGAAAATATGAGTTCGGAAGAAGATGCTTACTTTGCCAAAGGTGTGACCGAGGATATCCTCACCCACATTTCGAAAATAGGTGATCTCAGGGTACTGAGTAATTTCACCCTGCGCGACTATGACAGCAAAGGCAAAACCATCAATGAGATAGGCGAAGAGCTTGGTGTAGGCTATCTGCTCACGGGCAGTATCCGCAAGGCAGGCGAGCAGATACGAATCAGCTGTCAGCTGGTACAGGTAAACCCAGAAGAGCAAGAGTGGGCAGAAAACTACGACAAACGCATGGACGACATCTTTGCGATCCAGACGCAAGTGGCCGAAGAGGTAGCAAGCAAACTGCAAGCCCGTCTTTCCCCACAAGAAAAAGAGAAGCTCAACCAGAAACCTACTGAAAACATAGCCGCTTACAACATTTACCTGAAGGGAAGAGAAGAATACAACACCTACGAGCCAGAGGCCATGAAGCGTGCCATTGGCTACTTTAAAGAAGCCATCGCACTTGATCCCGGTTTTGGGCTGGCCTATGCAGGACTGGCAGATGCGTATTGTCAGGGAAATCCATCAGCAATGCGTTTTTTACCATTAGATTATATAGACACTGCCCTTGCCCTAGGGGAAAGGGCAGTGAACATCAGTCCCAATGCTTCAGAGGCCTGGAAGGCGTGGGCATTCGCCTATCAAGTTAAGGGTGACTTTGCCCAGGCCATAGAAAAATACCAACGGGCCATCAGCCTCAATCCCAATTATAATCCTGCCATAGGTAATCTTGCTAATATTTTTGCGCTAATTGGCAGGCTGGACGAAGCGATCCCGTTGCACATAAAAAGCATCCAAATCAATCCATTGGATTTCGCAAATTATACTTCATTGGGGGAGAAATATTTACTATTGGAAATGTTCGAGGAAGCAGAGCAGGCCTATCAGCAAGCACTTGCCCTCAATCCAAGGGGTTATTATTCACATTACGGTCTTGCCTATCTGTATGACAAGCAGGGACAAACCGATAAAGCCAAACAGCATCTGGAAAATCTGGTGGCCGTGGATCCCACCGATGCTTTCCTCAATGAACTGGCGGCAGATGTAGCAATTGATGTAGATACGGCACTTTTCTACCACTATGCCCGGCAAGCCATGTCCAGTCCCGACTTTGATCCTGTCGTGTATTATGCTGTATCCGTGGGTTTAGGGTGCTTACTCTGGGAGACAGGTCAGCAGGACTCAGCCAGGGCCTTGATAGAACCCACACTACAATCCCTGCTAAAACAGGCGGAAGATAGTGATGACTCTTATTTGGCTGCTAATATTTCTATGTGTTATGCCAGTATCAGAGAAAAGACCGAAGCGCTGCGCTGGTTGAGCAAGGCCATTGACCTTGGGTACCTGGATCGCTCCAGTCTCATGACGACTCGATTAATCAAAAGCATCCAACAGGAGTCGGAGTTCAAGGCCATGATGGATGAGCTGGACCAAAAAATCACGCGGATGCGCATGAATGTGAGCGCACAGGAGGAAGGTATAAGAAGTCTCTAGTAGTTTACGCTTTTCATAAGAACGTATGCCCAATTCTTACTTCCAATTCAAAAAATTCACCGTGCATCAGGGACAATGCGCCATGAAAGTGAGCACAGAAGCTTGTATTTTGGGTGCTTGGGTGCCAGATACGCAGGCGAAAAGAATTTTGGATATTGGTACTGGAACTGGGCTGCTGGCTATGATGTTGGCACAGCGGATTGAGGTGCCAATCGAAGCTGTCGAATTGGATGCCAAAGCAGCAGAGCAAGCCAGGCAAAATATACTTGAATCTAAGTGGGCAGACAGGATTCAAGTCATTAATCAAAATATTTTTGAATGGGCAAAATCGACTGATCTAACCTATGACTTGATAGTGTCCAATCCCCCATTTTTCACGAATAGTTTAAAATCAGATCAGAGTAAGAATAACCTAGCCAAGCACGATACCATGGATTTTGACAAGGCTAATCTTGCGCTGGTTTTGAAATCCTTGCTTACTGAAAAGGGAAGGGCGTATATTCTTTATCCAGAGTTAGAATCTGAGCAATTTAGAGTAGAGGTTGAGCGCAATGGTTTACGCTATGCTCAAGCCTTGGTCATTCGCAATCAACCCTATGGGCCAATTTTTAGAATCATCTCCAAAGTTTCTAAGGCTGAGCACTCTATTTCATCAGAAGAGTTGAACATTAGAGAAGGGCAACTGCATTCGAAAAAATTCAATCGGCTTCTAAAAGGTTATTATTTGAAGCTCTAATAATTTTAACTGACTCGTCCTCTTACAATTAGACTTATCAGCACGATTACAGCCACAAAAAGCAAAAACGAAATATATGTGAAAAGATAAGCGATCAGTCCTTTGCATAGGGATGATAATTTGGCCTTTCCTGTATAAAACAGGCTCATGCTCCATGCATAATACAATATGATGATCAAATTGATTATAGTATTATTCTTAAGCCCTGTGAAAATGAAAATTACAAAACCATTAAGATTGACAACGGTTCCTTGGGCGTGTATGAAAAATGAAAGAACAGTATTTTCTATAAAATTATAGTTCGATTTTTTGAACCAAACGCCACACCAAAATGCAAGAATTGGCACAAGAAAAACATGAACATATTGAAGGTTATTAAATATTCTTTGTTTGACTGCAAGCGCAATTTCTCTGGCATTTTGACCTTCTTTTAGGTTGTTGTTGTCAACAATCGATTCGGCAAAATTTTCTGTTTTAGGTAGGTAGTCGTTTAGTGTGTAGTCTGAGAGTTGGACCAGAAGAAAAAATATAGTAAAGATGAGAAAGTAATAACCAACAGGGCCTACATACTTACCTCGAATACCTCTGATATAGTCTTGCGCAACCTTGGCTGGGTTTTTGGTAAGGCCAATAATCGTATTAGGGAAGGCTCCATCTAATCCATAAATACGACTGAAGAAATCACTGAAAAAAGATGCCAGCGTCAGCCTTCTGATGTTTTGTTTCTGACCACAGTTCGAGCAATAATTGCTGTTGGAGGGTTCACCACATTGAATGCATGTTTTCATTGGACTTGGCAGAGATAGTTATTCAAGTATAATCAAACAAAGAGTAGGTACAAAAAAAGCGAGAGATTCTCATCCCTCGCTTTTCTATTCTTTAAGAAGCCTTTCTTACTTCAACTCTTCCAACTGAGCTTCTACCTCGGTTTTAGTGCCCGTCAAAGTATCTAGTTTTATCGTTTCTTTTCCGTCAACAATTGACTTCCGTTCAACAATAGCCGTAGTACTAGCTTCTTCGCCAGACATCATTATCTTCACTTCTTTCTTAGCTTCTTTAGCCGCACAACATGCTTTTGTGCATCCTGGCTTACATTCTTTCTTGTCCATTTTGGCATGACAAGCAGCAGTACATGCACCCTCGTGCTTGCAACCCATCATTTCCATTTTGGTTTCGTTTCCGTGTCCACCAGTTCCATAGACCTCGCCCAAGATAGGAGCGATCACTAGACCTACCAGGCAAGTCAATTTGATTAAAATGTTCATAGAAGGCCCGGAAGTGTCTTTGAATGGATCACCAACAGTATCACCTGTTACTGCCGCTTTGTGCGCTTCTGATCCTTTGTAAGTCATCTCGCCGTTGATCATGACACCAGCTTCGAAAGATTTCTTTGCGTTGTCCCATGCACCACCAGCATTGTTTTGGAAAATCGCCCACATCACACCAGATACCGCTACACCAGCCATATAAGCACCTAATGCTTCAGGCCCCATGGCAAATCCAATGGTGATTGGCGTGATGATAGTCAAGGCACCTGGCAGCATCATTTCTTTCAATGCAGCTTTTGTAGAGATTTCTACACATCTCGCATAATCAGGTTTCCCAGTTCCTTCCAGAATGCCCGGAATTTCTTTGAACTGACGTCTTACTTCCATTACCATTTCCATGGCTGCTTTACCTACTGACTTCATAGCCAAGGCAGAGAAAACTACAGGAATCATGCCTCCAATGAACAAAGCAGCTAATACGTCAGCTTTGAAAATGTTGATGCCATCAATACCTGTGAAGGTCACATAAGCAGCAAAAAGTGCTAGAGCAGTCAAAGCCGCAGAAGCAATGGCAAATCCTTTCCCTACGGCAGCAGTGGTGTTACCAACAGAATCTAAAATATCCGTTCTTTCCCTTACTTCTGCAGGGCATTCGCTCATTTCAGCTACACCACCTGCATTGTCCGCGATAGGGCCGAAAGCATCAATCGCCAACTGCATAGCAGTAGTGGCCATCATGGCAGAAGCTGCAATGGCTACCCCATAGAATCCAGCCAGTTCGTAAGATCCCCAGATCGCAATGGCGAAAAGAATCACAGATGAGAAAGTAGAAATCATACCTGTAGCCAAACCAGCAATGATGTTGGTAGCAGCTCCAGTAGATGAGTTGGTTACAATATCCATGACTGGCTTCTTGCCCAATGCAGTATAGTACTCAGTAAACATGGAGATTAAATAACCCACGCCTAATCCTACCAAGGTGGCATAGAATACGTGGCGGCTTGGGATATCCATAGTGCCTTCACCAAAAAATTTCATACCTACGATGGTTTCTGGCAGCATGTAGTCGATCAAGAACCACCCAGCCACTGCAGTCAATAGGATAGAAACGATGTTTCCAGTGTTTAATGCTTTTTGTACTTGATCCTCTTTAGCAGAATTGTCTTTGATGCTAATTAAGAACGTACCTAGGATTGAAGCTATAATACCTACGCCAGCTATCATAATAGGCAACAAAATTGGCCCCATGCCGCCAAACGTATCTAATACAATACCAGCATCAGCCATGTCTTTGATGATATAGTTACCTAGCACCATTGAGGCCAGTACAGTAGCTACATAAGAACCAAATAGGTCAGCTCCCATACCTGCTACATCACCCACATTGTCACCTACGTTGTCAGCAATAGTGGCGGGGTTCCTTGGATCATCTTCTGGAATTCCAGCTTCTACTTTACCTACAAGGTCAGCACCTACATCAGCTGCCTTGGTATAGATACCACCACCTACTCTGGCGAAAAGTGCGATTGATTCAGCACCTAGTGAAAAACCTGCTAAGGCTTCCAATACCATAGTCATGTCATTGTAGAAAGAGCCACTGCCCATGAACATTTTGGTGAAAACCAAGAAAAATAGGCTAAGTCCCAATACAGCCAAACCTGCCACTCCTAGTCCCATCACAGTACCACCGCCAAAAGAGACTTTCAAGGCATTTGGCAAACTGGTTCTGGCGGCTTCAGTTGTTCTCGCGTTAGCTTCAGTAGCGATTCGCATACCAATGTTTCCTGCAGCAGCAGAAAAAATAGCTCCAACAACAAACGCTGGTACGATCATCCAGCTAGTAGTTTCAACCAGGGTTGAAATTCCGAATAGCGCAGCAGAAGCAGCAACTACAAAGATGGCTAACAGTCTATACTCAGCACTCAAAAAGGCTAATGCTCCTTCTTTAATGTTTTTAGAGATTTCTTGCATCTTCTCATTTCCAGGGCTTTGTTTCTTTACCCATGCCATTTTGATCAGCATGAAAACAAGTCCTAGACAGGCCAATACGATTGGCACGTAAATCAAATTACTCATATCTTTTTCCTAGAATTTTTTAAACTCAAATTTAAAAATCAAAAAAGGGCATAATGCCCTCTCATTTAAACCAGCGCAAATATAAGAGATCAGTCAAGAATAAAAAATAATGTAGCTGAGGGTAAGAGGAGCGTCTGTGGTTGGCTCTATTTCACATTTTAGTGGACTATTTCAATACTCCCTATGTAATTGGTTTGAAATCAGAAGGAACAGAAAGCAGTTTCACTATTATTTCGTACTTTACTGACCGAAAATTATTTAATTAAGACCCATTTCCTAAGATGTCAGCCGAAAAGAAAACTACAGCCATCTCCAGCATCCTTGTTATCCTAACTTCTATTGCTGTTTTGCATTTGGTGAATTTGATTCACAATGAGTTGACCATTGATTTGGCTATGGAGCCAGTGAAGCATCTTTCAGATGCCCGTCATCTGATCGTCAATGGAGATTATAAACATGCCATTCAGGAGCTGGATGACGCAATGATGAAAATGAGGGTGATCGAACAGTATACAGATAGTTCATCCATTGCTTTTATGGAACAAGCAGTGGAAGATTTAGAGTTAGTGGAAAAGGAGATGCGAATGGACAATCTGGAAGAAGATGACCTGAACAGGGCCTTTTTTAATGCACTCAATTCTATAGCTTATGCCTGTATGACAATTTCAGAAAACAACCTGGACAAAGGTGAAAAGTACAGAGCCATGCAATTTATGAATGCAACTTTCGCTGAGATGATTGCCTCGTTGAAGTTTGTAGAAGATGAGCATTTGAAACATAAAGAGGAAAAAGTAATCGCACATGTGCGTGAGATCATTGACAAAATGGAATCCACTAAATATACTTTCAAATTCGACTACGACATGGTCAATCATGAATTGGAAGAGTTGATAGAAAAGTAAGTGATTTCTTCCCTTCTTAGAGCCTAGCGTTATATTTGCGCCTTAATTTCAAATGCTTTGAAGAGAATCATCAGTTTTGTTGTCCGCCATATCCCGCGAAAACACCTACAGCTTTTTAGTCATGTTGCACTTAAGGTGGTGGCTTTATTTTATAAAGGCAATCAAGTAGAGTGCCCAGTATGTGAAAGTCATTTTTCCAAATTCGTTCCTTATGGAAGAGTAGCCAGAGCCAATGCCCTTTGCCCAAATTGTTTGGCTTTAGAACGTCACAGACTGATGTGGTTGTATCTCAAACAGAAAACTAGCTTTTTCAAACCTGGTCAAGAGGTACTGCACATCGCGCCTGAAATTTGCTTTATCAAACGATTTGAAATAATTCACGGCGATCAATACATCACGGCCGATTTGGAGTCGCCACTGGCTAAAGTGAAAATGGACATTCACGACATGCCATTTGACGACAATAGATTTGATGTCGCTTTTTGCAACCACGTGATGGAGCATGTAGTGGATGACATTCAATCCATGAAAGAAATCTATCGCGTCCTGAAGCCAGGAGGCTGGGCGATTATTCAAATTCCAATTTTTCATCCAGTGCCAGACGTGACATTTGAAGATGATACCGTCACAGATCCTAAGGAGCGCGAAAAGCTATTTGGTCAAGATGATCATGTGAGACTCTATGGCAAAGACTACCCAGAACGTTTGCGAAAGGCTGGGTTTACCGTAGTGGAGGATGATTATGTGAATTCACTTTCCTTAGACGAACAAGTTCGATTTGCTTTACCCAAGGATGAGATTATTCACTTGTGTAGGAAGAATTAATCCCTCAACCCAATCTTCTTGCTTACCAGGTAATCATTTTTTCGAGTGGAAGACTGCGTCATCATCTCGCCAATGAATCCTGCCAAGAAAAGCTGCACACCTATAATGACGGCCACCAGAGCCAAGAAGAACAGCGGCTGATCCACTACGTCTCTAGCAGGAAGACCCATCTGTACCTCATATATTTTTCTGCCTATCACCCAAAAAGTGATTATTGTCCCAAAAAAGAAAGACAGTGTCCCAAATGATCCAAAGAAGTGCATGGGTCGTTTTTTGAATTTGGACACAAAGGAAATGGAAAGTAAATCCAAGAAACCAAAAATAAATCGTTCTAAGCCAAATTTGGTCTCCCCATATTTTCTTGCCTGGTGCTGAACCACACGCTCTCCAATTTTTGCAAATCCTTGACCTTTGGCTAAGAATGGAATATAACGGTGCATCTCGCCATAAACGTCTATGGATTTGACCACCTCCTTTTTATAGGCTTTTAGCCCACAGTTGAAATCGTGCAGTTTGATGCCAGAAAATTTCCTTGCTACAAAGTTGAAAAATTTTGACGGGATCGTTTTCATGATCGGGTCGTAGCGTTTCTTTTTCCAGCCAGAAACCAAGTCATACCCTTCATTCATGATCTGATCATACAAGCCCGGAATTTCATCAGGACTATCCTGCAAGTCCGCATCCATGGTAATGACAACGCGGCCACTCACATTTTTAAAACCAGTATTCAGTGCGGCTGACTTACCATAGTTTCTATTGAATTTGATGCCTTTGACGTGGCTGTCTCTTTCTGCCAGTTCGCTAATGATATTCCAGGATTTATCCGTGCTGCCGTCATCCACAAAAAGGACTTCGTATTGAAATCCTTTTTGTTCCATCACTTTGCCGATCCAGTTATGGAGTTCTGGTAATGACTCTTCTTCATTGAGAAGGGGTATGACTACAGATATATCCAGAGATTCTGCCATTATTCGAATTCAGGTCTTTTCTTTTTGATGATTGCTCCACAAATTAATCCAATCAGACCTGCACCTAATAGCCAGGCCCAACTGCCTTGCAATATACCACCTACAGAAAATTTACCTGCCATATCTTTTTCAATTTGCTCTAGTGCTTCGTCCATTTGCTCAGCAGGCGCACCAAAAGTTTCCATCATGGATTCCGTGTTTTTCAACACCTGCTCAGTAAGTATTTCTGGTAGCTCGGGATCAATAAAGTTGAAGAGTACAATGGAAAACACACCATTGATAATGGCGCCAATAATACCTGCTATAAATAAAAACTTGAATGCATCTCCGAAAGAGATAAACCCTTCTGTGTGATCGTCTCGATATTTTTTTCCTATGTATGAGTAAAGGAAGATTGAAAGTGCAAAAGACCCCAGAGAAAACTTCCAATCTACCATGAGACCAATGTCTATGGTATAGACGATCATGGTCAAAATGATGCTGACCAATCCAACAATAAGTCCGCCTTTGATGGCTTCAGTGCTTGATTTAGATTCCATTTGGTTATAGTTTATGGTTAAATAAAATAAAGTCGAACTAAATTATGGCGACTTGGTTTAATTATTTTTTTGGTTGCTTTTTAAGGATCGTCGAAAGTAAGCTGGTGAGTAAAAATCCAATACCTGCTTTTTTGACTAAGCTGTCAGTAGCTATATCCAAGGCCGTTGTTTTACTCACCTCATTATATGATGATTGGTAATTGTCAGCACCCATTTCCTCCGTTAGTATGTCTTTGTTTTCTTTTATTACATTCAGACTTTCAGTAATGTAAGATTGTAGCATCTCCACGTCTGCCAGTTGCAAGGCCATCCATAAAAAGACGGCATACAAAAGGGCAATACTTCCATAAATAAAGAAGCCTACGGTCATGCCTTGCCAAAACTCCATCAATCCCTGATTGAAAGTGTCGCGGAATTCTTTGATGCCAAAAAAGATAAAAACGGGAATAATAAAGAAATCGAAGACTCGCATTTCCATGAGCGGATTAGAACCCGTCCAGTGCAAGACAAAAAACATGGCAATATTGATGGCTGCACCAATCAGTCCGAATTTAAACGGGACTTTGAATAGAGGTTTCATTTGAATTATTCGAAGGTTTGAAATTGAGCGCCGTTACATACAGCCTTTACTTTCCCTGTCAGTTCTTGATTGAAAAAAGGCGAGTTTCTGGATTTGGATTTATTGGATTGATCATTGAGTGTCCACTTGGCTTTAGGGTCAAATAGTGTGAGGTTTGCAATTTGATTTTCTTTTATTGTTGGGAGATCCAGCTTCAAGATTGACCTTGGATTAGTAGTCACCTTCTCTATCCAAAGGGAGGGTTCTAGCTCTTTTCCTAATTTTAAAAGTGAAGGCAACATGGTTTGCAAACCTGATATGCCAAATCCAGCCAAGTCAAATTCCAGTTTCTTGTTTTCTTCATCCTGAGGCGTATGGGCAGTCACAATCACATCGATTACGCCTTCTTGAAGGCCTTTGATCAATGCCTTTCTATCCTTCTCAGTTCTGAGTGGTGGGTTGATTTTGTAGTGGGAGTCATAGCCCATTAAATCCTCGTCAGTGTGGATCAGATGATGGATGCTCACGTCGCACGTTACTTGCAAACCTTTCTTCTTCGCTTTTTTAATCAAGTTGACACTCTCTTTTGAAGAAATATTGGAGAAGTGAATTTTACCACCTGCATATTTCAAGAGATCCAAATCTCTTTTGATCATCAAGTGCTCTGCCAGAGTAGGCATACCTTTGAGCCCGAGTATGGTGCTGACTGTACCTTCATTCATGGAACCAAACCTGGTGAGTAGCTGATCTTCAGCCTGGTTGATGAGCAGACCGCCAATTTTTTGCAAATAAATCAATGATTTGAGCATCATGTCCGTATGCCAGATTGGTTTTTCTCCGTCCGTAAAAGCAACAGCTCCAGCCGCATGAAGGTCTAACATTTCCGTCAAGTCTTCGCCATTGGTATCTAGCGTGACTGCGGCCATGGGGTATATGTCTATCAAATATGATTTTGATTTTGATAAGACATATTCAACGTTTCCTTTGGTTTGTACTACAGGCGAAGTGTTGGGTAGTGTGGCTACTCCTGTAAATCCACCTTTTGCTGCTGCAGCTGCTCCACTGGCCAGATCTTCTTTGTGCTCGTTGCCTGGATCATTAAAATGAGATTTCATGTCGAACCATCCTGCAGAAAGCAGCAGGCCTTTGGCCTCAATGATGGTGTCGGCTTTATGTTCTTTTTTGTCGATGGCAGCGATTTGCCCATCCTTGATATGAATATTGACTACTTTGTTGTGATGCGGAGATTGAGGGTCGAGGATTTTAGCTTCTCTGAGGAGTATATTCATTATAAAAATCTTAGTAGCACACTTTCAGCAAAAAGAAATATCAGGGACAAAATTAAGGTATATTTCCATAAATCTCGCTGGTGATATTTTTCTTTCATTATTTCAGAAAAGGAGGTTGCATCCTGTGGCTGATAGACATTCAAATGCCTGATTTCAGATAGTCGGGATTGGATTTCTTCAATAGGTAGGGTAGTCAGGTTCGATTCTTTTTTGGAATGATTGAAGGCAATGCTTGTCATCAACTCTTCACCCAGCATCACGTCGTAGTAGCCAGGTGTCAACAGATATTTTGGCATATCCAGTACTAATTCATTAGCAGAAACTCGCTGTGAGGGAATCAACTCGACACCTTCTCTTTTTAGTTTGTATAGCTGACCATTGGGTACACTATCTACAGCTAATGTGAGGTTGGTATGGTCTACACTAAAGGCCAGCGCCTGATTGTTGGTACTGCTCAGTTCGGCAATTCTGTGCATCACAGGAACAAACAACGCGTGATGATGTAAATTGGTATAAGCTGAAGCGAATGGGCTTGAAAACATGTACAAGTTGCCTTTTTGGAACAAGTGACTGAGATAGGACTGGTTGGTTTTGGTTTTTAATAATGGGACTTCACTGCTACTCCAGTTGTATAGGGCAGATACCTCTGGCATTTGCGTATCACTGCTGATAGATTCAAAAATATTCGCGAAAAATGGATTTTTTAAATCAGGAATAGCCATTGGGGTTTTGATGGCAGAGGAATCTCTTTTTACCAATATTCCGGCAAACTGATAGGCGCTGGCTTCTTCTCCTTTTGGGATGAAAATGACAGATTTGCCTTCTCTGAGCTGTTTTTCTACCTGCGCCTTGAGTCCATTCTCCATTACCCTGAGGGCATTGATGATGATCAGATCTGCTTTTTCTAGTGTGGGGTAAGAAATGTTTTCGGATTGGAAAGAAGTAAAACTGAACAGGTCATTGTTTTGATACACTTTACTCACTGGGCTATTAGATAGATCCGTCACTTCTACAATATTTATTTTAGAGGCCTGATTTAGGGTAAAGAAATAGTCGTTGTCGAAAGTGATCGGAAAATCCTCAAAACTGATCATGCATTTATTGGTTTTTTGCAAACTACCAGTCAACTCAAAAGTCACAGTTTGGCTGGAATTTGGTTCAATATCAATGCTGGTGGTGCCACTTTGCCTTTCATTGATAAAAAATTTGACTTGTAAGTCGTTAACCAGCCCGCCCTGATTCCTTACTCTCACCTGGACGCTGTTCTTTTGATCTGGCACCAAAAATGGGTTGGTAAGAAAAAGTGTATCAATAGAAATGTTTCTATGTTCGGATGAATTTGTAGTGACCAAATGATACTGATTCACAGAATCAGCAATGGATTCAAAAGCCCCAAAGGTCGATTGCTGGAAATCTGTCAGTAAAAAGATATCTTTAGAATCATCAGATGGATCAGACAAAAGCTTGCCAAACACTTCTTTTCCAGTTCTTGCAAGATTTGAATATTCAATTTCAGTTAGTAGCTCCAATGTCTTTGTTTGGGAGCGACTGATGCTACTACCAGGAAGAAAGTCATTGGTAATCAGGTTGAATTTGGTTTCTTGAGGATACAAGCCAACAACCTTTTGTGTGACATCCAGGAGCTCATTGAAGCCAGTGATGTCATTTTCTGTGACATTGGATAGACTGTTGGAGTTGTCCAGATATATCATCACAGATCTACTATTGAGTCCTTCTTCCTCACCAGGAATGAAAGGTTGTGCAAAAGTGAGTATTAGAAAGAAGACGAAAATTAGTCGACAAAGTAAAATCAACAAGTGTTTTAGTCTGAGATTGGATGAGCTTTGCTTTTTGATGCTTTCTAAAAATCGGACATTAGAAAAACTTACCCTTTTGGCTTTTCTGAAATTGAATAGGTGAACGATGATCGGAATAGCTAGTGCGGAGAGTCCCCACAAAAAAATCGGATAAGTAAAGCTCATTAGAGACAAATCTATATTAAAATTTGTTGGCTATAGGAATAATTTTTTTACAAATGTCAATCCTGGCAGGTACACGATATTATCGAACCAAAGTTCATTCCATATAAATTTTCGGCTCATTGAAAAGTATGTTTTTGAAGGCGAGAGACTAATTATTCGTGTATAACGGTAAATAATCGAATTACTTAACTCAGTTCTTTTATTTGAAGAATAGAGTATTTATATTCGTGTTGTTGTTGTGGATTAAGATTTGATTAGTCCTTTTTATTTTGAGTTTTTGACCTTGGGGTTCAGGAGGAGTCTTGAACCCTTTTTTGTGCCCTTTTCTTTATTTTTGATAATATTATTATAATTGTGTCGAATTGCCAGAATTGGTCATTTAACTCTATCAAGAACCAACTAACCCAACAATAACCTATTATCCCTTCCAATACATTTATCTAAATTTCAAAGCTATGAGAATCAGCCTTACAGCGATTTTGCTGTTTTTAATGCAATGCCTATGCGCCCAGGATATTGCGCATAATAAGGCTTTATTCAACATTACCCAGCTAACTTATGTAATAGTGAATGACGTGACAGGGGTAGCCCAATCAAACTTGGAAAATCCCAGGGCAGTTAGTCTGAATACAATATTCGGATATTTCATTGTTCCTGAAAAATTATCTATTGGGATTGGATTTGGATTGGATTTGGATTGGATGGATATAGCAATCCGAGTTTTAATACTGCACCACTATATGCTGATTTGAGGTATTATTTGGTAAAGGGTCCTCAGTCACCTTACTTTTTGTTTGATTGGGGGCCTATGGTTCAAATCGGGCCATCTTAAGCAAGCGGTCATGGCGGGCGCGTGGGTGTTGGGCATAAATTTTTAGCTCGAAAGAATCTTATGATGAGTGCTGATATCAGTATGGTAGGAAAGTCCTTAGAAGAAGATAATTATTTGCTACGGGGTGTAGGCTTCACTCTTGGAATTATTTTTTAATTAACTGCGTACTGAAATCAAAACTAAAATTTTTATTCTTTTGCTACTGCCACTATGCACAGGCTTAGTCCAAGCCCAAGATCCATATAGAAACAAAGGCTGGTACAATATCACGCAATTTTCTCAAGGCATTAATAAGGATGTCCATAGGGTAGTGAATTTTAGCACGCACAGCCAGTGGCAATCAGGCTCTTCATTTTCAGAAGTACATACAGAACTGGGTGTGTTCTTTGTCAAAAAACATGCAACAGCGGGATTAGGGATTGGGTTTGCCCGCTACAATAATCCAGATGTGTCAGTGATGCCAGTAGATTTGACCTTGCGTGTCTATCTCAATAAAGTGGACAATAGTCTTTTTCTCATGGGGCGTGGGCACGGTTCTATACTCATCAAAAATGTACTCAGATTGGCTACTGGCTATAGATATGGGATTGGCTATAAGTTTTTCATAGCTAAGAAATGTTTCATAGTGGACGCCTTCCTGCAATACCAAACCATTTCCATGACCCATCTCAACGCTTCTTTATCTCTCGACAAGTATGAAGTCTCTAGTTATGGCTTCTCCCTAGGCATCATGCCATTCTAACTATTGCCAGAGTAAAAAGTGGTCAAAATCGAACACCTGTTGTTTCATACCTGAACAAGTTTGGTCAACTAGACGACAAGCATATATTTGTAAGTTACTGATATTCAAACGTCTAATATTATGGCACTCTTCTTGGCATACCCTGACCGAACTTGAAATTATAATGAACTAATGGATAAAAAGATTAAAAAGAAAAAATGGACAGTAGGGAAGATTTCATCCATTTCATTCGGTGCGCTGTTTGTCTCTTTTATACTATACAACTTCATCTTTGCTGATAAGGGCTCAAAACTCAATGTGTCCGCTGAGAAAATTAATATTTCAGATGTAAGGAAAGGGCAGTTTAGGGAATTCATCCCCGTAGATGGAAATGTGATGCCTATCAAAACCATTAGACTGGATGCCATAGAAGGAGGAAATGTGGAGAGAAAATACTTAGAGGGTGGTGAAATGGTGACCAAAGGAGATACCATTTTGAAACTGGCTAACAACAACTTGGTACAAAACTTTGTACGAGAAGAAACTCAGACTTTTAGATTGGTCAATGAGTTGGCCAATACTAAATTGTCGCTAGAGCGAAACAAATTCGAACTCAAAAGAAGACTGACTGCTCTCGATTATGATATAGATGCAGCAAAGGATGCCTATGAAAGAGGAGCCAAACTTCGTGATGAAAAAGTAATCTCAGAACAAGAGTACTTAAATCTTAAAAGGGCCTATGACCGATTGGTGTCGAATCGAGTGATTGAAATTGAATCTCAGAAGTTTGATACTAAATCTACAGAGCATCAAATTAGACAAACCACGGAAACCCTTGAAAGAACCCGAAGAAACCTTGAAATGATCAAAGGTAACTTGGATAACCTGTTTATTAAGGCGCCAATCTCTGGTAGTTTGTCTTCTGTCAATGTAGAAATAGGAGAGTCCATCATGCCAGGTCAAAACATTGGTCAGATAGATGATTTGGATGCATTCAAAGTAAGAGCAACTATCGATGAGCACTATATAGCAAGAATATACGAGGGACTGGAAGGTACATTCGATTTCGCAGGAGAAACACATCAACTCAAAATTTATAAAATATACCCTGAGGTCATCAATGGTTTGTTTTCTGTGGATTTAAAATTTGAGAATGAATTGCCAGCTGATATCAGAAGAGGCCAAACATTGCAGATCAAATTGCAGTTGAGTGAAAACATTGAGGCCGTACAAATCCCAAGAGGAAGTTTCTATCAGACCACAGGCGGTAACTGGATCTTTGTAGTGGACGAGTCTGGTGACTTTGCTACGAGAAGAAACATAAGATTGGGACGTCAAAACCCTAGATTCTACGAAGTAATCGAAGGTTTGCAACCTGGAGAAAAAGTGGTTGTCTCTTCATACGATGGTTATGAAGACAAAGACAGACTGGTCTTCAAATAAGTAATCAATTAAGAACTAAAACATACTAAACAATATTCAAATGGAAAACGCGAATACGCTACTCAAAACCGACGGATTAAAGAAATTCTATTACACTGACGAAATTGAAACTACTGCTTTGGCAGGTGTGAACCTCAATGTAAATGAAGGAGAATTCGTTGCCATCATGGGGCCATCAGGTTGTGGTAAATCTACCTTGCTAAACATAGTCGGCCTATTAGACAATCCTTCTGAATGAGAATTTTATTTCAGAGACGAGGAGATTTCAGAATATAGCGAAAGACAAAGAGCTGATTTGAGAAAAGCTAACATTGGATTTGTATTCCAGAGCTTTAACCTGATCGACGAATTAACAGTATTCGAAAACATTGAATTGCCATTGATTTACTTGAAGTATTCTGCTTCTGAACGTAAGAAAAGAGTAGAAGAAGTGATGGAGCACATGAAAATCATGCACAGAAGAAATCACTTCCCTCAGCAGTTATCAGGTGGACAGCAGCAAAGAGTGGCTATCTCCAGAGCTGTAGTAGCCAAGCCTAAATTGATCCTTGCCGATGAGCCTACAGGTAACTTGGATTCAGCCAATGGTCAAGAAGTAATGACACTTTTGAGCGACTTGAATGAGCAGGGTACTACCGTAGTTATGGTAACTCACTCACCAGTAGATGCTGAGTATGCAGATAGAGTGATTCACTTATTTGATGGTCAGATCGTTTCAGAAAATGTAAATGCCAAGGATAAGGCACTAGTATAAAATAATTACCAATTACAACTGCTCTATAAGGTAGTCGATGTACGGTCTTCGTACATCGGCTGGCTTACTGCGGCCAAACCTCAGGGACAAAACTCAAACTCAACTACCCCAAGGAATACTCAAAGACTTGAAAACTTGAAGAAATGAAGATAGGAATAGTGAAAAGGATGTTTTTTTTATTGGTGTTGACAGCCCTTGGTTTACCTGCAATCGGGCAAAATCAGGACTCTACCAATGTTCAGTCATCCAATGGCAAGAAAATTTTGACTTTAGATGAGTGTCTCCGAATTGCTATGGACAATAACATTCAGTTAAAGCAAATCAGGAATAATACGCGTATTGCTAAGGCCAATGATTTTCAGGCAATAATGAACTACCTGCCAGCGCTGAGTGGATTTGCAAATTATACCTGGAATAATGGAACTGGTTTTGATAACAGTTCGGGAAGGTTTTTTACAGGAGGTAGGGAAAGTAGTTTTTCAAGTCTAAATGCAGATTTGACGCTTTTTAACGGATTGTCTAATCACTATAATAAAAAGGCAACGGCTAAAACGCTGGAATCTAACATCCACCAGATCAAAGCTACAGAGCAAACAGTAAACGCCACTGTACTGGGCGCCTACCTGAATGTGATATTGGACGAAAAGAGATTGGAGATTTCTGAGGATAGGATTGAGCTATTGCAAGCACAGCTTGAAAGAGAAAAGAAAAGAAACGAAGTGGGAGTAGGCGATTTGGCACAAGTCTATAATTTCCAATCTCAGTTGGCAAATGAAAATCTTAACAAAGTAAATCTTCAAAATCAAAGCAGAAGGGATAGATTGACCTTGCTGCAGGCTTTGCAGCTAGATGTTTCTGAAGAGTATGACATTGCGCCAGTGAGTGTGGAGGATGAAGCCTCAGTACTTGAAAGTGATAAGTTTACGGATGTGCTGACTCAAAGCGTACTGTACTCTCCAAGCCTGAAAAGTGCCAAAGCTAATGTGGAGGCGGCAAGCTTCAACCACAGAGCTGCACAGGGGGCATATTTGCCAACACTAAGAATATTAGGTAGCTACTCTACGCAATACTCGTCCTTGAATAAAGATAATTCCTCAGGTACGCCAGTTGATTTGACCATAGCAGATCAATACAGCAATCTGACCAACAAGAGTCTTGAGCTGAGAATGACAGTGCCGATCTTCAATAGATATACAATCAGAACCAATGCCCAAGTCGCCAGGCTGAATAGGGAAAATGCAAAATTGAATCTAGAGTCCGCCGAACTCAGTTTGACAAATAATGTGCAACAAGTATATCTGGACTTAGTTGCGGCACAAGAAACCTACAAGGCTGCAGAAGACAACCTAGTAGCGCTTAACCAATCTTTTGAATTCGCCAAAACAAGATACGAAAACGGGAATACGGATTTTTTCACTTACCTGGAAAGTCTAAATAATAAGAACCGAGCAGAAATTGAATTGGTAAATGCGAAATACAGTATCGTTTTTAGAAAGAAAATCCTCGACGTTTATAGAGGTTTATTATAAGTTTAAAACTCAAAACTCCAAATTCAAAACCGTCCCGATAAAATCAGGACGGTTTTTTTGTGTTCTTTTTAAATTCTTAACCCTAACAGGGTTCCAAACCCTGTTAGGGTTTCTGATACACTTCCCGTAATTTTGCGATTCAATAAAATCCAAAGGCATTGAAGACGAAAGGCAGAAAAAAGGAGAAGGTGAATATCGTGACATTAGGTTGCGCCAAAAACCTGGTGGACTCAGAAGTGATCCTGACACAACTGAAGGGAAATGATATTGACGCTGTGCATGAGTCTAAGAAAAACGACGCAACCACCGTGATCGTAAACACTTGCGGATTTATCGAAAATGCCAAGCAAGAATCTATCGACACGATACTCAAGTTTGTAGATGCCAAAGAGGAAGGCCACATTGAAAAATTATATGTGACAGGATGCCTCTCTCACAGATACAAGGATGATCTGGCCAAGGAAATCCCAGATGTAGATGAATACTTTGGTACAACAGACCTCAAGTCCATTCTGGCTAAATTTAAAGCTGATTATAAGCATGAGTTGATAGGCGAAAGAGAAACCTCAACAGATTCGCATTATGCTTATTTAAAAATATCTGAAGGCTGTGATCGTCCCTGTTCTTTCTGCGCGATTCCTTTGATGCGTGGTAAGCATGTATCTCGTCCAATTGAAGAATTGGTAATGGAAGCCAAGAACTTGGTGAAAAATGGGGTGAAAGAAATTCTATTGATTGCTCAGGATTCTACTTACTATGGTCTTGACATTTATAAAAAAAGAAACTTAGCCGAGTTGCTGGAAAAGCTTTCCGAAGTAGAAGGACTGGATTGGATTCGGCTGCACTATGCATTCCCAACTGGCTTTCCAGAAGACATATTGAAAGTAATGGCCGAGAAGAAAAACATCTGCAGCTATCTGGATATCCCTTTGCAGCACGGCTCTTCCAAAGTGCTGAAGTTGATGCGTAGAGGTACTGATCGTCAGAAGACAACCAAACTCCTTGAGAAGATTAGAGCGCAGGTACCAGGCATTGCCATTCGTACCACCATGATTGTTGGCCATCCAGGCGAGACTGAAGAGGATTTTCAGGAGTTGATGGACTTTGTAGAGGAGAGTAGATTTGATCGATTGGGCGTGTTTGCGTACTCCCATGAAGAAGATACACATGCAGGCACCATGAATGACGATGTCCCAGAGGAGGTAAAAAACGAGCGAGTAGATGCCCTTATGGAATTACAAGAGGGTATTTCATTGGAAATCAACGAAGGTAAAATCGGCAATACTTACAAGACACTTATTGATCGTAAAGATGGAGAGTATTTTGTGGGCCGTACAGAGTTCGATTCTCCTGAGGTGGACAATGAAGTACTAATCAACGCCAAGGATCACTACTTGCGTGTAGGGGATTTTTCGAATATAAGGATTACTGCAGCTGAGCCGTTCGACCTGTATGGCGAACCTGTCAATTAGATTTACCAGATCTGCTTTTTAAGTTCTTTGATCAGGTCAAAGTGCCTGTCTTTTGTAATAAGAGTGAGTTCATATTGAAATGCAAACGCAGCAATCCAGATATCATTTTCCGGTATTGGAGTGCCATTTTTTTTCAAAGTAGATTTTATTACTCCGTACGCTTGAGAGGTTTCTTTGTCAACCTTAACGAGCTGAAATTGCTCTAGAAAGGATTCTATTTGAAGAAGTTTATTATCAATGCTTTTTAGCGATCCACTGGCATAGGCGCCAAAGTATATTTCACCTGCTACAATGGATGGAATTAAAATATTATTATTTGAAAGGTTCTCTTTTATCCCTTTGTCACCCCTGAAAAAATCATTAATTACGTTCGTATCAATTAGGAAAGCTTCACCAGTCATATTTGTCTATTTTCTCGCAGCTTTCTTCAATGATGAATTTTATTTCATCTGCTTCTTTATTACCCCACGAACCAGACAGTTCAGAAAGAATATTTGACTTTTCTTTTTGAGAAACGTCTTCTTTTAGAATGGACTCAATTTTAGATAGTTTGTCTTTGTCCTCTAAAGAGGTAAACTTTTCAATAATCCGAAGCTTTCTTGTTGCAATACTCATAACTTAGAATTTTATACAAATTAACGATTAATCTTGTAATATGGATTTTGCGAAGTCGAAAAATGGAGCCGTTCGACCTGTATGGCGAACCAGTCATTGAATAATTGAACGGTTTTAAACCAATTCAGCATCTTATTTCTAGACCTTGCGTAAACCCATGCATCTTTTTTATATTTAGAAAAATCTTGACAAAGCATGCAGGTAGAAAAAATTGATCTACGCGATACGCAATCATTCTCAACCTTCTTTTTAGACTATTTGGACAACAAAGAGGAGCTCAAAAAATTCCACGGGCTCCGTCCCAAGATGGAGTGTTTTGAGGAGCAAATCAGCAAAAAACAATTTGTTGATGAAAACAGAAAAGTGCTTTGTCAGGTACTTGAAAAACAATATTCAAAAATCAATAAATCTTCAGTCGTAAGCTCAAATCTTGCCAGCCTAAAACAATCGAACGCCTACACGATCACTACAGGTCACCAACTCAATATATTTACAGGGCCACTTTATTTCATCTACAAAATCGCTACAGTCGTAAATGCCTGCAAAGCCCTCAAGAAAAAATACCCTGCCTATAATTTTGTGCCCGTCTATTGGATGGCCTCAGAAGATCACGACTTCGACGAAATATCCTATTTCAATCTTTTTGGAAAAAAGTATGAATGGAAAACTGATCAAAAAGGTGCCGTTGGGCGATTCAAAACAGATGGATTAAAAGATATGCTGGAATCACTACCAGAAAAGGCTGAACTTTTTGAGAGGGCTTATTTGGAGAATGATAATTTGGCTAATGCTGTTAGGTATTATGTCAATGAGCTTTTCTCGGATGAAGGAGTGGTGGTGATGGACGGAGATGATGCTCAGCTGAAAGCTTTGTTTGCCCCTGTGATCAAAGACGAATTACTCACTAGCACCTCTAACGAGCTAGTGGAATCAACTAATTCGGACTTAGAGTCTGCTGGCTACAAACCACAGATTTATGCCAGAGAGATCAATTTCTTTTATCTTCAAGATGGCAGTCGTGAACGCATCATCAAGGATGGGAAGTTGTACGCCATAAAGAACACGTCACTGCAATTCTCGGAAACTGAGATGCTTTCGGAACTAGAAAATCATCCTGAAAGATTCAGCCCCAACGTGGTGATGCGTCCATTATATCAAGAGGTGATTTTGCCAAACCTCGCTTATGTGGGAGGGCCAGCAGAAATGATTTATTGGCTACAGCTACCAAGAGTTTTCGAACATTACAAAACGCCGTTTCCTATTCTACTGCCCAGGAATTTTGCTTTGTATATTAATTCAGGTTTCATCAAAAAAATGAGGAAGTTTGAATTGACTTCTATTGACATGTTTAGAGAGGTAGAAGCATTGAAAGCTGACTATCTGGCTGAACATGGTGAAAATGAGATGAACCTTAACGGAGAAGTAGATGACTTGAAAGAGGTCTATGATCTACTCATTGAAAAGGCAGAAACGGTAGACGCTTCATTGAAAGGGTTTATAGCGGCTGAGCATGCTAAGGCTGCTAAAGGACTAGATAATATTGCCAAGAGACTTAAAAAATCTGAGGAACAAAAACACGAAACTGCATTAAATCAAATCACTGCTTTGAAAGATAAGCTGTTTCCAGGTGGAGGATTACAAGAACGCCACGACAACTTCCTGAATTTCTATTTGAATAATCCAAATTTCGTAAAAGAAATATTGGAATCTTTGGATGCCTTTGACTTGAGAATGCATGTAATCAAACAGGCATAAAAAAAGACAACTCATTTGAGCTGCCTTTTAAAATTTTTCTGCTTGAAAAAGCGCTTAGGCCTTGAAATCTATCTTTCTCATTCTGATGGACAGTGGAGTTACTTCCACATATTCATCTTTATTGATGTATTCCAATGCTTCTTCCAATGAGAATTTCTTAGGAGGAGCAATTTTCATGCTTGCATCAGTCCCCGATTTTCTCATGTTGGTCAACTGCTTGCCTTTTTGGATGTTTACGGCTAGATCGTTTGCACGAGAGTGCTCACCAATTACCTGACCTACATACAAGTCATCACCTGGAGAAACGAAGAATATTCCTCTGTCCTGGAGTTTGTCTATAGAATAAGATGTGCCAGGCCCAGTTTCCATTGAAACCAATGATCCGTTCAATCTTTCTGGAATATCACCTTTGTAAGGCTCGTATCCGTTGAACCTGTGAGTCATTACCGCCTCACCTGCAGTTGCAGTCAATACTTGATTTCTTAAACCTATCAAGCCTCTGGCAGGAATGTTGAACTCTAAATGCTGTACGTCGCCTTTAGGCTCCATGATGGTCAATTCACCTTTTCTTTTGGTTACCAACTCGATAGCCTTTCCAGATACGTCTTCTGGTACGTCGATAACCAAATGCTCGATAGGTTCGTGCTTTTGACCGTCCACGTCTTTGTAAATTACCTGAGGTTGACCCACTTGAAGCTCATAGCCCTCTCTTCTCATGGTTTCGATCAATACAGACAAGTGAAGTACACCACGTCCATAAACCAAGAATTTATCTTCACTGTCAGTAGGTTCTACTCGAAGCGCAAGGTTCTTTTCTATCTCTTTCATTAATCTGTCCCTCAAGTGCCTTGAGGTGACAAATTTCCCTTCTTTACCGAAGAATGGAGAATTATTGATGGTAAAGAGCATATTCATAGTAGGCTCATCTACACCTACTCTTTCTAATGGCTCTGGATTGTCGAAATCAGTAATGGTATCTCCAATTTCAAAATCATCGATTCCGGTTACAGCACAGATATCTCCACAATCTACTTTATCCACACTTCTCTTACCCAGGCCTTCGAAAATGTGCAATTCTTTTATTCTAACACGTTTTACAGTATCATCCTTTTTGGTTAAGCCCAGGCTTTGTCCAACTGCTATAGAACCTTGATGTATTCTGCCAATGGCGATTCTTCCAGTGAATGAAGAAAAGTCCAAAGAAGTAATTTTCATCCTAAGAACACCTTCTTTTTGCTCAGGAGCAGGAATAGATTCTAGGATCGTGTCCAGCAATGGCTCGAGAGAACCTGTTTCGTTTTTCCAATCATGGCTCATCCAGCCGTTCTTAGAAGAACCATACAGGGTGGGGAAGTCCAATTGGTCTTCTGTAGCTTCTAAGTTGAACATGAGGTCGAAAACTTCCTCATGTACTTCGTCGGGACGACAATTTTCTTTGTCTACTTTGTTGACAACCACGATGGGTTTCAAACCAAGGCCAAGTGCTTTTCCAAGCACGAATCTGGTTTGAGGCATAGCACCTTCAAATGCATCTACTAGTAGAATTACACCATCAGCCATACTCAATACTCTTTCTACTTCACCACCAAAATCGGCGTGACCTGGCGTATCAATGATGTTGATTTTAGTGCCTTTGTAGTTTACTGATACATTTTTTGAAAGAATCGTGATCCCACGTTCTCTCTCAAGATCATTTGAATCTAGGATCAATTCGTTATTGTCCTGCGTTCTTTTTGCGTCATTTGCCTGAGCAGCGTAAATGATCTTGTCAACCAAGGTCGTCTTGCCGTGGTCAACGTGTGCTATGATAGCAACGTTTCTGATTTCTGTCATCCTTCTAAAAATTAAAGCGCAAAATTACGTCTAATAAATGAGAAGCACAGGACTTGAGAGATTAATTCATGATTAAAATGATAGGCTAAAGCTCTTCAAGTTCACTATCTGTATCATCTACCATAATGGGAGTGATGATTTTGTTTTTAGGAAAGGGAGAATTTGACATATTCTCTTGAACTTCAGATGACTTTTTTCCTTCCGATTCAGCTGTTTCGGGAAGGTCTTTTTGAGAGGCTTTCTTTTTGGCGAGTTCTTCGGGATTGCCCACGCTTACATCCCAAAATGGATCTCTAAGGTCATAGTATTTGTTGTTGTATTGAGTCAGCATGATTTTTACTGCATAGTTCAATCTATTCAACGCATCTATTTGATAGTCCTTTCTATTCATTGGATGGAAAATGAAGAATTTGATGATTGGAAATGCACTCTTGCGTAAGTCTCCTAAAATGGAAGCAATTCTAATTTCGCCAGCATCATTTTCTGCTTGTATTCGGTCGAGTGCTTCCTTGCAAAAACGAGCTAAACCGTTGAGTAAATCGAAATAAGGCCAAATATCCCCATTTTGTTCCTTTTTTCGTTCTTCCACATAATCTTCACAAAAGACTTTAAGAATATTTAATTGAGGAATGCAAAGGGCAGGTTGGGTGTAAACATTAGGTTGCCAGAGTATTTCGCGGAAGGTGAAAATTGAAGGCAGTAGTTCTGTGTCGTAATTTTCTTCCTTTTTCAAATTCAAAATATCTTCCGATTTGAGTTGCAATATGGTAATATCTCCAGCCACCAATTCATAGATCCATTGATCCCCCTCATTGGCGGTTTTTGGCTTGGGAGCCAATTCCATAAATTCCCAAATCTCGTTAAGATCAATTTTCATAAATTCAATTTTCGACTAAGAGCCTCTAAAACAAATATATCTTAAAGGAGTCTAAATTACCTAATATAAGATGTTGAGTGAGTTGGGTCTGACAGATACTTGCACCTGTTGGCCAGAGTCGACAGGTTCACCATCAATGTGGGCAATGGAATTGGGTGATTCGATCTTAAGTGACTGGAATAAGTATGAATCGCAATACTTAGAAAGGTGAATTTTTTTATTGAATACTTTACTGATCAGGCCAAAGATTGACCAAATAGGAAATGGTTTTATGATGACCAGATTGAGCAACCCGTCATCTGTACTGGCAGTTGGAGCAATGTAGGCGTTATTTCCAAATTGAGAGGCATTCGCAAAGGCGATTAAAAATGCTTGGGTTATAATTTTCTTTTGATCCAAAGTAATTGTGTAGTTCTCAGCTCGATATGTGAAGAAATTTCGAATGGATAGCCAGGCATAAGTGAGAAGTCCTCTTTTTCCGAACTGGTCAAATGCTTTGGCCACAGTAGCATCAAATCCTAATCCAGCCACACACAAGAAAAGTTTTTCATTTAGCAGGCCAGTGTCAATTGAATGTAATTGGCTCGCACTTAATTTCTTTATTGCCTTAGCTGGGTCTGTAGGTATCTTGAAGTGTCTCGCAAGACCGTTGCCAGAGCCTCTAGGGATGATGGCCAGAGCGGAAGATGTATTTATTAGTCCTTGAGCTACTTCGTTAATAGTTCCATCACCACCCACGGCACAGATGATGTCAATTCCTCGGCCTACAGCCTCTCTTGTGAAAATAATAGCGTCTCCTTGTGCTTGAGTGAAACGGATGTTGTAATTGAATCTGGTAGAGTCCAGGTTGTCCGAAATCAACGATTTCCAATCAAACGATTTTCCACTGCCAGAAACTGGGTTGATTACAAAAAGAATCTGCTGTTTGGGCATGATGTACATGGGCATAAATTTGGTCAAACCAAAATCGAGTGGCAATAATAGATATAGGGGATGAAAATAGGGAAATTATAAGAAGAATTAATTTGTAATTACGATATATGTAACAACATATATATTTTCACGTTGAAAAAATCATGAGTGTAGAGATAGTAAGCAAACATCATCAAGCTCAAGGAGCATTTGATTTTGGCAGGATAAGAGAAAACAAACCCATAGGATTTCCTCATGAACAAGGAGGTATCAGATCTATTTCTAATTTGTTTTATTGGGCGCACGCTTGGTCAGATACTGGTGGATTGATAGATACACACCCTCATCAGGGATTTGAGATTATGTCTTATGTATTAAATGGAAAGATTTCCCATTACGATACCAAATATGATCGCTGGTTGGATCTGGACGTAGGTGATGCCCAGGTAATCCGAGCTGGAAATGGTATTTCTCATGCGGAAAAGATATTGCCGGGTGGGGAATTCTTTCAAATATGGTTTGATCCAGATTTGACTAAAACAATGAAAAAGGAGGCCTCCTATTCAGACATTAAGGCTTCGGATTTCCCGATAAAAGAAACGACGAATGGAACTGCAAAAACAATAATTGGAGAAGGATCTCCTATGCAGATTGATTCGGAGAAAATTGTGATAACGGAAATTTCTAATATTTCTGGAAACTGGGAAATGTCTCTTGATAAGGACTCACTATATACAATATATGTATTGAAAGGGGAGGGGGAAGCAGAACAAGGAGCGTTGTCTCCCAATGATTTTTTAATTGTGAAGGGCGAATCTCAGTTAAAGATTGAATTTGCAACGGAAGCCAAACTTTTCATGATTCAATCCCCAACGGAAGTTTCTTATAGAACTTATGCAGAAGGGCAGACTTTATAGGTAGATAAAAAGGCTCTGAATATTACCTCAGAGCCTTTTTGGTTATTTCTTTTCGCCTCTCTTTCCACCGAACTGTACAGCCAATCCTAAACCGATAATATTTTTGAATTGCCATTTGTCAGTCTCAGTAGTCAGGTCATTCTCACCTGTCAATGGATCTAATTCGTAAAACTTGATGTCGTAATCATATATGATCTGATTGTATATGTTCGCTGACAGCCAACCATTTACTTTTAATGTGAGTATGTTTTCCCAATTCACGTCAATCTTGTCTGGATGTTCTAGGTAATCAGAGAATAAAAGTAGGTTAGTAGTGTAAAGGACATTAGAAACGATTTCTTTGTTGAAACTGGCCTTTAAACTCATTCCTAATTCTGCTCGAAATTTCTCTCCAGGATCTACTCCAAAGGCTCCCGCTGTAGAAAGGGAGTCATCTTGCACGAATGTGAATTTGCCAGTGATAGGGCTAATAGCAACATTAAAATAGTCGTTGGGTCTATAATCGATACCTATGGAGGTCATCAAATATCCAGGCGAAATAAATTTAGATATGGGACGATTTTGATTAGGGTCATCCTCCACATTGTAACCTTTCGCAAATTGTGTTCTGAAATCGGCTGTGGCATTGTAGTACCAATGATCATTGCTGCTAGTCAATTTTTTTCCAAAACTTGAGGTCAATACCATTCTATCATCTGCTTTTTTTTGTGCAGATCGTGCCTCTTTGATCCATCCAATACCCATATCAATTGTATTTTGCCATAATATATCTCTCTTTTTGTAGTCAAATATATAGTTGAAATAGACTGCTCCAGCTATGGTATTGCTACCTCCTGCAGACCAATTCGTAAGAGTAGCCTGACTAACGTTAGCTCCGAACTTCCCACCTTTGTTCCAGTAGGTAGTATCTGTTTGGGCATATAATGTGGCTGGCAATGAAAGAATAATTGCAAGAATAAACGGCTTCATAAGTATAGATTTAATTAATTGTTTCAATAAGAGCGAAATTAGAAAAAAACAGAAACTCTGGACTTACTGATATATTAATCATAGGAATTCACTTTGGCGTCTTCTTCTTTTAGTACTCTCCTTAGGATTTTACCAACATTGGATTTAGGTAATTCGGAAGTGAATGCTACATGTTTCGGACATTTGTATCCAGTAAGAATTTCATGAGCGTGTTCCTTTATTTCTTCTACTGTCAATGATTGATCTTTTTTGACAATGAAAACCTTTACTGCTTCAGTGGATTTTTTATCTGGAACGCCTATGGCTCCCACTTCTAGTACTTTTTCATGTCTTGCAATTGCGTCTTCCACCTCATTGGGATAAACATTGAACCCTGATACCAAGATCATTTCCTTCTTTCTATCTACTATTCTGATAAATCCATCCTTGTCAATAGTGGCGACATCACCTGTTTTGAACCATTCTCCGTTCATCACCTGATCTGTATCAGCTGGGCGTTCCCAATATCCCTTCATTACCTGAGGCCCTTTGGCGCAAAGCTCACCAGGCTCACCTTGCGCCACTTCGTTGCCATCATCATCAAGCATTTTGATTTCAGTACTTGGGATAGGAAGGCCTATGGTTCCCACTCTATCAGTGCCATCGAGTGGATTGATAGTAAGGACGGGAGACGTTTCAGTCAGACCATACCCTTCTGCTAGTGACGCGCCAGTTGTTTTTAGCCATTTTTCTGCGACTATTTTCTGAACAGCCATGCCACCACCAAAAGCAACCTTAAGTTTAGAAAAATCTAACTCGGCAAATTTTGGCTGATTAAGTAATCCATTGAATAACGTGTTTACGCCAGTGATTACAGAGAATTGGTGCTTGCCCAATTCTTTTACAAAACCAGGCATATCTCTAGGGTTGGTGATCAGTATGTTTTTTGCGCCAAGTTTAAACATCACCAAGCAGTTGCAAGTCAATGCAAATACATGATAAAGCGGCAGAGCAGTAATGACAGTTTCTTTGCCTTCTTCTAGCATGATACTCATCCAGGCACACACCTGTTCTAAATTGGCCACTAAGTTTCTATGTGTGAGCATGGCGCCCTTGGAGACACCCGTGGTTCCACCAGTATATTGTAAAAACGCAATGTCCTCGCCCTTTAAATCCACTTTGTTGAATTGGCTTGATTGTCCCGTTTTAAGGGCACTGTTAAAGTTGATTGCCATAGGCAATGAAAATGGCGGAACCATTTTTTTAATTCTTTTTACTACAAAATTGATAATGGGTCTTTTAAGTCCTCCCAGTAAGTCACCAATTTCTGTGGTAATAACTGTTTCTATAGAAGTGTAAGAAATGATCTCTTCCAGATTGCATGCAAAATTTTCCAGGATCACAATGGCCTTGGCTCCAGAGTCATTGAACTGGTGCTTCATTTCATCTGGAGTATAAAGTGGGTTGGTATTTACTACTACCAGTCCACACTTTAATGCAGCAAACATGGCAATAGGATATTGCAAGAGATTAGGCATTTGTATGGCCAGACGATCTCCTTTTTTCAGATTGGTGTGGTTTTGTAAAAAGCTGGCAAACTGATCAACCTTCTGGTTGAATTCATGATAAGTAAGACATTTGCCCATGTTTTCCATGGCTGGCCTGTCACCATATTTTTCAAAACCAACTTCAAAGAGGTGCGGAAGTGATGTGTATTCGTCTGGGTTGATCGTATGAGGAATTCCTTTAGGGTAGTGTTGAAACCAAGTGTGCGTAGCCATTTTGTTTTGTTAATGCTTGAAGATCAATTTCACCAATTTGCCTGATGAAAATATAAAAATCTTCTAAAGATGCTTAATGAGAGTGGAATTATCAAAAAGTGAATGATACTTTTAAAGCTCCAGAGGCTATAAATGAAAAAAGTCTGGAAAACCAGACTCTTTCATTAAACAACATTAACCCAAAAATGATAGCTGTAGGAGAAGGATTCGAACCTTCACGGAGAGGTTAGTCTCAAGTTGAGATTTGTCCCAGTTCCCCACCCCCGAGAGAGGAGGGCATGGCTGCCTGTTTCATCACCCTACAGTATTAAACAAAAGAACGTCTTTTTGTTTGTTTTGATAATTCAAAGGTAGCAATTCGGTCTGAATATTGAAAATATTTCATTAAAATGAATGAATAAATATATTATTTTTACTTTATTGACGTTATTGTTGATAATATCGTAAATTGGCATTGATTTAAGGTGCTGAAATTGCGAATTATACATCGTTAACGATAAAGATTTGTCAAAACGCCTTTTATGGGGTGAAAAGAGCCAAATGAAAAAAGTCTGGAAAACCAGACTCTTTCATTAAACAACATTAACCCAAAAATGATAGCTGTAGGAGAAGGATTCGAACCTCCACGGAGTAGTTAGTCGCAAGGAGCGATTTATCCAAAATCTCCACCCCCGAGATAGGAGGGCATGGCTGCCTGTTTCATCACCCTACAGTATTAAACAAAAGAACGTCTTTTCGTTTGTTTTGATAATGTAAAATTAAGAAAAGGGCTGATATATTAAAAATATCACATAAAATAGCTCAAATATTTACATATCATTTAATATATTATTAATATTGTTGAATAATTACTAAAATCAGTATTGAATCATGCCAAAAAATTATGAAATTGATGATGTGGATTTGAAGATCCTTTCCCATCTCATGCTGGACGCAAAGACGCCTTATACTGAAATAGCCAAGAAAGTATATGTTTCTGGTGGAACGGTACATGTGAGGATGAAAAAAATGGAAGAATTGGGAGTAGTGAAAGGCACAACTCTTCAGTTGGACTATTCGAAACTCGGTTTTGATGTGACGTGCTTTTTAGGAATATATCTTCAAAAAAGTTCTTTGTACGATACAGTGGTAGAGGAACTCAAAGGAATTCCTGAAATAGTAAAAATCCACTATACCACAGGTAACTATAATATCTTCATCAAGATTCATTGCAGAGACACCAATCATCTGAGAGAAGTCCTACACGATAAGATTCAAAAAGTAGAGGGAATTGATCGTACAGAGACATTTATTTCTCTGGATGAAAGCATGAGCCGTCCTATCCAATTGGGATAAATTTCTCCTTAATTATTGTGGTTTGAGTCAAGGCAGTTATTTTTGGCTCAAACAGCACAATAATGAAAAAAGCCCAAATAGGAGAAAAAACATTTGAGATAGAGCAAGAGCAGGATGAATACATACTCAATGGCCAGCCTTTCACATTTGATCTTGCCAAATCTGGAAATGGAGATCTCCATTTCCTTGTAGATAACAAGTCATTTCAGACCAAGATCATTTCTGTTAATAAAGAAGAAAAAACAGTTGATGTCAAAGTGAATAACACGCCTTACACAGTTAGTGTCAAGGATAATTTGGATCTTTTGCTAGCCAAGCTTGGCATGGAATCAGTGGGTCAGGCTGGAGCCAGTGATGTGAAAGCTCCAATGCCAGGGCTGATTTTGGAAGTATTGGTATCAGAGGGGCAAGAAGTGAAAAAAGGAGACCATCTCCTGATTCTTGAAGCCATGAAAATGGAAAACGTGATTAAAAGTCCAGCAGACGGGGTGATAAATGGTCTTCATGCTACAAAAGGAGAAAGCGTAGAAAAAGGTAAAATTTTACTTTCCTTATAAATACCATGTGTCAATTTCCCTCCTATCTTTGTGAAATTTTTGTTTAACATGATAATCACAAATCACTGATGAAGTACAAGAGAATATTGCTCAAGCTAAGTGGAGAAGCACTTATGGGAGATAACCAGTATGGTATAGATGCTGCCAGACTTGAACAATATGTAAAGGAAATTAAAGAGGTCAAAGATCTGGGTGTTGAAATAGCTATTGTCATTGGTGGAGGAAATATCTTCAGAGGGGTACAAGCAGAAGATTCAGGCATTGATAGAGTACAAGGTGATTACATGGGCATGTTGGCCACGGTTATTAATGCCATGGCCTTACAGTCAGCACTTGAAAAAACAGGATTGTATACCAGATTGATGTCTGGTATTAAGATAGAGGAGGTTTGTGAGCCCTTTATTAAAAGAAGGGCGGTACGGCATTTGGAAAAAGGAAGAATAGTGATTTTTGGAGCAGGTATTGGGAATCCATATTTCACTACTGACTCTACAGCTAGTTTGAGAGCCATTGAGATGGAAGCGGATGTTGTGCTCAAAGGAACCAGAGTGGATGGCGTATATACAGCTGATCCCGAAAAAGACCCCGCTGCTACCAAATTCCCGAGCATAAGCTTTCAGGATGTCTATGAAAAAGGCTTGAATGTGATGGATATGACGGCGTTTACACTTTGTCAAGAAAACAACCTGCCAATCATTGTGTTTGACATGAATAAAAAAGGAAATTTAAAAGCGATTGTTGCGGGCGAGGAAGTAGGAACTTTGATCTCCTAAAAAGAATTTGTTGAAATTATTATCTTTGAAAGAATCACGGAAAATATAATATATAGTCATGGAAGAAATTGAAATGTATTTGGAAGAAGCCAGAGAACTAATGGATAAGTCTGTAAAGCACTGCCATCAGGAGCTCAGTAAAATTCGAGCAGGCAAGGCCATGCCAAATATGTTGGATGGTTTGATGGTGGAATATTATGGCGCAATGACTCCCATCAATCAAGTGGCAGTGGTAAGCACACCAGATGCGCGTACCTTGTCTGTTAAACCCTTCGAAAAAAGTATTATCACTGATATTGAAAAAGCCATAATCAATAGTGATTTAGGCCTTAACCCTCAGAACGATGGAGAGCAAATCAGAATTAATATTCCTCCTTTGACTGAGGAACGTAGAATAAACCTGATGAAGCAGGTGAAGGCAGAAGCCGAAAATGGAAAAATTAGTATAAGAAATGTAAGAAAGGATACCAATGACTCATTGAAGGCACTGGTGAAAGAAGGTACATCAGAAGATGCAGTGAAGGGTGCCGAGGGTGATGTGCAAAAATTGACTGATAAGCACGTGGCTCAAATTGATGACTTGGTAGTAGCCAAGGAAAAAGATATTATGACGATTTAATTATCGATAGAATTTTTTTCTAACGATAAATTCTTCGACTTCAGTGGGCACTAGATATTTGATCGAGTGCCCATTTTTTATGTTAGAACGAATAAAAGTAGCTGATATATCCAACAAGGGTGCCTCTACGAAATGGATACGATCAGTTATCTCAATTTGAGGCTTCTGAGCTCCTGGCCTAGGGTATACCAATAATTCGTGATGTTCTAAAATGGTTTGATAGTTCTTCCATTTGTGAAAGGAAGCTAGATTGTCTCCACCAATGATTAGTGAAAACTCCTTGTCTGGATGTTTTTCAGAAAGGACCGCCAGGGTGTGTGCGGTATAGCTAGGCTTGGGTAGGTTAAACTCTATATCAGAAGTTCGAAATTTAGAATTGCTGGCTATGGCAGCATCTACCATATCTAGCCTGTCAAATTCGTGGAGTAAATTGTTGTTCTTTTTAAATGGATTCTGTGGGCTGATGACAAACCAAAGCTCATCTATATGAATACTGTCCAACATAGTTTGGGCAATAATCATGTGTCCAATATGAATGGGATTAAATGAACCAAAAAAAAGTCCGACTTTCATAAGTCTAAAGTTATTTCAAAAAGTCACTAATCAACTTTTTGGCATTCTCAAACGAATCTTCTAGCTTATCATTGACAAGCGTCACGTCAAATTTATTCTCGAATGACATTTCAAATTTAGCCTTGTAGAGTCTTCTTGATAAACTGGCTTCATCTTCTGTCCCTCTATCCTTGAGGCGCTCAGCCAATACACTTTCATCCACAACTTTCACAAAAATTGAAATTGCATCATTACCAAAGTACTCTTTCAAACTGATGCCACCTTTTACATCTACATCAAAAATCACGTGATGACCTTTTTCCCAAATTCGTTCTATTTCTGATTTAAGTGTACCATAGAAATTGCCTTCATAGACCTCTTCCCACTCAATAAATTCATTGTTATCAATTTTATTCTTAAACTCTTCAGGAGTTAAAAAGTGATAGTCTTTGCCATTAGTTTCCGACCTTCCTCTTCTATCTCTAGTAGAAGCAGAAATCGAAAATTCAATGTTTGGAAATTGAGAAAGGATGTGTTTAACTATGGTTGTTTTTCCAGACCCTGAAGGCGCTGAAAATATAATGGCTTTGCCTTTTTGCATGTATTAAGCAGATTTTGCGATTTTGGTTTTTATTGCATCGGCAAGACCTTCAGGTACCTCTTTGCTTGCCAGTTTCAATTGCACGAGTTTTTTTATTTCTTGATCTAAATTGTAGTGTTCCAAACATTTCAGACACATGTTGAGATGTCTTTTTAAATATACCTCTTGAGATCGACTGGCTTGTCCGTCAAGTACCATTTGGACTAAGTCCAGATACTCAGTGCATTTGGCCATTCCTGTTCGGAATTTTATCTCACGTACCATTTTTTTTAAACTCACAATCGCCGCAAATCTAATTAATTAATATCCCATGCTCTGTGCATAGGACTGCAATTTTTCTTTTAGCAAATTCCTTGCTCTATGCAATCTTGATCTGACTGTACCAATGGGTATATCCAAGATTTTGGCCATTTCTTCATAGGTAAACCCTTCCAGATCGCATAGAATGATTACAGTGCGAAAATCAACGTCCAGAGAAGCTAGGGCATTTGTGATTTCATCTCCAATAAGATTTTTTACTGTATCTATTCTCAAGTCTGTAGTTGCAGATTTTTGTGTGCCCTCAGAATTGTAATAGCCTTCAACTTCCTGATAATCTACTTTCGTAGGTTGCTTGCTTTTTTTACGAAAATCGTTGATAAAACTGTTTTTCATGATCCTGAACAGCCATGCTTTTGCATTAGTTCCCTGATGAAAGGAATTAATAAATCGGTAAGATTTCATGAAGGTATCTTGCACAAGATCCTTGGCATCATCCTCGTCATAAGTGAGGCGGTGCGCAAAATTGTACATGGCACGGATATGAGGCATAAATTCTTCATTGAAGATTTTGTCCTTTACCCTTGTGGAATAGTTATTTTTGGTCGGTGACTCTTCCATTTTTTTTGATTGACGTTCAAATACATGTATGAACACACAATCCTACGTTCTTAAATTTATACGGTTTTGTTGAGTTAATAAATTTATTCAATGACTTAACTCAGTTTGCTTATAAAAAAAGGCCACATTGTCTTAGTAATTACGAAGACAAGTGGCCTTTTGGATTTGCTTTTCAGCAAAAATTAGTATCTATAATACTCAGGCTTGTATGGGCCTTCTGGAGTTACACCAATATATTCTGCTTGATCTTTACTTAATACATCCAGTTCCACACCAATTTTGGATAGGTGCAATCTTGCAACCTTCTCATCTAGATGTTTTGGCAACATATATACCTTGTTTTCATAGGCATCTGTGTTGTTCCAAAGTTCCAATTGAGCCAAAGTTTGGTTGGTAAATGAATTGGACATTACAAAAGAAGGGTGGCCAGTGGCACAACCTAAGTTCACCAATCTACCTTCCGCCAACAGAATAATTTCTTTTCCTTTTAAATCATACAAGTCTACTTGTGGTTTGATTTCCGTTTTTGTAGCATTTGCATTCAACCAAGACACGTCGATCTCATTGTCAAAATGACCAATGTTACAAACGATAGTTTTGTCTTTCATTTTTTCGAAATGACGACCAACCACGATGTCTTTGTTTCCAGTTGTGGTTACAATAATATCAGCTTCTTCTACTGCATTATCCATCTTCTTCACTTCAAAACCGTCCATGGCGGCTTGCAACGCGCAGATTGGATCTATTTCTGTTACAATTACTCTTGCACCTGCACCTCTCAATGAAGCGGCAGATCCTTTTCCGACATCACCATATCCGGCTACGAGGGCTACTTTCCCAGCCATCATTACATCCGTAGCCCTTCTGATTGCATCTACCAATGATTCCTTACATCCGTATTTGTTGTCGAACTTAGATTTAGTAACTGAATCATTGACATTGATTGCTGGCATTGGCAACGTGCCGTTCTCTTCTCTTTCCTGAAGTCTGTGTACACCAGTAGTAGTTTCTTCCGACAAGCCTTTAATGTCTTTAACCAGTTCAGGGTATCTGTCCAAAACCATATTGGTCAAGTCGCCACCATCATCAAGAATCATATTCAATGGCTTGCCACCTTCAAATGCAGTCAAAGTTTGTTCGATACACCAATCGAATTCTGTCTCGTTCATTCCTTTCCAGGCATAAACTGGAATATTTGCAGCGGCTATGGCAGCAGCAGCATGATCCTGAGTGGAAAAGATGTTGCACGAAGACCAGGTTACCTCAGCACCTAGTTCAATCAAAGTTTCGATCAAAACGGCAGTTTGAATCGTCATGTGAAGACATCCTGCTATTCTGGCACCTGCTAATGGCTTGCTTTGTCTATACTCTTCTCTAAGCGACATCAATCCTGGCATTTCTGCTTCTGCCAATTTGATTTCTTTTCGACCCCAATCGGCCAGGTTAATATCTTTTACCTTGAATTTTGATGCTGTATCTATCATTGCTTTATATTTTCAATTTGCGACTGCAAAGTTAAGTGTTTAATTGATGACGAAAAAACCAACGTGTTGGTTCATTTGTAGGCTACTTCCTTAAAAGCGAACTCATGGATCATTTCGTTTTCTTGAATTTGTAGCAAACCACTTGGTGAAATCCCAACAATTTTCCCTTCAAACATCCTGCCCCCAGTTTCATACTTGCCTACTTGGTCGAACAAATATAGGCGCCTCAAATATTGCGTTTTGAGTGTTTTCAGCTGGCCGCCTTTTAGTTCGAGATACTTCTTTTCTAATTGAATCAGTATTTGCTCAATAATGTCATTGATTTCTAATTCTTCACCTGTTATGTCAATCATAGAAGTGGCGTGAAGATTAGAAAAGTGAGTTTGATTCAAATTGATCCCAATGCCTACAATAGAATTTTCAATCCTTGAACCTTTTAGTGTGTTTTCTATAAGAATGCCTCCGAGCTTTCTATTTCTATAGTAAATATCGTTTGGCCACTTGATTTTTAATTCTTTCCCCAATATTGGAAACAAAGCACCATGAATAGCCAAAGTAGTAATGAGGTGTAGTTGAAACTGATTCTGAGCTGATATGGCGGTTGGTTTTAATATTACCGAAAATGTGGCGTTTTTTCCAGGTTCACTTTCCCAGCTATTACCCCTTTGGCCTCTGCCATTGCTTTGGTCTTGGGTAATAATTGTAGTGCCTTCGATTTGCAACTTTTCTTTCAATAGATCAGCAGCCATGTCATTGGTCGAATGACAATGTGACAGAAAAAGTACCTTTTTTCCAAGGAATTGAGTTTTGGCAAAGAATTTATGCAACTTATATTGGTTAATTTTGTGGTAAATTTAGAGACAAAGCATGACAGTAATTAAGGAAGCTCAAAATTCTAAAATCTTGAGTGATGCAGTGATACAGGGAATGAAGGAATTGAAGGCTTCTGATATAGTACTGATTGATTTGCGAAACATAGGTAATGCTGTTGCTGATTTTTTTGTAATTTGCTCTGGTAATTCGGACACACAAATTGACGCCATTTCTGACTCTGTAGAAGAAGAAGTCTACAAAACCACTTCAGATAACCCGTGGAGAAAGGAAGGGAAGGAAAATAGAGAGTGGATATTGATGGATTATGCCAACGTAGTGGTGCACATCTTTAGGAAAGACCGTAGAGAATTTTATTCCCTTGAAAAGCTGTGGGGAGACGCGATCATCACTTCTATCGAAGAATAAAACTAAATCAGCAGTAAGGCGTTAGAAACAATTTTATAAATAATTAATAATGGCGGATAAACCGAGAAAGAATAGTACAAATCAGCCCAACAAGCCCAATTATCAAATTTGGGTTATACTAGGCCTTATGGCCTTTATTTTTGGCATTTCGTACTTTTCGAACAATACTTCTGCAGTTGAAATTTCTTTCAAAAGGTTTGAGCAAATGGTGCTCAGCAATGATGTTGAAAAAGTAACACTGATAGGTAATCAAAAAATAGTAGAAGTTACCCTCAAACCTGAGGCGTTACAAAATAGCAAATACAAAATCCAGCTTGAGCAGCAAAATCGTTTTGGTGTTGAGTCTACTGGTCCCCAGTACTTTTTCAAGATTGAAAGCATTGACATCTTTGCCAGTAAGAAAAAGGAACTTGATGCGCAACTCAAGCCTGGGAATGATTATGAATATTTGGTAGACGATCGATCAGACTATACGCATATATTCTTGAATTCGGGATTCTTTATCATCATTATATTGGGCTTCTGGCTCTTGATGAGAAGAATGACTGGTGGTGGAGGCCCTGGTGGTCAAATATTTAATATAGGGAAATCCAGAGCTGCTCTTTTTGATGCTGAAAACAAAGTCAAAATCACCTTTGACAATGTGGCTGGGCTGGATGAAGCCAAAGAAGAAGTAAAAGAAATTGTAGATTTCTTGAAGCACCCTGCTAAATTCACCAAGCTTGGGGGTAAGATTCCAAAAGGAGCTCTACTTGTTGGCCCTCCTGGTACTGGAAAAACCTTGTTGGCGAAAGCTGTAGCTGGTGAGGCTGCTGTGCCTTTTTTCACCCTATCGGGCTCTGATTTTGTGGAGATGTTTGTGGGAGTGGGAGCTGCGAGAGTGCGGGATCTCTTTAAACAAGCCAAGGAAAAAGCACCTTGTATTGTATTTATTGATGAAATTGATGCCATTGGCCGATCAAGGGGTAAGGGTCAAATGCCAGGATCTAATGACGAAAGAGAAAATACATTGAACTCCTTGCTCGTAGAGATGGACGGATTCTCTACTGATTCTGGTGTAATCATTTTGGCGGCAACAAACCGTCCTGACGTATTGGACTCTGCATTGTTGAGACCAGGGCGATTCGATAGACAAATTAGTATTGACAAGCCAGATATTGTAGGTAGAGACGCGATTTTCAAAGTGCATTTGGGACCTATCAAGTCAGATAAAGATGTTGATTCAAGAAAATTGGCAGCTCAGACTCCAGGTTTTGCTGGAGCTGAAATCGCAAACGTCTGTAACGAAGCGGCACTGATAGCTGCCAGAAAAGATAAGAAGGCGGTTGACCTTAAGGATTTTCAAGATGCCATTGATCGTGTGATAGGTGGATTGGAGAAGAAAAGCAAAATCATATCCCCTGAGGAAAAGAAAATTGTGGCCTATCATGAGGCTGGTCATGCAGTGGCGGGCTGGTATCTAGAGCATGCAGATCCTTTGGTTAAAGTTAGTATCGTACCAAGAGGTTATGCGGCACTTGGGTATGCGCAGTACTTGCCAAGAGAACAGCATCTGCACCAGACCGAGCAGTTGATGGATGAAATGTGCATGGCTCTTGGTGGTCGAGCTGCCGAGGAAATTGTCTTTGGTAAGATATCCACTGGTGCGTTAAGTGATTTGGAGAGAATCACTAAAATGGCCTACAGCATCGTGACTGTTTATGGTATGAATGAGGCCATAGGTAACATTTCATTTTATGACAGCAAGCAATCTGAATACAACTTTAATAAGCCATATTCTGAGGCAACTGCCGAATTGATTGATAAAGAGGTTAAGAAGATTGTAGATGAGGCCTATGTCAGAACTAAAAATCTTCTCAGTGATAAGCGAGACCAATTAGAGAAAATTGCTACTGAGCTTCTTGAAAAAGAAATTATTTTTCAGGCAGATTTAGAGGAGTTGATTGGCAAAAGACCTTTTGAAAAGGACACTAATTATGCCGCATTCACGAATGGTGCCTTGGGCCCGAAGGGAAGTGAAGAAGTTAAAAACGAAAAGGCCATTGAAGAGCTAAAATCAGAGATAAAATCTGAGGTGGAGAGTGAAGAAGAGGACACTACATCCACTCCTGAGAATCTGGAGGAAACAACAGAAGATTCTAAATAAAACAATAAATTGGGGCTATGATTCATAGCCCCAAATTTTTTTCAGATGAATAATTCACTATCTGAATTAGAAAAAAATAAGAAAGTCTATTTTGCCAGTGACTTTCATTTGGGTGTACCCAATCATCAGCAATCCAGGCAGAGAGAGAAGATCATCGTGCAGTGGTTGGATTCCATTTCCAAAGATGCCAAGGCTGTCTTCCTGTTAGGAGACGTATTCGATTTCTGGTTTGAATATAAGCATGTGGTACCCAAGGGATATGTGCGATTGTTAGGTAAGTTGGCTGAGCTTGTGGATCTGGGAATAGAAATCATACTCTTTTCAGGCAATCATGATCTCTGGTTGAAAACCTATCTGATTGATGAAATAGGAATAAAAATCTTTCATGAACCACAAACTTATCAAATTAGGTCTCATTCGTTCTATCTAGCACATGGTGATGGGTTAGGGCCAGGTGATAAAAAATTCAAATTTTTCAAAAGAATATTTAGCAACCCAGTTTGTCAATGGTTGTTTAAGTGGCTCCACCCAGATATAGGGGTTGCCTTAGCGAAACAGTGGTCTTCAGGAAGTAGATTGGCTCAGGAGAGGGAATCATTAGAATTTTATGGAGATAAAGAATGGTTGATTATTCATAGTAATCAATTAGAGAAGGAGCAACACCATGATTATTACATCTATGGTCATAGACATATCTCTGGAATGCACGCCTTGAACAATGACTCCACCTATGTAAATCTTGGGGAGTGGGTATTTGGCAGTTCCTATGGAGTTTATGATGGGGAAGATTTCAGGCTCAAGTCATTTTCCAAATGAAAACCGTCATTACATATTTCTTGCTTTGGGTTCCTCTTTCCCTGGTAGCTCAACCTTGGGAACTGGTGAAAAAAGTGTCACATCATAATATTGATCTGTGTACGCTCGATCAGGCAGGAAATATCTATGCAACAAACTTTCAAGGGACGGTTTCCAAATACTCAAATGAGGGAAACCTGATACTTGAATATTCTCCTTTGCAAGTGGCAAGTATTCATGAGATAACTACTAGTTCACAGCTGAAAGTGACATTGTTTTATAAAGACCTTCAGGAATTGGTCATACTTAGTAGATATCTGTCATCTCCTATTACCTACAGGTTGTCGGATTTTAACCTTGGCTATGTAGAAGACGTAGCGCCCAACTTTCAACAGACACTTTGGGTGTTAGACATTTCAGATTTTTCAATTAAGCTGATCGACCCTGGTACAAATCGTTTGCTCGAAAGAAAATCGCTGGCTCAGGTGCTTGATCAGCATCAGACCGAAATTTTATCCTTTCATGCACACCAAAATAGAATGTACATCATTGACAAGTCTTCTGGCGTGCTGGTCTTTGATAATATTGGAAATTATCTCTTCAAGCTACTGTCCGAAGCACCCTTATCTGTAGGGTTTGATAAGGACTACATGTACTATGAAAAGGATGGTTTTTTGAATCTTATACATTTGTATGAAGGCGAAAATGTCAAGCGGAATTTAGGCGATATTAAATTTTCAAAAATGGTCTACTCTAATGATCGACTGATAGCCATTACGCCTCATGGATTCAATATATATAAGTATCTTAGCCAGCAGTAAGTCAGCGATATTCAAAGAAATTGCACCAATTAAATATGCGTGAAGTTGTTATTATTTGCCTCGGAATTTTAGTGCTGTGGGCTTGTGGGGAAGAGCCAGATTGTGATTTGGAAGTACCAGAGAATAATATTACTGTAAATTTTTTTAATCGTGAAGATTCTACCCAGCAGTTCATGGAGTTTATTAGTGTAACAGAAAGAAGCACTGATCACGTGTTTTATAACTCTATGGATTCTTTGACGAGCTTTGAATTGAATCTGAATCCCACGGTCGATGAGGTCACTTATGTGTTTGTATCCAGCACTTCAGTAGATACATTGACGGTGAGTTATACCACCCAGCTTGAATGGTTATCCGAGGAATGTGGGCCTTATTTTTTCTACAGCAAATTGGATGTGGTTGGTTCTTCTTTTACTTACGACTTAGTTTCTACTTTTATCGATGTGACCATAGATGAGAACATTAAAATATATAATTAGTCTTTTTGTTCTGATTGTGAATTTCGGGGTGTCCGCTCAGGAAATAAAAAAAGAACAAAAGGTAAAAAAGGACTTTATGCCCTCAGAAGTCATTTTTGCAACAGATGTTATTGGTTTGGGGAAGACTTTGTTTTCAGACGAAACCAAACTTGAGTTTCATTCCAAAATTGATTTTCATCATTATTATCTCGCCGGAGAGTTGGGGATAGATAAAATAAACTTAACTGGAGAAGGCTTTGATTATAGCTCTGATGGCACGTTTTTTCGTCTTGGCCCACATGTGAATATGATGCCTTACAATAAGCACAGAAGCAGCATTTTTTTTGGAATCATGTATGCTAGAAGTAGTTTCAGTGATCATATCACTTACGCTCAATCAGATACAGGATGGGGAGAAGATCAATTGATTTATTCGAATGAAAATCTAGAGGCGCGTTGGTTTGAGGCTAATATGGGAATCAATGTGAATATAGCTGGCCCATTATATATGGGGTATACTGTTCGATTTAAGTTCTCCAAAAAACTTTCAGACAATGGCAAGCTTTTTCCTTTTGAAATCCCAGGATTTGGTCAGGCTGATAAAGGTAGTCAGTTTGGTTTCAACTACTATGTGATTTACAAATTGAGATTCAGAGATAAGCCCATTCCAAAGAGACCTGTGAAGATTCCTGAAAAAACTGAAAAGCAAGTACCTCCTGGTGGTTGATATGTTGTTTTTAGAACGTTACCGAGACTTTAGAAAGCTATTCATTAGTGCCTTCCTGTTGATTGCCTCATTATGTACAGGTATGTTGGGCTTTGTGATGATAGAAGGATTCAGTTGGGTAGAGTCCTTTTACATGGCAGTTATCACTTTCTCCACAGTAGGTTTCAATGAAATTTATCCATTATCTGAGAACGGGAGACTGTTTACAAGCATTTACATCATCTTCAACTTGATGATATTTGCTTATGTAGTGTCTGTTTTTTCTACTTACCTTTTTGAAGGTGAATTGAATAGACTCTACCGAAAGTATGTTTTTGGAAAAGAAGTTAAGAAAATGAAAGATCATATCATTGTTTGTGGATTTGGACGAAATGGCAGCCGGGCATGCGAAGAGTTGAGGAGTCAAAAGGTGGAATTTGTAGTTGTTGATCGGGACGAACAATTGATTGATATAATCCAGAATGTAAAGAAATATAAGTTTATCCTGGGAGACCCCACCCAAGAAGAAGTATTGGAAGAAGCGGGTATAGGAAAAGCCAAAGCATTGATTACTACCCTTCCCAGTGACGCAGAAAATGTTTTTCTGACGCTTACGGCCAAAGAATTAAACCCTGAGGTTAGAATTATTTCTCGTGCCTCTGAGGAGAATACCATCAAAAAGCTGAAGCAGGCAGGTGCTCAGCACGTGATCATGCCTGATGCCATTGGAGGCTTACACATGGCACAGCACATTACTAAACCATTTGTAATTGAATACTTGGATCAGTTGTCTGGCCATCAGGAGGATGGACTTACACTTGAGGAAGTTCGCTATGAAGATCTAAGGTCAGATTTTCAAGGACAAACTATTGAATCCATGGACATTAGAAATAGAACAGATGTGACCGTGGTAGGGCTCAATGACAAACATGGAAAGTTTGTATTCAACCCTTCTTCAAAAGTGATTATGGAGCCAGGAGTAGTTTTAGTAATTGTAGGGACTTACCCCAAGGTTCAGGATTTTAAGTCTGAGTATTTGAAATAAAAAAATCCCTACCATTTTACAATAGTAGGGATTGTATCTATTTATTGGATTGATTGATCAATCGTAGTAATCTAGTCCAAGGTTTGTAATCAAATCTTCACCAGCTAAGTATCTCAAGGTGTTTTTCAACTTCATCAACTGAACAAAAATGTCGTGTTGAGGTTTCAAACCTTTGGCAGCCTGTGGCGATTTCAAGTAGAATGACAACCACTCCTGGATCCCACCTTTCATGCCTGCTCTAGATGCCAAATCGAGGAACAAAGCCAAGTCAAGTACCAGTGGTGCTGCCAAGATAGAATCCTTGCATAAGAAATCCACTTTGATTTGCATCTTGTAGCCCAACCATCCTTTGATGTCTATATTATCCCAGCCTTCTTTGTCGTCGCCTCTTGGAGGGTAGTAGTTGATTCTTACTTTGTGGTAAAGATTACCATAAAGCTTTGGATGCAATTCTGGCTCTAATACTTGCTCCAAAACACCAAGTTTTGAAACTTCTTTCGTTTTGAAGTTGTCTGGATCGTCCAGTACTTCACCATCTCTGTTGCCCAGGATGTTTGTAGAGAACCAACCATCAATACCCAATGATCTTGCTTTCAAGCCAGGAGCCAGGATGGTTTTCATCAAAGTCTGTCCTGTTTTGAAATCTTTACCTGCGATAGGTGCGCCTGTTTGCTTAGCTAGCTCTACGATGGCGTCTACATCACACGAAAGGTTAGGAGCGCCATTGGCATAAGGAATGCCCATTTTGGCTGCTGCGTATGCATAAATCATACTTGGCGCAATGTCAGGATGATTGTTTTTCATCCCTTCTTCTAATTTTTCAAGAGTAGAGTGAACTTCTCCTTCTTCAATGTAGATTTCTGTAGATCCACACCACACCATGACGAGTCTATCGCATCCGTTCTCCTCTTTGAACTTTTTCATGTCGTCCATCAAAGCTTCCGCCAATTCCATTTTGTTGGCGTATCCAGTCTTGATGTGAGTTCCTTCAAGTCTTTTTACATAGTTTTTGTCGAAGACAGCTTTCATTGGCTTGATTTGTTCCAATTCGCTTTTCAACTCATTGAGCAGATCTTTGTCAAGAACCTTGGCATGCATGGCTGCTTCATAAGCATTATCTTCAAATACGTCCCATCCACCCAGCACTACATTTTCTAATGGAGCCAATGGAATGAAATCTTTAATTAAAGGATTTCTATTTTCTGTTCTTTTACCTAATCTGATGGTTCCCATCTGAGTCAATGAACCTATTGGATCAGATAATCCTTTTCTGATACTCAATACACCAGCCATGAAGGTAGTAGATACCGCACCCATGCCTGGGGTTAGAATGCCTAGCTTTCCTTTAGGCTCTTGAATTGTAATTTTGTCTGACATCTATAATCTATTTTAACGCTATTTTAACCAATGCTCGTTTCTGTACCAGTCAATGGTCTCCTGGATTCCTTCATAAAGGGTATACTTTGGCTCAATGGCCAAATCCTTATAGAAATCACGAGAATCGCACATCCAGTTCGAACATTTGAGTTCCTTTATTTTTTCAATATTTAACTGCGACAGGTTTCCAGAAAGTCTGGTATATATTTCTGAAAAAAATGCCACGACGTATACCACAAATAGTGGTAATTTTATTTTTAAAGTCTTTTTTGCCAAATACTTTTTGATGAGTAAATTGAACTTTTCATTATCATATTCTCCATTATCCGACAGAAAATACTTCTTGTTTTTAATAACCGAAGTTGTCGCTGCAACTATTCCTCTTGCTAAGTCTTTTACGTATATAAAGGACAACAATTGTAGCTTTCCCCCCACATACAATTCCAGGTTTTTATTAACCAAATCAAAAACTGGAAACATATCCTTATCACCAGGCCCAAAGACTGGAGGTGGGCGCAAAATTACATAAGGTAAAGAACAATTTTGCTCTATATACTCTTCTGCTTTTTTCTTGCTCCATCCATAGGCAGAAACAGGTTCTCCCACTTGATCAATTTTGATCATCTGGTCACCAGTACCAGGGGAAGAAGCCGCCAAACTGCTTACGAGAGTAAATTTTTTAACCTGTTGTCCTGTGTTTTCTAGCGCCTTGATCAAGTTAATGGTATAGGTGCAGTTGACCAATTCATATTCCGAATTGGAAGTGGTTTTTGTGATTCCGGCGTTGTGGATCACATAATCAATGGTGCCTTGATCCTCAACGAATTGATTTAGTGAGGAGGTCAGACTTTCTTCAGAGGTGAGATCTAGTTCTACGAACCCTATATTTTTGCCAGCCAAACTCGTTCGATTGCTTGATTTTCTGACTGCCGCAAATACGTTCAGATTTTCCGCTAGGGCATAATCCACCAAAAACTTACCTATAAATCCAGTCGCGCCTGTGATGATGATGTTCATGGATAAGTTTTGTAACGGGCGGAAAAATAACCTTTCATTGATTTCAATAAACCTATGGCCAATTAGGCTTTGTTGGCAACTAATGGAATCTCAACTTGTTCTTCCAATCCTGCAAAACCTATCATTTTTCTGGCCTTTATAAGTTTTTCTATTACGAAGTCGATCTGATCGTGCGAATGAGTAGACATCAGTGATAATCTAAGCAATGAACTATTGCTTGGTACGGCTGGAGAAATCACAGGGTTTACAAAGACACCTTCATTAAAAAGCATCTGCGTTACTTGGAACGTTTTAGTATTGTCTCTAACATAGATAGGCACTATTGGTGACTCTGTAGGGCCAATATCAAAGTCATTTTCTTTAAGGCATTTAATGGTATAGTTGGTATTACTCCAGAGTTTCTCCATTCTTTCAGGCTCTGATTTGATGATCTCTAAGGCGGCTAATGCACTGGCTGCAGATGCAGGAGGTATGCTTGCGCTGAATATTAATGATCGGGCTTGATGTTTCATGTATTCGATAGAGGTCTGATCCGCAACAACAAACCCTCCCAATGAAGCTAGTGATTTACTAAAAGTCCCTACAATAAAGTCCACTTCATTTTCCAAACCAAAATGAGAAGCTGTTCCAGCTCCTTGTTGTCCGAGTACTCCTACAGAGTGTGCGTCGTCTATGATGATCGTACCACCATATTTTTTTGATAGAGTAACGATTTCAGGCAATTTGACAATGTCTCCTTCCATGCTGAAAATACCATCTACCACAATCAATTTGATCGCATCATCTGGCAGTCTGCTCAATTGCTTTTCTAGTGATTTCATGTCATTGTGTTTAAACTTGATCACCTTTGAAAAAGACAATCGAGTTCCATCAATGATAGAGGCATGATCTAGCTCATCAATCAATATATAATCATTTCTGCCAGATAGGCAAGAAATTGTACCCAAGTTGGATTGGAATCCTGTACTAAATACAAGTGCTGCATCTTTTTTGAAGAATTCGGCCAAATTGTTTTCGAGCTGTACATGAAGATCTAATGTTCCATTGAGAAACCTTGATCCAGCACAGCCAGTCCCATATTTGTCAATAGCTAGTTTTGCTGCTTCCTTCACCTTGGGGTGGTTGGTCAATCCCAAATAGCTATTTGAGCCAAACATCAAGACTCTATTGCCATTGATAGAGACTTCGGTATCTTGATTAGAGGCAATTTCCCTAAAATATGGATATAGGCCATATTCTCTCGCTTGCTTAACGGCTGGGTGTATATTGTTCTCCAAACGTTGTCGTAAAATACTCATCAATTATCGGTTTTATAAAGAATCTATTGGTGCTTGATACCGTCCGTTTAGCTGATGTTTTTAGAATTATATTCCTCAAACAAGCAAATTACCAATTTATATTCTTTAGAATTCAATTAGTCCTTTTTTTATTTCGTTAGATTGCTTTTTTAAACAATCTGTGCTTTTTGTAAACTTTACCATTGATATTCTCAATGGCCTTGTTCATCATTTCATTATTTTCTAAGATCCAGGAAGCCTCTCCAAAGTTCATCCCTTTTCGTTTTGCTTCCTCAAAGGCTTTCATATAGAAATAGGCATCTATACCCAGCTTCCTATACCCTTCGACGATTCCAAGTGTTACTATACGTACCCTGTCAATATCTTTTTTGTGATAAAGCAACTTGAAAATACCAAAAGGCAGCAATCTTCCCCTTTTCAGTTTCTTCAGTGGTATGTTCATGTCCGGGATACTTAAGGTAAACCCTATTGGATTTCCATTGTGTTCCGCAATTAAGACAAAGTCAGGATCTACAATTTGCTTCATGTCTTTGGCTGCATGCTTAAATTCTGCATCCGTCATAGGCACAAAACCCCAGTTTTTCTCCCAGGCTGAGTTGTATATCTGAATGATCTTGTCGATCTCTTCTGAAAACTTCTTCAGATTGATTTTTCTAATAGTAATTCCCTTGCCATTTAAGCGTTCGAGAATTTTGTCAGACATGCGAATCAGTTTGTCTGGCACATCCTTTGTCAGGATTTTATAAGATAACAGATCCATGTCTTTCTCAAATCCATACTCTTCGAGAAACTCTTTATAGTATGGCATATTGTAAGGCATCATGATCGTAGGTGGTGAATCAAATCCTTCGATCAAAGTACCGCAAGTTTCGTTGGTTGAATAATTCTCTGGCCCAGCAAGTTTGGTCAGGCCTCTTTCCTTTTGCCATTCCGCAACAGTATCTAAAAGTGCTTCCGCTACCTCATACTTTTCGATGACATCAAAAAAACCGAATTTCCCTGATTGATCACCAGTGTATTCGAGATAGTTATTGTTTTTGACTGCTGCAACTCTTCCTACTATTTGAGCATTGTCATAGGCAAGAAAGAAATCCGCTTCTGAATGTTGGAAGAAGGGATGGCTTTTTTTATCCAAAAGATCTTTTTGGGCCAAAAATAATTCAGGTACATAATTCTCGTCATTTGCATATAGCTCATGAGGAAAATCAATAAATTTTTTTAAATCCTTTTTATCCTGAACCTTTCTTACTTCAATCATTCAATCTATTATGGTTGCTGCACACCATCAAAAAATAATGCGCAAAGATATATCTATTGGTTTTCTATTCATATTTAATTTTAAATATTGTAGGCTTTTCTAGTGCCCAAAACATTTAAAACAATTACCCAAGTGGTAATGCGTAATGTTGTGGTTATTGGACTCTCCGAATGTTTTGTTGAAATATTCAGAGAGCGATCTTAAAAACCGCCACCTACATTTATATTACGACAAGCAAATGGTGCATGTCACCCAATCAACAATCCATTTTTTTCTCTTATTGTAATAAATATTTTATTGATTCAACTTACAGGGTAAAATAGTAGCTCTGTGACAATTAAACCTATTTTAATGAAAAACATACGCTGGTTTATATTTGGTTTCTTTTCTGTTTCGATTGGACTGTATCCGATATTGTATGGTTTAGTTGATATGACTCAGGGCTTTCTTGGTGGAAAGTCCGTGGAGATTTTAAGCAGTGCTGTTTGGAACTGGGCGTTTTATCAGCACATCAGTATGGGTGCTGTGAGTATGTTGGCTGGCTGGATCCAGTTTAGTAAAAAGCTTAGGGATAAACGAATTGCTATTCATCGCCTTTTGGGTAAAGTATATGTTTCAGCCGTGCTATTAAGTGGAAGCGCGGGACTGTACCTTTCGTTTTATGTATCATAGCTGGTTTTGGATTTGGTACTATGGCACTGCTCTGGTTGGCCACTACGGCTATGGCCTTTTTGGCAGTGAAAAAGGGTGAGATAGTCGCTCATCAAAATTGGATGATTCGAAGTTATGCTTTGTGTTGGGCAGCAGTGACTTTAAGGCTTTGGCTGCCTGTTTTGCAAGGTGTGATAGGTTTAGATTTTATCGCGGCTTACCTGATAGTTTCTTGGCTTTGTTGGGTACCTAATTTGGTGGTGGCAGAAATGATGGTGACGAGCGTAAACATTCTGACTAGTCCTAAATAAGCGTTACAGATTTTAGGATAAAATATTAGATAGCATCTAGACCCTGAGACACTTGGCTTTTTTTATTGCTTTAAATTTATTCCGTTAGGGTTCATTTTATAATAACAATGTTCACAGGATTCCTTTATATTTTTAATTATTGTTGAACATGAAGTTACGTAGGTTGTCGTGCGGACCCATTTCTAGTTTTTTCTTTAGTCTGTTGACTTTTGTTTTTACAGAACCTACTGTAAGATGAATGACACCAGCTATTTCTTTATTCGACATTCCTATCTTGAGATAGGCGCTCAATTTTAAATCGTCATTGGTAAGGCCAGGGTTGATTTGTTTGAGGTTTTCAAAAAATAGGGGATGTACATCCTGAAAGTGGTTGTGAAAATTTTCCCAACTGTTGTCAATAGAATAACCATTCGCGATGGTCTTTTTTAGATCTCTAAAGTCAGGTGTTAATTCGTCACTTAACTTTTTCTCCAAGAAATTCACTTTTTGTTCCAAGTCTTGCAACAGTGAATTTTTTTCATGCGCTGCCATTGCCATGGTTGCCAATTCCCTTTCCTTGGCATGTATCGTGGCTTCTGCCAATTGTTTTTCTTTTTCTCTGAGTGCTTTTAGGTGTTGGTTTTTTTTTGATAATTCTTCATTGGCTTCTCGTTTGAGTTGGTAGGAGCGAATGGCTAGGAAGGCGATAATTGCGAGTAGGAATCCCAATCCAATCGAGCTTAGCAATAGATTGCGACCCTGGACAGCTTCGGCTTCTAGTCTGAGTATTTCCTTTTCTTTTTCAGAAAGCTGAAATTGAGACTCAAGTCTAGCAATGACTTCTTGTTTTTCCAGACTGAAAAGGCTGTCTTCTATCGTGTCAGCTTGCTTGTATAAAATCAATGCTTCTTCAGACTCACCTGTCAATTGTTTGAGTCTGGATAAGGCTAGCTTGATCCTAACGACTTCTCTAGGGGATTCAGACCTAATGATGAGTGCGCTATCCAAGTCAGCAATAGCTGATTGATAGTTGCCAAAACCTGCTTTAGAGATGCCTCTCGCATATAATATTTCACCTCGCGCGGTTTCATCAATGAGTATAGTCATGTCTATGGAATCCAGGATCTGTTTGGCTTCACTGAATTGACCATTATCAGCATAATAAGTGGCAAGCTGCACGGAATAATTGTTTCTGGCTTGTGGAGCCATAAGCGATAATGCTTTTTTGACATGAACTATGGCAGAGTCTAAATCACCCATATCACGATACAACAACCCCAAGTCATATTGAATATAAGACTCAGAATGTGGATTGGGATGCTCTTTGACTATTTGTAAACTTTTTAATAAGTAGCTTCTAGCAATATCATAGTTTTTATTATTCTTATGAGCAGCTGCCATTTTATTTTGCAATAGAATAACGTTGACGTGGTCTTCTGTTTCTTGAGCTAATTGTAGCGCGTCTTGACTTTCCATTATTACATCATCATACCTGGAAGTAACCATATAGCTGTAAAGCAGCAAATTGAAGATGTACAAATAATTGTGAGGAAATTGGCTGATCAAAAATTCCCGATGTTCATCAAGGAGTTTTTTAAGGTTCTCAAATTTTTCTGTTCGCAGCAGACCGCTTGCCTTAATTTCCAGGGCTAGCGCCAAATGTCTGGGGTTTGCCTGATCATATAACTCCAGCAACTGGTCTACATGATAGGAGGCCGTGTCATAGGAAAGTTTACTGTAATATTCCTCAGATATGAGGTAATGAATTTTTGGGTTGGAAAGTTTTTGTTCTACTGAATAGGTCAACGCCGTCTGCAAGTATCGAATAGTTTGATCTCTGCTTAAACTGTCCAGATGGTTTTCTATAGTTTCAATATAGTCTGGTAGACTAGTTTCGCTCAATGTATGAGAAGACGAATCCAGCCATGAGATCAATTCATGCTTGGAAAGTTTAATTGTGTCCGGTAGAGGCACCTCCGACTGTGGATGTGCCAGGTGCTGACAGAATATGCAAGTCAGTACTAGTGTAATTAATCTTCTCATGCGTCTTGATTGTCAAAAATCAGATACACAAAGAAAGTCAATTTATGGAATCTCATTCCCAGCGGTAGTTAAAACTTAGCTTGTATAAATTTTAGAGTTTTTCAAAGCTTTGAACTGTTGATATCCATTTGTTACCCATCAAATCTTTTGATAAGCGCCTTTAGTGTCTTTATTTGAGGCGTGCATTAGAAGCATTTAATAGCTATTCGGCTATAAGATCTTTTTAGGACCAGCATATGATTGCCGCAAGTAATTGCGGCAGGTCGGTGGTCGAATGATGGCCGACAATCACTCTTGATCAACTTAGTCGATAGAATACTAAATATGGTATTTCTAGCGAGGAGGAAGAGGGGTAGACAGGAAGTAGAAAGCTATTATGAGAAAGAAGGTAGCCGTTTACTAAGTTGAAAAGAGGGTGTCTGTTTATTTGATTGTCGCGTCAGAACCAGCATTTTGAAAGACAGATCACTGAATAATGGACACAGCAGCGAGTATTAAATAAGGCATGTGTTAGGGCATGCCTTATTTTAAAAATGGTAAAACAAAATGCAGCAGCGATGATTTACATAGACGCACTGATTTGTCCTTGGAATGTTTTCCTGCACTTAGGAAAGTATAAGAAAGGTATCATTTGTTTGATATTACAGATGACGATTGTCGGATGGTTGCCTGCTACGGCCTGGTCGATGGCTGTGATTCGAGGCACCAAGAGACGTTCAAGAAGAGGGATGTTTTATTCTTCATCTAATTAAATAGACTTCAAAAACCTAACGATAATTAATTAGTGCAGCGAAGGTGCAAGCCCTTCACGAACCTTTTCAAGTAGACTATTAAAAGACCTGGAGACGCTGGGTCTTTTTTTTATATAAACTTCATCATAAAATCTCTGAGACTATCATCCGCTTCTAATTCCAGTTTCTTTTTGAGACGATTGATATTCTTTTTTACTCCGGCAAGTGTGATGTTATTCATCTGGGCTATGACTTTATTATTGAGTCCCACTTTGATATAGGCACAAAGTCTAAGGTCATTTTGATTGAGTTCGTCATAGCTCTCTTTGAGTTTGTTGAAAAACTCCGGATGTACCTGTTCAAAATGATAGGTGAAAGCATTCCAGGACTCATTGCTGATATTAGATTTGATGGTTTGTTTAATCTCTTTGAGATCAGGGATGATTTTTTCATCCACTTTATCACCAATCTTTCCGATCTGATTTCCAATTTGCTGGAGTAGCTCATTTTTTTCGTGCGACAGCATGGTGATATTGGTAAGCTCCCGTTCTTTGAGTGCCAGAGATTCTTCAGACATTTTTTTCTCCGTTTCGCGCAAAGTCATGATTTCTTCGTTTTTGGAAACTAATTCATTGTTCTTCGATTCTATCATTTCATTTTTGTGATGGAGTTCCAGGTTTTTCCTTTGTTTGATCAGATAGGATCTGTAAAGAAGGATTAGAATGATGAATACCAATGCCGCAGCACCTATGGCCGCTTGGTTAATTGTTTTTTTCTGTTCAATTTCTTGTTCGTAGTCTAATTGAATTTTCTCTTGTGCAAAGGCAATGGAATCTTTTTCTTGCTGAAACTCATATTTAGCCTCCATTTTTGTGATAGCTTTTGTGTTTTCCTGATTGATCAAGCTATCGGCATATTGTTTGTATTTTAGGTGTGCATCAAAGGCATTTTTATAGTTTCCACGTTTACTCTCAAGATTGGAGAGTAATTCATAAGCTTTCTTTAATTCCTCAAAAGATTTAACTTCTTCGGCAATTGCAAGGCCATTGGCAGTGTGGGAGGAAGCAGAGGTGATATCATTTTGTTTCAGATACAATTCGGCAATAGTAAGATTAGTAGCAGCTATTTTTACCTGCTCACCAATCTCCTGATGTAATTTTAGCGATTGGTTTTGCATCTCTAATGCCTTTTGAACCTTCCCTAATTTATTGTAAACCTCTCCCAGGTTATTATAACAAGCTGCGATGCCATAAGGATCATCCATTTCCATGTATATAGCAAAAGACTTGTTTAGATATTCAATGGCTCTGTCGTATTCAGCCAGTTGAATGAAGACGAACCCTATGCTGTTCAGGCTTTCAGCGATACCGTTGGTGTATTCTAGTTCCTCTCTGACTTTAAGCGATTTTTCATAGTACTTTAGAGCTTCCCGATATTCATTTTGAGAGACAAATACATTTCCAATATCATTAAGTGTGGAGGCTAAATATCTTTTGTTGTTTACTTTTTCAAAAATTTCTGCAGATTGGAAATAATACTCAAGAGCTTGTAAGTATAAGCCCTGCTCCGAAAATGTATTACCTATCTTCATCAGTATTGAAGGGTAGTTTCTCGATTTTCCCATAGCTTCTTTTAGATCGAGCGTTTTGTTGTAATATGCCCTTGCTATCTCATAGTTTCCTTTTATTAAATGATACCCACCCAAATTAAGATGGCTGAAAACAAGACCGGGTTTATCGTCTATTAGCGTTTGTCCTTCAATCGCTTTGTTAAAAAGAAATTCAACGGTATCTAAGTCACCACCCTCGAGGTATGCCGAAGCTGCTCTGGCATAAGCGAGTGCTTCTCCTTTTTTATATGAAATCCTCTTTGAATAATCTAATGCAAGTTCACATTCACGAAGTGCTTCTCTGGTCATATTTCGAAGCAGGTAAAATCTTGACATGACAAAAATTATATCCACTTTGGCAACCTCATCTTCTATTTGATCGGCGAGCTCTCCGGCCATTTTTAGATGATTCATCATTTCCGTCGAATCTGTATTAGAATATCTTCGGGCCAGATGCAGATGTGTTGCAATGCGGGCACTGTCTGTAAGTTCTCCTTTAAGTCTTTCTAAATGCTTGTCATTCATCTTCTTGGTTTGAGAAAATGCAGGAAATTGAAACATTACAAAAAGTAGAGTTAGAAAAAGAATTTTTGTTGATAACCCATTTCCTGGCGTTCTATTAGTTTTCACTTCCATTATTATTTGCTCATTTGGTATCATAATCATTTTATCAATTATAAGCTTACAAATATACGTTTTTGAAGTTCACTTACGGGTGTACCTGAAAAATGTAATTAATTGATAACCAGATGATTAAAAACAGTTCACCCTTTTGTCACCCCCCCATTTCTGGGAAATATGGTGATTATCCATTCTTCTTTGCATAGGTCTTTTGAACTAGCATTTGAAAATGTCGCATAGCCGTGACTTTGAATTTCAAGTGGTTCAAAGATTCAACTAAATGATTAACACATTGCTATGAAAGAAAAATTAATACTCGTACTAGGAGCGCTTTTTGGATTTTTGTCACTTTCACTATTCGGACAAAGTTTAAGTGGAACCTACACCATAGGTAACTCATCAGGATTAGAAGATTATTCGACGATAACCGCTGCGATAAACGCTTTGCAAGCTGGCACCATCACAGGTGATATTACACTACAGCTTGGAGCTGAGACTTACAACGAAACAGTGGATTTGAGTTCGCTCAACAATGGAGCATTTACGGTTACCCTTTCCGGTGTCAACAGTAGTAATACGATCATTCATCCCGTGGATAGTATCGTGGCTGATAAGTCAGGGATTTCGCTTGCAAATACAAACAACGTGATACTGGAGAATTTCAAATTGGAAATGGATGATATTTCTTCTGTCAAAGTGGATTACGATCTCAATGAAACGAAGGGGATCAATATGGAGAATGCCTCGAATATTGCGTTGAATAATCTTACGCTGTCCAATTCCAATTTTAGCTTAAGTCAGGCTATGACAGAATATATTGCTTCGGCAATATCTCTCCTGGAGGTAAATGCAGTATCCATTAGCTCTTGCGATGTTAGCGGGGCTGGCATGCTCGTTTTTATTGACGGTTATTCCGGTCTCTCGATAGCAGACAACAACTTTAGTGAGGGGCAATTCCATATTTACAATTTTCAAAGTATGGACGTTGATGGCGATGATTTAGCGATAGATGGTAATTCTTTTCAGGGTCCTTTTCCAACAGGCAGACAGGCAGCCGCCATTTATCTGGATGAAACCGCACATGATCCAGACAACATCTCCTATTACGCCACAAATGTTAGCATTACAAATAACACTATCGATGGGGTGACTGCTGGTTCATCAGATGATAGTTATGGAATGTATATTAGTATGACTAATGAGCCGGAGATTCAGAGCAACCTCGTGGAGAACAGCTGTGAAGGCATTTTTGTGGGTCGTAATTATTCTGCACGTGTGGTATCAAATGAGATATACGCTACATCTTCCAAATCGCTCGAACTCAATGCAGCACTTGGAACCACGGTTGCCAACAATATCATTGAATCCAATTATCCTATCCATTTAAATTTTACGGATGATACAAGATTGATTCACAATACGCTGGTAAGCACTGGTAGTAATCCAGCACTGTGGGGTGCTTTCCTTAGCGGAGATAGTTTGGAGATATACAACAATATATTTTCAGTAACCAATGCAGCTACACAAGAGGTATTTTTATCAGTAGCGCAGGCTGATGAAGTCAGAATTGATCATAACTTATATTCAGGAAATGCGAATACCTACACCATAGAAGCAGGTATTGGTCCTATCATAGGCGGCACACAATATCAGGCTGCGACTTTATCTGAATGGCAGGGTTTGCAAACAGATTATGATCAAAGCTCGCAAAGCTTTTCTCCAACCTTCATGGGCTCAGACGACTTTCACATCACAAGCTTTTCTGATTACCGTTTCGGTACTTTCATTGACGGTGTGACCAGTGATATTGACGGAGACCTGCGAAATGCCGTTACAGGAGTGGATGTTGGGGCAGATCAGCACTGCTGCCTTCCTGCACCAACCATTACCGCATTCTCTCCTCAATCCGGTCCAATTGGCACAAATGTTACCATCTTCGGTGACAACTTTGATGAAACACCTTCCAACAACATTGTTTACTTCGGTGCTACCCAAGCTACTGTTATGGCAGCCAGCCAATATGAATTATTGGTGGAAGTGCCAGCCGGAGCTACTCGCGAACCCATTTCGGTTCTCGTGAACGGACTAATAGCCAAATCCGCCAAGCCATTTGCTGTGACCTTCGAGAGTGACGGCAATCTATCTGAAAACTCCTTCGATGAACCTATTACTCTTTTTGGAGGTGAGTTCCCTTCAGATGTTGTATTTGGAGATATGGATGGTGATGGACATGCTGACCTTATCGTGGGAGATAATAGTAACAGCACTGTCACGATCTATCCCAACGCCAGCACAGGACCTGGAGATATCAGTTTTGGTACCGCATCAAGCTATGATCTGCTCGAAACTACTTACGACATTTTAGTTGATGACTTTGATGGAGATGGCAGACTGGACGTAGCAGTGGGATATACGAATGCTGGTTATGTTTCAGTTTTCCGAAACACCAGTGGCTCCTTTTTAAGTCTGGGAGAAAGACAAGATTTTGCAATCACTGGCAACAGTTATTGGATAGCCTCAGCCGATATCGATGGAGATGGCAGGGTAGACCTGTTGACCATGGATACTGAGAATGATTCTATCTATGTACTGAGCAATACGAGTTCAGGTGTGGACAACATCGATTTTGCCTTAGCTCAATCTTTAAAAACAGGATCGCTTGGGCAGCATTTCGTAGTAGGAGATATAGATCAGGACAACCTGCCTGATATCATTGCCGCAAGTGAGACGGACGTGGCTTTAAATGTTTTCCTCAATACGGGGTCATTTAGTTTTTCAGCCAAGCAAGATTTTGCTCTTAATTCGAGCCCCAACTTCGTCATGCTGGGAGATGTTGATGGAGATGGCATTCAGGATTTGGCGTCCGCAAATGATGGCCTTTCTCTGACAGTATTTATCAATTCGAGTACTGATAACAACTTGGTGCTTTCGGCTACTGATTTTGCCAATACAGGAGGTACACCTTTAGATGATCTCAATGGAGATGGTAAATTGGAGCTCATAAGTAGTGACTATTATGATGGAATCTATTTAAGCAAGAATACGAGTACAGTGGGGGTACCAGCTTTTGATCCTGAGTTCAACATTCCGCAAGGAAGTAACTTTAATTCATACAATGCTGTCAGTGGTGATCTGGACAATAATGGTGAACCGGAGTTGGTTGATATGGGAGCTGGTGTTTTAATTGCTGGCCTGAAGATTTATCGCAATTTGGGCTCGGGAAATAGCTTCAAGAGCTTCAGCTTTGCTGAACAATCTGCTCCCGCCACCATAGATACGGACAATCACACCATTGATATCACGCTGGAGGATTGTTCGGATCCCACAACCCTTGTGGCAACTTTTGAGCTTTCTCCAGGTGCAACCGCTGTCATTCCATCAGGGGCAGGAGCTACACCAGTTACAAGTGGTGTTACTTCCTACGATTACTCAGACCCAATTGTCTTTTTGGTCACTTCAGAAGATGGAGCCAACCAGATCTGGACTGTCACTGTCAATTATGGAAATATATCGGATAATGTCACGGAAAACATCGATGTATGTGATAGCTATGCATTCGATGGACAAACACTGACAACTTCGGGTCAATATTTTGCCTCGTTCACCAACAAAGTAGGCTGCGATAGTTTGGTTACCCTGAATCTTAATATTCTGGATTCAGATGATATCGTGCAAAATGTGGATGCTTGTGAAAGCTATGAATTTGATGGTGCTACTTTAACTGCATCTGGTCAATACCAGGCACTATTCACCAATCAGCATAGTTGTGACAGTCTAGTTACCCTGAATCTTACTATAAACACATCTGATGATGTAGTGGAATCAGTTACGACCTGTGATTCTTACGAATTCGATAGCGAGGTATTGATAAGTACAGGTCAGTATCAGGCGCTATTCACCAATGAACATGGATGCGACAGTTTGGTAACACTGAACTTGACCATAAACGAATCAGATGTTGTTGAAGAAACAATTAGTTCGTGTGATAGTTATGAATTCAATGGCGAAACCTTAACTGTCACAGGTCAATATGATGGTTTATTTACCAACATCTACGGTTGCGATAGCCTCGTGACATTGAATCTAAGTATTCTAGAAGCCACTTCGAGCAGTGAAGACATTGAGGCTTGTGACAGCTACGAATGGAATGGAACGACTTACACCGAATCAGGAAGCTATCAGTTTGTCTCCGCTAACGACGATGGATGTGACCATACAGAGACACTGAACCTTACCATCTCAGAAAGTCCAACTGCAGAAATCGAACGGGATGGCGAGTTTCTTCTCGCAAATGAAGTGACGGGAGCGACTTATCAATGGTACAACTGCGAAACGGAGGAAGCCATTGCAAATTCAGATAACCGCTTGTTTAGTCCACCTGCCAGTGGAAGCTATTACTTAGAAATTGATAATGGCACCTGTATATCTGTTTCGGAGTGCACCGAGTTTGAAATCACTGTTCTTGGCGTGGAGGGTCAAAGCCAGTTTCAGGTCTACCCCAATCCGATCTCTGATCAGTTTACGATTCAGCTGGCAGCATTTCACTCAGACGTTACTGTTCAGCTCGTGGATTTACACGGAAAAATCGCATTTCAGCAAGATTTTAGAAATACATCTACAATCCCATTGAATGTAGACTTGAAGCCTGGTCTGTACGTCCTCAAAGTCCACCAAGGGAGTTCTGAGACCACACAAAAGATATTTAAGACTAACTAAGACTGTGGTAGGCGCGGGATTTAAGCCCTGATCAAAAGGTCGGGAGTTTTATCTAAACCGCTGGTCTTAAAACCAATACAGAAATGAAAAGTAAAATAATCTTTTTATCCTTCATGCTTCTTACGATGGCGAACTTTTGTTTCTCTCAAACAGATGTTTCCTTCGAATTGATCCAGCCGGCTTCATCACCAGCTATAGATCTGGATTTGGTGAAAGGTAGTAAGTTGGGTGGCAACCAGATTTATGATATGGATGGAGACGGTGACAATGATTTCTTGTTTTATGCTGCAAGTGCTGGTTTTCCGGATTATCATTTCATTGCATACATCAATGATGGCGAAAACCATTACAGGCGTATAGAGATGGAAGCTGAACCAGGGATTTCAGGTTTGGCGACTGAGCCTATTGTGCGTTTTGCCGATCTGAACAGGGACGGGATCAATGACCTAGTGATTGGTGGTGAGAAGGCCTTAGCTAACTCAAATGACGCTGGAGCTACCAGAGTTTTCTTTGGTGATAGCGAGGGGCAACTCCACTATCAGAGTCAGCTTGTTTTGCAAAGTACTCATAGTGGTGATTTCCGATTAGTCGATTTCAATGGCGATACCCATCCTGACATCTTTCTGATCTCCAGTCTATATGGAACTTCCTTGCTCCTCAATGATGGTGCGGGAAACTTCTCGGAGGCAGAAAAAACGGGTTTTACGGATAAGCTTACACTTCGTCTCGCCGTTTCCAAATTCTACGACGGAGGAGTAGATGTAATTGTTCACATCTACGATGGTGGATTGACTAATGTAATTTATCGCTACGAGGAGGGTACATTTACCGAAGTGATCAGGGATTTCAGAACAATCAATAGTCCTTATCATGCCCTGGAATTCGGAGATGCCAACGGCGATGGTTACCCAGACTTATTCATTTTAGACGTTGATCAAACGCTTCTTTATCTCAATGATCAATCAGGAAATTATGTGTTAGATACATCCAACGATTTCGATGACCTTAGTGCATACCACAACTATTCCCTACATTTTGAGGAATTAAATAATGATGGAGCAGATGAAATAGCATTTGCAATATCAGAAGATGAATTGGCCATATTCTGGAATGATAGCGAGGGAAATTATGGTGAGCACGATAGCTATGTAATAACTGATTTCAGAAGGGTTCCGTTTGGCGATGTTAGCGGAGATGGTTATCCGGATATTGTCAATTATGGGACGCGAGACATTTCTGATCCTAGCATCACCTCTGATGAAACTATCCCTCTAATATTTATCAATGACCAGGCAAACGGATTTGACAGTGCAGCATTCAATATCACACCTGAGTTCAGAGATGGGGACATTGCATTTTTTGATGCCAATGAGGATGGTGCCCCTGATATGCTTGTGAGTGGAGCATATTACGTTGGTACGGAGAGCATTACTGAATTGTACCTCAATGATGGTGCAGGTGAATTTACCCTTACTTCAGGACTTCCATTCGAAGGGTTGGAATATGCCAGTATGGCCACATCAGATTTCAATGGAGATGAACACGAGGATGTTGTGCTTTCTGGTCTCGAACAAAACGATGAGGCCAAAACCACGATATATCTGGGTGATGGAGCCGGAGGCTTTGCTGAAGATTTTTCTAATAGCCTCAGAGGTATCTTAGGAGAATCAATAGCTTTTGATGCCAATGGCGATCAATATCCTGATGTATTGATTATTGGCAGAGACATTTCGGATGTATTGTTTGCGGAGCTTTACCTGAACGATGGTTTTGGAACAATGACCCTCCATGTAGCAGGATTGACCGGACTAGATAGTGTAAGTGTGGCGACCGGAGACGTGGATGCCGATCAAGACATTGACCTTTTGATCAAAGGAGTGGACGCTTCGGATATGAACCAGACGCTGCTTTACCTGAATGACGGATTGGGCAACTTCACTGAAGCAACTGATACGGGTCTGGCTTCCCTGGCGGATGGAAGGGCACTGATGTTTGATGTCGATGGTGACAAGGATCTGGACATTTACCTGTCAGGTGGAGGACAATTTCTTGTTTATAAAAATGATGGATTCGGAAATTTCACTGGAGCACAGAGTGATGAAGGAGCGTTTCGTACAGCAGCCATTGCTGGTGATATTGATCTGGACGGAGATCTGGATCTGATCGAGTCCGGAAAATGGGCGAATGACTATGAAGATGGGGGTGTGCCTCGAACGTTTGTGTACTTCAATGACGGATCGGGCAACTTTACCAAAGCAAGCGTGGGAGCGCTTCATGGAATATTTGACAGTGCGCTGGCCTTGGCAGATATTGACGGTGACCTGGATTTAGACTTTATGCTTTCTGGCCCTGTTGAGGATTATTTGGACAACTCATCCCGATTGTACAGAAATACTTCGTGCGGTTCTACTGCCACAGTAAATCAGGAAGTGAGTAGCTGCACGGCATATAATTTTTACGGAACGATCCTAAACACAACCGGCAATTACCAAAATATAATCTATAGCATAGATGGTTGTGCTCGAACTGTAAATCTCGATTTTATATTTACAGGAGACAGTGAAACGATTTCTGCATCAGCCTGTGATAGTTATGAATTTGATGGTCAAACCATAACAACTTCTGGCTTATACCAGGCAGTATATACCAACCAATATGCTTGTGATAGTCTGGTAACATTGAATCTCGCCATACTAACTGATGAGGTGGAAGTAGACATTGATGCCTGCGACAGCTATGAGCTCGATGGAGCAACCTATTCCATATCAGGTCAGTACTTCGGTTTTTTTACCAATCAGCATGGGTGCGACAGTGTGGTCACCGTTAACCTCACTATTTTGGAAAGGACAGAAGGTTCTGAAGACGTAGAGATGTGCAATAGTTACGATTGGGAAGGGACAAACTATTCAGTTTCTGGAATCTATCAGGAGACATTGATCAATGCAGCTGGGTGTGATAGTACGGCTACACTCAATTTAACTATTCTGGAAGAACCAGTTGCTCAAATACAACTGGATGAAGATTTTATATTGGCAGAGTCAGTGGAGGACGCCACCTATCAGTGGTACGATTGTGATACAGAAACGGCACTTGAAGGTGAAAATCAATTGACTTTAAGTCCGCCCGCAGCAGGAAGTTTTTATGTAGCCGTAGACAATGGCTCTTGTGCGTCAGTTTCTGAGTGTATTGATTTTGAAGATGTGGTCATGTCCATATCTCAGGACTTCATTTCACCAAGTGCTTATCCAAATCCAACTTCGTCTCATATAAAATTAGATCTTGAACAAGAATATGAAACTATAGAAGTGGAGGTAATGACCATTGCTGGCCACCTTGTTAATCACATTATAAAGTCAAATACGAATGAAATTGTTATTGATCTGGGAGATAAAAAGGGTGAGAGTACTTACCGACGGATCGGTTATTGAAAACCTTCGAGTCATCAAAGAATAGACACAACAACGACCAGCAGCAGGGAAGGTGCAAGCCCTTCCTACCTTTTCAAGCAGAACCAAAAAGACCCGGAGACGCCAGGTCTTTTTTGTGTCACTTGAAAAATATAAATAGGGTATTTTTGTGTTTCCTCTTTTTTACTTTAGAGAGTAAAAGTAGCTATGAGAAAGATTACTACTGGTTTATTGGTTCTGTGCCATGCCCTATTCATCCCCACTCGGGCACAACAATCCGAACTTTGGGGCGTCAGTCCGGTGTTCGGCAATGAGGATGCGGGTTATATCTACAAGTCAGATGGTAATGGAGAGAATTTAGAAATCGTTCACCTTTTTGAAGGAGGAGAAATGGGCTCCATGCCAATATGGGGATTAACCCAAGGTGCTGATGAAAAAATATATGGAGGGACGTCTGCAGGAGGAGCCTTTGATGGCGGTGTTTTATTTGCCATTGATCAGTCAAGTTACAATTACGAAGTGTTACATCATTTTTCGGGCGGCATTCCATTAGGTACAATGACCTTGGGATCTAATGGCAAGCTATATGGTTTTATTTCAGGTGGAATGGATGTCCTCTTTGAATTTGACCCAACTTCGAGTGAGTACACTGAACTGCACGAATTTGAGAAGGCCACTGGACGCCTAACTTTCGGAGACAATAGATTGGTTGAAGTCTCGGATAATGTATACTATGGTTTTACCGAATATGGAGGTGTAGCAGACCGAGGTGTGATTTTCAAATATAATATTGAGGCCGCCATCTACGAGGTAGTATTTGAATTTGATGGCTCAGAAGAACTCGGGAGATCGCCAACGAGCCTCGCCATGAATAGTGAAGGTCAACTCTATGGAGTCACTTCCTGGCTTGATGGCAGGATTTTCCAATTCGATATAGCAACCAATACCTACAGTACCATCTTTCGTCTGACCGATACGCAGGGTATAAATGCAGGCATATTGTTGGCATCAGACGGCAACTATTACGGAACCACAGGCACAGGCGGTACAGAAGGGCACGGTTCGCTATATAGGTTTAATACTGGTACTGGTTCGCAAGAGACATTGCACAGTTTTCTTGAGTTTTCTGGTCCGCACATTCCGGATGCGCCAGTCTTGGCGTCGGCCAATGGCAAATTGTATGGCAATACGAGGTATGTCTCTTATGGCAATGCTGGCATCACCATTTTCGAATATGATATGGACACTGAGACATTTGGCGTGATTTCTCAGCTTTCAGGAGGCCTGGCAGCTTATCCGTTGGTAGAAATGCAATTGCCTTGTAAGGAAGATAATGAAACTCTGGAAAAGGTGGCCTGTGGCAGTTATACATTCGATGGAAACGAACAAACACAGTCTGGTGAATATATTGGAAGTTTTACTAACCAGCTTGGGTGTGACAGTCTGGTCACATTGAATCTTACCATTTTATCTGAAACTGATTGCATCACACAGGTAGCTACCATTACTCCTGATATTAGTGTATTTCCAAATCCGTCTACAGATGGAATGGTTCGATTTCTGGGGTTAGAAACAACTACAGAGTATAGCCTATTCAATGCTACTGGACAGCTTATACAAACTGGGGTTATCCAACAAAATGAACAAATAAAGCTTCCACAAAGTCATGGGTTTTATTTTGCGCATATCATTACACCAAAGGGAGTGAAAAAGGTGAAAATACTAACCTATACCAATCAATGATTAATGTCTCAAAACGGAAAATTTGATCGTCACTCAGGTAGGTTGCTTTTAATTATAGATACTCAAAAATTCACGTAAATCATCATCTGGCTCAATGTTGAGCTTTTCTTTAATATCCGCAATATGAGTCTGTATAGATTCTAGCGCCTGATCCATATTGCTGGACATGTTTTTCAACGAAATACCAATTTTGGCGTATGCACATATTCGCATTTGTGTAGGAGTAAGGCTATTAAAATCCCCTTTGAGGTTTTCGAAAAAGCTAGGATGCATTTGATCAAACTTCACAATAAAATTGGCCCACGTTTCATTTTCTGCAAAATGCTCTTTGGTCAATTTTTCTTTGTAGAGTTCGGGAAGAATTTCTTGATTGGAATCAAGTTTGATGCTTGGTCGCTTTACTTTTTCTTTTTGTTTGGCACGGAAGGCCAAAGCTTTTTCTACGGCTTGATCAATTTGATTCGGGCCTTTAAGAGGTTTGGTCAAAAAACAAGAAGCCCCTGCTTCAATCAATTCACTTTCACTTTCCCAATGGGAGGATACGATAATGACAATGGGGTCATGTTCTAGCGCTTCCATAGTGTCGAAAGCATCTATTTCTTTCATCTGAACATCCAAAAACAGAATGTCCGGTTTTAGATCATCTATTGCTGTAATTCCTTCTACAGGATTCAAATAACACCCCAACAAGTCTACGTATTTAGTATGCTGAGCATAAGCGGTCATGACCGTGAGTAAAATTTTATCGTCGTCGATATATACAGCAGTATATTTTTTCTTCTCCTCCATTTTGCCGCAAAATACAAATTAGATATTCTTTTGAGTAAATTTTTCGATGAGTGATTTTAAAATAATCGATTATTTTTCAAGTTCTATATTGGCTTTATATGTTCATCTCTATTATTGCTCCATTTTTGTGCAAGCGCAATCCATTTTGTTTCCATTTTACCTTGAAATATCACTTGCCTTGTTTAGCTGGTTTATCTTTATCCAAATTTTTTAAAACCACTATTTTGAAAAGAACATACCTCATCCTATTGCTATTATTTTGCGAACTTATTTCGGCATTCTCGCAAGAATATCCCTTAGAAACCGTCATCCAGCGCGGGCATCGTGCAGCTGTACGTACAGTTGCCTATAGTCCTGATGGACAGTTTCTAGCGACAGGAAGTCGAGACAGTAGTATCAAACTCTGGCAAGTCACAACAGGTCGTGAAATTCGAACTTTTTTAGGGCACATCAATCCAGTGAATATTGTAGTATTTGATCCTACTGGCAAGTATCTGGCCAGTGGCTCTTCAGATCAGACCATTCGGATTTGGGAAGTGGCTACCGGCCAACTGGTGCGCACATTGGAAGGACATGGAAAGCGAGTTTCTTCTTTGAATTTCAACTCTGATGGCACACAGCTGGTCTCTGGCGGCTGGGATAGGCAGGTATATGTATGGGATGTACATACAGGAGAAAAAATAGGCGAGTTTAAAGGCAACCCAGCTACAGGAATCGGCGTGGGCGTTCAGGTTTTGTTTACGAAAGACGACAAAAATTTAATCACTGGTAATGATGATGGTAAGATTATTACCTACAAGCTTGATTCAAATGTGCCACAAGATACCTTAAGGAACATTAGTCCGAGTTCGTGCGGAGGATGTCCAAGTTTTATTCAGTTGGATGACAAAGGATCCAGATTACTTTCTGCGAGCATAAGAGGACCAGTGACCTTGTGGGATTGGAAATCAGGGAAGGTGGTCAAAGAGTTTAGTCAGGACGGAGAGGAGTACAACGCAGTGGGCATGAAAGGAAATACCGTTTTTGTGTCTGATGAAGATACGGTAAAGATCTGGAATACTTCTGGCCAACTGCTTCATAAGATATTGAATACAGAGACCAAAATCAATTCGGCCACACTTAGCCCAGATGGCAAGTTCATAGCTACCGCAACTAATGACAGAGTGACCAAAATCTGGAATACACAAACAGGAAAGTTGAGCAAAGTATTAAAAGGTTATTTGAATGACGCCTTGGACAATGGTTTGGGATTGGACCCTGAGTCGTATTGGCAATACAACTTGAGCAGATATGTAGGCTACAAAGAGGGCATCAGAGTTTCGCCAGATGAACGATTTGTCATAAAAGCAGTAGGTACTTCAGCGCAACTTTGGGATCTGAACAAGGGGCGAGTGGTGCGTTCTTTTGATGGACATGAAAATGGAGTAACCAGTTTCGAATTCTCTAAGGACGGCAAGTATTTGTTTACAGGCAGTGGGGACAAAACTATTCGCATGTGGGAAGTGAGCACAGGCGACGAGCTCAAGACTTTTGCTGGGCACAGAGAGTTGATTTTCGAATTGGCACTTAGCCAAAATGGAAAATATATGGTATCAGGCAGTTGGGATGCCACTGCCAGACTCTGGGATATTCAAAGTGGAGAAGAAATTAACACATACAGAATGGATCAGAACTCACCCTATGCTTTGTCTTTTGCACGCAATGACCTTTACCTGGCTGTCGGGACACTAGGAAAAGAACTGAAGCTAATAGAAATTGACAGTGGTGAGCCTGCAAGAAATTTTATAGGACATACAGAAATGGTGTCTCATGTCAGCGTAAAAGACGGCCAACTGTTGACTGGAAGCTGGGACGGTAAGGCGAAACTATGGGATATGGCTTCGGGTCTTAGCGTTCAGAAATTTGTCGGTCACGAAGGACAAATTTTCACTACAGCATTTAGCTCGAATGGCAAACAAATAGCTACTGCTGGTTCCGATCGAACGGCGAGGCTATGGGATATTAATTCAGGAGCAACAATTAGAACTTTTGTCGGTCATACAGATGCTATTACTACTGTAGACTTTATTCATAATGATAAACATTTGATCACACATAGTTTGGATGGTACCACACGAATTTGGGATGTAGCCACAGGACAAGAGATTATTTCTCATATCCTGTTAAGTGAAGGGGATTGGTTGGTGACGAATAGCAATGGGCAGTTTGACGCTACAGAAAAGGCCAAGCAAAACATCTTTTTTGTTAGAGGTATGAAGAGTTATTCTCTGGATCAATTTTTTGAGGATTTTTATCAACCTGGTATATTAGGGAAATCACTACAAGCGGACGGCTTATTGAATGACAAAGTTGACATTAAATCAAAACTTAAAAATTCACCACCTCCCACTGTTGAGATCATTTCGCCCACCTCTGGCGAACACCTCACCAAAAATGAGATAGATGTGATGGTGAAAATCACGGATGAAGGTGGAGGAATGGACGAAGTAAAACTCTTGCACAATGGCAAGCGATTGCCTGGGCACGACCGAATGACCAGGGTGAAGCCAAAACCAGGAAAATCCGTATTTCACCATTATCCAGTGCAGCTGGTACCAGGCAAAAATGTGATTGCTATCTCAGCATTCAGTGATGAGCGCATTGAGTCAGAGCTTACCCAGCGTGAGATATTTGCTGATGGCATACACGAGGATATTACTTGTCATGTCATGGCCATTGGGATCAATAAGTACAAAAACCCAAATCTGGATCTTAATTATGCGTTTGAGGATGCGGAAGCATTCTTGAAATTGGTGAAAACCAAGGGAAAAAAGCTATTCAACAGGACACAGGTTTATGCTTTGTTTAATGAAGAGGCCACTAAGGAAAACATGTTGGCCACTTTGGATGAGATAGCAGCAAATGCAAGACCTCAAGATGTTTTCTTCTTTTATTATGCCGGACATGGGAGTATGGTGGATGGTGATTTTTACTTCATTCCTACAGAAAATATTCGATTGTATGATTTGGATCTACTGACAGATGAGGCAGTAAATGCTGCTACACTGCAACAGAAATTTGCTAGCATCAGTGCTCTCAAACAACTGGTGGTTTTAGATGCTTGTCAGTCAGGCGGGTCCACGGAATTGTTGGCCATACGAGGAGCCAGTGAAGAAAAGGCTATGGCACAATTGTCGCGAAGTTCAGGCGTACATGTATTGGCGGCCTCAGGCAGTGAGCAGTTTGCCACGGAGTTTGCAGCGCTCGGCCATGGATTGTTTACCTATGTTTTGCTTGAGGCTTTGAGCGGTAAAGCGGACGGCGCGCCCAAAGATGGAAAAGTCACCATTTACGAGCTGAAAGCTTACATAGACTCACAAGTCCCAGAATACGCTATTCAGTATAAAGGCAAGTCACAGTATCCGGTCACTTACTCGCGAGGACAGGACTTTCCGGTGGTGGTGGAGTAGACAATGAGTTTTAATATTTATATATTTAAAAAAATGTTTTCCTAAACGATCAAAAAGATGAAAAACCTAATCAAAGCTATTGCATTCATATTAATCCAATGTGTCCATACAGGCTGTGATGAAAATGAAATCATTGAGCCAAAATCTTCTGATAATGCTGTTAATCCTTTTGAATGGCCATTAGCGGAAAAAGTAAGTGAGCCTTTACCTTCTTCCCAGCAGGGAGATAGCCACCTAAAAGATTGGTATTAGAAAGTCTAAATTATCAAATCTGAATAACGAGACTGGTTTTAAGTACTGGTCTCTTTTTTTACTCATCAATATTACCTCTATAACTACATGTTGAAATATTTTGGACTGCTGGGCGTACTTTCGTTGATTACTATAAGTCAAGGATTTTCTCAGAATACAACTAAGGATAGTCTTCTAAATGAGTTGCAGCAAAACTTAGATAATTATTCCAGGGCTTCTGTTTACTTACGGCTGGCCAAAGGCAGCTTTTCAGATTCTAGTGCAACTTTGCAATATTTGGATTCAGTAGAGCGATTCACACCGAAAGATAAAATGGAATTAACTGTGGAGAGTAGCATTGCAAGAGGGCAGTTGTATAGTCAGTTTCTTCTGTTTGAAAAATCGAACAGCTACTATAAAAATGCTGCCGCGGTATCAGCCCGTCAGGGTTTTAGCAAATTATCAGCTAAGGTAAATTTCTTGTTGGCTTATAATTACTCTACTACTTCAAATGTTGATTTAGCCAAAGCATCATTTCTAACGGCCAAATTATATGCAGAAAAAGCTAAGGATACGCTTGTCATTTCTATGATACTGAATAACCTGGGATATCTGCTTGAAAATGAAGGCAGATTAGACAGTTCGATCTATTACTACGTGCTGGCGACCAAATTTCTGAATGAAGAGAATCACAAGGATCAGCTAGCTCAAGGATATAATAATATTGGCTATGTATATCAAACACAGCAAGAGAATGAGCTGGCATTGGAGTATTTTAAAAAAGGCTATGACCTAGCAAAACAATCGACTGGAGTGAGGCCTTTGGTGTATGCTAATATCACTTTAGGGGACTATTTCAGTGAGTTGGGTCAATACGATTCAGCCTTGTTCTATTTGGAGAAAGCTCTAAAAATCAGACAAGAGAAAAACTTTGTTGAAGCAGATTATTATTTATTTGTTTCATTAGGGCATGTCTACCTCAACAAAAACGACTTTTCTAAATCTGAAGAATTTTTCCTCCAAGCGCTTGACATCTTTATACGGGTAGAAGATGAACAGGGGATTGCTGATGCCAGATACAATCTTGCCAGAATCAAATTTCATTTTAATCAACTGGATGAGGCACAAGCTTCAGCGACAGCGGCATTGCAGATAGCGAAGGAATTGAAAGACCGAACACTCGTGGCTGATATTTACGATTTGCAAAGCCAGATTTATGAAAAATTGGGAAGGTATACGCAAGCATTTAACGCTCTTAAAAGCCACGTTGAAATCTTCAAAGAGGTAAATCAAGAAAATAAGTCAAAACAAATTGCAGAAATCCAAACCAAATACGAAACAGAAAAAAAAGAAGCAGAAATAGCCACACTTTCTCAGCAGGCCACTATTCAAAACTTAGAATTAGAGCAAAAAAATCTAGCCATCCTGATTGGCGGTGTAATGGTTTTATTGATTGGTGGTTTTGTATTTTTCAACAACCGGCAAAAATCGATGAAAACCCAGCAGAGCCAAATGGAACTGGAGCAGCGTTTTCTTCGATCTCAGCTCAATCCACACTTCATCTCCAATGCACTATTGGCTGTGCAGAATTTCATGCTCAAGAATCAGTCAGAGACAGCAGTTACTTATTTATCCAAATTCGCCAAGCTGATGCGGGAGACCTTGGAGAATTCCAGAAAGGAATTCATCCCACTGGAAGATGAGTTGGAAATGCTCACCAATTTTATGGACGTGCACAAGATGCGACTCAACAATAGTTTTGAATATGAAATTCACGTGTCAGACCAGATTGACCCCGAGGTAGATACCATTCCGCCTATGTTTGTACAACCCTTTGTTGAGAATGCCATTGAGCATGGAATAACCCCCAGCGATGGGAAAGGAAAAATCGAGCTGAAATTCGAAAAAGAGGAGGAATACATTTCCATTGTGATCAAAGACAATGGCGGAGGATATATTCAATCCACTACAGCGTCTAAAGATCATCAATCACTCTCCACTACGATTATCAGAGAGCGCATGGAGGTATTCAACAAAACACTGAAAAGAAAAATACAGCTCATTTTAGCAGATGTAAAAGGTGCCGACGGCAAGACACTAGGTGCCCAAGTAGAATTGAAAGTGCCATATAGATATATATAGATAACAAGAGCAAAAAGATGCGGTTAGTATTAATTGATGATGAATCAACAGTAAGAGAAAATCTTAAAATCCTTTTAAACATGTATACTCCACATGCAAAGGTGGTGGGAGAAGCAAGTGGTGTTCAGGAGGGCTTGACTTGTATAAAATTAAACCATCCTGACTTAGTACTGTTGGATGTCGAAATGAAAGACGGCACGGGATTCGACCTTTTGGCAATGTATGGGAAAATAGATTTTAAGCTAATTTTTGTCACAGGCCACAATGAATATGCAATCAAAGCCTTTAAATACAGTGCTATTGATTATGTCCTCAAACCGATAGATCCAGATGATCTTAAAGCTGCCATTGGTAAGGCGTCAGAACACTTCGACGAACAAGAGCTCAATTTAAAAGTTTCTAACCTTGTAGGGAATAAAAATACAGTCAATGAACAACAAAATGTCATTCTTAAAGATGCCGAAAATGTTTATTTGGTAGCTGTAGAAGATATAATTCGTTGTGAGTCAGAAGCCAATTACACCAAATTCTTTCTTTCTGATGGTCGAAAATTGATCATATCAAAAACCCTCAAAGAATACGATCAGTTATTTGCAGGGCAGTCTTTCTTTCGTGCTCATCAATCTCACCTGATCAATCTTAATCATTTCGATAGATATGAGAAGAAAGAAGGTGGGATTGTATACATGAAAGATGGGAGTGTTCTACCTGTGGCAGTACGTAAAAAAGAGGCACTCATGATAAGGCTGCAAAGCTTGTAGGTACTTTTTCTATTGGCTAAAAACAAAAACACAACTATATTCAACGAATTATAGAAACTCCTGACAAATATTGATTTGTCAAATATACAGACTGACCTGGTTTTGATTTGAGTAGCTTATCAAATTTAAAAACCATGAAAAATTTATCCTTGCTCTTCATTCTTCTGGCCGCCACTTCTATAGAACAGGTCTTGACTGTCAGTAAAGTTGATTTGCAGCGGCTTTTTTGAACTGATCTCAATCAAATATTAATTCAATTGGATCGAATAGTCATCGATCCTGAACGAATACTCATCCACTCAAAAATCCCTGAAAAGCTGTCCTAGTTTCGAGAATGATCCATTAATAATCAAATCTCAAACTATGGAAACCTTACTGCAAAAAACCACAATACCAGGCACTTATCAAGCGCATGCTGACATCAATGTTCGATTTAGAATCCTTATAGAATTATTGATTATCCTGTTACTTTCTTATGGTTCAGTTTATGGCCAGGAAAGTCAAACCCAAATCCTGAAAAATTTCGAATCTGGTAGCTACTCCGTGTACAAAGTAGCTGACAAAAAACTACAGCCAGTGAGCAAGCCATGGCCTGTTCAAATCAGCGAAGATGCTAGCCAGGTGACTGTGAAAAGAGCGGGCATAATCGACGAAGTCTTTAAACCTGATGTGCCTGGCTATCCAGCTTACTACGCCTACAAAGTATTTCGTCTTTCCTTCATCAATGACTACGCAGTCTACTACGAATGGAATGGAAAACAGCAGTCCACAACGAAATATGTACTTGTAAAACCAGGGGGCAAATTCAATGGTCGTTTGGAAGAGGTCAATAACGAAATAGAAACTTACGCTAAGGCCACTTTTAAAAACCAAACCAACGCACGCGCAGACGTAAAGGAGCAAAAACAGCACATGGCTGAGGCCGAGCGCCTGGCCAATTCATTGGAAAACAAGCAAGTTTCCAAAATTGAAATAAAGCTGGTGTCACAACCTGAAAAAGTGGCTCACTTCAGCGAAGCAATAAGATACGGAGTGGTAGCAACACTAGCCAATGGCGAAAAATTGAGCACGCCTAATCTGGGCGGTAAAATCCCATGGAGCGATTTCAAATTGACAAACAAAGGTTGTAGCAATACTGCTATAGAGGCCAGAGTCGACGAAGATGCAGACCAGCTGATCAATGATGAGGTAGTGCTACAAGTAAGCTCCATTTATCACACAAACCTTACAGCCAAAAAAGCCATATCGACTACCAATGATGTAAGTATCAAGGTAAATCAAAATGGATTTTGGGGAAACGAAAGGCACAAATACATGACGGTTTTTCAGGGCATAGATGGACAGCATGCCGGACCCGCAGATAATTTGATTATCAAGGTGAAAACAATAAAACATGCCCAGACTGGAGCAAGTCTGAACAAGATTGAAATATTTAATCAAACCAAGAATAAAACAGTAGCACGCTACAAACTCACACCTACTACGAACCTTACTGTAAATGCGATAGGGGGTCAAGGCATGAATGGAAGAAAAGGTCGAAAAAGTGAAACAGTTGGAGGGAATGGTGGAAATGGAGCCAATGGCGGTCAAGTCACCCTATTGAAAGATCCATCTGTAAAGCAGCTCAGCATCACCATCAATAATCAAGGCGGAAGAGGTGGAAAAGGTGGCGCACCTTATTACTCCACAGGCCGAATGGGAAATGCTGGAAACAGTGGTAGAGATGGCGTACTTACAACAAGAGTAGAATCAGTAAATCTTAATTTTTAATCAAACTATAAAACCAAAACAAATGAAACTATTAGCAAAAATCATGATTGGATTAATCATCACCTTGATGATCTATCCACACCAAAGTGAAGCACAATTCGGAAAATTGAAAAGTGCTATGGGCAAATCTAAATCTAAATCCAGCTCTGGAGGAGGAGGTAACGCATTTGCCAGTTTTAACGACGAGACCGATGAGATGGGAATCACAGGATCTTACTATGGATTGAGCGATGGCAAGTCTTACGGCTATAGATTTGTGAAAGAAGACGAAGGCAAACTAGTCAATCAGCTCTTTTATTTTGAAAAAGCTGGTGATGATCCACAACTCAAAATGGACATGAAAGAGAGCTATTTCAGAAAAGCAGAGGTCAAACTGTTTTACAATTGGTTATCAGCAAGTGCCTCGGGCTATATTGAATTGATCGAAGTAGATCCAGGTGTACTGGCGCAGATCAAGTCTGACAGAAGCTACAATGACGGCCCTGTGGCGCTGGATGCTACTCGAACTGTAGTGGATGTGTATGCCAAGGACAAAGCCAATTTTGACACGTGGGACATAGAAACGGCTCAAGCCAAAGTAGATATGCTGATAGGTACACTCAAGGCGGATGAATTCGTAAAAGTGAAAAAGAATCTAGAGAAGTTTGAAGTATATAGCACTTACAAGGGCAAGATAGCTTTCGCTAAAGGCACAAACTATCTTAGAAATCAGAAGAGCAATCAGCCAACAGAGAAGCCCGCTAATTTTATTACAAAGGCAGAATTGGGAGCGACAGTAGCTTTCAAACCTTATTTTGAGCAGCCACTGGAAGTGTCACACCCAGGCGCATGGTTCAATATCACCTATGAGATGGCAGGTGAAATTACGGACAGAGAAAAGCTTAGAAAGTCAAGTACAGTCTTTGCTGAGAATATCCCACAAATCGATAAAGATCAGGAAAAATTCTACTTCTGGTATCCGAAAGTGACTGTGAATACTTCCAACAATGTTGCAGACTATGCCTTCTTGGAATTGCTTAGAAAATCCCAAAATCAACTCACTGCTGGTCAAGTTTACGATCTAAAAGTGACTGTTTGGGCCTTCAAAGACGGAGCGAATATTGACCCAGTAGCTAGCAGTACGATCCAGTTAGAATACACAAAGGAAGAAAATGGAACCAAGAAGCTTTTGTTCGACCCGATCAAAGGCTGGGTGACAGTTTTAGAAAACTTACTAGACGAATAAGTCTTTGTGAGAAAGAGGTATGCTTTTTACAAGCCTTAAAAAAAGGTTTTGTAGTAAGAAGGAGTTGATCATTAGGTCAGCTCCTTTGTTTTGAATGGCGTTCGAATGAATGATTAGTCAACAGTCATTTCTGACGTGTAACGACTGTTGACCTAATTCACCTTTTTCAAGCTTAGTTTCTATCTGGGTATACGCCATCCCAGTTGATGATGTAATTCATACAAGTCCAAGGTTGCATGTTTTCATGAGAGAGGCCAGCTCCTGTCATTCCACATTGGCTATCCACTTTTACATCTACATCTCCTTGTAGGCTGGCTTGGATATCCAGAGCACCCGCATTCATACTGGATGTCGCTTGAGTCGCCGTGTCAGTATATATTTTGTCACCAGTAAGCGCTTTGGTCTCAGCAGGAAAAGCATTGCTTGGGTCTGCGGTATTTCCTGCAGCACTAGCACATTTGATGGTACCCGTTGCATTGGCTGTGAGATTGTTTTGGACAGTAGGCGTGCTAGTGATCAGATGGTTGTGTGCAGGGATTTGAGTCTGTATTAGCGTCACACCTTCCACTCCACCAAATTGACCCAACGTTCTCGATGTTAGACCAGGGCCAGCACCTACTCCTATGGGCGCGCGGCCTCTAAAATCTGGCATACCAAAGGTGGTAGTACCATTTCCGCCATAAAGCGAACCTAACAATGAAGCTAGGGCTGGGTACTGTGATATGGCTAAGATTTGACCTTCGCAAGCTATCCAGCCCCTTGGAGTGAAGTTGCCGGCAAATAATTTGATTTCTCCTACAAATGTTGACATAATTGATATCTGTTTAAATTGATTAATAAGTACTTAACCAAGCCCCTATAGTACTGCTATAGACGAAGGTGTACAGGTTGGAATTTGTATCTAGAAATGTTAGAGTAGTTGACGAGTCAAATAGACCGTTGGCAATGTAAAGTGGTTTTCCATTTCGATTTACTCCCGCATTTTCGTTGTTCGACACCACGGTTAATTTCTGCCCATCTGTTGGAGAAGCAGGAAGAGTGGCGATAAATGCACCATTAATAATTACGATTTCATCCGAGGTAGTGAGTGTGGTATTGGCACTCATGGTTCTTACAGATGGACTGCTGGATGGAGTGTCCCAAGAAACTGAAGATCCGTTCGTGGTCAAATATTTGCCCGAATGCCCAGATTGAGCAGGGAGTTCTATTTCATTAGTTATAGAACCATCCACTTCAGCTGTCAAATATCCATTGTTGGCAACATAGGCGTCTACCTGAGTTTCATTGAGTTGGGTATCTGTGTTGTCCAGATAACCGCTCAAGTCAATGGTAGTAGCAGAACCATTATTGGTAATGGACAGATTATTTCCTGACAACTGTAAATCCTGAATTTCATTTGTGATAGAGCCATCTACTTCAGCCGTTAAATACCCATTGTTGGCCACAAAAGCATCCACCTGTGTTTCATTGAGCTGTGTATTGTCGTCTCCATCACTTAATCCTGTAGGTATGTTTGACAAATTTGAAAATTCGCCATCAAATCCAGCACTGGTGGTGATCCACTCTGGACTACTCCCATTGGTACTGAGCACTTTTCCAGCTTGCCCGGCCTGTGCTGGCAGCTCTATTTCATTGGTAATCGAGCCATCTACTTCGGCAGTCAGATAGCCATTGTTGGCAACATAGGTATCCACCTGCGATTCGTTCAGTTGCGTGTCTGTATTGTCCAGATAACCACTCAAATCGATAGTAGTAGCAGAACCATTATTGGTAATGCTTAAATCATGGCCCGTGAGTTGTAAATCTTGAATTTCATTGGTAATTGATCCATCTACTTCGGCAGTCAAGTAGCCATTGTTGGCAACATAGGTATCTACTTCAGCTTCGCTCAATTGGGTATCGTCATCTCCATCGTCAAGTCCGGCAGGCACGTTGGCTAAGCTTGAAAATTCTCCATCAAACGAACTTGAAGGGACGTCTGTCAGGTCATTGTAGCTTACCGCGCTCCAAGCTGGATTGGTGCCGTCAGTGGTTAGAACCAAACCAGCGTTGCCTGATTGTTCGGGTAGCTCAATTTCATTGGTGATGGACCCATCTACTTCTGCCGTGAGATAGCCATTGTTCGCCACGTAGTCATCTACTTCTGCTTCTGTCAATTGTGTATCATCATCACCATCACTTATTCCTGTGGGGATATTTGTCAGATTAGCAAAATCTCCATCAAAATCTGATCCTGTAGGTATATTGGATAGGTCATTGTAATCCCCGCTAAAAGTATTACCCGCTTTTTCTGCATATAATGCATAAGGTACGCTCATCAACTGACTGGTTCCAGTAATGGTATAGGATGAGCCGCCTAATGGATCAATTTCAGTTTGTATAAAGAAGGCTTCTGTGGACCAGTCTATATCTGAAAATGTTCCACTCACTACCGAACCATCACCAATTTCAATACTGATCAATCCATTGGAGTTACTGGTAGGGTTGTGGGTTTCGACATAAACGGCTGTCCCGCTAGAGCTACCCTCTAAAATGCTAATTCTCATGCCGATTTCTTGATCAATAACAAGAGTGCCAGAGGCATCTCTTACCACTGCTTGATAGCTCATTTTAGAAGGGGCCTGGGCTTGCAACTGTTGGATAATCAGCAAACTGACTATAAACAACATGGTCAAAACGATTGTAAGTATCTTTTTCATGTCTTTTGTTTTTATTGTGAAGGGGAACGCTTGATTTTAAAATCATCTTTTGAGTTGTATTGAAAGATGATTGCGTTCATTTTTTTATTGTTTAATTATTCTAAAGCTTTTGAGTTTCTTCTTTCTTTTCGAGACTTCCACCAGGTAAATGGCTTCTGCCAAATCTTCCATTGGGACGATACCCGCGCTGTTTTCTACCATCACACTTTTGAGCAAAGTTCCATTCAGATCAAAAACATTGACTGTAAGTGGATCGGTCTGCAAATCTGCTTTTATGGTTAGAAAATTGATCACAGGATTAGGGTAAGCTGAAATCTGGAGATCTAATAGAATGTCATTTTGTTGCGTACCAGTGATGACTTCAATTTTGTAAACTTGTTGAACTCCAGAGGTAACAGATCCATTTGCACTTACACTTGAGGTTGAAAGCAATTGGCCGACACTATAGCTCAGTGATCCAGAAGATGAACTTACTTCTCCGCCACCAGATAAAATGGTTTCTTGGGCACTTACGCTGACCTTCCCTAATAGTAGGTATAGCAGCACAAATAATAATAGTTTTAATCTTCTCATGATTTAATAATGTTTGGTTCATCAGATAAATTTTTCGGACTTTGGAGGATGAGTAAAAGCCCCTAAAAGAGGCTCTTACTGCTGTCCTTCACCTGTATGTTGCTATGGACTAAGTCTTCAAAATTGAATCCTGAACAAACTTCGGATTTGAAGAGAATGAATCTATCAGGCAGGAAGGGTATTCTATTTGATACCTCTTTTGGGGTAGCAAACTCAAAAAAGTGGCTAGAAAAGCTAGGAAGACAATTAGGGGATCATCTTTAGTTGTAAATAAAAATGCCTGGCTCTTAATAAATTTAGGAACCAAGCATTTGTTATAAGATAGTTAGATCAGTAGGAGACTAGTTGGAGTAAACAGCGAACGTGTTTAGTTGGTTGTTCGAGTCCAATGTCCCCCAAAAATTGGCTTTGTTGGTTAGTCCAGCCAAAGCAGCTTCTAAGCCACCAGCTACGTTGGATTTAATGACATACTGTCCAGGATTCTTCCCACCAGCAACTCCAATTACATTGAGTCCCTGTTGAGTGGAAACCAATGATATTTTTCCAGTTACATACTTGACACCAGCATCTGCAGTTGCTAAAGCTGTTGCTGCTTCCATGGATTCTGGAATGCTTGATTCAGTTATTGTTGACATAATTTTAAAGATTTATTATGGTTCCTACTCTATTTAGGCTTTTCAGATTCCGCCTTGTCTTTTTATGTTTAGACAAGTCAAAATTCTATGAAATCCTGATTGAATCAGTCAGATGAAAGTGGCATTCATGAACATGCCCCATTAGTGGTAGATTTTGAAAAAAGGGGGTATTAAAGCAAAAACGCCCCGTTGAGCTTGACTCAACGGGGCGTTTAGATGTACGCATTAAAAAATTTTATCTAAGGCATAATAATACTGAAAAGGAAAGAATTAGTTAATAGGGCAAGCTACGCCGCTACCCCAGCTTACATTATTCTTTATGACCTTCCCGTCCTTCAACTTATCGGCAGATACTTGACATACAGGCTCCCAGTTTGAAGGACTTACTTCGTCTTGGATGAGAAGTGGCCAGTCGTTGGATGCGGTTATGGGTGTAGTAGAAGGTGAATTGGCTGATCCTTCAGGTAACGTTCCAATGACAACGGTATTTTGAACCACTTTCAACACCTTAGGTGCATAATTTTCAATACTTAATTTGATGTTTGGTGCTGGACAGGGTAATAAAGGAGGATTGCATTTGGCTGGTGCAGTTGAAGGACTGGGAGTTGTACCTGCAGCAGGCACACTGATTCTGCTAGCTGTCTGGAATTGTGCAGCCAGTTGCTTATAGCCACCATTGTATTGCCCATAAGTAAATTCAATGAGGGTTTTAGAAGGATCTGCGTTTTGTGCGAATAATCCATGAAAACCTTCCTTTTCAAAAAACTCGAAAGCTACTTGTCCAGAAAGCTGTTGGTACAAAGTAGGATTGTTGAATACTTGAGTTACTATCGCCCAATCACGGGTAGAGTCAGGAGCCTGACTATCAGCGGGAATATTGAGTCCCCCAGATTCGGTAAGAAATACAGGTATGGGTAGGGAAGTAACCTCTGATGCCAGACCATCATAGGCGTTGAGTGGGCCATGACCAGTGGAAGGATTTACGTACCTATAGGTGTTGATGCCGATATAATCAGCTCTTTCGGCTGAGTTTCCAGCTGCATAATATTGCGCTACCACATCTGTGCCAATGCCTCCCCATGCCTTGAGCGTAGAGGCAGGGCCATCTTGCATGGCTACTCCCACAGGAACGGCTCTGAGACTTTTGGTATTCATATATCCTTTAAGATCTCTGATCATAGATTTGATCACAGCTGCATCTTTTTTAATTGTATCGTTAGCTGCCTTAGCATTATTCCCCATGGCTGTATAAATCTCACCAGGAAAAACCACTTCGTTTCCAACAGAAAAAGCGAACGTATTTGAGAAGGCACAAAATTCCTGAGCCACTGAAGTGATTCTGTTGTATAGGTCTAGTGTGTATTTTGGGTTTATGCGGTCTACTGAAATGCTAAGTGTAACCAGGCCAACCATCACGTAAATATTGCTGTCTGAAAGCAAATTCATGACTTTGTTATGATTTAGTGTATGATCTACCTGATAGACGCGAACGGTGTTGACTCCCAAATAAGTGAGATGAGGTAGGATAATGTTTTTGATGTAGTCATAGTTGGTATCAGCAAGGAGATCATTGGTGCCATTCATGGCCATAGAAGTAGACAAGGCTATGCCTCTGACCATGAAGCGGTTGCCTGTGGCGTCTACAAATGCTTTCCCACTGACTGAAATTTCACTTATAGAAGTGGATGATGTATTGGTTGACATGATTGCATTGATTTATTTATTCCTACTCTATTTGGGCTTTTCAGAATCCGCCATACCCCTTTTTGGGTTAGGGTAATTCAAAATTGGATTGAATGATTCGTGATTCTATACGTCTGAATAGGGATTGTGGTATATACCACCAAAGGGGTATATAAAAGAAGGTAACTACCCGTTGACAGTAGTGCATTTTTAATATTGGATTGGATTTAGTTTAGAGTTAAGCTTATCTGATAGTTTAATATCTGAGATCACTTGCGCGAATAAAATCTTCCATCTAATTTCAGAAGCTCCTATTAGAGGTATTTATTTCAATACCTCTTTTGGGGTATCAGATGATTAGAAGTGCTAGCTACTTTTGAGATATAATTATTATGTAACTTTTAACAATAAACCAAATAGCCATGAGTCAAACCGAAAACACATTGCATGTAGCAGTGTATTTGAATGTTGAAAACATTGTTTCTAAATACCCAAATCCAAATGGCGAAATGATCGACCTTGTCAACGGAGCGGAAACGTTTTTTCAATTCTTGCCAACCAATAGCGAAGGATATATTGAAGTGCCCACCACGACCAAGCAAATCACTTTTACATTGAGCGATTCCAAAGGCCACAGTGATGGCAGGTATTGGCTTACCAGATTCATCAATGAAGATGAAGGGATCATAGCGCCAAGTACCCCAAATAAGGGAGGGGCATTAGTACCCGCCAATATCTTGACTGTAGACGTAAACCCAGATGTAAAAAAAGGAGATACAGAGGATTTTAAATTGCACTGCTATTTCATCTATTTTGATGAATCTACAGGAGAGAATTTGGTGTATCACTGCAAGACGGATCCTAAGCTACAGGCAGACCAGCCTGGAGGAGGTGGTTGAAATTGTTAACTTTAAAAATAGCAGGAGCAATATAGTGAGTAAAGTTGTATTGATTTTTTTGATGCTTATTATTTTTCAGAGTTATGGACAAGATCAGTCTAGGGCTGACAGTCTGAAGCTATTTCTCTCTGAAGATAAAGTAAGTAACGACTCTATTAAATTATCAATTCTTAGTGAATTAGTTAGAGCTTCTTCAGCGCCTGATGACAAACTATTATATGCTGATAAGTTGTTAAAATTGGCTGGAAAGACTAATGAACCAGTCTATATAATAACTGCACATCTGTCCAAAGGCGTGGCTTATAGGTTAAAGGGTAAGTTAAAAAAATCCTTTGAGAGCCTTTTTGTTGGAGCTCAATTGGCGATTGATATAAATAATGAAAGTTATAAGGAAAAGGCTTTTTTAGAGATTGCAAATACTTACACATCAAATGATGATATTAGGAATGCTTTGGTTTATGAGAAAAAAGCTATAGAAGCTGGAAGAAGGCATGGTGAAAAGCAACCACTTGCTATAAATCTGCTAAACACAGGCTACAGTTACTACACCCTAAATTATCTGGACTCAGCTTTGTTATTATACAATGAAGCTGAGCCCATTTTCGAGGAGATCGGGCTTGAAATAGGAAAAGCATACACGATAGGTAATCGAGCCTTAGTTTATTGGAAGCAAGGAGATTATACTAAAGCAGAGAAGGATTTATTAGTGGCCGTAGAAATGCTTGAACCTCTGGGCGATCAGTATGGTATGGCAGATTATCACAATCAGCTAGGGAGTATTTATCTAGAACAAGACAATATACCTAAGACCATTTGGCATACAGAAATGGCCATCCAAATGGGAGAGGCACTAGGGCTGAAGGAGCAGATTCGAGATGCCTCATTACTACTAGCTGATCTGTACAAAAGACAAGATGACTATAAAAAAGCCTTGGAATACCAGACCCAATACCTCGCCTACAAAGACAGTATCGAAAATACCGAGCAAACCAAAAAAATGGCCGATATGCGGACGGAGTTTGAGGTGAATCTTAGGGAAAAGGAAATTGACCTACTCGAAGAACGCGAAGCCCTGCAGTGGACTTATATTGCTATAGCTGTGGGATTGTTGATTATGGCTATTGTCATACTTTTGTACTTTAGACAGCGATTTATGACCACCAAATTAATGGCAAAGGCTGAGCAAAAACAACAAAATGACAGAATCAAAGACCTATTGGGTTCACAAGAAACCAAAGCGCTACAAGCCATGGTCAAAGGTCGAGACAATGAAAGAAGAAGACTAGCGAAAGAACTGCACAATCATTTTGGCAGTTTGCTGGCCACACTCAAAGTGAACCTGAACGGAATGGACGATTTGAAGTCAGAAAGGCACAAAACCATGACTACGCTGGTAGACCAAGCCTGCTCGGATATCCGTACGATGTCCCATTCACTCAATATGGGCATATCTGAGAATTTTGGTTTGGTGCCAGCACTCAAGGAGCTGACAGATCACTTGCAGCAGTCAGGAGGATTGAAAGTCGAGTTTGCTGCAGCTATGGGAGATTATCAGTTGACTTCAGAAAATGAAATTATCATCTATCGCATTGTGCAAGAACTGGTGAGCAACGTGCTGAAACATGCCGAAGCAACCAAACTATCGGTATCATTAACTTACTTCAATGAAGAGAGTCTGGTGAATATCTTGGTACAAGACAATGGAAAAGGCTTTGACGAGAAGCTGATAGAAAAAGAATCAGATGGCATGGGGTTGGGCACTTTGAGGGAAATGGTAGAAAGTTTTGACGGAGATATTACATTTGATACTAATCGGCAAAGCGGCACGACTGTCAATATTGATTTGCCTTTTGCCACACAACCAGATCTAACAGAATTATGATAAAAGTGCTCATAGTTGAAGACCATGACCTTTTTGCAGAAGGGGTAAAGTCCATGTTCCGACCAGAGGATGGGATAGAGGTGGTCAGTCATACCAAAAACGGACATCAAGTAGCTGGGATTCTTGAAGCAACAGCAGTAGATGTGATTTTGATGGATATTGACATGCCGATCATAGACGGGATTGCAACCATGGAATTGCTAAAAGGTAAAGGTTTAGATATCCCTACACTCATGCTCACGATGCATCAGTCTATGAAAAAAATCAAAGGGGCATTGGAAAAAGGTGCGCAAGGTTATATTTTGAAAGACGCAGGGAAAGATGAATTGGTGGAGGCTATAAAGCTCACCAGTCAAAGAAAAAACTATTTTCACCCGAAAATCAATGAGCAGGTTTTTGATTATTTCCGAGGCAAGAGCCATACAAAAACGGGAATGGATGAGCTTTCAGAGCGCGAAAAGGAAATCATAAAATGCTTGGCTGATGGCTCGAATAGCAAAGCCATAGCCAATCAATTGTTTATCAGTGAGCATACGGTAAAAACACACCGCAGAAATATCATGCACAAACTCAAAGTGAAAACCTCAGCCGAGTTGATCCGTCTGGCCATGGAGAAGCAGATTATTTGATACTGAATTGAACTGTCGTGCTCTTTTTTAGTTCGACTTTGGTATAGCACAGTATTGGATTGGGGTTTTGTTCTACCAGCAAGTAGGTATGATAATGCATCCCCATAAAGATGCACTCTTCTACAGTGGCTTTAAATTTTCCTTTTGGATCAATGATTAAATGCTCTGGACGTATGAAAACTTTTTTCTTCTCAAACGTCATTTCATTGATAGGCCCTAGAAATTTTGCGGCATATAGGGATTTTGGATTTCGATACACATTCACAGGGTTGCCCTGCTGCTCCAGTTTGCCCTGATTGAGAATAATGATTTGATCAGCAACAGCCAAGGCCTCTGCTGGATCATGGCTCACCAGAAGTACTGTTATCCCCAACGTACGCAGCATACCAATGATTTCTTTCCTCACTTCAGCTTTCATGGGTAAATCCAAATTACTGAAGGGTTCATCTAGCAGCACCACATCTGGTTCATCTGCCACAGCTGCAGCCATGGCAATGCGTTGTTGCTGTCCACCCGAAAGTTCACGAGGATAGCGATCTGCATAGTCTTCTAGCTTACAGAGTTGCAGTAGCATTTTGATTCGAGCTTCTTTGTCTTCATAGGGATAATGAGAGATCTTCTTCCCTATATTATCCTTTACTGTCCAAAACTGTTGAAGCTTGAAGTCCTGAGGTACGTAGGCAAGATGGTCATAACCTGGAACCAAATGATGTGATGGACCTGTGATTTCTTCTTCATCCACAAAAACAGAACCGTCGATTGCGTCTTCCAGACCCGCAATAATTTTTAGTAAGGTGCTTTTACCAGAACCACTCTCACCTAAGATATAGGTCACTTCCGCTGATTTGATTTCAAAGGAAACCTGGCTCAAAGCTTCAACGCCATTGTCGTATGTTTTGGAAATCTTGGAAAGTTTGATCACTGATGTGATAGAATTAGTGGATAATAAAAAGAGTGCAAATATGGGACATCATCTACTGAGGCTGGGTATTCATTGATTTTTTTATAAAAAGCGAAAGGATTGGTACTTTAGTTTAGATAGATAGTAAAAATAGTACCTTTTCCAGGTTTGCTTTTTACCTCTATATGTCCGTGATGATGGTCGATAATTGTTTTAATCAAGTAAAGACCGAGACCGCTTCCTTCTTTTGATGGGTCTAGTTGCTTGAAAGGTTCAAGGATTTCAGTGCCACTTACCGTGGAATCAAATCCAACACCATTGTCTCTAACTTCCAAGACTGTATGATCATTTTCTTTATAAGATTCAATCTCAATTTCAAGCAATCTATTAGGACTGCTGTATTTAATGGCATTGGTAATTAGGTTCAAAAAAATGCTTTTTAGCTGAGTCTCTGGGTATTTTACGGTTGAGCATTTGGCGAACCATTTAGTGATAATTACTTTGGAGGTTTCCATTTGGACGGAGATACTTTTTTCTACCTCCATGAGTACCTGATCAAAATAGACTAACTCGGCCTTGGCATCCAAACTTTCCCTGAGTTGATGCACTTCATTGAGTGCCTGTACTACGGTTTGAATTTGTTTTGCTGATGCTTTAGCATGATCCAGTAATTGGTCGTGATCATCCGCATCTTTAAACAATTGATCGAGTAGACCAATTAGATTGGTAATAGGAGCTTTCAGGTCATGTGCCGTACTATAGGAGAAATTTATATGGCGCTCTATTTCTTCTTGAGCATCGTGAAGTTTTACCACCATTTCGTTGAAGGTAGTGGTAAGCTCTGCCGTGAGTCCTGACGACGGAGTATTTACTTGTACAGATGTTTCTCCTTTACTCACGCGTTTTACTCCTTCCGTTAATTGATAGATTGGAATCGTAGTTTTGTTACTAGAAATAAAAGATATGATAATGGCAATCATTACAAAAAAGCAAGTGAATAGTACCACCAGCCGAAGCGTGGTTCTCTCATCTATTTCTATGCTGTTTACTACGGTTTCAGTGTATTTTTCTATTTGAATCAGTATAGTTTCTACTTGTTTGTTGAATTTTTCTTCTTCAGCTTCCACATCTTCTACGCGATCAATGGCTTCAGTTAGTTGATTTGACTTCAATAATTCTATAACTGCCAAAGCGTCCCTTTCATAGCTGAGGTGTTCCTTTTCCATTCGTTTTAGAGAATTGAGGAGGTCTTTCATGATGATACGCTGATTGTCAGAGGTGGCTTCGGAAATGCCGACTTTTACCTGCTCTTCAGCTTCCACTAGTTCTTTGTCCACCAGTTGGGCCAAGGATCGAAAAATACTGTCTGCCAAGGCAAAATTCTCACCTGCGCGTTCGTACTTGCCAATTTCTTCTGCAAATCTTACTGCTCTTTCAAAGTTTATGGATTGCTCAAGTTGGTGTGTCTCTATATTGGTCATTGCTTCAATGAGGGGAACGTCAATGCGCGCGACCTCATCAATGGAATTGTGACTGTTGTAAATACGCATGGTACTAAAGATACCAATGGCGACTAGTAAGACAATAAGAAATAAGCTAGCTCCCGATATGTGCTTCGATAGGTTTTTTTTCACTTGTCAATCAACTTTTCGTTAACAAATCCTGGTAAAAAGACTGACCGAACGAGTCGGACATTATCTGGGTATTAGGCGTGGATTCTAAATGTACGATTTTTTGACGACACTGTCAGAGCCAAACGTATAAATTATGAAGGCAAAAAAAGAAAAAGACAAGTGTATATACTTGCCTTAATCTTTATTATTAACTAATTATTATTTTCAAATTCAAAGCTATACTGCTAGCAGTTCGGATACTGTTTCTCTAGATGAAATATAGTTTTCCAAAGAAATATCATCTGAGTAAATGGCTGCAGCCCGATCTCTTAAGTTATAATTTGAACTGAGAACTTGTCCGTAAGCTCCTGCTGATTTTATAATTAAGAAGTCACCTCGTGAAGTTTTGGGCAACTCTGTTTTACCAAAAGTATCTGAACTTTCGCAGATGGGACCTACTACATGATAAGGTTCCAATTCTCCATCTTTAGATATGTTTTCGACTTTGTGAAAAGCATTGTAAAGCGCAGGACGAATCAAATCGGTCATGCCTGCATCAATAATGGCGAAATTGGAGCTAGCACCTTTTTTCACATACAATACCTTAGAAACTAATGAGCCGCATTGTCCCACAATAGATCTCCCCAATTCAAAATGAACGGTTTGACCTTCTTCAAGATTCAGGAATTTTTCAAATACCCTGAAGTATTCGACGAAATTTGGAATCAATTGAGAATCTGGATTGGTATAGTTGATACCCAGTCCGCCGCCTACATTGATATGCTCTAATACAATACCCCGCGCCTTTAGACTTGTAGTCACGTTATTGGCCTGCTGACAGAGGTTGGCAAAGGGGTTAAGATTCAAAATTTGTGAGCCAATGTGAAAATGAATACCCTTCAACGCGAGGTTCTTGTGCTTCAATATTTCATCTACCGCCGCGTCCAACTCTGTAATAGGAATTCCGAATTTGTTTTCGTTAAGCCCTGTGGTAATTTTATGATGGGTTTGAGCATCTACATTCGGATTGATTCTAAATGCAATGCTTGCTATCGCCTCATGTCTTTCTGCTATTTCATTGATCACTTCGAGCTCTTCAATAGACTCGCAGTTTATACTATGAATGCCTTGAGAAATTGCTAATTCAAGTTCTTCATCAGATTTTCCAATTCCTGCTAAAACTATGTCTTGAGGCTCAAAACCAATTTCGAGTGCCTTTTTTATTTCATTACCACTTACACAGTCTGCTCCAAGTCCATGTTTTTTAATGGTATGAAGGATGCGATCTTCTGCATTGGCTTTGATCGCATAGTGTACTTTAAAATTGGGATTATTGATGGCTGCCTGCATCTCTTCGAGCGTGTTTTCCAACAGCGTCAAATCGTAGTAATAAAAGGGTGTTCGTACCGACATCTTAGGTTTCAATTTTAAATTCAGAATTCAAAAGTATTTTTTAAATAGGCCCGTGTGAAATTAATGTTAGAATTATTCATAATATTTGCACTTTGTTAAATATTTAACGACATGAAGAAGATATCTGATATCGTAGAAGAGGGTATACGTAAAATGCCATTTATTGAAGAGGCCATGACTGCCAATTTGATCAATTATTCGTCACTGGCACGGCTGCTACAGCCATACGTGTCAAAGGTTTTGATGAAGGATGCCACAGAAGCGTCTATATTAATGGCCCTGAAGCGCCGTTCTACCATGGGTGTAAATGCACTCAATCTGAACCCAAAGAATTTCCGTGAGCATATTGGGGATATTTTTGTAAGATCAGGCTTATCTACCTTCACTTATGCCAATTCACCCACACTTACAGAGAATCAAACCCGATTACTGCATGAAGTGCAGAGTCTGCCAGATACTTATTGTTCGTTTACACAAGGCATGTACGAACGTACTTTGATTGTTAGCGAAAATATTGTGGGTCGTGTCAAAAGAATATTTGAGAAGGAAACCTATGTCACGGGCAATAGCCAATTGAGTTCTGCGACCGTTATGCTCAAAGCATCCAATGTAAGGGCCTATGGTCTATACTATTACATCTTTAAAATGATTGCCTGGTATGGAATTACGGTTATTGAAGTGATCTCTACCTCCAACGAGTTTTCGATTGTCGTGGAACAGAAAAACATCAACGATGCATTTTCAGTTTTGATGAAGATTAAGATGGATGAGGGGGGGCTGTAAAGATGAGTATTTAGCCTTTCCAAAGCTTTGGAAAGGCTAAAAGTCGGAATTAATCATTTCGATTGTCCATAATAACCTTATCCTCCATGTGCTCCTCTTGTACTGTAAAATAATTTAAAGGATCTTGAGGGTTACCATCTTTGATTACCTCATAATGAAGGTGTGGCGCTGTTGATAATCCTGTATTACCTGAGAGACCAATGACCTGCCCTAACGTGACAAGTTCTCCTTCTTTTACACTGATTTCAGATAAGTGGGCGTATCTGGTTACAAACCCCTCACTATGCTCTATTTCTATTTTATAACCATAACCGCTCAATTTCTCTTGAACTGAGAGGACTGTGCCTGTTGCTGTTGACTGCACGGGTGTTCCAATTTCGGCAGAAAAATCTACGCCATTGTGAAAATCCTTTTTCTTCTTCAATGGATTGTAGCGCTGACCAAAATTTGAAGTAATTCGTTTGTAGTGATCCAATGGTGAGATAGTGGGAGGTTCTTGCGCATCCGCACCAAACACCAGCATAAAAATGGAAGCAGCTATGCCAGAGGCTAATAGTTGACTGATGGTATTTCTACGTTGTTTTTTTATAACTGGAGAGGTTTGCCTCAATTCTTCAAAACCTTCATTGCCAAACGCATCTAATACATCTGCATAGGCAACTGAAAATTCTTTCCCATCAGAAAGCTCAAGTTCAACCATGCAGCATATATGATCAAGTAATTCCGTCCGAAAACCCTTGGAAAGCCCCTTTGCTTTTAGATCGTTGGTAATGTATAGGTACTGAGTTTTTGTCAGTGATTTAATAGCCTTCATATTAGTGCTTATTTAGTTAATTGTGGATTGAGTAGAATGAGCATGGTTTGAACAAATTCTGTGAACTCATTAGAGCGCTCTGTCGCCTCTGTATTGCCAGCGGCAGTTACCTGATAATACTTTCTTTTTCTACCATTGATGTTTTCCACTTGAGTGGTTACCAAACCATCAGCTTCTAGTTTGTGCAATGTGGGATACAGCGCCCCCTCAGTCAGTTGGATTTTTTCATTGGTTAAAACCTTCACTTTTTGAGTGATTTCATAGCCATACATTTCACCATTAGCTGATAATAGCTTAAGTACAATGGTTTTTAATGTTCCTTTGAGCAATTCTTTTGAATACATAGGACAAATATACATAAGAATATTATGTATATGTTTTTTTTATCCAAAAAAATGAAGATTAGGAAACCAGTAGTTATACCTATATATATAGGTGTGGTGATTTATTATATTGGCAGCAAAATGATTTATTTATATCAATTCTAAATAGCGTGATTTTCAGCTAAAATATTAATCATAAGATATTGATAAACAGTGACATAACATACCCTTAACAGGGAGGTAGAGCTATCACTACGTAGAAGGTATTATTATGTTTTTGAAATACAAGAGCCCGATGTTACATTTGCACCACTTTACAAAAAGGAAAGCTAAAACTGATGTCAAAAAAATATAGTTTACACTCAAGAGCGGGATTTTTAAGCACTAAAACCGTTCTATTCCTCTCCTTGATTTTTTCAGTTTTGTTCACTCAAAATACGGCTGTAGCACAGGATGATGGCATTCCTACAGACGAGGCGACCATTTCAGCAGGAGAAAAGTTATTCAAAGCTAATTGTACAGTTTGTCATGCAGTGAATGATAAGGTGATTGGACCTGCACTGAGAGATGTACATAAGAGAAGAAATTTAGCTTGGATTCAAGCATTTGTTAAAAACTCTCAGAAGGTCATTCAGAGTGGAGACGATTATGCTGTAAACCTTTACAATGAATACAACAAGACAGAAATGACTGCCTTCGATTTCGAAGATGCAGAGATTGCTTCTATTGTAGGATACCTTAAGGCTGAGTCCGCGAAAGAGATTGTAGTGGCTACTGAAGAAACTACCACCACAGGTGGCGATGAAGTGGCTTCTCAAGAACCATCACAATTTGTGAATATTGTGATGATCGTTTTACTAGTCGTTCTAGTTCTGATACTAGCAGTGCTTGGCATGATCATTACCATGCTAAAGAAATACTTGTCTCAGAAAGATGACTTGTCTGAGGAAGATCGGGAAATCGCTGAGCAAACGTTCGATGTTGGTGCATTAGTGAAGAGTAACGCTTTTCTAGGCTTGGCGGCATTTGTATTTACTGCAATCATTATGAAGTCTGCTATTGATGGCATCTTTACAATAGGTGTACAGCAAGGTTATCAGCCAGATCAGCCCATAGCGTTTTCGCATAAGATTCACGCAGGAGATTATAAGATTGACTGTAACTACTGTCACACTGGGGTGAGAAAGAGTAAGAATGCGAACATTCCTTCTCCCAACATTTGTATGAACTGCCACTCATCGATCAAAACTGAATCTCCTGAGATCCAAAAGATCTATGCAGCCATAGAAAACAATGAGCCAATCGAGTGGGTGAGAATTCATAACTTACCTGACTTGGCATATTTCAATCACTCACAACACGTAAAGGTAGGAGAGATTGAATGTCAGACCTGCCATGGCCCTATCGAAGAAATGGACAAAGTTTCACAGTATGCTCCATTGACCATGGGCTGGTGTATCAACTGTCACAGAGAGACAGATGTGAATACAAAAGGAAACGATTATTATAATAAGTTGGTAGCCAAGCATGCAGAGCATAGCAAGGAGTCAATGAAGGTAGAAGACATAGGCGGGCTTGAGTGCTCTAAATGTCACTATTAATTATATAAAGAATATTAAGACACTTTTATTGAAGTGGGTATCACTTCATACGACTAATAAAGTCAAGTAAGAACACATGAAAGAGACCAAAAAGCAATATTGGAAAGGGTTAGAGGAATTGACCAAAAACCCTGAATTCGAAAAGCATGCTGACAAAGAGTTTCCAGAGTACTTGCCAATCAGTGGTGAGTCTGAAGGAATCGGCGCCAGCAGAAGGGACTTCTTGAAATTGATGGGATTTGGTGTAGCAGCAGCTTCACTGGCCGCTTGTGAAACCCCTGTCAGAAAAGCTATTCCTTATTTGAACAAGCCAGTGGATGTAGATCCAGGTGTTCCAAATTATTATGCTTCGTCTTATGTGAATGGTAACGAATACTGTTCAGTAGTAGTAAAGACAAGAGAAGGTCGTCCGATCAAAATCGACGGAAATAAACTATCTACTGTGAGTGGTGGAGGTACTTCTTCTCAAGCTCAGGCTTCTGTTCTTTCACTTTACGACAAAGAAAGATTACAAGGCCCTGAATTGGCAGGCAAATCTGTTTCATGGGATGACCTAGACACAGAAGTAGCTAAGCAATTGGCTGGAGCCAATAGGATTGCTTTAGTAAGTGCTTCTGTTTTCAGTCCATCTACTTTAGCTGCTATTGACGCATTGAAAGCTAAGTATGCAGGTCTTGAGCATATCCAATACGATCAGGTGTCTTTCAGTGGTGCATTGGCTGCCAATGAAAAATCCTTTGGTAAAAGAGCTATTCCTTCTTATGACTTCAGCAAAGCGGACACCATCGTGTCTTTCGATGCTGACTTTCTAGGCAACTGGTTGAACCACACACTTCATAGTAAGCAGTTTGCGCAAACCAGAAGATTGAATGATAAAAAGAAAACCATGTCGAGATTGTACTCTTTTGAGTCTAATCTTTCATTGACTGGTTCTAACGCAGATTATAGAAATGCAATCAAGCCTTCTCAGCAAGGTGCTTACGTTGCTAACTTATATAACATGCTAGCTGCTAAAGCTGGCGCTCCTGCAGTATCAGCTCCTAAAGTGGCTGACTCAGCGGTATTGACAAAAGCAGCTAACGACCTTTGGTCGAGCAAGTCGAAGTCACTAGTAGTTTCAGGATCAAATGACGAAAACGTTCAAGTCCTTGTCAATGCGATCAACAACTTATTAGGTTGCTACGGAGCTACAATTGATTTGGCATCTGCAGTCAATACCAGAAAAGGAGACGACAAAGCAATGGTAAACTTCATCAAAGACCTGAATGCAGGTAACATTGATGGAGTTTTGTTTTTTAATAGCAACCCAGTTTATGATCACGCTTTGGGTGCTCAGATTGCTACTGGTTTGAAAAAAGCTAAATTCTCTCTTTCTACATCAGATAGAAAAGATGAAACGGCTAGCTTGACTAGCGCCATTGCTCCAGATAATCACTTCTTGGAGTCTTGGAATGATTTTGAGCCAGTCACTGGCAAATTCAGTTTATCTCAGCCTACCATTTCTAACTTGTTCAATACGCGTCAAGCAGGACAGTCTTTCTTGGTATGGTCTGGTAGCAATGAATCTTACTTTGACTTCGTGAAAGCGAGATGGACGGCCAATGCTACAGGCGACAAGCAAACGTATTGGGATGCGACAGTTCAGGCTGGTATCTTAGAAACTGCTGTTACGGCTGAGGCTGTTACTTTCGCAGGAGATGTTGCAGCTGCTGGAGCAGGAATCAAGTCAACTGCCTCAGGCGTTGAGTTAGTGATGTACGAAAAATCAGCAGTTGGTAATGGATCTCAGGCCAACAACCCATGGTTGCAAGAAATGCCTGACCCGATCACTAAAGCAGTTTGGGACAACTACTTGACTATTTCGCCAAAAATGGCTGAAGAGCTAGGGTTGAAATTAGGAGACATGACCACTCAGTTGGTTACGTTGACAGTAGGAAATCAAACCCTAAAAGTTCCTGCCATGGTTCAACCTGGACAAGCGAACGGAACGGTAGGATTAGCAGTAGGATACGGAAGAACCAGCGCAGGTAAAGTAGCCAACGGAGTGGGCGTAAATGCTTACCCATTGATGGACTACAAAACTGGAGCGCAGAGCAAAGCAGTGACTTCAGGAGTTTCTGTAGCAGTAAGCGGAGAAGAATATAGAGTAGCTCAGACACAAACTCACCATACTTACATGGGCAGAGAAAATGTGATCCAAGAGTCTATTCTTTCAAAATATCAAAAAGATCCAAGTGCAGGTAGAGATTTCCCAATGATCACTACTTACAGCGGAAAAACTAAACCAGGTAACGTATCTCTTTGGTCTGGACATGAGTATCCAAACCACCACTGGGGTATGACGATCGACTTGAACTCTTGTACTGGATGTGGTGCATGTACCGTTTCTTGTCAGGCAGAAAACAACGTACCTGTAGTAGGAAAAGAAGAAGTCCTCAACCGAAGAGAAATGACTTGGCTGAGAATCGATAGATATTATAGTAATCCTACTGAGTCAGAAATGACTGAGAAAGAAAAAGGACTTAGCGAATTCAAGCAAGGCGAATTGATTTCTCAAAACCCGGAGGTGGTATTCCAACCAATGATGTGTCAGCAGTGTAACAATGCGCCATGTGAGACAGTTTGTCCTGTGGCTGCTACCAACCACTCTACGGAAGGGTTGAACCAAATGGCTTACAACAGATGTATCGGTACAAGATATTGTGCAAACAACTGTCCATATAAAGTAAGAAGATTCAACTGGTTCAAGTATCACGACAACGATCAGTTCCCTGAAAATACTTCTATGAACAACGACTTGGGTAAAATGGTATTGAACCCAGACGTAACTGTTCGATCTAGAGGGGTAATGGAAAAATGTTCATTCTGTGTTCAGAGAATCCAGTATGGTAAACTAGAAGCTAAGAAAGAAGGAAGAAGACCAGTAGATGGTGAGATTACTTCAGCTTGTGCTTCAGCTTGTCCGTCAGAAGCCATCGTATTCGGTGACTTGAAAGATCCTAAATCTAGAATTTCACAAATGTTGAAATTAGAAAACGGAGAAAACGGACCAGAAGTGAAAGAAGAAAGAGCTTACCACGTGTTGGAAGAGCTTGCTGTGAAGCCTAATGTATGGTACTTCACTAAGATTAGAAATAAAGAAGGAAAAGAAGCTAACGCTTAATTTATAAATTAACATCAATATGCACGCAGAAGCAGTAGTTCGTAAACCTCTCGTCACAGGGGGCAAAACGGTACACGACGTCACTGAGGACATTTGTATAAGAGTAGAGCAGGCACCTGCCAAGTCTTGGTATGCCGCTATGGCGGTATCATTGGCGCTCTTAGGCTATGGCGCCTTTTGTGTCTTTACTTTAGTTTGGGAAGGCATCGGAAGCTGGGGTCTAAACAAAACCGTAGGTTGGGCTTGGGATATTACCAACTTTGTATGGTGGGTAGGTATAGGTCATGCTGGTACATTGATCTCGGCGATCCTATTGCTGTTTAGACAGCGATGGAGAATGTCGATCAACCGTGCTGCTGAAGCGATGACCATCTTTGCTGTGATTTGTGCGTTACAATTCCCATTGCTACACATGGGTCGTCCATGGATTGGAGCGATTTGGGCTTTGCCACTACCGAACACTTACGGTTCGCTTTGGGTAAACTTCAACTCCCCGCTACTTTGGGACGTATTTGCGATTTCGACTTACTTCTCAGTTTCACTTGTTTTCTGGTACATTGGACTCGTTCCTGATTTTGCTACCATTAGAGACAGGGCAACTGGCATCAGCAAAAAAATATACGGCGCACTTTCTCTTGGATGGGATGGAGCAGCCAAAACCTGGTCTCGATACGAGACGGTTGCCTTAGTGTTGGCTGGATTGGCTACACCACTGGTACTCTCAGTACACACCATTGTATCCTTTGACTTTGCTACTTCAGTAATCCCTGGATGGCATACGACAATCTTCCCTCCCTACTTTGTGGCAGGTGCGATCTTCTCAGGATTTGCGATGGTATTGACTTTAATGATAGTCACCAGACACGTTTACAAACTACAAGATTATATCACTATCGAGCACATCTCCTTGATGAACATCATTATCATGGTGACTGGATCAATCGTAGGTGTAGCTTATATCACAGAGCTTTTCATCGCCTGGTATTCAGGTGTTGAAGGTGAGCAATACGCTTTCTTCAACAGAGCACTTGGACCATACTGGTGGGCTTATGCTTCGATGATGACTTGTAATGTGATCTCTCCCCAGTTATTCTGGTTCAAGAAAATTAGAACAAGTATCGCAGCCACTTTCGTAATCTCAATCATTGTGAATATAGGTATGTGGTTCGAGCGATTTGTAATTATTGTAACTTCCCTACACAGAGACTTCTTGCCTTCAAGTTGGGCGATGTTCTACCCTACTTGGGTGGACATAGGGGTGTACATCTTTACATTCGGATTGTTTTTCACTTGTTTTTTCGCTTTCGCGAAATTCTTCCCAGTGATCAACATGGCCGAGGTAAAAAGTATTATTAAAGCAACCGGAGAAAAAAAGAAATAAGATGAGCGACGGTAATAAAAACTTTGTTTTAGGCGTATTCGACGATGAGGATGTATTGCTAAAAGCAATCGCTCAAATTCGTCAAGGCGGTGTAAAGATTCACGAAGTGTTCTCTCCATTTCCTGTGCATGGTATTGATGATGTATTAGGGTATAAGGGCTCACGCTTGTCTATCGCGGCGTTTATGTTTGGTTTGTTAGGCACTACTTTGGCGTTGACCATGCAGATCGGCATGATGACCGTGGATTGGCCAATGATTGTAGGTGGTAAGGATTTCTTGCCATTCCCAACTTTCATTCCTGTAACTTTCGAATTAACTGTTTTATTGGGTGCTTTTGGAATGGTAGGTACTTTCTTTGTAGTGAGTGACCTCAAGCCATGGGCGAAACCAAGAATATTTGATTTAAGAATTACTGACGACAAGCACATAGTGGCTGTTGATCTAGATAAGAATAAAATGAGTGAAGCAGATATCAAAAAAGCTTTGGCAGATGCAGGTGCTCAGGAAGTGAATAACAAGCAGTTCGACTAAAATCTTAGGATTCTAATTAGGAAAAAATATTAAAATGAATTTTAATAAATACATCAACGGGATCGTCATAGTTGCAGCAGGATTTGTTGTGGCATCTTGCGCTTCCAGAGGCAATGATACCGGAGTGGAATACGCTCCTCAAATGTATCACTCAGTACCTTACGAAGGACTTTCTCAAATTACAGATAAAGAATCAGGACGTTGGTTGACTTCTCAGGAAGGTGGCGATGCTGAATTCTATACATCGAATCCTAACAACCCGAATGAAATGAACATGAGGGAATCAGTGCCGAATACTGTAAGAAGAGGTGAGGCCTTGCCTTATAGAATCCCTAAAGATTCACTGGCGCTTGCAGCCAGAACATTGAAAAATCCATTGGATTCTTCGGCAGCAGTGGTAGCTGAAGGAAAAGTACTTTTTGGTAGGTACTGTTTGCATTGTCATGGAGACCAAGGATTAGGCGACGGATTGGTTGGAAAAGTATTTAAAGGAGTTACTCCATACAATTCAAGAGCAGTAAAAGACAAGCCAGAAGGCCACATATTCCACGTCATTACCATGGGTAAAGGAAGAATGGGATCACACGCTTCACAAGTGAGCGTAAACGATCGTTGGAAAATAGTTCGATTTGTTCAAACCCTTCAAAACCAATAATTCTTAAGGAGATCTTATTATGAGCGACGAAAAATATATATTCTCAGCAGGAGCCAAAAAGAACATCTTGATCACATTTGTGGTTGGACTTGTATTGGCTGCTATCGGCGTAGTGATGATGAACATGGGCGGTCACCATGATGCACATGGAGCTGAAGCTGCTGTAGACGCAGGCCATCACGGTTTCCACTGGACAAAGCGTCTGTATGCCAATCTTTGGATCAATAACTTGTTCTTTACAGGACTTTCTTTAATTGGTATCTTCTTCATAGCTATTCAATATGTAGCACAGGCAGGTTGGTCTGTGGGATTAAAAAGAATCCCAATGGCTATGGCTAGCTGGCTACCAATTGGTGCTGGTTTAATGATCATCGTTTTCTTGATTGCCAATCATGACTTGTTCCACTGGACACATGAATATCTATACGACAAAGCAGACGAGAGATTTGACGAGATTTTATACAACAAGAAAGGCTACCTGAACTTCGGTTTTTACATGGCTAGAATGGTAGGCTTTTTTGCAGTTTGGTACATCCTTTTCAGATTGATCAGAAAGCAGATGCTTACTGAAGACATTGAGGGCGGAGTGACGAGCTGGAAAAAGAATGTGACCCTGTCAGCTATCTTTTTGGTATTCTTTGGATACTCTTCAAGTATTGCCGCTTGGGATTGGGTCATGTCGATCGATCCTCACTGGTTTAGTACTATGTTTGGTTGGTATGTCTTTGCTAGCTGGTGGGTATCAGGTTTGGCCTTAATCGCTTTCATAGCTGTATTATTGAAAGACAAAGGCTACTTGAAAATTGTAAACGCTAATCACTTACACGATATTGGAAAATTCATTTGGGGCTTTAGTATCTTCTGGACTTATATCTGGTTCTCTCAGTTCCTTTTGATTTATTATGCCAACATCCCAGAGGAAACCATCTACTTTGTAGAGAGATGGAAGAGTGACCAATACTCAGTTTACTTCTTCTTGAACTTGATTTTAAACTTCTTCTTGCCATTCTTATTGTTGTTGCCAAGAGAGGCAAAAAGACACACAAGATTCTTGAAAGTAGTCCCACCAATTATTTTGTTTGGACACTGGATTGATTTCTACTTGATGGTGACCCCAGGCACGTTGAAAGAAAATGGTGGATTTGGATTATTGGAAATAGGATTGATCATGGTATATGCATCGGCTTTCGTTTACACGGTCTTGCATTCTTTGGCTAAGCATCCGCTAGTAGCTAAGAATCACCCAATGATGGAAGAAACATTGCATCATCATATTTAAGAAATTAATTACAAAATAGACATTTAAAGACATGATGAATATTGTAATCTTGTTAGCCGTGGTATTGATAGTCGCCATCTTGGTCACTATCTTCAGAGCACATACCTTGGTGCAAGTCGTAAGAGGAAAAGAAGGTGACCCGATGGGTACCAGCAATAAAGTGAACGGTGCTTTATTCATGGTGTTCTTGATCTTGGGTACTGTGTTGTTCTTCGTCTATTCTTATACTGAATTTGATCGATATACTGTGCCTGTAGCTTCTGAGCACGGTAAAATCACATTTAACTTATTTTGGATTACTACAGCGATCACTACAGCAGTTTTCATTCTGACGAATGCTGCTTTGTTCTATTTCGCTTGGAAATACAGACATAAAGAAGGGCAGAAGGCACATTTCTACCCACATAACAATACCTTGGAGATGATCTGGACATTTATTCCAGCAATTGTATTGGCCTTGTTGGTATTCTCTGGGTGGAAAGCTTGGGTAAAGATTACAGATACTGCACCAGCCAATGCTGAGGTAGTAGAGATCTTTGGCTATCAATATGCATGGGCTTCTAGATATCCAGGACCCGATGGCAAACTCGGGCCATTCGATTATAAACTGATCGACTCCGACAATAGATTAGGTGTTGATTTTTCTAATCCAAATGCTAAGGATGACTTTATTCCTAGAGAAATTCATATCCCAAAAGGTGAGCCAGTATTGTTGAAAATTAGAGCAAGAGACGTAATACATTCAGTGTATATGCCTCATTTCAGATTGCAAATGAATGCCGTACCTGGTATGCCAACGCAATTTTGGTTTGTACCTACTAAATCTACTGCTGACATGGCTTTAGAAACTGGAAATCCAGATTTCCAATACGAACTGGTTTGTAACAAAATTTGTGGAAAGGCTCACTTCTCAATGAGAGCAATTGTCGTTGTTGATGAAAAGGAGGATTACGAAAAGTGGAAAGCAGAACAAAAATCATGGTTGTCTAAAAATCCTGATTATTTGGTGAATATAGAATCAACCAGCCCTGTTCAAGTGGCTGTAGAAGAAAATGTAAGTGGTGAGGAAGTGAATACTTCATTATAATTATAAGAAATCATGGCAGTTACTGAAGTACAATTAGACGAACATAATGCAGGTCACGATGATCACGATCATGAGCATCATGGCAATTTTGTAACAAATTATATTTTCTCACAAGACCACAAAGTGATAGGAAAGCAGTTTCTAATCACGGGAATCTTATGGGCAATTATTGGTGGTGGACTTTCTATCATCTTTAGATTACAATTAGGTTTTCCAGGGATTGAGCTAGAATGGTTAAGGCCATTATTGGGCAATTGGATTACTGAAGCGGGTCAACTAGACACGGAATTTTATCTGGCGCTCGTGACGATGCATGGTACGATCATGGTATTCTTTGTATTGACGGCAGGACTGAGCGGAACATTCAGTAATTTCTTGATTCCACTCCAAATTGGAGCACGAGATATGGCGTCTGGATTTATGAACATGTTGTCTTATTGGTTCTTTTTCCTTTCAAGCACCATCATGTTTATTTCTTTATTCATCTCGACAGGCCCTGCTGCTGGTGGATGGACGATTTACCCTCCTTTGAGTGCGTTGCCTCAAGCGATTGGTGGATCAGGATTAGGAATGACACTTTGGTTGGTATCAATGGTATTCTTTATCGCGTCTACACTATTAGGTGGTATCAATTATATCACGACCATCATCAACTTGAGAACAGAAGGCATGTCATTCACTAGAATGCCATTGACCATTTGGGCGTTCTTCTTGACTGCTATTTTGGGATTGTTGTCATTCCCGGTATTGGTAGCAGCTGCATTACTATTGGTTTTTGATAGATCATTTGGCACAAGTTTCTACTTGTCTGATATTTATATAGGTGGTGAGGCTCTGCCAAATACAGGTGGTAGCCCGATTTTATTCCAGCATTTGTTCTGGTTCCTTGGTCACCCAGAAGTATATATTATCATTCTGCCAGCCTTAGGGATCACGTCAGAAATAATTTCAACCAATTCACGTAAGCCAATTTTTGGTTATAAAGCGATGATTGGATCAATGATGGGAATTGGCGTGTTGTCCTTCGTCGTATGGGCGCACCACATGTTCGTAACAGGTATGAGCCCTTTCTTAGGTTCTATTTTCATGGTCTTGACTTTAGTTATTGCAGTTCCGTCTGCAATTAAAGCATTCAACTACATCACAACTTTGTGGAAAGGTAACATCCGATTCACAACAGCGATGATGTTCTCTATTGGTTTGGTGTCCTTGTTTATCTCTGGTGGGGTAACAGGTATCTTCCTAGGTAACTCTGCACTGGATATCTTCTTGCACGATACGTACTTCGTTGTAGCTCACTTCCACTTGGTTATGGGTAGTTCGGCGTTCTTTGGTATGGTAGCAGGTATCTATCACTGGTACCCTAAAATGTTCGGTAGAATGCTAGATGAGAAATTAGGATATGTTCACTTCTGGTTGACTTTTGTAGGCGTTTATATGGTTTTCTTCCCTATGCACTATATAGGTATTGCAGGATTCCCAAGGAGATATTATTCATTTACTAATTTTGACGCATTTAGCTCATTTGGTGATTTGAATATGTTTGTAACCGTAGCTGCTATTATTACTTTTGGAGCACAGTTCATATTCGTTTTCAACTTCTTCTACTCTATGTGGAGAGGTAAGAAAGCATCATTGAACCCGTGGGATTCAAACACTTTGGAATGGACTACCCCAAGAGAGCCTGGACATGGTAACTGGCCAGGAGATATACCTAAAGTATATAGATGGCCTTACGACTACAGTAAGCCTGGTGCTGAAGGTGACTTCATCCCTCAGACTGTGCCGTTGTCGCAAACACCTGAATCTAATCTGCCTCATGAAGCTGAAGAAGCAAAAGAGGAGAAGGTAGATTGAGGAAAAAGAAAATGACTAAAGAGCCTAAGACAGGTTTATTTATAAAATTTAATACCCTAACGATCATTGCCGTTTACTTCTTAATATTAGTAGGCGGCATTGTTCGTAGTACAGGGTCTGGAATGGGATGCCCTGACTGGCCCAAATGCTTTGGTTCTTACATTCCTCCAACTACGGAAAGTGAGTTGCCAGAAGATTACAAAGAACGTTACGCTGAAAAGCGAATGCAAAAGAACGAAAGATTGGCAGGTTTGGTGAGGAGTATGGGTTTCCCTGGTTTGGCCAATGATATAAGGAAAGGCAAAAATGTAGAAGAAACGCATGGTTTCAATTTTGCCAGAACCTGGACAGAGTACGTGAATCGCCTAGTAGGCGTAGCGGTAGGATTTTTAATCATTATTTGTACAGTATTGTCATACAGCTATATACATACGAAAAAGCGAGTCTTCTTCCTTTCGGTTGCGGCTTTGCTGTTGGTTATTTTTCAGGGCTGGATTGGTTCATTGGTTGTATCTACCAACTTACTGCCTGGTATGATTACATTCCACATGATATTGGCGATAGGCTTAATAGCACTACTACTGAAAGTGAGAGTGATTACTACCAAGGAAAGAATAGAAGGTCTGATGTCGTATAAACCATATAAAGTGCGTCGCTTATTGGTAATCTGCATGGTGCTGTTTTTTGCACAAATCCTGATGGGAACACAAGTACGTGAAGCCATAGACTCTTTGGCCCTTTCATTGGGAGAAAATCAACGATTCAGTTGGATAGAGAATTTGGGTATTATTTTCTATATGCACAGATCCTATTCATTGATCCTATTGGTGCTTCACGCGTATTTGATTTATCGCTTGACAAAAAGTATTGCGGAGTTTAAGACCTCTAAATATTTAGTTTGGGGTCTTTTAGTTCTGGTTGTAGCAGAAATATTAACTGGGGCAGTATTGGCTAATTTTGCACTGCCGTATGTATTGCAGCCTATTCATCTGCTGTTGGCATTAATGATATTCGGAATACAATATTTCTTGTATTTGATTATAAAGGAAAAGGAAGTTTCAGCTCATCAGTTGACTAATGGGTAAGGTAGAAAATCATATGGTGGGGACATTAACCACAGGAGCTAAAATTGGCGCCTATATAGAATTATTGAAACCAAGACTTTCATTCTTGGTGGCCTTTTCGTCTGGGTTTGGATACATATTGGCATCTAATGGACAGCTGAATTGGGCAAACCTTCTATTGCTTTCTTTTGGTGGAATGCTGGTGTCAGGTGCCTCAGTTACCATCAATCAAATTATTGAAATAGAATATGATGCGCTCATGAAGCGTACCAAGAATAGACCACTGCCCACTGGCAAAATATCAAAACAAGACGCAGCTATTTTCAGCGCACTCGTGGCGATTGTAGGATTATACATATTGTATTTGTCTACTAATCCACTCACTGTAGTATTGTCATTTGTTTCATTGATCCTATACAGTTTCGTCTATACCCCAATGAAAAGGGTAGGCCCCATAGCTGTATTTATTGGAGCGATTCCTGGGGCTTTACCGCCATTATTGGGATGGGTAGCCGCCACTGGCGTCATTTCATTTGAAGCATTGATTATTTTTGGAATACAATTCATTTGGCAGTTTCCACACTTCTGGGCAATTGCCTGGGTAGGAGATGAGGACTATAAGAAAGCAGGATTTAAGCTTTTGCCTAATAATGGTAGAAAGGACTTAAATACAGCAATCAATATTATGATCTACACTTTGTTTCTCTTGCCGCTAGGACTACTTCCAACTTATTTCGGAGTTACTGGGCTGAATTCGGCTGTAGTTGTGACAATCTGTGGCTGCGGTTTTTTGGCACAAACTTTTAGTTTGATGAGAGACAATTCTGATAAAGCCGCATTGAAAATAATGTTTGGTTCTTTTCTGTACCTGCCAATCGTACAGATCGCATATATGTTAGATAAAATTTGATATGAACGCAGCAATGTCACTTAAAAAAGATAAAGGTACTCAGTTCAGAATGCATCCAAAGAAGTTTGCACTTTGGCTTTTTATGGTATCCGTAGTCATGCTTTTTGCAGCATTAACCAGTGCGTACGTAGTCAAGCAATCAGATGGTGTTTGGTTGGATTTCGAATTGCCAATGGTATTCGACATGACAAGCATTATTATTGTCGCCAGTAGCGTCGTGATGCAATTGGCCTATTACTTTGCTAAAAAAGATGAAATAGTAAAAATGAGAATCATGCTATTACTGACAGCAGTCAGTGGCATTGGGTTCTTAATAGGACAATATTTGGGCTGGCAAGCCTTGGTGGAGCAGGGGGTATATTTTGTGGGAAATCCTGCAGGATCTTTCTTGTATGTACTCACGGGAGTACATGGATTTCACCTCATTAGTGCGTTGATATTTATTGCAGTAGTGGCTGTTGCCGCTTTCAAGTATAAGGTACATTCCAAAAGTTTAGATCAGCTAGAAATGTGTGCCACATATTGGCATTTTTTGGGTGGACTTTGGTTGTATTTATACTTATTTTTGACACTTAATCATTAAAATTAAAATTTCAGATCATGGCTGGTTCAGCAGTTGTAGTAGAAGAAAATAACGAGAAATTGTGGCAGGGTGGTACACCACCTATGAAGGCCAGTTATGGAAAACTCATGATGTGGTTTTTCCTGCTTTCCGATGCATTTACGTTCTCCTCTTTGTTGGTGGCGTATGGATTGATTAGATATAGTCACCCTGCATTTGAAGGCGATTTAGCCAACTTCACATTCTCTCAAGCATATTGGCCAGTTCCAGATATGGTGTTCAATGGTTTTCCATTGATGCACGGTGTACATTGGCCTTTGGTTTTTGTAGGCCTGATGACTTTCATCCTCATTATGAGCTCGGTAACAATGGTATTGGCTGTAGAGGCTGGGCAGAGAAATGATAGAAAGGCAGTGGAGAAGTGGATGCTTTGGACCATTGTAGGTGGATTGACTTTCTTAGGCTGTCAGGCTTGGGAATGGACTCACTTTATCGTAGGTACTGATAATGGAGGAAGCTTGTTAGATGGGTCTATTTTTTACGGCGCTAACCTTTCCATGAACCAATATGGCCCGCCAAACTTTGCTGCGTTGTTCTTCTTCATTACTGGATTCCACGGATTTCACGTATTCAGTGGAGTCGTGATCAACTTCATTATCTTCTACCAAACGGTAGTAGGCAAATTGGAGAAAAGAGGGCATTACGAAATGGTAGAGAAAGTAGGACTATACTGGCACTTTGTAGATTTAGTTTGGGTATTCGTATTCACCTTCTTCTACCTCATTTAAGTTTTAAAAACATTTCATAAGATGGAAATAGAAAATAAAGAGCAGGTGGTCATACCTGTAGACAAAGCAAAGATCAAGCATATATGGATGGTAACGCTGTATCTGTTTTTGATCACAGCAGGAGAGTTTGCAATAGCCTTTACTTTGGATGCAAGTCCGATCAAAACGATCATATTTATCGTAATGACAATTGTGAAAGCGTACTTCATCATGTCTGAGTTTATGCACCTTGGTCATGAGACTAAAGGGTTAAAATGGAGTATCGTTGGACCGCTGGCATTTGTGCTTTGGTTGATTGGGGCGCTGTTGATTCAAGGTGACGCGATTTTCACGGCTATCTACGGAGGATAAGAATCAAGAAATTGAATGAAAATGCCGTTGAAAGACGGCATTTTTTTTTGCTAAAATGAAGAAGACCAAGTCTATATTTCTATTTCTGATACTGATACTGCCAGTTCTTTTATACCTGTTTCTACAAGGGTTTGGAAAAAATCAATTTGCTATACCCATCTATTTTCAATCGGGAATAGTAACGCCATTAGAGGGGTGTGAGTCCTCTGTTTCAGGACAACCTTATCAACTAAACGAAGCAGCACTAAATGTGCTTGTGGGTGAGAAAGTATCCCCTAGGGGAATAACAGTATATGAGTTAGGAAACTCTGATTCTGATAAGCTCAGAAATAACATGTACACTTTTCTGGAAAAGTATAAGGGCAGGAAGGATATTACATTGGTTTCAATAAGAGCACAAAGGGACACCCTATTTACACCATCAAGATACGATGCATGGAAGAGATTTAATCTGCCTGATAGCAATTTGATGAAATTGGGAAGATGTATATTGCAGTTGGATTTGAATTCTCAAATGAAGGCGGATAGTGGCTTGGTATTAGTTGATCAAAATCGACAAATAAGAGGGTATTACGATCCCATGATTCTAAAAGAAATTGACCGATTGAATACAGAATTATTTATTCTACTAAGTGATTAAAATACAAAAACTACAAAAATGAAAGATAGTAAAGTAGCATTGATTGTGATCATTCTGCTGTCTGTGGCAGTACCAGGGTTGATAGGCGTGTTTCTATTCTCCCCGTATAAAATATCAGCCGACTATATCTGGCTCAAGGATATTCCAGCATTCAATGCTTTGGTTAATTCCATGACAGCTATTTTCTTATTGATGGGAAAAAGATATGCAAGACAAGGAGAGATCCTATGGCACAAATTTTTTATGTCATTCGCGCTGACTCTGGGCATTATCTTCGTGCTGGCTTATTCATTGTATCACTCTACCAGCCCATCAGCTATTTTTGGTGATGCTAATCTAAATGGGATTCTGGAGCATGGAGAGGAGATACGCATTGGTAATCTCAGATACTTTTATCTGACTGTTTTATTAACGCATATCGGAATGTCTTTTGTGGTTATTCCATTTGTGCTTTTTGCTTTTTACTTTGCCATAGCTGGCGAAATTGAAAAGCACAAAAAGACAGTAAAATACACTTGGCCTATTTGGATGTTTGTGTCAGTGACAGGTGTGCTGGTTTATTTTCTGGCAAGCCCATACTACCCTCAATAATTCTCGTAAACATCTTTGTGAGATAATTGAATTAAATGAAAAGAGTCTTATTTACTATTGGTTTACTGGTGGCATTAAGCGCTCAGGCTTGGGCTCAATGTGCTATGTGCAAGACCACCATTGTAAACAATGTCAGTCATGGTGAGTTGAGTTTGGCTGAGGGCTTGAACTTTGGGATCATGTATTTGTTCTTTACGCCTTACCTGATCATTCCTATTGTTGGACTACTTTGGTATTTAACTAGCAAAAAAAATGCGAAAAAAAAGCTCAAGCGAGGCGTTATTGAATTGTAAATGCCCACGTTGCCGCGAAGGCAATATGTTCAAATACGCTTTGACAAAGAAGTGGTTTAGCATGGAAATGCATGATAAATGCCCAAACTGTGACCAGACTTATGAACCTGAACCAGGCTTCTATTTTGGAGCTATGTTTGTCAGCTATGGTTTCTCAGCGGCTATCACCTTGGCTACAGGATTTATACTTTACAATTTCTTTGACAATCCAGACACATGGGTTTACATGACAGTGGTGATCAGTTCAGTAGCGCTACTTTGGCCAGCCATGTTCAAGTATTCGAGAGCCATATTCCTACATCTTTTTGGCGGGATTAGATTCAACTCCAAATACTCCAGTTAGCGTAATTTTGTGTATTTTGATCAACGGATTCTAATACCAAAATTATCAATAGCAAAAAATACATATTCTCTGGTCTGGGCCTGTCAATTGTTGCTTTGGCAGTATTGGTATACCTTGTTGCGTTTTCTAAAATAGATGTTGCCACTGAGGCAGAGCGGATAGAAGTCACAATTGCGGATCATTATCAACGATTCGATATGGCCTATGAACTGGTGGAGGATAGAATCCCATTCTTTCAGCCCATATTAGGGATTGATTTCTTGGTGTATAATCAAAAAGGTAAGCTGATCAGTTGGACGGATAACTTACTCATTCCTCCATTAGAAGCATTTATTCTTGCCCCATCTGAACCTTTACTCTCCACCTATCAAGGAGAATATCTTTTTAAAACTTACGATAGAATTACTGAAGAGGAAGCATTTAAAATTATTGCATTTGTTCCTGTTAGAAGGGTTTTTGATTCAGCCCTTCGTTCTTTTCCAGATGAATACAATCCCATCATCATCCCCAACAATATAGAAATTGGTTATGGTGCTGAATCCATACCTATTACGCACAAAGGCAAGACCTTATTTAATGTACAATGGACAGGGCGATCTAATTATGCACCTCAAGCCAATCACCTCATTCTCACGACCATTCTCTTGTTTTTTGGTGGCCTTTTTTTAGCTATCTATTATTCGGCGCTAGGGATAATGAACAAAAAAGGATTCAATTATGGAGCGGCATTTTTAATGGTGATTTTCATCCTTATGAGGGGAGGGATGCTCCTTGCCGAATTTCCAAGTGCTTATTTTAGACTGGGCGTTTTTGCAGGGTCTACCTTTAGGTTTGAATGGTTTTATGCTAGTCTTGGAGATGCACTGTTGAATGTTTGCGCACTCAATATTTTTCTGGTATATGTACTTACCCAGAAGGGTAATTTTGCCGCTTGGGCCAATAAGAAATGGGCAAAATGGATTTGTTATTTGTCTATCTTCTTGGGTTACATTGCCTTTTATCTATTTGCAGACACAGTTCAGATCGTTTTGGCACATTCTCAGATCACATTAGATATCACAGAATCCTTGCAATTTCCGCTAGAGCGCATTTTTGCCTATTTGTTGATTGCCATGGTCGCCATTCTATATTTTTTAATTACCTATTTTGGTTTTGATGCCTTTCGCTACATAGATGGCAATAAGCGTGAGTTCCTCACTTTACATACGATATGCCTGATTATTTCCTGGCTGTTGATGTTTTCCTATGCCAATATTTGGCTGGTCCTGATTGGTAATTTGGTATATCAGATACTAGTTTTTCTATTTAAACTGCCAGATAATCTCAAGAAATTGAGGTTTGACAGTTTGAACTATTTGATGCTTTCTGCCATTCTTTTAGCCATGGCTGGCTCAATTTTGATTTATAAATCTTTCGAAAAGAAAGAAACAGATAAGATTAGGAAGTTTGCTACTTATTTGCAGCTCGATCGCGACATTGATGGGGAGTACTTGTTGTCTAACCTCATGAGGCAGATAAAGAATGATCTGGTCATCAATGGCAAAATGATCAACCCTCAGAGCCAAAGAGAGAGTATTGTTCAGCGAATCAAAAGAACCTATTTCAACACTTATTTCAATAATTATGAAATTGAGATTGCATTATTTGACGAAAAGGGAAGGGCTATATCCTCCAAGCACAAAGGAAAAACCATTGAAGAACTAAAGCAGAAATATCAGTCTCCAGAGTTCTATACCAGCTATAATGGGATTTACTATGATGGTCAAATGGACTTGCAAAAACGCAAAAAATTTGTCTGTTTCGTTGAATTGGAGCGCTATAGAAACGTGACAGGGTATTTGGAAATAGAATTACGACTTAAAAAATTTTCTGGCAAACGGGTGCTTCCTCAACTGCTGGTGGACAGATCACAGCGCTCTACGACAGACTATGACTACGCCATTTATCAGTCTGATGAGCTCATTTATAAATCAGGAGAATTTGACTATGAATCGTTTGTGAATAGCGAATTGTTGGACCTTCCCGAATTGTATAGTACAGGAATTGAGAAGGAGGGTTTTTTTCATTTGGGGTCTAAATCAGGCGCTAAGTCAATTTTGATATCCAGCCCTGTCTACCCCAATACCAACATCATATCGAATTTCTCATTCTTATTTGCGTTCTTTTTGAGTGTAGCCAGTTTGATATTTCTCCTCAACTATGCTTTGCTACCAAACGACACCATTCAGCTCAATTTTTCCACTAAAATTTTGCTCTATTCAGGTGCGTCATTTGTTATTCCCCTGGTGCTTGTAGGCGTTGCGGTAATGACCAGTACGGACGTTTCTAATAGAAAAGAAATAGACAAGTCAAATCTTAAAAAGGCTTTGGTGATGACTGAGGACATCAATGACCATTTAAGTTCGTTCTACACACGGGAGATCAATAAAGAACAGTTGGAAAATGATGTGTCTGAGTTGGCGCATCATTCAGGAATGGATTTGAATTTATATAATCAGGATGGCCGTTTGTTGGCGTCGAGTACACCTATGATTTTTGAATCAAACATAGTTTCTGAATATTTAGTAGCTGATGCAATGGATCAACTGGTTCGTAAACAAAAGGAGAGTTTGATTTTGGATGAGTCCATTGGCAATTTTTTGTATAAAACCTCTTATGTTTCTGTCTTATCACCAGAATCAGGTGAATTACTTGGTGTGCTAGCCGCACCATATTTTGCTTCTAAAAACCACCTGACCAGACAACAAGTCCAACTGTTTGGGAATATTATCAACATATTTACATTCGTCTTTATTCTGTCAATTCTCATTGCATACTTCATTATTTCGAAGTTGACCAAGCCGATTGTAGCTATAGCTGATCGTTTGCACGAAACAGGTTTTGTGGAGGTAAATGAACCCATTGAATGGCATACGGATGATGAAATTGGGACGTTAGTCAATGAATACAACAATATGCTCAGCAAGTTGGAGAGTACCAAAATTGAACTGGCCAGAAACGAAAAAGAAGCCGCTTGGCGCGAAATGGCCAAGCAGGTGGCTCATGAGATCAAAAACCCATTGACTCCAATGAAGCTGACCATTCAGCATTTGCATAGGATTTTGAAGGGTAAGGAAGGGGACAAAAAATCACTTGAAATTTTACTGAGTCAGATAGATACGTTGGATGAAATTGTTACCTCATTCAGTCACTTTGCCAAGATGCCCACACCAGAGCGGGAGCCGTTCGATATCCGCCAAACGCTTGAAAAGTCAATTGACCTACATGTAGACAAGGCCATAGAGAAAGAATTGGAATCTGGGACATTCACTGTTATGGGAGACAAAAAGCTATTCGGAAGAATCTTTAATAACCTCATACTAAATGCTTTTCAGGCCATGAAAACGATGGCCAATGCGAGCTTGCGAGTGTCTTTGATTCGTCAAAATGAAAAGCTGCAAATAAGCTTTAGGGATAGAGGAGAGGGAATCCCTAAGGATATTCAAGACAAAGTTTTTACGCCAAACTTTAGCACCAAAGAAACAGGTTCAGGGATAGGTTTGGCAGTAGCCAAAAGAGGGATAGAACATGCTGGGGGAGACATTTGGTTTGAAACTAAAGAGAACATTGGCACCACTTTCTATATAGAACTTCCACTTTATCAAGAGGTGTAATGAGGGGCAGGGCATACGTGTTTCATGCCATGGTAGGTGTTGTTGGTTCGCTTATGTTTCTGATTTTAAGTCAGTCCGTATTTGCGCAATCATCACTAAGATGCAAAACGCTGAATCGTGGAGAACACACAGTTTTTCTTACCGACAGTTTGGTCATTGACCCAAAATCGATTGTCCTTGATCCAAATCTTGAATTTTCGTTTGATACCAAAGACCAAAAACTAAGAATAGCTACACCTTCTGACCAACACATTGAAGTCTGCTATCGAGTGATCCCCCTGCCAAGGCGCAAGGTTTATGCGCACAAATCGAAAAGTCTGTATGATTCCACGGCCTCCTTTAGTGAACGACCAACTATCAATAATTATGTATATCAAAAAGAGGAACTGTTTTCTACTCCTGAGATTTATAAAACTGGAAGTTTGTCTCGTGGCGTAACATTCGGAAACTCGCAAAGCCTGAATGTGAATTCTGTTTTTAATTTTCAGATGGATGGAAAGCTTTCTGACAATCTCAATATCCGAGCGGATATCACAGACCAAAATGTACCTTTTCAGCCAGAAGGAAATACTCAGCAACTTCGTGAGTTCGACAATATAACATTTGAGATATACAATGAAAATCTATCACTCAAAGCAGGAGATGTGGTTTTGACCAATGGCAACTCCAATTTCTTGAGACATTATAAAAATGTGCAAGGGGGTCAATTTGATGTGAATTACAATATCAATGAAAAGCTCAAGGCACGTTCTAGCCTGGCGATTGCAGCAGCCAAGGGGCAATTTGCTGATGTCACGGTAGCTGCTATTGAAGGCTTGCAGGGCCCCTATCAATTGCCTGGTCCAGACGGTCAGCGTTTTATTGTGGTTTTGGCGAATTCAGAGCAGGTATTTTTAGACGGCAAGCCATTGACCAGGGGTTACAGTCATGATTATATTATTGACTATAATTTAGGGGAGATTACCTTCAACCCAACCATTCAGATTACACAATTTTCCCGAATCCGTGTGACTTATGAATATTCCGATCAAAATTATAGTCGGTCTGTGGTCAATGCCAGACAGGAGATTAGCACGCCAAAAAGTAATTTTCATTTTGAGTACTATCGTGAAAAGGACAATGAAAATAAACCACTGGCTTTTTTACTAACTGATGCCGACAAAACACTCATGAGTCAGGCTGGGGATGAGCAATTGCCAGTGCCAATAGAAGGAGGGAATGAAACCGAATTTAGCGCCCATTTGGTGTTGTATGAGAAGAAAGACACACTAGACTTAGATGGCAATATTCAAGAGATTTATGTCTATTCAAGAGATTCAACACAGCAACTTTATAAAGTATCTTTCTCAAATGTAGGGTCGGGCAGTGGTAGCTACGAACTGCTTATCAATGACATAAATGGACGTGTATACCAGTGGGTCTCTCCGACTGGCGGCATCAATCAGGGTTCGTACGAAGCAGTCAGGTTTATACCTGCCCCCAATTCAAAGCAGCTCATGGTATTAGGTGCAGAAACCAAACTGACCAAACATATCAAAACTTATGGTGAGGTTGCATTTTCAAATCAGGACTTGAATCTATATTCCCCAATAGGGAACCATGACAATCAAGATGCAGCTTACAAAGTGGGTTTATTAATGGAACAATTGCCACTTGAAATTATGCCAAAGTCACAATTTTCAGCCAGTATAGATTTTGAACACGATGGTGCAGACTTCAAGCCAATAGATCGCTATCGCTCGATCGAATATGATCGTGACTGGAGTTATAGCCCTCAGTCAGATACATTTAGAACGGCAGATAATATATTCAACAGTTCTGTCTTACTACAGAGAGATTTTCAGAACATGGTTTCTGGCCGTTTTTCCTTGCGTAAAAAAGAAAGTGCAATAGACGGATTCCAACATGAAGTCGAAATGCGAAAAAACTTTGGGTCTGTAAAATTATCTGGGAGACACTTTTATTTGAAAAATGAAAACCTGAGAGAAAATTCAGAATGGAGAAGGTGGCATGGCGAAATCTTCATGGATCGCTTTTTTGTAGTACCAGGTTACAAAATTGAACAGGATGAAAATGAAGTGCGACTGGTGGCCAACGATTCGCTATATCGTTCAGCCATGAACTTCACAGCCCATCAATTTTACCTTAGAAATAATGATTCTCTTAATATCAATTATAGATTGGACTATATAGTAAGGGAGGATAGAAATGTGCAAAATGGATTTTTGCTGCCCTACTCGAAATCCAAAACATTGTCTACCAACACTTCAGCCCATCTGAACAAAACAAATCGCTTGGATTTGACTTTTACTTATCGTCAGGTAGACTATCAGGAAGCCTTCAGTTATCTAGAGGATGAAAATTCTATACTGGGCAGACTCAATTGGCAAGGTGGATTATGGGATGGGCATATACGCACGGATTTGTCTTACGCTACTTCCAGTAGCAGGGAGATTTTAAGGGAATTTATTTATATCGAAGTGGCTGCAGGTGAGGGGACACACACCTGGCGTGATTTGAATGGGGATGGCGTACAGGATTTGACGGAATTTTTCGAGGCCATCAATTTTGACGAACGAACTTACATTCGCGTATTTGTACCCACCACGGACTTTGTGAATGCGTTCCATACGGTTTTTATCTTCTCAGTGAATTCACAAATGCCCAAAAAATGGAAAAATAATGGAGGGTTGACTGAGGTTTTAAGCAAAATATCCAATCGATCAAGTGTCAATATCAATAAGAAAAATACAAATGATGATTTCAACTTGAGATTCAATCCTTTCGAGCTGGATATTGCCAATGCTGATATGATTTTTGTGCGTGACGCCCTTAGAACAGTATTTTTTTACAACAGATCAGGACGTGGATTTGGTGGAGATGTGGGTTACTTAGTCAACCATTCCAAACAATTGATCTCAAGAGGTATCGAATCCAGAGCCAATCGCGAATATAGCTTCAACCTACGATTTCATCTGAGCCAGGAACTTACAGTTACTGGCGGATACAAACGTTCCGAAAAGGAAAACGCCTCTCAATTTCAGGAGAACAGAAACTATTTAATACTGGCCAAGGAGTTATTGCCTGGTCTGATATGGCAGCCAGCTAATAACATCAGGTTTAGTAGTGCGTATCGATTGGCGACTAAAAGCAATGTGCAAGTGGCTGATGGAGGTGAAAATTCTAAAATCCATGAGATGGTTTTTGAATCCCGCTGGTCTAATGGTGTGAAGAATGCATTGAACGCCAATTTCAGAATTGCAGATATTGCTTTCGAGGGTGATTTGACCAATGCTGCGTCCTACGAACTCTTGGAGGCACTACAGCCAGGTACTAATTATTCGTGGCAATTCAATTACAGTCAGAAACTCATTTCAGGCTTACAAATGAATCTGGGTTATGAGGGTAGAAAATCAGTAGATCGGCCTGTCATTCACATGGGAAGAATGCAGGTAACTGCCTTGTTTTAGTCAATTCTCCAATTCACGTTGACCGCTGAAACAACTATGTCTGTCGAAATTATGAAGCACTTGGTATAATTAATTTTTATCTGGTGAGTTAATTATAGTACTTCGAATAGAAAACAAATCCAATCCTGTTATGATGTTACTTAGTTATCTCGTTAAAAAAGGGGACGAATTTTACTGGAAGATGTTTAAACTTATTGCCGCAGTGATTAGCTACTCTTCATTCCTATTGCTGCTTTGGGTAAACACCTGATCAACCCCTCATACGCTTTACATTTCGCATTAGGTTATTGGCAAAAATAAAGTCTTGAAGTTCTTTGACTTCACAATCAAAAATTGACTCATTGTTGCCTTCCCACAGTTTTTGGCCTTGATAGATGAAGCTCACTTTATCACCTATCTCCATGACAGAATTCATATCGTGGGTTACTACCACAGTGGTGATGTTTAGTTCCTCTGTGATTTCTTTGATCAGATTGTCAATAGTAATTGATGTTTGCGGATCCAGTCCAGAGTTGGGCTCATCACAAAACAAATATTTGGAATGATTCACTATCGCACGAGCTATGCCTACACGCTTTTTCATACCTCCACTGATTTCTGAAGGCATTTTTTCATTCACGTTAGTCAATTGTACTCTGTCAAGGCAATGATTGACTCGATCCAATTTTTCTTCCTTGCCCATGGTTGTTAGCACATTGAGGGGAAACATGACATTTTGTTCTACTGTCATGGAATCGAAAAGTGCGCCACCCTGAAAGAGCATGCCTATTTCTCTTCTTATTTCAGTTTTCATGTTCTTGCCAGCATTCGTAAAATCTCTGCCGTCAAAAAGAACCTGTCCCTTATCTGGCTGAATGAGGCCAACAATATTTTTTAATAAGACACTCTTGCCAGTCCCACTTGCCCCAATGATCAGATTCGTCTTGCCCTGATCAAACGTAATGCTGATGTCTTTTATGATTTCCTTGCCGTCAAACGACTTACTGATATTTTGAGCTTCTATCATCTTAGAGCAAGAGTTTAGTGAGCAAAAAGTCAGCAGTAAGAATCCCAATACAGCTATTGGTCACGGCGGCAGTACTGGCCTGCCCAACTTCGAGAGCTCCACCATTAGTGAAATACCCTTTGTAAGCAGAAATGGCTGCCACCACCAGCGCAAAAGTGAATGACTTGATCAAGGCAAAAGTGACGCTGAATTCAGAAAACTCTGACCGAATACCATAAGTGTACTCATATCCCGTCAGTGTGCCAGTCATCGTGCCTGCCAGATATCCCCCAAGGATAGATAGAAATGCTGAAAGCACCACCAGCATGGGATAGGTGAAAAATGAAGCTATTATTTTTGGAAGAACCAGATAAGAGGCAGAGTTGATTCCCATGACCTCCAAGGCGTCTATTTGTTCTGATATGCGCATGGTGCCAAGTTCACTGGCTATATTAGACCCCACCTTTCCGGCGTAGACTATTGCCATAACTGTAGGTGCGAGTTCCAAAATAGTCATATCTCTTACGACTAACGATATCACGTACGGTGGAATAAATGGGCTGACCAGATTATAGGCCGTTTGTAAGGTTGTAACAGCACCAATAAAAATAGAAACAATGGACACAATGAATATCGAGTTGATACCGATCTTCATACATTCATCTATAGTAAGGCGTACATAAGTCAGGAAACTCTCCCTCCTCACAAACATGGATCCGATAAATAGTATAAAGCGTCCTAGGCTAGCCATTCAATTTTAAATTTCGCCACCAAAATAACAATTTTAGACTACCTCTCAGAATTTAAAATCACTTTACCTACAATTATTTTTGTAAACCTTTAATTTGCCTTTGACATAATTTGAAATGCTATGAATAAGACCATTGTGGTATCGGGTGGTACGAAGGGTATTGGCCGTGCCATCATTGAAAAATTTGCATCTGAAGGATTCGATGTGGTGACCTGTGCTCGAAATCAAAAAGATTTGGATGAATTGGTTAGTTCCGTGAATCAGGCTAAGGTATTTGCCATGAAAGCGGATTCATCAAAAGTAGATGAAGTGAAAACGTTCATTGGATTCATCAACTCATCAGTGAGTAAGGTTGATGTATTAGTGAATAATACGGGCACTTTTATTCCTGGAGAAATTCATAATGAAGATGATGGTGTTTTGGAATTGATGATCAATACCAATTTATACAGCGCCTATCATTTGTCGCGTGGATTAGTATCTGGTATGATAGAAAACAAGAGTGGTGACATATTCAATATTTGCTCAGTGGCTGGGTTAAAGGCTTATCCAAATGGTGGTTCTTACAGCATTTCGAAATTTGCCATGCACGGCATGTCTCTTGGCCTGAGAGAAGAACTGAAACCACATGGCATTCGTGTGACTGCTGTGCATCCTGGTGCTACACTTACCGCTAGCTGGGAAGGCGTAGACTTGCCTGAAGAACGATTCATTAAGTCTTCAGATGTGGCTGACGCCATTTGGTCAGCTTATCAACTTTCCAGAAATTCAGTAATTGAAGAGATTATAATCCGCCCACAACTGGGTGATATCTAATCTTTTCCAAAGGTTTCGAACTTTGGAAAAGCTGACATCACTATTTTTGCAACATGTCTGATTCACATAAATACTGTTCTTCTCTGACCGAGTACAAGAGAAGGAAAACGATCGAAGTAAATATTGGAGGAGTACCATTGGGCGCAGCCAATCCTATCCGTGTGCAATCCATGACTACAATAGATACCATGGATACAGAAGGCTCCATTGAGCAGTCTATCCGAATGATAGAATCAGGTTGCGAGTATGTAAGAATCACTGCTCCCAGCATCAAGGAAGCTCAAAATCTTGAAGAGATCAGAAAAGGCCTAAGAGCCAAAGGTTATCAGGTTCCATTAGTAGCCGATATTCACTTCACACCAAACGCAGCTGAGCTAGCGGCCAAAATCGTAGAGAAGGTTCGTGTGAATCCAGGCAACTACGCAGACAAAAAGAAATTTGAAGAACTAGCCTATACGGACGAAACCTATGAGTTAGAACTCAAAAGAATCAGAGAGAAATTTGAGCCTTTGGTTAAGCTTTGCAAAGCGCATGGCACAGCCATGCGAATTGGCACCAACCATGGTTCATTGTCTGATCGTATCATGGGAAGGTTTGGAGACACACCATTAGGAATGGTAGAGTCAGCATTGGAATTTCTCAGAATCTGTGAAGATCTTGAGTTCTATGATATAGTTATTTCCATGAAAGCCAGCAACACCAGAGTGATGGTACAGGCTTATAGACTACTGGTACATAAGCTAGATGAAGAGGGTTTAAGACCATATCCACTGCACTTAGGAGTGACTGAAGCTGGAGACGGTGAAGACGGACGAATCAAATCAGCTGTTGGCATAGGCGCATTATTGGAAGATGGGTTGGGAGATACCGTTCGGGTGTCTTTGACAGAAGAACCGGAATTCGAAGCACCAGTAGCACAAGCCCTGGTAGATCGATATGCAGATAGAATAGGGCATGCAAATATTGCACCTTTGGATAATAGCCCTGTGGACCCTTTCGTATATGAAAGAAGAATTACAAAGGAGGTATTGAACATTGGTGATCACAATGTGCCCAGAGTCATTGCTGATTTTAGCCAGAAGGCGAACATTGAAGTCAAAGACCTTAAAGAAATAGGTCATTTCTATTTGCCAGAGCCTGACAAATGGCGAATGAATGACACGGGTGCTGATTATGTCTATTCTGGCAGCCGTCCAGTTGAGTTTATGTTGCCCAATGGATTGCAAGAGATTATTGATTATGCCGTCTGGAAAGATTTGTCTGATCAGGACAAAAAATACCCTTTGGTAGTCATGGATGATTTGGTCAATCTGGAGAAAAATCAAATCGCTTTCGTGAAGCTGGAAGCAGACGAGCTCAGCAAAATAAACCAACTGCAAGGTCATGAACATGCCATCATCTTGCTACATACCAACAACCTACATGCCATGGCTTCGCTTCGCAGGTTCATTTTTGAATTGATTATCAAAGAAGTGAATTCACCTGTTGTCATTAATTGGCATCAAGAGATTGCTGACAAAGAAGATTTTCAATTGGCTTCAGCCACGGATATTGGTGGCTTACTGATCGATGGATTGGGCGATGGAGTCATGCTTGCTGGCAATGGCAGTAAAAAGGTGGAAAATGAAACGGCATTTGGTATCCTTCAGGCCGCCAGAACCCGTATGACTAAAACAGAGTATATCTCATGTCCATCTTGTGGCAGAACCTTGTTCGACTTACAAGAAACTACCGCCATGATCAGAAAACGAACAGATCACCTCAAAGGTGTGAAAATCGGTATTATGGGTTGTATTGTAAACGGCCCAGGTGAGATGGCTGATGCAGATTATGGATATGTGGGGTCAGGAAAAGACAAAATTACCCTGTACAGAGGGCAGGAAGTGGTCAAGCGCGCGGTACATTCTGATTATGCGGTAGATGAATTAATTCAGATAATAAAAGACGACGGCAGCTGGGTAGAACCTGAGGCCATAGAAGTAACCCTAAACTGATGGATGAAAAGAAAGAAAAAAGTGGTTTGAAGGAATTTTTCTCTTTAGGAGAAGTATTTGGTTATTTCTTTAGAAAAGAAGACCCTAATCAGAAAAAAGATCTCAATCTGCGAATGATGCATGGCATCAACAAATTTGCCATTATTGCGTTTCTCTTGGGTATGATTTATTTCATCATCAAGAAAACGCTATTACAATAATGATCAATGTTGAAACCTACCGTGAATATTGCATTTCAAAACCTGGCGTAACAGAAAGTTGTCCTTTCGGGCCAGATACCTTGGTATTTAAGGTCATGGACAAGATGTTCGCCTTGTGTTCTATCAATACTTTTGAATTTATCAATCTCAAATGTGACCCTGAGCGGGCGCAAGAATTACGCGCTCAATTTCCGGCTATTCAGCCAGGTTATCACATGAACAAGCAGCACTGGAATTCTGTCTATATGGATGGCACATTGCCTGATGAATTGATTTATGAATTGATAGAACATTCCTATGAATTGATTGTGGAGAGTTTACCAAAGAAGCTCAAAGAAGAGTGGAAAACCCTCAAGGGTTTGGACTAAAGGAATAATTCATAAGACAGAGTAATGAATTATCGAATCGAGAGTGCCAAAATTTCTGATCAACAAAAATTATTGATTAAATTAGAGTTCAACCAGTTAGAGAAAAGACCATGACAGTACTATATGTGGATGACGAGTCTATTCCTCGCATCATATTCGAAAAGATTTTTGACCCCAAGTATTCCATCATGATGGCCGATTCTGGTCAGGAAGCACTTAAGAAGCTAACTCAAATCAAAGACGACTTTATCGTAATCATAAGCGACATGCGCATGCCAGGTATGGATGGTGTTGATTTTATACAAGAAGCCAGAGCCAAATACAACAATATAGAATGCTTTATCCTCACCTCTATGGATGGAGAGCCCAAGATCCAGCAGGCAGTCGAAGACAGCTTGATCAGCAAAGTCTTTCACAAACCGCTAAATGCCGCAGAAGTAGAAGCAGCTATAGAAGCAGCTGTAAGTAGGGTGGCTTGATTAACCTTAAAATAATTAAACCAAAAAAGGGAGCAAATTGTATTTGATCCCTTTTTTGGTTTAATTGTGTAAGCATTTTGAGATTTTAAATTGGCTCGAAATGTTCCTGTCGCAAAATATTTCATAATTACACTTTGGCCAATTCTTGAATTTTTTCAAACTGAAAAGTATAAGAATATGATCAAAAGGAAATTTACTAAACTGGTTGGACTCAAAAAGAGTGAATTTGACTTGTTTGTTAATTCTGGCCAAATTCAAGTTCATCCTGCTCGCCTAATCCCAACCCACAAAACGGGAGACGAAATGGCTCTCACTTCTATTTTTTTGTCGTCTGTACGAATTGTTAAAGAATTTAGAGATACTCTTTTTAAGGAAATTAAATTCAGTCGAAGTGGTAAGACATATTTTTTTACTGAAGTCAGTATTCCTGAAATTGACAAAAATTCTAGGATAGATGGAATGATAATTACTGTTGTCAAAGATGTGATAAAGGGTGCAGTGTTCTTAGAAATGAAAAATAAGAATAATGGGATAGATAAGAATCAGATTGAAAAATATATTGAACTAGCAAAAAAGCTCAGAGTTGATAAACTTGTTACGGTTTCGAATGAGTTCGTCGCAGATTCTAGCTTGTCTCCTGTTGCTGTCAGACTACCCAAAAGCATTTCGATGTATCACTTTTCTTGGACTTACCTTATGACAATTGGACAACTTTTGTTGTTTGACAATGAAGAAAATATTACCAATGAAGATCAGGAAGAGGTTATGAAGGAGGTTCTGCATTATATGGAGAATCCTGTTTCTGGAGTAAGCGGATATACAAGTATGAAGCCAGGGTGGAAAGAATTGGCTGAGAATGTAAGTGCCCAAAAACCATTAAAAAATTCAGATATATACATTGAAGATGCTGTATTAAGCTGGTATGAGGAGGAGAAGGATATGGCATTGTACTTGAGCCGTAGTTTAGGGGTTCTTGTGAAGTCAACTTCTAAAAATAAAGATAGTCTAAAGAAGGATATTGCTCAGCTTGTTAAACACAATTATATAAGCGGAATTTTAAGTGTAAAAAATTCAGTATCTGATATTAAGGTTTTTTCAGACTTTGAGCGCAGGTCAGTCTCAATGTCAGTTAAAGTAATTCCTCCATTGGATAAAGGTACAAAAGCTAGGATCACATGGATTTCTAAACAATTACAGAACTGTAAAAAGCAAAGCGAATCGATTTTCAATAAAATTGAAAGTGACATATGGGTTGAGGCAGATATTAAGTTTGGTAAATCTCATATTAAAATAAAACTTTCGGAATTAGATACCCTTGCCGATTTAAGTATAGGTAAAGAGATTCAAGCATTCCATATTGTTTTAATTAGCAGCTTCGGGGCAAACTTCGCTAGTGTTAAAAAATTTGTTGAGCGAATTGAAAGAATGATAATTGAATATTATGCAGGAATTGTTCAGCATATGATCAATTGGAATAGAAATGCTCCCAAACTTGAGTCTATTGATTAGCTGTTGTTCTTGAGTTGGTTCGTTATTCCTAAAAGCCTAATTTTAGGGAAAACAATTCCCTAAAAATGACATACAAATACTTAGCACTTGGCGACTCCTATACGATCGGAGAAGCCGTAGCGCCAGACGAAAGATGGCCACATATCCTGCAAGGCCGATTAGTAGGTGACGGTATCAAAGTAGAAATGCCCAAAATCATAGCTACTACAGGCTGGACTACTGACGAGCTACAAGCTGCCATTGATAAAGAAAAACCATCCAAAGATTATGACTTGGTTTCTCTCCTGATAGGAGTGAACAACCAATATCGCGGTTATCCAATAGATCAATACAAAAAAGAATTTGAGTCTTTACTTCAGCAAGCCATCGCTTTTGCAAAAGGCAAGTCCAAGCGAACCTTTGTCTTGTCTATTCCTGATTATGGGGTTACACCATTTGCAGCTTCTAAAGAACCTGCTAAAATTGCTAGAGAGGTGGATGAGTACAACAGGATAGCCGAGGCTATCTGCGACCAATATGAAGTGGCCTTTGTAAACATCACACCTGGGAGTAGACGTGCCGCCAGTGAGCCCGCTCTGGTAGCTGAAGATGGTCTACACCCATCAGGAAAAATGTATAAAGAATGGGTAGATGCAGCTTATCCCATAGTGAAATCCATGCTCAAGGAGTAAACTTGAACTATTCGAAGATTATATGTTGATATTTGATTTGAAGGCCAGATTGTCTTTTAAGAATTGAAGAGATTAATTGTATAAATCAGGAAATATTATCCATTTTTGAGGGTTAGTGATTGTATCCACCTAATCCCTAATTGAATAAAATTTGTGAGGAGAACTAGTTTTCCTATATTGTTTGTGTTGTGCCTTGTTTTTTACGCTTGTAAAGACAACGTGGTATGCCCTGCCTTTCAGAGTACTTATATTCTGGACGATTCCCTGCGCTTTGCTAAATACTCCTATTTTGCGAATGACAGCACACCTAAATTGGCTCTGGCATCCAGACGAACCAAGTATGGTGTAAACAAGAAAACAAGTTTGTTTCGAAAGAATTATGAGCTGATGACAGCACCTAAGAAAAATGTGTTGGCACCAGTTCCAGAAGATACTACAGAGTTGATTATAGATCAGGGAGAATTTTTAGCGGAAGATTTTGTGGATACAGATACATTAGGGATGGATTCTTTGTCAGTAGCTCCACTGCTAGCAAAAGTAGAGGCAGAACCAGAACCAGTAGGCCCAAGATACAAATACCGATATGAGGAAACGGCTGCACACAATCAAGAGCAGGTCTATTACAATAAATATTACGGTGAGTTGTTCATAGACAACCGTCCACCCCCGTCAGCTGAGAAATTAGAAGAAGAGCAAAGTCAGGAATCGGATACCACACAGGTAAAAAAGAAGGGGCTTGGAGGTTTATTCAAAAAGAACAAAGATGACAAGCAGGCTGAGCCTGAGACTGTAGAGCAAGAATCAGGGGCGGAAGAAACCGTTATAGAAGAAGCTATTCCTGAGGAACCTCAGGAGACACTAGAGGAAACTCCTGAGGCGGAAGAAGATGGACAATAATCCTTCTGATTTTCATTAATTTTCCATTCGTTTAATAATTTTTATCGTAGCGTATCTTATGCTAGACAACCCTATGCCCTTAGCGGAGAGATTGAGACCTCAGACATTGGACGAGCTGGTAGGTCAAGATCACTTGAAAAATATTCTGAAGCGCGCGATCAACTCAGGTGCTGTACCCTCTATGATCTTGTGGGGACCACCAGGTGTGGGCAAAACAACTATCGCTAATATCATTGCCAATTCTGCTAAAATGCCGTTTTTCACACTAAGCGCGATTAGTGCTGGAGTGAAAGATATCAGAGAAGTCATTCAAAAATCTAGATTGGGATCAAAAGCCATTCTGTTTATTGATGAGATTCATCGTTTTAATAAAGGACAGCAAGATGCCCTGTTGGGTGCTGTAGAAAAGGGACAAGTATCTTTGATTGGAGCAACTACTGAAAATCCCAGCTTTGAAGTCAATGCCGCTTTGCTTTCCAGATGTCAGGTCTATACACTCAACGCACTTGCCAAAGAAAATTTAACTGAGTTGATCAATAAAGCACTGAATCACCCAAAAGTATTCAAAGACAAGAAAGTGGAAATCAAAGAGGATCAAGCGCTCATGAGACTCTCTGGAGGAGATGGACGAAAACTCCTCAATCTACTAGAGCTGGTGGTCGATTCCTTGGATAAGCAGGCAGTAATTACGAATGAAGTAGTCACGGAAATTGCACAAAAGAAAGCAGCCATCTACGACAAAAGTGGAGAGATGCACTACGACATTATTTCAGCTTTTATCAAGTCCATCAGAGGGAGCGATCCGAATGCAGCTGTCTACTATCTCGCACGAATGATAGAAGGAGGAGAGGATGTGAAATTTATTGCCAGAAGACTGCTGATACTGGCTTCAGAAGATATTGGCAATGCGAATCCTACTGCTTTGGTGATTGCCAATAATGCTTTTCAGGCCGTGAATGTGATAGGCTATCCAGAGTCAAGAATTATTCTCAGCCAGTGTGTGACGTATCTGGCCTGTTCGGCCAAAAGCAATGCGGCCTACATGGCGATCAATAAAGCCCAGCATCTGGTGCGCGAAACGGGTGATTTGTCCATTCCACTAGGCATTCGCAATGCACCTACCAAACTCATGAAAGAGATAGGCTATGGGGAAGGCTACAAATATGCCCACGACCATGTTGGCAATTTTGTGGACTTTGAGTTTATGCCAGAGGAAGTGAAAGGACGGACATTATTCGAACCAGGTAGAAACCCACGTGAAGAAGAAATGCGCAAGAAGCTCAAAGCACAGTGGAAGGATAAGTATGGGTATTAATTGATTTTGTCTGATCGCCTTTCCAGTATGACCGTGTCACGCCAAACGCCATGTTGCTGAGCAATTCTTTCTCTTTGGCCCACCAGTCTAAAGCCCAATTTTTCGTGCAAACGAACACTAGCTTCATTTTCAGGAAATGTGACTGCCTGAAGCATCCAAATACCAGCAGCTTCAGATTGAGAGATTAATGATGTGAGTAATTTTTTACCAATTCCCTGGCCAAGATTTTTCACATCAATATAAATGCTCACTTCGGCTACTCCTCTATAGACCTCGCGTTTTGAGATGGGAGATAAAGCTGCCCAGCCTAAAATAAAATCGTCATTTGCTTTGGCAACTAATCGAGGGGTGAGTAAATGACCTGCATCCCATGCTTTCCAGCTGGGTGTTTGGGTTTCGAAAGTGGCCTGATTAGTGTCTATACCATCTTGATAGATGCGTTCGACCTCAGGCCAGTGTTTCGGTAGCATGGGAATAATGGTCATAACCCTCGATGAGCCAATGGTGCTATTAGCAGCACTGTTTTGCATTTGGATTCAAACTAGGTTTGCAAACTGTAGGTTTGGCAAATAACTCCAAGCGGATATTTCCATCAGCAAAAAGTACATCTTCTACGCTGAAGTTGGACGTTCTCATTTCCAGATCACCATATTCGAAGAATACTTCTGCCTCTGCATCCATAGGTTTGAGTAGTTCTACTTTATCAAAAATGTCCAGTGCCTTTTTTGATGTCCATGGTTTTCTCATTTTTTCAAGCGGATTGACCATGAGCTGAATGATAGTTTGTTTGTAGCTGTCTGGGTTTCCTCCACAGTCCACTGATTCTATGGTAGCATTTTTCACTTCCGTAATGTGAAAAGTGGGCTTTATGAACTTGCCGCTTTCGATTTCGAATTCCAATCCCAATTCAGGATTTTCTCTTAGGATATTTAATAATTCTGATGTTTTCATATTAATTGTAAAATTACGATTAAAATTTTGATTTAACCATATATCGTAAAATTACGATTAATGTTTCGGTTAATAAAAATTAAATAAAAAAAGGGCTCTTATAATCAAATAAGAGCCCTTTTCTAGAGGTATTTTTTCTACTTAATCATGAATTCCACTTTGGTTTGATCCCAGGCGATAGAAACTGTACCCGCTTCATTAACCTCAATGGCGAAGCGCTCTACCACTTCGTCCAAGTTTATCACAGGCACATTGAATCGACCTACATCTTTGCTTTTGTCATATTTGAAAGCGCCCCATTGTTTGGGTTCTGAGTTGATAATGATGATCCATTCTGTTTCGTTGGGTATTGTGAATAGCGCATATTTTCCTGCTTTCATATCTAAACTTCCAATTTTGGCATCTTTCGATAATTCAATGGTTGTGGCTTCGTTGGCTCCAGTTCTCCATACTTTACCCATGGGTTCCAGGCCACCAAAAATGACTCTCCCTTTTTTGGATGGGCTGCTGTAGTTTATGGTTATGTCATTTCCATTTACAGAAGCTTTGGATACTTTAGGAGGGCTGGCTTTTTGCTGAGCATATAGGCTTGTGCCGGTTAGAAGACAGGCCATGAAAAAACTAGCGGCAATAATTGTTAAGTTCTTTTTCATAAGTTCAAGATTTTTGTTTGGTTTGAAAACGGATTTAAGTTGGCTTAAGTTCGTATTAAATTTTTAAAAGGAAAGGAGGCTGTTGTTTTAATTCTTTCCATATTCTCAGAATTTTAAATTAAATTGACGATCTGATTATCCACCACCTCTAATAAGTATAATGACGAGACAAATTAAGGTTTTAATAATTGATGATGACGAAATAAACAATCTGATTTGTACCAAAGTGATCAAAGATTATAACCCTGAGATGTTGGTAGAATCTTTGACGAGCTCTACCAAAGGGCTCACTCATTTAGAGGATTTGGTCAAGAACAATCCAGAGGATTTACCAGATGTTATATTGTTGGATATCAATATGCCGACCATCAGCGGTTGGGATTTTATCCGTGAATATCGAAAGATGATGACAGCTATAGAAAGTGAAAAAATCAAGCTTTTTGTACTTACGTCTTCACAATATTATCAGGATGCTGAATTGGCAGATCAATATAGAGAGGTACAAAAGCTCTTTACCAAGCCTTTGACATCTGATATTTTGAAAGAAATAGACGCTTATCTGAACTAGCGAATTTTCAACTCTCCAAGAGATTTTTTGAAATGGGTAACTATCTGATCCTTTTGCAGGTGGCGACCGTCCTTTACTTTCCATTCACCATTTACAATCGTTCCTTTGAAGCTTGAGCGATCTCCGCTGTAAACCAGAGTGGATAGTATATGTTCGGCTCTGCAAGTGGCGATCAAAGGTGTATCAGCATCAACTACCACAGCATCAAATGGTTGGCCTACCTCAAAGTAATTCTCACATGAGTTGCCCATGGCTTTTCTGCCCGCGTTCAAAGCCATATCAACACCAAATAGTCCTGTATCCCCATTGGTTACAGAAACGAATTGATTTCTGCGATTAGTGGTTAGCCGCTGACCGTAATCTAGGATTCTCAACTCTTCCAATGGATTCAGCCCAATGTGGCTATCCGTACCAATCGACCATTTACCACCCTGGTTTTGAAATGATTGCAAAGGGAAAATGCCATCACCTAAATTGCCTTCTGTGGAGGGACAGAGCACCACGTGAGCGCCTGATTGAGCCATGCCAGTTACTTCTGTTTCATTCAAATGAGTGGCATGCACGAGATGAAAGTTTTGGTTGATGTCAAATGTATTCAGCAGCCACTCTACGGGTCTTTGTTTATAAAAGTCAAGACAGTCAGCTACTTCTTTGAGTTGTTCGGCAATGTGAATATGGACTGGCAACTCTTTTGCCTCAGCTAAGGCACCACGAATAGATTCTTCATCCACAGCACGTAAAGAGTGAATGCCCAGACCGATATTAGCCTTGGTGTAAGCATTTGTAGCCTGCTTTGATTCTGATAATAAATTCAAATAACCCTGAGCCGTAGAGGAAATAAATCTTCGTTGTTTTTCTACAGGGTCTTTTCCAAACCCACCTTTTTGATAAAATATGGGTACAAGTGTGATGCCTATTCCAGCGGTTTTTGCAGCACTGACTAAGCGTTCACCCATTTCAGCAAGATTGCTATATGGTTTTCCATCCTTGTCGTGATGCACATAGTGGAACTCGGCTACGTGGGTGTAGCCATGAGAAAGCATTTCCGCATAGAGCATGGTAGCAATATGCTCAAACTGATCTGGGTTCATGGACAGTACAATATTGTACATGGTTTCTCGCCAGCTCCAAAAGTCGTCTTGTGAAGTTGGGTCAGGATGGATTTCTGCCAGGCCAGACATGGCGTATTGAAAGGAGTGTGAGTGTGCATTTTGAAACCCAGGTATCGCATAGCCATTTACTGTTTCAATCCGCTCTTTTTCAAATTCAGTATCGGATATGTTGACAATTACTCCCAGGTGGTCTACCTGAACGAAGGCTGGACACATCCAACCTTCATTGGTCAGTAGCCCTTCAAATTTGAACACTTTGCTCATTGGTTCATTTGGTTTAGTGTGGTAATGAGTGTTTCGAACAGCTGCTTCAGGTCTTTACGAATCAAAGATGCTCGAACTTCTTCATATTTGGTTTCGCTATCATCCATATAAACCAACTTGGCCATTTCCAGTTGTAAGGCATGAACATTTTTTTCGGGCTGGCCGAAAGTCCTTGTAAGATTGCCCCCTTTGAATGGATGATTATGACTGAAGGAGTAAGAAGTATTTGATAATACCTCCATAGCAGTATTAATGATTTTGGCATCCGCCGCTTTTTCGTCAGCATCACCTAAGATCAGGTCTGGAAATTTTTCAGCTCTTATGCCTGGGACAAATTGTCTGATTGAGTGTGCATCAAAAAACAGTACATGTTTGAATTGTTTCTGTAGTTTGGTCAGTTCTAGGCGAATCTGATCATAGTATGGATAGTAATAGCTGCTGATTCTTTGGTTGATTTCTTCTTGTGAAGGGCCCTCATTCAAATAAATATGCTTGTCGTTGAAGTTGGTAGTGGGGCAAAGTGCTGTGATCACTCGCCCGTCATTGTAGAGCGGTTTGCTTTCTGCGTTTCTATTTAGATCTATGACCCAGCGGCTGTATTTGGCTTTGATCATTTTAATTCCCATCTCACTCACAAAATCGTAAAGCTGATCTACAAACCAGTCCGTATCGTCAATGAAAGCGATCATTTTCTCATCGTATTGAGCTCTAATCGATTCAGGAATTTCAGTACCGCAGTGCGGTACGCTTACTAAAATCGGTACTTGATTTTTGTTGGGGTCTATGATTTCAAAAGCCATATGCGAATTTAATTTTTTTGTTGTGCTTCTAATGCCTCTCAATTCCAGTTTACTTATCGCTTAATACTTTTTGATCTTATAACTTTGCTCCATAAATCAGAAACTATGATCATTCTCGACAACGCAGTACTCTCAGACGATATCAAAGAAAGACACTTTGTATGTGATCTCAATAAATGTCACGGCGCATGCTGTGTGGAAGGAGACTTGGGCGCACCTTTGGAAAAGGAGGAACTGCCCTTGTTAGAAGAAGTGCTGGAGGCAGTCAAACCCTATATGTCAAAAGAGGGACTTGATGTACTTGAAAAAGAGGGAAGCTACATTTTGGACGAAGAGGGTGATTATTCCACTACGACAATTGGTGGCGAAGAATGTGCCTTTGCGATTTACGATGAAAAGAATATCCTAAAGTGCGCGATCGAGCAAGCTTATCTGGACGGCAAGACCAAATGGAAAAAACCCATTTCTTGTCATCTATATCCCATTAGAGTTACCAAATATGATCATTATGATGCGTTGAATTATGATCAGTGGGATATTTGCGACCCAGCTTGTAGTTTGGGGGATGAGCTGAAAGTACCCATTTACAAATTTCTAAAAGAGCCTTTGATAAGAAAATATGGCGAGAAGTGGTACGCAGAATTGGTAAAAGAAATTGAAGGGAATTAAACTTTTTTCTTGCCCTTGATCAATTCTGACTCAAGAATTTGATTCATTTGAATAACGATGGCGTCTAGTTCTTCAGATGAAATTTTAAGTTTTTCTATCAATTCCATTTTGCTCTGCATATCCGGTTCTTCTATGATAATGGACATGAGCCCTTGCATACGACTAAGTGGAGCTCGAACCTCATGCGAATTGAGATTAGCGTATTTGAGCATTTGATCATATTGTTCATGCACTTTTTGGGTTCTTTTCTTTACCAGCTGATCCAAATTGTCATTCATAGTTTTTAATTCTGCATTGGCATGTGCGAGTTCGGCAGTTCTTTCTTTTACGTCAGATTCCAAATTTTTCTTATGCTTTTCGAGTGATCTTCTGATCTGAAATTGGATTAGAAAAATACTTGTCACAAATGAAGAGCTAACCATCTCAAATCTGGCGGTAAACATGACATCTAGATAATTGACCCAAAAGGAGGGCTCTTGACTGATCCCACTCACCATGTTGACAATGATAATGGCGGGAGCTAAAAAAACACCATAATAGATCAATGTTAATATTACCCATAGAAGCCCCTGAATGTAGTAATTGTAATTTTTTCTGTAAACAATGCTGTAGTAATAATAGCCAACAATTAGTGATATGAAGTGCATGAGGAAATTCGCCAAATACGAACCATTTGGCGCCGTGTTCATTGTGGTAAACACACATTCTACAATGAGGTACAGAGGGTTTTTGAGGTAAAAAAGACTAATCAGAAGTGGTATTTCTCTAAAATCCGTAGCCACACCAGATAGGCCTGGAACCTTGAATTGTACAAAGCCCAGTAGATATGAACTGATGCCAAAGAGCATGGCATAGCCTAATTGCGCGATGTGTTTATTATTAAAATCTGGCTTAAATGCTGCCATATCAAACAGGAAATATTTGGCCTCACCCAATATACTAAAAAACACGGTTTATGCCTTTAGGGAGGTGTTATGAATTCATAAGTAAAAACGTTATTTGCAATCGATTCATCAATTAATTATTTTGCTATGTATTCAGTTGGGAAAAATTAATTATAATGAAGCGAACCAAAATGTGCGAGCCCATCTGAAAAGCACGAGATCTTGGTTCAACCTGCTTAATTTCACCTGTAGTATGATGGGCTGAGGAGTAATTGATTCCATTAGAATCAATCACTCTTTCAGCTTATTTTTTTCACCTTTTACATTCGATTTTCCAAAAAGGAAAAACCACAGTATTTCCAACGTCTATCCATTCGCCTATCCAACTGTACCCTTTTTCACTGAAATTGTAAAAAGTAAGACGTGAAAATCCATCATATCCCTGAGGAGATTGCTGTGGCCTATAGAGCACTATTTTATCCTCTTCTAGATTGCCAGTCCAGTGGGACAGAGGAGCGGCACCAGGCGCAGGAGAGCTGTAATAGTGGACATTCCATCTGGCGCTGTCCGCATCATATTGGCGAATGCTTCCAGAGTGGGCACCATCTTGTTTGAGTGTGTAGTCTTGCACCCCCATGCCATTCATAATGTATTGAAAAGTCCAAGTCATGTCTACAGGTGCTCCCCATTCACCATCTGTACCTTTTCTGAAGGACTTACATTGACAAGTACCCATCATGGCCTCATAATCCATAATTTGTTTTGGGGCATCTGGATTGGGTCTGCCAAACGGATATTTCTTGCTAGGAGCATAGTCGTATTGTCCGAAACATGAGCAGCTAATAAGTGCGAAAAGCACACAAGTTATTTGAGTTTTCATAGTATTATTTTTTGAGGTAATATCCCCTGTAACAATGATTTCCCCTAGTACTATGCAGGGAGCGCGGGGAGTTTTGCAGTAAACTAATTGGCTGATTGCAAATAGGACTTGATGTCAGCTATTCTGCTTTGTGCAATGTCAATTTTGGTTTGATCCACTAGGGTAAGAAATGAAGTGGAGTTATAGGTGACTTCAGAGACTTTCTCCATGTTTACAATCGCTCTGCGATGCACACGTAAGAATTGGAGGTCTTGCAATCTTTTCTCCAGAGCCTTGAGTGAGTTTCTCATGGCATAGGTGTGTTGATTGGTTGTATGAATTTTAACGCAATAGTCGTAGGCTTCTATCCAGACAATATCGACCAAGGGAATAATTTTATTTTTATTCCCAATTTTGATGGAAAGGGCTTGCGGGCTTTCTGTTCTGACTTGGTTTTGTAAATTCAGGATCTCAATGGCCAAATTTTGGTTGGTGTTCACCATCTGGAACAATCCCAGCATGGCGCCATAAGAAAGCGTATAGATGGGTGCTTTTTGAAAAAAGAAAAACACGCAATTATCCCAGATATTTTCAAGATTCAGTGATCGATTCGCAAAGACTAAATGAAGTATGGAAATGAGAATCACATTAATAGCTATGAGGATAGCAAGGTGCTTAACGGCTGGCCAAACCTTGGTCAGATTGAAAATTCGATCCGACTGACCTGTGTAAATCACAATTCCAAAATATAGTAAGGAAGTAAGCATCCACACCGCCCAGCGATAAGCATGGCCAATGGTGAGTTCAAGTATTGAAAACTGGCCTGATGGTACGAGGTCAAACTGTAGGATATAATAATACTGCTGGAAAGACTCAAACAAGATCAGAATGCCAACCATCAATAGGCTGGAAAACAAAAAAAACTTGTACTTCATATTAATGAAGCGTATGAATTCAAATAGTTTGTGATGAGCCTTCTTTTTTTTCAAATCGAATACTTTGTGCTTTTAAGGTACTACAATCTAGAGTTCCGTTGGTTTTGAGCCAAGTGAAGTTCGAGATAATGCATGCTTCATAGGTTAAAAGAAATATAATAGGAAATTTAATATTATATTTAGGTCACTATGAATATCAACCTAACTCTGGGAGCTATTGTTTTCTTACTATGGTCAACTTTCAGCTCATGGTACTATGTCTGCCAAATCAAAGGGCTCTGCCTAGAATCAACAACAGAAGTGGAAACCCCTATCAAGACAGAAGTCCCTACGCCACCAGTGGCCGAACCAGTTGTGGAGGTACCTACACTTCCGCCCATTAGCCTTGTGGAGGATAGGATTTATTTTGATAAAAACTCCACCACTCTTCTTGATCCTGCCTATGTAGAACAGGTTACGACTAGAATTAAGTCAGCAATTGAAGGTAGGGAGGTTGATATCTCTATTGTCGGATATACCTGTGATTTAGGAAGACAGGTCTATAATCAGAACCTTGGATTAAGACGGGCAGAGGCAATTCAGACTTTTTTGGAAGATAGAAATATAGGCAATTCGAAATTTGAAATAAGTTCGAAAGGGGAAAGTGAGGCAACACCAGGAACAGAAGAGCAACGCCAAAAAGATAGGAAAGTATCCATCACCATAAAATCAACAGACCAATGACTCAGGCAATTTTAGAAATAGCGGGCATGCTACTTGGTGCGCTAGCTATAGGAATTTTTTTCACACATCAATATTGGAAGTCCAAATCGGGCTTAATAGCAAGGAACAATGAATCTTTAGAACGAGAGAACGAAGGTCTTAAATCAAAAGAAAGGGAGCTGGAGCAAAAATTAAAGAACCAAAAGTCAGAGATAAAGCCAAAGTTGAGCGAACCCGTTGAAACCTCAAGCGAGAACGGAAAATCAGACGAGTTAGAGGCAGAGTTGAAGAGTTTGGGAAAGGAAATACGAGAGCAAAAGAAAAAGACCAAGGAGCTAAGAGCGACTGTTAAAACCCTGAAACACGACTTGGAAATCAAGGATGAGCAGCTAGGGGAGAAGGAGAGGGAATTGGAGGAAATTTCAGGCCATTTCCAAACTCATAATATTTCTTACTACAAACAGATTGATGGTAAAAGGTACAAGGCAGCTACGCTCGTAGAAGCAGATGATGCCATTGCTGGTGTAGGAGACGGCCGAATTTCGAAAGCAGATGCAGAGAAGATTTTCGCAACCATTTCTGACGGACATACTTACACCCAAGTGGAAAAGGATACCATGCACTATATCAGAGAAAATTATAATTGGACGCCTGAAGCAGATGATTTATTTAGAACTAAAGTAAGAAGTTGGGCGGCCAAGGGGCATCAGCTGGATTAGATCAGAGGTTTTAAAGTATCCTTATTTTTACTTTCCAACTGCTCATAGCTTTCATTTTTGAATGCTTCACAAGTTGACTTTTCTTTGGTAAACTTCACTACTCCACCTTCAAGGTAATGTATTTGGTCACTCATCTTTAATCGCATCCACTGGATTTGATAAGCCAGCTTTGACCGAATGAAAATCCCATTTGCTACATTGTGCATATACGGACGGGAATGCACGCAATTGGTAATCTGATAGACCTTACTCGATCTTTGTTTTGCTTTTTTTATTGAGTTGGACCTTTTGTTTTCCTTTTCTGATATTGATGTTGAGCACTTCTACAATTAGAGAAAAGAATACCGCAAAATAGATATAACCTTTAGGCACATGATGGCCCATGGCTTCTACAGTCAGCATAAACCCAATCAAAATCAAAAAAGAAAGGGCTAGCACTTCTAGTGAGGGATGTTTTGAAATAAACGAACTGATTCTCCCAGCGAAAGACATCATAATAAACATAGCTATGATCACGGCTATGATCATGATAGTCAATTGACTCGTCAATCCTACAGCTGTCAATATGGAATCAAAGGAGAAAATGATATCTAGCATAATGATTTGAAGAATAGTACTTCCAATGGTGGCAGTAGTCTTAGTGGTTGATTCGTGGTGTTCCATCACTTCCATTTTATGATTGATCTCCACGGTGCTTTTTGCAATCAAGAATAAGCCGCCACCAGCCAAAATCAAATCTCTTCCACTAAAGGCATGACCAAAAACTGAAAAAAGAGGTTCGGAAAAACTAATGATCCAGGTGATACCAAATAATAGGCCTATTCGAAAGACTAAAGCACACATCAAGCCAATGTTTCGTGCTTTTGCCTGCTGCTCTTGAGGTAGTTTATTGGAGACAATAGAAATAAATATGATGTTGTCTACGCCTAAGACTATTTCTAAAAACGTAAGAGTCAATAGGGCAATAAGGGATTCAGCGTTGAGTAATGCATCCATAGTAGTAGGGGTTGAATAGAATTCAATATTAATCATCTCATCTAAATATTCACGAATGGGGAAGAAAATTTTAATAAAAGAAAAAAGTGATTAATATTTGTAACTACAAATAACGTAACTCCGTTAATCACCTAGGTATGAAATTCGAAGAAGAAATTAAGCAGTCGTCATTTAAAAATCCCAAGGAAAAAGCCATTGTCAATATTCTGTATACTGGGAATTGGCTGAGGGATAGATCAGAAGGATTGCTGAAACCAAAAGGAATTAATGAGCAGCATTTCAATATCCTCAGGATTTTGAGAGGAAGATATCCACTCACTATTTGCCCAGGAGAGATCAAAGAAGTACTAATTAATAAACGTGGAGATTTGACTAGGCTTTTGGACAAGTTGGTAACAATGGGACTAGTTACCAGAGATGTTAATCCAGATAACCGACGAATGATCAATTTAAAAATATCTGATGCTGGATTAAACATGTTGTCTGACTTGGATCCCAAATTGGAAGAGCTGAATCAAAAAAATAATGCACTGTCTCATGAGGAATCAGAGCAGCTGAGCCATCTTCTCGACAAAATGAGGGGATAATTTTTTTGCTCATAAATATGTAATTACAACAAACGTAAAAACAATTATAAAATGAAAAAGATCATAGCATTTGCAGGAAGCAATAGTTCTACTTCTATAAATATACAATTGGTTAAGTATGCTGCTTCTTTGATAGATCAAGCAGAAGTTGAGTTTTTAGATCTAAGAGACTATGATGCACCTATATATAGTGCAGATATAGAAAAGGAAGGAATTCCCAGACCTATTCAGGAGTTAGTAGCCAAGCTAGCTGAGGCAGATGCTTACATCATAGGGTCACCAGAACACAATGGGAGTCTGACTGCTTTTATGAAAAACACGATTGACTGGGCGTCAAGAGTAGAGGCTAAGTTCCTGGGAGGTAAGCCAGTATTGCTCTTGAGTACTTCTGGTGGTAAGCGTGGAGCAGCCAGTAGTTTGGAAGACCTAAATATTAAAATGAAATACTTTGCTGGCCAGGTAGCAGCTACCTATAGCCTTGGGGCCTTTTATGATAGGTTTGATCAAGAACAAGGCGTGATCACCAATGACGAAGAGAGGAAAAAATTGACAGAAGCAACTGCTCAGTTTGAAAAGACATTATAAACATCAATTGAAAATAAATACGAATGAAAAAAGTAGCACAATTATTAAACGGTACCAACTCAGAGGATCTGGGCAAATTTCTAATCAGGTTCATTTTGGCTTTTACTATGCTCTTTCATGGATGGGGTAAGCTCATGGGAGGAGCAAATCACATTGCTGGAATGTTAGACGGTATGGGCATTCCGAGTTTTATAGGATATGGTGTGATTGTAGGAGAGTTTGTAGCGCCATTGCTGATCATAGTTGGTTACAAGACCAGGCTGGCTGGGCTCATGATGTCATTCACCATGTTGGTGGCGTTGCTTCTGGTTCATACTGGGGATGTATTCAGTGTCAACGATCATGGCGTATGGGCGATAGAATTGTTGGCTATTTATCTTGTAGGTGGTGTGGCTATAGCTTTCTTGGGCTCAGGAAAGTATAGTATATCAAGAGGCCAAGGAGATTGGGATTGATATAAATTTAAAAATACTATTTAGTTCAAGTAGTTGAGGTTGGTTTTGAGTCCCGGTTTTTCATCGGGACTTTTTTTGTATCTCGACTGTATGGCTATTAGATTCCTTAAGTCCATAACGTTCTGTTCTTCGAGCATGACATTGAGCTACAGGAGAAATTGGGATTTGCCAGTTCTGATGAAAAATGCATAAAGGATGAGATTTTTTCTTCCCAATACAGCGGTCGAAGCGAACGTAAAAAGACGGTCTGAATGGCCTATTTTGAAGGAATTGCTTACGTTCTAGGTAATTCGCCTACAAATTACAAGCTCTCTTTTTTTTGAAATGTGCGTTTAGAGTCAGTAAGAGCACTTTTGTTTTTTTGATGATTCTCAGGGCGCATTTTGTTTCCTCTTTGCGTAAAAAATTAATTACGGATATCCTGTATTTTATTAATGATCAGGTGTTCTCATCTTTGAACCATAGAATTTTATTATTCACAACGAAATAGTTGAATTGGATTAAAAAAATTTAAAGTTATGCAAGGATATTTCATCAGATCATCAAGAGTAACACCATCAGTTTATTTCAATCCTAAAAAGGAACTTTTGGATTTAAGAGGGAAGTCGAGTCCTGAAAATCCATTGAACTTTTACGGTTCGCTTCTTTTGAACGTGGACAGATATGCAGAAAGCCACGCAGGTAATATAACTGTAAACCTTGCGTTTGAATATTTTAATACTAGCTCATCAAAGTGCATATTCAACTTGCTAAGAAAATTGGATAATATCAATCAGTTAGGAAAACGAGTAATTGTAAACTGGTATCACGAGAATGACGATGAGGATATGTTGGAAGCGGGAGAAGATTTTAGCTCATTCTTTGGATATGAATTCAATTTCGTATCCGTACCAGTGATCAATTCTCTTGGAGAAGAAACAGAAAAAGAACCGCAGCTCAATGCGGCATAAAACATTAATTAGGACAGAAAACAAGAAAGTTATGAAACCGAAATTGAAATCAGCAGAAAGAGCAGTAAGACAAGTAGTAGTAGGTACATTGTTGACCTTCGGGTTCGTGCTAGCATGCACGATGCTGAGCGTAATGATATAGTTACTAAGGAGCCAGCAGCAGAAGGTAAAAAAATACAGTGGTTAGCAATTACCTGCAAGTAAAGTCACTGTATGATGGGGTTCGTGGTTACCAGCTATGGGAATAAAAGGTATTTAACGAAGGTTCTAAAGTAATTTATTAAGGTGGTTAAGGTTGCGCGGGAGCGCAACCTTTTTTGTTTAGCAAGTCCAAATTAGCCCACTAAACTCGCTTATAAGACGAAATCAGGTCTTACTTTCCTACTCCAACAGATTCCTCCATTATTTTTATTAAATTTAGTAAAGAGAGAAGGTTGTCTTATTTATTCATTGTATGGATAAACTGCGCTTCCTTTAATGAAAAATAAGTTAAGTCCACCAGCATGTCTAGCACGCAAATTCAGGAAGAAAGGTACCTGGATATCATTAATCAATTTGCTGTAGGTCTGCTCAATCAGAGCACGATCAAGGAGACGCTATGGAGCGTCATTGACAATGTGGTCTCCAAATTGGATTTTTATGATTGTGCGATTTATTTGCTTGATGAAGACAAAGAGCATCTTATTCAGGTGGCTTCTCAGGCCTACAAAGACAAAGAACCCAGAAATACCAATGCCACATTTATTAAAATGGGGACGGGAATTGTTGGTAAAGTCGCGCAGGAAAAGCAATCCAGAATCACTAATGACACGAGTCAAAGCGAAGATTATATCACTGACGATCAGTGGAGGTTTTCAGAGATCACAGTTCCCATTATTCATGAAAATGAATTGATTGGTATAATCGATTCTGAACATCCTGAAAAGGATTTTTTCCAACCCATTCATCTCAATATTTTGACGACCATCGCCTCCATGGTGGCTATCAAAGTAGTGCAAGCCCGTCATTTAGAAAATCTGGCGGCAAGAGAAAAGAGCTTTGATTTGATCTATAGTAGCACGAATGACCTGATATTTTTGATGGAGGTAGAACCCAATGATAGTTTCAGGTGCGTCTCTGTCAATCGTGCATTTCTAGAATTGACCAACAAAAAAAGAGGAGATGTGGTAGGTAAGACCATTGATGATATTTGGGATGCTGAACGTTCTGCTACCATCAAGTCATATTATCGAGAAGCTATTGAGACGAAGAAACCGATTACCTATCAGATCAAATTTAGAACTGGCAATAATATTGTGATCGTAGAGACGAAGGTAACTCCAGTATTTGATCACAGAGGACGCTGTACTAATCTTTCTGGCATATCTCGTGACATCACCACGGCCGAGGCCGTGAGGAGCGAACTGGGCTATGAAAGAGAAAAGTATCAAACCCTATTCTCGAAAGCCAATGACGCCATTTTTATTTTAAAAGATGATTTGATTATTGAGTGCAACGATCGAACTACCGAGATTTTTGGCCGTGATAGAGAGGGCTTGATAGGCTATGCTCCACATGAATTATCTCCTCAGGTTCAGCCAGATGGCAAGACTTCAGATCGACGCATGGATCAAGACAATTTTCAATGGGTGCACACAAAAAAGGACGGTTCTTACTTCACAGCTGATGTTACTTTGTCCAGATACCACTTTAAGAATGAGGAGTACACTCAAGCCATAGTGAGAGATGTTTCTGAACGGATCAAGGCTGAAGAGGTATTACGCGCTAGCGAAAAGAGATATCGGACGATTTTTGAAAACTCGCTGGATGGGATTTACAAGAGCACACCTGAAGGTAGATTTGTGGAAGTCAGCCCGGCACTAGTGGCGATGTTAGGATATGATTCCGAGGAAGAGCTGCTTTCTATAAATATCAAAAAAGACTTGTACTTCAAGGAAGAAGACCGCTTCAAACATTCCAATCAATACAGATTGAAAAAGAAAAATGGTGATGAAATTTGGGTCGAAGATCACGGCTTTTATCAATATGACGGTGAAGGAAAAGTAATATTTCATCAGGGTATACTCAGAGACGTAACAGCAAAAAACCAAAAACAAATGGAGCTGGAAAATCTCTTGAATATGACAAGTGACCAAAACAAGCGCTTGCAGAATTTTGCCCATATTGTTTCACACAATATCCGTTCGCATAGTGCTAATCTAACTTCTCTGGTTTCATTTATGGAAATGACCAAGGATGAAGCAGAAAAGCAGAAAATGTTTCAGATGCTAAAGAGCAGCACGGGACAGCTTGAGGAAACCATCATGAATTTGAATGAGATCATCACAGTCAATCAAAACTTGAACAAGCCAATCGAGCAACGCAATCTTATGGAAGAGGTAGAAAAGACCTTGCAAATATTGAATGATGAGATTCTGGAGAGTGGGGTCAAGATTGCTGTGGACATACCAGAAGACCTAGTACTTCCTATCATTCCAGCCTATTTAGATAGCATTTTATTGAATCTGCTGAGCAATGCCATCAAGTACAGAAGAAGTGAAGTAAAGTCAGAAATAAAAATTCAAGCAAAGGCTATACAAGGTAAGGTTCAGATTGAAATATCAGACAATGGCATGGGCATAGATATGGATGCTCATGGAGACAAGATATTTGGCATGTATAAAACTTTTCATCAGAATGAAGACGCCCGTGGGTTTGGATTGTATATTACAAAAAACCAGATAGAAACAATGAAGGGAAAAATTTTAGTGGATAGTAAAGTAAATAGAGGCACCACCTTTACCGTTTATTTTAATGAAGAGCGTTAAGTCAATTTATGTAGTGGAAGACGATCCTATTTCGTCTTTTGTGATCAAACTTGCTCTACAACAGCATCCTGCGTTTGATGAGGCTGTGGAATTCAAGAATGGTCAGGTAGCAGTTGATCACTTATTGAAAAATGAAGCTAATGGTAATCTACCTGAATTAATCTTACTTGATATCAATATGCCAGTCATGGATGGTTGGGATTTTTTGGATAAATTTTCAGAAATGGGTGTGAGCAAGGATATTCCTGTGGTGATGCTGACTTCATCTATCAATCCAAATGATATAGAAAAAGCCAATGCCCATGAGTTGGTCAAAGGTTTTTTGTCCAAGCCATTGAACAAAGAAAAGCTGGATGAGGTACTAAGGCTTGTATAGAAAAAGGCACTGCCTGGTACAAACAGTGCCTTCAAAACTTATGCCTTTGGGAATTCTTCACTTTTGATGATCTCCACTATTTGTTTCATGTGACGCTGAGTATGTCCGCTCATAAATAGAACCACTTGATACGCATCTACTTTGCCAAAAGGAAAGTCAAAGTACCTGTTCCTCAAATCTTCTTTTGTCTTTTTTACAAAAGCAATATTCGATTTCCTCTGCATATTGAAGGCGTCCAATGAGCCTTGGAATGACCCAAAACTGTTGGTGGGTTCAAATTCAGGACGAGTTTTCACTTTTTGGTCGCGACTCGTAATCATGGCCAATAGCTGTTCGTCAGCCATCATCACCTCACTTCTTTTAGATGGATCAGGATCAGTTTTCAAAGTCATTTCCACAATGCCAAAAATGTTTTTTTCAGAAATAGCAATGTGCTCCATGGTTTCCGCTATAGACCAGGCATCTTCACTTGGTTTATAGTTGAGCTGGCCTTCGGATAGGTCTTTTACTGCTATCAATAGTTCACTTTGAGATTGTTTCAGGTGATTAATAGCTGTGTTTTTTTCTTCCTTAGTGAGCTTCTGCTGAGCGTATGTTTGTAAGCCAAACAAGATCAATGCTTGAATAAGTAACAAGGTTTTAAAATTTTTCATAGTTTTTAGAATTGTTTAGTATTATGACGATTGGTTTCATTTATTTAGGACAAAGCCAAAAAATATTTATTAAGTTAATCACAACTGCGTCCTCATTCCAATTTTGAATGTGATCTTTTGGCAGTTATAACTATACTGGATTTATCTCGTATCTTCGATCTAAACAAGCCAAAATGAACCAATCGAAAGCTTCACTTACCTTTATATTCATTACACTTCTTGTGGATGTTATCGGATTAGGAATAATAATTCCAGTCATTCCCGACCTTATCAAAGAGTTGATCAATGGCTCTCTGGCTGAAGCTGCTTTATATGGAGGATGGCTGATGTTTTCCTATGCCTTCATGCAGTTTTTCTTTTCTCCTATCATGGGCGGATTGGGTGATCAGTTTGGTCGTAGGCCAGTTTTGTTGGCTTCACTGTTTGGTTTTGGGATTGATTATCTGCTGCTAGCCTGGGCACCAACTATAGGGTGGCTGTTTGTAGGGCGTATTTTGGCAGGAGTCACGGGCGCTAGCATGACTACGGCCTCAGCGTATATAGCTGATATCAGTAAGCCAGAAGATCGAGCCAAAAATTTTGGGATGATTGGGGCGGCCTTTGGACTAGGGTTTATCATTGGCCCAGTGATTGGAGGCCTACTTGGTGTATATGGCTCTAGGGTGCCCTTTATTGCCGCTGCCGTGTTGACTTTGCTCAATTGGCTCTACGGCTATTTTATTTTGCCAGAATCTCTAGCTCCAGACAAAAGAAGAAAATTTAGTTGGAAGCGAGCCAATCCAGTAGGGTCATTGATCCAGTTAAAAAAATTTCCAGTGACCATCAGCTTAATGGTCGCTATGTTTTTTGTGTATTTGGCTTCCCATGCCACCCAGAGTACTTGGGCTTATTATACGATGGAAAAATTCGGTTGGGACGTGAAAATGGTTGGTTATTCTCTTGGCTTTGTTGGGCTAATGGTTGCCATTGTTCAGGGAGGTTTGGTTAGAGTGGTTATTCCCAGAATAGGGGATAGAAATGGGGTTTATCTTGGGCTCACTCTGTATTTCATAGGGTTTGTTTTGTTTGCTTTTGCCACTGAAGGATGGATGATGTTTCTATTTATGATTCCTTATGCTTTGAGTGGATTTGCAGGCCCATCATTACAGAGCATCATGACTGGTCAGATTCCAGCTGATCAGCAGGGAGAATTGCAGGGTGCCATTACCAGCATGATTAGTTTGACAGCTATTGTGGGGCCACCTTTGATGACAGATTTGTTTGCCCGTTTTACAAATGATTCCTTGGGCATCTATTTTCCTGGGGCACCTTATTTGATGGGAGCGGTTTTTACATTCATGAGTATTGGATTTGCCTTGCGCACGCTTCGCAAGTATTCCAGTGTGTTTGGATAATTTTTACAAACCAAAGCAACCTACAGTGTAACTTTCGCATCATAGAAGAGACTAATACTTAGACTCAAACCAAAAATCAAACATGCTCTCATTCTTTGCTTTCAGAAAATTTTCTTTTTTCTGTACTCTTCTCCTTGTATCTGTCTTCAATTCTTTTTCACAAGGCATCAAAGGCACTATCAAATCTTCAGATGGTGAACCTTTGCCCTATGCCACCATCTATGTGCGAAATATTGAAACGGGCAGTACTTCAAATGCAGAAGGCTATTTTGAGTACCCTTTACCAGCAGGTAAATACGATTTGGTTTTCCAATATATGGGCTACAAATCAGTGGTCAAATTTGTGGAAGTAGTAGGAGGGTTCTCTGAAGTACATGTGAAACTTGAGCCTCAGACCATTGTACTGCGCGATGTAGAAATCATAGCTGGCAAAGAAGATCCTGCTTATACCATTATGCGTAAGGCCATTGCAAAAGCTAAGTTTCATCAAAATCAGCTGGACAGTTATCAAGCTGAAGTATATATCAAGGGATCTGGACGCTTGATTGATTCTCCTTTCTTTTTGCGTAAGCAAATGGCAAAGGAAGGAGTGGATTCCACCACAGCTTTTGTCACTGAGTCTATCTCTAGGGTGAAATTCACCAGACCCAATACCTATGAGGAAGAGGTGTTGTCTATTCGAAGCAATGGGGACGATAACAATACGAGCCCTATGGAGTACCTCAAGGGCAGTTTTTATGAGCCTAAATTGGCCAATGCGATTTCTCCATTATCGCCAAAAGCTTTTGGTTATTACAAATTTGAGTACTTGGGAACATATCGAGATCAAGCGTACGACTATAGTAAAATCCGTGTGATTCCGCGATCCAAGGGAGATGATGTATTTGAAGGCGAGATCTCGATCGTAGAAGATTATTGGAGCATTCACAGTTTAAATCTGAGCACCAGCTATCTGGGTATTCAGTTCTTGATCCATCAGATTTACAATCCTATTGAAGACAAAGCTTGGTTGCCGATCAGTCATCAGTTCGACATAGAAGGAACTTTTTTCGGATTTGAGTTTGAATACAATTATTTGGCAACAGCCAAAAATTATAAAATTGAGCTTAATAAAGATTTGGATATTGAATTGGTGGTGGTAGATGAAAAGGTTGAGAAGGAATTGGCCAAAAAACTGGAAACGCAAAACAAGAATGTGAATAGTGAAGTTCTGGAGAAGATGCAATCAGGAAAAGAAATGACCAGAAAGGATTTGAAAAAATTGATGCGTGAATACGAAAAAATGGAAATAGAACGAGATACAGTTCCTAATATTTCCTATGTCACCAATGTGACTGTCGACTCCTTGGCTTACAAAAAGGATTCTAGTTTTTGGCAGGCCGTCCGTCCTATTCCTCTATCAGAATACGAAGTGAAAGGGTACCACAAAATGGATAGTATGGCCGTAGTCAATAAAAAGGAAGCTGAAGGGGATACCATCAAAACCAAGCAAGGCAAGGAAGGGTTTAAAATCTACGATTTGTTATTGGGAAACACCTATAAAATTGGAGATAAGACGCATTTGGAAATCAAATCATCATTGGTAAGCCTGAATTTTAATACAGTTGAAGGCTACAACTTCTTTTATGAATTGGCCTACACAAAGACATTTGAAAATAAAACCTGGTTGGAAATAGCCCCACATATACGATATGGTTTTTCTATCAATCAATTGCAGAGTAAGCTCAAGGCCACGTACAAGTTTGATGAGCAAAACCTGGCTGTTGAAGGCGGAAGATATGTTTATCAAATCAATCCCAATGTGCCGATTTATCCGATCATCAACTCACTGACTACTTTGATGTTGGAAAGCAACTACATGAAGATCTATCAAAAGGAATTTGTCAGACTAAAGTATTCACACAAAATATCCGATAAGTATAGAATTGGTTTATCAGCTGAATATGCCAATCGTTTGCCATTGGAAAACCAGACAAGTCATACATGGTTCAATCAAGGGGATAAAGACTACACCTCCAATGCACCAGCCAACGTGGAACTCGGCCCTACGGCATTTCTTGAACATCAAGCATTTTTGACTGGAGTGAATCTGACCATGAAACCGTGGCAGAAGTACTACATCAAAAACAATGAAAGACAGTCTATCAATCACTCTTCTCCTGAACTGACAGTAGCTTATAATAGTGCGATTCCTGTGGGAGACGCCCAGATTTCTTATCACAAGTTAGCTGTAGATGTTACCCATGCGCTGGATATAGGCATCAGAGGCCGTTTGAGCTTTAGAGTAGGTGGAGGAGGATTTTTAGCTAAAGATAGTATTACATTCCTGGATTACAAGCACTTCATGGGTAACAGAACGCCCATCCAAGACATAGATGTAGTGAAGAGCTTCCGTCTGCTGCCCTATTACAACTTCAGTACGAATGGTGCTTATGTCAACTTACTCACCCACTATCAGTTTAGAAAGTTCTTCTTTTCCAGATTCAAGTTTGCTAGAAAAAGAGGAGTGAAAGAAAGCATATTTGCCAATTATCTGGGTACGGACTCCGCTCAGAATTATACGGAACTGGGCTATAGCATAGACAACATCTTTAGACTCTTCAGACTCGAAGGCGTGGCAGCTTTTCAAGATGGCGAATACGAGGATTGGGGCATACGCATTGGTGTGGCGGCTTTCTTGGATGAGATGTTCAATTTTGAGTGATTCAATTGTCAGGCTTAGGTTTTCGAAGTCTACTCAATCGCAATATTCTTCTGAAAGGCCGTCTCAAATGAAATCGTCGTATCTGTGCCTTCCACACCAGCCAGTGGATGTATTCGGCTGTAAAGCACATCTCTCAGATGGCTATTGTCCTTCGCAAAAATCTTAATAATCAGAGCATATTTGCCAGTAATGTTGGAGCACTCTACAATCTCAGGGATTTCCTTGAGTGCAGCAATGAGGCTATTCACATACTTGGCATTCGTCACTTGTATGCGCGTCATGGCCTCAGTAGTGTAGCCCAGTACTTTGGGTTCGAAGACATAAGTAGCATTTTTGATCACTCCAGACTGGCGCAGTTTGTTCACACGCTGATGGACCATAGTGTTGGAAATACCCAGTTCATTAGCTAAAGTTGAAAATGGTACTCTGGCATTTTCGCCCAAGCGTCTCAAGATTTTTTTGTCTGTTTCGTCAAATTGACCAATCATAGAGATAATGCATAGTGAATAGTGTCAAATTGAATTATTTTAAAGTTGTATGGGTAAAAATGACATAAAAATTACTATTAATTAAATAATTGACTCATTAATTAATTGAATTAATTAAATATGACTTCATTTTGCATTCAAATATTTAAGCTATGCAGTACGAAGAAATCATCGACATTTTTTGGAAGGAATATGTTAAAACAACACCTTCAGCAGGTAAAATTCACGAGTTACTAGAAGCGAAGGGCGAGAAGATCAGCAATGATCACATCGCATTCCGTACATTCAACCACCCAAGCATTAATGTAGAACAACTGGCCAAGCCTTTTTTGGCTTGTGGCTATGTAGAAAAAGACGATTACGTCTTTGAAGCAAAGAAATTGAGAGCTAAACACTACGAACATCCAGATGCCAAAGCGCCTAAGATATTTATCAGTGAGTTGTTGTTGGAAGAATTTTCTCAAGAGTTGCAGTACATTGTACTGAAAAAAATCAATGAAATCCCAATGGGATTGATTGAATCTAACTCCACAATTTATGCAGGCAGACCCTGGGGTACGATTTCTCATGAGACTTATTTGAAACTGAGAGAAGAGTCAGAATATGCAGCTTGGATGTATGTGTACGGCTTCTGTGCCAATCATTTCACCATCAATGTGAATCAGTTGACAGCCATTGAATCACTAGAAGAAATGAACAATTTCTTAAAAAACAACGGTTTCCCAATGAACGTATCTGGAGGCGAGATCAAAGGTTCTCCAGAGGCTTTGTTAGAGCAGTCAAGTATCTTGGCAGACAAGAAAGCAATTGAATTTGCTGAAGGGTCATTTGAAGTGCCATCTTGTTATTATGAGTTTGCCAGAAGATATGAAGACGCCAATGGCATTTTATTTAATGGCTTCATTGCTAAGTCTGCCGACAAAATATTTGAAAGTACAAATGCGGCTTCATAAGCCGAGACTCCTAAATCAACCTGAATTAAGTATTAGAACTTCGTAATGAGAGCCTAAATCACAAAAAAGCAGGAAGTTTTATTGATTTGAGCATAGCAGCGCTATGGTTAAATTAAAAAACATAGTAAAACGACTGATTTAAAGTGAGTTAGGCTCGGAATAGATTTTCTAATGCATAAATCAGGTTAAAAATTTAACCCAAAATGATAAGTCAGCTCAGGCGCTTCGGCGAGAGCTGGCTTTTTTGTTTTGTACACGTTATTACCCGATTCAACGGAGGAGAATTCGGGTAATCTCATGCGAGTTGCTGAATGTCAAGACATTTAACTTTTCCAAAGCTTAGAACTTTGGAAAAGTTCCTATCAATGTATTTTCTTGCCTTTCTCATTGATTTTGAGTAACTTATATACTCCCAAAAATCGTATTATTATGAATCTCATCACTAAAATTGACCAATGGATGGATGCACGATTCGCGCCAGTCTGGTTAGACCTACTTAGAGTCGTACTCGGAATTTTTCTTTTCATCAAAGGCCTCATATTTACGGCCAATTTTCAAGTCCTTGCCGATAATGTCCAATCCATGGGTATGGTGTATATGGCAGTGATTGCTGCTCACTATATCTATTTGATGCATGCTGCAGGAGGGCTGATGATTGCGTTGGGTGCCTATACCCGTGCCATGTGTGCTTTGAATATTCCTGTACTGTTTGGTGCAGTTGTTTTCAATGCAACTCACTTCCTCACCATGGATAGTCTGATGGAACTGGAAATGTCGGCATTGGTGCTGGTTGGACTGATCGTCTATTTTCTATTTGGTGGCGGTCGATTTTCAGTAGACGAACTCCGTCGTAGAGATGCCAGGCGCAAGGCTGAATTGGCCGGGGTTTAAAAATACCTGAACCCTCCCAAAGTTTAGAACTTTGGGGGGGTTACAAACTTCTTTCGCCTTCGTTGGTCTTGTGACCAATGAGAAACTACAAACTTTGCACCTTCCATAACTTTCCCAAATCACTGATTCGTATATCTTTGCGGCTATGGCAAAAAATGACGATCAGAATCTATTGAAAAAGATCATAGCGCACTCCAAAGAGTATGGCTATGTATTCCCTTCTAGTGAAATATACGATGGCCTTAGTGCCACTTATGACTATGGCCAATATGGAGCAGAATTGAAGAAAAACATTCGAGACTACTGGTGGAAGGCCATGGTGCAAATGAATGAAAATATTGTGGGTATAGATGCGTCGATTTTCATGCACCCAACCACCTGGAAAGCCTCTGGTCATGTTGATGCTTTCAATGATCCTATGATCGACAACAAGGACTCTAAGAAAAGATATAGAGCAGATGTTCTGATTGAGGATTTTGTGGCGAAGATCGAAGCCAAAATAGACAAAGAAGTAGCCAAAGCTGAAAAACGATTTGGTGATGCATTCAACAAAGAAGAGTTCCTATCTACCAATGGACGTGTATTGGACAATCAGAAGAAAATTGACAACATCAATGCCCGGTTCAAAAAAGATATTGAAGAAGAAAACTTTGAGGATTTAAAATTATTGATTGAGGAGTTAGGGATTGCCGATCCAGTGAGCGGATCAAAAAATTGGACTGAAGTCAAACAATTCAATCTGATGTTCTCTACTGAACTTGGAGCGGTCACGGAAGGAGCCAGTAAAATTTATTTGAGACCAGAGACGGCACAAGGGATTTTCGTGAACTATCTCAACGTGCAGAAAACTGGTCGAATGAAGTTGCCTTTTGGTATCGCTCAGACTGGTAAGGCTTTTAGGAATGAAATTATAGCGCGTCAGTTCATTTTCCGCATGCGAGAATTCGAGCAGATGGAAATGCAGTTTTTCATCAAGCCAGGTACCGAAATGGAATGGTACGAAAACTGGAAAGAAAAGAGAATTAAGTGGCACAAGTCACTAGGGTTGGGCGAAGAAAATTACCGATTCCACGATCATTTGAATCTGGCCCATTATGCCAACGCAGCCTGCGACATTGAGTTCAATTTCCCCATGGGATTTAAAGAGCTGGAAGGCATTCATTCAAGAACAGATTTCGATCTGAAAGCACACGAAGAGTACAGTGGTAAAAAATTACAGTTCTTTGATTCCGAAGAAGAGAAGTCTTATGTACCGTATGTGGTGGAGACTTCTATTGGACTGGATCGTATGTTCTTGGCTATTTTGTCTAGTGCGTACACAGAAGAAACATTAGAAGATGGCAGTAGCAGAATTGTCTTGAAGATTCCTCCTGTTTTAGCTCCTGTGAAGGCAGCTGTATTGCCATTGATCAACAAAGATGGCCTACCAGAAAAGGCACGTGAAATCATGGATGAACTGAAGTATTCAGTCAATGTCCAAATGGATGTGAAAGATGCCATTGGCAGAAGGTATAGAAGGCAAGATGCGATTGGTACGCCCTACTGTATCACAGTAGATCATCAGACCTTAGAAGATGGTATGGTGACTATTCGTGAGCGCGACACCATGGAGCAGCGTAGAGTGTCTGTGGATGAAGTGGTTGCTGAAATCGAAAAGGCAGTAGATCTGAAGCAGTTGCTAAAGACCTTATAAGCATTCCTGATTAGGAAATTGAAGGGCTCGCATTTGCGAGCCTTTTTTGAAGGAGGTAAAGAAATGTTTCCTTTGCCACCCCGTCATTCTTCCTTATCTTTTCTCCATGGATATTTTGTTCTTGGTTTTAGTAGCTGCAGGCTTGTTTGGATTAGCTCTTTTGTTGGCCCATTTATGGTCGATAGGTGTTGCCTGGCGCAAGGCCAAGAGTCGGGGTTTGTCAGTTTCCCTATTAGAAGCAAGAGCGCTTACTAAATTCTTCGAGCTAGAAGATGAATTTTTGGATTCTTGTGTGGAATTCAAAAAAACAGACCCGACTGTTGCTATACAAGATATTGTACATCATCACATGGCAGATGGAGATACGCGGGCACTTTTAGATCATTGGAGGCAGGTGCAGGCCGCTGGGGTCGATTTGTCATTTAAGTCCTTGGTATTGTATGATTTGGCCGATAAGGACATGAATGATTTGATCCAAAATTTGAATAGAGCCTATGAGTTGATCATTCCAGAAATAGAAGAGAGCGGGTTGACTGCTTATTACTACTGCAAGTTTAAGATTGCTGGTGATAGTTCAGGGTGGATCACGCCAGATTTGAATGCCTTCAAAAAGACGATTGAGGAAAAAGTAACACTGGCTTTACTCTCAGGCGATTTGGCAGACTTTGAGGCTTTGGCCAATTTTATCAAAGCAGAATATCTGAATGAAAAATTTTGGAAAGGCCTGTGCCACGGTCAGATCATAGATCAACAAATCCGTATTACTAAAGGATGAAAGTCTATTGTTTGAGCGGGCTGGGGGCGGATACCAGTGTATTCGAGCTACTAAAAATAAATAACCCGAAAGTGTATGTAGAGTGGATACCTTCTTTTCAATGGGAAAGTATGACTGCTTATGCTCGGCGACTTTGTGATCAGGTGGATGATTCCGAACCATTCGTATTGCTTGGGGTTTCGTTTGGAGGTATGCTGGCCGTAGAAATGAACAAATACATCCAACCTCAAAAAACTATCCTAGTTACCTCATTGGCTCGAACGAGCGAATTGCCACTTTGGATCAGATGGATAGCTAAGACCAGGTTGAATCGAATCATTCCAAGTTTTCTTTTTGGCTCTAATCCAAAATGGCTCATTTGGTATTTTGGAATTAAATCTGAACAAGGCAAGAAAATGGTCACGGCCATTGCCAAAAAAACAGATCGAGCTTTCACCAAATTATGCATTGACAAAGTACTCTCATGGCGTAATGAACGGTTGCCTGAAAACCTGATTAGAATTCATGCGACAAAAGATTTGTTGCTGCCAGCACCTAAAGGTATTAAAGGGATAGATTTGGAAGGAGCTGGGCATTTTGCTATAGTGGAGAATGCCTCAGAAATATCAGTCATTGTAGAGGGGATTTTGTCAGAAGCGAATTGATATATTTACCGAATGACTCAGACCCATTTAGCCATTATTCTACAGACCACTCCTCCTGCAAACGACTTCATGGATGTCATCGTTCTGGCGATATTGAGTGTAGTGGTGATTATTTTGGCAGGTATGACGGGTCGAGTCAATATGGGCTTTCAAGTGCCTGGATTTCCAAGGCCGCTTTCGTCAGAACGAAAAGAAATTCTCAGAAAACATTTTCCTTTTTACAAGCAATTGACGCCCAATAGGCGTAAAAGATTTGAACAAAAAGTTCAGTATTTCATTCATGTCAAAGAGTTTATTCCCAGACAAATACCAAAAGTGACTGAGGAAATGAAAGTCTTGATATCTGCCTGTGCTGTGCAACTCACCTTTGGTTATCCAAAAGTATTTCTCAGCCACTTCAAACGAATTTTGGTTTATCCAGATAATTACTACTCTACGATTAACCAAACCTATCATAAGGGAGAAGTCAACCCCAGGTTAAGGGCTATCGTACTTTCCTGGAAGGCTTTTGTAGCAGGTTATTTTAATTCCAAAGATGGAAGAAATTTAGGCCTGCATGAAATGGCCCATGCCTTGAGATTAGAAAATCTAATAACGAACGCTGAGTTTAATTTTTTGGACGAAGAAGTGCTTCAGCACTGGCAGTTTTTGGCAGACCAAGAAATGGCGAATATTGCAAATGGTAATAGCACGATGTTTAGAGACTATGCCGCCACTAACCCTGATGAATTCTTTTCAGTGGCCGTGGAGAACTTTTTCGAACGGCCGAAAAAATTTAAAAGCTTAATGCCCAATCTCTATGCCATCTTAGTGCTACTTTTGAAGCAGGATCCGATAAACCCCGTTTGAGTATGGCCAAAAGGAAGCCGCATGCTGCCAGTATTAGGAATCAAAACACAGCCACAGTCAAGGATGTGATTGATGCTATGCTTAAATCTTATAATCTGAGCAAAAAATTTGACCAGACCACCTTATTGGCTACCTGGAACAAGATCATGGGAAAGGCCATAGCCAATCGCACATCTAAGCTGGAAGTAAGAAACAATATTTTGATCGTTACCCTCAATTCGGCACCACTCAAGCATGAACTCAATCAGTCTCGATACAAAGTGCTAGAACTCCTGGAAAAGGAATTTGGTAAGCCTGTGGTAAAAGATGTGCTGTTTGTATAATCAAAGCTAAAATTGTTAAATTGGTTGGGATAAAAACGAAACAAATTCCTTGTGTCCAAACCTACTATTTTATGCATGTTTTCGGGAGGAGTAGATTCTGCTGGCGTACTGCATGAACTTCAGACCAATGAGAAATATCAATCCTTTTCACTCATTGTGCATCATATTCATATATGGAATAGGGAGAATCGAGCATTGGCAGAATTGGATGCAGTAAAAAAAATCCTTAACTATTATAAGCGACAAGGCAAATCTCAATTCCTTTTCACTCAAAGTATATTTGATACCAGAGGATTTGCACCACTTCAATCTATGAGGTTTCCTATGGATATGGATGTTTGTGCATTTACGGCTTCTCAGATTTGTGCAGCACGACCAGATGTACAATACGTGGCCATGGGCAGAACAAAAACTGATGTGGAAAGTGGGGGGGAGAATTTTAAGTTGAGAATGCAGAGAGCACAAGCCATTTTTAAATCTTCGCTGAGTCTTGAAAACCATAGGCCTGCTGAATACATTTTTCCTGTTGTGGATTACACCAAAAAAGAAATATGGAATTTTCTTCCAGAAGAAGTCAGTCAATCGACATGGTGGTGCAGAAGGCCTAACTATGAGCATGAGGTTTCCAAATCCTGTGGTAGTTGTACTACGTGCCTGGAAATGGCCCAAATTATCGGATAGTAATGCAAAAACTTTTTGAACACATCAAAAAATTCAGTCAGGTTTCTGATTCGGACTTGAAACTGATAGAAAGTGTCACATCCAAAAAAGTGTATGACAAAAAGGATCATCTATTGACTGCGGGGCATAGGTGTCATTTCAAGTATTTCATCCTTTCTGGATGTATGCGTTCCTACTTTATGAATAATAAAGGGGGAGAGCAGATTGTCAATTTTGGAATTGAGGATTGGTGGATGACCGACTACGACAGTTTTGTAAATGAAGATATTTCTCATCTGAATATTCAGGCATTGGAGCAGTGTGAGGTGCTGCGCTTGAGTAGATCAGATTTTGATCATGTAGTTGCTACTTCAGCCGGACTCAATACCTACTTTCGTGTGATTCTGGAAAAAAGACATATAGCAGATCAGAGACGTATCCAGTATATGTTCAATATGTCTGGGGAAGAAATATATGACCATTTCAATAGAAGCAATCCTGATTTTGTTCAACGTGTACCCCAATATATGCTCGCGTCTTATCTCGGATTCACACCCGAATTTCTAAGCAAAATCAGAAAAAGAAAAATTGAAAATGGTTCTTAATCTACATTAAGAAAATTTCCCATATACTCTCGGAGATTTGAGTGATCAAATAATTAATCACTTTAAATCAATTAAAAATGGAACGAATTAGCTTTCAAAACATTCCAGAAGGTCTGTACAATGGCTTGTATCAGATGGGAGAATATCTAGACCATTCAGGACTGGATAAGCAATTGCAAATGCTTGTAGAATATAGGGTGTCTCAAATCAATAGCTGTGCTTTTTGTTTAGATATGCATTTCAAGGAAGCCGTGGAATCAGGCGAGTCAACTGTTAGGCTCAGTATGGTATCTGCCTGGAAAGAAACTGAATTATTCTCTGAAGTGGAGTGTGTAGTACTTCAGTTTGCGGAGGCAGTCACCTTACTTTCCAATAATGATATAGGAGAGGATATTTATGCCTCAATGAGAAAGTATTTTGATCCAGATCAAATAGCAGCTTGGACATTGGCCATTGTCAGAATAAATGGATGGAATCGATTCATGAAGGCCTTCAAAACGAAAGCGGGAGCATACAAAATAGGCCAGTTCGCCTGATCAATTGGTTGACTAATCTATCGTTAGTTGACCAATTTTTGTGCTCTTATGGCGCATACTAGTTGATTATTTGCAAAAATGACTATATTCTATATAGAATAGAAAGTCAATGAAGCAAAAAGACTTAATCGCACAGCTAGAGCACACCAATGATCGGCTCTGGTCTTACGATACAGAATTGATCTGCACTTGTGTGAACTCGAACATGAGCGAGGATTATCTCAAGGCCTTTGGTCGGAGATTGACCATAGGGTCGTATGTTCTTGATGATGTGCCAGAACCACTATTTTCAGTTTGGAAAGAAAGATATCAACGGGCACTTGCTGGCAAACAGTTTACGATTGTTGATCATTTCGAAATAGAAGGCGTCCCTGAGTATGTAGAGGTCAGTTTTAATCCCATCCGTGAGAATGGAAACGTAATCAGCGTAGCTTGCTCATCCAAGGATATTTCTGTTGGCAAGAGAGCAGAACTCAGGCTCGAACAGAGTGAAGCCAATCTACATGCTCAGATAGAAAATACCACGGACAGTATATGGTCAGTCAGTGACAAATATGCTTTGGTGACTATGAATTCGGTTTTTAAACGTGAATTTGATCGGGTGTTTCGCTGTGATCTTCATTTGGGAGAGGTTATCATTGATTACTTACCAGAACCTCATCGCACAATTTGGAAAGATAGATATGATCGTTCATTGGCAGGGGAGAAGTTTGAAATAGTAGAAACGCATGATTTTGAAGAGCCACCAGTACACATCTCTATTTCATATAACCCAGTACTCGTAGAGGGTGAAATTGTTGGGGTCGCTTGCTTTACCAGAGACATTACTGCCATAAAGACCTCAGAAGTGGATTTGAAAAATGCACTGTCATCCAGAGATAAGCTCTTTTCGGTCATTGCTCATGATCTTCGCGGCCCTATTTCAAATATCTACCAGTTGACTAAGCTCTTAAAAAAGCAAAAAGGAGATATCGAAATTCATCAAAATGCATTGAACCTGTTGGCTAATTCTTCGGCTGGTGTTTATCGATTATTGGATAATTTACTCAACTGGGCGCTTTCCCAGCAAGGAATCATAGAGCTCAAACCTGAGAGACATCAGCTTAAGGGTCTGGTTCATTCCGCTATGGAAGCCTATCTGATCAATGCAAATTTGAAAAGGTTGAAAGTAAAAGTTGACATCAAGGAAGACCTATTTGTGGTCGCTGATAAATCTACGTTTAGTAGTGTGATTGCTAATCTTTTTAACAATGCCATTAAATACACCAGTGAAGGTGGTGCTATTTGTTTTGATGCCATTCCTAATGACGAATTAATAACCGTTCAGATTAAAGATACTGGTATTGGAATGTCAAAGGAGCAAATCGAATCATTACTCCAAAAGAACTCAATAAAATCTACTTTGGGAACCAAGCATGAAAAGGGTACAGGACTAGGGCTGGTGCTCACCAAGGAGTTTGTAAAGCTAAATAAAGGCCAATTGAATATAAAAAGTGAAGAGGGTAAAGGTTCCATTTTTGAATTCACCCTCCCCACTGGGCCATGATTTAAGCCATGGTATGGAAGACGTTTTGCACGTCGTCATCCTCTTCTAATTTTTCTAGTAATTTGTTTACATCCTCCTGCTCAGCTTCAGATAATTCTTTTGTCGTTGTTGGAATTCTTTCAAAACCGGAGGATAATATTTCGATATTATTTTCCTCAAAGTACTTCTGAAGTGATCCAAAGTCTGCGAATCCGCCATAGACCATCATGCCGTCTTCGTCATCAAATACTTCTTCTGCGCCAAAATCTATGAGCTCAAGTTCAAGTTCTTCTGCATCTAGGTCAAATGTTTCTTTGTTCAGTCGAAAGTTGCATTGGTGCTCAAACATGAATTCTACAGAGCCTGAAGTGCCTAAATTGCCATCACACTTTGTGAAATAGCTTCTGACATTGGCCACAGTTCTGTTGTTGTTGTCCGTAGCTGTCTCAACAAGGACAGCAATACCATGAGGAGCATAGCCTTCAAAAAGCGTTTCTTTAAAATCGCCTTGGGCCTTGTCAGATGCGCGTTTGATCGCTCGCTCGATGTTGTCCTTTGGCATATTGGCTGCCTTGGCATTTTGCATCACGGCACGCAAACGCGAGTTGGTATTTGGATCAGGGCCACCAGCTTTCACTGCTATTACTATATCCTTTCCAATGCGAGTAAATGTCCTTGACATCGCCCCCCAGCGTTTCATTTTACGTGCTTTTCTAAATTCAAATGCTCTTCCCATTTCTAATTTTTTTATGGTTACAAATATAGGAATCAGGATTTAAGATTCAATATGAGCCACTGTATTGGTGATTGAATTTTGAATCTTAAATCTAGAATTAATTGGCAATCTCACACTCTTTAAATGTTATACCATGAGATTCTAATTCGCTCAAAACAGGCTCGTAAATGTCCTTATCTGTAGGAATGTGGACACCCTTTGGACTCATTTTTCCTTGTAGAATGAGTTGAGCAGAAACAGCTAGTGGCAAACCTACAGTCTTTGACATGGCCGTATGAACAGAATTTTCGCCCTCAATCGCCATATAGGATTGAATTTGTTTCAACTCTTCTCCCTTATAATATTCGAATTTATGCCACATCACGATCATGTCCTTCTCGTCAGGGTTCATGGTCCATTTCTTTTTCAGAATGTGTTCTAGTATTTGTGCTGGAGTTCCTTTGTCCAGTCCCACTAGTTCATCCTCGAATAGACCCAGCCACTTGAGCTTGTACATTTCATCAGACTCCAAATCGAGGTTTAGATAATGAGCAAGCTTCAATTCAATAGAATCGTCTGGGTTGAAAGATAAAAATGAATTGATAAATTGTCTATGAGTCATTTTATCCACGTCGTGCAGCTGATAGGTATCGTCTGTTGCGCCCAACTGCACAAATACATCCCAGGCTTTGCAGTAGCCCACCTGCCGTAAAGTTCCTCTGTAAAGCGTTTTGATGCCCTGAAGTTTATATGCATCAAGATATTTCAAAGAATCTCTATTCGCATATCCTTCAAAGTACCCGTATTCAGGAATATGAATGACCTCAGTTCTTCTGAATAGCTTTTGGTAAGGTATATATTTGAATCGCCCCTCCTGAATGAATTTGGTATAGCCTTGACCAGCTAGCACCACATTTCTTGGGTTCCAGGTGAACTTGTATTTCCAAGGATTGTCATCAGTACTTGGCGCCAATAGTCCGCCAGTAAAAGTTTCAAAAGCTCGGAGCACATGCCCAGCATCCCTGATTCTATCCAGCACTTTCATGGCAGACATGTGATCTATGCCAGGATCCAGCCCCATTTCCATGATCAAGCCAGCATTGTTTTTCTCAAATTCATCATGGAGTCCTTTGATCTCATCAGTCACATAAGAAGCCGTGAGCATATTGATGCCATGGGCAGCACAGATTTTGGCTACGTGTATATGGAAAGAGGCTGGCATCATAGAGATGACCAGATCAAATCCGTCAGTCAGTTTTTGCTGGTGGGCCTCATTGAAGATGTCGAAAGCCATGGCTTCGCCTCTTGTGTTACCATTTATTTTTTCCTTGGCGAGCGCCTCATCCAAATCTCCTACGACCACTTTCCAGTCATTGGCTTCTGCGTGATCTAGCAAAAATTCTATCAATGTCGAGGAAGACCTTCCCGCGCCAAGTACAAGTACTTTTTTCATTATAAGTGTATTATGTTTTGGGTATTCATGCTGTTTTTTTGATGCCCGATTGGCTCAAAAAAGAAGCAAATTATTCCATTTTCAAGGCGACTAACAAAACATTTAGTTAAAAAAATAAGTATTAAATTGTCCATCATGCTTTAGTGCATTTAAACCTAGATTTCCAACCATGGCAAAAAAAATAACCCAGCAGGTAGAAGCAGAATTATTCGATATTTCGGAGTTGAGTACCGTTGAAAAGAGTTTGGTTGATCATGCAATTTCTGCCGTTGAGAATGCATACGCACCTTACTCAAATTTTCATGTGGGAGCGGCCGTTTTGTTGAACAATGGTGAGGTAGTCAAAGGAAGTAATCAGGAAAATGCGGCTTATCCATCTGGTCTCTGTGCAGAACGCGTAGCTATCTTTAGTGCAGGGGCGAATTACCCAAGTGAGCAAGTGAAAATGATAGCTATAGCTGCCAAACCTAAAGATGCACGTGATTTTGTGATGGCTTCTTCTTGTGGCAACTGCCGACAGGCCATGATGGAATATGAAAGTAAACAAGACGAGCCTATTCAGCTCCTTTTTGTTCGTCCCAATAATGAAATTCTAAAAACCACAGTGGGAGACTTGTTGCCTTTTGGATTTGATTCAAAGAGTTTGAAGGGAGCGTGAGGTTTGCAAACAGCTTCAGTCAGGTAGTGCTGAAACCTGATAACCCTTGTGCTTCGAAAGTCTGATGACTTCTCCACTATCGATATCAGCTCCTTCTATTCTGAGTATGTGGTCGCAATCGTCAAGGTCGAAATGGATGTTCCATTCAGGATAATGTTGAAGCAGCGTGTCTTTAAGGCAAGCTGCTTCTGATATATTAGTGAGGTTTGTAGCAAATACTTCTACTGAAACATTTTGACTCAGCATCACAGTAGTTTTTGCTCTTGATTGCATTTTATGCCTTTTCACTACAGTTAAACATCCAATTTATACCAAACTGATCTATACAACTGCCAAAATAATCTCCCCAGAACATATCCGTTAGTTCCATAGTGACCTGACCGTCTTTAGATAGTGAATCAAACAATTGTTTGGTTTCCTTACGGGTGTCTGGTTGAAGATTGATATGCACGTTGTTTCCTTTGTTCAGATCAAATCCCATGCTCTTAGGTGCGTCTGTGCCCATTAGGGAATGGCCGCCAAGAATTTTCAACTCCACGTGCATAACAAGATTTTTATCCTCATCTGCCAATGGCGGCATGCCATCTTGCGATGGTACATCTCCCATGCGCATTATACCATCACCAAAAAATTCTCCGCCAAATACGGACTTGTAAAAATTGAACGCTTCTTCTGTGTTTCGTTCGAAGTTTAAATACGTGCTAACTGTTGACATAATTTTGAAATTATAATTGTTTTTAATGTTTCTATTGAAATTAATTGTTGTAGGCCTTTTCCAGATCTGCAACGATCAGTTTTTTCATCTGATAAAGTGCCTGCGTCATGTGATTCACTTTTGTAGGATCACCTTTGGATAGTTTTTCTATTAAAAACTCGGGAACGATCTGCCAGGAAATCCCAAATTTGTCTTTAAGCCATCCACACATGGATTCTCTACCACCATCTGCCGTCAGTCGCTCCCAATAGTGGTCTACTTCCTGCTGGTCGCGACAAGTTACGAACAGTGAAATGGCCTCATTAAATTTGAACTGCGGTCCCGCATCAAAGGCGTGAAACTGCACACCATCTAATAGAAAAGTGGCCATTTGGATGGTTTCAGCTGGATATGGTCCATTTGCTGGCCATTTTTTTAATTGTTTGATTTCCGAATTGGGAAAAATGGAGGTGTACAGGTGAATGGCTTCTTCTGAGTTTTTGTCAAACCATAAGAATGGAGTGATTTTTTGATTTTTTAGTACGCTCATCAGTATAAATTTTGAATCATTGGAATATCAATACCCCTCCACGTACTTTTTGAAGTTGTTCAGTATGGCTTGCCAGCCGTCTCTTTGCATGTCTATAGGGTTTTCGCTCTCTGCGTCAAACACGGTATGGATCTTAGTGACTCCAGCAGTACTTTCAAAGGTCGTAATGGCTTGTCTGCCATCAGACATGGTATAAGCGATCTTCTTTTGGTCTATGACCTCGTCATAAGTAGCCTCAAAGTCAAATCCAAAACTTCCGTCTTTGGCTTCCATTCGGGCACTGTACTTCCCACCAACGCTCAGGTCGTTTTGAGCACTTGGGCAGCGCCAGTCGTCACTAGCAAAATTCCATTGGGTAATGTGCTCAGGTTTGGTCCAGCAGTCCCAAACTTTTTTGCCAGCTGACGACACGAATGTTTCGATGTTTATTTTAGTCGTTTTCATAATTGTGAATGTTTTAGTTTTAATAAAATTTGCTACTTTTTCTTCTATTCCTCATCTAAAGCGATTGCTTGCTTCTGAGTTGCCAATTAAATCCAAAACGATCATTGACCATTACGAATGAACCGCCGTAATGATTCGTAGTAATTGGCTGCTCGCTTACCCCGTCTGCTGACAATCTTTTATAATACTCATTCAGTTCCCTTTCATTTTCACACTCTAGCAAAATCGTTATGGTATTTCCAGGAGTCAAATAGTCATCTACAAGGTCGGATCCCTTCAGTATAGATGCATTCATAGCTAATGTAGCTTCCAGAATGTGCCCTCTGATCTCTTTAGGAAAAGCCTCGCCGTAAGGGGATTCGCCAATGGTTTGCAGCCTCAAATCACCACCAAAGCAGCGCTGATAATAATGCATGGCTTCTTTGCAGTTGCCATTAAAATTGAGATATGTAGTGATTTTATTCACGGCAGGTATAATTAATTAACGTCTTTTTCCTTTGAGCCAGGCATAGATAGCCATGGAGTGCCCATGCCCAAGGTCAAAATCTTGTTTCAGCCAGTCGGTGATTTGGGTTGCCTTTACGTCCGGCTTGATTTCCCTGTTTTCTAGGAAGCCTTTGCTTTCAGCAAGCTGCATAAATGCTTCAGGGTTTTTCCCTATTTTGGTTTCTATGTTATTGAGATAGGATTGAAATGACATGATTTAGTCGTTTGTTTGTGAAGACAAATCTCGCAGAGAACAAGATTATTATTAGGGTGTATTAACGACCCTTTAGGGGGTTGATCCCGTCATTAATTCGTTTTACCTTCGTTACATGAAAAATATTTCCATTTTGGTGCCTGAATCTGCAGTAGCAGAGGCTGTGTCCAATCCCAGATATATGTTTTCGGCAGCCAACCAGTTTCTACAAGCGAGTGGGAGTGAGCCTCTTTTTGACGTACAGCTGGTGGGGCATCAGAGACAAGTAAAAGTGCATGATGGCTTTTTTACTGTCACTACGGATAAACTGTTGAATGAAGTAGAACATACGGATTTGATCATTGTTCCCGCGTTGTTTGGAGACATGAAATCCGCAGTGGGCAAGAATGAATCCACCATCCCTTGGTTGGTCAGTCACTACAACAAAGGTGCTGAGGTAGCTTCACTTTGTGTGGGTGCCTTTCTACTGGCCAGTACGGGTTTACTGAAGGGCAAAAAATGCTCCACACATTGGGCCTACTATGGTGAGTTTCGCGAAACCTTTCCAGATGTGGAAGTCACAGATGGTAGCATCATTACCGAAGAGGGCCGTATCTACTCTAGTGGAGGGGCCAACTCATATTGGAATCTTCTACTCCTGCTGTTGGAAAAGTACACGGATAGAGACACAGCGATTATGGCTTCCAAGTATTTCGCCATTGACATTGATCGTGAGAGTCAATCATCTTTCATGATGTTTGAAGGCCAGAAAGACCACAATGACGAGGAGATAAAAAAAGCTCAACTGTATATAGAGGAGAGGTATAAAGAAAAGATCACTGTGGATGTTTTGGCTGATTTTGTTGCGGTCAGTCGAAGGAGTTTCGAGCGGCGATTCAAAAGTACTACAAACAATACTGTAGTGGAGTATATCCAACGTGTGAAAATAGAAGCGGCCAAACGAGCCTTTGAAGCCACTCGAAAAAACATTACGGAAGTGATGTTTGAGGTAGGATATACCGATACCAAAGCATTTAGAACCGTGTTTAAAAAAATTACAGGACTTACACCTATTGCTTATCGCAATAAATATCAGAAATGAGAAAACAGCATTTGAGGAACAATGTGGCTTGATTCCAGTGAAGGGCGGAGTCAATAGGAATACCTGATTCAGCGACTTTGGGATTATAACACACAAGAACACCTATAAAAAACTTTGCATTTCAGAGAAGCATGGTCTGAGTGAAAAATTCCGCTGGAACGGGGATGCCTAGTTCGGCGACCTTCTGAGTTATTCAGAGCCTCATAAACCAAAAAAGCCCTGCATTGCTGCAAGGCTTTGAATGGGTGAAAGACCGGACTCGAACCGGCGACCTCCTGGACCACAACCAGGCGTTCTAACCAACTGAACTACAATCACCATGTTTCATCAACCCTTTTGGTTGACCCCTTAAAAAGGAGTGCAAATTTAGAAATTTGTGTTCTTAAAATCCAAAATTAATTCAGCATTTATTTTCTGTCGAACATTAAACGTTCGCCATTCACTCCTTCATTGAATTTGCCATTGGCGTAGGCCAAATGTCCAGACACAAAAGTATGAGTGATTTGGCTTCTGAAAGACTGTCCTTCAAAAGGACTCCAGCCACATTTTGATAATACATTTTCTTTTTGAACCAACCATTGGTCTGCTGTGTCCACTATTACCAAATCTGCATAATAGCCTTCTCGTATGTATCCTCTCTCTTTTACTTCAAATAGGATGGCAGGATTGTGACACATTTTTTCTACTATTCTCTCCATAGAAATTTTGCCGTTTAAATGATGTTCGAGCATGGCAGGTAGAGCATGCTGAACGAGAGGCCCACCAGACGGACAGTTGAGATAGTCATTATCTTTCTCTTCTATGGTGTGGGGTGCATGGTCAGTAGCAATTACATCTATTTTATCGTCTAACATTGCTTGAAATATGGTGTCACGGTCGAATGCTGTTTTAACTGCTGGATTCCATTTGATCAATCCACCTTTTGTTAAATAATCTTCATCTGAGAACCACATATGGTGGATACAGGCTTCTGAAGTGATCAATTTATCTTTTAGAGGCACAGAGTTGTCAAATAGCCCTGTTTCTTTTCCTGAAGAGATATGGAGCACATGAAACTTGGTGTTGTTGGCTTTGGCCAATGCCACCGCCTTGGAAGAAGAAAGGTAGCACGCTTCTTCACTTCTAATTAATGGGTGAGCAGTAAATGGAATGTTTCCATCATATTTTTCCTTGAATAGCTCGGTATTTCTACGAATAGTGGTTTCATCTTCACAATGTGCTGCTACAATCAATTCAGCTCGGGAAAACAATTCGGTCAAAGTTTTTTCATTATCAACCAACATATTACCCGTAGAGGATCCCATGAAAACTTTGATGCCGCAGACGTTTTGTCTACTGGTTTTCATGACTTCTTCTATATTATCATTAGAAGCTCCCATGAAAAACGAATAGTTGGCTAAGGATGATTTTGAAGCAATATCATATTTGTCTTGCAGTAATTCTTGAGTCAATGTATTGGGTACGGTATTTGGCATTTCCATAAAGGAGGTAATACCACCAGCCACTGCCGCACGGCTTTCTGTATAAATTTCAGCCTTGTGGGTTAAGCCAGGTTCTCTGAAGTGAACCTGGTCGTCTATAACACCTGGAAGCAGAAATTTACCATCCGCGTCAATTACCTCAGCACTCTCATGGGAAAGGCCAAAACCTATTTTTTCAATTCGCCTATCTTTGATCAATACATCGTGAGCAAGCAAAGTGCCCTCGTTTACGATTGTTGCATTTTTGATAAGTGTGTATTTGGCCATTCTTCTGATTTTATTAGATGAAAGTCTGATTTGCGCAATTGGCACCAAGAATCGAAGGAAACTTGATAAATTGCAGCACAAAATTAATTGGCTTAGGCTTCTAATTGCAATCCATGGCGAATAACATCAAAAATTTCTCAGATTTCAAGCTCAACAAGCAAGTGCTCAATGCCATAGTAGAGGCTGGATATACTTCGCCTACACCTATTCAAAAGAAAGCCATCCCGTTGGTGCTGTCTGGACACGATGTGATGGGTATTGCACAAACGGGTACTGGAAAAACGGCTGCTTTTGTATTGCCACTCCTAATGAAGCTGAAATATGCCCAAGGCCAAGATCCCAGAGCTTTGATATTGGCGCCCACCAGGGAGTTGGCCATTCAAATCAATGAGAATATTCAAAAGTATGCCACCTATCTTGACTTGCGGTTTACTGCAGTTTATGGAGGGACGGGGATGAAGGCGCAAGAAGAGAAACTGGCTGAAGGAATAGATATTTTGGTGGCTACACCAGGTCGTTTTATGGATCTCTATAGAAAAGGAGTGTTTGGGACGAAGCAGATCAAGACACTTGCCATAGATGAGGCGGATAAAATGATGGACATGGGATTCATGCCTCAGATTAGACAGATTCTGGAAATCATTCCAGTAAAAAGACAAAATTTACTCTTTTCTGCGACAATGTCTGAGATAGTGGAAAACCTTTCTGCTGAGTTTTTAGAATTCCCCGAAAAGGTGGAAGTCACGCCACAGTCTTCAACTGTGGATACCATTACCCAGTTTCTTTATCTGATTCCAAACTTCAAGAGTAAGATCAATATGTTAGATTACTTACTTGCCAAGGAAGAATTGAATAGAGTAATCATCTTTGTGAAGACTAAGGCCAATGCAGATAATATCTTCAAGTTTATAGATAGAAAAATTACTAAGTCTGTTCGGGTCATTCATGGCAACAAGGCACAAAATACCCGTCTGAACTCTATTGACTCATTCAAAAATGGGGAAATAAAGATTCTAGTGGCTACTGATGTAGCTGCTCGTGGTTTGGATGTCAGTATGGTATCTCATGTGATCAATTTTGATGTGCCTTTGATTTATGAAGACTATGTTCATAGAATTGGCCGAACGGGTAGGGCAGAGCATACGGGAATTGCTATCACATTTGCTAATCATGCAGAAGAGCATCATATTAAGCAAATTGAAAAATTGATTGATAAAAAAATTGTTATGGAGTCTGTGCCTTCTGAGGTAGAAATAGAAAAGACACCATTTATAGAGCAACAAGAGCAGTTGAGAGAAATTGACTATCGCAAGAAGAAATTAGACCCAACTTATAAAGGGGCGTTTCACGACAAAAAGGACATAAAGTCAAAAAAATCCAAAAGGAGAAGGTAGCAATCCATTTTCATTCGTCTAAGAAATTGATCTATTCGTCGAAAAAATATTTTGATTCATAGAATTTAATTTAACAGGATAAAGAAAGAGTTTATTATTGCTACAGAAAGATGGATTAAAAAGTCTTTCTTTCCATAGCTGGTTGAAAAGATCTTGTGGGGAATAGGTACATCGGTACCTAATCCCACAAGTATCGATTCCTCTCCCCTTCAATTTCAGCTTCAATTTCTCACAAAATCACAAGCCAATAAAGTATCATTTTAAGAGAATTAGTTCGTCTTTTTTTGACTAATTCAGATTAGATTTGCGCAAATTTTCAAAGGGAAAATATATTTGTTTGAATAGCTGTAAACTCCGAATCCAAAATGATAGCAAATCTTAACGAACGTACCCATTTTCAGCATAGACACAATGGGCCATCCAATGATGATATTTCACAGATGTTGGACACTGTGGGTGTTAATTCTGTGGATGAATTAATTGACCAAACTGTTCCAGAAAATATTCGAAACAGAGCAGCACTCAACATTCCAGAAGCACTAGATGAATTTAGCTACGTGCGTGCTGTCAAAGAAATGGCATCTAAAAACAAGGTGTTCAAATCATTTATAGGATTGGGCTATTACAACTGTGTAACCCCTGCTGTCATCCAAAGAAACATTCTTGAAAATCCAGGATGGTATACTGCCTATACGCCTTATCAGGCTGAAATTGCTCAAGGTAGATTAGAGGCTTTGGTGAACTTCCAAACAATGGTTTCAGACCTAACTGGAATGGAAATAGCAAATGCTTCTTTACTAGATGAGGCTACAGCTGCTGCGGAAGCCATGTCCATGCAGTTTGCCTTGAGAAAAAAGGATAAGAAAACGGCTAACAAATATTTTGTAGATGAAAGAGTTTTCCCTCAAACATTAGACGTCCTCAAAACCAGAGCCTTGCCAATAGGTATTGAATTGGTTATTGATAAGTATGAAAATATTGATATCTCAGCTCCAGAATACTTTGGATTGATCGTGCAGTATCCGAATGCAGAGGGGAGCGTTGAGGATTATAGAGAGCTATTTTCAATGGCTCAAGAAAATCAAGTTTTCATTACCACAGCTACTGATTTGATGAGTTTGGTGCTGCTTACACCTCCAGGTGAAATGGGAGCTGATGTAGTCGTGGGAACTACTCAAAGATTTGGGGTACCAATGGGCTTTGGAGGGCCTCATGCTGGGTTCTTCGCTACAAGAGAAGAATATAAAAGACAGATTCCAGGAAGAATCATAGGCGTATCTCAGGATAGCCATGGCAACAAAGCCTATAGAATGGCTTTGCAAACCAGAGAACAACATATACGAAGAGAGAAGGCGACTTCAAACATTTGTACAGCCCAGGTTTTATTAGGTGTAATCGCTGGAGCTTACGCGGTCTATCACGGCCCAAATGGACTGAAGAGAATCGCATCAAGGATACATGGCTTAGCTCAATTAGCAAGCAAGTATTTAAGTGAAATGGGTTTTGAGCAGGAGAACCAAACTTATTTTGATACCTTGAAAATAAAAGCTGATGATTCTCTAAAAGAAAAAATTAGAACTGAGGCGGAATCAAGAGGTATTAATTTCAATTATTATAACAAAGGTTCAATTGGTGTAGCCTTTGATGAGACACATACAGTTGCAGAACTGGTAGAAGTGGTTTCGGTATTTGGAAAATTTGGTTCGAGTGATATTGCTGAACCAACAGTGATAGAAGCAGCGAATCATGTAGAGATCAAGTTCAATGGAGATTTTGATCGTACTTCTGGGTTCATGGAGCACCCAGTCTATCAGAAGTATCAATCAGAGCATGAAATGCTTAGATATTTGAAGAGACTAGAAAACAAAGATTTGTCCTTGGCTCACTCCATGATCTCGCTAGGATCATGTACTATGAAACTGAATGCTACTTCCGAAATGATTCCTATCACCTGGCCAGAATTTGCGCAAATGCATCCCTTTGCTCCAGTGAATCAAACAGAAGGTTACAGAGAGTTGATTTCAAACTTAACAGAATGGTTGTCAGAAATTACAGGCTTCTATACCACTTCTTTACAGCCTAACTCAGGGGCACAAGGAGAGTATGCCGGGCTACTAGTAATCAAAGCATACCAAGCTGATAAAGGCGAAGGACATAGAAACATCACCTTGATCCCAACTTCTGCGCATGGGACTAACCCTGCAAGTGCCGTCATGGCTGGTAACCAAGTAGTATTGGTAAAATGTGACGAGAGAGGAAACATTGATGTGACTGACCTGAGGACAAAAGCAGAACAGTATAAGGATTCACTTTCTTCATTAATGATCACTTATCCTTCCACCCATGGGGTATTCGAAGAAAGTGTGATTGAAATCTGTGAAATTATTCACCAGAATGGTGGACAGGTATACATGGATGGAGCTAACATGAATGCGCAGGTTGGGTTGACAAGTCCTGGTCATATTGGTGCAGATGTTTGCCATTTGAACTTGCACAAGACATTTGCTATACCTCACGGTGGTGGAGGGCCTGGCATTGGCCCAATTGGTGTAGCCGAACATTTGGCTCCTTATCTTCCAGGAAGCCCTTTGGTAGATATTGATAATGGAAAAGCTATTAGTTCTATCTCAGCAGCGCCGTTTGGCAGTGCTGGGGTGTTGCCAATTTCTTATGGCTATGTCGCCATGATGGGCCCTGATGGGCTGTTGAATGCCACTAAAATGGCTATTCTTAACGCCAATTATATTAAGGCAAGGTTAGAAACGAAATTTCCTATCCTCTATACTGGGATAAATGGTAGATGTGCTCACGAGATGATTGTGGATTGTAGAGCGTTTAAATCATTCGGAATTGAAGTGGAGGATATAGCTAAGCGCTTGATGGATTATGGGTTTCATGCACCAACTGTGTCATTCCCTGTGGCAGGTACTTTAATGATTGAACCAACAGAAAGCGAAACAAAGGAAGAGTTGGATAGATTTTGTGATGCCTTATTACATATCAGAGAAGAGATTGAAGCTGTGGAAAACGGTAAAATGGATGCCAATGACAATGTATTGAAAAATGCTCCGCACACCGCAGACGCTGTTTTGTCTGATGAATGGAACCATGGTTATTCAAGAGCAGAAGCTGCATATCCATTGGATTACCTTAGAAACAACAAATTCTGGCCATCAGTAGGTAGGGTAGACAACGCCTATGGTGATAGGCACCTGTTCTGTAGTTGTATTCCAGTAGAAGAATTTGAAGAAGTAGTAGAAGCTTAAGGCAACTGACTTTTAAAATATATCATTAGTAGATCAAGTCAGAGCCTAGCTTGGCAAGGTTTTGGCTTGATTTCAATTAAACTCAATCAATGAAAAAACCTTTACTTCTCTTTATTTCCTTACTTTTAATTAGCTGTACTTTGCTTATTGGACAAGGCACAGTAAAGGCTATTGAAGAGAAGACTGCGTTAAATTTTGCCCGTCCTGAAGAAAGCACTCTTAATTATAACAGTAAGCTAGTAGCCAAGCCCTTGGACTATGAGTTGTCTGCGGTTGGGGATCACTCGTTCAAAGTAAAATTCATCAATCAGCCTTCTGACTATTTAGACATCAAAATCTATGATGTCATTGGTAATTTAATTTTGAAAGAGAGCGTTAAACAAGCCAAAGACTCAGAATTGGAGTATCAATTTGATGAGATTAAATCCAAGATTTTTGTAATTAAAGTAAAATCAGGCAAAGAGAATCTTACCAAAAAGATCAACCTCTAAATTTCTTTCCACATTAGTACGCGCAGTACTGAACATCACTTTCATCCCCTTCATTTTTTTGACTATATTGTGTCCGATATTGATACAGTTTTTTATTCAATATGGAGCGCTTTTTTAGCTCACAATAAATTAAAATGTGCTCTGAGAGAAGTTGGCTTATATTTCAATGTTTGGCACATATTCTGAGTTACAAGAATTCATTAAAGAAAAAAACCGTGGAAAAAGAACTAGGAAACATACTAATAATAGACGACGATGAGGATGTGCTATTTGCGGCAAAAATGCTGCTGAAGAAACATGCCAAAAACGTCATCATTGAAAAGAACCCCAAGAAGATACCTTTCTTGATGAATAATGATACCTATGATGTGATTTTGCTGGATATGAATTTCAGTAAAGATATCACTAGTGGAAAAGAGGGGTTCTATTGGTTAGAACAGATACTTGAACGTGACCCCAAGGCCGTGGTAATTTTGATCACTGCCTTTGGCGATGTAGAAATGGCTGTTCGCGCTTTGAAAGAAGGCGCCACAGATTTTGTTTTGAAGCCATGGCAAAATGAAAAATTGTTAGCCACTTTGAATACGGCGGTTAAGCTCAAAAAATCCTATAAAGAAGTAGATCAACTAAAGTCAGCTAAAAAACAACTGGAAGAAGAAATAAACCAACCTTTTAAAGAAATTATTGGTGAAAGTCAGGCCATCAAAGATGTTTTCAAAATCATTGAAAAAGTGGCTCAAACAGACGCCAATGTCCTGATTCTAGGAGAAAACGGAACGGGAAAGGAGCTGATCTCGCGTGCTATTCATACGCAGTCACACAGAAAGGACAATGTGTTTGTAGGTGTAGACATGGGAGCTATTACTGAGACACTTTTTGAAAGTGAACTGTTTGGTCATAAAAAAGGCTCATTTACAGATGCCAAAGAAGATAGAACTGGTCGCTTTGAGGTAGCCAACAAGGGGACACTTTTCCTTGATGAGATTGGTAATTTGAGCATGCCTCTGCAATCAAAACTGCTTACTGTCATCCAAAATAGACAAGTCACAAGGATAGGAGCAAACAAGCCCGTGAATATTGATATCAGATTGGTTTGCGCAACCAACATGCCCATATATGATATGGTAGAGGACAGTACTTTTAGACAGGATTTGCTCTATCGAATCAATACAGTTGAAATTCACTTGCCTTCCTTGAGGGAGCGCTTGGATGACATACCCTTGCTCGCAGAACATTTCGTAAAAACCTATAGCTCTAAGTATCGAAAAAGCGGCAAGAAAATAGGGGCAGCCGCCTTGAAGAAATTGCAAAAGTATCATTGGCCAGGCAACATCAGAGAGCTGCAGCATGCAATAGAGCGGGCAGTAATTATGAGCGACGAATCATCGTTGACTCCAGACGATTTCTTCTTTTTGAATCACAAACCTGAAGGACAGTCAAATGATCAGGAGAACACTTTTAATTTGGATGAAGTCGAACGAAATGTGATCAAAAAGGCTATTGATAGACACGATGGGAATATTTCGAAAGCAGCCAAAGAGCTAGGTTTGACCAGAGCGTCACTTTATCGTCGATTGGAAAAGCATGGCTTATAGCAACAATTTTAAGGTCAATCTCATTGTTCGTGTACTATTGATTTTCTGCACGTGCATTCTTCTGGTTGATCTTTTTTATACCGATTCTTACACACTGACTAAAGTACTGGTTTCTTGCCTTTTGGCATACGAAATCTATGTGCTGATCAAGTATTTGGATAAGACCAATAAGGAATTGGCGGGCTTTCTAAATTCGATCAAATACGACGATTTCACACATACTTATACCACTAAGAAGACAGGCACTTCTATGGACGGATTGTATGAACAGTTTAATAACGTCATTAAGAAATTTAGAGAAATAAGGGCTGAAAAGGAGGCTCAGCACAACTACCTACGAACTATAGTTCAACATGTCGGAATCGGAATCATCACATTCGATAAAAGTGGAGAAATTCAAATCATTAATTCCACAGCCAAATCATTACTTGGTGTTGATTTAATTAAAAATGTAAAGCAACTCAAAAGCGTAAGTGAAGAACTGGTAAATAGTTTGATGGAATTGAAAACTGGCGGACGAGATCTGATGAAGATAGAGAAGAAGGGAGAAGAAGTGCAACTAGCCATCTATGCCATTGAACTCATGCGAAGGGATGAAGAGTTTAAGTTGATCTCAATTCAGAATATCAAAAGCGAATTGGAAGAGAAGGAGATGGATGCCTGGCAAAATCTGATACGTGTTTTGACTCATGAGATTATGAATTCTGTGACACCTATTTCTTCATTGGCAGCCACAATAGAAACAGAACTTGAGTCTCAGATCAATGCGGAAGACTTTAAAATTGAAAATATATCCAAAGAAGATTTAACTGACTTTCATATGGCATTGCATACCATTCACAAGCGCAGTGATGGTCTGATTAAGTTTGTCAGTGACTTCAGAAACTTGACAAGGATACCCATACCACAGTTGGAAGATGTGCTCATTTGTGATTTGGTAAGACCTATTTTAAATCTTTTGAGGTTTGATTTAGAGCAAAATGACATAAACGTGAACTTGGATATCAATCCTGATCAATTGATGATACGTGTTGATAAGGAGCAGGTAGAACAGGTACTCATCAACCTGCTAAAAAATGCTATTCAGGCGATGGGGGAAAACGAAGAATTAGAGAAAACCAAAGAAATCTCTATATGTGCTGCTGTAGAAAACGATGAGCGAGTGACGGTCAAAATCAAGGATAATGGAACTGGTATTGATGAAGAAGCCTTGAAGAAGGTTTTTATCCCATTTTTTACTACCAAAAAGTCGGGATCGGGTATTGGACTGAGCTTGTCCAAGCAAATCATGCGAAAGCATAATGGCAACATATCCGTTCATTCTATAGTCAATGAGGGTACAGAGTTTACGCTTACTTTTCCACGATAGAATAATTTTCAATCTTATACGTCAGGGAAGCATATACCCTAATTATATTAGTGGTTAGAATACTTCGTCATGGCGATCATTAGTAAGAAAAAGATTCCGTTTACCATTAGCCAAAAGCTAAGAACGTACTTGCATAAGTACAAGCGAACGATTGCCGTGCCCATTGAGTACGAGTCATTGCTGCGTTATGATAATTCCATTCCACTTTATGACAATCAAGGAGTAGATACGCTTTGGGAAACCGTGTTTTATCCTCAGTCAGATATGGCCATGATTCACCATGATTTGAAACAGATATATTCTGAAATCAAAGCAGATGGTGATGTGAGCGTGATGGATCATCTCATGGTAGAGCGAGTAGATATTTGCCAATACGGGAATACCAAACCGTTTAGGGTTCGTATTGTCAATAGAATCAATGATAATTTTGATTACTTCTATATCAAAAATGCGGACGCATCCAGAATCTACGGGTTAGAGTTGGAGCATTTGTTATCTCCCAATCGTATCAACTATGTTGTACATAAAAATACATTGATTGAAGAACATATTGCAGGAATTCCCGGAGATCAATTCATCAAAGAATACCTCAAGGATAAAAATTTGAATGAAATCAGATTGGCGAAAGAATTTGTGAAATTCAATGAACGATGTTTTGTGAGGTTATTAGGTGATATGCATTCGAGCAATTTTGTGGTCAATATCATACCCGATTTTGAACAAATCTCGTATCGTCTCAAGGCTATTGATTTTGATCAGCAGTCTTATGAAGGAAGGAAGAACATATATTTACCACAATACTTTAAGCAAAACAATGCACTTATCAATATGGGGCTTAAGCACATGACTCCAGAGACTGTACGTCAATATCAAAAAGAGGAGCGATCGTTGATTGCAAACCGCCTGCGAGTAGCTAGATATCGAGTGGTTGATCTCATGCGTGCCATGATTGATGATACAATTTCCTTTCCTAAAAATGTGGCGACGCTAAAAAAAGATTTATCAGAATTTTATCACGAACCTAAATTTATGAAATGCAGGAATATGGGTGAAATAGTGAAGATGAGTCTTTGGATGGTATTCAAAAAAACAGAAATGTATAATTTTTAAATATATGAAAAACCTGATTATAGTATTAGTTATGGCTTTGTTGGCTGGCTGCGGTGCAAAAAAAAGTGAGTCAGTAGAAGAGGTAATATTAGAACAAGATCATGATGTGAACTTACCGGCAGATGGGTTTAACTATGAAGCATCTGACCCAGAAGCTGTCATTATTGCCGATAAGGTAATGACAGCTATGGGAGGAAGAAAGGCCTGGGATGAGACACGATATATCACGTGGACTTTTTTTGGTAAAAGGCGATTGTTGTGGGATAAATATACGGGTGATGTTAGGATTGATTATTTGGATAGGGAAGAAAAACTGTTGGTAAATATCAATAGTATGAATGGAAAGGCATCTGTAGATGGACAAGAAATAACTGAATCTGATTCTTTGGCAGGCTATTTGAAGAAAGCTAAAAGCATTTGGATCAATGACTCCTACTGGTTGGTGATGCCATATAAGTTAAAAGACGCTGGCGTATCACTGTACTATCTTGGCAATGATACCACAGAAACTGGCCAAGAGTCTTTCGTGCTTCAGTTGGCTTTTGAAAATGTAGGAGACACACCGAATAACATCTACAATGTATGGGTAGATACCGAAAGTAATTTAGTAACCCAGTGGGCATTTTTTGAAAATTCGGAGCAGCCGAATCCAAGCTTTATTACTCCTTGGGAGGATTATAAGAAATATGAAAACATCATGTTGTCTGGAGGACGAGGCAAAGGACAGCTGACAGATATAAAAGTATTGAGCGAAGTGCCTGAGAAGGCTTTTACTTCGTTTGAACCAGTGACTACAATGACTAAAAATTTATAAAAATGATTGCATTAAAAAGACTTACTCTAGTAGGATTATTAATTTGTTTGAGCCTGTCTGTATGGGCAGAGGATGGGGTTTTTATTTTATCTAAAACAAAAACGTTGGAGAACGGAAGTGTGGCTGTTTCCGAAATTTACTTGACTGCCAATAAAATGTTGGTTAAGAATTCTGGATCAGATAATAGCTCTATTATTTTCGACGGAAGTACTGAGGTATTTACGTTCATTGACAATAAGAAAAAGGAGTATTATCAATTTGATAAGCCCACCTTGCTACAGCTCAAGGAGCAAATCAAAATGATGGCTAAAATGATGCAGCAATTTGCGGCAAACATGCCAGCCGAGCAAAAGTCAAAATTCGATCAGATTCTAAACCCGTCCAGTGGCGATATGATGACGTACAAAACGAATGGCAAGAATGATAAAATTGGCTCTTGGAAAACCGTTGGTTATGACGGCATGAATGATGGAAACAAGGTACTTCAAATGAATATTGCCGCCTATAACACCTTAGGCGTAAATGAGAGTCAATTTGCCATAATGAAGCAAATGATGAACTATTTTAAAGACAACCTCCAAGAGGTAGTGGCCCTATTGCCCACAGGTGGTTCGTTTTCTCAACTTAATTTCGACGAGAATAGCCCGATATTAAAGGACGGTATTCCTGTAAAAACTATTGCTTACAAAGAAGGGGAAGCAGTCAATGAAAATATTGTGGAGTCGTTGGCTAAAAAGTCTATTTCAGCCGATCAGTTTAATATACCAGCTGGCTACAAGCAGCAGCAAATCAACATGCAAAGCATGGGAAGGTAAGCAGTCAAGAATTTATGGAAGAAAAGCAGCTTATGTTAAGCTGCTTTTTTTGAACTGGGGTTGCCTCGTCCTGAAATGGCGTTACTTATTTATGGAGAAAACATTGGAATATGTCAATAAAATACTTCTGTTTTTAAAATTTATTTAGCAATAAATAGGTAATATTGCGTTGTTAATTAGAATATTTTAACAATATGGAATTCATAATGTATAACGGCGGCGGACATCACTAATTTTTTTATTCCTTCTAGTCACCCTAAGGAATCCACTTTATGCTATAGCACTTTGGCATATTTGGGCTTAGTTCATAATGCTGATAGTTTAAAAGCACATCAAGTTTAAATTCTCCATGATTTTCACCACTGTCCAATTCGACGAGATCATCTTGAGTAATTGCTAATTTTGTATCCCCCTCTGTCTTTTCATACCAAATTTTAGAAGGCTTCTTTTTGAATATTATTTTTATTCTTTCCCAGATTATGGGATATTTCTCATTGTTAGGTTCCCAATATTCAGTTTCATTGATAAAACAATCCTTCAGCGATAATTCAATGTCTGTATTTTCTATTTTAAATTTTTCAATGTCCCGTTGCATTGGTAGTTTAAAACATTCATGGTTATTAAGTTCAGAAATTCTGTTGGGTGATCCTTCAGTATGAATTGATTCAATAATGTTTCCTTTTGAAAAATCCCAGCCATGAATAAAACGCTCTTCGGAGCGCCCTAAGTTAACTAAGTATAACTTTCTGTCTAGGTTAGATTTTGTCCCTTTTACGTCACTGATTTTAATAGTTGTCATTGCATATAGAACCAAATAGTCGTGATCTTTTATTCGAATTAAAAAATCCTTACTAAACGGAGCTACCATAAAATATTTTTGAAATTTATTGATATGCTCAGGACTTAATTCAATTTTGTCATTTTTGGAAAAATCTTGAATTGACTTAGTTAGTATATACTCTAGGAATTTGTGATCCTTTATAGCATCAAATTTTTCTGAAGCTGCAATCTTCTTCTGCTCGTTAATCTGTTGACGTAGCTGAAGTATCTTATTTACAAAATATTCTTTTTTTGTTCTTATGAGCAATAAGGTTGCAATTATTAGCACAAGAAAGACCAGAAGTATCGTTATTATCTGGATAGCATCGAAACTATAGGAGAGAGCTCTCAAGTGATGATAAAGGCCTTTGAAATAATCAAAGGCTACATAGATGGTTATTCCGCTTCCCGCAATAACTCCTCCAATAATTGTTATTATGACATTGGAATTAATTAGTTTCCAAGCCAATTTCAAGAAATTTGGAATTTGCATCTTTTGAGGTCTTTATAATGAACTTTTAGTCGTTCTTAATTGAACAAATGGATCAGTACATTCAAAATGCTTCTTGAAAAGGCATATCTGTCGGACAACATTAAAAGGGTTGTCTGTAATTGTTATATGCAAATAGAACAGCACGATCAATCTTACTGATCAATCTCAAAATACGGCATGGTGAATATATTCAAATTAGGGGTTGTAAGCAAATGCTGCAAATAATTGAAATCAATAGGTAGCCTTCTGATATTTTTAGAAACTGACTGGAGCGTGAATTTCGAATTGAATAGAAAGAATATTGTCATTTCCGTTTTTGTTGCCCCAGATGCCTAAGTTGTCTATATGGTCTGTGATAGGGTTGATAAATCCTAATTGGATACCCAGAGCAAAATCATTGGGTAGATAGTATTTGGCTCCAACTTGTGTAGGCAACTGAATGATCAAATTGCGGTAGCTTTCACCTAGAGGTCTGGTGTCCGGTTGATCTATCAATGAATTCCCTGACTCATCTTTTGGATTAAAACGGAACAAGCCAATCCCTTGCGAGAGGTACACCTTGATTTTTTCCTTATGGATGAAATTATAATGTGCTTCGTAGTTCAGCCCAAAAAAACTGCTTTCAAAAAAAGTATTGGGAGTGGCTCTGATGCCACTGTTGTCTGTTGTGCTGTAATCCAACTCCTGACCAGTAACAGAGCCTAAAGAAATTTTGATGTTGCCATTCAATTTTTTGTTCTTATTTAACTTGATTCCAAAATTGAACAGCAAAGAACCACTAGAATGTGCGTTTCCTAAATCTCCTGAGTAGTAGGCAGGGCCCACACCTAAATGAATTTCCTTCTTTTTTATAGCAAGTGAATCTTGCGACCAGCTCTCTGAAGCAAAAGTCATGAATAGTAGGGCAACTAGGAAAATTCTATATTTCATATTAAAAAAGTAACCACGCCATGGTAATAGCGTGGTTACTAAAATAAATATTGTATCTCGAATTAAATAATTACAAATCAGTCAAGTCGAAAGTTTCCATAAAGGAAGTAGTGAACTGACCTGACTTGTAAATTTCGTCATCCATCAATTTGATGTGGAATGGGATCGTAGTTTTCACTCCTTCAATCACAAATTCGCTCAATGCTCTTTTCATCCTTACTACAGCTTCTTCGCGAGTCTGCGCAGAAACGATCAGTTTGGCGATCATCGAATCATAGTTTGGAGGAATGGTATAGCCTGCATACACATGGCTATCTACACGCACGCCATGGCCACCTGGCATGTGAAGATGCGTGATTTTGCCTGGCGAAGGGCGAAAGTCTTTCGCAGGATCTTCAGCATTGATTCTACATTCAATAGCATGTAATTGCGGGAAGTAGTTTTTGCCAGAAATTTTGATACCAGCAGCTACTTTGATTTGTTCTTTGATCAAATCAAAATCAGTTACTTCCTCAGTGATAGGATGTTCTACCTGGATACGAGTATTCATTTCCATGAAATAGAAATCACCATGTTTGTCAAGCAAGAACTCAACAGTGCCAGCGCCTTCGTATTTGATAGCCTCAGCGCCTTTGATAGCTGCCTCACCCATTTTCTTACGAAGCTTGTCATTCATGACCTTAGCTGGGCAAGGAGTCTCCTCAGTAAGTTTCTGGTGTCTTCTTTGGATAGAGCAATCTCTTTCAGAAAGGTGACAAGCTTTTCCTCTGCTGTCTCCTACGATCTGAATCTCGACGTGGCGTGGATCTTCAATGTATTTTTCAAGGTACATACCATCGTTTCCGAAAGCAGCTTTAGACTCCTGACGGGCATCGTCCCATGCTTTTTGGAATCCACCTTCTTCTTTCACGATTCTCATGCCTCGTCCGCCGCCACCAGCAGTAGCTTTTAGGATCACAGGGTACTTGATCTTTTTCGCGATTTTTTTACCCTCTTCTACAGAACTAAGCAGTCCCTCTGATCCTGGGATGGTGGGCACTCCTGCTTTTTTCATGGTGTCCTTGGCACTGGCCTTGTCTCCCATTTTGTTGATCATATCTGCGCTGGCACCAATGAATTTGATGTTGTATTCAGCACAAATTTGGGAGAATTCTGCATTTTCCGAAAGAAAACCAAATCCCGGGTGAATCGCATCTGCGTTGGTAATTTCGGCTGCTGATATGATGGCTTTCATATTAAGATATGAATCCTTACTTGGAGGAGGTCCTATACAAACGGCTTCATCAGCAAACTTTACATGTAAACTTTCTTTATCTGCCGTAGAATAAATAGCTACTGTGCTGATGCCCATCTCACGACAGGTACGAATAATTCTAAGCGCAATCTCGCCTCTATTGGCTATTAATATTTTTTTAAACACGTGTCAGTCTTTAATTTCTGAAAATCAATTATGACGGGTCAACCAAGAATAATGGTTGATCATATTCTACTGGTTGAGAGTCATCTACCAATACTTTTACAATTGTACCAGATACTTCTGATTCAATTTCGTTGAAAAGTTTCATGGCTTCGACGATACATACTGTAGCCCCAGCAGATACTTTGTCACCCACATTTACAAACGCTGGTGATTCAGGATTGGCCGATCTGTAGAAAGTACCGATCATTGGCGACTTGATCTCCACATAATTTCCTGCAGGAGCGCTGTCAGCTACAGGTGCTGCGGCAGCTGGTGCTGGAGCAGGCGCAGCGGCTGGTGTCGCTACAGGAGCAGGGGCAGCAGCCACGGCTCTTTCTACTATCTGAGTTTCGTTACTTCTTTTGATATTAACCTTGAACTCTTCTGTTTCTATCTTAACTTCTTCTAGCCCTGAACTTGACAAGAAGTCTATCAATTCTTTGATCTCTTTTACCTTCATCTGCTAAGTGTTTATTCGTTTTATTTGAGTTTGAATGATCAAACTAAATCAATTAGTTAGTGATGTTTATTATTTTAAGGGTTAATCCCTTTTTTATTCCAATAGTTAAAATTAACGAGATTCACCTGATTTAAAAATTGAGCGAATCTTATAAAAAAAGAGTAAGAATTACTTCTTTACTCTTTCTACATAATTTCCTGTTTTACTCTCCACTTTTACAACATCTCCCTGGTTTACAAAAAGTGGTACCTGGATTGTTGCTCCAGTTTCTGTAGTTGCTGGCTTGGACGCATTGGTAGCAGTATCTCCTTTCAGACCTGGTTCGGTGTAAGTAATTTCCATCACCACATGGTTTGGCAATTCACAACCCAAGATCATTTCTTCTTCGGCGTGAAAGATGACTTCCACCTGCTCTCCATCTTTGAGGAATTGAGGCGCATCAATAAGCGCTTCTTCAATATTTATCTGCTCGTATGTTTCGTTATTCATGAAGTTGTATCCCATATCATCCTTGTACAGGAATTGGAAATCTCTTCTTTCGATACGAGCAGTGTTTACTTTATGTCCAGAAGTGAAAGTATTATCTAAAACTTTCCCAGTCTTTACATTTTTTAGTTTTGTTCGGACGAAGGCGGGGCCTTTGCCTGGTTTTACGTGCTGAAATTCGATAATGAAATACAAACCATGGTTGTATTCAATGCACATTCCATTTTTAAAGTCAGCGGTTGAAGCCATTTTCTTACTTTTTAAATGTTGTCTTATTTAGAGTCGTAGGCCCATTTCAAATAAATGGATCCCCAAGTGAATCCGCCACCAAAAGCAGCTAGGATTATATTATCACCTTTTTTCAATTGTTTTTCGTAGTCCCAGAGACAAAGTGGAAGTGTTCCACTTGTGGTATTGCCATACTTTTCAATATTGAGCATGACCTTCTCTTCTGCGACTTCCATTCGACGTGCTGTGGCGTCAATGATTCTTTTATTGGCTTGGTGGGGTACTAACCAAGCAATGTCATCACCTGTTAGATTGTTTTTCTCCATAATCTCAGCAGCTACATCAGCCATGTTGGTAACGGCGAATTTGAATACTGCTGAGCCTTCTTGCATTGCATAGTGCTTGTCGGCCTGTACACTTTCTACTGTGGCTGGCATTCGACTTCCTCCTCCTGGCATTTGTAGATATTGAGCACCAGAACCATCTGCTCTTAAGATAGAGTCCATTACCCCTACCTCTTCAGTCGTTGGTTCGAGCAATACAGCTCCACCACCATCACCAAAGATGATACAAGTGGTTCGATCTTTATAGTTGATGATTGAAGACATTTTGTCTGCTCCAATGACCAATACTTTTTTGTATTTTCCAGTTTCGATAAACTGCGAGCCAGTCGTGAGCGCATACAGAAATCCAGAACAAGCAGCAGAGATATCATAGCTGAAAGAATTGACGGCTCCAATTTCGTCAGCTATTAGATTAGCAGTAGCGGGAAACGGCATGTCAGGAGTAACTGTGGCGCAGATAATGAGATCTATATCTTTTGGATCTGTGCCTGTCTTTTCAAGCAGTGCCTTAGAGGACTCAATGCCGATGACAGAAGTTCCTTTGCCTTCGCCTTTTAGAATTCTTCTTTCTTTTATTCCAGTTCGAGAAGTGATCCACTCATCACTAGTATCTACAAAAGTTTCTAATTCCTGGTTAGTCAGTACATAGTCTGGTACATAGCCATGAACACCTGTAATTGCTGCTCTTATTTTAGTCATTTGAAATGTTTATTCTTTTGAACTGGTCAAGCATTTGGCGAAAAGCCAAAAACGTTGGCAATTTAATGAATTAATTGACTTTTGGTAGCCTGAAAAGACTATCAAAATAGTATGCGTGCATAACTGATCTAAAACACAGAAAGTCTGCTTGAAAAGCAGACTTCATATATTTTATAAAAGTTCAAAAGAAATATTAGGCTAAGACTTCTTTTTCGATCACTACTTTGCCTTTGTAGTACAATTTGCCTTCGTGCCAATAAGCTCTGTGCGGCAAATGAGCCTCACCAGTGGTAGCGCAAACTACATAGTTCTTAGCTTCTGCTTTGTAATGCGTTCTTCTCTTGTCTCTTCTCTGCTTCGAGGTTTTACGCTTTGGATGTGCCATCTTTCTTTTATTTTATTTCTTTAAATCTTTAATATTCTTCAACGCTGCCCATCTGGGGTCAATCGCATCACTTTCTTCTTTCTCGTAAGTTTCTTCATCTCCTGATGTATAAACCAACGTTATTTCTTGCTCTTCGTCTTCATCATATTCATCCTGAAAATCGGGGTGAATTTTTTTCATCGGAACAGCCAATGTTAAGTATTCGTAGATATTTGATTCCACATTGATACTTTCCTGTGTACTAGGGATCACCAAAAGGTCATCTCTGCTGTCGTCGAATTCCTCACCGTATTTCACGATCAAGTTTTCTTCAAGATTGATAGGATAATCAAATGATTCGAGACTCCTGTCACAAATCAATTGGATGACACCATCAATTTTAAAATCTATTGAAATCAGTCTTTCTTTTTTATCTAATACCACGATACATTTTCCGTGGCCAGATTCAATTACACTGTCTTCAATATTTTCAAAGAGCTTCTTGTCAAACTCAAAATCAAACTCGTGAAGCCCTAATTTGAGCCCGTAGATATCGATTTTATATTGTCTGTTTTCTTTCATTTTTCCTTATATAGGAAATGAGTGCGCAAATTTAGATATATATTGTTAATAATTAAAATCTTATCTAGAAATTTGAAAGGAATTAATTAGTAGTAAGAAATGTCGAAGACCACACCTAAGTCCCTTGACCTATTCGCTGATAAGTTTGAGTCTGGACTTCTGGATCAAATCTCTTTGCTGGGCCAGATCAAAAGATATAAGGCGAATCAAGTGTTGATTGATTTTGGAATGCATGTTCAAAACATTCCGCTATTGCTTTCGGGTTCCATAAAGGTCATAAGAGAAGATCAAAATGGCCGTGAGCTTTTTCTATATTTTTTAGGTGGAGGAGATACTTGCGCGATGAGTCTGACATGCTGTATGAATCACAAGAGGAGCGAGATTAAGGCGATAGTGGAAGAGGATGCTGAGGTGATCATGATTCCATTGCCATACATGGATGAGTGGATGAAATATCCCTCTTGGCGTCAGTATGTGTTTGCTTCATACAATGAGCGATTTGAGGAAATGCTTCAGGCCGTGGATTCACTGGCCTTTATGAAGTTGGATGAGCGATTAATGAATTATTTGCTGGACTGCAAACAAAGTTCTGGGGACTTTAGCATCATCAAAACCCATCAAGAAATTGCCAACGATCTTAATACCTCAAGAGTAGTGATTTCGCGACTTCTCAAAAAACTAGAACAAGAAGATAAAATAGAACTCCATAGAAATAAGATCGAGATCCTTTGATGGTAACAATGGTTACATTTCTTACTTTGCAATTCTGTTACATTTGCTTTTTTGAAACCTAAAGATGTAAATGAAAAACCTATTGCCAATTATTGATTCGCTAAAGCATTATACCAAAGAAGGGTTTAAAAATGACCTGTTTGCGGGGTTGGTGGTAGGTGTCATGCTTATTCCGCAAGGAATGGCTTATGCCATGATTGCTGGATTGCCCCCGATCTATGGGTTATATACGGCTATTATTCCAACCATTCTTTATGCCCTGTTGGGTTCATCCAGACATGTGTCTGTTGGGCCTGTAGCCATGGACTCTCTGATTTTGGTGGCGGGGGCTAGTGCTTTTGCTACAGTGGGCTCTGAGGAATATATAGTCGTGGTGGCTGGCTTGACTTTGATGGTAGGGGCTATACAATTGAGTTTAGGTTTTTTTAAGCTTGGATTCATTGCAAATTTTCTTTCTAAACCAGTGATCTTGGGGTTTACATTCGCGGCGGCTGTGATTATTTCCATCAAGCAGTTGAGGTATCTCACTGGTATTACGCCTGTAGAAGTTGATGGATTGTTGGAGGAGTTGTTATATTATTTCACACATGCTAGTCAGATTCACTTTCCTACTTTGTGGATGGCAATAGGAAGTTTGTTTTTTTTGGTTTTTGGGAAAAAAATAGTACCCAAATTTCCAATTAGCTTACTGATAGTAGTACTAGGCCTAGTGCTATCTTATTTGCTTCAACTTGAACATTTTGGAGTGAGTCTAGTTGGTTATCTGCCTAGTGGGTTGCCTACCTTCCATTTGCCAGTCTTGGCAGAGCTTCCACTTGGGAAGTTCATTCCCCTGGCGATTACTTTAGCTCTGATGGGATTTGTAGAGATTTATTCAATTGGGCAGCATTTACAATCCAAGCACAAGGCAGAATATGAAATAAATTCAAATAAGGAGTTGATTGGGCTGGGGTTTGCCAATGTAGTGGGATCACTTTTTAGGACATTTCCAGCTACAGCTAGTTTTAGTCGTTCTGCTGTAAATGAATCTTCGGGAGCCAAAACTAATCTGGCATCTGTCATTTCCTCCTTGATTGTGATATTGACACTTCTTTTTTTAATGCCCATTTTCCAATATTTGCCTCATGCAGTACTTGGGGCAATAATTTTTGTAGCAGTGCTTGGTTTGATAGATTTTAAAATCACAAAAAATCTATGGCATAATGATCGTTATGATTTTATTATGCTTCTCGCGTCTTTTTTGGGGACATTGGTTCTCGGCATAGAGTGGGGTATTGGTTTTGGAATATTAATCTCCCTTCTGGTCTTGGTATACAAAACCTCAACGCCGCACATGGCAACGTTGGGTCGAGTAGGCGAGACCAGCTATTTCAGAAATTTAGATCGCTTTGAGTCTGCTGTGGATGATAAAGAGGTAAGTATATTGAGATTTGATGCCAGGTTGTTCTTTGCCAATGTGGGTTCTTTAAAAGCAAAAATCGAACAGTTAGTGAAACAGAAACCTGGGATGAAGAAATTTATTCTAGATGCGCAAAGCATAATTGATATTGACTCAAGCGGCATTGAAGGATTGGAAGATATAATGAATCTGCTAAATGAAAATGATATACAGTTTCACATGGTCAGTATCATTGGGCCTGTAAGAGATAAACTCTATCGAACTGGGTTGTCAGAAAAAATTGGACTTAACCAGATTCATGATTGCATTGATGATGCCATTAAGGGCAAGCAATACCAATCCAAGCTCGCCTATCAAACCAACGTGAAGAAATAGCTATTCACTGATCTTAGCAATGGCAGCTCTTATCTGTTCTCTCAGAGGATGCAAGTATTCAGGCAAATAGTACTCATTCATATCAAGCAACCAGTAGCGGCCATCAGGCAGTTCTATATAAATGCCACCTCCATCTGCTGCATCTGGTGTACCTATGACTTTCTCAGTTTCATTTAGAAGTTCATCAGGAATCTCAAATTTTATATCTTTTAACTTGTTGAATTTGGATTGTTCGACACTCACATACGCGCCATCATACGCTTCTTGGCTGCTGGGATAAAAATCGTTGGTGTCTTCGAGAAGTGAGGTATTGGTAAGTTTAAATATTTCTATACATCGTTCACCTAAGCAAAACCCATAAAAGTGGCCAAAGATGATGTAATCAGTATCTGATTCGGTTTGGAGTTCGGAGTTTGGGAAGACAGCTTGATCTTTGCAAGTGGTTAAGCATAGAATGGTCAAAATTAACGTGATATATTTTTTCATGATTTTGATCTTGTTTTTAGAGAGACACACGTTAAATCCATTTGGTTGGAAATGTACTACATCTGATTACAGTGTTTGATTTGACTTCTTCTTCACAGTATTATTTTTTGATAACAAGGCGTATATAGGACATATACTTATGTCATATAGGATTATTTTAATATTGCCTTAATTTCCGTCGAAAATAAATCTGCATTCATCGATTCCATTATTAATCAGATTAGAAAATGCGCTGATTTGTATAGACAGCCAGTTCAGCATAATGAAAAATGGCAAAGGAAACTCTTGAACTACCAGGATATGAAAACCTTGATCACCTTTTTGACTTTAAGTTTGGCTCTAGCTTTAAACGCTCAGAGTCAGTTTTATTCTGGAAAGTTTAAGAGTGAGCCTATGCTAGAAGATTTTGACCATTTTGTGGTGCATCAACATCCTCATCATCATAAATATGGTGGTACTTTGGATGTGAAGGCATTTGTGAAATCAGGAGAGCTTTGGCATAGCACGGCTAACGTGGTAGATGACCAGACCGCTAAAGCCTTTATTGAGAAGTTTAGTGACGGACGTGAAATTTTATCAGTTTATGAACTGGATATAGAATTGGATGGTGAGGTTTGGGAGTTTTTTATGCTAGGCTATGAGAACGAACATAACAAAGCGAGTTTCATAGTTGTGGAAGAAATATTTGACGATATATATGACAGTGAGCCAGTAGAAGTGCATACTTTCAATTGGGACAGAGTCACTGCAAAGAGATAGCTGATTTTGGGATTTAGTGGATTAATGCTTCGTGTTTGACGGCACACTTGCAAGAATTTGCAATGAAGCACATTTGATTGGCCTTGTGGTGTAACTGCAAGGCCAATTGTCTTTTAGAGGGATCTGTTATAGTGACTTTAGGCTTGAGTATTATTTCAGTAAAAGCTCCACTGCCGTCTTCTTCTTCTTTCATTTCTCCGATAGCTTCATCTTGGTAGTCCGTAACCACAATGCTGGCTACAGCGCATAGATGCAAATACCAAAGCATGTGGCAACTGCTCAATGAAAATAAAAACAACTCTTCTGGATTATATTTAGAAGCATCTCCCATAAAGGCGGGATCAGATGAACCTTCTAGCAAGGGCTTGCCGTCTACCTGAATACGATAAGATCTATCATAGGCTTTGTAATCCTTTGTTCCTTCTCCACGGTTGCCTGTCCAAGTGAGTTGGCTGCTGTAGTTGTGTATTTTGGCCATTTTGATTGCAATAAAAAAGCCCTATGAAATTCACAGGGCTTTAGGTTAATATTTTATTCTGGTGTTTTTTCGTCTGGATATTCTTTTTTGAAATCCACCCAAAATTTATCAAGTGTCGACTTCATGTCTTTTCGCAGATAGATCAAGCCAAAAAGGTTAGGAAGTGTCATTACAGCAATCGTAATAGCTGAAAGTGTCCAAATGATGGTAGTATCTGTGAAAGCCGCAAAGAAAAATGCCACTACGTATACGATTCTGTAGTATTTCACAGAGCCACTTCCCCAAAGAAAGGTCATTGCGCGATCCCCATAATATGACCAAGAAATAGCTGTACTAAAAGCAAATAACAAGAGCCCAATAGAGACGATGTATTGCCCCCAGTCTCCAAAGAAACCTCTGGTAAAGGCAATGGTTGTCAATGGCGCACTATGTACAAGTGATTTGCCAGTAAAAGTCACATTGAGGTCGCTAGGCTTGCCATTTAGAATGTTCACCTTCCCAGAAAAAAGTTCGCCATTTTTGAAAATAGTAATGTCTTCGGCTAGTGATCTGGCATGAATGATTGAAACATCATTTTGGATGATTCCTTGTTCGACCTCTAAATCCCCAGAAAACTCTGGTAAAACTGATTCTCCAGAGATATGTCCATATAAACTGGCTACACCTGCCTTCGTTTTGTCAGTATAATCTGAACCAACTAGAATACTCATATCAGATACCTGGAAATCATTGACATGTTTTTCGTCCCATACGCCAGAAGATAGGAGTACCAGCCCAGTAACTGTACATATAATGATGGTATCAATAAATGGTTCTAAGATAGCGACCATGCCTTCAGATACAGGCTCATGTCCTTTAGCTGAGGCGTGTGCAATAGGGGCACTACCTTGTCCAGCTTCATTTGAAAATAATCCTCTGTTTACACCACGATTGAATGCAAAAGCAATAGAAGCACCTATAAACCCTCCTGAAGCTGCTGATCCAGTAAGCAAATCAGCGAAAATTGAAACGAATGAAGAGCCTATGTTTCCGATGTTGTAGAATATCACTGCGAAAGCTCCAATGAAATAAATCAGCGCCATGCCAGGCACTAATTTCTCCGTCACTGCTGCAATTCTCTTGATTCCACCAATAATGACTATGGCTAATAAAAATGCCAATACTGCTCCAGTTATCACATGATCAATGCCGAAGGTAGCATTCAACGAATTCGAAATACTGTTAATCTGTGGCAAACTCCCTGTGCCAAAAGAGGAGAGGACTGTCGCAACAGCAAAAGCTGCAGCCAGCCATTTCATATTCATCTTATTTTTCATGAAATACATTGGGCCACCAGCCATGGTGCCATCCGAGGTTTTTTCTCTGTACTTATGAGACAGTGTCACTTCTACGAATTTGGTACACATACCTAGTGCTGCAGTCACCAACATCCAGAATAGAGCTGCTGGCCCTCCAATATGAATAGCTAATGCTACTCCGGCTATATTGCCTGTGCCGACCGTGCCTGATAGGGCAGTTGCCAAAGCTTGGAAGTGTGAAGTATCTCCTTCATCGTCGGATCTGTCAAATTTTCCTTTAACTACTTTGAGCGCAAAGCCAAAATATCTGACTTGGGGAAACTTTAAATAGATGGTAAAAAATAGCCCAGTACCGAGCAATGCATAGGGAAACCAAAAAGCGCTTCCAATAAAACTATCAATGAGGAGTAAAAAATCGTTGAGTTGCTGCATATACTGAGGTTAATATTTTTATTTAGTTGTAACCGACAAAAATATAAAAACTGATAAGGAATAAAACTGGAAGTGGCTTTATTATATAGAAGGCAAAAAAATACCTCCTGACTGGGTAGTCAGGAGGTTCTCACTAGCTCCACCTGTAACTTAAGAGCTACTAAATCAATTTATACTCATCAAGTTTGAGGATTAAATCAAACAAACAACGTAATGGTGAGTAAATACAGAAGGATTGAAAATACCAGCTTTAAAATTTTCATGCTTCATTAATTTATTCTTAAGTAATGTTAATCATTTGTGAAGGCCTTTGGAATACCTATTAGTAGGTATATTGTCCTATTTCTGTTCGGAATAGCGAAATCCTTCGATCATACCTATTTGTATGGCATATTTGGTAAGGCCTATCAGGGATTTCGTTTTGAGCTTTTTACCAATGTGCTTACGGTGAGTATCTACAGTCCTTACACTGATTTTCAGTTTTTCAGCGATTTCCTGAGAAGAAAATTCTTTGACTATCAGTGTCAGTACTTCTTTTTCTCTTTCTGATAAATTCATTGGCCATAATTGTGATAGACCATCAAATATTGCGAGATACAGCTTGCTATTCAATCCGTATTGGTAGGGATATTTGAATGCAAGTTGAAATCGTTTTAGTTTAGACCTATGAATGCACTTTCACATTTAAAACAAAAAGTAAATCAGCTGTCCAAGTTGACTGAAGAGGAATGGATAGATTTCTCTTCTAGGTGGAAGTCTATGGATGTGAAGAAGGGAGATTATATCATTCAGGTAGGGCAAGTAGAACGATATTTCTATTTTGTACATGAAGGCATGCTCAGGGCATTTATGATCAATAATGGCATGGATGTCAGTGTAGGATTTACCTATGATGGCGATTTCTCTGGAGCTTATGATTCTTTTCTTGAGCAACGCCCGGCTGACTGGAGTATGCAAGCCACGACCAATACCGAGTTGCTCAGAATTGGTTATTCTGATTTGATGGAGATGTTTGATAGGTACAAATCCGTGGAACGCTGGGGTAGATTATTTAATGCTCAGGCACTTATTGGAATTGCCAGACGGCAAGTGGAGGTTCGTAGTTTTTCGGCCGAAGAGCGGTTTGATCGTTTGTTTGAGCAGAGCCCGCATATATTTCAACTGGTGTCACAAAAACATTTGGCGTCGTATGTAGGAATGACGCCAGAGACTTTCAGCCGAATGAGGAAACATAGAATGAAGAAGGATTGGCAATAGTAGCATTTCTTGATATAGATCAATATTTACTCAGAGAGCGCCTATTATTTTTACAAAAAAACTCAAGATGGACAAATTAGAATTAATTAATTCACTCATAGTGGATACTCAAAAGGTAAAGGAGGAGGCTGTGCGTTTCAGTGCGCGTGATCAGGATGAATTGAATTATAAGCCGAGTCCTGAGCAGTGGAGTGTTCTGGAATGTATTGAACACCTCAATATTGCCGACGCGCACTATTTGGCTCAATTTGATAAAAAATTGGACTCATCGCCTTTTTCAGCAGTGGAAGAATTCAAACCAGGCTGGATGGGAAATTATTTTGTGAAAATGATAAAGCCAAGTGCTGATGGAAAGATCCCTGCTCCTATGAAGACTTTAAAAAAATTCCGTCCTGAAGTGAGCGTGCAATACGATACACTTTCGAAATTTCTGGAAGACCAGGATCACATTATAGATGCCCTTGAAAGGAGTAAATCACTTGATTTGAACAAAGTAAAAATCACCTCTGCGATTGGGCCAATTGTTACTTTTAAACTTGGAGATGCTTTTCGTTTTTTGATTGGACACAATCAGCGTCATATCATCCAAGCCCAGCGCGTGCTAGAGCAACTTGAGTTGGCGTCTTAGACTAAAACCACTAATTCATTTCGAAAAGCAAACTTGATGAGTCCAACGATTGTTTTTGATTTGGTTTTTTTTAAAATGTGCTTGCGATGGGTATCTACGGTACGTTTGCTTATAAACAACTGATCGGCTATTTCTTCACTAGAAAACTCCTGGACAATCAATTGTAAAATTTCTAATTCTCTTTCAGTCAAGCATTCTGTTTCATCCACGATTTGCTTTTGCTTTTCTATTTTTTCTAGCATTAAAGACATGACTTCCTTGCTATAGAAAGTGCTCCCTTCTGTGATGCGATCAAGTGCATTTAGCAACTCCTTTTTTCCTGTGTTTTTTAGAATGTATCCTTCTGCTTCAGACATCAATATTTCACCTACAGTTTCCCTATTGTTGTGCATGGAAAGTACAATAACTTTGATGTCGTGATAATTTTCTTTGACGATTTTCACCAATTCAGTTCCAGACATGCCAGGCATACTCAAATCTGAAATAAGAACATCCACTTCGTTATTAGACAGTATGTCCAGTGCTGTTTGCCCGTCATTGGCCTCATGTTTGATCAGGTACTTGTTTTGCCCAATCAATAAAGATTGAATGCCGTCAATGAACATTTGATGATCATCCACTATAAGGATGCTGTATGTTTCTTTTTCCATCAGACTGCTAATTTTAGTGAGATTTCAGAGCCCTGGCCCGGACTTGAAATGATGCGTATTTCGCCATTGAGGATTTCCATTCTTGAATGAATATTCTGCCAGCCTATCCCAGCAGAAGTGGGTATCAAATTGGTGTCAAAGCCTTTGCCATCGTCCTTGATAGAAATGCTGAGGGATTCGTTGTTAGAAATGGTCAACCAAATATTTTTGGCCTCTGCATATTTGAGGGCATTGTTAAGAATTTCTTGAATCACACGATAAAGTGCAATTGCTTCACTTTCAGGTAAATCTATTTTCTCTGACGGAAGATCAACGTGCACTTTTACTTTTTGAGCGTCATTGATGATATGTGCCTGTTCTTTGATCGCAGCTTCGAAACCAATGGAAATCAGAGCATTTGGCATCATGTTATGCGATATATGGCGTACTTCTGTGACTGCTTCATCAATTAATTTGATTGAGTTCTCCCATTGTTTGGTGACAAGTTTTTCTACTCTATCTTCCATGGCTGACACATTCAGGCGTGCCGTAGAAAGCAATTGACCCAGGCCGTCATGTAATTCTTGCGCAATACGTTTTCGCTCTTTTTCCTCACCTTCAATCAACGATTTGAATCCTAATTTTTGGCTGATCGCCTTTTCTTCAGCAAGCAGTGCCCGCTGTTTTTGTTGATATCTGTTGAAAACCAAATACCCAATGAAGATGAGCAAAACTATCCCACCAATGGATGCATAAAATCTATTGTTGGCATTTATGATTTCTGCTGCTCTGAGCTCATTTTCGACAGAAAGCAGTTCTATTTCTTTCTCTTTTTTCTCTGTTTCATATTGGGTCTGTAGCGTGAGGAGGGCTTTGCTTTTCTCTAAACCAAAGATGCTGTCATTAAATACTTGCGCTTGCTGCAGGTGGTCATAAGCTTTTTCGTAATCGCCCAGTTTGACATAGGATTGTTGCAGCATATCGTATCCAAATCGGATCAGGTCAGTGTATCCTATAGGCGTGGCCTGTTCAATCGATTTTTTGAAAAAGGGAATGGCTTTTTTGTATTGTCCCACATGAAAATAATTTTCCCCTGTGATTACGGAATTAATGGCTACACCCTGATCGTCACCTATCAGTTTGCGAATTGCTGTGGATTGGTCTACATATTGCTGTGCGGCTTCCAAATTTCCTTTTCTTAGTTCGTATTCTGCAAAATCCAAGTAGGCGTATCCGAGTCCTATGCTATCCTGATCTTTTTTTCTGATTTCAAAGGCCTTTAACATATATGGATGTGCCTCGTCATATTTCTCCTGCCTCATCAAAAAAGTCATTTTGAAACCATAGTAGGTGCCGAGTGTTTTGGTATCATTGGCCAACAGGGCTGCTGTTTGGGCTTGATCGGCTGTTTCATTGGCCTTTTCGTATTGCCCATTTTTGTGATAAAATCCTGCCAATTCAATACTGGTTCTACCAACTCCTCTATGGTCTTGAAGAGAGTCAAAAATGGTAAGTGCATATAAATAGCTGGGAAGTGATTGCTCATAATCACCTCTTAGAAATGTAGCCACTCCATGATATAAGCTAGCATAAGCAGCCTGTTGGATCCATCCATTGGTCTCGGCCATTTGCCTGGCTTCTGCCGTCATTAGGATGGCACTATCAAAATTGAGGCTGTAGATTTCGTAGTAGTTTTCAATCACGAAACTTACGAATGCTTTGTCCTCTAAGCTTCTCACCTGATAAAACAAGGAATCTTTGGGACCACAAAAGGCCTTACTTGTCAAAAAAAGTAGTATAAGACAAAAGAATTGGGACTTGGAAGGGGTGAATCCAAATACCTTAAATAAGAATACGGCGAACATAACTTTATTTCCTTTTCAAGTTGATTGTAAAAGCTGGAATTCGCTGGTTGAAGTGCTTATTCTTGTCTATAAATTAAATCAATTGGGTTAAGGATCGGAAGGAGAGAAGGCATTCTTTTTTACACGGCTAATTTAATATTGACTTCGCAACCTGCTCCTTTGCCAGTTTGGATGTTGAGTTCCCCGTTTAGCAGCTCGATTCTTGATTCTATATTTTGCCAGCCTATTCCACTGGTAGATTTTATTTGGTTGGTGTCAAACCCTTTGCCATCGTCTTTTATAGAAACTTCAATTCCGTTAGTGTTTGCAATGATTACCCAAATGTTCTGTGCTGCAGAGTATTTAAGAGAATTGTTCAAAACTTCTTGAATGACTCGATAAAGCGCAATGGCTTCACTTTCTTCGAAGTTTATTTTTTCTTTTGGCAACTCGCAATGTACTTTCACCTGTCCTGCATCATTAATAATGTGAATTTGTTCCTTCAGTGCTGCTTCAAAACCTATGGATATGAGTGCATTGGGCATCATATTGTGAGAAATATGTCTTACTTCTGTCACGGCATCATCAATTAGTTTTAGAGAGTTTTGCCATTGTTTGTCTACCTCCGTTTTTACCATATCCTCCAAGGCGGAAATATTTAATCTAGCAGTAGATAGTAATTGGCCCAGGCCATCATGCAATTCTTGAGCAATTCGTTTGCGTTCTTTTTCTTCTCCTTCGATTAGAGACTTGAAGCCTAATTTCTGGTTAATGGCTTTCTCTTCAGCAAGCAGTGCGCGTTGTTTGTGTTTGTATCGGTTAAATAAGAGGAAGATGGTTAGCAACAACAAACCAGAAGTACCTATAGCCGCCATCAAACGATTGTTGGCTACTTGTATTTCAGTTTCTTTGAGCTCATTTTCCACAGAAAGCAGTTCTATTTCTTTCTCTTTTTTCTCGGTTTCATATTGTGTCTTTAGTTCAAGAATGGATTTGTTCTTTTCTTGGTTAAAGATAGAATCCCCCAAAACCTTGTGTTTTTTGTAGTAGGTCAATGATTTACTATAAAGGTTCAGCTCTTCATATAATTGACTGAATATCAAATATGCCTGATGAACCTGTCGCGTATTGCCAAGGAGCGCCAAATTTTTAATGAGTTCTGGTGCCATCTTTTTTGCTTTAGTCAGATGGCCTGCAAGCCGATATGAATCGCATAAATTCACTTTTACCATCACACTTCTATTATTCTCTTCATTTTGGTTGGTCAAGGTTAATGCTTGTTCTAAATATTGTATGGCTTCATTATGCTGAAGCAGATGATTATGTAACACAGCCAAGTTCGACAAAATATCAAGCATGCCGTTAGTATAATTGGATGCTTTCGCTAATTTCAAAGCTTCCAAATAGGCATGCATGGATTCATCGTAACTATTGGTGTTCTTATATAATATGGCCAGATTGATATATGTACCCGTCGCTCCTCGTTGGTCTCCGTGCTTTAGTTTTATTTGGAGAGATTTTTCATAATAATTTTTCGCCTCATCATAGTTATTCAAGTCGGATAACAGCATAGCCATATTGTTGTAGGATTTGGCCACAGCCAGTTCATTGCCTAAACTGTCTTCAATGACTGTGGATTTAAGTAAATATGTAAAAGCATCTTCAAAATTGCCTTGATACTGAAAAGTGAGGCCTATATTGTTATAGCAGCGAGCCTTATCTTTGGCATTTTTTTCAATTGATGCCATGTTGAGGCTTTTGGTGAACAGCTCTCTCGCTTTGCTGAAGTCGCTTTGATAAAAGTAAGTAATCCCTCGATTCATGAAAATGGAGCTTAAGATTTCATAATCGTTTAAAGATTGGCCGTCTGCCTCAGCTTCAATAAAATAGGCATGTGCTGAGTCATACTGGGTTTTGTAGTTGAATGCCGTAGCAAGTTTAACTTTAGAAAGTGCTTCTCTTTTTTTATCCTTGGACTGATGAGCTAACTTTTTAGCTAATCTAAAAGTCGCCAGTGATGAATCGATGTTGACTTGCGTGAGCTCCGCACCTAGTTCGATTAACACGTCTATTTTATGCAAACCCTTGGAGGACGATAGTACTTCATTGAGACTGTCAATTTTTTGATCAATCTTGGTCTTTTGAGAATACGATTGAGAAACCTCAAAAACTATCAGTAGTGTAAGAGCAGATTTGAGAAACGTAGAGTACATAATGATCAGCTTTTTTTATAAAAAATAGCCAATCATTTTCTAAAAAAGGATTTTGATTAAGAAAAATGATTTATAGCAGATGTAGTTCTACCGGATTAGTCCATTTAGGTCATCAACGATCGAATTAGTGTACTCATCATGTGGAATGTTTTCAGATTGAATCTCATCTGTATGTTTTAATTCTATGTCGTCCATTGCATCACCACAAGAACAAAGTAGGGAGATTAAGAAAAGTAGGCAAAGTGAATTTTTCATCTGGATTGAGTTTTGAATAAAAATTTATTCAAAAAAAACCAATGAACCAAACTTATTGGTATAATGAAGTACAAACAAAAGTAAACAGCAGATAAATACCTTAGACCAATTGCTCCAAATACTGAAAGTCGATATGGTATTCTTTTTTGAGCGCATCAATTTTTTCTTTTGCCTGCTGGGCATTGGTATGCTTTGATTTTGCTCCAACGAGCATGATGTTTTTTCGTGTGTGCTCATTGGACACAAACTCAAAAACTTTGGATTGATAGCCTTGCTGCTCAAGAATCAAAGCGCGAATGGTATCGGTCACCATTTCAAAATGACGTTCTTGAAAGATGCCGTACTTCAGCAATGGGCTTTCTTGTAACTTGCCCTTCACCTGTTGGCGAACCTGTTTGTGGCAGCACGGTGCGCACACAATCAATTCGGATTGAGCTGCAATGGCTTTGGCCAAGGCGTCATCAGTAGCCGTATCACAGGCGTGGAGGGCTATAAGAATGTCTATATGCTTGGTTTGAAAGTCCTCAATTCGCTGATTAATGAATTGTAATTTTTCGAACCCACACCTTTTTGCTTTTTCATTGCAAAAGTCAACGAGTTCTTGTCTAAGCTCAATGCCAGTTACGCTAACATCAAAGCCTTTAATTCGCCATAGAAAATCATAAAGTGCAAAAGTGAGATATCCCTTGCCTGATCCCATATCCACCAGGTTTAGCACTTTTTTATTGACATTTGTTTCAATCTGGTGATCCATGATCTCCAAGTATTTATTGATCTGTCTGTATTTGTCTGCCATTTTTGGTATGAGTGCTCCATGGTCTGTGGTAATGCCTAATTCATGAAGATAAGGAGCATCAAGTGGTGCCCGCTTCTCCTTTTCCTTGTCGTGACTCGCTAAAGGATTGGCAGCTATGGGCTGGGAGGAGATAATCGTTACTTTGCCTTTTTTATTGATCATGAGTTGCCAAGTAGCATCACGATCCAGTAATGTAGCGTGCTTGAATTTCTCGGTTAGTTGTAGTTCTAATTCCACCAATCCCTTTTCTAAATCGAAGTTTTTGGTCAAATCTTTGGTCAGGTGTCTGTAGTTAAATGATAATTTTTGTAGCCCTTTCAGATCTACCAAACGAATAAATATATTCTGGAGTCCATTGGATTTGTATCTGGGTTTACTCAGTGTTAGCTTGTTAAACTGGTTGGAACTTACTGCCTCCCGAACTTTTCCTACGAACTCCTCAATGCTATTCATAGCGCAAAAGTAACAGGTTCTCTATTTTTTGACTTTTTTTGAGTGTAGAATCGCATTTTATGATAAAAGTATCTGTCATCATTCCAACCTATAATCGTCCAACATCTCTACAGGCTGCGGTTCAATCTGTATTGGATCAGGATGTGGAAGGGTTAGAAATAATAATCATTGATGATGCAAGCGAAGAAAAGTACCAAGATCAGATAGCCGCAATTGCCGCTTCGAATGCAGTGGTAGAATTAATCTTAAACAAAGAAAACAAAGGTGTGTCGGCTTGTCGAAATGTAGGCCTGTCGAGGAGTCGTGGAGCGTTTGTTTTGTTTCTAGATGATGATGACACCTTGTTGCCTGAGATGTTCAAGTGTGCTTTGAAGGCATTTGAAAATAGTAGTTTGGATTTGGTGAGCTGTCGTTCAAAAGTCATCAGCGTGAACTTATCCGAGAGGCAATTAAAAAGATACAATGCACAGCAAAAGGACAAGCTAAATTTGTACAGCATGGCATCTCATCCTGCTGAGCACATTTTTCTGTATACGCCCCAAATCCATACATTTCTTGTTCGGCGTTCGTCAATAAATGGGATTCAATTCCCTGAGCATTTGAACTATGGTGAAGATATGATTTTTTGGTTAACACTTGTGACCCAAGGGGTAAAATGTAAGAAGCTTGACTTTGTGGGATGTCGCTATAATTTTCACGACAACAGTGCCTCTGCTAAAGCAAATTTTCAATCGAAAATGGCATGCTATCATCGGGTATTGGCTGAAGCAAAGTCGAACTCCACGATTCGAAATTTGTGTTATATAAAAATGGCCTATTTGACTTTGTCTAATAGAGACTTACATTTTTTTAAGTGGGTGATGAGAGCGCTGAGAAGACCATCTTTGCTTATAAAGCATGTTTGGTATTATATCTAAAATCCCTTGGGCCTTTCGAATTTCAGAATTGCTGGGGCAGTACCTTTCATTTGATACATATTTTCGGCATGGTGGCTTGCGCCAAGACCATTATTATCCAGACCAATCCAAATTTCATTTTCTAGAAGAAGAAGCGCTTCTGCCATTCCATATTTTTCGGGTTCATAGAGTTTGCCATTCGAATGGCTCGCCACGTGTTTATAATGATACTTTTGAACCACTTTTTTTGTTGTAGCATTTACTTTGGTAACGTAGTTCCCATTTCGCTCCAGCAGATACAGGTGCTCATTTTCAAATTTGGCATCTGAAAAATCATTGCTTTCTGTTTGTGGAATGTCGAATTGATCTATGATTTTCCATGTGTTCATAGCCACAGTTATGATATTTCTAGGTTGGCGTTCTTTGACTAGATACATGATTTGGTTTTCACAATCTATTGCTAAACCTTCCCAGCCAGCATTTTTCCACGTATCAGGTCGGAGCTGATGGTCTGAGAAATTGATAGATAATGTCTGCAAATCACTTGATGCTGGCCCTAGACTACTGATCGAGCCAGTATATTCATTGGCCAGATAAAAAATCCTATCGCAATGGTCTATGGCTTCAAGATCCAGTCTTTCTGGGCTGGCAATTACTTTTGAGTCAATGGCATACCATCCGTCATTATCAAAAGAGAGTGTATAAAGAAAAGTATTCCAAGGTTTGTCAGCAACAATGAAAATGGAGTCATTTTGCATGGTAATACCACTAAAATCAAAATTGAGTGTATCCGATTTTATCATTTGATGAACGGATATGAGCTTAAGCTCTTGATACGAATTCTTATGTGGGGGAGAAGACACCCACTGGCAGCTCAGCACAAGTACTAGGCCCAAGATTAATGTTCTCATTTTGCTACTGAAGATTTAATTTGATTAAACCCTTTCTATCATAGCCCCAATAGCATTTAATCGATCGTCAATATTCTGGTATCCTCTATCAATTTGTTCCACATTATGGATCAAACTTTCACCTTCAGCAGACATGGCTGCAATAAGCAGAGAAACACCAGCTCTAATATCGGGAGAAGTCATTTGAATTCCTCGTAATGGCTGAGATTTGTTCAACCCTATGACCGTAGCCCTATGTGGATCACAAAGTATGATTTGTGCTCCCATATCAATCAACTTATCCACAAAGAACAGTCGGCTTTCAAACATTTTTTGATGAATCAGTACGGTTCCTTTGGCTTGAGTAGCCGTGACCAGCGCAATACTCAACAAATCTGGAGTAAACCCGGGCCATATAGCATCCGCGATGGTCATAATAGAACCATCTATGAAGGTTTCGATTTCATAATGTTCTTGGGCTGGAATATGAATGTCATCTCCTTTGAAATCCATCTTAATACCAAGTCTTCTGAAAATATCTGGAATAATTCCCAAGTGCTCTATTCCAGCATTTTTGATTGTTAAATCAGATTGAGTCATGGCTGCCAAGCCTATAAAACTTCCAATTTCAATCATGTCTGGCAGCATAGTGTGCTCCGTGCCCCCCAATTGTTCGACACCCTCTATGACCAATAGATTGGAACCAACCCCGCTAATTTTTCCACCCATACGATTGATCATCTTACACAGCTGTTGCAAGTAAGGTTCGCATGCAGCATTGTAGATGGTGGTTTTACCCTTGGCTAGGGAAGCTGCCATTACAATGTTGGCTGTACCAGTTACAGAGGCTTCGTCCAGAAGCATGTAAGTGCCTTTTAGGTGAGAAGCGTCAATGTTGTAGTAACCCGTTTTCTTTTCGTATTTAAATTTGGCTCCTAATTTTTGAAAACCATCAAAGTGGGTATCCAGTCTTCTTCGTCCAATTTTATCACCACCTGGCTGTGGGATTTTGCCCTTTTTATATCGGGCCAGCATAGGGCCAAGAATCATGATAGACCCTCTAAGTGAACTGGCCATTTGACGGTATTTTTCTGTTTCCAGAAAGTGAATATCTACGTCATCGGCTTGAAAGGAATAAGACTCTTCTCCGAGTTTTTGGACTTTCACGCCCATCTCCTGAAGTAATTCTATCAGCTTGTTTACATCCCTGATATTAGGAATTTTATGTATTGTGACTACCTCTTTGGTGAGTAGTACTGCAGATAAAATTTGAAGTGATTCGTTTTTGGCGCCCTGAGGGGTGATTTCGCCGTTTAGAGCGTGACCTCCAACGACCCGGAATGAAGCCATTTATCTTCTTCTTTTGTGATTAGAATTTCTTTTGTTTCGATTGTTTTTATTTCGATCATTGCGATCGCCACCATTGTCTCGATCGTTGCGTCTTTCTTTTCTTATTGGCTCGAAAAGGTTGCCAGCTTTCACCTTTTCCATGTCGATATCCAATTGGTTCTTAGAAAGTTTTCTAATGTTGGTGTAGACCACATCGTCTTCGATATTGTCCCTGTTATATGAGTAGATGAAGGTTTTCATCAATTTACCAATATGAATGATGGCAGCTTCTTGCTCTTCGGCATCTTCAAGAGTGATAGCCTTATCTACAAGCAATTCAATGTTTTTACCGAAATGTCTAAAAGTAATGTTGTTGTTAGAGTAGCCCATTTTGTCAGGCTTCTTTTCTAAAATTTCTTTGCTCGGTGTGGGGAATGGCCCGTCAATATCTACTGTGAAATTAGAAATGATGTGAAGATCGTCCCATAGCTTTTGTTCTACTTCGGGAGTGTTTTGCATAGCTGGGTTGATTTGTTTCATTAATTCCACCAGCGTAGCTGCTTTTTTCGATCTTTCTTCTTTGTCTTCGATCGTATTTAGATGAGCGACTAAGTCTTGTACGTTTCTGCCGTATTCTTTTAGTGTAACGCCCTCTCTAATTGTGTTGTATTCTATCATGAGATGTGATTTGCTCTTTGTGCAAGGTTCAAAATTAACCCTTTAATTAATATAACATAGCACAGCTATTAATTTTCAACCAAAAATTGGCCGATTTAAGCAATTGAACGAAATAATCAGAGGCCGTCGTAACTCAGGTCAATCTTTTGGAGTACTTACCCTATCTATATCACTAAAACAAAACCATGATTAAGAATATTCTCTGGATAGTAGGAGCTGGTGTTATACTTTTTGCCTCTGTAGTTATCTATCAAATCGCCACTACCAGAAAACACAGCCCATCAGCTACAGCTGAGCTTACCACGGATAAATATTCTATAACAGTTGATTATTGTAGGCCTTACAAAAAGGGAAGGGAGATTTTTGGCGAACTTTTACCGTATGACACCTATTGGCGTACTGGAGCGAATGAGCCCACGATTATCACTTTTTCAGAGGACTTTACTTTTGGGGCAAAAATTGTTCGAGCAGGTAGCTATCGACTTTATACCATTCCGAGAGAAGAAGAATGGGATGTGGTGCTCAACTCAGAGACTGAAAAATGGGGGCTTTGGGAGCCCGATTATGAGTTGGATATTGCCAAAGTGACTGTGCCCGTAGAACAAGCAGACTCATGTGCCGAACAGTTCTTGATTCAATTGGAAGAAAATGGAAACGGAGCAGAACTGGCCTTGGTTTGGGACTTTACAAAAGTGGTAGTTCCCATTAAAATCTAAAATAATTAATTCTATGTGCAACTTTTTGACCTCTGCATACATCTTATAAATGTACTCATAATACAATGAGGTCAGAAGAGACGCTTCTGAACCCCAATGGTCAAAAACAGTTAAAAATAGGAAACAGGTGCTACGTATGTTGCACCTGTTTTTTTTTATGGTACTTCTATGGATGGACAGCCAATAATTTTTTAGCTTGTCGGCCAATTAAAATTTGGACGGGCCAGATTTCTTAATGCATACTATCTATGACCAAGACTGGCTTTTTCGCTCTGCTTTCAATTTTTGTTTATTCGAGAGCTTCCGGACAATTGACAGACTCCCTTTCTGGGTATGAAGTGGCCAAACAAATGTTTGAGCAATCTGATCAAATCCAATCATTGACCTATACCATCACTAAGCAAGAACGAATAGAAGGTCAATTGACAAAGCAGATATCATTTACTAAGATGCAAAAGAATCCTTACAAGGTGTATTTGCGTCAGTCATTCCCAAACGATGGTATGGAGGTGCTTTATGCTGAAAACGAAAATAATGACAAAGCTTTGATCAACCCAAATGGCTTTCCCTGGCTGAACCTTAAATTGAATCCCAGAGACGGTATCATGCGAAATGATCAGCACCATACTATTTTTCAATCTGGCTTTGATCATGTGATATCCATTTTAGAATATCTGTGTGAGAAATATGAAAATGAAATTGACGAAATGGTCGATTACAAGGGTGTGGTGGATCAAAAAGGACGGCGAGCCTACGCGATTTCCTTTAGCAATCCATATTTCGAAATTGTAAACTATACAATGGAAGAGCAAGAGTCAATCGAGGATGTGGCAGCTAAGTACAAACTGAGTGCTTATATGATTTTGGAGCAGAATCCAAAAATTAAAGACTATGAAGATGTTGAGAATGGTCAGGTGATTAAAATACCGAATGATTATTCTCCAAAATTGAATTTGATCATTGATGCTGAGCAATTCATCCCACTAAAAATGGAAGTTTGGGATAACCAAGGACTTTATGAACAATACGAATATGCCGAAGTGGTTATTAATCCTGAATTTGATTCTATGGAGTTTAGGGAAGATTTTGCGGGCTATGGGTTTTAGATATGAAGCTGTCTCAAAAACTTGCCATTTCGACTATTCAGCCGTTTGCGGAAGCGGAGAAATCCTATCATTTTTATAACTGATAATCAGCGTGTTGAGATTTCTCAATTCTTCGAAATGGCACATCTACTTTACTTTTTGAGACAGCCTTATTCTTGATTTTTACTTAAAAGCAGGAATACCAGTGATTTCTTGTCCTAATATCAATAAATGGATATCGTGAGTGCCTTCATAGGTTACCACTGATTCCAAATTCATCATATGACGCATCATAGGGTATTCACCAGTGATACCCATGCCACCATGGATTTGCCTGGCTTCTCTGGCTATGTCTAGTGCAGTAGCTACTGCATTTCGTTTGGCCATAGAGATCATTGGCGTTGTCGCTTTCCCTTCTTCAAACATTTTTCCCAATTTCCAGTTGAGTAGTTGCGCTTTTGTGATCTCTGTCAACATTTCCGACAATTTTTTCTGAATCAATTGAAAAGAGCCAATCGGCTTGTCAAATTGAATTCTTTCGAGTGAATACCTTCTGGCAGAATCGTAACAGTCCATGGCTGCACCTATAGCGCCCCAGGCGATGCCAAATCGTGCAGAGTCCAAGCACATCATAGGTGCTCCCAATCCGCTTTTGTTAGGGAGTAGGTTTTCCTTTGGTACTTTCACGTTGTCGAAAACGAGCTCACCCGTACAACTTGCTCTCAACGACCACTTGCCGTGAGTTTCAGGAGTTGAAAAACCTTCCATGCCACGCTCTACGATTAGACCATGAATTCTCCCTTCTTCATTCTTTGCCCAAACTACAGCCACATCTGCTTTAGGGGCATTTGAGATCCACATCTTAGCTCCATTGAGCAGGTAGTGATCTCCCATATCTTTGAAATTAGTCACCATACCACTTGGATTGGAGCCATGGTCAGGTTCTGTCAGACCAAAGCAACCCAGCCATTCTCCAGAGGCCAGTTTTGGTAGATATTTCATCCGCTGTTCTTCGTTTCCAAATTTGTAGATTGGATACATGACTAGAGAACCTTGTACAGATGCAGTAGATCTCATGCCAGAGTCTCCTCTTTCGATTTCTTGCATGATCAAACCGTAAGAAATGTAGTCCATACCACCACCACCATACTGTGTTGGGATGGTAGGCCCAAAGGCACCAATTTCTCCAAACTTCTTGACCATAGCATACTCGAAGTGATTCTTTTCAGCCCAATCTTCGATATTAGGGGTGATTTCTTTTTTTACAAAATCCCGAATCGACCCCCGAATCATTTTGTGTTCGTCGGTCAATAAGTCATCAATTTGATAAAAATCTGGAGATTCGAATTCGTCAGTGAAATTTGATTTCATAAGAAGGGCTGTTGTTTAAAGTTGTTATTAAATCATTCAGGGTTCAAAATATTACCGTTTTTGGTAATTATGAAATTTGCTACTTGCAATCTGATATTATTTTCTAAACAAGTTAAAATTGTATCATCAATAATATTTACTTGACTCTAAAAGTAATTCACCTCAGCATGAAGCAATTTTTCGGATAATTATCAGATGGATTCCATGTAGTTTGTCAAATAATTACTTTTGATCTTTGTTGGTTGTTCAAAAATAGACCCAAATTTACAACATTAAACGACACAATACCCAGATGACAAATTCGAAATTTGATAAGAAAATATTGGATCAACTCCACAAATTAGAGGAAAAATATGAAGCCATGGGACAGGATTTATCTTCCTATCTAGATGGGTTACTACATGCGGATTACCTCACCTATTGGGACTATATCCATCTCGATACTTTGCTGAGTTTACAAAACCCAAAAACGCAATTTCCAGATGAGAAAATTTTCATTATCTATCATCAGATTACAGAGTTATATTTCAAATTGATACTAAATGAGATAGAGCAATTGGCATCAGATCAGGAGGTGGATCCGAGTAAATTTCTTTTAAGAATTAATCGCATCAATCGCTACCTATTGCATCTGGTGGATTCTTTTGATGTAATGATAGATGGGATGGATCAGAAGCAATTTTTGGATTTCAGAATGTCATTATTGCCAGCGAGTGGTTTTCAGTCTGCTCAGATCAGAATGTTTGAAATCTCTTGTACAGATTTGTTGAATCTTGTAGAAGAATCAAAAAGGACTGAAATGATAGTGGATGATTTGGAGCAAATGTATGATCACCTGTATTGGAAGAGAGGAGCGACTGAGCTGGCGACAGGCAAAAAGACATTGACACTCAAGCAATTTGAAAATAAATACTCTGAAGAGTTTTTGCAGTTAGCCAGAAGGCATAAAAATCAGAACATCTGGAGGCAATATGAAACCCATTATAAATCTGTCGATCATGCAGACGCGATTGTAAAAGCGCTCAGAGAACTTGACCAACTTTCTAACGTGCAGTGGCGTTTGGCTCACTACAAATCTGCCGTTCGTTATTTGCAAAGAGACCCTGAGGTAATAGCAGCTACTGGTGGAACCAATTGGCAGAAGTACCTGCCACCAAGATTCCAGAGAGTAATCTTCTTTCCTGAACTTTGGAGTAAAGACGAAAAGGACAACTGGGGTAAAAGCTGGGTGGATGAAACCGTTTTAAAGAAGTAATTGAATTGAAAATATTTCTCTATATATCATTCTGTTTGATTAGCACTTTGGCCATGGGTCAAGGTGTGGCGTTGAAAACTTATTTCGATCAAGAGAAAACGGTAGTGAAAGAGACCTTTGTGGTAGATGATACCATTGCCAATCAGCTCAATGGGCCATATACTTCTTTTTATCTTTCGGGCACCAAAAAATCTGAGGGCTTTTATGCAAATAATAAAGCTTCAGGTGAGTGGATCTATTATTTTGAGAATGGCAAGGTGAGACAGACCGGCTCATTTCTCCATGGGCGCACAGTGGGTATCTGGTCTGATTATTTTGAAAATGGAAACTTACGTTCAGAAGGGATCATATCGAATGGTAAAAAAGGCGGAGAGTGGTCCTATTACTACGAAGCAGGCAGTCTAAAAAGCAGAGGTCAGTATGATGGTGAAGTACGTATTGGCACTTGGAATTATTACTACGAAGGAGGCGGACTAAAGGCGCAAACCTTATTCAAAAATGGCAGTGGAGTTTACAAAGAGTATTATGTGTCTGGCCAATTGAAAATGCAAGGACTCAACAAGTCCGGAAGAAGTGATAGTCTTTGGGTTTATTACTTTGAAACGGGCGAAAAAATGGCTGAGGGTTATTTTAAAAATGGCCTTAAAACGGGCCCATGGAAATACTTTTATAAGAATGGGAAAGTGTCTGCCGAGGGAGGCTATGATAAAGGACAAACCTTGGGCAACTGGATATATTATCATCCAAATGGTGCTAAGAGTGCTGAAGGCTTGCAAAAAAACGGCATAAAGGATGGATACTGGAAAATGTTTTATGAGTCAGGGGAGACGAAAGGTGTAGGCGAATTTGACGAAGGTACAGGTGCCTATAAGGAGTATTACATCAGTGGAAATCTGAAGGTGAATGGTCAGTTTAGAGGTGATTATAATTTTGGTAAATGGACTTACTACGACGAGGAAGGGAATATTGAAGGCTCAGCATTATTTGATGAAAATGGAAAAGGGGAATACGAGGGATACTATATCAATGGCAACCTCAAAATGAAAGGCCAACTGTCTCAAGGAAGGCGAGAAGGAGAATGGACACTTTATAAAAGAAATGGCGAAGTAGCTGGGACTTATTTGCCTGTGTATGGAGACAATAATCCAGTATTCATGAAGAGTGAGGTATTCGTACAACAAGCCAATGACGAAGACTATGAGAAACCAGAGTACAAATTCAAAAATAGAAAATCAAGATACTTTACGCCAAGAGTTAATGAATACAAAGGGGTAATTTTTGGGTCAAACCCATTATACTCACTATTGGGTTATATACCACTGGCTGTGGAGTATTATTTGCAAGAAAGACAAGGTTACGAATTGATCTATTCGTACCATAGAAAACCATTTTTTGGCAATCATGAAAAAGTTGAGACTGGAGATTTGTATTCAACAGGATCAAGTCTGGTTGCCAGGCAAAAATTTTATAGCAAGGATGAGACTTTAGGCATGTTTTACTTTGGCCATTTAATTGGAACGGATTTCATCAAACATGCCACACATGTAAGCGAAGGAGGTACTTTGAATACAAGTGAGGTGCGAGCCAATGAAAACAGATATTACTATGGCATTTTTATTGGTGATCGCTGGCTGAAAGACCCTGCCAATGCTGGGCTTACTATAGATGTGTATTTTGGTGTGGGTATTGGCAAAAGAAGCTATTCTCCTCAGTACAGTGGGTCTACTTATGATACCTATTTCGAGGATGTCAAGCAATCTGGTACTTATGTCCCTGTTTTTTTTGGGATAAATATTGGCTACTTGGGATTTAAAAAGACCAAGAATCCGATACCTTCGCCTCGATAAGAGCCACTCATGAACAAAATTCTCAAGTACAGACTTAAACCTGAAATCGCATTAGATGAATCAAATTTAGATGCTTTCATCTCTCCCAAAATCAAAGGGGGAGCATATTGGAAGTTACTAAAAAGATCTATTGATGCTCGTGGAAAAAAGGTTTCTGTAGATGTGGAAATAGGACTTTATGATGACCAGGTAGATCCTTGGTCGATAGCCTATCAAAAACCGGAAATCAATGTCTCTAGCCGACCTGTTGTTTTAATTGTAGGCACTGGGCCTGCTGGACTTTTTGCCGCACTTAGATGTTTGGAACTTGGCGCTAAGCCTATTCTATTCGAAAGAGGAAAAGATGTGCAAGAACGTAGAAGAGATTTAGCCAAAATCAATAAAGAGCATATCGTTAATCCAGATTCTAACTATTGTTTTGGAGAGGGAGGAGCTGGCACTTATTCTGATGGAAAGCTCTATACTCGCTCCAAAAAAAGAGGAGATGTCCGTCGAATTTTAGAAATGCTAGTGGTGCATGGCGCAAGTGAGGATATCTTGAAAGACACCCATCCACATATTGGCACAAATAAACTGCCCAAGGTAATTGCTGATATTCGTGAAACTATAGTTTCACGAGGAGGAGAGATTCATTTCAACAGTAAAGTCACTGATTTCATTATAAAAAATGGAGCGCTAAAAGGGGTGAGTCTGACCAATGGAGAAAAGCACGAAGGGGAAGGAGTGATCCTGGCTACTGGCCATTCGGCCAGAGATATTTTTGAATTGCTTGAAGCAAAAAAAATCACCATTGAGTCCAAGCCATTTGCCCTAGGTGTTCGTGTAGAGCATCCTCAATCACTGATCGATAGTATCCAATATCACTGCGACAATCGCGGGAAATATTTGCCTGCAGCACCCTATGCTTTGACCACGCAAACCAGATTGAATGATGTGCAGCGAGGTGTATTTTCATTTTGTATGTGTCCAGGTGGATTTATCGTCCCCTCTGCCACAGCACCAGGCGAAGTAGTAGTCAATGGCATGAGTCCATCCAGACGAGATTCCAAGTTCGCCAATTCAGGAATAGTAGTGGCTATTGAAAACAGTGACCTAAAAGATTTTCAAAAGCATGGCAATTTTGCTGCTCTGGCTTTTCAGTCTGCCATTGAAAAGAAGGCTTGCGAAATGACTGGAGGGCAACAAAAAGCCCCTGCACAGCGCCTGAGCGATTTTATTGGGAATCAACTATCACAGAATTTGCCTGACTGCTCTTACCAGCCAGGATTGGTACCCACCAAACTTTCTGAAGTCTTGCCAGATGAAATCAATAAACGTTTGCAAATGGGTTTCAAAGACTTTGGAAAGAAATCTAAAGGTTACGTGACCAGTGAAGCTGTAGTGGTAGGAGTAGAAAGCCGCACATCATCACCAGTGCATATTCCGAGAAAATCAGATACCTGGGAACATATTCAGCTCAAAAGATTGTTCCCATGTGGAGAAGGCGCAGGCTATGCGGGTGGAATCATGTCGGCCGCAATAGATGGAGAAAAATGTGCTGAAAAACTGATAGAGCAATACATTAATGTTTGAAGATAAAAAGTTGACTGTAGTATTGGGAGCTACCGCAGACCCTTCCAGATATGCCTACTTGGCTGCCGAACGATTAAAAAACCATAAACAACCTTTCAAATTAGTGAGCATCAAAAAAGGAGAACTATTTGGTGAGCCATTCCTGGATTTAAAGTCCAAGCCCACGATCAGTGAGGTTCACACAGTCACGCTCTATATTGGTGCAGTACGTCTGGCAGAATGGCATGATTACATATTGAATCTGAATCCCAAGCGCATCATTTTCAATCCAGGCACGGAAAACCTGGAACTGGCTAAGGCCGCTGAAGCCATGGGCATTGAAACAGTATTTGGCTGTACTTTGGTCATGCTGGGAACTGGCCAGTATTGACGGTTTAGGAAAACTTAGGAAGTCCATTTATTTTTATGGTCTAATCAAGACTTGATGCAACCTATGAGGCGAATTACTTTCATTTCTTTTTTGATAACCGTTTCGCTTTATTCTTGGGGACAAGAGAAAAGATATAAATTTTTAGAAACAAGGCCTATCAACGAAAAATTTATAGTGGATTATTCAGATCGACTATCCATAAAAATATTCGGAATTGTCAAAACCAATCAAATCGCACATGTGAACCATGAAACAGATAAAAAGCTAGAGTATAGACCGAACGAAAGTTTGAATATTGGTTTGGGAATTGGATATAAGTGGTTTGGTTTGGATGCGGCTTTTAATTTTGGTGGCGTCAATAATGATGATGATAAATTCGGTAAAACCAAAAGGTTTGACTTTAGGCCGAGTATTTATACCCGCAAATTTGCCATGGACATCAATATCCAAAAGTACAAGGGGTATTATTTGTACAATCCTGAAGATTACATTTCAGGTTTTAATGCATCAGGATCATACCCTATTCGTTCGGATATCAAAACCTATAGATATGGCGCCAGTCTGTTGTATGTATTGAATCATGCCAAATTTTCTTATCGCGCAGCATTTATTTACAATGAGCGGCAAGTGAAAAGTGCTGGATCTTTCTTGGTTGGCCCTTATTTCAGCTATTTCCGAATGGATGCTGATTCTACTTTAATTATCCCTGAAGCCGAGTCTGAGTTCGACTTATCTCAAGACTTCAGAGGTAGCGAATATATTAGATATGGGCTGGCTGGTGGATATGGTTATAACCTGGTGCTGGGACATCGCGTGTTTGTCTCCCTGAGTTTGGTACTGGGCCTTGGCCCAGAAATAAAGAAAACACCTGCAATCAATGGCTTCTTGAGCGATACGGAATCAAAGTTTACTGGAAGACTAGCGACAAGAATTGCTATCGGATACAATGCACCTAAGTTTTTCTTTGGCATGTCTGCCGCAGGGGTTTATGCAGGTGAAAGGGACGAAACTGAGGACTTTTTAGAGCGAGGTGTAAGTCACGCAAAGTTTTTTGTTGGCAAACGATTTAATCCTCCTAAACTCTTTTTGCCTAAAAGAGGCAAGTAAACCTATTTCAGATTTTCTCCTTCTTGCAAAATATTCATCGAGTCGTAGATCAAAATTTTTGACCAGAGGCTGCTGCAATCCGATAAAAACTTCCTGTGTGCTGGCTCTACTTGATATTTATCCTGATCTTCTTTCGATCCAAAGGTCACCATGAGGTGATAGCTGTAAGAGTTGTCCACTACATCGCGGGCAGTGAGTGCAGGCACGCCTAAATGTGCCGAGCGGATATATTCAGAATTTTCTATCAACTCATTCAACCCAGCTTCAATTTTATTTTTGTCCGCATCACTTTCTGGATTACTGAGCCAAATCAAGACTACGTGGGCAAACTGACCACTGATCATGTCTTTGGTTTTGGTAGGTTCGCAGCTAGTAAAATACCAAGCAATGAGGATTAAGAAAGCGAGATTTTTCATGTTTATTGATTAGTTGAGGTTTCTCCTATTCTTCAATAGAAAAATAATGGGTAAGATAGTAATTGAATTCAAATATACCTGATCAAATAGGGTGCTGTTGTTTTTTGTTTGCGATTTGCTCAAAAAGGCCATGAGAAAGTGAACCTTTTGTCATTACATACGACTATACAATTGAACAAAATGGTTTAAATTCATTTTATGATCAAGTCTATCCAAACCTTAAGCTTAATCTGCCTTTTCTCACTTTCCATTCAGGCTCAGACCCCAAAAGAAATCATACAAAAATCCCTTGATCAAGTCAATGGAAAAAGTAGCCAGGGAGAGATGGAAATGACCATTGTGAGACCAAGATATACGCGAACGATGACCATGAAGTCTTGGAGTTTAAGCAACGAATACTTTATGATTTATATCACTGGTCCAGCCAGAGATAAGGGTCAGGTTTTTCTCAAGCGACAAACTGATATGTGGAATTGGATACCTAATATCAGCCGAATGATCAAATTGCCTCCATCTATGATGGGACAAAATTGGATGGGCTCAGATTTCACCAATGATGATCTGGTAAAAATGAACAGTTTGGCAGAAGACTATACGCACCAATTGATCAATCAGGAAAAAGTAGATGGTATTGATTGCTATCAAATAGAGCTCATACCCAAACCCAACTCTTCAGTGATTTGGGGAAAAATTAACCTGTGGGTTTCTAAAGATGGATATTATCAGATGAAGGGAGAGTATTTTGACGAAGATTTTGATTTAGTGAATACCATGGAAGCTTCTGAGATCACTCAATTTGATGATCGTAAATTACCAGCCAAAATGATAATGACTCCAATAAATAAGCCTGGCAATCAGACCATCATGATCAATAAGAATTTGAAATTCAGTACTGATTTACAAGAGGACTTCTTTTCTCAGCAAAACATGAAACGGGTTCGATGAGACGAAAAATCACATTGGCTTGGCGCAACCTCTGGCGTAATAAGAAGAGAACCTTCATCACATTAGCTTCTGTCACATTTGCAGTTGTGGTGGCCACGATGATGCGTGGGTTACAACTGGGCACGTATGACAAAATGCTAGATGATGCTATCAAATCCACCACAGGGCATGTGGCACTCATGGACAAACTCTATTGGGACGATAAAACATTGCTCAATAGCATGGAATTTTCTTCAGGATTGGAAGCCACACTCAATGCAGACAGTAGAATTGATTTTTGGGTGCCACAATTGATGAGTGGGGTTTTAGTCTCCTCTGGGCCACATACACTTGGTGTGCTGGTACAGGGAGTTGACCCTGAGGTGCAGGATAAACAAATAGGATTGGCGGATAAAATTATAGCTGGTGAATACCTGAATGACGAGGATCAGGCGGTATTGATTGGCAAAGAGCTGTCTCAGTTTTTGAGAATGAGCGTGGGAGATACCCTGGTGCTTCTAGGGCAAGGTTATATGGGGGTAACGGCAGCAGCTAAATACCCAATCAAAGGCATTTTTGATCATCCCATGGCCGAGTTCAACAAACGCATGATTTTTTTGCCTTTGGCCACAGCGCAATATTTGTTTTTCATGGAGGGTAGATTAACCAATGTGAATCTAGTACTTAAGGACAATGCTGAAACTACTGACATTCAAACTTACTATGAGTCAAAAATGGATACCACATTATTAGAAGCTCGTGGTTGGCGATCCATGAATCGGGAGATTCTTTCTGGAATAGAGTCGGATAACTTTTTTGGAAAGATCATGATCAGTATTTTGTACATGGTGATAGGCTTTGGGCTTTTTGGAACCATACTCATGATGACGATGGAGCGGAAGAAGGAGTTTTCCATCATGATTGCTATAGGCATGAGACGAACTAAGCTTTTGACGCAAGTCATACTAGAATCCATCATGATTGCAGGGTTAGGTGCGTTGGCAGGATTGATGATTAGCTTCCCTGTGGTCTATTTCTATTATCTCAATCCGATACCAGTGCCTGAAGAAAGTGCAGAAATGTACAGGCAGATGAATATGGAGCCTATACTACAAATTTCCATCAAGCCAGATTATATGTTGTTGCAGTTTGCGATTGTTCTTGGAGTCAGCATCGTCGCCTCGATCATTCCGCTCAACAATATTTTGAAATTTAATATTGTAGACATCATAAGAGGAAGGCAATGATTATATCTCTCGCTTGGCGCAATGTATGGAGAAACAAGACACGGAGTTTTGCTGTGATTCTCGCGCTCAGCATGGGGCTGTTTGGCGCATTGTTTATGGCCAGCATGTCCAATGGTATGGTCGATAAATGGATCAAAAGCAGCATTGAAAATCAAATTTCAGACATTCAAGTGCACCATGCCCAGTATCTCATCATGGAAGAGCTACAGCTAACCATGGACGAGAATGAGTTGACAGCTGTATTAAAAAACAACACCAATATCCGCTCCTATACGGCTAGAATTAAAACTGACGCCATGGCCATGACGGCCAATAATAGCACTCAGGTAAGCCTATATGGCATCGACCCTATTAGGGAAATGAAAGTGACTGGCATATTTAACGAAATGATTGAAGGTCAATATTTGGAATCAGAATCTAAGTTTAAACCCATTATTGTTTCCGAAAGATTGGCGGAGAAGTTGAAGGTCAGATTGAAGTCAAAAATAATTTTCACACTCGCAGACAAAAGTGGCAACATGGCTTATGAAAATTTTAAAGTCAATGGCATTTTTGATACCAACAACACCATGTTCGACGACAGAAATGTATTTGTAAGAAGAACGGATCTGCAAAAAATTCTAAAATTGGATGATGGTCAGGTTCATGAAATAGCCATTCGAGTAGCTAACCCTGATGTGCTGGAAAGTACCGTTTCAGTGCTCCAGCATACTTTTACGGACTACAAAGCAGAAGACTGGAAAGAGATCAATCCCACTTTGAGCATGAGTGGTTCTTTGATGAAGATGTTCAATTATATCTTGGTAGGTATTGTGCTGATTGCATTGATTTTTGGAATTATCAATACCATGCTGATGGTGATATTAGAACGCACCAAAGAAATAGGCATGCTTAGGTCATTGGGCATGAGAAAGAAAAAGATTGCACAGATGATCACCTTAGAAACCATCTTTCTGTGTTTAGTGGGGGGTGTGGTAGGCAATCTACTTGCGTTGGTGTCTATCGAGTATTTCGGGCGAGTGGGTATTCACTTCGAGAGTTTCAAGGAAGGGATGGAACAGTTCGGTATGTCAGCAGAAGTTTACCCTTCATTGGATTACAGTTTTTATGTGATCATCACAGTGATGGTGGTATTTACAGCTGTTTTTTCTTCTATTTTTCCAGTCATTCGAGCATTTAAGTTAAACCCAGCATTAGCAATAAGAGACTAATCATGAGCATAATACAGACGACAAACGTGACCAAAGTATATAACCCAGATACGGTACCAGTTCATGCCGTAAATGGTATTTCACTTGCTTTTGAAAAAGGGGAGTTTTCAGCTATTGTAGGGCCTTCAGGGTGTGGCAAAACTACCTACCTGAATTTGCTTGGTGGATTAGAAACACCTACAAAAGGTGCTGTCCATGTGGACGGACAGGACATTTCTCAACTCAATAGTACTGAGCTCACTGATTTTAGATTACACAATATTGGGTTTGTATTTCAGGCCTACAATCTGATCCCTGTTATGAGTGCTTATGAAAATGTGGCTTTCATCATGGAACTTCAGCAATTTCCACTAAAGAGTATTGAAGAACGTGTCATGGAGCTTTTAGAAGCTATGGAGATCGCGGATAAGGCACACCAGCGACCCAATCAGCTGTCAGGAGGGCAGCAGCAACGGGTAGCAGTGGCCAGAGCTTTGGCTTCTAGGCCAAAGTTTATTTTGGCAGATGAGCCTACGGCAAATTTGGATAGTAAGGCTACCGCCAATCTGCTGGACTTGATGCTGAAAATGAATGAAAAGGAAGAAACGACCTTTATTTTTTCTACACATGATGATCGCGTGATGCAAAGAGCCAAGCGGCTAATCAAACTAGAAGATGGCCAGATTGCTAATGAGACCAAATAAATTTTTCTTCCTTGCTTTGGCTATGGTGTTATGGTCAAGCCCGAAGGTTTTGAGCCAAGCTGAGAACAAGACGCTTGATGGATATATAAAATATATGCATACGGTAATCATCCCATCTGGAGATAGCACAATGATCACAGATAATTTCCTTCACAATAGGCTGAACTATGCATGGTATATAAAGGACAACTTTACATTCAAGACCTCTATGAGAAATAGGTTTTTCTGGGGAGAGTTGGTACGGGATTTACCGTTTGTATATAGCTCATTGGGTGATGACCCAGGTTTTTTTGACTTCAGTATTTTATGGATTAATGACACCAATACTGTACTGCACTCTATTTTTGATCGAATGAATCTAACCTATCAAAGGAACAACTTAGAGGTGATTTTGGGTCGTCAACGTGTCAATTGGGGAACGGCATTGATTTGGAATCCGAATGACATTTTTAATTCCTATTCCTTTTTTGATTTTGATTACGAAGAACGACCTGGCACTGATGCCGTTCAGATCAACTATTATACCAGTGCTACCTCATCCCTGAGCATGGTATATGAGTTGGCAGACAGTCTGGTTGGGAGCACCTTTGCGGCGAAATATAAATTGAACAAGAACACGTATGACGTTCAATTGATGGCAGGATACCAGAGAGCATTCTTTGTGCTTGGTGGAGGATGGGCTGGAGATATCAAGGGAGCTGGATTTAAAGGAGAGGGGACTTATTTTATCCCAGAAGATGATGAAAGCGGAGAAACGCAATTGGTCGGAACCATTGAAGTGGACTACACCTTCAATAATGGTATATATTTTCAGACTGCTTATTTGTATAATTCAAGAGGACTAAACGTCGAATCTGGGAACTATTCAGCGTTTTATCTAGATAGAAGTTTGAGTGTGCAGACATTGAGTCCAGCTATGCACAATTTATTTTTTCAGGTTTCAGGAGCGCTTTCCCCCATTCTAAATACAGCTCTGGCCACCATGCTCAACCCTAAGGATGGTTCTTGGTTCATAGGGCCTAATGTCAGTTGGTCAGTGGTGGAGAATTTCGATTTTCTGGTGGCTGCTCAGCTTTTCAGAGGAGATCCTATGACCCTATACGGAAATGGCGGATCTATGATCTTTGGAAGATTTAAGTATAGTTTTTGAATGGACATGATATTATAAAACATGGTCTGGTCTGCAGAAACCCATATTTTTTTAGAGTAGTAAAATCTAATTTTCAGTTTCAACCAAAGAAAGATTGAAATGAAAAAGGTAATCGTATTGTGCCTGTATATGGCCATTTTTCGAATGGGTATTTGCCAGGTCGAGAAAATCAACAATGGATATAATCTCGAAAGTCATTGTGCTTCAGATGATTGTAAATATTTCAAATTTGAAAATGACATATTGTATCCTCAAAATGAAGGCACAGACTGGCGAATGACTAATGCAGAAGTCGCACTTAAGAAAACGGGTAATTATCTTTTGACAGGAGATCTAAATGTGAAAGGTGAAGAGATTGGAGTAAGGCTTCGCTTGGAAATTGAATTTTTTGATGCAAATGATGAAGTCATCCACGCTGCTCAAACGGATCTTATAGAATATTATTCAGCCCCTAATTATGCCGAACCTATCGTGATTAGCGGAGTGATAAATTCAGAAATTGTTTCTCAAATGAGTTACCTCAGTTTTTTGGTCATAGAAAGTGAAAATGTTCCTTACTATGAGTTATCCACTGACTGCTACGGGCCATGCAACAATTACCAGCTCAATGCTAGTATTAAGGCATTTAGGAAATCTAAATAATTTCAAAAGCCACAGCTAAAGTCCATTCCAATAGGAGATCCTGCAGGAATTTCTTGTGCTGATTTAACTTCAAAGTCAGACGGATCGTCGTGGAACTGATGAATAAGCTCCAAAGCATATTTACGATTGGCCATAGTTCCCTTGTCATGAGCTGGAGATTTAGAAGTAAGATTCGTTTTTAACTTCTGGATGGCCTGATAGGCCATGGCATTGGCCTGTGGATTCGTTTGATTGCTGGTAGCCAATTGCATCAAATGATTCAACAAACTTAGGTTTACGACATGTTGAATCTCACCAAAATAACCTGTTTGAGGTTTTTGAAACCAAGTTGCAGCTAGCATTTTGTTGAGTAGAAATTCAAGTCCTGGCTGGCTGGCATCTCTGCTATAATACTCAATCATACGAGAGACTCGCCGTGGGTTTAGCATCAGCCCAAAGGTGAAATCTGCGGCTGTTTCTGCTGCACCCAGCGCATCAAAATTTGGACTTGTACGCAGTTTGATTAACTCATTGGTTCGACTTTCGTGCAATGGCCGTGGTGGCAGTAGATTAAGTAATTTTTCTGGAAAACCCAATGCCTGTGGCTGTACTGTTTTTAACAATTCATCTATAGCATGCACCTGCGAAACCCCTGGCACTACTTGCGTGACAAGCTGACCATCTCCTTTGAGCGCATATCTATAGTTTCTACCACCAATCAGTTTGACAGTAGCTTCCACTTGATACCTGTGTAGAAAGTATATTGGCACCAATACTTCTTCCAGATGGGCATAAGGTACGCCATTCTGAATGGTGTTTGCCCCTAGGTTCTCAAGCGCAATTGAGCGAACAGTCATTAAGTGACTAAGTTCTTTTGCTGGATTTTTACCATTGTCCCAAAGGTGGGCAAAGGGATGTGAACCACCCGTTGGCCGCGCATCCTGATCAGAGAGGAAAGTCAAACCATTGGCCAATGATTTGGCTATGATGTCATTCAGCGCATCTTCCTCATTTGTATTTTCAGGAAACTGAGTATATCCGTAGGCAATGGCTACTTTGTCCCAAGCACCAATTTTGTAATCATAAGCACTGTCTAGTGAGATTTCGCCATCAATCAGATCAATTTTTGGGTGTGGATAATCCATGACTGAAGCACGGCCTTCTGCACTTGAGGCGTAGCTATGAGCCAAGCCTAGCGTATGGCCGACTTCATGAGCTGATAGCTGTCTCAATCGTGCCAGCGCCATTTGTTTCATGGCTGGGTTTACTGCTGAGTCATTTGAATAGGGAGAGAGCAATCCTTCTGCTATGAGATAGTCTTGCCTCACTCTCAACGAGCCCAGCGTGACGTGTCCTTTAATTATTTCACCAGTTCTGGGATCTACCACGCTGGCACCATAAGACCATCCTCTGGTTGATCTGTGCACCCATTGTATGATGTTGTATCTGGCATCCATAGGGTCTATGCCTTCTGGTAAAAGTTGAACCTGAAAAGCATCTTTGAATCCTGCGGCTTCAAAAGCTTGATTCCACCAAGAAGCACCTTCTAATAATGCACTTCTTATGGGTTCGGGTGCACCTCTGTCCAGATAGTATATAATGGGTTCTACTGCTTCTGATTGTGCTGCTTCAGGATCTTTTTTGACCAGTCTGTGTCTACAAGTAAATTTTTTCAACAGAGGGTCACCTATTGGCGTAGCATAGTCAGCGTATGCAATGCCGTAATATCCGGCTCTTGGATCAAATTTCCTTTTTTGATAGTTGCCATCAGGAAGTGCGACGAATGAGTGATGTACGGTGACTGTAACGACTTCAGCTGACGGTGTCACAGAATGAATCCAATCGTCCTTTGGCTCACCTACCAAGGTGAGGATGGCATCAAGTTCAGTGTTTTTAGGGAAATTCTTTAATCTTTCAGTATTCAGCGCAGATCGACTTTTGTCTAGTTGATATTTTCCCTGATTCGTTCGAGCCAGGGTTTGGGAAATGCCTACAGCATCTCTTATGATGAAATCTGTAATGTCGATTTTGTATATCCCATTCGTGCTTTCAATAATCTCAAACCCCGCGATTACAGATTGGGCAAAAGCTTCTTTGACGGCACGTGTTTCATCTGTATTGTCACTGATGGCTCGAAAGCTATAGTTCGGCTGGATGAGTAGAAGTTTGTTTCCGGCTTTTGTGAATTTCACAACCTTCTCACTGCTCAACTGCCCACGATCCAGACCAATATCATTGGATCCAAGACCAGATGATAAAGAAGGTAAATAGAGAAATTCTTCCTCTAGACGAGAAACATAGAGATAAAGGCGATCAGTTGCATTATCCACAGCGTAGTCTATGAATCCATGAGAAATATGCTCAGTCATCACATCAGATGATTCTGAAGGTTTTTCTTTTTTTCTTTTTTGGCAAGTGGCATCCAGACACATCAGCGTCAGTATGGCAAAAATATAAGAGAGCTTCATTGTGGATTGTTGAGTTTTTGGGTCTTGACTAGTATTTCGTGAATTTGTTGGTAATAAAGGACAGGCATTTCCTGAGTGTATCATAGTATAAGGTTATATAGAAAAATGCCGTCATCAACCAGATAATGATGATATTGCAGTAAAAGGTGCTGATTTGGACATTCCCAAAAACCTTGACTGGCGCATAAAAATGCGCATTTCCTATGTTTGAATCAGGTGTTTTGAAAATTGGGTCTTTTTTCTGAATCAGCTCATCTTCTGCTTCGTAAATTTTCTCTATTTCGTCTCGATTTGTGACCAGATTTTCAAGTGTCTTGTTATGACTGTTGTTTTTAAGATCGAGCAATCCATCTTTGCCAATGGACTCTACCAATTCATAATAATGTGCTTCTCGTTCTTTTACAGCTTCATCTTTTAGATTTTTGTACTTTTTCCTGAGCAAGTTTAACTGTGCTAAAATCTGATGGTGTGATGTGGAATCATACTTATTCATCGTAAGAAAACGCAAACGATAGAATTGCGTATTGCCGTCCTTGACCTGCAATTTTTCTAACTCCTTTCGACAGAGATCTATTTCATGCTGAAGGGCAGAGGACTGATTTCCAGCTTCTATATTTTGATAAACCAACTTCAGCTTGGTTTGTATTTTGGGGATGAGGTAGGCAAAATTAAAACTGGCGTCACTCATTCTTTTGTCGTAACCAAAAAAGTGCTTTTCATAGTCGTTGTTTCTGAAAAGTTCAACAGCCAAAGCTTCGTAAGCCCATCGTGAAACCATAGCATCTCCTACAAGAGGTACGTGTTTTTTGTCTCCAATTTTGTAATGCAGTTCGTCAAATTTGATCATGGCACCACCTAATAGCAGTTGTGGAACCAGTATCAGAGGAATCAAAATGTAAATGGTCACAATTGAATTCAGTCCAGAGGAAATATTCAGTCCTACCATATTGGCAAAACAGGCAGTTGAGAACAAAACCAGCCAAAAACTTAAGCTGAGACTCTTTATTTCTAAAAGATAGTTGCCAAACCAAACAAAAATGAACATCTGTAGTGCAGAGAGGCCAAAGAGGTAGATGATTTTTGAATTGATATAGCTGAATCTGCTGAGGTTCAAAAATGATTCTCTCTCTAGTACTTTTTTGTCCTTAAAAATTTCTTCAGCACTTACTGATAATCCGAGGAAAAGGGATACCACTACAGTCATGAAAAGGTAAACTGGAATGTTTTTGTTTTCACTGAAAATATATTGAGATGCTTCAGAATACTTAGAAAGTATCCCAAGGATCAGTGCTAAAAGGGGAGGTTCGAATAGATTCAGTAGGATGTACTGAAGATTGGTTTTTTTTGAGAGCAGAATCCTTTGGAAGAAGATATTGGACTGCTGTGCAAGGTTAGGGATCAGGAAGTTGGAAGGAGGCAAAGCCGTTTGAAACTTGATTTTCTTGATTTTTGGAGCAATGTTCTCCTTGTATTTATCGTACCATTCTGCTGGAGCAATTTTCCGCCTTTTGGTGGCTTCACCACTTTCATTGATCTCTTTTGATTCAATGATGTGAAGAATTTGCTCTGGTATAACGTTTCCGCAAACGCGGCATTCGCTTTCAGCAGCATTCACTTGTGTATTCATAGTTTTGAAATACACCACAGCGTCTACTGGGTTGCCATTATAAATGGGGTAACCACCTTTATCCAAAAGCCAGAGCTTATCAAACAATTTGTAAATGTCAGATGAGGGCTGGTGAATGATCGCAATGACGAGTTTGCCTTTTCTGCTCTGCTCTTTCAATAGATTCATCACCACCTCAGAATCCATTGAAGACAGGCCTGAAGTAGGCTCATCTACAAACAAGACGGAGGGCTCTCTAAGCAATTCTAGAGCAATATTGAGTCTTTTTCTTTGTCCACCACTGATGAATTTGTTGAGTGGGCTGCCTACTTCTAAATCTCTGATTTCGTCTATATCCAGATCTTCGAGCACTTTATTGATGGCTTGATCCAATCTCTTTTTAGAGAAATCGCTGAAAGACAATCTGGCGTTGAAATACAAGTTTTGATAAACGGTCAGCTCTTCAAACAAAAGGTCATCCTGAGGCACATAGCCAATAACTCCAGACTGTACACATCTGGGTATACTATGTCCATTGATTTTTATTTTTCCATCTGATGGTTCTAGTTTACCATTCAGTAGATTGATTAAGGTGGATTTGCCCGTGCCACTTCCACCCATAATGCCAATGAGTTGACCAGATTCCTCATAAAAACTGAACGGCTGGATGCCGTTTGTGCTGTTTTTGAATCGGAATTGCATTTCGTCTCCGTGCAATACCAGGTTTACCTTTTTGAGGTCGAGCAAGAATCTTTTACTAATCTCAGATTCGTATATGGGTTCTATGGTACTGCCCTTAATAATTGAGCCTGATTTTAGAATATAAGTTTTGTTTTTGGATATTTTGTTTCCTTCCAAATACAAATTGAGCGGCCCATCATACTGCACGACAAATGTGCCTATGCTCTGAATAAAGAGTACTTTGATTTGCCCAAATAAGTTTTCGACATGAATATGCCTGAATTCAGTGATGCCAGGTTCCTTCTTTTTCTTCATCATCCAAGCAATTTCCTCTGGCCATTCGGTCACCTTATTGTCGATAATCATGCCATTGGGTTTGGACAGTTCCTTTATTTGAGGATCCAGGATGAAAGAGGTAATGTCACCAATTTCCTGCTTGGGCAGGTTGAAATTGAGCGCCACCAGTTGCATAAAGTCATTCTCTTTTTCAGAGACTTTATTATCTGTATTTATCAGCTCTACGAGCTGAATAAATACGATAACCCGCTCATGCTGAAGAAGCTCTTTGTTGAGCTGTTGGCAAATTTTCGTGACCTGAATAATATTCTTGGTTTCATTCTCCAATTCTTCTTCTGAGGAGGAGGCTTCGCGACGATAAAACTCAACGTAATCTTGGTATAAATTCAGGTATTGCTCAGCGAGTTCGTGATTGAGCTGAGCTTGTAAGTAGGGCTGTACAATGATATGACCCGAATCAACAACTTCATCTTTGACACTTTCAATAATGGCAAACAAGCGCATCAAGGCGTTGATAATCGATTCACTCATGTAGTAAAGTTCTTTGTTAAGGGTTTAGAAATTAAATATAGAAAAAAAGGCATCCCAATGTATGGGATGCCTTTCAATTAATTGATTTTTGGCTAATTAAGCTTAGCCAATGATATCGTCTCTTGTGCTCTCTACATTGCTAGAGATATCGTCCAACTGGCCCTTAGTAATTCCAGTAGCTGGGTCAATACCCTCATAGATAATTTTCATAAATTCCAATAGTGGTCTTACTGATTCGATATCTGCATCGTCTGCATATTGAGAGGCAAATTCAGCCAATTTGATAGCGGATTTTTTTTGTTCAGCTACAATATTGAGCATCCTTGGGTCGTAGTCGCTAGAAATAGCCAATTGACAAGTTATATACAGGCCTTCAATCCAGCTGCCTGCCACCACTAAGAAAGACATTTTGTCTTGCCCAGCCTTGTTAAGTTCTGTGTAAGTATTATAGAATGATTTGGTTACAATTAGAATTAAAGAATCCTTGTTGTCAAGGTTTTTTTCCACTCTAGCTACCATCTCGTCATCAAATATTCCAGGGATTTCCAAACCATCTATTAGCACTTTTGAAGCCTTCAACATTTGCATGGTTTCTTCTTGGCTATTGTACGTACAAGCATAGCTCAAGTCTGCGCCATAAATACCCAAGTTCAGTGCCTTGTCTCTTTGCGTTTCGTATTTGTCTACGTTTTCACTTGGATTGGTAATGTTCCAAACGAAAGCTGCCCCAGCATCCTGTAGCAATTCGGTCACTTCAAAAGAAGTGGGAATAGGGTATTCAAACTCTTTCTCTACTTTTTCTTTTACATTTTCCAAAGTTGCTTTATCAGCTTCTTCAGACTTTTTACCTGAATTGCAGGCAACTATAGTAGTTGCAAGCCAGGCAATACATAGGATGTTTAGAATATTCTTCATGGTATTGATTTAATGATCGTCTCTTAAGAATGGAGGCAATTTAAAAGATTGGATTAGAAAAGTAAAGCCAAATCAATAATTTGATCTGGCTTTAATACCTATGATAGGTAATGTCTAATTATAGCGCTCGGGTTTATTCATATACCGCGCTGTAAATGGCGTCCAATAAACCATTTTGCCTCTTGTCATTTCTAAGTTCCCAAAACATAATTCCGCCTAGCTTTTTGTCTTTTGCATATTGTACCTTGGCTGCCAGAGATTTAGGGCTATCGTAAGTAGCAAACTGACCAAGACGCTGATTGTAGGCATAAGGTGCCATGGTCGTACTATCCCAGTAGGTCTTGAAGCTGTTTTCAGCTGATAGCATACTGTCAAGATTTGGATAGCTGATGCCTTTCAAGAATTTACCGGACTGGTATAGGCCATTGTTCTCAGCTGATACGTTTTCCCATACTCGCGCATAGAAGGCAGCACCAATAATAATTTTGTGCAGGGGCACCCCTATAGAATCCAGAAATTGGATCGCGTAATCTGTTGATACTTTTTGAGATGCATTCGAGTACAAAGCTGTGTGATGTCCTGTCTCCGTGCTAAAACCATTGATTAAGTCGTATGACATCAGATTTACTCGGTTGAACAATGGCATCACTTGATCCCATTCTACAGATTCTATTAGAAATTTGTCAAAGCCTCCAGCTGCAAAACTAAGTTCATATTCATCTCCCATGGCCATGCGCAACGCTTTGACCAGAGCCGTGAAATTCTGTTTGTCTTCAGGTTTGAATTCATGACCAGGAAATCCTTCAATCGCAGGATATTCCCAGTCTAAGTCAATACCATCTGCATGGTAGTTCTTGAGAACTTTCACCACTGAAGTCGCAAAGGCCTTTCTGTTTTCATCCTTTGAGAAAACAGAAGAGCAGGTCTCACAACCACCCCATCCACCAAGAGATACCAGCACTTTTAAATCTGGATATTGCTTTTTGAGTGCTGTGATCTGTAGGAGAGAAATGCTATCCTCTGCGTTATCAATCGCTAACTGATTGCCCTTCAGATGCATAAAACTATAAATAATTTGATTCAACTTATCTATTGGATAATCTGTGATATTAGATCCACTACCACTGTAATAAGCAATAATATCAAGAGATGATTCATCTGATTCAAGGGTTGCATCCTTTGGTGTCTCTTGCGTGCTGCAGGCAATCCAGACGAGGGCGAAGCCTATAATTGATAAATAATTTCTAATAATCATATATGATGTTTAAAGATGAAAAATGAATTCATCATGCCTTCGATTAGGAAGGTAAACCATACAGGTAGATCAGAAAAAGGTTTTCGCTAAACCGTAACCTTGGGTATCTGAATGGACTTTAGATTTTATTCATCCCAAAGATTGGCTAGGGTATAATCAGAACCTGGAAGGGCAAAGAAGCCACCAGTTACATATCTGAAATGTTTATCCAATACACTGATTTCATTCATTTCGTCTTTGGATAGGGAGAGATTAGCCGCTTCCAGATTTTGCTTCAGTCTTGCCTCGTGGGTTGATTTTGGGATTACTGCCGTCTCTCTATTCACTGCCCACGCGATGAGCACCTGAGCAGGCGAACAATCATGGTTCTCAGCTATCTTTTGAATGGTAGGAATTTCGAATAAATCTGGTTCGTTTTCAGCCTTCATTTGAACGGCACGGTCTCTTGAGCCAAGAGGAGAATAGGCCGTCACGATGATGTTTTCTTCTTTGCAAAACGCTAATAAATCCTTTTGTTGAAGCAGGGGATGCAATTCCACTTGATTGACTTCTATTTTATGTGTGGCTGAATCATTGATTTGTTTAATTTTTTTAGCACTGAAATTGGATACTCCAATGTGCTTGGCTAGCCCAGCAGCCTTTACTTTTTCCATTCCTCTCCATGTCTCCTCCAAAGAAATTTCAGACAAGCTTACAAGTCCAGATCCATCCTGAGGGAAGATGACATCTTTATGGTGTGCCACTGGCCAATGTACAAGATAGAGGTCTAGATAATCGAGCTGCAAGGATTTGAGTGTAATTTTCAGGCATTCATTGACCTCATCTTGTTTATGGTGAGTGTTCCATAGTTTGGAAGTGATCCAAAGTTCTTCACGATTGACTTCACCAGTCATGATGGCATCATTCAAAGCAGCACCTATTTCTACTTCGTTTTGGTAGATATATGCACAGTCGAAGTGTCTATACCCTACAGATATGGCCGTGCGAATGACTTTATAGACTTCTCCAGGTTCGGATTTCCAGGTGCCTAATCCAAGTGCTGGCATTTGATCTCCGTTGTTCAATGAATATGTTTTCATGACTGTGTGTTTTATCTAAATGTACATGTTTTTTGATCAGAGTAAAAAAGGATAGACACAAAAAAACCTCTTGAGTAAGCCCAAGAGGTTTTTAATTATGTTTTATTATTCTTTTTAGAAATCAAATTTGAATACCCAAGTACCGTCTACCACAAGCACTCTTCCTGAGCCGCTTGTATCAACATCAAATGTCAATTCCAAAGAAGTAGCACCAACGCTAAACGCCATGTCAGTATCATTATCTCTAGTTACAACTGTGCCAGTGTCATTACCAAAAGCCCAAGTGCCTGATGCAGGCCATACTAGCAATTGATTACCAGTGGCATTTGTGGTATAAGATCCGCCATCTTGGTTTCCAGAAAAAGTTATAGTGAATCCAGCCCAATCGATGTCTCCATCATTTCCGTCCAATTTGGCACTGCTCACGGTGGCAGTACCTTGAACGAGTAATTCAGCTTGATCGGCGAGGGTGGTGTCTTCTTCATCACCATCATCGTCACCTCCACAACTCACCATTGCTACTACGAGTGATAGGAACAGGGAGTACTTAAAAAAGTTTAAAAAATGTTTCATTGTTGTTGTGTGTTTTAAAATTAATAAAATCCTAATCCATCAAAAATATATCTTTTTAGATATTATACCTAATAACACTTCTACATTTCGATCAAAAAATAGCGATAATTATTTGATAATATGCAGCTCCAGTTTCAGATTATATTAGGAATCTTTCTTCACAATGGTTGCGGTCATTTCTCCTTCGCAGACCAATTTGCCACCTACCGTGGCTGTGCCCTTCATTTTGGCGATTCCTCTTCTGATAGGAGCCAGAAGCTCGCACTTGATTTCGAGTGTATCACCAGGCAACACCATTTTTCGGAATTTAAACTTCTCAACCCCCATAAAATAGGCCCAATAGTTCTCAGGATCGGGAACAGAGGTCAGTACCAAAATACCACCTATCTGTGCCATGGCTTCTATCTGCAGTACGCCTGGCATAACTGGATTGTCAGGAAAATGGCCTTGAAAAAAAGGCTCATTGAAAGTCACATTTTTAATGCCAGCTACCGTCGTCTCATCCTTATAGAAGATTTTGTCGATCAAAAGAAATGGATAGCGATGGGGTAAGATTTTCGTGATTTGATTGATGTCAAAAGCCGCAGGCATTGTAGGATCATATGCCGGAACTACTGATTCGGTTTTTTCCATTCTATTATTATTAACAATTGTTTGATTTGAAGGTGGCAATTTAGTGAAAATTCTAGAAGATGGGGTAGGTGCTCTTTTAAATTTGATATGGCTTGAAAACAGGAAGATTCCTCCACTGCGCTACGGAATGACTATCGAATCTTAATTTTTCTGGTCATTTCGTAATGAAGCTTTAGCGGAATGGAGAAATCTTCTTCTTAGGATAGATGATTATGTTATAATCATTTTCAGGTGAAGGGTGTTACTTGTGGGAAAGACATAAGTTTATCACACTTCTGGCCAACAAAAAAAGTGCTTGGTCACAATCTTGCTCATGGCTTTGATATTAGGTAGGTCTGTGGCTTTTACTATGTCCAGCGTCAGTCCCTTTTTGGTAAGTATTTTGATTTTCTGACCACTGGATATGTATGCCGAATTACTGATTTGCCCGGACCCAGTATAGAATTCCAGTTCTTCTGAGGTGAGTTGATATTTGCTTTGAACGCTGTTTTTAAGTGTCTCTACCCACTCCTTTAGTGGTTTTTCACTGGCCAGTATGATTTTGAAAATTTTCCTTTCTAATAGTTTGGTACTTAGTCCAGCTAATACAGTGTCTTCATGCTCTCTCCAAAACTTCATAGATCCCCAAATATCGCTATCATCGAGCAAGGCAAAGAGATCGAGAATCTCAGGATCTTCATTGAAATGCTTGAGTTCAATATTTCTTTCCAGTAAGATTTTCAGGGCAGGTGTGGCTTCTACTTTCACACCGTTTTGAGTAAGGTACTTGGCTCTTTTAATCAACTTGATCAGCATTTCCTCTCCACTTACAGCAGTTTTATGAAGATAAACCTGCCAGTACATCAAGCGTCTGGCACTGAGGAAATTTTCTATGCTGTAGATCCCTTTTTCTTCTACCACAATCTCATCATCCTTCACATGGAGCATATTGATGATCCGTTCTGAACCAATATGCCCCTCAGATACTCCCGTGAAATAGCTGTCGCGTTTGAGGTAATCGAGTCGGTCTATATCTAGCTGACTTGACACCAATTGATAGAAAAACTTTCTAGGATATTGGTTGGTGAAAATTTGCAATGCAGTGGTCAGTGCACCATTGAATTCTTGATTGAGTCTTTCGAAGAAAAGCACGGATATTTTCTCATGCGTGACGTTATTGAGCAGGTTGAATTCCAATGTATGTGAGAAGGGGCCATGCCCAATATCATGAAGCAAAATAGCAATCAGACAGGCTTCAAATTCATCTTCTGAAATTTCTATTTTTTTTGAGCGCAAGCTGTACAACGCTTGCTGCATCAAATACATTGAACCTATAGCATGATGGAAGCGCGTGTGCAAAGCACCAGGGTAAATCAAACTGGTGAGTCCGAGTTGTTTGATCTGACGCAAGCGCTGAAAGAAGGGGTGCTCAATAATTTCAAATATCAGGTCATTCGGAATGGTGATAAAGCCATAGACCGGATCATTGATGATTTTGTTTTTGTTAGTCGTCAAATTGAGATACGATTAGTAGGTAGTTGTGTCGGGTTTCCCTTATTTTGAACCTTCGTGCTAATAAGTTGTTCGAATTATTCAAAGAAATATACAATATGCGAAATTATGAAATATTATGGGCTGATGATGAGATTGATCTTTTAAAGCCTCATATACTTTTTTTGAATAACAAAGGCTACAACGTAACTGGGGTGAATAGTGGTTCAGATGCATTGGATGAAATGAAAAAAAGTGTATTTGATGTAGTCTTTCTTGACGAAAACATGCCTGGACTTACAGGATTGGAGACACTTGCAGAAATCAAAACGCATCATCCCAACGTGCCAGTGGTAATGATCACCAAAAGTGAGGAGGAGCACATCATGGAAGAAGCCATAGGAGCCAAAATTGCCGATTACCTGATAAAGCCTTTGAACCCCAATCAGATTTTACTTTCAGTTAAAAAAATACTTGATAATAAGCGCTTGGTGACTGAAAAAACTAATATGAGTTATCAGCAGGATTTTAGGAATATTAGCTCTGCTGTGAATGAAAATCTTGATTTTCAGGAATGGATAGACGTGTATAAAAAGATGGTCTATTGGGAGTTGGAAATAGATGACACTGAAGAGCGTGCCATGGCTGAAGTACTCAACATGCAAAAGGATGAAGCCAACTCTGAGTTTTGTGATTTTATTACTGCCAATTATGCCAGTTGGCTGAATGACCCGAATGGAGAGAAGCCCCTGCTATCGCACAGAATCATGCGTGAACAGGTTTTTCCATTGCTAGAAGAAAAGAAGCCTGTTTTTTTCTTTCTGATTGACAATCTCAGGTACGACCAGTGGGAGATATTAGAGCCTATCATTTCGGAGTATTACAATGTAGAAAAGGAAGTGCCATTCTATGCCACCTTGCCCACAACTACCGCCTATTCGAGAAATTCAATTTTTAGCGGGATGCTCCCAGATGAAATGGCCAAGAAGCATAGCGACATTTGGATATCTGAGGATGGAGAAGAGGGCAAGAATATGCAGGAGGAAGAATTCCTAAGAAGAAACCTGAAGAGGAATAATCATGATATCAGCTTTTCCTATCACAAAATCCTACAAAAGCAGCAAGGTCGTCAGCTCGTCACGAACATCAACAACTTGCTTAACAATGACTTGAATGCAGTTGTATATAATTTCATTGATGTGTTATCTCATGCGAGAACTGATATGAAAATGATTAGGGAGTTGGCTCCAGATGAGCCAGCTTATAGATCCCTGACCTTGTCCTGGTTCAAGCATTCCACACTTTTGGAATTACTTCAGATTCTGTCTCAGAAGGATGTGAAAGTGATTATAACTACTGATCACGGGACGATTCGTGTGAAGAGACCATATAAGATTGTTGGTGACAAAAAAACCAATACCAACCTCCGTTATAAAGTGGGCAAAAACCTGAATGTGGATAATACGGAAGGTGTATTTATCTGTAGAAATCCAGAAGAGCTTCACCTACCTAAAGAAAACGTTTCCAGCTCATATATTTTTGGAATGAAAGATGATTTTTTTGTGTATCCAAATAACTATAATCACTTCGTAAATTACTACAAGGACACTTTTCAGCATGGAGGCATTTCCATGGAAGAAATGATCGTACCCTTGATTCATCTAACACCTAAGAGTTAATAACAGTGCAGCTGAAACTATCTGAATTGAGAGAAATTGACAATGTCGCTCATGAAATCATCAAATATGCAGGTAATGAATCCATTTGGCTATTTGATGGAGATATGGGAGCAGGTAAGACGACCTTGATTAAAGCCATTTGCAAGCAACTGGGAATTGTGGATGAGACGAGTTCTCCCACCTTTGCCTTGGTCAATGTGTATGAAAATGAAAAAGGAGAGGAGTTTTACCATTTCGATTTTTATCGAATAAATAATGAGGTAGAAGCCATTGATATTGGTGCAGATGAGTATTTCTATTCTGGGCGTCCATGCTTTATTGAATGGTCAGAAAAGATACCCTCACTCATCCCATCGAAAAACCTAAAAATTAGTATTAACTTAGATACGGAAAGGAATCGAATAGTCAGTCTAAGTAAGCATGAATAAGCAATTGATGGGAAGCAGCGTCTCAGCGCTGGTAGAAGAGTCTAAACTGTATCCTCAGGAGAAATTGGCAGCCAAACGAACCGCCAATCAATCACTGAACATTGGCATCCCAAAAGAAAACTCTACCTATGAAAACAGAGTGCCTCTGACTCCAAAGGCGGTCGGTGCATTGACTAATCAAGGGCACAAAGTACTCATAGAATCAGGTACTGGGAATGCGGCCAATTTTTTTGACAAAGAATACACTGAGGCTGGAGCCAATATTACAAACAGCACGAGCGAAATTTTTAAATCTGACATCATTATTAAAGTTGAGTTTCCTACAAAGAAGGAAATAGAAATGATGAGCATGGGCAAGACCATCATCTCTACTATACATGCTGATAAAGATTTGGGTCAAAGGCTCTCATTGTTGAATCAGAAGAAAGCCACGTCCATTGGTTACGAATTTATTGAAGATCAGATTGGCGGTTTGCCTATCGTGCGGGCGATGAGCGAAATCGTGGGGGCAGTAGTCATTCCTACTGCAGCTGAATATCTCACCACCAATCAAGGGGGTATTGGAATTATTCTTGGCGGTATTACGGGTGTTCCACCAACTAATGTAGTCATATTGGGTGCCGGCACAGTGGCAGAATATGCAGCCAGGACGTCTTTAGGACTGGGGGCATCTGTGAAAGTATTTGACCGTCATCTATACAAGCTACATCGCCTTAAGCATATTCTTTCCTCTCCAGTTTTTACTTCCACTATAGATCAGGTGGCTTTGAAAAAGGCCTTGATGGAAGCTGATGTTGTTATTGGTGCAGTTCGTGCAGATAAGGGTGTACTTAAAAAGATTGTGAGCGAGGATATGGTGAAGGCCATGAAAAGCAGCGCAGTGGTGGTGGATGTGAGTATTGATGAGGGCGGGTGTTTTGAAACTTCCAGGCCTACCAATCTAAAGAATCCCGTCTTTGAGAAGTTTGGCGTGAAGCACTATTGCGTGCCCAATATTGCCTCTAAAGTACCACGTACTTCAACGAAAGTTCTAAGCAACATTTTCACACCAATTCTAAACAATATTGCAAATAGTGGTGGGGTGGATCAAATGATCTTCGAGAATAAGTGGTTCATGAAAGGAGTTTATACCTACAAAGGCTATATGACCAATTATCACTTATCTGAAAAATTCAAGTTAAGATTCAAAGATCTTAACTTGCTAATGGCCGCTAGGTTTTAGTATTATTTTTCTCCGTTGCATTCAGCCAAAGCTTTTTCTGCTTCGTCAGCTCTGCGTTTGGCAGTTGTAGCCTGTTCTTTTGAAAAGTCAGAAAGTTTGGTTTGTTCTTTGAGTTGAAGTTTGGTTGCCTCCAGTTCATTTTTCAGTTGTGCATTTTCAGCTTCTAACTCGCCTGAGCAAGATGAGATAGCAAAGGCAACTGCAAACGTACATGCCAGGGTGGTGAGTTTAAGATTCATTCTATAAAGGATTGATTTATATATTTCTTCAAAGTAGTTATAAATTGGAATACTTCCAATGAAAGCATGCTTTTTTGGAGTTGCATTATAGTTGAGCTTCTAATATTGCAATTTTTGCCTCGGCATCTGCCTTTTTCTTTCGTTCCATTGCAATGACTTGTTCTGGCGCGTTATTTACGAACTTTTCGTTACTCAACTTCTTGTCTATACCTACAATAAACCCTTTGAGCCTTCCGATTTCTTTAATAGCGTCTTCTTTTTGATCTTCGGCATCAGCATGATCACCAAGTGGAACAAAGAATTCATTTCTGTTAATAATAAAGCTTGAGGCATTCTCTACTTTATGGTTTGCGTATTCGATTGAATCCACGTTTGCCAATTTCTTGATAACCACCTCAAATGCCTTGTATCTACTCGAATTGTCAGTTTTTACACTAAGTTGCAATGTAGTTTTTGGAGATATTCCTGAACTATTTCTTACATTTCTAATATTTGAAATAATTTCAAATACCTCAGATGTAAGTTGCAATTCTTCTTTTTTGAATGGAGCAATCGTTGGCCATTCGGCAACAATGAGGTAATCATTTTCAGTTCTCTCTTTAACATTCTTCCAAATCTCTTCAGAGATAAATGGCATAAATGGATGAAGCACCCGCATCAATTGTTCAATAAATCCAATGGCCTGGTCGATTGTTTTTTGATCTGTGGGTTGCTGATATGCAGGCTTAATCATTTCCAAATACCACGAACAGAAATCATCCCATACGAGTTTGTAGGTGGCCATAAGAGCTTCTGATAAGCGGAATTTGGTGAATAGGTCATTGATCTCCTCTAGTGCTTCATTGAATCGATTTTCGAACCAAGCAGCCGCAACAGCAGCTGCAGGATCTTGAGGGATATCTTTGACTTCCCAAGATTGAATTAGCCTGAAAGCATTCCATATTTTATTTGAGAAATTACGACCCTGCTCACAAAGCTTTTCATCAAACAATAAATCATTGCCAGCCGCGGAACTCAAGAGCATGCCTACTCTCACGCCATCTGCACCATATTGGTCTAAAAGTCCTAGCGCATCTGGTGAGTTGCCAAGTGATTTAGACATTTTTCTACGTTGCAAATCACGCACCATGCCAGTAAAATAGACTTTCTCAAAGGGTTTGTCTTTACCAAATTCATATCCAGAAATAATCATTCGAGCCACCCAGAAAAATATAATATCCCAGCCCGTCACTAAAACTTGAGTGGGGTAGTAGTATTTGTATTCTGCGTTGTCTGGATTTTTAAAGCCGTCAAACACAGAAATGGGAAGCAATGCCGAGCTAAACCAAGTGTCTACCACGTCTTCATCACGCTTCAAATCATTTATTGTCAAGGCTGGGTTTCCAGAATCCTTTTGAGCCATCTGCAGGGCTTCTTCAGGTGTTTTGCCTACGGCCACCCCATTTTCACCATAGTAGTAGGCGGGTATTTGCTGTCCCCACCAGAGCTGTCGTGAAATAGGCCAATCCTTAATGTTTTCTAACCAATGCCTATAGGTGTTTTTGAATTTTTCAGGGAAAAACTCAATATGGTCATTCATGACATTTTCTAGTGCTGGTGTCACTAGTTTTTGCATGTCCACAAACCACTGAAGAGAAAGTTTTGGTTCAATGGCTGTATCTGGATTTCTTTCTGAGAATCCGACTTTGTGTCTGAGGTTTTCTGTCTTTACCAGATGACCTAAACTTTTTAATTCTTTTGAAATGAGTTTTCTCGCACTTTCACGAGTTTCTCCAATATAGAACTGCGCGTTTTCATTCAATGTACCATCATCATTTAAAATGTCAATGGTTTCCAGATTGTGTTTTTGACCTAAGTCGTAGTCATTGGTATCATGTGCAGGGGTTACTTTCAGACACCCCGTTCCGAATTCGATATCAACGTAATCATCTTCAATTATAGGAATTACTCTGTTCACTAAGGGAACGATAGCTTTTTTGCCTTGCAAATGAGTATATCTTTCATCATCAGGATTGATACAGATGGCAGTGTCTCCGAGAATGGTTTCAGGTCTGGTGGTGGCAATGGTTACGAATTCATCAGAGCCTTCGATCGCGTATTTCACATGATACAATGCCGCATCTACATCTCGATAGATAACTTCTTCATTTGATATGGTCGTTTGGGCTGTAGGGTCCCAGTTTACCATTTTGTAATCTCTGTAAACCAGTCCTTTTTTGAAGTAGCTAATAAATACTTCCTCTACTGCGTCTGAGTTTTTCTTGTCCATAGTGAAGAAGGTTCTGTCCCAATCACACGAAGCACCTAGTCTTTGTAATTGATTGAGAATAATCCCCCCATATTTTTCCTTCCATTCCCAAGCGTGAGATAAGAATTCTTCTCTTGTCAGGTCTGATTTTTTGATGCCTTGTTCCCTGAGCATGCCTACCACTTTTGCTTCTGTGGCTATAGAAGCATGGTCTGTACCTGGTATCCAGCAAGCTTCTTTTCCTTCCATCCGTGCTTTTCTAATCAACACATCTTGGATAGTATTGTTGAGCATATGACCCATGTGAAGAAGTCCTGTCACATTTGGAGGAGGAATGAGGATTGTATAAGGCTCTTTATCAGGGTTTGGTTCTGAATGGAAAAAACCTTTATCTAGCCATTCTTGGTAGATTTTTCCTTCAACTTCTGCTGGATTGTATTTCGTAGAAATGGACATTGCTCGTCATTAAAAAAATTGAACGGCAAAATTATAAAAATTAAGCGCATAGCCACTTTTTTTATGCGGTAATGTGGCTGTGAATTAGAATCGACTGCAAATAAAAAAGGAACACCATTTGGTGTTCCTTTTTTTGAGTTCTTGAGAATCTTCAGTTTAAGATTCTTTCACAACAGGTGCTTCTTCTTCTACTCCATTGATTTTGTTGCGAACACCCATCTCCATTTCTTCCATGAGTTCTGGGTTGTCTAGCAGTAGGGTTTTTACTGAATCGCGTCCTTGGCCTAGCTTGTTTCCTTTGTAGGAAAACCAAGAGCCGGCTTTGTTGATAATTCCTAGTTCTACGCCCAAGTCTATTATTTCACCCACCTTAGAAATGCCTTCGCCATACATGATGTCGAACTCAACTACTTTGAATGGAGGAGCGACTTTATTCTTTACCACTTTGACCCTAGTTCTATTTCCTAGCACGTTATCTGCACTTTCTTTGATTTGACCAATTCTCCGGATGTCCAGTCGAACAGAGGAGTAAAATTTTAAGGCGTTACCACCAGTAGTTGTTTCCGGGTTTCCGAACATCACTCCAATTTTTTCGCGAAGCTGGTTGATGAAAATACAGGTACACCCTGTTTTATTGATAGCCCCAGTCAGTTTTCTCAGTGCTTGACTCATCAATCGAGCCTGAAGTCCCATTTTGCTATCTCCCATTTCACCTTCGAGTTCTGCTTTTGGCACAAGTGCAGCCACAGAATCAATGACAATAATGTCAATTGCACCTGAACGAATCAAATGTTCGGCAATTTCAAGGGCTTGTTCTCCATTATCTGGTTGCGAAATGAGTAAGTTTTCAGTGTCGATCCCTAATTTTTCGGCATACGCCTTGTCAAAGGCATGTTCAGCATCTATAAAGGCAGCCATTCCGCCTTGTTTCTGTGCCTCTGCTATACAGTGTAGCGTTAAGGTTGTTTTGCCTGAAGACTCTGGCCCGTAGATTTCTACTACTCTTCCTCTGGGTAAGCCACCAATTCCAAGTGCAATATCTAAACTCACAGAGCCTGTAGGAATAGATGGAATATCTATTACACTTTCGTCTGATAATTTCATTACGGCTCCCTTTCCATAAGATTTTTCGAGTTTATCTATGGTCAGCTGAAGTGCTTTTAATTTCTCGCTATTTTCACTCATTATGAGATGGTTTTCAGGTTCTACAATTCGTGTGCAAGTTATTTGAATTTTGTGAGTATTCGTTTATTTGCACACTTCATTAATAATAAAAATATTAGCAAATATATAGTGATAATATTGACAATAGGAAATAAATACTAAAAAAATTAGTAATTTAATATTTGCTTCTGGCAATGGAACATATCAATAGGTGATGATTAGTTTTGAGTTGGATAGTTATAATCAATGAAGAAAAGTTTGACGCATCTTTTTACAGCCTGTTTAATTCTTGTTTTAATAGCAAAGCGCGATTTCATAAGTTATTTGTTTATGCAGGGTCAAGGGCAGTTCGAGGTACTGTGGAACGCAAAGTCTATTGAGGACTTGTTAAATAATGAGTCAGGCAATGAAGAACTCAAACTAAAAATCCTTTTGGTGGAAGAAATAAAATCATTTGCGAAAACGAAGTTGGGGTTGGAATCCGAGGGGCTTTATGAAACAATATATGAGCAGAATGGGGAGGATATTTTATGGAACCTTACCGCTTGCGAACCTTATGCTTTAACGTCTGTAGAATGGACATTTCCAATTGTAGGAAGCGTCTCGTACAAAGGATTTTTTGATATTGATAGGGCCAAGAGAGAGGAGCAAGAATTAAAAGAAAGTGGATTTGATACGCGGATAAGACCAGTCAATGCCTGGTCAACTTTGGGTTGGTTTTCGGATCCAATTCTGTCCAAAAATTTGAGCCGTAGTGAAGGCGACATTGCAGAGTTATTCATACATGAAATAACCCATGCAAATGTCTTTCTTAAAGATTCTTTAATCTTCAATGAAAATTTGGCATCCTTTGTTGGTGAACATGGTGCTATGATGTTTTTAGAGACAAGGTTTGGCATTGGAAGCAAAGAAGTGAAAAAGTATGCTCAGTCAGAAAATGATTCCAAAACATTCATTGATCATTGTTTGAAAGGAGTTTCTGAACTGGATTCTTTGTATAAGACCTTCCCAAAGGAAATGTCGATAGCAAAAAAGGATAGTCTTAAGAATTTATACATGGCCAATTGGGTGGATAGATTGGATTCAATTCCTTTTCATGATGAGCTTGCTTATCATGGAAGGTTTGAAGAAAAATTGCCGAATAATGCGTTTTTTATGGCCTTTGATCGATACGATTCTAAAAAGGAAGCTTTCTCTCAACAGCTAAAAAATGAATTTCAGAACGATTTGAAGGCCTTTATTAGTTTTTACAAAAAGCAAAATTGAGGGGTATTGATTATATTTCCGTTGTATTAAATAATTGTTATGTCTTTCTAGATTGACAGGTTAAGTAATTAATATTTGAGAATTTGCACGAAGAAATTATTAATCTAAATTTCACATTTATAAGATAATCACATGCTAATATGTCAGGGAATAAAAAAATCCTAGTAGTTGATGATGAAGTAGATATTCTTGATCTATTGAAATATAACCTGGAAAAGGAAGGGTATCAAGTGCAGGTGGCAGACAATGGGATAAAAGGAGTGGAGATTGCGCAAACATTCGTTCCAGATTTAATCCTGTTGGATATAATGATGCCTGGGCAAGACGGTGTTGAAACGTGCCGACAACTCCGAGAAGCTAAAGTGCTTTCTAATACATTTATATTATTCTTGACAGCTAGAGTTGAAGAGTACTCAGAAATAGCAGCCTTTGATAGTGGTGCAGATGACTATTTGACCAAACCCATAAAGCCCCGTGCTTTGATGAGTAGAATCAGTGCCATTTTCAGGCGTTCCAAAAAAGAAGTGGATGTAGATGAGAAAATTACAGCTGGCGATTTAGTTATTGACAGACAAAGTTATGTAGTGACACAAAAGGATAGAGATTTTACACTACCTAAAAAGGAATTTGAGTTGTTGTTTTTTTTGGCACAGCATCCAGGAAAAGTTTTCAGTCGAGATGATTTATTGATAAACATTTGGGGAACGGATGTATTTGTTCTCGCCAGAACAGTTGATGTCCACATCAGAAAAGTCCGTGAAAAAATAGGTGATGGGTATATATCTACTATTAAAGGAGTAGGGTATAAATTTGAGCTGGACTAATTCTTTTACTGAATGTTATTGAATTCTAAGGGTCTGGCTCTGGTATTGGCAGCAAGTGTTGCAATCATTATAGGAGCTAGTCTATTACTGATCCCAGATCTTCCTGCCTATGTTTTTTGGTTGATTCCGATTATTTGTTTTGGTACTGGATATATACTTATCAATGTGGTACTCGAATTTTTGTTTTTTAAAGAGTTAAGGAACATCTATGAAATGTTCGAAAGAATCCGAAACAATGATTTAGCCACGCTAAAGCCTAAGAGAACCTATGGGCATAGTTCACTTAATCAGATTCAGCAAGAAATATACTCCTACGCCCACGTAAAACAGTCTGAGATTGAAGAGTTGAAGCAAATGGCAAAATTTAGGCGCCAGTTTTTGGCTGATGTCTCTCATGAGCTCAAAACACCAATTTTTGCTGCTCAGGGCTTTGTTCATACCCTGCTAGATGGCGCAATAGACGATAAGTCTATCAGAATGAAGTTTCTGAAAAAAGCGGCTAAAAACCTTGATGGGCTGGACGCCCTAGTGCAGGACTTGCTTACCGTTTCTCATATGGAAGCAGGTGATATTACCATGCAATTCGAACCAACGAACATTTGTGAAGTGGTGGACGAGATTTTTGATCAACTGGAAGAACGCGCAGCCAAAAAGGGAATTGGGTTAAAATTAGTAAGTGATAAGGATAAGATTTTGGTATTGGCTGACAATCAAAGAATACATCAAGTATTTATAAATCTCATATCAAACGCTATTAAGTATTCGGATGAAAATGGAGACGTTATCGTTACTTTGATTCAGAAAAAGGACAAACTTGATATTACAGTAAAGGACAATGGCATAGGCATACCTCCAGAACACTTGAATAGAGTGTTTGAGAGATTTTATAGAGTTGATAAAAGCAGATCCAAAGCACAGGGAGGTACTGGTTTGGGACTATCAATAGTCAAACATATCGTAGAAGCCCATTTGAGTGAAATTAAGGTGGTAAGCAATGTGGGAGAAGGCTCATCATTTAGCTTTGAACTAGAACTTTATCAAGCAGAATAGATTTCGAAGTTTCTTTTCTAAATTATTATGAATTGATCTGTACATTGCCTTCATGAAAAAGAATGTATGGAAGGCGGAGGACATGGTCGTTTATGACGACGACGACTACACCATAATAAATAAGCCACCACATCTGTCCACACTTGAAGATAGGAACGATAGTGCTAACGTCTTGAGTTTATTTAGAGCATTGGACAATAATTACCAAGTTTGCCATAGGTTAGATAAAGAGACTAGTGGAGCCCTGCTTTTAGCAAAAAATGATCAGGCATATAAGGTAGCCGCATTACAATTCCAGGAACGTGAAGTTGAGAAGGTTTACCATGCCCTTGTTAAAGGTCGATTCATGAATGAGGTCATACAAGTAGATGTACCCTTAAGAACCTCAGGCTCTGGGCGAGTGATCTGTGACAAAAGATCTGGTAAGGAAGCAGTAACACTTTTGCGACCTAAACAGTTTTTCAAAGATTATACCCTTGTTGAAGCGAAGCCAGTTACGGGGAGAACTCATCAAATCAGAGTGCATTTGGCTTATCTAAATTTTCCAATTTGTGGTGATGACTTGTATGGTGGAGAACCAATATTTCTTTCATCAATTAAAAAAGGGTTTAAATCTAAACGCGAACATGAGGAGAGACCTTTATTTAGTCGTGTTGGACTGCATGCTCACAGCATTAAACTAACAAACGTTAATAAAAATATTATTTCGCATTCATGCAATTATCCAAAGGATATGAAGGTAATTATTGAAAAACTTAATAAGTTCAACTAGTAATTTGCTAAAAGTAAAATTTTATGCTAAATAATAGGGGGTGTAAATTGTCGTCAATTGATAGATCACTTTAAATATTCTCAATATTATTTCATAAATGTTGCCAAATTGGTAATATTGCGATTACTATGATCACCTATTTTAGGATAGTAGCAATTCTAACGCTGGTGATTTATTTTTTTTGAAATAAAGAATTAAACCAACTTTTGGCAGTTTATGCTGGAAGATTTTTTATTTTATTTTTAACTAAACCATATTTTATTATGAGAAAACTATTACTGATTTTCTTGTTCGTGTCGGGCTTGATAGCACAGGCTTCCGCACAGGACAGGACGGTTTCTGGTAAGGTAACATCCTCTGAGGATAACTCTACCCTTCCAGGAGTGACAGTTGTGTTAAAAGGCACAACTACAGGTACTACCACAGATTTAGATGGTAATTACAAATTATCCGTACCAGGTGATGGAGGAATATTAGTATATTCTTTCGTTGGATTGGCCACGCAGGAGATTGAGATAGGCTCAAGAAGCGTAATCGATCTTGCCATGGATCCAGATGCTCAACAACTGACTGAAGTTGTAGTAACAGCCTTGGGTATTGATAGAAATGCACGAGAAGTTGTGTATGCCAACCAATCTGTAGGTGGAGATGAGCTATTGTCTTCTCCAAACAAGAATGCACTCGAAGCTTTAAGAGGTAAAGCAGCTGGTGTAAGGTTGAGTACTGGTTCTGGTTCTGTTGGGGCTTCTACAAGAATTGTACTAAGAGGTGAAGGATCATTGACAGGAAATAACAATGCTTTGATCGTGATCGATGGTGTAGCCATTGACAACTCTTCTTCAACTGGTGGTGACAACGTAACAGATGCAAGTAGAGGATCAAGTGGGTATGCTGATTATGGTAACAGATTCAATGACCTTAACCCTGCTGACATTGAGTCTTTAACCATACTAAAAGGACCTTCTGCAACATCACTTTATGGATCGCGTGGTACTTCTGGAGTAATTTTGATTACGACCAAAAAAGGATCAAGTAAAAACTTACAAGTAAGTTTCAATTCTTCATACTCTCAAGAGAGGGCTTATATTATTACTGAAAGACAAAATACACATGGTCAAGGTTATGATAATGAAAGCTTTGATACTGGTGAAAACTGGGCTTGGGGTCCTGCATTTGACGGTGTGGTGAGACCTTGGACCAGTCCAATTGACGTCGATGGTGATGGTCAGTTAGAATGGTTGTCAAGACCATATAGCGCCGTTCCAGATCAGTTAGAAAATTTCTTTAATGTAGGACAAACTTTTTCGAATGATATTTCTATATCTGGCGCAAAAGAAGGATTTTCTTATTATGCCTCTTATTCTAATGTAGATCAAGATGGTATTTTAGATAATACAGGATATAAAAGAAATACTTTAACAGTAAATGCTACTGCAAAACTTTCTGATAGACTATCATCTACGTTTAAAGTGTCGTATGGAGACGTGAGATTGAATACTGCTCAAGAGGGTGCAAGAGCATTTGAAGGTAACAATGCTTGGGCAATGGTACTTCAATCACCAACGAATATTCCATTTAATGAATTAAGAGATTATAATAATCCTTATCACGGAATTGATGGTTATTGGGGTTCGTACTCTTCAGTTAACCCATATTATATTTTGAATGAGTATGGTAATGATGGAAAAATCAACAACGTATTGGGTAACCTGTCTCTTACTTACAATGTGATGGAAGGATTGGATATTGTTGGTAGATTTGGTGTAAACGTAGTAAGTACAGAATTTCAGTCTTGGACTCCAAAATTTACTCCAGCAACTCAGCTAGTTTTTGGAAATAATTTGGATATCAGTACTAGAACCAGTAAGCATGTTTCTACTGGCCGTTATGGTTATTATCATAAACAAAGTAAAAACACTGATATTTCTTTAATGACTAATTATACTAAAGCACTTACAGAAGAGCTTAGAGTTGATGTTTCTGCTGGTTATAATTTTTTCCAACAAGAGTACGAATTTGCTGAGAATGAAACTCAGGGTGGTCTTCTTGTAGAAGGTCTTTATAACCTTGGAAATAGTACATTGACACCTCAAGCTAGATTAAATAGATATAGCAAGAGATTGGTTGGTGTATTGGGTAACGTTAGATTAGGATTTAGAGATGCAGTATTCTTAGAGTACTCTGCTAGAAATGACTGGTCTTCTACATTGCCAGAGGAAAATAATTCATTCTTCTATCAAGCCGTAGGTGCTTCGGCTGTCATAACCGATTTATTGGATATTAACAGCAACGTGCTTAATTTCTTGAAAATTCGTGGTAGTATAGGTACTACTGGTAAGGATGCTCCAGCTTATGTATTGAACTCATCATTTAATGGCAACCCAGGCGTATTCGGCGGAAGTAACCCAGTTCAATTCCCGATAGGTGCTCAAGCGGCATCTAGTGTCGGAAACCAAATTGGTAGTCCAACTTTGACTCCTGAAAAAACTACGACTTATGAAGTGGGAGCTGACGTAGGCTTCTTTGATGATAGAGTAAACCTAGAATATACTTACTATCATTCTAACCACGCAGATCAAATTGTGCAAGTTACACTGCCTAGATCTTCGGGATATCAAACAACGTATTTGAACGTTGGGGAAATGACAAATAAAGGTCATGAACTTTCTTTGACTTTGAAACCAATTCATGGTTTAGTCAATGGTTTGGATCTTGAATTATTTGGTACATACGCTAAAAATGTAAACGAAGTAGTAAAAGTAGCAGATGGCATTGATGAGTTAAATTTTGGCTCAAATAATGGTATTACTGTTGTAGCGAAAGAAGGTTTGCCATACGGTACCTTCAAAGCACAAGAACCATTAACTAATGATGCAGGTCAAGTAGTTGTAGATCCAAACACTGGATACCCTCTTTATACTGACGGTGAGTCTTACCTAGGTAATTATCAACCAGATTATTTAATGAGCTTTGGTGCTAATGCCAAATTCAAAGGTATCGGATTTAACATCCTGTTTGATATGAAGCAAGGTGGTGTGTTTAACTCTTACACTAAATTCTATACAGAGTTTAATGGAACATCTGTTCATACTTCTGTGTTTGGAAGAGAGGCATTTGTTTACCCTAATTCGGTAATTGAAAATACAGATGTAGATGGCAATGGATTGGGTACTTATACTGCAAACAATATCGAAATTACTGAGCAGAATTTATACACAGCTTACGATCCGGCAAGCTCGACTTATTTGATAGATGCGAGTTATTTGAAACTTCGTGAAGTTGGCTTGAGCTACGATTTACCAAAAAGTTTGATTGGAAAAACTCCATTTAGATCAGTGAGAATTGCTGTATTTGGTAAAAACTTGAAGATGTGGTTGCCAGATGAAAATACATTTTCTGATCCTGAGATTAATGGGCCAGGTGCTGGTACTAGTAATGCTCAAGGCATTGAAACTTCTCAAACACCAACAGCAAGAAGCATGGGTGTTAGAATGTCTCTTACTTTTTAATTGGATAAAGGAAAAAAATTATGAAACATATATTTAAAACGATATTTGCTTTTTCATTAGTTCTTTTAATGTCTTGTGAGGAGAGCCTTACTGATTTGACATTGGATAAGGATGATGTAATAGCAGCGAATGATTCTGAGGTATTGACTAGTGCTCAGGGTTATTTAGCAATCATTCAAGATGTAGATCTTAATGAAACGCCTTCATTTTTATGGGCACAGTACTATACCTGGGGTATAGGAGTATCTATTGGAAACAATGAAAGATACGTATCTGAACCAGATGACTTTAACGGTGTTTGGAGAAGAATGTATACCAATGCATTGGCTGATTTGAAGTATTTAAGTAATAGCGAGAGTGCTGCTTACCGTGGAGTGTCTAAAATACTTATGGCCTACGGATTTCAGGCATTAGTTGATCATTTTGGAGACGTTCCATATTCACAAGCACTTAACGGTGAAATTGCGGATGGTTCTATCACAAACCCTGAATTTGATGATGCGGCTACTATCTATGAGGGCTTAATTATTTCATTGGATGCTGCATTGGATGATTTTGATGATGCGGTTCTGATAGGTCAAGATGGTGATATTGGAGCTGATGATTTAATTTTTGCAGGAGACTTGGGTCAATGGAGAAAGTTTGCAAACTCATTAAAGTTGAGAATATTGATGAGAACTTCTGAGGTTGACCCTAAGGGTACTGAAATTGTAGACTTGATTGCTACTGGAACATTTCTAGAGGATGGAGACTTAGCTGAATTGGCATGGCCTGGTATTACGGGTAATGAAAACCCAATGTATGCTACTCAGATGAGTGGAGTTGGTGATTTTTATTTCCCAAGTAGTGCCACTACTGATGTGTTGGAGTCTATGAATGATCCTCGATTGGCATTATTATATGCGCCAGCAACTTCTGGACCTGAAATCGGAAATATTAGAGCTATTTGTCAAGGATGTGTAGATCGAGATGTACCATTTACTGCCGCAGCTTCTGATTATAGTGGTTCTTCAGCTTACGCCAATGGGCCAGCTGTTTCTACCATTTTCATGAGCCCTTGGGAAGTTTGGTTCTTACGTGCTGAAGCTGATGCGAGATATAACACGGCTGATGATGCCGCTACGGCGTTGGCTACTGGAATTCAGTTGAATTTTGATGCGCTTGGTGCTGGAGATGCAACAACTTACATTAATACTGAGGTAGATTATGCTTCTGCTGCAGATTTGGATGAGAGGTTAGACATTATAGCCATTCAGGCTTGGATTTCAATGAATGGGACGCAAGAAGATGAAGGTTGGAGTGTGATGAGAAGAATGGACAGACCTGCTAGCAGATTGTTTACTCAAGGAATCATGCAGACCCCTCCTTTATCAGTTTTAGCTGCAGGAGCACACCCAGCAGCATGGTTATACCCTGCTGAAGAGTTGAGTTTCAACTCATCAAATGCTCCATCGCAGAGAAAGTTAACTGATAAATTATTTTGGGATAATTAATAAAAGAGACATGAAAATATTATATATAGATAAAATAAAGGTGCTATTGATGATGGTTCTTATCGCATCAATAGGAGTGTCTTGTACGGATGAAGATCTTGTTGAGTATACTCAACAAGAATCTATTACAATGGATAACACCGTTTCATACATACAGGTTGTAACGCCAGTAGTGGCTTTTCAAGCTGGTACAGAAAAGTATGACATATCTTTTAATTCAATTGCTGGTTATAATGAAATCAGTAAAATAGATGTGTATAAGACGTTTACAGATGCTGTTTCAGCTACTGGTTTACAGACTAACGAAGTTTTATTAAAGTCTTATGATGTAACTGCTACAACTGGAACGAGACAGGTTATTACAGATGAAATAACTTATGCGGATCTTAGAGAGGGTCTTGTACTTGATGGTGGTGCGCTTCCTGCTGACGAAGTAGACTTGGCTATTGGAGCTAGTTGGTCTTTAAGATTTGAGGCTACTTATTCTGATGGAACAACCGCTCCAGTTTCTGGAGGAATTACGGTTGGTGTATTACACAGATTCGCTGGGCTATACAGAGTTATAGAGTCTAGCTATTACAGAATAGGTGTAGGTCCCAATGCTGACTGGAGTGGTGAAACTCGTTTTATTGGTTCGGTTGACGAAAATACATTTTCTCATCCTGATTTCTGGGGAAACTTTGCATGGGCAGGTAGTGAATTTCATTTCGATGTGGACTATGATAACGATAATGAAATTACTGTTCCAATTATAGTTGATGGGCTTTTCTCCGGTAGTTACGCGCTTAATTGTACAGATGATGGAGCAGATTTCGTTAGCGTACCTTGTGAAGATCAAAATGTAGTGATTGCTGATGATGTTACAGGTAAGCACATCATTAAATTGACTTATGGCTATATGACCGAAGGGTCAGCTGATCCGGTAAATGACGGGGCACGTGAGTTTTATGAAATTATGGAGAAGATTGTTGATTAAATCTGAAAAACATGAAAAATATGAAAAATATTATTAATATATGGGCCGTAGGCTTGTTAGTTACATGTTTTACAGCATGTAGTCCTGAAGAAGCAGAAGAATCGGCACTGTCGAATTTTGAAACTGAACTACCTGCTCCTGAAGCTGTAGTTGAGGCTCAAGAATATGATGGCAATGGGGTGTATACAATTAATTTCACCTTAACTGAACTACAGTTTACAGATGTTCATTTGGTGGTAGAGGTAGGAGCTTCTACTACGGCTACTGAAGGAGTCGACTTTGATTTGATCACATCTTCAGTTGATTTAATTGCATTTGAGGGACTAGATGGTTTTTCAGTTCAAGTTCAAGTGTATGAAGATTCAGACTTTGACGAAAATGATGAGACAATTTTCATTAAGTTAGTTTCAGATTTACCATCAGGTGTTAGCAATTCAGAAGTTCAAGTTGTAACTATTCCTAAGTGGCCGACTGACTGTGTGTATGATATTGATAACGGAGTTGGTGATCTCACTGGGATTGATGTAACTATTGATGGATTGGGTCAAGATCCGTATGAGTCTGAGGGCGTGTTATCAGGTACTTCAGGTTCTTATATGATCACTGGTCTAGGAGTAGGTTGGATGACTGATTTTTGGGGTGAAGTGATTACTAACATGAATGAAGTCGAAATAACGTTTAGCTCAGATGATTATTATCATAATGCGACTATTGCGTCTCAGACTTATATGGAGACTACGTATAATGGTGCTCCACAGGATCCATATTTGATTGAGGGTACAGGTACCTTGAGTAAATGTGGTAAGATCCTTACCATTGAGTATTCTTTAACTAATTTTGGTGTTGATTGGGCGGCTTGGACTCATGACAATGGATATATGTCTGAAGAAAAGTTTACTGCGGTAATTAATTTACCATAAATAAGGATAGAAAAAATAGATTTTCTATTTGTAAATTGAATAAAAAAGACTATCTATTCCAGATAGTCTTTTTTATTTCCTATGGGGTTAATGTTCTGAGACTTGTTTAGTGTGTAATTCTAGATTTTTCAAAAATGGAATATTCTAACATTGTTTCTGAGTTTTTCCTAAATAATTAATTTTTAATCTAATTAATAATATTTGATGAATGAGGTAAAAAAAAAATGCTTAGGGTGGAGAAAAATATTAACCTTTGCGAAGTATGGACTGTTTTATTTTTTAATGTTTTGTTCCTTTTTAGTGAATGCACAGTCTTCAACAAGTTCAGAGAAAGAAAGTACACAGGGGCTGACTTATTACTCTGGCTCCATTTACCATGCAAAAAAGGCAAATGCAGACATTGACGGTACAGTATATGTAAGTGAGGGTTGGAAAAAAGGAAGTGTTATAAATGCGCTGGGAAATGAAACTCCCGTAGATCAATTGCAATACGATGTGTACAATCAAAAAATCCTATTTGTACTAGGAGGTCAAATATATTCACTGAATGAAGATCTGAACATAAAAGAATTTAGATTAGGTCATAAGGTTTTTGAGAAGCGATTTATATCTGGTGAAAACAAGCCGGATTTTTTTGAGGTTTTAAGTGATAACTCTAAAATTGGGTTGTTAAAAAGGTACAAGTGTACACTCGTGAAAGGAAAGGCTTCTACTGGTGCGCTCCCTGGGAGAAATGATATGTTTGTCATGGATACTGAATTGTATGTTGAAAAGGAAGGTGGAGCTTTAGAAAAAATTAAACCTAATAAAGGTAATGTATTGGATCTGATGGATGATAAATCAGATAAAATTGTAGAGTTTGCTAAGTCGAACAAGCTTAATTACCGAAAGGAACAGGACTTGACTCGTATTCTAAATTTCTATGACTCATTATAGAAAATAATAAGGTGTTCTCATGCTAATTTGCTAGAGAATATAATGTTTTATATCTATCTCTAAGATTTACTAAGCCTGACTAAGGTATTTAGAATGGTTTTGCTTCTTTCATTTTCGAACGATTCAGCTAAATAAGGTGCATTAAGTCTAAGGCACTCTATTAAATCCAATAAGTCTTTTGCATTTCAAAAAATAAACTTCTATTTTTGTGTCCCTTTTTGAGGGGAGTAGGATTTTGACTAGAAAAAATCAATAAAAAAGTGGATTCAATAAGTTATAAAACAGCGATGACCAACAAAGCAACTGCCAGTAAAAACTGGGTGGTTGTAGATGCTGATGGAAAAGTATTGGGAAGATTGGCTAGTGAAGTGGCCAAGATGATAAGAGGAAAGCACAAGCCGGGCTATACACCTAATACCGACTGTGGTGATAACGTTGTCGTTATCAACTCTGATAAGGTGAAAATGACTGGGAAAAAGTGGACAGATAAGAAATATATCTCGCACACTGGATACCCAGGAGGACAAAGAGAACAAACTCCTAATGAAGTGTTGGCTAAGTCATCCACTATTCTTGTTGAGAGAGCTGTAAGAGGTATGCTTCCTAAAAGCAGATTGGGTAGAGCTTTGTTTGGCAACTTGTATGTATATGAAGGCGCTGAGCACAAGCATGAAGCTCAAAGCCCTAAAGAGATAAAATTATAATCTAGATGGAAGTAACTAACACCATTGGAAGAAGAAAAACATCTGTAGCCAGATTGTTTATGACACCTGGAAAAGGTGAGATCAAAATCAACAACAGGGAATTGAAAGAATATTTCCCGTTTGAAATCTATCAAACTATCGTAAAGCAACCATTAGTTTTGGTTGAAGAAGATGGTAGTTTTGATTTTAAAGTGAATGTTGGTGGCGGTGGCTACAAAGGCCAGGCTGAAGCAATAAGATTAGCTATATCAAGAGCATTGGTAGAGATTAATCCTGAGCACAGACCAGCATTGAAAAAAGAAGGATTCATGACAAGGGATCCAAGAATGGTGGAACGTAAGAAGCCAGGTAGAAGAAAGGCGAGAAGAGCGTTCCAGTTCAGTAAGCGTTAATCATATTTTATTTTTATATATAAGTAAACTTAATGGCCAAATTAGAGCATAAAGACTTACTTGATGCTGGTGTTCATTTCGGACACTTGACGAGAAAGTGGGATCCACGTATGGCGCCGTTCATCTTCATGGAGAAGAATGGTATCCATATCATAGATCTACATAAATCGCTTGAATGCCTCGAAGAAGCATCAAATGCACTCAAGCAGATCGTGAAATCAGGACGAAAAGTAATGTTCGTTGCTACAAAAAAGCAAGCACGTGAAATCGTAACTGAGGAAGCAAAGAGATTAAGGATGCCTTACGTAACCGATCGATGGTTAGGTGGTATGCTGACCAACTTTGCAACAATTAGAAAATCTCTTAAGAAGATGTCTTCTATGGACAAGATGTTGAAAGACGACGCTTTCAAAAATCTTGCGAAAAGAGAAAAGTTGATGATTAGCAGAGAAAAAATCAAATTGGAAAGAGTCCTTGGTGGAATCGCTGATTTGACAAGATTACCCGCAGCACTTTTCGTAGTAGATATCAAAAGAGAACATATCGCCATCAAAGAAGCGCAGAAATTGAACATTCCTGTATTCGCAATGGTAGATACTAACTCTGATCCAAATCAGGTGGATTTCCCTATTCCTGCTAATGATGATGCATTCAAATCAATTCAATTGATCATCAATCACATTGGTAAAGAAATGGAAGAGGCACTAGCTGAGAGAAAGAAAGATAGAGACGAGAAGAAGGATCAGGAAGAAGCAGCGGCAAAAGCAGCAGCTGATGAAAAAGTAGAGACAGCAGAATAATTACTAAGTAAATATTCGTCACAATATAAGAAAATTGAACATTGATCTATCGGTGTTCAATTTTTGTTTAAATCGATTTTAAAAGACATAAAATACATTAATAATGGCAATTACTGCACAAGATGTAAACAAGCTGCGTCAAATGACTGGGGCTGGTATGATGGATTGTAAGAAAGCTTTGGTAGAAGCTGAAGGTGATTTCGACAAAGCGATCGAAATTCTTAGAAAGAAGGGTCAGAAAGTTTCTGCTTCAAGAGCAGATAGGGAAACTAACGAAGGTATTGTAATCGTAAAGACTAACGAAGACAACACAGTTGGTGTATTAGTAGCGTTTTCTTGCGAAACTGACTTTGTTGCCAAGAACGATGAGTTTGTGGCTTTGGGTGAGAAATTGGCGACAGCTGCTTTCACCAACAAACCTGCAGATGCTGAGGCCTTAAAAGCGTTGAAAGCTGAAGGTGACCTGACATTCAATGACAAGATCACTGAACTGATTGGTAAAATAGGAGAGAAGCTGGATATCGTTGCTTATGAAGTAATGGAAGGTGAAGCTGTTGTTCCTTACATACATGCAGGTAGCAAATTGGGTGTTTTGGTGTCATTGAAAAACACTAATGGGGCTGACGTACTAGCTGCTGGTAAAGATGTAGGGATGCAAATCGCTGCTATGAACCCAATCGCTGTTGATAAAGATGGCGTTGATTCTACAGTTGTTGAAAAGGAAATTGAGATTGGAAAAGATCAGGCGAGACAAGAAGGTAAGCCAGAGGCTATGTTGGAGAAAATTGCTTTAGGCAAATTGAACAAGTTCTACAAAGAGAACACGCTCTTGAGCCAGGCATTTGTAAAAGATGGCGGGATGAATATTTCTCAGTACCTAGACAGTGTAAGCAATGGAATGACAGTTGCTGAATTTAAGAGAATAACTATCGGATAAGTTAATTTCCGATCTAAATAAAAAAGCCATTTCATATCGAAATGGCTTTTTTTGTGTCCTTTGACCAGCCTTTATTTTTTACCAAAAAGTTTCCTCAATTTAGATTTCTTTTCAATCACGGGTTCTTCTACAATAATTCCAGCCAACCAGTTGGAAGCTGGCTGAGTATAGTCAAATGTCTTAGATTCAATGGAAGGGTTTACTTTTTTGATAGCCTCAGCTAGTACATTTGAAGCTATGGTTGCTATCGGAGACTCCGATTCCAAAACTGCAATTTTGTCTATTTTTAGTATCATTTCTTTACCCTCCTTATTTACGAAATCATTTTTGATCCATATTCTACACTCAGCGTCATACCCTTCAAGCGCCCGTCTGTCTACGAGCCAGTGTACATTTTCATGTGCATTGGCAATTTCAGAGGCCATGCGCATGATTTTTTGCATAGATGCCAATCCTACAGTTCCCTTCCATCCAAATTGAAAAGTGGTATTGTCTTCGTCAAATTGAAAAATAGCGTCTTCTGCTTCAAAAAGAGTTTTCATAACAAATATTATTTCTGGTTGTAAAAATCTGAGAAAGGCGGAGCGCAAAATTAGTTCAAATCAAAAAGATAAACTAGCGAGACTTGAATGAAAAAGTCAATAATACATGAGTGGAAACCCAAGGGTTTGATAAATTTGCCAACTGTTTATTTTCAGATTGCTTATTAGCCAATCTGAAAAGTTATTAGTAATCGGTTATTGAGTGAATAGGAAGATAATTGCAATTTTATATTGTTAATTTTTATTCTGATTTACTGCTCACAAACACGATAAATACCTAATAACCATTTTAACATTAACTAAATAACCACTGAATATATTGATTCAGTTTACAACAAATCAAATTCAATGACATCAGATCAATTGAAAGAAGCAAAGGCCCGAGTGAGTGATCTCCGGGGCTATCTTTGACTACGATATTAAAGTAAAGGAAGTAGAAGAGGAAGAATCTATTACTACTCAAGCTGATTTTTGGGATGACCCCAAACAAGCTGAAGCCATGCTCAAGCAAATCAAAGCCAAAAAAATATGGACAGACGGTTTTGAAAAGGTGAATTCCATGTGCGAGGATCTTGACACACTGTATGAATTCTACGAAGCAGATGAAGTAGAAATGACGGAGGTCGACGCCGAGTACAAAAAGTTCATGGTGGTGTTAGAAGAGCTGGAATTCAAACGCATGCTAAGTGGTGAAGAAGACCAGCTAGGCGCTGTAATGGAGATCAACCCTGGAGCTGGGGGAACTGAAAGTATGGACTGGGCTTCTATGCTGATGCGAATGTATATCATGTGGGGCGAGAAGAATGGTTATGCCGTAAAGCAGCTTAACTATCAGGCGGGTGAAACAGCAGGCGTAAAATCGGCTACTTTAGAATTCGATGGCCAGTTTGGTTATGGATATTTGAAGTCGGAGATTGGCGTGCATAGATTGGTAAGAATTTCACCGTTCGATTCGGGTGGCAGAAGACATACCTCATTTGTTTCGGTTTATGTCTATCCTATTGTAGATGATTCCATAGAGATAGAGATCAATCAAGGAGACATTGAATGGCAAACTTCCAGATCTGGTGGTGCTGGTGGTCAGAATGTGAATAAGGTTGAAACTAAAGTACAATTGACCCACAAGCCATCAGGTATAGTGATTGTCTGTTCCATTGAGCGATCACAGCTAGCCAATAAGGAACATGCCATGAAAATGCTTAAATCCCGCCTTTATCAAATTGAAGTAGATAAGCGGAATGAGAAACGCGATGAAGTGGAAAGCAACAAAATGAAAATCGACTTTGGAAGTCAAATAAGAAATTACGTATTACACCCTTACAAATTGATTAAGGATGCTCGGACTGGAGTAGAGCGAACAGATGTGCAGAATGTGTTGGATGGTGATTTGGAGGACTACATCAAAGCCTTTTTAATGGGACAGGGTCTAGAAACCAACTAAATGATATTTGCAGCTATTGACATAGGTTCGAACGCCGTAAGACTTCAAATCAATCGACCGATCACCTATGATGGAGTGACCATCTTTAAGAAACTTCAATATATTCGTTTCCCATTGCGCTTGGGTTCGGATGTATTTGAGAAGAGTCAAATCGGAGATGAGAAGTTTCGTGAGTTTGTCAAACTCATGCAAGCTTTCAAGAACATGATTGATTTATACAAAGTTGATGAATATTATGCCTGTGCCACTTCTGCTATGCGCGAAGCTGAAAATGGCAATGCACTTGTACAAGCCGTAAAAGCAGCCTGCGATTTGGATATAAATATCATTAGTGGTGATATGGAGGCTGAATTGATCAATAGGGTAATTGCCTTCAGTCTTCAATCAGACGAACAATATTTGCACATAGATGTGGGTGGTGGCAGTACGGAGTTGACACTTTATCATGGTGACCAGAAGGTAGTGTCCAGGTCTTTTCCCCTGGGTACTGTAAGAATGCTAAAACACTCGGAAAGGGCAGAGACCTGGGATGAAATGCTTCAATGGATTTTGGATCATAAGGGTAAAGTGGGTCATTTGATCGCTATTGGGACGGGTGGAAACATCCGAAAGCTTTACGAACTAACCAATAAGGAAAAGGGTAAGTATATTGGTCTTCCTAAGCTGGAACAAGAACTTGAGATACTAAAAAATATGCCTTACGAAGAGCGCGTGGTCAACCTTCAGCTGAATGAAGACCGTGCTGACGTAATTATTCCAGCTTCAGAGATCTACATCACTATCATGAAAAAAGCAGGAGCCCGCAAGATCATGGTACCAGACGTTGGACTTAAGGATGGCATTATCAGCTATCTTTATGACAAGAATGTCTTAAACAAACAAGTATTTTAGGGATTGGATGAAGGTAGTAGCAAAGACCAAGGAAGCAGCTGAATTTATTAAGAGCGAAATCTGGAAAACCACTGAAACGGAAGGTTGGAAAGGTTTTAGACTTAAAATCGTGAAGATTTTGGTCATTACGGCCAAAGAATTTAAAAAGGACAAAATTGTACTTCAGGCTTCAGCGCTGACATACCTGACCATTCTCTCTATTGTCCCTTTAGTGGCTATGATTTTTGGGATATCCAAAGGATTTGGCATTGAAAACCTGATCAGAAAGGAACTGGATAACATGTTCCTAGGTCAGGAAGTGGTGAAAGAAACTATTTTTGATTTCGCTCACAATTTGCTGGCTAATGCCAAAGGAGGTGTAATTATTGGAGTATCCATAGTCGTACTTTTCTTTACAGTGATGAAGCTCTTGAATAATATTGAAGTGGTATTCAATAGTATTTGGGGCAAGCAAAAGGGACGAATTCTCATTAGAAAATTTACCGACTATCTGGCCTTGCTTGTCATCTCTCCAATCCTGATTATTCTATCTAGTGGTGTCACTATTTTCGTGCAGAATCAATTGAGAGTGATTGGCCAAAATGGAGAAATGGAAGCGTTGGTGACTCCCGTGGCTGCTTTTTTCGTTCAGTTGTCGTCCTATGTGCTGATATGGCTTTTGTTTACCATGATCTATGTGATCATGCCTAATACAAAAGTGAAATTTGGTAACGGCCTGATTGCTGGTGTCATTGCTGGCACGATGTTCCAATTAGTGCAAAAAGGATTTATCACTTTTTCATTCCTGATGGGCAACTATGGTGCCGTTTATGGAGGTTTAGCCGTGCTCCCCTTGTTCTTTATATTTTGTCAGTTGAGTTGGGTAATCGTTTGTATAGGTGGGGAGTTGTCTTACGCCATTCAAAAAGTAGATGAATACATTCCTGATGAAACAGACGTCAAATTTAGTATGGCTGAAAAGAACAAAATCGCGCTTTTGATAGTGCATGCCGTGGTGAAAGCTTTCGAAAAAGATGAGGAACCTTGGACCAAACGAAAGTTGTCTATCAAACTACATATCCCACATAGATTTGTAAGCAATGCAGTGAATAGGCTTGTGGCTGCAGGAATTTTGGTGCGAAGCTTGAGTGATAAGGGCATCAATTACATTTACCTACCTGCTCTGGATATCAATCAAATTGACATTAATCTTGTCTTCAAAAGACTGGGTGATGATGGAGATAAACGACTCCATAAATCGAAAGTAAAAGTCATTGGAACCATAGAGCAATTACTAAATCAATTGAGTACTGATTTGGATAAATCCAAAGGAAACAAGCTGTTGAAGGATATTTAGTCTTTTCTTATAATATAATTTATTGTTGAAATAGTTATATTTATAGAGCCACTAGAGGCTCTATAAAGAAAGAAACAATGAAGCACTCCACTAAACTCTCCTGGCGTAAGGGCATTTATGTCATTTGCCTTACGTTATTCGTCCAATCCTGTATACTTGAAGAAGATAATCCACCAGATGATGATGGGGATGGAATCGAAAACGCCGTGGATTTGTGTCCAAATATTTCAAACCCAAATCAGGAAGATGCTGATGAAGATGGAATTGGTGATGCCTGTGAAACTGATATCGATAAGGATGGTGTCATTGATGATATAGATAATTGCCCTTCCGTTGCCAATCCAGATCAGAAAGACGGCAATGAAGATGGAATAGGTGATGTATGTGAAGGTGATACAGATGAAGATGGGGTTATAGATTATGAAGACAACTGTCCAGATACTCCGAATCCTGACCAGGCGGATGCCAATGAAGATGGTATTGGTGATGTCTGTGAAGGAGACGATGATGAAGATGGTATCCCAAACTATTTAGACAATTGTCCAGAAACACCTAACGAGGATCAGGCTGATTTTGATGACGATGGTATGGGTGACGTGTGTGACGAAACCTCAACAACAGAAGACAAAACTCATATTACAAGTGCCTTGGATCAAACTTTCAATTGCATCAGAAATTTAAAAAATGGCGAAGGAATTGATTTGATAATGGAAGACTTATTATCCTTCTCGGGAGGAGAACCTGGAGAAGTGACGTGGGTTGATGCTTTGGTGGAAAATTTAAGCATGGATCTATTCGAAAATTTAGAGGAAAAAAGCAGCATTGGACTTTACCTAGACGAGATTGGAGGAGTTTATGCCTTTTCTAAATCAGACAGCTCATGGACAAAAAATTCTTCTTCTACCACAAGGCTTGAGCTGCAATTCCCATCAGCACAAGGGGTCAGCAGTAACAACACAAGTATCATTTTGGAAGATTATGCTGAGGATGACGTTACAATTGGGGAAGAGGTTTATAACCTTCCGACTTCAGCGAGTTTGAGCCTACAGGTGGATGATGTTGAACTGATGGCTATTCGTATCAATGAAGTAACATACGGTACTGGAGATTTGCCAGTACCCAGTAAAGCAGATGTAGAATTGTTTGTCAAACCTACCACTTTTCATGTTGTATTGGAGAGTCCAGTTGCTAATCAATATTCGCTTCATCTGGATGTGTCAAATGCAGAGGGATGCAGTTATGGTGTCATAGCTGAGGTAGAATTGGCTCACGATGACTTTGAAAATATCATCTTTGAAGAAGACATTGAGTCATTGACGGCAGAAGTGTATTTGGGACATCTATCTATTAAAACCGCCTCAGATTTGGCACCTTTATTATCATTGACAGATCCTACTGAGGAACAGATTAATGACTTAGTTGATTTGGATTTGTATGTAAATGGTTTCAAAATAGCCGATGTAGAGTATAGCGAAACGGACGAAACCGTCTATCTAATTTTTAAGGATGAGAGCAGAGAAGACGGCCTAAATTACTTCGAAGACTTCGTGAACGATGTAATCGGACTGATAGAAGACTATACAGGAGACTTGGGAGACCTTTTTAACTAGGTTTTACGCTGCTTGAATGACCAAGTGAAATGAAAGACGGCTACAATGGTGCCGTCTGCGGTTTTGCCTTCTGTTCGGAGTTTTACAGTTTCTGATTCTCCAGAATCCATACATTTTTCAACGGCACCAAAGACTTTATCCCCGTCGGCGCAAGTGAACTTGACTCTGGTAGTAGCTCTTTTTAAAAACTCACCATCCATGCCCACGATGATAGAGGCAATGCTCGGTTTGACACCTTCAATGGCCATGAGGGCAATCGCTCCCGTGGATAATTCCGCAGCCATAGCCATCACAGCAAAGTACATGGATCGAAATGGGTTTTGATTCAACCAGCGATGAGCCACAGTTGTAGTAGCATGATCGGATTCAAGCTCGATTACCTTCATGCCAGAAGCCCAGCCCAGCGGAATTTTAAATAGCAGAAACAGCCTAAATAGCCAGACGTTCAGCATACGCTTTCTGTATCGTTCTTGTAAAGGGGATAATGTCATTTTGCTTATTTTAAAACCATCGTGAATCTAGTCATTTAGTCATTCACGACCAATTTCATTTAAAACTATGACTTTGATCATAAAATAAATTGTAGGCTTCACTACATTTGCCACATGCCTTTGCGGTTGATCTCTATATTGCTCATTTCGGTCATGATGTACAAGCCCATCTTGTGCACTTGGACGGTTGTGGACTTTGCCATGAACAGGGATTACATAGCTGCCTATCTCTGTGAAAATCAGGATAGACCAGAATTGGAATGCCAGGGAAAGTGTTTTTTGATGACTAAACTCAAAAAACAAATGAACGACAGCCGACAGCACAAAGCCAAACAGTTGACTCAACTGAGCAAGATTGAAGTCATGAGTTTACATGCCGCTTCTAAATTTGCCTTTAACAATTCTGGTTTTATTTCCATAATCAGCTCAGCTGACCCTAATACCCATACAGGTTATCTAGCGGGTATTTTTCACCCACCTATCGTTTGAGATTGTCTTAGAAGACAACCAAATAATTAATTAATATTTCATTTTCCGAATAGGGAAATTCAGTATTTACGCTTTGTACAAGAGCGTGAGTCTTTAATTATTTAAAACTAATGACTTAAATGGGTTCTGGAGCCCAGGTCACAATATTTCAAACGATGAAAAATTTACATAAAATATTATTTATAGCAGTTTTAGCCATTGCACAAGCATGTTCGGATGACAATGACGACATGAACCCTTCTGAGGGAATGATTGAAGTAGCTTCCATAGCAGTTCCTGATTCAGATTTTAAAGTGGTGATGTTCATAGGTGAGAATGAAACCTTAGAAGTAGGATATAATGAATTTTCTTTGGGTCTATACACGAATGACGGCGAATGGTTGAGCCATTCACATTTGAGTATCACTCCTATGATGGACATGTTCGAAATGGACATGATGCATAGTGCGCCTTTTGAATCTGATGAGCATGACGCTAGCAAGGAAATGTTACAAACCTTTGCTACAGTGTTTTTAATGCCTTCTGCCATGGGAGATTGGACTTTGAATGTAAGCATTAATGAAATGGATTCTGAATTTCAAGGAGAGGTTTCTCTTCCTGTAACCGTGACAGCTCCTGAATTGACGAGGCTAAAATCTGCAACTAGCAATGAGGTAGGCTACTTTATTACCATGATTGACAATCCTGATTTTGCCGTAGACAGTAACGAAATCGAGTTTACTATTCACAAGCGTGAGACGATGATGAGCTGGCCAGCAGTGGAGGATTTGACCATTGAGATCAAGCCTTGGATGGATGCCATGGATCATGGGTCACCACACAATGTAAACCCTGTGCATGCTGAAAATGGTCACTACAAGGGAATAGTCAATTTCACTATGACGGGAGAATGGACGATTTATATTACGGTGATGGATGGTGACGAATTGATATTGGACGACTCATTTACGATCGAGTTATAAACTTAATGAATCCTTCAAGGCACAGCCTTGAAGGATTTCTTAATTATGCTAAAGCATATATTTTATACGACTTTAATTGTTGCTTTTTTACCGTTTATTGGTAAATCACAGGTTACACAGGATGCCTGGCTGGATTCTATACAAAGCGAGTCATACATTGGAATGGAAGTGTGGCTGGATGATTTGGAATTGTCCGACAGTCGCAACCCTGCAGAAAGTGCCACCTTTGGTTTCTACAAAAACAATCCGCTCAATAGTACTGAAGACGTGCTGTCGAGACTACCAAGTATAAGTATGGTACGTCGTGGTAATTACGCTTGGGAGCCTACAATCAATGGACTGAGTAGTGGACAGATCAATGTGGCCATAGATGGCATGCGCATGTTTGGTGCCTGTACGGATAAGATGGATCCAGTGTCTTCTTATGTAGAACCCAACAACCTGGAAAGCATAGCCATTGAAAAAGGAGGTGGAGGAAGCGCGCATGGTAGCACGGTAGGTGGAGCTGTAAACTTCAAACTCAAGCGGCCCAAGTTCAACTCCGAGTTGAGTACTAGTCTCAACTCTAGATACGAAACAGTATCCAGTGGGATGAGTCAGTCCGCAAGTTTAAGTTTTGGTACGGACAAATTAGCTCTTCGTATGAATGGAAGCTACAGAAACTATCAGGACTATACTGATGGTAGTGGTGATGAAGTTTATCACTCTGGGTACCAGAAGCTAAACTATTCACTCAGTGGTGCTTATAGAGTTGAGAGCAATAAACTGATCGGTTTCGATTTTCTTATGGATGATGCTAGAGATATTGGCTATCCTGGCTTGCCAATGGATGTTGCTTTCGCTAAAGCAAAAATTGCAGCCTTGAGCTATACGATGTTCAACCCAGTAAATTGGATTAAGGAAGTAGAGTTTAAAGCTTATGCCAATGTGGTGGATCATTTGATGGATGACTCCAAAAGAAAGGATGTGCCCGTACGAATGGACATGCCGGGCGAAACCAAAACGTATGGTGGCTATGCACAAGGAAGTGCGGTTTATGGTGAACATGCCATCAAAGCCAAGCTGGACGGGTACGCGACTAACGCTTATGCGGAAATGACCATGTTCATCCCCAATGAGCGCGACATGTTCATGCTCACTTGGCCAGATGTAGATCGCCAGGATGTTGGTCTTTTTATTTCTGATCAGTGGCAAACCACAGAAAAACTGATTACGCAAATCAATGTGCGAGCTGAACAAGCTTTCACACAAATGAATAGTGAAATGGGCAAAGGACAGTTTGCTGTATTTGGATATGATAAAGACGATTTTCAGGTCAATCAGTTCGTGCTCAATACAGGAGTCTCTTTGAGTTATCAGTGGTCACCAGCATTTTCCACGGAAATAAGCGGAAACTATGGCGAGCGATTGCCATCTGTTTCTGAGATGTTTGGATTTTATCTGTACAACAATTTCGATGGCTATGATTATCTAGGCAATCCGGAAATCAACAAAGAAAGCGTTTATCAACTCACAGGATCAATCAAATATCAGCCATTCGACAAACTGGAGTTGAATGTCAACGCGTTTCACTATGGGTTCAATGACTACATCATTGGTTATGTGGATGAAAGTTTGGACGCCATGACAATTGGTGCCAAAGGGGTAAAAGCGTATGAAAATGTGGATGGCGTGACTTTTACAGGGTTTGATACTCAGGTGTTGTATAGTGCTTCCAAATTCTTTCAAATCTTGTATGCGGTAAAGGCCATTTATGCCACTGATAAAGATGGCACACCTTTGCCTCTGATTCCTCCCTTGAAAAACAATCTGACACTTGTAGGGCAAGTCAGCGGATTTAAACTACAAGCAGAAGGAGAGTGGTCCATCGCCCAAAATCAAATCAGCGAAAATACGGGAGAGATAGCTACGCCTGCTTATCAACTGATTCACTTGCGTGCCAGTAAGGATTGGAACCTGGAAAAGCTGAAGTTGGGTTTTTCTTTAGGGGTAGAAAATTTATTCGACGTAAGCTATCGCGAGCACCTGGATTGGGGTGGGGTCTTGCGTCCAGGCAGAAATTTTTATGCTTCCTTGAAAGTGGGTCTTTAAAATAGTCAGGCAAAATTTTCGAAGCCAACCCTTCCAAAGTTCAAAACTTTGGAAGGGTTTTTTCAGTTAACCTAAAAATCAAACAAAAATATAGTGCCATCATGTTCAAACCCAAACGGCAAATTGATTGGATAAAAATGAAACTTGAAAAAGCAGAACTGAGTGGATTTACTGATGACAATCAATCACAAATTTTGGATCTGTCCAAGTCTCGCCTGTGGCTAAATTCCGATACCTCACATGGAAAAGATCAAAAAGATTAACTATCTTAATCTAACCATGCTCTCCCTCAGACCCAATTGCGAAAATTGCAACAAACCCCTGGCACCCAATAGTACAGAGGCCATGATCTGTAGCTATGAATGCACCTTTTGTGTAGACTGTGTAAACGACGTGCTCCACAATGTCTGTCCGAACTGTGGTGGTGGTTTTGAAAAAAGACCCATTCGGCCAAAGGATGGTTTGAGAAAGCATCCATCTAGTACAGAACCAGTACTAAAACCAGTCAATCAAGTGACTTTTCGACCACTCATGGAGAAAAATCAGAATATCCTACCCAACGAAAGGTAATTTTTCATTTTGGTAGTAAATTGTCGACTGCTCAGACTAAAGTCCCCAGAGAGCAAGAAGAAATTAAATCAACTCAAAAACATTCCCAATATGAGATTTTCATACGCACTTTCCATCATAGTCCCCATGTTTGCTTGCCAGCCAGCAAAAGAGACAGCCGAAACCATTAATAATCCTTTCGTAGTCGAGCTCAACGAGCCCGTTGATTTTGCGAATGTTACAGCAGCAGATCTAAAAGAATATGGTGAATACACCATCAACCAATCTGCTCAAGCCATTGCTGAGATCAAGGCAGTGAATACACCAACATTTAATAATGTATTTGGCTCATTTGATGACATCAGCAACAACATGGCTACTGCTTCAAACAAAAGCTTTTTGATGTACTGGACATCTCCAGATTCCTTGATTAGGGCAACTGGCTTGGCGGGATACAAAAGAATTGATTCCTTATCTACAGGGATTTATTCTGATAAAGATTTGTTTAACCAAATGGTCAGTTTCACTGAAACTGATGAATACAAAGCACTGTCAGGAAAGAAAAAGCTATTGGTAGATGATTTGATTGATGGCTTGGAGCAATCTGGGGTAGGTCTCAATGCTGAAGATTTGGCTGCTTACAAAAAACTAAACAAAGAGATCAATGATTTAACTGCAGCCTACGCTACCAACATGAATACAGCCAATGAGTTGTTGGTGCTGAATGAAGTAGGAGCAGAAGGCCTTCCCGAAAATTTCAAAAAAACCTATGCTGCTGGAGAAAGCAGATATGAAGTTCCTGTGATTAATGCCACAAGCGGCCCTATAATGAAAAATGCCGCTAGGGAAATGACGAGAAAAAATTATTATATGAAGTTTAACAATAGGGCTTCGGATAAGAATCTAGCCATCTTGGATTCCTTAGTACAGAAAAGATATGAACTGGCGCAGTTGATGGGTTACGACACTTATGCAGATTACAATTTGGTGCCTAAAATGGCTAAGAATCCAGCGAATGTATGGGACTTTGTGAATGGTCTTGTAGAAGCAAGTAAAGGCAAAGCCAAAACGGATTTGGAAGAATTGGATCAGGCACGTGCCAAGAGCTCTGGCGGAGTTGATGAATCTTTGGATCCATGGGATATTTCTTATTACAAAAATGAAATATTGAAAAATCAGTACAACGTAGACCCTGAAGAAATCAGAAACTATTTGCCCATGGATGATTGCTTGGATGGCATGTTTGCAGTTTATCAAAACTTGTTGAATCTGGAATTCAAAAAGGTAGAGGGTGGCAGTGTATGGCACGCAGAGGTGGACATGTATGAAGTGTATGACCAGGGACGGTTAAAGGGACGATTCTATCTAGACCTATTCCCAAGACCCAATAAGGAGACTTGGTTCTACTGTGTGCCACTGGTCAGTGGCAAGTCGAAAGATGGCGGTTATGAAGTGCCAGAGGCTATGCTCTTGGGCAACTTCACCAGACCTACAGAAACATTGCCTTCGCTATTGAGTCATGGAGAGCTGAGTACTTTGTTTCATGAGTTTGGACATATCATGGATAAAATGGCTTATGAGGGTGAGTATTCCTTGCAATCTGGTTCGAAGTCAGATTTCACGGAGGCCATGTCTCAGATATTCGAAAACTGGATTTGGGATTATGAAACAGTGAGTTCATTTGCAAAACACTACGAGACAGGAGAGGTCTTGCCAGAAGAGACCTTCAATAACATGCTCAAGGCTAAAAATGTTTCTTCAGGATATTCGTCCATCAAATCTTTGAGGAATTGCATCTATGATTTGAATTTGTACAATCTGTACGATCCCAACAACAAAGTATCTACAGATGACCTTTGGAAAAAAATAGATGGAGAGATGGGGCTCATGGATGGTTATGTAGAAGGAACACACCCACAGTCGAGCTGGATTCATATTAATACACATCCCGTATATTATTATGGCTATTTGTGGTCTGATGTGTATGCTCAGGATATGTTTAGCGAATTCGAAAAAAATGGCCTGCAAGATCAAGCCACTGGTGTGAAATACCGAAAGTTGATTTTGGCCAATGGTTCGCAGCGAGACATCGTAGAAGCAGTGGAGGAGTTTCTAGGCCGTCCGTCCAACAATGAAGCTTATATGAAGAGCTTGGGATTGTAAAATTCAATCCCTTTTTCACATGACGTAAATAGATGAAAAAAATTAAAATAAACTGGAGGTATGCGATTGGTGAGTTTTTAATTGTTGTAGCGGGGATTTTGGTAGCTTTTCAACTTAATAATTGGAGTCAGTCTGCAAACACGAGAAACTTAACCTTGCAATCTTTGAACAATCTTGTTTCTGATCTGAAACAAGACTCGATTCAATTTGGCTATCATAAATTGGGTTCAGAAAGGACCGCAGCGCATTTAAAAGCAACAATCAATTGTCTAAAAAAAGATGAAGTAGATAGCCTTGAGTATAATTATCAAAAGAGTCGAACCTTTGTTTTGGCAGTTTTACACAATAGCGCGTTTGAATCTATAAATCAATTGGGTTTACTATCCAATATTGAAGATGAAGATTTGCGATATAGTATTCAATACTACTATAATTTTATTCAGCCCAATGTAGTTAAACTCAGAGAGTTTGAATTTCAGCGTTATGAGGAAACTATGGGAAGCATCAATACTGATGCTGCTATTATAATGGAAGAAGCAAGTTGGGATGATTTGCCTCTAGATTACAAGATGGTTAAACAGATTCTACTTGATCCCACTAATTTCAAAAAATTATATCAGTATGGAAAAGTCGAGGAATTTCTTGTCTTAAAAGCAAATGAGCATATAGAAGCAAACCGTAGCCTACTTGAAGAATTAAAGAAATATATCAAATCATGATGCTAAGAGCATTATCTATCAATTAGAAGTTTTCTAAACTCCTCTGTATCATACTTCGCCATACCTTCTCGCTTGGCGATTATTTTTCCATCAGGAGAAACGACAAAAGTGGTTGGAATAGATCGACTAGCGAATCCGTCTGGCAGAGACGAGACTAGCTGATAGATAGGAAAAGTATATGACTTTCTTTCGAGGAAGTTTTTGGCCTTGTCAAAATTCGCGTCCTGACTGATCAATACAAAGGCCACATTTTCATCTTTGACTCTCTCGTACAAATTGTGGATGTCTGGCATTTCTGCTACACAGGGAGGACACCAGGTGGCCCAAAAGTTTAAGAATATGGTTTGGCCTTTAAACTGATTGAAGTCTATAATTTCACCCCCTTCATTTCGTAAACGAAAATTATAATCGGCAAGTGGTTGATCTTCTTTGTCTATAATTTCGGCCTGTAGCACACCTGTAGACAGCACCATGCGTTGAACAAAGCCTGCTACTTCTGCATACCCGAAAAGGTAAATCAGGCCTGCCAGTCCTATGATAAACCACCAATCTTTCAGTATTTTTTTCATAAATAATTGTCATTCAACCCATTCACACGGATGTGGAAAACTTCTTTGAACATATACAAAAGTAGAGTCATATTAATTCCGAGAGGTGATTAAATTTGATGCACTCAATTTTTCAACAAACAAAAAGTAACAGAATCACATGAGTCAAAAGCATATTTCTTTGATAGCCACAGAGCATGGTGTTCCCGTGTCAGGAGTAGCCGCAATTGTTGCCTTATTGGATGAAGGGGCTACTGTCCCGTTTATTTCCAGATACAGAAAGGAGCAGACGGGGAGTCTGGACGAAGTGGCCGTGGCTTATGTCAAAGATCGAATTGGCAAATTGCGCGATCTGGATAAGAGGAGAGAGGCGATTCTAAAATCGATTGATGAGCAAGGCAAGCTGACTGATGAGTTAAAAAAGAAAATTGAAGGGGCGTTGACCATGACGGAGTTGGAGGATATCTATCTGCCATACAAGCCCAAGAGAAAAACGCGTGGCTCTATGGCCAAGGAGAAAGGTTTGGAGCCATTAGCAAAAACCATTTTCGATCAAGGGCTGGGTGATCCTGAGGAGCTGGCTCTCAAATATATCAATGAAGAAAAAGGAGTGAAGGATGCCGAAGAAGCACTACAAGGAGCGAGAGACATCATAGCCGAATGGGTGAGTGAAGATGCAGAAGTGCGAGCGGGATTAAGAAGGTTGTTCTTGGATAAAGCTGTCATCAAATCCACTGTGATGAAAGGCAAGGAACAGGAAGGTCAGAAATATAAAGATTACTTCGAATGGGAAGAGCCTTTGAAGAAATGCCCATCACACAGACTACTGGCCATGAGGCGTGGAGAAAAAGAAATGATTTTGTCATTGGACATTTTTCCAGATGAAAATGACGCTAATTTTCTATTAGAGAAAAAAGTAATTACAGGTCAAAATGCCAACGTAACTCAAATGAAAATTGCGTTGAAAGATGCCTATAAACGTCTGCTGAAACCTTCAATGGAAACAGAAACGAGAGTGTCTTCCAAGAAAACTGCGGACGATGAAGCCATTCAGGTATTTTCAGAAAACTTGAGGCAATTGCTTTTGTCACCTGCCCTGGGTCAGAAAAACGTACTCGCACTTGATCCAGGTTTCAGAACGGGATGTAAAGTGGTATGTCTGGATAAGCAAGGTAAACTTTTGGAATTCGAGGCCATATTCCCGCACGAGCCACAGCGCAGAACTAGAGAGGCTGCTGAGACTATTAAACAGATGGTAGCCAAGTATGACATTGAAGCTATTGCCATTGGTAATGGTACCGCGAGTCGTGAGTCCGAAAGTTTTGTCAGATCTATTGGCCTGCCATCCAATGTCATCATTGCCATGGTCAGTGAAAGTGGGGCTTCTATTTATTCTGCATCAGAGGTAGCCAGAGAAGAATTTCCCGATCAGGACTTGACTGTTCGTGGTGCAGTTTCTATTGGACGAAGAATGATGGATCCGCTGGCAGAGCTGGTAAAAATTGATGCCAAGTCTATAGGTGTAGGCCAATATCAGCACGACGTGGATCAGAATTCGTTGAAGCACTCGCTTGATGATGTAGTGGAGAGTTGTGTAAATGGAGTGGGCGTTGAACTAAATACAGCGAGTAAGCAACTCTTGACTTATGTTTCTGGTCTTGGGCCTCAATTAGCTGATAACATTGTAAAATTCAGAAATGAAAATGGCCCATTCAAGAATAGAGAAGCTTTGAAAAAGGTGCCGCGCATGGGAGATAAGGCATTTGAGCAAGCGGCTGGTTTCCTACGCATTCGCGAAAGCAATAATTTGCTCGATGCGAGTGCTGTGCACCCAGAAAGATACCCTACAGTGGAAAAAATGGCTGCTGATTTGAATAGCACAGTGGAAAATTTGGTCAAGGATTCTTCTGTAAGAGCTAAAATAGACCCAAAGAATTATGTCACAGAAGAAGTGGGGCTTCCTACTTTGAAAGACATCATGGACGAATTGGCTAAGCCTGGACGTGATCCTAGAGAGCAATACGAAGCCTTTAGTTTTCAAGAAGGAGTCAATGCAATCAGCGATCTGAAAGTTGGAATGAAATTACCTGGTCTGGTGACGAACATTACTAAGTTTGGTGCCTTCGTAGATATAGGCGTACATCAGGATGGATTGGTACATGTGAGCCAGCTGTCCGATTCATTTGTGAGCGATCCAGCTGCTGTGGTGAAGCTTCAGCAACAAGTTCAGGTGACAGTCACAGAGATCAATGCACAGCAAAAACGCATTTCATTGTCTATGAAATCTGACCCATTTGGTAAGCCTCAGAAGAAGTTTGAGCGTAAGCAGGAAGCCAAACAAGAAGTGCAAGGAGATCTGCAATCCAAATTAGCTATGCTCAAAGGGAAATTTAATAGTTAAATGATCGTTTTAAGGTATTATCGAGGATTTCACCTAGAAAAAGTCTAATTTAATCAGGGAAAAATCTTTTATTACTTTTGTAGTAAACCAAAGAAACAATCAGAACTTAGATAGAAATGCAGAAATCAATCGTACTCGCGCTCAGTATTCTTTCTTGTTGCGTGTTCCACTCTTCTTTTGCTCAAAAAAAACTAAAATATGACAAGGATATTTTTCCCCTCATTGAGGCGAAAAATTATGATCAAGCCATGCCTTTATTGTGGGACTATTTGTCTGACCCTAAGAATGCAGACGAGCCTAATCCGAATCTTCAAGTAGGGCTTTATTATGAAGGGTTAGTCAATGATTATCATATCATCTCTGATTCTACAGCCATCTTGGGCGCTTCAGATACAGCAGTAATTTATCTGACCAAGGCCAAAACTTTGATTACTGAAAAAGAATTGAAGAAGAATGACGACTTCTATCAGGCTTTCCACAGAAGAGATTTAAGGACAGGAGATTTTGGAATTAAAATTTCTGACGTTCAATTGGATATTGAAAAGAAGCTTCAGAGCCTGAGAAATATCAATAAATACGCCAAATCCATTTATGCGGACTTATATAGTATTAACAATGCCAATGCCTATTCTATGGCAGCTTACAAGGCTTTTTCTACCCAATATCCTGATATCAACAACTTGTATCTAATGGCAGATGATGGTTTGAAAGATAGTCTGGTAGCCGTCATTGATAAAAACACGGAAATCAAAGAAAAATTTGAGAAGGTCAGGGATGCCGTAAGCCGAATAGGAAAGAAAGGATACAGCCCAGAGCTTGAGTGGAAGGACATTGTTACTTATGGTGAAGATGGATTGACCACTGTAGATTTTTTTGCCAATGACGTGGTAGCCTGGAATTACGGTCAGTGGGCAGATGATACTGAAAATGTAATCAAACGAGATATTTTCAGGCTCAAAAGCCAGATTAGTCAAACAATGAAGGATTTGAAATTAGAATCAAATCAGATTAATAGTGGCTCAGGAATTTTAAATGAAAAACCGATCACAACCCTAGATCCGAATTTGCTGGCCGACATTGAAAAATTTGATAAGGAGTCATTGTCCAAAGAATTACTCATCATTCAGTTAAGTAAAAACAAATTCGACTACTTGACTAATGAGAGCCTAAACGAGCGTTTGGCTGTAGTTGATGACGTAGATTATCAATTGGCTGTTTCAGATAGTGTAGTTCAGCTGATTGGTAGGATGGAAAAATCTGTGGCCACATTAGTCGAGCCAGGAATTACCATTGGTACAAAAAAATATAGAGAATTAGTCAATGAAACGTATGGTGGAGACATTGGTCTAATAAAATACCGCAAAGAAATGGAGGCTAAACTTACCTCAGCAAAAAGTAAATGGTTAGCTCATAATGACGAATACAGAGTAAGAGCCAGATGGGGTGTGAGCGAGGACGGGGCTGATTCACTGTATCTGATCCCACGAATGGATACTACGTACGTGCCGCATGATTTTTCTAAGTTTTATTCTATTGTTTCGATGAAAGATGATTCTTCTAATACCTATGTTATTGGGCTAGAATTTAAGGGGGCATCTGATAAGGGCTTTGTGGCCAAAGTGAATAACGCCAGAAAAATAGAATGGAAGAAAAACTTTGCTTTGAGTAGCTTCAAATATAGTGATAGCGAATTCTTAGTTTCTGGTCAGTTCATCCCATCCCAGGAAGGCACGGTAGCAGCTTATATTTTCTCATTAGTACCAGATTCCAAAAATAATATCATAGCCGTGTCGATTACACCTGAAGGAGAGACGAATTGGGTCAATCAGTTGAAGGTTAGTCGAGCGCCAGTGGATGTGAAGTTTAATGATATTGTGAAAGAAACCATTTTTTATACCAAAACGGAGCAGGAATTGGAAAGTGGAGGAGGAGATCCTAATGACCCTGGATATTTTGTAGTAGATAGAAGTGGCAACGTCAGATAACCGTATTCCTTTTCTTGGATTGGTTTTCCTTTTTTGCATGACACAATGTGGAACTAAGGACATCAATCGGTCTTTTAGTTCTGATCAAACCAATAGACTTTTATCAGCTGATGCAGAAAAAGCATGGATATTAGTTTCACGAATTGAGAACGGAGAGAACGTATATAACGATTGTCTGGAGAACAATAGTTTGACCTTCGTTCATGCAACTACAGAAGATTCCTTGTATGTTTTGGGTCGTGCTACAAACTGTGGATCTACCACCACTATAGATACTTTGTATAAAGCAAAGTACACCTTGGATGCAAACGACAACGAGATTTTTCAAAACACGATTAGCCTAACAGACGAATCACACCAAAGCATTGAATCTATTCAAGTTGGAGAGTTGACTTCAAGTATTTTGAAAGTAAGCTATACTGCCAATGGTCGTGCAATTCAAGAGAGCTATTCTTACTAATTTTCTTCATTTTCAACTTTCACGTAGGATTGCCTATTTATCTTTCTAATTTTGCGCTAGGAATAAACTCTCATTTATGAAATTCTATAACTCAATAATCGATACGATTGGAGACACTCCTCTGGTAAAACTCAACAGTGTAGCTGATGGCGTAAAAGGTACCATTCTGGTAAAACTTGAATATTTCAATCCAGGCAATTCTATGAAAGATAGAATGGCGTTAAAAATGATTGAGGATGCGGAGAAGTCTGGTGTCCTGAAGCCTGGAGGGACGATTATTGAAGGTACTTCTGGAAACACAGGAATGGGTTTGGCGCTTGCTGCCATCTCAAAAGGTTACAAATGTATTTTCACGCTGGCAGACAAGCAGAGCCCGGAAAAAATGGATATTCTGAGAGCAGTAGGTGCAGAAGTGCATGTGTGCCCGACTAATGTGGAGCCAGAAGATCCTCGTTCGTATTATTCGGTTGCCAAAAAATTGAATGCGGAAATTCCCAATTCGTTTTATCCTAACCAATACGACAACCTGTCCAATGCTTTGGCACATTATGAAAGTACAGGTCCAGAAATTTGGAGAGACACTGAAGGAAAAATTACACACTATGCAGCAGGTGTGGGTACTGGTGGCTCTATGTGCGGTGTGGCAAAGTATCTAAAAGAGCAAAATCAAGAGGTCGTTACGGTAGGGATAGACACTTATGGGTCTGTTTTTAAGAAGTATAAAGAAACAGGCAAATTCGATGAGAATGAGGTATATCCTTACCTAACAGAAGGCATTGGAGAAGATATATTGCCAAAAAATGTAGACTTCAGTCTGATTGATCACTTTGTAAAAGTAACAGACAAGGACGGAGCATTGATGACCAGAAGGCTGGCCAAAGAAGAAGGTATGTTTGTGGGTTGGTCTTGCGGATCAGCTGTACACGGAGCTATCGAATATGCCAAGGAAAATCTTAAAGAAGATGATGTGATGGTGATCATCATGCCAGATCATGGTACGCGATACTTGGGAAAAATCTACAATGACAATTGGATGCAAGATCATGGTTTTACCGAAACAGGCACCTTTGCTACGGCTAGAGATATTGTAGCCAGCAAAAATGGTCAGGGAGAGCTATTTACTATCAAAAGTAGCGCTAAGATTGGCGATGCCATAGCTACTATGAATGAGCATAGTATTGACCAGGCACCAGTAGTAGAAAATGGTCAATTTGTAGGAAGTATATCAGATGCCAAAATATTGAAAGCTTTGATAGAGAATCCTTCCCTCAAAGAGCAGCCCATTTCTGAAATTATGGACGCCTCTTTTAAATTCATAGCACTAGACAACACAGTAGATGTGATGTCTAAAATTTTGGATAAAGACACCAAAGCTTTGCTCGTGAGAGATGACAACAACAAAGTGCACATCCTTACGCAGACAGATTTGCTAGTGAGTTTGACGAAATAATTTTTTGCTCAACAAAAAAACAGAAAAGCCCTTCCATTGAGCAATGGAAGGGCTTTTCTGTTTTACCACAGCTGGGCTCAAAATATGGCCTGCTTTTTGTATTTCATTGCAACAGAATTCACCATCTGTTATTAGGTATGAAATACTGGATTTTAGGTTTTAGAATTCTAGCGTTTATCCTTTTGTTGATATTTATTTTACGCTAGGTAATGTTTGTGGGAGACAGTCCTTAATTATTTAATTTCTTTGAGTAGCTGCTCTGTTGCTTTTTTCAGCTGACTGTCTTCATTTCTACTTCGCTCATCTGGTGCATTATCCAAAACGATGTCTGGCAAGGCAGGTCCCAATTCCATATTTTCTCCTGTTGCTTTTACATACCAGGCACGATAAGGCAGCCTGATCCAGCTTCCATCAATCAACCCTCTGCCACTTGTAGAAATGACAGCGCCAAAAGTGGGTTTGCCCACCAAAGTACCTATCCCCAGATGTTTATAAGCATGAGCAAATATTTCAGCATTGGAATAGCTGCTTTCGTTACATAGTGTAATGGAAGGCTTGGTCCACGCTGGTAAAGGCAATCTCTCACTATATGGATAGTAGTCAGTAAATTCCTTGTTGTTATCCAAACTTTCAGTGGCTCCTCTAGGGATGGTGTATGCATGTTGCTTTACATTGAGAATGGCCATCAAATGATCAGTAGTCCATCCCCCACCGTTGAATCTTACATCTATTACAATGCCTTTTTTGCCATATCCAGCAGCAGCCAATTCTCTCTCGAAGCGTTCGAAACTAGCCCAGCCCATAGCCTGGATATGGATGTACCCAAGCTGCCCATTCGAGTATTCGTCTACGAGTTTCTTTTTCTCCTGCACCCAGGCCTTGTAGCGAGCGTTACTATTGCTGGAAACAGGTCTGATTTCCACCTCACGATTTTGTCCACTTGTATTTTTGACAGTGAGCAGCACGCGCTCGTCAGCTGTATTATTCATCAAGTCATAATAATTCACACCCGAGTTTATGGGAGTGCCATTTACTGTGGTGATCGTTTCGCCAACTGAAATAGTACTGATTTCACGATCTGCCGGCATTTGAGGTAGTTTGCCAATCACTTGGACACCATCAGTCACAGGTTTGAGCTCCACGCCAATGAGGCCAGTTGTGGTAGACTGCACATCCTTACGTAAATCGCCTCGGTATAGCCCCATATGACTGGCATTGATCTGTCCAAGCATTTGGTTGAAAACGGTATTGAAATCTTCACGAGTAGAGGCTTTCATAGCCAATGGCTTATAAGTTGCTTTTAGCGCATCAAAGTCTTGCCCGTGAAAATTAGGGTCATAAAATTGCTGATCTAGTGCCTTCCATGCTTCTTCAAATATTTGATTCAATTCTTCTTTGAATTCTATATTCAACTTAGCAGAAATAGGGAGTGATTCTTTTTTGTCGCCTGCCAGCTTAAACCTTACTGGTTTACCACCTTTGAGCGTAGCATAGATGTATTCGTTTTTAGCATCCATATATAAGCTGGAAGGCTCTTCGCCTCCTGTGGTAATCGCAGTGTGGTCTTTCTTGTCCCATGAGATTTTATATAAGTCTATGTCGACTTTGGCAGGCTTGCCCCATCCATCAGAACTCGTTCTGTAATAGATGGTTTTGCCATCTTTGGAAACTAATGGATTGATTTCATTGCCATAGAATGAAGTCACTTGCTCGAGTCGTTCATGAATGTCTTCAAAGTCGATTTGAATGGGGGCTATACCATCATCTTCTTTTTTATCGTCAGACTTGGCGTTTTTCTTTTTCTTAGATGATTCAGGCTCAGACTTGGGCTTTTCAACCACTTCATCCTCGTATTTCCATTCATCAGCTGTTTTTTCCCAATCAGATTTTTTTAACCACAGATACCAGATGTCGTAATCGCCATTGCTACGTGCTGAGGTAAAAACCAGCTTGCTGCCGTCAGGGCTCCATGTAGGGTCACTATCCAGTTTGGGGTGCATGGAGATGTTTACTGGGCTTTTACTTCCATCAGCTTTGAGAATGAATATTTCTTCATTGAAATTCAAATCCTCCATGCTATAAGCAAGCCACTTGGAGTCTGGAGACCATGATAGTCCGTACGGTTGTGCCCATCCGTTCAATAAAGTTTTCTCGTTTGAGATAAATCCTTTACTGGATATGGAGGCAGTCAATAGCTGTCCACCACCCCGCATGAAGACGAGTGTTTTGAAATCAGGAGAGATGACAAGGCCTGATTCTTCTTCTGTGGTGCTGGTTATTTTGGAGACATCCAGTTTCAGGGTTTTGAACAAATCACCTTCTTTGCTGTCAGCAGATCGAACGGCATAAATATCATAATTTCCACCTCGATCTGAAATGAAGACTAATGTGGAGTCGTTGACCCACTGGGGTTCTAAGTCTCTGTATGGTGAGTTGGATAAATTGATTGTTCTACTTTTCTCTTTGTCATTCTCAGTAATGAAAATTTCACCTCTAATTACCAATGCACTATATTTTCCACTAGGCGAAGGAATGATTTGATCAACATCTTTGCTGTATGACTTTCTTTCTATAGGGTCAAATCTGTAATCAGACCCTATGGTCAAGTTGATGTCACTGGTTTGCTTTGTGGCAACATTTACACTTATCAATTGATCCCCTTTATTAAGTAAAATCGTTTGGCCGCGATTGCCCACGCTAAACGAGCTAATCCCCATGTCAGTAAATAAAGTAATGGCTTGAATATCTCCACTTTTTGCACCATTAGCATCCAGCGATATTTGATGAACATTGTATCTTCCACTACGGGCGGATTGAATGAAGAGCGTCTGATCATTGCCCCACTTAGGGTAAATGTCATTGTGTGTATCTGTTGTCAGTTGACTATAAGCATTGTTTTGAGAATCGTACAACCAAATGTCCGTATTGGCGGGGCCATTGTATGCCTCTCTTTCATCTCGGCAAGAACCCTTCACAAAAGCAACAAATCGTCCATTTGGAGATTGTGTAGCATAAAAACCCAGTGCGTTCAAATACCTATAGGGCGTTCCGCCCGATAAATTAACCATCTGCACCTCATTATCCCATTCGATTTGGCGGTAGTTTCTGTTGCCATGAAAAAGCACTTTTCCATCTTTGGTTACATCACTGGGGGAGTCGCTAGACGAATGAAAGGTAAGTTGTTTGGGCAATCCTCCTGTCAGGTTAATGACATAGACGTCATTGTTGCCATTACGATCACTACGGAAAACCAACCCTTGACCATCTGGGGTCCAAAGGGGATTGGTTTCGTATCCTTCATGAATGGTTAGTCTGCGAGGGTTAGAGCCATTGGCATCTGCCGTCCATATATCGCCTTGATAGGCAAAGGCTATTGTGTTTCCGTCAGGGCTCAGTGTCGGGAAGTTGATTAATGGGTTGGTGATTTGAGCGAAGCTAGAAAAAGCCATCGCCCATGCGAAAATGGTTAGCGTTAATCTTTGCATATAATTTTTGAGTTTTATAGACTACTAAATTAGAATAATATTCTATAGCGCGTTGAGTATTTTTTTGATTGGCAATATTTCGAAATGATCGGTTGACTCAATGCTATTGTCAGGGATTAGTCTATAAAATTGGTGGAGAAGATTTCGGGTATCTGAGTAAACTTACGAACTCAGCGCAATAGTGGAGAGATCTTTTCAAGGTCTAGCAGAAGATTTGCCTAGGCATCTATATGGGATCAGTCTGTAAAGTTGGGGGCAGAGTTTTTGATATCGAGGCAAGCTTACTCTCTCAAGGTCATCCCGTCAGGGATCTCATCAGGGTCTAGCAGAGTATTTGTAAAAGCATTGGCATGCTGCCAGCGGCTAAGGAGATTTCTCTGGTCGTGCCTCCCGACGAAATGACTTTTAGTTCGCAAAAGTTATTGATATGGCATAAGGTAACTGTTTAAAAACTATAGATTAGGATTATCTAATTCCCTGAAATATGGATTGATCTATTATCAGCCATTAAACAGAGCAAAAAGAGAAAAACACTAAACTTGAATATTGAGAAAGGTTGGTGGAAAGGAGCCACTTCCAGACGAACTGGTCAGGGTGCCCGCAGCATCAAGTTTATCTCGTGTTTCTCTCTTTTTGACTATGCAGCACTTGAGAAATTGATTATAGCATAAAAGTAAAAACGCATACATCGGATCGCAATAGGTAGAAATACTAGAATTTGATGTCAGTAAAGTACTTAGGCTTATTGATCAATAATTCAGCAAAACCTTATTTACATACGGCAGGCGTAGAAATTTCGGAATTGTCGACTGATGTGGATAACTTAGGTATTTGGCGAACAATCAACTGATTAGTTTTAGCTGCTTGATGTTTATAAATTAAGTTGTTATAAATCCCCCATAATTGAGTGTGTAGGTTTTCTATCGTTCTTGATTTGACGAAATTCAAGGCATCACCACTGATTTGTTCACGCAAGCTGTCATTGCGTAGAACGCCTATAATTTGGTCAGAGAACTTCTTGATCTTTCTTGGTTTAATCAGGAATCCTGTTTTGTTGTTTTTGATAAGCTCTGAGGGACCGCCAGCGTTGGCCGCTACGATAGGTAGGCCAGATGCCATGGCTTCTATGATTACATTGCCGAATGTTTCCGATTCTGAAGGAAAGAAGAATAGGTCACACGATGCATAGATTTTTGACAGTTCTGGCCCAACTTTTTTTCCAGTAAAAACAGCTTTGGGCATTTTGTTTTCAAGCCAATCTCGTTTTGGTCCGTCACCTGTGATGATCATGGTAATAGTTTGGTCTGCTTTTCTAAGTTTCTTGTATACCTTATACAAGGTTTTCATTTCCTTTTCTTTAATTAGTCGACTAACAAATAGGATTTTTTTATTTTCATGTGGAATAACCAAGTCAAAAAGAGATTCATCTCGAAAAGCTGGACTGAAATTTTCTATCTTCAATGCTCGTCCCCATACTTTGAGTTTACCTGCTGGGACACTCAATTTAATTAAGTCTTTTTTGATCGTACGGGTCGGAGTAAGTGTCAGGTCTGAATTTTTATAGTACCACATGAGCATCTTCTTTACGATACTGCCTATTAGATAATCGCCCAGTCGCCCAATATAGTATTTTAAATAAACTGGATAATGTGTGTGATAGATGTTCATTACTGGCAAGTCATTTTTGCGGGCATATTTAATGGCAAACTTCCCGAATAATGAGGGTGAAGTGAAGTGTATTAGATCGGGCGAAAATTGATCCAATACACCTTGTAATTTTTTGCCGTTTGGCAAACCCAGACGATACCCCTTTTGAAAGGGTAAATTTAGGTAAGGGGTCAAATGAATTTTGTGCCTGAACGAATTGATGTCCCTTGGCGGATGAGAGGTAATAACTAGTACGTTGAATTGATCCTCGGGAATGGCTTGAAGAATTTTGTGCAGGGTCACACTCACCCCATCAAAGTTTTCTTCTAGAACATCCGCGAAAATTGCAATTTTTCTCATGGCTTAATTTCATGCTGGTTTGTAAAACTCGACCAACTGGATGTCAACACTAAAAAAATAGGGTTATTTAAAAGACAAGCTTACTTTAATCGAAATTTATCTTCAGGTGAGAAATGATCTCATCGGACAACGATGGCATAACATTGAAAGTGTTTTTGCGAGTGGGTGGATTCTCCAAACTGAGAATAAACTCCTGGATCAGCTCTGGTGTGATGGAATCAAAAGTACTGCTTAGGCCAGCACCTAAATGATCCACATACTTGGCGTTCGCCATTTGCTCGAAGTCAGTGGCCTTATAAAGCAAAAGAATTGGCTTCTGTAGAGCCATGGATTCGAAGATGATATTGGAGCCGGAAGAACTAACAATACCCATGGCTCCAGATAACATTTGCTTAAACAGCATATCGTCGGGAGGAAAGTTTTGGATGCCATTAATGTTAACGGGCTGTCCGAAATTTCTTATTGTCATCCCATTTGCTACCAAAGATTTCAGAACTGGGCTACCGTTTCCATCCCGGAAGTAGGAGATCAGATAATTTCCCCGATTGAACTGACTGGTGTCAAATTCGAAATCAGGTTTGACTAAAACCGATTTGCTGTCTTTGGTATTAAGCGGGCAGAAATGCAAGATGAATCTAAAGTCAGCCCACTGGCTAGCGACACGAACTTTGAGACTCTCCTTGAGTAATCCCCATTGAGAAAGAGAAATGGGATGTTTGCAATAGGGAAAGATGAGCGCATGACCAATCGAAAAAATTGGAATGCCCAGCCATTTGGCTACCCACATACTGGGAGCATCACCGTCAGAAATAAGTATATCTGGCTTTATACTTCTAAGTTGGTTGTAGTCATGTATGATCCTTTTGATGAAATCAAACAAGGATGATTTTGGAAAAATGGATGCAACTTGCCTCACTTCAAACCTTTCTGCCAGAACTGGATAGGCATCTCGCCCAGCAAATAGCTTAAGTTTATATTTCCTTAGTATTAGCTTTTTGATAACAGTAAGTGCTCTTGACGAATGTCCACGCCCCCGTCCATGAACATAATATGCGATTATTAAAGACATCTCTTAATTTCGGTTAGATCAGTGGCTATGTATGCCTGTTTGATGGTCGAATTAAAGTTTAAATCCATTTTTATAAAGCGTGTTCTCTTTTAACAGAAGCAGTATTTTGCCTAAATCCCCGTTACTTCACGATCCCTCATTGCGTTATAAGCTGTCCTTCTGTTTGACGCATAAAAATAGGTGGGAATCTTTGAAAATGACACTCCGTCAAAATCTTAACGATAATTTAACAGACCGAAAATTTATTGAATTCATATTAATGGATTTTGATAAAGGTGATCATGTGAAGAATTGGATAATCAAGGAGTTTGGCGAATTCCTGAGTGATGGATATTTAAAATACTTCCATTGTCCGAGTCTGGATCAGTGGAACGCATCCATAGCTAAAAATACAAGTCACAAAATGGCTTCTGGCGCTGTGCTGGTCAATCTTGATTGTGACAATTATACGGGATTACAAGGTGGTTCATTTGTATTAGATCAATTTCGTAAGGCTGAGGAGAATATTGTTTTGTGGCAATTCTCAAAGATCAAACAGGATGGTTCTTTTGGTAGAATATCAATAACCAGAGACCTTTTCAAAATACTTGGAGGCTACGATGAGTCATTTTTACCTATGGGGTATCAGGATGATGACTTGATGGCTAGAGCCAAAGCAAGGGGAGCACTTCTTATTCATCGCAGAAACCCAGAATATAATAGAGCCATTCCAAATGAAAAATATCTACCAGCCGCTATGACTTACAAAGAAATGAAAATGGCAAATAAGGCGCTGTCTAAGAAAAATGTGCGTTTAGGTATGCTCATTGCCAATTCTGGTCAGTTTGGATTGAATGAGATTTATGCGCTAGATGCAGAAGGAAAACTGGTTAAGCACGAGGAATTGGATTGTTGATATGAATTTTTTGACCCTACTAAAGAAAACATCGCCCAGGACATTTTTCCTGGCAATAATGGTAAGTGCACTATCGGGCATTTGCTCTACCTATGTCATCAAGCTTATCCATCAGTACATTAATTTTGGCCTGGTAGAAGCCCAAAGTTTTTTTATCGAGTTTGCTAGTGCAGTCACTTGCTTTGGCGTATTTGGCGTATTATCTTCTTATTTTATTTCTGTACTTACGCAGTCCATGATACTGAAGCTGAGGGTTGAAATGTCCTCGAAGATATTGAATGCTTCTTATCAAAAAATAGAACAAAGGCTAGACCATGTTCTTCCCGTTCTTACCACGGATATCAATTTTGTGTCTGCCAGTATGAATCGTCTGCCACCTGTGGTGACAGGCCTGGCTACAGCTATAGGATGTTTGATTTACCTCTTTTATCTGTCATGGATGTTGACGTTAGGCTGTACGCTTATATTTGCATTCGGTTTTCTTATCAATTATCTAGCACTTCCTTACCTCAAAAAATATAGTGAGCAGGCCAGGGACGAATGGGATAAAATTCATAAAAATTTTGAAGGTGTAGTCATGGGCATGAAGGAGTTGAAGCTCAATCATGAACACCGTGAAAATTTCATTCGTAAAAATGTGGAGCCCAACTGTCTCAAGGAGCAACAGTACAGAGTAAAAGAAGAAACACTCTATGCAGTATCTGCAAGAGTCGTGGAGGTTGTGCTGTTCATGGGGGTGGGCATACTCATTTATGTAATCGACGGATCGGTTTGGATTACCACAGAGTCGTTTGGCAATTACCTATTGGTTTTGCTTTTCACTGTTGCACCATTAGCCACAGTAAGTGGCTTTATCAAACACATTAAGCGCACCCAGATTTCATTAAACAAAATTGATCAGATAGGAATTTCATTGGAAGAGGAATTGGAAGACTGCCAAACAGGACCAGAAGAGCTAGAATGGAATCCAAGGTTCGATCCTATTTTTTCACTTTCTCAGGTCTATTTTAACTATGGAAACGACGAAAATTTTTCAATAGGTCCACTGAACCTTGACGTGAAAAAAGGAGAAATTATCTATGTAGTAGGCGGGAACGGAAGCGGCAAAACAACATTCATAAAAATGCTAACGGGACTCTATCAGATTGCAGATGGAGAACTTTGGTTTAAAAATCAGAAAATTGAATTGCAACATCTGGATTACTATAGAAAACATTTTGCAGGAGTATTTACAGACTACCATTTGTTTGATGATTTACATCATATCAAAGCTGACATGATGGAAAAAAATGCCCAGCCTTTGCTGGAGCAATTAGAAATTGATCATAAGGTTCAAATCGTTGACGGAAAAATTTCTACTACTCGATTATCATATGGTCAGCGCAAGAGGCTGGCTATGATGATCTCCATTTTAGAAGATAAAGAAATATACATTTTTGATGAGTGGGCAGCTAATCAAGACCCATACTTCAAAGAAATATTTTACACCAAACTTTTACCTCAGCTCAAGGCAAAAGAAAAAACTATTATAGCCATTTCTCATGATGAGAAGTATTTTTCTTTTGCTGATCGAGTGGTTAAAATGGAAGAAGGTCAGCTGGTATCAATCCATTTCCAAAAGGATGTTCTGCCTGGTTGATTGTAATAATTTTTGGAGCCCAAGTGGAGGAGGTGTGCGACGCTATCATCTTGAAAAACTAAAGTATTTCAAAAGAAGAGCTGATATCGAGTATGTTTTCGTAATGCACGATACCAAGACCTATACCGAAAAGGTTAGCGACAACGTGACCATAGAGCATTTGAGCGTCCCCAAGGTTTTGGGACAATGGGAATATCGTTATCTCATTCGTCAGTCAGTTTTGGAGCCTTTGCTTCTCAAACTGAACCCTGATGCCATTGAGGTAGGTTCTCCGTATTTTATGCCCAAGATGGTTAATTCAATTGTAAGGAAGCACCAGCTGAAAGCTAAAGTGTTTGGTTTTTGGCATGCTGATTTTCCAGTTACCTATGTGCGTAGGTTTTTGAATAGAATGCCATTCAGTTTGGCTGAGAAAGGCGAAGCTATAGCTTGGAAGTTTGCTAGAAAGCATTACAACGCCATGGATAGTGTTTTAGTGTCGAGTCAATTGGTAATAGACCGAATGCAAGACAATGGAATGAGGAATATTCAATTTGTTCCATTAGGTGTGGATATTGATGCTTTTCATCCCCAGAGGCGAGATGAAGGCTTAGTGAATAAACTCAGGGCAGGTCAGTCTGATCGATTGATTTTGTTTTTCCCACATAGGTTTTGCCAAGAGAAAGGTTTGCGGCTGTTGTTGGATGCCTATCCATTGCTGTGCAAAAGACTGAAATGTGAGCCCACTTTGTTGCTAGCGGGTATGGGCCCAGATATTAGACTAGTGGAGGCAGCTGCTTCAGAATATGAACATATTCATCACCTTGGCTTTGTAAAAGAAGTAGCTGATATGGCGACGTACTATGCAAGTGCAGATTTGGGATTTGCACTAAGCAGCTGGGAGACTTTTGGATTGTCTCTTGTAGAATCGCTTAGTGCTGGATTGCCACTGATAGCGGCAAATGATGGAGCCGCCAAAGAACATATAGAAAAATCAGGTGCGGGATTCGTCTTGGATGAGCCAACTGTTGAGAAGCTGTGCGAGAAGATTGTTGCTTTTGCCAATTTAAAAAACAAATCAAAACTGCAAGCGAGTGCCAGAAACTATGCCGGAAAATTGAGCTGGAAAAATTGCTTTGACCGTCAGTTGAGTATCTACAAAACCAGCTAAGTTTCTAGAAACTTCCACTTGTTTAGTTGGGTAATGTTTAGCCTATCAATCCAGATCCCCCAAGGAAAGCCTATCAAGATCAATTCAGACATGAATTTGCCAAACCAGATATTCATTGTCAGATAAATACCGATATGCATGCCGATTATGGCTAACGTAATGAAAGGTCTCGTGCGCCTAAACCAGATGAGAAAACCAAAAAACTCAGTCGTAATCCCAATGATCAAAATAAGTGTCGCAATTGGCATGCTGATGAAGGCGAGTTCCTGTAGGAAATTGTATTCAACAGCTCCATATTTTGACAAATGGTCTATACTTTTTTCGCTCATCCATAGCCATAAGTGTCGACCATCTACCCAATGAAACCCTGTGGCAATCAACTTGGATATAGAGGCAGTAGTATAACCAAAGCCGATAAAGAAATAGACCAGCCCCATGGTAATACTGGCTCTGTGTCTGTTGTCTTCGTATAGATAAGTACTAAGTCCCAATGCCAGTAAACTAAGTCCAACAAAGTTGGCACTATGGGGAATTTCACCTAGGCAATATCTCGAACAAAAAAGTAAATGAAGTATCAAGAAAGCAATCAAGTACAGCCACCTTGGACCAACCCTGAAAAATGCCAAGATGCCGAGAATAGAAAGTGTGCCGGCCAAAACCATTGGGAGCTCGCTGCCGAACATGAAGCCAATATCTAGATAGGTGGCTATTCCAAGCGGCAAGACCACCTCTTTTATTTTCAGTATGTAAAAAGCCCAAGACCAGGCCAAATCTATGGAGTTATAAATCGCAAAAGCTTCAAACAACTTAAAGTATAATTTTTGCCCAGAAGTAAGCTCGGCACCAGTGCCAAACAAATGGACTACAATCTTGTCAAGGATTTTCATGACTGAAATAAATAGATGGATCTAATTGAGGGTTGAAATGATTGTCTTGCTGATCGAATAAAATGAAGGGTAAGGCCGAAGCAGATACTCCTGATGTTCCAGTCAATTGGCCCTGGACTTTGATCACGAGCAATTTTTTGTTTTTGATATGATTTTCTCCAATCATGTAGCGTAGAGCTTCCACACGCTGATTGTTCCAGTTCTGAGTTTTACAAACAAAATTGGAGTAGTCAATATTGTCAATTCCTAAAGCTTCTGTCGTAGCTGGACGCCCAGGAAGATCTGGATAATTGTAAGTTTTCCAAATTAAAGAATCTGGCACTTCGCTTACTTCACGAATCAGTGCTCTCGTCCATGGTTGTCCCGCTTTAGAAAACATAGGGTATATGCTGAAAGGCCAAAATTCTCCTTTGTGAGTGGCTACCAATAGAGCATTTATGCTAAAAATGATAAGGAGAATTTTCCCTGCTTGCTTTCTAAACATTTGGATGACGATTCGTTTTCAAATATATCTAGCCATGGGATAGCAAAAGGCTCGCTAGGCATAGCCTGCCCAAAACTTAACACAATGTTTACTTAGCTATTTTTTTATAACAGAGACTTAACCATGGCATAAAAATTAGAATACATATCAAGTATAAATTAGTGGTAAGCAATTTTAATATTCAAAAAATGCTAAACTATGTTGTGGAAAAAGGTTAAAAAATCGGAGAGAATCAGTTGGCTTGTTTTGTTGCTTTGTTTTCTGACGGTACTTTCATTCAGCTGCGCAGTTGAGGAAGATCCTCAACCCCGTTCAGAGGAGTCTGACCAGAAAGATAATCAGTTGCTTGAGTTGATTGGAGCAATTGATAACTAATTATTAACGCTTAAGCCCTTTCTATTTGAATACTCAATTACCCATTGTCGTCAGTCTTACATCTATTCAGTCGAGACTTGAATATGTGAGCAAGGTCATTGATTCTATATTAAACCAGAGCCTAAAGGCAGACCGTGTATTGCTCTGGCTGTCGGAAGATTCGCATTTATTGGACCAAGGGGTGAAAGAAGTACCTGAGCGTCTCAGGGAACTTGAAAGTTTAGGATTAGAAATCCACTGGACTAAAAATACTGGCCCCTACCGAAAGCTGATTCCTACGGCAAAACTCATGAATAAAGAAAACTGTCTAATCGTGACGGCTGATGATGATGTGATCTATCCTGAGAATTGGCTGGAGCGTTTGGTTGGAGAATATCAAAAGAATAAAGATTGTGTTATTTGCTACCGTGGTCGAATCATGAGTCATGAAGAAAATACTTTAAGAAAGTTAATTTCTCGGAGCAAATTAAAACCCTACGGAAAATGGACACGCACACATGAGGTCAAGGATAAAAATGAATTAGGGCCAAGTCTCAATATTTTCCCGACGGGAAAAGATGGTGTGTTGTATCCGAGTGACAGACTCCATGAAGAGCTGTTCAATAAGTCTATTTATTTGGACATGGTGCCTACCAATGACGACATCTGGTTCAAAGCCATGACCCTGATTACAAATACGAAAGTAAAGTGCATAGAGGATCATAAGGATTTTTCCGAAATTGAAGAGACACGAGAGGCTACGCTATTCAGATTGGGTGGTAATCGTAAGAAAAACGACCGTATGATCCATGAGGTCTTTGCTCGTTACAACTTACTTCCTTAGGCTAGCTCTTTTTCAAACTTTGCCATATAGCACACTGCAGCCAGCCGAAAGAAGCAGACATTACATGTATAAAGGATATGTGAATATTATTCCCTAACACGAAGTGGTTGAATACCTCGAACCCAAAAACAAGGGAAAAGAGAAACCATTTCTTTGGGCTGAAGTAGGAGAGGCCACCTATTAGCGCAAATATACCCACTGAGCCTCCCATCCAGGCTCTGGCAAAACCATACATGACAAAGTGAGACTCTGGCCATAAACTATTCAGAATTTGAAAGAGGCCTCCAAAAAATAACCCAATCAGCAAATAGGTGGAAAAGTATATGAATACGGTAGGGCGGGTGCCATGCTGTGCCTCGAAAGATTGAACTGGAAAGAGAAATCCAAACACAGTTACAAATAGGATATGAACAAAATCATTGTGGAACCAGGCCGTGGTGAAACCAGTAGCCATAAAGTGCCAAAAATCTGTTTTGAACTGTCCCATCCACATCATCCATTCGCACTGTAGCATCATTTGCCAAGTGCCTTCGTCACAATTTCTTCTAGGAGCAAAACCGAGTGTACCTAGTATATACCAGATGATAAGAAGGTAGAGCAAGCTAAACTTTCGGCTCAAGACCCATTGCTTCAAAGAATGATAAGTGCCCCCAGAAGGCTTGGTCCAGGGCCATAAATAAGGCACCCAGTACTTACGTTGTTGATGATTTATACTCAAAGAAACGTCATTAATACAATAAGGAGCAAATCAAATGGAATATCTGGATTCATCAACTATCTGCTTAGAAGCATAACAATTACTTAGCATTAGCCTAATGCTGAGCTAAAGAAAACGGAGCTTTTGAGGAGTAGCTTTGTGAAAACGAAAATATTAAAATGAAATATTTATCAATACCGATGTGTGCCGCCACGTTGATTATCCTGGTAGGCTGTGGGTCAGGTTCACAGACTGCTTCGGAAGTAGAGGATAGGACTGTTGAAGAGGTGCCAGTTGTTATGCCAGTCGATAAGGGTGTATCCTTAATCTTTTATAAGCTCGATGATTTTGCGAAAATATATGTTGGAGATTCATTAGTGCTGGATACTTCAGAAAAGTATGGAATGAATCCTGATCATGATGTGCTTTTGAATTTGGACGAAATCTTGATTGATGGACGACAGCTTATTATTGAAGCTCATAATTCTGGCTGTACAGACTGTAATAGCAACAAGTGGGAGATCATATATGAAATATTTATGAATGGTGAGAGTATCGACTACGTTTCAGAGGATTCAAATGGTCAGCCTTCAGAATTGGGTCTTATGATTAAAATCAAGCATGAGCTGGACAAGCTTTAACTGAGAAATGCCAAGTTGTTTGCAAGTATAGATTTATCACACATATTTGCAATTCAAGATCACAGGCATTGGATAAAAACGCACCCATTGGAATTTTTGATAGTGGCGTAGGGGGACTTACGGTAGCTCAGGCAGTTAAAAAGTTGCTGCCAGAAGAAGACATGATTTACTTCGGAGACAGTGCACACTTGCCTTATGGCGACAAATCAGCCGCTACGATTCAGGCCTACTCGATCAAAATCACAGACATTCTGCTCCAGCGTGGTTGCAAGGTAATTTTGATCGCGTGCAATTCCGCCTCTGCAGCAGCCTACGATCTGATCAAAGCCTATGTGGGCAGCAAAGCTCATGTGATCAACGTGATAGATCCAGTGATCGAGCATTTGAAGGAAGGAAAGTCAGGAAAGAAAGTAGGCTTGATTGGTACCCTTCAGACTGTCAATTCAAAAGTCTTTGAAACCAAAATCAAAAATGAGGCCGTGGATGTTGAGTTTAGTGCTTTAGCTACTCCTTTGCTAGTGCCCATGATTGAGGAGGGTTTTATCCATGATTCGGTCAGTCATGAGATCATCGCCAACTATCTGGGCGACCCATCGTTAGCAGGCATTGATGCTTTGATCCTGGGCTGTACCCATTATCCCATCATCAAAGAAGACATAAAAGAATTTTACAAAAGCAAGGTAGAATTAGTTGATTCTGCTAATATTGTAGCTCGAAGCTTAAAACAGCAATTAAAGGCCCTGAATTTACTAAGCGACCAAACAGATGGTAATGATCAATTTCTCGTATCAGACTACACCCCAGCTTTTGAAAAAGCAGCCCGCCTTTTCTTCAACAAGGAAATTCACCTTGAGAAGTACCCTCTCTGGGAGTAATTGTTGCTGTTGTTGTTGCTAATTTGATCTTTAACATAAGATCATTCTTTTCTGCCTACCAGATGGGTCAATCATCTGGAATTTCCTAAGAGAATTCTTAACTTACTCTTTTATTCAATCACTGATGATAGCATTTTTATTCTATCTCCCTTTCATGTTAGTATTTGCGCTGTTGGCCGTCTACGCCGAGCGGAAGGTCTCTGCTTTTATGCAAGACAGGTTGGGGCCTATGGTGGTGGGTAAGTATGGCATTCTTCAAACTTTCGCAGATGCACTAAAGATGCTTCAAAAAGAAGACATCATCACCAAATCTGCCGACCGAGTATTGTTCGTTTTAGCACCTTTGGTTATGTTTACGGCCATTTTTTCAGGATTTGCTGTGTTGCCACTTACTTCTGATATCACAGGTTCTCAAGTCGAAACAGGTGTGTTTTTCCTGATGGCCGTGATTTCCCTAGATGTCATTGGTATCCTGATGGCTGGCTGGGGATCGAATAGTAAGTTTTCACTTTTTGGGTCTTTGAGAGCGGTCGCTCAAATCGTGTCCTATGAAATTCCCCTGGGTCTATCCATTCTTTGTGTGGTTATGCTCACACAAACCTTGAACCTACAAGAGATGTCAATCCAACAAGGACTGCTCAATCCAGAAAATACTTACGGAGGTTTCCTTGCATGGAATGTTATGAGATACCCCATGTTGTGGGTCGTATTTGTGATCTATTTTATTGCCTCCTTGGCAGAATCGAATCGTACGCCTTTCGATTTGCCCGAATCAGAATCAGAATTAATTGGAGGTTTTCATACAGAATATTCAGGATTTCGCTGGGCTATTATTATGCTTGGCGAATATGGTATGATGCTTTTGGTTTCGCTAGTGGCATCCATCCTGTTTTTTGGGAGCTGGAATACACCATTGCCAAATATTGGGGTAGTGAAACTGGCTGATTGGACATCTGGTACTCACGGGACTTTGTTAGGTGATGCTCTAGGTATCTTCTGGTTGCTTGGCAAAGCCATGATGCTAGTATTTGTGCAAATGTGGGTGCGATGGACTTATCCTCGCGTCAGAGTGGATCAGATGATGTCCTTGAGCTGGAAATATCTCACGCCAATTGGGCTATTCATGGTATTTGTATGTGGTATTTGGAAATTGTGGGTAGGCTAACTGATTAAGAAATTTGAAACAATATTTTAAAAATATTATCCAGACGTCTTCTTCGCTCCTTTATGGGTTGAAGATTACCATGCGTCATTTCTGGCAAGCACGGACTTCACGTACACCTGTGGGTGTGGAGGACAAGACCTATTTCGAACAAAAGGAGGGCATTGTAACACTCCAATATCCTTTCGAGCAATTGCCTGTGCCAGATACAGGTCGTTATCAACTGCACAATGAAATTGATGATTGTATCGTCTGTGACAAGTGTGCCAAAATTTGCCCAGTCAATTGTATAGATATTGAGCCTGTAAGGGCTGTGGAGGAAATAGGTAAGACCTCTGATGGTACTTCAAAAAGAATATATGCGGCCAAATTCGATATTGATATGTCGAAGTGTTGTTTTTGTGGTCTCTGCACAGTGGTTTGCCCTACAGAGTGTCTGACCATGACCAAAGATTATGATTTCAGTGTCTTCGACTTGAAAGAACACAATTTTGAATTTGGTGATATGAGCCCAGAGATGGTTGCAGAAAAGAAGACTGAATTTGAAGTGCATGCTGCAGAAAAAGAAAAAGCTAAGGCAGCAGTGGTAGCTGCTAAAGCGGCACCTGAAGCTGAAGGATCAATAGAGACTATGGCCAAGCCTAAAACTGGAGGGTTTAAACCTAAGGTGAAAGCCACAAGCGCCAAACTTCAAATTCCAAAAAACAAAAAAGAGGAAGCAGAAAAGCAGAGCCAAGATTCAGGTGATAAAAAACAAGAAACAAAAGCTGCCAAGCCTGTTTTTAAACCCAAGGTAAAGCCAGTAGTGAAAAGGGCAGAAGACGGAAGTCAGAAGTCAGAAGGTGAGGATTCAAAGCCAAAAGCCCAAGGCTCAAAACCTGTTTTCAAACCTAAGGTAAAGTCGGTAGTTAAAAAGACGGAAGATGAAAGCCCGAAGTCGGAAGAAGCAAAGTCGGAAGAAAGCCAAGAGCCTAAGGTCGAAAGCCCAAAGGCTAAAAAGCCAGTTTTTCGACCTAAGATCAAACCCAAGAAGAAAGATTAAATGGAGGGATTGAACATTATAGCATTTTATATCTTAGCTGGATTTTCCGTATTTTCTGCACTTGGGATTCTTTTTGCTCGAAATGTGGTGCATGCCGTATTCATGCTGGTGTTGGTGTTTTTGGGTATTGCTGGTGTGTTTATTATTTCCAATGCTGAATTTGTAGGTGTCGCCCAAATCATGATCTATATTGGTGGCATATTGATATTAATGATGTTTGGTATCATGCTGACCCATAGAATAGATGGCCATAGATTAGAAACACAGAACAGAAGGGTGCTGATAGCTAGCTTATTGGGATTTGGTCTCTTAGGCATTTTGCTCTACCCGTTGAAAGATGGTTTTCCATTATTTGATTTTGCGAAAGAGCCAGCAAATGAATTGACAGTTACCGAACAAATCGGAGTTCATCTGATGACCACTGAACTAATCGCACTGGAAGTGACTGCAGTTTTATTACTGATGGCTTTGATAGGGGCAGCTTATATCGCTGGATACAACTTAAAAAAGAAGCATGGTACCGATTGAGCATTATATCATATTTAGTTCCTTGCTGCTAGTCATCGGACTGGTGATTGTTCTTATCAAACGTAGTGTGATCATGATTTTAGCTGGTGTGGAACTTATCCTCAATGCAGCTAATATCAATTTGATTGCATTTTCACAAAATGACCCCAACCTTTCTGGTCAGATGATGACGCTTTTTGTGATCGTAGTGGCGGTAGCTGAGTCGGCAGTAGCCCTTGCTATTGTCTATCAAATATTCAGACATCAAGGCGTGTCTGACATGGATCAACTCAACGAACTCAAAGGCTGATGGAAAATAGTTGGCTCTATATCATCCTTTTGGCTCCACTGGTTAGCGCAGGTCTTTCATTCTTCGCAATGAAAAAATGGGCTGGTCGCGTGCTCATGGCTTTTTCAACTATGGCATTGATAGCTTCAGTGATGGCATGGATACAATTACCATTTGGAACTGGAGTAGATGTCGATTGGATCATGGCTGGTAATCAAGCCTTGCAAGCTGGGCTTTACTACGATCAGTTGGCTGGGATTATGTGTATTGTGGTGGCCATTGTGGCTCTACTGGTTACTGTTTTCTCGTTGGAGTATATGAAACACGACGAGGCTCAACCCAGGTATTTTGCTTTACTAGGCTTGTTTGCTTTCTCCATGTATGGCATTGTGCTTTCTTCTAATCTGCTACTGACTTTTGTTTTTTGGGAATTGGTAGGCTTCAGTTCCTATCTACTTATAGGTTTTTGGTTTGAAAGGGAAGCACCACCCATATCGTCTTTCAAAGCATTCTTGATGAACAAAGTAGGGGATGTTGGTTTCCTTCTGGGAATTTTCGTTCTTTTTGCCTATTTCAAAACGTTAAATATTCAATCACTGATTGGGCTTGATCCATTGACAACTGGCATTCCTAATGCTATGCTGATTACCTTGGGAATTGGCCTTTTCTTGGCGGCAGTTGGCAAATCCGCTCAATTTCCATTGCAAACCTGGCTGCCAGATGCCATGACGGGTCCTACGCCTGTTTCGGCTTTGATTCATGCAGCAACTATGGTAGCTGCAGGTGTGTATTTGATGGTGAGGGTATTTCCTTTGTTGGCACAAGAGGTGTTGACTATTATTGGGATAATAGGTGGTATCACGGCTTTTATGGGTGCATTTGCTGCTTTCGCTCAAAATGACATTAAGAAGATTTTGGCTTATTCTACAGTGTCCCAATTAGGGTATATGATTATGGCAGTGGGTGCCGGATTTCCAGTAGCAGCTTTCATTCATTTAACTACCCATGCTTTTTTCAAGGCAGGATTATTTCTTTGCTCTGGCAGTATCATTCACTACTACCATGAGACCACTCATGAAGAAGGCTTTGATGCTCAAGACATTCGTAATATGGGTGGATTGAAAATGGTACTCCCAGTAACCTTCGTAGCCTTTACACTCTGTATGCTTTCATTGGCTGGACTGCCTTTGTTTTCAGGATTTTTATCCAAAGAAATGATTTTGAATGGATTGGCTTCAGCTGATCACTTACCCACCTTTGTTATTGTTTTCGGTTTCGCCTCTGTTTTTATGACAGCAGCCTATATGGCTCGATTATATTTCAAAGTATTCTTTAATAGTGAGTCAAAGGCAGAGAAGTACACAGAGGTATTTTCAGTGAAAGTCCCTTTGCTTGTGCTTTCACTTTTGTCAATTGGATTTGTATTTTCAGTTAATCCTTTCAATCCTGATAGTAGTTGGCTTTTGCCAATACTTGCGAATGCTAACGGAAGTTCAGCTGCCGTGCATTATACTTTAGTTCCTATTATATCTATTGGTTTGGCTCTATCAGGCTTGCTATTTTCTTATTTATATGTCGAAAAGAAAATGTTTGGCAATCTGATATCAGTGGTGAAATCTCTGACCTATCAATTATCCCATAAGAATTTCTACTTGGATGAATTTTATCAGCATGCAGTGGTGAGCGGTTCGTTACTTTTGGCGAAAGCTTCCTATTGGTGGGATCAGAAAGTTGTGGATCGCATGGTGAATTTGGTTGGAAAAACTCAAGTCGTAGTGGCTTATTTGATTGGCTGGTTTGATAGCAATATTGTGGATGGTTTTGTGAAGTTGGTCACTTGGTTTGCAACGTTTAGTGGCAATAGAACCCGACAAATACAAGGCGGAAACTTGCAGGCTTATCTGGCTTGGGCTGTTTTTGGTGTGTTGTTGATTTTTTACTTTTTTGAATTATTGATTGGATAAATATGGTAATGGATCATTTACTTTCCTGGTTGGTCTTTATTCCGCTCATTGCAGCTGCAGTGATGCTGATCGTACCCAAATCACAAGGCCATTTATACAAATGGGTAGCCCTTGGTGCTCTTGCTGTGGTGACCGTCCTTTCAGTTGTATTGGTTTGTTCTTTTGATAAAAGTGTGACGGGCTATGGAGTAAATAGTTTGCAGTTCACTCAGCAATTGGATTGGATACAATTGAACGTGGGTTCTTTTGGGAGCTTACTGATTCAGTACTATGTAGGTGTGGATGGATTGAGTTTAGCTTTGGTGCTCTTGTCGGCCATTGTTTTATTTATTGGCGTCATTTCTTCTTGGAGCATCAAGCAAAACATTAAAGGGTATTATCTACTCTACATGGTGCTCAGTTCCAGTGTGATTGGGTGTTTTGTAGCTCTGGATTTCTTTCTTTTTTACCTGTTCTTTGAGTTTATGCTCTTGCCAATGTATTTCTTGATTGGTATATGGGGAGGAAAAAGAAGGGCGTACGCATCTATCAAGTTTTTCATTTATACCCTTGTGGGATCACTGCTAATATTGATGGTGATGATTGGCCTCAGTCTTTCTGTTGTGCAAAACCCAGACTCCACGGTTCACACTTTTGATATCATGAAAATGATGAATCCTGAAAATTTCATTCCTGGTTCTTTGTTAGCATTGGATTTTGATGGTTTACTGCTTGGATTGACTTACAGAGCCTGGGCATTTATATTATTAATTATTGGCTTTGCTATCAAACTACCAGCAGTGCCTGTGCACACTTGGTTGCCAGACGCACACGTAGAGGCACCTACGCCTATTTCTGTGGTGCTGGCTGGCATACTTTTGAAAATAGGAGGTTATGGGTTTTATCGAATTGGCTACACCATCTTCCCAGATGGAGCGATCGAATATGGTTGGTGGATTGCTCTGATTGGAGTAATCGCCATTGTATATGCAGCTTTAGTTGCAATGGCTCAAACTGACCTTAAAAGACTAATTGCCTACTCATCAGTCTCTCACATGGGATTTGTGATGCTAGGTATGGCAGCGCTAACAGTGGAAGGAAGTGCAGGCGCATTGTTTCAAATGTTCAGTCATGGCATCATTTCCGCTTTGCTCTTCTTGATGGCGGGTGTGCTTTATGATAGAACAGGGGATCGTATGATTGCCAATTATAGTGGATTGGCTGGCAAAATGCCTTGGTACAGTGTAGCTGTGATTATTTCCTTCTTTGCAGCACTGGGCCTGCCTGGTTTCTCAGGGTTTATTGCAGAATTTCTAGTACTTGTAGGGGCTTTTGATGGAGCCATCAACGGAACGATAATAGACACATTCATGCCAATACTAGGATTGTTAGGGCTGGTATTGGGTGCGGCTTATTTCCTCTGGACAATCCAACGCATGTTTTTTGGAAAATATTGGGTGAGACAAGAAAGCTGGTCATTGCCAGACCTGAATGCTCGTGAACTGATCATGATTATTCCATTGGTGATATTGGCCCTTTTGTTTGGAATATTTCCAAATCTATTGCTCGACTTGGCCAATGAGACCATCATGGGGTTTGTAGAGTATGTGCACACACAGGGCGAATTAAATCTAGAAGTTATTAAAGCAGTTGTGCGATGAGTTTAGGTTCATTGAACAATCAGATAGAAACCATTTTGGGTGACTTTGGAGTTTTACTCCCAGAGGTCACTTTGATAGTGGGTAGTTTTATTTTGATCATCCTGCAGTTGATAGTAAAAGACAAAGAAGCATCTACTAAAACCGTCTTTAGCCTTTTTCTATTGGGCATGATTTCATTGTCAGTTTCCGTCTCGCCCAGTTACGGGACTTATTTTAACGGCCTATTGTCTTTGTCTCAAATCTCAGGGTTGGCCAAGCCATTTTTCATTGTAGTGACCGGCTTTATTTTGCTTTTCCCGAATGGGGAGAGCCTACTAAAAAAGGGAGAATATCATTTCTTGCTTCTGATGATTCTGCTAGGGTCTATGTTGCTGATCGAAGTCAATCATCTGTTGTTGTTTTACCTTTCTCTTGAGTTAATTTCTATCACTTCTTATATATTGATCAATTTCAATTTTGATAGAAAGGGATTTGAAGCGAGCATAAAATATCTCCTTTTTGGCGCCATGTCGAGTGGCTTAATGCTCTATGGACTTTCGCTCATCTATGGATTAACAGGTAGTTTACAAATTGATCAAATAGGTGTTTTTATAGGCCAGCAACCTGAACTAGGGCTGTGGTTGCCACTAGCCTTGGTGCTTTTTTTTGTAGGTATTTGGTTCAAGCTGTCATTGGCACCCATGCATATATGGTCACCAGACGTGTATGAGGCTGGCCCAACACCTGTGGTGGCTTATATCTCCATTTTGCCAAAAGTAGCCGTGCTTATTTTCTTTGGGCAATTTGTGCTTCACACACATTTGAGTCAAATTGATTTTGACTGGAAAATGATATTTTCAGGCTTGGCCATATTGAGTATGTTTATTGGCAATCTCTCCGCACTCAATCAGACCAATGCCAAACGTATGATGGCATACTCTTCAATTGCCCACTCGGGTATGCTGATCATTGGAGTTGTTATAGGAACTGCCTTTGGCATCCAATCCATGCTGTTTTATGCCATTGTTTATGCCTTTATGAATCTGGGTGCATTCTATTTGATAGACTTATTTCAAAAACAAGGTTTTGAAAAAATTAAAGACTTGAGTGGATTGGGAAGGACATCGCCTTGGTTGGGAGTATTTGCTGTCATTATTATGATTGCACTGGCTGGGCTTCCGCCAACTGGAGGTTTCACTTCAAAGCTCTTGATGTTTACCGCCCTATGGGAATATTATCAAACAGAAGGACATCAATATTTGCTTTGGCTATTTGGATTGGGGCTTTTGAATACTGCTATATCACTATTTTATTATCTGAAAATACCATACTATTTGCTGGTTCATTCTGGCGATACTAAACAAGAAATAATTTTTTCTCTAAAAGATGGCACTATTGTGTTTATCATCGTGTTCCTAGTTTTATTATTATTCTTTAAAGCCGACCTATTGCTGAACGTAATTAATCAGTTTAACTTTGCCCTTTAAGAAGTGATATGAGCGACCCTATTAAACACGAGTGCGGGATAGCGCACCTCCGTTTGAGAAAACCCCTTCAATACTACATTGACAAGTACAACACGCCCCTATATGGCGCCAATAAACTGCTTCTTCTGATGAAGAAAATGCAGAATAGAGGTCAGGATGGAGCTGGTATTGCCAACATCAAACTTGGGCTTGAGCCAGGCTACAGGTACATCAGTCGATACCGATCTATAGATGCCAATTCGCTACAAAAGATTTTTGATAAGGTCGGTAAGAAATTCGGGAAAGCGCTAAAAGAAGGAGGTAAAGAAAATTTCCACGATGAACAGTGGTTAAAAAAGAATTACGGATTTACTGGGGAAGTATGGTTAGGACACCTTCGCTATGGTACACATGGTAAAAATAGTATAGAAAGCTGCCACCCCTTCTTGCGACAGAACAATTGGCGTTCTAGAAACCTTGTGGTCGCTGGCAACTTTAATATGACCAATGTGGATGAGCTATTTGACATCCTCATATCTTTAGGTCAGAATCCAAAAGAAAAAACTGATACCGTGACTGTCATGGAAAAAATCGGCCACTTTTTGGATGAAGAAAATCAAGAAATTTTTGATAAGCACAAATTCAAATTGTCCAACAAGGACATTACCAGGAAAATAGAAGAAGAGCTCTCTATGATCAATATCCTGAAAAAATCATGCAAAGATTTTGATGGTGGATATACGATGGCGGGCATGGTAGGGCATGGTGCATCATTTGTAGCGCGTGATCCTGCAGGTATTCGTCCAGCCTATTATTATGCAGATGAAGAGGTGGTGATTGTAGCATCTGAAAAGCCGGCCATAAAGACAGCTACCAATTGTGCCTACGAAGACATTAAGGAAATTACGCCAGGTCACGCCTTGATCATTAATCAGGATGGTTCGTTTTCTGAGGAGCAGTTTATAGATATGCTGCCAAAGAAATCATGCAGTTTCGAAAGAATTTACTTCTCAAGAAGTTCTGATCCAGATATCTATCGCGAAAGAAAAAAACTGGGAGAGTTGCTAGTACCCAAAGTACTTCAATCTGTTAATTTTGATCTGAAAAACACTATATTTTCTTTTATTCCAAACTCAGCAGAAACAGCTTTTTTAGGCCTGATGAGTGGATTGGACGAATATTTAGTTGCAAAACGTAAGGAGATCATCATAGAGGGCAAGCCGCATAATGGCGATTTAGAAGAGGTTCTGTCATTCCGCCCAAGAGTGGAAAAAATGGTGATCAAAGACGCCAAACTCCGTACCTTCATTGCGGATGATTCGTCCCGTGATGAGCTGGTAGCTAATGTGTACGACACCACGTATGAGGTTGTCAATAAAGGGGTTGACAATTTGGTAATCATAGATGATTCGATTGTTAGAGGGACTACGTTAGAGAAGAGTATTTTGACCTTGCTCGACAAATTGGATCCTAAGAAAATTGTGATTGTATCTTCCGCTCCACAAATCCGATTCCCGGATTGTTACGGTATTGATATGAGCAAAATGAAGGACTTTGTGGCCTTCCGTGCTGTGCTTGAATTGCTTGAAGAAAACGACAAGTCGTACTTGCTGGAAGAAGTATTGGCGAAGTGCGAGGAGTCTGATGGTAATCCAGAGGCTCCTAATCATGTGTTGGAATTGTATAAGCCATTTACAGCCGATCAAGTGTCTGCAAAAATCACTGACATTGTTCGGCCGAAAGGCATGAAAGCTGAGCTGGAGGTTATTTTCCAATCCGTGGACAACTTGCATAAGGCTTGCCCTGATCACAGAGGAGACTGGTATTTCACTGGCAACTTCCCGACTGTAGGAGGCAACAGAGTGGTGAACAAGTCCTTTGTCAACTTCATGAAAGGGGTGACTGTAAGAGCCTATTAAGAACAGTTCACAAGGATGAAATTGAAAGGCCACTCTTGTGGTCTTTTTTGCTTTCTAATCAGAAACTTTGTCGAAAGTAACAATGAAGGTAGTACCCATGTTCAACTCTGATTCGCATGCGAGCTTTGCGTTCAAAATATTCACATACTTGTGTACAATGGAGAGCCCAATGCCATTAGAAGCTTCTCCATCCGTAGGTTTGGCCGACAAAGTTTGGAATTTTTTGAACATATTTCCTTGGTCTTCTTCGGATAGTCCAGGCCCTTCGTCTCGCAACTTTACTACTACCTGGTGCTCATTGGAACTGGTCGAAAAATGAATGTTCTTCTTGTGAGGAGTGAATTTGATGGCGTTGGACATGAGGTTGTCAAATATGTGAAAGACATAAGCGTCAATGCCCGAAATGTACATATTAGGTACAATTTCAGTATGAATAGTGATTTGTTTGTCTGTGGCGGCCTGTGAAAAATTTGTTGCAATTTCTTGAAGACACTCAGATAAATTTACTTCTTTAAATTCTTCCAATTGCTGCGATTCAATACGCTCTACATCCAATATCCGAGTGACCATATCACTCAATCTTTTAGATTCATTGGTTATGTGATCTAGCATTTTTACTTCATCAGGAGAGAGTTGGGCATCCTTCAGTAGCTTTGATATGCTATTGATGTTGTTGATGGGTGCGCGCAGATCATGAGAAAGTATATGTATATAGCTATTCTTTTCATTGTTGATATCTATCAACTCTTGATTGCGTTCGCTGAGCAATTCATTTTTTTGTTCAATGAGTTTTTGATGAGAAAGGAGCAACTTGTTGGCATTGGATTTGATTTTGCTTCTGTTGAATAGAAAAAAGGCCGTGAGAAATGTAAACGAGATAGCAATAATAAGTATGACCTTGATTTTTTCTTGCTGTTCGGCCTCTATCTTACTTCTCTGGATTTCTTCATCCATAAACATCTTTTCTTGCATCAAGAGTACCATTTCCTCATTCTGATGATTCGATAGGTTTTTCATAAAATCAATAAATTCAGATCCAAGATATCGTCGAATACTGTTTTGCTTTATTTTGTTGAATTCGTCACTTTTCAAATATTCATTGAACGGCATATCCCAGTCAGAGTCCTTATTGAAAATGACGCCTAGCCCGTGGCCCCTGACGGCATAGGCATTCAGCCGTTTTATGGGAGAATCATTATTAAGAGCCAGTAAGTATCTGGTGAGATCACTATAGCCAAAACTTTTGGGAGCAGATACAATTTCCTCGATAATCTGAGTGCTTTGTTCGATATATCTAATATCAAAGTGCGATCCTTGCTTTCTAATTTTTTTTAGGTTTTGATCGTAGGTTGTACCTAAGACTGAAATAGCAGTATAGGCGTTGTAGGGATCGTTAAATTCGTCTTCATGAAGAATTGATGGATTGGAACGATGAGTAACGAGTACTTGAAAATCTGGAAAATAAGGATCTGAAAATTTTACATTTCGCTCACGATCTGCAGTCCATGAGATGATATCCAGACCAATGTCGCCAGCGTGTTCTTTGGTTTGTATTTGATTGAATATCTCTGACAGGGTATTCCATTCTATCCAGTGGTATTGGATATGTACCCCGTACTGATTAGCCAAATACCGTTGAAACCCAGCCATCATTTCATACTCAAGCCCTTCTAATTCACCATGGGTAGACATCAGGAAAGGTTCGTTCAATTTGTACTGAATAGCCACTATGCCAGCTTTTTGTTCTTGTGCCTGTTTCCAGGTGAGATTGCTTGCTAGTGTGGCTGTATCACAGACTAAAGCAATGAGGACTATCCATACATAGCAGATGGTTTTTTTTAGAATGGCCATAGGTCTACGCGATTAAACTTTCAAGTACTTATTCACAGCAAACACAAGGTAATCAAATATGATGCCTATATACTGATATGATTTCACTTACTAATTATGCACGAACAGAAGGGTAATAGACTCCTCACCACTCAATCATCACCATCAAGTTAGGAGCAAATCCCAGTGCATTTCTGTCTACCCATTTTGGGGGTGGAGGATTGCCTCTGAAGGCTCGGTCTATTAGATTTTTAGTGTCAAATACGTTTATAACAGATAACCCAAAACTGGCTGACCAAGGCCTTTCGTTAGTAAAGGGAATTTTATAAGAGGCAGACAAGTCTAAAGAATGAACATTAGGGTATCGCTCAGGTACCTCTGCGAATGGATCTGGGGCTCTTGGTGCTCCAGGTGGTCGATTGGCCTGCGCACGTTCATAAATGACCTGAGCATAGGCAATTTCCAGAGACTGCGCATTTAGTCCTGACCCATATTTCCAAACTCCAGATAGTTTCCACCTGTCTTTTTGAAATGCTGAACCCACATATACGACGTGAGGTTGGACATACTTGGACTTATAGGTAGTCTGATTAGTCGTATCTAAGGTAATCTTTGAGTCTCCATAGGAATAGCCTACCCAGGCAGTTGTAGCTTCATTGAAGCTTTTTCTTACATAGGTGTCAATCCCATAAAGGATATTATCTGCCGTAAAATATTCACTGGTATTATCTAGAAATAAATTTTCGTAATAGGTGACATTATTAGCTGTTTTGTAAAAAACCTCAGTATCAAAAAGCCATTGGTCTTGATTGATCATAAAGCCTGCCATGTATTGAGAACCAGAAATTACATTACCCTGCTCATTGGTTGCTAGTTGCCACATGGCATTGTCAAATCCGCCTACACCGATTTGAAGATTTCGAACCTGACTGAGAAACTGATGATAGCGACCTGCAGAGGCTTTAATATTTAGCCAGGGATTGACAGTATAGTTGCCCTGCACTCTGGGAGACAAGTAGAATGCTTGTTTAGGACTATAGAAACTCCCTCTAAGTCCTAATTGTAAACTGAACTGCTGGGTAAACCAACTAAAGTTTGCAAAAGGAGATATAGTATGTGCTTGGTATTTGTCATCTCTAAAGACAGTTTCTGCACTATTATTTATAATGCCATCAGTCGTATTATTGTATTTCAATTGTGAGGACTGTAATTTATAGTCTACTCCTAACTGAAGATCGTGTGAAGGTTGATTAGAATTTGATAATTCGAATCTGGCATTATAATCTTTAATCGTATTTTCTCCCTTCGTCTCCCCCATAGGAGTGGGTGAGCCACTAGAGTAGGTATAGTTACCCAGTGTATTTATAATTGAAGTTGACCAATTAGGATTGATTTCACATTTCCATTCTGTATTTACACCATAATTTTCAAAATTGATTCCTTCTATTTGGTTCAGGGCAGCTCCCATTATGAGCTTATAGCTTAGATCAGAGCTGCTATAAATCCCTGAGACCGTGATTTTATTTTTGTCATTGGGCATGGCGATCAGTTTGGCGTGATAGTCCTGAAATGTTACGTCCACATCAGTGCCGATATTACCTTCGTCATCAGATATGCCCGTAGCCGCAAACACAGATTCGGTAATGGCATTGAGTTTTGGAGATCTGACTGCTGTTGGGTAGGAATGTCTTGCGCCTAAAACCAAAGATGCTTTTTTGTTTGTCAGAGTTGTCTTGGCATAGCCTAGCGCATATAGTGTATTTGCACCAAATCCATAGCTCGACTCATTGTCTATATTATCTTCTGTATTGATAAAGACTGCACCTCCGACCCGTCCACCAACTCTAGGGTGATATCCGCTCCGGAAAACCTCTACTTCATTTACAATTTTTTGGTTATATGGCGATATGGTGCCAAAATAATGTCCACGATGGTACATTGGAATATTGTCAAACAAAATGAGAGACTGATCAGGTGCCGTTCCGCGTATGAATAAATTGCCTGGGCGACCATCTGGGGTGGTGATGCCTGGGAGTGCGGCAAGCGAGGCAAATATGTCACCGTCTGTTTCACCAGGTAGCAGGGGAAGATCTTTGACTTTGATAGAAATTTTTTGATTGGAAGGATCCATGTTGATGCCCTTGGTGATGAAATCTTCTATCATGACGTCATTCAATAAATAGGTCTGCGTCATTAAGCTGATATCCAATGTCTTATGATTGAGCAGATACTCAAAAGGTAATATTTTTTTCTCATAGCCTGGAGCGTAAGCTATTACCGTTTCTGAGCGGTTTGGTTTGTATGTAAAAGTTGCCTTATCATTTTCTAGTTGAATATCCGTTGGGTTGGAATTGATCAAAACAAAAAATGGCGGGTTGATGGGTGTAGATGCTAAGGAATCTGTGAGCGTGAGTTCATAAGTACTTTCTACTAGTACAAGTGTGTAATAATTTTCCCCAACCCGTTCGATACGCACTGGAAGTTGAGCCTGAGCTTCAGTAATAAACTCAGCCAGACTCTTATTGCTGCTAAATTCTTTTTGAATGTGGCCAAATACGGCTGGATCGTATGAGAAACTAGCATCTAGTTCTTTTTCATATTGCTGTACTGCCTTGAGGAAGGGTAGTTTTTGTTGTGCGCTCAACACACCAACCCCTATGCACATTAAGCATGTGACTAATAATAAATGCCGCATAATAACTTTTCTCTCTTACTCAGACAAATATAGGGTATTGTCTTCAAGTCGATAACTTATCCCAAGCGCAGGAAAAATTATTTTAAGAGATTGGTCTAGATTGCTTTTAGGGATAGATCCTGTAAACCGTCTGGCGAGATTAACATTTCCTAGCTCAACAGCAATGCCGAAATTTGACTCTAATTCGTTGAGTACTTGCTTCAATGGCGCGTTGTCAAATGCAATATTATCTTTTATCCACTCGGGATACTGGATGTCAAACAATTGTTTGGCACTCCATAATCCATCAAGTAATAGACTAGCTTCACCTTTGTTAAGTTCCACTGATTTTCCTTTGGTAGCTGTGGCTCGTACACGTCCTTCGTAACAAACAGCATGTAGGGCTTGCTCCATTTGGTATACAGTAAATCTGGTGCCCAAAACGGATACAGTCCCTTCAGAGGTAACGACATCAAAACTTCCCTTTTGAGGCACCTCAAGATAAGCTTTACCCTCTAGTACTAACTTCCTATTACCATCTTTCCAATCCTTCTTTTTCCACTTTACTCTTGAGTTTGCACTCAAATAAAGGGTGGAAGTCCCATCTGGAAGGTCAATGACTCGTGTTTCCCCATAGGCAGTTTTGTAAGAGACTGTAGTGATGGAGCGATAGAGCAGGGGCCCAGTAAAGAGCATCAATAAAACGGCAGCAGCTACTGAGACATATTTCCAGGTAGACATTGTAATTACCTTGGCCTCCTTTTTAGTACTGAGCACTTTCTGAACATCAAAAATGGTGGTGTCCTGATTTGGAACCCAATCATCTACTTCTTGTACGATTTGTGTATACTTCAGGAATTCATCATTTGACAGATGCTTCTTGGCTTCGTCGGCAGAAATGTCTCCATTCAGCCACTGAGCGAGTATTGCATCTTTATCTGTGTGATTGTTTTCCATGACTTTTTTATTTTTCTAAACCTATGACGATAAGCAACCCATAAACCCTACCTATATCGAAAAATGATTTAATACATCTAAATCGGCTCGAATTGATTTTAGTGAAGAAGTAATGTGTTTCTCCACTGTTTTTACCGAAATCTCAAGAGCATCTGCGATTTCTTGATTTTTCATTTTGTCTATTCTACTCATTAAGAAAACTACGCGCTGCTTTTCTGGTAGGTTGGATACCACAGACTCCAGTTGTTCCTTGAATTCGTCTACCTGATAGAGAAACTCAGGGTTGGTTTCCAATTGTGCTTCGCTTGTATCACTCCTTTTTTCAAATTTGAGGATCACTTTTTGATGAGCCGTATCGTCTAGAAATATGCGGTTGGCTGTAGTGAATAGGAAACTCTTAGCTTTATCAAAGGCCACTTTGCTACAATTATTCCACAATCTGATAAAAGCTTCTTGTGCACAATCTTTGGCCTTTTCTAAACTTCCAAAGCGATAGAATAAAAAATTTCTTAAAGGAACCTCATGAGCTTGGTGTAACCGCGAAAATGACTGCTCTTCACAAACAGAGGGTTGATTCATAGTTTTGCTGGGTATTAGTTTCCAAATATAATCACCTTGCAAGAGATGAAAAGCACTTCCACTTAATTTTTGGAACAATTTTGGTTTGGGTGGGATACTAAGGTAGGGTGCGGGTGAGTTACTCCGTTGTATTCATGAAAAGGGACTTGAGATTATGAAGAGAATTAAAATGATTGCGCTATTTGGATTGTTAATTTGGTCAGATGGACTTTCAGCGCAAAACCAGCAGGTTAATACAGTTAAAGAATTAGGGAAGGTGAAAGAATTCAAGACAGTTGATCTTTTGAAAATATACCCAAATCCTGTTTCAGAATATTTAAACATTACACAACAACAATTTGACGGTAGCACTTCCCAATTGGAAATAATAGATCTGTCAGGTCATACCATATATGAGGTTAAGGAGACGTTTACTCAGCTATCCATTTTTGTCGGAAACTGGCAAAAGGGCATCTATATGGTGTTTTTCCGTCAGGGAGATGCTAAAGTCATGCATAAAATAGTGGTGCATTAAAAGTTAGGTTTGAGGTTATAAGTTAAGTCAGCCCGTCAGAAGGATAAGCTATGAGAAGCCACCTACTGAAGGCTGACTTTTTTATTTCATTCTACCCTAAGCGATTCAATTGGGTTTACGCTAGAGGCCTTGATAGCATGATATGCCACTACAACCGCAGCGATAGCAAAGGTTGCAAGCCCGCTCAATATGAAGGGCATACTGGGGATATCTATTCGATAAGCAAAATTCTCCAACCATTGATTAATCAGGTAAAGGGTCAGTGGAATAGATAGCAGAATGGCTAGCAACAATTGAAAGACAAATCCCTTGATCAGTAATCTGAATATGGACAATGGAGAAGCGCCCATTACTTTTCGTATGCCTATTTCTTTGATTTTGCTATTGGATACAAGCATGATCAACCCAAACAGACCAAGTCCTGCAATTAAAATTGAAAGAACAGTAGCAATAACAATTAATTTTTTGAGACGCGCTTCGCTTTCATATTGTCTACTGATCCGATCATCTATAAACTCGAAGTTTGGCGCTTCGTCAGAAAATGTAGCTTTCCATTCTTTTTCCAGTATTTCTATGGCATCATGTAGGTAGGTGCCACTATAGGTGAATACGATTTTTGGAACATAAGAATCTTTTATATCAGCATCTGTAACGCCTTTAAAAATAGGCAATATGTTTTGCACGATTACCAAAGGTTCAACCTCAGAATGCAAGGAAGAATAATGGAAATCATCTACCACACCTATAATTTGGTGTTCACCAAATTCGGCTCCTGGAAGTTTGTCGCCAATGGGATTTTCTAACCCAAAGTACTTGGCCGCACTTTTATTAATCAGGATAGACTGTCTTTGATCCAATCCATTTCCAATTTCAAAATCTCTGCCCTGAACAGGTTTAATATTAAATGCACTGAGATATTCGGGGTTGACCACTAATAGGCGAAACCATTTGAAATCACCCTTGTCATCATTGAATGCTACGTGTGTCCAGCCATTTGAACCAAAAAGATGATTGCCAATTGCGATTTTGGAGACTTGAGGGTGCTTTTTCAATTGGGATTTGATTAATTGGCCATTTTCCATCCCTGAAGTTATGGCATGCAGTATGCCTCGGCCGTTCTGATCCACAGGGAGTTGAGCTGAGATCACGGCTTTGTAATCATACCCTAGGTTCTTATCCATCAAAAAGTCGACTTGCTTTTGCATAATAAGAACTGTACTGATTAAAAATACAGTCACCAAAAACTGAAGAACTACCAGGCCTTTGCGTGCTGCTAACTTGCCAGTGGATTGATTACTTCCATTGATAATATGGATGGTTTTGAAAGCTGTGATAATGATAGCCGGATAGCTGCCAGCAACAAAACCAATAATTAGCCCTAAAGCTAAGTACACGCCAATATGCCACCATTCGAATTGAAAAAAGATTTCTGTACCTGTGAGCGCATTGAAGGTGGGGATTAGGAAAAAGGTAATCACAGTACCAATGGACATAGCTACAATGGCCAATACAAGGCTCTCGCTCAAATACTGATAAATTAATGTACGCTTCGAGGCACCCAGCACCTTGCGCATACCCACTTCTTTGGATCTTTTCAGCGATTGGCCTGCAGATAGTGTGGTGTAATTCACGCATGCCATAATCAAGACTAATAGACCGATTGCACCTAGTATCATCACATATTGAGGGTTGCCTACTGGAACATTCCCCAGTGGGACGTCTGGATTCAAATGAATATCTGTGAGTGGTTGAAAACCGATATTATACTGATCACGTTGCATTTCTTGATCTCCGTAGGTGGCGTCGCCCATCAGACTCATTACCACATCCTGCATCTTATTTTCTATTGAGGATATGTTAGTTCCTTCTTTTAGCAATACATAAGTTTCGGGGATGATGTTGAACCATGCTGTGAATAGTCGTTCACCATAGATCCTGCGACAGTTCTCTGTGGAGATAGCCATATCAAATCGTATACCTGATTCTATTGGAAGATCTTCAAAAACGGCCGATACCACCAAGTCCCTGGTCAATGAATCTACCGTCACTGGGAGTGTTTTTCCCATTGGGTTCTCCATCCCAAAGTATTTTTTAGCATAGCTCGATGAAATAGCTATATGATCTCTGGATGGTAAGAAGGTGGATTTGTCCCCATTGATGAGTTGGAAATCAAAGACTTCCAAAAAATCAGGACTGATCAATGCTATTTCTTCATCAATTCGATTTTCATCACGGCCGACTAGAAAATTATTAGCTATATATTGTACCGAACGCTCGACTTCTGGAAAATTATCTTCGAATAGCAATTCGAAACGCAGGGGGGTGTGTGAATTGAAAAATTCGCGTCCATCTCCATAATCTTCTTTTAACCAGCTTCTGTAGATGCGATCCTTTTTACTGTGAAAATGATCATAGGAGACTTCTTGCTTTACATATAGTCCTAAAAGCAGGAAACACGTAATGCCAAGCGTCAGGCCGAGCAAATTGATAGCGCTATTGAACTTGTCTCTCCAAAGCACCCTAATGGCGATTTTTAAATTGTTTCTAGTCATAGTAAAAAATGAGTTTTTGAGTTTTTGATTTTCTTTTAAGGCTGATAGTCGAAAGGAGCGAAGCACCAACCATATATAGAGATATTTGGCTTTGGTAGTTTGGCCCTCCTGTTGTTTTTGCTGGAAAATTTCATAGAGATCTCCCTGCAAATCTTCGAGTAAGTCAGGGTGACAATACCAAGCTAAAAACCGATCGGCCCATTTGGGTGGTTGAGGTTTCATTGGATTCCTGCAAAGGCGAGTTTTGGCATTTTGTTATATAGTGCTACTCTGAGTTCCATGGTGTCATCCAGGATTTTCCTTCCCACTTGGGTCAGTACAAAAAAGCGCTTGCGTCTACCACCTCGATCGGTCGTAGCTCCGCCCATTTCTGATTGAGCATAGCCTTTTTTTTCAAGTCGCCTCAGTACGGAATGCACAGCAGTTACATCCATTTTCCGATTGGTGTTTTTCTTGATTTCTTCGAGAATGGCTACGGCATAGGCTTCTTCATATAGAGAGCCTATGGTCAGCAGAACTAATTCTTCTAATTCACCTAAATGTTCTCCTTTCATAGTTTTTAAAGTTTGTTGTACAATTATACAAGAAATAAAATAATTAGTTGTGTTTTTGTACAACTAATGGATTTGGCCAGACTGATTTATGGATAATCAGATTGTTTATAAATTTGCATTTATGAGACCAGCAGCATATTTTTTTTCTATCCTTATTCTATTGACAAGTGCTTGTGATGATCACGATACCAGCAGTGGGTCATGTGAATCTACAGAACTTTCAACCCATCAAACCTATGCGGATCTTGTGGAGGCTGTACCTGAATTGGTAGTCAACACTTTTATAGAAGAGCCGAATGCAGAGGGGGCTTTGGGTAGGAATAAAAATGGCTACTTGCATGTCCGGTTTCAATTGCCCATGACCTATTTGGTAGAATATGCAATTAGGAATCAGGATGAGGAAGTGCTCAACCTGTTCGTGCTCAATCTTAGTTATTCATTTGATCACCAAACTGAAGCAGGGGATTTTGAGTTTGTACTGCCTCCTGATCAGCCTGCTGATCAGTCCTCGCTTGCAGGAAATCTATTGAGCGGAACTGCGTTTTTTGGGTATGCAGTTGGCATAAGTTTGGTTATGCTCTATGAATCTGACTGGTATCAGCAGTTGCCTGAGGATCATTCGGCCAAATTGAACATTGACGGTTTAAATGCTAAAATTGCACTTTTGTTGACCTTCCTGAAAGCGAACATAGAGGAACTAGAACAGCATGATGGAATGGCACCCAATCGACTGTTGTATGATGTTTTGGCGCTTTACACGCTGGCAGGACATGTGAAAGACCCAGAAGCGGTTTCATTGGCTTTGCCACTGACTCAGCAAGTCTTCCACAGTCACCAACCTGAAGGGTATTTCCTGGAAGCAGGAGGGTGGGATTCCAGTTATAATGGTGTATCTGTTAAGTTAGGTTTTGAATTATTTACGTTATTGAATTCTCCAAATCATACCGATTTGAGAGAGCGATTGGCCGAAGTAATCACATGCGCTGTCAATTGGCAGGCTTCGCGTATACTTGAAACAGGGGAGATTTCTACAGAAGGCAATTCCAGAGTTTACCCTGGTGGGGAATCATTGGGTGGTATTGAGAAACGGGTAGATGTGGAAAAAACGGTTCGGGCTTTTAGCTATATGGCTCATTTGAGCGGAGATGCTAGCTATGGTAAATTACTTGATCTCGTGCTGAACTATTATGACTAATAGGTAAATATAAAAGCCATTGGGTTTGATCAAAACTCAATGGCTTTTGTCAGTTTAGTCAATTACATTTCTTCGTCCATATCATTTTCCATTTCGTCATCGTCCTCCATTATGTATTCGTAGGCAGCTGAAATGTCTCCATAGGATTGTTGAAATACAATTTTTCCTTCTTCATTAAAATCAAAAGACTCGTAAAGTTTCACAACCACCGATTTTTCTTCAGTGGAATCAGTTGCTTGTAGAATCATTTTCCAATCACCATAATAGCGCACAGAACCATCTGCTTTTTTGGTATCCACATTCACACCTGGCAGAAGGACTGGGTCTGTCATCAATTCTAGGTCAAAGCTTGCTAAAAATTCTTTATCCTGAGCTTTTAAATCTTCGATTCCGAGTGAATCAGGCGCCCCAAAGGAAGTACCTCTAATCAAAACATCATCTGCATACCAGGCGTCATAATCCAGATTTTCGGACTGATAGCCTTCAATATAGGCCATAATGATTTTGGAGTTTGCCTCAAAGGCTTCATTAGCCGTATTGTCTTGGGGTGGTTGACAGGCACCTAGCACTAGCAAGGCACAAATCATCAAGTTTAATAGTTTCATTGGTAAATTTTAAGTTTGTTTAACTTCAATTTAGTGAATTAACTACTTATTGTAGGCAAATTTCTCGTAATGAGCAGTTTGCATTTTCACCAATTCATATTTGAATTGATTTGTAAACCTAAACTTGACTATGACTAACAAAGCACTTCTCCTTATAGATATTCAAAATGGGCTCGATGAAGTAGAGTTTTATGGTGGCCAAAGAAATAACCCCAATGCAGAGGCTAACTGTAGTAAAATATTAAACTTGTTTAGAGAAAATAAGTGGCCGATTTTTCATGTCAGGCACAATTCTACTAATCCAGAATCTCCTTTACACCCATCTAAATCTGGCAATCAGATTAAATCAATGGTTGCACCAATTGATGATGAGCCTGTGATAGAAAAGAATGTAAATAGTGCCTTTGTGGGTACCAATCTGAAGGGGCTGCTTGACGTGGAACAGATAGACCAGCTGATCATAGTAGGGCTTACTACTGAGCATTGTGTATCAACCTCAGCACGAATGGCCGCAAATTTGGGATATCAGGTCACTGTCGTATCAGACGCAACTGCGGCTTTTAATAAGGTTGGGATCGCAGGTGAGAGGTATGAGGCTGAAGTAATTCATCTGACAACATTGGCGACGTTGCAAGGGGAATTTGCAGAAATTATGGATACGCAAACTGTGTTGGACGAATTAAGCATTTAACTTGACGAAAAATGTGCTTCCATTGCCTTCTTCGGACTCAAGCCAGACTTTGCCTCCCAAATCCTTTACATATTTTTTAACAATAGACAACCCAAGACCAGTAGAAGATTCATTGCCAGTAGGCTCAGCACTCAATTTTTGAAAACGTTGGAATACCAGACTCTTATCTTCATCCGTAAATCCAGGTCCCTGATCACTCACTTTGAAAATTATATGTCCATCTGTTTTATTCACATTCAGCGTCACCTTGGTGTCCTGTGGGGAAAACTTCACTGCATTAGAAAGCAGATTTTCTAATACAAGAAATAACAACATGTGATCTGTTTCTATGGTCAGCCTGTTTTTTGGTGTTTCAACCTGTAGCTCAATGTTTTTGTTAGTTGCTGCAGGTAGATATCTAGAGGATAGGTCATCCATTAGCTGAGCAATATTGACCTCTTCCTTTAATATGGCCTTGTGGTTGCCTTCCAGCGTACTTGGGTCGAGGATTTTAGTGATCATTTGGTTCATTCCATTGGCAGTAAGACTTATCTTGTCTAGATAGTCTTTTTGCTCTTCGTCCAAATTTTTGTTGTCTTTGATCATAATTCCAGATAATCCCAGAATATTGTTCAGTGGTGACCTAAGGTCATGAGCCAAAATGCTTACCAGATTATTTTTATCTTCATTTAATGCCAGCAATTGAGCGTTCCGATTCATCATTTGTTCATTCTTTTGACTTATGTCTTTCTGTTGCAATTCAATCTGATCTTTTTGCTTTATGATCAACTTTGTGGTCTTCTGATTGTTGTAGAAGAGATACATGATGATGATCAAAAACATCAGTACTACACCAATGCCAAGAATTAATATTCGCTTGTAAGCTTTTTCTTCCTCCAATTTCAAATTGGCATTTTTGATCAATGCCAATTGGATTTCTTTCTCTTTGGTCAATATGTATGTACCTAGCTGCTCGCGGTCATAGGAGTTGTCAATGAACTGATAGAGCTCATTTCCAAGATATTTAGATATGATGGTTGCAATTTTTGATTTGTAATCTTTATCCCCTAGGAATGAATTGAAAGGAATATACCAATCACTGTCTAGAGGCATAATAAATCCATAACCTATACCCCTGATGGTAAAGAAATTTTGACGAGTAAGATCTCGTCCATCTTTGATCCACATGAGGTAAATGGGTAGATCAATGAAGGCAAACATGTTGTCAAATTTGCTGATGTGGTCAAGTACATTTTTGTCACTATGGATGTATTTAATTTCAAAATTCATACCTAGCTCTTCTCTCATGTTTAGCAAAAAAGTCTCGTATGTAGTACCAGCTATGGTTACTGCCGTCATATCTCTCATCAAGCTATTTACATCTTCGAGCTGACGTACTATAGGTGTACCCTGACTAGAAACTAGTACGGTAATGTCTGGAAGATAGGAGTCGGTAAATTTTAAGTATTGCTGTCGTTCTTCTGTGATAGAGAAAGCAGATACACCTATAAGATTGTGGTCTGTAGATATGGCCACAGTGTCAAGGATTCCTCTAAAACTTTCTGCTTGTATCCAGTTGAGTTTTAAATCAATGGCATGCTTTTCTCGAATGTATTCCTCAAAAGTCTCAAAAATCTCATACTCCAAGCCAACCAATTCTTGTTTTGAATTGTAATGAACAAAGGGGATAGAAGTATACCAAAGAAGATCAAGTTCGGCTTTTTGATCTTCTTGAGCTTGACGCCAAGAATCGGCCAAGACGCTCTGTGAAAGAAGAACGAATAACGTAAGAATGAACAAGTAAAGGCGCATACTTTAAATATGGCCAAATAACTTGGTTTTAGCAATATAAGATTGGGTGAATGTGAGATATAGCACCATGCTTAGCATGGTGCTATATAGATTGCTACTGCAATTTTTTATACTTGATACGCTTAGGCTCTACATGGCCTTGTCGCTTCAATCTGTTTTCTTCATACGCCGAGAAAGGGCCATCAAAGAAATATACCTGACTGTCTCCTTCAAAAGCTAACGTATGCGTACACACTCTGTCCAAAAACCATCTGTCGTGGCTAATGATTACCGCACACCCTGCAAAATTTTCTAACGCTTCTTCCAGAGCCCTAAGTGTGTTGACATCCAAGTCATTAGTAGGCTCATCGAGTAGGAGTAAGTTGGCACCCTGCTTCAGTGTCATGGCAAGGTGTACACGGTTTCGTTCACCACCAGATAGTGCACTTACTTTTTTACCTTGGTCTGACCCACCAAAATTGAACTTACTTACATAAGCTCGGGAGTTCATTTGTTTACCTCCTAATTCAATCAATTCATTGCCTTCAGAAATCACTTCCCAAACGGACTTATTGGGATCAAGATCATCATGCTCCTGATCTACATAGGCGATTTGCACTGTAGACCCAATGTCAAACGTACCACTGTTTGGTTTTTCTTTGCCAGTTATCATATTGAACAGGGTAGTCTTACCTGCTCCATTCGGCCCTACAATACCTACAATCCCTGCTTGGGGGAGTGAGAAGGTAAGATTTTCGTAGAGTAATTTGTCTCCAAATGCTTTCGACACACCTTCCACCTCAATTACCTTTTCTCCCAACCTTGGCCCTGGTGGGATGTAAAGCTCCAGTTTGCTTTCTCTTTCAGAAGCATCCTGGCCGGCCAGCTTATCATAAGCTGCTAGTCTGGCTTTCCCTTTGGCCTGACGACCTTTAGGCGTCATACGTACCCATTCAAGTTCCCGCTCCAGGGTCTTCTGTCTTTTTGATTCTGTTTTTTCCTCTTGAGCTAATCGTTTTTGCTTTTGATCCAACCAAGAAGAGTAGTTGCCTTTCCACGGAATGCCTTCACCACGATCCAGTTCCAAAATCCAACCCGCCACATTGTCGAGAAAGTATCTATCGTGAGTAACTGCGATTACAGTGCCTTTATATTGATTCAAGTGTTGTTCCAGCCAGAGGACAGATTCGGCATCCAAGTGGTTGGTAGGTTCATCCAGCAAGAGTACATCTGGCTCTTGTAGCAGCAAACGACAGAGTGCAACTCTTCTTTTTTCACCCCCTGAAAGGTTTTCTATTTTGGCATCAGCAGGTGGGGTACGTAGTGCATCCATTGCCCTTTCTAATCTGCTATCCAGTTCCCAGGCATTAGCTACGTCCAATTTTTCTTGAACCACAGCTTGATCTTGTATCAACTTATCCATGGCATCTGGATTGTCAAGCACTTCAGAATCTGCAAATTTGGCGTTGATGTCTTCGAATTGCTGAAGTAAGTCCACAATTTCCTGAACGCCCTCTTCTACGACTTGCTTGACAGTTTTTGAGGCGTCAAGCTGTGGTTCTTGCTCAAGCAGTCCTACACTGTACTCACTAGAAGAAACTACTTCGCCTTGATACTCTTTGTCAATTCCGGCAATGATTCTTAGTAGCGACGACTTTCCTGAACCATTGAGACCCAAGACACCAATCTTGGCGCCATAGAAAAAGGAGAGGTAAATGTTTTTGAGTACTTGCTTCTGTGGGGGATAAATTTTGTTTACCCCTGCCATAGAAAAGATGATTTTTTCGTCGCTCATGAATCGTATTTTTTCGGACAAATATGCAAAAAATATTCTGCCTTTAACCTGATTTTGTAAATTTGCAGCCGATTTATCAAAGAAAAGGCATTCGCCAAATATTGTGGAAATACCATTCGGTCACGTAGAAAATAACAAACTCTTTCGGTCAGCTTTTGGTCAGGTAGAGGCACTCCAGTTAAAAGAAGTAAAAGAAGATGAGGTAGCACCAGCAGTTGCTTATTTCATCGCCAAATACGATAAGCTTAAAGCTAAACTGGACGAGATAGAAGAGAAGATCAATACACAAAACAACAAAGGTTCATTCCTTTCAAGCCTTCAAAATATAGAAGACTCTATCCCTACCCATGATGGTTTAGGTGATTATCAGATTTTGTTGGATCGCATTACACCTCTGAAGTCGATTTTAGAAGATTATGTTCAAAAGAACAGGGAAAAAAATACTGACATCAAGCAAGCTTTGTTGCTAGAACTGGATGTGATTTTGGCAAACCCTGATCAGGAGGAGGCTTTTGAGCAAATCAAAGATCTGAAATCCAGATGGTTGAAAACGGGAAGTGCTGACTTGTCTGTAAGAACAGAACTAGAAGAAAAGTTTAAAACTGGTGTGGATGGATTCTTTGAGAAGCGCAATGCTTTTACAGAAGACAAAAAAATGCTGGTGCAAGCTAGATTGGGTGAATACCAATCTATTGTGGCAGAAATAAAGTCTTTCATTGAGAAAAAGGAATTTCAGAAAAGCCTGGATAGAGTAAAAGAACTTCAAAAGCAATGGAAGGAGGTGGGTCGAATTCCTGAAAAGGATTTCCAGTCCATAAATGAGAGCTATTGGAAAGTAACTCAAGACTATTTCGACAGACAAAAGAAGCGCAAAAATTCAGATCGTAAGCTCAAGGCTAAAGATGAAAAAGAAAGCCTGAAAGCAAAAAATGAAATTCTAAGCGAGCTGAAAGAGCTGGTGCAAAATGCATTTGGATGTGAACCTAAAGCATTTGATGCCTTGAAATTGAAATGGAAGAACAGTGGGCACGTGTCAAAAAAGGTACACCCTGAGGTGCATGAAGGATTTATGCAGCTGTCTAGAGAGTGGCAAGAACGACAATTTATTTGGAGTTTGGCAGGAAAGAAGAATAAAGGTTTTGCCAAAAAGGATCAGAAGAGTCAATTCAAAGACTTGCTAAGGGTTATTCGCGATTTGCTTCACCGTGACGAAACTGAACTAAAATCCTTCAATGAAAATATGGGGAATATGCACATCAACAAAGGCTCTTTTGTAGATATGCTCAATGACAAGCTCAAAACTCAGCAAGAGAAGGTTGCGCTAAAAAAGAATCTCCTCAAAGAATGTCAGGAAAAAATAAAACAACTCTAACGTCCGATGCGTTAGGAGAGCAAAAAAATATTTGAATCCTTTTCAGATCAGTTGTATTTTTTTTTGATACCAATTATATTCAGTTAAAATAAATTTTGAGATAAACGAGTCAATAGTTTGATTATAGATTGAAAAATTTATTTTTGCACGATTATATAAAACACCGTAATTAAAGTAAGTAAATTATGTATTGGACACTAGAATTAGCATCATATTTGGAGGACGCGCCTTGGCCTGCTTCAAAGGATGAATTGATTGATTATTCTATTCGATCTGGGGCTCCTTTGGAAGTGGTTGAAAACTTGCAGGAGTTAGAAGATGACGGGCATCCATTTGAAACAATTGAAGAAATTTGGCCAGATTATCCTACCAAAGAAGACTTCTTCTTCAATGAAGACGAGTATTAGCTACTCTTTGCCAATCATTTGATAAGAAATTGCGCCTGGCTTTCTGTGAAAGGTCAGGCATTTTATTTTCTCCTTTTCAGAATAGAAGCCGCAATCACAAGATCTTCAGGAGTTGTGATTTTCAGGTTGTCATAGCTTCCCTCCACCAAATTGACTTGTACACCATTAGCTTCCAGTACGCTAGCATCATCAGTGAATGCATTGGATTTGCTATTTTCAAAAGCAGTCTTGATCAAATTGACCTTGAAAGTCTGAGGAGTTTGAATAGTATAAAATTGACTTCGATCCACGGCTTTATTCTGTCCATTGATGAGTTGTCTGATCGAATCTTTCATTTGTACCGCAGCTATCCCACTGCCTGTTTTTTGTGCTTGGCTTACGGTTCGCTGGATTACTTCTGCTGAGATTAGTGGTCTTGCTCCGTCATGAATGGCAACGATTCCACTTTCATCAATTACACCCAGTCCATTTTTCACTGAATCAAATCTTGTTGAACCACCAGTGGTAACTTGATGACGTGTTTTGTAAGTATGCTGTTTGACCAAATCTTGCCAGGTTGCTATATGGTCTTCAGGTAAAACAAGAATAATATGCATCTCCAAGTCACAATTGGCGAAAGCATCCAAAGTGTGCATCAGAACGGGTCTGCCTTCTAATTCTAGAAATTGCTTGGGTTGGGCGGTTTGCATTCTACTGCCAGATCCGCCAGCTACTATAACCGCATAATTTTTCATTGCGACAATATTAGGATATTCTATAAAAAAAGCCTCAAAAGAAATCTATTCTGTCATGGCGAACTTTGTGAAACCATCTTGTGCTTGCATGATTGCACAAACTTTAAGATCGCTTCGTTCCTCGCGATGACGAGTTCTCTTTTGAGGCTTTTTAAAACTCTTGTTTGTCTTAGATAATCAGCATGGCATCACCATAGCTAAAGAATCTATATTTTTCTTTGATGGCCACCTGATAAGCTTCCATGATCAGATCAAATCCACCAAATGCAGCTGCGTTCATTAAAAGCGTAGATTCAGGGAGGTGAAAATTGGTTACCAAAGATTTTACGATTTTGAAATCGTATGGAGGGAAGATGAATTTGTCAGTCCATCCTTCGTTAGCCTTCAATCTATCACTGGCTGAGACTGAAGATTCTAATGCACGAAGCACAGTGGTACCAATGGCACAAACTTTTTTCTTCTCGTCTAATACTTTGTTGACTAAAGTCGCTGTTTCCTCTGAAACTATATAGTTTTCAGAATCCATTTTGTGTTTGGTCAAATCTTCTACATCTACAGGTCTGAAAGTACCCAGTCCCAGATGCAAAGTGATTGCTCTAGTGTCAACTCCTTTTAGTTCGAGTCTTTTTAGCATTTGTCTGGTGAAGTGAATTCCAGCAGTTGGAGCAGCCACTGCACCTACATTTTCTGCATAGATGGTTTGAAACCTTTCTCTATCTTCTGGTTCAGTTTTTCTTGCAATTTCTTTTGGAAGTGGCGTTTCGCCCAATTCGTCAATAGATTTGTAGAATTCCTCATCAGTCCCGTCAAAAAGGAATCGGATAGTTCTTCCTCTGGATGTCGTGTTGTCGATTACTTCGGCAACCAAGTCTCCTTCTCCAAAATAAAGTTTGTTTCCAACTCTGATTTTTCTAGCTGGGTCGACTAATACGTCCCAAAGATGAAGTTCTTTGTTGAGCTCTCTCAATAGGAAAACTTCAATCTTAGCTCCAGTCTTTTCTTTGTTTCCATACAATCTGGCAGGAAATACTTTTGTATCGTTGAGAATCACACTGTCTCCTTCGTCCAGATAACTGATTAAATCTGTGAATACCTTATGCTCGATCTCCCCAGTGTCCTTGTGTACGACCATCAAGCGAGATTCATCTCTGTTTTCAGTAGGATAAAGCGCCAACAGTCCTGGTGGAAGGTCAAATTTGAATTCTGATAATTTCATCTGTTTGTATTTTATTTAATCAGTACACGAAACAGGCCGATACGAATGATTGATCTCGCAGCTAGCTTCATCTAAATCTGTTTTTTGGAATGGGTTGTGAATTGAATAAATGGCTGAAAAAGGAAGTTTAAAATATTCAATTGCATTCATGTAATAAAAGTAACGATTGTACGACCAATACGTCAAAATAAGAGGGCAAAATTAGTAAATTGTTACGATAATTATTGCTAGTAAATAAAATTATTATAAGATGCTGATGATTCGGCTGGTTTGGGAGAGTTTTCGATTTGCCTTCAATGCATTGAGGATGAATTTAATGAGAACTGTATTGTCGTTTCTAGGCGTTACAATAGGGATTTTTGCCATTATCTCAGTTTTTACTTTGGTAGACTCCCTGCAGAGAAATATCAATAACAGTCTCAACTTTTTAGGCGCAGACAATATCATCTTAGAAAAATGGCCCTATCAGTTTGGAGGTAAGTTCTACCCTTGGTGGAAGTATTATCAAAGGCCAAACACAGATTATGAGGAGTTTAAATATCTGCAAGCCAATTTGATCAACCATGATGGTCTGGCTATTTATGCATATAAAACCAACATCACTGCCAAACAGGGTAGTAATAGCAGTTCGGGATTGAATATGATAGGTGTCTCCTACGGCTATAAGGACATTAATGATTTGCAATTGGCCTCAGGCCGGTATTTTAGCATTCAAGAAACGGAAAACGCGAGCAATGTTGCGTTAATAGGTCAGAGATCTGCCACAGAACTATTTCCATATCAGTCTGCACTTGGTAAGATGGTGAAAGTTCAAGGTGCTAAATTTATGGTAATAGGTGTGATTGAAGAGGAAGGAGAAGCCCTGCTCAATACGCCTAGCAATGATGATAATATTTTGATTCCGTATAAAACCCTGAGCAAGTTCTATTTAGTAAGTAGATACAAGGGGCTGGGTTCCTCCATTAATATCAGAGGCATGGATGATGATGCAGGACAAGAACGCCTGGAAGGCGAGTTGACTGGCCTGATGAGGAAGAAAAGAGGATTGAAACCAAAAGAAGAAAATAATTTTGCCATGAATCGACCAGAGGCTTTTGCTACTTTTTTAGGTCAAGTGTTTGATATCCTAAATTTTGCAGGCTGGATCATTGGTAGTTTTTCCATTCTGGTTGGCGGTTTCGGAATCGCCAACATCATGTTTGTGTCTGTTCGAGAGCGAACTAATATCATTGGTATTCAGAAGTCCCTGGGTGCCAAGAATAATTTCATTCTTTACCAATTTTTATTTGAGTCTATTTTCTTGAGCCTATTTGGTGGTGGCTTTGGAATTTTGCTGGTTTACTTTCTTACTTTCATGGACTTGGGTTCTTTGGAGCTTATCATGAGTTTGAATAATGTTCTAATAGGTTTGGGTGTGTCAGTAGTTATTGGCGTAATTTCAGGTATTGTTCCAGCAGGTTTGGCAGCTCGAATGGATCCAGTGATAGCCATTAGGTCATAAAAAAAGGACTCAAATGAGTCCTTGAAATTTTCCAGGATTTTATGAAATCTTTAGTTTAAATAGCTGATTTCAATTTTTAATTTTTCCCGTAAGTTTTTCTTAATTTTCTGCAGCTACGCTATCCATAGCTTCAGTAGCTAGAGAATCAACAGCTTCCATCGCTTCTTCAGCCATGTCGGTTGCCTCTTCTGCTGCTTCTTCTACAGCTTCAGTAGCTTCTTCCATTGGAGCTTCTTCAGTGCTTTCAGACGACCCTTTAGAGCCACATCCTACTACAAATAAAAAACTCATTGCCGCAGCAATCAAACTAAGGTTTCTTAAAAACTTCATAAATACGAATTGGTTTAGTGAAACTTGAAGCTAGAACGATAATTTCACTTTACCAAGAAAAATTGTTAATGATTGTTAACGGTTTGACTCAACTATTTGATATTCAGATTATTGCAAATCAATCGTTGAATTGATTCATGGTTCTTGAAATCCCAATAGAACAGAAAGAAAGTACCATTTCGCAGGCTTTATCCATGGCAAAAGGCAGATTTTCTAGCTGTTCTTTGTTGAATTGACTTAATACATAGTCCACTTGTTGGCCTTGATGAAAATCATTTCCTATACCAAATTTTAAACGAGCGTAGTTGTTTCCGCCAGTTTGTTCGTCAATATTTCTAAGGCCATTGTGCCCTGCATTGCTGCCTTTTGCGCGCATGCGAAGATTCCCATGAGGGAGTGCAATGTCGTCTGTGATGACCAGCAGGTTTTCTTTGGATATTTTAAGATCCTGCATCCAAAAATTAACGGATTTACCACTTAGATTCATGTAGGTGGTAGGCTTTATTAAATGTATCGTTCGCCCTTTGTATTTGAATTCACATTTGTTGGCCAACTTAGTATGATCAAATCGTGCGCCCTGAGCTTCAGCCAGACGATCTAATACTAAAAAGCCAATGTTGTGACGAGTGAGTTCGTATTCTGGGCCAATATTGCCAAGGCCTGCGATGAGAAATTTCATTCGTTTGTTTTTAAAAGAAAATTAATACTTAAAAAGTTTAGTCAAAAAAAAATCCTACTCGATGAGCAGGATTTTATAAAATCATTTTTTGAATGCTTACTCAGCTGCTGCAGGTGCCTCTTCTCCTCCAGCTCCTTCTTCAGCTCCTTCAACACCTTCTTCTTCCCCTTCATCATCAATAGATTTACCTCTAAGCGCTCTAGGTACTTCTACAACCGCAATTGACGCTTGTGGAGTATCAAGAATTTCAAAGTTATCCGTGATCACATCACTTACTTTAATCGCTTTACCGAAGTCAAGTGCAGTAATGTCAAGATCAATATGCTCAGGCATATTTTTAGGCAAAGCCTTGATAGTCAGTAGTCTTCTCTTGTGAATCAATGTACCACCATTAGATACGCCTTTAGATACACCTGTCAAGTGAACTGGAATATCCATTTTGATAGGCTTACCAGCAAACCACTGTAAAAAGTCTACGTGCAAGATCATTTCACTCACTGGGTGAAATTGAATGTCTTGCATGATACAACCGTATTCAGTTCCTTCTACGTTCACTTTTACAAAGTGAGCTTCAGCAGTATAAACCAATTCTCTGAAAAGAATGGCTGGCGCTGAGAAGTGAATTTGCTCTTCGCCACCGTAAATTACACATGGTACTTGACCCTCGGCACGAAGACTTTTCGCTTCAGTTTTGCCGAGATTCGCTCTTTTATACCCTACAATCTCTATAGTTTTCATACTATTATATATATGTTATTGAATAAATAATGAACTAATTGATTCGTGGTCATGGATTTTTCTGATTGCTTTCGCAAAAAGTTCTGCCATGCTAGCCACTTTTATTTTCGAAGACTGCCCCTCGTTGATTTTGATACTGTCCGTAACGACCAACTCTTCTAATTCAGAACTGTCTACATTTTCATAAGCTTTTCCTGATAAAATAGGATGCGTACAAAATGCTCTTACTGATATGGCTCCTTTTTCTTTCAAAAGATTAGCTGCCTTAGTCAGCGTTCCTGCAGTGTCAATGATGTCATCAACCAAGATGACGTTTTTTCCTTCTACGTCGCCAATGACCTGCATAGAAGCGATTTCATTAGCTCTTTTTCTGTGCTTATCACAAACAACCATGTCCGCCTCGAAGAACTTAGCAAATTCTCTAACTCGTTTCGTACTTCCCACATCAGGCGCAGCAAAAATCAAGTTGTCCAGATTTAGTTGTCTGATATAAGGCACAAAAATGGAGGCGCTCACGAGGTGATCTACTGGAATATCAAAAAAACCTTGAATTTGATCCGCATGTAAATCACAAGTCATCAATCTGTCTGCGCCTGCAGCTTGCAAGACGTTTGCCATTAATTTGGCTGCGATTGAAACCCTTGGTTTGTCCTTTCTGTCCTGACGAGCATACCCATAATAAGGAACTACACAAGTCACGGACTTGGCGCTCGCCCTTTTGGCTGCATCAATCATGAGCAAAAGCTCAATAAGGTTATCGGAAGGCCCTGTCGTTTGGATGATGAAAACGTCGCAGCCACGCACAGTTTCGTTGTAGCTGAATGAAAGTTCGCCGTCACTGAATTTTTTGGAAGTGGAATTTCCGAGTGGTTTACCGTAACTATTAGCAATTTTGGTTGCTAATTCTTTGGAACCGTTTCCGGCGAAGATTTTAACTGCAGACATGTCTCGTGCGTTAGTGAAATGAAAGAAGCTATCTCAGTTGAGACAGCTTCTTTTCAGTTGGCCTACTAGGGCTCGAACCTAGACTCTTCTGGACCAAAACCAGACGTGTTGCCAGTTACACCATAGGCCAATCTTATACCCCCTCTTATTTTGGGAACACAAAAGTAGAAATTTGCTTGAATAAAGCCAAGTATTGACGATAAAAAAGGCGAATATTTTTACTTTTTTTTACTTCTTCCCCTCAACCCATTCTTTCGCGTTGATAAAGGCCTGAATCCATGGGGTAATTTCATTGGATGATGCCGTATAATGTGCCCAGTTCCATGGAAAAAGGGAACGCTCCAAGTGAGGCATCATAGCCAGGTGCCTTCCATCTTTTGAATGCACTCCAGCTACATTATAATCCGATCCGTTCGGATTACCTGGGTAGGCCTCATGCGCGAACTTCATGCAGACTGTATAATCACTTTCCGCCTGAGGCAATTCGAATTTGCCTTCGCCGTGTGCAACCCATACGCCCAAACGAGTATTAGATAAGTTGCCAAGCATCACAGAGTCGTTTGGTGGAATCGTGACATCAAGGAAGATAGACTCAAATTTTCCTGAGGCGTTGTGAGCCATTTTTGGATGGTTTTCGATTTCAGGGAATACCAATCCTAATTCCATCATCAACTGACAACCATTACAAACCCCTAAGCTCAAAGTGTCAGGTCTGGCATAAAAATTCTTTAAAGCTGTATTGGCTTTCTCATTGTATAAAAAAGCCCCAGCCCAGCCTTTTGCCGATCCCAGTACATCTGAATTGGAGAATCCACCAACAAACACTATCATGTAGACATCTGATAAGTCTTCTCTTCCAGAGATCAAATCCGTCATGTGTACATCTTTCACGTCAAAGCCAGCCAGGTGCAGTGCGTATGCCATCTCACGATCTCCATTTACGCCTTTCTCTCTGATGATGGCGGCTTTGATTCCTGATTGTTCTTTTCTCTTTTGATTTAAGTTCAGATCGCTCAAACTTCCAGTCCAGCCAGCAGGAAACTGATATTCTAATGCTTGATTTTTATAGCTTTCAAATCTTGATTTAGCCAGGTTAGCTTCAGTTTGATGTTGCTCTAATAAATAGGATGTTTTAAACCAGGTATCTCTCAATTTATCAATGTCAAGGGAATAACTCGTATCATTTGACTTCAAGTCAAATTCTCTATCCAGATTGACTGATCCAATTTTTTCGAATTTAATTCCTGACAAGGCATCCAGTGAAGTATTGTTTGCCACTTGAATCACCAAGGCAGGGCTCTCGCTAAATGCCACTTGAGACAAGTTAGAATTCAAGGCGCTCACATCTAGTGTTGCTCCACTTTGAGTGGTAGGGAAGTGCATCTCTAAGAGTGTAGTGATCAATCCGCCAGCCGACACATCGTGCCCAGCCAAAACATTGCCTTCTTTGATTAGTTTTTGAACGGCAGCAAATGCTTTTTTGAAATAGTCAGCTTCTGGTGATGAGGCTGGGTTTTTGCCAACTGCATTTTTGATTTGACCAAAACTAGATCCGTCTAAAGCAAATGCTCCATCAGATAGAGGGATATATATAAGTGTAGAATCCGCAAGAGGCTTAATGTCGGGAGTAACTGTTTGACGAATGTCAGAGACCTCACCAACAGTAGAAATGATGACTGTACCTGGAGAGTCAACTGTTTTGCCATTGTTGTATTTCTGGGTCATTGACAAGGAATCCTTACCTGTTGGAATATTGATACCCAAAGCAATCGCATATTCACTCACAGCTTCCACAGCCTCATATAATCTGGCTCTTTCACCATCAGTTTTGGTGGGCCACATCCAGTTGGCGCTTAGAGATACCCCTTCTAGTCCATGAGTCAATGGTGCCCAAATGATATTCGTCAATGCTTTAGTAATAGCCAGCTGAGAACCTTTGGCTGGATTGGCAATGGCTGCTACAGGAGCATGACCAATGGAAGTGGCTATTCCTTTGTTATTCACAAAGTCCAGCGCCATCACAGCTACGTTATTCAATGGCAATTGAATCTCTCCACAAGTTTGTTGTTTAGCCACACGTCCTGTTACAGATCTATCTACTTTGTTTGTCAGCCAGTCTTTGCAGGCTACTGCCTCAAGCTGAAGTACTTGCTTTAAATCTTCCTCAAAGTCAGCCTGATTGGCTGTTACGGACTGATAAGGTTTGTTTAATTTTTTGTCTTTAAGAATTGTTTTTGGGGCAGAACCAAACATGTCTGAAAGTCCCCAGTCCATGGCAGCTTTTTCGTTGTCTTTGTGCTTCATGGTAAACTTCATGTCGCCAGTTGCCTCACCAGCCACAAACAAGGGTGCTCTTTCCCTATCTGCAATTTCTTTCAGGCCAGCAATGTCTTTTTCGGCTATGGCCAATCCCATTCTCTCTTGAGATTCGTTGCCTATTACCTCTTTGTTGGACAGCGTAGGGTCTCCTACTGGCAATTGGTCAATGTTGATTTGCCCACCAATATCTTCGATCAATTCAGATAAACAATTCAGATGCCCACCTGCGCCGTGGTCATGTACAGATACGATTGGATTGTTGTCGCTTTCTGCCAGTGCTCTTAGTGCGTTGGCGACTCTTTTTTGCATTTCAGGATTGGATCGCTGGATCGCATTCAGTTCGATCGCATTCGAATGCTCTCCTGTTGACACAGAAGAGACAGCTCCACCTCCCATGCCAATGCGGTAGTTGTCGCCACCCATTACCACGATCTTGTCACCTTTGGTGAGTGGCTTCTTTTGGGCATGTTCCAATTTGCCATATCCCACGCCGCCTGCCATCATGATGACTTTGTCAAATCCTTGTGTGTCCCCGTTTTCTTCATGCTCGAAAGTGAGTACACTACCACAGATTAATGGCATGCCGAATTTGTTTCCGAAGTCACTTGCACCATTTGATGCTTTGATTAAGATATCGAGTGGGGTCTGGTACAACCAATCTCTGGCTTCGATCTTTTCTTCCCACTTTTTTCCTTTTTCCAGTCTTGGATAGGAGGTCATGTAGACTGCTGTACCTGCCAAAGGAATACTGCCTTGTCCGCCAGCCATACGGTCTCTGATTTCTCCACCAGACCCAGTAGCAGCGCCATTGAATGGTTCTACAGTAGTAGGGAAATTGTGTGTTTCTGCCTTTAGTGAAATTACAGAGTCAATGTCTTTGGTCTCAAAGTAGTCTGCTTGATTTTGAGTCTTAGGCGCAAATTGCTCCATTTTAGGCCCCTTGATAAATGCCACGTTGTCTTTATAAGCAGACTCAATTTGTCCAGGGTGTTCCTGAGAGGTTTTCTTGATGAGTTTAAAAAGTGAAACTGGTTTTTCTTCTCCGTCTATAATAAACTGGCCATTAAAAATCTTGTGGCGACAATGTTCTGAATTCACCTGAGAAAATCCGAATACTTCACTATCAGTTAAGGGTCTACCTAGTTTTAATGCAACACCTTCTAAGTAGATGATTTCCTCTTCGCTTAATGCCAGTCCTTCACTTTGGTTGTAGCTTCTGATATCTTCGATGTCCTGAATGGCTTCAGGCTGTTTGTTGATAATGAACACTTCTTCACTAAGCGTATCATATTTTTGATTCAACATGGGGTCGAAGTTGCCTTCTGTATGGAATTCTTCGATTCTCTGGATACCATCAATACCCATGTTCTGAGTGATTTCTACAGCATTGGTACTCCAAGGAGTGATCATTTCCTGGCGAGGGCCAATGAACGAACCTTTTAGGGTTTTTTCTTTCACAACTTCAGCATTTCCAAAAAGCCATTGGAGCTTTTCTACGCTAGCTGGGTCAAGGTCGGATTTTGATTGAAGAAGGTAGTAGGTGGTGGTGTTTTTCTTGAATATAAAGATCATCGGAGAAGGACTGTTTATAAGCCGCAAAAGTAAGACGATTGACGGAAAACTAGTGTATTGGAAATGGTATTATTGCAGATTTTTCTGAGACTACAATTTGAATGAAACAGGCAATGAAAGAATATAGGATTGGGGATTGCCTCTGGATGTCCCAGGATTCCATTCGACTGGTATTTCCTCAAATATTCTTAGGGCTTCTTGATTACAGTCTGGGCTTAAGCCTTTGATGATGTAATAATGGGATACCTCACCCATGTGGTCTATTGTGTAAGCAATATGAACAGTGCCCTGAAGCCCTATTTTCTTGGCACTTTTTGGGTAATTCATTGCTTTGGTCAATTTTTCGTAATATTTCGGGAAGCCCATTTTTGGAGAGGGTAAGGTGTTGATTTGAGTGTAAGTATATTTAGAGCTGTCCAGTTTCGTGCTGGTGCCACTCACCAATTCTCCGCCTTTGTACTTTTCCGTATAAAATAGGTTGCCATTTGAGTAGAAACCCTCCCAGATCCCACTGCGCATGCCTTTATATATTTTGCCACGAGCAGAGATGCTCAAATTATTATGGTATTCTATTAAGTCGCCCATGCCATTTTTCACCACTTGATTACCTAAAGAGTCCCAGGCATTGTAGGTTTTGTGGTTAATTTCTGTTGCTGTTGAATAACCAGTGTATTCTCTTTCTAAGGCCTTGACCCCATTTGGAAACCAGAGCACATAACCGCCAAAAACATGGCCATTTTTGAGTTGGTACTTTTCTTTGACCTGCCCATTTTCATAATACTCTATGCCTACCCCTTCCTGTATCCCCGCTTGGTCAAAAGTCTTCTTGGCTTTGGTTCTGTTACTAGAAATGAATTTTTCGGTGACCTTGCCAACAAAATGATCCTTACCCAATGGGATGTGGCCTATGGCAAGGTAATAAGCCTGAGCCTTCTCAACTTCTTGGCCGACTGCATTGTAGTATTTGGTAGTGGTTGGCTGTGCAAAACTGGCTCCTTGAATCAGAAGAAAGGTAATGAATATGCTAATCTTGATAGCTACTAAGGAAATCGGCAATTTTTGAAAAAGACTCATTTAATAGTTTGGTGTGTCCTGTGTCTAATATAGTCACTTTAGCTTTTTTGAGTTGAGATAAAAAATGAAAGTGACGCTTAGGCTGAATGATATTGTCATATTTTCCAAATATAAAGGCGCTCTGAAATGGAGCTGTATTCAGTAATTTGATTAGCGTCTTTTGGGACAGCCGAAATTTGCGTAGCATGACCCATGATTTGTATACTTTCATTCTTTGGCCTTTATCTCTCAATTGGCTCCGTGAAAAGTTAATCGTCCACTGATTGAAAAGCCTGGTTTGCTCTATGAGATAAAGAAAGGTGAAAAATGGTTTAGGGTTTCTCATAAAGAATCCGAATAACTGCTCTGAGCCTAAAGGGAAAGTGGCGAACTCGTATGCGCTTCTTTTCACAATGCCATCAGGGGCAATGAAAAAACAGTGGTCAATTCGATCACTGAATGACTGGATGGTACTGGCTACATATCGACCGCCCATGCTGTAACCAAAAACGGAGAAATTGTTGATTCCAAGTTCATGTAAAAAACCGTTCAAAATTTTCTTCCATTCTTCATGACTCAAATATTTGGTTCCACTGGTTCGATCACTCTTTCCATGAAAAAATAAATTGATACCAATCACTTGATAGCCATTAAGTTCAGTGGCAAGTTTTTCAAAGACCTGATAGTTCTGACCAAAACCATGAAAGCAGATAAGTGTCTTTTTTCCGTAGCCATAAGCCATGTATTCGAGCCTGATGGAATTAGAAAAGGTATAGAGTTTGGGTGTTTTACTCATTGCGGACAAAAAAATAATCCAATAATTCGAACAAATATCAACTTTGTTCGTAGAAACTTTGGAAACTATGATGATAATTTAAGTTTCCGTAGTTTCATTTGCACTAATGAGTAACGACACAAAAGAAAAAATACTGGAAATCGCTGAGGGACTCTTCAATAGATATGGGGTGAGAAGCGTATCAATGGATGATATTGCAAGGGAGCTTTCTATATCAAAGAAGACGATCTATCAATATTTCAAGGATAAAGATGAATTGGTTACGCTTTTCGCGAAAGCACACATTGAAAGAAACAGGTTAGAGGTAAATACGGCTAGAGATGAAACTGAAAATGCAATTAAAGAGATGTTTAATCTTTCAGCTTGCATTCGTGATCATGTTAAAACAGTAAACCCTTCTATGATTTTCGATCTTCAAAAATACCATCCAGTTGCATGGGAAATGTGGGTGGCTTACAAAAATGAATACATCAAAGGCACTATTCTGGATACGATTGCCAGGGGCAAAAAGGAAGGATATTTTAGAGAAGACTTAAATGCAGAAATACTAGCCACTTATAGAGTGGAGACCATCGAAATGACATTTGATGGAAAGGTATTTCCTAGAGAAAAATTTGATTTTACAGAAGTACAGATGACACTTTTCGATCATTTTGTACGAGGACTAATGACCGTAAAAGGTCAAGAACTATATAATAGCTTGATAGATGCTAAATCTTATGAGAGTAATTAAACAACCAATACTTTTAATACTACTAACAATGAGTCTTGTGGCTGTTCACCAGGTGAGTATGGCACAGGAGACCGAAAGTTTTCGCTTCACATTACAGGAAGCGATTGATTTTGCTCTGGAGAATAATCAGAGTGTGAAAAATGCCAAACTGGAAGAAGAAATTGCCGACAAACAAGTGGGTGAAATTCTTGCAGATGGATTACCTCAGGTGAATGCGAATGCGAATTTGTTGCACAACTACAAAATTCAACAAACGGTCATTGAAAATGAAAATGGATTTCCTGACCCTACTGCGCCAGATGGAACCCCAATTCCTTTTGGATTAGGAATTCCCTATACCTCTGGTTTTGATTTTGCACTAACCCAAATGGTTTTTGATGGTTCTTTTTTTATTGGACTGGAAGCAGCTAAGACTTTCACCCAATTATCAAAAAAGGATCATATCAAAACCAAGATTGACATAGCTGAAGCCGTTTCCAAGGCTTATTTTGGAGTTCTGGTGAATGTGGAACGTCTGACTCTTGTAGAAAGAAACTATTCAAGATTGGATTCTTTGCTGCAAGAAACCCAAGTGATGTACAATAATGGTTTTGCTGAGAAGATCGATGTGAATAGAGTCAAAGTTCAATTCAATAATGCGAAAGTAGAAATGGACAATTACCAACAAATCGTTGATTTGTCAAGGTCTTTGCTCAAGTTTCAAATGGGTTTGAAGCCTAATACTCCATTAGAGTTGACGACAGAAATTCAAGCCATTGATTTTGATTTTGAATTGACTAAAAACTTTTCTTACGAAAATCGGATTGAATATGCTCAAATGAATATTCAAAAGGAACTCAATGACTTGGACATTAAAAATGTTCGAATGAAGTATTATCCTAAAATTGATCTGGTTGCTAACTATGGTAGAAATACTGGTAATACATCACTTGGTGATGTTTTTAGCGATGATTGGTTTGGCGCTGGAGCTATAGGTTTGAGAGCCACGATGCCTATATTCGACGGATTGAGAAAGAGACGTCAGGTACAGCAAAGACAACTCAAAGGTCAGCAAATTGACTACTCTCTTAACTTGTTGAAGAATAACATTGATGTGGAAATTGAACAGGCTTTGACTACCTATAACAGACAAATCGAAATGATGCAGGCTCAGCAAGAAAATATGGGATTGTCCGAGGAAGTCTATGAGGTAGCCAAGATCAAATATGCCGAAGGCGTGGGTTCTAATATTGAAGTAATTGATGCCGACGCCACTTTCAAACAATCTCAAATTAATTATTACAATGCGCTATATGACGCGCTAATCTCAAAAATTGACCTGCAAAAAGCCTATGGCATTTTGCTGTAATTCGAACAACGAAAAACTAACAATCATGACGAAATATATTTATCTCCTTGCCATTGTAATCCTTGCTAGTGCATGCGGCGGTGGTGAATCGGATTTGGATGCCAAAAAAGAATCTTTATCTGAATTGAAAAGCCAATCGGTAGAGTTGCAAGCGCAAATAAAGGCATTAGAAAAGGAAATTGCAGAATCTGATCCTTCCTTTCTAGAAGCGACCAACAACTCTGTTTTGGTCACAGCTATCACGGTAAAACCTGAAGCCTTTCTACACAAGATCGAAATACGAGGAGGGGTAGAATCTCGTACCAATGTAACTGTAAGTGCGAAAGTGCCTGGGGAAATCAAAACAGTATATGTAAAGGAGGGGCAGCGAGTTAAAGCTGGTCAGGCTTTGATGGTACTGGATGATGAAGTGACCAGAAACAACATCGCAGAACTGGAAACTGCTTTGGAATTGGCCATCATAGTAGCTGAAAAGCAGGCCAATCTTTGGGAAAAGAATATTGGAACGGAAATTCAGTATTTGCAAGCTAAAAACAACAAAGAATCATTGGAAAGAAAGCTGACAACAGCCAAATCTCAATTGAGACAGAATCGAATTGAGGCTCCCTTCAGTGGAACTATTGATGCCGTAATTGCGAAAAAAGGAGAAATGGCTCAGCCTGGGATGCCTTTACTGAGAATTGTGAATCCAGATGATGTGCATGTCAATGCTGACGTTTCTGAGAGATACATTGGTAAATTCAAGAAGGCTGATCCAGTGGAAATCTACTTTCCTTCTCAAGACAAAAAGTTGACGTCAATTATCAAGTCTGTAGGACAGGTGGTCAACAGCCAGAACAGAACCTTTGAACTAGAGATTTATCTTCCTACGTTGGATTTTGCTGTGAAGCCCAATCAGGTTGTCGTGCTGAACTTGAAAGATTACCAAAATGATGAAGCCTACATACTGCCGACCAAATTGATTCAAAAGGATCAAATGGGAAGTTATGTATACGAGATCGTAAAGAATGGAGACAATACTGTAGCCAAAAAGCTGCACGTAGAAACTGGCTTATCATTCAATAATGAGACTGAAATCTTAAAAGGAGTGAAAAAGGACCAAAAAATTGCATTCAAAGGCTATAGAGAATTGTCCGAAGGTGCCATGGTGAAACTCTTGATAGAAGGTGCAACAGAAACCAATGCCAACACGGCTGCAAAATAAACACAAACAATATTTAACCGAATTTTATCATGGCTGACAAAAAGCAAGATGAAAATAAAATAGAGAAGCAATTTGGGCTCACCACGTTGTCCATATCTAATAGGACAACTGTGATGGTGATTACTTTCTTGATTGTGACCATGGGGATATCCACTTATATCACACTTCCCAAGGAGAGTTTTCCAGAGATACAGCAGCCCGTTGTTTATATAGGTACTCCACACCCAGGTAATTCGCCTGTGGATATGGAAAACCTGATTACTAGACCCATAGAAAAGGAGTTGAATTCTATCTCAGATGTAGATGAAATTAAATCTACATCCGTCCAGGATTATTCCACCATAATCGTAGAGTTTAGTCCAGACACTGAGATTGAAGATGCATTGACCAAGGTCAAAGATGCTGTAGATAGGGCAAAGCCAGAGCTGCCTTCTGATTTGGAAACAGATCCAAACGTTTTCGAAATGAACTTCTCTGAATTCCCAGTCTTGAATATCAACTTATCAGGCGACTATAGCATCCAACAACTCAACGATTATGCGGAGTATTTGGAAGATGAGATTGAGAAGTTGACTGAAATCTCAAAAGTCGAAATTCGAGGCATAGACGAAAAAGAAGTGCGTATCAATGTGGATCCCTATCAAATGGAGTCTCGTTTGATCAATTTTGGAGACATAGAAAATGCAGTTCGTGCCGAGAATATCACCCTCTCTGGAGGGAATCTAAAAGAAGGGGATATCAGACGTTCGATTCGCGTAGTCGGAGAGTTTGAAGACCCAAAGGATTTGCTAGATGTAGTGATCAAGAATGAAAAAGGGAATATTGTTTACCTAGGAGATATTGCAGAAGTAGAATTTGGTTACAAAGAGAAGCAAAATTATGCGCGACTAGGTGGTAAGCCTGTAGTGATGGTGGATGTCATCAAAAGAAGTGGAGAAAATTTGCTGATTGCTACAGATAAAATCAATGCAATTTTAGACCATGCCAAGAAAGAGGTATTTCCCCATGATCTTGAAATTACCATTACCAATGACCAGTCGCAGCAAACACGCGACATGGTAGATAGCTTGGAAAATAACATCATCTCAGGAGTGATATTGGTGGTTATAGTCCTACTGTTCTTTTTAGGTTCTCGAAATGCACTTTTTGTAGGAGTGGCCATTCCACTTTCAATGTTTATGTCCTTCCTGATCTTAGGTGCCTTTGGTATCACTATCAATATGATGGTACTCTTCTCCTTGATTATGGCGCTAGGAATGCTCGTCGATAATGGTATCGTGGTAGTAGAAAATGTCTATAGAATGAGAGAAGAAGGACTGTCAGCCTTTGAAGCTACCAAGAAAGGTGTAGGAGAGGTGGCTTTGCCAATCATAGCTTCTACAGCGACTACTTTGGCTGCGTTTTTACCATTGGCTTTTTGGCCTGGTCTGATGGGAGAATTCATGAAGTACTTACCCATTACCTTGATGGTAACGCTGGGTTCTTCATTGTTTGTGGCTTTAGTTATCAATCCGGTTTTAATTTCAATTTTCATGAAATTGGATACTGGTGTAAAAAGGAATGATCGCAAGATTTTCATTATTGTAGGTGTGTCTATAGCACTGGGCTTGTTGTTTCTCGTGATGGGATCTGCCGTGTTTAGCAATTTAGCTTTTGCGGTAGCACTCATTACTGTCCTAAACGTGTACATATTGGTGCCATTGTCGAGAAGGTTTCAAAGTGTATTTTTGCCTTGGATAGAATCCATATATGGGAAAGTATTAAAATTTGCATTGGCAGGATGGAGGCCTTACGCCTTTTTCTGGGGCACAGTAGGTATGTTGTTTTTCTCCTTTGTGCTCATGGCTGTATTTCCACCTGAAGTGGAGTATTTCCCAAAAACTGATCCTAAATATGTCAATGTATTTATCGAATATCCTATTGGTACAGATGTAGAAACTACCAACACATTTGCCGAACAAATAGAAGCCAAGGTCATGGAGGTGATCCAACCTTACATGAGCATTGTTGAATCTGTAATTGCCAACGTGGGAGAAGGTACTGCAGATCCTAATGACTCTTCGGCATTTGGACAAAAATCCACGCCCAACAAAGCGCGGATTACCGTAGACTTTAAAGAGTTCAAAGACCGAGAAGGGCTGTCCACAGCAGATGCATTGAATGACCTTAGAGATGCCATGCGTGGACATCCTGGCGTATTGGTCACTGTGGATCAAAATGCAGATGGCCCACCAGCTGGAAAACCAATTAGTATAGAAATCTCAGGAGATCACTTTGAGACCTTGATCAACGTATCTGAACGAATGAAAAGTTATATCAACAATTCAGGTATTGAAGGTATCGAAAAGTTGAAAATGGATCTGGAGACTGGTAAGCCAGAATTGATCGTGAATATTGATCGTGAAAAAGCCAGAAGATTTGGGCTTTCTACCCAATCCATTGCCATGGAAGTAAGAACTGCCTTGTTTGGGAAAGAGATTTCTAAATATAAAGAGGGAGAAGACGATTATGAGATACAGCTAAGGCTCAAAGAAAAGTATCGGTATGACATAGATGCTTTGATGAACAAAAGCGTAGTATATAGGAATCAAACCAGTGGTGAGATGCGCAGCATACCAATCAATTCTGTGGCAAAAGCCGAGCTGAGTTCTACTTATGGTTCGGTTCGTAGAAAGGATTTGAAACGGGTGGTTACCATTAGCTCCAATGTAGTGGGCGGATACAACCCTACTCAGATCAATGACCAGATCAAAGAACTTTTGACCAGCTTTGACCTCCCATCAGGCTATGAATATAAGTTTGGTGGTGAGCAAGAAAAGCAAGCCAAAGAAATGGCTTTCTTGAGCAAGGCACTCATGATTGCTGTATTCATGATCTTCCTGATTATAGTTTCACAATTCAATAAAATCACAGCACCTATCATAATCATGATGTCGGTAGTCTTGAGTACTATTGGAGTATTTCTAGGGCTTGTCATTTTTCAGATGAACTTTGTAGTGATCATGACCATGATTGGTATCATCTCTCTGGCAGGAATCGTAGTGAACAACGCGATTGTACTCATCGATTTCATTGAGTTGAGTAGAAACAGAAAACGTGCTGAACTGGAAGTGGACAAGCTTCCATTTGAGGAAATTGTCAATGCAATCATTCTCGCTGGATCTACCAGACTTCGTCCCGTATTGTTGACAGCCATCACCACTATTCTGGGCTTGATTCCATTAGCTGTAGGTATCAATATCGACTTTTTGAAATTGTTCTCTATTTACGATGCAGACTTCTTTTTGGGCGGAGATAATGTGGCCTTTTGGGGACCCATGTCATGGACGATTATTTTCGGATTGACATTTGCAACTTTCCTGACATTGATTATTGTTCCTGTGATGTATTTATTCTTTGCTAAGTTGAACAGGAAACTTGGGGTGAGTTGAGATAATATAAGTTTAAGGTAATAGAAGCGAGACTTTGTAAAAGGTCTCGCTTTTTTTGTATCTTTTTAAATGGAATTCGTGCATATATTTGCCGTCCAAAAAATGAGCAACAATTATTGACCAATGATAAATTTCGATGACACCCAAGTGGCATTCGCAGACAAGTCTGATTTTGATTTGAAAAGAATGCATTTCCTGTTCCTCTCCATGAACAATCCTGTAATGGCGAGAATTGGGATTTGGATGACTGTTTTCGCACTAAAAATCCATTTGCCAATCAAATGGATGATCAAGAAAACCATCTTTGCTCAATTTTGTGGAGGTGAGTCATTAGAAGACTCTAAGGGTACAGTAGAAAAACTGGGTGCTTCCCATATCCGGACTATTCTTGATTACTCTGTAGAAGGAGAAGATTCCGAAAAAGTATTTGATGCCAATAGAGATGAAATCATTCGATCACTAGAATTGGCGGCTACTACTATTAATATTCCTACAGGTGTAATGAAACTGACAGGCTTTACGGAGTTTAGCCTGCTGGCCAAAAAACAAAGTGATGCTGCACTTACTGCAGATGAGGAAAGCAGATACTCAGTTTTCTTGGAAAGAGTAGATCAAATTTGTGCCAAGGCAGTTGAGGTAAAAAAGTATCTTTTTATTGATGCGGAAGAGAGCTGGATTCAGGATGTCATAGATGAGGTCGTGTATGCTATGATGGAAAAGTACAATAAGGAAACGGTATACATTTTCAATACTTACCAAATGTACAGAACAGCCTCTTTACAGAACCTGAAAAATGCTCACCAGCTGGGTTTGGAAAAGCACTTCAAGGTGGGAGCCAAATTGGTGAGAGGTGCCTATATGGAAAAAGAAAGAGACAGGGCTGAGCAAAAAGGATACACAGACCCGATCCAGCCAAACAAAACAGCATCAGACAAGGACTACGATTCAGCAGTAGCTTATTGCCTGGAGCACATCAATGACATCTATCTATGTGTGGGTACGCACAACGAGAACAGTTGCAAGCTGACAGCAGAACTCATGGAGCATCATGGGATAGCCAAGGCAGATCCTAAAGTGTATTTCGCGCAGCTTTTTGGAATGAGTGATAACCTATCCTATACATTGGCCAATGAAGGTTATAATGTTGCTAAATATGTTCCTTATGGTCCTGTGGCCAAAGTGCTTCCGTACTTGATGAGAAGAGCGGAAGAGAACACTTCTATTTCTGGTCAAAGTAGTCGTGAATTTACTTTAGTAAAAAAAGAAATTACTCGAAGGAAAAATGCTTGATGCTTATATAAAGATCTTTCCAACTAATACAAAATTACCCTCCGGTCTTTTTTTGATTGGTAATTTCAAGTCACTGCTTTTTGGTTGAACAAAAATGTTTAACTTCCGAGTTTTTAATACCAAAAATGCGCTAGCGAATGAGTACAAGCAGTGAGAAGAGAGAGCCTTCGCTTTTAGAGGCATTCATACCCATTATATTTCTGATCGTTTTTTTATCCATCAATGTATCCATTTTTGGAGATGATGCATTGTCCGGTTCTAATCAGATTGTGTTGATATTGTCAGCCATGGTAGCCGCAATCATGGCAGTGAGATTAGGGTATCAATGGAAAGACATTGAAAAATCTATGGTCAAAAGTATCACCTCGGCTATGGGTTCTATTTTAATTTTATTGATGATTGGCTCATTGGCTGGTAGCTGGTTGATCAGTGGAGTGGTGCCAGCTATGATATATTATGGTCTGCAAATTTTAAATCCAACAATATTTTTATTTGCTGCATGTGCAGTTTGTGCGATCGTATCCATGGCTACTGGCAGCTCTTGGACTACGGCAGCTACAGTTGGGATCGCATTGATTGGTATTGGTCAGGCCATGGGTATTCATGAAGGTATTGTTGCAGGAGCGATTTTATCTGGTGCCTATTTTGGGGACAAAATGTCACCACTTTCCGATACCACCAATTTGGCTCCAGCTATGGCAGGAACAGATTTGTTTACCCATATACGATATATGGCATACACCACTTTTCCTTCTATCTCAATTACCTTGATTATTTTTCTAGTCATGGGATTTTTCAACACTGCACCCGAAACCAGTGTAAATACTGGCGAAGTGTTGTCTGCTATTTCATCAAAATTTCATATTTCTGGATGGCTGTTTATTGTCCCAATTGTGGTTATCATTCTTATTGTAAAAAAAGTACCCGCATTTCCAGCTTTGCTGATAGGTACACTTCTTGGGGTTGTATTTGCTTTGATTTTTCAAAGAGAAGTAATTGTTGAAGTATCAGGGTATTCTGGAGAATATTGGAAGACCATGTTTGTAGGTGTAATGAAAGCGCTTTATGGCCATGTGGGTGTGACTACCTCCAACGAAATGGTGAATGAACTCTTAAGTTCTGGAGGGATGTTTAAAATGCTCAATACCATTTGGCTCATCATGTCAGCCATGATGTTTGGTGGGGTGATGGAAGGCGCAGGGATGCTTCGTGTGATCGCTCGCGCCATCATGAACAAAATAGAATCTAGTGGTGCACTTATCGCATCCACTGCAGGTACCTGCTTGTTTTTTAATGCGACCGCATCTGATCAATATTTGGCGATTGTAGTGCCAGGTAGGATGTATGCCGATCTTTATAAAGAGAAAGATTTAGCGCCTGAGAATCTAAGTCGAACACTAGAAGATTCTGGCACAGTAACATCCGTGCTAGTGCCATGGAATACTTGTGGAGCTTACCACTCAAGTGTCTTGGGTGTAGGGGTGTTGGCATTTGCCCCCTATTGCTTTTTTAATATCATTAGCCCATTTATGACTATATTATTCGGATATTTAAACATTAAAATCCGCCGACTGAGTGATAAAAAACAAGAGTTGAATGAAGATTAGAAAGATTACGAAGCAGGAAGTGAACGAACTTCCTCTGATGAAATATGAAGGGGAATGTCAGATAATCGACGATGAAAGTCAAGTAAAAGAAGCAGTAGAAGCCTGCAAAAAAGCTAGCATACTAGGTTTCGATACAGAAACAAAACCAGCCTTTAGAAAAGGCGAATCCTATCCAGTGGCTCTGTTGCAGTTGTCCCTGCCAAACATGGCCTACTTATTTAGGCTAAATAAAATTAGCCTTTCAGAAGATATTGTGAGCTTGTTTGAAGACCCTAAAATCAAAATTGTTGGCATTGGTATAAGAGATGATATCAAAGATTTGCAAAAGCTGAGAAAATTCAAACCCCATGGGTTTGTGGATCTCAATGAGTTGGGAGCCAAGCTTGGATTTGAAAGTATTGGAGCAAGAAATTATGCTGGCATGTTTATGAATCACAGAATTTCCAAGAGCCAGCAGGTTTCTAATTGGGAAAATGAAGAGCTAACTGAGTCACAGATTAGTTATGCAGCAACTGATGCATGGATTTGCCTTGACATCTACAGCAAAATGATGGAGATCAAAGCCAAAGCAGAGTAGTTTTATTTTTTCTACCCATTTTTCAGAATTGATACTAAACCTGCTTGGTAATTTATTTCTATATTTATCGTTAGGCAGTGTATTGGGCTGAAAACCCTCCTTATTGAATCAAACGGCGCATGAATAATCTTAGAAAAAAGCAGACCAACCAACTCAACCACCTCAAAAATATTGTGGCCTTTAGAGATCTAATGGAGGGCTCTGATGTGAATATTGTCTACCTCGGTAAGATTACGCAAAACACGATCAACGGTATCACAGCAATGACCGAAGAAGATATGACCGATAAGAAGGAGGATAAAAAAGTATCCCGTCGCGTGTATCATGTCATGATAGAAGCCCTGCAAAATATATGTAAGCATGCAGACAGTACTGCCGAGTATGCATCAGATAGCCTAGAAGATGGTTTGGCGAAAGATGGTATTTTCTTGATTGGTGACAATGACTATGAGTATTATGTGACTACAGGGAATCAGATTTCTCTTGACAATGCTGTGAGACTTCGAGATATTTTGGATCGGGTGAATTCGCTGGACAAAGAAGAGTTAAGATCCCTGCATAAGACGACCATGGAAAACACCACTATTTCTGAAAAAGGAGGTGCAGGTTTGGGATTTATAGACATCAAAAAACGCACAGGCACGGAGTACGAGTATTATTTCGAACCGCTGGATGCAAAACATTGTTTCTTTATTCTCACGATCAGGATTAGAAAAGAAGACGTTTAAAGATTTAGTACAATATGTCTGGGATAGGTCACATCCTTTCTGATCGCTTGACAAAGGTTTTCATTTCCCTTGAAAATTCACTATCTTATTAAAGTGACTCGTGCTTTATTGGTGCTGAATCAGCCAATTATAGAAGGTAAGCGGTTTTACCTAAAAAAAAATATAGGTACAAAAACGGATTGAAATGTGGTATAATAATCTCTAATATTGAATCTTAGAATAATTATAGACCATTTTAATAAAATAGAGATTTAGAATAGTTCAATTGTGGCAATGGATGGATATTTCATAAGACCTACTGGTACCACTCCTTCGGTAAACTTTAAACCCGGGAATGGTGAACTGGAGCTTCGCGGCAATTCTATGCCAGATGATCCTCTGAGTTTTTATGGGCATGTTTTTAGCCATTTGCCTGCGTTGGATAATCAGGAATTACAAGAGATAAATGTGAATTTTGCACTAAAGCATATTGAAGATTCCAGTACGTATCTTCACATCTTGGTGAAAAAACTCATCTCATTGGCTTCAGAAAAAAGACCGCTTAATATCACATGGTATTACGAAAAAAACAGAACCAATATCCTTGAGGTTGGTCGCGAGATTAGCGAGCACTACAATCATCCCTTTAAGTTTGTAGAGGTATTCAAAATCAAGGATCAATTGCGACAAGCGTCGTAGTCTGGCATACTTTATTTCTTTTCTTATTTTTTGGTTTGTAATCAGGATTTCTAATTCGAAATTTGGATGTGGGTATTCGGGAATATATCCTATCCTAAATGATTTGAAAGTTATCATTTAATTGTAGAATCATGTATATTAGAAAAAACCAATTAGACCAGAAATTTTAAGATCATTCAACAAGACCAAGTATACAAACGGTCGGAGACAGAGTATGAGAAGAGAGATTGTTTTTTTTGTAGCCATAATCACAATATTCATCAATTTGATCAGCTCCCAAGTGGAGGCTAATGCTTTAATATCTCCCACTGATATTTCTATTGTCGATTCGTCTGTAATCCAAGAAACTACTTCGGCATCCACAGCAGAAGGTTCTTCCTCTGTTTTGTCTATCGTTTGGGTTGTCTTGTTACTTGGTGTTTCTGGTGGTGCATACTATTATATATCCACATTGAAAAAGGAGGCGTTCTCGAAAGATATTCAGCTTAATGACTTTCATCGTCAGCTCAAGAGCAAGGAAGCGCATGTGTTAAAAATACAGCAGGCCTATCAAAAAACAATAGGCCAGAAAAAGGAAATGAAAGCTGTATTCGCCAAAGAATATGATAAGCTGGTCATCAAGTATAAGGAACTTTTGAAAATTAAGGAGAAACTATCTGAACAACAAGCGGCAAGAGAGGAGCTCGAAGAGACGAGCAAAACACTTGAGAAAACACAAGCCCTTTTGTTGCAGTCAGAAAAAATGTCATCCTTAGGACAATTGACTGCTGGTATAGCACATGAAATCAACAATCCTGTCAACTTTGTGGCAAATGGGGTCAATACCTTGAAAGACAATTTCAAACAACTCAATGTATTTATTGAAAATTACAAGCGGATTTGCGAGTTGGAGAGTTTGGAGGAAATTAAGAAGTATTATAAAATCCAACGAGAAGACGATCATCATTTTAATGATTTGCAAACCTCTACCAATGAGTCACTGGATGATGTAGAATATGGAACGACTCGAATTACTGAAATAGTGAATGGACTTCGAGTATTTGCTCGTCACGACGAAGTAGAAATCAAAGAAGCTGATCTCAATGAGGTGGTGGAAAATGCCATTGTGATCCTAAAACCAAAGTACAAGAAAAAGGCCAAAGTACTCAAAGACTTGGATGCGAATATCAAGCCTATTAAGTGTCTGCCAGGTCAACTTAATCAGGCGCTTGTAAATCTGATTGCCAATGCTTGTGATGCCATTGATTTTAAGGGCACAATCAACGTGAAGACTGAAGAGCAAGACGATGACCATGTCAAAATCTCCATAAGAGATAATGGAAAAGGCATGTCTGAAGACATGGTAAAGAAAATTTTCGATCCATTTTTTACAACCAAAGAAGTAGGAAAGGGGACTGGATTGGGCTTAGCCATCACCTACGGCATTATAGAAAAACACAACGGCACGATTACAGTAGAGAGTGAAGAGGGCAAGGGGACAGAATTTGTAATTACGATCCCAAAGAAACTCAGAAAGGTAAATAAATCAATGGATCCAGCCTTAGCTTAATTTTATTGTGGAAGGAATACTAAACAGAACATATAAAGACGAAGAAGTAAAAAGATTCAACATCCTATACGTAGATGATGAAGAAGTCAACTTGCGAATATTTCAGCGTGCTTTCAAGAGACATTACAATGTCTTCACAGCCGAGTCTGGTTTTGACGCGATCAAAATATTGGAAGAGAATCAAATCGATCTGATCATGTCTGATCAGCGCATGCCAGGAATGACTGGAGTGGAATTGTTGATCAAAATAGTTCCCAAATATCCTAATATCGTTCGCATGATTATGACAGGTTTTAGTGATGAGGACGAAATTATAAGGGTTGATAGAGAAGTAGGACTAGATAGATTTTTGGTAAAACCCTGGAATCAAGAAGATCTAAAAGAAGAATTTGATAAAGCACTGGAGTTGAGAAACCCAACAGAGGAAGAAAAGCCAGAACCTGCTCCTGCTCCTGAAGTCAAAAAAGAGACTGTTGCACCTATAAAACCAACTAAGCAAGAGCTTAAGAAGGAAATCATTAAGTCAGTAGAGGCTCGTAAAAACATGATGTCCACTGTGAACATGGACCAGGTCATCGAGTTCAACGTTTCTCTTAGGGAATCCTTATTGCCCAGACAAGAAGAACTCAGATTGTATGTAGAAGATGCTTTCGTGTTATATGAGCACAACCGCGTCAATCATAATGGCTATTGGTTTGGTGAGGTTTCGGATAAATTACTTATGACCTCGTTCAATACAAATTCAGGGGTAATTCATGCCTTGACTTTGAATACTTTCATTTGCGCTACGCTCATGGAACTGATGTATAAAGATCGAATCTTCGATCCGAGTGAAATTTTGACTTCCCTTTCTACAAGAATCCAAAACCGATTTTTCGGAAAAAAGTATGACGAAAATATATGTTCTGTAGACATTGCCCTATTGATCTACGACAAGCAAGATGAGTCTTTGCTATTTGGTGGTGCTAATCACAATTTGTATTCATTCAGCAAAAATGGCGAATTCAAAACACTTTCTGGGAATATCTCTCCACTGATCCCTGGGGTTGAACCTGATGTCAATGTCCTGCAGTTTGACACGTTTGAGGTTTCGGAATTGTACTTTATTTCTAACAATGTGATTGACGACAGTACAAAGAAGTCTGAAAGTAATTCAGCATTGCTAAGTACTCAGCTGTTACTTGAAGAACTGCATAAATTTCCAATGATTATGCAGGCCAAGTTGCTTCATGAGTATAAGTACAAAAGTTTGGTAGGTGTTCGCTTTTAGGAAAGAAAGTAAAAATCAAGAGTTGAAAAAAATTGATGGAAAAGTAAAATGGCAATAGGTAAAAATTTAAAAAAGGGTAGCAAAGACGAACCATCTAAAAAGAAGGACGTCCCGGCTAAGAAAAAGCCATTAGAAGATCAGACTGTCATTGAAACCCCAAAAGATGAGATACAAACGTCATCAAAAGAAGAAACTAAGGATACAACCCAGTCATTGAATCAATTGAATTATGACTTGGACACAGTACAGCAAGTCGAAGAGAATAGCAGGATGTTGGTTGTGTTTCCAGTGGGAAAAGAGGAATATGCTTTTGAGATAGGCCAGATCAAAGAAGTAGTACCCGTCCCGCCAATTTCTCCAGTCCCACAAACCAAAGTTTATATTTTGGGAGTGGCCAACGTTCGCGGCAATGTGCTAGCGGTAGTAGATTTGGCAAGAAAATTTGGACTGAAAAAAGAACATGAAACAGATCATATCAAATATGTGATCGTGATCAAAAGTGAGGATGTGAAGGTAGCTGTGGCTTCCAGCCAAGTACCCGAAACATTGATGATCAAAGAAAGCCAAATAGACAGCACTGCAGATGTAATGAGAAAAACTAATAGTGAGCAGAGCTTTATTAATGGCGTTGTCAAGAAAGACAACAGAATGATTATCCTTATCGACGTCTTAGAGATGGTCAATAAGGACCAAGAATAATAAGCGGAACGAAGCATGAACAAATTGAGAAAATTAAAGATTAGGCAAAAAATGATGCTGTACATCATGGGAGCAACTGCGCTCCTGTATGTTGTTATTTTTAGCTATGTCGGAATTAGATTAAATGAAGAATCCATGGCGGAGTCTATCAAATTGGCAGACTCTTATGCTGTGCAAAAGTCCAATGACATAAACTCCCGAATGCAGGAGGATTTGTCTATCACCAGATCCATGGCGATTATTTTAAGTGATTATGCTGATTTGCCTGAAGAAACAAGATACGAAATGCAGAAATCATTGATGACAAGCATTCTAAAAAAATACCAATCATACGATGCCATTTGGATGAATTGGGAGCTGAGTGCCATCAATCCAGATTGGACGTTACCTTATGGTAGACAAAGAATTACATATTTCAGAAAAGATGGAAAAATTGGAGAGACCATAGAAACCATAGATACTGATGGAAATAATTTAGTTGGTGATTATTACAGAATGAAAGGAGATCTCAATGAAGAGATGGCAGAGCCTTATTTAAGTGAAGATTATGAAAGTGGTGCGGCAAGTGATTACCTCATTACTTCGCCTTGTGTCCCTATTATGAAGGATGGCAAATTTATTGGTTTGATAGGAACGGACTATACGATTTCGAAATATGCTGATGTGATAGATAATTCTAAGTACGAACATGGTTTTTCATTTTTAGTAGCCAATAGTGGTATGATAGCCAGCAACAATGACAAATTAACTGCAGCAAAATCAGTGGATGGGTTATCATATTTCCGAGAGGAATTTGACGTGTTATCGAAAATTAAGTCAGGTGAGTTTACTTCTTATATAACCTATGATGAAGACTTAGGAGAGAATATATATGTTTCTTTCGCCCCTATTGCTTTGAATAGAGCTTCTCTGCCATGGTCTGTGGTTACAGTACTCCCCTTGAGTGGAATCAGCAATACTTTCTCTATAGCTTTCAACTTTCTGCTATCTGCTGGCATTGTAGGCTTCATTTTGATGAGTTTTATTATATGGAACATATCTGGCCGCTTTACCAATCGGATAAAGGCCACAAACCAAGCCATGAAGGAACTGTCCCATGGCAATCTTGATCGGTCATTGTATCTTCAAATTGAAACAGGTGATGAGATTGGAGAGATGCAAGGCTCACTCAATCAGCTATTGACCCAGCTAAGCAATAAAGCAGATTTTTCTCAAGAAATAGGAGAGGGCAACCTGGATGCACCATTTGAACCGTCAAGTGAACACGATGTGCTGGGATTATCCTTGATGAAGATGCGAGATAATCTGCAAACGGTCATTCACGAAACCAATGAGGTAATCAGAGATGCTGCTCAAGATGGTAATTTCAATACACGAGTGGTAGAAGAAGGCAAATCTGGCGCGTGGCAAGAACTCAGTGCTTCTATAAACAATCTATTGGGTTCTTTTGTTGCTCCACTGATAGTACTCAATAGAATCATCAGAGCCATGGCAGATGGAGACTTGACCCAGAGATACACGGATGATGCAAAAGGCGAAATAAAAGAGATGGCAGACAACTTCAATCTGGCTCTGGATAATGTAGATGGTTTATTGCATCAGATATCAAAAAGCTCAGGAATTGTAGATGAGGCCTCCTCCGAGATGACCGTGACTACAGAAGAGATGAGGACCAATACATCTGAAATTGCTTCAGCCATAGCCGAAATGAGTAATGGAGCGCAAAATCAGGTGTCAAAAGTAGATGAGTCTTCTACACTGATAGAAGGGATTCTAAATTCTTCGAATGAAATGGCTACCAAGGCCGAAACGATCAATAACGCAGCCAAGGTTGTTGAAGAACGAAGTGGAAAGGGTTTAGAAATGATGAACAAAGTAGTGTTCAATATGGATGACATTTCTGCTTATTCCTCAAAAACTCAGGATTCCATTAAAGTATTGACTGAAAGATCCAAGGAAATCACGCGTGTGCTTGGAGTGATTACAGAAATTGCATCACAAACCAATCTGTTGGCTTTAAATGCCGCCATTGAAGCAGCTCAAGCTGGAGATGCAGGTAGAGGATTTGCCGTAGTTGCAGAGGAAATCAGAAAACTGGCTGAAGACTCCAGAACTTCTGCCAAAGAAATTGAACTCTTAGTAAGCGGCGTGCAGAAAGATACCAAAGAGGCTGCAGATGTAATAGAAATCATGAATGCAAGTGTTAAAAATGGAAGCGAAGCTTCAAGTGAAGCTTCTGAAGTTTTTAAACAAATACTGGATTCAGCGACAGCCAATCTGAGTTATTCTGAAGAAATTCTTAATGATACCAAATTACAAATTGGAGATATAAATGAAGTGGTTTCATTGACTGAGTCCATTGTAGTGATAGCAGAAGAGACAGCAGCTGGCACAGAGCAAGTGGCGAGTTCTGCCACAGAACTATCCTCTGGCATGGAGTTATTCAATGAAAAAACCCAAAGTCTGGCTGTAGTAGCTGAGACCCTAAAAGATGGCGTAAGCATGGTAAAGCTGTCTGGCAATGCCAGCGACAACAATGCTATATTCAAGATGCGTGAGGCGTTTGAGCATGAAAAGATGCTGCTCGACGCCTTGCTTGATTATATGCCTGACACCATTTATTTTAAGGATTTGGAAAGCAAATTCTTGCGCAACAGCTCCTCACATGTTAAGCAGTTAGGTGCTCTATCAACTAACGAATTGGTAGGTAAAAGTGATTTTGACTTTTTTGGTGAGCATGCTCAAAGGGCTTACGAGGATGAGCAGAAAATTATTAGTACAGGAGAACCTATACTCAATGTGGAAGAAAAAGTAGATAGAAAAGATGGTACTACTATTTATGTGTCTACTACCAAGTTACCACTTAGAGATCTGGAAGGTAATATCATTGGTACCTATGGGATCACAAGAGATATTACTGATATCAAGGAAGCCACAAAGCGTGAGGGTGAAATTCGTCAGCAACAGATTCATGAACATCTCGAATTAATTAAAAAACAAAATGACCTTTTTGGTGATATCTTGAATTTGGTAGATTATAAGATTGCTCTTGTGAATCATCTTGGAAAAATCTATTTAGCCAACAATGCTGTCGCAGAAGATTTTGGGCGACCCGTAAGCGAAATCATAGGAAAGACCAACTTCGATTTCTACGACCGTGATTTTGCTGAGAAAGTAAAAGAAATTGAAGAGAAGCTGGTAGCAAGCAGGACGCCAGTGTTGAGTTTAGAAAAGGTAAAACTTCATGGCGAGATCAAGTACTGGTTTATCCGTAAGGTGCCTATTCTAATCCCTGAATTTGAGGAGTGGGGACTATTAGTCATCCAAAATGAAATCGAGGAAGATAAGGCTAAAAGGAGTGACTATTTAACAGAATTAAAAGAAAGGCATCCAGGTATTATGCTGGATGTTTAGTGGTAAATTAACTAACAACCTAAGGAGTCGAAATGATAAAGAATATAACGGTTAGGAAAAAGATGATGGTTTTTATCTTAGGGATCACGGTTCTTATTTACCTGATTACTTTAGGATATATTGGTCTTAGCTTAAGGGAAAAGGCCATAGTGGAGGCGCAGCGCTTGGCGGATACTTTTTCTTCGCAAAAAGCGAATGAAATAAAGTCCATACTCAATGAAGATATGGCGGTAGCGAGAGATATGGCTGCTATCGTAAAAGATTTCACTTTGAAGCCCAAAGCCCAAAGAGATAGCTTACGTGGTGATTTGATGATTAGTATTTTGAAGGCTTATCCTAAATACGATGCAATATGGATGAGTTGGGATTTGTGGGCTATTGAGCCAGGATGGGATAAGCTAAATGGGAGAGAGAGAGTGAACTATTATATGCGTGATGGAAAAGTGAACCACTCTCGAGAACTTGCCAACCTTGATAAGGATCCGGAAAGTGGAGGCTACACGCACCTCAAAGTCAATCGTGATCAATCCGAAATGTTAACAGAGCCATACTGGTATCTCGACTATGACTATGGTTCAAACAATAGAGATTCAATCCTAGGTGTATCCCCTGAAGCTACCATTGAGATAGATGGGAAGTTTGCGGGTGTTATTGGTACAGATATGACACTCAGTGATTTTCAAGCCATGTCTGAAGTTAGCTTTTTTAAAAAGGGCTATGCCTTTCTTCTATCAAATCAAGGAATAGTCATTGCTCATCAGAATCCTGGTTTTTACAGTTATTCAATGGATACCTTAAGCTTTACTAAAGCAATTGATCTGGAAGAAGCCAAAGAAAAAATTCAAAATGGCGAGCACTTCTCCTATAGCGTTTATGATGAATCTTTTGGTGAAGAAGTTTATATCTCATTTGCTCCAGTGCAAATTGGCAAATCAAGTTATCCGTGGTCTGCTGCCACCATTGTGCCAGTATCTGAGATTACAGCACCTTTTAACGCGACCCTTCAGATTACAATAATAGTTGGTATTATAGGCTTGTTACTCTTGTCCATGGTGATCTTAAGAATTTCAAACAACATCACATCGTCCATAGAAGATTCAAATGAACTACTCAAGAATTTGGCTCTTGGAAACTTAGATCAAAACAAGAAACTATCAGTCAAATCAAGTGATGAGTTAGGCCAGATGGCTAGTTCAGTCAATGTACTGGTGGATGAATTGAACAAAAAAGCAGTTTTTTCAATTGAAGTGGGTAGAGGAAATTTAGATTCAGATTTTGTGGTGGCGAGTGATCAGGACAGTTTAGGTCTGTCGTTACTCAAAATGAGAGATAATCTAAAAAATGTACTCGACGAGACGAAGAGCGTGGTGAGCAAGGCAGGAGATGAAGGAGATCTAAGTGCCAGAATAGAAACTGCAGGTAAGCAGGGTGGTTGGAAAGACCTTAGTGAGGCAGTTAACAATCTTCTTAATTCTGTCTCTTTGCCTGTAATGGCAGTCAATTCTATTGTCAACGCTATGGCAGAGGGAGATTTGTCCCAAAGATTCTCGACTGAAGCTCATGGGGATTTGGCTCGACTTTCCAACAACTTAAATAAGGCGCTTAATAACTTAAATGAACTATTGCAGAGCATTGCAGAAAATGCAGACGTAATAGATGAATCTTCTGCTGAAATGAGAGTAGTAAGTGAGGAGATGAATACCAATACCAGAGAAATAGCATCAGCCATTTCAGAAATGAGCAATGGCGCGCAAACCCAAGTGAGTAAGGTAGATGAATCTTCCAATCTGGTAGAGGGAATACTTAAGTCATCAAATGAAATGGGTGAAAGGGCCGAGACTATCAATGAAGCTGCCAAACGCGGAGTGAGTAGTAGCGAAAAAGGCTTGGAAATGGTCAATAAAGTAGTGTTCAATATGGTTGATATTTCAGAATATTCAACCAAAACACAAGACTCGATAAACATACTGACAGAAAGGTCAGCTGAGATTACACGGGTACTTGGAGTCATTACCGAAATCGCGTCACAGACAAATTTGTTAGCCCTCAATGCAGCCATTGAAGCTGCTCAGGCAGGTGATGCAGGTCGTGGATTTGCAGTAGTGGCGGAAGAAATTCGCAAGCTCGCAGAGGACTCAAGAAATTCGGCTAAGGAGATAGAAAAGCTGGTAAATGATGTGCAGACAGATACCAAAGAAGCAGCCAAAGTGATTCAGATCATGGGAAGTAGCGTGAAGAATGGCGAGCAAGCTTCCAAAGAGGCATCTGAGGTTTTTAAGGAAATTGCAGAGACATCAGACAAAACATTCAGCCATTCTCAAGAAATACTTCAGGCGACTAAACTTCAGGTCAAAGACATAAATGCAGTGGTGACAATCACTGAGAATGTAGTAGTGATCGCAGAGGAGACAGCTGCAGGAACCGAGCAGGTAGCCAGTTCTGCCACAGAGCTTTCCTCTGGGATGACAGGATATACTGAGAAATCTCAAAAATTGGCTGATGTAGCGAATCAGCTCAAGGAAAGGTTAAAGAAATTTATTTTATCAAACAGTTAATACAAACTTAAATGTTTAAAAAGATTGCCATAAGGAAAAAAATGATGCTCTTCATATTGGGGATTTCCCTTGTTATATATGTGGTTACGTTCAGCTATGTGAGTATTACCTTAAGACAAAATGCAATTGTTGAGGCTAAAAAATTAGCCAACTCCCTGGCGCTACAAAAAGCAAATGATATCAAGGCAAAGCTAGACGAAGGGGTTGCCGTTTCACGATCCATGGCCGACATAATTAAAAGTTATGCCTTCATGCCAAAAGAGCAAAGAGAACAATTACAAAAAGAACTTTTGGTGAATGTGCTGGAGAGCTACCCTGATTATGATGGTACTTGGTTGAGCTGGGAGCTTGAGACCATTGATCCAGCATGGACGGAGTCGCACGGCCGACAACGATTCACCTACTACTTCAAAGATGGTGAGTTACTCGAAAACATCGACTTTGTCAATCTGGAAGGAGATGATCTCAACGGAATCTATTACCGTCATAAAGTAAGTAAGGATGAAGGAATTACAGAGCCGTATTTCTATGATAATTACGACAGAGGAATAAAGACTCAAGTGCTTGGAATTTCGCAGAATGCATCCATTCTCATCAATGGTAAGTTTGCAGGATTGATTGGCTCTGACCTTTCTCTTGAGGATTATGAAAACATGACCATGTTTGATGATTTTGATAGAGGGTACGCATTTCTAGTATCAAACAATGGAGCCATTGTGGCGCATCCAAATAAAGAGATACGGAGTCATCTGGTGGATACGCTGGGATTAAACGGAGATCTTGATATGAAAGAAGCCATACGAACAGGCTCTTTCGCGTCATTCAATAGTTTCGATTCCACTTACAGTGAGGAGGTCTATGTGTCAATTGCACCAATTCCTGTTGGGAGGTCCACTACGCCCTGGGCAGTAGGGATGGTGGTGCCTGTTTCTGAAATCACCAAGTCATTCAATGCGACCTTTCGAATATCTATCATCGTAGGACTTGTTGGTTTGGCTTTACTTTCAATTGTAATTTGGAGGATTGCTAACCAAATAATTTCATCCATTGAACAGTCAAATGACTTATTAAAGGATTTAGCACATGGCGAGCTGGATCAAAACAAAAAATTAGTTATCAACTCCACTGACGAATTGGGTGAGATGGCAAGTTCAGTAAATGTCCTAGTAGATGAGTTGAGCAAAAAGGCAACGTTTTCCAAAGAAATTGGAGAGGGTAATCTGGACTCTGATTTTCAAGTTTCAAGTGAGCAAGATGTGCTTGGCCATTCACTGCTAAAGATGCGAAACAATTTGAAAAACGTGTTGGACGACGTGAAAGGAGTAGTCGAGGAGGCAGGTACAGCTGGTAATCTTGCCGCACGAATTCAAACAGACGGAAAACATGGAGGGTGGAAGGACTTGAGTGAATCAGTGAATAATCTCTTGCAGTCTGTGGCCACACCTGTGATGGCTGTGAACGCCATAGTCAATGCCATGGCAGAAGGAGATCTGACCCAGCGATTTAGTGAGCATGCCAATGGAGACATGGCCAGGCTTTCAAGCAATCTGAATAAGGCGCTTGACAGCTTAACTGACTTATTACAAAGCATCTCAAAGAATGCGAATTTTGTGGATGAATCATCTGCCGAAATGAGTGTGGTGAGCGAAGAGATGAATACTAATACCAAAGAGATCGCATCTGCTATTTCTGAGATGAGCAATGGGGCACAAATGCAGGTAACCAAAGTCGACGAGTCATCAAACTTGGTAGAAGGAATTTTGAAATCATCCAACGAGATGGGCGAACGAGCAGAGACCATCAATGAAGCCGCCAAACTTGGAGTAGCAAGTAGCGAAAAGGGTATGGGCATGGTAAACAAGGTAGTTTTCAATATGGTAGATATTTCTGAGTACTCTGCTAAGACACATCAATCCATTCAGGTGCTCACAGAGCGATCAGCCGAAATCACCAGAGTATTGAGTGTGATCACTGAAATCGCTTCTCAAACGAACTTATTGGCATTGAATGCCGCCATAGAGGCCGCACAGGCTGGAGACGCGGGCCGCGGATTTGCTGTAGTAGCAGAAGAAATCAGAAAATTAGCAGAAGATTCCAGAAACTCTGCTAAGGAGATTGAAAAGCTTGTGAATGACGTACAGACCGACACGACCGAAGCCGCCAAGGTAATCGGAATCATGAGTGAGAGTGTGAAAAATGGAGAGCAGGCTTCAAAAGAAGCATCAGAGGTATTTAAAGAAATATCTGACACTTCGGACAGAACTTTCCGACACTCACAGGAAATACTGGAAGCCACCAAACTTCAGGTAAAGGACATCAATGCTGTGGTAGCCATTACTGAAAATGTAGTAGTGATTGCAGAAGAAACAGCAGCTGGTACAGAGCAAGTGGCAAGTTCAGCTACGGAGCTGTCATCTGGCATGATGGGATATACAGAAAAATCACAGCAGCTGGCCAAGGTGGCAGAAGACTTAAAAAGTGGGATAAGTAAGTTTGTTTTATCACGAAAAACGAATCAGTTGAATGACTAAAGTTATTGCCATAGTGAATCAAAAAGGCGGGACAGGTAAGACCACCACCACGGTGAATCTTGGATGCGCTTTAGCTAAAAAAGGAAAAAAGGTATTGCTTGTGGATTTGGATGCTCAAGGCAATATGAGCTATTCACTTGGCATTTTAGAGATTGAAAAATCCATTGGCCAGGTGATATTAGGAGAGGTCGATTTTCAGGATATTCTGATTTCAAGGGAAGGATTGGATGTAGCTCCTGCAGAAATAGACCTTGCAGATGTGGAAATCAACATAGCGGGTGAGTTGGCCAGAGAATCCATTCTCAAAAAGGTGTTGGCTAACGTGAAGGGCTATGATTATATCTTGATTGACTGTCCGCCTTCCTTGTCTTTGTTGACAATCAATGCACTAAATGCGGCAAGTCGCGTGATTGTGCCATTGCAAATGGAGGTACTGAGTCTGCAGGGACTAGATCAGATTATTAGAACCATTGATCAGATCAAAGAAGTGCTGAATGAAGAATTGCAAATCATGGGGTTGCTACCAGTAATGGTAGACAGCAGAAGGAAATTGAGCAGAGAGATTTTTGAGCATATAGAAGAGAATTATAGTTTCAAAATCTTTAACTCCAGAATTAGGACTAATGTGCGGGCGAGTGAGGCTCCATCTTTTGGAGAGAGCTTGATTAGCTATGCGCCAACTTCTAATGGAGCAAAGGATTATATGGCTTTTGCCGACGAAATATTAAAAGCGAAATAAGATTAAAATTTTGAGTTGATGGCTTTAGGTAAGAATGTAAAGAAAGATAAGTTGATCCCTTCAAAACCAAAGAAGGAGGAAAAGACTGTGAAGGCTAAGAAGAAACCAGCGACTACGCCAGCCAAAAAAGTTGCACCAAAAGCTAAAAAGACAGCAGAGAAAAAAGCCAAAAGTCCAGCAGTGGAGCACAAGATCGAAAAAATAGAAGTTGCTTCTGAGGTGGTAGGAAATATCAAGGAAAACCCACAACTGGCCAAAGCCAAAAGGGTTCTTCCTGCCAACTTTCTTACAAAGGAAGAAATGGAGGAACGAAATAGACTGAAGGCTAAATACGATCAGGATATTTTGAAATTACGAGGAAAAAGTGTTCAGCTTATTGTGTTCAAATTGGGAGGAGAGAGGTATGCACTCGAAATAGATAAAGTAAAGGAAATAGTACCCGCACCACAAGTCTCCAAATTACCACGTGCTCCAAAATTCATGAAAGGAGTGGCCAATATTAGAGGGGCAGTAATGGTGATCATGGATCTTGAGGAGAAGTTTGAATTGTTCAAGTCAGAAGAAATATCTGAGAAAACATTCACGTTGGTGATCAAAAATGAACGATTTAAGGCAGGTATTTTAGTAAGTGAAGTGCCTACCACCCTCAAGGTACCAGGAGATATCATAGAGAGTTCATCTGGCATTATGAGTAACACGGTATTGGATGAGACTTTCATCAAAGGTCTGATCAAACAAGAGGAAGGAATGATCATTTTGCTCGACATCATAGAATTAATAGAAAGTGACGAAATAAGAGTAATAGCTGAGTCTGTAGAAGACGGCAACTAATATGAAAGATACCAGAGTACTCATAGCGGACGATTCAGGCTTCATGCGCCTTTTGATTTCAGATATTTTATCTGAAAATGAAGGCATGCAAGTAGTAGGAGCTGCTGTGGATGGCAAAGACGCGGTGAATAAGGTCAAGGAGCTAAAGCCTGATGTCTTGCTTCTGGACATGAATATGGGAGAATATGACGGGATATATGCCGTCAAGCACATCATGAAAGAGTGTCCCTTACCCATTTTGATTTTGAGCTCTGTGGGCAACACCAACCTTCAGCCTATCTTCGATGCACTTCAGGAGGGAGCCGTAGATTATTTGAATAAACCTTCAAGAGGTAATGCAAAAATGCGTTTGATCGAGACGGAATTGATTCAGAAAATCAGAAGTGTGACAAGGGCCAAACCAATGGCTGTGAAGCCTAACAGTAAAAATACCAATCAGCATACTTTTGACGAAAAGAGTAAATATGATTTGGTTGTCATTGGAGCCTCTACTGGAGGACCAAGTGCATTAGAAGAAATTATCGTGTCATTGCCTTCCAACCTCAATGTACCAGTCGTAATAGGTCAACACATGCCCACCAACTTTATTGCACCATTCGTAAAACGATTGAACAAGTTGAGTCCGCTCAATGTCCTGGTAGGAGCCAAAGGAATGGAACTTACGGCTGGTCATGTGATCATCGCTCCAGGATCAGGCAATATGGTTTTGATTGAAAAAGGTAAGAAGTCCAAAATAGCTTTTACAGACGAGCAGTTTAAAGAATATAACAATCCATCCATCAATTCAATCATGCTATCTGCAGCAAAGGTACATGGTGCCAGAACACTGGGCGTGATATTGACAGGAATGGGTAAGGATGGAGTAGAAGGAATGAAGGCCATTAAAGCGGCTGGAGGTTACACAATTGCACAAAATGAAAAGTCGAGCATTATCTATGGAATGCCCAAGGCAGCAGTGCAATGTGGTGCAATTGATAAGTCAATTGATATTAAAGAAATCGGAAGTTTTATAGTCAATAGTTTATAAAAAAAGAGAAAGTTGAAGTCCAAAGAAGAAGAATATAAAGAGCTCTTTCATGCTGAGGCGCTGGAAAATTTCGAGGAACTAAACCGCCTGTTTACTGATCTGGAAAACGATCATACAGATTTCAATGCCATCAATTCAATATTTCGAATTGTGCATACCCTCAAGGGAAATGCAATGGGAATGGGGTTTGATGATGTTGCAGCACTGACGCACGTGATGGAGGATGTGATGGGATCCGTGCAGCAAGGAACCATGGCGCTCAACAAAGATCTTTTTGATAGTCTGTTCAAGGCGAATGACAAATTAGGTGCACTCATAGATGCGTTAAAAAGTGGCGAAAGAGTTTCTTATCTTGGTATCAAGACCAAACTTTTCGTACTGCTAGAAAAGCATACAAAAGTAGCAGAAATAAAAGGTGCTCAGCCAAATGATTCACCTGCTGAGCCAAAAAGTGAACTGACCACACCAGTCAGAGAAGAGCAGTTGGATGAAGAGGAAGATCTAACGCAAGAAGCATTATTAGTTCCCACTGGAGATACGAGCAAAAACCCTCAGGCCATGAAGTCTGAAATTACATTTACGGATGTTATTCAGATCCCTGTCAAGAAAATGGATGAACTCATGACCATGGTTGGCCAATTGATAATAGAGAGAGATCGATTGATTACTTTAAATAGTGTGGATGGTAAGCGAACGTCAGAATTTGAGGGTTTACAACGCATTACATCAGACTTGCAATATGGGGTGATGAACGCTCGTATGGTAACTGTCGGATTTTTGTTTAACAAATTTCATCGAATAGTAAGAGATGTAGCTTCTATAGAAAACAAAAATGTGAGCTTGGTGCTTCAGGGAACAGAATGTGAGATAGACAGAAATATTCTCAAAATCATGAGTGATGCCATGATCCACTTGGTAAGAAATGCTGTGAGTCATGGGATCGAAAAAAGTGAAGCAAGAAGATCTAAAGGGAAGCCTGACAAAGGAACCATCATTCTCAGTGCGCACTACGAAAAAGATAATGTGGTGATCGAGGTGGCAGATGATGGAAATGGAATCGACGCTAGTATAATTCGAAGAAAGATTGTAGAAAAAGGCCTGGCTAGCAAGGAGCTTGCACAGCAGCTGTCTGATCAGGAAGTGATCATGTACATCTTCGAACCAGGCTTTTCTAATGCAGAAAAAATTACTGAGATATCAGGCCGTGGTGTAGGAATGGACGTAGTGAAAAAGGCTGCTGAATCTATAGGGGGACAAATCAATGTGGAAACTGAAGTGGGCATGGGCACTACCATTAAGTTGAACCTACCCTCATCAATGGCGCTCAAAGGTGCCTTGTTATTTGAACTGGACGAGCAAGAATATGCCGTGGCGCTTTCTTATACTGAAGCCGTGATTTCATTATCAAAGAGCGAAATACACAGAATCACAGATGGACTCATGGCACAATACCTGGACCAAACCATCCCGATCATCTTTTTGAAAGATATTGTCACCTTGGAGAATCTGGCGGACTGTCAAAAAGAGGGCGTGCTTCATCGCTCTTTTGAAGAACTAGAAGAAGAGACGAAATTGGATGTCATAGTACTTTCCTATGCAGGCAGATTGCTAGGAGTGGTAGTAGATCGTCTACTTCAGCAAAAGGAAATAATTGAAAAGTCCATGGTTCGGCCACTGGAAAAAACAAAGCTATTAAGTGGTACTACCATTTTGGGTAATGGTAAGGTTTGCTTAGTAATTGATGTGACGACCATCTCAGATTTGATGTTCAAAACATTAGCCCAAAAAACAGTAGAAACGGAAAATCAGATATAAACTCATTTACTATGTTTAATAATTTAACAGAGAGGGAAAACAGCGCTACCGAAAAATTACTCAAGTTTGGACTTTCAAAAGCCGCATTGGCTTTTAAGAATATACTTGGTACGGACGCTTCCCTAAAAGACATAGCATCGTCTTTTGAACATCTGGGCAGTGCGCCACAGTATTGTACAAAAGCTGAGGGAAAAACACACCTATTGAAAACTGAACTGGTTGGGGATCTAAAGGGTTTTTGTCATCTGATTTTTTCTGAACACGAAGTTCAAAAAATACAAAATGCAGGGCTGCCTGAGGAGGTTTTGATGAACAATAATCCTGAGACCAGATTAATGAAATTAGAGTTTCTGACCGAGATAGACAACATGGTAGCAGGTGCTGTGGTCACTCAGTTGGCTAATTTTCTTGAACTTGAAATATATGGGAATGTACCATCACTTCATGTCATGCAAGCTGATGAGGTCAATAAATACATCAAAGCGGAGTCAGAAGTTTACGATTCTACTGTTGAGTTTCGAGCCACTTTCGGTATTCCAGAATTAGAAGTGCAACCCGAATTTGTTTGGCTGCTTCAAGAAAATTTTCTTGACAAGGTTAAAAGCAAAGCGGAAAACGTATTAGCCAAAGAATTAACATAATCTGCAGATAAATGGTATATAAACCACAGTCAACGTGATAGATAGCATATCAGACGAAGAACTAGATGCGTTGATGCAAGCCTTGAAAAATAGGTATGGACTGGATTTCACTAACTATGAAAAAAAGTCCTTGAAGAGGAGTATTGTTCGTCTGATGATGAAGCATAAAATGTCTTCTATGCTCGAATTATGGGCAAAAATCATCAAGGACAAAGAATTTTTTGAAAAGGGGATTGATGACCTTTTGGTTAATCTGACAGAACTATTCAGAAACCCAGATGCCTGGATTGTAATCAAGGACAAAATCCTGGATCATTATAAATCAAGGCCGAGACTTAATGTCTGGCATGCTGGCTGTTCTACGGGAGAGGAAGTATACACAATGGCGATTGTTCTTGAAGAAAAAGGAATGCTACAAAAAACACGGGCACTGGCTACTGATTTAAGCGATAGAGCTTTGAAAAAGGCCAGGGCAGGAGATTACTCCTTAATTATTCTAGAGCAATACATGAAGCCATTTCTAGCGTTTTATCCAAATAAAAAAATGGCTGATTTTTTCAATTTTAATGAAACACACGCCACGATAAAACCCGCCTACCAGAGCCATGTCACTTTCGATAGGCACAATCTGGTTCATGACGGTATGACTACCAAACATGATATTATTTTTTGTCGGAATGTGATGATCTATTTTGATGAAAAATTGAAACTTCAGGTGCTGGAACTTTTTCATAAAAGTCTAAATGATGATGGCTTTTTAATCATAGGCTACTATGATATTATGCCCGACAGTGGAAAAGCGTTGTTCGAGGTGTTTGACGTGAAAACAAGAATTTATAAAAAGAAGAAAATTTAAAAATACACAGATGAGCAAAAAAGTATTAATAGTAGATGATTCTATGTACATGCGTACATTGATCAAAGATACATTAAAATCAGAAGGATATGAGATCGTGGGAGAAGCCGCAAATGGTGAAACTGCCATAGATTTGGCGATGGAGTTATCTCCAGATTTGATTACCCTGGATAATATCCTTCCAGATATGATCGGGACGGATATCCTTAAAGTATTCAAGGATCAGGGTATATCTTCCAAAGTGATTATGGTGAGTGCTGTAGGTCAGCAATCAGTCATTAATGAAGGTATTGAACTCGGCGCGTCTGAATATATAGTTAAGCCTTTTACTTCAGAAGATCTACTTGCAGTTGTGAACAGAGTGGTGTAGGGCGCAGAAGTTGGCTTTAGTGAAAGAGAATATCGTACCCATCAGTCTCTAGCTGTTGATACTTTGTTTTATTGAACTGATAGTGAAAAGCGCCCTTTTTAGACGTTGTCTTATCTTTTGTGTCCAGCTTTTCAAGAAGGTCAGTTGCTAATATTTTTTTTCGAAAATTTCTATCATCTATTTCTTTCTGATAGATTTCTTGGTACAGTTTAAACAGCTGAGGCAAGGTGAATTTTGGAGGAAGCAGATTGAAACCTACTGGTCTTCTTCGTGCATTGTCTTGTAGTTTGACTAAGGCATCAGCAACCATTTGTTTGTGATCGATTACCAAATCTGGAATTTCATGGAGCTCAAACCAGGCAGCCTCATGCTCTTCTACGAGCTTTTTTCTATAAGTCTCTAATTGTATAAGGCTGTAATAGGCAATAGAAATTACACGATCTCCAGGATCACGATCCACACTGCTGTAACAATGCAACTGCTCCAAAAAGACACTTTCTAATCCTGTAAATTCGGTCAGGATTCTAGAGGCCGCCACCACAGCAGACTCATTCGGCTGGACAAAGCTTCCTACCAATGACCATTGTCCGGCAAAGGGCTCCACCTTCCTTTTGAACAAGAGTACCTTGAGTTTCTCTTCCTCACCGTCAAATCCAAAAATTACATTATCAACGGCTACCAGAATGGGCTGAGCCACAATATATGTTGAAGTACTCTCGTCAGTCATAAGCGTTTGGTTTAGGGCTAAATTAATATCTTAATTGATAATTGTACATCATACGGTTGCAATTTAATTTATAAACGTTAAATTTACGTTTATAAATTAAGCAATGAATGGGACGTAACAGGAACGACGTTAAAAACACATTTGAGGAAATATTTGGTAATGAGCCCATAGTGGTTCGTGCTCCGGGCAGAATCAATATCATTGGAGAACATACAGATTACAATGACGGGTTTGTCCTACCTGCTGCCATAGACCTTTCGGTCTTTGTATTCATCCAAAGGAGCGGAACCAGTCGCTCAAAGCTTATTTCTGTTGACCTGGATGAATCTTATAGCTTGGGTATGCATGATGCGCTTGTTCCTGTGGATCAGGGTTGGGTCAATTACTTTTTAGGTGTCATAGATCAGTTTCAGTTGGCCGGACATAAGCTAGAGGGCTTCAATCTCATGTTTACTAGTGACATCCCAATGGGGTCAGGATTATCCTCTTCGGCTGCATTGGAATGTGGTTTTGGACAAGCACTGAGCGAACTATTCAAACTGAAAGTTGATAAAGTGGCATTGGCCAAAATGGGGCAAGCCGCTGAACATAAGTTTGCTGGTGTCAAATGCGGCATCATGGATCAATTTGCCAGTTGTATGGGGCAAAATAATCAGGTAGTAAAATTGGACTGTAGAAGTCTTGAGTATGACTACTATCCTGCAGATTTCAAAGACTATGAATTGGTGCTGTTCGATTCTAACGTCAAACATAATCTGGCTGATTCTCAGTACAACATTCGCAGAAATCAGTGTGAAGAGGGTGTTAAAATTATTCAAGCTGTCAATTCAAAAGTCAGTTCACTTCGGGATGCTACATTGGAAGATTTGGCTCAAGCGCAAGCTGAAATGGAAGAAGTGGTTTATCACAGATGCAAGTACGTGATAGAAGAAAATATTAGGGTACAAGCCGTATGTGAGGCATTGAAGGCAGGAGATATAACAAAAGTAGGACAGATCATGCTTGAAACTCATGCTGGGCTGAGTAGGGAATATGAGGTGAGCTGCAAAGAATTGGATACGCTCATTGAAATAGCCTCGGCTTGTGATGGACATATTGGTGGCCGAATGATGGGTGGAGGCTTTGGCGGATGCACCGTCAACTTGATACAAAAGGATAAGGTAGATCAAGTCATTGAAGAGGTTACAAAAGGTTATCAAGAAGCATTAGGAATAAACACCAAAGTCTACCGCGTGGCAATAGCTGACGGAGTTGGGGTTTGCAAACAAGAAATTAATGAAGGAGTTTAATGCAAATGATCATTCGCACAGACGATTGAATATACTGACAGGTGAATGGGTACAAGTTTCACCTCATCGCTCTAAGCGTCCTTGGCAGGGGCAGATAGAAAAACTGTCGGTAGATAGAAGACCAGCCTACGACGAAAAATGCTACCTCTGTCCTACCAACGAGCGAATAGGAGGAGAGAAGAACCTGGACTACAAGGAGGTGTATGCTTTCACTAATGATTTTGCGGCTCTGCAATCAGACATTCCATCTGGCGGAGAAGAAAATGGATTGTTGCAATCAAAAAGCGAACGTGGTGTTTGCAAGGTGATCTGCTTTTCTCCCCGACATGATTTGACCATTCCAGAAATGGAAACTCATCAGGTCAAGTTGGTTGTGGACTTATGGGTAGATCAATGTCACGAAATAGGCGCATTAGACTATATCAATCACATTCAGATTTTTGAAAACAAAGGTGCCGTGATGGGATGTTCGAATCCTCATCCACATGGTCAAATCTGGGCACAAGAATCTGTACCTGTAGAGCCAGCTAAAAAGCAAACCCAGCAGCTGGCTTATCATAAAGAGACAGGAGGTGATCTATTGTTGGACTATTTAGCACAAGAACAGGAAAAACCTGAAAGAGTCATTTTTGAAAATGATCACATGATTGTATTGGTGCCGTTTTGGGCAGTTTGGCCCTATGAGGCTATGATTATTCCTAAAAGAAAAATGGCTCGAATTACTGAAATGAATGAGGAGGAACGGTTCGCCTTGGCGGAAGCTTATCGCTTTTTGACTATCAAATATGATAATCTGTTTGAAACCTCTTTTCCTTATTCTGCAGGTATTCATCAAGCGCCTTACGATGGAAATCCTCATGAAGAATGGCAATGGCACATGACTTTCTACCCACCTTTGTTGCGATCCGCTACAGTCAAAAAATTTATGGTGGGTTATGAAATGCTTGGCAATCCTCAAAGGGACATCACCCCAGAATTTGCCGCAAACCAAATCAAAGCCCAATCTGACATTCATTATTTAATGAAGTAGGCCTAGCGCTAAATATTTTTCAGAGCTCTTTACTGAAGAGTAACGTCATACCAGCAAGGAGAAAGAATAAGCTTGGGTGCGCTATCAGAAATTTTTACAGAAGCAGTAAAAGTTGTCTTTTATTCATTAATCCGAACTATCCTGAGGATAGGCACAGGCTCAATAAAATACTGCCCCTCTTCCTTTTGCTTCTGAATTTCCAGCACCACCTCCATACCCTGAGTCACCCGTCCAAAGGCTGCAAATCCAAAACCATCTGGATTTCTGGCTCCACCAAAATCTAATGAGGGCTGGTCACCCAAGCAGATGAAGAAGCTGCAAGTAGCCGAGTTGGGCTTGTCACGCGCCATTGACAATGTACCATGCTGATGGAGAAGGCCTGTTTGCTTGGTGGTTTCTATTTGGATAGGCTCCATTTCCTTCTCTTCTGGCACATTACCACCTTGTATCACTTCTATTTGTATTGCCCTGTCTGCCTCATTGGCTGGAGTGCAAGCTCTGAAGAAACTTGAGTTGGTGTACAAGCCAGCATCTGTATAGTTTAGAAAATTAGCCACAGTTGTAGGCGCTTTTTCTGGATACAATTCCACCTCAATATCGCCCAGAGTGGTTTCTATTTTGCATCTAATCACCTCCTGGGTACATTGAGAATACAATAAGGCAAGTAGACAAACAAGAATAGAATGGCGCATAAGTAGAGATGAAATATTGATTTAATCTATTGAAAAGATAAGCCATTATATTTACTTGTTTTAGCCTCAGGTGCTAAATTGCCCAGTAATTATCCTAATTAATCTTTATATTCAATTATTGAATCCAACTTCTGAACTTTGAGCGAAATATTCATTAGCTATATCCCGGAAGACAAACGCAGAGCCAGACAACTCGCGGAAGTGCTTGATGAGTTTGGCTGGTCGGTCTGGTGGGAGTCTGCTATTGCTGACGATGAACATTTTGATGCCCAAATTGAAAGCGCCTTAAAAAATGCACATTGCATTATTGTCCTTTGGTCACCAGGAGCGATAAATAATTCTTCCATTTTGGAACAAGCCCAGCTGGGACTCAAAAAAAAGAATCTCGTGTCGCTGGTCTATGATGAGGTACAAAACGAGCAGACCCTACCTACTGAAGCCTATACGAATCTTTCCCATTGGAAAGGTGATGCTGCAGATAAGAGCATTCGGATCTTGCTGGGAGATATCTATGATCTCATAGGCCACCCTCCAAAGCGTACGACTGATAAATTATTTAGAAATTTAGTGACCTTCGTTTCTCTTATGCTTGTAGTGGTCTGGACGACATTTATTTTGTCTATTCAGCACAGAAATAAAACACAGGAAGCCAGAGACTGGGGAAAATACCTGACCGCAAATGAGAGTATTGGCTATCAGGAATATCTTCAGTTTTACCCTGAAGGGAAATTCATTCGTACCGCGAAATTCAAAATAGACAGTTTGCACGAAGCTGAAAGTTGGGAGAAAGCGCTGATTGCCAACTCAGCGGAAGTGCTAGAAGCATACATTCAAGAAAATCCGAAAGGAACCTACAAAGATGCCGCATTTGCGCGCATTGCAGAGCTCAAAGACGAGGCGGCCTGGCAGGAGGCTAGTGAAGAAAACACAGTAGTGAGCTACAAAGTCTACTTGAGACTTTCACCCAATGGAAAATTTGCCAATGAGGCCGAGCGCATCATTGCCGAAAGGACAAAACCAAAAGTGGTAGCCAAAGCCAAACCCATAGAAAAAACTTATTTGCTTGCGTCCTTTTCCGCTCCCAAAGAAGTACTTAGTGTGGCAGTGGCTCCCAATGGACGCCGAATCCTGACCAAAGGCTGGGACAATACGGCCTGGCTCTGGGATATGCAAGGAAACCTGATTGAAGAACTGAAAGGGCATACGGATTGGCTGACTTCGGTAGCTTTCTCACCCAATGGCAATCGCATGGCTACTGGCTCTTGGGACAAGACTGCCAAACTCTATGATGTAAATGGTAAGATGATTGGAGAGTTTACGGGGCATACTTTCCATGTGAGTGATGTGGCCTTTTCACCTGATGGCGAATATGTGGTTACAGCCTCGTTCGACAAAACGGCCAGATTGTACAAATTAGACGGTACTTTCATTCAGTCCTTTGTGGGTCACAACGAATGGATCAATGCCGTGACTTTCTCTCCAGATGGCAAGCATATCCTTACGGCTTCCAATGACCACACCGCGCGTATGTGGGATTTGAAAGGCAACATGGTAGCAGAATTCAAGGGACATATCCACTGGGTGACTGCAGTGGCTTTTTCTCCAGATGGTAAATTTATTATTACTGGTTCCAAGGACAAAACAGCCAGAATCTGGCGACTGAAAGACCGTAAAAATTTAAAGTTAATAGGTCACACCAAGCCTGTCAACGCTGTGGCTTTTTCACCAGATGGTAAAAAAGTAGTTACTGCATCCGCAGATCACACGGCCATTCTTTGGACACTCAATGGCAAGGAACTTCGTCGCTACACCAAGCACAAAGGCCAAATCAATGATGTGGCCTTCACCCCTGACGGGCGTAAAGTACTCACAGGCTCCAGTGACCGGACAGCGAAGCTTTGGGAGGTGGAGTAGCGGACAGGCATGGACTATGGCGTTTGCGAAACGCTTTCTTCAAGTTCTTTCATGAAAATGTTAATCCATGGCGCTTTGTGTTGGATATGAAACTATACCTGTGACAGTGCTCTGAATGGCCACGATTTCACTATAATATAGACCAGTATCATCATTGGATAAACGACTGATTAAATCACCACTATAAGGGACAAAATAGAGTAAACTATTACTGCCTGCTGCATAAATTACGTCGTCATGAATAACTACTGGACATGCTATAAAGTAGTCGTGAGGAAACCTTTTGTATGTACAGGAATTTGACCCGGCAAGCGTACTCCAGTGTCCATCATAAGAAATAATGCAATCGTACCACTTAGAAGGAGCATACATTAAACCATAGTCTATGAAATTAGAAGATATCTGCTCTCCTGTAGAAATTTTTATTGATCTTAAATCTGAATATCTACTGTTATAATAGACCAAATTATTTGCCAAGAGCAAATCACTGTCACAATATTTGTTTGTTGTCCAAATTATTTTTCCGCTTTTAATATCAATGCTCGTCACTACTCCCTGACTCCCAACAATGAGCGTGTCCCCTTGCATAACTGGCGTTCCAGTCATATCCGAGAATGGGACTTTCCATTCAGTAGTGCCACTGTGGATGCCCAATGCACGTATGGTATCACTATCTTCAATAAAAACCAAATCATTATCAGACAGGGGTGCACTTTGAGGGAACAACCTATCTTGGGATGTATAGTTCCAAATTATTTCCCCTGTATTTGCATTTAAGGCATAGCAATCACCTGCTTTACCTAAAGCAAATACATTGCCTTCATTATAACTCAAGCTGTGCAAATCCGCCAAATCTTCTCTTGACCATACCAGACTTCCTGTCAATGTGTTGGCACAGATGAGCGCATTTGAATTGGATAAATAAATATTGCCATTATTAATGGCTCCATAAGTGGAGTATCCATCCATTTGCCACAAAGTTTCTCCGCTAGCCCTTTGAGCTATAGTGGAATAATCTCCATCTTCTTCAAATTGTACAGTGGCATACATGACCTCTTCTGATAATTTGGGAATTACATTTACATTATATTCCTTTATTTCATCTGGATGCTTAGTAGTTATTTCGAAAGAGGTAATTCCCGTACTTATTGGTGTGCCCACGGCTTGCAAAATAATTGTGGTGTCTCCTACTTCTAAAACGCCCTGGCTTACAAACTTAAAACCATTATTCTCTCGGGTAGTAAGAGCATAAGATCCTGCTTCGTTAACCTTAATTAATAGCGATATGTAATTGCTTTCATCAAATTCAACACCTTCCTGATACGCTCCAAGAACATTGTAATGGGTGTAATAATTCTCAGGAGTAAGAAGTTCTATGTCAAGATTTAGTTTGCCCAATGGAATAGGTTCTTCGGCTTTGCCACAAGACAGAAGAAGGATTATAGAAAGCAAATGGAGGTGTCTCATGTTCAATTCTAAAACAAATTACCTATAAATAAAACGAATGCTATATCGCTTGTTATATTCCTTTCAGTTTGTTCGGGTTCTGCGCAGTATGAAAGATTCGAGAGATAGTTATTCTTTTCTTCGAGAGTCGATCTTGTAACTCCAGGCCACTAAATATCTGTATTCTGATTTTTCAATGTCAGCGAGCAAAGCCAGTTGTTCGTACACGTCCTCAAGAGTTGAGTCAGGAGTTAGTCGACCAGCAATGGTGTTCAGATGTTCCTTTAGATTCTCCACGTAACAAATTTAACGAATCGTGTCATTCCCATGACCCTTTGCGACTGGCCTAATGGAATATAACGTCTGTTAGACACTTTATCGCTAGAAAAGTACCTGGTTGATAAGAGCCACGCTGAAAATTCCTAGTAAAAACCAACCGATAAACCCTTGAACAATTGTAATATACTTAGGAGTTCCCTTAGTTGGAATACTGCCAAAACCAAGTGTGACAAAAGCGTTTAGGCTGAGAACCATAGAGTTGACAATGATCAATAGGATATTTCTGAGAAACCTGAGAGCTTTCCCATCTCTGAGTTCTGTCAACATTTTGGACCGATCAAAATCGTCCCAAGTTGAAGGAAAAAACATATAAACTAAACTGAACAAAAGAATAACATAGATTGAAATCAATATTGCTTTAGCAGGGTCTGTTCCATATTCGGTATAGCTCTGAAGAAGTTGATTTAGTTTCCAGTTAATGAAGTTCTTCATGCCTCCTTTGGTTTTATATGTATGCTTAATTCTTCGCGTTTCCAGCGACTTGATATCGGTGTATACACCATTTGCACTCCGGAGATCCCCTCTTTCCTTGTATATGTTATATAACTGTCGATGAGAAAATAAAAGTCGATTGAAGCCAGTTGAGTTGCTTAATTCAAATTCAGTGTAACCATAGTAGGCTTCCCAATTCGTCATTGATCCTTGACCAAGTCCATCAGCACTTGAGCTGGGAGTATCAATTGAGGTTATGATTCTCCCTTTGAATTGATCGTATGGAATTTCATTACTGAATTCCGAATAGATCATTCCCGATAAGTTAACCGTTTGAAGAAATCGGTTATTAAGTATTGATGCTCGATTATTTATAATAATTTCAGTCAACTCGCTTCGGCAATTAATCTTGTTATCTCTAAAATAGAAATCCTCGGCTTTTATGCCACGCAAGGAAATCTCAATTTCAGTTGAATCTGTCTTATATGCCCGATTTTGATCAAAAATAAACTCACCAATGAAAGAATCGTTAGAGGATTCAATTGACAATTCAGGAACGCTAGCGTTCATACCTGCAAAGAGCATGTTCATAGGGTCATTTAACCTTTTAGGATACATTGTACTATCCATACTTATTGTTCTATTCCAATCACTTTCCGTATTTAGTTTCAAAGAAAGGGGATTTTCGTTGGTGAGGTAAAACGAATTCCCCAGCACCTTGAACATGTTCATTTTATCCCTTAAGTCGAAAGTTACATTACCAACTATGATGTTAGAGTGAAATGATAAGTAATTACTTGCGAACTTATTAGCCCCCAGGAAATATGAATTCCTGCATTCAATTCCTGAATTGGTTTGGATTTCTAAGCGTCCGTAAAAATCATCTAAATAAAATCCTCCATTTGAACTCTCAATTTTCAGATAAGATATTTCCAGTCCGGCTATGGAGTATTGGTGGTCGGCAAATTTGCAATTAGAAATAAGAATTTTTGGGGTATTACTTGCTATTCGATCAAAGCTGATTGAATCGATCAATACTCTTCGATTTTTCGATCCTGAACTAATAACAGAATCTATCAGGCCATTCCATTCATTAAAGATTTGATTGGTAATTTCTGAATCGCGAATGATCAGATTTTCTTGACTCTTATAAGCCCGAAAGAAAATTTCATTTAGGCTTATCTTTTCATTTGAAATTATTATTTGACTAGTAGCACTTCTAGCAATAAGGAGTTGAAAAACTAATATCGATAAGGTAGTTAAGATCCTCATAAGCAGAATATTGTGTCTAACACCAAGCTAGCAGGAGTGCGCCCACCACTTAGCAGAAAGTACTAAACTAATGAATCTGCTGGTGCATTCAAAGTATCAGACTCGCACTGCGCCAATTCAAATAAAAAACTCCCACGAGCAAAAGATTGTAGAAAGCACTGTCTATTTTCAGCGGCAGATTCACGGTCGAGTTGCACCAAAACCAGCCAGAAAGCACTGAGACATATGCCCGATCAGCGTCTGTTACCCACAGTTTTTATTGTTTTTCGAGCAGGAGATAAATCGGAGTGTCGCTGAAAACCACTTTTAGGTTGTCGCCTTGAAGTTGATTGGTCATTACCAGATGGCCGTAGTTGTCGCTCTTAGTTCCAATTCTAATTTGCTTAGTTGGTTCGTCAATTTTCCAGAGTTTGTTGTCTAGAAATTTCATTTCTTCCATGATCGGTGACAAGTTCTCCTTGAATTTGATATTAAAAGTTCCATCAGAGTTAAATGACCAAGTTGAAGTGTCAAAACCGTCAAGCATTAACAACATCATTCGTCCTACTTCAGCAGGAAGTTCAGAAGTAGTTGTTCCGTTAATTACTTTCCATGTTCCAGCAAGCTGTTCGGAGTTGATCGATTGAGCGTTGAGAGAAAGAGTTAGGATAAGTCCTAAGATCAAAGTTGATATTTTTTTCATCATGAAGATTATTGTGGGTAACCTTTAGCTTTCCTGTCTATAATTATTCCAAGAAATAAAGGTCTTAATTTTAATAGTAAAAGAAAGCAAGCCAGAACTACGCGCTAACCAAGTTACCCAGACTTATCGGGCGATTCAGAGCTTGCTTTCCATTGTTAAATGTTCAGATAGATATTCAGGGATCTCGACCCGTCGAGATGCCCTAACATCAAGGTTTTGAACTTAATATTGAAATTATGGAAAATACCACCCCTAAACAAATCTTCTACCCACATATCGTGGGTATAGACATCAGCAAAATGAGTATTGATGTGGCTTTGATTAACAGCTCATCGATGAAGTGCAACAATGCCTTGTTCAGTAATGATAGCGAAGGCTTTCAGAAAATGAAAAGATGGCTTAAACAATATGGCAATGACTGTGGTGAGGACATCCTTTTCTGTATGGAACACACTGGCATCTATACCAGAAACATTGTCAAGTATTTGCTCAAAAGAGGATGCAAAGTTTGGCTTGAATCCTCCCTGCACATCAAAAGAAGCATGGGACTAATCAGGGGTAAGTCAGACAAAATTGATGCTGAAAGAATTGCCAATTTTGCTTTTGATCATCAACGTGATGCCAAACTGGTCAAACTCTCACATCCCACCTTAAACCGCCTCAAAGACCTGATGAAAACCAGAATGAGGCTTCAAAAAAGTTTACACAGTCAGCAAACTGCTGTAGATGAGTTGACCAAAGTAGACCCAAAGGCAGGACGTGAAATCGAAAGAATCAGTAGGTCAGCTATCAGTGGATTAAAAAAATCTTTAGAGAAAGTTGAAGCCAAAATGGACGAATTGATTCAGATAGATAAACACTTAAAGGCCTTATACGAGTTGATCACTTCGGTGAAAAGTGTAGGCAAGGTTTTGGCCGTGGATCTGATCGTTTATACAGAAGGATTTACTCGCATGTTGGACAACCGAAAGCTGGCTTGTTATTGCGGTGTAGCTCCTTTCGAATACAGTAGTGGAACCAGTGTGTATGCCAGCCCTGGTACTTCAAGCTTTGCTAATAAACAGCTGAAATTTCATCTACACATGTGTGCGATGAATGCCATCAAATGTCACAAAGAACTTCGAGGATATTACCTTCGAAAAACCGAAGAAGGGAAAAGTAAAATGAGTGCACTCAATGCAGTGAGAAACAAACTACTCCATAGAGTAGTCGCCGTAGTAAAAAGAGGAACCCCTTATCAAGAGAAATTGGATTAAAAAAAGACCAATACGCTTGTTTTTACCATAGATAGCGCCTGTTACCTGTAGTTGTTTAATTGTTCGAAGTTGAGCGAGTTGAGATATTCCCCCATTTGTCCTCTAAGAGCCATTGTTTCTCTATCAATTGACTCTGGAAATTTAAGACCAGTTTTAGAAGAAGTTCTTCTGTAAAAATGTTCGTAGTTGGAAAAGCGTTCAAAGGCAAACCCAAAGTCAGAATAGTATTCTAACATCCAATCCAGTTCATAATCCAGTAAATCTTTTGAAATCTGTCTGTCAAGTAGTTTGACAATTCGTTCCTCCGCCTCTGGGTCAAGTTCACAGATTCCAGTTAGCCAAGTTGGTTCAGTTAGCGCATACCACATGATAAAGAGTCCTCTTTTCAGTGCTTCAAGTTCGTCCTTAGCAAGCATTGAATACTCACGATGTATTTCCAGATATTCTTTGGATATTCCGAAGTAAACTACTTTGTCAGTTTTTTCGTCAATCGTTCCTTCAAGTTGTTGAATTCTGTGGTAGAGTTCCAACTCCTTGTTTCCGAGTTCATCTATGCTCATGGGAGAAATTACAGGTAACGTCCCGATATGCTGTGGGGCGTTTGTTATGTACTTTGTTTCTTCACGAATATAGTCGAATCTGGGATTCGACTCATACATTTTTGATTTACAATGAGGCGCATCGCAGAATCGACGGAGCTTCCAAAACCTCTGCGGCTTCCTTTACCTTCGAACCGCCCTGCAGACATCATCGATTGTTATAGCCATTTTTTCTTTCGTAATTTCTTGAGTTTAAGGATGGTATTTGGTTTACCTCTTTCCTTGATAAATGCAGCGTTTCTATTCATTACCGCTGGTAGCATGTCCCATTGGGAAGCTCCAGTATAGTCAATATCAAAGTTGTAGTTGATGGATACTTTGAGTGAACCTATTACAGAAAATTCTGTTGTAGAATGTTTGATAAATTCAGCATAATACCAGCTGATTATCTCCCGATCTTGGTAATTTTTTGGTGAGCGCTCTTCTTTTTGAATTAGGACGTTAGCTTGTTCGAAATCTTTGGCCGTTGGTGCTGAAGAAGAGTTAATATCTGTTACGGCTATAAGGTTCATGCCATACTCAGTTTGTTGTTCAGACTCAAGAACGAAAGCACCTCCATAGTTGCCATTTTCTAGTTTGTATGTTAAACAGTCACCTTTCTGGTACAACGAATCTCTGAATTTCTTCTTTACTCTCTTCTTGGCAGACTTCTTCTCGGAACTAATTTTTAACAGGAATTTCTCTAGAACCTTTTGTCTCTTGCTTAACTCCGATGTTTCTGAACCTAGTTCTTTCCAAAGCTCAATATCCTTTCCTGATTCGATTATATCTCTTATACGTTCTGAAAGTTCTGCGTTGAGCGATTTACATTCCCATTGACAAAGGCCAAGAGCAAACCAGAAATTATGGGAGTCTTCCTTACTCTTGATGCTGTCTTGGTTCGAGTTGATCAGTTGCTGAGAGATATCATCGGGCTCTCTTCCGTCATTATATAGCTCAAAGAACTCATATTTAACGTCTTCAAAAATATCGTTGGAAGAAATGCCTGTTCCCCAAGTTCCCATATGTGCTTGATTTGAAAATTAGTTGGCTATAACATCCGTATATCACGCACTAGTGCGTGATATATCCTTTATATATTTATTTAAACATTTATTATCCGTACAATTCTACGGCTAATTTTTTTCAGAAGTGCTGCGTCACAAGGATAGCTTAATAGCAGAAAGATTCCAAATAGCCTATCTATCCCTCAGCCTATACATAAATTTCAAACCACTCCAGTCCGCATCTACGGCGGCTACTTTTACATCTACCAGTCCCGCATCCAGCATATAGTCACGGATGTGGTTTTCCCTGAAAGGAGAGGGGAGCTTGGACGAAAGCTTGACCCAACTCACCCACATCGTGCCATTTTTCTTAAGCCAGGGGATTTGATTGGCAGCTTCTTTAAGGTCTTTTTCTTCTCGACAAAATATATGGATGAAGTCTATGGATTCTACTTCTGGCTGGTCTATGTGCTCCACCAGTTCGGGCCAGTCGGAGAACAAGTCGTGGTAGTGATCAGGTTCGTTGACGAGCAGCACTTTGAATGCGGATTTGATACCAAGTTTCTTGGCCAGTGGTGTGGAGGAGTATCCAGCAGTCATCTTAAGTCCGGTTGAGTGAATCTTAAAGGTACTAAAAAATCCATTGGGGACATCTATGAGATTAAGCTAAAGTAGCGCACTTTTTTCACATAAATGACCGATATTTAAAATCTGAAAATTGAATGTAGAAAGTACATTCTAATTTTCAACCCCACTCCAAAACTTCTAGTTCTAATTTTCTTATTAATTAAAACGAATCGAATTTATGAATTTAGAATCGAAGTATTTCTATGTCCTGGGTATTGCCGTACTCGCCTTTTTACTAGCTGGTTGCGAACCTAAAGAACCCACTGATCTTTCCGATCATAGCCTCATACCTCATCCAGCAGAAATTACTGCTACAGGCGGACGGTTTCAATTGAATCCATCTGTCACCGTGCGAATGGCAGATCTATCCTTGCACCGTGTAGCCGATTATTTAATTGATAGAATGGCATCATTGAAAGTAGTAGAGTCAGGTGCGGCAGATATAGCATTGTCTTTGGATGCCAATGATGAGCAGCTTGGAGCAGAGGGCTATCAGCTTAAAATTACAGAAAGTCAAATCCTCATTTCTGCCAATCACCCACAAGGAGTATTCTATGGCGTACAGACTTTGTTGCAGATGATACCATTGCGTCAGTATGAATCAGTAGAGTTGCCAACTGGGGTCATCAGAGACTATCCCAGGTATGCGTATAGAGGGTCTATGCTGGATGTATCCAGACACTTTTTTGGAGTAGAGGATGTGAAACGCTATATAGATTTTATTACCACTTATAAAATGAACGTCTTGCATCTGCACTTGTCAGATGACCAAGGGTGGAGAATTGAAATCAAATCCAAACCTGAATTGACTGCCATAGGGGCTGCTACAGAAGTGGGTGGTGGAGATGGTGGTTTTTATACCCAGCAGCAATACAAAGAGATAGTCAAGTATGCAGCAAATAGGTTTATCACCATTATTCCAGAAATAGACATTCCTGGTCATACACAGGCGGCTTTGGCCTCCTATGCAGCATTGAATTGTGATGGTAAAGCAGGGGATTTATACACAGGAACCAAAGTGGGATTCAGCACATTGTGCACAGACAATGAAGCTACCTATGAATTTGTGGATGCAGTGATCCAGGAGTTGGCGACCATCACGCCTGGAAAATATATCCATATAGGAGGGGATGAGTCTCACGCTACTAAAAAGGAGGATTATATCTATTTTATCAATCGAGTGCAGAAAATCGTGAGTAAATATGGAAAGACCCTGATTGGTTGGGATGAAGTGGCTCAAGCCAATATTGAAACAGAATCCATAGTGCAGCAATGGAACAGTGCTGGCAACGCTACCCTTGCGGCAGAGAAGGGCAACCGCATCATTTTGTCTCCAGCTACACTGGCCTATATGGATATGAAATATGATACCACCAGTCGTATAGGTTATGACTGGGCTGCATTGATTGAAGTAGATCAGGCCTATAGTTGGGATCCTGATACTATAAATGCTATGGTTCCTGTGGAATTGATTTTTGGCATTGAGGCGCCACTCTGGACAGAGACTGTAGAGAATATGGAGGATATAGAATATTTGGTGTTTCCTAGATTGCCTGGCTATGCTGAAATTGGCTGGTCAGCTCAGTCTATTCGAAACTGGGAGACCTATCGTATCCGCCTGGCTGGCCATGCCCCTCGTTTTGAATCAGAGGGTATTGATTACTATCGTTCGCCTTTGGTAGATTGGGGAATGATGGATTCTATTAATTGATAACAATCAAAGACTAAACATAAATGGATTTCGGCTCGGCCTGACATTTATGTTTAGTCTTAAGTCAATAGTTACTCATACCTCAAAGACTCCACGGGATTGGTTCTGGCGGCTTTAATAATGTGGTAGGAAATGGTGATCAAGGCAATAAGCAGTGAGACCACTCCTGCCATGCCAAATAGCCCAATGCTCAAAGTTGACCTGAAAGCAAAGTTTTCCAACCACTGGGACAGCAATATATAAGTAATAGGCGCTGAAATCGTAAATGATATAACAATAAGTGTTGCAAAATGTTTGGACAAGGTCAGAAACAATTCACTGATGCTTGCACCCAGTACCTTTCTTACCCCTATTTCTTTCATTCTTCGTTCAGTGGTCAGAGCAGACAAACCAAACAGTCCCATCCCCCCAATGAATATGCTCAAAAAGGCAATGATGGAAATGACGGCACTCATCTGCTGATCAGTTTTGTATAGGTCATTTATATGATCTTCAAGGAAGGCGTATTCCAGTGGATATTCGGGAATCGTTTCTTGCCAAACCTGCTCCAGATGGTTCAGTCCTGATTGGATATTGTTTCCATTGAGTTTAATAGACATTTCATCATATCCCCAATCCGTGTGTATGACGAGTGCCAGGGTGTTTACCCGATGATGCAATGAATTGAAATTAAAATCTTTGGTCAAACCTATGACATGACCGAGTGAATCGTCAGGATACCAGGAGTGCCCCATTTGCATACCCACAGGATCTGTAGCGCCCATTTCTTTGGCGCAGGCTTCATTGATAATAAAAGCAAGCCCATGGTCTGTTTTTCTGGCCTCGTCAAAATTGCGCCCAGCTATTAAATCAATCTCGTATACGTCCAGATAGTCGAAATGCACGTTGACGTTGGAGGGGGTGAATGTCACAATGCCACTATCACTTTCTACTTTGGCACCCCATTGGTGAAAATTATTACCAAGTCGCTGACCCGAGGCGGTCACACCCAGCACATTGTTGTTTTCCAGTAATTTTTGCTTGAGGAGATCATATTTATCATTGGCAGTTTTATCCATGTCCACCAGTAGGATATGGCTTTTATTAAAACCAATGTCTTTATTTTTCATAAAATTGAGTTGGTCGAGCACGGCCAGCGTGGCCACGATCATGGCGATGGCCAAACTGAATTGTATGATGATCAAAGTGCTTCTTAAAATGGATTTACCTTCTTTCTTTTCCCCACCTCGGAGAATAGTTGCTGGGTTGAATTTTGTCATATAGAGTGAAGGATAAAGCCCAGTGAGCACACCCAGTAAAATGACTATTCCGAGCATAGAGAGGAGCACGGTATGATTGACCAAGACAGTTTCAATGGCCAACTGACGGTCAATGACTTGATTTAGAAAATCCAGCCCAACCCAACTGATCACCAGAGACAAGACAAAGGCGCAGGAAGTCATGAGTAAAGACTCCACAATAAACTGCCAGAAGAGCTGGACTTTGTTGGCACCAATGGATTTTCTCACGCCCACTTCCTTCACTCTGGTACTGGCTCGTGCCACGGTAAGGTTCATAAAATTGACAGAAGCTATAATAAGGATGAACAAACCCACAAGCGAAAAAACATCCAAATACGCACCATTGAATTTTCGGTAGTTCAAGTAATCATGTTCTGTATCTGTGGAGGCCAAGTGGACTTCTGGAAGTGGCTGGAGATAGAGTTTGTAATAGTCATTGATGTCTTCTCGGCCTGAGTTTTTATCCAGGTACGCAGGATATCTCTCCGCCATATTGGCTAAATCTGCATCAGGCGTCAATTGGAGATAGGTGACCAGAAAATTTCCACCCCACTTATTGTTGAATTCAGGATCTTCGGAAGTAATGGAAGTTATCGAAATCACGACTTTAAATTGTAGATGTGAGTTTTCGGGGATGTCGGCCAATATGCCTGTTACTTTGTACAGGTCATTATCCATTTCGAGTGTTTCTCCTATCACATCTACTTGTCCGAAAATACTTTGAGCTACCTGTTCTGTAAGCAAAATGCTATAGGGTTCGTTCAATGCGGTACTTCGATCTCCAGCAATCAGGCGAAAATCAAACATTTCTAAAAATGTACTGTCGGCAGAGACCACTTGATCTACAGGGTGGGGTATGCCATCTTTCCTCCAGATGCGCTTGCCTCTTCCCCATATTCTCATATATTTTTCTACTTCGGGAAAATCTGTGATAAAGGCTGGTCCCATGCCAGGCATTGACAGGGCCACGTTTTGCACTTTGGTGCCAGGGAAACTTTGCACCTCACAGAGACGGTAAATATGGTTCTTTTGAGCATGTTGATCAAAGGATTTTTCATCCTGAATAAATAAGTAAATAGCCAGACAAGCGGCAAAACCTATAGCCAGACTGAGGATATTTAGACTGTTGTGAAAACGGTGCTTGGTTAGGTTGCGAATAGCAATGAGTAGATAACTTCTAAGCATAATGGTATGATTTGAGTGTTTTGACTTTGTTTTTTTTAGGGCAAAGGGCCTGACATAATTCAAGACCTGATACCAATAATTGAGTTTTGCTTTTTTTGAATCCTGGTTTTCCAATGTATGCAAAAACTGCTCATACAAGTCGCCTGAGACCTCTTCGTAAAGGTCTGACTTGAGCATCAGGTGTAAGATCCTGGATGCTAATCTTGGTGGATTGGGAGCAGACTGCTGCATAAACCTAAAAATGAAAGCTGAGTGAGCCTTCTGAAAATTTCGGATACTGATTCCAAAGCGAAAGTCTTAATTCGCGAGCATTGGCTAAAACCTGCTCACCCTCAGCTGTAATATTGTAGATGCGTTTTCTACGTCCACCTCGCTCGGAAGTGGCTCCTCCCATGACGGAGGTTAGAAAACCTTTATCTGCCAGACGGCTGAGTGTGGAGTGCACAGCTCCAATGGCCGTAGATTTTTTGGTTTGAGTTTCAAACTCCTGAGCAATGTTGAAAGCGTAGGCCTGTTCACCTAAAATACCAACTAAAAGCAGGATAACTTCTTCAAATTCGCCTAAACGTGATTCTGTCATAATGATACTAGATTGTAGAACAAATACTAAGCTAAATATTTTTTGTTCTACAATCTAGTATTAAATAAGAAATTTGATTTGGAAAAAGAAATGCCGCTACTTGAAAGCAGCGGCATTAAAAGGCATGATAAATGGGCTTAGACCCCCATTTGTCTTTACTAAGATAGAAACAACTTATTAGTTGTCTGTTATTTCAGTGTTATTATTACGACTGGCTGAAAAGTGAGTTCCAGTGAATGGCAATTATAAATGCAATCTGATATTTAGTTTGTTGAAGACTTTCATGAGATAAAGCATAACAATAGAGAAGGCTGCACACCATAAAATACCTGGTAGACCACTACTGAAATATTCTGGTACGATACTGAATCCTATGGCTGCATTGAAATAAATAATAATCCCAGGAAGTATATATATCAAAAGCGGGTTGGCAGCAGCTGGTATAAAGAATTCGCTCCATTTTGTTTTCTTTCTGACCTCCATGAGCCAGTACAAAGCGTAATAAATAAAGGTGCAAAGTCCAGCCGAATACAATGTCCAGGAAGGTGTGCCTCTAATTTTTGAGACTTCATAATAGGGTCTCAAAAGATACCCAGCAAGAAAAAAGAGGAGACCAAAACCAATAACTTTCCAGTGAATGGTAGGGGTGTTTTTACATTCAAAGAATAATAAGGAAATAATGACACCTGCACTGACCAGTGTGACGTGCGTGAGATGCCCTGCCACAAATTTGAACCAGGCCAATTCACCAATGGCTAGGCCATCTGTAAGATTCACACAATTGACAATCACAGAAGCTAAAAAGAAGCCAACAAGAGCTTTTAGGTTGCCATTGGCAAACCAATAAAAAACTACAGTAAACAAGTAAGCCCATCCAATCAGTCCTAAGATTCCCCACCATTTTTCGGTCATTCCTATCTGTCCATTGTCTTGGACGTATAAAAAGTACAATGCCACAAACCCAAGCATGCCCCCATATTGGAGTACGTGCTTCCAAAGGGTTGGATAATCTTTGCTGTATCTGTTCCAGATGGGTATGGGAAGGGTATAAGCGAAAAAGGCCCAAAGTGCCGGGCTGATGAGCATCTGAGCTTCATTGTATCCATACTCTGCATTGACCATAAATAGCCCCATCACAATCAAGGCCAACGAGCGTTTGAGGGTATGTTTCCAAATCAGATGAGGTTGATCTTCTTTAATTAGTCTGGCGTTGAAAGCAAATGGCACTGACATCCCTACGATAAAAAGGAAGGCAGGAAAAACCAAGTCCACAAAGGTCATGGCATCTGCATCTGCTGGCATGTGTTTCATCCACTGGGGCACATCTGACACGCCAGCCAATTCATTCACAAATATCATAACCAATATGGTAATCCCTCTAAAAGCATCTATAGAGGAGATGCGCCCATTGTACAAATTTTCTTTGATTGTCATCTATTGATTCTTTAGCTCCAAAGTAAAATACAGCACTGGGATGAAAGGAATCAATAAATTAGCTCAATGGCATACAATGGGCTTTCAATGAATGGGCTTATGCCAAAGCAGCTAGTGCCTTTTCGAAATCAGGGTCTTGAACGATCTCTGGTACTTGCTCTGAATAAATTACTGTATGGTTTTCGTCGAGGATCACAATGGCTCTTGAATGAAGATGAGCCATGGGACCATCTATGATGGTTACCTCATAGTCCTTCCCAAACTGACCTGTTGTGAAATCCGAAACCGTCTCAACACTGTCAATACCTTCAGCTCCGCAAAATCTGGCTTGTGCGAATGGCAAATCACGAGAGATACATAGAATTTTGGTATTTGCCAGTCCACTAGCCTTTTCATTAAAAGTGCGAACAGAGGCTGCACAGATACCTGTGTCAATACTTGGAAATATATTAAGAATCACACGCGAACCTTTGTAATCAGCCAGAGAGATATGTGAAAGGTCATTTTTCACCAGGTCAAAATCTGGAGCTTGCGAACCGTTTGCAGGTAGATGGCCAATGGTATTGATCGTATTGCCTTTTAGTGTTATGGAAGCCATAGTTAGATATTTAGTTTAAATAAGTAAATATACAAACCAGAGTGCAGGGATGGTGTCTGAATAGGAAAAAAGAGAGGGTTATTTATAAACAAAACTCCCCTTTGTAAGAGGGGAGCTTTGTGGGCTTAATTTTCTTCTGATTCCATTTTTACTGAATCAGGTACTTTGCCAGGCTGTAAGAAATCTTCTTCTTTTACCATATCGGCCTTACCCAAATAAGTCCAGCTGATCACATCTGTATACTTGTCTATTACTCGATTGATGTCTTCTAGTGAAACGGCGTTCACGCGTTCGGTAAAGTCTTCTGACATTTCCCAGCCTCCTTTGAGTTCATTGCTTCCCAGACTTTGAGATTGGGATGACAATGTTTCTTGTCCCATATAGAACTGTGTGAGGTAGCTTTGCTTTTTGTTGATCAGTTCCTTTTCATCAAAGCCTTCTTTTTTCAGTTTACTGATTTCATCCACCATCACCTGGATGGACTGTTTTGGGTCAGTAGTAGAGATGTAAATCCAATTGTATGGATTCGTCACCTTGCCATTGTCATAATAAGAATAAGGTGCATAGGACAAACTTCTTTTGGTTCGCAATTCTACAAAATAGCGTTCGCTCAAAATACTCATTGCGATCATCATGGCTGTACCATCTTCGGATGAAAGAGTGGGGGCACTCATTACACCAGCGATATAATTAGTTGCAATATCTCTGTCATTGATTTTGTTCGAAATCTCTCCAAGCATATTTCTTTCTTCAGCAGGTGGCAGCGTGCCTTTTGGCAGCTTGGCCAATGAAGCACCTATTTTCTTTTTCAAATCAGCTACATCCAAATCACCTACAATAACCAAGAAACTCCTGTCCTTACCTAATATTTTTTTGTAATAGGATTTCAAATCTTCTAACGACAAGGTCTCCAGTGAAGCAGCCGTGCCGTTTGGGTTTTTCTCATAGTTTTTACCTTTAAAAACATTGGCCATGGCCGCTTGAGTTAAACTTTGATCAGGATCTGCATCATTTTGTTTGGCTGCTGAAATCAACTGATCTTTCAATAGCTGATACTGCTGATCATCAAAAACGGGATTCATGATGGCGTCAACAAACAAATCCCAGGATGCGTCCCAATTTTGTTTCACACATCTCATATTGATCTGGCCATAGTCGTAGTTCGTTCCTGCTGCCACTGTGGTGCTCATTTGCTCTAGTGCCGTGCTGTAGGCCAGTTTATCCATGTTGGTTGTCCCACCCGTCACAGCCAGTTGCAAAGCGAAGTCTTCTATACCACTTTGTTCCAATGAATAGTTGGCCGTGCCGCCACTAATAAATAATCTGGCACTCACGATTTCTTTAGGCACAGACTTGTAAATGACTTTAAGGCCCTTTACATCAAACTCTTGCGTTTGTGCAAAAGTTGGGCTCATCAAACCAAAAAAGGCAAGCAGAGCTATATTGAATTTCATAATATTCTTCATGATCTTATTTCTTTAGGTAGGCTTGTAATGAGTTGAGTTCCATGTTTTCTTTCATGTCAGGCGACACCAATAAACCAGTAACGCTTGGTTTGTTTTTGACGTAGTTTCTAACAAATTTTTTGATGTCTTCCCGAGTTACCTTGTTAAGATTTTCTACATAGTTTGTGTAGTAGTCTATACTGGCCGACGACCACCAATAGGTTACCGTATGAATAAATTGTGAAGTCTGCTCCTTGCTATAAGCATCTTGAATGGCCAGCATATTTTTAGCTGTTTCCAATTGCTCATCTGTAAAATAATCGTCAGTATCCCATTGTGCCATCTCCTGTTCCAATACTGCAAACGCCTCTGTGATTTTGGCCGGATTGGGTACCATGAAAATATAAATGGGCCCAACATACTTGTTGGTTGAGTAGCCAACATTGACATTCATAGCAAGGCCGCTCTCTATTAGGTTTTGTTGAAGCTTAGATGATCTCTGTGATAAAATGAAGCTAAACACATCTGCTGCATAGGTGGCTGGAATATCATTTCTAGTATCAGGCCCATGGTATCGAATTAATGCGATTGGTGTTTGTGCATTTTCATTTTCAGTAATGAAATAGGAATCTTTCTTTAAAGGCTCAAATTCTGGAATAGGATATTTTTCAAATGGATCAAAATCGGAAGGTTTCCAGTCGCCAAATACGGCATTCGCCTTTGCTAAAACTTCATTGTGATCCACGTCTCCTGCTACTACCAAGATGGAATTGTTAGGATGGTAGTACTTGCCCTGCACGATCTTCATTTTTTCGGTGGTTGCGGAAAGAATCACATCGTGATCACCAATCACATTTTTGCGACTGTATAAATCACCCCACATTTTCCGATCACTATCTTGAAACAAGAAAAAGACTGGATTGGATTCGGCACGTTGGAATTCGCCATCTACTACGGGGTTTTCGTTCTTCATTTCTTGTTCATCAAATAGTGGATAGCGAATGGCGGAGTTCATAAACTCCATGCCTTCCTGCAATTTTAAATTGCTGAGGGTTACGAAATAATTCACTCGCTCTCCAGAAGTAGTGCCATTGAACACGATACCTAACTCTTTGGTACGCTCAAGAAATGCTTCTTGTGAAGGTAAATCTTTGTTGGCCTTGAAGAACATGTGCTCGTAAAGGTGGGATAGCCCATCAAATTCGGGCGACTCGGTATAGCCGCCATTGCGCACGGTAATTTCGATGGTGGCCAATGGTACAGTATTGTCCTCAATCGTGAGGACTTCCAGGCCATTGTCAAGTGTTTCTAAAAAGAAATTGTCAGGGAGTTTTTGCTGGGCAAAAGTGGATGCCGAAGCGAAAAGCAATCCCAAAGTCAAGAGTTTAATTGTTTTCATGAGTTTTTGAATTTATTAAAGGGTTAATCTATGAACTAACTGGAAAATTAAGAATAATAAATACACGGATGGAAGATATCTGTTTTAATCCGTTGCTTAGTATTCGACTTGTAGACTTCTGGAAAGCTCGAAAAGTTTTATACGGGGACTCTTTTTATGATAGAAGCCGTCAAGAGGACAATGCAAGGATTAATCTGTATCAGCGCCTGCTTCTGGACATCTAAAATCAAACTTCTAATCCTTTGATATTGACCTAAAATAGGCTATTATTATGCTGAGGCAAGCATTCCGTATTTTAGGGCAAATCACCTAAATGTATATGGATAAGCATCAGCGGCATTTCTGAGATAATTAAAAGCATTTGTAGGAAGGGTATTTCTTCAGATAGTCATTGAGACATTTTCTGTCGAAACCAAAAGCAGTTGGAAAACTGCAGCGTTTGGTATTCCAGACTAGTAAGTATTTATTCTGTTGCTATATAATATTTTAATCTCTAAGAATGGCTGTTAAAAACAAATGGTGGGCGTTGTTTCCTACTTTGATTCTCATATCTGTGGTATTCATGTACTATTTTTTTGTGTATGTGAAGAGCAATGAAAAGGAGTTGGTTCTCAATAATATGCGGGTATTGTTGCAGACGAACAAAAACATCGAATCAAGACTTAATTCCTTGTATAAAATCAGTCAGTCTAAATTGAATGAGATTTTGTACAATAAGGGTGAGAATACATCAACTGGCGAGTTCAAACATCTGGAAGATGCTGAGAAACCAAGCAAGGACACGCTTTATAAGATTTCACACGGAAGTGTCATTTTCTATTACTTTGATGGTTCATGTGCCTATACCTATCAACAGGACATCAAAGAAATTTTTGCGAATCCACTCATCCATCGCGAAGATGTTTTTGATTTTATCACAATTCGTCAGTTTTCTGATGAGGGTCAGACACAAGAAATACTGTATACCAACAGTACAGTAGGTGGCACGCGGCTACAACGAGATTCAAGTTTTTTTCAGTTTAAAGCCCAGAGTTTTTTTGAGATCAATCTTGGTTATGAAGATTATGTGGTTTTCAACTCTCTGCTGCGCGGGGAAAATAATATTTATCTGACTGGATTTGTCAACAAATCGAAATTTAATGAACGAAAGCGCGAGGTTTCGGTATTTACAATTACGCTGATAACCATCTTGATTATCATGATGATCATTAGTTTGCCTTTGCTCAAGCTTAGAGTAATGAGCAATTTGGAACGGCTGCACATATCGGATATTTTCTTGACTGGCATTTCGATCGTCATGGGGACTGCCATTCTGCTCATTCTATTCTTGTTTTATAGTTCTAATCTAATCTATGAACAAGAGAATCAGGAGAGAAAGCTAGGTAGGCTAGCCGATAGAGTCAGTGATGGTTTTTATCAAGAACTTGATTCGATGCTTGATAGGATGAAGTTTATTCGAAACCAGACAGATAATAAACTAGATATACTGCACAGTTCGGATCAGATGGGTGGTAAAGCAAAGTTGGAAAGCATTGACTTCCTTAAGGACTTTGAACTGGGACATTATGATGCTGTTTCAAATTTCTTTTGTTTAAAAAATGCACATCTGAGCTGGGAGGACTACGGCTATGCCAATCTCTATTTTTGGACGGATTCAAAGGCTCGCATGAAAATACAGCTATCTCCTAGGTCAGAAGTGAGTAAAACGGGTCCGGATTTGAGCCATAGAAGTTACGTCATGGATATCATAAACAAAGAACCCATAGTTTACTCCAGGGAATCTTTATCGACTAGTGGTGTCCAAGATAAGGATACAATTGCCATAGAGTCTATCAGATCTGTGCTGGATGGCACTTATGAGATTGCTATTGGAATACCTTCTGGAAATGAAAAATACCCAGTTTTGGCCAGAAGCGGGCCATTCGTTACGTTAATTGATCCCATTATGGAGATTGGATATGGGTTTTGCATTTTTGATGAGAATGGAAATACCTTGTTCCATTCGGATAAGACCAGAAACCTAAACGAGAATTTTCTGGATGAAACCTACAATACTTTTGATCCCTTTATTGAAAGTGGGGTGTCGCATTTTACTTCAGTGATGTATGCCGGATTGAATCATTATGTACGCGTGCTCCCAATGAAAAATCTCCCTGGTCTTTACATGGCAGCATTTGTTGACCATCAATATATCAGATCACCAAATGTGATTGCCATGAATGTGACCATATCCATGCAGGTTGTTTTTTATATTTTCATCACGTGCTTCTTTTTCGTTATTTATCTGCTTACCTCAAAGAGAAGCAAATTAAAGCAGCGAATTTTCCCATTCAATTGGCTTAGGCCGTATTACGATAGTGATGGCAAATACGAAAGAATTTATTTGAGGCTTTTATCGACTAATCTGCTGGCTGTGATCTACCTGATTTTGAGTTTTTTTACTTCAGGTCATAATCCAGACACTTTAATTTTTTCACTTCTTTTTGTAGTGCTTTTGCTGATCGCTGTTCACTACTTGATACTTGCTACAAATCTTCCCTACGAACAAAAAATACATACCTTATTTTCAATAAGCAATAGGTACAAGACCTTGTACCTGCTAGCCATAGGTCTCTTATTATTAGGGTTCTTAGGATATGGAGCTCATACATTACGGGCTCAGTATGAAGATTGGATTATTTCTATTCCTTTTTGGGTTTCTCTGGTTGTCCTACTGTTATTGTTAGGGTTGCTTTTTTATCCACTGATCAAAGAATTATATACCAGCAATAGTGCGGCTACAGAAAACAAAAAGAATCCGTACAAATTCAAAAAATTTACAATCTATAAATACTATGCTCTGTCATGGGTTTTGATTTTATCTATTCTTCCTCCTCTTACCTTCTTCACGATCAATTTCAAAAAGGAGAAGGAGATTTTGTACAAAACCAACATTCTTTCGATCAAAAGGAAGAATGATCAATGGGAAAAGGTAAAGCTGGACAATTATTATGAACCAAAACAGATACCAAAAAAACAAAATATTAATGATCCGCATGGTTTAGTAGGAAAGATGAAGAATCTTAAGATCCTTAATCCTGACTCCCTTGTTTTTGTAAACTCAGAGCAAGTTGAAATAAAGCCCGATGATCGACTTCAAACCGCCAGATTTGTTATTCCCAAAGGGTATAACATACTTGAATTTGGAGCAGAAAAGGAGGAAACAAAGAGTGGGTTATTTGGAGATTACTATGGGGCATTTAGGTTTTATTTTGACAATTATGGCGTGATGAGTCAGGGATATATTCCAGATGTTGATAGAAAAGGCAACTGGTCTTATGCGAAGGGTGGTATTTATTTCAATGATTCCAAAATGAAGATATCGACTCCTCCTCAGTCTCTTGCAAGTATTATATACCCACATTGTGGGTCACATGTTATTTTTTTACTGGTACTTCTGCTGGCTACGTATCGGGTGATGGAATATGCAGTGCAGAGAATATTCGGGTTGGACTTCAAGAACTATGTTGATCATCTGATCTCGGATAAAAGATTGGATGATTTTACCCAAGAGATAGTTGAGATCACAGCGTATGATGATCAGAAAATCAGTTCTTTCAATAACTGTTTGATTATTAGTGTCAATTCATCACACCTATTTCAGATTCGAGAAAAAATAAAAAACGAGAGGGCCGATCGTTTTGTTTGTCTGGACTTATTTGATTTGGATAATCAGGCATTTGAGAATTCGAGTGATCAGCAGAAAAAAGGATCAGGATCAGAGTCTGAGCAAGTCAAGCGGGTGATATTAAATATGTCCAATTTTTCAAATGAAAAGAAAGGGCATAAGCTGTTGGAAGAGGCACTCAATCATGATTTGAAACATGTCAAAGAGCCCATTCTTCTATATATAGAGCATTTCGAGTATGCCTACAATGATTTGGTCTACAATAGAAAAAGAATGCTCATACTGCAACGCATGGTAGATAATCCTTCGATACGTGTCGTGATTTCGTCTGAGATTAACCCGAAAAAGATTTATCAATTTTATCAGGGATGTATTCAAAGCCTAGAAAAAAACTTAGCAAAAAGTACAGATGGCTATATGGAAATAAAATCCAAGCTGGATGAAATCATGGTGGATTATAAAAAATGGATGCATCTCATGGGTGGGTTTTATAAGATGACAATTCCGCTAGAAATCATAGAAAGCGGGGCAGATGGAGTGCTGGAAGAAGGACTTCACTCAGAGTTGAGTAACGGTGTTTTTCTGGATAGAATCAAATGGCGCTATACTGGTGCTAAAGCCTCAAAGGAAATTTCTAAGGAGGATTTTACATTGAATGTGCAGGAAATTTCGTCATCCTATTATTTCTCAATATGGAACTCACTGTCTCAAGAAGAGCGACATATTGTCTATGACATAGCCAAAGATAAGTATGTGAATACGAATAACACAGATGGGATCATTGAGCTTCTGCATAAGGGTATTTTGAAATATGATCATTCACTACGCTTGGTCAATGAAAGCTTTACCAACTTTGTACTATCAGAAGTAAACAGCAATGAAGCTTTAGAAAAGGAGCTTGAATCCAACAAAAAAGGTAAATGGAGTGTAGCGTCATCTGTTATTATTTTGGTGATCATAAGTTCGATCGTTTTTGTTTCCTTTGGAAAAGTGAGTGGCTTAAGTGATATCAACGCACTTGTCAGTTCTCTGGGAGCTATTTTCGCCTTATTTCTAAGAATCAGTGGGCTTGTGACTTTGGGAGCAAAAACTACCTAGTCTCTGGATAATATTTCAAGTTCGACAGCATATTCTTCATAAAATACCACCTAGGAAAAAGTAGTTAAACAAGCATATTTGTTATGTCTGAATAAAATGGACGTAATAAATCCTTTCTCTAACCATAGATCGTCAGAAGCTCAATTTCTCTAAAACAGAACGGGTTAAATAGTCTTTCGCACACCTTTTAAACTCCTTATTTATTAAAGGATAGCCTCATCATTATTCAAAATAAGAGCATTTAATTTTTCAGGGTGAAAAACAGCCTTTGACCCTCTTGCTGAGCGATTTTTAGGTTCTAATTTTGGGTTTTCACATCTTATTTTCATTTTTTTTCTAAAAAAATCTCCTCGTCAAAATCCGATTCAGTCTTGAACTCCGTAGGTCTTACCCAAAATGTGACGGACACATTTAATTAACATTTATTCTAACTAAAATCTAATTCTTATGAAAAAGAAAATTGTAATAGGTCTAAGCATGGTAGCTATGGTGCTGACTGTCGTTTGGGCAGCGGATCACATTGATGCACCTGCTGTGGGGTCTCTTACCGCAGGTAGTGGAGATACGGACATCACAGATTTTTATGCATTCGAAAGCCCTGCTTCTAGCGACAATTATGTTTTTGTCTGCAATGTGCAGGGACTGACGGCACCAACCGCAACAGGAGATTTGTCTTTCAATGAAGACGTGATGTATGAATTTAACATTGATACAGATGCCGACCAAGTAGAAGATTGGGTGATCCAGACTATTTTCAGAGATGGCAAGGTCATTTCTTTTGGTCCAGTAGCACCTTCGGCTTCGGGCACTGCAAGTACAATTGAAAATAGTGGCCCACGGGTAGAAGCATTGGTTACTGCCTATGGAGAATCAGCAGAAATTGGTACCGCCAGCGGCATCAAACTATTTGCTGGTTCAAGAGATGATCCATTTTTCATGGACTTCTTCAAGTTTGTAGATATTGTGAATGGTGTGGGCAACTCGCTTCAGCTAGACGTGGCAGATCCTGCGGACGGTGAAGCGTATGCTACTTCATTCGACGCAAGCGGAGCAGACACTTTCGCTGGTACTAATGTAATGTCTGTAGTAGTAGAAGTACCTAAAGACATGATCGGCGGATCAGCTGTAACTCAGTTCGATGTATGGGCAGAATCGAAGAGAAGATAATAGCCTAATTCTAAAAATTAAAATCAAAATACAATGAAAAATATACGAGTAATATTAGCGGTTTTATTGGTAGGTGTGATGGGATTCACAGCATGTGACGAGGATGATGATCCAGAATCTCCAATGCTAAGCACCAGTGGAGACGTGACGGTAGATATTGAAAAAACTGTAACGCTGGAAGTAGGCGCATCCTCAGGCACTAACTTGACTTATGCCTGGATACTTACAGATCCTGATGGCACAGTAGCCGACTTGTCTGATGCAACGTCTGCAACTCCTTCTTTTGTCGCTTCTATAGCAGGTACTTATAGTGCAGATGTGGTAGTGGTATCTAGTGATGGAGGTACGGCAAATGAGACCATTGAAATCACTGTGGTAAATCCTACTTATGAGCAGGAAGATCAAATGGGTAGACCGGCCATCAACACCGTGTTCAATTACTTTGGTGATGCAGACACTAAAAATGCATATAACCAAACCTTGCCTGCCAACGGCTCTTCAAACGCCGGAGGTTTCGAAGGGATTTTGGATGCCTTACAGAACTATATCGGACTAGATGCCGATACCTATGCCAATGTTTTGGGACTAGATAATACGACTACAGCTACTGTATTGTCAACGGATGTATTGAATTGTAATAAATCGGCATCGACCACTTATGGCCCTTCAGATTTGGATAACATCACCTTGTTTTCCAATGTGCTGAATGGAAGAGGACTAGACAATGATGTGGTAGATGTGACCTTGATTCTGGCATTTGCTGGAGATGATTTGACGAATTTGTCCTCATTGCAAGAGGGACTCATAGCGGATGGTGTAGCAGCCAATGATAAAAGCTTCTCTACGGAGTTTCCATATCTGGCTAGCCCGCACTGATTTAATTGAAAAAGCAGGTGGCCTGGAATTTCGTGTAGCGCCACCTGCCTTTCTTTTGAGTTATTGATTTATTTCAACTTAATCCTTTCTTTGATGAAAAATACAATATTCATACTAATAGCCATTTATGCAATCAGTTGCAATTCTAGCCCTCAAACGATTGTCAACCCGGCAGACTATTCATCCTATCTACAGGTCAGAAACACTTCAGATCTAATTAACGACCTAAACCAAGAAATTGAGTTTTGGATACAAAAGGCCAGTCAGCAAACCAATGGCTATACCTTTTATGACAAGGCCAACAGTGCGTGCCAGCAGTTATTTGAATTGACTGGTGACGATCAGTATTTAAGACAAGCGCAAGACTTAATGATCGAAGCTGCCAAATACGCTCCTCAAAAAGCCAAAGTGGGACTCTTGCAGCGATTGGCATCAAATGCCATCAGCCGTCATGATTTTCAGACAGCTCTAGTTTACGCCGAAGAGGCTGTCAAAATCAATGTATTCAGAGATGAGAGTTACTTGATTTTGTCAGATGCCTTGATGGAAGTGGGGCAGTATGACAGCGCAGGTAGTGTGCTCAAAACCTATGAACACCCTGAGTCATTTGATTTTTTGGTAAGATGGTCTAAATACATGGATCATCAGGGCGATCTGGACTCTGCCATTCATACCATGGAGATTGCCTCCAAGCTTGCCAGCAACAGTGGCAATAAAAAGCTGGAAAGCTGGAGCTATAGCAATCTTGGAGATATGTATGGGCATGCAGGGCGAATAGAGGACTCTTATCAATATTTTTTGTCTGCCTTGTCTATAAATCCAAGCGATCATCATGCCTTGAAAGGAATAGCTTGGATTGCGTATGCCAATGATCGAGCAGTGGAGCAAGCAGAAACCATCTTGACTTATTTGATGGATATCAAAGATTCTCCAGACTATCATTTGTTGCTGGCTGATATGGCTGCATTTGAAGGCAATGAAACTGAAAAAATTAATCAATTATATCTGTTTAGAGGTAGGGTGGATCACCTACATGCCCGTTTAATGTATCAAAAGCACTTGTCCGTGATAGAAGCCGAAATATTCAATGATCCCCTGAAAGCCCAACAATTGGCTTTGCAAGAAATAGAAAATAGACCCGTTCCACAGTCTTATGACCTGCTGGCTTGGTCTCATTTCCACAATGGAAAATTGGATAAAGCAGTGAAAATCGTTTCGACTCATGTAGATGAAAAGACTTTCGAGCCAGAAATACTCTATCACATGGGCATGATCTATTGGTCGGCTGGTCAGCATCAAAAAGGCCGAAAGTATTTGAAAGAAGCTTTTGAAAGTGGTTATGAATTGGGACCAGTGAAAGCCGCCAAAATTCAACAAATGATATAATGACAATTTCGAATATGAAAATTCTTTCTTTTTTTCTACTCTTTGCCATTCCTTTTATTGGCTTGGGCCAAAAACTATCTGGAACAATCACAGATGAACAATATGTGCCCCTACCAGGCGCTTACGTGACCAACATGACCAAAGGAACTCATGCACATACAGATGAGTTGGGTAGGTTTCACTTAGAAGGTGTGGAAGCGCAAGATACACTTTCGGTAAGCTATATAGGGTTCAAAACAGAGCAATTGATTGTTTCGAAATTGAGTAAAGGATTGAAAATAAGACTGACCGAACAAATCGTAGAGTTAAGCGAGCTGACCATTACACCCGATTTGAATGCGATTCAGGCGTTGACTAAAATTGACTTGAATACTGCGCCCGTAACTTCATCACAGCAGATACTTCGTACCGTGCCAGGTCTAATGATCGGTCAGCATGCAGGAGGAGGAAAAGCCGAGCAGATATTCTTACGTGGCTTTGATATTGATCATGGCACGGATTTCAACATGACCGTAGATGGTATGCCAGTGAATATGGTGTCTCATGCGCATGGCCAGGGTTATTCGGATTTGCACTTTCTGATTCCTGAATTGATTCAAGATATTGATTTCGGGAAGGGGCCGTACAATGCAAGCAAAGGCAATTTTACAACGGCAGGGTATGCCAATATTCGAACCTTGTCCAGTCTCAAAACCAGTTCTATACAAGTAGAAGGAGGCCAGTTCAATGCCTTTAGAACCGTGGGACTTTTCAATTTATTGAATAACAAAGACCAGTCTGCTTACTTAGCAACCGAATACAGTTTGTCTGATGGGCCATTCGAAAGCTCGCAGAATTTTGGCCGAATCAACCTGATGGGTAAATACAATGCCAGAGTGGGAGATGACCGAATCGGATTGCAATTTTCACATTTCACCAGTCAATGGACAGCTTCGGGACAGCTGCCACAGCGAGCCGTGGAGGCTGGTTTGGTGAGTAGATTCGGTTCGTTGGATGATACAGAAGGGGGCAATACCAGTCGTAGCAACCTGAAACTCGACTACATCAAAACGATCAATGATCGCTCGTTCATCAACAATCAGCTCTACTATGGGGTGTATGATTTTGAGCTGTATTCCAATTTCACTTTTTTCTTGGACGATCCAGTCAACGGTGACCAGATTCGCCAAAAAGAAAACCGCCAGATCATTATGGCCACCAGCGAATTCAATCAATCGTTCGATTTGGGCAGGCATGAGAGTTTCCTCAAAATCGGGGGTAGCATCCGAAATGATGTGGTGAACGATATAGAGCTGTCGCACACTGCCAACCGAGTCACCACTTTGGAGCAAATCCAACTCGGAGATATCAATGAAACCAATCTGTCGGCTTATGCGCAATGGGATATCGAATTGGGTAAGTGGCTATTGAGTCCTATGGTGCGGTACGATTTATTCAAGTTTAATTATGATGATGCCCTGTCAGGCGAACAGCTATACGAAACACAAGGTATTGCCAGTCCAAAGCTCAATGTGTTGTACAATCACTCTAAGAATCTACAGTTGTATTTCAAAAGTGGATTTGGTTTTCACTCCAATGATACCAGAGCGATTGCGGCTAAGCAAACAGATATCATTTTGCCCAGAGCACTGGGTTACGATGTGGGATTTATACTAAAACCCACATCCAAGTCTTTCCTGAATGTGGCCTTTTGGTCTTTGGATCTAGAACAGGAACTGGTATATGTAGGGGATGCGGGAATTGTGGAGCGAGGAGGAAGAACCCACCGTTATGGGGTGGATCTGAGCTACAGATATCAACTCACGCCCTGGTTGTTTTTCAATCAGGATGTGAACTACACCCATGCACGAAGTGTGGATGATCCCGAAGGACAAAACTATGTACCCTTGGCACCGGGACTAACGGCTTCGGGGGGAATAGGTGTGGCAAGAGCTACAGGCTTTTATGGTGGAGTGCGTTATAGGTACATGGCAGATCGCCCGGCCAATGAAGACAATTCTATTGTGGCTACTGGCTATACTGTAGTGGATATGAATGTGGGCTACCAAGTAAAAAACTACACCTTCGGCGTAAACATAGAAAACCTCCTAAACACCGAATGGAATGAAACCCAATTCGCTACAGAATCTCGTATGCAAAACGAGCCTGCGTCTGTAGAAGAAATCCATTTTACGCCGGGTACGCCGTTTTCGTTTAGAGCCTTTTTTAGGGTGAGTTTTTAGGCCTTATCTATTTTTTATAAATTGAAAGCTGGATGACGATCACAAGTGATCGTTACGTTAATGTTGGGCTCAATAAAGAATCTCCTCATCCAGTTTGTCTAAAGCATTTTTACTTACAACATAAGCATAAATGCTATTTGGAACAATGAGTAAGTCATCATAATCTTCAAATTTGGTTTTACTCGTTATTACACCCTTGCGCAGATTATTTTTAGACATGAATTGCTTGAGCTTACCAGCTTTAGGGCTATCTGACCATTTAAATTCTACAGCCCATTGAACATCTTGGAAATTATTACTCACTTGAATTAAATCGACCTCTCCCTCATCCTTTCCACTTTTCCAATTAGCATACCTTAAGAACTCATGTTCCCTATGCAAGTACTGAGCATATACTGCCGTTTCAACTAAATGGGGGAATCTTTCATCTATATCTTTTATACGCCCAAACAACCCTGTATATAAACTAGGATTGGTCAAGTAAACTTTAAACTGAGTAATATTCTTAAATCTTTTGGCTGAAATATCTACTCGATGCAACACTTTAATTAAGAAAGCTGCCTCCAAATATTTGATGTATTTCTTAATTGTTTTGTTGTCCGTTTTCGTTTCTTGTGAAACTTTTTTGTAATCAAGTATTTCACCGGTTCTATAGGACAACACATTAAAAAACTGTTGAAGTTCCAAAGTATTCTCAATACCAAAAAGTCCTGGCAAATCTTTCATTATTACTTTATCAGTAATATCTTTCTGGATGACCCGCTCTGGATTTTTTACTTTTTCAGAATTCAGTGCTATTTCGGGAAACCCCCCAAAATTTATATAGTCAATAAAGTGATTATTAAATTTCTCAATATCATTACATTTGTAAAATCTTCTTGGCCCATTGAAATCAACTTCTGTTTCCTTCAATATATCATTGTAACCATTTAAATCGATATATTCAGAGAAAGTTAAAGGTGGTAAAAAGTAATCAGTAAACCTACCAGCGCCACTTTCAATACTTTTCATTCTCAGTGCTGCTGCCGCACTCCCGCTAGCTATGAATTTAGATTTTCGGTTTTTATCCACCAGTGATTTTAGGTGTATTTCCCAATCTTTTAGATATTGTATCTCGTCAAAGAAAAAGTAAGACTCTTCGAGTTTTACGTCATTAATTGAGAGCCCATCATTAATTAATTCCTCAAGAGGCATATTAGTATAGATCGGTGTATCCAAACTGAAATAGAATATGTTTTTCGGACTGATACCAGAATCAATCAAATCTTGAATTGCCTGATACATAATTACTGTTTTACCAATTCTTCTAGGTCCCATTAACACTACTGCCCGATGTGGAAATTTTTGCGTGACTAATTCATAGAAACCCCTGTAGTATCTCCGCTTACTAAATTCATCGTAGAAAGGTATCCTACCATCATCCCACCACGTGTTATCATCTATGATTCTACCTGTAAGTATAGTTTTATCAAAGGCCATGTTTCAATTTTAAGGATAGTTATCCCAAAATTAATTAAAATCAATTTAAGGACAAGCATCCCAAAAATTTAAAAGAGCCTGACAAACACTATCATCCATAAGCTCACCTAGTTATTTGTAAAGGCCAGTGGAACTGGATTCTTTTATAGAAATTTTAATAGATCAGCTTGCGGATGATAGTTGAGCATTAAAATCATTATTTAATTACCTCACCACCAAGCGCTCGGTCTGCACTACACCACCCACTTCGAGCTGTACTAAATACACGCCTGGTTTCAGGCAAGGAGACTCGTATTTTGCGAAAATATCTTCTTGATGATATAAGGTTTTACCCTGAAGGGAGAGGATTTTGATTTCTTTGCTTAATCCATTGATGGTCGATGAAAAAGTAATGTTGGCCTTATCGTAAGCAGGATTGGGATGTATTTGCATCATTTGAGTATCTACAGGTGTTTCATCTGTGGTTAGCGCAAATTCTCGATATTTAAAATGAAGAATGGTGCCAGGGTTTTCTAAATCATCGGTATTGCTACTGGATGGGCCTGACGTCTGGCCGCGATTGTCTGTAATCACATAAAACTCTTGTCCGTTGGGATGGACGGCCATGTCTCGGTAGCGGTTTTGTGTATCCCAGTATTCCATAGCTTCTCCTACAGCATTTCCTTGTTCATCAATCGGCTGTCTGAAAACTCTCCCCAATTTTAAACTGACAATAAGCACAGATCTACCCCAGCCAGGAACCCCTTCCGTATTTTCATAGATGTCAATACTAGATGGTGCCACGGTCGGCCAGCAGATGAATTTCACATCGCACGACTGGTCTATGAAATCATAATCATCTTCCACCGTATAAAAGGTCTTGATTGGAGGCATAAAATCATCATGAGACCATTCGCTCTCTTCTGTTATCTCAGCTGATATTGGGCAACTGTAATCATCAAACCCACCACAGTTATCAGCCGAAGACCAGTTGCAGTAGGCATAGGCCTGGTCGTCTTGGTAGCCAGCCACATGAGGCCAGCCATAGTTTTTGCCTGCCACAATTCGGTTGAGTTCATCGTCGGATTTGGGCCCATGCTCTGCAGAGAATAATGTGCCATCTGCTGCAAAAACCAGTCCTTGCGGATTTCTATGGCCATAGCTGTACACATGACTTGCCACACCGTCTATGATCGGATTGTCGTCTGGAATGCTTCCATCAGTATTTAGTCGCAAGACTTTGCCTTGATAGGTATGCCAATCCTGATTGTCGACTTCCTGCTGTGTGGGCAGTGCCTGTGCCATGATCTCCAGACACACATTGTCGAATTGATTTTTCCCCTGATCTCCGATCGTGTAGTAGAGCTTATCATCAGATCCAAATTTCAACCGTCCAGAGTTGTGGTCATTGCTTGCTGGCAAATCTGTGAGTAGATCTACAGGGTCTCCTAATGACCCATCTGCTCCGTTAAGTGTGTAAGTGTATCGGACGAGCTTTTGCTTTCTCATTTCATCAAAATACGAATGCGAAACGTAGACATAGTCATTGTCCAAACCTTTCCCCAAATCAGGGTGCAAAGTCATGCCCAGCAATCCATCTTGAGTGGAAGCTTGATAAGCGCTTGCTATTCCAACGAGATAATCGCGGTTGCCCGTTTGTGGATCAATCCGGACGATAGTTTTGCTGGTACGTTGAGTAATCCAAAGCCAATTATCAGGGCCATACAGGATTTCCCATGGATCTGCTAGGTCATGGTTCTCGATGATTTGTTTCATCTCGAAATGCTCCTGAGCAAATGATTGGGTATAAATAATAAGTAAGAATAAGAGAATGCCTGACCGCATAGTTTCATTTTTTTATCAAGTAAGGATAGGGGGAGAAGTGCGCTGAACAAAATAATGTCTCAAAATTGGATGTATTGGCCGATTTTTACTCCTTTACAGGTTTTAGGTTTATTCAAATCTGTAGCTTTTCATCTCATAGAAGTACGAATAAAATGTATGGGCTGACGCATTTGGTCATTTCTAAGATTCACTATATTAGTATTGAAAACCAAAATAAAAACTCATGGATCAAGCACTCAAAACAATGATTGACAACATGCCTGCTAAGACGGGTAAGTCATTAGAAGAATGGAAAAGAATCCTGAAAGAAAAAGCTTTTGGAAAGCATTCGGAGGGAGTAAAATATCTAAAAACTGAACATCAGGTCACACATGGATTTGCCAATACGATTGTATTGCTTTCTAAGGAAGAGAACCAGTCGTCAGAAGATTTGGTGGAATCTCAGTATAAAGGTAAGGAAGGCTTATTACCAATCTACAAAGCGCTGATCAGTCATCTCAAATCGCTAGGAAGTGATGTGACGATCACACCCAAAAAGGGAAGTGTAAGCATTATCAGAAAACATCAATTTGTTTTAATTAAACCTGCAACTAAAACCAGAATCGATCTTGGGTTCAAACTAAAGGACAAACCTACAGGGGATCGACTAGGAGATTCAGGGCCATTTGGTACTATGTGTACACATCGTGTGATGATCTCAGAAGTTTCAGAGATTGATCATGAACTGAAGGGTTGGATTCAAGAAGCCTATGACCAGTCTGTATAAGTAGCATAGAGCGCCTTCTAGAACCAATCCTTATATTCGAATTATGAATGGAATAAAAACAGGAATATTGTCATTTGGCATGTCAGGCCAGATCTTTCACGCCCCATTTTTAGCTGCACATGAAGGATTCGAATTGTATGCCGTGGTGGAGCGATCAAAAAAGAATGCGCAATCCATTTATTCAAGTGTCAAAAGTTATGATAAGGTCGATGAGCTGATCGCTGATGATACCGTTGAATTGGTCGTGGTGAATACCCCAAATGCCACGCATTTTGAGTTTGCAAGGCGAGCACTTCGGGCCAAAAAACATGTACTGGTTGAAAAGCCTTTCACTATTACCTCAGGGGAGGCACAGCAACTCTATCAAGAAGCTAAAAAAAATAACGTTCAGGTTTTCCCTTACCACAATAGGCGATATGACAGCGATTTTCAATCAGTAAAAAGTGTGTTGAATGCTGGCAAGTTGGGAGATCTTGTAGAGGCACATATTCGCTTTGATAGATATAAACACGATATTGGAGAGAAGAAGGCAAAAGAAACTCCTGGCCCTGGAGCTGGATTGTTGTATGATTTAGGGCCACATATTTTAGACCAGGCCATCTCTCTTTTTGGAATACCTGAGACGTGGCAAAAAAGTGTGAGACATTTTCGTCCGAAAACACAGGTGGATGATTATGCATCCATACATTTGTCCTATCCCAATGGCTTGCAGGTTTTTCTTACAGGGAGCTTGCTCGTAGCTGATCCCTTGCCATCATTTGTTGTTCATGGGACACTAGGTTCATACATCAAGAAGCGAACGGATGTTCAGGAAAAGCAATTGTCGGAAGGCATGCATCCAGGTGATACGGGCTATGGAGTCGAGCCAGATGTGGATCAAGGTATGCTGACGATTATTAGCGCCAGTGGAGAAAAATTGCAAGAGCATATTTCGTCAGCCGCATCATCTTACATGCAGGTCTTTGATGATGTCTTTCAGGCCATTAGAGGGGGTAAGCCATATCCAGTAAAAGAAGAAGAGATCATTCAGCAGTTGCAGATATTGGAGGGGTAGTTGTCAGCTCTCAACTTTTAAATTCTCACATTTTTTTGCGTAGTCATTTGACTACATATATATTTGTAGTCAAATGACTACGTAATGAATTTAAGAAGAGATGTATTTCAAGCCATTGCTGACCCAACGAGGAGGACGATCCTGTTGTTGGTGGCTTCACAGTCCATGACTGCTGGAGCTATAGCGTCCAATTTTGATACGGCCCGCCCCACAGTTTCAAAACATGTACAAATACTCAGTGAGTGTGAATTGCTCCAGCAGGAGCAAAATGGGAGGGAAATCACGTACTACCTCAATCCAAAAAAACTTAAAGAAATCGCTGATTTTATTGAACCTTTTCGCAAAATGTGGGACGACAGATTCGATAAACTAGAAGCTGTTATGAAAAATTATCAATCAGATCAATAGCACATGGAACTTAAAACAAAACTGGAAGCCACAGAAGGTAAGCAAGAGATTTTGATCAGCAGGGTATTTGAATTACCATTAGAATTACTGTTCAAGGCCTATGTAGAACCAGACCTTGTGGAGCAGTGGATGGGCACTAAGGTGCTGAAGTTAGAAAACAAAAAACATGGCAGTTGGCGATTCGAAACCACTGACCCCAAAGGGCACGTGCATGGCTTCAATGGAACCATTCACGAGTTTGAGCCCAATCAGAAGATTACGCGGACATTCGAAATGGAAAACACGCCATTTCCCGTTCAGCTGGAGTTTTTAACATTTAAAAAGCTGACTGATCAGACTAGCCAACTCAGTATGCATATTATTTATAAGTCTATAGAAGACAGGGATCGCATGCTGGAATTGCCATTTGCTCAAGGGATCAGTCTGGCGCATAATAGACTTGAACAAATTTTAACTAAACTGATATGACTTTTACAAAGAGAAATAAAATTATCTATTGGGTGGCCACGTTGTGGCTGTCGCTTGGTATGGTATCTACAGGCATAGTCCAACTCATAAAAATGGAGGAAGAAGTAGATCGGATGTTGCTGTTGGGCTATCCGTCATATTTACTCACGTTATTGGGTATTTGGAAACTACTCGGTGTGGTGGCAGTGCTTATTCCAAAATTTCCATTAGTCAAAGAATGGGCTTATGCTGGTTTTTTCTTCGTCATGTCGGGAGCGATTTTTTCCCATTTCGTGGCAGGAGATCCAGTCATGGATTTTTTTGGGCCTGTGCTGCTCATTGTTTTGACCATCACATCTTGGTATTTTAGGCCAGCAGATAGAAAACTTGCTTTGACCAATTGATTAGACCTATGATGAATCCAAAAGTTGATTTCTTTTTTAATAAAACATCCAAATGGCAGGCATCTTACGAAAAGCTAAGAGAGATTGTGCTTGACTGCCAACTCATAGAAGAGCTGAAGTGGGGGTGCCCGTGTTATACTTTTCAGCGAAGCAACGTGGTGCTCATTCATGGATTCAAAGATTACTGCGCTTTACTCTTCCATAAAGGAGCGTTACTCAAAGACACAGAAAATATATTGATCCAGCAGACAGAAAATGTACAATCTGCCCGCCAGATTCGATTTACAAGTTTAGAAGAAATAAAGAAAAGGGAAGCAGCCATAAAGGCCTATGTTTACGAAGCCGTTGAAGTAGAACGGTTGGGTTTGGAGGTGAAAATGAAGAAGACGGCAGATTTTAATATGCCTGAAGAGTTTCAAATGACTCTTGATGAAAATCCAAACCTTAGAGCTGCATTTGAGACTCTGACACCAGGCCGGCAAAGAGGATACCTGTTGCATTTTTCTCAAGCCAAACAATCCAAAACGCGAGTATCAAGAATTGAGAAATGCATACCTCTGATTCTTGATGGCAAAGGGATTCAGGATAGATAAATTGGTTGCAAAACCTTTATTTATTACAGAGACTTGCCGTTGACCCCATAACTCTGGTCGTTCAAAGATTTCATTAGACTATTCACTGAAATTAGTGCTGTTTTGCATGGTTAATTAAAACTCAGGAATTCCAATGATTCGATCAACAGTCGTAGCTATACTTATTTTAAGCTCCTTGGCGCTTCGAGCGCAAACCAGAACCCAAATTGTTGGAAAGGTGGTAGAGAGCGAGAGCAATAAGCCTGTCGAGTTTGCCACAGTGGCCGTGATTGATTTGAGAACCAAAAAACCAATCACAGGAGCGACCACTTCACTAGAAGGCGCTTTTGCAATCAGTACCTCAGAAACAGCATTTGAGATAGAGATTAGTTTTATAGGATTTGAAAAGAAAATCATCAGTGATTTTCAAGTAGTAAACAATAGAGTGGACTTGGGCACTATTTCTATTAAAAGTGATAGCAAGCAGCTGGAAGAGATTGTGGTTGAGGGCGAGAAGTCTCAGACTGAGTTTAGAATTGATAAAAGAGTATTTAACGTAGGGTCTGACCTCAGTGCTGCAGGAGCCAGTGCGCTGGATGTACTTACCAATGTCCCTTCTGTCAATGTAAATATTGAAGGGCAAATTAGTCTGCGTGGAAGCACAGGTGTACAAATACTCATAGACGGAAAGCCATCTATTCTCACAGCCAGCAATGATGGCAATGCACTAGGTTCCATCACGGCCGATATGATCGAAAGTGTGGAGGTCATCACCAACCCTTCTGCAAAATATGAAGCAGAAGGTACATCAGGTATCATCAATATTGTTTTGAAAAAAGAAGAGAAGAAAGGGACGAATGGTTCCATTTCCATCAATACTGGCGTGCCTCACAATCACAGCATTGGATTTAGTTTGAACCACAGGACTGAAAAGTTCAACCTTTTTTCGCAATTTGGCGTGGGCTATCGCGAGTTGCCAAGGGATAAGCAAGCTTACAATCAAGACTTGTTGACCGATACAATCATTTATTCAGAGGGAGAAGAGTTTAGAAATGAGAAATTTTATAACGTAATCTTAGGGACAGATTATCACATCAATGATCGCAATGTCATCACCTTGTCAGGTAATTATGCTTTGGAAATGGAGGATCAGCCTTCACATACTGATTTTTCTATGGCAGATGGCGCAGAAAATGTAGTATCACAATGGAGCAGAACTGAAGTGACAGAGGCCACCAATCCAAAATATCAATTTGATTTGCAATATAAGCGTGATTTTGAAAACCATAAAGACCATGAACTGCTGGTGTCAGCTACAGGTAGTTTTTTTGGCAAATCCCAATCTTCCGACTTTTTGGATGAAACCGTAGCTGGGACGGAAAATCAAAACGCTCAGCAAAAAACTGAAACTACCTTTGATGAAGGAAAATACACGTTCAAATTGGACTACACGAAACCTTTTTCAGAGGGGTTTACCTTGGAGACAGGAGGCCAATATTTGCTCAACAACGTGGGCAATGACTATGCGGTTCGAAATTTAGAAAACGGAGTTTATGTTATAGATTCTACTCAAACCAATGATTTCGAATACAATCAGGACGTATTGGGTGTGTATGGTACAGTGGCCTATGAAAAGAAAAATTGGGGGCTGAAACTAGGTCTTCGTGTAGAAAATACCGAACTGAATACCCTATTGGCTAATACAGGAGAGAAGAACCATCAGAATTATACAAATTTATTCCCTACCGTTCATACCTCTTATAAAGTAAAGGAAAACATTTCACTGCAAGCGGGCTATTCAAGACGAATCTACCGTCCAAGACTTTGGGACTTGAATCCATTTTTCAACATTAGAAACAATTTCAATATCAGACAGGGTAATCCCGATCTACTTCCTGAATTTACAGATTCCTTTGAATTAGGAGCCGTTTATAATAAAAACACATTGTCACTCAGTTCATCACTCTATCATAGATATACAACCAGTGTGATCGAACGCATTTCCTTTTTTGAAAACAATGTGAATACAACTAGACCGGAAAATATCGGTACCAATAATGCCACAGGATTGGAAGTAAATGCGCAGTATGAACCACTGAAATGGCTGACGTTCAACGCAGACTTCAATTACAACTACTTCGTGAGAAATGGAGAACTAGAAACCACAGTTTTCGATTTCAGTGCAGACCAATGGTCATCTAAGCTGACCACAAAACTGAAATTGCCCAGAGATTTTGATTTGGAATTTACAGGCCGCTATCGATCAGCCTACGAAACCGTGCAAGGTCATGTCTCAGACAGGGCATTCTTGGATATGGGTGCACGAAAAAAGATATTGGACGGCAAGGGGGTAATTAATATGAGTGTGAGAGATGTGTTTGCCTCCAGAATAGAAGAGACCATTGTATCACAGCCCGATTACAATCTTTACACCAGATCACTCCGTGGCCGATTCGTTACCTTAGGATTTAGTTATGGTTTTGGCAAGGGAGAAGCCATGACCTATTCGGGAAGGCGGCGTTAGGATATTATGGATAGTGGTGTATATTTGACTACATCCTGATTGGAAGATTCCAAAGTCATGTTGCCTAGCCCTAATCCAAGAAACATTTTTTTTATTGATGGCATAGGAGCACTGGTTTCCGCCATCTCTTTGGGTTTGGTGCTGACAAGTTTCCAACACTTGATAGGCATGCCCATTCATATACTATATTATTTATCCTATGCGGCCTGTGTGTTTTCTGTTTACTCTTTTGTTTGTTACCACCTCTTGCCGCGCAATTGGCGTTTGCTTTTGAAGGTCATTGCGACAGCCAATTCCATATACGGTTGTGGTACCGTCCTGCTGCTCTTTTATTTTTATAATCAATTACTCTTTTGGGGTAAAGCTTATTTCATCTTAGAGCTCATGATATTGGCTTTTTTGATTAGGAAGGAGTGGAAAACAAGCGTATAGCAGAATACTTAATACTTAGCTCTTACCGTCTATAGTAGCCACTTATTAAAAAAATCTTCAAAATTTTTGTGTAAGTAAATGCTTACGTATATTATTGTGTAAGTAATTACTTACATAAATATTGTGAAATGAGGCGAGATGTATTTCAGGCGATAGCCGATCCTACGAGAAGGGACATAATCAGTTTAATAGCACACCAATCACTCAATCTAAATTCGATTGCCGAAAAATTTGAAATGAGCAGGCCTGCTATTTCGCAGCACATCAAGGTGCTGAAGGAGTGCGGAATTGTGATAGTCAACCAGGAAGGGCGTGAGCGCTACTGTGAAGTACAACCCAGAAAACTCAAGGAATTAGATGATTGGTTGGAGCCTTTTAGACAAATCTGGGAAAGTCGATTCGACAAATTGGACAACTTATTAGAAGAAATAAAAAGTAAAAGCAACTAAAATGAACTTACACCAAACAGAAATTTCTAAGGACTTAGAAAACAAAAAACTCCATGTCTCTCGAAAGTTTAGTGCACCAGTAGATCTGGTATGGAGAACATGGACAGAAGCTGAACTGCTCGATCAGTGGTGGGCACCAAGACCTTATCAGGCCAAAACGAAAGAGATGAATTTTAGCGAGGGTGGCCATTGGCTATATTATATGGAAAGTCCAGAAGGCGACAAACACTGGTGTAGAGCCGACTACATATCCATAAGCGAGGAAGACTTTTATACGGCCAAAGATGCGTTTTGTGATGAAGACGGAAAGGTAAACGAAGACCATCCGCGGATGCTTTGGAAGAATACATTTATTGATCAGAGCAATGAAACACTGGTGCAGGTTCAGATTTCTTTTACTAAAGTAGAGGAGATTGAAAAAATTATAGAAATGGGCTTTAAGGAAGGGTTTACTGCAGCTGTTGGAAATCTAGACGAATTGTTGCAGAAATTAAATAGTTGAGAGGATGAACAAACACAAAACTTCTGTAGAAAGAAATGGCAGCGAACTCACACTTACCAGACGCTTTGATGCGCCAAGAGAGCTAGTGTGGGAGGCCTGGACGAATCCTGATTATTTAGCACAATGGTGGGGGCCTGATGGTTTTACATTATCTATTCATGAATGTGAGATCAAAACGGGAGGGATTTGGAGATTTATGATGCATGGACCAGATGGTACTGACTTTCCAAACAAAATGAAATATGAAGAGGTTTTGAAGCCAGAACGCCTTTGTTATCATAATACAGATGACGCTGAGGTGGATCCTATATCTTTTGTTGTTACTGTCACGTTTGAACCAATTGGTGAACAAACCGACTTGACAATGAAATTCAAGTTTGATTCTGAGCAAGAGTTGAATCGTGTAGTAGACCAGTTCGGAGCAATAGAAGGAGGAAAACAAACCTTAAGTCGTTTGGCGAAAGTTTTGGAATCCATGCCTGTCAAATAAATCGTAATCAACTAGTAAACATTATTTATATGAAAATCGCAACTATTATCATCCGCGTATTACTGGGGCTTCTGTTTGTATTTGCCTCAGGTTCTTATTTCCTCAATTTGGTTCCTGAGCCAGAATTGGCTGGCAACATGAAGACCTTTAATGAAGGACTAAATGCTGCTGGGTATTTGATGCCTACAGTGAAATTTTTGGAGTTGATCTGTGGACTGGCGTTTCTTACTGGTCGTTTTGTACCCTTGGCTACAGTCGTTATTTTTCCGATTACGGTCAATATTTTAGGTGTTCATACATTTCTTGCACCTGAAGGATTGCCAGTAGCTTTATTTGTTTTTTTGGCTAACCTATTTTTAGCTTATCGCAATTGGTCGCATTATAAGGGCTTGTTAGAAAGCAAATAAATTTGTTTTATGACTAAATTACGGGTGCTCGTTTTGAGCACCTTACTATTTCAACCCATTTAGTCTATGAATAAGCACAAACTTTCGACTGTCGTATTTGTTGTCAATGGCATCTTATTTTTTCTTGGAGGTATTGGATTGTTGGGGGATGGTAAGGTGCTGTTTGGAGCTATTCAGATAGTGGCAGGAGCTTGCAACATGGCCATACTGGTAGGGACTAGAAAAAGTCACAGAAGACACATAGTCAATCTCTTGATTCTACTCATGAATGTGATTGTGGCGGGATCTATAGCCTGGGATTATACCATAGCAGGAAAGCAATACATTCAGTACGCATGGCTTGTAGCTGCGCTAATGTCACTGGCGGCATTTGGTATTCAATTGCGCAAAGGAAATACAGCAGAATAACTTTTTGCGAAGTGCATTTCAGCAGTTGAACAGGATTGTATCAACTTGAACAAGGTTGGCTAACCAGCTTTTTATCAATGGTTCTAATTTGTAGTAACCAAAATAAAAAGCAATGAAAAAGGCAATCTTAGTACTACTCATTATTAACGCACTATTTACTCAATCGAACGCTCAGGAGATTCTCCCGATCGATACCAGTACGTGGGATTTTCAGGGACGTGGATATGTGATAGAAGAGTTTAAAGGCAAAAAAGCAGTATACCTGATAGGTGCCATGGCTTTGAAGGATACTAAATTTCTGAATGGCACGATAGAGTATGATATCTTTCTAAAAGAAGAGCGATGTTACCCAGGTGTTTATTTCAGATTGGCAGAGGAGAAAAATGGCGAACAATTCTTTATGCGATTGCACTTATCGGGATTGGAAGATGCCACTCAAGCGGCACCCTTAGTCAACAATCTAACGCCTTGGCAGTTGATGTTTGGGAAGCGTTATTCCTTTCCATATACGTTCAACTACAATGGTTGGACACATGTGAAAGTGGTAGTCAATGGCAAGAAGGCACAAGTCTATTTGGACTACGCCACGACCCCTCAACTGTCCTGGGATCTCACGATGCCAGTAGAAGCAGGAGATATTCTTCTCAGAGGTGGTCGAGTAACTGGCTTGCATATTGCCGACATTAAAATCGATCCTAGCGCAACCGAAATCAAGGATTTTAATCCTATAAAAAGAGAACCACTGGAGGGTTTGGTTCCTTCATGGGAAGTTTCGGATATGTTTGAAGAAAAACTGCTTGAGGACCCGTCCAATCTACAAAGTGTAATTGAGGCCAGGAAGTGGGGGAGGTCGGTCACAGTAGAAGAAGGGACAGCAGCCAATATTTCCAAAGTCCAGGATTTGTATAATGGAGAGCCTGGCGAAACCGTATTCGCTAAAATCACCATTCAGTCTGACAAGGATCAAATTAAACTCTTTGAATTTGGCTATAGTGATCGTGTGGTGACAATTCTTAATGGAAAAGCCATTTACAGAGGGACGAACTTCTGGCGGTCGAGAGACTATAGATATCTCGGTACAGTTGGGTTGTTTGATGGTGTGTATTTGGATTTGAAAAAGGGTAAAAACACCTTATTGCTAGCCGTTTCTGAAAGTTTTGGTGGCTGGCTAGTCACAGGAAGAATAAAGGATATGGATGGGATCAGGATAAAATAAATGGAAACCATGAGAAGGATAATTTTAATTGTCATAATAGGTGTGATTTATTCAAAGATGGGTTTTGCACAGGACGTGCAAAATTCGCGGAAGATGAGCCAGAAGGTAGTGTCTACCAGAACTATTGGGACAACAGAGGTAACGATTACCTACCACAGCCCTTTGACCAAAGGGCGTAAAATTTTTGGAGGTATTGTACCTTATGATTTTGTAGTGGAGGGTAAGGAGTATGCTTGGCGTGCTGGATCAAACAATCGTACAAGCATAATATTTAGCCATGACGTTTCTATAAATGGTAATCCACTGAAGGCAGGTGAATACGGATTGGTTGTGCTTGTTTCAAAAGATCAATGGACTTTTGTCTTCAGTAGTGATCTGAGTTGGGGAGCCTTTCAGTACGACCAAGCTAATGATGTTTTACGTGTGCCAGTGGCAGTAAAAAAAGTGCCTCATCAAGAATGGCTCAGTTATGACTTTATTGAACCACAAGCTGAGCAATTTGATATTAGGCTTCGTTGGGAGGAAGTCAGTGCGGCTTTTACTGTGTCCACTCACGTGAATACCAATATTCTGGCAGACTTGTATGCAAAGGCAGATAAATCTGCACGAGACTATAGAGTATTGGCAGTGGAAACTTTGGTTGCTGATCCTAGTCAGGTAGATCAGGCTTTGAAGTATCTGGAAGAAGCAATGGCTAGAATTGATAGCATGGAAGTACGGAGACAACAGGGCGAAAGATTTTCCATCACAGTAATGAAAGCAGACCTATTGATCCAGAAGGGGGAAGTGAAAAGAGGTGAGAAAATGAAGCAAACTGCTATCAATGAGGCTGAAGGGTTTAATATGTATTATTACGGATTGAACACACTGATGGTGAAAGGTGACAAGAAAGAAGCCTATCAGTTGCTACAAGAAAATATCCAAAAACACGAGCATCAATGGCAGGGTTATTTGGCCTTGGGTGAATATTATCTGCATGAAGGTGATCAAAAGCAAGTAGTTGCAAATTTCAAAAAAGCCTATGAACTAACACCCGAAAATTGGAAGAACTATGCTCGATACCTTTACCTGCAAAATAAATTGGTGCTGGAGAGGAGCTAGTTTAGGGAATTATTTTTTTGATTGTTAAAGGTATAGTATCGGCCATGTTAGGTCAGGTGCGATACCTTTTTTGGTAGAAAGCAAATAGTACTATTTTTGAAAAAAAAGACAGTAAATAACCATATTCAAATGAAGCAATCCATTGTGCACATCGCACTGGTCGTCAGAGATTATGACGAAGCCATTGCGTTTTATACAGAGAAGTTGAACTTTGAATTAATAGAAGACACTTATCAGCCAGAGCAAGATAAACGATGGGTATTGGTGGCTCCTCCTGGATCGATTGGGACCACCATTTTACTGGCCAAAGCATCTAAGCCCGTACAGGAGGAATTTATTGGGAATCAGACTGGAGGTCGAGTCTTTTTATTTTTGAATACGGATGATTTCTGGAGAGATTATAAAGATATGGTCGCTCAAGGTATTGAGTTTATAAGAGAGCCCGAAGAGGCAGACTACGGTACAGTGGCAGTATTCAAAGATCTGTATGGAAATTTATGGGATCTGTTGGAATTGAAATCAAACCAGCATCCTAATCAAAGAACTAAAAGTGTTAGATAACCCAATGGATGCTATTTGCAACAAGATCAGGACAAGCTTTTCCAAACAAGGTTTTATGAAGACGCTTGGAGCTCAGCTAGAAAATATTGATAGGGGAGAAGTCAGTATTTCCTGTTCGCTGAATGAGGGTGTATCACAGCAAAACGGCTTCTTTCATGCGGGTGTTTTGGTATCTATATGTGATTCAGCCTGTGGTTATGCCGCATTGACTACTATGCCTCTGGAAGCGGATGTATTGAGTGTGGAATTTAAAATCAATCTGCTCAGACCATCCAATTGTGATCAAATCTTAGCGGTAGGCACTGTGCTTAAGGCTGGTAAGACATTAACCATTTGCGAAGGTGAAGTGAAGGACAAAGACAGTGGAAAGCTGCTCGCAAAAATGACAGCGACTATGATTAGTATTCAGAAAAATGGCTAAACTTCAGTAGAGCCTACCACCTGCATAGTCTCTAGACTTGGGTCTTTGCTTCCACCTCTAGGTTCCACGGTCACAGCAAAGGCAGCAGCTGATGCCACTGACTTCATTTTGAGAAGGTCTGATTCATTGTCAAACACCCCCATATCTACAGGCACACCATCTACTATGGCCCAAAGTTGATACTGTTGGTCTTGCGTCAGGTCTTTAAGGTTTTGTATTTTGAGGTAAACATCTTGTGTGTTGCTATTCCAATAGACGGTGGCAAGCGATTCTGGCGAATTCTCCGTGCCGTTCATTGCTACTCTGGCAAAATCGGGATTGCCTAGTATCTCCACATCCGTCTCCAGGCTTTTAAGTCTTTGATTGACAAATTGATAATTATCAGCTACTTCTTGGTTTTGCGCGATCATGACGGCCAGTTGACCTTCTGCTGATTGCCATTGACTATAGAAATAGAAGGCCAGAGACGAGGCCAAAACAGCAATAGAAACAGATGCAGCTATGGCATAGCTGAAAGACTGTTTTTCATCGGGCATTTTAACTTCTTTGGTTTCCGAATTCTTCAGATCTAGCTGATTTTTGATTTTATCTTTCAACTCGGGTTGAGGGTCTATGGCCAAGCGATTCGCAAGAGCGCCCATGGTAGATTCAATCAAGTCTAGTTCTGCTTTGATCTCTTCATGAGATGCACACATTTGTTCGACCTCAGCCTTTTCAGACTCAGAGAGTTCGCCAAGTGCGTAAAGCTCTAAAATACCGGATGATATGTATTCCTCGATATTCATCTGACGTCTAATGTTTTTCTAAAATAAATCAATGCCGAACGCACTCTTGTTTTCACTGTGCCCAGTGGAAGATTCAATTCTTCCGCTGCTTCCGATTGCGTAAACCCTCCAAAATATACCAACTCCATCACCTGTTTTTGATTTGCATCCAACTGATCTAACAGCTCTCTAACCCCAATTCCATCTTCTGTAGAAGGGGTGCTTTCGCGATCAAGTTTATATACGGCATCGCCTACCTGATCGGATTTCCTGCGCTGACTCATTTCTTTAGAACGCAGTTTGTCAATGGCTAAATTTCTGGTGAGGTTAAGCATCCAAGTGAATAGTTTTCCTTTGGACGCATCGAAAGAATCAATCTTATTGTAAATTTTGAGAAAGGCATCTTGCAATACTTCATCAGCAATGTCCTGATCAAGTACCACTCTGGATACCACACCATACAATGCACCTGAGTAGTTGGTATACAAGTACTCAAACCCTTTTTCGTCTTTGTCTACAAGCAGACGAACCAATTCCGATTCTTGGATTTGCAAATGCTTTGTTTTAGCGATTAGTTAAAGAAGTCAAAAGTTAACTAAAAATTCAAGTAATGCAAGTTGTGATATACTGGAAGGTGGTTAAGGTTGGTGCTGCATAGATAAATATCATTTGCTTACGAATTGATGAGTATACTTGGTTCCAATACCTTCGAGTGTTAGTAGATAAGTTCCTGAACATAGATTAAGGCCATTTATTTCTATATTTTGAGTCGAAAAGCTTAGTGATTTATTAAATATCAAAGCACCCGATTTAGTGTGAATTTTGATAGCAAAGAAATTATTACTTTCATCAAATTTATTTCCTAGATCAAATTTGATGTTTAGTGATGTTCCATCAGTAACGGGATTTGGATAGACATTTAATTGAGGATCAAATGTTTGATTAGGTATTTCAATGGATTTGATAGGATAAGATTCTCTCTCCCCATCGTAGTCGACTTGCCTCAGAAAATAGTAATTGACCCCATAAGACCATTCATGATCCATTACACTATAATTTAAAACTTGATAACTAGTGCCACTTCCATCTATTGTTGCAATTCTGATAAAATCTTTTTTTTGATCATTGGAGCGATAGATCTCAAAATAATCGTTGTTGTATTCTGATGAGGTCGACCAGGTAATATTAACAGCCTCGCCTACTATAGTAACGTTAAATGATATAAGAACCACAGGTAAATTAACTCCGTTTTCTAACAATGTAGCTGTGGGCTCTACTGTGATTAAATCAGGATCATCTATGTCATCAGAGACATCTAAAATGGCATTGTCTTGAATTTCAAATGACGAATCTGTACCCCCACCATATAATCTTAAAACTTCCTCAATAATTACAATAGCATCTCCCGCAATAGTTATGCTGGAGTTGTTAATCGCAGGGCCGCCAGATGGCCCTAAACGAAAAGTGGCTATCTGCACAAATGCATCACCAGAAAACTCAATAGTACTATTATCTTGTTCTATTCGGGCGTTATCCGTTACCGTAAAACTTCCACCTGTTATTTGTAATAAATTACCGGTGCTGTTATACATTTTTAAATCATCATCAATTACCACAGTACCACCAGTTTGGATAAAGGCAGCTTGATCACTTGTAGTGTCTGTATATTCGATGTCATCAAATCCGGTTACGTTGGCGCCGGCCTGAACCAGTATGGTTGCATTTTGTGAACCAATATTGATGTCTTCTGAGCTTGTAGTTTGCGTGAGTGTAGTAGAAATGGTGACAATAGATCCGCTTAGGACATCTAAATCATGACCAATCAATATTGTTCCTCCTGTCATATCTATCACAGAATGATCACTGGATACAATTCTTCCAAATACAGTAATATCAGCATTGATAATTAGGTGTGCGTTTGCAGGAGTGCTATCTGTATCACTATCTTCCACTGTTATACTTCCAGGAGAAAAAATTGATGCCATATTGATCGTAGGAGAATTTGAATACAATTGAACGTCAATAATAATAGCATCTCCGTTTGATGGCAATACATCACCGTCCCAATTCACAGCGTTGTTCCAATCGGAATCTGCGTCACCATCCCAATATCTAGTAGCCGCTTCTATCTCTGTACTGAAGATTAGGACAGAGATAATGATGAGTATTGATTTCATAATTCTTGATATTTATTTTTAATCTAGGATCAAGGGTAACTGTTGTGTAGGAAAAAAAACATCCGTCATTGACGGATGTGTCTTATTTTTTGATAAAAGAGTGTTAAGATTTTATATGCTGGCTAAAGGTGAAATGTTTGACTTACTCAAGGTCTTCTGCTACAATTCTATGTTGGGAATTTATTTTCTGAGAGCCAAGTAAATGGCGTGCAGGGCTAATGCCTCAAGTTCTAATATTTTTTGCTTACCTAATTCTTACGTGATTTTGACTTGTGCTTACTTGTTGCTTACCTCCAAAAAAACATTTGGAAGGAGTCTAATTATAGCTTTGGGTTTTATTTCAATTATAAAAAGTAAGCGATAAATGACAACACAAGAAATTAGTACGATAAAGTCCTGCTGGGAGGTAATTGCGCCAAATGGCATTTTGGTTGCACAAAAATTTTATAAGGAGTTATTCGAAAGTAAGCCTGAATACCGAAGGCTATTCACAGGAGACATGGATAAGCAAGCAGAAAAATTAATGATGACATTGGGCTTTTTGATGGCCAACTTGGATAGGATGAGTACAATAAAAAAATCTGTAGAAGATTTGGGGAAACTGCACGCTAATCATTTTAAAGTGTTACCCGAGTATTATCCTCCTGTAAAAGTAGCGTTGATTTCATCAATCGCCTATTATATGGAGGAAGATTGGACGCAAACTCACCACAATGCTTGGGATAAATTGATTAATTCAGTTGCAACTATGATGATCAATGGCGCGAATAAAAAAGGGTTCAAGTGGAAGTTTTGGAAATAGACAATCGCAAATTAATTCATGAACTATGAAGGAACTTACTTCTCGTGAGATTCAGGTTTTAAAAAAATCATGGAAAGATATGGCTCCTAGATTGCACGAAATGACGGCCTGTTTTTACAACAATCTGTATAGCATAGATCGTGCTTTGGTACCCTCATTTTCAGATCAGTTGGCCATGTACAAACAGGCTGATAAGGCTCTCTATTCGATTGGTTTTTTGATAGCGTCACTTGAGAATTTACTCATAGCTAATGCAGGAATACGAAAAATATTTTCAGAATATGGGGCTACTCATAAAAAAATCAAGCTAAGTGATAGTTCAAAGGTGATAAAAGCTTTCATCCTTGCTGCTAAATCTACTTTAAGAGACGAGTGGTCGAATGAAACGTCAATTTGCTGGTATCGCTTGTTTACTATTCTATTAGAATTATTAAATAATAGAATGACATATACAAGACCTGAACACTTAAGAATATGAAAAATCCAAATGCATTAAATGTAAAAAAGTGGTGTATAGACACCATTGGTGAAGCGGGTTGGTTGATAATTGTTTCCAGATCATATCCAGAATTGTTGCAATGCGACAGGAAGATATCAATTATAAATATTAGTGAACGAACTGTTTTTGACCAAGACCATATCAATGTATTGAACAAGTATTTGTGGGAAGTGTATGGATGCGAAATTCCAGAGTCAATTAGCTCATTTTCGAGGCGAATGGAACAATATAGTGGATTTAAAATTGAGTGGAAAGATAAGGTAACGGGAAGGATGAAAATCTCATATACATTGAAAAGACCCATTAGTTGGTTCTCAGATTTGTTATCTAATAGGTAGTGAAAAAGTAAATGGAAGAGAAAAAGGAGATGCTAATAAAGGTGGTTTTTCTTAAAAATTGGTGCAATAAAAGACTATCCCCATTGGCTTGGCAAAGGGTAGTTCTATGCATGTATCCAAATTTAAATGGCTCGAAATATCGATTATCAGAGCTTGAACAGCCTGCTGCAAGTATGATGTTTGGAATTAACGAGTTCAATTTTTTCACAAAACCGCGTTGGAAATTTACGAAACGGACTTTTTGATGGGTATAAAGAAATTGCGCCAAGCGAAAATGAAAAGTACACTTTTTAAACGAATCAGTGATTTCATGACATCATCACATAAGCATTCAAATGTTGAGAAAATAAATTCAAGCCTATGACGAAGGATTTAAAAAATTTGATTTTGAAAGAACTAGTTGAAATGAACAGAAGAGTTCGTACTGGTAGCTGTACATATGCTCTGAATACCGAGCGAGTAGATCAGGAATCAGATCAACAAAATAAGGACATACTTCGGGCTCTGAAACGTCTGCAAGGATCGATTGAAAAAAAAGATATGGACGTTGGAGGTATTATATCTGATTTGAACCATGATAAAAAAATTGCTGAACAAGATGGAAAGGCTAAATCCGATTTCCTGTCAATGATTAGCCATGAAATCAGAACTCCTTTGAATGCAATTATTGGGATCGGTCATATTTTGATGAATGAGTCACCTAGAGAAGATCAGCTCAACTATATAAAAAGCCTTCGCTGGTCGGGGGAAAGTTTACTAGCTCTAATCAATGATGTATTGGATTTTAACAAAATTGAAGCAGGCAAGGTTGAGTTTGAATCTACACCATTTAATATTTTAGATGCTGTGCAGGGAGCTAAAGAGTCGTTTGTAATGAAGGCAAACGAGCAAAACAATGAACTTGTATTGAGAATACAAGATGGAATGCCAGAATTCTTAATAGGGGATCCAACTCGCCTGACACAAATTCTAAATAATTTGATTAGTAACGCAATAAAGTTCACAAAAAATGGCTGTGTTCGGATTGATGTTGGTTACGATGACAAAAGTGACGCTCATGTAGATTTAAAAATTGATGTATCTGATACGGGAGTTGGTATTGCCTCTGATAAGCAAAAGGAGATTTTTAAACATTTTAGTCAGGCAGATTCAAGAACCAACAGGCAATTTGGAGGTACAGGATTGGGACTTACCATCACTAAGCAACTCATTGAGTTGCAAAATGGAAATATTAAAGTTGAGAGTGAATTAGGAGTGGGTTCAGTATTTAGCCTGATCATGCCGTTTCAGGTTCCCGAACAGTCCATAATTCAGGAAAATGCAGCAAACATACATCCGAAAAAAGACGGGATTGCAGGTATCAAGGTACTTGTAGTGGAGGATATAGCGGTTAATCGCTTGGTAGTTGAGAAATTCATGTTGGATTGGGGGGTAGAAGTCGATCTGGCTGAGAATGGAAAAGAAGCCATTCACATGGTGATTACAGAACGATATGACCTTGTACTCATGGATCTACAAATGCCAGTAATGGATGGATTTATTGCGACCGAAGAGATTAGAAAGCTAAAACGGCCTAAGTATAAGTATCAAAAACTGCCAATTATAGCACTTACTGCGGCCTCAGTCTCTGAAATTAAAGAAGAAGTATTTGCTTCGGGTATGAACGATATTGTGACTAAGCCAATAAATCCTGTGGAATTGTATAAAGTTTTGCAAAAGCATGGAGGTAGAATTGAACGAGTGGAGATATTGGGCAATCAGAATACGAAAATTGAGCCAAACAAGTTTGAATATGCCGAATTATTAGATTTTTCTTATTTCAATAAATTGGCAGGGGAGGATATGAACTTCTTCAAGAAAGTGGTATGTATGTCTGTTGACGCATTTGAGACTTTTAGAATCGAATATGCGCAATCAATGAGGTCGCTCAATTTTGACGAAGTAGCAGAAGTCAGGCACAAGATCATAGCTAGTCTTAATAACCTGAAAATCAAGGAACTTTTAGAACTAATGGAAGAGAGTAAGGTTCTTCAAAAGAATAAAAATTCTAATCCCCAATCAGATGTTGAGGCTCACTTGAACGATGTAGATAAGGTAACTGAAAGAGTAATCAAAGGGCTGAAAGAGCGAGTATCAACAGTCCTAGAGGAATCAACAATGGTTTGATTATAAAACTATGAATATGGACTTGAAACATGATGAAGGTATTTCGGTACGAAAGAAATTTTCGAAAAACGAACTTTCTAGCAAGGAAGATGGTATGGGTCAACGGAGTGAAAAAAATCAGGCCAATAATCTGTACGATTCGCTTGACAAGAAAAGAGACGCTTCAATGGTTGGTTTGAGTTATCTGCTTGACGAACTGAATAAGTTTCAAGCATTTTCGACTAAAATGAATGAGTTAATAAGTAGAAACATGGATCAGGTAATTCAGCTTCATGAAAGGGACGGAATCACATTTGTTAGAATAAAGAATATCTTGCGTTTTGAAGCTCAAGGGGCATATACTAGAGTACATTTTACCAACTACTCTGTTTTGATTAGTAGACATCTGAAGCATTTTGAGGATCAGATTACTTCTGATTTTTTCTGTCGAATACATCAATCTCATTTTGTCAATCTTTTCTTCGTAGAAAAATACCTTAATCAGGACGGTGGCCAAATCCAGATGATTGATGACTCACTCATTCCACTGGCCAAATCCAGAAAAAAGGAATTTTTTGGTGCTATAAACAAATATCACAACAGTTTTATTTTTGAGAGGTAGTCCTCCGAAATTGATAATTGTATCATAATCCACTCTGATAATTTGCTTGGGGAACTGGCTTAAGTTCTTGCTTTTTTCTAAATTAAATTTCACTTCGACAGAAGCAAAAACCTCCCTTCCTTACAAATAAGTACCTTTAGTGTATCGTAGGATTTCTACCCTTTGTGATTTGAATTATGAGAACAATTCTTGTATTAGCCCTTTTTGTATTACCCAGTGTGCTGTATGGACAACTGGATTCGGTCATGCAACAAGCCGACTCGATTAGTGAACCAGATGAACGAGTACTGTGGATTCTCAGCTATGCCTATAGCCAATATTCGAATAGCCCCCAGCTCACCGAGGAACTAGCACTGGAAGCAAAAGAACTTGCTGAAAAAAACTATTTTGAGGATGGCGTCGCCAGGTCACATCATATACTGGGTATATGCTATTGGGTAATGGGTATGTATCAAAAATCTCTTGAGCATAATTTTCAGGCAAAAGTTATATATGAAAAACTTGGCGATGAACGTAGGATAATGCTTATTGATATAAATTCTTCCAACGTATATGGCGAATTGAAGGAAACCGAAGAAACAATAAAGACTCTTCGTTCTTTATACACAAGGGCAAAACAGCTGCAGGACAGTCAGATTGTCCTACTTTCTTTAAATAATGTTTTTCCAGAATATAGGAAATTGGGACAATATGATTCTTCCCAGATTTTAGCTCAAGAAGCCTTGGTTTATGCACATGCCTTGAGTGATAGTGGTATGTTATGCAGTATACACTGTAATCTAGCAGCTACGCTTAATGAAATTGAAGAAGTAGATCAATCCATTTCTCATGCTATGATAGCACGAAACATTTTCAGGAAACTGGATTCAGACAGGAACCTTAAGCGACTGGCTAATATTCAAACGAATTTAGCAGATAGTTATCGGAGGCTCAGCCAATTGGATACAATGAAGCTTTATATGGATTCAGCATTGGCATTGACTACCAAAATTGATGTTCCTTATTTAGAGCGAGAACTCTATTCTGGTTTTAAGGATTATTATATCAAGAAGAGCGACTATAAAAATGCCCTGAAGAGCTTGGATTCATGGGTAGAAGTGAACGATTCGATTAGCAGCGTGGAGGTGTTAAAGGAAGTCAAAAACCTGCAATTTCAGTACGAGAGTGAGAAAAAACAAAAACAGATTGCTTTGCTCAAGGCTCAAAAAACATCAGAAAGACTTAAGCTCAACACCATTTTGTTTTTGTCAATTATTATATTGTTAGGATCGGGGTTGTTAATTTATAGGCAAAAACTCAGGATAATAAAATCTGCCGGGCGGGAAAAATCTTTGAACAATAGTTTAGATCAGAAAAATCAGGAGCTTACGGCTAATGCCTTGAATTTTATTCAAAAAAATGAGCTTATGAATGACATGACAGATAAGATCAATGAGTTGATGAAAAATGCAGATCCGTCGCTATCGAATGAGCTGAACCGTATGAAAAACATCATTAAAAGCAGCTTTAGATTGGATCAGGATTGGGAAAATTTCAAGCTAATGTTTGAGGGAATTCATGGCGGTTTTTTCATGAGATTGAAAGAAACTTACCCTAGCTTGGGTAAAGCAGAACTGAAGCTGTGCGCGCTGCTGAGACTGAATATGAATCTCAAAGAATCATCAAGCGTGCTAGGCATATCTACTAATAGCGTCAAAACAGCCAGACATCGCATTAGAAAAAAACTTGGTCTAAACACAGAGGATAATCTCTCTGATTTTTTGATCAACTTCGACTTTGAAAGCCAGCAATTGCCAGCTGAGGATTTAAGTAAATTAATTGATATCAAATGATATGATTCGCTGACCAAATGTTGTCATGTCAATATTAATTAACGTTTTTTAGAAAGACTATTATATATCATGTTTGTTGGAGTAAAGATGGTTTGATAATCAGATAAGATTAATCAACTGGCTATTGTTTTAACTAAGAAGGTGAATCAAAAGGATTCACCTTTTTTGATTGTTGTGAGGTGATGCTAATTGGGCTCAAAAAATATGATAAGTGAATGAAGGCAATTTTTATGATTACAATAATTCTATTTGGAAATGCACTAGATGGCTTTTCTGAAAGTAGAAGAGTTAGAGGTAAAGTATTTGATGCCCAGTCAGGTGACCCACTTCCATTTGCGCATGTTATATTTGAGAACATCGGGGTTACAACAAATACAGATGGCAATTTTACCATCAATATAGAAGTTGTAGATGTCGTTGATGTGCCAAAGCTGTTGATTAAATATATTGGATATGAATCGGTAAATTTTGAAATAATAAATTGGGTGGAGAATATCAATATTGGTCTTATCCCATCAACAGAGACCTTGGACGAAGTATTCGTTATTACAGCAGAAACAGTTGTACGAAACTTAAATAGCCATCGACAAATTAACTATGAGTTTGAGGATTTGTTACTTTCCGCCTTTTACAAAGAATCTTTAGTCGTTAAAAAACAGTTGGCATATATCGCAGAGGGCGTTTTCGATATTTATTTACCAACCATATATAATAACGATCAAATTGAAATTGGTCTTAAGAAGACCCGAAAGAAAACTTTTGTCAATTTAGACTCGATAAGTATGCTTTTTGTCACTGGTCATGCCAGAGACATGATTAATGGATCTATGAGAAGAAATCATAGTTTTCTTGATACCAAAGAGATGAAAAATTATCAGTACTGGAAGGAAGGAGTAGAGCAATATGACGGCGAAGAAGTATATGTAGTTGGTTTTGGGCCATCTGGAAAAAAAGCTTCAGCAAACGGGCTGCTTTATATTAGTACCTCAACGTATGCATTGATTAGAGCTGAGTATTATCCGATTATTTCTAGGCAACATTTTTGGAATAAGGTTAAGTGGGTTGAGGAATATATTGAAGTTAAAAGTACGTGGTTGCTTAAGCAAGTGATCTACGAGGGGGCATGGTCTGTCACAGGGAATGAATATAATTTCCAAGCTATTTTGGATGTAACTTCCTTTACACCCGTCGACAAAAAACCTCCAATTACGGATGTTATAAATGAGAATGCAATTTTCTTTGATAGTGCAGATAATTTGGATGAAAATTTTTGGAGGAATCATAATTACATGAGTCTGAGCGAGAAAGAAAGATTGGAAATGTCTGAAAGCGACTAATAAGCTCAAAACTAATAGCTTTTTCTGATAGGCAAATTATTTGATCTAACGTGTCAATTGGAAATTGTCTACTGTTTTTTGTGAGTGGTCTTTAGGTCGTGTCTTGTAGTCGCAGTAAGTGTAACGGTGTTTCAGGACGGGACAAAATTTGAAAATAAGAAAGCCTTACACTTTCGTGTAAGGCTTTCTTGCAGAGAAGGAGGGATTCGAACCCCCGGTACCTTGCGGCACGCTGGTTTTCAAGACCAGTGCATTCGACCACTCTGCCACTTCTCTAGGTCGTAATTATTTCCATTCCGTTGAATGGGAGTGCAAATGTAGAATAATAATTTTTTTTGACAAGGGTGGACTGAAAAATATTTTTAATCAGTCAAAAATTGATGTCGTGGTTTCTATTTTATCAGAGACTACTGCTCGGTCTACACTAGCATTATACTCAAATCCGACGAGCAAAATAAGTGACAACAAGTACAGCCAGACCATCAGGGCGATCAGCATTCCCAAGGACCCATAGAACTTATTGTAGTTCGAAAAATTATTGATGTAAAATGAAAAAGCATAAGAGGTAGCTACACAGGCCACTGCCGAAAATACAGCACCTGTCGAAAAGAAAGTCCATCGATCATGTATCGCTGGCGCGAAATAATAGATGGTAGAAATGGCAATAAAAAATGCGATCACAATGACCATGTATTTTAATGCTGTAAGCAAGTAAATGATATAGTCTTGAGTGATAAAGCCTTCAGTTGATAAATAATTCAAAACTAGCTTTCCAATAACCATCAGAATAATAGAGAAGAACAGCACAGAAGACAAAACCAATGTAAGTCCCGTTGCGATCAGTCGGGTTCTGAAGAATCCACGTCTGTCATTTGTTTTGTAGATACTGTTGAAGGTTGCCATCAGACTATGCATGCCATTGGTGGCTAGTATGAGGGCCAGCAGCGCACCAAAGGAAAGTAGTCCCTGACGCTTGTTGCTTATAATATCATGGATGGTACCTGTGGCGGCCTCGTACATGGCCTTTGGCATTACAGTTCCCAAAAAGTTCATAATGCTTTCTGTGCCTATATGTGGGATTACAGAATGGATATATGGAATTAAAGTGAAAATGAAGATAATCGAAGGAAAAATGGCCAGTGTAAAACTGAAAGCCACTCCGTTAGCTTTATTTATAAGTCCGTGCCTGCCCGTGTTTTCCAAAAACAAATCCAGCGTATTATAGAGAGTGGTTTGTCGTTTGTTGAGTTTGATCAGCTTGAGCTTCTTAATAAGATTAAGATACCACTGATAGTAGAGGAGGTGCTTATGGAGATTTTTTCTTTTCATGAGAAATAAGGCTCCAAAAACTTAACAAGTTGGTCTGGTACTCTACAAGGTCTATTGCTCGTCATGTTGATAAATACTAAGGTGGTTTCACCCGTATTTATTAATTGATTCTCTTCATTGAATATTTCGTATTCAAATAAAATTTTCGCTTTAGGAAAGATTGGTATTTTCACTTTTATTGTCAATAATTCATCATATTTACCTGGAAGCAGGTAGTTGGTTTGCATGTTGATCACAGGCATCATAATGCCACTTTTTTCCATTTCATTATAGGAAAACCCTAATTGACGTAGCGTCTCTACCCTTCCAATTTCGTAGTATATGGCATAATTGCCATAGTACACATACTTCATTTGATCAGTCTCGGAGTATCTTACTCTTGTCTTGGTTTGAGCTTCAAACATTTAGGCTTTTGACATTTTCATTCAACGAATCTGAAATATATTGCATTTTTCTTATACAAAGGTGTATAATTTGGGAGTAAAAATTTTGATAAAGCTGTGCCTTTTCGTTCTGATTTGTTGTGACCTCTGTTCTCCAGTAGAAGCTTCCAAGCTTTCTATTGGATATCAAAGACCCGAATCTGATAGATTTCGGGAAATTTTTCGCGCCCTGAAATCCAATCATGAGTCTATCTATGGCGAATCTGTCAAATACCTGAAAAGTATCTACAATTGGCCAGACAAGATAGAAGTAGTGGTCTCCACTTGTGGTTTCGTTAATTCACGATATCTGCCCAATGACAAGCTCATTGTTATCTGTTATGAATCCCTTTATCAAAAGGTCTATGACTATCCAGAAAAGGCAAAATCAAAAGAGGCCTTTGAGCGGAGAGTATTTCAAAATGTAATGTTCACTTTGTGGCACGAATTGGGGCATGCGCTGATGGATCAATTTGGCATTGGTCAGGGCACTGATGTGAAGCAAACGGAGTTGCTCGCAGATGAGTTTGCTGCATTGTCCATGCTCTGGCGATCTGATGCTCATTGGAACAATATACTAATGATCAGTGCACTACATTTTAAAAGCCAGTCTTTGAAGAATCCTAATAAAAATTATAAGGTGCATGCTTCAGACGACTTTCGTTATGAAAAAATAATAGTTCTTCTTTATGGTTTTGCTCAAAAATCTTATTCTAAATTAAAATCAGAAGTCAATCAATTGAATTGGTTGAGCATTTCTGCTCAAGAATATTATTTGGAGAGAAGTGTCTTTTGGGAACAAAATCTTCGGGAGCATACCCGTGGAGATTTTTTTAATAATTGACTGCCAGGGATTTAAAAGTTTGGTTAATCTGCCTGTAAACTCTTTGTTTTTCTATTTTTGTTGGAAACAACATGCCGAATGAATTTAGAATTTAACAAAAACGAAGATGCTTATAAGCAACTAATTGCTCAACTGAATCACAAGCTCAAAAAAGTAAAACTTGGAGGAGGAGAAAAGAAGATAGAAGCGCAGCACGCCAAAGGCAAGTTGACAGCCAGAGAGCGAATCGATTACTTGATTGACAACCCAAAAAATTTTGTTGAAGTGGGTGCATTTGTTGGAGATGGTATGTATCCTGAGCAAGGTGGCTGTCCATCAGGAGGTGTAGTCATGGGCATTGGACATGTGCAGGGGAGGCAGTGTGTAGTAGTAGCAAATGACGCCACTGTGAAGGCGGGCGCTTGGTTTCCAATTACGGCAAAGAAAAACCTCCGTGCGCAGGAAATCGCCATGGAAAACAGACTGCCCATTATTTATTTGGTAGACAGTGCAGGCGTATATCTGCCCATGCAAAATGAAATTTTCCCAGACAAAGAGCACTTCGGCAGACAGTTTAGAAATAATGCCATGATGTCCTCAATGGGTATTGTGCAAGTGGCCGCCATTATGGGGAGTTGTGTGGCAGGTGGTGCCTATTTGCCCATCATGTCTGATGAAGCCATGATCGTGGATAAAACGGGTTCAATCTTTCTTGCCGGAAGCTATTTGGTGAAAGCAGCTATAGGTGAAACTATTGATAATGAAACGCTTGGTGGTGCAACTACGCATTGCGAAATCTCTGGTGTAACGGACAATAAATATGATACAGATCAGGACTGTCTGGATGCAATTAAGAAGATTTTTGATAAAATTGGTGACTTTGACAAGGCTGGGTATAACCGTGAAAAGCCAAAGAAGCCTAAGCTAGATGAAAAGGAGATTTACGGCATGCTTCCAGTAGATCGTGTCAAGCCTTATGAAATGCGTGAGATCATCAAACGGATGACAGATGATTCTGAATTTGATGAATACAAGGCTGATTATGGTCAATCTATTGTTTGCGGCTATGGCCGAGTTGATGGATGGGCAGTGGGTATTGTAGCCAATCAGCGCAAAGTGGTAAAGAATAAAAAAGGTGAGATGCAAATGGGTGGAGTGATTTATTCCGACTCAGCAGACAAATCAGCTCGCTTTATCATGAACTGTAACCAACGCAAAATCCCACTGGTTTTCTTACACGACGTAAGTGGTTTTATGGTTGGTAGCAAAGCAGAACATGGTGGAATCATTAAAGACGGCGCTAAGATGGTGAATGCCATGGCCAATTCTGTGGTGCCAAAATTTACTTTTATTCTAGGCAACTCCTATGGCGCTGGCAACTATGCCATGTGTGGCAAGGCTTACGACCCAAGGCTGATTTATGCCTGGCCAACTTCACAATTGGCGGTAATGAGTGGTGCCTCAGCTTCTAAGACCTTATTGCAAATCAAGGTATCTTCAATGAAAGCCAAGGGTCAAGAAGTGTCTGAAGAAGACCAGAAGAAATTTCTGGCAGAGATTACAGATAAGTACAACGAAGAACTGAGTCCATATTACGCAGCATCCAGACTTTGGGTGGACGGTGTAATTGACCCATTAGAGACACGGAAGATTATATCTGTAGGTATAGAAGCTGCTAACCATGCACCTATAGAAAGGCCATTTAACGTTGGTGTGATCCAGACCTAAACCAAATTATCTATTAAAGTTGGTATGAATTCAGTGCCTTTTTTCGTATATTAATTTAGCGTCTTGTTAATTTGGTATTTCATTTCGTGAATCAACAATTTTGGATAAAATAAACGAAAAAGAACTCAGTGCACTGATCTCTCTTCTTGAAGATGATGATCATGAAATTCTCATCCATGTGGAAGAAAAACTCTTGTCCTTAGGGACAGATGTCATTCCGCTTTTGGAGAAAGAATGGATGAACAATAGTCTGGTTCCTCGCGTACGCGAAAAAATAGAAGACATTATTCATGATCTTCAGTATGATCTTTTAAGTGAGAAGTTGGTGGCTTGGAAAGAGTCAGGTGCTGAGGACCTGCTCGAAGGGATGATGCTTGTGGCCAACTATCAATATCCTGATTTGAATCTGAAATTTCTAACCAGAAAGTTCGAACAGTATTATCACAATGCCTGGCGAGAGTTTTCCGAGGAACTTTCTCCTATGGAGCAAATCAAAGTGCTCAATGATGTGTTCTTCAACAAGATGAAATTCAGGCCAAATGCCAAGAATTTTCATTCGCCTGCCAATGGGATGATCAATGTAGTACTAGAGTCTAAGCGAGGTAATCCACTCAGCCTTTGCGTGGTTTATTTGTTGCTAGCTCAGCGCTTGAAAATGCCGATCTATGGAGTGAATCTGCCTAATTTATTTATAGTCACTTATAAAACCGAGGATACCCAGTTCTATATCAATGTTTTTAATAATGGGATCATTTTTACTACAGATGACATCAATAATTACATTGATCAGCTGAAGTTGGCCAAAAACGAAATCTACTATCAGCCATGTAGCAATGTAGATATTGTTGCTAGAGCCTTACGCAATCTGATTTCCTCATTCGAGAAATTAGGGGAATACAAAAAAGCAGACGACATCAAAATGTTATTGCAGTCTGTAGACGAGATGAGTTATTGATTCTACATTCCAAAGAAAGTAACCAGTACAATCATGGAGAACATGATGATTAAAGTGGCTGGAAGTAAAATGGGCATGACAAATCGTAAATATTTACGAACCCAGGACTTTTCGTAACCCTCAAAACCCATTGAAATTTCTGCTTCTAAGTTTTCTCTTTTCCAGATATGTGCTGCAAAAAATATCATCAAAGCACCACCTAATGGAAGAAAAGAATCGTTAGCCACATTTACGATAAAGGAAAGGAAGTCTGTAGGAGCTGAAGCACTAACATAAGTAATGAACTCGGAAAAATAAGCCGAGTAGCCATTACCCATGAGTGAGGGAATACCAATGAGATAGACGATACCTGACATCAACCAAGCCGCTTTTTTACGAGAAATTTTGAATTCATCAATAACATAAGAAACAGGCACTTCAAGCAAGGAAACGGTAGAAGTGAGTGCGGCAAAACACAACAGAGAGAAAAATATCATACCCACAATTGACCCAGCAGTAGGTCCTATTTCTCCAAAAATGTGAGGAAGCGTTACGAAAATGAGTTCTGGCCCACGTCCTACGCCAGAAAGTGTTCCACCACTTATAAAACCAATTAACGGGAAGATCATGAGTCCAGCTATAATGGCAATGCCCACGTCTGTCAAAGTGATCAGTGCCGCTGAACTTACCAGATTGTCATTTTTGCTGATATAGCTACCATAGGTGATGAAAGTACCCATGCCTAGTGAAAGCGAAAAAAAGGCTTGTCCCATTGCATTGAATGCAACAGATAGTGTGAGTTTGGTGAAATCGGGAAGAAGGAAAAATTTAATTCCTGCCATCGCATTCGGAAGAAATAAGGAATACAAAATCAAAGAAACCATCATCACAATAAGTGAAGGCATGAGAATTTTTGCCGCTTTTTCTATACCACCTGAGACACCTTTTGATACAATGAAAGCAGTGGATACCATAAATAGGAAACCATAGATGCCCACCGCATAAATATTGGTAGTGTATTCCTTAAAATGTTCAGTAATAGCAAAATTTCCACTAGCCATTTCAAAAGTGTAGCCAAAAGCCCACCCAGCAATTACGTTATAAAAGGACAAAATAAGCGCGCCACTGAGTACCCCAAGTTTTCCAATGAAGTTCCATTTTTTATGACCTAAAGCATCAAATGCCCCAACTGCATTTCGACCAGATTTCCTACCAATGGCTAGCTCAGTCAGCATAACTGGAAAACACAGGGCAAAGCAGAAGAATAGATAGACTAAAACAAATATGGCACCACCACCAGCACCAGCCTCGTAAGGGAATCCCCAAATATTACCTAAACCTACTGCGGATCCTGCAGCTGCAGCTATGAATCCGATACGGCTTGAAAAATTACCTCTTGCGGCCATTAAAAGATGAGTTTATAAATAACAGAAAAGATTGAATCAATGGAAATGAAATTTCAAGAAAATGATATGGCCAAAGTAACTAAAAAAGAGGCGGTCTAAAAAGCTATCCGTCATTGGCGAGCAACTTGAAGCAATCTTAACATACGATCTGTATTCGAACATTAAGATCACTTCGCTGCACTCGTGATGACGTTGTCAGGACTTTTTAGACCGCCTCGTTCGGAGTTTTCTTAGTTTAATTATTTAATAGGATAAAACACCTCTGTTCTCCATTGTGCTGTGTCAGTCTGAATGGTAGGGTCAGTAACATACACTTCATAGCCATTTCCATTGGCTTCTAATTCATTGAACTGCATGTAAGCTTGCAACTGTTTATGAGTTTCATCTAGCAAGTTGTAATCCCCCATGTGAACACCCATTAAAACTTTTCCACCTGCTGTCTGGCCAGCTGCTATATTTTCGTCAGATACTTCACCTGTGTCAGCTACTGGAATGGCAATATCTGCTTCCCAGCCAGTATCACTGTAATCAACATATATGGACATGGGTTGACCAGCAGCCATTACGCCATTTTCATTAATGTATCCAAGTAACTGGCCATAGATTTCTCCCATTCTTGGGCCAATGCTTTCAGGATTGGTGACATCAAAAGTTTCTCTTATTGCGAGGTAGTTGATAGGTTCTGCATCTATTTCACTGATTTCTATGGAGAATGTTGGCTTGGACTCCACTCGGCTTTTCAAGTTGGCCAGCCCTTCTTCATACGTAGGGCCTAACATTGATTCCATCATCAAACCCATGAGTTTGTAAAGAGGATTGCTACCCATGTCTCCCTCAAAGGTCCAAGTAACTTTGGTTCCTTCTTCAGTTTCTGCCAAGACGAAATCTGCATAAGCTGGTTCATCAAACCCGCCGAAATAAAGTTCAGTTCTAACCTTTTGGTCAGGAATAGCTTCAACTACTTCTTGTGAACCTGAACCTACCTCATCATTGGTACTGGTCCATTCTTTTTTGGCTCCGACTCCCATGTCTGGGCCAGTAAATACGTATGAGGTACCCTCTGGATCAATAGCATCCCATGGAGACCACTTATTTGTTTTTTTAAGGTTAGCCACTTCTTCGTATACAGAAGAGGGTGTTGCATTGATTACTGTAGAGCGTTCCAAAGTGACATTGCTTGGCGAAACCAAGCCAATTACTACAATTAGCCCAACCAAAATGGCTAGTACTAATAAAATCTTTTTTAGAATATTCATTTTTTAGTGTGTTAGTTTTGTTGTGACAAGATAATCAAATTGTCATTTCCATTCAATACCAATTAAAAATTGAAGTTAGAAGATAACTTCTTTCATATTTTAGTATGAATATTAATTCAAAAACAAAATTTGCCACTTTTCCTCAGCGCCTTTTTGCCTTCAATATTGATTTTTTAGTCTTCCTTTTTGGTGCCGTCGTTCTGTCTCTTTTGATTAAAGATGATGGGTGGTTTTGGGGCGCGGTTGTATGTTTTGTTTGCATCTATCATGCGGCACTGGAGAGCTCTGGATGGCAGGCGACATTAGGAAAGAAATATACACACCTTCAGGTAGTCGATGAGCGAGGAATTCGACTTTCTTTCTTGAGGGCTCTGCTGAGAATTATTACAAAGTATCTCTCTTTATTGCTATTTTTTGGCGGATTTTTCATGATCTACTTTAGGAAGGATCGTAAAGGGTTACATGATTTTTTAACCAAAACCTACGTAGTGGACAGGAGTAATTAGGACTGGTGTATAGGTAATTGCTATAAATAGCTAAGTAGGAACAAAAAATGTCAACTATTCCCTGTGCGGTATGGAAATTAATTTTAATTTTAGCACTTATTACAAACAGTTTTGGAACCAATTCGCATTAGCACTCATCAGGTATGAAAAGTTTTTTTGACAGATTTGAGAATTTCTTTGAAGGTTTTATTTTTTGGAGTAGATGGGTGCAAGCCCCTATGTATGGAGGCCTGATTATAGGCGCATTTCTCTACATGGCTAAGTTCTTTCAAGAACTGGCTCACATGTACCATCAAGTGGTAGGTGGTGATATCGAATCCAAGGTTATGCTTACCCTTTTGAGTTTAGTTGATATTTCAATGGTAATGAACCTAGTGGTAATGGTTACAATCGGGGGATATTCAATTTTTACCAGTAAGATTGATGTGGATATGCACGATGATAAGCCGCTCTGGTTAGAAGGTTTGGATGCAGGGATGCTGAAAATAAAATTGGCGACTTCATTGGCTTCTATTTCTGGGGTGCAGTTGTTGAAGACTTTTGTAAACTATAGGGAAGCTGCAGAGAAAGCAGGTTCTGAGGGTATTATTATAGAAATCGTAATTCACATGGTATTCATTTTCTCAGCACTCCTATTAGGTTATACTGAAAAAATCATTCATTCTTATCCTCATGGTCTAACAGGTCATGGCCACGTTGATGAAGAGGAAGAACATAAAGAAGACGAACATAAAGAGGAAGTTTAATATTTTCTGACTGAAAAAATTGAAGTCCCGATTTATCGGGACTTTTTTTGTTACTATGCTACAAGACAACACTCAAAATCCTTGGAAGAAAATTTCTGGTAAGCAGGTTTATGACAATTCATAGATCTCAATAGAAGAGCATCAAGTGATTAATCCATCTGGAAATCAAAGCATTTACGGCAAGGTTCATTTTAAAAATAAAGCTTTGGGAATAGTGCCTCTTGATGAAGAATTAAATACTTGGCTGGTTGGGCAATATCGCTATACGCTATACATTGGACGAATATTCATGGGAAATCCCAATGGGTGGAGGGTCACTTGATATTGATATCTTGGAATCTGCTAAAAGAGAACTCAAAGAGGAGACGGGAATAATGGCGAAAAGTTGGGTGAATATTCTGCGCATCCATACTTCCAACTCTGCTACAGACGAGGAGGGATTTGTATATGTGGCTCGTGACTTGACTTTTGGAGAAACTGAATTTGAAGATACAGAAGATTTGAAAATAAAGAAACTCCCACTTAAAGAAGCCGTTAGGCTGGTGATGGAAAGTGAAATAACTGACAGCTTGAGTATAGCAGGGTTATTAAAAACTAAAATACTGATTGATGAAGGAAAACTTTGATTAGAGCTGATTTGCAAACAACAACCCCAAACGATTGACCTTAAAAGAACATTTCCGAACGAATATCACCTTGGCTTATCCTGTGATGTTGAGTCAGATGGGACACATATTAGTGTCTGTAGCTGATAGTATGATGGTAGGCCGATTGGGTACTGTGCCGTTGGCATCCGTGTCGTTGGCTAATAGTGTGTTTTCAGTGATTATGCTATTTGGGCTTGGTGTTTCTTATGGTATGACGCCATTGATTGCCTCGGCTGATGGGGCCAATGATAAGCGCATGGGAGCCAAATTCTTTAAGCATGGCGTGTATCTCAATTCTGCTTTAGGAGTTGTGCTTTTGGTGATCGGTTTGGTAGTTGGAGAAGGCTTGATTTTACTAGATCAGGATCCTGAGGTTTTGGCTGGCGCACTGCCGTATTTTAATACTTTGGTTTTTAGTCTTGTACCCTTGATGGTTTTTCAGGCATTTCGCCAGTTTGCAGAAGGACTGTCTATGACACGTCAAGCCATGTATATCTCTGTATCTGGCAATGCTTTGAATGTTTTCTTTAACTATGGGTTGATCTATGGAGAACTGGGAATGCCAGAGCTAGGGCTGGTTGGTGCTGGTTGGGCGAGCTTAATCTCGCGAGTCATCATGGCCATTGCGATGGCCACCTTTGTGCTGACCTATAAGCCATTGCGTAGATATGTAGTGCTTTGGTCTAAGATTAAGTTAAGGCCATTCGTCATGCGGAGAATTCTGAATATTGGCATACCTTCAGGCTTGCAGTATATTTTTGAAATCGGGGCGTTTAGTACGGCTGCTGTCATGGTAGGATGGATAGGAGCAGAGGCACTAGCCGCGCATCAAATTGCATTGAACTTGTCTGCCATTACTTATATGATTGCGACGGGAATTTCTGCAGCTGGAGCTATCAGAACTGGAAATCAATTGGGAAGAAAGGACTATCCTACACTTCGAACTGCAGGTATGACCTGCTTTGCTATGGCAGCTATAATGATGGCATTTTTTGGGGCAGGGTTTATATTTGGGAATACCTATTTACCTACCTGGTACATTGAAGATGCTGTGGTGATAGAGATGGCTGGCAGTTTATTGATCATAGCTGCTTTTTTTCAAATCTCTGATGGGGTACAGGCTGTTGGGCTGGGTGTGTTGCGCGGCATTGCAGATGTAAAAGTCCCAACTTTTGTGACACTATTTGCCTATTGGTTTATGGCAATTCCTTTGGGCTATGTATTCGGAATATACTTAGACTGGGGTGCGATTGGTATCTGGGTGGCTTTATTGATTGGACTGACTTTAGCGGCAATTATGCACTTGACAAGATTTCATGTCTTGTCAAATCGTTATATCCTTAGAAACCAGTAATCCGAGCTAAGTATTGGTCGAATTCATCAGTCATCAGAATTTCAGTTTTAAGCCCGAGGGCTTCAGTTTCTTTAATAAGCAAATCAGAATCAATATATAACCAGTCGAACCAATCACCTTTTTTGCCTTTATATTCGTACTGGTATCGAATTTCTCCAAAGTAATGATCTGGTTTTTCTAACCCATCAGTATAGAGATAGGTGATGTCTGAGGAATCTAGAATAAGTTGGCCTGCTGGATTGAGAAGATTTTTACAGTGATTGAAGAAATAGGGTAAGTTTTCCAGCTTTCCTGCTAAGCCTAAGCCATTCATAAGAAATAGCAGTGTATCGTATTTTGCTTGGTGTGCAAAAAAATCCTCGTCTACTATTTTCTGCATGCCCGAATGCCGCAACGTTTCGATACATCCAGGGGAATGTTCCAGCGCAGTCGCATCCATTTCGAATGCCTGCATGAAAAGGGCGTGAGCGCCCGCTCCTGCACCTACATCTAGGATTTTTCCTTCACATGAAGTAATGGCGAGATTTTCCAGATCTGTAAAATCTTGATGATCTCTAAAGAAAACCTCTACAGGCATTTCTTCTGGCGCACCATAAGAATTATAGGTTTTTAGGACTACAGAATGGTCTCCTTTATAAAAATCAAAAATTGCTTCGCCGTGTACGTCTTTCAAAGCTTATTTGAACATGTTCATTCCTGAGAGCGCTCTTTTGGCTCCTCCCATCTTATTCATGGTCTTCATCATTTTGCGCATCTGATCGAATTGCTTGAGCAGTTGATTGACTTCTTGAATCGAGGTGCCACTGCCTTTAGCAATTCGCTGTTTTCTGCTACCATTGAGCAGGTCGGGCTCTTCCCTTTCTTTGATTGTCATGGACTTAATAATGGCCTCAATTGGCTTTAAGGAATCATCATCAATATCTACGTCCTTGATTGCCTTACCTACACCAGGAATCATGCCCATCAAATCTTTTAGATTACCCATTTTCTTGATTTGTTCAAGCTGGGAAAGGAAATCATCAAAACCGAATTGGTTCTTACGAATCTTCTTCTGGATTCTTTTGGCTTCTTCCTCATCAAAGGTGTTTTGTGCCTTCTCCACAAGAGAAACCACATCGCCCATCCCCAGTATTCTATTGGCCATCCGGTCTGGGTGGAATACGTCCAGCGCATCCAACTTCTCACCTGAGCTAATGAATTTGATAGGCTTGTCCACTACTTTGCGGATGGTCAAGGCAGCTCCTCCCCGTGTATCACCATCTAATTTTGTAAGCACAACGCCATTGAAATCCAGACGATCGTTGAAGGTCTTTGCGGTATTCACAGCATCCTGACCAGTCATCGAATCCACTACAAATAGGGTCTCTGCCGGGTTAAGGCCTTTTTTGAGTGCCTCAATCTCATTCATCATTTGTTCATCTACAGCCAGACGGCCGGCAGTATCGACGATGATGGTCTTTTTATTATTTTCTTTAGCGTATTTAAGTGCATTTTTAGCAATCTTAAGTGCGTCTTTGTTGTCAGGCTCAGCGTATACATCAACTTCGATTTGCTCACCCAATACTTTCAGCTGATCTATAGCTGCAGGTCTGTAGATGTCGCAAGCAACAAGCAGTACATTTCTGTTTTGCGCTTTAAGGTGACGAGCCAGCTTTCCAGAAAAAGTGGTTTTACCAGAACCTTGAAGACCTGAAATTAGAATGACATTTGGGTCGCCCTTGAGGTTGATTTCCTCAGTGCGTCCGCCCATCAGCTCAGTCAATTCCTCAGAGACAATTTTCGTTAATAATTGACCTGGAGATACTGCAATTAATACATCTTGTCCGAGTGCTTTTTCCTTGATGGAATCTGTGACTTCTTTCGCTACTTTAAAGTTAACATCAGCGTCTATCAGTGCCCGTCTAATTTCCTTGACGGTCGTAGCCACGTTAATTTCAGTTATCCTTCCTTGCCCCTTCAGGTTTTTAAAGGCCTTGTCGAGCTTTACACTAAGATTATCAAACATAGTTCTTGATTCGTATTAATTATTCTGCAAAACTAATGATTCCCCTTCAATGATAGAAAGGGAATGTTAAATGTTCTGTATGGAATGTTTTGAAAACAAATATTTCTGGTCTGTGTAACTTTTTTTGAACTTCATCAGTATTATACAAAAGATTGTACCTTGTATAACATAGTAATGAAAACGAAAAAGCTCATGAATAAATTTATAATACTTGCTGGCCTATTGATTGGATTTCAATCGGCTGATGCTCAAAATGGTAGGGTACGCGAAAGTGACCTTGAAGGTGTTTGGAAAATGAAAATTTCTCTGGATGAGGATGTTTTCGAACAAGAAATTAGTGATGAAGACAATGCTTTTGCCAGATTGATACTTAGAGCAACTGGCAACTTGGTCGAAGGAATTCTGGATGAAATTGATATCGAACTAGAATTCCGTGATAATCACGAATGTAGGATATATGTATCTGCCTTTGGTGAGGAGGAAGTTGAATACTCGGAATGGTATATTAACAGCAGGGGAGAGCTATATATAGATGACTCTGACTCATTTCAGATGGGAGACGACGAGTACTGGATTTTCGAAGATGGTGTTTTAGTCGCCTATGAAGATGGAAGGCCCTTAGATGATGATGCTGCGGTTTACATGGTGAGGGTGGAGTAATAAAACATATTTCTTATTTAAGAATAGACTGAGGCACAAGCCTCAGTTTTTTTGTTAAAGAGGTTGATAAGTGACCAACCCTTAAACTATCGAACTAATATCTCAAAACACAGCCAATAGAAGCTTTATGGCAGCATTACACACACTAAATACACATCTGTTACAAGTACAGCATATTTGCATCAAGAAGTCAGCCAGGGCGATAGGCCACAAAATCTTAACCTGTGCCTATTTTATACTTCTTGACATGAACCAGAACTCAGTGAGCAAGCACTAGAGGAAAGAAATGAAGTAAGAATCCAACGATTACAATCCAAGTTGACCATCTCAAGAAATCTGCGTCCAATAGTTAAAAGGTCGTCTTTTTTTAGTGGCATTGTGACCTCGCAAACAAAATTGATAAAAGACGCTAAGCATCAACGATTGTTGCCTGAGAGCACGTAGAAAAACTTTTCTTTAAGAAATGTGCTTGGTAGATCTATTTAAACGACGTAAAAGGGACTTTAAAAAAAAGGCCGTCTAGAGCATTTGCTCAGACAGCCTTCTGGTTGTGTGGTTAATAAATTAACCGCACATTATTAATATTATTTTACTAGTAGTTTGTGAGTATACACTTTACCATGAGCCTGTATTCTCAAAATAGCTATTCCTTTAGGTACGTGTGATATGGCAATTGATCGTGCGTAATGACCTTCCACAAACACTTCACTTTGGGAAAAATGCTTTTGACCATCTAGACCGTAAATCTCGATACTCACTGATCCTTCTTGATTGATTTGATAAGCTATATTAAGATTATCAAATACAGGATTAGGATATGTATTATATTCAAAGGTCGATTCAATGACCTCCTGCTCTACGCTTATTGTGCCCGAAATTTTAATTCTTGCCCCAGCCTGATACACTTGCTTGCCTTTAATAACACCAGCACTATCGAGCACGAAAAAGCCGATCTCTTCGTTGGTATGATTGGTTTCAAAATCGGCCGACTTTTCCTCTTCTACCTTGAACTCAACCACATCTTCGTCCAGATTATCGTACCTCAAAGCACAGGCATCACTACCGTATGAAGTTTGCATATGCGCAAAGAGTAGAGGGTCGTCGTAAGTGTTGGTCAGATATTTTTCGAAGAAAATATGATCATAGTTCCGGGACGTACCATTTACCTCATAAGTTCGGCCAATATTGCCCACACCTTCAGATAGCGCTAGCCATGCTACTGTTTCCAGAGCATGTTCATTGTCGCTACCCTCTTCTTCTTGCACTTTCAAGTCAAATGCTTCATTATCAATCCAGCGAATACGCGTGGTAAGTGCTGCGGCATCATTGTATGTCACCGTTTGCGCAAATACCAACGGCGTTGTACTAAAGCTCTCTGTAAAAGCGACACTGGCCCAATCGTCGTCCGAAGAGGTAGCCCCTGCCTGCAAAGTTACGCCTCCATCTAACTCATAAACACCCGCTTCTACCACCAGATAGAAGAAATTTTCTTCACTGTGTGAGCCGTTCAGATAGTCCCATTCATCTATTTGATATTTAAAAGAACTGGATGTAACATCTTTAACTCTCAAAGTAGCTGGTTGTCCATTTTCGTAGCTCAATGGACTCATGATTACCACTGGGTTAGTGTAGGTATTAGTCAACGAAACTGAAGTCCATTCACTACCATCGACCTGATCGTTGGTAATCTTGCCCACTTCACCAATTGTCAATTCTAAAGGCGTAAGTACATAGGCCAACATATCTCCATCAGCAGGAAGTTGTGCCACGATGTTACCTCCACTAGTATTTCCATATCCAACACTTACAGTCAGCGTGGTGCTGGCAATAGCTGCTCTAGGAACACTGATTTTTCTTTGGTGCAAGCCACCTCCAAGGTCAGTGTCTTGTATAGCCACACTATTTGCGCTGCCAGTCCAACCCCATCCATTACTAGTTCCGGAGTAATCATACAACGTCCCATTCTGTACCAAAAGGTCTGCACCAGAGGCATCCCATGCTGGTACATAATAGCCTGTGGTCGCATTTTCATCACTATTGATAAAAAGGTCATAGGTGGAGGCAAGGTTACCTCCCTTGACAGTAATGTAAACGCTATCCTGATCATCCGTAATGACTATTTCCTGAAGGTCGGACACATAAGAATTCGATACCGTATGTGGCTTCATCCCACCAGTACCCGGTATGTATGCCCCTAGATCAATTCCAATAATATTTCTATAACCCGAGGTAATGATGTCATCGATCACAAGAGTGGACATAGAAACCCTGGGAATGGCAATCTCTCTTTTGTTGACATCAACGGTCAACTGAGTATTGATCACATTAATAGCCGAAGGGACACTTGTCCAACCCCATTCGTTGCTACTACCAGAATACTGGTAAAGTAGGCCATCTTTGATTAGGTAATCTGCTCCCATGGTCGTCCATGTGGCATCTATATATCCTGTAGTTGTGTTATTATCGATATTGATAAAGGCCTCATAAGTATCCGTCACATTTGATCCTTCTACTGTGAGGTAAATATTGATTCCATCATCGGAAATAGTATAGGTTTCTAGTTCTGGGATATAGGCTTTCACGGTAACGTAACTCTCCATTCCAGATTCAGGTAACCTTGCGGTTTCTGCAAAACTAACTGTACTCTTATAAACCAATCTGATGGTAGCACCAGACGATGTCAAATTCAAACCTGACTTAGGGACAGATATTTGTCGCTGAGAAATATTTGGGTCAATCTCTGAGTCTGTCACTGTAATTGTAACTCCAGTAGTGTTCCATGCCCAAGAAGTTCCATCGCCACCGTAGCTATATAGAATCCCGTTTTGAATCAAGTAATCTGCTCCACTTACGCTGGCTCCATCGGAATAACCAGTACCTGCACTGTTATCAGCATCAAGTAGTGCATCATAGGTCGTAGTTATTACGCCACCTTGAACCGTCAACGTGAGATTAGTAACATCATCGGAAATGATCAGGGATTCCAGATCCTCAACATATGGTGTTTCTATAGCGTATCTGGCCAAGCCTCCAGACGCTGGTAGTTTGTGCACAACCGTACCTGAATTTATTTTTCTGTATCCAATATCTACAAATGATCCAATACTGAGTTCATTCAATAAACTTTTAGGAATAATAATCTCCCTTGTACTTGAGTCCGAAGCCGTTTGAATAGTTGGAGATGCACTAGCAACAGTCCAGGCCCAGGCATTTGGGTTTCCTCCATTATTCGCCTTTGACGTCACCGAATCATGCTCATAGATCACCCCAGAAAGAAGTGCGTAATCCAGTCCCGTGGTAGACCAAAAACCTGGATCTATCAAACCTGTCTGTGTACTGCCGTCAGTATTCATATACATATCATAATTTGATGTGACATTTGTCAAATCACCTTTTACTAGTACATAGATGTTAGTTTGATCATCAAAAGCCTTAAGAAGTTTAAGTGTTCCAGAGGTTTGCACCAAAGGATCTACATAGGCCCAATCAGCTGAGCTGCCATCGGCAGTGATCGCAATCGCAGGCCTTGGTACGGAAACAGCATAATCAAGCGCATAAGAAAACAAGTTTCCGGCTGAAGGAGCCTTGCCTGAACTCACTTCACTAACCAAATTCTCATAACCCACTTTGACGGTTTCGTCTAATCCGTATAAAAGATTTTTAGGAATCTTTACCTCAAAAGAGGTCGAGTTTTGGACATAGGTGATTGAGCTGGCGATTTCAACCCAAGACTCATCAAATTCAAAACGATAAAGTTTGTCGGCAGACAGTTTATAATCAGCGCCTTCTGACCACCCCTCATACCCTGTGTAACTTTGTCCATCGGCATCTATATATAAATTAAACCCATTCCCCAACGTTCCCGCCGCAGAGACAAACAAAGTATCCGCAATATCGTGTGCTTTGACTGCACCTACGGCTCCTGTGCCTATACCAATAGCGTCTACATTTGACCAATCTGCCAAACTTCCATCTACTACTATAGTAGGTACTGATGGTGAGCCAGCACTTGTAACTTCGGTCGATAAACTCAAATCATTGTATCCTGTAGTCGGCTCCCAGGTACTCTGATTTGCAAAACGAATGCTATAATTAACATTACTAGCCAAAGATGACGACGCATCCGGAAGGTTTAAGAATAGTTTGTAAGTCCCAGTCGGTACCGAAGCTGGTACTACTAGCGATTCGTTGAACACGGTATTGCCAGACAACCACATACGAACATCAGATGCAGGGCTTTCAAACGGGATACTATACTCGGCAGACGTGATCGAGTCTCGCAGTACCAGGTAAAGCGGTCTTAATCGAGCCGGGGCTGCATAACCCTGATTGGTAATATCTAGCGAAACAAAAAGCTTACTACCTGCAGCTACTGATCCTTGTATTGAAGCCGCATTCAATTTGATCCGATAGCCTAATTCATTTTCAATATCATCCAGACATCCCTGAGTTTCCCATTTATCCAACACATCTGGCTGATAGAGGCTATTCAAATATGTATACTTATGAAGGGCCAATCTTGCCTCAGACTTGGCGCAATCGTTTTGATTGGTCGGCAAACAGGTTTCACCACCTTGGATGACATAGTTGCTATCGTCGGCCACCCAGCTGATGTCGTCTGTGGTCACGAAAGTTCCCTGATCATCAAAAGAATCCGTGTATGCCAAAGTAGAACTAATGGTAGAACTTGAAGCATTCCAGGTAAACCCGCTACCACTTCCAGTATGCTGATTTAAGGTCACAGACGCATCTAAATACTTCTGTATCAGATAGTCTGCCCCTGATGAAGTCCAAAAGGTAGCGTCTGCCCATCCTGTACTTATATTTTCGTCGGTATTGATCAAAATATCGAATCTCAATTTCCCTGACGCGAGATAGCCACTTTCGGCTACTCTGATGTAGAGATTGGTACCATCGTCCGCCATTTTAAATTCCTGCACGGTTCCATTGACAAAAGTCACCAAATTAGGTAGGGCATCCCATCCACCAGAAATACTGTTTGAACCCAATACATATTGAGCCAACGGATCCGAATTAATTGGCAACTGGCTTTGTGTACTATTCGCCCAGAGTGTAGTATCAGCAGTTCCGTAAGTATCCCACATTCCTCTATAGCCAACAAACAAGGTGTCGGCAAGGCTAGAAAAATCACTCTTTGGTATGGTTATTTCATGTACTCTACCATCTGGCGTGGAAAGAACACAGTCATTGTGATGACCCAGGCGTGCTTTCACCAGTGCGGGATTATATGCCTCCGAAGCGGATATTGCACTGGTACTTTCTCCGATAGCCTCCAAATATCGTCTCTTATAATCGGGAGTTCTCAATTGTACAGCAACACCTGCAGGCACATTGTCCAACAGTGAGGTGATTACCTGAAACCTTTTTTCATAGTCAGCAGCTGAAATCGACCCTGCATTTCCGAAGTTATTGGTATAATACCATTCTCCCCAAGTCCCAATCAATCCCGCCTGGACCACAAGAATTATGTCCTGATTGGCAGCCAATATAGACTTGACAGACTGAAGGTGCCCATCAATACGCTCTGGAGTAACATTCAGGTCTAATGAATCTTGAATGTTGCTATACGCAAATCTTACGATAGCTTTCATACCCTTTTGTCTCAAAAGATCAAAATCCGTTTGCATTTTGGTCTGATAAGCCTGGCTAATGGTATCTACATTTGCAAATTCGTGAATGTAAAACAGTCTTAAGACAAGCGAAATGTTCTCAGACAAAAAACCGTCAAGTTGCGCTGAAGACAATTGAGCGTATGAGTTAACAAAGACAGATGGAAATCCGTTGTGCGACTCGGTGTGTTTGTAAAATCCTCTTTCTGGATTCAGAATGGCGTCAAGATCCTCAGAATAGGAGGATGATTTTAAGGTTTGACCATACATTTTCTGCGTACTTAAATTAATAAGGTTGAGGAAAACAATAATCAATAGTAGTGTTTTTTTCATGTGAGTTTACTTTAAAAGGTTAGTAAAAAAAGTAAATATAATTAAAAAGAAAGAAATAAAAAATATATAACTTTCGTTTAGCTTTTTTGTAGGTGAAGAAAAATAAAATAAAATATTTAGTCGTTTATTTATTTCAAGATGTGTGATCGCCTGTTATCTGGCACTAAAATGGACTTTTGATGTAATAGGGGCTATTTTATGAGTGCTGGCGCAACCTTGAGAGATTTAGCTATAAATCACTTATGGATAATTTGTTTGTTACTATGCGTTACTATTTCGAGTCAATAGTTTTCGATTTAATTTATTTCGCGAGATAATTGACTTGACAAACCATTAAAAGAAAGTAAATAAAATAAATAAACTTGTGAAAACTTATTATATTGCGTTTATAAGTAAGATTATGTTGGTTTATTATAAGGTTAGGACTATTCGTTATGAATTTCAGAAGAGTTAGGAAATATCTATCTGCGTGCTTGTTTTTATATGAGACTTTTGCGGGCACATACGGCTACACGCAAAATATAATCACTCAGTATGTGTCATCATCATCTGAGATTGCTAATCCGGAAAGGGGCTGGTATGATGACTATTATAGTTTTACTGGAGGAAGTAATCTTTCAGGTGATTACATTCCACTAGCTGTCGACGAGCTAACAAGGAACAGAGTTGAAGACAATATTACATTAATTCTACGCCTGTTTTACCTTCATCAATTTTTAGATGAAAGTGAGGTAGGTGCTGTGTATTTGGAGAAAATGCAAGATGATTTTGATGCTATAAGAAGTGCTGGAGTGAAATGCGTTATACGCTTTGCTTATAGCGCATCTCAAGATGCTGAGATTTGGGATGCAACACCCGAAATTGTCCTAGCGCATATTGCTTCACTTAAACCTGTGCTCACTGAGAACAGTGATGTAATTGCAGGCATTCAAGCTGGATTTATTGGTGCCTGGGGTGAGTGGTATTACACTGAAAATTTTGCTGGAGCAAATTTCATTGCTTTTGAGGAGGATCAGCAGAACAGGCGAATGGTGATTGAAGCACTTTTAGATGCTGTCCCTGAAAATATTGCTGTGCAAGGAAGAACACCAGCTATTATTCAAAATGCCACACAAAGTGATCAGCCTATTTCTGATGATGAGGCTTATGACGGCACTAACAAATCAAGGATTGGCCATCATAATGATTGTTTTTTAGCCAATGCATCCGATTATGGTACATATACAAATTTGGACGAGGATATTAGCTATTTGAGCCAGTCAACAAAATATACCATTTCTGGAGGGGAAACTTGTGATGCTTCTAATGAGTATAGTGATTGCGAATTGAGTGTTCCAAGAATGAAGGAATTGCATTGGACCTATCTGAATAGGGACTACAACAGGCAGGTCTATACCAAATGGAGAGAACAAGAATGTCATGACGAAATCAACTTAGCGTTGGGTTATAGATTGAGTTTGAAGCAGGCTGAAATCTCGGAAACCATAGATGTAGGAGGAACGCTGAATTTCGAGTTTGTATTTGTCAATGAAGGGTATGCAGCCCCTACCCAAAACAAGGATATACAACTGGTGCTAACCAGTTTGTCTTCAGGGACAAGAACAGCAGTTGATTATGGCGGAAGCAACACTGATATAAGGCATTGGCAACCAGGCGAAACTTCATTGTCTGGATCAGTGGTAGTCCCAGCATTCTTGGACAACGGCAACTATATGGTAGGTATTCGATTCAAGGATCAGACGATGAGCTTGGCGGACGACCCTGCTTATTCTATACAGTTGGCTCATTTTGGTGAGTATGATACCGAATCTGGTGTAAATGAATTAAATCTCATTGTATCAATTGGAAACGGCGGAAGTGAAACGCTCCCAATTACGCCAGGTAATTTAATTGCTGAATCTGGCGATTCAGGAGAAATTTCCTTGACTTGGAATGACCTTTCAGACGATGAAAACTCCTTTCAGTTGATAAGATCTCACGGCGACACGGAAGAATGGTTTGAAGTGGCCGTGATAGATGCTGATTTGACTACGTGGAATGATACAAATTTAACTACAGGAACAACTTTTCATTATAGAATAAGGTCAGTGAATGAATATGGTTATTCACCTTGGTCTGATCTAGCCAGTGCCACCACTTCAGCTACCATAACGTCAATAAGTCAGAATGATCTTGATACACTATTGTTGTATCCGAACCCTTCTGACGATGAAGATGTTTATATTCATTTTAAAGACCATGCGGTCAGACAAGTTACTATTCATGATATGAATGGAGTGAAAGTTTTGGAAACTAAGACAAATAAGAAGAAGCTGAAGATTGATCAGGAAGGAATGCGAGTAGGTACTTATATCATTTCAGTTCTCGATAGCAATGGTCGGACTCGGATCACCAAACTTATTCTGACCGAATAAAAGAAAGGGTTTTCATTGTTTACCATAAGCATTCTTGAATTTCGTGAAAAAACTATTAATAACTGGAGTTACAGTATTTTTAATTGTATGTGTTTCGATAGGACAAAATCTAAAGCAGATAACAATCGATCAAGATATATCTGGTGTACAGCCCATGACTGGGATTGTGCTTTGGCCAACAAATAGTAAAATCAATACAGATGTGATCTCACTGGAATATTCGTATATGAGCTATGCGGAAGTGGTTGTTGCGAAGGATACTTACGATTGGATCGTGGTGGAAGAACTGTTGGATGAGATCGCTAGCCGAAATCATCAAGCTGTTTTGAGATTTAGGTTCTCCTACCCTGGAAAGACAACCACGGTGCCTCAGTATATTAAAGATCTCAGTGACTATGAAGAAACCCAGGGTATTTCTGAAGGAAACACTACATGGTTTCCAGATTGGACTCATGAAGAATTGCAACGATGTATTTTGGACTTCTATGAGAAATTTGCCGCCAACTATGATCAAGATCCGAGGTTAGCATTTGTGCAGACGGGATTTGGCCTCTGGGCTGAGTACCATATCTATGATGGCCCTTTTGTCTTGGGTGAGACTTTTCCAAGTATGGAATATCAAGAAGAATTTTTTAATAAAATGGCATCTGTTTTTGTGAGTACAACTTGGAGTATTTCAATTGATGCGGCTGGTGCAGCATATTCTCCTTTCGAAACCAAATCTGAACTGAAGGACATTAACTTTGGCCTTTTTGATGATTCTTTTATGCACAAAGACCACGCGAATTATAATGAATCAAGCTGGAATTTTTTTGATAGAAATAGATACCAATGGGCACCTGCTGGAGGGGAGTTCAGCTACTATTCAACGTACGATCAACAAAGTGTACTGATTCCTGATACAGGGGCATATGGAGAGTCCTTTGAAAGTGCTGTTGAGCGTTTTCATATGTCCTATATTTTGGGCAATGATCAGACGCAATATCAATCTATCGAACGCATAGCAGAGGCCAGTAGATATATGGGGTATAAGTTTAAGATAAATTCATTTAAATCTGGTGAGGGGCACTCAGTAGTAGAAGTAGAAAATGTAGGTGTGGCACCTTTCTATAGTGATGCTTTTGTTACAGTGAATGGAGTGAGGGCTTCTGAGAGCCTTAAACTACTGTTGCCAGGTCATACCATTGTATGCAACGTAGCCGCTGGAAGCAACGATCCGGTACTAACTATTGAAAGCGATCAAATTTTAGAAACGCAGACTATATCTTATTATGGAACAGAGAATACGCCGTATGCGTATGAGCCTTCAGAAGTATTAGGAGTCAATGAATTATTGGATTCGAACTATTCCATATCTATGGATAGCGGGCGAATAAAATTAACAGCAAAGCAAGGTTTTTTTAAGGAAGTATATGTTTACACGTTGCACGGTAAAATAGTCTTTAAAGAGAATGAAATAGAGTCTAAAAGTTTTTTTTCATTCAAGCTTAATAGTCCAGAAGGGTTATGTATTTTGATGACAAATCTGGGAAATATGAAATTGTATACCAATTGATTTCTCTTTTGCCAGCTGTTTTATATTGTCAGTTGCGTATTTCGACATGTCTTTATTGCACATCATCTAAGTGCAGCATGCCCAATTCTTATCTAATGCAATTAGCCGATCCTGCAGCAGCAGCAATTTTGGCGATGTCCAATAAAGACCAGCCACTATCCCAACCAGCAAACAATCTCTAGCGCAACAGTGCTCATTATTAATTCAAGCTCAATTTTCACATTAACTTTTTGCGAGGACGTACATGCATATAATCTATTAGAACCATCAGTTACATAGGCATGATCGCAATGCGTCAAAATCACCTGTTTTGCCTGCTCAAAGTTCTGGTGATGAAAAAAGTCTAAAATTTCCTTGCTACTCAGATGTATACCAAAAGACTTGGCAGTCAAGGCCTTGTAAAGATGAGAACCAGTGCAGTCCAGAAAAACTTTTACTCATGCCTTTTGGCCAGCTGAATGATATTCTTATGACCATCGGGATGAGCGCCTTACGGCCAGGAGCCATTACATACAGCGATGCTCTTATTGTCCAGTAACAACTCTATTTTCAAATAGAATTGTTGTTGATTAGTGTGAGTGATTTCAGAACCTGTTCCAAGTAGTTCGGTATGATCAAAATCGTCAGAAGTTTTGTAGGTCTAGCAAGTCCTAGACCACCGCTCAATATTAGGCCATCCACTGCAATCGATGGGTAATGGTTTTGACATTGATCCTTTATCCATTCGCCAGATACGAATCTCCAAAATCCTATTAAAGTCACATCAATCCCAATTCCGCCAATGCCATTGCGACAGGATCCCTTTGCCATCAGGAAATCTTTGCTCAGTGAGTATTCTGTTGGGAGTCCCTTTTGTTACCTTCTTTATAGTAGCATATATATTAACGGCGAGGTTAGGGCACACTACTTATTAAGCCATTTGTTTTTGCATTAACGGAAGATAAGTTCATAGTTGAGCGAAACGATTCGTTATTTACTTAATTACAAAGCAAACAAAATATTTAAAACTTTCATAAACTTTCGTTAAATTGCTTTTAGTTTATTATTTAAAATACTTGATATATGAATAGAAGGGAGTTTATGGGTAAAGCAGCCGCTACTACGGCTTTGTCAATGGTGGCGCCAATGGCATCATTTTCGAAGCAGCGTGAATCTCAACTTAAATTGGCCTTTATTGGTGTAGGTGCTAGAGGGGCAGGCCAACTTAGTGTAGCCCTACAAAGAAAGGATGTGGTAATTACGGCGGTATGTGATATTGATCGGGATGCGTTGACTAATGCACAGGAGTTGGTAAAAAAGGCAGGGCAAAAGACGCCTGTTGCTTATGGAAAAGGGGAGTTAGATTACAAGAACCTGTTGGAAAAAGAAGATGTGGATGGGGTTATTATTTCTACTCCATGGACATGGCATACCAAAATGGCAGTGGATGCCATGAAGGCGGGCAAGGCAACTGGATTGGAAGTAGCAGGCGCATTTTCGATAGAAGAATGTTGGGATTTGGTAGAGGCATATGAGTCTACAAATACCCCGTTTATGATACTAGAAAATGTGTGTTATCGTAGAGATGTAATGGCAGTTTTGGGTATGGTAAGAGAAAATTTGTTCGGTGAAATTGTTCATTTACAAGGCGGATATGAACATGATCTCAGAGCGGTCAAATTTAACAACGGTAAACAGCTATATGGCGGCGGAGTAGAATTCGGTGACAAAGGCTATAGCGAAGCCAAATGGAGAACTCAGCATTCTGTTTCACGAAACGGTGAATTGTATCCAACGCACGGACTAGGCCCGGCCGGGCTATATATCAACAATAATAGAGGCAATCGCTTTGTGTCACTGACTTCCACTGCTAGTAAGGCCAGAGGTTTACATGATTATATTGTAAATCATCCCAACGGAGGTGCCAACCATCCTAATGCCAATATCGAATTTAAACTTGGCGATATTGTAAATACTATGATAAAATGTGCCAATGGTGAGAGCATTATGCTTACTCATGATACAAGTTTACCTCGCCCGTATTCATTGGGTTTTAGGGTTCAGGGTACTAAAGGGCTATGGATGGATATAAATAATTCTATTCATATTGAAGGGAAAAGCAGGCCACATGAATGGGAAAATGCAGATAATTACATGAAAAAATATGATCACCCATTGTGGAAGAAGCATGAAAACGATACTCAAGGAGCTGGTCATGGTGGAATGGACTTCTTTGTCCTTCATGCATTTGTAGAAGCCCTAAAACAAGGCAAAGAAATGCCTTTGGATGTGTACGATTGTGTCTCTTGGTCCTCCGTAACTTGTCTGAGTGAACAATCTATTGCAAGAGGAAGCGAACCACAGGAATTTCCTGATTTCACGAACGGAAAATGGGTTCATAGAAAGCCAATCTTTGGCTTCGATGATGCTTTTTAGGTGTAAGCAAATATTTAGTTTTAGATTGGAGAGTACTTTTTTATCATTTAATAATCAACAAAATGAAGGCGGGTTATTCGAAATTATGGTTTACGTATGCCATTATTACCACTGTTTTTTGGGGGATTTGGGGTGCTTTTACAGGCATTCCTACCGAAAATGGGTTTCCCTCAACATTGGTGTATTGTGTTTGGGCAGTGACCATGGTTCCGCCAGCGCTTATCGTGCTGAAAATGGTAAACTGGAAATTGGAATGTGACAAGAAATCGATCTTTTTAGGTGTTGCAATAGGTTTGCTGGGGGCAGGTGGTCAGATGCTTCTTTTTCATGCAGTGAAAATCGGACCCGCTTATCTTATTTTTCCGATTATTTCATTGTCGCCAGTTATTACCATCGTGTTATCTTTCTTTTTTTTAAAAGAGCGTACTGGGAAATGGGGAAGTCTGGGGATTGTTTTCGCACTTATCGCATTGCCGCTTTTTGAGTATTCTCAAGGTTCGAAAACGGACATCAGTGAGTCAGCTTGGTTCACAATGGCCGTACTGGTTTTGACCGCTTGGGGCTTGCAAGCCTATGTAATGAAGGTCTCTAATGAGTCCATGAAAGCCGAAAGTATATTTTTCTATATGATGCTCTCAGGCTTGCTTATTATACCAGTAGCTTTATTAATGACTGATTTCCAGCAAGATATCAATTGGGGAGCTGATGGTATGTACTTGGCAGCAGGAATTCAGGTATTGAATTCCGTAGGCGCATTAAGTTTGGTTTATGCTTTCAGGTATGGCAAGGCCATAGTGGTTTCACCTCTCACCAATGCGGGTGCGCCCCTGATGACATCAATAATTGCGATGATTTTCTTAAGTGTAATGCCAGGTAGTATAAAGCTGGGTGCCATAGGCCTGGCAGTAGTAGCTGCTGTTTTGTTGGCGGTTGATTCAGAATAACTGATTACGAGACAATAGATGGCAAATGTATGTTAATTTTTTGCCGAGAAATTTACTGGCACATAATCGAAACTTTTTTAAAGAAAAATTCTGTTCCCAGTTTTAATATTTTGATGTAAATCGAAAGTAATTTAACATGTGTATGCATCATTTTCAATTAAATCTTATTATTGACTTTCGTAAAACTATTAATATGATTTCGTAAACTAATTAATAATTACAAAATATTGTTAATAATAGAATTATGGGAAAAGTTTTTTAAAATTTTGATTGATAGAGATTTCTCAGATTGGGATGCTGTGCTGGTATTGGCAGAAAGAAATTCTGACAATACAGGAGTTGTCTCAATGGTAAAAGCCGCATCAGACTTAGCTTATATTTATTTCTATGTAGAAGGGGATATGCCCTGTATGGATTTGCACAAATGTATCTAAATAGTGATGGAGGTGCAACTACTGGCTACTCACCGGAAGCGCACGAATCTGCTGGAGCAGATGGTAGGGAAGAGTATGGTTATCTGACAAACGAGGGTGAAGATTACACTAGTCTTGAGTTATCTAAGCAATGGTTAATTATTGATTAACACTATCATTTTCTAAATTGGTAAAAACCGAAGGGATTTTTTTTCGGTTTTTTGTGATAGAATCGCAGCGATTTTTTCTTGAATTGGCAGATGTTTTTTTTAGAAAGTCATTTTAGTGTGATAGTTAGGTGAGTTGAAGTTGGTTTGTGAAGTAGCTAGAGAAGTCAAATGCTTGGATATCTTGCCGTTGTAAAAGTAACTGTGTATCATATATTTCTTTAAGGATAGAATATTATTCTATGGGTTTGGCTTGAACAAGGAGGTAATCAGAAAACGCTAAATCTAGCGAAGATTGGTTGATATCTACCATTCCCAGTGGCTGGTCATTTGCGTAGTCGTAAAGTTCATATGTTGTTCCTGTAGCTAATCCTCTAAATTCAACCGGACCACTCCAATTTTCATTGTAAAATGAAAAATACAGATAGTCTCCTTTTTTTATTACATGAGTTTCGGGGAGATCATAGCCAATGTCATATAAGTTACCCAAATATCCTTCCTTGGATAGCATCATTTTATCGTATAGAGCAAACCATTTTTTCCAAATGAGTTCTTTTTCTGGAGTCAGTACATATTGACCCTGTTTTGTGTTGGGGTTGTCTTTTGGCCAGGTAAATTTAGTGCCAAGCACGGCACCTACGCCAAGTGCGGTTGCAAAATTGGTGTTGAATTTCCCATCAGTTTTGACTTGTTCTACATGGTCTGCGTAGTAGGCGGTCTGGGGAATCAAAGCTTTATATGTTTTGCCGCGATGTCTAATCTGCCAAAGCGAATTTGGGTCTGACGCAACGGCTTGATTCATAGAGACCATATTGTAGAATGACATGCACGTACCACATGGACAATTTTCAATTACCGCATGAGGTTTTATTTTTCTGGATTCATCATAGATCATTTGAAAGAAATTTGGTAGCCCTTCTACTGATTGTTCAGGATAGTCTAATTCGCTCGCAGGATTGTGGTCTGGAAGTACCGCATTCATGTGCTGACCATCCATTTTGAGACCATCAAAGTCCCATTTGTTTAGAAAAAGATCTAGTACTTTTTGGGTGTGGTCTATGACAGTTGGGTTGACGGGCGAAAGGTAGTAAGCATCCCACCATGTAATGAACTGTGGAGACCAGTCACTTTGAAACAATCGCATATCAGGCTGTTCTGCGAGCAACTTACTTGTGGGGTCGGCGGCTAAGGGTGTCCACCAAATTTTTGCTTTGAGTCCCATGGCATGCATGCCATCTACTAATTCTCTAATTTCTATATCCCCTCTAGGATATTTTTTTGGATTGGCGTTCCAATCCCCTTCTGCTATTTGAAAACCGTCATCAAGAACTGCCCATTTGATACCAAGTTCTTTTACCTTGGGTAGCGTACCCAGGACTTCCTGAGCGGTAAAGGTTCTTTCATATCCCCATGAACACCAGATGGATTCAAATGCTTCACCTTCTGAGGCCGCCATTTTAATGCCCTTGGACTGCATTAGCTCTGAATAGACTGACAAAGCGTTGTAATAATCTCCAGAGTGAACCATAACAAAGGTCTCGATAGTTTTGATCGATTCTCCAGCTTTAAATATAGTGGGGTGCTCGAACTCTTTCGTTACTTTTATTTTCACATTTTCATTATTTAAAGGGATTTCTGTGGGTAATGACACCAATTTGGGAACAGGGGCTAGATGACCTATGGCAATACCAGCATCCTTTCTCCAGATATCGGTTACTGGTATTCCACCGCCATAGTCACTGTCATTCATGCCCATATAATTTCTTTGGTAGAAGCCAGGGGCTAGTGGCAATACCCAGTCCTTTCTTTCGCTAGTAGAGCTCCCCTGAAATGCCCAGAACGGAGGGGTGTCTTGTTGATTGAGAATTTCATAATTATGATTTGACCAGGCACGCACTTGGAGATCACCACCTTGATTGGAATAGGTCACTTGAAAACTTAAAAGATCTTCGAAACCATCATGTGCTGTGATGGTTACTCTCTTCTCAACTTTGAAATTTTCCCCTTGTGCAAGACCGGTTATTATCCATTGTTTGCCGGATTTTTCACCACTAAGTATGTTTTCAACCCAATTGGTCAGTTTGAATTCACTGAGCGTAAGAGTGCCAATCTGTAGCGTCTCTGAACTTGAAAAATCAGCAAGAAAAGGCTTGGCTTCGCTATGTAGTGAAGTTACCTTAGTTTGCATCAGGTCGTTGACATTCAAGACCAGTTTGCCATGTTTGATTAGTCTTGGTTGTTCACTACACGCAGTAAAAAAAATAAGGATAAAAACTGTAGGGTAGAAATAGGCTAGGAGTCTAATCCAGGATTTTCTTTGCATTTTCATAATATAGTTTTTTTAATGCCTTATTACTGAGATTAAGTCCATTTAGATCCCAATGATAGTTGAACAAGTCTATTTCGTAGAAATGTTCATCAGCAGATTCTAGGATTCTGAAAGTGATTTCATACATGGCAGGATTAAACCCCATATCTGTGCCGTAAAGAAGCTTATTTTGATTCTTTTCAATAAATGCCTTCGTGTAGCGAGGCACAACTGAGGTTTCCGCATATCTCGCAGAGATATCCACGTATAAGTTTGGGTATTTGGTCAGCAATGATCCAATAATACTCAAGTCATAGCTGCAGTTGGCATAATGGCAAGCAATGAATGTTGTATTTGGGTTTTGTTTGACGGCATTTTCAAGTGTAAAAATTAGTTCGTTGTGAAGCAGTATATCTGGTTTTGATTGATCAATGGGCCATTTGGCTGCATTCATTAATCCATCGTTGTGGTTGTTGATCGGTTCGTACATCCAATAAGGCTCTGCCACATGAATGTTGATGGGCATGCCTAGTTCTCCACATTTTTGAATAATTGGCTGCATTCGAGGATCATCTATATGCATGCCATATGCTGGAGTTGGCTTGGAATAAACTAGTCCCTCACCCTTGTCTCCCATTTCGCCTACGCCTCTGGCACCCAGTTTGAAGCAGCGTTCTAGTTCTTCTATGGCCGACTGACTCCAATTCGGCAAATTGTAATTGGTGAAATCAATACCACACCATAATTCAAATTGTTCATACTTGGAATACATGGTGTACAAACTATCAAATCTTGCGCCTGTAGAGAAGGTGAGTAAAATGGTTTTGGTAATGCCTTTTTCGTTCATTGTAGAGATCCAGGCCTTAATTTCCTCTTCGGTATTGGCATAAGTGTGAGAATGCATGTCGATTACTGGAAACTTGGCCTTGGATATCTTTGTGATTGGCAAATTATGAATGGGAACAGGTCGGTAATCTTTTAGCAATTGGTTATTATTCTGGGAATATCCAGAATGGAAAAAAAAGGCCAAAATAATTAACAACAGGCTCCTCATGATATTTATGTTAGTTGAAGGCTATGACTTTTAGTTTTTCCATTACCAGCTCTTTGGCTTGATTTGTCGCAACAGGAAAAACCTGTCTTAAATCTATTTCATCTGAATGAGCTAAGTAATTTTTCAGACCTTTCATAAAGGTATTTTTTATTTCTGTAGCCAAGTTGATTTTAGTAATTCCTCTTTTGATCGATTCTTTTAGCTGATCATGAGGAATGCCTGAACTGCCATGTAATACAAGAGCAGCTGTAGTGGCCTGATTGATCTGCTGAATCAGGTCTAGCTGCAATTTAGGAGTTTCTTTGTAAAAGCCGTGAGCTGAACCAACTGCTATGGCAAGAGCATTTATTCCAGTAGCGTCTACAAATGCTTTGGCCTCTTGGGGTTGAGTAAAAATCATTTTTTGTTCTTGTCCAAGTTTGGAAATATACCCAAGTTCTGCCTCTACATTGATGTCATATCCTGAGGCATATTCTACTATCTCTCTGGTGATTCTAATGTTTTCCTCGAAGGATTTTTCGCTGGCATCAATCATGACAGAGTCGAATCCAGCATCTATACAAGATTTGACCAAATTTATGTCATTGCCGTGATCCAGATGTATCCAGGCTTCTACCCCATATTGTTCTATGGCCGCTGTAGCTATTTTTTTAGACACGCTCAGTCCCATATATTGGATTGAGCTCTCTGATAGCTGCAATATGATTGGAGTATTTAAAGACTTTGCGGCCATGAGCACGCTGGACAAAGTTTCAAAATTATAAAAATTTGTAGCGAGCAAAGCTTTGCCATTTCTTTTATTGTCTGCGAGTTGATGCTGTAGTTTTTTCATGTCAATTCAAATGAGAAATTTTCTTTAGCGATTTTGACCACCTGTTGCTTGCTTTGAAAGGCACCAGTCCCTCCTGAGCAAGAGGTATTTACGGCACCAATAATATTGCCTCGCTGAAGGCAGGTTAATAAATCCGAGCCCTTTAAGTATAAGTCAATAAATCCGGCATCAAAACTATCGCCAGCACCTATGCAATCAACTACGTTGGTATTTAGAAAAGCGGGTTTGGAGATAAGCTTGATCCCATCCCAGAGATGCGCCCCATTATCTCCATCCTTGATTACAATACTTTTATGTTTGCCTTCTAATTTTCTAAGTCCTTCTGCTATAGTTTCACTTTTGGTGAGAAAAAGAAACTCCTTGGCGTTTGGTAAGAAAATATCAACAAAGGGAAGAAGCTCTTGGAGGTTTAAATTCCATTTTTCTGCAGGATCCCATTGAGGATCTAATGACGTAGACAGTCCTAAATTCTTGGCTTTTTCGAATAAAGCAACAACGTCTGGTTTGAGTGCTTTTTGTAGAAATATGGAACTCAAATGTAGATGATCGAATTTTACCAGTATATTTTCGGTAATTTCTTCTGCTAGCAAATGTTCCATGGCTCCTGGATAAGTGATCATTGCTCGATCCATATTATAGTTCAGTACCATGGTAGATCCTGTATTGTACTTATCCGATGTGATGATATAATCCGTAATTACTCCTTTTTCAGAAAGTGATTTTCTGACAGTACGGGCAAATTCGTCATTTCCAACCTTACCGAGAAAACTCACTTGAGTTCCAAGCGTACTTAGATTGGAAGCAAAAATGGCTGAACTACTTCCTAAGGTAAAGGTGAAATTCTTAGCTAGTTTTTCCTTCCCAATTATAGGAAGGCCTTCTATGTTATCGTAAATGAGATCTACGTTCAATTCCCCTACAACTAATACCTTGCTTTTTTTCATCTCCATATTGTTATTGACATTCATATGTTACAGTCGCTGAAGATACTTAATTGTTGTAAATGGTTACACCCTCTACTACTCTGGATATGGCTCCACTTTCTGAAGGGTTATCAGGCGATAAGCCGAGCTCTACTGCCTTATAAAAACCTAATACCTGGGCGAGGATTATAGAACAGATAGTTAACATTTCTTCGTCAAGTAGGGCTTTAGAATTGAGTACAATTGCCATATCAAGCTCAATGTCGACTAAAGGCTTTTCCATAATCCCGATTTGCAGCATTGATTTTTTACCCTTATCCATAGATTTGATTAGGTCTTTTTCATACTTAGTCACATAGTCAGAATTTGAAAGTAGGTAGACAACTAGAGTGGAGTTGTCAATAACGGCTTTGGGGCCGTGTCGGAAACCAAGAAATGAATCATGTTTGCAAATAATTTTTCCATCCGTCAATTCTTGTAGCTTTAGATGGGATTCTTTGGCGGTGCCATACAATGGACCTGATCCTAAAAACACGGCTCTATTGAAGTTGTAACTGGCTGCCTCTTTTATTTTGTAGTGAAACTTGTTTAGAATGATGTCGCCGTAGTGTGCGAGTGTTTTTACTTTGGCTTCAAGGCTGAGTATTTCCTTGATTCGAGCCGTAAGCAGTCCTGCAAGCAACATCCCTGTGTAGCTACTGGTCATAGCCAGGCTTTTGTCATTGGATTCGTTGGGAAGTAAGATCAAATGTTTTTTGCCTTTGGTGGTATGATTGGCTAGTTCTCCGTCAGCGTTGCAAGTAATGATAAGGTGGTAGCATTTTAGGCAGTGCTTGTCCGCCAGTTCTACAGTTGCGTTGCTTTCAGGACTGTTGCCTGATCTGGCAAAGGATATGAGAAGTACTGGGGTTTCGCTGGAAAAATAGTCTTTCGGATGTGAAACCAGATGTGTTGTTGAAATGGATTTGGTGATTACACCAGTTTTATTTCTAAAAATTCCCTCAAGAGATAGCCCAATATATGCGCTGGTACCTGCTCCAGTAAGGATTATATTTTGTGAGTTTTGAACTGCTTCTTCTAGAAAGGATTCTAATTCTTTTTTTTGATCAACTATGAGTTGCCAAATTTTGAGCCAAAGTTGCGGTTGTTGGCAGATTTCGCTGGCTGTATCAACTCCACGAATTTTTTGCAGTTCTTCTTTTGTGTAACCTAACATTCATTTCCTTATTTAATGTGTTTCATTTAGAGCATTATATGCTGCACAAATATAATAAATAGACGCGATCTTTCAAATACTTATTATTTAATAATTATATCCTTATTTTACCTTATAGCGAGTAATTGTTTTGATAATGAAAGTGTGTATGTATCTTAGTGCTAATTATGACTAATAGAAGAATATGAGAAATAAGCATGCGACCGTTTCCAGAAGAAAAAGCATTTTGCAAATGGTCAATGAAAATTCGGAGGTCTTCGTTGATGAGCTGAGTAATCTCTTTAGTGTCAGTGAGGTTACAATTCGAAATGATTTAGATCAATTAGAAAAAAAGCAATTACTTATCCGTGCTCGTGGAGGCGCAATGAAGTTTGAAGGGAGGGTTGGTATTGATTTAGAGTTGTCGTCAAAGGATAAAATTCATTTAGATGAAAAAATAAGGATAGGTAAGAAGGCGGCAGAATTGGTGAAAGACGGGGATATTATATTGATTGATTCAGGAACAACGACGGCAGAAATGGTGAAAAATTTGGATGGGATAAAAAACCTGACCGTAATTACCAATGCGATAAATATTGTGATCTTGCTGATGAATAAGCCCAATGTCAATTTGATTATACCAGGCGGCTTTTTGCGACAAAATTCTCAATCCCTTGTAGGGCCAATGGCAGAAAAGGGACTAAAAAACTTGAATGTAGATAAGGTGTTTTTAGGAGCAGATGGGTTTGATACAAGTATAGGGTTGTATACTCCTAATTTAGAAGAGGCTCAGTTTAACGAAAAAATGATCCAGATTTCAAAAGAAATTATAGCGTTGACTGACTCAACCAAATTCTCCAGAAGAAGTTTTGCTTTCTTTTGCGACGTGTCAGATGTGACTACAGTGGTTACAGATGCAATTGAACCACAAGACCGAGCAAAACTTGATGAGCATAATGTTGAAATACTACTCGCGTGATTTCTGATTGATTGGGTCACAAAGAAGTAGGAGTAAAAGTTCTCCTTTAGTGCATCTAATAGCTTGTTCTAAAAAAATAAAAAAAGTGAACCCTGTTTTAGGTTGGGCTCACTTTTTTATGTTGGCTATTGTATTGCTTTTTTGCTAATTATCAACGCCTTTAAATTCGTATCTAATAGGTAGCGACTCTTCATTGTCTTGCTCTGGAAAATGTCCTGAGAAGCCACCTGCCCACCAGTCAGCTGGTGCGTCTGCTTTATTGTCCCATTCATCTATAAATAGCTGCATTTCATCATTGACAGTAATTCTGTCTGGGAGAAAGCTTAGATCAATAGAGAACTCAAGAGCAAATCCACTGCCCACAGCTTGCATGTCTGAGAATGCGATCATATTAGGATCCAGGGTAGGTTCGTCACGAGCGCCAAAGTCTACATCAGCATCAGCCAAAAAGACGCCATAAAACATTCCGCTTAATTCATTTCTAGCGTTTTCGTTACCAAAAAATCCTTCAAACAATACGTCGCAGCCTACTTTAACAGCCTTTGGGTATACGCTAGCAATATACCCAGTAGTGTCTGATTCGCCTGTGGCGTCGAAATCAAAATCTAGATAAAGATCAAAAAATGAGGTCATATCGGCTGTGCCTTCTATGTAAACAAACAATTTGTCCTTCGAGAGATTGTCTATTTTTACACTTGTAAGAGACCCCGTGCCTATGCTGGCAATTGCAATCACATCATCCCAATCTGAAAGATCACCATCAATATTGATGTTGATAATTTCCAAAACTGAGGACTTTGTTTCTGATCCAGTCTTATTAGTCGCTGTAAGCTCGACTAAGTACGTTCCATTGGATTCATATGTGTGACTAGGCGACTCTTCTGATGAAGTATTACCATCGTTGAAATCCCAGCTATAACTTTCGGCATCTGCAGAGGTGTTCGTGAATGCAACAGTTTTTCCATCTATGGTTACCGTAAAATCTGCTGTTGGAGCGGGAGTGGTTTCTTCTGAATCGTCACCGCAGGAGCTAAATAACATAATCGCACAAAAAGTGGCGCTCAATAATGTTGCTTGGACAAAAGAATTTTTTTTCATAATACTACTTTTAAATTGTTTGTATTTTTTTTCCATATTATATAATTACTTTACGAAAGTACAATGAAAAATAAAAGAAAGCAAACGAAAATAATATTATTTGTATTGAACCCTCTTAATTGAAGCATGCAAACTCTTCTCTTTTAAGCGTCTAAAAGTTTTTTATCGCGTTTTCCTTATTAGTTCTCTGTTTTTACTGATTTTGAAATTGTAATGACAATATTGAGATTAAGTTTAAACCATTGAAGAGCTTATAGGGGTCAGGAGATCAAATTACGGCTTTAATTTATGTATTCCATAATACGTAAGATTATTTCGTTATAATTTTTTATAAAGAATTATATGAAGGATAAAATAATTTTTATATCTTGCGAATAACAAGTAATGAAAGTATATGAAAGAAAAATTTACAAAATGTACAAAATAAGATTTTTAGAAATGGGCAGGCTCATAATTGTGGTTCTCCTTGTTGGTCTTTCCTTACCGGCTTTCTCACAGCAGGTAATTAAAGGAACAGTAATGTCTGGTGATGATAACACCACCCTTCCTGGAGTTACAATAATCAAGAAAGGGACTGGTAGTGGTACGACCACAGATTTCGATGGTAACTTCAGCATAGAGGCATCTGCGAACGAAACGCTGGTATTTTCATACGTTGGTTATATGAGCCAGGAAAAGGTAGTAGGGGATCATATGAACTGGACTATTACTCTGGAAGTTGATGTATCAGCGTTGGAAGAGGTGATAGTCACTGGTTATTCTCAGAAGACAAAAAGTGAAATTTCTGCTTCCGTGGTCACTTTAAATAGTAAAGACATCCAGTCTTCTGTCACTTCCTCAAACTTAGGGAGTATGCTTCAGGGGAAAATAGCTGGTATGACTGTGAATAGTGCGAGTGGTGCACCTGGAGCAGCACCAGACATAAGAATTAGAGGGATCACTTCCATTAATGCAGATAAGCCACCACTTTTTGTGATTGATGGAATGATTGGTGGAAATTATGTGCCTACGAATGTGGAAACTGTTACAGTTTTGAAAGATGCAGCAGCCATTGGACTCTATGGCTCAAGGGGGGCTGCTGGAGTAGTGATTATTACCACAAAAAAATCAAAATCAGCAATCCCAGAGTTTTCTCTGTCTAGTCGAATGGCATTGAAAGAGGCAACAAGAGGAAACTTCTCAATGATGGATGGTGAGACTCTTTATGATACCCAAGAGAAGATGTGGGGAGATGACAGAATTGGTTTTCTAAAGCTACGCCCTCAAGATTTGAGAGATCAAAACTTTGATTGGCTGGATGCAGGATTTCAAAAGGCCTTATTGCAGAACTATACATTTTCTGTACTGGGTCAGACCGAAAAGCTCAAATATGTTTTTGACGTAGATTATTTTGACGAAGAGGGTACTTTTCGGAAAACTGATTATGAAAGATTGAATCTTCATACCAATATTGGCTATTCTGGTTCAGAAATATTTTCTATTAATACAGACGTAAATGTTCAATATTCAAAGTCTAATTTTGAACACTATAGTTGGTTTGAGGACGCTTATTGGAGTTTGCCTTGGGATAATCCATATTATGAGGACGGGCGTACTATATTTTTGAATGGGTCGGACTACGATCCTGTAGCTTATCCGTGGTATGGACAATTCAGAAGAAATTTCTTGCATTCTCAGGAATCAAATAAATTATCATCATCAGACCTCAATACCTTTTGGAGTACCAGGATGGTACTGAATATAACAAATTGGTTGAGTGTCGAAACACGTACTAGATTAAATTCTTTTAATTCAAGAACTGATACTTATTACTCAAACAATTCCCACGAGGGGGTGGCCAACAATGGGGAAATAACTGTTCGTCAGTCGGAGGGGTATGGTGCATTATCCACTCATATTATCCGAGCCTCGCAAGATTTTGGAAATCATCATATAGCTGGATTCATTGCGCATGAAGGAGATATCTACAATACACAGAACATAGGAGTGGATGCATGGAATCTCAGTCCTGGTATTGAAGTGCTATCTGGAGCTTCTACGAAACAGTTCATAGAGGGGAGAGAATTTACTTCAAGAGGGATTTCTTACATGGGAGAGCTGACACATGGATTCAAAGACAAGTTTTTCTCAACAGTTGTCTATAGAATAGATGGCTCTTCAAATTTTGCATCAGATAAAAAATACGCAGCATTCCCAGCAGCTTCTTTTGCTTGGGTAGTATCCAAGGAGTCTTTCTTGCAGAATTCATCTTTTGTAGATCTACTAAAACTTAGAATTAGTTATGGGTTGGTTGGTAATGACGGATCCTCAGCTTTCGATGAAATGAACGAATTCCCTTTTCTAGCCACCTACAATATTTCGGGTCAATATAACGGACAACCAGCTGCATCACCTTTAAGTGCTGGGAATGATAAACTAGGCTGGGAAACCACCACTATGCTCAATTTGGGCATGGATATGTCTATCATCAGACGAGATTTATTTATGAGTATAGATGTCTATAATAAAAACGTGGATGATATGCTGTTTAATAGACAATTAGCATTTTCGGGAGGAATCGAAAGAAGATGGGAAAATATTGGATCCATGAATAACAAAGGTGTTGAAATTGCACTCAACTATCAAAAAAGTTTTGGAGAGTTTAGATACGAGGGGAGTTTCAATCTAAGCTATAATAAAAACGAAATAACGAAAATAACGGATACTGAAGACGAACAAATCCTAAGTGTCAATGGGGTGCAACAGATTAACAAGGTAGGCCAAGAGGCATTTACATGGTACATGCCTAAATGGTTGGGAGTCAATAGTGACAATGGAGCTCCAATGTGGGAAGAAATTGTATATGACAATTCCGGCAATGAGGTAGAGCGGAGGGTTACTTCCGTATATTCAGAAGCTACTTTTCAACCAATTTCCTCGGCATTACCGAAATTTTCTGGAGGATTTACCAATAGGTTCAGCTACAAAGGACTTTCTTTAAGCGTCTTGCTTACCTATCAAGGTGGAAATAAAATTTATCATTCTACTCGTGAATTTGTTGATGCCGATGGAGCCAATACAGGTATAAATTTCATGAACTTGATAGATGGTTGGAGTCGATGGGAAAAGCCGGGAGATCAAGCGACTCATCCTGTACTTGAGCGTGGGGATACGGATGGGTCTCATTTTACCTCGTCAAGATATATTGAAGATGGAGATTACGTGAGAATTAGAAATATCACGCTCTCTTACAACTTGCCGAAGGCAGCATTTGCCTGGGCGAAAATCAGAAGTGCAAATTTGAGTGTTGGGGTTGATAACTTGCACACTTTTACCGAATTCTCTGGTGTGGATGCTGATGTAAATATGACCAATTTGTCGTATGCCCTGCCAGGCATGGCTTACAACAAGTATCCTATCAGCAAACAATACATAGTTGGATTGAATATAAAATTCTAAAAAATGAAAAAAACTGTATATATAATAGCTGGTTTAAGCTTAATATTCCAGTCGGCTTGCGAACTGGAGATTGAACCAACTGATAAACTTTCTACGGAAGTGCTTCTGTCCATAGATGATGGAATTGATGTGGCAACCAACGGAAACTATGATCTACTGAAGGTGACGCAGGGCTTTCGTGGTGCTGGCCCCAATCTTAACAACGCATACGTGCGCCATTTGTATCAAATGGGTGAATTTAGTGGAGATAATGTGATGTATACGCAATTTTCATCTGACCCACTATATTTAGTATTTACCAGAAACCATGTAAATACACAAGAGAATTCTGCATATATCTGGTATATCGCCTATAAGTTGATGTTAGGGGCAAATTCCATTATTGAGAATTCGGTGGAAGGAGAGAGTGGAGAGACGGATCATATTATTGGGGAAAATTACTTCTTGAGAGCATTAGTAACATTTGATCTGTTGAGATTCTTTGCCCAGCCCTATTCGCACGGTAGAGACAACCTTGGTGTTGTTTTAAAAAAGAGTGCAAGTTCACCAGCCGTGCAATCCAGGTCGACAGTAGGAGAGTGCTATGATTCGGTGGTAGGAGATCTATTGAAAGCCGTAGATCTAATGGGTCAAAGTAAGCATAGAGGAGTTGAATATGCGTCAAAAGAGGCTGCTTGGGCATTGTTGAGTCGTGCGTATTTGTATATGGAAGATAATGACAAGGCTATAGAATTTGCAGATAATGTGATAAGCTCAAGTAGATTTAGTTTGGCTGGCAATGGCGTGTACTTAGATAACTTTGCCAATACCCAAAACTCTACAGAGTCAATTTTTATTATCAAACATATCAACCCTGATGATCATAAAGGAAAACAAGGGTCTATTGGGTCTATGTATTATGATGATGGAAATGGTACAGGGTGGGGAGAGGTATTTGTCTCTCAGACTTTTCTTGATTTGATACAGCAGCATCCAACAGATGTGAGAAACGACCTTATTGTCATCAATGGAAATTTAAAAAATGGATACCCAATTCGATACATTACTAAATTTTCTGGGCAGGAGGGAGTGGTCAACTTGGCATCACCCCAGTATCTGAGACTATCAGAAGTCTACCTCAATAGAGCAGAGGCATATGCCAAAAATGGAAATGATACTGATGCGCTCACGGATGTAAATGTAATAAGAGCAAGAGCGGGCCTCACTGGAACGGCATTATACACCTTAGCAAATCTAGGAGGACGTTCGGTTTTGGATATTGTTCTCGAAGAGCGACGACTGGAGCTGGCATATGAAGGGCACAGGGCAATAGATCAGTTTAGAAATAAAAGAGACTTAGATCGAAGCTATGAGGGAATTCACTTAGCAGAAGGAGAGACAACTCAAACAATTCCCTGGAACGATCCAAGGAATATATTTTATATCCCTCAAGGAGAAATTAGCTATAATCCGGCTTGTGAGCAGAATCCTTAATCCATGTTCAATCTGAAAGGTAATTGTAGAAGTGTAATAAAATAAGTGGATACAAAATTCTACCCGTAACACTATTTTAGGACGGGACAGGTGTCGGATAAAAAAGGAAGTTCAAAAAGCTTCCTTTTTTAGTCTGCAGGAAACTTTTATTAATATAACTATCTGAAAAAGATCACCAGAAGAAGTGTTTTAAAATGCTTTGTAGCTGCATTAAAACCAAAAAAGCCCAGCAAATTGCTGAGCTTTTAGAAGTCGGGATACCAGGATTCGAACCTGGGTCCCCCTGGTCCCAAACCAGGTGCGCTACCGGACTGCGCTACATCCCGAACTTGTCTGTTCAAAGTTTTATATTCAAAATTCAAAAATAATTTTAAACATTGAATTCATAATTTTGAACTCGGCAGTGATCCGCTCAGAATTAAAACAGCACATTTTAATTAGCAGATAATCAAATATTTGAAGTGACTTGAAGGTTCTGGGTACAAAATGGGTACAACATGTTAATATTAATTCAAAGCATAAATTAAGTTTGAGACTTTGTCGGGATTCAAACACATTTCTTTTATGGATTGAAAATTAGTTAGTTGTACAGAACGGGTTTCGGGTGCAACAAACGTACAATGTAAATAAGATTAAATATGGTGTTTTGTTCAATCGCGATGAAGATTTCTGGATTGTTTTTTGAAAATAATTGAGAATGGCAGCAAGAACAAAGCAATTTTTTTTTAATCGTATAAATAAGATTCCACGAGAATGGGTTAATATGCGTATGAGCCAAAACGATCTTAAAATATAGTATTTATGATTGAAGAAAATGTAGTAAGCATTGCCATAGGTCAAGGGTTGTTCTTAGTTGTGACGCTCTGGATTTTGAGGGATATAAAAGTACTAATAGTCCAGTTCGTTACAATACGGAAAAAGGGGAAATGAAAGGGTTCTACTATTCCTTACTTTTTACACGACATATTTTAGAGCCTTCACTTTTGTTGGACTTCGGGCCATGTTTTACTCTCATAGTATTGGAGCATTTCTATTTCATGGAATAGGTGTTTATACTTATACACCGATAAGTTTGATTTTTATAGGCTATAAACTGGCAGATTTGTCGAATGAGGAAAACAAATTTATGTATCCAATAAGCCTTTAACCGGTTATTACAAGTCTGATACACTTGCTCTTTTCATAAGTGTTGTCGCCATTGTATTGCTAGTTCCTTACATGATCCTTCAAATTGCTGGAATAGGTAAGTTGTTCGTAGGGTTTATAAATGGTGAAATAGGGTATGTCTCTTGTATGATAATTTGCACGTTTATCGTAGAGCTATATATATACAAAGGAGGAGCTTTGGCTGATGCAAAAACAGACATGGCTAAAGGTATATTTATGTCTTTGGATCAATTCTGCTTGCTTTTTGGTTGGATTCTTTACTAGGAATGTAAAAATTGTTGTCTCGGATAAAACCGAGGATGAAGTATTGATTGATACTACCAAATTTTTTGACAAACAGATTAAGTCCATGCTTAGAATGAATGAGTTATTTTTTAATACATTAATCACTTTCGAATGAACAAAAAACTTATCCTTGCTTCCGTGACAGCCTCATTGGCTGGCTTTCTTTTTGGGTTTGATACTGTAGTAATTTCAGGAGCCAATCTTCCAATAAAAGAATTATGGCAAACCTCAGAATGGTTTCATGGGACATTTATTATGTCTATGGCATTGTGGGGCACAGTTGTTGGTGCTTTAATGGCCGGTATGCCTACCGATAAATTTGGTCGTAAGACAACCTTGATCTGGATAGGTGTTTTATATTTTATTTCAGCCGTTGGGTCGGGGTTGGCCCCCGACCCCTACTCGTTTTCGATTTTTAGATTTATCGGTGGCCTCGGAGTAGGCGTTTCCTCCATTGCTGCTCCAACCTACATTTCAGAAATTTCATCTGCTAACAACAGAGGGCGCCTTGGTATTCTGTACCAATTTAACTTGGTATTTGGTATTTTGATAGCGTTTATTTCTAACTACCTGCTACAAGGGGTAGGAGGCGATAATGATTGGCGATGGATGCTGGGGATAGAAGCCGTACCTGCACTTGTTTATACCTTAATGGTACTTGGGGTGCCTAAGAGCCCGAGGTGGCTGATCATTTATCAAAATGATTCAACTGCCGCAAGCAAAGTTCTTTATGAACTAGCAGGATCACCAGAGCAGGCCAATCTCATGTTACAGGATATAGAAGAAGACCATCGTAAAACCAAAAATGACCAATCATCAGTTTTTGCTCCTAAGTACAAGCGTTCATTGATACTGGCATTTTTGATTGCCTTTTTCAACCAGCTGTCGGGGATCAATTTTATTCTTTATTATGCTCCTGAAATTTTACAAAAAGCTGGATTTGGCTCGTCGGATTCACTTTTGAGTTCAATTTCTATTGGAATAGTTAACCTGGCGTTCACCTTCTTAGGGATGGTGCTTATAGATAGGGCCGGACGAAAACAATTGATGTATATAGGGTCATTAGGTTACATAGTTAGCTTGTTTATGGTGGCTTATGGGTTTTATGCAGAATTAAGTTCTGTATTCAAATTGGTATTCATCTTGACATTTATCGCCTCTCATGCCATAGGGCAGGGATCTGTAATATGGATATTTATCTCTGAAATTTTCCCCAACCGGGTTCGGGCCTATGGTCAAGCCTGGGGCAGTGGTACCCACTGGGTGTTTGCTGCTTTGATCACGCTTTTTGGAGCGGTCTTGATCAATGCATTTGAACCTTGGGTGGCCTTTATTTTTTTCGGATGTTTTATGATTCTTCAGTTGCTATATACCCATTTTATGATGCCAGAAACAAAAGGGAAGTCTTTGGAAGAGCTGGAAAAGGAATTGGTTCGGTAACACACAATATAGTTTGATAGTAAAAGATTAAATAGTGCAGGTATGCCGATAAGGAAAATCAAAGGAGCCATTCAAATTTATGAATGTAGAGGGACAGAATTTTTATTGAATCTTCTTGGCAAGAGTAACAATGGGGTAAGATGTGCTGAGTATTGGATGGGAGCTCATGATAGTGCTCCTTCTCAAGTTGAAATTGAAGGAGTTAATCTGAAGGGAATATAGACAAAGGAATATACTTAATTTACTTTCTTAACTTGGTAAACAGCCCTGGTCAGGGTTGAAATAGCACAGACAGAGTTTAGTTGTATAAGTTAACACTTAATCTGATTGATTTTCTGTTGGTGATTTTATTTTGAGGCGTATTGTTTTGGGCTTACACCAAATTGTTCTTTGAAGGCCCTCGAAAAGTACGATTGGTTTTCAAACCCTACTTGCCTCATTATCATTGACACTGAGCTATTATCCTGAGCCAGGAGTTGTGCGGCCCTTTTAAGTCTGATTAACCTGATGAAGTCATTAATAGAGTAGGAGGTAAGCGCTTTAATCTTTCTGTACAGTTGTGATCTGCTCATTCCTATTTCTTCACAGAGCTTTTCAACTCCAAAATCGCTGTCCTCCATGAATTTCTCTATGATTTCAATCGTGTTCGTCAAGATTTTTTCATCAAGGGTTGTTACGGTTATCTCTTTTGGAGAAAGGCTTAAATCATTCTTGAATAGATTTTGCAATTTCTCCCTTGAAGATATCAAGTTATTTATTCTTGCCAGAAGGAGTTGAGTGCTGAATGGCTTGGTAACGTATGAGTCTGCACCTACGTCATATCCATCTATTTGCTGCATTAGAGAGGTTCTTGCCGTAAGAATAATCACAGGAATATGAGAGGTATGTATATTTGATTTGATTTGACGGCACATGTTCAAACCGTCCATTATTGGCATCATCATATCACTGACCACAACATCCGGTAAATGTTTAATTGCTGTCTCTAGGCCTACCTTGCCATTTTCTGCTTCCAGAACCTGAAAATGCTTTGATAATTGTTGGATCAAGTATTCTCTAAGCTCGGTATTATCCTCAACAATCAAAATAGTTTTGTTTTTGACACTGCTTGTTGACTGATCATCGATTTCAGAGTCATTCATTACATAATGAGGTAGATTTTCACTATTTGTGAAATTGCTAATTAGCTTTTGGGGCTTGAAGTGTGCCTTCCCAGGTTTTAACGCTATATAAAAGCAAACGCCATTCTCCTTGTTTTCTAACCATATTTCACCGTCGTGTTGCTTAATCACTTGCAGCGCAACAGATAGTCCTATTCCGTGTCCTTTTATATCCTTGCTCTTGGTTGTATAGAATTGTTGGAATATGTGCTCGACATCTTCTTCAGGTATGAGGTTCCCAGTATTGAAAATTGAAAAGACAATTTTACCATTAGATTCGATTTGAGCCTTGATTTCGATCATACCTCCTTGTGGAGTGAATTTAAAGGCATTGCTCAAAAGGTTGAAAAATACCTTTTCCAATTTATCCCTGTCAAAATAAATGAGATGTTCCTCGTAATCAGATTCGAACCTGAAATCTATATTTCTTCCAGCCGCCTCGGCGCTAAAGAATAATTGAATCTCTTTAACAAATTTAATTATGTTTCCTTCGGCGGCTTTAAGAATTGAAGCTTCTTTTCCGAATTCAGTGAATATCATGATTTCATCTACCAGATGGGCCATTCGCTCTGTGTTCCTGCGCACTATCTCAAGCTTTTTTCGATCTGCCACATTGAGTGATGTGCTATCCATAACATCCGTTACGGGGCCTTTTATGAGGGATAATGGTGTGCGCAATTCATGCGATACTTCTGTATAGAAGTTTATTTTCAATCTATTGAGTTCCTCCTTTTGATCACGCCGCATTCTTTCAAGTTTTATTTGCCCCATCTCTTTTACTTGAATGATTGAATACCTTCTAAAAATGAGGAGAACAATTACCAAGAGGATCAAATACAGTATCAAGGCATAAGTAGTGGCCCAATATGGTTTCAGTACAGTTACTTGAAACGATAAATCTTCTGATGCCCAGATGTTATCGCTGTTTGCTCCGGTGAAGGTGAATGTATAGTTGCCAGGCTTAAGTTTGGAGTAATTTCGGGATGTTTCTGACCCTTGAAAACTGAGCCAATCTGAGTCAACGCCGGTTAATTTGAATTTCAATTGGTTATTCTCAGGAGAAGTATAATGAAGAGCTCCAAACGAGATAGTGAAACTGTTAAGTTCATAGGGTAATTCAATTTTTCGAGTAACCAGAACACTTGAATCTAAAATTTTATGTCCTTGAATTGGCTTCAGATCATTAGCAGACTCATTGTTTATTTTTAGTTCTGTTAGTGTAAGTTTCGGTGGTATCTCATTAATTCTTATTTCTCTTGGATCAAAAACATTGAACCCTTTTGTGCCTCCAAATATCAATTTACCATTGTTAAGCTTGAGTGCCGACCATACTTTAAAAGCATTACTCTGAAGTCCGTCATTTACATCAAAACCGACGATTGCTTCATTATTGGGATCAAATCTTGTTAGACCATATCCACCCATCCAGAAATTCCCGAGATCGTCCTCAAGAATCGTCTCGATTTCATTATTTGGTAACCCATCTTTTGTGCTATACACCTTGAATTTTAGGTCACCTGGGTCTTCACTTCCCGATAATAACTTTGCTATACCTCCACCCAGCCCTGAAAACCAAAGATTGCCATGTTGGTCTTCCATAATAACGGAAATAAAATTACTTGGAAGTGAAGATGGATTGTTGGGGTCTGAAAGAATCTGTTTTATGGCATATTTTTCATTTTCTAGTGTTATCCGGTTTAGGCCATTCCGAGTTCCAGCCCAAACCACTTTTTTACCGTCTTTTTCTCCTTTTTCCACATATATGTCTCTAATAAAATCATCAGTGATTGGTATATCATCCTTAGATCCATAGGCGTGAAATTTCCCATCATAATAATTATTATCACCTGGGATATATTGAATCAAACCAGATGTACTGCTAAGCCAAACATGCCCCTCATAGTCCTCTACTATTTTCTCTACGGAGCTATAATCTTCAAGCAGAGGCAAAAATGTTGGCTTTTCACCTTTCAACAGTTTCCTTTTGTTATCGGGTGTAAGAACTACAATACCTCCTCCCCATGTACCAACCCATAAACCGCCTAATGGATCCTCATAAAAGGATGAAACACTTGCTCCATTAAAAGGGGCTTCTTTTGCAATAGATAATTCTTTAATTACACCACTCGGATTCATAACATTAATTCCATTACCTCTTAACCCGATCCAAATCAGATTCTGAGAGTCTTCGTAAAATGAAATTACCCTTTCACCACTGAGGCTGTTCTCTTCCCATGGCCGGTTGGTGTACAATTCAAATTTTTTAGCTCGCAAATCCAGCTTATTCACTCCTCCTCCATAAGTTCCGATCCACAAAACCCCAGAATGATCTTCATATATACAACTTACTTCATCCAGAGTGAGACTTCTTGGATCGGATTTATTTGCTCTGAACTCTCTGATAATGTGTAAATCATGGCTCATTTCAACGAGTCCGTATCCTCTTGTTCCAAGCCAGATAGTGGAGTCATGTGCTTGAAATATGTCTATGATTGGGTAATTCAATATGGTTTGAACACCAGAATCAGTTAATAGATGTAGCCCAATTTCCGAACCGACCAGGATTTGTTCATTGATTGAAAGGATAGCGTTTACACCACTGACTAGATTTATTAGTTTGCTGTAAAATTTCGTATCTTTTTTCTTTTCAAACACTTCAGCTCCGGATGAAAATAGCAGTGATCCATTAGCCATTTCTGTTATTGCAAATACGCCGTAAGGGCTACTGAAAACTTTCTCAAAGTATACTGAGTCTCCTTCTATGACCATGAGGTCCAGACCGGTTGAAGTTCCAATCCATATTGATCCATTTTTCGTTTGATAAATCGAATTGATCACATCACTACTAACTGATTGATTATCAGCTCTTCGATAAGTCTTGATAGTTTCCAGCTTTGGAACATAATGATTTAAACCACCTCCTTCGGTACCAATGAGCATGCTACCATCTGTCAGTTGTTCAAGGCACATTACCCTGGAGTTCGAGAGAGTGTTGGAAGTATTAAACTCATTTTTTAGAATCTTAATATTTTTTCCATCATATCGGCAAAGTCCACTGTATGTGCCAAACCATAAAAAGCCGTACTTGTCCTGAACTATCGTATTGATATCGCTGTGTGGTAACCTATCGTTGATATCATCCGATAAAAACCTCAAATCATAAGCTTGCTGAGCTGCAGCTTGATGACTTACCACAAATAGCGCCCAGACGAATAAATGTAATTTTTTTAAGCCCATTAATTTATGTTTCTGGAAAGTACATGTCATTTCATTTTCACTTTGACTCTGGGTGAAATGCCCATGGTTGGATAATTGGGGTTAACTAGTCTTTGGATGATTATTCGTCTAAAATAATCAGAACCACTTAAACCTCACCAATGAAAAATATGATATACGAATCTTTCATCAATTTAGGAAATGTCCCATGGTAGTGAATAATGAGAGATTTTGATCATTCAAGTCAATTAATTACTCAATCAGTGTTAAAGTATGACCAATGAGCAATACTAATTGAACTTGAGAGTCAAATGAATCACAAAAGTCAAGAATACCTTTGAGGTACTAATTAATTCTACTGAATTCTGATGAAAACACTCAGGATATTATTTTCCGTACGAAATACGGTATTTCGGATGGGTCGAATTAGGAGCAATTTCTAATGAGTAATCACAGAGGATTTAGTTTGAATTACATTGGTGAAAACACTACTTTCTTAAAATTTATTTTATTATGCTAAACTACTACTTAAAAAAACGAGCATTACTGAAGCTTTTTACAGGCATGATGTTGCTACCTCTAATTATCTCGTGTGTCGATGATAATTTTAAGGAAGAAGAGGCACTTAAAGAACTGATGGCTACAGTCTCATCAGAATTTACAGTTGCCGATGGAGCCGAGCTTACTTTTGTGGATCTTTCTTTTGGGGTATCGAGTCGTGTTTGGACATTTCCTGGAGGAATTCCTGAAACATCCACAGAGCCGGCGGTTAATGTGGCCTTCCAAGAAGAAGGAGAGGTACAACCTACTTTGGAGATTACCTATTTTGATGGAACGAAAGAAGTCAAAACCTTTGATATTACTGTTTTCCCTGTTCTGATAGCCGACTTTGAGCCATCAGCAACAAGAATTAAGGTTGGCGAATCGATCACTTTTACCGATGCATCCATAGGAAGCCCTACTAGTTGGTCTTGGGAGTTTCCGTCTGGTAACCCTGCTATTTCTACAGAACAAAATCCAACTGTTACATTCAATATCAACCAGCCCGTTGAGGTCATGTTGACTATTACTAGATCGGCAGATGGAAATGAGGTATCTGAAACGAAAATGGTTCAAATTGGTCCTCCTGAGTTAATTCTTAACGGTGACTTTGAAAATGGTGCTGTGGTAGGCTGGCAGACATGGAATGGAGACGCATTCCCATATGATGGCATTGAAATACCAGGTGCTAATGGTACAGCCACGTCTTCATCTTTTACCTATACCGATACATGGTCCTTCGCTCAGATAATAAGCCGTGACTTTGCTGATTACAAGGTTAGTCTTGAACCAGGTAAGGATTACATTTTGAGCATGTACGTTAAGGCGGGCGCAGATGGAGTCTCGCTGGGTACTTTCAGGGTTGTGAACCATCTACCGGAATGGTCTGGTGCATGTCAAGCTTGCGTTGAAGAAGGTTATACCGAATACTATCCTAATGGCAGTTCGGTTTCAGGAATTCCATTTGTTTTGACAACAGATTGGCAACAAGTTTCTATTCAGATCACAATTCCAGATGATGGAGTTTTGAGAACCAATGCGTTCCCTGATATCATCTTTGGTGCGGATGTCACTACGAAGGTCTTCATTGATGAAATTTCGTTGAAGGTTGTTGACTAACCCGACACATTAATAGGATTAAAAAATTTTAAAATATTGACATGAAAAAGAATATGAAAAAAGGCCTTCTGATCGGAATTATCATGCTTATTAGCAACATGATAGTTGCTCAATCAAAAGTTTCAGGAACAGTGGTGGATGACAAGGGTGAGTCCCTTCCGGGAGTTACCGTACAAGAAAAAGGAACTACCAATGGTACGATATCCGATGTAGATGGTAAATTCTCATTGAATGTTGCGAGTGATGCTACCCTCATGTTTAGCTCGATGGGTTTTAAGAATCAGGAGGTTTTAGTAAATGGCCGTACCATATTTAATATCAATCTAGCTACCAGTGTTTCAGAGTTGGATGAGGTAATAGTGGTCGGTTATGGTACGCAGAGTCGTACTGAGATCACCGGAGCAGTTTCAACTTTGAACACGGATGTTTTAAAGAATCGTCCTTTAGTCAATTTCGAAGATGCGTTGCGGGGTCAAATACCAGGACTCGATGTAAGCTCGACGGGAGGGCAGCCAGGTGCTGAAACTAAAATGAATATTAGAGGTATCGCTTCAGTTTCAGGAAGTTCACAGCCATTGATCGTGGTAGATGGATTCCCACTCAATGAAGTTTCGAATAGCGCTGGAGGGGGCTTAGATGAATACTCAGGTAAAGTAGGTGCTTTTGCATTTATCAATCCGGCAGATATCGAATCAGTGGAGGTCTTGAAAGATGCCTCTGCCACAGCCATCTATGGTAACAGAGGAGCTAAGGGAGTCATCTTGATAACCACTAAGAAGGGGCGCAAAGGTCAATCAGGCATTACGTTTAGTTCATATTTTGGTGTACATCAGATGAAAAAGAGGTTGGATGTGATGGATTTTACAGAATATGTTGATTACCAGCAAACGCTAAATCCGGGTAACAGATTGTTTACATCTGAAGACGGTGAACTCTTTGAATTCCCCGAGGCAGACAAAATGAATGTTGATTGGCAGGACGAAATTTACCGTAGAGGTGCTATTCAAAATTATACAATTGGTGTACAGGGCAAATCTAAGGAGACTAGTTATTCCCTGTCAGCGTCCTACACAAAGGATCAATCAATTCTGATCAATACCAATTTTGAGAAAATCACTTCAAGATTGGCGTTAGATCATCAGTTTAGTGATAAGGTGGCCGTTGGATCTAACATCACCTACAGTCGAATAATAAACAATGGTCCTCCAACGGGAGGGAGAGAAGGTACTGCTGCCGGCTTGACCATCAGTGCCTTGACTGCGGCTCCTTTCAGAATGGACAATAATACAGCATCTCGTTTTAGACGAGCGGGTGTTAATCCGTATCAAATTGATCAGGATGAGCAAAGCAATATTGGAGGTCCAAGAAACCTTGCTGATAATACTCAACTAGATAAAATAATTAATAGAGCTATTGCGAACCTATATGTGGATGTCGCATTTACTGACTGGTTGTCTTTTAAATCCACTTTAGGTTTAGATTTCTTTACCCTTGTAGACCAGCAATACTATGCAGCTGCCACTCCCTGGGGAGCGCTTAATAATGGAGTCGGTACTTCAGCGACGGTAAATGCCAGAAATCTCCTGAATGAAAATTACTTCACGCTCTCTAAGCAAATCAATGACCATCGCTTTAATCTCGTGAGTGGATTTTCATTTCAGCAAAACATAAGTGATTTCACACGAGCAGAAGGAAGAGATTTTCAGAATGAATCGCTTGGCTACAATTCTCTTCAGTCTGCTGCAGAATGGTTTTCTTCCACAAGTGCTGACAAATGGGCACTAATGTCCTATTATGCCAGAGCAAACTATACTTATGACAACCGTTATTCTGCCACATTTACCGTACGTCGCGATGGAAGTTCAAGGTTCGCTTTGGATAAATGGGGTACATTTTATTCAGGGTCGGCGGCTTGGAATGTTCATAATGAGTCATTCATGAGTAGCAATAATATGATTTCCAACTTGAAGTTACGAGGAAGTATCGGTCAGACGGGCAATGCCAGTGTTCCGCTTCAAGGTGCCTTGCTAGATCAGCAATTCTCCAACTATACATTTGGCGGTCAGTTTGCGAATGGAGTGGCACCAAGCTCTCTTGAAAACAGAAATCTTACTTGGGAAACAACTACTCAGTATAACATGGGGCTTGATCTGGGTGTTTTTGATAATTCACTCTCGTTCACTGCTGAATATTTTGTAAAGAAGACAACTGATTTGTTACTGTTTACACCACTTTCGATCTCTACAGGATTTGAGAACGGATGGTTAAATATCGGAGAAATAGCCAATACAGGGATTGAACTGTCGCTCGGTTACGATTTGAGAACTCAAAGCGGCCTTACTTGGAATACTAGCATAAATATGACATCCATTCAGAATGAAATAAAAGCCCTTGGGGGTGATGGGCAGCCGATTTATATAGATGTGAATTTTGATGGCATCTACAGTGATGAGGTGATATTAGAAGTAGGGGGTTCCATTAATGACTTCTTTGGTTACAAATCGGATGGTCTTTACTTACCGGAGGATTTTGATTCCAATGGAGATTTGTTTAGCGGTGTTCCAACTGCCGGATCCGGAGAGCAACCTGGGGATATTAAATTCAAGGATATCTCCGGCCCAGATGGAACACCCGACGGCTTAATTGATGGGTATGATCGTACAAAAATTGGAAACTCACTTCCTAAAGCATACGGCTCTTGGAATAACAGCTTTGGGTTCAAGGGATTTGAGCTAGATATTATTCTTCAATATTCTTATGGAAATGATGTGTTCAATGCCACTAAAACAAAAGCTGGGATATTTTTTGGAAATTCAGAAAATCAGTTTTCAGATTGGTTGAACAGATGGACACCTGAGAATCCAAACAGTACGCAATACGCCGGAATACCAGTAAGACAACCTGCAGACTTCTTGATTGAAGATGCCTCTTTCATTCGACTACAGATGGTTCGGCTGGGATATAATTTACCTTCAAAGTGGATTTCTAACTACGGAATTAAGAATGCTAAAATGTACGTAGCTGCCAATAATTTGGCGGTATTTACCAATTACTCAGGTTACGACCCAGAGGTCACTACAAATCAAAGTAGTGCTCCATTCGTCCAAGGTATTGATTACGGTGCATTTCCAAGGGCCAAGACATACATGGCTGGCATAAACATTCAATTCTAATAATCTAAAGTTGTTTAAAATGAAAAAGATATTAATAGTGATAATAGCGGTGGTCTTGGTTTCTTCCTGCCAGGATGCATTGGAAATTCCTCCTCAAAGTAATTTGGAATTGGGAAACTTTTTTGCCTCGGTAGCAGATTTTGAGCTTGCCCTTGGTGGTGCTTATGATGTGGTAGCCTCTCATCAGGGGCCTAGTAATGGTTTTGGGAGTTATTTCAGAGGACTGATGATGATGGGGCGCGCGGGAACTGACGAAATGTTTGTGGCGCAGTATGATGATCACAAATACATCGGAAATTACACATATACTCCGTTTTCACGTGTGCCAGCAGACACCTATGCAGACCAGTACCGAGGTATTTCCAGATGCAATGTTATAATAGGTAAGATTAATGAAAACGTTGTTTCCATGTCGACGGATTCCCGGAATAAAATTCTTGGTGAGGCAAGCTTCCTTCGAGGGTTCTATTATTTTCAATTGGCTCGGTTTTTCGGTGGGGTACCCATCATCACCGAGAGTACAAATATTAATGAATTTAAGAACGTCCGATCCACTTTAGCTGAAACGTACGAAAGGGTTATAGCTGATTTTAAAACGGCGGAAGAAAATCTTCCAGTGACCAATGAAGATGGAAGGGCTACAAAATATGTCGCTAAAACTTATCTCGCCAAAGTTTATCTTCAAATGTCGGGAGTGCCTTTAAACGATGCATCTGCTGCGGCACTGGCCGCAAGCTATGCCAAGGACGTAATTGATAATGGGCCTTACGATCTGGAGCCGGTATATGGAGATATATTCGAGTTAGATAATGAACATGGTATAGAGTACATTTTCGATGCTGAATACATTTCAAGCAATAACGAAGGAGGACAGGTAGGTACCTGGGACGGAACTCTTGGTCCGTGGGAAAATAACATCTCATACAAACTTGGTCGAGCTACTGTAGAGTTATTCGATTCATATGACCCATTAGACTTGAGAAGAGCTCGTAACGTCGTTGATTATTTAGTTATAAACGCTAATGGAGATACTGAACCCATCACTGATGGAACCGTGTACGCTTATAAGTGGCGACATGATCCTGATCCTGCCACCAGAGGATATTCCACTGAATGGCAATCTCCTTTCAACTTCCCATTGACAAGATATGCAGATGTGCTACTGACATATGCAGAAGCCAAGTGGCGAGATGCGGGCTCATCTGCGTCCTATTCTGATGCAGAGGCTCTTTTAGCAATAAATCAGGTTAGAAGACGAGGTTTTGGACTGGATATCAATTCACCTCAGTCCGTAGATCTAGGCAGTATTAACGAGCAAGCATTACTCGACGAACGTAAGTGGGAGCTGGCTTTTGAGGGTCATAGATGGGTGGATTTAGTTCGATTTGGTAAACTGTTGGAAACCGTACAGGCGTTAACTAGTGAAGGGAGTCAATTTGCAGCGGCAAACATTCAAGAGTATCACATATTATATCCTATCCCGGCTAGGGAGATTCAAATTAGTGGGGGAGATCTAAAGCAAAACCCTGGCTATAGTACTGAGTAATTCAAAAGTTTTGCAGGAGAAGAAAAGTCCCTTTTCTCCTGTTTTTTTGATTACAACTTTTTACTCAAATAATTTCTATTGTACTGAAGATCATCTCCTTTTCTTAAATCTGAGCATTGGGGAGTCTTAAGGTTTCAAAATTAAAAGTTGGATGATTCCAATCTATTCTTGAGACTCATTGATAAGCACAAAACCAGTAACTGGAAAAAAAACATGTTTAGATTATTAAAATTCAACTTTCTTGTTGTTCTTTTTTGTATTGGGTGTACCTCACAGCAAAATGACATAATAAAACTTAACCCAGGCCTATCAGATGATTTTTCCGTATTCCTGAAGGATAAATTGGCTGCCGTCAAAAATGGCACTGTTAAATTAGAATTTGAAAAGGGTACTTACCATTTTTATCCGGAAAATGCCACAGAGAAGTACTTGGCTATATCCAATAATGATAATGGGGATAAAAAGATCGCCTTTCCCTTCTTCGACTATTCAAGTATAGAAGTAAACGGAAACGGGTCTGATTTCATATTTCACGGGGGAATAGTTCCGTTTGTGTTATTTGGTCTAGGTGAAGCACAATTGAAAAACTTCAATATTTATTGGGACAGGCCATTCACCTTTGAAGGTGAAGTCATGGAAAATGATCCGATCAACAACACATTCACGCTCAAAGTCAGTGAGGAAAATGACTATGAGATTATAGGTGATCAGTTGTACTTCAAAGGGTATGACTGGAAACTTAAACTAGGTGAAAACATCGTTTACGAAAAAATGTCCAAACGTCCCAGTTACTATACTTCCAAATTCGAACATGCTTGGTATAGTAACCCCTTAACAGCCGTGGAGAAATCACCGGGAGTGGTTGAATTCTCAAATTATAAAGCACAGGAATTACCTCCTGTTGGTTTTATATGGGTAGATAAGGGGCCACACGGACAGAACCGAAAATATCCAGGTTTGAGTATTCAGAATTCAAAAAATGTACACCTGGAGAATATAAATGTATATGCAAGCGGTGCAATGGCGCTAATTGCTGAAAAATCTGCGGACATTTCCTTAAAAAAATTCAATGTCACCCTACCAAAGGGCTCGACCCGGATGATTGGGGCTTCAGCCGATGCTACTCACTTTGTAGGTTGTAGAGGTTTAATCAAAATTGACTCCTGTCTTTTTGAAAATATGCTGGATGATGCCTCCAATGTCCATGGTACTTATATGAAGGTGGATGAGGTGGTTGATTCCAAAACTGTCAAGTCAAGCTTTGGGCACTTTCAACAGGAGGGTTTTACATTTGCCTCAGAAGGTGATACGTTAAGATTTGTGGCCAGAACAGATCTCTTGTCGATTAGGGAGGTTACGGTAAAATCTGTTAGGATGGATTCGGAGAACGATTACAAAATTTCGCTGAACGAAGATATTTCGGATTTAAAATTGGAGAACACGGTGCTGGAAAATCTGTCCTACTTGGCTTCAGCAAAAATCACAAACAGTATTGTTCGTCAGAATAGAGCCAGGAGCTTGCTCATATCAACCCCCAAACCCGTGGAGATTACGAACAACTACTTCTCCTCCATGATGGCAGGTATCAGGATTTGTGGAGATGCCAATTATTGGTTTGAATCTGGCCCAGTTACGAATGTCCTTGTTAAAGGAAATACTTTCGAAGATTTAGGTATCGGTGGGCACAATCCTCAGGCAATTCTTCAGGTGGACCCTATCATAGGGAAAGATTATCGATCAAATGGGTTCTTTCATAAGAACATTGTTTTCACCGATAACACCATTAAAACCTTCGACCGACTGTTGGTGTATGGTCTCAGTATTGACACGCTCACTATAACTGATAATAAGATCATTCAGACCAGTTTGTTTGAGGCTATCTATCCCGATCTCTCACATTTTGATATTCAGAATTGTACTAATGTGTTTATTTCAGGCAATACATACAAGGGCCTGGGCGAGGCAGAAATTAGCTTGAAAAATTGTGGTGAAGTCAAGATCGACAAACAAATAGGCTTTAATGATGTAGTGATGGAAAACTCAAACAAGTATTTCTATCAGAACTAGTGATGACTATTAAAAGTCATCGACTCTTTTTTTTTGTAGTTGCTTCGAATCTTCTGCTCGGCCTCCTACGATTACACTTGGTATTTTCTTGATACACGAAAACAGATATAACAAAAATGAAATTAAGGATATTAATAATTGTATTGATCATTTACTGTGGCACCCAAGCTTCGGGTCAGGATAAAGATGTGTTGAGGGTTTTTTTCCTTGGCGGACAGTCCAACATGGAGGGGTATGGATCGAACGACGACTTGCCCGATAGCCTGAGAGGTGCGGTTAATAATGTCTGGATTTTCCATGGGAATCCGATCCGTGATGACAATACTTCAGGCGGTATTGGGAGGTGGGATAGCTTAAGACCTGGGAATGGTGCCGGGTTCAGTAGCAATGAATCTGTCAATGAGTTATCTCAAAAATTTGGCCCTGAGCTTTCCTTTGGTTACCGAATAAATCAGCTATATCCAGAGGATAACATTGCTATCATTAAATATGCACTAGGGGGATCATCTATAGATAGTTTGGCCTCAAGGGACTACGCATCATGGGAAATGGACTATCGAAGCAACTCGGGGATAAATCAGTTTGACCACTTTCTGGCTACAGTTAATAACGCCATGGGTAATCGTGATATTAACAACAATGGACTTGAAGATCTATGGATACCAAGTGGTATCATCTGGATGCAAGGTGAAAGTGATGCAACTGTTACTGAAGGTATCGCTGAGCACTACTACTACAACCTTAAACGTCTTATGGATCTAATGAGAGCAACTTTCCATGATGATGATTTGCCCGTGATTATTGGAAAAATATCTGATTCGGGTCTTGCCGAAAATGGTAAAGTCTGGAAGTACGGTGAGTTAGTTCAGCATGCTCAAGAAGAATTCGTTCGAAATGACCGAAATGCTGCCATTGTCAGAGAGACAAGGAATTATGACTACTCTGACCCTTATCACTATAACAGTGACGGATATATCAATATCGGAATTGAGTTTGCCAATACGGTATATCTTCTCGATAAGAAATAACCTTAATTACGATCTACTGACTAAATCCGGATAATGGCTGTAGCCAGATTAAGGACATGATTAACAATAATGAGAGCGACCATTTTAGCGATCTTAGGGATTATTTTTACCTCCAGCTTATTGGGTCAGGTAGTAGATATAACGGCCTATGGCGCTACACCTGACCAGCCTGGCGATGATGATAAAGGAGCCATTCTAAATGCAATTGAAGCGTGCAGAGGTCTCGAAAATCCAGTGCTTTTTTCCCGATGGGGAAATATCACATCAACTCTCAGGATCAAACAGGTACCTATTTCTACATAGATGTCATTGACAACCTTACAATAAATGGATCAGGGAGCACAATAGAGGTTCTTGGCATGAATTATAACCCCAACTTATTTGAATTCGTCCAGTGTAAGAATCTAGCTGTTAAGGACATCAAAGTTGATTATCAGGACCCGCCTTTTTCTCAAGGGACCATTGTCGAAGCTGGTTCTAACTTTATGGTAGTCCAGATTTACGAGGGTTTTAATCCTGATGGGAAACGAATTGAAGCATATGCAGAGTATGATAGTATTTCCGGACAAATGGCCAATGGAAACGAACGATATGGTATTACCGATTGGCAATGGGAAGATGAGGAAAAAAACATCATTAGAATTACCAGCAACTACAACGGCTATAAGACTGGTTCATGGATAGTTTTACGCCACACCCTTTATACAGGATATTCATTTATTACCTCTACAGGATGCAAGGACGTGCTTTATGAAAATATCACTGTACATGTTTCTCCCGGATATGCTTTCTTAGGTACCAATGGAGCTGAAAATATTATTCATTTAAATTGTCGCATTGAGGCTAAGGAGAATTTCTGGGTAACGACTAATGCCGATGGATCTCATAACCTGGATGTGAGAGGCACACTCAGTTTTGACAATTGCTATTTCGAACATATGAGTGATGATGGTATCAATTTGCACGGATATTTCCTTGATGTGGTGGAAGAGTTTGATGAACACAGCATCCAAATAAATGGGTCTAATCCATCATGGTATCAGGCAATAGGGTATCGGGTAGGGGATACTATTGAATTCATTGACAAGAACGCGCTACACAGTTTGGGATATAATATCATTTCAAATATTTCAAATAAGAACGGGAATTCTATGCGATTACAGCTGGAAAAACCTATTCCTGCCCGATCAATAACCGACTTGAAAATTGCCAATGTGTCTATGGTTGGGAAGTTAAGGGTTACCAATTCTACTTTTAGAGCAAACCGTGCGAGAGGGATTCTTGTAAGTACAAAAAATGCATTAATAGAGAATTGCACTTTTGAGCGGAATTTAATGTGGGGGATATTATTTGATGTCTCAACGTATTGGAATGAATCCAAGATTGGTAGGGATGTTGTCATTCGGAATAACACCTTTGATGACTGTGGTTATTTCCAATCGGGAACCGACTATGGAGTAATTAATTTTCATCCTGAAACAGCCACCACGAATGTCAGGTGTGAGGTATTCAATGATATCGAAATAACCGGAAATACATTTAAGAACATTCAGGTTCCGGCAATTTATGCTCAAAATATTGATGGTTTAATGATAACTGACAATGTTATCGAAAGTGGGGAGCCGGGAAGGAATTTGATTCGTTATAAATATTGTAGTAATGTTATTGTTGAAAACAACACTGGTACAGAAATCGAGGATTTGGGAGGTGAATGCACTTTGGATGTGGAAGTTGAGTGTTTCAATATTCCAGGTAGAATAGAGGCAGAATATTATCATGACATGTCAGGTGTAAAAATTGCTGATACTCAGGGTGATGGTCGTGGTATGTTTTTAGGATGGACTGATCCTGGTGATTGGGTGATGTACAAGACTTGCATTGACTCTTCGAGCTGGTACTCGGTAAAGTTTCGTACCTCCAGTCAATCTCAGGATGGTATAATTAATATTTCTGATCAAGATGAAAACCTATTAGGAACCATCCTTACGCCTAAAACAGGAGGGTGGAGTATTTATTTTACTGTCGATACAGTTCTGCAGATCAATTCATCCATAAATCAGTTGTTTTTGCACGTAGTGAGTGGCACATTCGATCTTAATTGGATTGAATTTGAACTGACCGATGAGCCTACATACCCAGAGCCAATTATGAGTCTGTCGGATGAGCAAAACTTGGTCATATACCCAAATCCTTGTCAAAATGAAATCCGAATTTCAAAGAGTTTTCCAGATGATAGTACATTGAACATCTTTAATCTCAATGGTCACAAAGTTTTTTCAGCCCAAATCAGTTCAATAACCGAAAGAATAAAGTTTGATCTTAAACCAGGAGTATACTTGATTATGATTAGTGATAAAGTTGGAGTGATTAAAACACAATTAATCAAAAACGGATTGGATTGATTATGTTTTAGATTGGTGGCGAAGGTGAAACTTCAAAAAAGGAATATGGAGGCACAATGAACAAGATGTTTCCTGACTGATACACCAGCGACGACCAAGTTAATACTATAACGAGTTACACGAAAATGCCGAAAGCTGAACAGATCAAGCAACGTCTAAATCTCCTCCAAACCCGTTTAAGCTAGCTCTCTTTGATCATTTATTCCAGAAGTCATTCGATCCAATTAGTATTCTATATAATTCAAAGGTAGTATCCAAAAAACTGTGTGAGTGAGGTATGAGGTTTAAAACTGTTTTCAAAATGCTTCCCGCCATTCTCATTTATTAAATATTTGATGATGAATACAAGTAATACTTTCTCGTAATTGATCATAAATATGAGAAAGTGAAAAAATGCTATGAAACTTTCATGACTAATTCATGAAGATTAAAAATAGACCAAAACCAACTCTATTAGATATTACGATCTTAAATGGCGACAGAGTATGACCGTTTTATTAAACATAATAAAAAAGGCACTCCCCCCGGAGTGCCCTTAACCCAAAACTATTTTTGTGTGTCACTTTTCTTTGTCGAGATTTTTTTACCATTGATAAGCCGTACGCATCATGTCTTCAATGCCCAGTTGCGCAGTCCAACCCAACTCGAATTTAGCATAGCTAATATCAGTAAATATCTTTTCTATATATCCTGGGCGTCTATCGACCAGTTCATAATTCAACAATGGATTCACCACCGATTTGCTTGCAGCAAAATGAACAACGGCATCAATTTTTTGTGTTGTGAAGAGTTGATTGACCTCGGCTTCATCTCCTAGATCTATTTCAACAAACTCCGGTAACTGATTGGTAATTGTTTGAATTTGCTGAAGGACTTCTTTTCTGTAGTTTGGCAAATTATCAAACTACTTCATCATCCGATTGTTGCAGCTCAACCACCGTATGTGAGCCTATATAACCTGTACCTCCAGTGACAAGAACTTTTTTCATGAACTTAATAATTAGAAACCCCCTTAAACAGTAATATGTATTTTTTTCTAAAGTTTTTCGTAAATTCGCGGCCTTCAAAATCTGCAAACATCCGCTTGAGCCGCTGGTTTTCCTCTTCGAGTTAGTTAAGTCAGAAATTTCATTTCGCAGTTTTGCTAATTCTAAATCTTGCTATTCCTACTTCGTTTTCAACGCTGACGAAATAGATACCATCACCAATTCCTTCCAGATCCAGATTAATTAATTCATAGTCATCGAGGTGAACGACAGTTTTGACAAGTCGGCCGTTTATATCCGTAACTTGAACGCGAGCGACACCTAATCCCTCAAATCCAGATATTGTGACCTGATCAGTAACTGGGTTGGGATAAATATTTATCGATTCTTTCAATTCAGCAGATTCAACACGCCCGCTTGCGAAACGGAATCCTGATCCAAGTATAAGCGCCCACCTTTGTAGATCACTGGTTGGATTGTATGCTATGGTTTGTACATTAGAACTTCCCGAAGATTGGCTGAGCGCCTGCCCCTGGCAATGAAGTGGTCTGAAAATATAATTGCCGGCACCATCTGATTCAGCCTTCCATTTCTGATTGTCCTGCCCATTATCCGACCATGAGAGTAATTGGGTATTGTTAGCGCAATCGGCATTGCTAACATCTAATTTTCGTGCACAACAGGCCAATTCAACACTGTAAACATTGTCGCCAATGTGCGTAAAGTCCCATCTCTGATCCAGATATACATCCGCACCGACCACAAGCGCATTCCAATTGTTCCATGAGGTAGAAGCCAGGTTAAGGCTGCTTGAGGTATTTCTAACTTCATACCGACCATCTGGAATCAACTGGGTAGATTCAGATGTCAATGTCCATTTTTGCAGATCATCACTTGTATTATATGCTTGAGTTACGACGTTCGAGTTTCCTGATGAAGCACTCAAAGCTTGGCTTAGACAATGGAGGGGCCTGAAAATGTAATTTCCCGAACCATCTAATTCGGCTTGCCATTTCTGGTTATTCTGACCATTATCAGGCCATGAAAGTATTTGGGTATTGTTTGCGCAATCAGCATTGCTTACATCTAATTTTCGTGAACAGCACGATAACTCCAGGCTGTAAACGTTATTGCCCAGGTGGACAATATCCCATCGTTGGTCAAGGTAAACATCATTGTAAACAACAGCGGCATTCCAGTTATTGGCATCCGTTGAAGCAAGGTTTTGATTATTTGCCACATTGTTAATGGCATATCTACCATCGGCGATAAGCTGGTTAGGGTTGGTACCCGTAAATGAGATGGTCCTATAAGTAAGTGTCCGTTTTCCGTCTGTTTGAAAATTGGCTCCATAATATAGAGTTACCGTTTGTCCTCCCTCTGCGCTATTGGCACCTATGATAACAGGATACCAGGTTCTAGAGCCTGCGTCAATCAGCAATCGGGCATTTTCCCAGGTAATTCCATCATCACTGGCACTGATATATAGTTTTTCATCCCAACCATGCCAAGCCATGATAAATTTTTGTAGATAAGAATTCCAATGAACTGATGGATTCCCACCTGGTGCCTCAAGAAGATCTGCTATGGGAGTCTCCGCTCCACCCAATCCTGCTGTGCTAAAGGAACCATTATTCCATTTAGTCCATGTTCCGGGAGCTCCATATCTATCTGACGATCTTGCCATGCTAATAGCGGTTGACCCAATTGCCGGGACATAATAACAATACCAGTTGTTGTCAAGGTGGTTATAAATAACGCACCCGTCACCCAGTCCAGACCATGCGGGATCGACAGGTTTTGTAAGGGTATGGCCTATGGCCTTGATGCCTGAGGTCCAGGTAGCCCCATTGTCATAAGAATAACTTACGCCAACTGACTTATAGGCATGTCCAGTGTTGCGTGGATACCAGTGACTCTCGGAATGAAAAAAGCCGATCAAAGTGTCATTCCTTTGATGAACTCCGATAAACCATTTACCACCGTCGTCAAAACCGTTTGATGTGCCATTGTATGGTTCTCGTCCTCCAAATACGGGAGTGGATGGATTCAACTGATTTTCATGGTTTTGGAGTAAGGGAGAATTTGCGATGGTTCTGTAGTTCTGATAATGAGCCCAAAAGGCATAGTAGTCAGAACCAATTTTAAGCACATTCAAATTTCCATCTGGAAAATATCCATCATCTGAGGATGGAAACATGGATTGACTCAAAGTAGATGTCGGCCCCAGACTGAATTGCCAGGTTTGAGCTGCAATGGGGTTTGAATAAACTAGAATTAAAAGCATTAAGATTTTTAATGGCTTCCAAACGTTGTGTTGATTTGGTTTCATTTTAAGAAGTATTAGGTTAAACATGCCCTAGTTAGAAACTTTGGGCCTTCTGCAAAGTGTGCTTTTGTCCTTTGTTTCTAAGTAGGTTTACTGGTATTAATTTAGAATGAACCTGAATCAAGGGGTTCTCCTGATTAGTCAAAAATTGACATTGAAAGTTCAAAGAGAGGAATTGCTCAATTCGTGCAAATAGTGACCGGAAAGATTTACAAAGACCATTATCCCACACCCAGAATCTTAGCATCACCCTATTGGACTCACTGCCCTACGCAGTAAAAAAGTTTTAGCAATCAGTGCTAATAATTGAACAACACAGAAAAGCCCACCGACGATAATTCCAATAAGCTTGTCGTATTGAATTTTGGTCTTTGCAAAAGGTTTGCAGAAGGGCCATTCATGTTAATTCATAAATGCCTAGCGTATGAAAACATTATTTAGCTTATTATTAATGGGGTCTTTTTGGTTTGCCAGTGCACAAACTGAGGAGCCTTTAACGATCCTAAGAGAAAATTTTGACGAGACCACCTCTTTGCAGGGTTTGGAGCCAGAATTAGACTTCAGACACAGCGATAGCGGGTGGACTGGTAGCGCCTCACTTGCTGGAGGAGAACTTACCTCTTCTACTAGTAGTGCCACTTTTGCCGCATTATCCATTCCGATAATAGGGGATCATGAAACGAGAACCGTTGAAGCCAGGATAAGAATACCCGCCGATGCTGATTCCATCTCCATAGGTTTTTCGGATGCCAAAGCCGCTCTTACTGCATCGAACCAAAACATCTTTTGCACATTTTTCCCTGATGGAACTGCGGATCTATATGCCGGGGCAGCCAATACAGCTGATGGAACCTTCACCCGTGGTAATAATGGATATAGCACGGTAAGGTTTACATTAAATGCTGATCAGGATTTAATGACCATCCATGCTGGAGCCAATACAGCAGATGAATTAGTAGGTTCGGTGGCCATACCATCGGGACTGTATTACAGGTTGATAAATTCGTTAGTAATCACTTTTGCCGCTTCAGATCCAACAGTCGGAGTTAGGTATCTGGAAATGAAAACGCTTTCCCGACCAGAGCCCTGGAACCCTGATCCGGCCACTTTTACTGGGACCTCTACTACCATAAGTTATTCAGAAGATTTTGAGGATGATTTTCAAGACGCCCTCGATGCTCTTGGAGCAGGGGATGTTATCAATCTGAATTCAGGAACCTATATTATCAACGAAATGCCAACTGGCAGGGAGTCTGCAAATCAAGTGTTTCTCTTATTAAGCAAGAATAATGTATTGATTAATGGTAATGGAGCCACATTGCTCTTCTCAAGCAGAAATGTTATGACAAAGGGTATCATGGATATTTATCGATGTGAAAAGGCCAAAATCATAAACCTGACCATCGATTTTGAGGATAGTTTTCTACCATATACCCTCACAGAGGTCAAAGCCGTAGATGGGGATACTGTTTATGCGGATCATTTGGAAGGGATTGCACTAAATGATGTCAAGTATCACACTGATAGCGTTAGTCAAATTTGGGGTTACGCTATAGATCCATCGATAGATGGTAGAATATCAGAAGGGACTAAAGTGACTTACGAGCCAAGCTTAATCGACTTAAGTGCTAATTCTAATAATACTGATTATAAATTTAACATCAATGGGCAAGAAGTTGAGGTAGGCGATCGGTTTGTAAGACTGCTCCGCGAAAGTGGTGCTCCGGGTTTTTACGCTGGCTTTTCAAGTGAAATTACTTACAACAATCTTACATTTTATGCCGGGACATCAACGCCTTTCAGTGGTAATTTTAACAACGCGATCAATATCTTGGATTGTACAGTAGATATAAAGGAAGGTCGCGCTCTGAGTATGGATGCAGATGCCGTACATATGCAGTCCATGCGCATTGGGCCGTGGGTTCAAGGTAATATCTTTAGGGGTCAGGCTGACGATGCAATCAATTTTTATACTAAATATTATACCTACTCAAAAAATGGTTCAGTTATAACTATCAACGAAGGACCTAATTTGACCATAGGGGTTTTAAGTCAAATAGCGCCAATTCAATCCGGTGATAGAGTCGTTTTCATTGATGTGACATCAGGAGCTTTACAAGCTATCTATGAAGTGGCAACGTATGATGTTGGAACTCAAGAAATGACGCTGACGGGTAATCCCACCTTCTCATTTGCAAATAGTAGATTAGCGATCATGGACATGACCGGTAATTTTTATATTGCCGACAATAGCCTGACAAATAGCCGAAGATTTGGGATTTTTCTGAAAGCATCCAATGGGATAGTAACCCGTAATTATTTTGAGGGCTTATCCAATGCGGCAATTACTTTTCACAATGAACTCGGTGATTATATAGAAGGTGATTTTTCATCTAACGTGTTTGTTGCCGATAATGCCATTTACAATTGTGGCTTTGACTCAGAATATAATTCCTGGATTGGCACTAATGATCTACCCGAATGGGCAGGATCCATATCTTTCTTTTCGCGAATAATTAATGGGGGGACCATTACTGAACCAGCAAGGGAAGGTCATGATGGTATTTACATCATAAATAATAGTATCGGCAGCTGGGGAGTAGGAAAAGCTGTGGCGGTGGATAATTCCAAGTATGTGGTCATCGCGCATAATATTAATAATGGATCTGGAATTGGTGCAGGTGATATTTTTGAAGATACCGCCAATACTGACAGTGTAATAGTTGACTCGGCTTCAATGCAAGTGTGGTCTGATCAGGGAGAAGGGTCCAGTTTGCCTGATGAATTCGAAATTACCAATTACCCAACTACGGTAAACCCTGATGGTTCTGCAACGGTAACGATCGAATACTCATCCAGTGAACTCCGTCATTTAATTATTGAGTTTCAGGAAAATGGAGATGATTACACAAATCACGGTTACGATAGAATTAATGTGAGTGGGTCTGGAATAATACACGTCAATTTACCAATAACGAACGACCCGGCAACTGGAAGTGGCTACCGTTTTGCGGGATATCTGACTAAATTAGATAGCGGTTATGCTGAACGAATATCTGGCACTGAGGACGCCACAGCTTCTGTAACAGTATCGGCTTCTGCTTTGTCGGATGACGTGGATATCACCGATCACTCAGCTACGGTAGAGGCAGATGGTACAGGATCGGTAACGATCGATTACGAGTGTAGTGAGCAGCGTGATTTAATTGTTGAGTTTCAGGAATATGAATTGGATTATACCAACCATGGTTTTAAGAGGATTCCTTTGGACGGGGCAGGAACAATAAATGTGGTTCTACCAATAACAGGCAATCCACCACCTGGGGATGATTACCGCTTTGCTACATACTTGACCACAGTAGGTGGCACGTATGCAAATCTCATAACTGGAGCTGAAGACGGTACAAATGAGGTACCTGTAACATCCTCTGCTTTACCGGATTCGGTTGTTGCCGTCCATTATCCAACTACGGTATTGGCGGGTGATACAGCCACGGTTACGATCGAATACACTACCAACGGTAGCGCACGCGATATAGTTGTTGATTTTCAGACAGATGATGGAAGCGTAAACCATGGGTACGTGAATACACTTCTAATTGAGACATCAGGAACTATAAGTCTTAGTGTACCAATAACGAACGACCCGGCAACTGGAAGTGGCTACCGTTTTGTTGTGTATTTGTCTACAGTAGAAGGTGGTTGGCAAGGCAAGATTGGAACTGAAGTAACTAAAACTCCGGTAACAGTTTCAACATCCGCTTTAAGTGATGCAATCGTTGATGTCATGGAATACCCAGCATCTGTTCAGTCTGGAGAAACAGTTAGTGTAGTGGTAGAATACACCACCAATGGTAACCCACGTGATTTAGTTGTTGATTTTCAGACAAATACTGGCTCCCAAAACTATGGGTACGTGAATACCCTTTTGACAGGTACATCAGGAACAGTAAGTATTGATATACCATTAACGAACAACCTACCAATACCTACAGGAAGCAATTACCGTTTTTTAGTGTATTTGTCTACCCAAAACGGGGGGTGGGGTGGCAAGGTCGGAACTGAAGAAACGGAAGGTTCGATAACAGTGGCCTCTGGTGCCAGAATAGCTTCTGAGGAAGATCAGGAGGTTTTACTGGACGAAGTGAAGACATTTGAAATCTATCCCAATCCTATAGAAAATGGCCATTTGAACATCAATCTGGGTGAAGATGTCATAACAGACAGTTTAGAAATTTTTGATCTGATAGGTCGTTTGTCTTTTGTAATGGAAGAGATAAATCAGTCTGAAATTACCATTGATGTTTCTGCTTTTGAAAGAGGTATATATATCGTTCGAGTCAGCCAGGAAGGAAAGGTGGAAAGTGCAAGGTTCGTTATAAAATAGTTCTGAACCAGCTTTGGCCGTTTCCTGAGGCGGCAGATTGGGCAGTTCAATGAAAATGGGTCGGAAGTTATCCGATCCATTTTCTATTGATTCGCGAAGTTGGTATCTACTACTTCAAACAAGGGTTTGCAGCACTTTTCTATTAAACAGTGAGATAGATTTATTGTACTAGAGAATCTTCAAATTACATGTCACTAGCATGGCTTTGACAACCATATCATAAACGAGATTTTACGTCTCAATTCTTTACCATGTTCTCGCCAATTCATGAAATTCCATGGATATTAACTGGATATCTCCGTCTGAAAACAATTCTATATTATCGTGATCAGGAGAGAAAGCGAATTGTTGTGTGTATGAGAAAGTACCTTCATTGCCAAATACTTCAAGTTGTCCCCAGTCAACCAACAATTTTATGCTAATATGATTAGCGTCATCCGGTAACAGTTCATTGGACAATAAGGTCTTATTATATAGGTCATATATAATATATCTGTTGGCCACTTTTATTCCCAAATTTAAGGCGGTACTGCCTGTCAAATCAAATTCAAGAGATAGCTCAAATTTTTTAGAGTGAACTCCTTTCAATAAATTGGTTCCTACTTTTATCAGTTGACTGTCCCAAACCTTTGTGTTTTCATAAATAGTAGAAATTTCATTGATAGGATTTCTGGTTATTCGTATTTGTTCGTTCAGTGTTTTGAGACCCAGGGATACGGGAAAAGTAGCGTTTCGTTCCCAGACGATTTCACCTATTCCGCCATTCCAGTGATCCATCCAGGCTATTTGAATAATTCGCGGATCATTATTAGGCAGGTTTCCCATCGGAAAGGTCTGAGCGGCATAAAAGTCCGGCCCCACATCCATCATGAAGGTTTGCTGACTTTCATCTTTCCGAAAAGTGGTTCCATCAAACTCACCGACAAGGTAAGAACCGTTAGCATCCAATAATACCCATTTCATGTTATTTTCATCACCATCCAGGGGTAGCTGGAACATATCAGGGCATTCATATCCGAAGTTTATATTACTTAGATAATCCCATTGTATTAAATCAGAGGAACCGTAAAAGGTCGTGCCGTTTTCATAGATAGCCAGTATCCACTTTGATGAAGGTTCGTGCCAAAAAACACATGGGTCACGCGGAATCGCGTCATCCGTCAGGTTTCCAACCGGGTTTCCCTGATAATCCTGCCAAGTCTTACCGTTGTTATTGCTCCATGCCAAACAAGTACCCTTACCGGTACCTGTATATATGGCAATGATAGCTTCTTTCTCAGAGCCGGTTATTTTCATAGCCGTTTCCCCTGAAACCACTACCGCACTCCCCGAGTACACCTCATTGCCTGATACATTTCGCTTTGCATCGGGAGGTAAGAATGAATTTTGAGGGATCAATGCCACCCCCTGATCTTTCCAGTGCAGTAAATCATGACTTGTAGCGTACCCTCCATGTCTTATCTTATTTCCCCACTGGTAAATCATGTGGTATTTTCCTCCCTGATAAACGAGCCCATTGATATCATTCATCCATTCCGATCTGGGGCTAAAATGATACTGCCCCCGATAGTTTTCTTTGTAATTAATGCTATCGTTGTGTGGGTAATATTGAGCATTTACAAAATTTGAAATACTTAGAAAGATGATTGTGAATAGGGCTAACCCACTGCCTTTATTGTACATGTTCATGATTTTCTTTTGTTATTGTTTTTACTGTCCAATCTATAAGCCGAAGGTCTAAATATCCATGCACTGGCCTTTTGGAAAAAGCTCAGTTGGCTGATAGTGTTTGCTATGCTTCTACCAATTTAATGACAGATTGATAAATGATTGTCCGAACTCCGTATGGAACAAAATAATGAACAGTCAGTGCCAAAGATTGAACAATCAGTACAATGCATTGATTCATGCTGACAAACACGACCAGCAGTAATATGAATGTCCTGCGTTATAGCCTGCCCCGATGAATGTCGGGGTTAGTATAGCTTGGGTTTAGGAGCGGGTTAATTTTAGGGCAAGGGCCAATTTCATCATCAAAACCCATCACATCATTTTTTGGCGGTAACGAGCACTCTTTTCAGCTTTTAAAGGGTAGGGTTGTGGGCTAGAAAAAGGTGAATGTGTCCGACCGTAAAAAATATATGTCAATATCATTTAAAAATCATTAATCCTACAGATGCATTTAACTTTAAGCCAGACCAATTTGTATTGTAACCTATCCCCTTGAACAAAATGAATTAAAATTGACATTTGTTTATCTCCCAAGGCATTCAACATAACTCAAAATTATATACCCTGATCCGTCATATGGGTCTAGTACTTTCAGATGGCTTAAAACCAAAAAAGCCCAGCAAATTGCTGAGCTTTTAGAAGTCGGGATACCAGGATTCGAACCTGGGACCCCCTGGTCCCAAACCAGGTGCGCTACCGGACTGCGCTACATCCCGATAAATGAATTGTCACCGGTATTATTGACAATTTTCGTGATCCGCTCAGGACTCGAATCGAATCGTCCAACCGCTGAAACCTACTGCTTAGAAGGCTTTTGCAATTCAAGATATTCATCTCGTCAATCACGTCACTTTGTGATCCGCTCAGGACTCGAACCTGAAACCTACTGCTTAGAAGGCAGTTGCTCTATCCAGTTGAGCTAGCAGACCATCAATATTATAAGAAGACTTTTTCTTCTTTCTTGCGGAGAGAGGGGGATTCGAACCCCCGGTACGATTTCTCGCACGCATGTTTAGCAAACATGTGGTTTCAGCCACTCACCCACCTCTCCAGTGGATACCAAACTAGTAGAAATGGATCGAAATCTCATCTCTTCGGAACGTTTTTCCCCTCGCTTTTTTGGTGCTCCTCAAAAACGAGATGCAAATATAGCATAACATATTTTAGAACTACAACGGCTATTTAAAAAAAGCCTGAGAAATTTGAAATATTTTCTAATGGGGTTAATTCCAATATAAATTACGCAGTAAATCAATCGAACCATAGAATCTCGATCACATTTTCAATGGGGCGTCCGATGGCGGCTTTTCCGTTTTTCACCACCACTGGTCGTTCGATCAGAATGGGATTGGAAACCATTGCATCAATCCACTCTTTGTCACTCAATTCTTTGCCTTTATATTCTTCTTTATAAATTTTCTCACTCTTTCGAATCAATTCAAGAGGTTTGATCCCTAGCATGGCTACTAGTTCAGTGATTTGTTCCCTGGTGGGGTTGGATTTGAGGTACTCAATAATCTCAATCTGCTCATTTTTCTCTTCGAGCAAGGCAAGCGCTTGCCTGCTTTTTGTACATCTTGGGTTGTGATATATTTTAGTCATGCGATTATAGTCTTTTTAAATAGATCGTTCTGGCTTCGTCTAGTTCGTCAAAAATAGAAACTTTCAGTTGTTCGAGTTCTTTTAATAGATCCTTTTTCGAATGGATCAGGTTATGAATTTTGAGAAATGAAATCCCAGCGCGAAAGAAATGATAATAGTGAAGAACGTAATAGCCTGATAGCGGAAGTGATGCCAAATAAAGACTTAATAGAAGTGGGTCAGGTGATAGTCTGATGTCAAATAAAAAAAACGAAAGAGAATAATATAGAGGAAACACCACTATGCCAAGACTCATCATGATGGGTGCATAATATTCGGGTTCCTTGGTGAATTTTTGGGCCAGCCAATAGGGGGTGCGAAATGGAATCAAGTTTTGAATAAGCCCATAGAGATATAAAGGAAAGCCTGCTATTAGATATATGGTTCCAGAGATTAGAATGCTGATCTTTTTTAGTTTGTTTTTGAGTGGTTTCGTTCGCCTGGCAGTGGTTTGAAATTCATCTAGCAGCTGACTACAACGATCTATTTTTGTCTTGATGGTTTCAAACTTATTAGGAAAGGAAACTTTGAAATACTGAATAGCATTGGCTATCTCCTTAGTCAATTCAAACTCATCGTTTTTAAATGACTCAGCTCTTTTTATTAATTGATCCTTATAAATCCTCTTGACTTTAAAAAATAGATCTTCTTGTTCTTTGTCTTCTGTGGTAATGGTAAGGCTTTCGAGTGATTCCCTGACTTTTTCGGTCAATGCTTGTACGCCAGCTACCTCGTCCCTTTCGTAGATGGCTTCAAAGTCCTTGGTATAAATGAGCTCTCCCGTGTTCACATAGATTTTACTCCTAAACTTAGATGGATTGCTATAATAAAGTCCAATGGGAATGATTTTAACGCCTAATTTGAAATGGTTCTTCTTTTCCACGCTCAACGCAATGCGTGCACCACCTGTCTTTATTTTTCGAAGTTTCAGTTCGTGATAACTGGTGCCTTCTGGAAACAACATCAAGGAGTTGTTAGCTTCTAAGAACTTATAGCAGTCACGAAACGTCTTTTCATTGTCAATTTTTTCTCCTGGAGCCACGTCCTTATCTCGATATACTGGGATAACCCTGAAGTAGGCAAATATGGCATTCACGAAGGAGTTGACAAAAATGGAAGCGTTCCCCAAGAATCCTACACGCTGTCGAAACAGTGTGGCCAAAATCAATGGATCCATAAAGGTGTTGGGGTGATTCCCAACAATGATCAAGGGGCCCTCAGTGGGTAAATCAATGGCTTTATGAACAGACACTTTCCGGAAAAATATCCGAAGAGCCACTTTGACTACTATTTTGAGAAAATTGTAAATCAAGCTGTGCCTTTATTAAGTTTTGCTCTTGATAAGATGATTAACCCTATCACGAAAAATAAACCCATAAATAGCATAGAATTGCGCATCGTGCCAGTCAATTGAAGAATGTAACCAAATCCCAAGGTGCCTAATACAATGGCGAACTTTTCTGTGACATCATAAAAACTGAAATAAGAAGCTGTGTCTTTAGTGCCTTCTGGGATCAGCTTCGAATAAGTGGATCTTGAAATAGATTGAATGCCACCCATCACTAAACCAAGTAAGCCAGCTAATCCATAAAAGACTGTCTTATCTGCAATGAAATAAGCCAGTATACAAATAAAGAACCAGATCATGACAGCTAATGAAATGGATATTTTATTGCCTTTTTTGTCGGAAATGGTGGCAAACAAATAGGCTCCACCTACAGCTACCAATTGTATAATCAATATCACAATGATCATTTCGCTGGATTCCATTCCAATCTCCTCAGCGGCAAACAATGGTGCCAAAAGCATGACCGTCTGCACACCCATGCTGTAGAAGAAGAAAGAATATAGAAAACGGATGGAATTCACATTTTCCTTTAAACTGCTAAATACTTTTTTTAATTCATTGAAACCTGAACGCAAGACTTCCCCCGTAATCTTCCCATGCGTGCGATTGTCCTTGAGTGCTGAGAAGGCAATATGAGCAAAACCAAACCACCAGATGCCAACCAAAAGAAACACAAAGCGAGTGGCGCTTCCAGCTCCATCAAACCCGAAGGTCTCTGGGATGGATACTAAGACCAAGCTAACAATCAGTAACAATACACTGCCAATATATCCCATGGAAAAGCCTTTGGCACTTACTCGATCCATTTGGTCTTCAGAAGCTATTTCTGGAAGAAAGGCGTTGTAAAAAACGACAGATGAAGCGTAGCCTAAACTTGCAGTAATGGCCAACAAAATCCCATATTCTATGTTGCTTCCTTCAAAGAAATAAAGTCCTATACAAGCCAAAGAGCCTAAATAAGTGAAAAAGCGCATGAATGCCTTTTTTGACCCTCTGTAATCTGCCACACCTGACAGTACAGGGTAGAGTAAAACGGCAATCAAGAACGAGAAAGAAATGGCATAAGAGTATAGTACTGAGCTATCTATTGAGCATCCAAAAAAACGAACCACGTTCCCACCAAAAGCTGCCTCAGTGGCACTGTTGTAATAAATGGGGAAGATGGCCGTGGTTACGATTAGGTTATATACTGAGTTGGCCCAGTCGTAGGAACACCAGGCGTTGATGGTCTTTTTGTCGTTTAGAATCATGGCCTGAAGATAAGAAAAAATCAGACCTTCTTCGCCATCATTTCTTCAATACTCCTGTTAAATTTTTTGTGGAATTGTTTTTTGAAATTTGTCACGTTCTTCATGCCAATGGCCTTGGCAGCCTCTGTAGGGTTTTTGAGACTCTTGTTTTTGATCAATTGCTCCAAATAGTGCCATCTGATTTCTTTGATATATTCGTGCGGAGTGAGGTCAGTCAATTTTTTAATCATTCTATAGACCTTTCTTTCGCTGGCAGCCATTTCATCTGCCAATACAAGTACGGTTAGATCTGGATTGTCAATCTGTTCAATCACTAACTTTTTTACTTTTTCAAGTAATTCTTTTTCAATATCGTTTATCAAAGGTCTGTCATTGACAATAATGGTATTACCACCTTCCTTGGCCCACTTTTCTTTTTGGTTTAGTAAATTTTTGATCCTGAGCAAAATATCTTTTTTACCAAAAGGCTTTTGAAGGATGTTGTTGATGCCTCTGGTCAATACCTGAAACTGATCATCTGCAGTATTTCTGGCAGAAACTACCAAAACAGGAATTGACTTCCAATCTTCATTTTCCTGCATTTTTTCCAGTAGTTCAAATCCATCCATCCACGGCATCATCAAATCTGTGATTACCAAATCAATAGACTGATTTTTGAGTATTTTGAGTGCCATTACACCATTTTCGGCTTCAGTTACCTCGTAGTCTTGTTTGATCAGTTTGGCAATAAATTCCCGAACCTCTGGGTGGTCATCTACCAGAAGTAGTTTGGGTTTGCTACTATCTTGACCATTGGCAGATAGACTCACCGTTTGCCCTTCCTGGTATGTTTTCTCCCAGAGTTCGCTCCATAGTTTGTTTTTGGTTTGAATATATTCTGAGGTTTCTGGCACTTCAGGGTTCAAGTCTTCCAATGTCATGAAAGGTATTGTCAACGTAAAAGTAGATCCTTCTCCAATCTTGGATTTAACGCTAATCTTCCCACCGTGAACATCAATGAGTTCCTTGACCAGAGAAAGACCAATACCTAACCCTTCATAAACATGATATTTGTTCGTAGGAGACTGATAGTATCTATCAAATAAATAGGGGAGACTATTTTCAGGAATGCCCTCACCAGTGTCTCTGATATATATTTTGAGATCATGGTTTATGGTTTCGACTTTGACCATAACGGAGTCTCCCTGATGCGTATGTTTCAAGGCGTTCGTAATCAGATTGAAAATAATCTTTTCAAACTGATTGGGGTCAATAGAAATGCCGACTTCATCTGTTATGGAAGACTCATAAGTCAAATTCACTGATTTGAATTCGGCTGAGGATTTAAACATTGATACCAAGGCAGATAAATAAGAATTTACAGGTACGTCTTTCAGCTTTAAGCTGATTTTACCTTCCTCTAACTTGGTTAACTCATTGATTTCATCTGTAAGAAAGAGTAAGCGCTGGGCATTTTTATTGGCCACTTCCAAGTTTTGTTTGGAGTCCGAAGTAAGGTAAGACTCATCGTCTTGCTTGATTTGTTCATAATTACCCAAAATCAAACTGAGTGGGCTGCGCAGATCATGGGAAATGTTGGCAAAGAATCGTGATTTAGCAAAGTCTAGCTCTTCCAACTTTTTAGCTTGAGCAGAAATTTGACGATTCAATCTTCTTCTTTCTACTGCCCGCATATAAATGATAATGGCAATGATCAAAAGGAGCACAGAGGCTGCAGCTGCCAGTATAATGATGGTCTGTTGGCGTTCCACAATTTCGCGAAGAAACATGGTTTCCGCTTCTTTCTTTTCTGCTTCGTACTGTGACTTTAAGCTTTCAATGGTTCGCGTTGTTTGTTCATTAAAAATGGAGTCTTCATTTTCTTGATTCAGCTTGAAGTAAAAAAGGGCCTTCTCATAGTCTCCTCGTCCTTCAGCTATGATGGACAGGTTTTCATGAATTTTGCGAATGTCATTTTTCAAGTTATTGCTTTTGGCTACCTGCAAGCTTTCTTGGGAGTAGTATTCGGCAGAATCCAAATGGCCCTGCTGCCTATGTATGACAGCGATATTGTATAAACTAAAGGCTAGAGCTCCTTTATTTTTTATTTGGTTTATGGCATCTATAGATTCATGAAAATAGCCCAGCGACCTGCTGAGGTCGCCTTTTCTCATCGCCAACTCTGCCAGATCTACAGCAATGGTAACCAACCCTTCGTTGTCGTTCAGGTTTTTTCTAATTCCTCTGGTTTTTAAGTAATTGAGTTCTGCTTTGTCATACTTATCCATTCGCAAATAGGTTCGCCCAAGGTTTAGATAGATGTAGGCAAGCATGCTTTGGTCATTGAGCTCTTGTGCAGAAGCAAGTGCCTTCTCGAAATACTCCAATGCGCCATTGTAATTGGTTTGGTAGATGTAGATGTTCCCAATGTTGATATTGGAGTACCCAATCTGCTCAAGGTTTTGTGCCTCTTCAGCTGCTTTGAGCGCTTCTACAAAAAACTTAAAGGCATTAGAATAATCACTCTTGTTTCGATAGGCAATGCCCTGAAAATTCAGACTTTTGATAATGCCGCTCTCGTAGTTGTAGCTTTTGGATAGCTCATAGGCTTGCTTCCCAAAATACAAGGCAGAATCGCTATTAACGTTTCGATATTGCCAACTCAGTTGAGCCAGTATTTCGGCCCGTTCAACTCCAGAAGAAATGTGGAGAGAATCTTTGAGACTATCAATACTCTTCTTGGATTGAACAGTCTCTGCCAATGATGCATTTGTCCACAGACAAAGCAGTGCTATCCACCCATTTAAAATCAGAGACCTTTTCATGTCAACCTTTAAATTCCTCCCAAATGCAACTTCGAATTTAATGTATTTTGAATTAAAATGAATAGGAGAAATTGTTCTTCAATAGGTCCCATTTAATTTTTATTAAAAAGTCAGGATTTGATCTGACGAAAAAGCCTTTGATGATGACGGACTTGATATTGAACGTTTATCTTTGCTCGCGAGAAATTTTAATTTAGTTGGTTATGGCTCGAATGAATTTCGGGTGATAACATTTTTCATTTTTTTATGCTTTACAACGCATTAGCCAAAAGACTAATTCTATTCATTGTAATATGCTGTGCTTTCTACCAGATGGCTCTTGCACAAAAGCAAACTCAAATTCGAATCATTGACGCACTGAAGCAATTGGAGACAGCTCACAGTGTATCATTTTCCTACAACCCTAAATTGCTAGAAAATCTTTGGGTAGATCCTATGAGTGATTTTGAAAATTTAAAGTCTAGTCTAGACGAATTGTCAAAAGCAGCACCATTACGATTCGATAATCCAGGGTCTGAATTTTATAGTATTATCCCTATAAGGTCAAATGTTTCGTTTGAAGTTTTAGATAGACAAACAGGAGAGGCTATTCCCGTGGTTTTTGCAAAAGTAGGGTTGAAGGATTATGCATATCTCTACCCAACTCCAGTGAAATTTGAATTAAGAAATGCCTTTGTCACTGACTCGATTGAACTCTCTTCACGTTTTTATAGTGCCCAAAAAATGACTGTTGAAGACCTAATCGAATCGAATAATCAAGTATGGCTAGAGCCAGACACACTCTATCTGGAGAACGTGACGGTCATGTCCTATACCATTTCTGGTATCAATGCGAATATTGAACAGCAGAGTATGGAAATAGATATGTCAGATCTGGGCCTTATTGCTGGAGAAACTGATGGCGATATTTTGCAAGTATTGAAGACGATACCAGGGATTAAATCACCTACAGGGAAGGCAGGAGCGCTAATGATGAGAGGCAGCACGTATGATCAAAACCTTATGTACTTTGACAATATACCACTGTATCACACTGGGCATTATTTTGGTACTATTTCTCCTTATAATCAGGCAGTGGTTGATAAAGTTGATGTACACAGGGGGAGCTTGCCAGCCAAGTGGAGTGGGAAAGTAGGAGGATTGATAGATATTCAAACCAAGTCTGAGATTCCAGAGAAAGTGAAAGGAGGTGCCTTGGCCAATACTATTTATGCGGGCGGGTATATAAACTCGCCTATTGTGAAAGACAAAGTAAGTCTCTTTGTATCCGCCCGAACTAATTATCCCGAATATTCTTCTGCGAAAATGGAAGCCTACTCGGAACTGAATTTACAGGGCAGTAGAGTGGGGTCTATCCAGACTGGTAAGGACAATAATCTGGATCGCTTTGATGTGAGGTTTAATGATTTGAATGGAAAGTTGATCTATAAACCAAACGGCAAAAATGAAGTCACTTCGACCTTACTCAGAATTTCTGATGACTTTGGTTTTACCATATTGACACCTGATGAGGACTTGAAGGAAACGGGAGATTCTAAATTATTCAATTGGGGAATGACAACACAGTGGACGAGCAGTTTAACAGATCAATGGAACACTTCTTTGAGCCATACTTATTCTGTTTTTGAGTTATCACAGGTGAGTGTTTCAGAGCAATCAGGAAATGAAATTTCCAACAAGAATGCCAAGAATAGCATCAGTGATAATCGGGTCAGTTTAGATATGGATTATAAAGTCAGTGAAAAGACAGATTTCAACTTTGGGTATTCTTTCGCACAACAAAATGTGATTTTTGATGAGACTGAAGTAGAGACTGGGATGACAAAAGATAAACATACTGATGATGAAGGATTGACCCATTCTGCTTATATGAGTGCAAAACGGCACCTAGGCCAAAAGTTCATTTTGGAGGGAGGCATGCACATGGATCATTTTTCCGTTACGAGTGAGTTATTTCTTGACCCACGTTTCATGATTTCATGTTTTTTGACGAAATCCTTCTATTTGAAATCGTCGGCAGGTAGATCTCGTCAATACTTATTCAGATCTTTTTTGAATGATTTTGATGATTTCCGACTAGGTAATCAGTTTTGGAATCTGGCAGATTCGAACCATGGCGTCCAAACAGGCAAGCAGTACATGATAGGAGGGCTGTTTGATAAATCTGGATGGCTTTTTGATTTGGAGCTATATATAAAAGATACTGATGGTCTAGAAAGACAAGTGGATCCAAGAACTCTGGAAACTGGTTCACTCCGCACGATAGGTATGGATTTGTTGTTGAAAAAAAGGTTTCAGGCATTCGATCTGTGGGGTAGCTATACACTAAGTCATGCAGAGACAGACTTTTCAGAGATACAAGATGCATATTTTGATCAGACACACGTGCTCAATCTGATGTTGCTCATTCCTAGAGATCGATGGAATTTATCCTTAGCCTGGGGGCTCATGTCCGGAATGCCAGTAGAAATCCCAACGCCGCGAGGCCCTGGCCCTGACCAACCGACAACTATAGATACGCCATACGACGACAGATTTCCCATTCAGCATCAACTTGATTTGTCGGCCACCTATCAGTTTTCCAAACCAGAAGCAGCATGGAAAGGAGTGGTTGGCCTTTCTTTCATTAATCTTTACAACAAGGAAAACCTAATCAACATATTCCAGAATGGTGTGAAACCTGACAATCCTTATAGATATGGCATTGGATTTTCGCCTAATCTTCAGTTGAGTATTTCCTGGTAATTTTTTTCTGAATGAGTGGGGTTGATGGGTTGTTGCTCGTCTAAGGATCAACTAATACTTATTACTATGAATTGGAATAACAAATTGTTGATTTTGGCTATATGCCTAAATCTAGTAAATACGGGTTGCTCAGAAGAAGAGGATACCATGGATGAAACCACGGCAATAGGCGACTATACTGGCACTGGAAGTGTAACACAAGGCTTGGGAACTACCACGGTGTCTAACTTATTTCCTGATGGGCAAAGAATAGCCGCTACGGGTACCATCACGGCAAGTGATGATACGGAGTGGATTTTGCCAGCAGAGGTCAATTTTACAGACGACTCCTTTCCATTCGCCTCAGACTTGTCTAATAGCTATGGTAACAGCTATAACTCGGCCTCAGAAGCTTTAGCAGCTTTGGATGGTTCAGACATTATTGAAATAGATGGGAGTGGAGAGGTGATTACTGGATTCATTTTCGCAGACAACTATTTTGAGTTGTATGTAAATGGAGAGCCAGTAGGCAAAGATGCCGTGCCATTTACAGATTTCAATTCACATATTGTAAGATTTCGTGTAGAGCGTCCATTTACACTGGCTATGAAACTGGTAGATTGGGAAGAAAACCTAGGCCTAGGCTCAGAGAAGCAAGCTACCGATTACCATGCAGGTGATGGCGGAATGGTGGCGTTTTTCCAAGATGAACAAGCTGCGACCATAGCCATTACGAATTCGACATGGAAAGCACAAACCTATTACATAGCCCCAGTGCAGGACTTGTCTTGTCTGTCAGAGGATGGTCAAGCCAGATTGTCGAGCAGCTGTAGTACAGCAGATGCTGAGGATGGATCCGATTTTTACGGGGTACATTGGGAATTGCCTAGTGATTGGATGAAGGAGAGCTTTGATGACTCAGAATGGCCATCTGCCACTACCTACACCAATAATGAAATAGGGGTGGATAATAAAGAGTCTTATACAAATTTCACTGACATATTCGATAAACCTGCTGATGACGCTGAGTTTATCTGGAGTAGTAATGTCGTACTAGACAATGAGGTATTGGTGAGATATACAGTAGACTAAATTAGATTTTTTTGGCGGATTCCCTCTTGTTCTTTGAGCTGGAGGGAATTTTAATTTACTGTATGGGTGTCTTAGATTTTATTATTCTGAAAAAGTCATTAACATTGATGCTCAATTTCAAACAATCAATCAGTATGAGTGCTAGTACTAAGTCTACTTTAAAATTAATTGCTATTGTGATCGTGCTACTGATGGTAGCCATGCAACTCAATTTCATCATCATTCCTTTCTTAGCCGCTTACAAATTTTGGCTGATGGTGGTGGCGGCAGTACTACTGCTATTGGCTTCCTGATAAAATAGCCGTGATACCGAGCAATTGTATTTAAAGCTGCCAGAACGGGTAATCTGGCTGTCGCATGTTTTTTGAGTGAAAAATATTGACTAAATTTTAGTTGAATGCAACTTTTTTGAATTGACATTCATCCTAAAAAAAACCAAAAGTCAAAACTCAAAGCTCATGTTCAAAAATTATCTAAAGGTTACACTGCGTAACCTGCTCAAAAACAAAACTTTTGTTTCAATCAATATAATAGGGCTAGGATTGGCACTGGCCTGCTGTATAGTAGCGTACATCAATTCCAAGTTCAACTGGTCTTTTGATGAATGCCATGCGCAAATCGACTATATCTACAAGGTGCACAGTGTACGTGACGATAAAGGGGATATTAGAGAGTATGGACGAGTTCCTTTTCCTATAGCAGACGCTGTCAAGAATGATATCGTTGGGGTGGATCGTGTCTTTAGATATGAAAGTCATGTATTTACTGCCAGAGATGTGCAATTGGATAAGGTGTTCAATACCAGTGTTACTTATGTGGATCCAGGGTTTCTAGAGTCTTTCACCTTTGATTTAATCAGTGGTGATTTGGATGCCTACCATCAACTAGAAAATGCCATCGTTACGCAAGAGTATGCCAGTAAGTTCTATGGTGATGAAGATCCAATTGGAAAAGTATTGACCGTATTTGATGATACGGGCATGAGCTTCAATTTTACCATTGCCGGAGTGGTAGAAAAGGCACCTCAAAATTCCTCTGTTCATTTCGAACTGTTGTTGAACTTCGAAAACAGATACAGGATGTATGACGACAATGTAAAAGGCAATTGGGAAGCCATGGCTCAAAATACATTTGTATATCTGAACAATCCAGATCAGGCTGCTGCCATTGAATCACAATTGGATAAATACATTTCTATACAAAATGAGGCTAGACCAGACTTTATTATTACCAAGTTTGTATTGAGCCCAATGAACAACCATGCACAGATTTCACAAGAAATCCGCTGGGATAATCTTAGAAATGCTGCCCCAGCTGCTGCCACGTTAACCCCACAATTGATGGCACTGTTGATCTTATTAGTTGCATGTTTCAATTTTACAAATACGGCTATAGCTACATCTAACAGAAGGCTGAAGGAAATTGGCGTCCGAAAGGTATTAGGAGGCAACAGAAGGCAATTGATTCTACAATTTTTAGCTGAAAACCTTACGATTTGCTTTCTGGCGATAGTTATGTCGCTTGTGATTGCGCAGTTCTTAGTGCCTGCTTACAGTGCCATGTGGGAAGGTATGGATTTGGAAATGAGTTTTTCTGAAGACTATGTGCTCTATATTTTTCTAGTTGGGTTATTGATATTCACCACCTTGTTGGCAGGATTTTACCCATCACTTTATGTAAGCAAATACGATCCTGTGAGTATTCTAAGAGGTACTTTGAGTATTGGGGGTTCTGGTCGTCTAACAAAAGTTCTCTTGGCTTGTCAGTACACATTTACGGTTATAGCCATGTTTGCCAGTGTGGCCTTTATTCAAAATGCGCGTTATCAGGATTCATTAGATATGGGATATGATCGAGCGCAAGTACTGGGTGTGAGTGTCCTCAATGATAACGAATATCAAAAGACAATCACTTCCATGTTGGCCAATCCTGATATTGAAGCTGTAGCCAGTGCGAAAAATCATATTGGAAGGGGTAATTATGGAACGACCCTACTAAATGATGATGCAGAAGTAGATGCCAACATGCTGGATGTGGGGATAGGTTATCTGGAAGTTATGGGACTTGAAATTGTGGCAGGACGCTCTTTCTCGAAAGAACTGGAAGCTTCAGATAGTGAAGGATCACTAATTATTAACGAAAAGGCAGTAGAGGCATTTGGTTGGACTGACGCTATTGGTAAACGAGTAGCCGTGAATGACACCACGACTTTGACGGTAGTTGGCGTCATCAAAAACTTTTATATGTACGGTTTCTGGGCACCTATAGAGCCCGTTGGCATCACACTCAAAAGCTTAAGATTCGAAGATGATGGCACAAATAGTTTTGTGGTGGCAAGAACCAACGTGGATAAAATTAGAAATGTATATGATGACTTGGAGTCAGATTGGAATAGTAGAATCCAGACCAAAATCTTTAATGGGTTCTTTCAAGATGACTTTCTCAGGCAAGCCAAAGAAGTCAATGACAATATCATGATGATATTTGCATTTTTGGGAATTGTGGCTTTTGTGCTTTCTTGTTTGGGACTTTTTACCTTGGTTTCTATCAACCTAATGAAGAGAGTAAAAGAAATTGGTGTTCGAAAGGTACTTGGCAGCAGCATTGGTCATATTGTATATCTTATCAACAAGGATTACTTTTTGTTATTGTTGATTTCTTCTTCACTTGGCGTGACGTTTGGATATTACCTTATAGACGGACTTATCGCACAGATATTTACCCACTATAAGGCGATGGATGTGATAACTTTCGCTACTCCTATTTTGATCATTGTACTGATTTCACTGACTATTGCCAGTTTAAGAACGTTCAAATTTGCTCAAGTCAATCCAGTGACTGCACTGCGGTATGAGTAAAAGATATATGATTGATGAACATGTAAAGGTTCGGGAAATTTCCCGAACCTTTTTTGTTATTTTTAGGCAAAAACCAATCGCATCATGTTCAAGCACTATCTCAAAATAGCCTTTCGCAACCTCACACGCAACAAAGTCTTTTCTATCATCAACATCCTAGGCCTAGCGGTAGGTATGGGCGTTTGCCTGCTCATCTATCAATACATACACTTTGAAATGAGTTTTGATGAATTTCATGAGAATGGGGAGAGAGTTTATCGATTGACACGAGAGGATTTAAGAGGAGGTGAAGTCATAGACCGTGGCATCAGCGTGCAAGAAAATTTAGGTCCGTTGGGGTTGGATGCTATTCCGGAAATTAGAAACACGGTACGTATTCATGATTCATTTGAAGATTTGGTGTTTACTACAAGGAACAAAGAGAAGGTTTTTCAAGAAGCCAACTACTGGTATGCAGACTCTACATTTTTTGATGTTTTTACTTTTCCACTTAAATACGGCAATGCTAAAAATGCACTAGCTGAGTCTCATCATATCGTGATAACTGAAGAGATAGCACATAAATACTTCGGAGATGTAAATCCGATAGGTAAAGAAATTGTTGTTCATGCGAATACGCTGAGTGGAACTTTTGTTGTGACAGCGGTATTGAAATCGCTACCCACAAATAGCCATTTGCAGTTCGACTTTCTAATGCCAATGGAATTTCTCACGACCAATTTTCGTCCTTTTCGAGAAGGTAATGGATGGGATTGGTACAATTTTGCCACATACATTGAACTGGATGGCAAATCCAATCTTTCATCAGTGGAGTCCAAATTTGAACAAATAATTTTGGATCACATCGGTGAGGAGTTGTTAACGCACGAGGAACATGTGAAGATTCATTTGCAGGCCGTATCTGATATACACTTGTATTCAGATTTTCCCGACGAACTGGTGCATAATGGCGGGAATAAACAACAAATACAATTCTATGCCTTAATCGCAATTTTCATACTGGTGATCGCGTGGGTCAATTATATCAATTTGTCCACTGCTCAATCTCTAAAAAGAGTTAAGGAAATAGGCGTACGAAAATCTATTGGGGCTTTTAAAAGACAATTGGTAATGCAATTTATGACTGAAAGTCTAGTGCATAATCTCATAGGCGCTGTGGTAGCGATAGGTTTGGCTCATTTATGCCTACCAGTTCTCAACGAGTTTATTGGTCATACCTTATCATTTAGTTTATTCTATTCCATTGAGTTTTGGGTGATTTATGCTTTAGTGATTCTACTGGGAGCATTGTTGGCTGGGGCGTATCCTTCTTTTGTGGTGGCTGGGTTTCAGTCGATTGGTTTGATGGGGTCTAAAAATAATACCCGAGCTGGAAGCGCAACTTTCCGAAAAGGGTTGATTGTTTTTCAATTCATTATTTCCATTTTGTTGGTATCTGGAACTTACCTAGTTCATCGTCAGACTAGCTATATGATGAAGCAAGATCTAGGAGTGAACATGGAAGAGGTATTGGTGGTGAATGGTCCTCGAGTGGTGCTCGAATTGGATCGCGACATTCAATTATCAAAATTTAAAAATTTCAGAAATCAGCTGACCGCTCATCACTCCATCATTGATGTTTCAGGTTCGAGCCATACACCCGGACAAAAATTTAGCTGGGTTGGAGAAATCAGAAAACTCGGAACACCTCGAGAGGCGTATAAAAATGGCTACGTGGTTTTTACGGACTCGCACTTTGCAAATACCTACGATCTACAATTTGTAGCGGGAGGCGGATATGAATCGCACATGACCTCCTATGAAGATGGTTTGATTATCAACGAAGCGGCAGTTCGAGCTTTTGATTTAGGGACTGCGGAGCAAGCTTTGCGAGAGCAATTGATCGTGAGTATAGGAGATACATTAAGCATTTTAGGTGTGGTAGCGGACGTTCACTGGCAATCGCTAAAAGATGCGCATTACCCTATGGTATTCGCGTTGCACCAATTTGACAATGTGGTTTTTTCAGCCAAAGTGAAAACTAAAGACATGCAGGAGACACTTGCCCTGGTTCAGACAGCTTATCAAGAGAATTTCCCAAATGATCCCTTTACTTATCATTTCCTAGACGAATCCTTCAATCGCCAATACCAAGCCGATCTCCAGTTCGGCAATCTTTTTGCTGCGTTTTCAGGGTTAGCCATCTTCATTGCTTGTCTAGGATTGTTCGCCTTGGTGTCTTTCTCAGCCACCTTGAGAATGAAAGAAATAGGCATTAGGAAAGTACTGGGAGCGAAAATCGGCCATTTGATGATGCTATTGTCGAAAGAATATTTGTACCTGCTACTTATCGCGAATGTACTGGCACTCCCTACTGTCTGGTATTGGGGTAGCGAATGGCTTAACAACTATGCATTCAAAATTGACATGAATATCGACCTGTTTGTTATTCCTGGGCTGATGCTTCTTGTTGTTTCCACTTTTACTGTCAGTTACCAAACCTTCTCTACAGCCAAAGCCAACCCCGTGGATTCGCTGCGGTCGGAGTAGAAACGAAAAACCCGTCAGGTTTTCAAAACCTGACGGGTTTAATATTAATGTTTTAGCGAAAGCTTATCCTAAAGCGATCTGCTTCATGGCCGTCATAGCGCCTCTGAGTTCACCGCCCACGTACTCTATGTCGTGGCTTCTCAATACTTCATTGATCTGAATCAAAGTCACATTGTCTACGCCATTGTCGATGCCGTCATTGTAGTCTTTGCCAATGATGTTGGTGTCTACTGACTTCATGAAGTCGGCCAATAATGGTTTACAAGCGTGATCGAAGAGGTAACAACCATACTCAGCCGTGTCAGAAATTACTCTGTTCATTTCGAACAATTTTTTTCTCGCGATAGTATTGGCAATTAGTGGGGTCTCGTGAAGAGACTCGTAGTAGGCAGATGCACCTTGGATGCCCGCTTCAGTCATAGTCTCATAAGCCAACTCTACACCAGCTCTTACCATGGCCACCATCAACAGGCCTTTGTCATAGTACTCTTGCTCGGAGATGTCAATATCTGCAGGAGCCGTTTTTTCGAAAGCAGTCTCACCAGTAGCTGCTCTCCACTTCAATAGGTTCTTGTCATCCTCAGCCCAGTCTTTCATCATGGTAGAAGAAAATTCTCCAGACATGATGTCGTCTTGGTGTTTTTGAAACAAAGGTCTCATAATGTCTTTCAATTCTTCTGAAACCTCGAAGCATTTAACTTTTGCCGGGTTCGAAAGTCTGTCTAGCATACCAGACACACCACCATGCTTCAAGGATTCAGTGATTACTTCCCATCCGTATTGGATGAATTTCGCAGCCCATCCTGCATCAACGCCTTCAGCCACCATTTTGTCAAAGCAAAGAATTGATCCAGTTTGCAACAATCCACAAAGGATGGTTTGCTCACCCATCAAATCAGATTTTACTTCCGCTACGAAAGAAGATTTCAAACACCCAGCTCTGTGCCCACCCGTAGCAGCAGCATAAGCTTTGGCTTGCGCCCAACCTTTTCCTTCTGGGTCGTTTTCTGGATGTACGGCTACCAGGGTAGGTACGCCAAATCCTCTCAAATATTCTTGTCTTACTTCAGAACCTGGAGACTTAGGAGCTACCATGATTACAGTTAAATCTTCTCTTACGATTGTGCCTTCTTCCACGATGTTGAATCCGTGAGAATAAGATAGTGTAGCACCCTTCTTCATCAAAGGCATGACAGCATTGACCACAGCCGTATGTTGTTTGTCTGGAGTCAAGTTGATCACCAAATCAGCAGAAGGAATTAGATCGTCGTAAGTACCTACTGTAAAACCAGCTTCTGTGGTGTTTACATAGGAAGCTCTTTTCTCGTCGATCGCAACTTGTCTCAATGCGTAAGAGATGTCCAATCCAGAATCCCTCATGTTTAATCCCTGGTTCAACCCTTGTGCACCAGCACCTACGATCACGATTTTCTTTCCTTTGAGTGCGTCTACGCCGTCTGCAAATTCAGATCCGTCCATAAATTCCGCTTCACCCAGTTGATTCAACTGCTCTCTCAGCGATAACGTGTTAAAATAATTTCCCATATCTTTTTTATTCTTTATTGCTTTATTTTCCTTTTGTCATTTCAACAGAGGAGAAATCTTATTAAGCTCGATAAGATTTCTCACCATAGGCTCGAAATGACAAAGAATTTTGATTGTCAATTCTCGATATTCCTATCAGTGTTGCTTCAATCCCATAAGAGTTACTCGCAGAGAACTCTGATGCTCTTAATCAAGAGGCAATTCTCACTTTACAAAGATGGCGGGCCTTGCGCCAATTATTGTGGTGAAAAAATGAAAAGTTTAGGTAATTTTCAACGATTCTCTCTGTAGTCTAATGGTGTGATACCTTCAGATTTTTTGAAAAATTTGGTGAAATATGACTGATCCTTGAAATTGAGGTGATCCGCTATTTGTGTGATAGAGTAGTCCGAATACTTCAACAATCGTTTGATTTCTATAATTTGCTTCTCTCGAATGAGCTCTTTTGATGTTTTTGAGGTGCGTTCTTTGACTAAGTGGGTCAAATGATTTTCACTAACATTCAGCAGGTTTGCGTAGTCCTTGATACTTAAATTTTGATGGTATTTTTCCTCGATCAGTTCACGAAAGCGTTTGACCAAGACGTGTCCCTTTTGTTTGACACCCTCTAAATACTCAGGTGGATAGAGTCGTTCACAACTGCAAAGGATCAACTCCAATAACGCATGTGATAATTCATAACTGCCCTGGTCGGTTTTGTTCATTTCCTCGCATCCTTTTTTGAATAAGGACTCTAAAAACGCCTGTTCTGTTTTGTTTTTAATCAATAGAGGCGGATTGTCTTGTTTTACATTAAAGAAGAAAGGATATTCCAAAAGCTTATTTTGATTGCTTTTATCAAGCAGATAGAATTCGCCTGTGAAAAGGAAGATATAGCCAGACACGTCTTCTGAGAGTTCTAGTTTGTGTGCTTGCCCCGGGCTCAAAAAGAAAATGCAAGGTGGCTTGATCTCATAGCTGTTATTGTCAATGATATGCACGCCAGATCCCTGAGTAAGAAATAACACCTCGAAAAAATCGTGACAATGTGGATACTCCACTTCAAAGTGGCGATTGGCATCAAATACTTCAACCTGGTAGGGTTTCTCCCCACCTGCTTTAAATTTTTCAATACTATAAACGGGTATGCCTTTCATCGCGGGTAAAGATAGTCACCACGAAGAAATCCTCATTGGTATGTCTCAAAAGTTGTTCGCCATTGCGAACATCGTGAAGCAATCTTATGAATAGATACGTATTCGAACAATAAGATCACTTCGTTCCACTCGTGATGACGGATGATTTGACTTTTGAGTCATACTCAATTTTTTCAGTCGTTGCTGCAGCTCATTCTAAACGGATGCCCCGAATGCTCCCTCTTGTTGCATCAGAGAATGACGATGTTAGTGCAGGCTGCTACTGACTCCCTCAGACCCGCCATCTCCCACCACCAACTCAAAACTGTGAGTAGGGTTCAATCCTGGCTCCATTCTATGAGATACATAAATGATTGTGGTTTCCCCTTCCTGAGCAATACGATTGATTAGGCCAGTCATAAGTGATGCACTTTCATCATCCAGATCTACAGAAGCTTCGTCTAAGATGAGCAGGGGTGGATGCTTTACCATGGCTCTTGCAATCATGATCATGCGCTGATGGCACATGGATAGGTCGATGAATGGATGGTCAGCTAAATGTGCAAGACCAATGAAATCTAACCACTCATGAGCTAGTTTGATTTGCTGGTCAGAGGGTATGTGATAGAGTCCCACGGAGTCAAAAAATCCAGAAATAATCATATCGCGAACAGTTTGCCTTCTTTTAAACTGAAAGGTCATATTGGTAGTAAAGTATCCTACCTTTTGTTTGATGCCCCAGATGGTTTCACCACTTCCTTTTTGCTTGCCAAATAGTTTGATGTCTTGGCCATAAGCCTTTGGGTTGTCGCCAGTGATCATGGTAAGTAGGGTAGTCTTACCACTGCCATTGGGCCCATAGAGGTGCCAAAACTGTCCTTTGTTGATGACCCAGCTGATATTTTTTAGAATGCATTTATCGAGGTATGAGACGCTCACCTGATTGAAAGAAACCAGTGGATTGTCAAAAATCGATACCTCATGCAATGGATTGGGTAGTGGATATTGAATCTCAGTTTTGGTTTGAACTTTAACTGGCTCAACTAAACTTTCTTTTTTTAGTTCTTGACTTTCATAAGTGAACTCCTCCGTCAAAAATGGCAGACGATCATCATCACGAGAATAGATATTTATAATGCCAGAGAGATGTGATTGCGTTTCTAGTAAATCAGCAATTCTTTTCCTTGCCATGGTATCTAGATTGTCCAGCAGGTGATCAAGTATGAGTGCTTCTGGTTTTTGATTCAACGTGTACTTAAGAAAAGCCTGTTTTCGCTCTCCTGAGGACATGGAGTTCAGGGTCTGGCCATTTTGCTTAAGGATGGCCTCATTGTCATGGATCAGTTCCTCATCAATGAATTTAAGAATGGTTTTGGGAGAAATGATGCGAACATGAATTCCTTCGAGCCACCTGAAAGCATCACAGTATTTCTTGTCAAGCAGCCCATTCATCAAAGGCTGACGTTCAGGCGCTTTCGAAAGTTTTATGTTCCAGAGGTGATTGATTTGCTGCATAGTAAAGTAGACATTTGTCTGACGCAAATATGCACGGATCACGGAAAATTCTCCTTAATCTTTGATTTTGATCCCAATGATTTGTGGCAAAACACCTTCTACACCTTTGAATTGGATTAGAATTGTATCTCCCATACGCAAGGAGGAATATATCTTTTCGATTTTCAAAGTGGTATGGGATTGTATATTGCTGAATCGATAATTATATACACTGGACCTTCCACGCACAAGATCGATTTCTATTTGAGTGTTTTGTGGGTCAATCTCTTGGATCAAATCTTCGCGAATAACAAATCGCAATTTATTGGCATTGTTGGGTTGATTGATTTCTGTCAGACTCACGCCAGATGTGTACACGATCTCTCTTTCGCCCCAATAAAATTTTAATCTATCATCACTTCTAAAGCCAGTGCATAAAGTCAAAAGTACGAATGGAATTAAAGCGCGAACTATATTTTTCATCTTCAACGAATAATTTGACTACTAAAGTAAGGACTTTCCAAGTCCCAAATAAGTGCTGACGGACGGATAGCGGCTATCTAGTGACAAACGATGAACTGGGCTGGCTGTGGAGCATTTTCCTCAATTGAGTCGTGAATGGAACACTTGATTTTATGGAATGCCTCGAAAGATATCCTTCAGAGTGGTTTTTTAGTTGGATTGATTTTTTCAATACAAAATTTGATACCCACCACTGGGATCATCCAAAATAAAAAGACACTATGATGAAAAACATAAAGAACTTATTAGTTCCAATAGATTTTACAGAAGAATCAGTGGCTGGTTTGAAGGCCGCCAATCAGTTTGCAACAAAATTTAAGAGTCAGGTGCATGTTGTGCATTTCTTGCCCTATCATCCAGTAGTGACTCCTGTTTATCCTGGAGATGCTTCCATGATAGTGAATTCGGCTGTGCAAGAGCAACAGATGGAGAGAGAAAAGTCTCATGTGCTGAAAAAGATTAAAACTGAAATGGATTTGTATTTGAGTGAAGGGCTCAGAGGACGAATTTATATTGTGAGTGATACGCTCAATTCTGGAATGAATGATTTGCTAGATGATATTGAGATTGATTTGATTATTTCTGGTACTTCTAGGGATAACAATCTGCTTGAGAAATTTTCAGGTAACAATACAGAAAAAATGATTCGTAAATCAGGTATTCCTGTACTTGCGATTTCGAATTATGCAGACATCAACTTGAACAATGTACTGATTGCAACTGACTTGAGTACTGAACTACCAGGCCGATTGTACGACATGTGTAGACTACTGGAAAATCATGGAGCTACTATACATTTTGTGAATGTAGATACCACACAGCTACTCAACGAGGCTGATACTCTTCCAAAAATGACAGCTTTGGTCAAATCAATCGGATTAAGAAATTATAGAATTCATATTGTTTCCAACAAAGCTGAAGTCAATGGAATACTGAATATAGTAGATCAAATCCACCCGGGACTGATTCTAATGAAGACTTATCAAAAATCTAACTTCTGGACCTTCTTTGAGGGAAGTTTGGCCGAAAAAGTAATTAAGGAGACAGATGTTCCCGTATTGGTAGAACAGGTTTAATCCGGTGTGGAAAATTATCCCCACAATCATTCTGACTGTTGAAATTAATACTCTTCAACTAATGGAAATTTTGTGATTAAGCTCCTCAAAGCAAGATTAAAATAGAGGAATGGTTTTAGCGACTGATTAAGCAATTATCATTTGAAAGAGGAAAATCCTCATTAATAGCAAGCACTAAATACGACATGAATATGAACTTTAATAATAGAAATAACAACCTGCATTTTATCTCATTGGCTTTCCTTATCATCCTAGCCAGTTGCTCTACGAATTCTAAGAAAACAGAAGCAGCGGAGACCATGGAAGAGGTAAAGGAAGAAGCTCTTAAAGCTAAAGAAGAGTTGAAAACAGAATACAATGAGGTCATCAAAGCAGTAGATAAGAAAATTGCTGGTTTGGAAGAAAGGCTGGAAGGAGCCTCGGATGATGTTAAAGATGACATTACTGCGACTTTGGATAAGCTTGGAGCTCAAAGACAAAAAATGGCAGATGAACTGGCCGAAATGTCTGAGACCTCCGTGGAAAATTGGGAAGAAGTGAAAGATGAGTCTGAAGATGTTTTGATTACTTATCAGGCCAAAATTGATAGCCTCACTTTAGAAGCTGAAGAATTATTTAACAATTAATTCCCTTTTTGTAGAGTAGACAATGACCAGGTCATTTGACTTGGTCATTTCTTTATCCATTTCTATCATAAAAAATTAGAAGTAATGAAAGAACCTATGAATATCACAGAGCAATTGATCAAATCACATTTGGTTACCGGGGCGATGACGCCAGGCACTGAAATTGGTCTTCATATAGATCATGTATTGCAGCAAGATGCGACCGGTACATTGGTGATGCTGGAATTACAGGCCATGGGCCTGACTGAAGTAAGGGCAGAAAAAGCAGTGCAATATGTTGATCACAACTTGCTTCAAACTGATTTCAAAAATGCAGATGACCATGCTTTTCTGCAGGTGGCCGCTCAGAAAATGGGTTATTATTATAGTCGTGCAGGCAATGGTATCAGTCATGTGGTTCACATGGAGCAGTTTGGCGTACCAGGCAAAAGTTTGTTAGGTTCTGATAGTCACTCTTGCGCAGGTGGAGGCTTGGGGATGTTGGCGATTGGAACTGGAGGTTTGGACGTGGCTATGGCAGCGGCCGGAGAACCTTATTATGTACGAATGCCAAAAGTACTGGGTGTAGAAGTGACTGGGAAATTATCTGATTGGGTCAGTGCCAAGGATGTGGTGTTAGAGATGCTAAGTCGATACGACGTCAAGGGAGCCAAAGGCTATATTATAGAATATTATGGTGAGGGATTAAAAAATCTGAGTACATGGGATCGTCACGTCATTGCCAATATGGGAACGGAAATGGGGGCAACCTCGACAGTATTTCCATCAGACGAAAGAACAAAAGAATTTCTATCCCAACAGGGTAGAGCCAAGGATTGGGTCGAACTAAAAGCAGACGAAGGCGCCACTTATGATCTCACTGATCATATTGATTTATCAAAGGTAGAGCCTATGATTGCTTGTCCGAGTAGCCCAGGAAATGTAGTGCCAGTAAGTGAAGTGGCTGGGAAGGCAATATCACAGGTGGTAGTGGGTTCATCAGCCAACCCTGGCTATCGAGACTTCTGGATGGTATCACAGATCGTCAAAGACAGACAAGTTCCTGCAAATATTTCTTTGGATATTAACCCGTCTTCGAGACAAACCATTCAAACTTTAACCATTGATGGTGCTATGGGTGATTTGATGGGGTCGGGAGCGAGATTTCACCAAACAGGATGTATGGGATGTATTGGTATGGGGCAAGCACCAGCTAGTGGCAAGATCAGCTTGAGGACGATGCCTAGAAATTTTCCAGGACGGTCGGGAACCAAAGATGATCAAGTCTATCTATGTAGTCCAGAAACAGCTGCCGCTAGTGCGATCACGGGAAAAATCACAGATCCGCGTTCATTGAAATTCGACTGCCCAAAATTCAAAGAGCCTAAAGTGGTGAAATCTGGACTGACAGTCATTTTTCCTCCTAAAAAAAATGATAGTAAAATGGATCTTGAAATGGGACCAAACATTAAGCCTATTCCGAAATTCGGACGTTTGGAACCTGAGTTTCAGCTTCCTGTTTTACTGAAAATGGGAGATAACATTTCCACAGATGAAATTCTAAAAGCTGGAGCAGAGGTCTTGCCTCTAAGGAGTAACATCCCTGCAATTAGCAAATACGCTTATCAGGCCTTGTCGAAAGATTTTTACAAAAGAGCCAAATTGAGAAGAGAAGGCCATATTGTAATCGCTGGTGAAAATTATGCTCAGGGTTCATCTCGTGAGCACGCTGCTTTGGTGCCGAAGTATCTTGGACAGAAAGCAGTAATTGCAAAGAGTTACGCCAGAATTGGATGGCAAAATCTGATCAATTTTGGAATCATACCATTCGAATTTGAGGATTCTTCTGATTACCATGATATAGACGAGAATGACGTACTTCTTTGTACGAATCTGAGAGAAGCTATTCAGACGGATAAGCCAATATTGATTAAAAATATTACAATCAACAGGGAGATTCAAGTCAAAACCCGATTAAGTGAAAGACAAGTACGAGTGCTATTAGCTGGTGGAATGATCAATGATTTGAAAGAACGAGCTGATCGCTCCAAGCTTAAAGGCGTCAAGACGAAGGCACTGGCAGGAGCATAAGAATCAATACAAAACTGAAAGACAAATGAAAAAGTTAAATATTAAGATAAAGCAATTGATTAGCGAATTGAAACTCGCTGAAATTCTGTATAGAAAGACATCAATTCGTGTGACAGATCAACCAGTTAAAGACCAACTAGCGACCTTGGCAGACAACAAAGTCAAATTCATGATGAGCATAGTCAATCAGTTCGACGTGAAAATGGAGGAACTGATGTACGAAGTGTCAGATACGATTCGTCCAGATTGGGAAAAATTGGAAATAAAGATGGATCACCTATTACTTCAAGGTTGGGAAAAGGATATTCTTGACAACTGCATTGCAAGAGAAAAGAATTTATTGAGCGCTTATAAAGAGTTGTCTCAAGATGCTATTTACGACGATTTTATGACAGAGCTATTTACGAGTCAGTTGTCCGAAACTTATGATTTTATTAATGAGTTGGAAGAAACCAAAGCGATTTATCTGTCCATTTTTTCACTCTAAATGGTCATTAGAATGCTAGGGCATTTTTGCTGCATAGATGGTTTTGAATTAACTTGAAATATATTACACACATTAAAAAAAGGATTCTAGATGCTCAGGAAGGCCCTCATTGTAGATGATGAAGACGATATAGGATTGATGGTATCCAGAATCTTAACAAAGGAAGGTTTGCAGGCCGAGCATGTCAATCGGATTGCTGCAGCCAAGGACAAAGTTCAGGATGGAGAATATCAGGCCTATTTGCTGGATTTGAACCTTCCTGATGGAACGGGATTTGATTTGATTCCGCTGATACGTGCGCAGTCTCCCAATGCTCGCGTGATTGTGATTAGCGCACATGATGGAGTGTATGAGATGGAAAGGGTAGCACAAGAAAAAGTACATACCTTTATTAAAAAACCATTTACTAAAAGCCAAATTATTGAAGCTATTCAAGGGCTAGAGGTCCAATAGAAAACATATATGAAAAGAATCCTCATAGTTGATGATGAGCCAGATATTTGTCTTTTGCTCAAAAAGTATTTCACCAAAAAAGGTTATGAAGCATACAGCCAACCCAACGGTGAAGATGCCATCAAATGGCTCAAGGCCAATGAGGTAGATTTGGTGATTTGTGATTTCAAATTGCCAGATTATACAGGGTTAGAAATTCTTCAGAAAATCAAAATCATCCGTACGGATATTCAGGTTATCATTATTACTGGTTATTCGGACGTTAGGATAGCAGTGGATGCTTTAAAAAAAGGGGCTTATGACTATGTCACAAAACCACTTTATCCAGATGAGATTCTTGTGACTGTAGAGCAGGCACTCCACGCCAAACAAGAACAAACAAACACTCCTACAAGACAAAAACCTTCTAATAAAGAAACCAAAAAATCGACTGTTTCTCCCACTGATTATATTTCAGGTACCAGCCATCAGGCGCAAGCTGTGATGAAGCACATTGACCTGATAGCAGCTACTGATATGTCCGTAGTGATAGAAGGAGAAACTGGAACTGGAAAGGAATATGTAGCCAAAGCTATACACGAGCGAAGCCACAGAGATCAAAAACCTTTTGTGGCAGTGGACTGTGGTGCCTTACCCAAGGAGTTGGCGGCCAGTGAGTTATTTGGACATGTCAAAGGAGCCTTCACAGGTGCCATACAAGACAAGAAAGGCTGTTTCGAACGAGCCAATGGAGGAACCCTCTTTCTTGACGAAATTGGAAACTTGAGTTATGAAAATCAGCTCAACATGTTGCGTGTACTACAAGAACGAGTAGTAAGAAAAGTAGGAGGGGCTGAAGAGAAAGCTGTAGATGTACGTGTCTTGGTGGCCACCAATGAAAACCTCAGAGAAAAAGTGAAGTCAGGTCAATTTCGTGAGGATATTTACTTCCGTTTGAATGAATTCAAAATAGAACTTTCCGCTTTGAGAGAGCGGCCAGATGATATTGAAGTGTTTGCACAACACTTTCTCTCATTAGCCAATCAGCAATTAAACAAAGAAGTAAAAGGCTTCTCGCAAGATGTAGTTCAAACGTTCAGAACCTATAGCTGGCCGGGCAATTTGCGAGAACTAAAAAATGTAATCAAAAGGGGGGTGTTGCTCTGTACGAGCGATAGGATTGGAGCAGACTGCTTACCTCAGGAAATTCTCACGCCATCTGTTCATGACGAAAACATGGATATGATATTTAATGATAGCATTCCATCAAGTTTGAAGGCTGTAACTGAGCAGGCAGAAAAGCAGGCCATATTGCTTGTGCTAGAAAAGACTAATAAAAATAAAAGTAAGACTGCTGAATTATTGGGCGTGGATAGAAAAACACTGTACAATAAAATGAGAGCTTACGATATTGAGGCATAAATAATTGACTGGGTATGCCTTAAATTACTACAGAGGTTGAACTTATTCCCATAGAAATCTAACTTAGAGAGAATTGGAACAAATCGAAGGATTGAATGAAGGTACTGTAGAGAGATTGCTGAAAAGTATTTTGGATAGTGCCTTTAATGGTATCATGACCTTGAAGGCTATACGAGGCCAAGACAAAAAAATCATCAATTTTGAGTGGCAATTTGTCAATGATGTAGCAGAGGAAATTCTCGGATTTGATTCGGATGATTTGCTTGAGCATAAACTGCTCGACATCCTGCCTCATAACAAATCCGATGGTTTATTCGAAAGTTACAAGACTGTAGTTGAAACTGGGCAGTTGATGACTTTTGAACAGCACTACGCTGGCAACAATACTGACAAGTGGTACAAAATTGCTATAGTCAAAATGGGAGATGGTGTCACAGTCACCTTTCAGGATGTATCTGATTTGAAAGAAGCGATTTTGGAAGTAGAGGCTAGAGAGAAAAAATATCAAAAACTGTTTGACGAGTCTATAGACGCTATTTTTCAAGCAGACGCCCGATTTCGCTTTTTAGATGCAAACAATTCTCTACAACATCTATTCAGATATTCATTAGATCAGCTGATGGATCTCACGCTCAGGGACTTGATTTTGGATTCAATAGCATATCGAGATTTTAAAAAGACCTTAACAGATCAAAAGCGGGTAGAGGAATATGAGGTGGAAATGCACGATGCAGCAGGTTACAAAAAGATTTGTATTGTCAATTGTGTATTGCTAATAGACCCTGAGAGCAAAGAGAAGAGTTACATAGGCGTGATCCGAGACATGACCAAAAGAAGGCAAGCAGATAAAGAGCTTGTTCAGGCGGAAAAGCTTTCCATGACAGGAAAAATTGCGCGTACCATCGCTCACGAAGTGCGTAATCCATTGACCAACCTTACACTAGCACTAGACCAGCTCAGAGATGAAGTGACGGATGAAATTGAGGATGCAAATCTCTACTTCAGTATAATCAAAAGAAACTCAGACCGGATTGGTCAGCTCATTACTGACTTGCTCAATTCCTCCAAACCCAAAGACTTAAAGCTTGTGAGGCAGCCGCTCAATGACGTGGTGAATCAATCAATTGGTTTAGTCAGGGATCGTCTGAACCTTCAGAATATGGAGTTCCACGAAAATCTGGGACAAGACCTGCCAGAAATTGCACTAGATGCAGATCAGATGAATATAGCCCTACTCAATTTATTTATCAATGCGATAGAAGCAATGAAACCTGATCAAGGCCAGCTAAAAGTCTCTACCGCACTGGAAGGAGACCGAGTGGTGGTACATGTATCTGATAATGGCAAGGGGTTGAATAAGGAGGATTTGAGTAAATTATTTGAGCCTTTCTTTACAGGAAAGACTGAAGGGACCGGATTGGGACTCACTACCGTTCAAAATATCATTCGAAGTCATAAAGGAAATATACGGGCAGAAAGTGAGGTAGGTAAAGGCACCACCTTTACGATAAGCTTTCCTTTGTGATTGGGGAATTAGTTTCCCACATGTAAGTTAATATCCACGACATTTATGATTTTCTCTCCCGATTGGCAGCTTAAAAGCCATTTTAAGCCTTGGTATGTTATTCGCAACTCTTCTGATAAAACGATTTAATAAAAACAGAAGATTATGGATAATAGCCTACTAGATATACAAAAACCGAAAAAGAAATCATTTGCCTCACTAGGCTACACCAAGCTCGAAACGGCAGAGTTAGTCGACGCGATGAACAGGCTGCTGGCTAATTATGCCGTACATTATCAGAAACTGAGAAACTTCCATTGGAATGTAAGAGGACGTGATTTTTTCGACATCCATGAAAAATTCGAGGAGCAGTACAAAACAGTCAGTGAGGTGGTAGATGAAATTGCAGAAAGAATCCGAATTTTTGGCCAGATGCCACTCAGTTCATTGAGAGAGTTTCTCGAAACCTCAAATATCAAGGAGTCAGGGACAGATCTGACAGGCCTGGAAATGGTCAAAGAAATCATCAAGGACTATCACATACTATTGGAGCATTTATTTGCTACGATCGAAGTAGCAATCGAAAATGGCGACAGTGGCACGGAGGAAATGATGAAAGGTTTTGTGAAGCAAGTGGAGAAAGACCACTGGATGCTGACAGCATTCACCCATCAGGGATGATAGATCCTATTAAGAAATTCAATTTAAAGGCCTCAAAGGTATTGAGGCCACTCACTAAAAATAGATAAACATGAAAGCATTAAAAATGATATCAACATTCATTATTGGAGCAGGAGCAGGGATAGCTGCAGGATATTTGACAGCACCAAGAAGTGGAAAAGAATCAAGAGATAAATTGGTGGACGAATCAAAAGAATATAAAGATGCTTTAGAAAAGGCGGCTACTCAAAAGTTGTCGGAGGCAAAAAGCATGCTCAACAAGACCATCAAAGAAAAGGCTGCGCAGGGCAAAGAAATTTTGGATCAAGTAGCAGATAAAGCAGTACGCTGAGTGAAGAAATAGTGGGTGAAAGCAAGTCTTAATAAGGGCTTGTTTTCACTTTTTTCCTTTCAGTTTACCCAATCACGAAAATAATGGAATTCAATTTGAATAAGGCGATAGAAATTTTAAGCGGCAAACTTTCAGGCTGGCTAGAAGCGCTCACCGCCATGTTGCCTAATATGGTAGTGGCTCTTTTTGTACTCATAGTAGCCTATATAGCTGCCAGAATGTTTAGAATGGCAGTGGGACGTTTGATGCGAAAATTTGCTGCAAAAGAGGCGATCACTAGCCTGTTTGCCGCTTTGGTTTATCTGGTTGCGTTGGGCGTAGGTCTTATCGTCGCGCTCAATGTCTTGCATTTGGAACAAACAGTTGCTTCGTTGCTGGCAGGTGCGGGTATCATTGGCTTGGCACTAGGTTTTGCTTTTCAGGATATTGCTGCCAATTTCATTTCAGGGGTGCTCTTAGCTTTCAGAAAGCCTATTCAGGTTGGAGATATTATCGAGACCAAATCCTTTATCGGCATGGTAGAGAAAATAGATCTCAGAGTGACCATGCTTAGAACCTTTCAAGGTTTGCATGTGATCATTCCAAACAGAGATGTATTCCAAACGCCTGTGACCAACTATACCAAAACTTCTGATCGAAGAATAGATATGGAAGTAGGTGTCTCCTATGCCGAAGATCTCAGGGAAGTAAAGAAAATTGCCATTGATGCAGTTTCTGAATTGCCTTATTTGCTATCGGGTCGAGAAGTAAACTTGCATTACAAAGAATTCGGAGACAGCTCGATCAACTTTATTCTTATGATCTGGGTGCACTACCCAGACGAACCTGGATTTCTAAAGGCCAGAAGTGATGCAATTATAGCCGTGAAAGAGGCATTCGATAAAAATGGAATTACCATCCCATTCCCAATTCGCACGATGGATTTTGGTATCAAAGGAGGAAAGACCTTGACAGAAATGAATTTCCACACAGATACCAGGAAGGTTATGAAAAATGGTCAATCAAAAGATTCACAAGAAATGACTGGCTAATGTTGAAGAACAGATGGTGAGCAAGGAGCCTTGACTTGAGTAACGTTGGGGCTTTTTTTATGCTTTGAAATTATTGAAACTCATTTATCATGTAAATTTTGAATGATTCTAAGTCTTGTCATTGAAAAAATAATGAATATTGTGAGAATAAGTTGGAAGGTTATGGTAAAGTACCATGTACTTAATTTTCAACTTTTTGGTTTAAATGCTGCTTGAAGAGAAATGAACATAAGTATCTCCATTTGGTTTTTTTTGATCGTATGGTTGGTCATTGCTGTGCCTGCAAAATCTCAAAATTCGGATAGCTTACGTCACCTCATTTCTTTGCAAGAGAAAGACACTACTGAGGTAGATGCTCTAAATCGTTTGGCTCAAACTTATTACTATTCAAAAGACGATTCCACACGAGTGCTCGCCGAACTGGCCAATAAACTCGCTTCTGAAATCAAGTACACCAAAGGCCGTAGTCACGCTTTTCACCATTTGGCCACTTACTATAGCATCAGAAGCGAATTGGATAGTGCTTTGGTTTACTATGAAAAGTCTATAGAAGCGAAGAGTGGCACCAAAGATTCATTACTGATAGCTGGGACATTAAACAATCTGGGTGCTACCTATTACAAGAAGGGTAATTACACGGCTGCACTCAAAGCCTATCAGCGAGCCTTGAAACTTAGGCTGGATAAAGGTGATAGTGCAAGGGCTGCATATACACTTGGTAATATTGGGCTAATTTATTTGGATCAGAAAAATTATGACCTTTCGCTCAATTATTTTAATCAAACTCTGGATATTCAGAAATCTATTTCCGACCTGGATGGGCAAGCGGCAGCTTTATCCAATATTGGGACTATTTATTTGGGGCAAGAAAATTATGGGGAGGCATTGATTTTTTGTAAAAAGGCCTATGACATATTTTCATCAATAGGTGAGAAGTGCCAAAGCCTGACACCTGCCTCTAATCTTGGTCGCGCTTACCTGATGCAGAATCAGAAGGAAAAAGCACTGAAGTATCTAGAATTGGTCTATACGGAAGCTAAAGATTGCGACAACCCAGTCTTAATAAGTCTGGCTTCTTTAGAAATTGGGATAATACATGCGGAGAAGAAGTTGTTTCAACAAGCCGAGCGTGAAATGCTAGAGAGCTACCTGATAGCCGAGCGGCATGAGCTCAAGGAAAAGATGCAAAAGTCTGCGCATGAGCTTTATGTGCTTTACCAATCAATAGGTAATACTTCTAAAGCACTTGAATTTCTTGAAATCAGTGATAAGATCAAAGACCAAATGTTCAATGAAGACCTGACGGAACAACTCACTCGAATGGAACTGAATTTTGCCTTTGAACAGGAACGCGATTCTTTGGAATTTCAAAAGCAATCTGAGTTGGTTTCTATCCATGCGAAACTCAAACAACAGCATCTGATCCAGTATGCCACTATAATAGGGCTCATGCTGGCGATTATAGCTGTTATTGTGATTTTTAGGTATTATATATTAAGTCAAAAGGCCAAAAACAAATTGGCTGAGGCACTGGATGAAAGAGAAGTATTGCTTCGGGAAATTCACCATAGAGTAAAGAACAATCTACAAGTGGTAAGTAGTCTTTTGAATGTTCAATCAAAATATTTGAATGATGAATTGGCTAAAAAAGCCGTGCTGGAAGGCCGAAACAGAGTGCAGTCGATGGCGATTGTTCATGAGAAACTTTACCAGTCTGACAATCTTTCAAACATCAATGTAAAAGAATATTTAGAAGAGCTGGCCAATACCTTATTTAAATCCTACGATATTTCAGAAGATCGTGTGAAATTGTCGAGCAAAATTGAAAACGTTGAACTCACCATTGATACTACCATTCAGATCGGATTGATCATTAATGAGTTGATTTCGAACGCATTGAAGCACGCCTTTCCTGAAAATAAAATTGGAGCAGTGTGTCTTTCGCTACGCAAGAAGAACAATGTTCATGAACTGGAAGTCTCTGATAATGGTGTTGGTATTGCATCACCTGACGACCTGCTCAAATCTTACGGCTATCGGATTGTTCGATCCATTTCCAAAGGCTTGAATGGTAATATTTCCATTCAGCATGAGAAAGGAACCCGTTTCCTATTAACTTTCTAACAGATGAGCAATAAGATACAAATATTAGTAGTAGAGGACGAACCCATCATTGCTGATGATATTGCCATTTGCCTAGAGCAGATGGGTCATGAGGTGGTGGATATTTGCAATACAGCCGATCAGGCATTGAGCATACTTGATCAACAGGAAGTGGATTTAATCCTACTAGATATTAAAATCAAGGGAAAAAAGGACGGAATCCAATTGGCACAATTGATTCGACAGAAAGTAGCTACACCTTTTATTTTCATTTCATCACTATATGACAAAAACACTGTAACACGTGCTAAGAATGCCGAACCATCTGGATATGTCGTGAAACCGTTCAAGGATGCTGATATTGAAGTGGCTGTAGATATGGCATTGGCTAAAACCAAAATTACTCCAGTCAGTGAACCAAAAGCCCAACAGCTTAATCTTTTCATAAGAAAAAGTAACTCAATTGTCCCACTCAACTTCAATGAGGTCTTTTATGTGGAGGCGTCAGATAACTATTCCGTCTTTTATACCAAGGAAGATAAGTATGTGGTTTCGCAAACGCTTAAGAGCATAGAAGATATTCTTACTGATCAAGGGTATGGGAGAATTCACAAAACCTTCTTGGTAAATTTGAGAAAAATTGATCGCATTGAAAACAATGTGGTTTTTGTAAATGGAAGCCCCTTGCCAATAGGCAAAGTCTATAAACGGTCGTTCATGAATCGTTTGACAGTCTTCTAAAGGCGTTGACTCAATAAATATTCCGTTTACCCTAGACTGCTGTGTAATTGCTAGACTTAGTTTTATTTTTGCTGTGCTATGATAATCGATATTTACATGTCATTCCTAATTCAAAGCATGAGAAAAAACGGTTGAAAACTGCGTTGAATAAATAATTATTCATCAAACTCAATTGTATTCATGAAACCTGCTACACAATACACCAAAAGTGGACGTATCAATATTGCCTATCAAATCTTTGGCTCTGGCCCAGTTGATTTGGTATATATCCCTGGATGGGTGTCGAATATTGACTGGATGTGGGCTTGTCCAGAGCTGGTGCATTTCTTTGAAGAATTAGGTAAAATTGCCCGTGTCATTCTATTTGATAAACGAGGCACTGGCCTTTCTGATAGAGTGGTAGAGCTGTCTACGCTCGAAGAAAGAATGGATGATATCCGGGCAGTGATGGATGCGGTAGGTTCGGAAAAAGCCATCTTGTTTGGTCATTCGGAAGGAGGATCTGTATCCGCTTTGTTTGCCGCCACCTATCCCAAAAGAACAGTCTCTTTGATCACATTTGGTGTTTTTGCTAAACGCCGCTATGATGCCAATTACCCATGGGCACCTACTGATGAGGAAAGGCAGAAGGTGTATGACATGATCGAAAACAGCTGGGGGAGTGGGGATATGAATTTGGAATCGCTGGCGCCTTCAAAAGCTGATGACGAAGAGTTTATGGATTGGCTGGCGAATTACTTCCGTTCGGGAGCTAGCCCTAGTGCTGCCATGGTTCTCACAAAAATGAACACTGAGGTAGATATCATAGATATTTTAGGTTCTATAGATGTACCCACGCTCATGATGCAGCGCACCAATGATATAGATGTTAAAATCGATGAAGGCAAATTCATAGCCGAGCGAATCAAAGGCGCAAAATTCGTTGAGTTTGATGGTGATGATCATCTGTTTTGGGTGGGCAATACACAGGAAGTTCTAAGAGAAATGAAATCCTTTATTACCGAAATAGAGCCAAATGACAGCAGAGAAAGACAATTAGTCACTATTCTGGCAGCGCGCATTATTTCTTCGGACAACAAAGAAAATCAGGTCAAACAGACCCTAGATCGGTATATCAATCAATACAAAGGCAGATTCATTCAGTACAATGCCCAAAGGTTTATCGCTACTTTCACAGGGCCAAGCAAAGCTGTTCATTGCAGTTTGGATTTAGCGAATGCTTTACGGAAATCCGATGTTCAGCTGGCCGCTGGTGTCCATATCAAAGAATGCTCATTGGGAGATTCTCAATCCATTGGTGAACAGACAGAGGATTTTGTAGACTCTATCATTAAACAAATTCAGCCCAACGAAATTCTAATTACACAAACGGTTAAACATTTGCTATCGGGAGCAGGTTTGACGCTGAATCCCCACCCGGGTATATACGCTTCTTTTTTTGATGAGTCATTGTCGTTATATAGCGTCAAGAATTATTTTGACGATGACGAAGATATTGTTCCTATTCAGAAGAGTACATGGCCTCAAAATTCTTCATTGCTCGAAAACGTATTGCAAAGCATAGAGGAGCATTTGAGTAATGAATCTTTTGGCGTAGACACCCTTTGCAAAGAGTTGGGAATTAGCGAACGGCAGTTGCAGCGCAAGCTGAAAGCTATCACCAACAAATCCCCAAATCAGTTGATCTCTTCAGTGAGGCTACATAGAGCAAAAGAGCTGATTCTCAATCAACAACTTAATATTTCAGAAGTTGCCTTTCAAACTGGATTCTCCAGCCCATCTTATTTTTCTAAGTCATTTAAAAAGGAGTTTAGCTTAAGTCCTACTGACCTGCTTCAGTAGTCTTTTGAATGCTAATGTCGGAATTGTTATAACCTTGTCGGTTTTGTTATTGCGCCATGTCGGAAATGTTATGGTATTCGACGGAAATGTGCCAGTGTACTGATGGGTTACCCTTCAGCTTTGCAGAAATAAATTTGAGTATCAAATCCAGAGGAATTGAATGGTCAGCTGGATTGCCGAAATAATTTCTGTTATGAATATAAAAGCTGCATGGAGAGCGACCAGTTGTTTGCTCCTGTTAGGTATTTCATCTTGTGCCTGGGATCAAATGGAGTCAACATTTGATTGTTCTATTTCACCCGTTCAGGTCGAACTGTTAGAAACAAGCGAGACAGCCTGTGGTACAGCCAATGGTGCATTTAGCCTTGGCGTTTCTGGTGGAGAGTCTCCATATACTTTCTCATCAGAAGCAGGCGCAAGTGCAGAAGGTTTATTCGAAAATATAGGCGCTGGAAGCTATACAGTGCAGGTTACTGATGTGAATGGCTGCTCTGATGAAATAACAGTAGAAGTGTTGAATTCGGACGGCGTCAATCTTGATAATATTTTGACAACAGACGCAGGCTGTCAGACCTCACAAGGCACAGTAGAAATCACCGCTTCTGGAGGAACAGAACCCTATCTCTATAGTATTGACGGAGGAAATACACAGAACAGCAATACCTTTTCTGGACTTGCGGGAGGTACGCATAATATAAGTATTGAAGATCAGGAAGGATGCGAAATCACAACCAGTGTGAAACTGACGTCTGGAGTGAAATTTAGTACTGTAGAAGGAATTATTAAAAATAGATGTACGAGCTGTCATGGTTCGAGTGCATCTCCAAGCTTTGGTTCTTTTGAAGAGATAAGCAACAAGGCCAGTCGTATTATGGCCAGAACGAGTGCTGGAACTATGCCTCCGAGTGGCTCGCTTCCTCAAAGTGAAATTGATGCTATTGCCTGCTGGGTCAATGATGGAGCGCTTTCTAACTAATCAATCATACTAATTATTTAATCCCTGTCTGGCTTCAGAATTGGAAAGGGACTCTAACTAAAAATCTAAAAACATGAAGAATGGAATTTTGACACTATTGATCGTGGTTGTAACGGGTGTACAAACTATGGCTCAACCCCTTATAGACAGGGAAGGCGTGGCTTCTTTTTTCTCAGAGGCACCCATGGAAGACATCGAAGCTGTCAACAAAGAAGTACTTGGGGCAATAGACCTTCAAAAAGGAACATTGGCTGTTTCAATGTTCATGAAGAAATTTCACTTTGATAAGAGTTTGATGGAAGAGCACTTTAATGAGAACTATCTGGAATCTGAGCAATTCCCAAAGGCAACTTTCAAAGGAGTGATAAAGAATTTCGCCAATCTAAACTTTTCAAAAGAAGGAACTTTTGAAGCTGAGGCCGAGGGAGAAATGGAAATCCATGGCGTGAGCAAACCTTTGACTACTGTAGTGAAATTTGAAATTTTCCCTTCATCGCTAAAGGCCGCTACGGAATTTTCTATTTCAATCGCAGATCATGACATTGACATACCAAAGCTGGTGATCAAAAATATTGCAGAGGTGGTTGAGGTTAAGGCAGCCTTTAATTTCAAAAAATGACGACTATGAGACCATTAGTGATAACACTTTCATTTCTTGTCTTTTCTATGACTCTTGCTGCGCAAGATGATTTGTTGGCTAGTTTGGAAGAAGAACAAGCAGATGAGACGACATGGATCGAAGCGACTTTCAAAGGGACCCGTGTGATCAACGGTCATTCTATTGAAACCAGAAAAAAGGGAGTTATGGATTTCATGATCTCTCACCGCTTCGGCACCATCGACGGCGGTACTTATGAGCTGTTCGGGCTAGATCAAGCGTCTATTCGTATTGGGTTAGAATATGCTGTAACTGATCGACTATACTTTGGCTTAGGACGTAGTTCTTTCGAAAAAACCTATGACGGTTTTGTGAAGTATCGTTTGCTTAGGCAGTCGACTGGCAGCAAGACCATGCCACTATCTGTGACCTGGTTAAGCGCTGCTGCGATCCGAACCTTAAAATCTCCAGATCAAGACTTGAGCTTTCAAGACAAACTGGCTAATACCAATCAACTGCTGATCGCTCGCAAGTTTGGTAATGGCATCTCGCTGCAGTTGATGCCCTCATGGGTACATAGAAACCTGATCCAAGAGGGAGAGCTGAATAATGATATTTTTGCCTTAGGTGTAGGTGGTCGGATCAAATTGTCTCAGCGCGTAGCGCTGTGTGGAGAATATTACTATCAATTTCAGCAGTTGAATGAAGGAACTACAAATGCCATAGCCATTGGGTTTGATATTGAAACTGGAGGCCACGTATTCCAGCTTCAGTTTACAAATGCCACCGCTATGGTGCCCAAAGGATTTATCACTGAAACAACCAATGATTTCTTTGATGGAGAGATCCATTTTGGATTCAACATCTCAAGAACCTTTCAGGTGAATTAAAAAAAACGCGCTTTCTAAGACTTGATGTAGACGAGGTGATTTCATACTCACAAGGGGTATGCTATGTCTAATTCAAACACAAGTCGATGAAATAAATCAATAACAACCATTTTAAAATTAAAAATCAATGAAAAATCTATTTAACCACATGAATGCCATGCTGCTGTTGGCAGCATTAATTACCTTCTCAGCGTGTGGAGACGATGAAAATGATGAGCCTTCAGTAGAAGCCAACTCGATGATCAAGTTATACAACGACGCCACTTTAGGTGACGTCCTTACGGATGCGAATGGGGTTACGCTATATGTTTTTGCTAAAGATGTAGCTGGAAGTAGCAATTGTACAGAAGGGTGTTTGGATAGCTGGCCTATTTTTTATGCAAAGGAAGCGGAAATAAGTTCAGGATTAGAAAGCGCTGATTTTGGAGTAATTACTCATGCCAATGGTGCTAAGCAGACCACATACAAGGGCTGGCCGCTTTATTACTATGCCCCTGCTGGCGATGGAGAATTGGAAGCAGCTAACAACACATCTGGTGAGGCAATTGGTGGCGTATGGTTTGTGGCTAAGCCCAATTATACTATCATGTATGCCAATGCTCAGCTTGTGGGTAATGACGGTAAAAACTACACCTCTGACTATGCAGAAGGAGACGGCTCAACCGCTTATTTTGTGAATTCACAAGGACGAACCATTTACACTTTCGCTAGCGATTCTAAAGACACCAACAACTTTACAGCCAGCGACTTTTCTAATGATGGCGTATGGCCAGTATATACTAAAGAACTGGATGCTGTCGTATCATCTATTGATATGGCTGATTTTGGTACAATCGATGTATTTGGAGAGAGTCAAGTGACTTATAAAGGATGGCCTTTGTACTACTACGGCCAAGACACTGAAAGAGGGGATACAAAAGGAGTAAGTGTGCCTAGCCCAGGCGTTTGGCCTATCGTAAATAAAAATATTGCTGCAGCTGAATAGACAGAGTAGCAATATTCGGTTCAAGTAAATAGTGCGAATGAGCATTGAGTTGATCAATGCTCATTCTTTGTTTTATGGAATTGACAGCAATCCTCCAATGTCGGATTTTTACATGTTTTAGTCGGAACAATAGCAGTATTCGTCGGTTTTATGATAGTCAAAAAGAGAAGGTCAGAATACTTTTGTGAAAGCAATAATCATAACAATGGATAGAACGATTGGTTACTCTAGCAGAGGGTATACCAGTCGTTTTTTCATAATAAGCCTTTCCAGCTTTCAACTTAGACCAACATCGACATGATTAATAAACTGATAATTGTGAGCTTTTTATTTTGTTTGCTAATATTCAAAGTTCACGCACAGGAATATGGATGTTACTCACCGGCGCTTACACCTGAGGAACAAGAGGTATATAATCGCCTTGCGAAACAAGTAAACTCAAATCCTAATGCCAGGATTAAAACCGACGAACCAATAAGTCTGGCCGTCACAGTAATTATTGTTAGGAAAAGCGACGGTACAGGTGGCGTAAGCGAGCAAAAAGTAAATTCTGGAATCCAAGAAGTCAACGACCTCTATAGTAATGCAGGGCTGTCTTTTTTTGTAAGCGAATTTGTATATATAGACTCAAATACGTTTTACAATCTTGATGTGGGTACGGAACGGACCCCCATTTATGAAAACTTCCATAGGCCACAGACCATCAATGTCTACATGGTGAACACTTTAACCCGATTTGGACAAGCGCTTTGTGGGCATAGTACTGCTCCTGGTGCAGAAGATATGATTTTAATGAAGAATTCATGTATGGGGGTGGACAAGGTATTCTCACATGAATTGGCTCATTATTTTAGTATTAGACATACTTTCGAAAATGGTTCGGGCGATGAGTTAGTTGTGCGGCCGGGTGGATCATCGAATGGCACACTCCCGCCCAATTGCGAAGGGGCAGGGGATCAACTATGTGACACACCTGCAGATCGGGAGTCCTTACAAAACAACGTTAATCCCAGCTGCGAGTATACCGGAACGGCCACTGACGAAAATGGAGATGCATTTGCTCCACATACCAATAATATCATGAGTTACATGCGTGCAGATTGTACAGATAGCTTTACAGACGGGCAGTATAGTTTGATTAGTGCCATTTATGCCAATCGTCGGAGTTATTTATCGACCGATTTAAGTATTATAGGTTTTGAACTATCAAAACAAACAGAGCCAGCCATCATTGATGTGGAGAGCCAAACAGTTTTGATTTTGATGGAAAAGGGAACAGATCTTAGTTCGCTTCAGCCTGTGATTCATGTGGCTCCCGAATCTCAGATTTCTCCAGAAAGCGAAGTCACTTTGGATTTTAGTGGGCCAGTAACCTACACAGTCACTAATTCGAGGGGAGAAAGTCAGGACTGGACGGTTAGTGCTCAAATACTCAGCCCATTTACTACAGTTTGGCAAGTAGAAGCAGGAGAGACCATTACGCTCCCATTAAATACTGGCTACGATTATGATTTTGAGTATGCCTGGGTTTTGGCCGGAGATACCCTAGAGGCAGATACACATACTTCAGTAGATGGTGATTTTTCAACCACTCTGAGTACTGCTGGCGAATATGAGCTGAAAATTTTGGGAGACTTCCCACATCTGAAAGAAGGTTATCCTGTTGATAAGTTAATTGACCTTACCCATTGGGGGCATGTATTTTGGATAGAGATGACAGGAATGTTTTCTGAATGGCAAGGTACAGGATTTACCGCAAGTGATGTGCCCATTACACGTTTGGTTACCAACATGAGTGGAATGTTTAGGGATGCGCCAAACTTTGATGAAGATATTAGTGAATGGAACGTTGGTAAAGTCATTCGAATGAATGAAGTATTTGAAGGTGCAACATCATTTAATGGAAACATTAGCAGCTGGGATGTAAGTCGGGTACGCGAAATGAGAAATATGTTCAAAAGAGCCAACACTTTTAATCAAGACATCAGTAGCTGGGACGTTAGTCAGGTAACAAAAATGTCAGGTACATTTAATGGAGCCAGTTCTTTCAATCAAAACATAGGCACCTGGAATGTTAGTTCGGTCACTACCGTAAATGGAATGTTCATTGGGGCTACAGCTTTCAATGCGGATATAAGTTCATGGAAGGTGGATAAAGTGGAAAACATGGCCTTTATGTTTCAAAGAGCCGAGTCTTTCAATCAGGATATTTCGGAATGGGAAACTTCGTCAATAACCAATTTTCAGGGTATGTTCGAAAATGCAAGCTCATTTGATCAAAACCTAGCTAGTTGGGATGTGACATCTGCTACCAATATGAAAGCCATGCTTAATGGGTCTGGTTTGTCCATACAGAACTACGGTCAAATATTAATGAATTGGTCAGAGCAGGAGGTTCAGAGCGAAGTAGAATTGGGTGCTGAAGGTCTCAGCTATTGCAATGATGCTGACAATGGCAGAGCGATACTGACCAACGAATACAATTGGATCATAAATGATGATGGAGCGGATTCAACGGCCTGCACGGAAGAAGAAGGAGATACTGATGAACAAAATGATGAAATATTAGGATTTGATGAGCCAAACAAAAAATGGAGCATTTTTCCTAATCCAGCACATGATTTTTTACATATAAAGACTACAGAAAATGTGGAGGTTCAATTGGTGAATCTTGGCGGACATCAGGTCATACCAATGCAGAAAGGAAACCATTTGAAAATGAATTTACAAACAGTAAAGCCAGGTATTTATGTACTTGTCATTGAAGGATCACAAGGTATCATTTTTCAAAAGATCAGAAAAGAGAATTAACAATCTGTGCCTGTCGGAAATGTGCTTGGTTTTACCGGAAAAGTACTAGTGAAGAGGTAAGGTCATTTTTAGCTTTGTGTTATATAATATAAAAGACTATTCACAACAACAAAGACGGCTGGAAATCATGTAAGAAATGGTATTCTAGTCTTCTTTTCATAATCGCCCAAAGAAATTAGGTTAGAGTTAAGGTTGCCAACTCACTCTAGAGTTGGTAGTATAATGAGGGGTTAAAGGCGACTGGTTTTCCAGTTGCCTTTTTTACTGTTGTACCGTCAGTATTATTTGTTTTCGATTCACCAAATCCCTGTCGGGAATGTTATGAGATACGCCGGATTTGTGCTAGTGCTAGGATGTCCTGCTATCTACATTTGTAATGATTAACATAGCAAAGTAGCTAGCGACCGGACAGGCACTCAGTTCAGCGGTTCGGTCGCTTCCTTTTTGTTTAGGATCACGAATATCCTTTTTAATCAATCTGTATACACCTTTTTTATAGCTGATATGAAAAGCACCGTTCATATCATTCTTCTCATGAGTTTTCTGATCATTCAGAAAGCTCATGACGAAGAGCAGCAATTTATCGCTCTTAGTAATCAGGGCTAGAGGCTCTCTAGATACCCATTCCTGATAGTCAATTCAATTTTGTTAGAAAAATACCATCAGATTCTTCATGTGATTCTGTCTGTCGGAATCTTTATGGTATTTGCCGGATTTGTGCTAGTTGCTCGATAGACAAGAAATCTAATTTTGCTTCTATTAATTATTGAAATAATTATAAAAATAAATAGAGCTATTTAATCACTAAGAATTATGACAAAGCAACTCCGATTACTCGCATGCATATTATTTGGATTGTCTATCCGACCATTTATGGTGCAGGCACAGACTGAGCCATTCATCACCACGTGGGAGTTTTCTTCTACGGATGATTTTAAACTTCCGTGTAATGACACTGAAAGCTTTGACGACACGTATGATTTTCAATATTCCTTTGATCAAATAGATGAGTCTGGTCAGGTGATCATCAATGTGATAGACGATGGTTCCCATTTTACGACAGAGGGAGATGACTTGGTTATTTCAATACCTACACCTGGCAGGTACCGACTTCAGATCAGTGGTAAGTTTCCTCGCTTTTTTGGCTATACCAAAGCACAACTTCTAGATGTAGTGCAATGGGGGGATATTGTGTGGCTCAGTATGAACAGAAGTTTTTCTGACTGGCCCGGAACGGGATTTAGTGCTACGGACGCACCTGATCTTAGTCAGATAGAGACTATGGAAGTCATGTTTGGAGGGGCGGAGTTTTTCAATGATGACTTGAACCACTGGGATGTGAGCCATGTCAAGAACATGCAGGGATTATTTGCAGACGCTACCCGTTTCAATAGTGACATAAGCGAGTGGAAAGTAGTTTCAGCTACCAATATGAGAGATATGTTTATTCGTGCCAGCACTTTTAATCAGGACATCAGTGACTGGGAAGTAGGTTTGGTAGAGAATATGCAGGGCATGTTCGTAGATGCTGATGCTTTTAATCAAGATATTAGTGATTGGGATGTAAGGAATGTTCAGAATTTGTCGTTCATGTTTCAGCGTGCCAATGCTTTTAATATAGATATTTCAAGCTGGGAACTTGAATCTGCCACCAATATGAGGGGGATGTTTCAGGATGCTATTTCTTTCAACCAAAACTTGGGAAATTTGGATGTCACTTCAGTGGGGAATATGTTGGCAGTTTTTGATGGAGCCGCAATATCTCGTGACAATTTCTCTAATACCCTCATTGGGTGGTCTAACCAGGAAGTGCAAAGTGATATCGTACTAGGCGCAGATGGATTAATTTATTGTGGTGCAGGAGACGCAATTAATAAGTTGGAAACACTTTTTAATTGGATCATTGAAGGTGCAGGTGAACTGTGTAATGACTTTTGCTCAGAGGCTATCACAGTAGCTGTAGGACAGACCGTATCTGGCAATACAACATTTGCGACTAACGATGCTGCTGTGGCCCCTGCTTGTGGATCTAATTTTGTGGACGAAACTGATGAACAGGGTGCTTCAGTAGGGGTCTGGTATCGAATAGTAGGTAATGGAGAAACAATTAAGCTAAGCACATGTGATTTTGCCGACTTTGATACCAGCATCAGTGTGTATGCTGGGTCTTGTTCAACAGGATTAGATTGTTTAGCAGGTAATGATGATGATGATGAATGCTCAGGCAATCGATCCACCGTGAAATTCAATTCTCTAGAGGGGCATGAATATTATGTTTTGGTAGATGGATATGATAGTGATAGTGGTGAGTTTGATATGACAGTGAGCAGTCAGCCTACCATTCCGCCTCCTGCCAACGACAACTGTAATGAAGCTGAGCAGCTGACCGTCTTTGCGGAAGTAGAAGGTACTCCCTCTTCGGGTACGAATGCCAACGCCACGATCTTTACAGATTATAATGATTGTGATCCTTATGCCAATATCAATGACGTTTGGTATCAATTCAATTCTGGATCTAATGTAGAGGTGTCCATAACTCTGGAGTTAATAGATACAGATGCTACAGGGCCATTGGAGGCAGCTTCTTACATGCAAATTGAAGCGTATGATGAATGTGGAGGGGAAGGTATCAGTATTTGTGAATCTGATGGCACCTTCAGTATGGTGGTAGAACCGAATACGGATTACTACCTACAGCTCTGGAATGAAATAAACAGCGAAGGTACATTCACTATCCTCATCAAGGACGGGCCTAACACCGCAGCCGGTGTTAGTTCTACCACAGTTTCATTGAGTCGCTTTGCGCTCAACGGCAGTGAAGTAGAGCGCGTTTCTGTTGATGATGAAGAAGATCACGATCAGTTGTTGAGTATTGTATCGGGAAATGATGAGGGTATCTTTACTATAGATGAAAATACTGGACTGATTACTGTGACAGATGAGTCTGCACTTCAATCATCAGCGACTACCAGTTTTGAACTTACCGTGCAGGCCGCAGATCAGGGGCCTGGGTCACTCACGTCTACAGGTACAGTCACCATAGATATCATAGACAATGAGTTTCCGGTCATTGCTAACCAGAGTACTTCACTAGACGAAAACACAATTAATGACACAGTAGCAATGCAAGTTATAGCCAGCGACGATGACGGGATCATTTTCTCTATTGTAGATGGCAATGTTAACAATGCCTTTGCTATAAGTGGTTCTGGCCAAATCACCGTGAATGATGAAACAGTATTAAATTTTGAAGAACAGTCGGTTTTCGAGCTCCAGGTGAAGGTGCAAGATGACGATGCAAATTTACCCTTAGCCAGTACGGCTATTGTTACCATCACGCTCAATGACATGAATGAAGCACCAGTATTGAGCATCCCACTTGATATCAATATCAGTGGTTTCCTGCCAAATGGCTCTGTTATTAGAACCATGACTTTTCAGGATCAAGACGCTGGGCAGACACATACTTTTGCGATCACTGCGGGAAATGACGATGGTATTTTTAACATAGATGCCGCTTCTGGAGAAATCACAGTGGTCAACAGCGTGGCATTGGAGGCACTGGACAATGACACAAATATCACCCTGGTAGTAGCGGTGACAGATGATGGTACGCCCGAGCTTACGGGAGATACAGATGTTCCGATGAGAGTATTCAAAAATGCGGCTCCACAGATTATATCGGCTATATTCACAATAGATGAAAATGCAGCCAATGGTACGGAAGTAGGTATAGTAGATGCTTCCGACAGCGATGGGGATGATATTAGCTTCTCTATTGTAGGGGGCAATGGTGCGAGTATATTCTCCATAAGAACGGATGGACAGATTCAGGTTATTGATGAAAGTGCATTGGACTTTGAAACACAATCGTCTTTTGGGCTCATCGTGCAAGCAACCGATGATAGTCAGGGCAGTTTGTCTGTAGAAGAATCTATTACGATCAATCTGACCAATGTCAACGAAGCGCCAATAGCTCAGGATATGAGTTTGAGTATGAGTGCCTTTGTGCAAAATGGCTATGTGTTGGGCACACTGCTTGCCACCGATCCAGAAAATGATGAGCTGACTTTTACGATTATATCAGGAAATGCTAATGGTGTATTTGCTGTGGATGCGAATACTGGCGTAGGCACTGTAGCAGACGCCAGCCTAATCAATGTAGAAAGTACACCCAAGTACGAATTGGGAATAGAGGTGAGCGATGGAAGCTTATCAAAGATTGTCACAGCAGAGATCTTCGTATTTGTCAATCAATTCCCAAGCTTGCTTGCTAAGGAATTTGCAATAGATGAAAATTCTCCAGAGGGTACCGTAATCGCTATTTTGAGTTCTGACGATTCAGATGGTATCGGTTCTTTTGAAATTTTGTCTGTCGGCGAGGAGGGATTTCTTTCCCTGGACTTTGAGACGGGGGAGTTAAGTTTAGCGTCATCTCAGGTGCTTTTTAGGGCAGCTGGTGCTGCTGGTGGGTCGTTTAGCCTAGACTATGAGAGTGTTCAGGAGATTGTGCTTGAGGTAAGAATTACTGATGAAGGGATAGGATCTCTGCAAACAGTAGAAACGGTGACGATTTCAATCAACGATGTCAATGAATTTGAACCAGTCATTTCTAATGTTGATATCAATGCCTTGGATGAAAATGCAGTGGCAGGTACTATAGCAGCGATCATTACCAGTACAGATGAAGATACTTTTCAAACTCTATCCTATATGATCACGGCGGGAAACACAGGCAATGCCTTCCGAATCAATAACAATGGAGAGATAGAGGTTAACACTTCATCCGCATTGGATTTTGAAACGAAGTCGAAGTTTGAACTTACTGTGGTGGTAAGCGATAATTTGAATCCGGTCAAAACAGCAAGTACGAGCGTCGAAATCAATTTGACAGATGTAGATGAGGTAGTTCTGAGTAATGCCACTGACGTTATTGGTTTTGTTTTGACTGAGCAAACGGGCGTGGCAAGTATTGATGCAGATGCGCTTAGCATTGCTATCGAAGTGGGTTCAGCAGCGAACCTTTCAGCATTATCTCCTACGGTCACCTTATCAGCTGGAGCTACTAGCTCTCCAGTAAGTAATGCTGTCGTTGACTTTACCAATCAGGTGACTTACACCGTCACAGCAGAAGATGGGACCACTCAGGACTGGCTCGTTTCCGTAAGCCAAGTTGCAGACGACGAAGAAGAAGACAAGGAAGACGAGGAAGACGAAGACGAGGAAGAAGGAGAAGAAACAGTTTTAGGTATTGAACCAATGCAGGATGATTGGGAAATTTTCCCAAACCCTACGCGCAGTGTTTTGCACGTAAAAACCACAGAAAAGGTAAAGGCCTATCTGATCGACCTTAAGGGCGTAAGAGTAACTAATGAATCTGTAGGCAATGATCTGGAATTTGATTTAAACGATCTAAATCCGGGAACCTATCTATTAATGATTCGAAATGAAAAAGGCTTGTCTGCAGAGCAGATTATCAAACATTAAGTATAAAGATGCTGATTAGAAAGCTTCTAAAATCGCTTAGAAGTGTAAGGGTGTGGCTGGTATGGGTCGCACCCTTCTTTTTTTAAAATATCACTCGTCGAAGTAGACAGCTTACTGGACGATTCTGTCAATTAATTGGACTATTTCTTGTCGGAATAGTGTTAGCGCGACGGAATTGTAACAGGCCAGGGTGTCGGGAATTTGATCTTATTTGCCGGATTTGTGCTAACAACACGTAAGTACCCTCATATACTTTTGCATTCGGATCACAACAACTAATTATCCAAAAATAATATCGAATAGTACAACTTGACAAAGAAATAAACAGCGCTTTCTTGAGAAAACTATTTGCAAACAAAACAATTCAAAAATGGAAATCTATAAGTGTGAGTACATCTGGCTAGATGGTTATGAACCAGAAGCCAACATCAGAAGTAAAACAAAAATCGTGGTCTCAGACGAAGTACCGTCTGTAGACAATCTATCACTTTGGTCTTACGACGGAAGTTCGACCAAACAAGCAGAAGGAAGTTCTTCAGATTGCGTATTGAAACCTGTAAAAGTATGGAAAGATCCAGCACGCATCAATGGTTATCTAGTCATGTGTGAAGTGTTAAATCCTGACGGAACACCGCACAAAAGTAACAAGAGAGCAACCTATCAGGATGTCAAAGATTTCTGGTTTGGCTTTGAGCAAGAGTATGTCATTATGCACAACGGAATGCCTCTAGGTTTTCCTGAGGATGGGTATCCAGAGCCACAGGGCAAATACTACTGTGGAATTGGTAGCGAGAATGTAGTGGCAAGGGACTTTGTAGAAGAACACCTGAATTTGTGTCTAAACTGTGGACTCAGCATCACTGGTGTGAATGCAGAGGTAATGCTGGGACAATGGGAATTCCAGTTATTGGGCAAAGGAGCAAAAAGTGCTTCAGATGATTTATGGCTAGCGCGTTTCTTGCTTTTTAGAGTAGCTGAAAAGTATGACGTGAAAATCGAATTGCATCCTAAGCCTGTAAAGGGTGATTGGAATGGTTCGGGTATGCATACGAACTTTTCTAACGAAATCATGAGAACCACAGGAGGAGAAGAATACTTTAAAATGATTTTGGACAGTTTGGAAGCTTCTCATGCGGATCATATCGCTGAATATGGCTCTATGAACAACGAAAGACTTACAGGTCTTCATGAAACGCAGTCTATCGACCGTTTTTCATATGGTGTAAGTGATAGAGGAGCATCCATTCGTATTCCAATCTCAACGGTAGAAGATGGATGGGTAGGCTATCTGGAAGACAGACGTCCAGCGTCCAATGCATGTCCTTATCGAGTTACAGCGAAAATATTGAATACGGTTCCAGAAGAGGTTATGGTTTAGACGAAGGTCTGATCAATCAGCTAAGTGGGGGTAATGAAAATTACCCCCTTCTTTCTCTTTTTAAAACTAAATCAATTGCTATGATAACAACCACTCAGATTATAAATAATGAGGCAGATTCTCTATTCAATATATTGGATCAAGGTAAGAAGAAGTCGATTGAACACGACAAATTCTTAGATCAGCTGGCTCGCACAGGCATTTTATCTGACGACCCAAGGATCAAGGAGCTGCTGAATGACTTCAAATTACATAAGAATGGTAAGGGAATTACCGGAATATCTCAAACCGAGTTCAATGAAATTTTGAAGCAAAACGCGCTGGTCAAAAAATCATTGACAGAGAATGCAGTAATTCCTGATTTTGAGTCATTCTGTGAGCAGATCAGAACGATTTACCTTAAAACACTGAAGAACAAATCTGGAAAAGTAGCTGATTACATTCCTCAATTAGCACGCGTAAATCCAGATCAATTTGCTATTTCCGTTTGCACAGTAGACGGCCAGCGATTTTCTATTGGTGATTCAGGTGTGAATTATTGTTTGCAATCCTCTTGTAAGCCAATCAATTATTGCCTAGCACTAGAGGAGCTAGGTGCAGATGTAGTGCACAATCATGTAGGTCGAGAGCCCAGCGGTCAGTCATTCAATGAATTGGCACTGAATTCAAGAGGCCTTCCGCATAATCCTATGATAAATGCTGGTGCAATGATGAGCTGCTCTTTGATTGATCGCAAGAATAATATAGCAGACCGCTTTGATAAGGTGAGCAAAACATGGAAAGCCCTATGTGGAGGCAAAGATGTTAGTTTTAATAATTCTGTATATCTCTCAGAACGACAAACGGCAGATAGGAATTTTGCTTTGGCGTATTTCATGAGGGAAAAAAATGCTTTTCCCGAAAATACAAACTTGACTGAGACCTTAGAATTCTACTTTCAGTGTTGTTCTATAGAGTCTAATGCTTACGATCTGTCAGTTGCGGCGGCCACATTGGCCAACGCCGGAACAAACCCATTGACAGGAGATACCATTTTTCAGTCCTCAACGGTTCAAAATTGTCTATCACTCATGCTCAGCTGTGGGATGTATGATTTCTCTGGCGAATTCGCCTTTAAAATTGGCCTGCCAGCTAAAAGTGGTGTGTCAGGGGCTTTGATGTTGGTCATTCCAAACCTAATGGGTATCAGCATCTGGTCGCCTAGGCTGGACGAAGTAGGAAACAGCGTACGGGGCGTGGAGTTTTGTGAGCGTTTGGTTGAACATTTTAGCTTTCATCAATACGATTCCTTGACTGGCCATTCGGCTAAAGTAAATCCGCGAAAAAGAGAGAATGAACTGATTGCTTCAAAAGTAATGGAATTGATCTGGTCTGCTAGTCATGGGGATATGGATGAAATATTCCGATTGGAAGCCGAAGGGGTGAGCCCTGATGTGGCAGATTATGATGGACGCACACCCTTGCATTTGGCAGCTTGTGAAGGGCAGATGGAAGTAGTCAAATATCTGATTAAAAAGAAGATTCATTTGACTCCCAAGGATCGATGGGGAAATACACCTCTTGATGATGCAAAAAGATTTAAAAACAAAGAAATAGAAATCCTATTGGATAAGGCTATCAAAGCACACAAGAGCAGGATAGCCCATACGCCAATACTAGAAAATTAATATCATGATGGATACAGGAAATACCGCATGGGTGCTCATCTCCACGGCACTTGTCATGCTTATGACGCCAGCAGGTTTGGCGTTATTTTATGGAGGATTATCAAATAAGAAAAATACTATCAATACGGTAGGAATGAGCTATGTGGCTTTTTGTTTGGCCACACTCGCTTGGGTAGTGGCGGGTTATAGTATTGCTTTTGGCCCTAATGGACATCCAGTTTTTGGCTCGTTGGAAGTTGCATTTCTGAAAAATATATCACCTTCAGATTTGGTAGGGACGATTCCAGAGCTAGTTTTTGTAGCTTTTCAAGGCGTATTCGCAGCGATCGCAGTGGCAATTATATGTGGATCCATAGTTGGCCGATTCAAATTCAGCAGTTGGCTTATCTTTTCCACTCTTTGGGTGTTATGTGTATATGCACCACTGACCCGGATGATCTGGGGAGATGGGTTCCTAAGTAGTCTTGGTGAACTAGATTTTGCGGGAGGCACGGTTATACATGTGAATGCAGGAATAGCTGGCTTGCTTTTGGCTCTTTTATTAGGAAAAAGAAAGCAACAGACTGCGGAGGATCCATCTTCTGCAAAACTCAATATTCTCGGATCGGCATTGCTTTGGTTCGGATGGTTTGGTTTCAATGCTGGCAGTCAGCTGGCCGCAGATGGAGTAGCAGCCAATGCTTTATTGGTAACTAATGTGGCTGCTTGTCTAGGTGGAATCGCTTGGATGGCAATCGAATGGCAGCAAAAAGGAAAACCGTCAATCATTGGGTTAGCCACTGGTGCTATATCAGGTCTGGTGGGCATTACGCCTGCTGCAGGATATGTGGGCGTGGATGGTGCTTTGATTATTGGTCTTGTTTCTGGGTTGATTGGATATTATAGTGTAGTTCACTTGAAAAAAGCTTTGAAATATGACGATACACTAGATGTGTTCGGTATTCACGGCGTTGTTGGGATTTGGGGATCTCTCGCCACAGGGCTTTTCGCCAATCCCATGATCAATGGCGAAGCAGGTTTATTTTATGGCAACCCATACCAGTTTGTGGCGCAGCTCTTGGCTGTATTGGCTACCATATTCTTTTCCCTGCTTGGTACTTATGTTGTTTACAGATTTACCAAACTTCTCACCAGAGGAGTAAGAGTAGAGGCGGAAGTCGAAATCAAAGGGATAGACGTGGCATATCACAACGAAAAAAGCTTTTCCTGACCGATATTAAAATTTAAGAATTTTTGAAAACAAGAATCCAAAATAAAAGAATTATGAAGAAGTACATTTTTTTAACACTCATACTTAGTGTATTATTTACAGCGAATACAATGGCTCAAAAGAGTTGGCTCATGGGGCCAGCAGCCAAAAATTCTAAGCCTTGGGAAAACACCAATGAGCACGTAGTAGTGGTCTCTTTAAAACTGAATAGACTAAAAAAAGGGCCAGCTGCGAAAAACGTAAAAGTCTGGGAAGCAGAGAGCGAAGCGACTCCAATTTTAAGGAGTAATAGGGCAGATCTAAAGGGGCCAGCAGCCAAAAATTTAAGACCAGAGAGAACTAGAAACAATAATTAACTAGGTAGAAATTGAGGGTAGGTGACATGTGCAAATCCTGCCCTCAACTTGTAACAGAGTTTAGTTTTAGGTAAGGCCTGACAATTGGGTAAGTTGTCAGGTTCTTTGCTTTTTAAATTAGTAGGAAAGATGAATTCATCTTTTTCTTACTAAGAAACAAAACCGTTCTTCAGAATGAGGTCAGTCCTAAACTTCAACATGAAGGGGAATGCTGAGCCTTTACATGGATTGCTCTTGAGGTTGATTTCACAACCAAAAAGGTTTAGAGATTGTCAATCTCGTGAGGCTTTTCCTCTGGAACCAAGGGCTATTTTAGAGGGTCATCAATCGACCAGCTTGGTAGTCTTTAGATAACCAGAACTGGAGCTGAAATTATCCGGTTCTTTGTATTCTTTGGGTGATTTACCAAATTGACTTTTAAAACATTTGCTGAAGTATTTGGGATCACTAAACCCAACGGCATAAGCGATTTCGGAAATATTCATATCGCTGGTATTGATGTAGGATATGCTCTTTTTAAGACGGATACTTTTTATAAACTCGCTAACCGATAAGCCAGTAATCGCTTTAAGCTTTCTAAGCAAATTGCGTCGGCTCATATTAAAATGGTCACTAAAATCATCCACACTTAGGTTGGCATCATCCAGATTTTCATTAATGACATCTATAGCCTTTTTAAGGAATTTTTGATCTGTTTCCTTTGGTGATAGATTTTGAATATCCAAAGAGGTCGATTGATTGAATTTCTGGATCAGTTGCTCGCGCGTATGCGTTATATTTTTCAGCTTTTGCTGGAGGATTTTGATGTTAAATGGTTTGGTTATATAGTCGTCAGCTCCGGATTTGAAGCCTTCCCACTGTTTTTCTTCACCAGAATAGGCAGTTAACAGCACAATAGGGATGTGATTGGTTTGTTCGTCCTCTTTTAGTTTCTGACACATCATAAACCCATTCATCTCAGGCATCATCACATCACTGATGATCAGGTCAGGAGTGATTTCCAATGCTTTCTCCAATCCCATGACACCATTAGAAGCTTCTGAAACCTGAAAGTCCTGATCCATCGAGTTTCTAATATAGTCTCTGATGTCTGCATTGTCTTCTACAATCAGTAGCATGGGTTTTTCACCCAGTGGTATATCGGATAGCTGATCAAACGGAACCTCACGTTCTTCCGAATATGATTCGGTTTCAGGGATTGAAGACTGTATCATGATCCTATCTTCGACATCTGCGGTCACAATTTCAGAAGCATCCAAATGTCCGCTTCCAATTGGGAAATGGGCTCTAAAACAAGATCCTTGATCAATTTGGCTGGTCAGTTCTATTTTGCCGTGGTGTAGGTCAATATACTGTTTGATGAGTGCCAGTCCAATACCTGAACCTGCCTGATTTAGATTCGAAGCATTATTGGCCTGATAGTAGAGGTCGAAAACTTTAGGCAGTTGATCAGCTGGAATGCCTCTTCCTGTATCTGAAATCGATAATATCATAGCCTTTTCATCTTCGCTCATGGCTAGCTTTACCAGAACATGCCCTTCTGAGGTATACTTGAAAGCATTTGAAAGCAGGTTGGTAAGAATTTTTTCCATTTTTTCCTGATCAAACCACAGGTCATAATGTTGGTATTCGGACTCAAATCTGTATTTGATTCTTTTTCTTTCAGCCATGAACTTAAAAGTGTCAAACACTTCCTGAATACAGCTAATGATGTCATTTTTCTGCGCTTGAAGCTGTATGTTGCCCGATTCTATTTTTCTAAAATCAAGTAACTGGTTGATGAGTCTAAGTAGCTTAAGGGCGTTGCGATGCATCACACCAAATTCTTTCTGAGATCGGTTCTTATTCTCATAGGTCGAAATGAGTTTTTCTAGAGGGCCTATGATCAGCGTAAGGGGTGTTCTTAACTCATGAGAAATATTCGTAAAGAAGCGTAGTTTTAGCTCATTGAGTTCCTGTATTTCCCCTAAGAGGGATTGAATTTTAATAGCCTGTCTTTCGAGTTCGCCATTTTGGTCGATTAATTTCTTGTTGTTGTCAGTGAGCCTGTCGTTCTTTATTCCGATCTCTTCATTTCTGCTTTTCAGCAATTCATTGATGGATCGTATTTCGATAGTTCTTGCTTCAACCTCCTTAGTCAGTTCTTTCTGACGCTGCTTGAGTTGATAAAGTCGAATACGGATGAAAGCAACAATAGTGAATGCAAGAAGGAAAATAGTGGCAAACCTAAACCAGGTAGTTTTCCACCAGGGAGGAGATATGATCACCTCAATGGATTCTCCCGTTTCGTTCCAAATGCCATCATTGTTGGCTGCTTTCACTTTGAAGGTATAGTGCCCAGGGTCTAGATTGGTATAAGTGGCGCTGTTCTGGTTGCCTACATGATTCCAGTTTTTTTCGAACCCTCTCATGATATAGGCATATTGATTTTTCTGCGGTTGCCAGTAATTGAGTGCAGAAAACTCAAACGAGAATACGTTGTGCTTATAGTCCAGATGGATTACTTGAGTTTGGTTGAGGGGCTTTTTTAAAATTTCTGATTCTCCAAATTCCACCTTATTGTTGAATAATCTAAAACCAGTAAATAGTACCTGAGGAACAACCGGATTCAGATGGATTTTTTCGGGATAAAAGAAGTTGAAACCGTTTTGACCACCAAAATAAAGCATCGAACCCTTACCCTTATGACAGGCCATGTCTTTGAAATCATTGCCCTGTAGACCATCTTCTTTAGTATAGGTATGCATCCGAACAGTATCCTGATGTTGCACTGCTGCTTCCATTTTGACCAATCCGCCCATTGTACTTACCCATAAGTTTCTGAATTGATCCTCCAGTATTCCGGTTATACTATTATTAGGGAGTCCACTAGTTTTGTTAAACTCTTTGTATTTGATGGACTTCAGGTCAAAAAAGAATAACCCCTCACGTGTACCTACCCAAATATTACCACGGCTGTCTTCCAATGAGGCAATGGGCGTATTTAAGATCATCCCGAAGGATTTGTCCAGTCGGGAAAAGGTAGAAGTCTCGGAGTCAAACACATCCAAAGTTTTTCCATTCTGAATATAGAATTTGCCATTCGCCCCTTCAAAAATATGAGAAATGAAATTATCAGTAAGACTGGCTGCATTACCTGGCACATGCTTGAAATTATTAAATGTACGTGTGATAGGATTGTATTGACTAATGCCTCCATTCATAGTACCCGCCCAGACTATTCCATTTTTTGCAATACAAATGGAGCTGACGTCTGAGTCGCTTATGCTGTTGGGGTCTTCAGGATCGGGAATAAAATGCTGGAATCGATTGGCCCCTTTGGGTAAATAATCTAATCCACCATCAAATGTGCCCACCCATAAGTTTTGTTCATCATCAAATTCTAAGGCCAATACAGCATTGCTCATTAGGCTTCCTTCGTCCAGATTATCATGTGTGAGTTGCTCAACTTGTTTGGTTTTGGGATTGACTATGTTGATCCCACCGCCATCGGTACCTACATAGATCAAGCCATCTGATGCCTCTGCAATGGACAAAATGCTATTGTTGTTCAATTCATCCTGATCCTGTTTGAAATGCGCAAAAGGTTTGTTCCATCTACTGAAAAAATTCAAACCACCTCCATAGGATCCAATCCAGGTTATCCCGGATTCGGCATCAGAGTAGATGGAATGTATCGAGTTACTGTTAATCCCATTTAACTCCCCCACACGTGGAAGATAAACTGCCAGACTGTGGTCAACAATATTAAGTACATTGAGCCCCCCACCTTCTGTACCAATGAATAGATGTCCATCTCGATCTCCAGTCATGCAGAGTACACTGTTGTGGCTAAGTTTGGTGTGGTTTAGGGTTTCCTCTTCAATCCGCGTAAATGTTTCCTGCTCAGGATGAAAAAGATTGACACTTCCACCCCAGGTTCCTACCCAGATGTTTGAAGCAGCATCCTGATAAATGGAAGTGACATAAGGATGACTAAGGCTGGAGCGATCGCTAGGGTTATGAGAGAAACCAACAAAACGTCCGGTTTCGGCATCGATTTTATAAAGGCCACTGTCAGTACCTACCCATATATTGTCATCCCGATCTTCGTATATGCAGGCTACAATACCACGAATAAATTTCGGCCTGTCCTTGACAAGCATATAATATGGATTGAAATGGTCATTTTCATAATCGTATAGGTCGAGACCTCGGGCAGTGCCTACCCATAATCTTCCTTTCGAATCTTGAGTGATGGCATGTATGCGATCATCACTGATACTGTTGAGCTTTTTTGGGGCATTTCTGTAGGAGACGAAGGTTTCCGTCAGTGGATCGTAACGATTGAGTCCACCGCTATAGGTGCCAATCCACATGTTGCCCTGCTGATCTGATTCTATCGCCTGAATAAAATTGTCACTAATTGTATTGGGGGAGTTTTTGATATTCTTAAATACCTTGAATTCATTCCCGTCATAACGATTGAGCCCGTTGACCGTCCCAACCCATAGATAACCCTGATTATCTTTCTCTATGCATTTGGCCCAGCCATGACTTAGACCTTCTGATACGCCGATATGCGAAAACCTACTGATCTGAGCTTCTGTATTCAAGTAGCATAAGAACAATAAGAGTGTTGGCCATGCAATGCCAACCTTCGAGCGGGAGCCAATTTTTCTCATGTATGTTGCCGGTTACTTGCCTATTTGGTTGGTTAGGTAATAGGACTAAACTTCAATAAACATACAAAAAGTAAGTGTCATATTAAAATTTGAGCTATCAAGGCGCAAACAAATACCTGTCTTTAAAGGCCTATTTTGATGTGTACTGACAGGATTGTCCCAAAATTCCACTTATTGATCACGTATTTCCACCTCTTCAGCTTTCGCAAATCATAACATTGTTTCAGCATTTCGGTCGGGTGATTAACTCACTCCCGTCACCGATCGAATACCAAAACAAAAATTATATAACTAAACATCTATTATTATGAATTTAAAACAATTACCAGGTTATGCAGTGGCGCTAATGCTTTTAGCCTTTACTGTAGTGAGTTGTAGTGACGATGACAATGGCGACGGAACGGAAACTCCCGAACCCATCATTGCGTCATTCAGTTATGCCATTGAGGATTATGACGTTGCCTTTACCAATGAAACGCTTAACGCAGATGATTACAGTTGGGATTTTGGTGATGGCGAGTCTTCATCTGAAGAGAGCCCTTCTCACACCTATGCTGAAGCCGGTGAATACACCGTAGTACTGACGGCCAGTAATTCAGTAGAAGATAAAACAGCCGAAGAAACGATTGTTATAGAAGAAGTTGGTCAGGATCCTATGACCCTCTTAACTGGTGGAAGCAGCAAGACTTGGGTTTTGGCTCCACAAAAAAATGCCGTAAGCTTCGGCAACCCAGCTGGGGTATGGTATGATGGTCTTTCACTTGAAGATACTGCCGTTGAGCTTTGGTGGGGCAATCTCGCTGATCAGGTAGAGGGTAGGTCCTGTCTGTTCGATAACGAATTCACATTTACTTCCGAGGGAGCATTTACTAGAGAGACCAATGGATCGCTTTGGAAGGAATGGAAGGTCTTCGACGAAGTCAGTGGCGAGGGCTGTACTGCCGATGGAGAAGATTTGATTACAAGAATGGAAAATGATGTAACTGCTTGGAGAGACGGTAGTTTTACTTTTGAGCTAGAGACATGGTCTGGTGAGGATACTATCTTTACCTACACTCTCGCTACTGCAGGAGCTGGAGGTTATATCGGTCATTATACTTCAGGGGTTGAGTTCTCTGATTATGACGTGCATGACGAACATAACTATGGCATCCTTTCTATTGCTGAAGATAAAGTAGAACTTATCTCTTGGGGATGGGGCGGTGATGCAATCGATAATGAGATTGATCCAAATACATCTGATAGATGGTACAAAGTGGTACTTGTTCCAAAATCTGAGTAAGGTACTTTCCACACTTACCCACCAAGGGTAAGTGTGGATTTCCGAAAAAAACTATTTGACTTTTTAAACAAGCATGTACATGAGAGACAAGTTTACGCTAAATGAACTTCTCCTAGTGGCTCTTCTGATGTTGGTTTTTTTTAGTGCTCAGGCACAAGAAAAAAGCGTATCGGGACAAGTAACAGGTGAACAAGGTGAAACACTCCCCGGAGTAAGTATCCTGGTAGAAGGGACTACATCTGGCACAGTAACTGATTTTGAAGGAAAGTATTCCCTGTCCCTAATAGAAGGACAAAATATATTGGTTTTCAGTTCGCTGGGTTATAAATCTCAAACCATAGAAATAGGCAGTCGCACAGTGATCAACTTAGCTATGGAAGAAGATATCGAGCAATTGGAAGAAATTGTAGTTATAGGCTATGGCACTCAGCAAAAAAAGGATATTACGGGAGCCATGACTGCCTTAGGAGAGGAAAGTTTCAATAAGGGCGTGGTGTCCAATCCACTAGAAATGATCCAAGGACGAGCTACTGGAGTGCAAATCACACAATCGAGCGGAGCGCCAGGAGCTGCTATATCTGTGAAAATCAGAGGTAATGGTTCGATCAGAAGTAGCAATGATCCATTATATGTAGTGGATGGAGTGCCCCTTTCTGGAGCGGATGTGTCTCCTGCGGGCACTACAGCTGGGGACTTAGGCGGAACCCAGGCCAAAAATCCGCTGAACTTTTTAAACCCAAATGATATTGAAAGCATTGACATTTTGAAGGATGCTTCGGCCACAGCGATTTACGGATCACGTGGAGCAAACGGTGTAGTTATGATTACTACTAAAAGAGGAAAAGCAGGAAGTGCATCAATTAATTATTCTGGGTACGCCAGCCTTTCACAAGTAAGAAAGAAAATAGACGTTCTTTCTGCAAAAGATTGGAGAAGTGCAAGGACACAATTGGCCGCTCAGACAGGCAATTTGAGTTATTTGGAGCACGACTATGGGGCGAGCACAGACTGGCAGGATCAGATATTCAGACCAGCCATTTCTCAAAATCACGGAGTCTCCATATCAGGGGGATCACAAGCCGGCAACTATCGAGCATCTGTTGGGTACATGGATCAGCAAGGGATCATTGAGTCTTCATCTATGAAGAGGATTTCGGCCAGAATCAACTTGAATCAAACATTAATTGAGGATCGATTAAATGTAGGTTTAAATCTGACTGTCTCAAACATAAAGGATCGCAATGCACCCATTGGAGATGGCGGTGGGTTTGGTGGAGATGTGATTTACAACGCCCTGACTGCTAATCCGACATGGCCCGTAAAAAATAACGACGGCTCCTACTATCAGTTTTCTGACACCGAGAGAAACCCTACGGCTATGATTGACCTCATCAATGATCGAACCAAAACCGATCGCGTATTGGGAAACATCACTACCGATTTCAAAATTATTGAAGGGCTTAATTTCCATGTCAATCTGGGAGTAGATAAAACTACCTCAGATCGAGCGATCAACTTTGACAAGGAACTGCTTTTTATGTTGAAAGGCTATGGAGAGATTAGACACAATGAGTCTATCAACTACCTAATGGAAGACTATCTTCAATATGATAAAATAATAGGCGATCATCAATTTTCCATCATGGGTGGTTATTCCTATCAGTATTTCGAAACTTCCTGGCATAGCATGGTGGCACAGGGTTTTGTTACTTCTGCTACCCTTCCCACAGATAATATTGGTTCTACTGACGGTAGTATCATACCAAGTGTGTATTCTGGTGGAACTTTGAGCGAGTTACAATCTTTTTATGGACGAGCGAACTACAACTATAAAGACAAATATTTGGCAACTGCTTCAATTAGGATGGACGGTTCATCAAGATTTGGTCCAGATAATCGCTATGGGTATTTTCCATCAGCAGCGTTGGGTTGGAGAATGTCAGAAGAAGGTTTTTTGGCTGGCAATGGAGTAATTAATAATCTGAAGTTAAGAGTTGGTTATGGAGAAACGGGTAACCAAGAGATTCCTGATTATATCTATGATTTGATCTATGAGAAAGATAATACGACTGGAGGGGTTATAATCAAACAAGTCAAGAACGGAGAGATTCAGTGGGAGTCCACTAGACAGATCAATGTGGGACTAGATTTTGGCCTTTGGGGAGATAGGATTTCAGGGACACTAGATTATTTCAATAGAAAAACAACAGATCTGCTATACTACACGCCTCTGCCAGATCCTACTATTGTACCATTTGGTTGGCAAAACATTGACGCGGTACTGATCAACAAAGGAATAGAAGCTTCGGTCTCTGTCAATTGGTTGAAAAGCTCAGCATGGGATTGGTCCACCACGGTCAATTTTACCATGATCGACAATATAATGGAAGATTTTACGGCTGACAATATTTTAACCGGGCAGCTCAATGGACCTGGATTAACTGCAACACCAGTTCAGGTACTCGAAAACGGCTACCCTTCTCAAACTTTTAAATTGAGAGAGTTTTTAGGCTATGACAGTGAAGGGATTTCCATCTACGCCAACGATGGAGAATTGGCTTATGTAGGTAACCCGTATTCAGATTTTGACTTTAGCATCAACAATGCGGTAAAGTACAAGGCTTTTGATTTTAGCATTTTTATTGATGCCAAAAAAGGAAACTTGGTTTACAACAATACCGCCAATGCCTTGTTCAATAAATCTTCGCTGGGTCAGGCCAAAAACATCACTTATGATGAGCTGAATGCACCAAGGAGTCTGAGCGATGCAGGTACGCCGTCTACTAAATATTTGGAAGACGCCTCTTTCATTCGGTTATCCAATGTCACCTTCGGATGGAATATCCCTAACGAGAAAATTACCTGGATGAATAGCCCGAGAGTATATGTGACAGGACAAAATCTATTTGTAATCACAGACTACAGCGGATACGACCCTGAGGTTAATACCAATAAGGCACTGGAAGGTATTCCTTCGGCAGGTATAGACTACACCTCCTATCCACGACCAACGACTTTGTTGATTGGGTTTAGTGTTAATTTTTAATTAGACGCCTACAACTATGATAAGAACAAATAAAAATATAGCGACAGTTTTGGCTATGGTAGCGCTGTTTTCATGTACCGATTTAGAACCTAAAATTATAAATTTTACTAAAGGGAATGAATACCTGGCTGAATCCGCTGAGGCACTAAGAGAAGACCCTACTTTAACAACTGGTTTTATAGAACCGATTTATACACCATTGTATCAATGGAATGGTGAGCGAAATATATATGCGTTAACTGAATCTTCAACTGATGAAATGGTGACTCCCACCAGAGGGACCGATTGGTACGATAACGGCATCTGGATTGCGATGCACCAGCATACCTGGACCGCAGAAAATTCTATCGTTGCCAATGGATGGAACGATATTTCTCAGGGGGTAGCAAGATGCTATGAGGTATTTACCAATTTGGTCAATATGTCGGCAGACGATATCAATTTCCGAGAAGACCTGAAGCCCTATTTGGCGGAGGTCAGGACGATGCGAGCCTACTATATGTGGCAATACATAGATATGTTTGGTGTTCTTCCATTTTTGAATGATCAGCTTTTTCCAGATGTGATGAATCGTGTAGATGGCACAAATTATATTATCAATGAATTGGAAGAATCTATTCCGGATATGTTTGGCAAAGAAGATGGTGTAGAGGTGGGCAAAGCGGTGAAACAAACAGCTCAGGCTTTGTTGGCCAAGGTATATCTGAATCGCGCCATTTATGAAGGTCGGTCGGTTACAGATGCTGATATGGATCAAGTAATTGCCAATTGCGATGCAGTAATCAACTCAGGTCAATATAGCCTTGGTGCCGACTATTTCGATCTCTTCGAAAACAACAACGACAATAGCTCGGAAACCATCTTGGCGCTACTCAATAGTGGAGAAGTGGGTAGAGGGTTCGATTCACAGGCGCATACATTTATGAGCTTACATTACAATCAATCAGTAAACAATGGCCAACCATGGAATGGTATGTGCGTACCGCCAGAGTTCTTCTATGCCTGGGATACGGATGGGAATAACAGCAACGGTATTCAGACCACAGATACTCGATTCCAAGATGATCGTTATCTGGACGCAACGGGATTGCATTTGGGATTCTTGTATGGACAGCAGGTGGACAGCGATGGCGTAGACCTAGAAGATAGAATTGGCAATCCGCTGATTTTCAATCCTGATTTGGATGACATAACTAAGGCAAAAGAAGCGGATGGGGTGAGAGTAGTGAAATGGGCACCCGATCAGGACGCAGCTATTCCCCAGTGGATGGACAACGATGTGGCGCTGCTGCGATATGCCGATGTGATACTGATGAAAGCTGAAGCCCTTTGGCGTAAAGGAAGCGATGGTGCAGCCCTGACTTTAATCAATCAGGTGAAAACCCAAAGAGGGGCGAATAATATCAGCTCTATCAGCTCGGATGGAAGTGAAATTTTGGCCGAAAGAGGTTACGAATTGTACTGGGAAGGCCATAGACGTACCGACTTAATTCGGTTTGGCAAGTTCACCAGTGGTACTTGGTGGGCCAAAGAAGCAAGTGGAGATTTTAGAAATGTTTATCCTATTCCTGTCACTGCATTGTCAGCCAATGATAAACTGGAACAAAACCCAGGTTACAATTAGGAGAGATTTAATAAAAATGTTCAACCGAATGTCGGGCAAATTTAAGCCAGACGCTTGGGTTGGTATGAATAGAAATATAGAGTTTGATTGATGTGCTCAGGTACATATTAAAGAAGTAATAGTCGTGGGGGCTATTACACCAGAGTGTCTAGCATTTTTGACAATTATGTCTCTGCCTGATCATCAGATTAACATTCAAAAATCTGATACTCTGGCTTTAAAAAAATTATATAAAAATGAATCATATTTTACAATTAGGGCTCACGTTATTGATACTATCATCCTGCAAAGAAGATAACAGTCCCGAACTGGTGTTGCCGTCTGGTGGTATAGAAGAGTTGTCTGCCAAGTCTGTTTCCAAGAGTAACAAGATGCCCGTTTATTTGCACTACATGCCCTGGTTTGAAGCACCTGGAGATTTTTCTGAAGGTTGGGGCATCCATTGGAAGATGTCTACTAAAGACCCCAATGTGATAGGCGATGACGATAAAAGGCAGATTGCATCACACTATTATCCGCTGATTGGACCCTACGACTCGCGAGACCCAGATGTGATCAATTATCACATGCTTTTGATGAAATATGCAGGAGTAGATGGAGTATTGATTAATTGGTATGGGGTTGAGGGAACGAACAGCGATATTCATTCTTTACTCGAAAGCTCAAATGCCATTATAGATCACACTGAATCCACCGGAATGGAGTTTGCAGTGGTCATGGAAGATCGATTTGCCGAAAGCAAAGAAGACACCAAGATCAATGTGACCTATCTCAATTCAAACTATTACAACCATAAACAATACATCGAATTTGATAATCGACCATTGACACTACTTTTTGGTCCGATTACATTTCAAGCTTCTACTACTTGGACTGAGATTTTAGGGGCGTCCTCAGCCAATGAATTGTTTCTACCACTATGGTATAATACAGGCAAGGTGGGTGAGGAAAATGCCGCAGGAGAGTATGCATGGGTGTACCGAGATGGCGTGAGCGGTTTGACCAATTTTTATAATTCTACTACTGCATTAGAGATCAGGGGCGGGGGTGCCTATCCCGGTTTCAACGATTATTATGTAGAAGGTGGCTGGGGAGATCAGATTGGCTGGGAATTAGAAGTTTCTGCTCAAACGCTGGAAGAAACACTGGATTTGGCAACACAAAACAGTGATAAACTGGATTTTTTGCAACTGATCACCTGGAACGATTTCGGGGAGGGCACTTGCATAGAACCGACATTGGAATTTGAGTTTCAGTTCTTAGAAAAAATACAAAAATATACAGGAGTAGCCTACGGCGTAGAAGAGTTGCAACTCATCTATGACTGGTATTTGCTTAGCAAAAACCCCGCTTACAGTTCGGATAAAGAGGCTCTCGACGATTTAAAACAAGCATTTTACTATTTGGTTGCCTTAAAAGTAGATGAGGCAGAAAAACTTATATCGAATTACAAGTAATGAATATCATAGGAATAAAAACATCAGGAAGCACGAAACTACTCTTACTTGTAGGTTTGATTATTGGATTTACGGCTTGTGACAATCAAGAACAGGCTATGAATCATCAGGAAATTGTGCGTTCACCTGACGGACAACTCGAACTGCTGTTTTCATTGGAAAACGGTGTGCCTCATTACGCACTGAATTTAGCTGAACAAAAAATCGTAAGCCCGTCTAGACTTGGTTTTGAGTTTCAGAAAATGAAACCTCTGGCAGATCATTTACAGATTAGAGAGATCAAGAGATCATCTGTAGATGACGAATGGGAAACAGTGTGGGGAGAAAGAAGGGTGGTGAGAAATGCCTATACGCAACTTGAAGTTTCGTTAGTCGAAGAGGAGGGAGATAAGAGATATTTCACACTTTTTTTTAGGGTATTTGATGATGGTTTGGGCTTTCGATATGCCATACCTGAACAGGACGCCATTGATAGTGTAAGAATTATGAATGAACTCACAGCGTTCAATTTTACAGCTGATCATTCTGTATGGTATCAACCTTGTGATACAACTGTGGATTCTTGGGAAAATGGCTATAATAGTTATGAAAGACTTTATGAAAATAAAAAACTGAATTCTGTTTCCACGCTCATACATACACCAGCTACTTTCGAGAGCACTGAGGGTTTTTATTTCAGTATTCACGAGGCCAATTTGACAAATTATGCGTCCATGGTTTTGACCCAGGGAAATCCGAACGGGCTGACTGCAGGTCTAGTCCCTTGGCCTGATGGTGTAAAAGTAAAAACCAAAGTGCCAATGGTCACTCCATGGAGAACGATTCAGGTGAGTAATCGATTGGCAGGACTGGTAGAATCCGATTTGATTCTTAACCTGAATGAACCAAACAAATTGAGCGACGTGTCTTGGATTCAGCCCATGAAATACATCGGTATTTGGTGGGAAATGCACCTGAATAAATCTACTTGGGAAGCCGGACCAAATCATGGGGCAACGACTGAAAATACGGCAAAATATATTGATTTTGCTGCTGATAATGGATTTGGAGGCGTATTGGTAGAAGGTTGGAATCCAGGTTGGGACGTCTGGACTACCAAGCCAAATTTTAGTTTCACAGAGTCATATCCAGACTTCAATCTTCCCTGGCTGGCTGCTTATGCCCAAAAAAAAGGAGTAAATATCATTGGACATCATGAAACAAGTGGTGACGCACTGGCTTATGAAAAGCAAATGTCGGATGCTTATGGTATGCTGCAGGACAACGGCATCCATTCGGTGAAAACAGGATATGTGGGCTACGTAAAGCCCGAAGGACAAAATCATCATGGCCAATGGATGATCAATCACTATCGAAGAGTTGTGGAGCTGGCAGCCCAAAACAAGGTGTGTATAGTCGCTCATGAACCGATCAAACCTACAGGCATCAGAAGGACCTATCCCAATATGCTGAGCAGGGAGGCCGTTCGGGGTATGGAGTATAATGCCTGGAGTACAGGAAATCCTCCAGAACATACCACAGTGCTGCCGTTTACGATGTTGCTCGCTGGGCCTTTGGACTATACCCCTGGTATATTCCAAACAGATTTGGATGCTTACAGAAAGGGAAATAGCACGCACAGTACGCTGGCTAATCAGCTGGCATTGTATGTGACGATCTATAGTCCGGTACAGATGGCTGCGGATCTACCTGAGCACTATATGAACAATCCTGCCTTTCAGTTTGTCCAAGACGTAGTCACCGATTGGGAGGATAGCAAGCTTTTGGATGGTAAGATTGGCGATTATGTGGCCATTGCTAGAAAAGCAAGAGGAAGTGAAGATTGGTTTGTCGGGGCAGTCACTGATGAGAATGAGAGAGAACTGAATATTAATCTGGATTTTCTGAAGGCCGGAGAGAAGTACCTGGCACAGATATATGCAGATGGAGATAATGCTCATTACGAGACTAACCCCATGACAGTAAAGATTGATAGTTTTTTGGTAGATAATACCAGTAATTTGAATATGAAACTAGCCGCTGGTGGCGGTCAGGCGGTTAGATTAAAAATCGCCAGTCCACAGCTCGCCAATGGCAAGCATGTGGCATCTTTTTGACAAGGTGCTAATAAATTTGTTGAATGAAGACGGCCAGCTTTGTTCAAGAGTGATTCTTATGTGAATGGGTTTTGTTGTGAGAGGGGATAATTTTTATAGATTTTTGTCCCCTCTTTTTTTTCAAGCCCCAATGACCAACCCCCACACTCCCCACACCTTTGATGCAGGAGCATCAAAGTATTCTTATCATTTTAACAAAACATGACTATGAAAAACGAATGTTTACAAAAATGGCGAAGGAGTGTAACCTCAATATTCGGACTAGTCAGTCTGGTATTAATGACTTACAACACTTTCGCTCAGGGTGATGGGCTCCCACGAGGAGCTTATCAAATGCCGTACACCAGGTACGAATCTGATGATACCAATCAGTCGCAAGCACAAGCTCGAACGGATTATGAATTTCTTCCGGACGTGGCAGCCGCCGAGGCATCAGGCCAACATTATTTGGCTTTGTCGTCGGACGGCGATTACGTGCAATGGACGGTGAATGAGTTCGCCGATGGGGTGACACTGAGGTTTACCATTCCTGACAATGCTAGTGGCCTAGGCAATCAAGGTGATTTGAATGTATATGTCAATGGCAGTTTGGATCAAACGATCACGCTAAACTCCTATTGGGCTTTTCATTACCTAAATAAATTCCAAGGGGCTCAAGGTGGTAATGTCCCAAATGCAGGGTTCACTGAAGTTCGAATGTATTTTGATGATATCAACTTCAAGTTGAACACACCACTTTCTCCTGGTAGTAGCATTCGACTGGAAAAGACTGGTGGAAATGGCTTCGAGTATGGGATTGATTTCATTGAAATCGAGCAAATTGAACCAGTAAAAGGTGCTCCGGCAAATTCACTTTCAGTTACAGATGCGCCATACAATGCCAATGGAAATGATACAATAGACGACCTGGCTGCATTTCATGCGTGTTTGGCCGATGCCAACGCACAGGGTAAGAATATGTATATACCCGCTGGTAAGTATTATCTCGATGGTCAATTTCGATTAAACGCCAGTAATATCACGGTGCAAGGTGCCGGTATTTGGCATACAGAGCTCTTCTTTTCTTCTGACCTGGCTTTTTCCGGAGGTGTAAAAGCCCGTGCGGATAATTTAGAATTTTCTGATGTCCATGTTACGACCAACAACAACGATCGCTTTTGTCCGGATAACGAGAGGATACCTGGATGGAACGAACCTTATAAAGGATACAAAGGTATTTTTGGAACATGGGGAAGCAACAGTGTAGTTAAAGATGTATGGGTAGAGCATTTCGAAACGGGCATGTGGTTCGCGGATTATGACTTTGCTGTTGAAGGCGCTCCACAAGATATCACTGAGTACCTGTTGATCACAAATGCCAGAATTAGAAACAATTATGCTGATGGTGTCAACTTCGCTGAAGGAAGCAACCATTGTACTGTCGAGCATACTAACATAAGAAATAGTGGTGACGATGGATTTGCCGTTTGGTCTTCAGACAACTGGGGGCACGGTATTCCTGGTACGCACAACACACTGCAATTTAGTACGGTAGAAAATGTTTGGAGAGCAGGAGGCGTTGCATTTCATGGTGCAGATGGTCATGGCGTGAATCATGTGCTTATTAGAGACGGTCGGGGTTGTGCTGGTATTCGTTTTACAGATACCTTCCCAGGGTTTAAATTCCTCCAGAATAACCAGTCCGTAATGAGTAACATTACCATCATCAATCATGGTACTACGTATGATCTGTTCAATGAAGAGATTGGTGCTATATATCTTTCAGGTGCTGTAGGGCTTTGGAATGTATACTGGGAGGATATCGATATCATCGATTCTCAAAGGCATGCGATCACATTGGAAGGGGGGCCTTACCAGAATATAGAATTCCATTCATTAAAAGTGGATGGGACAGGACTTGATCCCTATGACCATAACACAGTAGTTTTTACCGATGGAGGAACTGGTATTGCAGCAAGTGCCAGTGGACAAATAGATTTGTATAATCCCCAATGGATAAGCTGGGAAACACAAGACAGTATTATTACGACTGGAAATTTAGTTGTCAACACCTTTTTCACCGAACCCATAGGGGTAATTTCAGTCGATATGCCTGATGGGCCATTAGACATGGTTATTGGTGAAATCACCAGCCTTACACCAACGTTTGTTCCCCAGAATGCATCAAACAAAACGGTAGCTTATACCAATAGCAATCCTTCGGTTGGTACGCTGAATGAAATAACTGGAGCCTTTGAAGCAACAGGTGTGGGGCAGACGGTAATCACAGTTACTACAGATGACGGAAATCATACCGATCAAGTGACCATCAATGTATCTGCGGCAGTAAACATAGAAGCCACAGATGCTGCTGCCGCTGAAGCTGGAGATACCGGAACATTTACGATCTCAATCTCTGATGTAGCTCAGTCGATCAGTGTAGGATATACAATATCTGGCTCAGCCACTTCAGGTAGTGATTATACCAGTACACCAGCGTTATCCGGCAGTGTTACTTTAAGTCCTGGCAACCTCACTCAAGTTATCACAGTTTCGCCCATAGATGATTCTGAATTTGAAGGTGTGGAAACGCTAACATTGACTTTGCAACCTGGGTCTGGGTATCAGCTCGGCGGAACTACAGCAGCGACCATTTCCATTTCAGATAATGAAAACCCTCCTTGTCTAGGATCTGTAATTGGTCTGACAGCCAGTGCACCAGCCAATGATACCAATATCGAGGCATCTTGGAGCGAAGTGCCTGTGAGCAGTATATCCAATACCAATGTAGGAAGTGTACAAGGTGACTATTCTGGCCAATGGAGAGCCATGTACGACAATCAAGCACTTTATGTATTGGTAGAAGTGCAAGATACTGATCTGAACAATGATTCAGGGTCAGAATGGTGGAACGATGACGTGGTCAATGTTTTCATCGATGGGAATAACAGCAAAGGAAGTAGCTACGATGGTTTGAATGACTTTCAACTCGGCTTTAGATGGAATGATGCTAATGTCAACCTGGGAGGAAATTCTGTTCAGAATGCTTCAGGTATTTCATTTAATATGTTTGCTACTGCTGGGGGTTATGCTTTGAAAGCGGCTATTCCATGGTCGACCATTGGTGTATCTCCTACTTTGGGTAATCAAATCGGCTTTGACATTGCTGTTGATGATGATGATAATGGAGGTACCAGAGAAGCACAAACCTCTAGTTTCGCTACCACAGAAATGGGGTGGGCTCAGCCTGTATTGTTCGGGTCAGTATATCTGACTACCTGCGAGGCAATTATTCCTACCACTCCTATAATTACGAGCCCCCTGTCAATAACCAGAAAAGACGGTGAGGCGATCAATTATACGATTACTGCCTCTAATTTTCCAGAGAGCTTTAGTGCTACAGGCTTACCACAGGGGATCACCTTAAATACGAGTACAGGTCAATTGAATGGTACGTTGAGCGTAGTAGAAACCGTTTCAGCTTCAATTACGGCATCCAACTCAGCAGGGTCTGATACAGAGACTTTGGAAATCATTGTCAATCCAGAACCAGCTACAGGTGTCACGCTTTCAGAGGCAGCTGTCAACCTGACTATACCAAATACCCATCAGTTGACAGCAACCGTGTTGCCGACTACTGCGACCAATCAAAACGTTACTTGGTCGAGTGATGATGCAGCGGCTACAGTAGATGCCAATGGTTTAGTTACTGCAGTGTCTTCTGGTACGGCTACAATTACCGCAACAACTGTGGACGGAGGATATACGGCTACAACAGTATTCACGGTTATTGCTCCTGGTGAGCAACCTCCAGTATCAAATCCAGGAATGGGGCAGTCAATTTCACTCCCTACAAATAGCACCACCCTAGATGGGTCGGGAAGCTATGATCCTGATGGCACGATCGTTACATACCTTTGGGTACAGGTGAGTGGGCCAGGTACCGCCACATTGAGCGGTCAGAATACAAGCACGCTGGCGGCGAGCAATTTGATTGAAGGGCTGTACATTTTTGAACTGACAGTAACAGATGACAATAATATCTCGGATGCCGAAACAGTAAGTGTCAATGTAATTCCGGAGTCGGTTTTTCCTGCTGATCGTGGGTATTATGATGCGCCATATACCAGGTACGAATCGGAAAGTGGCAGTATTGGTGGAGGTGCAGCCGTAAACGGACCTACTTACGATATGGCTTTATTAGCCTCAGAGGCAACGGATAGAAAGTTCGTAAACCTTCCGTCCAATGGCAGTTATGTAGAGTGGACGGTTAGCGGCACGTCGCAGGATGGACTGACGTTGCGATACTCCATTCCTGATAATGCAAGTGGTACTTTGGCCCTTTACGTAAATGGCTCCAAGGTTCAAGACATAGCACTCAGCTCTTATTGGTCATGGCAGTACTTCGATGTTTCTCCATCTACTCAAGGGGTTCCATCTAATACAAACAATGGGCCAACTTATGAAGCACGCATGAGGTTTGATGAGTTGCACTTTCAACTATCCAATGCAGTCAATGCCGGTGATGTCATCAGGCTACAAAAGGAGACCAATGATGGCGTAGCCTATGGAGTGGATTTTATCGAACTGGAAACTGTTCCGGCACCGATATCCGCACCAACAGGGTATCTAAATATTATGGATTATGGTGCGACCCCAAATGATCAAACCAATGATGCACTAGCCATTAGGAATGCATTGGATATTGCTAACGGCGATCCTAGTATTCAGGGAATTTACATTCCGGCTGGTCGATTTATAAATGGTCAGGGAAGTGGTTCCCCTACAGGTAATCTATGGGTAGGTAATGACGGATTGGCTATACAGGGTGCCGGAATGTGGCATACAGAGTTATATTTTAGCAGTACAGGCCAGAACGGTGCAGGCTTTCTTTTTGATGCCAATAACATCCAGTTGAGTGATATATACTTAAACAGTGCCACCAACACCAGAACACCTGGCAACAAGGCCATCAATGGTAGCCTGGGTTCTAATTCAACCATTAACAATGTTTGGGCTGAGCACTTCGAAACTGGATTTTGGATAAGTTCTATGAATAATGGTGGATGGAATGTTACCGATGGTTTAGTCATTAGCAATTGCAGGATTAGAAACGTCTATGCGGATGGAGTAAATCTGGCTAAAGGAACATCTAATACAACGGTGGAACACACTAGTTTTAGAAACTGTATAGATGATGCAATGGCGACCTGGTCAGTCAACTTTCTGGAAGCAGTACCTCCTACAGCTTGTCACGGAAATGTTTTCCGGTACAGCACAGTCGAGAATAACTTGCGGGCCGCGGGTCTTGGGTTCTTTGGAGGTCACAGTCATGAAGCTCATCATTTATTGATCAAGGACAATTTTGCTGGTCCTGGTATTAGACTCAATACGCAGTTTCCGGCATTTCCATTCGGATCAAATGCATCTGAGACGATTAATATTCATGATGTTACCGTAATTGGTTGTGGAACCACGAAGAACATTTGGACTTACCGCTTCGGGGCTGTTGAGTTGGAATTGCCAACACCAACACAAGGAACGGCCTATGATTTACGATTTGTAAATTTTTCAGATATTGACATTATAGATTCTCAACATGATGCCGTATTTGTGCATTCTTATATGGCTTCGCAAAACAACAATGTCATTGATGAGATATATTTCAATAATGTGAACATCAATGGCACAGGGGTGGCCTTAGATGTCAATAACGGCCCGTTATATCCTACAGCCGAAGGCGAGTCTGGCGGCCATGGTATCTATGTGGCTAATTTCTCTAGCAACAATACTTTTGATGGGTGGATGGAACTTTCTGGTTCTACTTTCGCAAATATTGCAGGAGAGGACGTTGCCTTTTTTAATAATAATGGTGATTTCGAAGTCAGGTTTGGTGAGACTGCTGCCGTTACTGGTGTAACTGTTTCGCCGACAACATTGTCGCTTGAACCGGGTCAGACGCAGCAACTATCCGAAACTGTAGCTCCCGTCAATGCCAGCAACAAAAATGTCACTTGGGCTTCCAGCAATGCTGGAGTAGCTTCAGTAAGCGCAACAGGACTGGTTACGGCTAATGGTGATGGTAATGCTACGATTACGGTGACAACAGTTGATGGTGGGTTTACTGCTACAACCAGCGTTACGGTATCTACAGTAGTGGTACCTGTCACGGGAGTGTCAGTATCACCGACTTCGATTACGCTGGATGAAGGTGCAACACAGCAGTTGTCTGTCACTATTTCACCAGCCAATGCCAGCAATCAGAGCGTAACCTGGAGTAGCAATAATACATCTGTGGCTTCAGTGAATGCCAGTGGTTTGGTGACGGCTAATAATGCAGGCACCGCGACAATTACTGTGACTACTACGGACGGAGGGTTTACGGCCGTTTCTAACATTATCGTAGAAGAGATCGTCATACCTACTCAATCACCATACTCAGGTACACCTATTAGTTTGCCTGGCACGGTGGAAGTCGAAAACTTCGATCATGGCGGAGAAGGTGTTGCCTACCATGATACGAATACTGCCAATGATGGTGGTCAGTATAGAACGGGTGAGGGCGTTGATATAGAAGCATGTAGCGACGGTGGCTATAATGTTGGTTGGACTGGTGCCGGCGAATGGTTAGAATATACGGTGAATGTGGCTTCCGCAGGAACCTATGATTTTGAGTTCCGTGTGGCTTCCACTATGGACGCTGGTACATTTCACGTAGAAATGAATGGATCGAATGTGACAGGGACTGTGACAAGTGTCAATACTGGCGCGTGGCAAACTTGGACTAGTGTTTATGCCAATGACGTTTCATTAAATGCAGGCGAGCAGATCATGCGCATTGCACTAGATAATCCGAATCATAACCTAGACAAAGTGATCATTACTGCGGCGGGGTCTGGCACGGTCAATGTAACTGGTGTTGGCGTAAGCCCCACTTCCGTTAGTTTGGGCATAGGTAATACACAGCAATTGACAGCTACTATTTCTCCAGCCAATGCCACCAATCAGAATGTGACTTGGGGCTCAAACAACAGCTCAATAGCTACAGTAAACGGTGCTGGTTTGGTGACTGCTGTTTCTGCGGGTACGGCTACGATCACGGTTACTTCTGTAGATGGTGGGTATACTGCCAATAGCACTGTAACCGTGACTGGCGGCGGGTCTGCCTCAGGCTATCATATTAGAAATGTATGGCAAAATTCATATTTAACAGACGGTGGAGGCAACGTGACTTATGGTGCGAGTCCGTCTGGTGATAGTTATGTTTGGATTTTAGAAGATGTAGGTGGTGGAAATGTGGAAATCAAAAATGCATCCACAGGTGAGTACATGCATATTGAAAATCTGACAGGTTCTGTGCAGTGCACGTCAAGGACTTTTGGTTGGTACAGTTCACGATGGGCAATAGAAGATGCAGGTAGTGGCGAAAGCCGTATTCGTAATGCATGGCAGTCCAATAATTACATTCATGTAGAGAATTTGACTGGCAATGCACAGCACGGTACCATCTATACTGCCTGGGCTAGTGCCAAATGGGTATTGGAATCTACTGGTGGCGCAAGAATCTTGGTCGATAATCAGGATAAGATGCAATCAGAATTTGTGAATCAGGAAATTCTGATTTATCCCAACCCAGTCATTAATGGTGAGTTGAAGATTGATTTGGTTTCAGGATTAGAAAAGGTTCAGATCAGTGTTTCTGATCTGTCTGGTAAGATGATACTGAACAACCGTTTTGACGGTCAAGAAAAAGTTTTGATTTCAACCGATGGTTGGGTGAAGGGACTTTATCTGATCCGTATCGAATCTGATAGCTTACACCATACGCAAAAAATAAGTATTCAGTAATAGCTAATTTTAAATAAAAAAGGAGGGTCAGTAATGATCCTCCTTTTTTTATGCCTAAGTGCTCCAAAACACTATTCAAGGACATGCTGAATCATACATGTCTCAATTTTCCCTTTTTTTGGCCAATTATTCCACCAACCTTCAGGGTGCCAATGTTAACTTCAATTTCGCCAATCAGATCTGTTTTTGATGGGTGCAAATTTGAAATAAACGGTGAATCTAGATGGACAATTACATTCTGGGCATTTCATGTTTTTATCATGATTCGGCTGCGGCTATTCTTCGAAATGGGGAGGTTGTGGCGGCGGCGCAGGAAGAACGATTTACAAGAATTAAGCACGATGCTGCTTTTCCCCAGTGCGCTATTGGGTACTGCCTCGAAGAAGCAAAAGTAAAATTAGATGAGTTAGAAGCGGTGGTGTTTTATGACAAGCCGTTACTCAAATTCGAACGTCTTTTGGAGACCTATTATGCCTACGCCCCGCTTGGGTTGATCTCCTTTCTCAAGGCGATGCCTGTTTGGATGAAGGAAAAAATTTTCCTAAAAAGGGAAATAAAAAATGGACTCCAAAGCGTCCAGCAATATGATCGTAAAAAACTGAAATTGCTTTTTACCGAACATCATTTGTCTCACGGAGCGAGTAGCTTTTTTGTGTCACCGTACGAAGAGGCAGCTATACTCACGATCGACGGAGTAGGGGAATGGGCAACTGCCTCCATTGGTTGGGGCAAGGGCAACAAAATACAGATATTAAAAGAATTGCATTTCCCAAATTCTTTGGGGCTGTTGTACTCCGCATTTACCTATTATTTAGGGTTTAGGGTCAACTCTGGAGAATACAAGTTGATGGGATTGGCCCCATACGGTAATCCTAAAAGCAGCCAAACGCAGCAGTTCGTCGATCTGATCAAAACTGAATTGATAACCATTAAGAACGATGGCTCGATTAGTCTGAATCAAAAGTATTTCGACTATGCTATCGGTTTGAAGATGGTAAAGGAAAAAAAGTGGGAGCAACTTTTTGGCATTTCAAGAAAGTCACCCGAAGAGGTCTTTACAAGTGTCCATCTTAATTTGGCGTTTGCCATTCAGCAGGTTACCGAAGAAGTGGTGATGAAAATGGCTGAGGAGGCTCAGCGACTGACTGGCCAAAAGAACCTGTGCTTATCTGGCGGAGTGGCACTCAACTGTGTGGCGAATGGTAAGCTGGCTACAAATGGGCCATTTGAAAATATTTATATCCAGCCAGCAGCTGGAGATGCCGGAGGAGCCCTTGGCGCGGCATTAGCGGTAGAGCACATTTATTTTGGACGTAAGCGAAGCTTCAAGGCCAATAAGAAGGATGCCATGAAGGGTACCTATCTGGGGCCAGAGGCAGATCAAGCCGAGCTTGACCATTTGCTTCAGATACATCGGGCAGTTTGTCATGAGTTTGAAAGTGTTGATCAATTGACACAAGAAGTAGCATCACTGTTGGATCAGGGGTATGTTGTGGGTTGGTGCCAGGGTAGGATGGAGTTTGGCCCAAGGGCCTTGGGCAACCGAAGTATTCTTGGAGATCCAAGAAATCCTGACATGCAGAGAAAGATCAACCAAAAGATCAAATACCGAGAAAGCTTCAGGCCATTTGCCCCAGCCGTTTTGGAAGAGGATGCATGGTCTTATTTCGAGATGTCTGGGGATTCGCCCTATATGCTTCAGGTGCAGCCTGTTGCTAAACAGTTACGTCAGGCTTTGCCGGATGATTATCATAAGCTGAGTATGTGGGATCGACTCGATGTGCCTCGGTCAGAGCTCCAGTCGATCACGCATGTAGATTTGTCCGCAAGAGTTCAGACCGTAAGTAAAGAGACCAATCCAAAATTTTGGCAGCTGATTGATTCATTTAAACAACTTACTGGTTGTAGTGTGGTGATCAATACGAGCTTTAATGTAAGGGGAGAGCCTATAGTCTGCACAGCTGAAGATGCTTATCGTTGTTTTATGCGGACGGAGATGGATTATTTGGTTATCAATAATTGTCTGTTTGGAAAACAGGCACAGCCCAAATGGAAAAAACAAGATCGTTGGCAAGAAGAGTTTGTGTTGGATTAGAAGAGCAATGAAAATGACTAATGAAAATCAGAGGAAACCGACCCTATTTGTATATTATGTAATTATGGCGTTGTTGCCTGTGTTATTTTTTGTTTTTGTAGAATTAGGCCTTGTAGCTTTCAACTATGGGAATGACTATAGTCTGTTTATTAAACCGGACGGTGGCACCCCAGGCATGCTTTATCTCAATCCCCAACGGAGCTATAAGTATTTTGGTGATTTGAAAGGAACGGTTTTCTTCAAGGGTATTGGTTTTAAAGAAAAAAAGGAACCAGATAGCTTTAGAATTTTTGTGTTGGGAGGGAGTAGTGCGCAGGGTTTTCCGTATGCACAAAATGCCGCTTTCCCTAGTCACCTCAAACGCCGACTCGACTTGCTCCACCCCAACCAATCGGTCGAAGTGATCAACCTAGGCGCCAGTGCCATCAACACACATACCCTGCTAGACATGCTGCCAGAGGTTTTAGCTCAGCAGCCAGATTTGTTATTGATTTACGCTGGACACAATGAATATTACGGGGCGTTGGGACCGGCTTCTTCCCGGTCATTTGGCATTTGCCCTGCTTTTGTCAGCACCCTACTTTGGTTGAAGGAATTCAAAACATTTCAATTGATGGAGGGGTTGGTAGCCTCTATTTCGTATGGACAACCCAAGCATTCTGCTAATCTCATGGAGGACATGATAGGAGAAAGTTTCGTATATCAGGGATCGTCCGTTTATGAAGCTGGCCTATCACAGTTTCAATACAATATGAAAAAAATACTGAGTTTGATCCAGACAGCAAATGTACCAGTAATACTGGGCACCTTATCAAGTAATCTAAAGGATCACAAGCCATTCAATTCGGACGAAAAAGATGAAACAGGTCGGTCTGCCGTTCAGCATTTTGAACTGGCTCATCGATTGTTGGGCATGGGTGATTTTGCACAAGCCAGGCAACATTTCATAAAAGCCAAGGAATTGGACGGATTGCGTTTTAGAGCCCCTGAAAAAATCAATGAAACCATTCGCCAACTGACGAAGGAATTTGATGTACCATTAGTGGAAGTAGACGATTGGTTCAACAATATTTCTGAAGAACAGATAGTTGGCAACAACCTCATGTGCGATCATCTTCATCCTAACCTTCGAGGATATTTTGAACTCAGCAAAGCTTACTATACCATGATCGAAAAGCATGGACTTTTGCCTTCAGTGGGCATTGACATGGCTATCGGACTGTCTGATAGTCTACTGCTTGCCACTATGCCATTTACCAAACTAGATTCAGTTCAAGCCGACTTGACACTTGTGAATCTTTTGGGCAACTATCCTTATGTACCTAAAGGGATGCCAAATCCATTGTTGCACACCATAAGACAGGATGATTTTGTAGATCAAATGGGGGCCGTGAAAAATGTAGATTCTGCTCGTGTCATTATTGCGGGCAGGTATCTTCTGGATCATGATTTGATTGCTTTTCGCCGGGAGATGGACGTGTTTTCGAGTTATTTTCCATCCAAAGAAAAGCCCTATCTCAGTATGATTTCTTATTTGGAGGAAAAAGGGATGGTTGCACAATCCATTCCATTATTAATTGATCAGCTGAGTGCTCAGCCCGAAACAGCCTCAAAAAATAAGATGCTTGGCTTATTGCAAGCCAAAAATCAAACGTTTAGATCTTCCATTACCTATTTTTCAAAAGCGATCAACCAACGTTCAGAAGAAACGAGCCTTTACATCCAAAGAGGGATTGCTTATGCGATGACGGATAATTTCCCCAAAGCCGTCCAAGATTTTGAAATTGCGTTGCGACTAGAACCAGACAACTTGGAGGCACATCATCAGCGCGGAGTTGCTCGGTTCGAGCTCAAGGACTATGCAGGAACTATAGAGGATTTTAACGAAATAATTGCATCAGGAGAAAGTGTTCGACCACTCCCTTATTTTATCAGAGGTTATGCTTTTTATGGTTTGGGAAATCAGGAATCGGCTTGTGCTGATTGGAAGATGGCGGCGAGCTATGGCCATTTGGATGCGAAGAAATTGAGTAGGAAATTTTGTAATTAAACCTTAGTAACATGGAATTTATTATCGACTTGTGGAAGTTTTTATTGGAACGAAAGGCATGGTGGTTAGCACCAATCATTTTTGTTTTGCTGCTACTTGGTTTCGTCATTGTAATAGGTGGAGGTTCCGCAATCGCGCCATTTATTTACTCCATTTTCTGACTGATTATGAAAATTAAAAAGGACTTTGAGACGCTTTTGGTGATCTCGTCTGGTTTGGCATTGCTTTACTTCTGGCTGGATATCGTCTATCTGTGGTATATATCAATTAGCATCTTGGTATTAGGGGTAATATCTCCCTGGTTGGGCAGGCATATTGTACGCGTGTGGAAGGGCTTGTCAATGATACTGGGTGCTATCAATACTCACATATTGCTTGCGATTGTTTTCTATCTGATACTCACCCCAGTGGCTTTGCTTAGACGAATCCTTTCAAAGAGGCCTGAATTGGATCAAACGCGTTCTTCTTTTTTCCTGACCAGACAACATACCTATGAACCTCACGATTTTGAGCACCCGTGGTAGCTGTTTGAACCTATTTAGCACTAGAAGAATTCAGATGATTCAGACTTGTTTTTGATTCCAATAACGTGATGATTAAGCTAGTCTCGCCAAACGGACGAAGAGGCATAAGAAATCAAATTAAAAGACTATTCATTGATATCAACGGGTCTTATTTGAAGACAACCAAAATAGTCCTGAATAGACAGAGCAGCAATATCAGGTTCAAGTAAATAATGCGAATCAGTATTGATCAACTCCATGCTGATTTTTGTTTTATGAAATTGACAGCAATTCTCTGAAGTCGGTTTTCTACTAGTACATGGTAAAGAGGCGCCCTACTTTTGTGGTGACTGACCTGGCAATATAGCTAGTGGCCGGGCAGGTGCTCGGTTTTAGTGGTTTGGCCGCTTCTTCTTTTCAAAATCATGAAATGTAATTGTTCTCAGGGATCAAATCTGTCCTAAAATTCATTCTAAACGAAAATCTGGAGCCCTTACCAAGCTCACTCTTGAGTTTGATTTCGCTCTCAAAAAGCTTGAGAATATGCTTGGCGATGGATAAACCAAGACCCGTTCCACTGTATTTCCTAGTGGTGTCTGAGTCGGCTTGGATAAAATTGTCAAAAATGATTTGCTGTTTGTCTGGTGCTATACCAATGCCCGTATCTTCTATGACGAACTTAAGCCTAATCTTTTTCCGACTTTTTTTGACGGATTTGATAGTTAACGTGACTGTTCCCTTATCGGTAAATTTGATGCTGTTGCTCAGTAAATTGTTCAATACTTGAGACAGCCTTCCAGGGTCACCTATCAGCTGATTTGGAATGTCTGAGCTTATGTTCAATTTCAGTTCAATTCCTTTTTTTATGGCTTCTTTTCCAAATCCTTCACTCATACTTTTTACGAGTAAGTTTAAATCAAAAGGGGTTGATTCCAGTTTCAATTTACCTGATTCAAGTTTGTTTAAGTCAAGAATGTCATTGAGTAGCGTGAGTAGGTTTTCTGCTGAAAATTTGAGCATGTTCAGATTGTCAATCTGGTGAGGCTTTGGATTGTCCTCTAGGAGCAAATGTATGGCGCCAATCACTACGTTCATGGGTGTTCTGATTTCGTGACTCATTACAGAAAGAAAATCAGCTTTGGCTTTGGCAGCTGCTAGAGCGTTCTTTTTCTCATTTTCTATAATCCCATTTTTTCGCTCTATTTCAATGTTTTTGTCCTTCAAGGCTTCCATGGTTTTTGCTTTGGCGAGATAGGCCCAATATAAAAGCAGGAGAAGTATGGCTATAACCAAAAGAACGCTAATGGCAATATTTCTCAAAACTGTCTGATAGAGGTTTTCTTTGTTCAATAGCTGTATTTCTTGTTGTTGTCTTTCAAAGTCGTATTTCGATTCTATTTCTTTGATATTGCTGGTCATCTCATTTTTTCGGATGACTAGCTGCAAGGCAGTATATTTTTCGTGATAATTCAGTGCCACTTCATACTTGTTGAGTGATTTGTACAAGTTGGTTAAATTTAAAAGACATTCGAGCGTCACATTTTGGGTTCCTAATTCCTGACTCAAATCAAGAGCCTTCAACAAGTACTTTTCTGCTGGATTCAAGTTTTGCTCAAGCAAATGAGTTTTGCCAATTATTATGGATGTTTCTGACATCCCTTTTTTGTTTTCTTCAGATTCGAAAAATAGGAAAGCTTTTTGAGCGTGCTTCATGGCCAATTGTGGTTGATTTGTATACATGTACAATTCACCCAATCCCCAATGCGTATAAGCGAGCCCCTGTTCATCATTGAGTGCATTCAGCATTTCTAGCGCTGAGGTATAATGGAGAAGTGATTGATCATAGTTTTGCATTTGAAGCTGCAAGGCGGCTACTTGGATCATTGAATAGGAGATTCCAAGAGAATCTCCAAGCTCCTTTTCTATTTGAAGTGATTTTTTATGATAGGCAAGCGATTTGGCTGTATCAGTCAGACTTTGATAAACCATGCCACAGTTGTTGTAAACTCTGGCCAATCCCGGCTTGTAGCGAAGGATTTGATATAGATCTAGAGCCATTAGAAAATAGGTGACGGCTACTTCATGATTGCCCTCTATGTCGTAAGAAATGGCCAGATTGTTAAGTGCGTCTGCTTTACCACGCTTATGGTCTATCTCTTCGGCCAGCTGAATGGCGAGTTTGCAATATTGCCGAGCGGAGTCCAGATGAATGAAGGCATATTCAAACCCTAGCTTAGCAAAAAGGTTTACGCGACTGGTATCTGAAGTAGTATTTTGAAGCTTATATTTTAGGGAATCTGTTTGCTCAGCGTGACCATACCCATAGCACATTATGGCAATCAGGATATGCACCAATAGTTTCTTCATTAGCCAATAGGAAAAGTTGAGCACAAGCAAATTCCAAAAGATTTTTTAGTCGAAAAAATAAAAACGTCATTATTCTGAGAAGTACTGTGAATTGTACTAATGTGTCCTCTTCCTGTGCAATTCCAGACGATTGTGTTTTCTCGTTTCTCGATTTTTGAGTACTATTTAATGTCAACAAACCTTGTTAAATTTAGTTTTCGGCAAAACAGTAGTCTATTCAAGAAATGACAAAACACAGAATCTATACCATGAGCTTTGCAGGTGTGTATCCACACTATGTAGCCAAAGCAGAGAAAAAGGGCAGAACCAAAGCAGAGGTAGACGAGATCATCCATTGGCTGACAGGCTATGGCCAAAGGGGATTAGATAACGTTATAGAAAAGAAAACTGACTTCGAGCATTTCTTTGCTGAAGCCCCAAAGCTCAACCCAAACCGAAAACTAATCAAAGGCGTAGTTTGCGGCATCAGGGTGGAAGATATAGAAGAACCACTCATGCAAGAAGTTCGCTACCTGGACAAACTCATTGATGAATTGGCCAGAGGTAAGAAGATGGAGAAGATTTTGAGGGAGGATAACCTGCTGATATAGTTGTACTCGCAATACTTTGAGGATTCTATCTAACTATGAAACGCGCTACCCAGGGCATTATATCCGTATCAACTATTAAATAATAAACCCCTGATGATACTGATGAAATATCGAAATGATTATCCTTATATCTACTGAAATCTTGTCTTATTTTTCCTTCCTGATCTACCAATCGAATCCCTCGGATTGGTATTTGGATGCCCTCTAACACTACATAATCATCAGCTGGATTGGGGTAAATTTTCAAACGGGTATTGGCTAGCTGAGTGGCATTTAAAACAAATTCAATGGTTAAAGTGCCGTTGACCAGGGTCAATTCATAGTTCTGTGCTATGCCCCCTGAGAGTACGATCGGGTAGGTGCCATCCTGGCTTGTTGAGGTGGCTGTGGTAGATATGGTAGGTGGAGTGATATCATTCTCGGTATCACCATTGACAAACCCAGCGTAACTTATTGTGAGCTCGGGTATTTCAGTATGCTCGGGGATGGTGAGGTCGTCGGCGCTAACCATCAGATCTGCCTTTGTAATGATGAGCTGACCTTCTTCGTAAGAAAAACTGTAATTGTTGTCTTCACCTCCAGAAGCAACAAATTCATAGGTGCCAACACTGGTTTCCAAAGTGATGTTTGTTTCTACTGTGGGCCTGGTATTCAGTACTGCTTCATTTTCATCGTTTGCGAAACCGTCATAGACCCAAGTGAAATCTGGGTTGAGTTCGCCGTACACTTTTGTTTTGTTGTCGGGGGTCACAGTCAATACAGCTTTTGCTACAATCACTTCATCATCCGTAGACCCGGCATTATAGTACTTACTCTCTGCCTGACTTGCTGACAGGGTAGTAGTACCTGCCCCTAATACAGTTGCTGATTCTCCTGATACAGATATGGCCTCTTGATTTGAACTTGAGAAGGCAATCGTGTTAGATGAGTTAGACGTTGCTGAAAGGGTAAACGGCGCATCGCCGTAGGTCTTATTGCTAGCCGAGAATTCAATATTTTGATCTCCTTTTTCAACTATGTATTCGAAAGACAACTGGGGTATTCCTTGTGTATTATGTTTTTCAGTAAATGCATCAGTAGATGGATCATATTCAAACAAGACACCCGACCCAAAAGGATCACTGCCTGTAATGCCATATAGTTTTCCATTAAATACATTTATTAATCCAATGGGATCTTGCCCACCTACATCGTTCATATTAAATTTCAAGCTTAGGGCTGTTTCTGGATCAGTGTCATTTGGATCAAATTCAAAGAAAGTACCATCATTGCCATCTCCTCCATATTCAGCTAATCCGTACAGCTTTCCATTGCTAGCCTCTACCAAGCCAAATGGACCTGCCCCGATAGTGAAATCAAAACCATTATTTTCATTAAAGGATTCGGTCACTGGATCATATTCGAATATACTTCCAAAACTGATTGCCTCTGAGTCACTGGTGGTTCCATATATTTTACCATTTGAGGCTTGAATCAAACCTTCCATTGGAAATATGCCACTAGTAGTCCCGTCGAAATCTATTTTTTTATCATAAGTATCTGTAGCTAAATTGTACTCATAAAACACCCCCAGGCCATTTTCACCAAAGGTGCCAAAGTCGGCACCACCAGTACCTCCATAATAAGTAGTACCATATATTATGTTTTCGTCAAGTAAAATATCTGTGGGTGTATGACCGCTAGCAATCGTTTCAAAGTGAATGAGAACTGCATACGACTCATTGGTGAGGTCATACGCAAACAAAACACCTACATCATTTTCTCCACCTTCTGCTATTCCATACAATGTATTATTGGCCTCGTTTATGATTATTTTTTGTGGAGAGTTACCGTTGGTGCCATCGTAAGCTACTATTGTGTTGAGTTCGTCGTTGATTGGATCATATTCGAATAGCGTACCTGCTTCACCAGTGATTCCATATCGAGTCATTCCATAGAGATTGCCATTTGGCGCAAGGATGAGCTGGCTTCTGGGTTCTCCTCCGTTTTCATCAGTGATAAAATCTATTTTTTTTGTGTAGGTATTTGATACAGGGTTAAACTCAAAAAGTACACCTGTATTTTCTAATCCCCCTTGTCTTGCTGTACCATATAATCGACCATTGCTAGCTTCAACGAATTCACCTTCGATTTCTTGACCATCAGGCGCAGCGAAAAAATCAATTTTCTTATCAAATGTATCATTGATCAGGTCATACTCAAACAAAGTGCCACGACCAGCTGCTCCTCCACTGGATGAAAGTCCATACAGTTTGTCATTAGAAGCTTGAAGCAAACTTCCCACTGGCTGCCTACCAGTGGTAAATTCCTCAAAGTCCAACCTATGGGTGTAACCACCCGATGGATCGAATGTAAATAGTACACCGTCACCGTTTGCTCCTCCAATACGGGTGGTACCGTGTAGAAGATTATCTGAAGTTTCGATTAGTTTTCCATAAGGCCCTGCTCCACTTTCATCATCATAAAAGTCAAATATTTTTTCAAATGAATCATCAGAAGGATCTAATTTGAAAATAGTCCCGTGATCGTTTGTGCCTCCGGTTGAGGTCATGCCATAGATCATTCCGTCTGAGGCTCGCATAAGCCCCCCTTTGGGCCTACTGCCATTGGCGGTACCTGTAAAGTCTAGTATTTTCGTGTACTCTTCGCTAGGAGTGGCCAAGAGGTCATACTTAAAAAGTACGCCGAGATCGCTGGTACCGCCGATGTCTGTCATGCCATAAAGCACATCATCAATGCCAAATAGGTCACCTACGGGTCGGGCACCATAGCTGGTGCCATCGAAGTTTACCAGTACAGTATACTCTTCACCTTCAGTGGCATCTGGATCAAATTCAAACAGTACGCCTTCTCCGTTAGCCCCGCCAGTTCCACCAAACTGAGTCATTCCATAGAGCTTACCATTGGTAGCCTCAAAAAGGCTGCCTTCTGGGTTCCAGCCCTCATCGTTGGCATCATCAAAGTCAAAAAGTTTGGTGTAAATATCATTAACGGCATCATAGCTGAAGATTACGCCATCGAAAGCTGTACCCCCATCTGAAACCAAGCCATAGATCAGACCATTGGACCCTAAAATCATGCCCCCAAATGGATCTCTGCCTAAATTGCTTCCGTCAAATTCAATTTTAACATCATATTCATCATTTGCAGGATCATATTCAAAGAGCACTCCATGAAAACTAGAGTTTCCACCATCATGGGTCATTCCATAAAGCTTGCCGTTTGACGCCTGCACAAGTTGCTGATTGCCTGGACTCGCACCTTTGTATCGAATTAAGGAATGCAGTACTTCTAGATTATTTCCGTTACCATCAGTTTTATATATTAGACCTATGTCGCTATCCCCTCCTGAGGATGTTGCTCCCCAGAGTTCAATAGTTTGTGATTTCAATTGAAGGATGCTAAAGAACATATAGCAAAACACAGCGAGTGCTTTTGTTGTTTGGCGGCAATACATAATACAGGATGTGATGGTGGATTATATATAATTTACAGAAATAGTATAATAATTCAAAAGAAACTGGATGAAGGTTGTGCCGAAGTCGGCTGTTAGACCAATAGAGATGACTGTTGAATAGAAGTTTGAAAATGATTGGAACAGTTCACAGGTGAGTGTTAGGTGCTAAAATTGAAGCGTTTCGAATATGTTAATAACTAACACGAATTGTAGGTTTTTTGTGCAGAGCCAAGTTTCAGCCAATCCAGTTGCGAAATTTGGGAGCTGTTTCCTTGCTTACAAAAACATCTTCCTTACTATCGGGCTTCAGTTGCACTTTTATTTTTCCATTTTCAGATCTGAATTTTTCAATGGCCGAGAGAGAACTCAGGTATTTCCGATTAAGTCTAAAAAAAGAGTTAGAGTCGAGCATGCTCTCCAATTCAGAAATGGTTTTATCCACAATCAACTGTCTCTCTTTAAAATCCTTAGCAAAAACGATCTTATGCTCAGTAAAGAAGTAGGCAATATCATTTACGTCTAATGCCACAAATTCAGCCCCCTTCTTTCCCAAAACACGATTGGTAACTGGAGATTTTATATGATTTAAGATCTTTAGCAAATTTCCTTGAACAAAGTGATCGTGCAATGACTTTACCTTTTCTAGCGAGCGTCGCAATCTATCTTCCGTAATAGGTTTTAGCAGATAATCAATAGAATTGAATTCAAATGAGGTCAATAGATACTTATCGAAAGCAGTTGTGAATATTATCGGAAACTTAATAGGATGTCTTTTGAAAATTTCAAAAGAATGATCATCCGAAAGCTGAATATCTACAAAGCCAAGGTCGGGTTCTGGGTTATTTTGAAGCCAGTGCAAGGTCTCTTCTACGCTACCTAACTTCCCAATAATTTCAATAGAACCGCCTATGGCTATAAGCATTTCTTCTAGCTTAGCCCTTGCCGGTAATTCATCTTCAATTAGTATGACTTTCATGAGTTGCTAATGGACTTAACGGTAAGTTTACTATAAATTTATCACTAGTCTGAGTGGTTTCAATATGGCTATCCGTCACCAACATAAATCTTTCGTCGAGATTCTTTAATCCTATTTTTGTGGAGTCCTGAATATTTCCCTTTTTCTGGATCGTGTTGCTGATTATTAATCTGTTTTCCCGTATATCAATCACAATTAATAGTGGTTTTTTTTCGCTGATTTCATTATGCTTTACCGCGTTTTCGAAAGCAACAAACACGGAAGTGGGAGGGACAAGGAATTTTTTTGTATCTAAATCAGAGTATCCCTTTCTTACAATCAGTGCATTCCCAAATCTCAAATGTAATAATGATAAATATCGTTCTGTAAAGGCCAATTCATCCTCCAATAATATCAAAGCGTAATCCTTCTGCATGAGTATATATCGATAGATATCCGCCAAGTTTTCAGTGAATATCAATGCTTTATCTGAATCAGATTTCACAAGATAAGAAAGAGTATTTAGTGAATTGAACATAAAATGTGGATCTACCTGGTTTTTCAGTGCTACAAGCTCCGCCTCAGCTTTGGCTCGTTGCAATTGCTCGTTCTTCACTGTCTCACTTTCTTTTTCCTTTACTAAAAAGACCGTCTCATATACATGGGTAACGAACAGCACACAAATCACATTGATAAGTACCACCATCTCAACAGCATTCCAATCCGTTTTGGCAAACCCAGCCAATAGGTACCAAGTGCATAACCATGCCACTGTAAGTGGTGCAGTATAGAAAATGTTATTAATCAATAGGAGTACCAGCTTTTCCATGGGTTTGTCAAACCAGGTGAAGCGCTGACGAGTTCTGAATAACAAGTAGCGATTGCCTTGCCATATCAGATAGGCTAGCAAGACAAAATACAGATACCCCATCCAATAAGTGAAACTAGTCAATGAGAGATTCCCAAATAATCCGGCTACATTGGGAATCAAAATACCAAAAAAAGGAATGCCAATCAGCCTAAGCTTCCAATCGTTTAGATGCACATCATTTTGAGTATGTTTTTTTTCCGATTCAATCCCAGATACTTCCGTTTCGGTCATTTTCATCCTCTTTGGTTCGCATAAAGTTTGCAAATTCACCACATAGTTACGTCATATAATACAACTTAATTATTAACGAAAATTTATCGATATGGACACTTTAAATTATTGGGCAATTTTAGCAGCAGCACTTTCTACCTTCTTGATTGGTGGGATTTGGTATTCACCTATCGCTTTTGGGAAAGCATGGATGAAAGAGAATAGTTTTTCAGAAGATGACTTGAAAAAAGGAAATATGTCAAAAATTTTCGGGCTTTCATTTATTCTAGGATTGGTAGCAGCAATCAATTTAGCCATGTTCTTGGGGCCTGATACTGACTTATCCACAGGAGCTTTTTATGGCTTTCTGGCAGGGGCAGGATGGGTAGCCACCTTTCTGGGCACTCATTATTTATTTGAAAGGAGATCATTCAAGCTATTTCTTATTAATGCAGGATATAGTGTAGTGGCGCTTACCCTAATGGGACTCATCATTGGTGGGTGGAGATAATCACGATCAATGAATGGGTGCGAAAAGTAGAAGTTTCAACATCAATGCGAGTAGAATCAAATGGAATTGATTCTAATTCAACCACAACACAAAAGATTATGAGATTCGTAATGATCCTAATTTTGGTACTACTGTTTGGTGAAAATTCGTTTTCACAACAAACCAAAAGTTTAGACACAGCCAATGTTAAGTATCATAGGGATATTTTCTATACTGAAGCAAAAGATTCTCTACAAAGCCTAGATGTTTACTGGAACAGTGAGTCAAAAAATGCCAAGGTTTTGTTATTTGTTCATGGAGGTGGTTGGCTAAGTGGTGACAAAAGGCAATATGGAGAAATGGCTACTCATTTAGCAGCCCAGGGGTTAACGGCCGTGGTAGTAAACTATAGATTGTCGCCATTAGTAAAATTTCCTGCTCATACAGAAGATGTGGCCTCCGCTATTAATTGGACGAACCAATTTATCAGGAACTATAATGGTGATAGAAATAAAATCTATTTAATGGGCCATTCTGCAGGTGGTCATCTAGTTTCTTTAATTGCTTTGGATGGCAGGTATCTGAAAAAGCACAAATTAAAGGCTAAAAGTATACAAGGGGTTCTAACAATAAGCGCTGCATTTGAAATAAAACCTCAGGAAGGTGGAGCTACAAAAAAATATCTTGGGATGGTGTTTGGAGATGACGAAAATGTTTGGAATCAAGCGTCATGTACATCTTATGTTGAAAGCAAGTCAATAGGAAAAGTAATTCCTCGCTTTTTGATCTCATGGGGGAAGCATGAAAACTCACTTATTACAAAAGAGAGCCTAAATATGATGAAGGAATTTGAGGACAATGGAATTAAAGTGCAGACTCATATTTTTGACACAAAGGATCATTATGCCTTTGTGAATGAATTAAAGAATGAAAGAAGTCCTTTTTTTGGGAAAGTAACTCAGTTTATGGATCACTTGTGACGGATTTATCGAATTGTTGATTTAGCCCAAAATAGTCACTTAGGAATGTTGATTATTTGATGGATTTTAGAAATTGAATGTTAAAAATGTTGGTCCTTGGTCACCATGTTGATTGTGGCTATATACTAATCAGCCATGAAATTTTATTTTTTATCACTGATTTTTTGCTATTGATTGCCTGTAGTCAATCGGATAAACTTAGAATAATTTTTAACCACACGGTCGAATCTAAGCCTACAGACTTGTTCATGATTCAAGCCTTCGTTACTGCTCGGCTCGGTCTCACCTTACTGACATTACACCACGTAGTTCAGCGATGGAAGAACTCATATATTGTATAATATATAGATTAAATTGACGTTAGCTAAGACAGTTATTAACATCAACCAGTATCATTTATGAAAAACACCATCGTATTATTCGCAATAATTGTCGTTTCCAGTGGCGTACCCTTGTTTGCTCAGCAGGCAGTAGAGAGAGCATTAGGAGATTTTAAATCCGTGTCTGTAGACTATGGCATCCAGGCAGAGCTGCTCAAGGGCACCTCCAATAAAGTAGTGCTGACCGTCAGCGGAACCAAAGAAGATAAAGTCACCTCAGAGATCGAAGCAGGGCAGTTGCTTTTGACATTCAAGAACACCAATAAGCTGGACGGAGTATCCGTCAGCGCCAAAATCTATACAACCAGTGCTATGGAAGGGATTGACGTCAGAAATGGGGCCACCCTCAGCGTAAAAGATGCACCAGCGGCCAGCGATTTGAAAATAGTCGTGACCACAGGTAGTAAGCTGGACATGACGGCTAAAACCCGATCTGCAGTCGTGTCTATTGGTAGGTCGGCAAAAGCCCAATTGGCCATTGAGGCCAATGAACTGGACGCAACCATAGCTGGAAATGGTAAATTGGATATCACGGGCAAAGTAGAGGAGCTTAAAGTAAATGCCAACACCTCAGGCGTGTACAAGGGTTTTGGTTTGCAGTGCAAGACCCTGACAGCTCAGGCACATGGTAACGGTCGCGCCGAGGTTTCAGTTTCCGAATCGCTAGTAGCCAATGTAGTGAGTGGCGGAAAAGTGATTTATATGGGAAATCCGACCTTGAAAGTGAATGCAACAAGCTCTGGCACCGTCGAAAAAGCAGAGAACTGAGAGTCTTATACGTAGTGGGGCGGGAGTACGCCTTTTCTTATTATGGGGGTTAGACAATCTACGATGAGATGGACTATTGAAGTAGTTGACTCATTTACAAAGTAGAATTATTAAGCTTTTTTGAGGGGGTAAAATAGGTATTGGTTTTAGTTTAGAAATGATTTGATTAAATTGTATTAGCACATTTTGATAAAAGTCTTAAGAATACCAAGTCCTTAAATATTAGAATGTACTAACCCCTTTGAAATGAAATTTTCTACTAAAACCTTATTGACATGTTGTTTTCTAAGCCCACCGCTGGTGCGAGCTTGTAGCTTGTACCCATTCCTCTTACAGTCAAACATAATCAATATTCCAAAATCTTTTCTTCCTGCATAATCAGCAGCACTGCTATATTTCCAATATTTTGGTTCTAATACAAATCCAGCCATGTTCTTTTAAGTCTTCAGAAGGGAGACTTGAAGGTAAGAAATGAAAACCAGTGTCTGCGACACGAACCAGGAAGCAAGATCTCCATATATTTGAGATATGTCTGCTTATAAATTCAATGATCCTCTTGGCATGTACTTCGTGACTTTCACAGTTGTGGAGTGGGTGGATGTGTTCACCAGAGATGATTATCGGCTGATCGTGGTTGATAGTTTGAAACATTGCCAGACTGAGAAAGGGCTAATCATTCATGCTTGGGTATTAATGTCTAATCACCTTCATTTGATCATATCAAGAAAGGAAGATGGAGAATCATTATCAGATATTGTAAGAGATTTTAAAAAATTTACATCGTCAAAAATCATCAAATCAATTAAAGAAAATACAGGGGAAAGTAGGAAGAATTGGATGTTGTGGATTTTTGAGTCAGCAGGAAGAAAAAACAGTAATAATAAAAGTTATCAATTTTGGAGACAGGACAATCACGCAGAGCAATTGGTTTCTAATAAATTTATGGATCAGAAACTGGATTATATTCACAACAATCCAGTAGAAGCTAGATTAACCGATGAGCCAGAGCACTATCTTTACTCTAGCGCAAAATGCTATGCTGGCCAAAAGGGCTCATTGGAGATTTCGATAATCGCATAAGAAGAGCCGTGTCAGAGACACTAGATATCTTCAGGTTTTAAGTGATCCTTCAGAACACTTAAAACAACGGTGACTGCGTATCCCGGTCTCGCTATGCTAAGACTTAAAAGAGCGGGGGATGTTAGTATTTCGTCATTTCTGCTAACTCAGTAAGACAATTGCGTATGTCGGATCTTCAGAGTTACAGTTCAGATAGATTACTGGAATTTCGAAGTTCAGTTCGTTGGAATTGAAGGTGAAACGCAATGCCTTCCTCGTGGTTATTGGGCTAGCATTACCTTGAAATTTGTTAATGACTTCTAGTTCAATCTTACAGAAGTCATTGGCAGGAATGACAATTTGATTTTCAAACTTTGCAGTTGAATTTTCATCAGGTCTTGGGAGTTCTATAGGATATCTTCCAATTGATTTTAGTTCGTAAGCTCTAGGGATCCCTGATAATCCACTCGGCAGATGGTTGGCGGAAAGGCTGACCCCTTCAAGAAGTTCCGAAGAGTTACCACAATTTTTAATCGTAAAGGTTAGAATTGGATTAAAGGATTTATCATCATGAAGATCATCAAGCCAAAAAGCAGTTTTTAGATTCGAGTCTTTAGTCCAAGAACAGATTTTGGAAGGTTCAACTGATATAAGTTTTAGTTTGGCGTTCAAAACTTGATATTTCAGTTGTTCGATATAGATTCGGTCTAAGTCGCCTTTAGTAATTTTTGAGTGACATGTTGGACAGATCAAGAGAAGATTCGAAATGTTGTTGTTTGAAGGATTTTCGTCAATGTGGTGAATCTGAAAATGTTCCACATCGCTAGAGTCGCAAATGGGGCATTTGGATTCAATTTCCTTCTGTAGAATTGATCGTTTCTTAAGTAATTGTGGTATGCTTTTTCTTTGCTTTGCCATCTTGCAAGATGAATGCTATGCTAACGCCAAGCTAAAATTCGTAGGCTTGGCCTTTGTTAAATTCTTTAATTTTATTTGATTCAAATACCCTTTGCAAATAGCTAATAAGCCTATGGGTTTTTAGATGTATTCATTTGTTCTTTCTGAGCCTTTGAAATCGTAATTGAGATGCCTTTTCTGGTATTTCATAGAGATTGTCAAATACATTTTCTATTATCTCAAGAGCCAGACGTAAATCATCTTTATTTGGTGTTGAAAGTTCATGGACTGCCGTATTGCCTAGAAAACGATGTTCGTGTAATATGTCTGCGTTTGCTTTGGTTATTTTACCTTTCTCGTGAAGTCCGTTGATTTTGGCTTGTAGATTTGTTTTGCGGACTTTCTTAATTGTTCCGTCCTTCTTTGTTTGTTCCACTTCGCCATCAGGTATCCCATTTTCTTGACAAAGACCTTCTACTAATGCTCTTACACCAGCACCACATAGAGTTAGACTATCCGAGTTGTAGCTTTCAATCGTTTCTTTGTAAATTCTTCTTAAGTTATGAGGAACATTGAAGAAACTTTGTGCAGTTAAGGATTCCTTTGTTCGCTTAGGATAGAGAAGTTCATTCGAGTAATAATCACCATCTTCTGGATCATAATCTTCGGAATTGGCATGGTCTGATCTGAAGGATACTGTTTCGCATCCAAGACACTGAATGATTTCGTAATCGTTATTCCACTGATAGAAGTCACCATAATCCATTGGTTCTTTTCCGTATTCGTTAACAGAAGTTAAAACCTTGTGCTTAGTTGTCACCTTGCAAGTTTGGCATAGGACGGAGTAATTTTTATCAAAGGACTTGTTCAGTTCAAATTTTCTCATGATTGGCTAATTGCGGTGATTACATCAATCTGATATGGTCTAAAGTGCATTTTATTTGCACTACATTCATACCAGTAGAGTTGATTATAAAATGTTTTTCTTATCTCAAAATGTGCGGGAAGTCAGGCGCTGCGACACCTGACCCTACTTTAAGATTATACATAATTTTATTCTGATCAAATGTTTAAGGGGAATTCACCCGACTTTTCCTGATTATGTACTATTCTGCTGGGTGAATCCTTATATTTTCTGCAACCACTCCATCTCACACGGAAGCTATTTCTGTGCAGTCCGCAAGAACCCCTCGGAGGTCTGCACAAACTCCTTGATGGGCTGCAAGAAGTGCTCGGGCCCTTGCACAAAGCCCTCGGAAGTCTGCACAAGCAGCGCTGAGGTCTGCAAGAAGGTCTCAGAGTTCTGCAACAGTCACTCTGAATCCTGCAAGAAGCCCCAGGAAGCGTGCAAGCACTGCTCGGAGCTTTGCACCAACCGCTCGGAAGGCTGCATAGCCCGTTAGGCTTATAAAAAGATTCGTTAATAACAGGCAATTATTTATTCAATGCTTTGATATCATGGGTTGATCCCTTATTTTCATCCCCCAGCAGCATTTTGGCTAACCTTTAATAACGTAAAAATTATGACGCGTGAACAAATCAACCGACTGGAGATGGCACAAGCCACCAACGCTTATCTGGATGCTAATGCTGCTGTATGGAGTGCCATCCCGATCATCAGCAATTACAAAACAACCCTGATACAGGCGATCCAGGGCATCCAGGAGGCCTCCCTCAAGCAGGAGTCTTCGCAGGTTTTCATCAGTGCTTCCCTGCGCGAGCTCAAGCAGCAGATCGCACAGAAGATGGATATCCTGGACGACATACTGGAGGCCTATGCCGCAGATACCGAGAATGCCGAACTCTTGTCCAAGTCATCCAACTCTGCTTCGGATTATTTCCGCCTGGCCAACGAGGACTTTGAGATCAAAACCAAAAACGTGATCGACTTGTTGGATGGTCATGTGGCTGAGATGGCTGACTATGGCATGTCTGCCGATCAGATCGAAGAGGTGAAGACGTCTTTTGCGATCTTTCAGGACAAGCGAGGTGTACCGCGCTCGTACCAGATCCAGTCCCGAATGGCGACCGAGGATTTGGCAGCCCTGTTCGATGAGGTAAACAAAACCCTGGCCCGACTCGACAATGTGCTGAAGCGGTTCAAACGTTCGAATCCGGCTTTCTACGTAGGCTACGACGCTGCCCGACACATCGTTAAGAATTGATAACGTAGGCGGTTTCTGAAATAAAATAAGGTGTCATTTCGACGTTAGGAGAAATCTTAACAAATGGATTATCAATCTCAAGCTTAATGAGATTTCTCCCATCTGGTCGAAATGACAAGTTTTTGAAACCGCCTCTTTTTTTGATCCGAATCTCCGCTAGCACGCATTTATAATTCGTGTTTTCTAATTCTCTACGGACTCCTTGTCTTAGTAGGAGTCCTGCCTGTCGGCAGACAGGTGTCTCCAACAAACCTCAAGTGGTAGTCATTAGCTGCAGCTGTCTTGTTGGTCATGCCATAGGCATCCCTTTGGGGCAAGACCAACAAGGGCGGAAAACCAGAAGATCAGCACTTCTACCACAGCGCCCCACGATTTTACACTTTTTAGAAATTAGCTGAGATTTCAGAGCAAAATCACTCGAATTCAAGAAAAACGTCACGTGCCCCGGTTTTTAGCTGGGGCTTTTTTATGCCCTTTATTTGGTGGTTTTGCCCACAAATTCACAAATTTTTCCATCTTGTGGTAAAAAGTGGAGGAAAGTGGTGAATAATTCCAAAACTTCATTAAGTTTGTAGTGGTGGTTTATATTTTTCTATAACTCTATGGCTTTTTTTACAAGCGAATATGAGTGTAAGTTAGATGCTAAGGGTAGATTGGTTTTACCTGCAAAGATTAAAGCCAATCTGCCCGAAGTGTCTGGCAACGAGCTCGTTGTGATGAAGGGATTTGATCCCAACTTGGTCTTGTACACCATGCTGGAGTACAAGAAAATACACAATAAGTTCGCGTCATTGAGTGATTTTGATGCCGCCCAGAGAAAATTGAAAAGAAACTTTTTTCGTAGTGTAGCTCCTGTCGAATTGGACAGTGCTGGGCGTTTTCTGATCCCAAAAGGCTGGATAGACCATGCCAAACTGGAAAAGAACGTGATGGTAGTAGGAGCAGGCAATACGATAGAGATATGGAGTCCGACCTTGTATGAAGAATACTTGATAGAGGACAATGAGGAGTATTCGGATTTGGCCAAGAAATTTTTAGATGAATGAGTGAATATCACAACCCCGTAATGCTGAAAGAATGTATGGACGGGTTGGCGATCAAAGCGGACGGCATCTATGTGGACATCACTTTTGGTGGTGGTGGTCATTCCAAAGAAATTCTAAAGCACTTAAGCGAGAAAGGGAAGTTGTACGCATTTGATCAGGACGATGAGGCCCGATTGAATGCTGAAGCTATAGACAATCGTTCTTTCACATTTATTCAAACCAATTTCAGAAACCTGAAAAAATTCTTACGCCTGCATGGCGTAAAGAAGGTCGACGGCATCTTGGGAGATTTAGGTGTTTCATCTCATCAGATCAACACCGCAGAGAGAGGATTCTCCACAAGATTCGACGGCCCACTAGACATGCGCATGAATCAGAAGCAAGGCGTGTCTGCTGCTGAAATTCTAAACACTTACGACGAACGTGAGTTGCACAGAATTTTAGGTCAGTATGGTGAAGTCAGAAACGCTAAGACGCTGGCAGCAGCGTTATGTTCAGAAAGGCATTTAGCACCTTTCGAAACTATTGAGCAATTGTTGGGTGTGTTGAGAAAATTTGCCCCGCGACGAAAAGAGAATAGATACTTCGCTCAGGTTTTTCAAGGTATTCGAATAGAAGTAAATGAAGAAATGAAAGCCCTAGAAGAAATGCTAGAGCAAAGTGCAGAGGTATTAAATGAAAAAGGAAGGCTGGTGATTATGTCCTACCACTCGTTGGAAGACAGACCAGTTAAAAACTTCATAAACAAAGGAAAATTTCATGGTGAGCTGGAAAAGGATCTGTATGGCAATGTGAGTAAGCCACTTCAAACCATCACCAGAAAACCAGTAACAGCAAGCGATGACGAAATAAATGAAAACAACAGGGCACGCAGTGCAAAATTGAGAATAGCAGAAAAAATCTGACCATGGCATCTAACACCTACAAACAATCTCAGGGCGCCGGCGGAAGTCGGAGAAGCTTTTTTTCTCTTCTTGAAAACCTCATTAACGTCGAAAAATTCTTCGACAAAGGACTTCCTGTGCAGTTTCTCATGCCATTTCTTTTTAGTACAGTACTTTGTATCGTCTACATTGGCAACCTACACTACGCCGAAAAAAATATCAGAAAGGCCACTAAACTTAGAGTGGCTGTAGAGGATCTAAGAGCAGATTACACCACGCTCAAGGCGGACTATATGTACACCAGCAAGCAATCTGAAGTGGCTAAAAAGGCCAAGACCCTAGGGTTGAAAGAAAGTATCGAGCCGCCGTTCAAAATTATAGAAAATCAGGAATGAGCTTTAAATCCACCATATTGCTCAGAGTACGTGTAGCCTATTTGGTAGCGCTACTTTTTTCGTTTGCCATTATTTATAAGATTGTAGAAATCCAGAATCTGGATGGTGGTAAGTGGAAGAAAAAGGCCGAAAACATTGGCCTTCAATATAGAAATGTAAAAGCCACGCGTGGCAATATCTACTCTGACAATGGAAGTTTATTAGCCACCTCTTTGCCATTTTATAAAGTGGCCATAGATCCTTCACTACCGAGCGATCGGGTATTCAATAATGGAATTAATGAATTGTCCGAACGGCTCGCCAGACAGTTTCGAGACTATTCAGCCACGGATTACAAACGCCGAATTATAGATGCCCGGCAGTCGGGTAGGCGCTATCTCGCACTCAATAGGCAAGAGATCAATTACCAAACCAAAAAGCAGATGTCCCAATGGCCCATCTTCGAAGAAGGGCGAATGCGTGGCGGAGTAATATTTGAAAAGGTGGACAAAAGGTTTCGACCTTTTTCTTATTTAGGCTATCGTACCATCGGAACCATCAATGAAGACGACAGAGGAGTTGTTGGATTGGAATATAGTTTCAACAAAGATTTGATGGGTCGTAATGGCAAAGCCCTTTATCAAAAAATATCTGGCGGCACCTGGAAGCCCGTTTATGACGGGACAGAAGTGAAACCTCAAAACGGTTTAGATATTGTGACTACGATCAATGTAGACCTGCAAGATGTGGCCGAGTCAGCTTTACTCAAAGCTTTAACCCATAATGATGCGGATTACGGCTGCGTGGTGGTGATGGAAGTGGCTACTGGTGAAATCAAAGCCATTTCTAATTTGAGCAAGAGAAACGGAGGGGGTTATTATGAAAATTACAATTATGCAGTAGGTAGCCAAGGGTCTAGAGAGCCAGGGTCTACTTTCAAATTGGCTAGTATGATTGCACTTTTCGAAGAGGCAAGCGTAGGACTCAACGATTCAGTGCAAACTGGTGATGGTACCATGAAGTTTTACGATCAGGTGATGAAAGATCACAAGCCAGGAGGATATGGTACGCTCACCGTGCAGCAGGTTTTTGAAAAGTCTTCCAACATTGGTACCGCTAAGTTGATCGAAGATGAATTTGGTGATAAGCCACAAACTTTTATAGACTATTTGACAAGCATGGGATTGACTAAACCACTGGGTTTTCAATTGATTGGTGAGGGAAGACCATACATCAAAAGTCCAGCAGATTCGACCTGGAGTGGGGTTTCATTACCTTGGATGTCGCATGGCTATGAATTGACCATGACGCCCTTGCACACCTTGGCTCTTTACAATGCAGTCGCTAATAATGGAAGAATGATCCAGCCAATTTTGGTAAAAGGTGTGATGTCTGCAGATAAAACCATCGAGACATTTGAAACCAGAGTGATCAACAAAAAAATCTGTTCTCAAATTACACTCAACAAAGTGAGAGAAATGCTCGAAGGAGTGGTGGAAAGGGGTACAGCACAAAATATCAATGATTCATATTACAGCATAGCTGGTAAAACGGGAACGGCCAAACATGTAAAAAATGGGAAGTACATCAATAAGTACTACACGTCGTTTGCAGGTTATTTCCCAGCTGACAAACCAAAATACAGCTGCATAGTAGTGATTGACAATCCTAAAAAATTCAGAATCTACGGAAGCGACGTATCAGCACCAGTGTTTAAAGAAATAGCCGACAAAATCTATGCATTGGATGTAGAGCTGAATGATCCGTTTGAAGGACAAGAAGTAGTAGAGGGCATTTTCCCAGTGATCAGAGCTGGTGAACACAAAGATCTTTCGCTTATCTGCAATACTATCGGAATTTCTAACCACCTGACAGAAGAATCAGATTGGGTCAAAGCCAGAATCAATAACAATTCAATTGATTGGTCAAAACTGGATACCAAGGAATCTGTGGTGCCTGATGTGAGAGGTATGACCTTGAGAGATGCTTTGTATCTCTTGGAAAATAAAAAATTGAAAGTGACCTATTCGGGTAATGGTCGGGTAACGCAGCAATCTGTAGTGCCTGGATCTAACACCAATAATGCCAACGAAATCAATCTAACGCTCGGATGAAAATGCTCTTAAAAGACATATTGTACAAAGTGAATTTGACGTCAGTCGCGGGTGACATGGGATTGGAAGTCACTGGTGTGCAATTTGATTCACGAAAGGTCGAAAAAGGCAATTTGTTTGTAGCAGTAAAAGGCACACAGGTGGATGGTCATGAATACATTGATCAAGCCATCAAACAAGGCGCAATGGCGGTTGTATGTGAGGAAATGCCATTTGAACCCGCAAAGGATGTGACTTTCGTTGCAACCAAAAATTCGAGTCATGCGCTGGGAATTATAGCTTCTAATTATCACGGCAATCCGTCAGCAAAATTGAAGCTAGTGGGTGTGACAGGTACCAATGGCAAAACCACCACAGTCACGCTTTTATATAAGTTATTTCGATCGCTTGGCTACCATGCAGGGATGCTTTCTACAGTAGAAAATGTGATCAATGACAAGATAATCCCTTCGAGTCATACCACACCTGATGCACTTAGTTTGAATGAATTGATGGCCAAAATGGTGAAAGAAAAATGTCAGTTTGCTTTTATGGAGGTGAGCTCGCATGCCATAGATCAAAATCGAATTGCAGGACTTTCATTTGATGGTGCAGTGTTTATGAATATCAGTCATGATCATTTAGACTATCACACGACTTTCGAAAATTACATCAACTCAAAAAAGAGACTATTTGATGAGTTGCCAGCCTCATCTTTCGCACTGGTCAATCTGGACGACAGGCGTGGACAAATCATGTTGCAAAACACTAAAGCCGCACAATACTCTTTCGGACTGAAATTCATGACTGACTATAAAGCCAAGGTAGTCACCAATAGCTATCAGGGATTGGAATTGGACATCAATGGTCAGAGTGTGTGGTTTAGATTGATTGGTAAATTCAATGCCTATAACCTTTTGGCGGCTTATGCTGTGGCCGAGCTTCTGCATGAAGATAGAGAAGAGGTACTCATGATGTTGTCTGGCCTAGAACCAGCACCAGGTCGATTCGAAGTGATCCAGGCAGGTTCAGATATTATTGCCTTGGTAGATTATGCTCATACACCAGATGCTTTGGAAAATGTGCTTCAAACCATAGATGGCTTCCGATCTGGCAACGAACAAGTGATCACAGTAGTAGGCTGTGGTGGAAATCGAGACAAAGACAAAAGACCTGTGATGGCGTCTATAGCCGTGAAATGGAGTGATAAAGTCATTTTCACTGACGACAATCCAAGAGATGAAGAGTCCAAAGATATTCTAGATGATATGATGAAAGGCGTAGGTAAATCTTTTGTAAAAAAGACATTGGTCATATCAGATAGAAAAGAAGCAATAAAAACGGCCTGCTCCATGGCTAATGATCATGACATCATTTTGGTCGCAGGAAAGGGGCACGAAGATTATCAAGAAATAAAAGGAGAAAAAATGCCTTTCGATGATCGAAAGATTTTGAAGGAAATGTTAGAACTATTTAGAAGTTAAGCGATGCTGTATTACTTATTTGAATATCTCGATCAACAATTTAATCTCGCTGGAGCAGGTGTATTTCAATACATCTCTTTCCGCGCGGGTGTTGGTATCGTGCTATCGCTTCTTATTACCATTTTCTTTGGCAAGCGATTCATTGGTATGCTGCAAAAACAGCAAATGGGCGAGTCCATTCGAGATCTGGGTCTTGAAGGGCAAATGGAAAAGAAGGGCACGCCTACCATGGGAGGTATCATCATTATCAGTGCTATCGTGATCCCAACTTTGTTAGTGGCCAAATTGGACAACATTTATGTTATACTATTGTTGGTGACTACTGTATGGATGGGAATCATTGGTTTTTTAGATGACTATCTCAAAATAAAAAAGAAGAATAAAGAAGGCCTTTCCGGCAAATTCAAAATCATTGGCCAAGTAGTGATTGGGCTGATTGTAGGTGTGACCATGGTGGTTCATCAAGATATTGTCGTTCGAGATTTCAATAAATCAGATCAGGCTATTGAAACGGCTGTGGTAGAGTCTCAGGACTTCGAAGATGTAAAAAGTACCATTACTACCATTCCTTTTGTCAAAAACAATGAGTTCAATTACAAGTGGTTGCTGCCAGATTTCTTGGAAGACTACACGAATGTGTTGTACATCATAGCGGTTATTTTCATTGTGACCTCAGTTTCAAATGGTGCCAATATTACAGATGGATTGGACGGTCTGGCGGCAGGTACTTCTGCCATTATAGGTATTACATTGGCAATACTTGCCTATGTCTCTGGTAACCTCATTTTCGCCGAGTATCTCAACATAATGTATATCCCTGGTTCGGGTGAGTTGGTAATTTTCTGTACTGCTTTTGTAGGCGCCTGTATTGGCTTCCTTTGGTACAATTCTTACCCAGCTCAAGTGTTCATGGGAGATACAGGTAGCCTTTCTATTGGCGGGGTGATAGCCGTATTGGCCTTAGTTGTAAGAAAAGAATTATTGATTCCCGTTTTGTGCGGAATCTTCGTGATTGAAAACTTATCTGTCATTATTCAGGTGAGTTATTTCAAATACACCAAAAAGAAATATGGAGAAGGCAGAAGAGTATTCCTGATGTCTCCTTTACATCATCACTATCAGAAAAAGGGCGTGCATGAAACCAAGATTGTAACTCGATTCTGGACGACAGGTATTCTATTGGCCATTCTTACACTTGTGACTTTGAAACTGAGATAATTGAAAGCGAATAAAAACCATAGCGTAGCAATTTTAGGGAGCGGCGAGAGCGGCATGGGAGCCCTACGTCTGGCTGCCAAACATGGTTTGAAAATATTCCTTTCTGATTCGAAAACCATCCCCGTGCATAAGCAAAGACTCATTGAGTCTATGGGAGCGAGTTTTGAAGAGGGCACTCATACGCTCGATCGGTTAATTAATTATGATGAAATCATCAAGAGTCCTGGAATCCCAGAAACTGCAGCAGTCATAGTTGAGCTCAAAAAGGCAGGAAAGTCCATCATTTCAGAAATCGAATTTGCCAGTAGATATACAGACGCAAAGATCATTGGAATTACAGGATCTAATGGCAAGACTAGTACGACACTATTGACCACCCATATCCTGAAAGAGGCTGGGTTGAAGGTAGCAAGTGCAGGTAATGTAGGCAACAGCTTTTCGGACTTATTAGTGGATCAAAGTCCAGATGTGATCGTATTGGAATTGAGCAGCTTTCAGTTGGATGGTGTGATTGATTTCAGACCTGATATTGCCATGATTCTCAATATTACACCTGACCATCTGGATAGATATAACAATGACATTGAATTATATGCAGATGCCAAATGGCGTCTGATAAAAAACATGAATAAAGGGACTCATTTCATCTTCAACCAGGATGATGAGATGATTACCAAAAGAGTAAAAAGTAGCGAGTTGTCTTGCGACAAACTCCAGATTACCACTAGATCAAAAACCAGTAACGGAGCTTATTTCCTCGAAGGTTATTTGATTTTCGATTGCGAAAAATTGATTCAAATAGTACCGATCGAGGACTTACCGCTCTTAGGACGTCACAATCAGTACAATCAGATGGCGGCCATCTTAGCTGCCATTCAATTGGAAGTGCCATTTGGTGATATTATGAAAGGTTTATCCACTTTCAAGAATGCGCCGCACCGTATGGAATTGATAGGTTATATCCAAGACATCCCATACATCAATGATTCCAAAGCAACCAATGTAGACGCAGTCTATTATGCACTAGATGCCATGACGAGACCAGTCGTTTGGATTGCTGGTGGAGTGAATAAGGGCAATGATTATGCTCAGATCAAGACTTTGGTCAAAAATAAAGTCAACACACTCATCTGCTTAGGAACTGACAATGCTCATCTCACAGAAGAATTTAGAAATGACGTGAATATTCTGATGGAGGTGAAAAGTGCAGAAGAAGCTGTTACTCGCGCCAACGAATTAGCCCAGCCTGGTGAAGTGGTACTACTGTCCCCTGCTTGCGCAAGTTTTGACTTGTTCAATAATTATGAACACAGAGGAGACTCCTTTAGAGAGGAAGTATTGAAGTTAAAAAAAGATAAGGAGGTAGTAAAGGCATGATCAAAGATTGGACACATAGAAACCTACATGGAGATCCAGTGATTTGGTTCATTGTGATCGCCCTGTCAGCGCTCAGTATTTTGGTGGTATATAGTGCGACTGGCACTTTGGCTTACAATCAGATGGAAGGCAATACTGAGCACTATCTGTTCAAGCATACCTCGCTGGTGCTTCTGAGCTGGGTGGCCATGTGGGTGGCTCATAAGATTGATTATAGATATTATGCCAAGCTTTCTAAGCTGGCTTTATATGTCTCGGTTCCGCTTTTATTCATCACCTGGAAATTTGGCGTCAATATCAATGAAGCTTCACGCTGGATTACTGTGCCTTTTATCAACCAGGCTTTCCAGCCTTCCGATTTGGCAAATTTTGCACTGATAGTGACGCTAGCTTCTATGCTGGCCAAGCGACAAGAAAATATTGATAACATCAAGGAATCCTTGATTCCAATGCTATTATGGATTGGATTGATCTGTGGTTTGATCGCCATGACCAATCTATCCAGTGCAGCCCTGATTTTTGTGACTTGCATGGTGGTGATGTTCATTGGTCGGGTACCTGTGAAGTATTTGGCCATGTTGGTGCTGGTAGGAGCTATTGCTGGCTCAGCTGCTTTAGCTATAGGTCAAAGAGCTGGAACGGCCATGAGCAGAATCGAATCATTCTTATCTGAGGACGATATCCCATTTCAGGCAGAACAGTCATTTATTGCTATTGCCAATGGAGGAACTGTTCGATTTGCTCCTGGAAAAAGCCAGCAAAAAAACTTTTTACCCCACCCTTATTCTGATTTTATCTATGCCATCATTATTGAAGAGTATGGTTTAGTGGGTGGTGTGATAGTCCTCTTTTTATATCTCGCTTTGCTTTATAGAGGGACAAGGGTGGTTGCCACGAGCGAACGAACTTATGGCGGTCTATTGTCAGCAGGATTGAGCTTTGCCTTGGTGATGCAGGCCATGGTCAATATGGCTGTAGCAGTTGGTTTAGTGCCTATTACTGGTCTGACGTTGCCTTTGGTGAGCATGGGAGGTACTTCTCAGCTTTTTGTAGGGGTGGCGATTGGCATTATCCTAAGTGTAAGCAGGGGAGAGATAGAAGAAATAGGAACATCAAGTTCGAACGAATATAGAAAAGATACAGAAGCAGCATACGCATAAATGAAAGAGCAAAGAACATATCGTTTGATGATCAGTGGTGGAGGAACAGGAGGGCATATTTACCCTGCGATTGCAATTGCTCATGCTTTTAAGGAAATCCACGATGATACAGACATCCTATTTGTAGGAGCTAAGGGACGCATGGAGATGGAAAAAGTGCCAGAAGCGGGTTATGACATTGTAGGGTTGTGGATCAGTGGCTTGCAGAGAAGTCTTTCACTGAGCAATTTGTCTTTCCCTTTCAAAGTGCTATCCAGTATATGGAAATCATTTGCATTGTTGAGAAAATTCAAACCAGATGTGGTAGTAGGTGTAGGAGGCTACGCAAGTGGGCCGTTGCTCTATGCTGCCAACAAAAAAGGAATCCCAACTTTAATTCAAGAACAAAATTCGTATCCGGGAATTACCAATAAATTATTGGCAGGGAAAGCCAACAAGATCTGTGTGGCTTACCCAGGAATGGAAAGGTTTTTCGAAAAGAAAAAAATAATTGAAACTGGGAATCCAGTTAGAACAGATATTATGAATGCTGATCAGGTAAGGTTGGAAGGCTTGTCTGATTTTGGGTTCAGAAGTGATAAAAAAACAGTCTTGATCCTGGGTGGAAGCCTAGGGGCTCGCACGATCAATAACACATTGGCAGAAGGAGTTGAAAAGCTATTGGCAGCTGATGTGCAGGTGCTATGGCAAACCGGAAAGTTCTATTTCGAGGAGATGAAAGAACGCACGGCTCACATAGATTCAGAAAAATTAAGAATAGTTCCTTTTATCAAAGAAATGGATAGAGCCTATGGAGCGGCTGATGTGGTGATTTCAAGAGCTGGAGCCTTGTCAATTTCTGAACTTTGTTTGGTTGGCAAACCAGTCTTATTCGTGCCCTCACCCAATGTATCTGAAGATCACCAAACCAAAAATGCATTGGCTTTGGTGAGCCGTGAAGCAGCCGAAATGATCCATGACGAGGATGCAGAGGAGCATTTGATAGAAGAAACTTTGAAATTGCTCAGTAATGAGCAGCAGCAAAAAGTGCTCAGCGCTAACATCAAAGAAATGGCTAAGCCAAATGCTGCGAAAGATATTGCTCACGAAATAATCACTATGATCCAATGAAGTTAGAGCATATACATAGCGTCTATTTCATAGGGATCGGAGGGATTGGAATGAGTGCACTGGCACGTTGGTTTCATGCCAATGGTTTTGCTGTGACTGGTTACGACAAGACCTCAACCGTTTTGACTGAAAAGCTGATTGATGAAGGTATTGCCATTCATTTTGAAGATAATGTCCATCTCATTCCTGAAAAGGTGAAACTGGAGAAAACGGGTGCATTAATTATTTATACGCCAGCTGTCCCCAAGGACTTAGGTGAGTATCAATTTTTTGTGGAAAACGGATATGAACTGTATAAAAGATCTCAGGTGCTGGGTCTATTGACTGAGTCGAAATATACGATTGCAGTGGCAGGTACACACGGCAAGACCACTACCTCATCTATGATTGCGCATTTGTTGAAATCTGCTGGTGTTGATTGCTCCGCCTTTGTGGGGGGGATCATGACCAACTATGATTCTAACCTTTTGATTGGGATCAATAATGATGTAATGGTAGTGGAAGCCGACGAGTTTGATCGTTCGTTTTTAACACTTCATCCGGATGTGGCCATTATCACAGCTACAGATGCAGATCACTTGGATATTTATGGTTCGAAAGACTCGCTGAAAGATTCTTTCAATGCCTTCATTAAGAATATTAAAGCCAATGGAAAGCTATTTATTGAGGAAAAGGTAGCACACGAATTGGAACTCAATCCTAATGGAAACATTGGGGTTGAAACTTATGGATTGAATGGTGGAAGCATAACGGCCGACCATTTGAATATTGCAGCAGGCAAATTCACTTTTGAGTACAAAAGTGAAAAACGAAACATCACTGGTTTCGAATTAGTAATGCCTGGTTTTCACAATGTATCTAATGCATTGGCGGCATTGGCTTCAGTAAGCGAATCAGTGGAAAGTGATGGAGCCTTGGTAAAAGGGCTGAATTCTTACCAAGGCGTGAAGCGCAGGTTCGAATATATTATCAATGCTGAGGATTTGGTCTTTATTGATGACTACGCCCACCACCCAGAAGAAATCAAAGCGCTACTTGAGTCTGTCAAGGCGCTTTATCCGAACAAAAAGATCACTGCCATTTTCCAGCCTCACTTATTCACACGTACCAGAGATTTTGTGGATGGTTTTGCAGAAAGCCTTTCGTTGGCAGACGAAGTCATTTTGTTGGACATATATCCAGCCAGGGAGCTTCCAATCCAAGGAGTGACTGCTGAGATTATTAGAGAAAAAATGACTTTAAAAAATGTGACTATGTATATCAAAGACGATGTGTTGGCCTATTTCGATAAACAGACACCAGAAGTTTTATTGACTGTAGGAGCGGGAAATATTGATACGTTGGTTTCACCCATTAAACACCTGTTGGAAAAGAAATGAAATGGCTGATTCATATATGGAAGACATTTAAAATCGGTTTGGTGCTATTCGGTTTGGCGATTATTATTGGTTTTACCAACTCTCGTCAAAATGATCGCTACATCAATGACGTACACATTTTGATTGATAATCAGTTTGAAAACTACTTCATCAATCAAGAAGATGTACTGAGTCTGATCAATGACAGAGGTAAGGATTATCTCTTGAGTAGTGATTTTGGCAGCCTCAATCTGAAGGAATTGGAGAATCGCATTGAATCTCATCAGTTTGTGAATGACGCTCAGGCATACATTGATCTGGAAGGCAATATGTCTATAGAAGTTATCCAAAATCGCCCAATTGCTAGAGTAGTGGTGTCCAATGGACCTGATTACTACATAGGTGTAGCAGGAGATATTTTGCCAGAATCAGAGCACTACACGGCACGTGTGGTATTGATGCATTTGGCGAATGACAACTGGATCAATGAGGGTAACATTAAAAACTCCCAGCAAGGATTGGAAATCTATGAATTACTCCAATTCATTAGTCAGAACGAATTCTGGAGTGCGCAAATCTCGGCTATACGAGTAGAGAAAAATCAAGAAGTGGTATTAGAACCCCAAGTGACCAAACAAGAAATCATCTTCGGCAAGCCTGAAGATATAGAAAAGAAATTTAGAAAATTAATGACCTTTTATAAGCAAATCCTGCCTTACAAAGGCTGGAACACTTATGCATCGGTCAACCTCAAATTCAAGAATCAAATCGTCTGTAAATGATAAATGGTATGGAAACAAATGAAATCATTGTAGGTCTCGACATCGGTACAACTAAGATTTGTGCGATCGTAGGCAGAAAAAACGAGTTCGGTAAACTCGAAGTGCTCGGTATGGGTAAGTCAGTGTCTGATGGGGTAATCAGAGGCATCGTGACCAATATCGACAAAACTATTAATGCGATTAAAAAAGCAGTCACTGAAGCTGAAGAGCAGGCAGGTATCGACATTCGCGTAGTGAATGTGGGTATAGCTGGTCAGCATATCAAGAGCTCCGTGCATCACGGATCGATCATCAGACATTCTTCTGATGATGAGATTACGATTGAAGATGTGAACAGACTCACTAATGACATGTACAAGATCGTGATTCCACCTGGGAGCGAGATCATTCACGTGATGCCACAGGATTATATTGTGGATTATGAAGAAGGCATCAAAGATCCGGTAGGTATGTCTGGTGTTCGTTTGGAAGCAGACTTCCACGTGATCACTGCGCAAACCAATGCGATTCAGAATATCAACAAATGTGTCCGAAGAGCTGGTTTGGAAATTGATAACCTGATTCTGGAACCATTGGCTTCTAGCTTGTCAGTATTGAGCGACGAGGAAAAGGAAGCAGGCGTATGCCTAGTGGATATTGGGGGCGGTACTACAGACATCGCGATTTTCCACGAAAACATCATCCGTCATACCTCTGTGATACCATTCGGAGGCAACATCATTACATCAGACATCAAAGATGGCTGTAATGTACTGAATCATCAGGCAGAAATATTGAAGACCAAATTTGGTCAGGCTTTGGCCGAAATGGCAAACGAAAATGAGGTAGTCTCTATTCCAGGGTTGAAAAACCGTGATCCTAAAGAAATTTCAGTGAAGAATCTGGCAAGAGTGATCGAAGCGAGAATGGAAGAAATCATTGAAATGGTGCATACCAAAATCATTACCAGCGGCTATGAAAACAGACTGGCGGGCGGCATTGTAATCACAGGTGGTGGTTCTCAGTTGGTGTCTATCAAGCAGTTGTTTGAGTATATGACTGGATTAGATGCTCGTGTAGGTTTCCCTAACGAACACCTAGGCAAAAGCAAAGTGGATGCAATCAAGAGTCCAATGTTTGCTACTTCCGTAGGACTAGTGCTTTGCGGATTCAAAGCTTTGGATGACAGAGACAACAGGTACTTCTTAGAAGATTCTGTAATCAAAGATTACGATAAAAGAAAAAAGCCAACGGGTAGCTCAGACAACATCTTGAAGAAGATTTTGGAGAAAACCAAGGGCATTTTAATAGACGATTTTGAGGACGGTTCAGCTCGATAATAACGAACCAAACTCATTATTACTTCGAGTGACGTTGTCTTTTGTCATTTCGAAGCTCTGCTGAGAAATCTAATTAAAATTTTGAGGTGACATTAAGATTTCTCCCTTTAGTCGAAATGACAATTAAAGAAGACAAAAAGAAAATAAACTAAAAAAGTAGGTAGTTGCAGTAGCAGCTATTTCAAACGAACAGATTAAACGAAACACATCATGACAGAAAGTAGTTTTAAATTTGATTTGCCTACACATCACAAATCGATCATCAAGGTGATCGGTGTAGGCGGTGGCGGTAGTAATGCCGTAAACCACATGTACAACCAAGGCATCACAGGAGTAGAATTCATAGTCTGCAACACGGATGCTCAAGCGCTAAATACCAGTCCAATTCCAAACAAACTCCAAATTGGAGTGAATTTGACGGAAGGTCTGGGTGCTGGTGCTAATCCCGAGCAAGGGAAGAATGCAGCATTAGAAAACAAAGAAGAAATTAGAAACATGCTCAGTGAGGATACCAAAATGGTGTTTGTGACTGCCGGTATGGGTGGCGGTACGGGTACGGGTGCAGCTCCAGTCATCGCTCAAGTGGCTAAGGAGTTAGGCATTCTGACTGTAGGTATCGTGACTGTTCCTTTCAAATTTGAAGGAAAGAAAAAAATGAGACAGGCCATGGAAGGCGTAGATGCACTTAAGGCCAATTGCGATACTGTACTGATGATATTGAATGATAAACTGACCGAGGCTTTTGGTAGTTTGTCTGTCAATCAGGCATTCGCTCAAGCGGATAACGTGCTAACTACTGCTGCCAAAGGCATTGCGGAAATCATTACAGTTCCTGGCTATGTCAACGTGGATTTTGAAGACGTTAAAACCGTAATGAAGGATTCAGGTGGTGCAGTTATGGGATCTGCTGAGACTTCTGGAGAAAGCAGAGCAAGAAGAGCGGCTGAAGAGGCAATCAATTCTCCATTGTTGAACAATCAGAATATAGAAGGAGCAGACAAGATTTTGCTTTCCATCATTTCTGGTGATCAGGCAGAACTCCAAATGGATGAATTAACCGAAATCACTGACTTCATGCAGGAACTAGCTGGTGACGATGCTGAAGTGATCTTTGGTCACGGTGTGGATCCTGAACTGGGCGATAGTATAAGAGTAACGATCATTGCGACGGGTTTTGAGGCCGAGTCTAGCGATGAAGAGCATATTAAGATTACACCAAAGGCTGAGAATCAGGAGCCTTCTAGAACGGTATTTGATCTGGAAAAGGATACGCAAACTAGCCTTTTTACCAGCGAACCTCAAGAGGTGAAAGAAGATACCTTCGAGGAAGATTTTCAATTGAAAATGAGATCCTTTTCTTTTGAGAAACCTGAAAGATCACCAGAGTCTGAGCCTAAAGCGGTTGAAGAAGAAGATCCATTCGAACTCGAAATGAGACAATTATTTGAGGAGTCAAAAAACGTGTCTTATGACGAGCCTTTGGAAGAGCTAGATGGCATGGCTCACCCGCCATCCAAGAAAATCCTATTGATGGAACAGTCAGAGGAAAGACGCCGTCGATTGGATGGCATCAACAATGACGATGGAGTAGATGCCAATAGTTACAAAGAGAAATTCGATGTGCCTGCTTATCAGCGTAAAAAAGTGAATTTGAAAAATGTACCGGCCTCTTCGGAGAGTTTGGTGTCCAAGTACAATCTGAACGATGATAATCAATTGGGCAACAATAAATTTTTACATGATAGACCGGATTAAAGGAGATATGAGTAGTTAGTATTTAGATCTTATCTAAATACTAAAGTCTATCTACTAAAATCTTAATAGTTTATCCACTTGCTCTTCGAGCAGACTGTGGTACAATTCTGAAAGATTATTTTCTGTCAAATTTTCTTCTATGCGGGATAGTTTGGGCTTTTGAGCGAGCACATGCGTCCCGCAATAGTTGAAAATATCTGTTAGGTGGCTCAGGGCCAATCCAGCGCCCTGTACCCCTGACGATATACCCACCAAGGCTGCCTTCTTGTCACGGAAGGTATTGGGGAATGCCAGCCCATCAATAAAAGCTTTCAGTACACCTGGAAATGAACCATTGTACTCAGGCACGATAAACACCATCTTTTCGGCCCTGAGCATCTTCTCTCTGAAGGTATTGAACAATTTGTTTTTGCCAGATTGATCATATAAAGCTGTAGCTATGAAATCCTCAGGCAATTCATCCAAGTAGATCATCTCTGTTTCTATCTTTTTATCTTCTAGGATTCCCTGATAGATGTGTGCCAGCTTTTTAGAGACTGAATTCTTGCGGTTGGTGCTGCTGATGATGGTGATCATAGAAACTGTTTTAATCAACGGATGTTACCGTCGCGAAGATAAGAAAAGTAAATAGGATGATCTGCCTGATTGGAAATAGAAGAATCCGCTGTTTGTTAAATTGAGGTTCTGAATTGTTGGCTCCTCAAGAAAGTACTAAAAGTTGATTTTTCATCCCTTTTTAAATGGAGCGAGATATTTCTTATAATATGTTCGTGTCTTTAAAACTAAAACTTATTGAAATGAACCTAATCGGTAAAGGAATTGTTTTGATGGTTGCATTAATTTCTACAGCATTGACCTCTTACTCTTTACTCTGCTGCTGCTACTGAGGACTCCCGCGGTCGCATTTCCTAATGCGACTGAAATCTTCTGAGGCATTTCAAATCCCGCGAAAGTACAATCGCAATGCAATTGCGATCGAGCAGATTAGGTACTCAATGTGCCACAAATCACGAGTACTCATTTGTATCCATTAGATACCTTCTAGGTACCTTCAAAAAAATAAGGTCTGAGTTTATGCCTCAGACCTTACTTACATAGTTTTTGATATACTAACTGTAGATTATTTGCTTAAGCATTTTTGTAAGCCTTCTTGTTTTTCTTTTGAAACTCTTCAATCAATACATTTAGAGCATCTTGGTAGACTTGCAATACTTTAGCGCTAACATCTTCTGGGCTTTCGCCGTTACCCACTTCCACGTTTCCTACAGAAGTTTTAGTAGACCCTACTACGATATCAGTTTTTTCTTTGATCTCAAATTCCTGAACTACTTTACCTTTGCTATCGGCAATAGCCAACCGAATCACTGTGGTTGGTTTTATTTTACCTCCCACTTGCACGCCCATTGCACCTACTCCCATGCCACCTTTGTACATGTCTACTTGATAGCTCATGTAGAAGTCCTCTCCTGGTGCATTTTTTAAAACCTTTTTGAATTTGAATAAATGAGGGTAATGGCCGAAATAGCTGATTTTACCTTGAAGCTTTTCCTTAGGTTCTATGGTAATCTTAAGTTGCTCACTAAAGGCTTGATAAGTCAAGTTTTCTATTTCTGTGTATACAGTATTTCTCAGCTGGTCTGATTTTTCATTTCCAGTAGTAGGAAATTCTGCTATAGTTTCTCCTAGTGCGCCACCTACGTCTGAACCCATATCATTGGCAATATTTTCTAAAGTAGCATTAGGAGCTACCGTAGCATAAATCTCTGATGATAAACTAATGTCAAAGTAGTTTAATGTCACTGACTCATTTACTTGAGCAAAGCTCGCCTGTACTACTAAAAACACGAGTAGTGTTAGATTGATTTTAATCATTATGATTTTTTAGTTTGATGATAAATAAATGGCAAGGATAACATAAAAATGTATATGAAAACCATAATTCAAAAATTATAATTAGTTCATCTTGGTAGATAGAATACTGTAGTATAATTTCGCTGTTTTTAAAACTAAAAATCCTGCCCGGTCGCATTTCCTAATGCGACTGAAATCTTCTGAGGTATTTCAAATGCCATGAAAGTACAATGGCAATAGAGCGGAAGAACCCCGATTCAGGTTGTGAATTGTTGGCCCCTCATGAAAGTATAAAAAGTTAATTTTTTATCCCTTTTTAGAGGGAGCGAGATGTTTTTTATAATATGTTCGCGTCTTTAAAATTAAAACTTATTGAAATGAACCTAATTGGTAAAAGAATTTTTTTGATGGCTGCTGTAATTTCTACTGCATTGATGTCTTGCTCTGATGATGATGCTGAGGATTCAGTAGACGATTTGTTTGAGGTCGCTAGCTTGGTGGTATACAATGATGTGTCTTATGATTTGGATCATGGCTATTTTGAACTGCTAGGAGAAAATGTAGGGCTAGACAGTTATGATGTAGAAGTGTATTTGACTGCTTCATCAGTCACATTGAGTGCTTCGTCTGGTGAGTTTAGTGGAGATGGTACTTTCTTGTATTTGGATTTCAATTCTCAAGATGAGAATGAATTGTCATCAGGAACTTATACCTTTTTGGAAAAAGGTGAAGAGAGAGACCCATTTACTTTTGCAGGAGGGTACATTCTTACAAACTACGATGAAGAAATAGAGGACAAAAGTGAGTATGAGCAAATTACTGGCGGTACCATTAAGGTTACTACAGAAGAAAGTAAGGTTAGTTTTGTTATTGACCTGACTTCGACCAACTCTACTATCAAAGGAAATTTTTCCAATAGTCTGTCTGCTATTTAGTCCTGCTCGGGTGCTCTTAATGGGACACGAGCAAAAAACAGACCTGTTGTTTTAAAATGTATATACAAAAAAAGAGTCCTTGAAATCATTCAAGGACTCTTTTGGATTTCAATCTATAAAGAGTTTAAAAAATTTCTTCTTTAATCACACTACCTGTTTCCACATCTATCCATACAGCATAGTACGTCTGGTTTGGGTCATAAAGAGAAATAATGAGTGTTTTATATTCTACCTCATCTACTTCCTGGCTGTCATAATAGATCCAATCGTACGAGACGGCATCAAAATCCCCCAAAAAGTCCTCTGCTATAGTTATGCCTTCAGGTAAATCAACGACTGCACCGTCTCCAAAATTAAAATCATACGAGAGGTCTTCACTGTCATTATCGTTGTCATAAGCTCTCATGATTTCATAAGTATCGTCATAAATGAAGATATTGAGTTCAATTCCTGTGGTCGTATAGAATTTGATATCCCAAAACGGAACACCATCGTTCTGATACAGATAGGCAGATTCTAGATCGCCAGAGATATATGATTCCAGTTGTGTAAGAAGTGCTTCTGATGGAGTCGTATTGCTCTCGACCCATTCACCTGATGCTGCATGAATACTCACAGTGGTGAGATTTCCATTGTCATCTTCAGCATAAAAGTTTAGCCCCCAATACTCGAATCCTGCAGTGACTTGGTAGCCATAATTCCATCGATCTACGTCTATAGACATTTGACCTTCGACCGTGGCAAGTTGCTCCGAAAATGACACGCCATCCGTCAGAAAGCTCATTTCGTAATCAAAAGGCCCTGCATCTCCAGTAGCTTCTTTCAGTTCTTTCGTGCTTGAATCAATGACAAGAGCGACAATAGCCCCAGAGGAAGTCTCCACGAGCACATTCCAGTCATCAATACCATCACCTTCATTGTCCACAGTTTGAGCATATATCACACTTTCATCTATGAAATTGGCTACAGCAGCTAAAATATCCGAACTGATTTCGGGGTTTTCTTCTTCTGCTTCTTCTTCAAACTCAGCCACATCTTCTTCGTTTTCGAATATTTTTTGAGCAATCAATTCTCCTGAAGCAGCATCCAGCTCTATTTCGTACCGCGTACCATCTGTACTTTCGATATGAATTTCAAATTCCAATACATTGTCTTCTTCTAAAGAAATTTCCCATCTCACAATGTCCCCATCAATGAGTTCATTAGCGGTTTGTATGGCTGTCTCCAATGAAATAAAACCATCTATTGAAACTTCGCTTTGAAGATCGTTAGAAGGAATGGCCTCGATAGATAAAATTTCAAAAATATCTTGAACCACAGTTACATTGACGACTGAGCCATCATCAAAGATAATCTTGACCACATAAACAGAAAGCCCACGAGATTCATCTTCTTCTACAGAGATAAGCGCACCATCTAATAGATCCGAAATCATAGTGGCCAAATCATCTGAGTCTTTCAGAATTCGCCCAGCTGATAAGGCACTTAGTTCTACTTCATAAGGGGTGTCGATATGGTCGAAATCAGCAATGGTTAGATCGTCAAATGATTCACTTTCGTACGCGACAATGACATCCTCATCGTCTGAGGTTTCGTCTACAATCTCGTCATCCGTAGTGTCGTCAGTCGAGTCATTGAGTATGTCATCTTCTCCACAGCTAAATAGGAAGGCAACCACAAATAAGGGAATAATAAATTTTCTCATAGCATTTGTTTTTTGTTTATTCAACCAGACTGCGCTTTATGAAGTCAAGTCAATATTTCTTTGCTATAGGACGGGATGATTTATGATTACCCTACTTGTATATCTGTTGCAGATATGGAATTTATGCGAAACAATAAAGGATGGAATGAGGGATAGGGATTTAACTTATTTTGCCAGCTGTAATCCCTTGATTTGTCGTATTTCCTTATGCGACTGAAACCTTTCAGACATTTGGAATGCTGTGATAGGACATAAAAAAACCATACCTGATTCAGGCATGGTTTTTTGAAAATATTATCTATATGACCTAGTTAACAGCCTTCGCAATAGTTTCCCCTATATCAGCAGGAGATTTCACCACATGAAGTCCGCATTCGGTCATAATTTTCATTTTTGCTTCTGCTGTGTCGTCAGCACCACCAATGATAGCTCCAGCATGTCCCATTCTTTTTCCTTTAGGGGCAGTTTGTCCTGCTATGAATCCAACGACAGGTTTTTTGTTTCCACCTGCTTTGATCCATCGAGCAGCCTCAGCTTCGTAGTTTCCACCAATTTCTCCTATCATCACGATAGCGTCTGTTTCAGGGTCATTCATCAAAAGCTCTACCGCAGCTTTGGTAGAAGTGCCAATGATAGGATCACCACCAATTCCAATGGCAGTAGAAATGCCCAATCCAGCTTTCACCACCTGATCAGCCGCTTCATAAGTCAAAGTACCAGACTTAGACACGATGCCAATTCTTCCTTTTTTGAATACAAAACCTGGCATGATACCTACTTTGGCTTCTCCTGGAGTGATTACACCTGGGCAGTTAGGGCCTATCAAAGTCACGTCTTTGTTTTCTAAATATTTTTTAGCAGCGACCATGTCCTTCACAGGAATGCCCTCAGTGATAGTGATGATTACAGATATACCTGCATCAGCAGCTTCCATGATCGCATCGGCAGCGAATGCTGGCGGTACGAAAATAATTGAAACATTAGCACCCGCTTGGTCCACAGCTTCCTTTACAGTATTAAAAACAGGTTTGTCCAGATGTTTTTGACCACCTTTTCCAGGTGTCACACCACCTACCACATTACTTCCGTACTCGATCATCTGCGTTGCGTGAAAGGTACCCTCAGTGCCTGTAAAGCCCTGAACTATGATTTTTGAATCTTTATTTACTAATACGCTCATGCTATTTCAATTTTGGTGCAAAAATAGGATAATATATGGCATAACCAAAGGTTAAGGTCGAGTTGACCCACCTCTCCGATCAATAATTTTTGTCTGTTTTTGGACTGAAATCCTTATTGAGCTGGCGTCCAAATATTTAGGCAGTTTTGGAATAGCCTACTGCCATGTACTTATCAATGAACTCGCGAACACAACCATCTCCACCATCTTTGGTCAGTACCAGATCTACGTATGAAATCACTTCGTCTGCGGCATTTGCAGGACAGGCAGAAAGTCCTACTTTTTTCATGGCAGGAATGTCATTGAGGTCATCGCCAATAAAGGCTATCTCATGCATCTCCAAATCTAGTTCTTCACACCACTGCGCGAGTATTTCATCCTTTTCTTCCAGGCCAGTATAGATATGCGAGATTCCCAGCATCTTTCCTCTGGCTTGAATAGCACCACCTGAAAAACTGTGACTTACAATGCCAACTCGGATGCCTTTTTTGATAAGCATGCGAATGCCTAATCCATCTCTGGCGTGGAATTGCTTGAATTGATGACCTTCTTCTGTCACGTTGATGCGGCCGTCTGTCATGGTGCCATCCACATCCAGTACGAGCATTTTGATTTTTTCTGTGTTGATCATATTTGTTTTTTGGTTCACAAATTCTACACAAAGAAACTAGCAATATTGATATATCAAACAAATCCTTTAATGCATTTCAGAGACTATCCTTTGCGCTTCAGCGAAAAAACAAAATGCGAGGCTTTATAAAAGTTTTGCAAGTTGGATTTATTGCTATATTGGCAAACTCAAAAGAGTGAGCAGCCAATAATTGTAATGAATTGGCTGAATTATTAGGAAATTTTAAATTAAGAATATGTCAGAGCAAAAGGGAAGTATGATCGTGCCGATCGCAATTATTGCAGGGTTGTTTGCCATTTTTGGATTTGTGACTTGGATCAATGGCGCACTTATTCCGTTTATGCAATCCATCTGTGAGTTGACTTCAGCAGAAGCATTTTTAGTAGCTTCGGCCTCTTATATTTCATTTTCGGTTATGGCCTTGCCCTCTGCTTATGTGCTAAAGAAAACAGGGTATAAGAACGGCATGTCCATAGGCCTTTTACTTATGGCTATTGGGGCAGTTGTTTTTATTCCGGCTGCTTCTTCCAGAACTTTTTCATTGGTACTGGTAGGGATATTTATCCAAGGTTCTGGGATGACCTTGTTGCAGACAGCGGCTAACCCATACATTACGATTATAGGACCTATAGAGAGTGCAGCCAAAAGAATTTCCATCATGGGTATTTGCAACAAATCTGCGGGTGCGCTGGGCTCATTCGTGTTTGGTGCATTGTTGCTTTCAGGGATAGACGAGCTAAAAGCAACTGTAGATACCATATCACTAGAAGAAAAGGAGCAGTTTTTGAATGCCATGGCCAGTAGTGTAAATATGCCTTATACCATTATGGCGCTTGCTTTAGGGCTCTTTGCCGTGCTGATTCGATTTGCGCCATTGCCTGATATCGAGGCGTCCGCTGATGAAGAAGTAGCTGAAGGTCAGGTAGCCAAAACCAGTGTTTTTCAATTTCCACATTTACTTCTGGGCGTGTTGACTTTATTCATTTATGTTGGAGCTGAGGTGATTGCAGGAGACACCATCATCGCCTACGGCATATCTCTGGGATTGTCTGTAGCTGACGCAAAATATTTCACCTCGTTCACTTTAGGTGCCATGATTGTGACTTACCTCATGGGTGTCGTACTGATCCCTAAGTACATTTCTCAAGAAACAGCATTAAAAGGAAGTGCTGTATTAGGACTGATCTTCTCAGTTTGTATAATTAATACCACAGGTTTTACCTCTGTATTGTTTGTAGCTTCATTGGGTATTGCCAATGCACTGGTTTGGCCAGCAATATGGCCTTTGGCCTTAAATGGTTTGGGCAAGTTTACGAAAACAGGCTCTGCACTTTTGATTATGGGCATTTCAGGGGGGGCTATTATTCCGCCTTTATATGGTCTGCTGGTGGATATGAAACAAGCTTCATTGATTGCTGAAGGAATAGCAGAAGCAGAAGCTACTTCTACTGCGGCAACGGGTAGCTATTGGTTATTGCTTCCTTGCTATGTTATGATTTTGTATTACGCTTTTGCTGGTCACAAAATAGGCTTTAAAAAGAATTAAGTCTTGCATAAAAATTTTGGGTTAGATGGCCGTCCTGATGGAAGATTAGGGCGGCTTTTTTGTTTATAACCAATTTAGACCGATCATATATTTTGAAGATTGTAATCTTGTTTTTTGAATTAAATTGGTCGACTTAACAAATCAATAATTATTCATGACAAAACTCAAAACACTATTCTCCTGTTCAGGTATACTGCTTTTAGCCTTGTTGGTATCCTGCGAGTCCACTACAGAGACAGCCTCTCAAGTACCAGGCATCGACGTTTCTATGATGGATACTACCGTTAGTCCCAGCGATGATTTTTTCAAATATGTAAATGGGAATTGGCTCAAAAATGCTGAAATACCAAGTGATAGAGGAAGATGGAATAGCTTCGATGAAGTACGGGATGTCAATAGCAAAACCGTGCTGGATGTATTGGAAAAGGCTGCTAAGAGCGGAAAATATGAAGCGACTAGTGATCAAATGAAGGCAGCTGATTTTTATAGTGTGGGTATGGATTCTCTTTTAGCTGAAAAAGTGGGTTTGAATCCAATTAAACCAAAACTGCAGGAGATTTCGGCTATCGAAAATATCGCAGGTGTTCAAAAATATCTGGCTGCGCAAGAGGTTTATGGCGGAGGTGCATTTTTTAATTTTTTCGTGACTCCTGATTTAAAAAACAGCAAAGAAATGGCCGCCTACCTTAGTCAAGGCGGGCTAGGACTACCTGATCGCGATTACTATACGAAAACAGACGAGAAATCGGAAGATATAAGAGAGAAGTATCTAGCACATATTACAAAAATGCTTCAGTTTTTGGGAGACTCTGAGGAAAAAGCGCGTGCACAGGCAGAAAGGATCATGGAGCTGGAAACGCGCATGGCCGAAGCCTCCATGACGAACGTTGAAAAAAGAAATACTCCAGCGCTGTACAATAAAATGTCCCTGAATGAATTGAGCGAGCGAGTACCTTCTATTGATTGGCCGGTTTACCTGGCAGATATGGGCGTTCAGAATATTGACACGCTGATCGTAATGCAACCAAAATTCATGGACGAATATGAACGCATCGTTAATGAAGTGCCTTTAGCTATTTGCAAAGAGTATCTGAGATGGGATTGTTTGAATCGCGCTGCCAATTATTTAAACTATGATCTCGTTCGTGCAGATTTCGATTTCTATAGCCAGGAGCTTAGAGGGGTGGAGGAAATGAGACCCAGATGGAAAAGAGTGATTGGTATGACCAGTGGGGTGTTAGGTGAAGCTATTGGCAAACTTTATGTAGAAGAGGTTTTCCCGCCAGAGGCCAAGCAAAAAGCGACAGCCATGGTAGAAAATATTATGGAAGTATTTGCTGAGCGTATCAAAGCGCTCGATTGGATGACAGACTCGACTAAGGTGAGGGCTTTGGAAAAGCTAGACAAAATGTCCGTGAAAATTGGGTACCCTGACAAATGGATCGATTATTCAACCATGGAAATAAGCAAAGACCCTGAAAAATCATCCTATTATGACAATGTAGTGGCAGCGAGAATATTCGATTTTCAGTATGAGTTGAATAAGCTTGGCAAGCCTGTGGACAACTCAGAGTGGGGAATGACACCCCAAACGGTAAATGCAGGCTATCATCCGGTATACAATTCTATTACCTTTCCGGCCGCTATTTTGCAACCTCCATTTTACAACTACATGGCTGATGAGGCAGTAAACTATGGGGGCATAGGCGCGGCTATAGGGCATGAAATTTCTCATTGCTTTGATGACAGTGGCAGTCGTTTCGATGCGGATGGTAACTTGAACAATTGGTGGACGGATGCTGATGCTGAAAATTTTAAAGAAAGAACTAACAAACTCGTCGCTCAGTTTGACGCTTATGAGCCAATAGATAGCGTTTTTGTGAATGGTGAATTTACACTTGGAGAGAATATTGGTGACTTGGGAGGGATTTATGCGACTTATTATGGACTTCAAAAGCATTTGAGCCAGAATGGTAATCCAGGTTTGATAGATGGGTTCACACCAGAACAAAGGTTTTTCATTAGTTGGGGCACTATATGGCGTGCTAAATACAAGGATGATAACCTAAGAACCTTAATTAATACTGACCCGCATTCTCCAGGGATGTATCGAGCCAATGGCCCACTTTCGAACATGCCAGAATTTTATGAGGCTTTTGACGTGAAAGAGGGAGATGCCATGTGGAGAGCAGCTGATGATAGGGTAGTTATTTGGTAAACCGCATATTTTCACTTAGCTTTTCCTGTACAACAAAACCACAAATAGATATGGGCAAAGGAGATGTAAAAACAAAAAAAGGTAAAATTAGCAAGGGGTCATTCGGCGTAAGTCGCCCACATAAAAAGAAAGCAACTACGACCGAAAAACCTAAAGCCAAGGCCAAAACCAAAAAGAAAAAATAGTCCTGATATCAGGACTATTTTTTTATCCTCACTTCAATTCCCGAGCAATTTGATAATTTAGCGGTTCGATTGATTTCTAATGAAAAAAGTTACCATTTGTCTGCTGTTAGGCTTAGGCGTATTTCTCACTCAGGAGGCTTGTGCCCAAAGAAGAACCTATGTGGGTTTGAAAGGTGGATACAATCTCTCATCAGCTTATTTCTTCCATTCATTTAATGGCTCGGGTATCGTGACTGGATTGGAGGGCGGATTTCAAGGTGGAATCATTGCCATGAACTACGTCCGAGATCATATAGGACTACAAGCTGAGCTACTTTATACACAGAAAGGGTGGAAACAGAAATTTGATAACAACCAACCCGATTTCATCACGGAGCTGGATTATATTGAATTGCCGCTCTTGGTCAATTTGCATACAGGTAAAGAGCAGCTTCATATCTTTGCCAATGCTGGATGCTTTGCTGAGTTCTTGGTGAACGTGAGTCAAAGTGCTTTACCTTCAGATACAGGTAGTCAGCAATTTTACCCGTATGATGAATCAAGAGATCATAAATTCGGATATGGCTTCAGAGGTGGTATTGGTGGGTATTACGATTTTGATTTTGGGACTTTTATGTTGGAAAGCAGCTTCTCTTACAGCCTGAGCGATATGCTAGACCCAATTACCCTGGATACAGGTATTCCTAACAGTTCAAAAAACTGGGTCATTGGTTTCTCCATGGCTTACATGTTCTCGTTTGGGGAATTATAGGAATAATTCCTATACCATATTATATTTATAGGTGATACAAACAACAACTCACCCATGAATGTCCGATTTCTTAAATATGCTATTGTCTTTGTCATTCCAGTAGTCGCTTATTTTTCTATCAACGCATCAGGTTGGTGGACATTTGGCACTGCACTTTTGGTTTATGGCTTACTTCCATTTCTTGAATTGTTCTTTCGCGCCAATCAAAAGAACCTAGAAGAAGCCGAGGAGGAGTTGGTTGCCAGAGATAGAATTTATGATTACTTACTCTATTTGGTTGTCCCTGTTCAGTTTGCCTTGCTTTTCTATTTTGTTTCTACCATAGGAGTGATAGAAAGTTCAGGGTTGGAATTAGCGGGTCGTATCTTATCTATGGGTATTACCTGTGGGGCGTTGGGTATTAATGTCGCACATGAGCTCGGACATCGCAAAAGTAAATTCGAAAGATTTTTGGCAAAGGCGTTGTTGCTTACTTCTATGTATATGCACTTCTATATTGAGCACAATAGAGGTCATCATAAGAATGTGTCTACGCACGATGATCCATCTTCAGCAAGAAGAGGAGAGTGGGTATTTTTGTTTTGGTTTAGATCCATGATTATGGGATACATCTCATCATGGAAAATAGAGGCTGCCCAACTGAAGAAGAAAGGAAAAGGGCCACTTTCCTTACAAAATGAAATGCTTAGATTTCAAATCACTCAGTTAGCTTTTCTTGGATTGATTTATTGGGGCTTTGGCTTTATGCCAATGGCTTGTTTTCTGTTAGCTGCTTTAATAGGTATTATTCAGCTGGAAACAGTGAACTACATAGAACACTATGGGCTAAGCCGAACCCAAAAGGAGTCTGGTCAATATGAACGTGTACAGCCCTGGCACTCATGGAATTCAAATCATACCTTAGGAAGATTGTTTCTTTTCGAACTCTCCAGGCATTCAGATCATCATTTTTTGGCGAGTAGAAAGTATCAAATCCTACGCCACCATGAAGCCAGCCCTCAAATGCCCACTGGTTATCCAGGGATGATGTTGTTGTCAATGCTGCCACCCTTGTGGTTTATGGTAATGCATAAGCAAATTGCACGAATCTCAAAAGTAGAAAACTAGCTCAAAGTCGAGCATATTTGGAAACAAACTCTAGTGCGCGTTCGTCCATCCAAGAGGTTTTAGCTCCCAGCTTGAAAAAGCCCACATGTCCACCTTTCCTTGGCGTTTCCAGGTGCAGAAACTCGTGATATTTGCAAGCTTTGTACGGGTAGCATTTTTGACCAAGCAAAGGATCGTTCTTCGCATTTACAATCAGTGCAGGCAATCTGATGCCTGCATAGTGAAGATCAGAAGTCGCCGTACGATAAAAGTGCCTGCTGTTTTTAAAACCATGCAATGGTGCTGTGTATCTTTCGTCAAACTGGCCAAAGGATATGATATCGTCTATGCCATCTATATTGACTTCCTTGGGATATTGTTCGTGCTTTTGTTTGACCTTTTTAATCATCTTCTTCAAAAAACGTTGTTTGAAAAACCAGTTTTCCCGAAAGGTCAATTGGTGCGCGCTATCCCACAAGTTGCATGGGACAGAAAAAGTAGCTGCTGCTACAATGTGTTTGGGGACGCTTGGCCCATATTCCCCAAGGTATTTGAGCGTGGTGCTTCCTCCCATAGAGAAGCCCACAAGTACGATTTTTTTGTAGCGCCTAGTATCTATCGCATGGGTAATGACCTGTTCTAAATCTTCCGTGTCTCCATGATGATAGAGTCTCAGGTTTCTGTTGATTTCTCCACTGCAAGAGCGATAATTCCAGGCCAGCACGTCATATTCATGTTTGTTGAAATGACGGGCGCAACTTTTCACGTAATGGCGATCAGAGTTGCCCTCTAGGCCATGAGAAATAATTACCAGACGTTCGTATCCGGATTTTATCCAATCCAAATCCAGAAAATCTTCATCAGGAGTTTCTATTCTTTCACGCTCATAGGTTACGCCTTTGATTTTTCTAAATAAACTAGGTAAGATGGTCTGTAGATAGCCATTCTTGAAGAAGTCCCGTGGGGAGTCGTATGAGGAGTAACCGTAGATGGACATATTTTGTAATTACAATTTATATAAACTTGCTTAGGTATATCATATAAATTTTCAATGGATTAACGGTTTTGCTGTTTTGCATCACAGAGAAGTATCGAAATCAGAAAAAAAAGTATATTTTATTACTCTGAGTCAACTCGGCTTACTCTATTTTTGAGTGGTTAAAAGGAAAAAATATGGCGGATTATATTCTAGGAATAGACATAGGAGGCACCAATACTAAATACGGTCTTGTGGACAAAAAGGGCAAAGTAGTAGGAGAAGGCGCCTTCATAACACATGCCCATGAAAAAGTAGAGTTTTTTTTGGAAGAGCTCAAGAAAAACATACTGCCAAAACTAGAAGGTAAATCTGTCTTGGGTGTGGGTGTGGGAGCTCCCAATGCCAATTACTTCAATGGTACGATCATGCAAGCGGCTAATATTTCCTGGGGTGATAATGTCCCACTTCAAAAGCTTATCAGTGGTGTCTTTGATCTACCTGCCATATTAACCAATGACGCCAGTGCAGCAGCGCTCGGCGAAATGAAGTTTGGAGGTGCCCAAGGCATGAAAGACTTTGTGATCTTCACGCTAGGTACAGGCCTGGGCAGTGGTTTTGTAGTCAATGGCGAAATAGTATATGGTCATAGTGGGTTTGCCGGAGAAATTGGTCATGTGGGAGTCAATCCTGATGGTAGATATTGTGGCTGTGGGCGCAGAGGATGTTTGGAGACTTATGTGTCTGCCACGGGTATCAAAAAGACGGTATTCAAAATGATGGCCGACTATACCCGACCCAGTGTGCTGCGCGACGTGAGCTACAATGATATGACCGCTGAGATGATCACCAATGCCGCCAAAGATCACGATTACATAGCCATCAAAGCTTTTGAATATACAGGCCAAATCTTCGGGCAAAAGCTGGCAGATACAGTTGTACATACCAGCCCCGAAGCTATTTTCTTGTTTGGTGGTTTAGTGAATGCTGGAGACTACCTACTCGATCCAGCTACTTACTACATGGAAAAATTCATGTTCAAACCTTTCAAAAAAACAGTGAAACTACTCCCTTCTTCTTTGATGGACCAAAATGCTGCAGTGCTTGGTGCTGCCGCTTTGGGTTGGGAGGAGTTTAGCAAAAAGTAATCTAAGCTTAACTAATTTTTTATTGCTCTTACTCTCGCCTTTACAATCCAATCGTAAGGTTAGGTTCGTATATGCTTGTCCTGCTGCTTTTCTAGGTGACCTCTCAGCTTCATTTCTAGTGGATTTGGGATATGATGGAGATAAATGGCATATTTATAAGCATACTAAAGACAATAAAGAAACTATGGCGAGAAGTATAACACTGAGAGGAAATATTAAGGCTCCTAATATTGATGTGGAGGATATTTATGGCAATCGAATTAACCTTCGCAACTATAGAGGCAAACGGGTGTTTTTAGGATTCTTTAGACACGCAGGGTGCCCGTTTTGTAACCTGAGGGTGAATAAGTTGGAGTCTGCAGCAGCTCGACTGAAAGAAAAAAACCTGGAAATGATTTTTCTTTTTGAGTCTACCAAGATGCGGCTTTTAGCTAGTAAGTATCATACAGATATTCATACCATTCCTATGATCGCTGATCCAGAAAAAGAATTGTACAATCTATATGGTGTGGAGAATTCACCTCTTAAATCGGCCAAGAGCCATTTCATGTCATTGATACAAACGGCCATAAAAGCGAAGTTAAAAAGCCTTCCCGTGCACTGGATGGCAGACAATGAATCTATCAGCACGATTCCTGCCGAGTTTCTCATAGATGAGCAAGGCGTGATCAAAGTAGTGCATTATGCCCGTGACCTGATGGATGAATTGTCTACAGATCTGATTACGCGATTTGCAGACGAAGGGGTAAACACCAATGTCCATGTATAGTTTTATTTGGACTGCTCAGACATTTAGTCATATATGAGTCTATATTCTTTTGCTTCAGAAAACTGCTGATCTACTGTCTCTATTGCTATAAGAACATAATTGATAGACCCCCATTGATATCCTTTAAATCCGAAATTGTTATTTGCTTGCGTACCAAAAATAAATTTACCTGATTTTCTTTCGCTAAAGGTGTTATCCATTCTTTGGTATTTTACAATTTTGACATTGTTCAATACTTCTGGAGGTGCCTGAATGTAGTAGTTAAAGGCCACAGCATTTCCAGATTGGTCTGAATGATCTATCCAAACATGGACTTCAATGGCAGATAGTATTTCACTGACTGTGAGTTGGGGAGTCTCGTATTCTTGTTGCAAGGTAGGTTGGTAGCGTATCTGTTGTTGCCCTGATTGTTGCCCACCTTTTACCCATCCTTGGCTAGGGTTTGAAGTTCCCCTGTCATTGATCACAGGCATCAGCCATTTCAGGAAATTATTTTCAATTTCATCAATGGACAGCCCGAAGGATCTTTGTACTATTTCTACGCTCGAAGCAGTGGTTAGATTATAATAGGGATCGATTACCGTTCTGGATTTCATCAATTCAAATACCATCTGAAGTTTTTGGGTTTCTTGCAGATAAACAATAAAATTTCTTCCGTAGGCATAATTTATAGAGACATTACAAATGTCTCCAGCTTTGCTTCCATCAAACTCATCCCAATCATGCATGAGAAAGTTTTTCAACCTTGGGATGCGGCTCTTCAATTCGTACGAATTGTATGCTTTTCTCAGTACCTCTGTTCTCCAATTTTTCACTGTACCTGCCATATAGTTGTCATGCCATTGACTTTGCTCATATAGACTGGCAATTCCCTCATCCAACCAAGGAGGTGCATCGCCAATATCAGTCCGAATCATGAGGTGAAACAATTCGTGTATCAATGTCCCAATATGATCTTTGTCAGCCCATCCCAGCAGGGTAAGATCGGCAATGTTTGAATAGCCCCAATTGGCAGAAGGGATTTGGATGCCATGTAGTTTTAATGCCGTTTCCTGCAGTTTTTGTTTGCTGGGCAATAGACATACAGTAAGTAGTTTATCGGGTGGACGAAGGCTGTAGTATGACACATAAAAGTTGAATGCAGATTGTAGCGCTTGACTGACAGCTTGAGCCTTTTGATTGTCGAAATTCGGATCGCGATAGGTGATTAAATTAAATCTCCCAGATTGTTTGACTTGGTAATCGGGACCTAGGATGCGTTGAAATTTTGAAATGGCCGCATTGGATTCATTGAGTGCAAATAGGCGGGATTGGAGTTCTTCTTCCGAAACTTTGTACTTGGTGATGAAAGACTCAGGAGATTTGTCGCAGTCGAAAGAGGTAGAGCCACCTTTGCCACGTGAGGTACTTTCGGGGGTTTCCATAGAGGCTAGCGTCTGCAAAATATCCAAATCAAAAGTCCCTCTATCTGCTATAGATGGATTTGGCCTGGCACAGGATGTCCTGTCATTGCCTATTTTCTTTTTTGATTCGGCTTCTATTTTATAATTTTTCAAAATGTAGTCAAACCATTCAATCGATTTGTCTTTTTGTCCGCCTGCACATAAAGATTTCGCTATAAAAAAATCTACTGTGGCTGATTTGCCGTATTCCTTTTTGCGAAGGGATAAGGCTTCTGAATAGACATCTTTGTATCTTCCTTGCTCGTAAAGCTGTGTCCATTTTTCTTTTGGAATTTTGATCTGAGCAGATACGTTTACTGCAAGTAGCAGTAAGGATAGAGTGGTTAGGTTTTTCATCTTATTAGTTTAAGGACTTTCTACTTCGTTATCATTTATTTCTTGAATTTGAAATTCTTCCTTCTCTGGTTTTTTGGCATGCTGGCCAGCAGTATTCAAATATAAGTTTGTGGAATTTAAAAATAAGGGTTGATCACTTACTGTAATTTCATTGTGCTGGAGTATGGTAGAGACCATCAATATGGTACCTAAGACACCAAAAATGATCCCAGGTGATGAGGAGGACAGTTTCCCTTTCATGCCATTCCCGACTTCCCCTTCTATTTCAGTTGTTTTTTCTTGTAGCTTTCCAATGATAAAAACCGCACCAACAATGGCCAGAATCATTCCAGTAAAAAAGCCCAGATATTTGGTGAACACACGTGCAGCTAAGAGTACGCCTCCTTGAGTGTATCTTCTGTTGAGGCTTCTTTCTTCCATTCTGACCAGCGTAACCCAGCGAACATAGTCCATAGAATTCTTAAACTCAGATAAATCCAGGCTTTCGTCCTGAGTGATTTCATCTATTACAGAAGAGTTCTTGTTTTCCAATATCGTATCGAATTTCTTCAATTGCATGGTAGCCAGATAAACAAAAAGTAGAATGAGTAGTGTGGGCATGGCAACCATCCAAGGCATGAGTTTGGTTTGCCATTGATTTTTGATGTCTTGCGGAATCTGAGATTGGTGTCGGTCGACTTGTTTTGAGGAGTTTGAGTCTGCGTTTTCCATCATGTAAGTAGCATTAGGTGTAGGCTTGTTAGGCTATGATAGTATTTTAAATCTAATGTATAGTGCTTCTATTATAACTGTACAGTTCATAAAAATACATAGAACTCAAGGAGCAACCAAGCCCGATCACGACGCAAAAGAGGAATGCTTAAAAGAATAAGACTGGAATGACCTATTGTCCATCAATTTGATCACAAGGTTTTCGTATAGAGGTTGAGGAAGGTGGCGGTCTTATTAAGGGTCGAAAACTCTGCGCTCAAGTCAGCCAAGAGCCACTTTATGTCATTGATTCAAACGGCTATCCGTGGTAAATTGAAAAGCCTGCCAGTACACTGGATGGCAGACAACGAATCGATTAACACGATTCCAGCAGAATTTCTCATCGACGAGCAAGGTGTGATCAACGTGGTACACTATGCCCGTGACCTCACCGACGAACTTTCTACAGATATCATTACCCGATTTGCTGAGGAGGGAGTGAAGGTAAAGCAGGGAATGGTTTAAAATGTCAAGGGAGAAATTCTCAAGCTAGCAGGAAATATTTTTAACTTTACCATTTTATTCCTTCGTAGTCTATGTGATCATCATTAATGTCTAATTCGGAAGCTTTGCAATTCAATCTTTTAGCGTCTTCTTCTAATTCATTATGATAGTTATCATACTCGTCAGTATAATATACTCCACGTCTTAAAAGTTCTGGCAATTTTCTAAAAGCTCTTTTTCCACCTCCCAATAAGAAGTATTCCAAGTTTGTGGTTCTCATACATTGATAAATGTATTCATTTGATCCATGTATCACATCGTTAATAAATGGCGTCAATTTTTTGGCACCTACGTCGTCATATGAATTCATGGCTTTTTCAAGCCAAAAATCAAGCTGAAGAATCATGGCAATATCTAATTTGTTGGTTTCGTAAAATTGCATATTATATTTCATGGCTGACATTGAGAATAAAATGTGTACCCATGAAAACCGTGCTCCAAAATATTCTGCTATTTCATGTGGATAGAGATGATTTTCTTCTCTTTTTAATCTATAACTATCTTTGGCTTTTCTTATTTCGTAAGAAAAACTACTTAGAAGTAAATCTCGATTTTCAAAACCTAAATTTTTTGATGCGTTTTCGTCATTCCAAAATTTGCCAAGTATTTGATGGAAAATGTTCAAATCTCCGTATGTTCCCCATAATTCAACACCTATCCCTTTCTTAGTTGGAATTATATAAATCATAAATCATAAATCAGTAAGTTAAACTAGTTCAGCGCAGTAACTAAAAATTTATAAAATTACATCTGCTGTTTTATAATGGCTTTTCCAAAAATAATCTTTTTTCTATAGCATTAGCAGCTAGATATTACACCCTATTTCTCCCAATCCTTCAGTCGATCCAAATACAAATAGCTTTCTACGAAGGCTCTGTGCTCTGGGCTGGTCATTTTTTCTACTAGATTCAAGGCTGATATATAGCTGGCCAGGTTGCCATTGGAGGAGCTGAATTTACCGTCTTCTACAAACGTGACGAGACTATCATCTTGCACCAAGAGGTTTGGATAGTCTATCTGTAATTGTTTGCCGCCGCCTATCCAGGTTACTACTTTATGTCCATCGGCAATACCAGATGCACCTATGAGCTGAGCGCCGGCGCAGTTGCTCACGACGTACTTGGCCTCCTTATTTTTGTTTTTAATGAAGTTGATAATTTTCTCGTTGCGCACTTGCGAATACATATCATAGGCACTGGGCACAAACAAGGCAGTCAATTTTGGGCAATTGTCGAAAGTATAATCTGGAACGAAATGCATGCCTTCCTCTGTGGTGATCGGATTCATGGTTTCGGCAATGGTGATCACATTAAAAAGCTGTTGACCATCTTCTGAAGGTTTTGAGAAAACATCCGATGTGGCTACCACCTCGCTTTGAAGAACCCCATGATACATCAAAAGCCCAATGGTGGGCAAGTCCGTTCTGAAAGGTTTGAGATGTTTGGTCAATGTGTCGGAAGAAACTTTTTCTTTGTTTTGGCTTGTTTGGTTTTCGGTTTGACAACTGTATAAAGAGGATATAAAAACAGCTAAAATAATAATCGCGGGTACTCTCATTTTTCTTGTTATGTTTTCTAAAAGATTTTTTTTTAATATTGTCGCATGTACACGATCAGTCCATTGAGTAACGTAGATTATCTGGAAATGATTGAAGTATGGGAAGCTTCTGTTCGGGCCACCCATGATTTTTTGCCTGAAGCCAGAATGCTGGAATTAAAACCTTTGATTTTGGATCAATATTTTGATGCTGTACAGTTGTTTGGCGTGAAAGAGGATGGAAAGCTGCTGGGTTTTCTTGGAATCCATGAGACCGATATTGAAATGCTCTTTATCCGTCCTGATGCGAGAAGAAAAGGGGTGGGCAAAGCCTTGCTTTTACATGCTATCGAAAACCTGTATTGCACCAAAGTGGATGTGAACGAACAAAATCCACAGGCTGTTGATTTCTATCTTTACATGGGTTTTCAGATAGTGGGTCGTTCGCCTTTGGATGGACAAGGGGAGCCGTATCCTATCTTGCATTTGAGTCTGAGCTGATTCAACCCTTCGGCCAAACTACAAATGATACAAACTCATTTTTACTGTCATTTCGACCATAGGAGAAATCTTATCATTTATGCAGTTGTTCATGAGATTTCTCGAACAGCACACCTTGCTCCATTTGAAATAACAATCAGGAGGGCTTTTTGTACATCTTCTGTCCTGAATTTCTACTTTCGTTCGTCTTTTATTAAATTGGCTTAGAATGATTTAGAAACTTACCATGCCTACCATCAAATTCACAGCAAACCTCAAACGATTTTATCCAGAGCTTACAGAGATCGAAATGGACAGTTTAGATCTCAATGAGATTTTGGATGCGCTCGAAAGTAAATTTAAAGGGCTTAAGGATTATGTGGTTGATGAACAAGGGCAATTGCGTAAGCATGTCAATATTTTTATTGGAGACGAGTTGATCAGGGATCGTATAGCACTAAGTGATGCAGTGAAACCCACAGACGAAATCTATATCATGCAAGCTTTATCAGGCGGCTAAAACCTCAAACTAACATGGCAAATTTACTACTTGGCACAAGAAAGGGACTCATTATTTATCAGCAGGACGGAAATGGCTGGAGTCATCAATCTACCCACTTTTTGGGTATTCCCGTTTCTCTCACATTAGTAGACGAACGTACAGACACTTGGTGGGCCTGTTTGGATCACGGACATTGGGGATGCAAGCTACATCGTAGCACAGATCAGGGTAAAACCTGGAAAGAAATAGAAGCTCCCAAATTTGATGAGGGCATGGAGGTGAAGGAAGGCGTGCCAGCCGCAGTGAAATATCTCTGGGCCATGTCCCATGGAGGCAATGACAAGCCTGGTGTCCTATATCTTGGTACAGATCCAGGAGCCTTATTCAAATCAGCTGACAATGGAGATACCTGGCAATTGGTAACGTCACTTTGGGATCACCCATCCAGAGAAAAGTGGTTTGGTGGTGGTCGAGACAATCCTGGAATTCACTCAGTTGTAGTCGACCCTAGGGATTCAAATCATCTCTATGTGGCTGTGAGTTGTGCGGGCGTGTTTGAGTCGTATGATGCAGGCGAGACCTGGCTGCCTGTCAATAAAGGTTTGAAAGCTGACTTTTTACCTGATCCTAATTCGGAGATTGGACAAGACCCTCATATCATAAAAGCTTGCCCTTCTAATCCTGATGTGCTTTGGCAGCAAAACCATTGTGGAATATTTGTCACCACAGATGGCGCCAAAAATTGGAATGAGGTAAGTCAGAAAGATGGGCCTGCGAATTTTGGGTTTGCTGTCGCCATCAAGCATGACAATCCAGATCAGGCCTGGGTGGTACCTGGCATCAGTGATGAGATTCGTGTGGCTGTTGATCAGGCATTGGTGGTATGCCGAACTGATGATGGTGGGAAAACCTGGAAAGAACAAAGAACAGGACTTCCACAAGAAAATTGCTTTGATATTGTATACAGACACTGCTTGGATATATCTGGTGACCATTTGGTATTTGGTACCACCACTGGCAATGTGTATTACTCCAATAATTTAGGAGAAAGCTGGAAGAGGCTGTCTTCAGATTTGCCTATGGTTTATTCTGTTGAGATTGCGGACTGATCGTATGCTCTCAATCTTGGGCCTTTAATTTCGAACATTAAATTTGCAAATCTGCCGTTTATCCTGTGAGACTACCCCATCTCACAGCCCATTTGGTTTTTGATTTCTATTCTGCATAAATTGATTCAAAAACCAAAATTGTAACCATGAGAAAATCCCTTCTTTTATTCACGTTTGTTCTAGTCGCAGCTTTTCAATCTCTTTCGCAATCAACAGAAGTTGATCTGAAAGCACTAGATGCTTATTTTGAAAAAATAACTAAAGACTGGGATGTCCCCAGTATGAGTATTGGCATTGTGAAAGATGGCGAACTGGTTTTTGCTAAAGGTTATGGAGTCAAAGAAGTAGGTAAAAAGACGGCGCCAGATAAAAATACCCTATATGCAATTGCTTCCAATTCAAAAGCTTTTACTGCAGCTATAATGGCGCAATTGGTAGAAGAGGGTAAGCTAGACTGGGATGGGAATGTGAAAGATTATTACCCTGAATTTGAATTGTACGACCCTTGGGTGACAGCGCATACGACTATTAGAGATATTCTGAGCCATAGAGTGGGGCTGGGTACGTTTAGTGGAGATGTGATCTGGTACAAGACAGACTTTACACCAGATGAAATCTTGGAGAGAATCAAAAACATACCTCCTGCTTACGACTTCAGGGCTGGCTATGGTTACTCCAATTTGATGTACATAACTGCTGGCGAAATTATCCGAAAGGTGACAGGCAAAAGCTGGGCAGAAAACGTAAAAGAGCGCATTTTAATCCCTCTGGGAATGGATAGAACCATTACGAGTCCAAGTGATTTGGATTCAAAAGGAAACTATGCTACGCCTCATTCGAGAAGTGAGGAGAAAAATATCCCAATTGTTTGGGAAGACTGGGAAGAAATTGGTGCACTGGGGGGATTGATTTCGAGTGTTGAGGATCTCTCTAAGTGGATGATCACTAATATGAATCATGGCATATATGGGAATGACACACTTTTTAGTGCTAGCGCCAGAAATCTGATGTGGACACCTCACAATAACTTCGTGGTGGATCATACTCAATCCAATGACTTCAATAGACATTTCAGTGGTTATGGTTTAGGCTGGGGAGTGAGTGATTACCAAGGCAATTTGAGAGTAGGACATACTGGCGGATATGATGGTATGCTGACGGCTTTCAATATGATTCCAGATCAGAAACTAGGAGTGATCGTGCTGACCAATGGCATGAAAAGTCCCATGATGGCTGCTACTTACTATGCACTGGATCAATTCTTAGGTGTTGACGGCCCAGATTGGTCTGAGAAGTATTTGGGCTACATGGGTGCTACTGAAGAAGATTCAAGAATCACTGAACGAAAAGTAAAGAGAGTTAAGGAAACCAAACCTTCTTTGGATTTGAACAAATATGCAGGTACCTACAATGCCGATATTTATGGTGATATAGAAGTGAGCCTAGAGAAAGGACAATTACGTTTGAATTTCCCAAATGCTAAAGCACTCTCTGCCACACTCAAACACTGGCACTACGACGTATGGGAGATTGATTGGGACATTGAACATGCCTGGTTCAGCTTTGGTACGGTACAGTTCAATATGGACAACAATCTCAAAATCGAAAGAATGACTTTTGATGTTCCAAATGACGACATTTTCTTTAATGAGCTGATTCCTGTTCGAGTAGATTAATCTGCGGATTTTGCGTATCATTGAAATATGATACCCAAAAATGAACAAGCCCAACTTAGAGCTATCCTCTTTCGCCATTTGGATGGAATTGGAACTGCTCCTACTGCCTATGCACTTCACGAAAAAGGAGTGCTAGATTATTTATTAGATATTAAGTCCAGTACACTAGATGAGCTCACTAAGCACTTCAGTGCTAACGAAGGCTATCTCAACGTAGCACTTCGAATTTTGTGCTCTCAAGGCTGGCTTTTGCAAACTATTGATAATGAAAAGGATGAAATTTCCTTTGCTACCAACGAAAAGAGCCAACGCGCTTTTCAGTGGATTTCAATCTATGAGGATGCAGTGGAGTTGCTAAAGCTTACGGAGAAATTTCACCCCAGGAAGTTCGAACTTGAACCTTTTCTAGTACTTGAAGGTATATTCAAAAATTACTGTAAGAGGTATAATTTACCAGAGCCAAATTCCGATGAAGAAAGGGAAATCCAAAATCAAATACTGACTCATATTGAAGGAATTATTTTGGGTCCCACGATTGTACATTTGGGAATGAGTGGCATGTTCCATAAGTACTTTATGGAAGCCAGTTTCAAGCCAGAAGAGTTTCACAACGATCCTGAGAGCTTTAAAAAATTACTGGATATGTTCGCCCACGCAGGGTGGTTTAGAGAAAAAAAAGGTACATATCAGTTTACTGAAAAGGGGTTGTTTTATGCCAAACGTGCAAGTGCGTATGGAGTCACTGTTTCGTATATCCCTACTTTCAGGCATTTGGATGAATTGATTTTTGGAAACTCAAAAATTTTAAAGTCAAAAACTGGAGAAGAAGAAAAACATGTAGATCGTGCCATGAATGTTTGGGGCAGTGGAGGTGCACATGCTGCTTATTTCAAAGTGGTAGACGAAATCATTATTGAAATATTTAATCAGCCCATTGCAGACCAACCCAAAGGTATTCTGGATATGGGCTGTGGCAATGGTGCTTTTATTCAGCATCTGTTTGACGTGATTGAGCATCAGACAGAGCGCGGCAAGCGGCTAGATGAGTATCCATTGACTTTGGTGGGTGTAGATTACAATGAAGCAGCTCTAAAAATAACCAAAGCCAATCTCGTACAGGCTGATATCTGGGCAAAAGTGATTTGGGGAGATATTGGAAGGCCTGATTTGTTGGCGCAAGATTTAAAAGAAAATTATGGTGTTGAGCTCAAGGAATTGCTCAATGTCCGAACGTTCCTGGACCACAATAGAATTTGGCAAGAACCACAAAACCCTGGGTCTATTGCCAGTGGATCCAAAGGTGCATTTGCTTTTGATGGAGTCAGAAAAAACAACAATTTGGTAAAAGCCTCTTTAGTAGGGCACTTTCAGAAGTGGGCACCTTTTGTTAAGGATTTTGGCCTGCTACTGATTGAATTGCACACGGTTGATCCAGTACTCGTAGCTAAAAATATAGGCAGAACCGCCGTGACGGCTTATGATGCTACACATGGTTATTCCGATCAGTATATATTGGAAGTGGATGAGTTTTTGAATTCGTTGGAGTTAGCAGGCTTACATCCTGATAAAGATCAGTTTCGTAAATTCCCTGATTCAGACTTGGCGTCTGTGACCGTGAATCTATTTAAGGAGTCGAAAGCTTAGTTGATCATTTCACCTTTTTCAAGCTTCTTTTTGATGTCTGTTAGTACGTCATCCAGCTTGCCAGCAGAAAAGTAGAGGTGGTTGATCATTTCATTTTTTTCATCTTCTGCTATCTCACTTTTCAGAAGCTTGGTGAGTCCCAATATATTAGCCAATGGGCCTCTCACAATGTGAGCATTAAGAAATGAATATTCTTTGAGTTTGACGTCTTTTTTTCGGATGACGCTGGTGCGTTCTTCTATGATTTGCTCAAGATTGTCATTGAGTATTTGAAGTTCAAGAGCCTTTTCCTTGACCTCTTTGTTCCTTTCTTTCAATATTTTATTGAGTCGGGCTTGTTTTTTTACCTGATTATAAAACAGGATGGCGATAACGGAAATGAGTAACAGGATGACTGCTATGCCCGCGATGATCGTGCGCTGATATCTTACGATTTCCAGGCTCGTTTCTTTTTCTTTGATAAGTTCTTCTTGTGTTCGTTCACTTTCTTCAAATTCAAATTTGGCCTGAATGTTTTGAAGTTGCCTTTCTTTGGCGAGATTGAAGATTTCACTTGAAAGTTTGTGCAATTTCCGCATAGATAGGAATGCAGATTCAAAATCTTTTAAGGTAGAATCAGTTTTGTATTGTAGTGCTAAGCCTTCAAGTTTCATTTCATTGGCGTTAACTTTTTCTGCATATTTAATGGCTTCTTCTACCTGAATTTTAGAACTGTCAAATTGGCGATTGGCTATTGATATTTTGGCTTTTTCTAATGCCACTCGGGACATTCCAATATAATCCTCCAAGGAGACCCAAAGTTGGTTGGCCAGATTGAGGTACATCAGTGCATCACTATATTTTTTTTGCTTGGCATAGACTTTTCCTATTCCAGTCTGTGCATGAGCGATAGATTTTAGCCTATTTTCCTCTTTGGCCATTTGTTCGGCTTTTCGGAAATGAATGGCAGCAGAGTCCAGATAATTGAGTTGATTATAAATCTCCCCTAAATTCACATGGGACATGATGGGATGACGTCCTCTGAGGTGTTTATCCTTGAGGGCAAGCGACTTTTTGTGATACTTCAGTGCTTCTTTGAATTGGAACTTTTTTTCATACAATTCACCAATATTGTTGTATGTGATGAAAATACCCATTTGATACTTTGTTTGCTCGTATACTTCTAAGGATTTAAGGTAGAATTCGAGGGCGGCATCATATTCACCCATGGTGAGAAAAGTGCTGCCTACTAGATTCAGTCCTCGTGCATAGCCATTTTTGTAATTGATCTTTTTAGCTAATTCATAGCCTAGTACAGCATATTTTCTTCCCTTGTCTGGACTAGTGTTAATTACCTCAAAGGCAATGAGGTTGTACAAATCTACTTTTACTGAATCTGCATTTGGGTATATCTCTACAGCATGTACAAGGCTATCTATGCGCTGCTGCTGGGCAATGGACTGGTTAGTCAAAAGACTGAACAATATAAAGACTAGGGTTTGGCGCATCCTTAAAAATAAGTACTGAACATTTGCTATTCAACCATTTTGAAAGATATTCCGTCTTATCTTTGAGTCGAACATCGTTGACTCCTATCAAATATTACTAAATGACTAATTCTTCAGAAATAACGTTGGTGGATCCATGGAATCGTACGATTGATTATCTAAGAATTGCAGTCACAGATCGCTGTAATTTGCGTTGTTTTTACTGCATGCCTGCTGAAGGGATTAATTACCTACCTAAAAAGGAATTGCTTACTTATGAAGAAATCGTTCGTTTATCATCAATATTTGTTTCGTTAGGCATTAAAAAAATCAGACTGACTGGTGGAGAACCATTCCTGCGCAAAGATTTCATCTCTCTTTTAGAAAATCTCAAAGCAATTCCTGGTGTTGAGGCAGTTCATATTACCACTAATGGTGTGCTGACTTACTCATACTTAGGACAAATGAAGGCTTTGGGAATAGATGGAGTGAATCTGAGCTTGGATAGTTTGAATAAGGAAAATTTCCATAAGATTACACGCAGAGATGAGTTTGATACAGTCATGAAAACATTGGATGGCTTGTTAGATCATGGTTTCAATACCAAGATCAATATGGTCGTAATGCATGGTAAGAATACCCAGGAAGTAGTTGATATGGCCGAACTGGCCAGTACACGGAAAGTGAGTGTCAGGTTTATAGAAGAAATGCCATTTAATGGATCCGATCTATCAACTTCCAAGCAGAACTGGAACCACATCAAAATATTAGAAGAGCTAAAAGTCGCCTTTCCTAATCTTGCTAAATTGGATTCGCATCCAAGCAATCCAGCGACATTATATCAGGTGCCAGGCCATCAGGGAAACTTGGGAATCATTCCAGCCTATTCGCGAACTTTTTGTGGGGCATGCAATCGTATTCGTCTGACCGCTACTGGGAGCATCAAAAATTGTCTTTATGATGAAGGGGTATTGGATGCGAAGCAACTGCTACGCAGTGAAAAAACTAATGAGGAGATCAGAGAGATATTGATTTCCACAGTTCAGAAAAGGGAAAAGGATGGCTTTGCTGCTGAAAAAAATCGAAAAGTAGATAAAAATATTTCCGAATCTATGTCAACCATTGGTGGCTGATTAGTGAACAGTCTTGATTTTCATCATTCCGCTTTCAGGCATGAAACTAAATTTTGAATCCTTATAGGAATAAAATTTTATTGCCATAATCAATACGGCTGATACGTCGTTGTGAATAGCCCCAACTCCTGGGATAGACAATTGGGCAGTCAAGGGCTGAGTGGAAATCCGCAGCACAGGTAACATAGTAGTTTCATAAATACCCACTTTCGCATGTTGCACCTTGTTGTTGATTGACACTTGCTCACCATTTCTTTCAAAGTCAGAAACTGAAATTAGACGAGCAGAAATTTTGAAATTGGTGGCGTCTTTTGGGATGTTTAATTCTTTTTCTGGTACAAAAGCTGGGACATGTAGAATAATGTGGCCTTTGTGCGCTCCTTCACGAAGACAGAATTTTGTGCAACATCCGGCATTGAAAGTGTTTTCAGTATTGAATTCAAAACCCTCAAGTGATGAAGTTGTATTTCTTAGCGACAGCAGGTTTTTTCCTGAATCAAAGCCCTTATTGATGGTAGATGCTAAGCGCTTCGAGCAATATGACTCGGCCATTTCTAGCATATCAGCATCTAGGGCATTAAAAATGGCCTTGCTCATCAAAGTGGCAACGCCGTAGTTGTTTTTGTTTACTGATTCAGTGGCTTCTGCTGCTTGTTGTGAAGTGGAGGTGAAGCGTGTTTCTTTTGGCTGGGCTAGCGTACCTAGCCCTTCTCCGGAAAATTGGAAAGTGCTACGCAATTCTAAATTTCGTGACATAGTGGATTCTGGTTGATAATGTCCTCGCTAAAAAGTTTGGACGCTGGTTTCATTTTCTCAACAGTAAGTTGTCAAATTTAATTTAATTATGCAAGCTGAAAGGTCTTAATATCAGTAGGTTATGAGGAGGTTAAACTAATTTAAGAGGAATGCTGATTAAAATTTAGGTAAAAACATAAGGGGCTAAGAGTTTTACCTATGTTCGGGAATAACATCTCCACAAGAGAAAATTTTCTCTTTAATTGATTTCATCACAAAATAACTTTGCACCTGGCCGATATTGTCCAATGCAGCTAGTTGATTAGAGATAAACAATTGATAGTCTTCCATGTCCTTTACCACGACCTTCAGCAGGTAGTCAAAACTGCCTGACATGTGATTGCACTCAAGAACTTGCTGCAAGGCCTGAACCCCATCTTCAAATAGGTGAAGATTTTTTTGAGAGTGTTCTTTAAGTGTCACGCTGCAGTAGGCTACCAGGTGGTAGCCTAAATGCTTCGGGTTGACCTGTATGGTGTATTTCTCCAAAATACCATTTCGTTCAAGTTTTTTTATTCTTTCATACACTGGCGTTATCGTCATACCAATGGCTTCCGCAATGTCTTTCATTTTGGCCTTACTGTCTTTCTGAAGCATGGATAAGATGCTTAGATCTGTTTTGTCAACAATCATTTTCTTTTTGAGATTATGCTTTTGGCTCGTTGTAGAAAATTAAACTACAAAAATATCTATTTATAGAAAATAATACTATTATGAATGATCATATTGGATATTTACATCATTATTATGGGAAAAATCAATGATGAAATCACAATTCAGTCCAGAAAGTTTAATGATGTCTCATGGATATGACCCTAAGTTATCTGAGGGGGCCATTAAATGTCCGATTTTCCAAACTTCTACTTTTGTATTTAACTCCGCAGAAGAAGGGAAAGCCTTTTTTGAAGTAGCTTATGGTTTGAGAGAGCAAGAGAAGGATGAGAAGCTCGGATTGATTTACAGCCGATTGAATAATCCTGATTTAGAAATATTAGAGAATCGATTGTGTCTTTGGGATGAAGCAGAAGATTGTGCAGTTTTTGAGAGCGGTATGTCTGCGATCTCGACCTGCCTCATGGAATTTTTAAAGCCTGGTGATTTATTGCTTTATAGTTCGCCTGTTTATGGAGGTACAGATCATTTTATCAATCACATTCTTACCAAGTTTGGGATACATGTCGTAGGCTTTTATCCAGACAGTACCAAAGAAGAAATTGAGTCTATCATCATAGATTCAGGTCATTCTGATCGTCTGGCTATGATCTACATAGAGACCCCAGCCAACCCTACCAATAGTTTGATAGACATGCAGATGTGTCGCCAAATTGCAGATCAGTTTGCGAAAGAAGAACAGCCCGTTTATCTCGCAGTAGATAATACATATATGGGGCCACTATGGCAGCACCCGCTGAAGCATGGTGCTGATTTTGTGCTTTACTCAGCTACTAAGTACATTGGCGGACATAGTGACGTGATTGCAGGAGCTTGTTTGGGCTCCAAGGAGAACATGACGCGGATCAAAGGTCTAAGAACATTCTTAGGCAATATGGCGGGTCCATGGACAGGATGGTTGCTGATGAGAAGTTTGGAGACATTGAAGGCAAGAATGGAATTGCAGGCTTTGAATGCAGCTAAAGTGGCTGAATTTCTAAGATCACACCCTTCAATTAATAAAGTGTATTATATGGGATTTCTAAAAGAAGACAATCCGGCACAATACGAAATTTTCGAAAGGCAATGCAATGCTGCTGGTGCCATGATCTCATTCGAAATAGAAGGTGGGGAAGCTGAAGCATTCCAATTTATTAACCAATTGAAGCTGGTGAAACTGGCTGTGAGCCTGGGCAGCACGGAGTCGCTCATACAGCATCCAGCAACTATGACTCATGCTGGCGTAGACCCAGGAGAAAAGCAACGAATTGGTATCAAAGAGAATTTGATTCGTTTGTCTGTAGGTGTAGAGAATCCTGATGATTTGATTTGGGATTTGAAACAAGCGCTTACGCTTGAACTAGATTTAGCATAACCCAAAGGAGTGACTCTCGAGTTTTGCTCGGGAGTCATATTTCCCTGTCAAAAATCCCAATGAAATTGAATTTGCTGGATTGAATGAACTCTTGATAAAATCCCGAATTGACCAGTCCTTCCAATGCTTCAGCATCAAATCCGCTGAAAACTAATGTATGACTCAAAACAAAGTCTAAGGTTTTGAGTTTGCCCTTCTCTTTTTGAAGACCCAGTATGGCTGATTTTTGTCCAATGAAATGAGGAAATACTTCGAGAGAAGCCGCATGTGAAATGAGAGATTCAATAGCCTTGTAATGGCCTTCTTCACAGATATGAACCATGTATTTCAATTTACCTTTATACGTCAATTTTGACGGCTTTAGGCTCTCCTGATTGAGCTTTTGCATAAAGCCAAATTGGAAATGCTGTACTGAAGAAGTTCTTAGTAAGCTCTTGACCTGAAACAATGTGGATGAAATCATCTCCAAAAAGCTGAGGGCTTGTGGGTACTGAACAATCAAGAGCATATCTCTTTTGAGTCGTTCATTGTCGAGTATGGTTTTTGAGAGTCGAGCCTTGAAAACAGGGAATGCGCCTATTTTCCTTACATGATTAAAAACCAACTTGTTGTACAAATCATAGAGCCAGGCTCTTTTTAAGTCAAACCAATTGATTGCCCAAAGCGGTTGGTCTAGCTGTGTACTAGGGTGTGTGCTGATGACAGAGGCGCTAAGCTGTCTGGTGATCTGGTGAGTAACGATTTTATCCTGGATCATAAATATTGTTCTCTTAGTAGATTGGCCACTTTGGGTACGCCAGTGCCTCCTTTTTCTTCAAATAGAGATAAGTTGGGTTCAGGCAATACATCTGGCATGTGGGGGTCTATGATGTATTTTGGGATATTGCTTTGCGTATGATGCATGAGACCAGCAGCAGGGTATACGGCCAAGGATGTACCCACAATTAAGAATATATCGGCCATCTGAGCCTGGCGAATGGCTACTTCCATCATAGGTACCATTTCTCCAAACCAAACAATATGTGGTCTGAGTTGAGAGCCTCTCTCACATTTGTCTCCGAGCTTCAGCTCCCAGTTATCCATGTCATAGACCAAGGATTCATCTATTGTGCTTCTGGATTTGAAAAGTTCTCCATGTAAATGAATAACATGACTGGAGCCCGATTTTTCATGTAGGTTGTCCACATTTTGGGTGACAATGGTTACATCAAAGTCTTTTTCTAATTCCGCCAAGGCCAAGTGCCCTTTGTTGGGTTTGGAGGTCAGCGCTTGCTTTCTTCTCTGGTTGTAAAAGTCAAGGACGAGTTCGCGGTTGGCTTCCCAGCCTTGTGGCGAGGCCACTTCCATTACATCATGCCCTTCCCAAAGTCCGTCTGCATCGCGAAAGGTGCGAATGCCAGACTCGGCACTAATGCCGGCACCTGTTAAAACCACAATCTTTTTCATAATAATCAATTTAGCAAATTGGCTTTATTCTGGATCAGTCGCCATGTCTTTTCTATATGATGTTTTTGGACATAAGTCTGGCCAATCACCATGCGAAGTGTGTATTTGCCATTCACTTTTGTATGAGTCAGATAAGCTTCACCTGAGTCATTTATAGCACCTATTAGTTCTGCATTCAATTGATCCAACTGATCTTCTGCCTTTTCAGGAGTAGTCATTCTAAAGCAAACTACATTGAGTGCAGGCTCTATGACTAGCTCGAAGTTTTCGTTTTCAACGACCTGATTTGCAAACCACTGGGCATAACTGATATGTTCTCGGAGTCGGGTTTGGATGCCTTCAATACCAAAGTCCCTGATCACAAACCACAACTTAAGTGCCCGAAACCTTCTGCCCAATGGAACCCCCCAATCTCTATAATCTTTGACATGACCCCGTGTACTGGTCTTGAGGTATTCAGGTAATATCTCAAAAGTCTTGATAAGCGTCCCTTCGTCTTTGATATAATAAACCGTGCAGTCGAAGTTAGTAAACATCCATTTGTGAGGATTAAAAACCAAACTATGGGCTTTTTCGATTCCTTTGATCATGGAGTGATATTCTGGTAGCATCAAAGCAGTGCCAGCATAGGCGGCATCCACATGGAGCCAGACATCATACTTGTTACAAATGTCTCCTATGGTATCTATTGGATCTATGGCTAGTGTGCCTGTGGTACCCACTGCGGCCACTACTGCACAAGGAGTGAAACCATCTTTGATGTCTTTTTCAATGGCGGCCTCTAAGGCAGCAGGAAGGATCGCCAAATGCTCATCTACATCTACCTTCACTAAATGAGCTGCTCCTGCGCCAAGTACTTTTATTGCCTTATCTATGGAAGAATGCGTTTCTGACGAGCAGTAGAATCTTAGTTTTTGGTTATCAAATCCATTTTGGTTGATGGACCAGTTGGTCTTTTGCTCTCTGGCCGAAATCATTGCTGCTAGGGTAGCTGTAGAGGCTGTGTCTTGAATACATCCTGTCCAGTTGGCTGGAATATTCATGAGAGGCTTCAGCCAATTGATAATCAATTCCTCAAGTTCTGCAGCAGCTGGGGAAGTTTCCCAAATCATGCACTGAGCGCCTAACGTGGCCGTGAGCATTTCTCCTAAGACAGAAGGGTAGCTGGAGTTGGCTGGGAAGTAGGCATGAAAATTTGGGCTTTGCCATTGCGTCATTCCAGGTAAAATGATGGATTCAAAATCTTTAAAGACTTGATCAAAAGACTCTCCTTTGATAGGGGGATTTTTTGGAAGCTGTCTGATGACATCTCCAGGTCTGGCTTTTGATTTGACAGGGTAGGTCTCTATGTTGTCATAGAAGTCAGCCATCCAGTCTACGAGTTTATGTGCTTCTTCTCTGAATGATTTTTTATCGAGCATACTTATGGTTTGAATCGTGAGTAGTTACTTTCAAAGTAAGCAAAGAGTTGCGTAAAATAATTTTGATTAGAAAATTCATTTTGATCCCTCAGCGAGTTAATGTCAAGAAGTTTCTTTTTGACACAAGAGGAATTAATTAAATTGGTGGCTTATCAATTTCAATTAATCCAATGAATAATTTTAAAACCGCGCTTTTTATTCTGGCATTGGCATTTTCATGTGCTCCTGCCGAAAATTTCCAAGAAGCTTATGATAGTATCAGTGAGGAAGGCCTAAAGTCTCGAATTAAAGCCTTGGCTTCTGATGATTTTTTGGGGCGAATGCCATTTACAGAAGGGGAAACCAAAACCATCAATTACTTAAGAGATGAGTTCAAAAAACTAGGGCTTCAACCTGGCAATGGAGATAGTTACTTCCAAGAAGTTCCATTGGTGGAACTGACTGCTACTGTCGACCCACAATTGAAAATTACTGGTGGAGATGCAGAAATTAATCTCAACTATTGGGATGATTTTGTGGCACTTACCAGAAGAGTCACGGACTCTGTGCGAATCGAAAATTCTGAAATCATATTTGCGGGGTATGGCACCATTGCTCCAGAATACGATTGGAACGACTATGAAGGCCTAGATGTAAAAGGAAAAACTGTCTTGGTGCTCATCAACGATCCAGGATTTGGAACAGAAGACAAATCTTTCTTCAAAGGCAATGAAATGACCTATTATGGACGTTGGACTTATAAGTATGAAGAGGCTGCCAGACAAGGGGCTACAGGAATTATCATTGTGCACGAGACGGCACATGCGAGCTACCCATTTGAGGTGGTTCAAGGTGGCTGGTCTGGTGCAAATCTTTACCTTGAAAATCCAGACAACAACATGTCGAGATGTGTGATTGAAGGTTGGGTGTCTGAAGAAAGTGCCAATCAAATGTTTGCCAATATGGGTATGGACGGATATGATTTTTATGAAGAGGCTCGCAAGAGAGAATTTAAGTCATTTCCAATGAATCAGCAATTGTCTGTAGGGTTGGTGAATAACATCAAGCGGTCAAAGTCAAATAACGTAGTAGCCAGATATGTGGGTTCTGAAAGGCCTGACGAAACTATTATCTATAGTGCACACTGGGATCATTTTGGTGTGGGCAAGCCTGTGGATGGAGACTCCATTTATAATGGTGCAGTGGACAATGGTACAGGTGTAGCTGCGATTATTCAGGTGGCAGAAGCCTTTACAAAATTGAATGCCCCAACTAAGCGTTCGGTTGTTTTTATGGCTGTGACTGCAGAAGAGCAGGGACTTTTAGGTTCAGCACATTATTCGGTAAATCCAATATATGAACCAGCCAAAACTGTAGCTAATTTGAATGTGGATGCCATTCGTCCCATAGGGCGTGTAAATGATTTTTCTATTGTAGGTTATGGCCAATCAGAGCTAGATGATTATGCCAAGCGCGCAGTAGAAAAGCAGGGCAGGTATATCACGCCAGACCCGCATCCTGAGTCGGGTGGTTTTTTCAGATCTGATCACTTCAATTTTGCAAGCATAGGTATTCCCGCTTTGTATGGCAAGGGCGCTACTGATAGCGACGCCAACGGAAAGGAATGGGGAGAAGAGCAATACAAAAAATATACGAGCGAAAACTATCACAAACCATCAGATGAATTTACAGATGATTTCAATGCTGAAGGGGTAAAGTTGGATGCGCAAGTATTATTTGATATTGGGTACACTTTGGCAAATGAATCTACATTTCCAAAATGGAAAGAAGGGTCGGAGTTTAAAGCAATAAGAGAAAAGTAATTGGGAATGGGCTGCTATGGTGTTGATCATAGTGGCCCATTTATTTCATAAATCGAAACCCAATCGAAAGGTCAGCTCTGATTAGCCCTTCGTACTCGTGTTCTTCCAATACAATTTTTTGACTGGTTGTTCCATCGTCCAACGTGTATTCCTGTAGTGCCCCACTATAAAGGGTAAATTGAATGCCAACAGCAGATTGATCAGATGTAGCGATGTCGTAGCTCGCACTAGCGCATACTCCAACCGTATAGCCTGTGATGGTGTAGTCTTGAAATAGAGTGGCCTGATTTTGATAGGACATAAAACCCATAGAGGCATGAAAAACAAAAGCATTCAAATTCTCTTTTGAATTTAATCTAAAAAAGAATGCCGGGCCGGCAAAGTGGATATTGATTCTGTCACTGATAGTAACTAATTCAGACACGCCTTGATCGTTGATTAGGTGAAAGTCATCTTCGTTTTTTGTCCCAAAAAATGAGTATTTAGCACCTAATCCGAACTTTCCTTCATTCAAGAAGTATGCGACATTTACGCTCACATTTATTCCCCATTTCAATTTGTTCAGATAATTATCAACTTGTGGCGGCATATCATTTGGGTTGAAGGCTATTCGATAAGAAAGTCCGGCCTGTATTCCTATACGCCAAGATTTGTGGTAGGATGAAAAGTCAATATCGTTTTCTGCATGTGCTGCTGGCACTTGTTGGTAAGTGCCTTTTGTTAAGATTTCTTGAGCATGCACAGTTTGCGGCCAAGCAAAAGAAACGATCCCAATGAATGTGGCAAGAGTAAATATTTGCCTGGCGAAGAGTGTTGCTTTAACCATGAGGTAGTTTGGCCTGCCGTCCAATGATGCATGAGACCGCCTATTGATTTGATTTTAGAGTTCAACTCAAAAATAGTATTTTCGAAGAAGATTGAGTGGAACGCTCTTCTCTATTTCATTTATAACACAAAACCCTATGAAAAAAACTTTGTACCTGATGGTGGTTGGTTTAATTATTTTTTCCAGCTGTCAGTCTCCAGATTCAACTAAGCAGATGAATGTAGAAAACCCTTTGCTATCAGAATGGAATACGCCGTATGGCGTGCCACCATTTGATCAGATCAAAAATGAGCATTACCTCCCTGCTTTTGAGCAAGGTATGATGGAACATAAAGCTGAGATCGACGCCATTGTGAATAACACAGAATCCCCCACGTTCGCTAATACCATGGTGGCGCTCGAAAGAGCAGGAGCTACACTGGACAAAACCAGCAGGGTATTTTATGCAGTTGCAGGAGCACATACCAATGATGTTTTGGATTCGGTCAGAACCACGGTTTCTCCTTTGCTTTCAAAGCACTATGACTATATCAACCTAAACAAAGGCTTGTTTGAAAGAGTAGAGGCTATCTTTAATGGATTGAGTGAGAGTGATTTGAATGCGGAGCAAAAAAGATTGGTGACTGAATCTTACAAAGGCTTTGTAAGGTCGGGAGTAGGTCTTGAAGGTGAGCAAAAGGAGCGTTTACAGGAGATCAATGGCCGACTCTCTGAGTTGACGACCAAATTTGGTCAGAATGTACTGGCAGAGACAAATAACTTTGAAGCGCATACCACAAATCCTGATGATTATGGAACATTGACAAGTAGCCTGGTGTCTTTAGCTGCTACTGAGGCCAAGAAAAGAGGGCATGAAAATGGATGGTCATTCACATTGCAAAGACCAAGTATTAATCCATTTCTCCAATACTCCCCTAATCGGGAAATGAGAGAACAGCTATATCAAGGTTATGCGAGGCGCGCAGATAACGACAATGAAAACGATAACAATGCGATCATAGAGGAGATTGTTGCACTCAGAATAGAGCGAGCTAACCTCTTGGGCTATAAAACCCATGCGGACATCAAACTATCAACCAGTGTGGCACAAACGCCAAAAGCGGTCATGGATTTTATGAATCAAGTATGGCCAGCAGCTTTGAATATGGCTAAAGGAGAAAGGGATGCATTGACTGAAGAAATGAAAAAGGATGGTATAGATGATGAGCTAAGAGGATCTGATTGGAGATATTATGTTGAGAAGGTAAGAAAGGCTAAATACGACTTTGATGAAGATGCCATGCGCCCTTATTTTGAATTTACGGCAGTTAGAGATGGAGCATTTGCATTGGCCAATAAGCTTTTTGGTATCCAGATCAATGAACTACAGGATATGCCTAAGTGGCACGAAGACCAGCAGGTATTTGAAGTATTGGAAGCTGATGGTACGCATATTGGTGTTTTGTATATGGATTTCTTTGCTAGAGATAGTAAACGTGGTGGTGCTTGGATGAATGCGCTCAGATCTCAATCAAAAATGGACGGGTCTGTTACACCTATTGTGACCAATAATTTTAATTTTCCTGCACCCACAGAAGATGGCCCATCCTTACTTTCTTTTTCGGAATCAGAAACTATGTTTCACGAATTTGGTCATGCATTGCACGGCTTGTTTTCCAATGTGACATATCCTTCTCAGTCGGGCACTAATGTACCACGAGATTTTGTAGAGTTTCCTTCTCAGGTGATGGAGAATTGGATGAGTGAGCCAGAAGTATTGAAACTTTACGCCAAACACTATCAAACTGGAGAAGTAATACCTGACGAACTGGTTAAAAAAATGAATGATGCCAATGCGTTCAATGAAGGATTCAGATCAGTAGAATATATGGCAGCTGCTTATTTGGATATGTCTTGGCACATGTTGGCAAATGCTGATCAAGTTGAAGCTAGGGGTTTTGAAAAAGAGGCCATGGCTAAAATTGGCTTGATTGATCAAATTATCCCGAGATACAGAAGTGGATATTTTAACCATATTTTCTCTGGAGGATATTCAGCGGGTTATTATAGTTATGTCTGGTCTGAATTATTGGATGCAGACTGTTTTCAAGCATTTAAGGAAACTGGAGATTTATTTGATCAAGAAACAGCTCAGAAGTATAGAACCATGTTGAGCAAAGGTGGGTCTGAGCCAGGGATGGATCTTTATGTGGAATTCAGAGGCAACACCCCAGAGATAGGCCCGCTACTAGAAAAGAAAGGGTTTAAATAAGTGTAGAGGAAGAGGCTTTTATAAGATATCATCCCAGCAATGTTGTATGGACAACATTGCTGGTTTTTTTATATTTCATTTCGTTCAAATTTTGGTTAAATTGTATGTACATACATAAAACCCAAAACCATGGACAGAAAATCATTTCTAACAAAACTTGGAGCTGCCATTCTAGCTGGCATTCCACTGCTTTCACTTTGGAGTTGTTCTGACAACTCGGAAGATGATATGGACGATATGGAAGAAGAAGAGGATGCTGATGATACGGACGACACTGACGATACGGATGATACGGATGATACGGATGATATGGACGACACTGACGATACAGACGACACGGATGACGAACCAACTACAAGCTGTGTAGATAATGGAACATCTAGTACTATTTCAGCAAATCATGGACATAGTCTGACAGTGTCGAAAGAAGATGTTGCCGCTGGAGTAGACAAAACCTATGACATCACAGGGAGTGGTACCCATTCACATAGTGTAACGGTTTCTGCTCAAGATTTTGCTACTTTGCAAAGTAATAATGACGTTACTATTCAGTCTACGGCATCAGGACATACGCATAATGTTACCATCACCTGTGCTTAGCTAGCTGCAGGATTAGGGAAGTTGTCAGATTCATCCTCCCCAGAACGTTTATGTAGGCATTGAAAATCTTTTTCCACCAGGATTCTGACATTGGTTTGGTTTGCGTTCTCGAATCCAACCAAATCAGTGTCAGTCCATTGTTTGCCTAGATTATTTGGTACTAGTATAGAAATATTTGCTCCATCAAAATCTACAGAAACCTCATTCAGATCTGAGGAGGAGACCAGTTGATAAGTCAATGCTCTAGATCCGAATTGAATGGCGTCTCCCACTTGTTTTTCTGATGCGAACTGATCCACTTCACTTTGACTCAATCTTAACCTTACAAAATTACCATTGATCCTGATTTTCATAATTAGCTTGATTTGAATTCCTCTTTCAAAATTACATTTTCTTTTCCTGAGTAGATATTGAAAGATTCTTTTTTAAGAAATCCAATGAGGGTCATTTGATTTTGATTGGCCAACTCCACTGCCAAACTTGAAGGGGCACCAAGTGCAGCAACCATTCTAATACCTACCATGGCTGATTTTTGAATCATCTCAAATCCAAGCCTTCCACTCAACCAAAGCAGTTTATCTGAGAATTCAATTGGCTTCATGCTGCCTACACCTATGAGTTTGTCCAGTGCATTGTGTCTGCCTATATCCTCTCTGATCAGAAGTAATTTGCCTTCCTTGTCAAACAAGGCTGCGGCATGCAGTCCTCCTGTGTACTTAAATGTATTTTGATGCGTAACTAATTGATTAGTTAGTTTGAGAATGGTCTGTTTTGAAATTTTATTAGGATTAGGAATGGAAGGTGGAAGCTGAACTGTGATGGCTTCAAGCACGGCCTTACCACAAACGCCACAGCTGGAACTTGCATAGAAATTTCTCCTGAACTTCTCAGGATCAAACAGCACCTCATTTTTGAGTTCTACTTTAAGCGTGTTTTCTGGTTGTTTGGCTTGCATACAGTATTTTGCCGAAACGATTTCACTAGCTGATTTCACGATTCCTTCTGACAATAAAAAGCCTCTGGCAAGCTCTTCGTCCGCACCTGGGGTGCGCATGGTTACAGCCAATGAAAATTCTTCACGTTTGGTCTCTTGTCCATAGCCAATTCGGATTTCCAGTGGTTCTTCCCTGACCAGTAGGTCATTGGTTTCTTCTGATTTGTCCGAACTTATTCGCAAAATTTTTGATGTGGATATACCTAATGTGCTCATGCTTATATGACTATTTTGCGTAGAATACTATGGTCTTTTGTCTTTTCGACTTTAGCAGTTTGCCGAAGCGGAGAAATCTTGTCAGTTAAATGCAGATTGCAATTGGATTTCTCTCTCTGATCGAATGACAAATAATACGTTTGCTTCAATTGTTGAATTAAAAGAGACTAAATAAAATTATACTATATCGACGACTTGCCAAGTGTGAATGTGATTTATAAAGTAGTAATCATCTGTAGAGTAATACAATTCATGTAGCAGAATGATGCTGTAGGCTTTTACCGAACCAATCAATTGGATAACTTTGAAACTATATGAGTGATTTTCAAATTAAAGTAGTGGCATTTGGGATAGCCAGAGATATCATGGGAGGTAAACAATTGGAACTCGTGGTTCAAGAAGGGGCTACAGTTTCAATAGCCATGTCTCTACTAAAGGAAAAATTCCCTGCTTTCGAGCAATTGACTTCGCTCAATTTGGCCATTAATGAAGAGTATGTGAATGGTGATTATCAGATTAAATCTGGAGATGAATTAGTACTTATCCCACCAGTGAGTGGAGGGTGATTGATTATGATTGAAATAACAAAAACTAAGATTGACGTAGCTGGACTCATTGCTGCTGTTTCGCATGAAGGAGCGGGAGCTACAGATGTGTTTATTGGCACCACCAGAAACAAAACCTCAGACAAAACTGTGGTTAAACTAGATTTTGAGGCGTATGAACCCATGGCCATCAAAGAGCTTCAGAAAATAGTGGATCGCGCCAAGCAGCAATGGCCTATCCTCAAATATGCTGTCGTTCATAGAGTAGGGGTAGTTGAGATTGGAGAGGAGGCCGTAGTAATTGCCGTGTCTACACCACATCGTCAGGCTGCCTTTGAGTCCTGTAGGTTCATTATTGACGAACTCAAAAAATCTGTGCCCATTTGGAAGAAAGAAATTTTTGAAGACGGAGATGTTTGGGTGGCAGCACACCCTTAGCCCAAAATTTTAATGGCCTCGTGATACTCTTCGGGCGTATTCACATTTTTAAGTACGGTAGGGTCCTTCAAGTGTACAATTTCTACATCCGTGTTTATCAGTACTTTTCTTGGGCACGAATATCCTAAACTCAGAAAATGCAAGAGGTGAGAATAGGCACGAGGTTCCCAAAGGGTAATGAGTGGTTCTGGGAAATCTGTTTCAGGGTTGTAAAAAGCAGTGGCCACTTTCGAAGGATTTCGTTTTGCAATTAATAGTTCCAAAGTTTCTTTCGTAAGAAAAGGTTGATCGCAAGCAGTGACTAGCCAAGCAGCATTGGGGTTTTGGCGAAAGGCTGATAGTATGGCACCATACGGGCCAAGACCTATAAAACTATCTGCTATTTGAGTCTCTGCTTCAGGGTCTAGCTGATCTTGTCTTACAGAATAAAACGCCTTATCAGCAACTGAATCAAGTAAATCAAACATGAAATCCTTTTGGCTTTTGCCAAAGTAATTGATCTCGCTTTTGTCTCGATACATTCTTGTGCTCTTCCCTCCTGCTAGCACCAGTCCATTGACCTTGGGTAAGTTTTGATCCAATTCTTTTTGAATGAAGGACGTGATGGAAGAAACTTCACTAAGTCTATATTTAGGTATATTTTCAAAGTTGGGAATATGTGACTGAAGGTAATCAGGTACTTCTTTTTCACCATCCTGAAAGAGAACTAAAACTACATCAGTCAGCTTGTGTAATTTTTTTTCAAGAGATTTTTTTGAATCAATGACCAGCACTTGCTTATTGCCTTCAAAATGATTGCCATTCACTAAAACCAAATCCTGATTAATAAATTTTCTTTTGTAGTCGAATGGGTTTAATTCACCCATTTCGTCAAAACGATGAAAATCTATTTTGTCTATGTATTCCAGATGATTCCCGTCATTCAGAGAGCTGCCTTCTAGATTTGAGGCGTCGTCGGCACTTTTGTGATCGGCATCCACGTAGGCGATTTTATATTTATCAGATAATTGTTGGCTGATTGAATGCGCTAATTTTTTTATTTCGCCGCATGGCGTACCCAAAATGGCAAATTCATTTCTTCCGAACTTTCCCAAGTTTGGTCTCGTAAGTTTGGTGTGTTTTTGGTGTTTTTTAGCCATTGTATTTAAAATCCTTTTTTCCTCCAGTTTTCTCAATCAACCTGGTTTCTTTGATCACTATGTTGTGGGACAATGCCTTACACATGTCATAAATGGTCAAAGCTGCTAATGATGCTCCAGTCAGGGCTTCCATCTCTACCCCAGTCTTAGCTGATATTTTGGCCGTACAGAAAATCACAACATCTAATCCATTGACCTCAATCGAAAAATCACAGCCATCCAGTCCGATTGGATGGCAAAGTGGAATCAGCTCGCCTGTTTTCTTAGCAGCCATAGTTCCAGCAATAATTGCAGTTTGAAACACAGGCCCTTTTTTAGAGTGAATCTCACCAGACTCTAAACCAGACATGATTTCCTCAGTCAACCCAACAATACTGCGAGCAGTTGCCGTACGGTGGGTGACTTGTTTGTCAGATACGTTGACCATAGCAGGATTGTTACTTGTGTCTATATGGGAAAATTTATCGTTTTTCATATTTGTTGTGAGATTCGAGACGAGTTGTTTTTATTTTACAAATAGGAGATAAAATTAGAGAATCTGACATGATATCAGTTGAAGAGGCCAAAAATATTATTAATTCGCAAAAGCCCAATTGGGGAGATAGGAAAGTTTTGCTAGCAGAAAGCATGGGCGAGGTACTAGCTGAGGATATCAGTGCAGACAGAGACTTTCCTCCATTCGATCGGGTAACTATGGATGGCATAGCATTGAGTTATGAATCTTTTCATCAAGGGCAGCGTGAGTTTAAGGTTCAGGAAATTCAGTTGGCAGGAGAGCCAGCTGTAGCACTTAAAAATCCAGATTATGCTATTGAGATCATGACAGGTGCTATGTTAAGTAAAGGTTGTGATCTGGTGATTAGGTATGAGGACTTGGAATTTTTTGAAGAAGGAAATCAGAAAAATGTACGAATTATCCTTGATTCAGCAGAACGTTGGAAAAATGTACATAAACAGGGGAGCGATTTAGGGGCAGGAGAATTACTTATACCCGAAGGACAATTGATAACAGCTGCTGAAGTGGCCATCATGGCAACTGTGGGTTGTGATGTAGTGAAAGTTCAAAGTAAGCCTAATGTAGCCATAGTATCTACGGGAGATGAACTGGTAGATGTGAGAGAAAAACCACTCCCACATCAAATCAGAAAATCTAATGCTGTGGCTATAGAAGCGTCACTGAACCAGCTTAGAATTCCAAATAAACGTTTTCACCTAGTAGATGACAAGAAGGAGCTGAAAGAAAAAATTAGAACCATCCTAGATGAATTTGACCTAGTCCTCATGAGTGGAGGAGTGTCAAAAGGTAAAGCGGATTACCTGCCAGAAGTGCTGGAAGAACTCAAAGTAGAAAAGCTCTTTCATAGGGTGGCACAGCGACCAGGGAAGCCATTTTGGTTTGGTGTCAATGAAGTTGGCAAACAGGTATTTGCCTTTCCAGGCAATCCAATTTCTACCTATATGTGTTTTAGAGTTTATTTTATGCCTTGGCTGATGAAAAATTTGAAAAGAGAGATACCAATGAAGGTAGCCATTCTACAAGAAGATGTCTCATTCAAGCCAGATCTTGGTTATTTTTTACAAATTCGGAGTGAGATATCAGTTCAAGGTCATATTGATGCATTCCCTGAAATGGGCAATGGGTCAGGGGATTTAGCAAATCTTGCTAAAAGTGATGCTTTTCTATATTTGCCTCCAGGTCAAAATCTATACAAAGCCAGAAAATCTTACGAGTATTATTCGTTTGATATATCTAGTTTGGCATAGATGACATCTGCACTCTTAAATGGGTTGAGTGAGATCATTTCCTCCTTACATCCTAATAGACTTAAGAAGAAGATGTAAAATGAAAGACTGAATATGAATCTTTTATATCTTATTAATTGCTTCATTTTCGAAATAATTATATTCTGTCAACTTTCCTACTTAGAATCTTTGAATTCCAAATGGTTTAAAAACATAATAAATTTTTCTTTAAGATATACTGCCCAGAATTGCTGCTATTGTTTTGATAATCAATTAATTGTTAATATTTGATTATCCCTGTATTGCAAATGTAGTGCGCTTAGGCATATTCACCAACTTTTATGTTCGGATAAATTTCAGCGTACGTCTTGATGCGTTCCTGATCCAGTCTTCTGTACACATGATGCCTTTTTATTTTGGAAATAGAATCCACACCCGTGGCTCCCATAAACTCTACAAAGCTCATGACTGTCTCATTATGAAACTTAGCCACTCGCTGAATCTTGTCTTCCACATTTAGGCCTTTGATCAGATGTTGCTGCTGCGTGGCTACTCCTGTAGGGCAGTTGTTGCTGTGGCACTCTAGCGCTTGAATACAGCCCAATGATAACATCATTCCGCGGGCGCTGTAACAGGCATCTGCACCTAAGGCAAACGCTCTAAAAATATGAAACCCAGTCAGAATTTTACCTGATGCAAGTACGCGAACGTCTTTTTTGAAGCCATAGCCTCGCAAAGAATCACATACAAAAGCCAATCCATCTCTGAGTGGCATACCAATGTTATTAGAGAATTCGAGAGGGGCTGCTCCTGTACCACCTTCGCCACCATCTACAGTAATGAAGTCAGGGGTGATGCCTGTGTTTTGCATGGCGATGCATAGGTCGGTAAATTCTATTTTGTTGCCCACACATAGTTTGAATCCAACAGGCTTGCCTCCTGATAAATCCCTTAATTTTTTGATAAATTGCATCAACTCTTCAGGATTGCCAAAAGCACTATGTGCTGGAGGAGAGTCCACACGAGTGTGTGGTTCTACAGCCCGAATGGCTGCAATTTCCTTCGTGTTTTTCACTGCAGGTAGAATGCCACCATGCCCTGGTTTGGCACCTTGAGACATTTTGATCTCAATCATTTTCACTTGATGCTGACTGGCTTTCTCTTTGAACATCTCTTCGTTGAAAGTACCATCCTTATTTCTGCATCCAAAATAGCCTGTGCCAATTTGCCAAATCAAGTCTCCACCATGTTTGAGATGGTATTGACTGATACTGCCTTCTCCTGTGTTATGAGCGAAATTGCCCAATTTAGCACCTCCATTTAGGGCTTCAATGGCTCTGTCACTTAGAGCCCCATAACTCATTGCGGATACATTGTAAATACTGGAACTATAGGGTTGTTTGCATGCTGGGCCTCCGATCATTACTCTTGGGTGAGCGTCCAAATCATGATGATTGATTGGATGAATCGAGTGATTGGCCCATTCATACCCATCTAGGTAGACATCTAGTTTTGTTCCAAAGGGGTTGGTAGATAAGGCGCCTTTGGCTCGCTGATAGACAATCGACCTGAACATGCGGTTGATAGGAGCGCCATCTGTTTCTGATTCAATGAAATATTGATAGATCTTTGGCCTAAGATCTTCCATCACGTATCGAAGTGCCCCTAATACGGGAAAATTCTTTCTAAGCGTGTGCTTTTTGTCAAGAATATCGGAAATCCCAAGTAGAATGATTGGGCCTACTACAACAAAAGACCACCAAACCCAAGGGTAATATAAGGAGAGGATGACAAGTGTCAGGGTGGTTACAATGGAGAGTCCAATGAATTGATTTCTCATAAGTTGAGGTTATAAATGATTAATGTCAAATTAGTCAAATTATCCCGCTCATGCACATTATGGATGGAAATTATAAATATTAAAGGTAATTTCAAAATTACATGCAACCCTAACTGGGTTTGCTGGTCTTTGGTACAGAATTTCGATTATCGTTGGAAATAGGAAATAAGGACATTCACTATCATTTGGTTGAGGCGGCAAAACGCTACGATCAAGGCGCGCAATTTGAACTTTACAACTTGTATGTAAAGGCCATGCTGAACGTGAGTTTTCGAATAGTGAACGACCGTGATGAAGCTGAAGACGTGATCCAGGATGCTTTTGTTAATGTTTTTAAAAATATTGATAAGTATCGAGGCGAGTCAACTTTTGGCGCATGGGTCAAACGTATTGTTATTAATGCTTCGATCAATGTGCTCAAGAAAAAAAAGTTAGACTTGGTGGATATGGATCAGGCAGGAGGGGAGATAGATGAGTCATTTGTTGAAGATGAGGAGTCATTGAGTTTGCCGGCTATCAAATCGGCCATTATGCAGTTGCCAGAAGGGTTTAGAGCAGTATTAAGCCTCTATTTGCTAGAAGGCTACGATCACAAGGAAATAGGAACAGTATTGGGTATTACAGAGTCTACCTCTAAGTCTCAGTTCAATCGAGCGAAGAAGAAGTTGAGAGAGATTCTAAAAGAAAGGTATCAATATGAAAGATAGATTAGAAGATTTTATCAAATCGAATCGAGCTGAATTCGATGATTTGGAGCCAAGAAGAGATACTTGGGCTAAAATCGAGAAAGATTTGCAGGCAGTGAAACTGAAAAAAGATTATACCTGGCTCTGGAAAGCAGCAGCTGTAGTTTTCTTATGTATTTCTGTTGGTTTAGCTATAGAGCGAACTATGATAGCAGAGGATGAAGCAGTGGCACTTCAAACTACAAAAAGCAGATCTGCAGAATTGAATGAAGTAGAAGGCTATTATACCCAGCTCATTTCGCAGAAGCGGATGGAGATAAAAAGTGTGATAGACAAAAATGGTCTGGTAGATATCGAATTGCTCAAAGACATGGAGCAATTGGATAATATGTATGCCAAGTTGAAAAAGGATTTGAAAAGAAATCAGAATGATGAAAGGCTGATCAACGCCATGATTCAAAATCTACAATTGAGAGTCGAAATTCTAAACAAACAATTGAGGATTTTAGAACGAATAAGTAAACATGAGGAAGATGAAAAAATTAGCGTATAACCTGATGATTGTAGTGACCCTCATAGGGCTGCTATCAGGTGGACTAGAAGGTAAGGACAAAGGATTGGACTATGAGAAAAGTCGCAAAATATCCAAGAGCTATGATGTAAAGTCAAATGTAAGGTTGGCTATTGAGAATAGTTTTGGTCGTGTCCATATCAATACCTGGGATCAGAATAAAATTACGGTAGACATTGAGATCATAGCCAGAATGAATAACGAAAGCCGCGCGCAAGACCTGCTTGATAAAATCGAAATTGATATTGAGGAAAGTAGCTCTGAAATTTCATTTGAAACAAGACTAGGAAATCTTAGAAATAGAGACAGGGAGGAGTTTGAAATCAATTATAAGGTGAACATGCCAAAGAAAAATCCGCTAAGATTGAAAAATAGCTTTGGCGGAAACTACATTGGTGATTTGATGGGGGAGAGTGATATTGACATATCTTACGGCGACTTGAAAATTGAGAAATTATTTGGACTTACTGATATCAAAATCTCTTTTAGTGATGGATCTATTCAGCTGATTAAACAAGGAGAGATCGAAATTAAATATTCGGATGTGGAAATCAACGAACTAGGGGTAGTCAGAATGGAGCAAGGTTTCTCAGATGTTGAAGTTGAAAAAATAGGAACTATTGATTTGACCAGTAAATATGGAGATATGGAGATAGGTACAGTTCAGGGCATCAAAGGCTACGTGGGATATTCAGAGTTTTCAATTGATCGATTAGAAGTAGAGCTGGATATGGAGACATCCTATAGTGGTGATTTCACAATCAATGAAGTGGCCAAAGGGTTTAGCAAAATCCTAATAGACGGCAAGTTTGGGGATTATAGAATCTCCTTTGAAGAGGGAACCAACTTTACCTTTGATACGGAATTGAGCTTCAGTGATTTTAGCTATTCTGGTTTGCCACTAGATTTTGACTATAAGGTTAAAGAGGACTTTAAATCTCGTTATAAAGGGAGAATGGGTTCAGGACAAGGCGGGTTTATTCGCATAGATACCAGCTATGGCGATATCCGATTCCGCTAGTAGAAGATAACTCCAAGACTCAATCTGCGTATGAAGTTTCTTATGCACAGATTGAGTTTTTTTATTGTAGCCCTGATCATCTATTCTTCTCTGGATTACTATGTCTTTCAGGCTGTAAAAGTTGTTGTTGGTAGCTTTTCCTCTACGGGAAAGCTTGCAGTTTATACCCTTTACTGGTCTCTTACAGTATTTTCTTTTTTTGCACTTGTCGTGTTTGGGAGTGTCGACCCAACAAAATACCACAATCTGCGCACCTTTCTGGCTACAGCAGTTTTTATGAATCTTTTAGGTAAACTGACTGCTGGACTTTTTGTGTTTGCAGATGATATCATCAGATTGGGTAAATATGCCTATCAAGGATTATTTCAAAATGGGGTATCTAACCCAGCCACTGAAAATGGCATTTCGCGATCTGAATTTTTATCCAAGTCAGCCTTGATAGCTGGAGCAGTGCCAGTAGCAGCTATGAGCTATGGGATTTTATCTGGAGCGTATGACTATCGCGTGAGACGTCGTACGATTACCTTAGAAAACTTACCCAGGGCATTTGATGGAATTAGGATAGGGCAGTTGTCCGATATACATAGCGGGAGTTTCTATAATAAAACGGCTGTAAAAGGTGGTGTAGACCTGTTGAATGCAGAAAAACCCGACCTTTTCCTGTTTACTGGTGATTTGGTGAACAATGAATCCAAAGAAGTGAGTGACTACCTGGACATATTTTCCAAGGTGAAGGCCTCTGCAGGTAAATTTTCTGTCTTAGGTAATCATGACTATGGCGATTATAAAGCCTGGGGCTCACAGGAAGCAAAGAGGAAAAACCTGGAGCAGCTGGTCAATGCTCATAAAGAAATGGGATGGGATATTTTGCTCAATGAACATCGCTATTTAGAAGTGGATGGTGAAAGGCTGGCCATTTTGGGCGTAGAAAACTGGGGAGCACGCGGCTTTACAAAATATGGGGATTTGACCAAGGCAGCGCAACATGTAGAAGCGGATACTAAAATATTATTGTCCCATGACCCAAGCCATTGGGATGCGCAGATTAGACCTGAGTTTGGCGATATAGATTTGACTTTGTCAGGCCACACTCATGGGTTTCAGTTTGGGGTGGAAATAGGAAACTTCCGATGGAGTCCGTCGCAATATTTGTACAAGCAGTGGGCTGATTTGTATTCAGAAGGTAACCAACACCTGTATGTGAATAGAGGGTTTGGATTCCTAGGTTACCCAGGTCGTGTGGGTATTTTACCAGAGATTACCATCTTAGAATTAAAAAGAGCTTGATGAAATAGTTAAGGGCTTACAAATTATCAGCTGTTATGATCCTGAATGTTGCTTAACGAGAGAGTTGAGTATTGATCATTAGTAAGAAGCCCTTTGATTTTGGTTGATGGATTTTAGGGTCATTAAGCAAGTATTCGTAAAAAGAGGCTTCGGCCTCTTTTTTGATTTTGAGATTGACAGACGCTAAAAATACCCTAATCTCTTTTTGACTTCTTCCTTATATGTTCTTCCTACCGGAATTTTTATCGCCCCCAGTTGAATTTGATTTGGGGAGAAAGATTCGACGTAGGTGAGTCCGATAATGAATGACCTATGTACTCTTAAAAATTTATCGACTGGCAAAGCCTCCTCCATGACAGTCAGGCTTCTATATGCCACGATTTCCTTTTCTGTGGTCTTGACTTTGATGTAATTTTTCAGGCTTTCTACATAAATGATGTCATCAATAACTACTTTTTCTAGTCTCTTTTCAACTTTCAGATAGATGAATTTTTGGGCATTCGTTTCTAGTTTTTCATTGGAAGAAACCCATAGATTGTATAAAGAATTGCCAACTGGAAGTATAGCTGCTAGATTCACATCCAGTAGGGTGTTCATCAATTCTGAAATGATGAAAAAACTTGACACATTCCACTCAGGTAGATAAATGGGCTGTACATGGTACAACATAAGTGGTCGTTGAATAACTAGTCCGACAAGCACAAGCAGGAATAAATAAGCCAAAGCAAAACGCGTGAATTGTTTTTTTAGTAAAAAATGGGGGATGAGTAAGTACAACGTGGTATAGACTAAAATGAGTCTAGAAGGGAGACTATAGAATTGAATGATCAAATTTCGTGGATAGTTGCCATCAGAACTTCCCCAAACAACACTTAAAAATGCAATAAGCCCTAGCCAGTAGAGTAAATGTTCAGCGATTCTACGAAGGTTAATTTGATGCAAAATTATCAGTCATTTTTTTGTCTTCAACAAAAATTTAAAAAGCGAATCAACATAAAAACTAATTTGTACAAACGACTAGCAATTTTATACAAAGAACTGAGATTTTTATATCAACGACTCTTAAATCCCAAAATTCATTTAAAAGTTCCTCTATACCAGCTACTTGTAGTCCGTATTGTGAAATCGTTGATTGTATAAGGAAGTTGGTAGTAAGCCAAAATCGCATCATCTAGCAGGATGTTTAATTTTTAAAACCTTTTTGGTATGAATACAAAAAATAGAATAATACTGGCTGGCTTACTACTGTTCTGCTCAGTGCAGACACTGGTGGGGCAGGTTGTTCGATTAGAAAGAGTGGAGCCACCAACTTGGTGGATTGGGATGGAAACCGCTTCACTTCAGTTGCTTGTTTATGGCGAAAACATTAGCCTATCAACACCCACCATTGATTACCCAGGAGTGGAGATAAAAAGTGTAACCACATTGGAGAGTCCAAATTACTTATTTGTAAACCTCAACATCTCTGCTGAAAGCCAGCCAGGGTCATTTGCTATCAACTTCATGAAAGGAAAGAAACGACTCGTTTCCTATGAATATCAAATACAACAAAAATCTGATAAGGGTACTACAGGGCAAACTGTGGATGGGTCTGACGTCATTTACCTTATTACGCCTGATCGTTTTGCAAATGGTGAGAGAGAAAATGACTCAACGGATGATACAATAGAAAAAGCAAATCGAGAAGATACACACGGCAGGCATGGAGGAGACATTAAGGGCATTGTAGATCATTTAAAATATGTACAAGAACTTGGTGCTACTACGCTATGGATGAATCCTTTTTTGGAAAATGATCAACCAGCCTATTCCTATCATGGATATGGCATTTCAGACTTTTATCGGACAGATTCGAGGTTTGGTTCAAACGAAGATTTTAGAAACCTCACTAAGGAGTGTCATGATCGAGGAATGAAAATGATCATGGATCAGGTATTCAATCATTGTGGGACAGGGCATTGGTGGATGAACGATTTGCCAGCAAATGACTGGCTCAATCAGTGGGATACTTTTACTAGAAGCAGTTTCACAAACATAGCAGCTTCTGATCCGCACGTGTCTCAGTCGGATTATGATTTATTTACCAAGGGGTGGTTTGACAAGAACTTGCCAGACTTAAATCTTCACAATGAATTTCTTGCTACTTATTTAATACAAAATTCTATTTGGTGGATTGAGTATGCTCAGTTGGACGGAATCAGAATGGATACTTATCCTTATCCAGACAAACAGGTAATGGCTGATTGGGTGAAAAGAGTTAAACTGGAATATCCAGATTTTTATATTGTTGCCGAAACCTGGGAAAGCAAAGCGTCCTCATTGTCTTATTGGAATAGAATAGGGCCTAATGCTGATGGTTACAATCCAAGGCTTAATAGTGTATGCGATTACCCACTGTACTATGCTATGCTGACTGCTTTTGGCCAGGACGGTAACGTATATAAATTATATGAAACGCTTGCGGAGGACTTCATTTATGGAGATGCATCAAATAATAAAATTTTCAATGGGAACCATGATGTTCCTAGACTTTACACCTTATTAGATGAAGACATGAGTAAAGTCAAACTTAGCATGGCTTTTACCCTGACCACACGAGGGATTCCACAATTGTATTATGGAGATGAGATTTTATTGGCAGGAGACAAGCCTGATGGGGTTTTGAGAAAAGATTTTCCAGGCGGATGGGAGAGTGATGTGAGAAATGCCTTTTCGAAAAATGGACGAACGACAAAGGAAGAAGAACTCTATAGGTATGTCAATACCATACTAAAGTGGCGAAAGAATGCAAAGGAAATTCATAAAGGACGACTGACTCACTTTCAGCCATACGACAATGTTTATGTCTATTTTAGATCATTTGATGAAAGGAAAACAATGGTTATCATAAATAATAATGATCGAAAATTTGAACGATATCAGTTGGATCGTTTTGAAGAAGCATTGGAAGGATATACAAGGGGTACGGACATAATCACTAATACGACATATTTAACACTTGAATATGTTGACATCCAACCAAATTCTGCTTTAATAATAGAGTTGATAAAGTGAGACGGTTTTTACTAAAGAGGCTTCGGCATCTTTTTTACTTTTGATAGAGTATCTCGCCATTCACGATCGTGTATTCTACTTCAGTGGCTAGAATATCTTTTGCCGGAATTTTCATGATATCCTTAGATAGTACGACAAAGTCAGCCACTTTCCCAATTTCAATCGAACCTTTAATACCTTCTTCAAATGCCCCATAGGCATTGTTGATGGTATATGCTCGAAGTGCCTGCTCTCTTGTCATTCGCTGATCTGGCTCGTAGCCATTCTCAGGCTTGCCTTCTAAAGTTTGTCTAGTAACTGAGGCATAATAACTAGCCAATGGATTGACAGGCTCTACAGGTGCGTCAGTGCCATTCATCACATAAGCACCAGTCGAGATCAATTCCTGCCACATATAGGCACCTTCTACAATTCGTTTTTCACCCAATCGGTCAATAGCCCAAGGTCGATCTGAGCTCATGTGGATGGCTTGCATGGATGGAATTACACCCAACTGTCCAAACCTTGCTATATCGTCTGGTGCAATGTGCTGCGCATGTTCGATTCTGAATCTTGGATTTGCCATGGAGGTGTCAGATTTTAAGACAATCTCATACATGTCCAGCACCTCGTGATTGGCTCTGTCCCCAATGCAGTGAGTGCAGATTTGAAATCCGTTTTTTGTTCCCTGCTCGGTCACTCTCATGATATAATCTGCTGGGCTTAATCTTAACCCCTGTATGCCAGGCGCATCTTCATAGTCTTCGAGGAGTAAGGCTCCCCTAGAACCTAGTGCTCCATCCGCATACAATTTGATGGATCGTATGGTCAGAAAATTATCACCCGCACCAATCAGAGGGCCAGAGTTGTACCAATTTTTAAGTAGCTCTTCGTCTCGGCCATTCAGCATTACATACAGTCTAATTTTAAGCAAACCATTGTTTAAAAAAGACTCATAGAGATCTATAGTCTTTTGCTTGACCCCTGCATCATGAAAACTTGTGATGCCATTTTTTAGACATTCTTCAATCGCCATGTTAAGCGTTTGAATTTTTTTCTCATCAGAATCCTCAGGGATGATATCATCTATCAATTTCTCAGCTGATTCATTGAGGATACCAGTAGGGTTGCCACCCAAATCTTTAAAAATGGTTCCTCCCTCCGGGTCTGGCGTGTCACTATTTATGCCAGCCAGTTCCAGTGCTTTGGCATTGGCTAATAGGGCATGTCCGCTTGCATGAGATAATACCACTGGGTTGTTTGGAGAGATTTCTGAAAGCTTGTTGTGCGCAGGAAATCCGTCGATCATGTTTTCAGGTAATACAAACCATTTGTCCTGATGCCAGCCGCGTCCCAAAATCCACTCACCATCTTCTACTTCATCTACTTTGGTTTTTACCATTTCAATGATTTCATCATAACTTTTGGTGTTTAAAAGGTCAAGGTTGATCAGGTTTTTCCCGATACCCATGAGATGCCCATGACCTTCAATAAAGCCTGGGGTTAATGTTTTGCCTTCAAGGTCAATGATTTGTGTAGTATCTGCTACCCACTGATTAGCGTTTACATTGTTTCCTACATACACGATTTTTCCATCAGTTACTGCCAGGGCTTCAGCTTTGGGTTCGGTCTCATTCAGGGTGTATATGTTTCCGTTGAACAGAACCAAATCGGCCTTTGGGTGTTTGTCTGCACAAGAAAACTGCAAACAGATGGCCACAAGAGCCAGTAAGTAATAGGTAGAGCGCATTTTGCTGCTTAAAATTTGAATGAATCAAACAGGTTAGAACATTAAGTTTACCATTTTTGTATGTAATTATCAAAAAAATATTTGGCAACGGTAAAACTCAAACATGAAGGTATATACAAAAACTGGAGATAAAGGGACTACGGGACTGCTGGGGGGCACAAGAGTATCAAAAGCTGATTTGAGAATTGAATCTTATGGAACAATCGACGAACTGAACAGTCACATCGGAATGATTCGTGATCAGCCAGTGAATGAATCTATTGCAGATGAACTAATAGCTATTCAAAACACACTTTTTGTCATTGGGTCGCACCTAGCTTCTGACCCTCAAAAATCGAAAGTGGTCATACCATCTATTGAAATCAAACATATTGAACTGCTTGAAAAGGCTATGGATAGAATGGATGAGGAGTTGCCAGAAATGCGGAATTTCGTTTTGCCTGGAGGCCATGTTTCTGTTTCGGTAGGGCATATCGCAAGATGTGTATGCAGAAGGGCTGAGCGTTTGGTGACTGGTTTAGCTGAAAATGAGGTCGTTCACGAAAACATAACCACATATTTGAACAGACTATCTGATTACCTATTTGTGTTGTGCAGATGGATGACCAAAGAATTGAAGGCGACCGAGGTACCCTGGAAACCTTAAATAATTTATGTGAATGATCTCCTCAAATTACTCTTGGGGATCACTTTCCATGACTATTTTGATTAAATTTGCGTTTCATTACCCAAAACAAAAATAGCTTAACAAATGACTGAGACGGCAGAGTTTGAAATTAAGAAGATTGAAAGATCTAGAATTAGTGAAGTTGACTTCAATAACATCCCATTCGGGAAAGTGTATGCAGATCACATGTTCGTGGCCGATTTTGAAAACGGGGAGTGGAAGAATATGAGAATCGAACCTTATGGAGACTTATCCATAAGCCCGGCCAATGCGACTTTACACTATGGTCAATCTGTCTTCGAAGGTTTAAAAGCATACAAAAACAAAGCAGGTGAAATCCTAATTTTCAGACCTGAAGCCAATGCCAAAAGGATGATTGTAAGTGCAGAACGTATGTGCATTCCTCCAATCTCGGAAGAGTTTTTCATGTCAGCCTTGACGGCCTTACTCAAAGTAGACAGCGCTTGGGTGCCAGGTCAGGAAAATACTTCTTTATATATCAGGCCAGTCGTATTTGCAGACGATCCGTATGTTGGTATCAGACCTTCTGAAACATATAAATTTTTGATATTTACTGCACCAGTGGGCGCTTACTACTCAGAGCCAGTTAATGTAAAGATCGAAACTAAGTACACCCGAGCTGTAGCTGGTGGTGTGGGATATGCTAAAACTGCTGGTAATTATGCTGCCTCTTTGTATCCTGCTTTGCAAGCGCAGAAAGAAGGGTATCACCAACTGATCTGGACGGATGGACAAACGCACGAGTTTGTAGAAGAAGCAGGTACAATGAACTTACTGTTCTTAATTAATGACACCTTGGTTACTGCACCTACTGGAGATTCCATTCTCAATGGAATCACTAGAGACAGTGTGCTGACTTTAGCTAAAGACTGGGGAATGAAAGTAGAAGAAAAAAGACTGAGTGTCAAAGAACTGGAAGCAGCTTTGAAGGCGGGTGAAGTAAAAGAAGCTTTTGGAGCAGGTACTGCTGCTACCATTGCTAAAATTCATAAAATTGGATACAACGGTGTGGACTATGTGTTGCCAGAAGAGAAGCCATTGTCTGATAAGCTGTTTGACACTTTGGATAAAATCAAACTAGGAGAAATCGAAGATACTCACGGATGGGTTTATAAGGTTTAACTTATAAATCTATAAACCACGAAATAGTGAAGTCCCGATTGATCGGGACTTTTTTTATGCCTAAATTTCTACTTTATCCAAATAAAAAAAAGAACCCGCCATGATCCGTTCAGTAGTCATATTTTGCCTGTCTATTTTTCTTTCTGATTCATTTGCTCAACAAGCAACTTCTGCCATTGACAGAATGAATAATAAAGAACTGAAGGAGGAGATGCTCAAAAGCTCAATGGTGAAAGATATTCCATTTAGAAACATAGGACCCACAATCATGAGCGGCCGTGTGACCGATTTGGCAGTGGATCCAGAAAATCCAATGCACTTCTATGTGGCGTACGCTTCTGGAGGACTTTGGGAAACCAAAAATGCGGGAGTTTCCTACGAACCCTTATTTGATGACCAGATGGCCATGTCAATTGGAGACATAGCTGTCAATTGGAATACAAAAACTATCTATGTCGGCACTGGAGAGAATAATTCAAGTCGTTCGAGTTACTCAGGAGTTGGAATTTTCAAATCTACCAACAATGGCAAAACCTGGACTTATATGGGATTGGCTGATACCCAGCACATTGGAAGGATTGTACTACACCCCACGAACGATCAAATTCTGTGGGTGGCCGCAGTGGGTCATTTGTATTCTGATAATGACGAAAGGGGTGTTTATAAATCCAATAATGGGGGACGTACTTGGGCTAAGACTTTGTTTGTGGACAATAAAACTGGTGCCATAGATTTGGTGGTGAATCCATCTAACCCCAATGTGCTTTACGCTGCTATGTGGCAGCGTGATCGAAAGGCATGGAACTTTGAGGGCTCAGGAATGGGTAGTGGCATTTATAAGTCAGCTGATGGTGGCCAGCATTGGGAAGAGGTTTCTGGCGGTAATTCTGGATTTCCGGACACCCAAGGCACTGGGCGAATAGGACTCGCGATTTATCCTAAGAATCCTGAAATCATCTATGCTATATTGGATAATCAAGACAGAAGGCCTGAAAAACCCAACACACCACTTTCAGACGGCCTGACCAAAGTACAAATCAAATCCATGGACAAAGCGACTTTCTTGGCTGTAGATGACTCGTTATTGAGTGATTATTTGAAAGACAATGGATTCCCAAAAAAATATGATGTTGCAAGTGTCAAGCAAATCGTGAAGTCTGGTGATGCTCGACCAGCAGATGTGGCCACCTATTTTGACGATGCAAATGCGCAATTGTTCAATACACCAGTGATTGGAGCTGAATTGTACCGTTCGGATGATTCAGGTGCGTCTTGGTACAAAACACACACTGATTTCATTGACAACATGTTTTACTCTTATGGTTATTATTTTGGTGAGGTAAGAGTGTCAGTGGCTAATCCAGCACATGTTTACGTTTTGGGAGTACCCATCATCAAAACTGAAGACGGAGGAAAAACCTGGAAAAATATAGAAGGCGACAATCAGCATGGTGATCATCAAGCGCTCTGGGTCGATCCATCCGGTTCTGGCCATTTGATTAGTGGAAATGACGGGGGAGTAAATATCTCCTATGACGATGGTAAGACTTGGATGAAAAGTAATCCCAATGCAGTAGGTCAGTTTTATGATATCAATTTCGATATGGCCGAGCCTTATAATGTCTATGGAGGCTTACAAGATAATGGTGTTTGGTGGGGACCAAGTACATACGAGTTTTCAACGGGCTGGCAGATGTCTGGGGAGTATCCTTGGCAAATGCTCATGTGGGGTGATGGTATGCAAACTGAGGTGGATACCAGAGACAACAATACTATTTATACAGGTTTTCAATTTGGACACTACTATCGAATAGATAAAACCACGGGTGATGAAAAGAAAATCACACCCATGCATGATTTGGGCGAAAAACCTTTTCGCTGGAACTGGGAAGCACCTATTCACCTATCCAGACACAACCAGGATGTGGTCTATATGGGTTCCAGTAGACTTCATAAGTCAACCAATAAAGGTGATGATTTTGGTAAACCAACTAAAGACTTGACCAAAGGAGGAAAGGATGGCAATGTGAGCTATGGCACACTGACAACCATTGCAGAATCGCCAATCAGAGAAGGGCTAATTTATGTGGGTTCAGATGATGGAGTTGTACAAGTTTCTCAGGATGGCGGAGATACCTGGACAGTCATTGACCCAAATCTTACCAAAGACTATTGGGTGAGCAGTATTGCACCATCCAAATACAAGGAAGGTAGAGTGTACCTGACGCTCAATGGCTATCGAAATGATGATTTCAATGCGCTGGTTTATGTATCCGAAAACTACGGAAAACTTTGGCGAGCCGTAGGAACCAACCTGCCTAAAGAAGCCGTGAATGTGATTGCAGAAGACCCTGTGAAAGAAGAGGTGCTTTATCTTGGGACAGACCATGGGGCTTATGCGTCTATTGATCGTGGCAATACTTTTATGTCTTTGAGTGGGGGCTTGCCTAATGTAGCCGTGCATGATTTGGCCGTTCATCCTAGGGCAAATGAGTTGATTGTAGGAACGCACGGACGCTCAGTCTATATCGCAAATATCACGGCTATCCAGAATTTAAACGAACTAGGGAAAAAAGAATCTCTGAAAATACTGTCCCTTGCCGAAATGAAAATTAATGATCACTGGGGAGACTATAATTACGATAATCAGTGGTATGGATATAATGAGCCAGCTTGCGAACTGGTGATCTACAGTGAGTCTGAGGGTAAAGCCCAACTCAAAGTAATGGCTGGTGATCGTACCATGTACGTGACGAACGTAGATTTGTCTTCAGGTCTCAATTTTTACACTTATGATCTATCCAGATCAGGTGATGCTGCAGAAGATGGCACCCCAAAAGCTAAAAATGGCAAGGTTTATCTGGAAGCAGGGGAGTATATCATTCAGTTCAACATGGACGGAAAGATTGCGAATGAGAAGTTGGTAGTGAAGGAGTAATGATAGCTTAAGCCCGTCATTGTGAGGAGGTCATTTGCACTATAGTGTAAATGATTGACGTGACAATCCCCATCGGTTCCGCAAGGGACTATTCACTCCGTTAGAAGTGACGTATAACAAAATTTAAACTACTCCCTCAGAGTTACTCGCGAGAGAACTCTGAGGGATTCGTACAAGAAGTTAACTTTGAAGGCTTGTTGGTGAACAACACCAACAAGGGCATCAAAATTTACCAATGTATTGATTTGTCTCAAACTTAAAATTTAACTTTTCTAATCCCTTTAATGCGGCTATAGTTTCCCTTTTCAATTTTTTTGGTATATATACATTTTCGTACAATGGAACTAAAAAAGAAATAGCAACTAAGGCCAAGCTACAGTACACAATTGGAGGGGAAGGATACCCGTTGTGTTCCATATATTATGATTATTGGAACAGTTGTAAGATAAAATAAGAATTTCTGAAGGAATTTTCTATCAATCATTGCATTGATGTCTCCAGAAAATTAATAATGCCCGCTCAACTCAAACTCTTCTTTTTCAGAATCTAGGAGCTTACCATCTTCGCACTTTAGTGTGCGGTGTGGGTAGTCATTGATGAAGTTATGGTTGTGTGTGGCCATGAGGACAGCTGTACCATTGCGATTGATTTCTAAGAATAAGTTGAATATACCATCAGACACTTCTGGATCAAGGTTTCCTGTTGGCTCATCAGCTATCAGGATGGCTGGCTCATTGATCAAGGCTCTGGCGATCACTACACGTTGTTGCTCACCCCCAGAAAGCTGGTGGGGTTGTTTGTCGGCAGCAGCACCCAGACCTACACGCATCAGCACTTCGGCCAATCTGGTTTTGATTTTTGATTTGTCCTTCCAGCCAGTAGCCTTCATCACGAAAACCAGGTTTTCAGTAACCGTGCGGTCTGGGAAGAGCTGAAAGTCTTGAAAGATGATACCAATTTTTCTGCGCAAATAGGGTACATCCTTAGACTTGATCTTGTTGATGTTGAAGCCTGTGACGTTGGCAGTACCTTCTCTTAGATCAAGATCAGCATATAAGGTTTTCAGTAATGAAGACTTGCCACTGCCCGTACGGCCTACCAAAAAGACGAACTCGCCTTTTTCGATTCGAAAGCTAATCGAATTGAGCACGGCCTGATTTTCCTGATAGATGGTCGCATCGTTTACTTCTACCACAGGGTTCGCGCTAAATTCCATTGTACTTATAGGTTTAAGGGTTGAATTTTACCGAAAGGAAGTTGCTCAATAATTGCCTTGAGTTCATCCTCCTTGCCCTCCAGACCATATTTGTCCAGTTTTTTCAAAGGGCGATCTGCCCGAAAATAGGCAATTAAAACGAAATCATCATCCCGCAGCTGGATATAGTCCGGTATTTTGGCCTTTCCTTTTACCTTTATGATATGCATAAGATGTGAGCTACGAGATGATGAAAGCTAAAAAATTAGTTTCCTTTCTGATGATCAGCTAAAAACTGAGCCAATCCGCTGTCAGTCAGTGGGTGCTTGAGCAAACCAGTGATTACTTTCAACGGGCAAGTGGCCACGTCAGCGCCAATTTCTGCACAGTGAATCAGGTGCATGTTGTGTCTCACAGATGCGGCCAAAACCTCAGTGTCTAATTCTGGATAGTTGCTGTAGATATGAACGATCTGCTCGATCAATTGCAAGCCATCTACGGAAATGTCGTCCAATCTTCCAATGAATGGAGAAACATACGATGCACCAGCCTTAGCGGCCAATAAAGCTTGCCCAGCATTGAAAATCAGCGTGCAGTTGGTTCGGATACCTTCGCTACTCAAAGTTTTGATTACTTTGATGCCGTCCTTGATCATAGGTACCTTCACTACTATTTTCTCATCGATTTTGGCCAATACGTGTGCCTCTTCCATCATGGTTTTATAGTCTGTGGCGATCACTTCGGCACTTACATTGTTGTCCACGATGTCGCAGATTTTTTTGTAATGTGCTAGGATGTTTGCCTGACCAGTGATGCCTTCTTTGGCCATCAATGAGGGATTGGTAGTCACGCCGTCCAATACGCCTAAGTCATAGGCTTCCTGAATTTCGTCCAAGTTGGCCGTGTCAATGAAAAATTTCATATTTTCTTTTTTTTAGTGTGAATGAAATTGCTAGTGATACAAAATTATAAAGAAAAGAATCAAGGAATTAACGATTCATTGATTTAATGAAACAATGGGGCAATGCGATAATGAAACAGTGAATCAATAAAGCTGGAACGCTAATTGAATGATTAAGAAATTCAATGATTGAAAAAAAGGAGGGGAAATAAAAATGGCAAACCAACATCGCACCGCTACGACTATCTACCCTTGCTGCCTTCCGGCCCTGGGGGAGTTCGACAGGAGCTGGTCGTATCGATTTGCCACTGCAAAATTAGAACGATTTTTTTCCTAAAGCCAGACACCCTTCAATTATTTTTTAAAGAATTGGAAACCTATCATTTTGCCGTCTGTCTTTTGCTTAAAATACGTTTGAAACTTTAATCAAATAATGAAAACGACTCAACTCTTACTCGGACTACTGCTGCTTTCTATTTCGACCTTTGGTCAGACCATTATCCCTCAAAAAGCTGACACTATTGATCAGAAACCCAAGTTGCAATACTTTGGAGATGAAGGGATTGAGAAGGATTCTGTAGATATAAAAGAAGAATCAGAATTGGTGCGGTCAGTCAAACCGGATACTGTGACGACTCAGCCAGTGATCATTAAATATTATCAAGCTACTGAGCCTTATCAACCTGTAGAAGAGGAAAAGCCGAAACGAAACAAGCATCAAATCAAGACTTTGACTGGCAAGATGAACCACAGTGGAGGCTATGGAGCCATTAGTTTTAAAACCTCAGAATTTAAGGATGAAACATTGGTCATGGGTGGTGTTCGTGGAGCGTGGATAGTCAACAGAACATTGGCAATTGGAATAGACGCCTATGGTATCATTCCTACTACTAAGTATCAGGATATTGATCCAAATGATATGACGAAAAAACTTCGCTTGTTAGGAGGGTATGGGGGTTTGATGTTGGAACCAATATTATTCTCCAATGAAGTCGTTCATCTTACTTTTCCCGTTTCGGCAGGGGCAGGTTGGTTGGGTTATGAAGATCCCGATCATGAGGATTTTTTGAACGACAGTGATGGGATAATAGACGAGGATGTCTTTTGGTACGTAGAGCCAGGAGCTAATTTAGAAATCAATATTGCTCACAATTTCAGACTAGATCTCGGGGTGTCCAAACGGTTTACACAAGACTTGCAGTTGGTAAACACTGCCACAGATGAATTTGATGAGATCAGCTACTATCTCACTTTGAAGATAGGTGGTTTTTAATGAGACCCAGTTTCAATGTTTAAAACGGACAAGGTCTCGTCCACATGGCGTCGTCCGTTGAACTGCGCATGAATAGTATGGATGAGCTTGCCACCCTTGCCAAAAATAAAAGTAACACGATTCTGAAGTAGACCAAACAATTTTCGTCCAACGCCAAATTTCTGTTCTGCTTCGCCTTTGACATCGCTTAGTAGACGATACTCTAGATGAAAACGGGTAGCAAATTTTTTGTGAGAAGAAACGCTGTCTTTACTAATGCCAAAAACTTTCACGCCAGCGTTTTTTAGGTCGTTGTAGTGTGCTTCAAATTCGCAAGCTTCAATATTGCAGACTGGAGTATTGTCTTTGGGGTAAAAGAATACTACTACAGGTTGATTAGCAAAATCTCTGAGCTTAATCCAAGCTCCATCCTGATCTGCTAAAGTAATGTCTGGTAATTCATCTCCGATACTTAATTCCATCTTTAACCGTTTTTTGAAACCAAAAGCTAAATAATTTTTTCATAAAAGTCTATTTCCAAAGTGGGCTAGGGTACTTGCCGCCAGCCACATATTTCTGTATGGCCTCTGCGGCATACTGTGCATCCTCTTTGTAAGTCACTCCAAACCACTTAGCTCCTGAGTGCAATACAGCCACTTGAATCATTCCTTTTTTGATCATTTGATCAATGACTGTAGGAATTTGATATTCGTCTTTGGTAAGGTCTGGGGTGGTTTCAAGAAAACCTTTGAACTGAGATTTTAGTTCATCAAATAGGTTGTTTTGAAAACCCCAAAAATTCATAGAAGCAAGCCCTTCTGTAATCTCAATATTATTTTCTGCTAGAATTTTGCTATCCTTTGCATGAATGCCATGCGTTTCTTTGATAGAACTAAGAAATCCGTTTTCATCACTGATGGATATACCTCTTGAGACGGTGCCATTGGCTGATAGCGTATTCTCCAAATCGTAACCCACCATGCTGTAGTTGTTGGGAGACGAATTCTTTTGCAGATAATTAGCCATGGTGATGAAGGCATCTTTCCCATAATAGTCATCCGCATTGATCATGGCAAAGCTTCCCTTTATTTCGTCACAAGCACTCATGATGGCATGTGCAGTCCCCCACGGCTTCAATCGCTTGGATTGAATGTCTGGATGAATAAATTCAGTGTACAAATCCTGATAGCTATAGGATATTTTGTCCTTGGCCGTGGTCATTTTATTGACCAGGTCAAAAGTATCCTGCTCAACCTCTTTATTGATTACAAGTACAATATTTCCGAAGCCGTTGTTTAAGGCATCATGAATACTGTACTCCATGATTGTTTCTCCATGTGGTCCCATGGGTGCGACTTGTTTGGCTCCGCCAAATCTGCTGCCTCTGCCAGCAGCAAGTATGAGTAAAGTGGGTTTCATTAACAAATTAGTGTATTGGATTAGCTAATAGCTCGCAAGATAATATTACTCTGGAAATAAAGAACGATCTATGTTAGGAATCACATTTAGCGCATTTTTATAATATAATTTTTTGAGTACTTCATCATCTAAACCTAATCCGTACATCTTCCAGTAGGCATGGTATTTTTTATAATAGGGAAAGTACTCGTCATCTGTTTCTAGTACTCGGAAATAGGTATAATACTGCTCCTTGTTGTAAGAGTCCTTCCCGAACATGACTCTATCCTGATATTTAGTGAGAAAGGCTTTAGCTGCACGAGGCTGTCGGCCTAGTTCGGCAATCACTGCCCCTATTTCTGAATACATATTTGGATACCTATCCATTAGCTTGCTAAGAGTCGCTAAATCATTGGCATACCAGCCCAGATGCGCATTGATGAATTTGGTGTTTGGATGCTTTTCGAAAATATGGTGTTGTTCTGCAATGATTTGTTCCCATGGGGCAGGATCATTTGCTCCTCGCTTTCTGTTAGGTCTGACTTTTAGTTCCAACCAGCGTTCGTTGTTTTCGTCGTGCTCGTCCCAAAAAGGCTTTGGGTCTGCAGAGTGAATAAGTACGGGTATACCTAGTTCCCCACATTTGGCCCAAACAGGATCGAGCCTTTGGTCATCTACAGGGATTCGTTGGCCGCTTTGGTCAGCATGTCGCAGCCCAAGGCTTTTATATATTTTGAGTCCATTGGCTCCAGCTTTTACATCAGCTTCGAGTTGCGAGGCTGTATACTCTGGCCAATTTGGATCGTCTATATTTTCGAGCGAAATATTAGTGAAGATGATGAATCGCCTAGGTGCATTTTCTTTTACATTATTTATGACACCATTGAAGTGCTCATCACTCCCTCGACCTCTGCCACTCAGATTAACCATCACAGCCATGTTCAAGTCATCCATATCTTTTAGTAGAGGGTTCAAGTCTTGGGTGTTCATGCTGAACTGATGATTGTGAACATCAATAAAGGGGTATTTGGCACTCGTAACTATATGTTCGGGAACCACAAGAGTAGATGGTGGGTCGTACGTCTCAAAATCCATGGTTTGAGCCTGTATAGAGATAGAAGTGAATAATAGAAGCAAGAGGAGATAGTAGTTTATCTGCATAAGTAGCAATATTTAAAGTTCAATGACTTTGTAAACCAAAAATCGGGCGGAGAGTTGCGCAATATTAGAGTTAAATTTCGTTATTTTGTAAATTTACAAAGTGTCTATGCGATTTCTAATTCTATTCTGTTTCGGAATATTTCTATTACTCAGTTCTAATGATGCCCTAGCTCAGTCGTCTCGTGAGTCTGAGGTTAAACCTGTGGCTCCAAGTGCTTCACAAACATTTTCAAACAGCAAGAAAAGGTCAAAAAAGGCTTTCAATAAAAACTATGATCAAGGGATCAAGGATTATGAAAAGCTGATGAAGGCCAACAAAAAGAAGTATCGGAAAATGGCTAAGGGAATGGAGAAGCCTCAGTACTCAGATCCTACTTACTTTGGTCATAAAAAGAAGCCAAAAAAGCGTCCTAAAGGGAAACGGAAATTTTGCGACGAGTGTGGAATCGTCCACTAGCTTGGCTATCTTTCTTTTGTGATAGCTAAACCCAATTCATACATAGAACATACGAATCTTAGATCTGATTTAATTGATCGAGATATTGATCAATTGATTGGAGAAGCAAAAAATCACCTGTTTCTAGGTGTTTGTGTACCCCCATTTTGGGTAAAAAAAGCAAGTCGTGAGCTGAAAGGTTCAACTATTCAGTTGGCGACAGTAATAGGATTCCCATTAGGATATCAGCGTACAGAGTCCAAAATACATGAAATGGAATTCGCCATCTCTGATGGCGCGGATGAGTTGGATTTAGTAATGAATATTTCTGCATTCAAATCCGGTATGAGCTGGCCGAAAATAGAAATGGCCAAGGCAGCAAAGCTGGCTCATGAGCATGGTAAATTGCTCAAGGTGATTGTGGAAACAGCACTTTTATCTGAGGACGAATTGGTACAAGTTTCAAAAATAGTTTCTGACGCTGGAGTAGATTTCATTAAAACCTCCACAGGGTTTTCTTCTCGTGGAGCAAGTATTCGCGATGTGAAAATAATGAAGGCTAATATTTCCGCTAATGTAGGAATTAAGGCTTCAGGTGGCATCAGAACCTTAGCACAGCTTCAGACATTTCTGGAGGCAGGTGTAGAAAGAATAGGCACCTCTTCTGGTGTAAGTATCATGAATGAGTATAAAAATGGATGATCACATTGGAAGATCGATACTAGTTTCTGGAAAGGTTCAGGGCGTTTTCTTTCGAGCATCTACTCAGAAAGAAGCTCAAATGTTGGGTCTGAGTGGTTGGGTAAAAAATTTACCCACAGGCGAAGTCCTGATTGAGGTATTTGGGCCATATCAAGTAGTGGAGACCCTCATGAGATGGTGTAAAGTAGGGCCACCCATGGCAGAGGTGGCTCATGTGAAAATTCACGAAATTCCCTTCAGAGAGGAGAAGCTTTTCCTGATTTCTTATTGAAGAATTTAAGAAGCTTTCTTTAGCATTTTTTCCTTCAAAACTACTCGCTTCACACCATTCCTTTTTAGGATCTTGATCTCAAAATAATCATTGATCAAACCCTTCAATGCATTTCTTACAAAGGTGAGATTTTTCTTTTGCTCATTGAATACAGTGAGTTGCAGAATGCCTTTAATAATACTTGGGTTCTCAGTGAGGTCCCTTGCCCATCTGTCAAAAGTTTGACCCCATTCTTCCTTGTATTTTTCTTCATGCGACTTGCCATCCCAAATGATTTCTAATTGGTTGTCACCATATTTGTACCTGTAAGCCACGCATAGGTTTTCATAAATGCCTTCGAGTTCTTCAATATTGCCAAATTGGTAATCCAAGATTTGCTGAAAAGTGTCATCTACCAGTCCCAAGGGGTTGAAATGGATGCTATACTTTTCAATGGTAATCTCTACTAATCGATGAGCGAGATCGGAGAATATTTGATCTTGTGCGGTTTTGAGCAGAACGTTTTTGTCCTTTTCAAAACTTTGAAGAAATGCTGTTTGATTGATGACTTGACTCAATTTGATTTATTAACAAGTTATTCACAAAAGTAGATAGGAATATGGATAATAGAAAGGTAATGATATGATAATAAAATATGATTTAGTCTCGTCGTAAGGATTTACTAAACTTGCGGGTAAAAAGAAGGAAGGTCTCAGGAATATCCTAAATTATTTGGTGTTTGAGGCGCATTGCTTAATTAAATAAACTATTTTTATTAGAGTATCTCTAAACTTAAGAAACCCATTATTAACTAATTAAATCTCATTATGAAGCAGAAAAATTTACTTTCTCGCGTATTACTGACAATAGGCTTTTTGCTGACGAGTCAGTTTCTATTGGCACAAGGTGTCACCACATCCGGAATGAATGGACGGGTGATAGACGATCAGGGAGCCGAATTACCTGGAGCTACAGTAATAGCTATACATGCATCGACAGGTTCTAAATATGGAAGTGTAACAGATGCAAGCGGATTCTATAGAATTCCAAACATGAAGGCTGGTGGTCCTTATAATATAACCGTATCGTTTGTAGGATTTGAAAACTATATCAAGGAGGGGGTTTATCTCACCCTTGGTCAAACTCATAAACTTGACGCAGCGCTTTCTTCTGGAGCCACAGAGCTTTTGGAAGTAGTAGTGACAGCTGGAGAGGGAGAGATCTTTGATGGTAATAGAAATGGTGCTTCAACTACTGTTTCAGAGCAGCAGTTGAATATGATGCCAAATGCATCAAGATCCCTAAATGATTTCACAAGACTAACTCCTCAAGCCGCATTTACTTCAACAGGAGGACTTTCAATCGCAGGCTCTAACAACAGATATAATTCTATCTTCATTGATGGAGCGATTAGTAATGACGCATTTGGTCTAGCTGGAAACGGTCAAAACGGCGGCCAAATTGGCGGCCTGTCCATGATCAGTATGGATGCATTGGAGCAAGTACAAGTGGCTGTTTCTCCTTATGACGTAACACAAAGTGGATTCACTGGTGGTAGCATTTCTGCCGTCACTAGGAGTGGCACCAATTCCTTTGAAGGCTCGGTATACTATTTGATCAGAAACGAAAAACTGGCTGGAAAGACGCCTGGTTTTCTGGAAGTAGATGGAGAAGATAGAGAGAAACTTCCCGAATTTTCTGCTAAGACTTATGGATTAAGACTAGGTGGCCCAATAATAAAAGATAAGCTATTCTTTTTTGTAAATGGAGAGATTCAAAAAGATGAAACACCTAGCCCTTTTAATTTTGGAACATACACAGGTAGTGTATCACGAGCTGACATCGTAGATTTGGTCGATTACACAAAAGCTACATATGGCTATGATCCAGGTAGTTTCGAAGATGTGGTTCAAAAATTAGAAGCGGAAAAAATTCTCGTCAAGCTTGATTACAACATCAGCGATGCTCATAAATTGACATTAAGGCACAGCTACAACAAAGGCGAAAACTTTTCACCTAGCAATTCTACTTCGAGTCGAGTAAGATTTGCCAATGGAGGCGTATTCTTTCCTTCCACTACCAACTCAACTGCCCTAGAACTCAATAGTAGCTGGGGAGATAAATCGAATAAATTGGTCATTGGAAGAACTACTGTAGAGGATAATAGAGATCCCTTAGGTGCTAGATTCCCTTATGTTGATATAACTGAAGGTGATATTGAATTTGGAAGTGAAGAATTCTCAACTGGTAACTTTTTGGAGCAAACCATTTGGACAATAACAGATAATTTTAACCTTTATAAAGGGAAGCACACATTTACATTTGGTACTCACAATGAGTTCTATGATATGAACAATGTTTTTGTGAGACAAAACTTTGGTTCTTATGACTTCAATACTATTCAGGATTATTATGATGGTAATCCTTCCGCCTATTTCAGAAGCTACTCATTGGTGGATAATGTAACAGGTGATGGTACTGCAGCTGCGGCAGCCTTTAAAGCTATGCAGCTTGGGTTTTATGCCCAAGATGAAATTCAGGTCAACAATCAATTGAGAGTGACTGGAGGGATCAGATTAGATATCCCGATGTTCCTAGATGACCCAATAGATGACGGCTATTTTAATACCACTGCAGCGCCATTAATAGAAGCAGCTGGATATGATTTAAAAGGAGCTAAGGCTGGCCAAGCTCCAGATCCACAGTTGTTGATTTCTCCAAGAATTGGATTAAACTACGACGTAAATGGTGATCAGTCTACTCAGCTTCGTGCGGGATTAGGTGTATTTACAAGTAGAATACCATTTGTGTGGCCAGGAGCAATGTTCAACAATAATGGTGCTACAGTTGGTGGTACTGCCCAATTCAGTGGATTGACCTTCAACGGAAATCCTGATACTCAGCCGACAGAAGGAGATTTTGGAGGAAATGATGCCATTCCACAAGGTCAAATGGATTTGTTTGCTTCAGACTTTAAGTTTCCCCAAGTCTTCAGAGCAAGTGTGGGTATTGATCAAAAATTACCATGGTGGGGGCTGATCGGATCAGCTGAAGTGATTTATACAAAAACCATCAATAATGTATTTTATGAAAACGTGAACTTGGCACCTTCTACAGAAAATTTTGGTGGAGCTGATAACCGCGCACTTTTTACCAATGGGTCGATAGATGGTTCGTATAGTGATGTCTACTTAGGTTCCAATACATCTGAAGGGTCTACCACTAATATTACCTTGTCTCTTCAGAAGCCGTTTGATAATGGTTTAACTGCTAACGTAGCTTATAACTACGGGACGGCAAAAGCAATATTTGAAGGAACATCTTCTCAGAATTCTTCTCAATGGAGAGGAGTTTATGCGATCAATGGTAGAAACAATGCGCAGAATGGAAGATCTGATTTTGATGCAGGTAGCAGAATACTTGCCTCTGTTTCTTACAGAAAGGAATATGCTGGATTCTTGGCTTCAACCATATCTGTATTCTATAATGGACAGTCAGGAAGCCCATTCTCATACACCTATAATTCAGGTAGATTTACGGGAGAAAATTCTAGAGAGCGTGCATTGATTTTTGTTCCAGCTAACCAGTCACAAATAGTGTTTGATGAATCTGATCGATCAGCAGCAGAACAATGGGCTGATCTTGACGCTTACATTAGCAATGATGATTATCTAAAAAACAGAAGAGGTAGGTATGCTGAAAAGAATGAAGCGAGAACTCCATTTTCTAACATCATTGATGTAAAGTTCATGCAAGAATTCTATTTAGAAATGGCTAATGGTAAGAAAAACACCATTCAGGTATCATTTGATATTTTCAACTTTACTAACTTCTTGAATAAAGATTGGGGTAAAAGATGGCAAGTACCTAATGGAGATGGGACGTCAATTCAGCTCTTAAATTATGAGACTAATATTACATCACCAGGTGGTGAGACTATTCCTACATTCAGTTTCAATGAAGGAATAGAAAACAAAGAAGATCTATTGACAAAAGATGATTCAGGCCTTATTAGCTCTAGATGGCAAATGCAACTGGGTGTACGATACATCTTCGGAAACTAAGAATTAAAAATCAAAAAAATGAAACCTTCCTGAGTAGTCAGGAAGGTTTTTTTGTGCCCGTTCGTATAAGTTTCATTTTATTAATTAAGGATTTCGAGCTAATATAGCTTTTTTCTTAAAAGCTCATCAAACAGTCAACCCTATGAAACTACGTCTACAAACCTTGCTTATTGCTACCCTTATTTTCTGGGCTGGCTGCCGACCACAGACTCAAACCACCCAGGCATTTGAACTGGAGGAAAAAACCGTAGTCGAGCTGCAACAAATGATGGAAAAAGGAAATTATTCCTCAGTGGCCATTTGTCAACTATACATAGATCGTATCAAAGCCATTGATCAGGTAGAGAATGGCTTGCATGCCGTCATTGAATTGAATCCAGATGCTTTGTCTATTGCGGCAGCGTTGGATCAGGAACGAGCGGCTGGAAAAGTGCGAGGACCATTGCATGGTATTCCGATTATGATCAAAGACAACATCAATACTGGTGACCAGATGGAAACTACAGCAGGATCTCTGTCTTTGCTGGGTAGTGATGTGGAGAAGGATGCATTTATCGTAGCCAAATTAAGAGAGGCAGGAGCAGTCCTTTTAGGAAAGACTAATTTGAGTGAATGGGCCAACTTCCGATCAGAAAGATCGTCCAGTGGTTGGAGTGGAAGAGGTAGGCAAACGCGTAACCCTTATGTCTTGGATAGAAGCCCTTGTGGTTCCAGTTCTGGCTCTGGAGTAGCAGTTTCAGCTAATCTTTGTACAATCACCATTGGCACAGAGACCAATGGTTCTATTGTCTGCCCGTCTTCACTGAATGGTGTGGTTGGCATAAAACCAACGGTTGGACTTTGGAGTCGATCTGGGATCATTCCCATATCCAAAACTCAAGATACTGCTGGCCCCATGGGGCGAACAGTGGCTGATGCTGCTGTTTTATTGGGTGCCTTGGTTGGTATGGATGCCGAAGACGAAATGACTCAGGATAGTTTAGCTGTGGTTTATCAGGACTATACTCAGTTCTTGGACTTGGATGGACTGAAAGGAAAACGGATCGGGATTTTTAGAGGCCCAATGGGGATGCACGAAGGGGTGGATGCTATCATGGAGCAGTCCTTTCTGGCTATGAAAAAAGCAGGTGCCATTCTAGTTGAATCCATTGAGTTAGGTGAGATGCATTATTTAGGAAATGCAGAATATGAATTGCTCCTTTATGAATTCAAAGATGGTTTAAATGCCTATCTGTCTGGTCTTAGATCTGACTTTCCATATAAGAATATTGAAGATTTGATTCAATATAACAAAGAAAATAGCTCAGAAGAAATGCCTTATTTTCAGCAAGAGATATTTGAACTGGCATATTCAAAAGGAAATTTGACCGACGAGGCCTATCAAGAAGCTTATGCGCTCTGTCAAAAAATCTCCAGGACAGATGGAATTGATTTGGCAGTGAACAGGCATAACCTGGATGCCATAGTAGCTCCTACAGGAGATCCTGCCTGGAAGATAGATCGAATCAATGGGGATAATTATAGAATTTCGAGTTCTTCCATGCCTGCCATGTCAGGATATCCGAACATCACAGTTCCTGCCGGAAATGTGCAAGGCTTACCCATTGGCATCTCCTTTTTCTCTACTGCCTATAAAGAAGCTGAATTGATTGCGATTGCATATAGTTTTGAGCAAAAGACAAAGGCACGTATTGTGCCGAAATTGCTACCTACTTTGGTCTTGCCTTAATTGCTGTCCTTATCTAAAAAGTCTTTGGTGAAATGAGCTCTTTTTTTGTCTTTGGAGAACATTTCCTTGTTGTATGAAGAGGATTGTCCTTTAGGGATAGAAAGAGACTCCCAGTGGTTATTTCGAATCATTTTGCCAATAAAAACAATCTGACCTACATGATAAGAGTAATGTGACAACTGCCGATTGATAGCTTCTACTACTGTATGACCCTGATTTCGGATAAATACTATCTTCTCAAGGTCACCTGCTTTCAGTTGATCTATGCTATTTATTAGGCAGTCCCAACCTTTGTCCCAGAGGGCTTTGATTTGTTCAAAGTTCAATTCTTCCCCTTCAAATTCCTCGTCCCTGTTTCGCCATTCCTTTTCACCATCTGAGGTCAAAAAATCCGTCCACCTCGAAAGCATATTAGAAGACAGGTGTTTCACAATTTGTGTAATGCCATTGCTTTCATCATTGTATGTCCAGTTTAGTTTTTCACTTGGAACTTGGGCTATGGTTTTCCAGCCCAAATCCCGATTATACAAGAATTGTTTTTTAATACTGAGTAGATAGTTGTCTTTCATGGTTTGTGATATTTACACTAGTATCTGATAACTCATGTCAATTGAAAAGGTTTATAGGAAAAAGCATTAAAAGGAATTTCCTTTAAAATTAGGTGAAAACACTCATTGTGAAGGGGTTTGATAATGGGTAAATTTGGCCTCGATTTATGTGATGGTAGTATTATTTAGGTTGGTATTTTTTGATGTGTGCAATAGACCACCTATTTTTAGTAGTGCAACGAATACGACAGCGATGAGCTATGCGGACATTAAACAATACAAACTCGAAACCAAAGTAAACCAAAAATGGGTAATGACATGATTGAAAAATTTACAGAGCAGGAAATGGCCGTGGCTGTCGAAATGATTAATAGAGGATTGGATCGAGCGGCTGTATCACTAAAGATGATTCTCAATAGTGCCATAGAAGTAACCAATGTAGACTTTGATATTGCTGTTTTGAATGATGAGCCACAGTACTCTAGCAAAACCGATGATAAGATTCATATTCTAAGAACTGAATTGGCTGGTGAACTCAGAGGAATATGCCACTTGATTTTCACGAGTGACGAAGTAGAGAAAATTTATACCAAGTGTCTGCCAGAAAGTGTGATCAATAGTGACAATGATGACGCGCAAGTGATGAGGCTGGAGTTACTTAAGGAAATAGACAATATTATGGCTGCTTCTGTGATTACAGAATTTGCCAATAGTTTAGATGTGGGAATTTATGGAAATGTTCCATCTTTGCACATCATGGAAGCAAACGAAGTTAATAAATACATTCATGCAGAGTCAGTGACTTTGAGTCCACTGATTCAGTTTAGCTCAGTGTTTCACACAGATGATATTGATATCAAATCTGACTTCATTTGGTTATTAGAAGAGGAATTTATCCAGAAAATAAAGAACTTAGCATTAAGTAAATAATAAAAAAATACCAGAATAATGGGCAAAAAAGTATTAGTCGTTGATGATTCAGCATATATGCGTACCTTGATCAAGGACACGCTCACTGAGGCAGGTTACGAAATTATAGGAGAAGCACCAAATGGAGAGACAGCCATAGACCTAGCGTTAGAGCTGAATCCTGATTTGATTACGCTGGATAATATATTGCCAGATATGATTGGAACTGACATTTTGAAAGTATTCAAAAGTCAGAACTTGTCAGCTAAGGTGGTAATGGTAAGTGCTGTAGGTCAGCAATCTGTAATCAATGAAGGCATTGAACTAGGTGCAGCAGATTATATTGTAAAACCATTTACTGGAGATGATCTAATTGATGTGGTCAATCGAGTGATAGGTTAGTTCATAAAACGAAAGATTTTCTAAAAACCATCCCGCCTTTGCAGGATGGTTTTTTTTATGTCTTTATAAGAAAAGGTATGCGTGCATAAGAATTTCTCTTAATTTTCATTTTCGGTTTTTTTACGCTTGAATGATACTGGTATTTCACCTTTCATTGCAGTTTATTAGGTAGCAGCGAGGAGTATGGAGAAAGAAATATTGATAGGGAGCAATAGTGACCTTATTGTAGAAAAAATTGGGAGAGAGCTCAAAAGTGTTCACAAGCATTTGCAAATCAGCATTGTAAAGGATTTGACAAAAGTGAAGACGTTAGTAGATGGGCAAATAGTCATCATCGATTTATCTGTGTATACAGCAGGGATTATTGACCGAATAGAGCAGTTCAAACATAGATTCCCAAAAATTGAACTCATAGCCGTCACCTATACAGACGATGATCTCATTGACCAAATGTTGATTCTTAGGGGAATTGATCAGGTCACAAGTCGGGAAGAATTGCCCATGATAGTTTCGAAGTATGTATGTCCACAGCTACATACACCAAACTGTAGTTTGGCTACAGAGTCCAGAGGTATTGGGCAAATTTCTTAAGATCATCCACATTTTTGAACTTGAGTTTTTCTTGTTTCACGTAAGATTTGAGCAGGTCTGCGCGATCACCAAATTGTGATAGCGCCTTGGATTTAAAGTTTTCTAGCACGTAGAGCTTTTGGTTTTCACTAATCAGAAAATCTTCCCTTTGGATCATGACAGGCTCATCTTTGGGGGCACCAAATATTTCTGTGGAGGGCATTACTTCATTTTTTGATTGGTTTTTTTCCTCTATGCTTTGATAACTCACTAAGTAATTGTCACCAGTATTAGCCAATACAGTATAAAAACCCTGTCGACCATAGGAACGTCCAAGTTGACCTACGTTGATCAATTGATCCAGTTCAGGATTTAGAAATTGAACGCTTTTTACAATGTTTGGTGCGCCTATAGTCACCTTGTTGTTTTTCTGGACTAAGAGGACTTTTTCTTTGTAATCGTATTTGACGCTCACTTTTTCAATGATGGCATTATTACTCAAGATGAGATTGGCATTCGCGAAATGGGCAGGAATGCACTGATCTCCTCTTTGGTTTGCCTCTTCTATAGATAGCTCGTTTTGATCTGTTTGATTGCCAACACCATAACTCAGTACTTTCATCCAATCCTGGGATGATTCTTCTTCCTGAGAAAACGCGGGAAAAATGAAAAGTGAAACAAGAAAGAAACAGCAAAATACTTTCATAATTCTTCTGTTGAAATGTTCTTTGGATAATTTACTTAAAAACAAGTCAATAGAAGAATTACATTATAGCTTCTTATTTATTCTGTTTGGCCCAGTTGTCTCTCAGAGAGACAGTTCTATTGATTCTGGGTTTATCAGGTGCTGACTCTTTGTCAATAATGAAATACCCCAGTCGCTCAAACTGAAATTGCGTATTTGGCTTCATGCTACCAACTGATGGCTCCACTTTAGCATTTGCCTTGATGGTCAGAGAGTTAGGGTTTAGGTGATTTTTGAAATCATCATCAATATCATTTAAGTTCTCTGTGGCAAATAGTCTATCGTATAACCTGACCTCTGCTTCTACAGCATGCTCGGAAGAAACCCAACCTAAAGTGCCTTTCACCTTCTTTCCAGTGGTGTCGTGACCACTTTTAGTTTCAGGATCGTATTCGGCATAAACTTCTTCTATTGCTCCAGCCTCATTTTTCTTGAAGCCCGTACATTTCACGATATAGGCATACTTTAATCGTACTTCTTTTTCAGGCCCTAATCTGAAGAACTTCTTGGGTGGCTCTTCCATGAAGTCATCTCGCTCAATGTACAGTTCTCTGCCAAAAGGTATTTCTCTTTTACCAGCGGATTCATCTTCAGGGTTATTCACTGCAGGCAGCATTTCGCTTTGCCCTTCAGGGTAATTGGTAATGATCAATTTGATAGGGTCGAGTACACCTAGCACACGACTGGCCTTTTTGTTCAAATCTTCGCGTACACTGTGCTCCAGTAGGGCTACATCACTGACGCCATCCCTTTTGGCCACGCCTATCTTAGTAGCAAAATTTCGAATGGAAGCAGCTGTATAGCCTCTTCTCCTGATAGCTGCCAAAGTTGGCATCCTTGGGTCATCCCAGCCTTCTACATGTCCGTCTTCTACCAGTTCTTTGAGCTTTCTTTTACTGACTACAGTATAACTCAAATTCAGTCTGGCAAACTCAGTTTGCTTAGACGGATAAAGGTCTAATTCGCTAATAAACCAATCATAAAGTGGTCTGTGGGAAGCAAACTCAAGTGTACATAAAGAATGCGTAATTTTTTCAAAAGCATCAGATTGGCCATGTGCAAAATCATAGGTAGGATAGATGCACCACTTATCACCAGTTCTGTGATGAACGGCTTTTTTTACACGATAGATTACAGGGTCTCTCATTTGCATGATAGGAGAGGCCATATCAATCTTGGCGCGAAGTACACGTTTGCCCTCTTCTACTTCACCATTTTTCATGGCCTCAAAAAGGGACAGGTTTTCTTCTGCAGATCGATCTCTATATTCACTCAGTTTTCCTGGAGAAGTAGGAGTGCCTCGTTCTTTGCTAATTTGCTCTGCAGAATTTTCGTCTATGTAGGCTTTTCCGGCTTTGATCAATTGAACGGCATATTCATACAGTTGATCAAAGTAATCAGAAGCATAAAACTCATTGTCCCAGTCAAAACCCAGCCATTTGATGTCTTCTTTGATTGAGTTGATATATTCGATATCCTCTTTTTCAGGATTTGTGTCATCAAACCTCAAGTTGCATTTGCCATTATATTTCTGAGCGAGTCCAAAATTCAGGCAAATGGATTTGGCGTGGCCAATATGCAAGTATCCATTGGGATGAGGAGGGAAGCGGGTAAGCACCTTACCATCATGCTTGCCTTCAGCCAGATCCTGTTCAATCATTTGTTCAATGAAATTCAACACTGGACGTTCCTTTATTTCTTTCTCGCTACTCATACGTTTAAAATTTTGAATGCAATTTTAGTGAATTATTAAATGCTGGGAATTGCCTTTTGTCAGAATAGTTTCTCCTTTTATACCAATTCCCACTTGGGTGACTAAACTTGCTTCATTTGCTGGATAGTTGATATGGGGTCTTCTGTATTGAAAATGCCTGATCCTGATACCACTACTTCAGTTCCAGCATCAATTACAGATTTTAGGTTGTCCAATTTTACGCCCCCATCTATTTCAATAAAGATATGTTCCAGGTTTCTTTCCTTGAGAGTTGCTTTCAGTTTGGCAATTTTATCAATGCATGAGGGGATTAATTTTTGTCCACCAAAACCTGGGTTTACAGACATAATCAACACGAAGTCTACTTCAGGAAGGATTTCATCAATACTACTCAATGGGGTATGAGGATTCAAAACCACGCCAGCTTTTTTGCCTAATTCTTTGATCAACTGAATAGTTCTGTGTAAGTGAGGACATGTTTCTACATGCACGCTAATCCAATCTGCTCCAGCTTTCGCAAAATCAGGAATGTATTGATCAGGGTTCTCAATCATCAAATGCACGTCTATTGGTAGTTTGGTACATTTTCTGATGTCCTTTAAAACCAATGGGCCAATGGTAAGATTCGGAACAAAGTGACCATCCATTACATCATAGTGAATGACTTCTGCTCCACCTTTTTCTACCATTTCAATATCGGCACCAAGGCGTGAAAAATCTGCTGAAAGTAGGGAAGGGGCAATTTTTACTGAATTGGGCATGAGGCTATATTTTTTTGTCGCAAATATAAGATGCTCGAAAATGAGATACTTTGACTGACACAATTATTTGCGACCAGCATACAGATATGACTGATAAAAGACGAATAGTCAACTTGCACAGGATTGAACCACTTTGAATGGGATTTAACTGTCTGAGTATTTAAACTTGGTTAAGTCAAATCAAAATAGATCTTATGAAGACATTGAACATTTTACTTTTTGCATTAGGTCTTGGATGGAGTATTCAATTAGAAGCTCAGGAAATAAGAGCGTTAGATGAAAGTCCATTAGACCTCGCAGTTTTCAGGCCTGATGGAAGAGGTACTGTGCCCGCTGCTCGCATCATATATAGCCGGCCTATGAAAAAGGGCAGAACGATGTTGGGCGATAAAGTGCCTTATGGTCAGGTTTGGCGATTGGGAGCGAATCAGAGTACAGAAATAAATGTATACAGGGACATGACCTTTGACGGGAAAAAACTAAAAGCTGGTAACTATACTGTTTACGCCATCCCGGCAGCCAAATCATGGACAATCATTTTTAATTCAAACCTCTACACCTGGGGTGCCTTTGACTATGATGTTTCCAAGAATGTGATGAGTATTGAAGCGCCAGTAAAAAAGGCTGCTGAAACTCGGGAAGCATTTGGTATGGCATTCGAAGGAAAAGAAGGAAAGGGTCATTTGTTGATGGCTTGGGAAGACGTGGAGGTACTTATACCTATTGCATATTAATGAAAATGGTTTTTTTGAGTTTTGGGAAAGCGGAAGGATAATGTCCGCTTTCCTTATTCAAAATTTTTCATTGAATTGCCATGTACTCTTTCCATTTGATAGTTTCAAATAATCTACCTCACCCATACCATCAAATTGATAACTAACACCTACTAAATAGCCTGGATCCATTTTGTAATTGGCTGTTAGCACTTCTTTATTTCCAATAGAAACCATAAGCTTTTTGTTTTGACTGGAAATACCTATCTGCTGCCAGTCTTCTAACGAAATACCCAAAGTGGACAAGTCATTCTGCTTACCCGAAATGAAATTGTCCATGGCCAATACATTGATTTCTCCCACACATCCAGAAATCACAAAAGGAATCAAAAAAGCTCCTTCGGAAAAGTGAAGCACTACCTTGGCATACTTGCAGGCTGAGGTTTGGTTCGACTGAGCATATCTCATGCTGGTTTCAAATTTGAAATCATCTCCTGAGATGCTTTTTTCGGCCGTGTAGTAATGATAGCTGACTGGTTTGTTGTTAGCTGCTAATTTTTCTATACCTGATGGTGAAAGAGCCAATAGTTCAGATTTGATCAGGTCATTTTCTGTAAGATATATAGGTACAGGTTCCACATTTATTGTTCCAAGCCAACCGTCAGTTTCTATATAGACATCTGCCTCTTTGAGAACCACCTCATCTGCCACAAACTTAGACCTGAAGTATCCAGGGTAATAATAGACAGAGGTAGCCTTGGTCTGGTCTTCATTCACCTCAATTCTTTTGCGTCTATCCCAAGACTGTTGTATCACTAATTGATCTGCTTCTATGTTGCTGGCGTCGAATGAAAAAATGACTGTATTTGGAAGACCCATGGCAGTGTAGTTGGCTTCAAACAACAACTGCTTGGCAAGTGCTTCAGGATGGCTTAGATTGGAGGTGATAAAAAGCCAGCTGCTGAAACTTAGTAGGATGATGAGTGCCACAAGCAAAACACTTTGTTTTGATCCAGGCATAGAAAATTTCCGTTTTTTAGTGGGAGGGCTGGCTTCTTGAGATCTTTTATAGGCAGACCAATTGGGGCAATCTAAGAATTTGGCTAGGGCGTCTAGGGTGCTAATACTCGGTTGATTCGTGTATTTCACTTTCCCCCAGACTCGTTTGAGTGTAGTATGACTAAGATTGACTCCAGTTTTGTTGAAGATGATTTGGCTCAGTTCCTCAAATTCTTGATTTTGCCATTGCTCAGCAGCGCCCCATTGGAGCTTTTGCTCAATTTCAGTTTTACAGTTATTCAGTATTGATTGTAGATTCATCTATCAAACTTATACTGATAAGTCAGTCATAGGTTTTGAAATTTATTTGAATGGCAAAAAGCACCCAGACTCCTCCGGGTGCTTCACTCATTATACCAAACTATGCTATTATCTTTATTCGTATTTCAGCACGGTTGACGGATTGGCTGAGGCCGCTTTTAATGATTGGAAGCTGATCGTGATCAATGCAATAATCAGAGTGCCTATGCCAGCCAAAATGAATACCAATGGATTCATACCTATTCTAAACGCGAAATTATTGAGCCAGCTATCTATAGAGAAATAGGCCAGTGGACAAGCAATCACAAATGCAATGGTGATCAACTTGGTAAAGTCTTTTGATAGCAGTAGGATCACTTGTGGTATCGTGCTGCCTAATACTTTCCTTACGGCAATTTCTTTCTTGCGCTGCTCTGCAGTAAAGGAGGCTAAAGCGAACAAACCAAGACAGGCGACCACTATCGCTAGGCCAGAAAATAGACTGGCTACTTTGCTGAGTTTGTCTTCATCCTTATACAATGTGTTTAATTCATCTTCCAAAAAGAAATAATCAAACGGCCTGCCAGGTGCAAATTCATTCCATTTGCCCTCGACGAAAGATAGGGTCTCTCCTATATTCTCCGTGTCCAATTTGATAGCCAGGTATTTGATGAGCAGATTGAAACTTCCAGGATTATTTCTGAGTTGGATGACCAGGGGTTCTATGTTACGATGCTTTGACGCAAAATTGAAGTCTTCTACCACACCAATGATTTTACCTGGACGATTGCCATACTCATAAGCTTTGCCAATGGCCTCATCCTCGCGCCAGTCCAGTCGTCTACACAAGGCTTGGTTGATTACGATAGCGGCTGTGTCGTCAGATAAGATGTTTTCTTTGAAAGGACGACCCTGTACAATATTTAGTCCGAACGTTTTGAAAAAATCATGTTTTGACCAAAATACAGAGAACAACGTAGAACGCTCCATACCTTCAAATCTAAAATTGTCGCCTTGGTGACGGGCACCTAACGCATCCACCACAGCAGTCATGCTATTGATGTCTTGTCTGCGCAGTATTTCATTTTTGAAAGCCTCATATTTTTGAGCAATAGGGGTGCGCAGTGCAGAAATATAGAGCACCTGTTCTTTGTCGAATCCAGTATCACTCTGTCTCAGGAAATCCAGCTGATCAGTGGCAATAGATGTCCCGATGATCATGATGATGGAGATAGAGAATTGTAAAATGACCAGCATCTGACGGAGGTTACCTCCTTTTCCTTTTTGTTCACCTTTGAGGCCTTTAATAGGTGAAAATGTACTCAGCACGAATGCAGGATAGATGCCTGCACCAACTCCAATAATAAGTACAACTCCAATCAGCCCAAATAAAATATGCGGCTGGAACAGCATACTGAAGCCAATAGACTTTTCTGTAAAAGAATTGAAGGCAGGTAGAATAGCCAAAAAAAGTACCAATGAAACAATGACTGCTATGCTCGTAATAATGATAGACTCAAGAAGAAACTGTGTAATCAAATAGCTTTTCTTGCTACCTAAAGTTTTTCGTATGCCCACTTCTTTAGATCGTTTGGCTGATTTCGCCGTGGACAGGTTCATGTAGTTAAAGCACGCAATGAAAAGAATAAGTAGACCAATGACTGTAAACACGTAGACATTGTTTTCACTGCTATTGGGTTGAATTTCGAATTCGAGATCGGATTTAAGATGAATATCAGTCAATGGCTGAAGTGTCATTTTTACATCCCCATGTAAAAATTCGGGGAAGTATTTCAAAATGAAATTGGGAAATAAGGCTTCTAATTCCTTGGAAGAGTTTTGATCACTGAGTACCAGGTAAGTCCAGCATGGGTTCCAATACCAAGTTCTTGGCAATCGCCCGTTGAAACTTTGCCTGACTGTGGACATTGAACCAATAAAGTCAAACTGAAAGTGTGTATTGAGTGGGGTGTCGGGTAGAATGCCTTTTACAATCAAATCACGTTCGGCTTGAAAGCGGAGTATTTTCCCCATGGGGTCTTCGTTTCCAAAATACTTTTTTGCCATAGTTTCCGTCAGCAGTAGCGAATTGGGTTCGTCCAAAGCAGTTTCCTTATTGCCTTTCACTAATTCGAAATCAAATACATCAAAAAAAGTAGAGTCAGCAAAAAACAAACGGGTTTCATTAAAAGCCTTATTGGTTTCCTTATTTTCCAACATTAACGAAGGAGATTGATAGTCGAACAACCGCACTTGTGATTCCACCATGGATGGAAAATCAGCTCTAAGCGTAGGGCCAACTGGAAATGGCAAACTGGATGACCTTTCGCCCGCATCTTCATCAATCATAAATTCATTGATGCGATAGATTCGATCAGCTTTACTGTGCATACGATCATAACTGAGCTCATCGCTGATGTAAATCATAATGAGTAAACAGCAAGTGATACCAAGTGCCAAACCCAGCACATTGATCGAACTATAAAACTTGTCTCTGAGTAAGCTGCGAAAGGCAACCAGGAAGTAGTTTTTTAACATGAGCAGTGATCTTGAGTTTGGTTATAAAGTGAACGAATCAAGATTAAAAGCTATACCTGTTTTACACGAATGGTCAATTGCAAGGGTCAAAAACAGCAAATAAACCCACAAATACACGGACGGTAGATGTGTACTTTGAAAGGATGTTTTATTGGTATATCTCCAGCATATTGCGCTGGGCACAGCAAAACCACATTACCTTTGAGTTTGATATTAGATGAGTTTTCATGAAAGAAATGCAATGCCCTTGTGGTTCGAAAAAGAAGCTGAATGATTGCTGTGGTACCATTATCAATGGTCGAGCAGCACAAACAGCATTGGAACTGATGCGCTCTAGATATGTAGCTTATAGTTTGGGAGAAGCGCAATATCTCTATGATACCACACATGGTAGGCACAGAGAAGAATATAAGATTGAAAGCATAGCCCAATGGTCAAAAGAAAATACCTGGACGCAATTGGAAATAGTAAGCGTGGAGCATGGCAGTGTTTCCGATACCAGGGGAGTTGTAGAATTTAGGGCATACTTTACCGATTCCAAAGACAAAAGCCAGGTACACCACGAGCGTTCTAACTTTTTGAAAGAAAAGGGAAAATGGTTTTATCTAGACGGAAAAATGAATCCAATGGAAGTAGATATTACAAGAAAAATCACTCGCAACGACCCTTGTCCCTGTGGCAGTGGAAAGAAGTATAAAAAGTGCTGCGGATAGGTTTAATCTTCAAGTCAATATAGCTTATCTTGGAGCTCTATTTCAATTAATTGGCCGCCATTTGTCTAGTACCCATTCATGAAAGTTTGTATTGCCGAGAAACCGAGTGTCGCTAAAGAAATCGCACAAGTCCTAGGTGCTTCTAGTCGCAGGGATGGTTACTTTGAGGGCAATGGTTATCAGGTCACCTGGACCTTTGGGCATTTTTGCACGCTCTATCCACCAGAAGATTATAAGCCGCATTGGAAACGCTGGGATCTCAATACCCTGCCCATGCTGCCCGAGCGATTTGAGACCAAGATCATGGATGATGGGGGTGTGAAAAAGCAATTCAAAGTCATCAAAGGACTATTAGACAAAGCTGAAGTGGTCATCAACTGTGGGGATGCTGGACAAGAAGGAGAGCTCATCCAACGCTGGGTGATCAAGCAAGCCAGGTACAAAGGAGAAGTACAAAGACTCTGGATTTCCTCCTTAACCACAGAAGCAATTAAAACTGGTTTCAACCAACTCAAATCAGCAGATGAGTTCGACAACCTGTATTATGCTGGGAGCTCTAGAGCTATTGGAGATTGGCTGTTGGGCATGAATGCCACCCGACTTTATACCCTGAAATATGGAGGCTTTAAACAAGTTTTGTCAATTGGTAGGGTACAAACACCCACCTTGGCCATGTTGGTCAATCGACATTACGAAATAGAAAATTTCAAGCCTACGCCTTATTGGGAATTGCAAACGTTGTATCGGGATACGAAATTCAACTCGACTGAGGGAAAATTTCAGCAGAAAGAGGAGGGAGAGAAACTGCTTCAACAGATTTCTGGAAAGGATTTACTAATCACGGACATAGAAAAGAAGGAGGGTAAAGAATATGCGCCTAAGCTTTTTGATTTGACTGCTCTTCAGGTTTTTTGTAACAACAAGTTTGGGTTTACAGCCGAGGCTACTTTGAAATTGGTGCAAAGCCTATATGAAATGAAAGTGGTGACCTACCCTAGGGTGGATACTACTTTTCTGCCGAATGATATGTATCCGAAAATTCCAGGCATTCTCAAAGGATTAACTCAATATGCGTCATTTACAGAGTCAATTCTAGGAAGTAAGATGAGAAAGTCAGCCAAAGTATTCAACGACAAGAAGGTAACAGATCACCATGCCATTATTCCTACAGGTGAAGAAAAGCCATTGAATGCTGATCAACGAAAAGTATATGACATCATAGCCAGGCGATTCATGGCGGTATTTTATCCAGATTGTCAAGTGGCCAAGACACAGGTGAGTGCAGAAGTGGAGACTGTAAAGTTCGTGGCTAAGGGAAAAGAAATCTTGGAAGAAGGCTGGCGAGTATTGTTTCCAAAGGAGAAAAAAGGCAAAGAAGAAGAGGACGCTGATGATGAAAACAAAGAAGAAGATGATAATATCCTGCCATCCTTTGAAAAAGGGGAGCAAGGGCCTCATGAACCATCATTTATAGAGAAGACGACCAAGCCGCCCAAATTTTATACTGAAGCTTCCCTGCTCCGCGCCATGGAAACGGCTGGCAAGCAAGTGGAAGATGACGAACTTAGAGACCTGATGAAAGCCAATGGCATTGGCCGCCCTTCCACACGTGCGAACATCATAGAGACGCTATTCAAAAGAAAGTACACACAACGCCGGAAGAAGCAAGTAATTCCCACACCAATGGGCATCCAACTCATTGATACAATCCAAAATGAATTACTCAAGTCTGCCGAACTCACTGGACAGTGGGAGAAGCAACTCAAGGAGATTGAGGATGGTGCTTTCAGTGCCAGGGACTTCATTGTGAATATGAAAAAGATGGTAGATGATCTGGTCTATGAAGTGAGAATGGAGACAGGGAAGCCCCGACTTGAAACAGCAGCAGAAACAAAAAGTAAGAAGCCAACTACCAAGAAAAGGACTGGGTTAGTTGGGATGACGTGTCCTAAATGTAAGAAGGGGAATATTCTCAAAGGGCAGTCTGCTTATGGCTGCAGTGGATGGAAGGAAGGTTGTGATTTGCGTCTGCCTCTGGTCTATATGGGCAAGAAACTCACTGAGGCACAAGTCAAACGCCTGATTCAAAAGAAAGCTACAACTAAGATTAAAGGTTTTGCTCTGGATAATGAGAAGGTTGAAGGCATTCTGAAATTGACTGAGTCCTTTCAAATAGAATTTGAGCACAAGTCCACCAAACCCAAAAAGAAAGAAGCAGAAATGCCTCCCTGCCCCAAGTGCAGCAAAGGCACGATTATCCGTGGTCAAACGGCTTATGGCTGTAGCCAGTGGAAGTCGGGTTGTGACTTTAGGTTTGCTTTCGATGAGATAAAAGCGAAAGCCAATGGTCAGCCATTGTCTAAAGAACTGGTGTTGGAGATTATCAGCAAACCCATGGCTTGATTTACTTGCTCTTTTTTAGCAATCCCTCTTTCTCCAAAACCTCATTGATCACTCTCACTACCTCGTCAAGATTTGTCGCGCTCTTTTTTAGGTTGTTAATGATTTCTTTGGTTTCGTCCAAATCCAAATTTTGATTTTCAAACAGGGCCGTGAGTCCCAAAATAGCAGCTACAGGAGCTCTGAGCTGATGGGCATTATAAAAGGCATATTCTCCTAGTTTAGTATTTTTTGTCTCTAACTCTTTGTTTTTAAGTTTTAGTTCTTTGGTGCGCTCTTCTACTTTTCGTTCCAAACTATTGTTCAATTCATTGAGGGAGTGGTTAAGAATCTGCAATTCTTCAGCTTGCTGGATAAGTTCTTTTTGTTGGGAATGGATGGCTTCGTTCAGTGCACTTAATTTTTTATTTGCAGCAGTTTTTATTTTGTAGTTGCGATAGATAACTGAGGCTATGATGATGACCAATATCAAACTGAATATGAACACATTTCGAATGAGCACTTGGCGTTCTGCATTTTTTTCGTTTTCAAAGGCTACTCTTTCTTGTTTTATTTCGAATTCTCTTTGTTGTTTCTCGATGAGATAGTTGGACTGTAGTCTGCCGATTTCAGCTACATTGTCTGAATTGAATAAGGAGTCGCCAATGATTTTATATCTTTTGAAATAATCTAGTGCTAGTTGAAGATTGCCCATTTTTTCATGTAATTCTGACAAGGAAAGTGTAATTTCTTGTAGTTCCCTGGTTGCTCCTATTTTCTGACAGATTTGAATAGCAGATTCATAACATTTCAAGGCTTGTTCGGGTAGCCCACGAGCCTGATTTATTTTGCCTAATCCAGAAAGTGAAGCTGATTCTATAATCGGATTCTTACACTGTATCGCTCCATGGAGTGATTTTTGGTAGTAGTATGTGGCACTGTCCAGATTGCCTTTGTCAATGTATAAAGAGCCAATATTTTCGAATGGATAAACTTTTTGACAAAATTCATCTTCATTATACATGCTAATTGCTTTATGGTAATAGGCCAGTGCCTGATCCAGATCTTTGTTGATCGCGTGTACCAACGCGATGTTATTCATGCAACTGCCTGCATTGCCTTTGTTTCCTAGTTTTAGATTGAGATCAAGGGCTTGATTCCAGAATTCCAATGCCTGATTGTAATCTTTATGATTGTAATGAATGCCCCCAATATTTAAAAAAAGTTGAGCACTTAGCGCCTGATCTTCAAGGGTCTCGTTGATTCTCAAAGCCTGCTGGTAAGACAAAAGAGCCAAGGCATAGTCGGCCTGATAATTCCTGATGGTGCCTATATTAATCAAAGCAATGGCTTCAATTCGCTTGAAATGGTAGGCCTCTGCTTGCATACGCGCGCGCTCACATTTTAAAAGTCCTTCTTCGTAGTTTCCTGTACGCCAAGCACTGATGCCCATCACAAGCATAGACTCTGCCAGACCATAGGCGTATTGTAGGTCATGAGCCATTTCATAAGCTCTTTCTCCGTAATAATAAGTGCTGTCAAAATGCGAATTTTGATAATGTTTGGCAATTTCAATCAATAGCTTCACACGGCTACTATCCGCGGGTGATTGCCGAACCAACACCTGAAGGCTATCAAGGGTTTGATTTTTTGCAAGTACGAAAGTGGAGGTTAGGAGAAGAACCAGTAAGAGGAAAAGGTTATTTCTCAATGCTTTTTTAAGAGAAGATACTTAAAAAAAGCTTGAATCACTAAAGGAAAAATATTGAATCAAAATTATTCTGAGACCTTAATCAGGTCAATCTTGTAGGTCAAAACCCAAGTTTTCATATCATCAGTGGATTGATAAACATCCTTGTGAAAAGTCGTATCAGACAAAATGGTATCAGTCACTTTGATATCAAAGGTTTCTTTGCCACTGTATCCTCCTAGGACTGTTGTTGTCATTTTACCATTGATTAGTTGGGAAGTGAAATGATGCCAGCGTTGGTCGTTGGCGTTCAGAAATAGAGCTTCCCATTGCCTAGTTGTTAAGTTGTATGATCGAATATCAGTAGAAAAGAAACCATTAGAAGTCGTGAACTGGGATTGGAAAGTTTTGTGATCACCTAAAAACCGACCAACTATGGTGGCTCCTCCTACTATTCTTTTGAAAGAGCCATCTTCTTGCTTCATCTCTAGCTCAGCTTGCCATATACCACGATAATATTCAAACTGAGCCAATTCAGGAATGGACGGATCTGCGAAACCGTATTTATCCACAGGTTGAGAGATAAGAGCTTGGCTAGCTAGAAAGAGTACCGACAGGAAAATGAGTTTGTTGATCTGCACGACTAGGTTTTGGTGTTAATCCTAAGGACAATTGGTTTTTGAAAAACCATTAAAAATGCTAGTTCAATGCTAGGGATTCATGCTGACCTCTAAAATTTATTCCGTATTTTTCGAGTAGCAGCCAGGCTGTGAGCTTAAACCAAATCCAATACTCATGAGAAAATTGATATTCAATTCAAAAGATAAAGTACGCGTTATTTGGCGATTATTGAGCTTTATAATATTGGCAGGCTTGCTTAGCATTCCTTTTCAACTGGGTTTGAGAGAAGTACTGGATGCAGGGCTGCTACGTACGAACCTTAATCGAATATTCTCATTTTTAGGCATGGTGGGTAGTTTGTATGTTCAGATCAAGTATATCGACAAGTCTTCTTTCGGAAAATATGGTCTAAATCTTGAAAAACCATGGATGAAAGAATTTGCGATTGGATGTGCCATTGCATCTCTCCAATTGGTTTTGTTTTTTCTGACCATGCATCTGTCAGACAATCTTCAAGTGGTTGATTTTTTTATCACCAGTTCACCAGATCACACATTCGAAGGAGGTTTTGTCACAGAGCTAATTATTAATCTGAGTGCCAGCATCACTGAAGAAATTATGTTCAGGGCATTTCTGTTCTATATCATTTTCGAATCGTTTGCTTTGATCATTAAAAGCCGAGCTACAAGCGCTGTCATTACTGCTGTATTGGTTTCTCAGTTATTCGGCTTTGCACATTTTGGTAATGATGGAGCCACTTTGTTTTCATCCATCAACCTTGGTTTTGATGCTTTGACAATCTGCCTGCCTTTCTTGCTCACTCGTCGTTTGGGGATGAGTATAGGTATGCATTTTTCTTGGAATGTCACACAAGCTGCCATTCTCGGATTTGCCAATAGCGGCAATATTCCAAAAGCATCAATCATTAGTTCCAGCATGCCTGACAATATGTGGACAGGTGGGGTATTTGGGCCAGAGGGGAGTGTGCTACTCTTGGCCATGGATTTTATTGCCGTTCTATTGATCTTGTTATGGAAATACAAAAATAATATTAAACATTGGGTACATCCTGATATAGTTAACCCCTAGGAGTAGGACGTTAAAAATATAGATAATTGGGATAGACTGATCAAGAGACCTGTCCATTTAATTACATTAGTTCTGTCAGAAATATTTGTTTTTCGCAATGTGAATGACCGCTTTAGAAAGGAGAAATTTATCAGTGCCTGTTTTGTTGAGTTAGCTTATCAAGAAATGAATTCAAGCAATTTTGTGATCTTATCTATGGAGTGAAAATTTTCGTGCTCAATGTCTCTATCTACATGTTCATGCGCCCAGGTGACATGATAAGGGATATGAAAGGCAGTGCCACCCAATTCTAATACAGGAAGAACATCTGATTTTAGTGAATTGCCAATCATCACGAATTGTTGGGGCTCTATTTCCAAGCGTCTAAGGAGCTTTTCATAATCCAGTACTTTCTTCTCTGACATGATTTCGATATGATGAAAGTATTTGCCCAATCCGGATTTGGTCAATTTTCTATGCTGATCTAGCAAATCACCCTTGGTTGCCAGTACCAGTTTGTATTTGCCATACAAAGCCTGAAGGACGCTTTCTACCTCATCAATCAGCTCCACAGGCATCTGGAGCAATTCCTTGCCGTAAGTGATGATTTTTTCAATGTCTTCTATTTCAATGGTTCGCTCAGAGATTTGCATGGCACTTTCTATCATGGAAAGCGTAAAGGCTTTGATTCCATAACCATACAATTCCAAGTTTTGCATTTCTACTTGAAATAGTTCCTTAGCCAAGCTGTGCTCCGGCATGTAACCTTCCAGTAAAGCGTAGAATTTCTTCTCAGTTTCTCTGAAATAGGATTCATTATGCCAAAGGGTATCATCGGCATCAAAAGCAATAATTTTTGTTTGCATCTTGAAATTTAGTCCTTCCTTTTGAGATATAAAATAAACTATAAAACAGCTGCTTTACCTATAATATCTAACTCTACAAAATGGAATGGGATGCCACTGATGGCACTATAGTCTTCACCTGCTTCTAACATATCTTCGTCATCCACTTCATAGTACCACGACACCTTAACTTCAAGACCATAAGCTTTGATCTGTTTGAAAATCTTCATCAAATCAAATAAACACTTGGCAGAGCTACTATTGAAGTAAGTAAGACTCAAATGAACGGATAGTCTGTTTTTACCTGTGAGCGGGTAGTGTTTTAATCCTAGAAAAATTAAATTATAAAACTTCACTGTGTCCTCAGGGCTTGATTTGCCTTTCATGAGAAATAGTTCTTTTTCAGGGTCTATTAGTACATAGGGGGTGATCCTTGATGGATAAATTTTAAGTTTTGATTTTTTTGAAATGCGTTCTTTATAAAGCAAAGTCGTGACATGAGGACTTTTCTTTTTCCTTTCCATAGCTGTGTTGTTAATCGATTTTCATTTCAAAGAACGGTGAAAAGTCTATTGGGATAAAAAGATATGTGTTACCAAATGATGAACATCGTATAAAGCCATAATGATGAAGGTCAGAATAAATTCATGAGCTAACCCATATATAGTATGGTGGTTTTTATTTAATTGCTTTGAGATTGATCTAATGGTTTATGAAGAATATAATTACTCGAATAGAGACGCCTAACTTGATACTTAGAATTTTTCAGCCCGAAGATGCAGAGATACTCAAGGAGCGTTTGGATGATAATTTGGAAATCATGATGCCATGGATTCCTTGGGCTAAGGACGAACCAGAACCATTGGAAGCCAAACGTGATCGAATTCGTAACTGGATTGGAGACTTTTATTCCAATAGGGAATACAGCTATGGCGTATTTGAAAAGTCAACCGGAGAATTTGTGGGGAGTAGCAACTTATTCGGACGGCGAGGAAAAGGTACTACTGAGATTGGATATTGGGTGGATCACTTAAAAACGGGTAAAGGCTATGCGACAGAGATCAGCTATGCTTTGACAAAATTGTCATTCGAGCAGATGGGTATTGAAAAAGTGCTTCTGTATATAGATGCTCGAAATGTGGCGAGTCAACGCATTCCGGCCAAACTCAATTTTGCCCATGAATATACCTATCGGGAATTGCCGAAAGATGCACAGGGTGAGCGATTAAAATTTCAAGTTTGGGTGATGTTTGCCGAAGAGTTCGAAAAAGTAGATAAATTCGAGGCTATCGAATTTAAACTAAGTTGATTTTGGAATTGATCGAGCAAGAGAATTTAATATTTAAAGCAGGAGACTCTGGCATTTACTTAGGTAAAGTTGAGGATAATGCTTTTCATCAGCACTATGCACTTCAGCTTACTATAGGTATTGATGATAAATTTGAGATGGAGACTGAGGATGGTAAAATTTTTTCTGACGCCCTGATCATACACCCTCAAATCCCCCATCAACTGGACAGCAAAGGAAAGTCAGTTTTAATTTTTTTGCTCAATCCTGCTAGTACAGTCGGGCACTTTTTGGCCAAGCATTTGACCCATTCACCTGTTCAGGAATTTCAAGAAGAGTGGGTTGACTACTTAAGGATGTTTGCAAAAGATTTGTTCAAAAACGAAATCAATGAGAAAACTTTTCTAAGTGCCTGCGTTAATTCAATGGCAGAATTTAATGGTCGTTGTCTTAAAACCAAACATCAAATGGATAAGAGGGTATTGGCTACTTTGCAATATCTGGACAGACATACCAGGGAAGTTATCCCCTTGAGTGAAATGGCTAGTGAAATGTGCTTGTCAGAAAGTAGATTTCAGCACCTTTTCAAAGAAGAAACGGGACTATCTTATCGTAGAATGCAGCTTTGGAAGCGACTGTTGGCTTCATTCGATCTGATCAGAACCACAAAGACTTTGACGGAGTTGGCTCACCAGTCTGGTTTTTCGGATAGTTCTCATTATAGCAAAACTTTTAAAGAGTCTTTCGGCTTCTCACCTTCAGACGTTTTTGCTAATAGTCACTTGGTATTGGAGTAATCTATTTAAGATATTTTTTTGGCAATGGATGGTCATCAGTTTCTGCAGCCCAGTAAAGATTGACGATCCACCAACGTTCCCCATCGTTCATCAATTGAATACTATTGATGCCTCTGGCAAACGGTTTACCATCTGGTGTCCACTTGGACTGGTAAGTGCTCCATACATGTGTGATCAATCCAAAAGACTCAGTAGTGCGAGCGATTTCTTCTTCATAAAAACCATTGTCTACCAGCCACTGATCGCCTTGCCTGATGAAATCATCCAAGGTCAGGTAGCAGGGGACACGTTTGGTCTCTGATGCAGGACGGGTTGGAATGAGCCGGGCCTCAGGGGTCAAGAGGTATCGCAGTCTGTCCCAATCTCTTCGCTCGCCTTTAGGGCCAGATATACTTTCGTACAAGGCACTGATGATAGCATTTTCACTCGTTACGTCTGCAGCATATTTATCCTGAGCGAAGGATATGCTGCTCCAGGAGCAGAGGATGATTAAAATAAAGTGCAGTTTACTCATCTGGCAAAAATAAAACTATGAAATTAAAATGATCAAAAGATGTAATGGTTGGTCAAAGAAAGGTTTGATCGGTCGGCCTTATGATTTTTTCAGAAATCCAGTTAGAAATATCAGCGTATGTAATCCCATGCCAGCCAGAGAGGAAAATACACCTATACTAGTCATACCTCTATCAATCTGTCCCAGATTGGCCTCCTGATAAAACCCATGCAAAAGGATCAAAGGAGACAATAAAAGTAAAATGGAACCTAAATATTGAACAGTCTTTTTCCAAGTGGTTTCTGATAGTTGCAATTGCATGCCAATGGACAAATTGAGCAAGCCACTAAAAAGAAAATATATATGACCTGCACGATAAATCATGCGCTGCGCATCAGACAGATTGCCAATCTCATTCGTTTTCATGTACCAGCCTGTTTGTAGAAAAACTACGAATGTGAGCAGCCCCATCACAGCATGGATGATAGATATTTTGATTGGTATTTTCATTTTGAATGTGAGGACAAAAATATATTTTATTCTCAAGTCAAGGGCCATAATGGCTATATTTACTGTTTTTAAATGACGCCAAAAAATGAACTTAAATTTAGAAGGAAAATCTGCACTCGTTTGTGGCAGTACGCAAGGAATTGGAAAGGCTATTGCTGAGGAACTCGCACATTTGGGTGCAAGTGTGACACTTGTGGCACGCAATATATCCAAGCTGCAAGAAGTAAAAGCAAGACTGTCCACAGCACACAAACAAGTACACCAATATTTGCAAGCAGATTTTAGTAACCCTGCCGAGCTAAAAAGCAAAATTGAAGAGTACTTGAAAGAAAATGCATCCCCTGAAATTTTGGTTAACAATACGGGAGGGCCCGCAGGAGGACAGATCATTGATGAGCCTTATGCTAAATTTATGGATACAATGACGGCGCACTTGGAGTGCAATCACTTACTTGCTCAGGCACTAGTGCCAGGGATGAAAGAGAAGGCATTCGGAAGAATCATTAACATCATTTCCACTTCTGTATATGTTCCTATTCCTGGACTAGGGGTATCCAATACTGTACGAGGGGCTGTAGCTAGCTGGGCAAAGACACTGTCCTTGGAGCTGGGACAATTTGGGATCACAGTCAATAATGTGTTGCCAGGTTTTACAGATACAGTTCGATTAGAAGGTATAGTTAAGTCCAAGGCAGAAAAGACTGGAAAAACTGAAGAGGAGGTAATAACAGCTATGAAAATGGAAACGCCAGCTCGCCGATTTGGACGAGCGGAGGAAGCTGCAGCTGCGGCAGCATTCTTGGCATCTCCAGCAGCAGCCTACGTCAATGGCGTGAGTATACCAGTGGATGGTGGCCGAACTGGCTGCATTTAGCATTAACCCAAAGCAACCCATGCAAATAATTGAAAATTATATCAATGGTGCACTTGTAGCTCCAATTTCCAAAAAATACATAGATAATATCAACCCTTCCAAGGGACAAGTTTATTCGCAAATCCCTGATAGCGACCACGCTGATGTGGAATTGGCCGTAGCTGCTGCTAAAGCTGCATTTCCTGCCTGGTCTACTTGCGGAATAGAGACCAGGGCTCATATACTTAACAAAATTGCTGATCTGATTGACGAAAATCTAGAGGAGTTAGCAAAAGCAGAGTCCATAGATAATGGCAAACCCTTGAGCCTAGCCAAAAGTGTAGATATCCCTAGAGCTTCTTCCAATTTCAGGTTTTATGCCAGTGGGATTCAACATTTCGCTGCTGAGTCTCATTACATGGAAGGTACAGCTATAAATTATACCAAAAGATCAGCTGTGGGCGTAGCTGGATGTATCTCGCCATGGAATTTGCCACTGTATTTATTCAGCTGGAAGATTGCGCCTGCATTGGCAGCAGGGAACACAGTCGTGGCCAAGCCTACTGAAGTCACCCCCATGACAGCCTATTTGCTATCCAAACTTTGCATAGAAGCTGGTTTGCCCAATGGGGTTTTAAATATCGTTCATGGTTATGGTCACAAAGCTGGTCAGGCTATTGTAGAGCATAAAGATGTGCCTTTGATTTCATTCACTGGAGGTACAGAGACAGGTAAGAAGCTTGCAGCAACTGCAGCGCCCATGTTCAAAAAATTATCACTGGAATTAGGTGGCAAGAACCCCAATATCATTTTTGCTGATTGCGATTTTGATGATATGTTGAAAACTACGCTTCGCTCTTCTTTTGCAAATCAAGGTCAGATCTGTTTGTGTGGGTCTCGAATTTTTGTGGAGCGTCCGATTTACGGAAAATTCAAAAATGCTTTTGTAGAGAAAGTAAAGAAAATGAAGGTTGGAGATCCTCTGAATGATCAAACTAAAATGGGAGCAGTAGTTTCAGAGGCTCACATGAATAAGGTGCTGGGCTACATCAAATTGGCTCAGGGAGAAGGAGGCACAGTGCTAGCAGGAGGTGACAGGGTAATGGTAGAAGGTGATTGTGCTGATGGATATTTTATAGCACCCACCATTATTGAAGGATTGAGTCATGATTGCCGAACGAATCAGGAAGAAATCTTCGGACCTGTGGTCACCATTATGCCTTTTGATACAGAAGATGAAGTATTGGCTATGGCCAATGCTACGTCTTATGGCTTGGCGGCTACCATTTGGACGCAAAATCTCAAAAGAGCACATAGAGTGTCACATCAGGTCAAAAGCGGTATAGTTTGGGTCAATTGTTGGCTGCTCAGGGACTTGCGAACGCCATTTGGTGGCATGAAACAATCAGGTGTAGGTCGAGAGGGAGGCTTTGAAGCTTTACGATTTTTCACTGAGCCTCAGAATGTTTGCATCAAATTGTAGTTGCGTAGTTTGTTGGTCAATCCCCCCGACCTTAGTCACCAAGAGGGTGTCTTATTCTCCCTTAGAAAAAAGGGGGCTAGGGGATTTGTTCCTATCATTAGGATAGCCAGACTAGCCCTTAGATTCTTGAATAGCCAGACCTTCTTCAGGGATATATTTCTGGATCAAAAAGGCCATAAGGAAAGAAGCTAAGGCTGCCAGTGTGGCATTTCCTATAAATCCAATGTCTGTATAGATAAACCCAGCAAGCGCAGAGCCTAGAGCCATGCCCAACTGACCTATGGAAATGGTCATACTCATCATGCGTCCACGCTGATTGTCCTGAATCACTTCTGAGGCCAAAGCTTGAAAAGGTACCATCCGAGCCACAATCAGCAGCATGATGATAAAGAAAACTGCGAAGTACATTTCGTAATTCATATTGAGAAAAAACACACACATGGGCATGATAATCACAAGGAGAAGATTGGAGAAAATGATGATTTGCTTTCTGCCAGTCTTGTCTGAAATCATTCCAGATATTGGCCCTGTAAATACTGTGGCCAATCCACCAATTAAAAATAATGTAGCAATATCATAACTATTGGCTCGAAAGGAGTTTTCCAACCATGTGGGAAAATACACGATAAACGAAGAGATGCTCAGGAACATTAACAGGTATCCCATGGCAATGGTTTTGACAGATGGAACGTGTAGGATCTCCCAGTATTTTTTGATAGAATGTTTTAGGTTTAAAGGGCAATTGGAGTTGTCAATTTTTGGTTGAGGTACCTTAAACAAGATTAAAAAGAAAGCAAACACCATTACGAATCCAAAAAATTGAAACGGGGCGAAAAAACCAATTTCTCCGGCAAGAATCGTTCCTGCTGGTATCCCTAGGATTTGTCCAGCCGCACTTCCTGTAGCTACGACCCCATTGGCCCAACCTCTTTTTTCGCAAGGAAAATAATCTCCAATATAGGCCACACAAGATCCAGTGAGAATGCCGCCTGCAAAGCCTGCTAGCATTCTAAATCCTAACATGGACCAATAGTCAAATGCCAACTGGTGTGTAAGCAAGGAAAGGGACATGGCACCAGCGCCTATAAGAAGTATTTTTCTACGACCCACGCGATCTGAGATGGGTCCAGTGATCAGAGCTACTATTCCCAACGTGATTGCGTAAGCTGTGATGAGGGTGCCTCTAAGTGCTTCTGCAATATTCAATTGTTCGCCTATCTGAGAGAGAATAGGTGACATAATGAAAAATTGGCTGCTAGCCGCAAACATCAATAGCCATAGAGAGAAGAGAATGATTCTAGCGTTGAGTTGACCTTTATTCATAAATTGAGTAGTTGGCGGGACTAACGGCATCTCCAATCACAAGTTTGATTTTTGTGACGAATCGCAGTTATCAAGGGTTAGACGGTTGGGGACTAACCCTTGATATGTCTTTATCTTATTTAGAATTTGGCATCCAGAATGGTGCCGCTCAGTTGAAGCAATACGAGTTCAGCATTCTTAGCACTGTATTTTGCCTGGTTGAAATTCAAATTGGCAGTTAGTAAGTTGAACTGAGCCTGTCTGAACTCAATCGAAGTAATCAATCCGAAGCCATATTGTTCTTTTGATCTATCAAAATTGAGATGATTGGTCTGCAAGTTTTTTTGCTCAGCCTGCATGACAAAAAGTGCGGTTTGATATACCGTCCACGCATTTTGTATTTGTCGTTCCAAATCAAGTTCAGTTCTCTCCACATTGATCTGCTGGTTTTCCATAGCCAGTTTGGCGTTTTGACGTTGAGTATTTGAGCGTCCACCATCAAAAATATTCCAGGTCAATGTGGCGCCCACATTCAAGGCAGTTGAAGTAGATTCTGACAAGAAATTACCTGGAGCAAATTGATTATTATTCCAGCCATAGGAGGAATTGATCCCGATTTTTGGAATGATGGCTGAATTCTCCACCTTGATATTGTATTGAGAATTTCTGAGTAGGCCTTGCTCCACATTTAATGCTGCATTTTTCTCTTTGGCAGAAGCTTCCAGTGCTTGGTAGTCTAGATTATTCTCGAAAGCAAGCAATGTGTCCACGCCAAAGTCTACACTGACATCTCTACCCAATAATAGGTTGAGATTGCGTTTCTCATTTTTGAGTTGCTGTACAATCGTGAGATAATTGATGCTATCTGTATTGTAATCTACTTCTGCATTAAGAATGTCTAATTGACTGTTTTGTCCAAACTCAAAACTGTATTTGGCGCGAAGCCACCTTTCTCTGGATATATCCAGCGTTTCTTTCTGATTCAGCTCGTTTTCAGTCAAACGGGCAATTTCATAATAAGAAATAAAAAGATTCACCAGTGTGTTTTCCATAACAGCACGTGCCTGAATTTCACTGAGATTGTAATTTTCTTGCAATCTCTTGTAATCATACTTTCTTCCAAAACCATCAAAAATGGTGTAATCCATATTGAGGGAAGCGTTTGAACCCGAACTATTAACACCATCGTTCACGATACTTGATCCATCCGAAAAAGTCAGATCAGAATCAGTACGTGTTTGACTTGTACCAGCTGTGCCCGAAACATTAGGCAAATAACCACTGTTTGTAATTTTTGCATTATTCTCTGAAATCTCCAAATCATTGGATGCCGCTCTAATATCAAAATTGTTTTCTAATGCAATGGATACAGCATCTGCTTTTGTCAGGATTTCCTGAGCTTTAGATTCAGTTGTTGCCCAAATGAGCCCGACAACTACATATATGAGTTTGTTAATTTTCATTTTCAACTTTTAATTCTTTTACAGCTCGTTCTACTTCTTCTTCTGTTGGCTTATGGCCTGTCCATAGCCAGATGGCATGTACTTTTACTGTGTTGCCTGTGGATAACATCAAAGGCAACATGATGAGTGTGAGGACGGTTGCTACCATGATTCCGTAAGCCACTGCAATGGCCATAGGAATTAGGAATTGTGCTTGGCGACTGGTTTCAAAAATCAAAGGAGTAAGCCCTGCAACTGTCGTGATTGAAGTTAAGAAAATGGCTCTAAACCTTGACTTACCAGCATCAAGGAGTGCCTGCTGGTAGGGGCGTCCCTCTTTGAGGTAGGCATTCATCTTTCCTATCAACACCAGACCATCATTTACTACAATTCCGATAAGGGCAATAATCCCTAAAAAGGATAGGATATTGATTGGGAAGTCATGTATCCAATGCCCCCAGGCTACCCCAATCAAACTAAACGGGATCATAAGTAGCAAAAGAAAGGGCTGGCTAATAGATCTAAACGTAAATGCAATGATCACAAAGATGGAAAAAATGATGACTGGCAAGACTGCCGCAGCAGAAGCCGTGGTTTTACCAGCTTCACGATTTTGACCTTCAAACACAGGCGTGACGTGCGGAAACTGTGCCTTCAATTTTGGCAACATTTCAGCCTTTACTTCATTCATAATATCAGTGGCACTTGTTTTAGGGTCTTTCAAATCGCCTTCCAGCCGAATTTCCCTTTTACCATTCAAGTGATTGATGGAAATTTCACCTCTGGAGATTTCGTAGTTTGCAATCTCTGTAAGCGGCACTCGATCACCAGATGAATTCACAATGCGCATGTCATCCAGATTCTTTATGGAAGAACGTTCTTCCTTATCATATCTCACCCATACTTTGATTTCGTCTCTTCTTCTTTGAAACCTTTGGGCTTGAAAGCCAAAGAAACCAGATCTGACTTGACTGATGACATCATTGAGGCGGAAACCCATAGCGTAAGCTTCGTCTTTCAGAGTAATCTTGATCTCCTTGATGCCTTGAGGGTCGTTGTCCTCTATGTCTTTTACTAAAGGGTTTGCCTGAAGGTAATCCTTCATTATTTTTTTGGCGGCCTTGAGTTCCTCAATATTGTCACTCAGCAGTGCCATGGAGATTGGTTTACCGCCAAAGTTTCCGCCTGACCCAAAAACCACGCTTTCTGCTCCGTGAATTTCACCTACTCGTTCACGAAGCGCAGAGGACATTTCATGAGAGGGAAAATTTCTATTTTCTCCCGCCAGTAAGTTGATATTCAATGAAGCTGTTGATGTACCAGGCCCCATTCTTCTTACCATATTTTCGATGGCATCACCATCCTGCTGAGTGTCAAACTCTTTTCCTAATTCCCAGGCTACGTTTTCTATGTGTGAAATGATGGAATCTGTGATCGATTCATGTGTGCCCTGAGGCATTTTCAGGGATACTGAAATTCGATCACTCGCAATCTGAGGAAAGAAGGTTACTCGAATAATTCCACCTCCAATCGATCCTATCGTTAGGAAAAATAAAAAAATTGGAATGGCAAAGCCAAGTACGCGATTGTTTAAGAAAAACAGAAGTACTGGGGCGTAAACCTTGTCTCTGATCCAACCCATAAACTGATCCGCATAACGATTGAATACATAGGTTTTTTGTTCTTTAGACAAGGCTTTGGAGTGCGCAACATGAGAGGGTAAAATAATGAGTGCTTCCACCAGCGAAATGCCCAAAGTAAGAATGACGATGGTTGACACCTCTCCAAAGAACTCTCCAATGCGACCTTCCAAAAAGAAGAATGTAGAGAACGCAACCAGCGTAGTAAGAATAGCGGATGTAATTGCAGGTATGACTTCCATAGTACCATCTACTGCTGCTTGAATGGGGCTTTTTCCTTTTTCGTAATGATGATAGATGTTTTCTGCAATTACAATGCCGTCATCTACCAAAATACCGATCACAATGATCATCCCAAATAACGAAAGTACGTTGATGGTCACGCTGAAATACCCAGCAAACATAAACATGCCAAAGAAGGCAATCGGCAAACCAAAAGCTACCCAAAAGGCCAATCTTGGTTTGAGAAAAATGGCTAGGAAAAACAGCACCAACAACATGCCTTGCACACCATTCCTCAGAAGCAATTCGGAGCGCTGAACAATGGTGATTGATGAGTCTCGGGTAATATTGATTTGCACATTATCGTGACTTTCGTTGAAGTCATCAATGTAGCCCTTGGTTTTGTCAGCGACATCTATGAGATCTTCCGAGATGGTTGCGTTCACCTGAATTCTCACAGAACTCTCCCCGTTGAAATAAGATCTGTCTGGAGTTTCAGACCAGCGATCTCTTACTTCAGCTATATCTTTGAGCCGAACCAATTCGCCTGATTCCGTGGCTTTTACAATGATGTGATCTAGTTCATCTCCATGATACTTCCTGTTGCTTACTCTAATTAGATACTCCTCATGTGCCGTTTTGATCGTGCCGCCAGTAACCAAAATATTGGTAGAAGATACGGCATTGGCAATCTGCTGAAAGGTCAGATCATAGGCTCTTAGTTTATCTTCATTGATAGCAATCTCAATTTCTTCTTCTGGATATCCAGTGACTTCGACTTGAGAAATTCCTTCTAGATTTTTTAAATCTGTTTCTACCTCTCTGGCCATGGTCTTCAGAGCGGTCAGGGGAATATTTTGCCCACTGATCGCCATAGTGACGGCTTCTGTTATGAAAATACCTTTGGAAATAATGGCGGGCTCCATGCCAACTGGAAATGACGGGATTCGATCGACCGCATTTTTCACATCAGCCAATACTGCATCTATATCGTACCCTTTCAAAACTTCTATTCTTACAGAAGCAGAGTTTTCAGAGGAGGTAGACGTAAATCGATCTATTCCGACAAGGCCTCTTATGTTATCTTCTATCTTAAGGATAATGCCCTCTTCCATCTCTTGGGGAGATGCACCAGGGTAGGTGACATTGATAGTGATATCTCTACTTTCAACCAAGGGGAAAAAGGAAGATTTGAGATTTAAAAAACCAAACGTCCCCAAAAAGGTGAAAGCAATAACAATGACCCAACCAGCGATTGGGTACTTGATAAAATGATCAATTATTTTATACATTCTATTTTAGTTTTCGCTGTACACTTTTACTTCCATGCCTTCAAATGCACCTGGAACAATTCTGGAGAGGATTTCTGTTCCATCTTTTAGATTATTCACAATGACAGATTTATTAGTTTTGTGGACTATCACGACAGGTATGAGATAGAGTTGGTTATTCTGGATGGCGTAGATTTTATCACCTTCTACAAGCAGTTTTCTGTCAATTTCTACAGCATCTTGAATTTCTTCTCCTGAAATTTCGGCTTCTAAGTACACACCTTCTTTCAGCTCTTTTCCTGAAACGTCTATGTAAACCTGAACGGTTTGTGTGGTGGCATCTACTTTTCCATTGATTCTAGATACCTGGCCAGTCCAGTTTTGGTTATTGACATTGGGATTATTAACTTTTACCTTTTTACCAATCGATAAGGAGGGAAGCACAGATTGACTGACGGCTACCTCCAGTTCATACAGAGAGGGGTCTATAAACTCTCCAAGCTTTTGACCTGGTCGGATGACGGTGCCAGGGTTGACCAAGGTTTCAGTGAGTACTCCACTGTAGGGTGCTCGGATTTTGTATTTACCTTGAAGTATTTCAAGGTTCTTGGTGTTGTAATAAGTGGTGTAAATATTCTTTCCAGTAATGAAATATTTTTCTTTTTCTGAAGTAGTTTCTGGCAGTTTCGCAATCGGAGCGCTGATGTCAAAATTGGAAACATAGGCATTCCACTTTTTATAAGCCTCTGGGTAATCCAGCCTTAAATCTGGTAAAATGCTTGTAACTAAATTTTGCAGTACGCTTTTTTGTGCCAATAGACTTACATATGCGTCATTGCTTCTGATGTTGACCAATGTTTCTCCTTCAGAATATTTTATTCCTGCTTTGAAAGCTTTCTTACTCGATTCCATTACCCCCTGAACTTCGGCATATAGATCGGCTTTTCTTTTGGCAATCAACCGACCATTTTCTATGACGCTCACCCCAATGTTTGAACCTTTCACCTTTTGTGTAAACACTGTAGTTACATTCTTTTGCACTGGTGGTTTTTCGTCTTTTTTACTATCTATAATCATTCTGGATCCAAAGAATCCACCTAATATGATCAGTATACCTGCTACTATTGATATTTGTCTTTTCATGAAGTTATTTATTGAGAGGAGTTGTTAACTCATCTATTTTTATATTCTTACCTATTTGTTTTAATACCTTAATGGTCATTTCTAAGTCTTTTTGTTCGATACCTTCCTGTATTGTGCTAATGATCTCTTGAAGGATAGGAATGGCTGAGTTAAACATTTTTTTACCTTCTTCAGTGATACTGACCAATTTTATGCGCTTGTCATTTTTATCTACAGATCGAATTACAAAATTTTTCTTTTCCATGGTGTTGATCAGTCGGGTAAGCGAAGTCTTATCTCTGTTCGTGATAAATGCCAAATTGTTTTGTGCCATGGCCCCTTGCTGAAATAGAACCTTCAAAAGGATCATCTGGGCTTTGGTCAACTTAAGCCCTCTTGATGCCAAATGGTCGTTGAGGTAGTAGTCCAAAGCTTTCATGGTTCTTCCGAGCCAGGGGAGTATAGTTTGGTCTAATTCCGGCAATTTGTTTTCTTCCATGACGCTGGTTTACGGAGATAGTTCTAATTAGTTGTATATGCAATTAATTTTTTTTCTTAATGATTTGTTGTGAGCTAAAAATGAGTGATGTGCCGCTGTTTTTTTGAGTGTTGCGAATTAGAATTGCCATAAATAAAATTATCCTAATAGCTACCATTCATCAAATACTAGGTGTATTCTGAAACAATTGGTTCATTTTTGCGATAGAAGACAGAATATTACATCTATAACCAATGAGAAGAAAACTTGTATCGTACGCTGTCGTACTCCTTATCCTTGTGGCCACTTATTTTGCTTATCAGGCACTTTCTAGTCAGAATGTGGAGCCACCTCAAAGACCAAAACCAGTGGCTAAAAATTATGTAGCTGCCAAGCCTTTTGAACCTCAAACTGTGGAGACAACTATTGAAGCTTTTGGTAGAGTAGGATCTGCCGAGCAGATCAATGTGATTGCTGAAGTTGGAGGGAAGTTACTTCATGGGAGTTCTGTTCTCAAAAAAGGTCATAGATTCAGAAAAGGCCAGCTCCTTTGTAGAATTGATGATATTGAAGAAAACCTTGATTTGCAAGCAAGAAAAAGTAGTTTTTTGCATACACTGGCATCTATTCTTCCAGACATTAGAATTGATTTTCCTAATAGCTTTAGCGAGTGGCAGTCTTATTTTGATGGAATAAAATTGGATGAGAAACTCCCAGCATTGCCTGAAGCCAAATCCTCAAAAGAGAAGACTTTTCTGGCTGCAAAGAATATTCTGAGTGAGTTTTATGCCATCAAGAGCGCAGAAGAGAACCTGAAGAAGTTTTATATCTATGCTCCTTTCAATGGCAGTATAGTTTCAATCAATTATCAAATTGGTTCTGTGGTAAATCCTGGTGCTAATATTGGTACAATCATTAGTACTGACGAATTAGAATTGGAAATACCTGTTGAACAGCGCGACATTGAATTTGTGCAGAAAGGCAAAGCAGTTACAATCGTGGATGAGTCTGACTTCGAACAAAACTGGATAGGAACCATTACGCGCATTGCAGATTTCATTGATCCAAATTCTCAAAGTGTCAGCGTGTTTATCAATATTCAAAAAAGATCGAAATATGAGGCACTGGATGGTTTGTTTTTGAAAGCCAGAATTCCTGGCAAGTCAGTGAAAAATGCTGCCGAGGTACCACGTAGAATTCTAAAAAATAAAAATGAAATTTTTGTAGTGCAAGACAGTGTGCTGGTCACTCGACAAGTGCGAGTGCATAAAATCTCTGAGAATAATGCCATTATCAGTGGATTGAAATCAGGAGAAATGATGGTGACTGATAGACCTTCTAATGCTTCTGAAAACATGAAAGTAGAAATCATAAAACCTAAATCGTAAGTCATGAGAAAGGTTATTGAATTTTTTGTAAAATATCCCATTTGGGCCAATGCCATCATATTGGTTGGTGTGCTGGGTGGACTGGGTACTTATTATTTTAATCTTAAGAAATCGTTCTTTCCTGAGCGTGAGGCTCGTTACGTGAGTGTCAACGTATCCTATCCAGGCGCCTCTCCAGTAGAGATGGAAGAAGGAGTAACTATTAAAATAGAAGAATCGCTCAAAGGACTTGAAGGTATAGAAGAAGTGACATCCACCTCTTCAGAAAACTTCGTCAATATTAGTATTCGCTCCAGAGACGGATATGACCTGGATGAGTTGACTACTGAAGTGAAGAATGCAGTGGATCGGATCAATGCCTTTCCAGTATCAGCCGAAAAGCCTGTAGTGGCTAAGCAGAAGTCTACCAGTATGGCGGCCTATATGGGAATCAGGGGTACAGTCTCACTTCTGGAACTTAAAAAGGCAGCTGAGCAGGTGGAAGATGATTTTCTGAAGTCGGGTTTCATTTCGCAAGTGAGGGTTTCTGGTTATTCTGATTTGGAGATTTCTATAGAAGTGAGAGAACAGGACTTGAGAAGGTACAATCTTACTTTTGCTGAAGTGGCCAGTGCCATTCGAATGAACAATAGAGATGTGTCTGGTGGCTCCATCAAAACGGTAGATGAAGAAATTCGTATTCGTGCCAATTCGAAAGAGTTTGACCCGAGTATCCTGGACGAAATTATAGTCAGAGCCAATCCAGACGGCACAAAGCTACACTTAGGCAAAATTGCTGATGTAAAACTGCAGTTCGCAGACGTGCCAAACAAGTACTTCTCGAATGGCAAGCGTGCGATTAATATAGCCGTGCAAAAATTACCTGAAGAGGACATTGAAAAAATCTCGAAGTTTTTGGATGAATATGTCAAAGAATTCAACACCCAGCAAGACAACATAGAATTGTCCATGGGATTTGATTTCAACTCTATGTTGGAAGATAGATTGGAGTTATTGGTCAGAAATTTCGGTACTGGATTAGTGCTAGTATTACTCACCTTAGGCTTTTTCTTGTCGCTGAGGTTATCCTTTTGGGTAGCCATGGGTATACCTATTTCATTTTGTGCCATGTTTATCATTGGTGATATGGCAGGCATTACGATCAATATGCTTACGCTCACAGGTATGCTATTGGTAGTAGGTATTTTGGTGGATGATGGTATAGTAATCGCTGAAAATATTTACACGCATTTCGAAAGAGGAAAGAAGCCTCATGAGGCGGCTATAGACGGGACTATAGAGATGTTGCCCTCTGTGTTTACATCAGTAATGACGACTATTGTGGCTTTTATGCCTCTCATTTTTTTGGATAACAATGGATTTACCAAGGAGATGGCCATAGTGGTGATTGCCTGCTTGGCCTTTTCCTTGGTAGAAGCCTTTTTTGTCTTGCCAGCTCACCTTTCTCATAAGTGGGTGCTGGAAGGAAGAAAAACTGATGGGCTGTATTATAGATTCCGTCAAGGGATGGAGCGAATCATCAATCATGTTCGTTTCAATATGTACTCTCCCTTTATCAATAGACTGTTGAGGTACCGTTGGATTTCTTTTATGGCTCCATTTGTCTTCATCACTTTGGTCATGGGCATGTTTGCAGGAGGCATTATTAAGTTTACCCCTTTCAGTCGTCCGCCAATAGATGACATCAACGTAGATTTGGTACTAAAGCCTGGAACCAGAGAGACCGTTACAGAAGAGTATTTGTGGAGTTTTGAAAGCTCGATTTGGAAAGTGCATCAGCGAATGCTAGATGAAGGTCGAATCAAGGATACCATCATGACGGATGTGGATGTACAGCTGGGATCCACTTCAGACAGACAAAATACGGGATCTCATACAGGTGCCGTTCGGATTGATTTTGACAAACTTGATGAAAACAATATATCTGGCTATGAGGTCGCATCTTTAGTTCGTGACGAAATTGGCCAAGTGCCTGAGGCGGAGAAGTTTAGCGTAGGAGCAGCCAACTATTGGGGAAAACCAGTAGCCATTTCATTGAAAAGCAAAAACATTGTTGACCTTGACAAAGCCAAAGAGGAGGTGAAAGACGCACTGCTCAAAATGTCTGATCTGATTGATGTGGGAGACGACGCATCAGCCGGACAACGCGAATTGGAATTGAAGCTCAAGCCCTTGGCTTATCATTTGGGCTTAACCCAAAACGATATCACGCAGCAAATACGCCAGGGATTTTTTGGAGAGGAAGTACAACGACTACAGGTCAATACTGACGAAATACGCGTTTGGGTACGATATCCAAAAGAGGACAGATTGAGTATCACTCAGCTGGAATCCATGAAAGTGAAGAAAAATGGGGCAGAATATCCTTTGTCAGAGTTAGCAGATTATGAAATTGGTCGAGGAATAACCAGCATCAATCACTTCAATGGCAAAAGAGCAGTTCAGGTCTATGCCGAGCTGGCTGACTCAAAAACCACTCTGCCTCCTATCTTGGATAAGATCACCAATGAGATCATGCCCCCGATTGTCAATAAATATGCTGGTTTGGAGTATAGTTTCGAAGGGCAGTCTAGGGGTTCTCAGAGGCAGACGGACTCTTTTATGGAAATATTGGTTCCAGTTATTTTGCTGATGTTGCTGTTCATTACTTTGAACTTCAGGTCGTTTTATCAGACATCACTGATTTTGGTGTTGTTACCACTAGGCTGGGCTTGTGCAGCATTTGGACATTTTTTCCACGATGCTGTAGTTTCGTTCGTGAGCTTTTATGGTATGCTGGCCTTGTCAGGCGTAATTGTGAATGACGCAGTCGTGATGCTTGATCAATACAATCGAAATTTGAAGGAGGGAATGAACGTCATGGATGCGATCAATAAGGCCGGTACGGCAAGGTTTAGAGCGATTCTTTTGACTTCATTGACAACAGTAGCGGGATTGTTTCCTTTGATTTTGGAAAAAAGCTGGCAAGCGCAGTTTATTATCCCCATGGCGATCTCATTGGCTTATGGTGTATTGTTTGGAACATTGTTTATCCTTTTCTTTTTTCCAGTGATGATCCTGTGTTTCAATGACATCAAAGTATATATCACCTGGTGCTTTAGAGGGATTTGGTTGAGCCTCAAAGGCGTGTTTTTTGGTGATCATAGAGAAATACTGAAGCCTACCAAAGAAGAGGTAGAACCAGCCATCATAGAAGGAAAAAAATTAGCGGAGTATTGATAGTCGTCCTATGATGATTTGTTATTTCGAACCCTTTGGGTGAAAAATCTTAATATCCTTCTGTGATAAGATTTCTCCTTGGCCGAAACGACAGAAATAAAAAAGATGGAGTATTAAAGTTCAAGTGTTTAAAGCCTGGAACGAAGAATTAAAATAAATGAATAATCAAATTAGGAAAGCCACTTTGGTTTGGGCCCTATTGGGTCTTTTTGTAGGAAATGTATTGCAAGCTCAAGATCAATTGTCATTGTCTCAAGCCATTGAGATGGGGTTATCAAACAATTTCTCCATTCAAATAGAAAAAAGTAAAAAGGAGCAGGCCGCCAACCTGAATACTTGGGGACAAGCAGGTATGTTTCCGAATATTTCTTTTAACGCCAGTCCATCTGTGTCATACCAAGACCTAGAAACGGACAACCCTTTTAGGTTTGGTGGATCACAGACTTCTTCGGATATTTCTCCCTCTGTACAAGCCAATTGGGTATTGTTTGATGGATTGAATGTACGCATGACTAAGGGCAAACTGGCATTGCTTGAGGAACAATCAGGTGGCAATGCTCAAATCATAATTGAAAATACTGTTCAAGCCATCATTTTGGCATATTACACGGTGTTGTTAGAGGAAAGAAGGACAGAAGTATTTTCCAATACCCTAAATTTATCTAGAGATAGATATGATTACGTCAAATTGAAAGGAGATCTGGGAAGTGCTGTGACATTTGATATTTTGAGGGATAAAAATGCCTACCTAACGGATTCCTCAAATTATCTAACGCAAGTGCTTAATCACAAAAATGCGATTCGTAACTTAAATTTACTATTGGCTCAACCAATAGATAAGTCTTATCAGTTCACTGATAGTCTGGCTGTTCAAGAAACTAATTTTAGTCTGGATGAATTAGCGGCAGCCATGAAATCAACGAATAGCAATTTGAGAAATCAGTACGTGAATCTAGAAATTTTACAAAAAGAGATTGGCATAGCCCGTTCAGCCATTTACCCTCGTTTGACATTCAATTTATCAGGTGGTAATGGCTGGAATCATGTAGAACTAGGGACACCTATTCAAACAGTTGATGGACCTGTCTCTGGAATCAACACCTCCACTTTGTCATTATCCGCAAATCTTACACTTTCCTTCACCCTGTACAACGGAGGTAAAGTAAAGAACCAAATCAAGAACGCCAGAATTCAAGAGCAAATTGGCCAGTTGCAAATCAAGGATTTAGAACTGACTTTGGATAATTCTTTGATCAGCACTTATGATAGGTACAACCTTCGTCAGAATCTGAACAGTATTGCAGCTGTAAATCTGGAAACAGCTGATTTGAATTTAGACATGGGTGCGGAGCGCTACAGAAATGGTAGTATCAATTCCTTCAATTACCGAGACCTGCAGATTACTTACTTGCAGACCGCTTTGTCATATTATCAGTCCATCTACAATCTGATAGAATCTAAGACGGAGCTGCTTCGTTTGAGTGGGGGGATTTTAAGTGAAAATTAGTCGTTTGGTCTAATAATCAAGAAGCCCAAAAGAGCAATCAAAAGGCACAAAGGAGAGTAGAAGTATAAATCCGCCTTGGCGAAAGCCGTTTCCAGTGGAGGCTTGAAAATGCCAATAAATTTGAAATCTCCAATGGCTCTTAGAAGAAATATGCCTGGAATGATCCATCCAATAATTTTGAAGAAAGTCCAAGTGGGTAGGCTCAAGACTAGACCTGATTGAAGTAAATAATAGATTCCGAAAAGCATTAGTCCAGTTCCAACTATAGCACTTTCCAGCGCAGACGGATTCAATAAACGCTTGCCGTTTGCGTCCGTGGGTAGTGCTTCTGCAAATCCCCAAGAACCACCATTGGCCCAGTAAAAATGTAAGATTGAAAGTGCGGAAAAAACGATGAGTAGAAATATCGAAAGGTATGTTTTCATCATTTAGTATTTTTCATAAATCAATTGCATGACTTTCTCCATTTCTAGCTTCACAGGCCTAGAGCTGGAGGCGTAGTTGTTGTTCATAAAACTAAAAAAGAGATCCTTGCCAGATCGGGTATGAATAATACCCGTTAGGTTGTGATTGTTGCTCAGAGTACCTGTTTTTGCAAATACATAGGGAGGTTCGCCTGCTCTAGGTTTGTACCAGTTTTTGAGTGTGCCATCTACACCACCTATAGAAAGCACTTGTTTCATTTGGTCTAAACTCATTTTAGTATAAATATAATTCATTACAGCCACCATGCTTTTGGGAGTGACCAGATTGTAGCGCGATAGTCCACTGCCATCCTTCCAAATGGGTGGTTTAGGGTAAATCTTAAGATTCTCCTCTTGGGTAAATGATCTGATAGGGTCAGCACTCAGAGGCATACGCATTTCAGTGGCACAGAGGTACAGAATTTGCTCGGCGACCAGGTTGTCACTTCTTTTGAGCATGAAGGCAAAAAGTTCCATTGAAGAGCGGCTGTAAGCCAATTTTGAGCTTTCAAAATCGAACGATTCTACCCAATGTACTTTTCGTTTGAGTGTGTCTTCAAGCAAAGTCACAGTGAGTTCGTCTGATGTTTTGAACGGTACACTATTCTTGTAAGCACTTCTGGCTGTGTCAGGTGCAAAACTGAAAATGTTGGTGTTGATCAGGCGATATGGGCTGAGTTTTTCAGAATCAATTTCTCGAATGTCTGCAAAGTCAGCAAAGAAGCTTGGTTGTACAGAAAAGCCGTTTTGAGCAGAATCATATACATAGCGAATAGTGTTGCCGTAAATAGGAAAGGCTGTTCGTTCAGGTTGAAAGTAGTATTCATAATCTTCCCATGACCAACCAGGGGCAAATGGCTCGTCTTTGAATTTAGGTTTGACATAATGCAGGCTGTAAGAAGTGTCCTTTAGCATTTCAAAAATCGGCTGTTCTTCAAAATCTGGGTGAAGAAAGGTTGGATCTCCTGTGCCTGTAAAGAATAGTGAATCACCTCTAATGACATATTGCAAACCAGGCACTGAATCTCGCATTAGCGTCAGGCCAGCATAAAACGTGAGTAATTTGGTGTTGGAAGCTGGCGTAAAGTATTTGTCTTCATTCCAAGTATAGAGAAAAGTACTATCTGAAGGGTCATATAGTGCAAACCCAGTGAGATGACTATCAAACAAAGGGGATTGTGATAGACTCTTATTCATCATCTTTCTGTTGGTCACTCCTTTGATGGTGGTGCATGAGGAAAAGAAGGTGGAAACGACTAGAAAGAAAATTATGTAATTGAGGTTCATAGATGTACTTGCAATAGAACTGAAAATTAATAGCTCAAGAAATAATTTTACTATGAAAGTCTTTTTATTTTAGTTAAACCTAAACGTAATCAAATCTATTTCTTGAAAAAGCACATCTTCATTTTTTTAGTAATAATGACCAGCCTAGGGTTATCTTCTTATCGCTGGGGATTTTATGCACATAGGAGAATCAATCGTTTGGCTGTTTTTACTATTCCACCAGAACTGATGGGGTTCTACAAAAAACACATCGTATACCTTACCGAGAACGCAATCAATCCAGATCAGAGACGCTATGCAGTAGACAATGAGGCCCCCAGGCACTATATAGATTTAGATGTCTATGGAGACAGTGCTTTGCAGGTGGTCCCTCATAACTGGTTCGACGCGGTAGAAAAGTACACAGAGGATACTTTGCAAGCTTATGGTATTGTGCCCTGGCATATCACGCTGATGAAGTTTCTACTGACTAAAGCTTTTGAAGAAAAGGATTTGGACAAAATTCTACGATACTCAGCAGATATAGGACACTATATTGGAGACTCCAATGTGCCCTTGCACACTACAGAAAATTACAATGGTCAAATGACAGGACAATATGGAATTCATGGATTTTGGGAGTCTAGACTGCCCGAGTTGTATGCGGATGACTATGACTTCTTTGTAGGAAAAGCAGAGTATGTTGACAACGTGCAAGAAAGAGCCTGGGAGGCTGTTACAGCTGCTCATTTGGCTATGGATTCTGTACTGAGTTTTGAAAAGGAATTGTCCAAAAGATTTCCAGAAAGCAAGAAGTATTCTTATGAAGAAAGAGGAAATTCGACGATCAAAGTCTATTCTAAAAAGTACTCACATGCCTACGATCAAATGCTCGATGGCATGGTGGAGCGCAGAATGCGAGCGAGTATAAAAATGGTAGGGGACATCTGGTATACTTGCTGGGTAGATGCTGGGCAGCCTGATGTAGAGGTGCTGAAATCTCTTGAAATAGAAGAAAAAACCAAGAAACAAATGGAAGAGGAGAAGAAAAAATGGGAGCAGAGGACGGTCAAAAGTAGAGAGCACAACTAAATCAGACACCCAAATTTGCACAGATAAAAACACACGGTTTTTATCGCTTGTTCTAAGGTCAGAGTGACTCGGATTAGGCTGTTTGAGATAGCTATTTACCTTTCGATAAGGTGACGATATCGACTAATGCGCTGATCAGGTTTCTGGACTCTTCCACGTTGTTGGCGTGGATGGTGAATTCCTCTTCATAATTCTGAATTTCTCCATCCTTGTAAAACTTAATGATCTTTTCTTTAAAGTTGGTTTCTAGAATGACGGAGATGGATCTGCCAGAAATATCAAAGTCTATGTTTCGTTCGTTGAGATCGGCAAAATTGAGTTCGTAGATGTGTTCGGTACTGCCCTTTTCGTCAATTTCGATTTTGGTAAACTTAAATTTTTTCAAGTCGCCTGCTTCGACCAGGGTCAATGATTGGCTATAGGTGTCATCGCCTTCTCTTACGTCTTTCACTGCGCCAGTCAACCAATCGATTTTAGCTTTTAGTCCATCACTGGGGACATCTGGACGATAGTTTCTGCGACAGCGTGTAATAGATTCCTTGATTGCATACTGTAGGCGCCTGGCGTTTTCAGCATCTTCACAGTAGAGTTTGAATGATTCATCATAAGGGTCTACTTCGCCGTTTTCGATTACTTTCATCAACTTTTGTTTCTTGTTAGTAATCAGTTCAATGTACATTTTAGAACCACTGATATCATAATCAATCACTTTGTCATTGATATCAATCCAGTTGAAATGATGCTGTTTTTTTTCAGACTTACTTTCAGATATTTCCGTAATGGTATATTCAGCCAAGCAGTCAGCGTTAAATTTTTGCTCGAAAGTGACACCCCCATAGGTTAGTACCTTTGTGCCAGAACTCACTGCAGCCAGTGCTTGCTCTTTGTTGCTGAATTTGGGAAATGAAGCCTCTACTTGTTTCTCTGCTTCTGGGATGATAAGAGTCAAAACTGTTTGTAGATCTCTGGCCTCCTCTACATTATTTGTTTTAATCACAATATCGTCGATGAAGGGTTTAGAGTCACCATCTTCTGCATATTTGATGAGCTTGTGTTTTCTTTTGGTTTCAAATTCTAATCCGAATTCCGAACCACTGATGTCAAACCGAACTGTATTTACATTGATATCAGCGAGGTTAAACGAATAGTCAGCCTGCTTTGATGATCGACCCGTTTCTACGATACTTAGATTGACTTTGCCAGCAAACTTAGGATCAGGTTGTAGGGATTGGGCGTAGGTTTCATCTGAGTAAGTAGCGTCTTTGACATGGGTAGCCAGCCAGCTGAGCATTTCATCGTAGGTTTTCAGGCTCAATTTGTTGAGCATGATTTTTTCGGCTAGTGGAATGGACTGCTCAATTATCCCTCTAATTTTTCTGGCGTTGTCAATGTCTGCTGCTACTATCTGCAATTCCTCTGTATATGATTTGACTTCCTGATCCTCAAAGGTCTTAATCAAATCTTGACTATTTTTTATTTTCACATTGACAATGATTAAATCCCGCTCTGTGCTTTCTCTCACTGTATAGGGATCTATATCGGCAATGTTTAGCTCGTAAGCGTAAGTTTTGGCTGTGCCTTTTGTGCTCGTTTTTGTATAGCTGTATTTGATGACACTGGTGTGCTCAAAAAGCAATTCAGGTTCGTACTTGTACTTGCTGGTTTCTACTATACCTACAGCTGCCTGAAGTTGACTAAAAAGCTGGTTAAATTCCTGTTGTTGACCAAAAGAAATGTGTGTTAGAAAAAGTAGAAAAGATATGCTCAATATTTTTTTGATAGCAGAACCCATAGTTTGCAATGTTGATTGACCTACAAGATATGAACTAGCCCATGATATGCAAAATAGAAATTTAATTTTAAGCAGAGAAATTATAAAAATACTCAGAAATGAGTATCCCCTCTGAACCAATCGCATGGGACACAGAGGGGATCATATAGTAGTTGGTCAAGGGAGTTAAAAAGCCATAGCATATAGGCTCTTTTCTTTTTTGATGTTTGATCCTTTGGACAATTGATCTAAGACGAGACTGATAACCTTCTGATCCCATAGCATTTTATAATGACCAGTTCGTTGGAGCAATTTAAGTTCAGACTTTGGCCATTGATTGTAGATGTCTATTGAGTTGCTTTTTGGTAGGATTTTATCTTCGGAATCGTGAATCAAAAGCAGGTGATTGTATCTGATTTTTTCTCCAAGAAGATCTACTCTTATGCCATCTAGTGGCTCATGTAGAATATTTTCTGCACGTATGCATAATTGCTCATGAGCAGCCTGATTGATGCCAATGAAATGAGAATAGTCCTCAAATATTTTAGTGATGCTATTTGGCGTAGTCAAAAAGATCAACTGATCTACCTGATGGGTAGTTTTGGACAGGGCATAGCTGGTCACAGCAGAGCCAAATGAGTGAGATATCACGGAGAAAGGTTGTTTAGGGTTGAGATGATTGATCACTTCCAAAAATACTTCCTTGCACATTTTGATATTGGCTTTCCTGAGTTTGGAAAACCCGTGAGCGGGAAGATTAAAAAGAATTACGTGATGTCCTTCTTCAGCTAATTTGAGCCCAATGGCAGACATACTTGCGGCATTGGATTCCCAGCCGTGTACGAGTAGCACCAGTTGGCCAGATGGATTACCAAGCTCGTAACACTGGATGTCTTCCAGATAATGTTTGATCTTAAAAGACTTGGCTACTTTGAAAAAAGATATCTCCTTTTGTCTAATCTTTTTGTTCAAAGGTCTTTGGAATAATTCAAATGCCTGATTGCCTGCCATTTTTGGAGCGATGGCAGCGGCTATTTTAAAATAGAATTGGATAAGTTTTAACATGGTTTTTCTGGTTTAAAATATACCAATCGGTATATTAATGTTCAAATTTTTTTATACTATCATTTCTGAATCAATCATCTGATCCACATGAGTCATCATTTCTGAAAGGTGACTTTCATCTTTCAGCATGCTGGTGATGAAAATACCACCTTGTATCTGTGCGTAAATTTTATTGGCGTATTTGGCCGAATCTATTTCTGGTTTTATGGTTCCTTCTTTTTTGGCTTCTTCTATGATATCTGCAATGTTCTGAATGAGTTTATTCATCACTTCAACTACTCGTTTGTAAAGGGTATTGTTATGATTGAGCGAGTCAATGCCCACGTTGATCATAGGACAGCCACCGTGTAATTTTTCGGCGGCATAGTATTTTCTAAAGAATCGGGTGATTTCTTTGAGCCTCGTTAGTCCATCAGCTTCCATTGTCATTTTATCCGCCAGAATCTTCATGGCTCTGCGTATATTGTAGTTGAAGGCCTGAACGGCTAAATCCTCTTTGTCTTTGAAATTGCCGTAGATGGCACCTTTGGTCAAACCTGTGGCTTGAGTAATAGCTGACATACTGGTACCAGTATAGCCGTGCTTGTTGAAGTAGGATCCTACTTGCTCCAATATAAACTGTGTCGTTTTTTCGGCTTTTGTCAGCATAACAAAGCAATGTTAGACAAAATATTTTAAAAATATACCGATTGGTATAATTATTTTAGAATCTCAGTTTATCCATTCAGTATTTTGGCATATTGTTCAAAGGTTTGGGCAAACTCACTGCTACGACTCGTATGACCGTACATGCGATACATCATAGCTAGTTCATGCAAGGTGTACAGGCTTTTTCTCACCTCCAAGGAATCCAAATCTCCCAATTGCACAGCAAAATCTAGTGTGTTTTGAGATTGACCAGCTAGTGTGTCGGCAATGTAATCTGCCTGCGACAGATCATTCAAACTAAGGAGGAGTCTTGTAGTCTCTACATGAGACAGATCATAGGGCGCGAGTCTTTCAGGGAAGACTTCCAATGCGTAGTCAATGGTCTCTTTAGCTTTATTTATTTGGCCTGTGTCAAGCAGTGCTTTAGCGAGTTCATTGTACTGGTGGCGCTGGTTCATGACCATGCCTTTGTAGTAATCAGTATAGTAGGGAGACTTTTCTTTATAATCTCTCCATAGTCCATGAGTTACCATTCGATCATACATTTTCTCCTCATCTACCAACAAACTATCATCATCTGGGTTGACTACAGGTAGCAGTTGATAGGCCGAGCCTTCTTGCACGACGTTCTTCTGAAGGTCGAAATTGACGCTGTTCAAAGAGGTATAATTGAAATAGATGGGGCGTTTCCAGGCGTTTGAATCAATCAAATCCAGAATCAACAAATCCTTTTTCTCAAGTGCTTTGCCTTTGAGTTTGATTTCTAGTTTATCTGTCATTAGCCCATGAAAGCGCTCAGGTACTTTATGTCGTATTTCAGCCAGATTAGAATTGACATAAAAACTGTCCGATGGTGTGGTATTCAAGTCACCAAAACCTGTGCTGGCTTGCAAGGCTTTACTTTCTTTTTCGATCAGGTTCAGGTACTGTTCGGCGCTAATGGCTCCTTTGATTTTTGGGTTTTTGACCAATGGCAAATAGTCATTGAGCCCCCCAGATTTATAATTCTTTTGTGTCAAAGCCAGTGGCAGTGCCTCTGATTGATTCACTTTTCTATACATCTGATCCACGTACCACCCTGCATTCGCATAGCTCAGCACGATCACTCGAACATCTGTTCTAAAACCTTCCACTTCCTGTGCGTACCATAGGGGGTAGGTGTCATTGTCAGCCCCTGTGAAAAGAATGGCGTTTTCATCGCAAGAAGCGAGCATCGTCTTGGCCTGATCTATACTCAGGTAACGGTTACTGCGGTCATGATCATCAAAATTTTCAAACAACAAGATGCCTGGAATAACCAGTGCAATCATAGTCGCAAACGCCAAAGATTGGCGTATGGATAATTTAGGAATTGATTTTAAAACCAGAAATAGACTGATCACACCCAGACCAATCCAAATGCAAAATGCATAATACGACCCTACATAAATATAGTCTCTTTCTCTAGGCTCGACGGGAGGTGCATTGATATAAACTACGATGGCAAGACCAGTCATGATGAACAACATGCCCGTGATGTAAAGTTGTTTTTTATCAGACTTGATGAGCAATAATAATCCGGCAAGCCCAAGCAATAGGGGCAGCATGAAGTAGTTGTTTCTGGCCTGATCGCCTGTTACCGAATCAGGCAGTTTTTCGAAGGTATCTGCAAGACCAAGCCATGCTGCACCTTCAGTGCCATTGGCTTTCCCAGCAAAATTCCACAGCAGGTAGCGCATATACATGTGACCCATTTGATGCGAGAGCATAAACCTGATGTTGTCTGCAAAAGATGGCTTCTCACCCTTCATCAAGCCCATCATTTGGCGATAGGCGGTTGCATGCTGCGGCATCATATTGCTATGCATACGAGGCAAAAACATCTGATCCTCATCCCGATAGACATACTCCATTTTATAATCTTTCACCTCGTAGCCGTTTTCACCTACTTCGTAGTAGGCCTTGCCTTGTTTTTGATCTATTGGACTGGCGTCAAAGTGTTTCCCATAGAGTAGTGGGCGTGTGCCATACTGCTCCATATTCAGATAATAGATGAGTCCAAGGAGGTTATTGGGATTGTTTTGATTGATGGGAGGATTGCTGTCTGCACGTACCAGTACGAGTGTATAAGATGAATACCCAATCATGATGAAACCCATGGCCAGTACCAAAGTGTTGGCATTCGCCCAAATCCTTTTTTGCGTATAAGAGATGGCATAAATCCAACTGCCAATGATTAAAACCAAAAGAACGAAAGCCCCCGAACCAAAAGGTAACCCAAAATTATTGACCATCAGAATTTCTAGATGCTGAGCCACATTGGCACCAGAGACCAGTCCGTACAAAATACCTATGAGAAACAGACCGGAAAGAGCCAAGGCAGCTATACCTCCCCAAAAGGAGGTCTTTTGATACTTTTTGAAGTAGTAAACCAATCCTAAAGCAGGAATGGCCAGTAGATTGAGCAAATGAACTCCCACAGACAAGCCCATCAGGTAGCCAATCAATATCAGCCATCTGTTTTGATCGCTTGTGTCTTCCTGTCTTTCCCATTTCAGGATCGCCCAAAATACAAGTGCAGTAAGAAAAATAGAAAAGGCATATACCTCAGTCTCAGTAGCAGAGGTCCAGAAAGAGTCTGAGAAAGCAAATGATAATGCTCCAACCAGACCACTTGCCATCAATAAAGAGGGAGAGGGTTCAGTTGAAATTTTCTTCAGCAATTTGTCTGCGATCATGACGATACTCCAGTACAAAAACATGACAGCCAAACCACTCGTGACAGCACTCAGAGCGTTTACTGCAAAGGCTACTAATTCTACGTTCCCCAGAGCAAACAAACTCCAAAGCCTACCAATCAGTAAGAACAACGGAGCGCCAGGTGGATGAGGAATTTCTAGCTTATAACTGGCAGCTATAAATTCCCCACTGTCCCAATAGGAAGCGGTAGATTCCAGTGTAAACAGATAAAGGGACGTACTGCACAAAAACAGCAGCCAGCCCACGAGATTATTGGTTTTGTTGAAGGTCATAGTTGAGTGATTTGAGCGTTTTATTTAGCAGTCAGCATTTCTTGGATAGTAGCCAGGTGATGGTCGTCGTGTTCGGCTACGAAATAGGCCAGGTCGACCAGCTTCATGGGTTTGTCTAGTCTGGGATGTTTGGATTCGTGTTTGAGTTGATCGGCTGTGGAGGCCCTAAGCTCTTCTATCAGTTTGGTGCGTTGTCGTGTAAAGTCTGCAATCAGCTCTTTTACTTTTTTTGCATCGTGGGCAGCTTCTTCTGTCTTACGATTGGACAGGTCTGCGGCTTTTAGGTCAGCCATGCCAGCCTTAATTTGTTTGATGCGCTCCAGCCAAAGGGGCTCCAGATCGCCAAGATGGCCGATCTGTTTTTTGATGGACCATTTGTGATTGGCAGTGGATTGCAAATAGGCGCTGCCGCTATTGTGGAGCTTGTGCTCTATTCTAAGTCCAGTACCTTCTAATCTTTCGATAATGTCTAATAGGAGTGAGCTGTCTGTGATGGTTTCGAATTTTCTATCAAACCATTTGGTTCTTGTTATCATAAGTTCGCAGTTGTACTCCTGTTCTAATCGTAAGAACCACAGATTTGGTTTCAGGAATTGTGGTTTAAATCTTATGAATGGTCTTCATCACTGGGTTTCAATTCGCGTGATCTACCAGAGGAAAGAGTTGCTGCCCTTGATTATCCGAAAGGGATTACCTAAATAAACCAGACAATAACGTGCTCATCTCTTAATAATAGGCCCTTGTTTCGTAAAATTACGATAATACAGACCTCAAATACTTAATAAAAGGTTAGTCCTCTGACAATCAGTAGATAATACCCATAGGCTTTATTTGCAAAAAGCAGATGATGATCACAACACAACTAAAACCGAGCCTGTCCTTGTCCAATCCCAAGCTGTCTTTCAATTTTAAAAGACCAAAGACAAGAGTTTTTAACGCGATGCAGCATTTCGTAGAGGTGCTGACCCTAAACCTCCTTCTAAACTTAATTAGACCATTACACTCTCCATTCAAAACCAAATGAAGAGCAGCAAGCCTCGAAAAAGAAAAGTAGATATTCTGGTGCTATCGGATATCCACTTAGGTACCTATGGCTGTCGCGCCAAGGAGCTGCTCAACTATCTGCGTAGTGTCTCTCCCAAGCAGGTTATCCTCAATGGTGACATCATAGACATCTGGCAATTCAGCAAGCGCTATTGGCCCAAGAGCCACATGAAAGTGGTGAGCCACCTATTCAAATGGATGTCGAAAGGTGTAAAAATGCATTACATCACAGGCAACCATGATGAAATGCTCCGCAAGTTTGAAGGATTCAAAGTGGGTTCGTTTCGATTGCAAAACAAGCTAGTATTGGAGTTGGAAGGCGAAAAGGTATGGGTATTTCATGGCGACGTGTTCGACGTGACTATGCAGCATTCCCGCTGGCTGACCAAACTCGGCGCGATTGGATATGATACGTTGATCCTGATCAATCAAGTGGTCAATACGATCAGCGAGTTTTTTGGAAAGGGTAGAATCTCTTTGTCCAAAAAAGTGAAAAATAGTGTAAAAGGCGCTGTGAAATTCATCAATAAGTTTGAAGAAACGGCGACAACTATAGCCGCTGAAAATGGATACAAATACGTGATGTGTGGACATATTCACCATCCTGAAATCAAGGAATACGAAACGGAACACGGCCGTGTGACATATTTGAATTCTGGGGATTGGATTGAGAATCTGTCCGCCTTGGAATACAAAAAGGGAGAGTGGTCGATCTACAAATACACGGATGAGGAATTTGAGAAAATCGAAACCCAGTCAGAAGAAATATATGAAGCAGACTATCACTCAGACTTTTCTCCAAAAGAACTCTATGGTAAGATGCTTCAGGAAATGCTCATTGTAGCACCTAAAAATTAATCAATCAGATCATGAAAATACTTTACGCGATACAAGGAACAGGTAATGGCCACTTGAGCCGTGCCAAAGACGTAATTCCTGCTTTGATGAAACGGGCACATGTAGATATACTGATCAGTGGTGTACAGGCTGATATCGACTTGCCCTTTCCGGTAAAGTACGCCTACAAAGGCCTCAGTTTCATTTTTGGTAAAGGCGGAGGCGTGGATATGCTAGCCACTTACAAAGCCAATCGGGTAAGACGTGTTTGGAATGAAATCAAAAACTGTCCTGTAAAAGACTACGACTTGGTGATCAACGACTTCGAGCCTATTTCGGCCTGGGCTTGCCGATTAAAGGGTGTAAAATGCATTGGCTTAAGCCACCAAAGTGCTTTGCGCTCTAAGAAGGTACCAGTACCTTCTCATAGTGATCCCATGGGTTGGGCTGTGCTTAAATTCTACGCCCCATGCAATAGCTACTACAGTTTTCATTTCAAGAAATATGACGATCAGATTTTTACGCCAATTATTCGAACAGAGATTCGTGAGCAGGAAATGTCTGACGAAGGGCATTATACAGTTTACCTACCTGCCTATGGAGATAATAAGCTCATCAAATTTTTGTCTCAGGTGAAACGAGCCGAATGGCAAGTATTTTCCAAACACACTAAAACGGCCTATAATGTAGGCAATGTAAAAATAGAACCTATAGACGCAGAGAAATTTGGTAGGAGCATGGCGTCAGCTACGGGCGTGCTTTGTGGTGCTGGTTTTGAGACGCCAGCAGAGGCACTCTACCTTAGTAAGAAACTGTTGGTAATCCCAATGAAGCGTCAATATGAGCAGCACTTTAATGCAGAAGGCTTGAAAGACCTGGGCGTGCCTGTCGTGAAAAAGCTCAATAAGAAAAATGTAAAAAACATTCGGAAGTGGGTGAAATCGGATCAGCATGTGTCGATTCACTTTCCGGATGAAACTCAGTTCATCGTGGACAAAGTATTGGAAGAGCACATCCAATCACAGCTGGCACCAGCGATCACCAAATCCAGCTTTTTCTCTTTTTTAAAATTGAAATTATCATAACGAGTGGGATATTCTAAGTTTGATTTTGGCGAGGACTTTCAATGGGGAGTCTCTACCGCCGCGTACCAAATCGAAGGAGCACACAATATACATGGCAAAGGGGTATCCATTTGGGATAAATTTGTGCAAAACAGTTCGAAGATTAAGGACGGTTCACATGCGGATGTCGGCTGCAATTTCTATGAACATTTCGAAAAAGATCTTGATATAATCAGGGAATTGCACATTCCAAATTATAGATTTTCTATTGCCTGGTCTCGGATTTTACCGAATGGTATAGGCGAGGTAAATCAGAAAGGCATTGATTTTTATAACCGATTGATTGATGGCTGTCTGGAAAGAAATATCACCCCTTGGGTCACTTTGTATCACTGGGATTTGCCTCAGGCTCTGGAGGATCAAGGGGGCTGGACCAATCGTGAAATATTGAATTGGTTTGAAGAGTTTACCACACTGTGCGCTAGAAGCTTTGGAGATAGAGTAGTCAATTGGATGATCCTTAATGAGCCTATGGTATTTACAGGAGCGGGGTATTTCTTGGGCTATCACGCGCCAGGTAGAAAGGGTATGAGCAATTTTTTGTCGGCGATGCACCATGCCACACTTTGTCAGAGTTTGGGTGCTCGAATTTTGAGAAACGAATTGGAGGACGCTAAAATCGGTACCACCTTTTCTTGTTCGCATATCGACCCTATGACCAATGATGAAAAAGATGTAGCAGCGGCCAATCGTTTTGATGCCTTGCTCAATCGTTTGTTTATAGAGCCAGCACTTGGTTTGGGATATCCATTAGACGATTTGCCAATCGCCAAACGAGTAGAAAAATACATGATGCCACACGACGAAAGTCGCATGCATTTTGATTTTGATTTTATTGGTGTGCAGAATTATACCAGAGAGGTTGTGAAATCCAATTGGATGATTCCATACATGAAGGGTCAGATTGTGAATGCTGATGAGCGTAATGTCCCGTTGACTACCATGAATTGGGAAGTGTACCCCAAATCAATCTACAATGTACTCAAGAAGTTTGATGCTTACGAAGGAGTAAAGGAACTCATCGTCACAGAAAATGGAGTAGCTTTTCCTGAAACAGTTGTTGAAGGACGGATAAAAGATTTGGATAGAGTGCAGTTCATCCAGCAATATCTCCATCAGGTGTTAAAAGCGCAGCGTGAGGGAGTGAATGTAACTGGCTACTTTCTGTGGACACTGCTTGACAATTTTGAATGGGCAGAGGGCTATACTCAACGTTTTGGCCTTATCCATACTGACTTCGATACGCAAGAGCGAATCATCAAGGATTCTGGACATTGGTACAAACGATTCTTGCAGTCGGCTAAGGTGAGGAATTTGGTGGTATAAGAATGAGGCAAGCGTTGCAAACGCGCCAGTATATGTTGGTTATTTCATAGGTCAGGGTTCAAACCCTGACCTATGAATTGATAGGATTAACTTACCTTTTTCAACTTCATCTCAAAAAACTGCTGCCAATTTTCACCTTTGTCCATGGAGCGTTCGCCGATTTCTATCCATTCATCATCCTTGATGGTTAATGAATAACGCATAGTAGCAGGCCCTGCCTCAATCCACCAAACCACGCTGTTGGCGTCCTTGATTTCCAGTTTGGCTTGGGTACTCATGCCTTTGGCAATAAACGAATTCATTTGATACTGCTGAGTGAATGGATTGAAGGAAATAATCCCAAGAGCATTGTGAACAACTTTTTCGCTTCCGTCTCCCATGATTTTAGTACCACGACCTTCAGCCATGATAACCGTGCCGTCTAGTTGGTATTGAAGATTCTCTTTGACTTTGGAGGATTCTTTACCAGCTGGAGTATTCATGTAGCCAGTGCCTTCCCAGGTGCCGATCATCATATCGAGCGCGGCAATCTTCTGTTTGGCTAATTCTGAGAAATCAGGTTGAGCTACCAAACCTAATGGCAATAGACTAAGGGCGAGAACTAAGGTTTTAATTTTCATGATTTTGGTGTTTATGGTTATTCTATATAATTTTTTAGTGCCTGCACATAGGCTTCAAAAGCTGAAATGCCTGCTTTGGAAATCTTACAAGTAGTTAGGGGCTTCTTTCCTTTAAAACTCTTAGCCACTGTGATGTATCCTGCAGTAGAAAGTTTGTCGATCTGCACGCTGAGATTGCCTGCTGTGGCACCTGTTTTTTCCTTGATAAAAGTAAAATCAGCAGATTCCAGACTGATGAGCAAGCTCATCACTGCCAGTCTGAGTTGAGAATGCAATAGCGGATCGAGTGGACTGAACCCTTTCATTTTTCTGCGGATTTCAGTAGATATCCTGGGATTAGGTACCCGGCCAATATGCCTATCGCACCTACCAGGTATTGATCTGTCATGGGTAGACTGAAGCAAATAATGGCAGCCAGCCAAAGCGCAAATGCCCCTAAAATGAGCGGTCTGAATTTTAGCATTTGTCCAGACAAGTAGGTGCCAGCTCCTGCCAGCATCATGATAATGGCCGAGTGATTAAAATTGATCTTGGACATAAACAGGAGAGAAAGCACCATACATATTCCCATGGCGACCCAAACCTCTCCATAAAGTCGTGAAAAGTGGGTTTTTATGTTGGTCTTGCTTTTCTGGCGCGAACCATACCAGGCGGCCACTATAGCTGCGGGCAAAGTCAATGTCCAGAAAATAAATGGATATTCAAATGAAGTGAATTTTTCAAGGATATAATGTCCAAGGTTGGCGGTCATCACCACCCATCCCCACAACAAGAAGTAAAAACTTCCGCTTTGTTCATAGTTGTTTTTCGCTGCTGAAATCATCTCGTTAATGATTTTTAGACTTTCTGTATGTGATAGTTCTTCTTTCATAGCATGAATATAAACTAGTTTATATTATAAACCAAAAATAAATATTGATTCCAAAAGGTTGCGCAGGGTATGGGTTTTTAAAGATTGATGTGGGAGACAATTCCTGAAAGTACAATCAAGTCTTTTCGGAATGACCTAATGCGACAGAAAATAAAACAGCGTCATTACCTGATATAATGAAGGAGTATTCGGATAATCTGTAGGCGTAGGGCTAGCATCTTGTCAGAAGGAGCAGATTGCCTGGACTGCGGACCTATGGGTTGATCAAAACCCCAATCGTCTGACTATGCGATCCGTGACAGTCATTGCGTTAATTATTCCAACCATCAATCAAAGTGTCCTACATAATGTTTAGTTTAGAATCTTGAGCTTATTAATGAGATGAAGAATTTTAGCCTAGCCTTTATAATTTTAGTTGCTTGCCAACCTCTACAAAAAGAAGACTTGGTAGGCCTTTGGGAACTAGAAACTGCGCTAAGAGATAAAATGGTGGTGTCAGATGACGCCACGTATTTACAAATTCACTCTAATGGAAGCTATTCTGTTTCACGAACGACCGGGGATATGAGTGGAGTGTATCAGTTGGGGGAAACCAAGATTTATTTTCAAGGCGCAGATACAAAAGGCTGGTTTAATTCGCCTTGGAAAGCGCAGCGAGTAAAAGACCATCTGCTGTTGGCTGGGAGGGATGAAATGAATAGGAGAATAGAACTAAAATTCATGAAGGTAGAGCAAATTCCTGCATTTACCGAATTTGAAAAACAAGTGGTTGGTAAGTGGGAGATGTTTCTCATGATGAAAGATGGTATTCCAGAGAAAATACCAACAACTTTCATGACCATTGATGATACTGGCAGTTATATCATTTCAGATACTACTGGTATTCGAGATCAAGGCCAATCTGTCATCAATACCCGTCATCACAAGGTGATTTTCGAAAGAGATGATACCCATTGGGATGTTTGGTTTTGGGGCAAAGAACTACGACTACTCAATAAAGAAATGGACATCCAGTATCATCTGAAGCGGGTGGGGTGACATTGCTTAGAGAACTGTCATATCGTAATGCAATGAAGATATCTTGTCAGTCGATCAACCGCCTACAAGGAAAATGCAGAAGGGTTAGCAAAGAGGATTTCTCTGTAAAGTCGAAATGACACTTTTTATTAAATATTGCTTTTGGTTGATTATCAAAACATCTCCTCACCCATATTGATTGTCACTTCTGAATCACTACAAATGGTTTTTTGCAATCCTTTGCATCTGGACATTTCATACTTGAAGAAATAGTCCAACGTATTCAATTTGCCAGCTTTGAAAGTTTCGTCAGATTGATTCAAAGCCGCCAAACCCATTTTTAACCATTGCCAGCCGATCACAATCGTGCTGAACAGATCCATAAAGAGGGTGGCGTCAGCGAGGTATTTCTCGTGATTGCCTTTCATAGCAAAAGGAACCAAATGCCCTAAACAGGATTGAATGAGTTGTGAGCTTTCTCCTAGTGTTATGGCGTAACCTTTTAATTCTTCTTTTTCCATTGCTGCCAAAATTGTATTTTCCATTTCTTTTGCCAGCAACTGCAAGGCCTCACCCTTATTCATTGTCACTTTTCTACCCAGCAGGTCGAGTGATTGGATGCCCGTCGTACCTTCATAAATCGAAATGATTCTAATATCTCTTAGGTATTGCTGGAGGATGAAATCCATCATGTAGCCGTAGCCACCAAGTATTTGTAAACCAGTATCCACGGCATCTTTACCAGCCTCAGAGGGGTAAGTTTTAGCCACGGGATTGAGAATTTCTGTGAGTTGATGGTACTTGTTTTTTTCAGCACTAGACGTTGTAGCGTATTTGTCCAAGTAATAGGAACATTGTAATACTAAACTCAAACAGCCTTCTACTGTTGCCTTTTGATGCAGGAGCATGCGCTTCACATCAGGGTGATTGATGATGAGTGTTTGTTCTGCTGTTGGGTCTTTCTTGCCAGAACTTTGGAGTTTTCGGCCTTGTGGCCGTTCCTTGGCATACTCTAAAGAAGCATAATAGGCTGCGGAGGCAATACCCGTGCCCATTCGACCTGTGGCGATTCGAGCTTCATTCATCAATTGAAACATATAACTCAATCCATGGTTGGCATCGCCAATGAGGTAACCAGCACTCTCGCCACCATCCCCAAAGCTCAGGTGATTTGTACAATAACCTCTTTGGCCCAACTTCACAAATTCACCAACCACATCTACGTGGTTGTACTCTCCTTTTGAGCCGTCGTCATTCACGTGATACTGTGGAACCACAAACAGAGAAATGCCCTTGGTACCAGCGGGTGCACCTTCTATTCGCGCCAATACCAAATGGATGAAATTATCAGCAAATTGATGATCACTAGCTGAGATAAATATCTTTTGCCCTTTGATGGAATAAGAACCATTGTCAAGTGGTTTGGCAGAAGCTGTAATGTCAGACAGTGAACTTCCAGCTTGTGGCTCTGTCAGGCACATGGTACCGCCCCACTGCATACTGAGCATATTGGGCACATATTTTTGCTTCAGTGCTTCCGATCCGAAGGTCAGAATCACATTGGCTGCGCCAGCCGTAAGTCCCAAGTAGCCCGTCACATGATTATTAGCGGCTTCCATGATGAAATACAACGCATTGACAACGAGCATTGGCATTTGCAAACCACCGCCTTCTTCATTCATGGCAGCACTGACTAAGCCCATTTCTCCTGCTTTTTTCAATATGGGGCCAAACTGCTCATGCACGTGAACGCGGCCATTCTTGAAAACTGAAGGTTTTTCATCCATTTCCTGGATGTAAGGAAAGAGGGCTGTGTCGCTAAAATCTTTGACTGCATCTAGCAGTAAATCAATAGAGGCCTTGTCATAGGCGGCATATCGTTCTGATTTTAGTAATTCATCCAGATGATGCACGTCAGACAAAAGGAAGGAAAGCGTTTGCGGATCGTAGTATTTCATTATTGACAGGGGTTAAAGCCTTAAATTAATGCTGTTTTGCAACAATTCCTTTGTGTGGGAATAATTTATCAAGAGAAGGTTTTTAGTTTCATCAGATCTAATTATTTGAATCACTAAAAAAATCTATCATGTTATGCTAGTTCGTCATTTCAAAAAAATGAAGATATAGTATTTCCCACCTTATGAAGCCTAATTTATCCACCTGTCATTGATCGTCCTAATTCTGTCGTACGTAGGGAGTGGTTTTACTTCGTCTGTATTTTGCGTTACCTTTTTTTAAAAGAACTCAACATGAAACCAAAACTGACGAACGCAATCTTTCTTGTGGCGCTGATTATATCCAGTGCCTGTAGTCGAATGACAGATGAGCAGCAATTGGAGTGGGCCAGAGGCCAGGAAGTATATATAGCTAATTGCTTGAGTTGTCATGGTGCAGACGGCAAAGGTTTAGGCGGAACCTATCCCAGCTTGACAAGAACAGAAATCACACCTGACTTTACTGCCCGTACCAGATATCTGATAGAAAATGGATCTCCCAATGCGGGTGGGATGTGGCCCATTTCTATTTCTAAAAAGGAGACAGTAGAAGTCATCAACTATATCCAAAACGCTTGGGGCAACAAGGCTGACTTCGAAACACTACAATCTTCAACCCAATTATCAACGAACTAACATGGCAACCCATCAACTCAACATCAATGGAAAGCAAATGACTGTAGAAGCAGATGCGGATACTCCCTTGCTTTGGATCATTAGAGATCAGCTCAAATTATACGGAACTAAATACGGTTGTGGAATCGCGCAATGTGGCGCCTGCACGGTACACATAGATGGAACACCAGTTCGTTCATGTGTGGTGCCTATCGAACGTATACAAAACAGAGATGTGGTAACCATAGAAGGTCTTTCTGAAAATGGAGACCATCCCGTGCAAGAGGCCTGGAAGGAAATAGATGTGCCACAGTGCGGCTATTGCCAAACTGGCCAAATGATGTCTGCAGCTGCTCTGCTTGAGCGAATTCCCCAGCCAACTGATGAAGAAATCCATCGGGCTATGAAAGGCAACATTTGCAGATGTGGCACTTACCCAAGAATTATGAAGGCTATCAAGTCAGCAGCTAAAATACAAGAGGCATGAAAACGAATAGAAGGGATTTTTTGAAAGTGACCTCATTAGCAGGGGGAGGTTTGATGCTGGCCATTTCCATACCAAGTATGGCGAATTTGATACAAGGAGAAAGAGAATCTGGCTTGGCTGAACTGAATCATTTTCTAAGTATTGACCTGAAAGGTAATATCGTTTTTCAGCTAACTGCTCATGAAATGGGTCAAGGATCTGGGACAGGTTTACCCATGATTTTGGCTGAAGAGTTAGGAGCAGACTGGTCAAAAGTGAAAGTAGAACGAGCTGGATATGACAAAAAATTCATTGGCGTTATTCGAGAGACCACTGGAGGGAGTGGCACGATACAAGATCAATGGGATTTGATGAGGCGCATGGGTGCTACGGCGAGAGAAATGCTCAAATCTGCTGCTGCAGATCGTTGGCAGGTGGCTGAAGGTCAGTTGACAGTTGATAACGGATTCGTTTGGGAGACTGGCACAGATAGGAAATTGAGCTTTGGAGAATTGGCAGAAGCGGCTTCGAAATTAGAGGCACCAGAAAATGTGGAGTTCAAGAAATCAAGCGATTTTAAGATTGTAGGTAAACCCATTAGGAATTTGATAACTAATCAAGTAGCCGTAGGAAAAGGCAACTATGGTATCAATGTAGATTTGCCCGATATGGTATATGCTTCTATCGAAAAGTGCCCAGTTTACAAGGGCAAGCTCAAGTTTTTTGACGACTCAAAAACACGACAAGTAAATGGAGTGATACAAGTGTTTGCCATGCCATCACTCGAACCAGCTGAGGATATGAATCACATTCAGGAGGGTGTGGTCGTGGTAGCAACTTCGACTTGGGCTGCATTCAAGGGGCGAAAGGCACTGAAGGTAGAATGGGACTTGGGAGAGAATGTGTCAAATAGTAATCAAAAAATAGAGGAAGAATTTTCTAAGGCAGGAAATCAATTTGAAAACCCCGTTTATACCCAGGGTAACTACGAAAAATTGAAGCGTGAGGAAGGCTATCGTGAAATTGAAGCTACTTATATCAATCCACATCAGACGCATGCTTTGATGGAGCCCATGAATGCCACAGCGCATTTCAACGGGGACACATGCCAGATTTGGGTAGGCACCCAAAATGCAAGTAGTGTGGTGCTAAACGTGGCCAAAGCAGTCGATATTCCTGAAGACAAAATAGAAGTGTACACACAGAATTCTGGCGGGTCATTTGGGAGAAGGTATTATCCAGACACGTCTATTGAAGTGGCATACATTTCTAAGCAAATCAAAAAGCCTGTAAAGCTGACTTGGAGTCGGGAAGATGGCATTCAACATGACTATTTCCATCCTTATCAGGAATCAAGATTTAGTGCTTTACTCAAAGAAGATCAGTTCGCAGGCATGCAAGTCAAGCTGATCAAAACAGTGGATTATGGCTCTGGAGATCACCTATGGGAGCAGCCTTATTACGTAGAACATTTGGACACTTATTTGAATGCTGTAGATGGACTGGTTCATCAAGGGGCTTGGCGGAGTGTTCAGGTGCATTCCAGCTCCATGGGCAAGGAATGTTTTATAGATGAGGTAGCTCATGAATTAGGTAAGGATCCTGTTGAGCTTAGGAAGCAATTATTGGCACGAGAAATTGGGGACGTAAAATTCAACAGGCCAAATCGGCCTGAGCAGAAGGGCTTTGATGAGATAGTCAAGGAATATAGAATACAGATTAGAGAGAAGTATCTCAGCGTATTAAATTATTTGGACAAAGAAAAGTTATGGGCAAGTGCCCAGGCTCCTGGCGTAGGCAGGGGCTTTGCTATGGAGGACTTTTTTGCCAATACCGTTTGTGCTCATATAGTTGAGGTGGAAAAGAATGATTCTGATTGGGGCATTAGGATCAAAAAAATTACTAGTGTTTTAGATTGTGGGATTGTGGTGAATCCTCACTTAGGTAGAGGACAGGTAGAAGGCAGTATTATCTATGCCCTGTCTGCTTTGAAATATGGCGGAATTGAGATCAAAAAGGGTGTTGTTCAGCAGAGCAATTTTCATAACAACAAGTTGCTTCGTATAGATGAGGTGCCTGAGATTGAGGTGCATTTTGTGCCTAGTGAAGAGCCACCAACAGGATTGGGAGAACCAGCCACTCCACCATTGGCTCCAGCCGTACTCAATGCCATATTTGATGCGACTGGCCGACGCATTAGAAAACTCCCAGTTACAAGAGAAGATATTTATGTTTAGTGACTGATGTTAGTTTGGATTAGCGACAACTGATTTTTGTTGTCGCTAATCTTTTTCCACTTTAAGTGGAACTGATACAGTGAAGGCTGTTCCTTCATTGAGTTCACTTTCTACAACGATGCTTCCATTAAGGATTTTGCAATTCTCCATAACGATGTACAGACCTAATCCAGATGAGTGTTCATTGGCTGTGGGTTGAGGAGTCAGTCGTTGAAATCTTCCAAAAAGTTTGGTTTGATCTTCTTGGCTTATGCCTGGGCCTTCATCTTTTACTCTATAGTGCAGCTGATCATTTTTCTGAAATACACTCAATTCAACGTTCGAGTTCGGCTCCGAAAATTTAATGGCATTGGATATCAAATTATTCAATGTGCTGCAAAGCAACTTTCTATCAGATTCTATATTGTTAGATTTTTCAGTCGTTTTAAGGGTCATTTTGATACCTTTTTGTTGCGCACTTACAGCAAATTGATCTAGGGCAGATTTAGCAATATCCACACCATTGAGAGGGGCTGGTTTAAATTCTACTAACCCTTGATCCAGCTGGTTAATCTGCTGAAGATCAGCGATCAGCCCAAAAGCCTGATTGAGCGAATCTTTCATCATGTCAGCAATCGCGCGATCGTCAGTCATGGCTTTGGATATATCGAGCAAACCACTCAAGTTGTTTAGGGGTGATTTAAGATCATGGATGAGCATAGCACTGAATTTCTCACGTTCGTCTAGCAGTGTACGCAATTGTTCGTTTTTCTTACTTAGTTTTTTTTCATATTCCAATCGGGTGATGTGCTGGCTGAGCCATTGACCTAGGTATAGTACAAAATCTCTGTCAAATTGATTGAAATAAACTTTTCTAGGGCTGGGTGATGAAAAATTCAGTGTGCCATATTTCGCGCCATTTACCATAATTGGGACTCCAATGTATGCCTCTAACTTTGAATTTTTATAACACGGGTGTCCCTCATGCTCGGATATTCCGATGTGATTGAGGTCTACCAAACGGCTACTGGCAAAGGTGAGGCTGCAATAGGTGTCACTCAACTCAAATTCCTGACCTTTTACTATACCTACACCTTCTGGCGAATACACTTCCTTTACTTCATAAAAACCGTTTTTAATTTGACTAACGATCCCAATATCCATCTCCACAAGTTCGGTCGCTCGCTTTAGTACCTTGTCGAGCTGGTAGGACTGGTCAGAGGATAACTCAGTAAAAAGATCAAAGATTTGCTGCATTCTTTCTTTGGCCTTGTTCTCCTTATGTTTCGTAATCGTCATAATCTTCAATTGGTCATAATTAATTAAACTCAGGAATAATCTAATGGATGGAATTCAAAAGTAGTTTTGATGAAAGATAAAAAAACGATTGCTCGACGAACTACAGTGTTTGCTCGGTGATTAATTTAGGGCACTTCACTCTGCTGTATAAATTTATAACAAAACGTGGAATAGTTATAAAATAGTATCAGATGAATATCATCTGGTGAAGAGACAAACCGGAATTGAAGAATGTTGAACTTGTTTCCGAGTGTTGAATGCAGGTATTAATCAGAATGGGTAAAAGAGATATTTAAACCAGAGATATGGCATCTCCAATCTTTATTCCCCCACCATTTATAACTCGGGCAGTGATGCCTCCATGGCCTCTCATGGCGTTATAGCCACCAGGTCCGAGGTTTTCCTCCATGCGATTGCATGGTGCACAGATTCCAGATGTTTCTAAAATTGCATTTCCAATTTTGAACTTCTGAGATTTCAACGACAACAGGTTGATACCTGATACCACAATATTTCTACGGGTAAGCCACGGGTCAATTGATGCTTTGCCAAGAATCTTGGCTACTACTTCTAAATGCTCTTGTTGTATCAGGGTGACTTGTCTTTTTCCTGATAGACTGCCTTTGAAGTGATCACCTTCTAAACCTGTTTTTTCCTTTGCTTCTACTTGTTCTACTGCTATAGGTAAGGCCTTGCGTTCTTTTCGAATACCTATCCACTCTACTTTTCCCTCTTGAGGAATAGACCGGAGTAGTTGCTTCATTACAGGTTCATCGTAGGACATTGGCTTTCAATTTCAACAAATATAAGATGGAATAAAAAAACGACTGCCAAAAGCAGCCGTTCAATATAACCATCAATCAAAAATCTTTATTCATCTCGCAAACATTCAGCTGGATTGACATGAGCTGCTCTCAATGCCTGAGACCCCACAGTGAGCCAGGCAATGAGCAGAGATAAGCAGCCAGCACCAATGAAAAACCAAGCCTCTAGGCTAATGCGGAAAGCAAATTGATCTAACCAATCACTGATCAAATAATAGCTTATGGGAAGTGCCAGCAGAATGGATAAGCCAACCAGTTTGGTAAAATCTGAAGAAAGTAGGTAGACAATATTCATGACACTGGAACCTAGCACTTTTCTGATTCCAATCTCTTTTTGTCTGCGTTCTGCAGTGAAGCTTGCCAAACCAAATAACCCTAGACAAGATATGGCAATGGCCATTCCAGCAAAATACCTGGATAAAGTAGATACACGTTGTTCGGCGGCATAGTGAGCTTTATAAGTTTCGTCCATGAATTCAAATTCAAAGGCAAATCCAGCGTTGAAATCTTCATAAAATGTCTTGAGCTCTGCCAGGGTTTGCTTTTCTATACCAGCCTGAATTCGTGCCATGATATGCCAGGTATTCTCAGGAGCCAGTATAAAAAACAGAGGCTTTACTTCATTGTGGAGAGACTGAAAGTGGAAGTCTTTGACCACTCCAATTATTTCCATTTTATTTTCTTCCCAAAGAGTGATCGTCTGTCCAATGGGGTTTTCCAGGTTCATGGCTTTGATTGCCGCCTCGTTAAAAATGATTTTAGTAGTATCTGTACTAAATGCTCTGGAGAAAGGTCGCCCTTCTTTGAACTCCATGCCAAGGGTTTCAAATATGCCATAATTGGTTCTTACGTTTTCAAAAAGAATGTTGGCATCTGGGTCTTTGCCTTCCCATTCTAATCCAGAAGTGTTGTTGTTTCTGTTCAAAAGTGTATGCCCCGTACTGGTTGCTGATACGATGCCAGGAATGGATTTGAGTTGGGTAAGAAAAGTCTCAACGTTTTTTTCCACTTTACCCTCTTGAGAAAAATAGATCATGTTGTCTTTGTTATAACCGAGACTTTTGGATTGCACATAATCAATCTGTTTGTAAATAACCAGTACGGAAACTATGAGAATTATCGAAAGTGTAAATTGAAAAACCACCAGCCCCTTTCTAGCCCATAGTTCTGCCAAAGTGCCCTTCATATCTCCCTTTAGTACCTTCACTATAGTAAAACTTGATAAATAAATGGCAGGGTAACTTCCTGAAATGATGCCTGTGAAAATGGTTAGGCCAAAAAATACGGATAGGATGTTGAGGCCAAAGGCTGTTGATATTTCCTTTCCAGTGATGTCATTGAACTGGGGCAAGAATAAATAGACGATCACTATGGATGTTACAAATGAAATCAAAGACATGATCAAGGACTCTGTCATGTACTGGGTGATGATGGTTGATTTTGGCGCGCCTACGGCCTTTTTTATACCTACTTCTTTGGCACGGCGAGATGCTCTTGCTGTGGATAGGTTCATAAAGTTGATGCACGCAATCAATAATATAAAAACTGCAATGATGGAAAACAATTTGACATATTCTATACGTCCTCCTGTCAGGTGTCCGTTTTCGTATCTGCCATAGAGGTAGTTGTCAGAGTATTTTTTCAAAAACAAGGAGACATTTGAACCTTCGTTTTTTGTTTTCACAAACTCGGCGATTTTGTTGGTCACCTCGTCAGCTTCCACGCCAGGATTGATGGTCACATAAGTTCGTGGCCCGTTGTTGCCCCAGCGAGTGACCCATTCATTGGCCTCTTTGAATTTCTCAAATGGAATGACAAAGTCGAATATCGTGCTAGACGAAGCAGGCATCTTCTTGTAGATACCTGAGATCAGAAAGGATTCATCATGATTGAGTTGAAGCGATTTGCCAATAAGCTCTTCAGTTGTTCCAAAAATTTTAAGTGCAAGTGCATCCGAGATTACAATTTTATTTTTGTCTAAGAGGACTTGATCTGTATCACCTTCGAGCAAATCGTAGGAGAAAATATTAAAAAAATCAGAACCAGTGTACCAGCCTTCGGCTTTGAGGTTCTTATCCTCATAGGTAAGTGTCATTTTGTTTACCCAAGTCGTGGTCGCCGCATATTCTATATCTGGAAATTCCTCTTTCAAAGCTTCGGCTAGTATGCCTGGAGTAGACCAGGTAGTCATTATGTTTTCGGCATACTGTTGATGCTCCATCACCTGAAAGAGGCGTTCATCATTGGCATGGTACTTATCTGTATTGACCTCATCCAACACCCACAAATAGATGAGCATGGTACAAGCTAACCCAGTAGAAAGTCCAAAAAGATTAATAAAAAAGGAACTTTTAAATCTCTTGAAGTTCCTGATGGTCAGGATAAGATTGTGCTTGAACATGAGTTGAGTTTTTGGTTATATCTAGACTATAGATTACCACTACACTCAAATAGTTGCAATGATGGCTGTGATTTTATATAAAAGGGGAAATGAAGATGATTACATCATCTCATAATCAGCTGGCTTGTCTATCATGTCAAGTGACAGCCACTGGGCTTCAGCCTTGCTTACTTTCTTAATTCCAAAAACTCCACCAGAAGCTTCTGCCACCACCTTTGCAATGTCAAGTAAAAATTGGTGTACTTGTTTGGCTACTTCTGGGTCTACTTTAGGCAATATTGAATTAAGCTGTCTGAGATAGGAGGTGATCGTGTGTTGTCTTGTATCCAAATCTGTAGGTAAATCAGAGATATAGTTTTTGAAAATATCTTCAAATTTGTTAGCTACATCCTCAAAATATTCACCCAACATGTCATATCTATGTTTGGCTGTAGTAGCATAATGGATGGCTTCTGCAATTTCATCCTTATCTACATCGTCGTCAGCACCTGCAACAAGCATAGCCACCATGGCGGGAGCATTCATTACAATTTCTATTTCATCGTCTCTGAGGGTTCGGAATACATTTGTCATAGCTGAATTGTTTTATTTGCTTTTGCTTAAATGATAAAAGTGCAATTTGGTGTTAGTTTGTTCTGTTAGGTCAGCTAGTTATAGAGTGGCGCAAACTGAAGATTTGTACTAAGACTATCTTACAATAATATGCCATTAGGTAAAAATAGTAATTCTTAATAAAGATTAGGACAGAGCCATGGTTTTCCTGAAAAGTTCAGTTATACTTAAAACTTCATCTTGGAATAGTTATATTTTCATAAAGGGACATTATTTTTTGTCTTCTGGTGTACTAACAATAATCGGATCTAGCCAGTTATCTTCGCCACAAAAATACTCCAGTGGTTTCACTCTTTTCTTACGATTTAACCTATGTTTCATTAGTCACTTTTATGCTGATAGGCATACTTGTAGGTATGTCAAAGACTGGCGTACATGGCGTGGGAATGATCGCCGTCCCATTGTTGGCAGCTACATTTGGAGGCAAGGCGTCTAGCGGGCTGATGTTGCCATTGCTTATCATGGCTGACGTATTTGGCGTAAGTTACTATCATCGCCATGCAGAGTGGAAGTATTTAATCAAACTATTTCCATGGGCAATAGTAGGTGTGCTTTTGGGGACTTGGACTGGCAACTATATAGATGATCAGCTTTTTCGAACCATCATGGGCACCATTATTTTTGCCAGCCTGGGCATCATGGTTTGGTTGGAGAAAGTGAGCAAAGACAAAATACCAGATTACTGGTGGTTTGCTATGATTCTGGGAATTGCAGCTGGATTCACCACTATGGTAGGCAATCTGGCAGGTAGCACAATGGCGCTTTATCTACTTTCTATGCGCATGCCAAAGAACGAATTTATAGGTACAGCAGCTTGGTTCTTCTTGGCCGTCAATTGGTTCAAGGTGCCTTTTCATATTTGGAGTTGGCAAACGATCACACTAAACTCCCTTCTTCTCGACCTGACGGCTTTACCTATGATTGCCCTTGGGGCCTATTTAGGAATTAAAGTCATTAAAAAGGTTTCAGATCAGAACTTTAGATGGTTTGTCATGATTATGACTGCATTGGCTGCCGTTTTTATGGTGTTTTAACCATTGGTATAAAAATTGATTCAGACGTCAAGTCGTTTTTTATCTTCGCGTAATTATTAAATATTGACTTTATGAGAAAGATACTTTTGGGTTTGCTAACCTTAGGAGCGCTGAATATTCAGGCTCAAAAATCCGAATTAGCTGTAAAATATGGAAATAGCATAACAGAAGCAGGGCTGATGGATCAACTTAATATCCTGGCTTCTGATGCTTTAGAAGGTCGGGAAACGGGTGAGAGAGGCCAAAAAATGGCTGCAGCACTTTTGAGTGACCATTTTCAAAAGCTGGGGCTAAAGGCGCCTGTCAAGCAAGGTGATCAGATGAGCTATTACCAAAATGTGCCTTTGATTTCAACAAAGATCAGAAAAGCTGATTTAATCATAGGAAAGAATAAATACGAAGTGTTCGACAAGATCATATTTGTAGGTAGTGGTGTAACCAATGGAGAGGTGTCTGCTGATGTGGTATTTGTAGGTGACGGGGCTGAAGAACGCTATGAAGGATTGGACGTGCAGGGCAAAGTGGTGCTTATGATTACACCCAATAGCTATCAAAAAGCAGTGAGGCTTTCTCGGATAGCAGCAGAAAAGGGGGCGAAATTGGCCTTAGCTGTACGGACTGAAAAGGACGAAATACTTGAGGAATTGATTTCTAGCTATAGAGGGTATTATGAGTCTGGCAGAATGACTGTGGATACGGGTATAGAAGAGCCCAAATTTGTTGGGTTGTATTTTGTAGCACCTAGTTTGATGAAAGACCTTACGGGTAAAACTTATGAGAAACTAGTTGAGATCAAAGATGCTGGGTCAGTATCTGATCTGAAAAAAGTAAAAGCAAAGCCGGTGTCTTTTGATGTGGCAAAAGACATTAAAAGAATAAACTCGGAGAATGTAATGGGCTATTTGGAAGGCTCTGACCTGAAAGACGAATTGGTAGTAGTTACTTCTCACTATGATCATTTAGGTAGACGAGGGGATAAGATATTCAATGGTGCAGACGATGACGGCTCAGGTACTGCTGGTGTTATGGAAATGGCGGAGGCTTTTGCCACGGCCAAGGCTGATGGCAATGGGCCTAGAAGAAGTATGCTCTTTTTAGCTTTTACAGGTGAGGAAAAAGGATTGTTAGGTTCTGAGTACTATGCCGATCATCCCGTATTTGCATTAGAAAACACTGTGACCAATTTGAATATGGACATGATCGGAAGAAATGATAATGAAAACTATAAAGGTAAAGATTATGTATGCCTGGTAGGTTCGGATAAGCTTTCTACTCAACTACATGAAATTAGCGAACAAGCCAATGCCACTTATACGAATTTGGAATTGAACTATGTATATAATGATGAAAATCATCCCGAGCAGATCTATTACAGATCGGATCACTGGAATTTTGCCAAGAATAGGATCCCTGTGATTTTCTACACCACTGGCTCTCATGACGATTACCATCAAGAAACAGACACTGTAGAGAAAATCGAAAGAGACGTATATCTGAAAAGGACACGACTGGTATTCTATACAGCCTGGGAGTTGGTGAATAGAGACAAGCGGCCAGCACTTGACGAGCAAATGGAAAACTAGTAACGAAAAAGCCGATGAATATTCATCGGCTTTTTTGTGGACTTAAAGTGCAGATACTCGATCAAGGAATGATTAGTTTAGTGGGATTCAAATGAGTCACCTTTTTTAAAGATTAAAAATACCAATATGAAAAATCTGCTAGCTATACTTTTGATCCTGACTACAGGAGCAGCTTCTGCCCAAATGGGAGATATTTTTCCAGATATGGAGGGAGAAAGTTTGCGATACGATACAGTAAATATTCCTTCTGATTTGAAAGGGAAATATAGTTTGATTGCATTGGCCTTTTCGAAAAAATCAGAAAAAGACCTTGGTTCATGGTTCAATCCTATGTACAATCAATTTTTGGTTGAGCCCGACCCTAATGCTCTTTTTAGCTTCGAATATGACATGGAGCTGTACATTATTCCCATGTTTACTGGAGCGAAGCGAGCGGCTTACAAGAGCACGATGAAAAAGGTGCAAGAGACGGTAGCGCCAGAACTTCAGCATTTGGTTTTGTTTTACAAAGGGACATTGAGGCAGTACAAACAAGCTCTGAATTTTGATGGAAACGACGTGCCCTATTTCTATGTGCTGGATACTGAAGGAAAGATCATCTACCACACTTCGGGCAAATACACCCGCAATAAAATGCAAGAAATTATTGATGCTTTAGAACCAGCAGCAAAATAGCCAACAACCTACTGATTGCTCGTCAGTAGGTTGTTTTTTGAGTCTCTGAATAGCATGTCAGAGGCAACAGTCCTAAAGTCTTCCTGAGTGGACTTTCTGATTTGAACTTCTACTGTATTCCAGTCAGAAGCCCAGCCTCTAAATACATTATTCAGGTAAATCACCTTAAGTTTGTGCAGGCCTTTGGCTAGCGCTTTTGATCCGTCATTCTGAGAGAATCGTTTCACGAATCCGTCGTTGTCCACCACGAGTACATCATCGATCCATACCTGATCTTGATTGCTGGAGAAGAAATAGACTCCATCTTCTGGGATGTCGATATAGCCCTCAATAATTTCTGCTCTAAACCGCTCTTCGTCTATGACAAATCCCCAATAAAGCGTCGAGTTGGCTTGGCTCAAAGAGTCTAAAGATTTTTCACTCCACTGTGCTACACCCTCAAGATCTTCTGTACTTAGAAATTTACCATAAGCAGTTTTAGCTATTAATCCGGGCCTGACTGGCTTTGTGCCAAGTGCAGGTGCAAGGGTTTGCTTTTCCACTTTGATGGCTCGGGATTTGCTCATTTTTCCTTGTGGCAAAACAGACGCAATTTTCACAGTAACATCCGATTCGAATACCAAAGGTTCAGTATAAACAGGCGATGATAATTTTGGTTCAGACCCATCTAGGGTATAAACCATTCGTGCAACAGGACGTGGTGTACTAAACGCCAAAACAGCACTGTCTATAAATGCGACTTGAGAAGTAGGCCCTTCGGGCAATGGGATGTAATAATTTACATCATGCCCGTCCAATCTCACCATTTGATTGTTGAGTCTTTGCTCAAAATCTTTGTAATCCTTTTGTTCCTTGGCTGTCCAGGTCAATTCTGCGAGTGCCAGTGCTCGTGGATACATTCTGTACTCGGACAATTCTTCTTGGTATATGTATTCTGACCAAAGTGTCGTTTGGGCACCCAGTACGTGATGTGCTTTTGATGAATCAATATCCGCAGGAATGGGTTCGTAATTGTACACTTTTTTGATCGGTAAGAAACCACCAATAGTCACAGGATCAATTTTATAGTCGCCCTCATACTTGTCGAGGTACATCCAAGCACCTGGAGCCATCACCACGTCATTGCCAGCATTAGCAGCAGCTATACCACCTTCTTCACCTCTCCAGGACATCACATTGGCCGAATCAGAGATGCCACCTTCCAGTATTTCATCCCAGCCGATCATTTTCTTGTCATGCTGCATGAGCACGTTTTCCATCCGACTCATGAAATAACTCTGCAATTCATGCTCGTCATGCAGACCTTCCTTCTTGATTCTGGCCTGGCATCGAGGACAGGTTTCCCATCTATCCTTTGGTGACTCATCACCTCCCATGTGATAATATTCGTATGGAAACAATGGGATAATTTCTTCAATGACATCTTCGAGAAAAGTAAAGACCTCATCCTTTCCAGCACAAAACACATCAGTTTCTACTCCCCAGATGATTCGAGGGGTGTATGTGCCTTCATTACATGAAAGTTCTGGGTAAGCAGACAATGCGGCCAGGGCATGACCTGGCATTTCTATCTCTGGAATGACATCTATGTATCGCGCAGCAGCATAGGCCACTACTTCTTTGATTTCTTCTTGGGTATAAAATCCTTCGTGCGTTGAGCCATCAGCTTCTGTTCGGGTGGCACCCACTGAGGTAAGTTTGGGGTATTTTTTGATCTCTATTCTCCAGCCCTGATCTTCAGTCAAGTGCCAATGAAATTTGTTGATTTTGAAAATAGAGAGTATGTCAATATGCTTTTTGACTTCTTCCAACGAAATAAAATGACGGCAAACATCAAGATGGAATCCTCGCCATGAAAATCTGGGTTTGTCTTTTATGCTTACAGCCGGAAGTGTCCAATCCATGTTTTGTACAAGGGTTTCGGATTCTACTTCTGCGGGCAATAGTTGCATCAAAGTACTCAACCCATAGAAGATGCCTTTTGGCGATGAGGCTTTAATAGTCACGCCCTGATTGGATGCGTCCAGTGTGTAGCCTTCTTCTGAGTGGATAGGTTCTAGTTGGAGTGAAATGAAATTGTTGTCTGCTGCTTCTTTTTGTACTTTGAGCTCAAGACCTGTTGATCTTTTCAATTTAAGTGCAAAAAAGTCTGCCACTTGCTTTAGCTCTTCATTCTCCTCTATTACAAATACTGTGGAATGATCCAGAGCGTACTGACCTTCATTTCTTATAAGCTCCTGAGGTTTAGGAGTAATATTTATCCCTTGATTGTATGTGGCAGGTGTATATTTTTCTTGACAAGAAATAATAATAAAGGCGAGCAGGCCAAGGCTCAAAATGTTTCTAATCTTCATTCTCACTTGTATTCGTATGTTTTTTTGACACTATAAGGCTAAAAACAAATCAAGAGTTGATGAATTTATTTAGCTGAATGGGGGTGGATTGGAGCTAAGAGGGGTTTAGGGCATAAACTGTCCCCTTGACGGGTGTCTGAATTAAGAAAACACATAAAATGAAACCCATTAATGATAATTTGAATAATCTTGTGTCAAATCATATATGATTGCCCTATGCATGTGCCTTTTGTAGAATTAAAATCTCAGTACCAATTGATCAAATCAGAAATAGATGAGGCAATGGCGAATGTGATAGCAGAAGGACACTATGTGGGTGGGGCAGTAGTGTCGAGATTCGAAAGTGATTTTGCCAAGTATGTGGGAGTCAATTATTGTATTTCTTGTGGCAACGGGACGGATGCGCTAGAGATAGCACTACAAGCGCTCGAAATAGGATCTGGAGACGAAGTGATCGTGCCAGCCATGTCATGGATATCTACTGCTGAGGTAGTAAGCACGGTAGGTGCAAAGCCCATTTTTGCAGATATTCTGCCCGACTGTTATACCATAGATCCTACGGATATTGTACAGAAAATTACTGCAAAAACCAAAGCAATTATACCTGTTCATTTTTATGGTAGACCTGCACAAATGGACGAAATAACAGATGTGGCTAAGAATCACAATTTAAAAATTGTAGAAGATTGTGCACAGGCTCATGGTGCCAAATACAATGGAAAGTCAGTAGGGACTTTTGGTGATTTAGGCACTTTTAGCTTTTACCCTAGCAAGAACCTAGGAGCTTTTGGTGATGCTGGGGGTATAGTAACCAATGATGATTCACTGGCGAAGAGTTGTAGGCTGATAGGCAATCATGGACAGGAGCAAAAACATCATCACCTGCGCGAAGGGCGAAACAGTCGAATGGATGCACTTCAAGCTGCCGTATTGCAGGTAAAACTAAAATATTTGGAAGAATGGACAGCAGCACGCACGTCAAAGGCCAAATATTACAATGAGCAATTGGCTGGTCTGCCAGTAGAGCTTCCTGTTTTAGCTGAGCATCACAGGCATGTATTTCATGTCTATGCCATACAGGTAAATGATCGTGATCAGCTAAAAAGAAAGCTGGCCGAAAGGGGAGTAGACACCCAAATTCACAACCCTCTGTCCTTACCAGAATTGCTACCATACCAGCAATTTGACGCAAATGATTTCCCTGTGGCCAAAGCCATGGCGGCCAAAACGCTATCACTCCCCATCTATCCTGAGATTACACAAAAACAGCAGGATCATGTGGTGGCCATGTTGAAGGAGCTGCTGTAGATTTGAGGCAGATTCAAATTTTGCTAGGGCATAATTCGTTAAGGACTACAGAGATCTATACCCATGTAGCAGTGAAGGGTCTGAATAAAATAAAAATCCATTAGATTTGAAAAAACACTGAGCGTATATCACGCACTGGTGCGTGATATACGGTCGTTAGATTCAATAAGTATACATATGAGATGTTTATTCCTATTTCTTGTCCTTTTAAACTTTGAATCAACTTATTCTCAGGATTTAGTGCTTAATGACTACAGTAATCATATAATTATTAGTGACAGTACTTTAACAGGTATTTCTCTTTCGGGATCGAAAAATGTCAAAATAAAAATTCAAAATAGTACACTAACTAGTGTGTATATCGCCAACAGCCAAGTTGAACAATTGGAAATAGTTAATTCCAAAATCAACAGTGTATCAATTTGGGACAATACGTTTAGTAATCCAATGATCATTTCAAATGATTCAATTTTTGAGTCATTAATCATAAACAATAATACTTTAGCCCAAGATGCTAAAACCATTAAGAGAACACATACTATCAGCGGCAATGAGCTTTTTCAGGTAGAAATAAAACAAAATGAACTGGGATTTAAAATTGATAATAACGTTTTTCGGGATAAAAAGCTTTTTGATTGTGAGAACTCTCCAGAATTTGATTTCGAAACTCATTTTTCATACTTCCCTCAATTTAAATTCACTTCATTTGGAACGGAATACGAGTTGCTACTTAGAGGCAACAAATTCCTAAATGACACCCTTGTTAACAGTATAAATTTTTGTGGCATATATGGTGCATTTCTTGAATTAGAAATTTTAAACAATAAGTTTGATGGAGTGCTAGACCTTTACGATGTAGAAGTTCAAAAATTAAAGGTCACTGGGAATCAGTTGAATTACATGTCCTTGGAGGATCTTAGATTTTCTGAAACATTAAACTTAATACCATGGGATCAGCTAGATGGCAATAGATTGTGTTTAACAAGGTTTACCGATGATTATTGCAATTTGTCAGATGGGTTTGAATTTGGGGGAGAGTTTGTTGATCCAACCAATATTGATGAGCAGGCAGCACAGCGCGATGGTTATTTACAACTTTACGGATGCCGAAATGTGAAAGAAGCTTCATCGTATTATTATTTTGAACTTTTAGTAAGTACTTATCAAAAGCTATATGAGATTTATAAAAGTAGAGGAGATTTGGAATCAGCCAATGGCGTATACGTGGAGATGAAAAATCTACAAACTTTACGCTATGAAGCGTTATTCCTAAACCACAAATCATTTAGAAATTTTTTTCGCTGGAAGTTGTATCAACTATTGAAAGTATATACTCAACATGGAACTGATCCTGCTCTAGCAATTACGATTACTTTTTATGTCATTTTCGGATTCGCTTTTCTTTATTTGTTTTTTCCTTCGGATTGGGATGATGGTGCTACTGAAGTCAGAGAAACAAAACGTTCCCAAAAGATACTAGCAGGAATACATCGAATAATAAATTCGCTGGCATTAAGTTTGAATGCATTCGTAACTTTAGGATTTGGTAAAATCCCAACTAGGGGTCTTGCAAAGTACCTAGCAATCCTAGAAGGATTTATTGGATGGTTTTTGCTTTCAATATTTAGTGTCGCCCTAATCAATCAAGTTCTCACATAATAGAATCTAACAAACACTAAAATGAATATGCCAAGTGAGCTATCTGAAAGGACATTGCCAACCAGACACCTAGGAGTTTCTAGCAACTGCGGTGCATACTCATTTTAGTTGGACGATATCTATGGTAAAAACAAGCTTGGGACATGTTTTAATCCAATTCTTCCCTCATAAGCTCCATCTTAAATGACCAGCTCTTATCCGGGATGGCACCTTCAATGGTTTGTTTGTTGGGTTGGTTCGCTTTCCATGAAAATGCTTTGAGGTTGCCTGAACTCGTCACATCCAATGTGTCTTTTTTAGTAAAAACTACTTCGTCGCTCATTTGTTCAGAGAAGAAGGTCTTATGGCTTTCTCCCATGCGATCATTGAGCGTGTAGAATATCCATTGATCCGAGGCAGTCAGATAGCCTACGAAAATAATTTCCTTTTGTGTCTTTCCTTCCTTGTAGTTGATCTGATAGCCTAAAGCAGCACAGTTGCTCAGAAATGGTTTTAGGACGCGCTCTACTTTGTACTTGCTCTTTTGCTTGCCATCTTTATAACTAATCTCACCACTCCAGGTGCCAAGATAGGGCTGGAGAGGTGCCAGTATGCTGTCACTACAGTTGTATTTATCACCCAACGTATACCATTGTTTGCTGTCGTCCTGTAGTGAGGTGAAATCTGGAATTTTTGTTCCTTCAGCTATGCTTAGTGTAGCCCAGGTTTCCATGCTATCTAGTGATATGCTGCTTTCCCATCTGAAAGACTCTGGGTGAGTGTCTGAGAAAGTATATCTATTGATATAGGAAGTGCCAATTGGATGTCCACGAAAAGGCCTTGTGGTTATTCCGTTTTTGTACAATTGGATTCTTTTGTGATGATGAGTGCCTTGAAGTGAGGAGAAGTTGGTGCTGTTTTTTCCAGGCCAACTCTGAAACATGACCCATTTCTGAAGATTATCGTCAAAATAGCGAATGCTGAACCCTGCTGTTTTGCTGTTATTGACTACTGAGTCTTCGTAGGCCATTTCAATAAGCGCTTTGCCATCTAGTGCCGCAAAGACGCGATGCTGGCTGATGTTGGTGGGTTGATACGCATCACCACCTGCCCATCTTTGCCAAGTTACGTCCCAGTTGCCTAGCCAAAAGTCAAATTCATTATGCTGTTTATCTAATCGTTTGCTGTACACTTGATCAAACCCTTTGGGTCCTAAGGGTTGAGCTATGCTATGATGGCTTGAAATGAAAAGTATGCTCATTAAAGAAGCAATAAGGCGAAGAGTACTCATGATCGTGGGTTTGTTTGATTCAAAACAAACCTTAATTTAAAATCCCTTAGGGAATAATACGGACGAAATCCGGTTTCGCCGATATTATACCCGGATTTACCGATTCGCTATATGCCTGGATACAAATGCGACGTAAAATTGTGTCATAATCAATAACTCATATACCATGTCACGACGCACATCACAAAAATCACCAGCTAGCAGTTCTCGGTCAGGGATACTTGGTCTTATTCTCATCGCATTGGGTTCCTTATTTCTACTCGACAATTTGGATCTGATTCCTTACGAAATCTCTTATTACTTATTCAATTGGAAAGGCATCATGATCATGATAGGCGCAGTATTTCTTTCTACAAAAGAAAACAAAAGCCCAGGCATTATCCTGATGGCTGTCGGGGGCTTCTTCATCATGTCTGATGTCTTATCTTATGAATTCAATTGGCATTGGTATGATACACGAAAGCTTTTTTGGCCAGTTCTTCTCATAGTAATTGGTCTGGTTATTCTCAGCAGAAAAAGCAAAAGCCCGTTAGTTTCCGCGCATGTTTTTACTGCAGATAGCAATGATAAAGAAGTGCCCAATGACTCAGACCATATCAATGTGACAGCTGTGCTTGGTGGTGGTGATATGGCGATCACTTCAGACAAATTTCGAGGAGGTAAAGTAACCACTGTCATGGGCGGAGGTACTTATGATTTAAGTAAATGTGGCTTGGCAGAAGGTACGCAAGAAATAGATGTGCTGATATTGATGGGTGGAGCTAATTTTATCGTTCCCTCAGATTGGAATGTTCGCCTGGAGGTTACCTCCATTTTTGGAGGCTATAGCGACAGTAGAAAATTGTCGGCCGAAGTAAAGACGGATGCAACCAAGGAATTACTTATCAAAGGAACCGTGCTATTTGGTGGTGGAGAAGTCAAAAACTTCGTCTAAAAATATAAACTCAGAATAACCAAACACTCAATCACCCAGGTGCTCATTGCACGCTGGGTGTTTTTTAAAAATCGAACAACTCGCCGTATCTTGTAGATCAGAATTCAAACACATGAGACATTATAAACTCGAAGATAGATCCAACCTTATAGGCTTAGCTCTGGTCATTATTGGCGGAATATTCCTATTGGTCAATTTTGATATTCTGCCCGTAGTTGTTGAAAACTTAGCGTTCAATTGGAAAGGGATTGTCTTGGTCGTTGGAATTGTTTTATACGCCACTAAATCAAACAAACTACCAGGTTTGTTTATGATTATTGGGGCCATGTATTTCATCATAGCTACCTACGTTTGGCAGGAGTACCACATCAACATTGGTTTGAGTAGGATCTTTTGGCCTGGTCTTATGATTGCTGCGGGTATTTTATTGTTGAATAAAAGGAAAATTGAATTCAAGCGAAAAGTATCTGGTCAGTCTTTTGATTATCTGAATGACTCGAACATCATGGGTGGTGGAGAAGTGAAAGTCAGGTCTGAACAATTCAAAGGTGGTCAAACCAGTGCTGTATTTGGAGGAGCTAGTTATGATATGACAGGCTCCAAATTGGCTGAGGGCAATCACACTCTGGAAGTATTGGCAGTTTTCGGAGGGTTCACATTTATCGTCCCATCGGACTGGGAAATTCAATTGGATGTCACAGCTATATTTGGGGCTTTGGCAGACAAACGGAAATTCGTAAAACCTCCCGAATCTGGAACTAACAAGCGACTACGAATCAAAGGGTTTGTTTTGTTTGGAGGAGGAGAGATTAAAAACTACTGAGCCAACCCATGATCAACCCTATTCTAAAAAACAGAGAGCACATACTCGTATACGGACTGTTTTGGCTCTTACTTATCATTATCCACACCATGCTTTTGCATTGGGGACAGCAAGTGATTTGGTCTCCTGCGCTTGTAGAAGCTATTGTTTATGGTTGTGGTTTTGCTTTGGTTGGATTGAGTATCTGGTTTGTCGTAAGGTTCACGGGACTCACTGACGGAAATCTATGGAATGCTATCATGAGTCATCTGGCGGCCGGAGGCCTGCTTATTTTTATATGGCTGGCTACAAGCTATTTTATCACAGGCTATTTATTGGAATATCCAACTTCTATTCGGCAGGCATCTATTGTTGATGTTTGGTGGCGCGTGGCTTTAGGTGCCATCTATTACCTCTTGGTTGCTTTGATCTATTATCTTCTGATTTTTTATCAAAATTATAAAGAAAAACAGATCCGTGAGATTGAGATGGAATCCACATTAAAGGAAACTGAGCTCAGCATGCTCAAAGCGCAAATCAATCCCCATTTTATATTCAATAGTCTCAACTCCATCAGCTCATTGACGCTCACCAGACCAGAAGATGCACACGAAATGATTGTAAAACTGTCTTCCTTTCTGCGATATACGATTGGACATTCTGAGACAGAACTGGTATCACTTAGCCAGGAAATAGAGACGATTCAACTTTATTTAGAAATAGAGAAATTGAGGTTTGGGAAAAAACTAGAGGTGAACTTTGAAGGTGCTGACGTCATTCCTGAATCAGCCAAATTGCCCAACTTAATTCTACAGCCGCTCATAGAAAATGCCATCAAGTATGGTGTTTATGAAAGTACCTCTGCCAGTACCATTGAAGTTCATATTGCCTATAGTGATAGGCATTTGCAAATAGAAATCACTAACAGCACGGAAGACGATTCGGTCGCTCACAAGGGTAAAGGCATAGGTTTGAAAAACGTGCGAGGCAGGCTGCAATTGATCTATGAAAGCGCAGATTTGCTGCAGACACATAAGAAAGAAAATGAATTCAAAGTACAACTGACCATTCCTCAACTAGACCAATAGTAAACCATGAGTGCTTATAAAGTAATTATTATAGACGACGAACCTCCAGCTAGAGAAGTGATCAAACATTTTCTCAAAGATCATGAAGATTTTGAATTGGCAGGTGAAGCAGAGAATGGTTTTGACGGCCTCAAACTCATTCAAGCTCAAAATCCAGATTTGATCTTTCTGGACATTCAAATGCCTAAATTGACGGGATTTGAGTTGCTGGAACTCATAGATCAGCCACCTACAATTATTTTCTCCACAGCCTACGATCAGTATGCCTTAAAGGCCTTTGAACTGCATGCAGCAGATTACTTACTCAAGCCCTATAATAGGGAGCGGTTTGAAGATGGTTTGGCCAAAGCCAAAACTTTGATCAGCCAAACTACTGCTCCTTTAGCTACAGAATCACTGGTGCGAGAGTACTTGCAAGAACCCGCACATCGACTGGTAGTGAAAGATGGTACAAAAATCGACATCATCCCCACAGACGAAATTATCCGAATTGCCGCACAGGACGACTATTCAGAGATCATCACTGCTAAAGGCAAGCACCTCAAAAAACAAACCATGAAACATCTGGAACAGGTGCTGGATCCCAAGAAGTTTGTAAGGGTACATCGTTCATCCATAGTGCAAGTATCACAAATCGGAAAGATCGATAAATACGGCAAAGAGACCCACCTCGCCCAACTCAAAAATGGAGATGAAGTGGTGGTAAGCGCCACTGGTTATACCAAGTTGAAGGAACTGTTGGGGTGGTGAACTATTGCTATTTCAAATAAAAGATCAAAAAAATGAACCCATTTCATTACGCATTTAAAGTAAAAGACCTTGAATCCACACGGAAGTTTTATGTGGAGATTCTAGGTTGCAAAGAAGGACGATCCACTGCATCATGGGTTGACTTTGATTTTTTTGGAAATCAATTGTCAGCGCATGTAAGTGATAATTTTCCAGTGTTGGATTATTGTGGGAAAGTTGATGGTGTCAGTGTGCCTATTCCTCATTTTGGCTGTTTGATTGGTGTAGAAGAATTCCAGTTCATCCGTCAAAAATTCGAAATCGAACAAATAGAATTTGTAGTCAAACCTCAAACACGATATCAGGGAAAAACTGGTGAGCAACTTACTATGTTTGTGTTTGATTTTAGCGGGAACCCTTTAGAATTCAAAGCGTTTTCGGATGCTCGTGAAGTATTTCAATAAGATTAAAAACCTATACAATCCTTTACTATATTGCTACCCTCAATGAGATTGACTAAAAAACAAATACTCAGAATCATACTCGCCATTGGTACGCCTGTCTCCCTGTTTTATGTGCCATGGATCTTGGTTTGGGCTTGGATTCTACCACTGCCAGATACCATAGAAGCACAACTTGAAGAGGCGATTGATCATAGGTTTGAAGGGATGGTTGTCTATGTAGATCAGACGGGCGAAGCCCCTGGGTTTTATGCAGCAGGTTGGCACGACAGAGAAAAGGGAATTTCGGCAGATCCACACGCTTTGTTCAAAATTGCGAGTATCAGTAAGCTCTACGATGCCGTGGCTATAACCAAATTGGTAAGCGAGGGCCGTCTGTCTTTGGACAAAACGGTAGCTGACTACTTACCAGAGCTAGAAGGGAGAATTGAAAACGCTGACCAAATCACCTTGCGATTGATGATTCAGCATCGAAGCGGAATGCCCAATTTTACGAACGCTCCAAACTATTGGTCGGCCCCACCAGCGTCTTATGAGGAAAACCTCGCATTGATTTTGGATATACCAGCTAACTTTAAGCCTGGAGAGGATTATGAATATTGTAACACGAATTACTTGTTGCTCAACAAGATCATGGATCAAGAATTGGGTTACGACAACTTCCAGTTCATACAAGAAGAAATTTTAATTCCTCTAAATCTAAAAAACACATTCAGCTCACTATCTGAAGTGAATTTAGATCGTGTCATGAGTGGCTATCATCTGGGACATCCTTATGATTTAAAGTCTGACGAACGTGGTATGTTGGCCACTGCAGAAGATGTAGGGATTTTCCTAAGGGCATTAAACGATGGATCATTGTTTGAAGGGGAAGAAAAAAAAATCTATTCCTCCATTTATGAATATGAACATGGCGGCTGGGTGCCTGGTTACCAGAGCTTTGCCAATTATCACGAAGAAATTGATGCTGTGATGATTCAGTTCTACAGCACAACAGATCCTAAATTGTACTTGTGGAATGTGTCAGAAATTATAAATAATCGCTTGATGAAAATCCTGAGAAAGAATAATCATGAACCTTAGTCAGTGAAAGAATTAGTTGTTGTAATTGGATGACCTCAAGCTTTTGTAAGACTGGACATGCATAAAACTTTTAATAAAACCCAGCTGATTCCTTTATTCTGATAGAATTGGCTAGATTTAACTTCACATTTCTTTTTTACGTCATATCATGTACAAGTACTTTCTTATCGCCATTCTCGCATTCCCTTACTTCAGCTTGGCTCAGTGGAAGACAACAGATATTCCACTGGCGTCTAGATATGACGATGTATTCTTTCTGGACAAAACCAACGGATGGGCTGTCAACTCGATAAAAGAAGTCTACAAAACCACAGATGGCGGAGCGACATGGTCGCTGAATTTTAAAGCTAATAGCTACTTACGAAGTATAGAATTTTCAACAGAGCAAATCGGATATCTTGGTTCTCTATTTACGAGTATTTATCGAACTATTGATGGTGGTGAGACTTGGCAGGACATTTCAGACCGCATACCATTTGATTTCGCAGAAGGTGGTGTGCCAGGTGCCTGTGGTTTATCCGCTCCTTCGGCTAATACCATATATATGTGCGGTATTTATTCTTCGGAGGCTCCTCCGTTTGTGTCAAAATCCTACGATGCGGGTGAAACCTGGACTACTTATGACATGAGTGCCTACGCCACGTGTCTGGTAGACATTTTTTTCATAGATGATATGGAAGGTTTCGTCACCGGATGTGATGATCGTGAGTCTGCGAAAAATGGGGGCATCATCCTTCATACTACTGATGGTGGTGAAAGCTGGGAAAACGTCCATGAAACAAAAAATGAGGGAGATTATGTTTGGAAAATCCAAACACCTGATACAGTAAATTTCTTTGGTGCTGTGGCGTCAAACCCGGGAACACCAAATATAACTTTTGCTAAATCCACGGATAAAGGACTTACGTGGACATCCAAAATTGTTCGGTCGGGCTGGGATCATATACAGGCCATAGGATTTAAAGATGCTCAAACTGGATGGACCGGAGGATCGTCTCAAGAAAGAACAGTTCTTTTCGAAACGCATGATGGAGGTGATAGTTGGGAGGATGTATCTGTAGAAGACCAGTCTGGATTTAATAGATTTTTCATGATTGATGGTTCTACCCTTTTCTTAACTGGCAGACAGGTGTATAAATATGAAAACGATGCGAATGATGAGATACTGCTAAACATCGAGAAGGAAATACATCAGCTGTCAGTTTATCCCAATCCCACGAGAAATCAGATTAACATTGAGCTCAATATTGGGCAATACACCCGAACTCATCTCAACCTATTTGATACTGAAGGTAAACATTTGAAGGAAATTCGGACTGCCATACTTGGAGAGGGACTCCACCAGATTTCGTTTTCGGTTGAGGACTTAGCGCCAGGTTTATACTACGTGGCTCTACATACGAATGAAGGGCTCAATTATGTGAAATTGATCAAAGAATAAAGATTCAATTAGGATCCATTTTGAAAACTTTACTCTCCTGCCCTGTAAGGATAAAACAAAACTTGATAAGAAGGTACACTAGCTCTGTAGGATACTAATGGAATAATATATCTTTTTCAGTAAAATTTATTCATTGGTATACCTTACAAATACCTTCAAACAATAGCCAGTTTCTAATTGTTGTCATGAGTCTGTCAGATATTTTCATTTTGCCGAATTCATGTTTTTCCATTCGTTTATTGTTGGAGCGTAGAAAAAAATGATCTTCATCAGAAAGAACAACAATTTTATAATGTTTGTTTCCGGCTTCTGACAGTGCTTGATTTATAGGAATAAGATTTAGTTCTACGCTAGTTTGTATATCATTTTCGCCAAAAACAACCAGATAAGGCTTTTCTATTTTTCGTATAAAATCCGTCACATTCGTATTATAAAAATACTGATACCATTTGCCTCTATACTCATCCAAAAGCTGATCTATAAATTTATATGTAATTCGTTTGTCATCCTTATTTAAACCATGTGCTACTAAAAACCTTGTCCCCAAATCATAATAAATAGAATCATTTTTAACGGTACCATCTTTTATCATGGTTATGTAGTCTTCCCAAACAATTTCAATAGCTTCTGAAATTTCTTCAGATATCCCCAACCTTTTTCTATTTAATCTATTTTGCGCTCTGGTAATATCAGCTCCTGAAACTCCAACGGATCCAAAAGTAATGATCCAATCAACACCCGATACTTCAGTAGCTAATATAGGTGCAATTATACTTCCCTCACTATGACCAATTAACCCTACATTACCTGTATCAACTGCGTGATGATGGTTCAAATAGTTGTACGCCAATTTGAAGTCATTTACCAGATCATGTGTCGTGTAATTCCCTTCAGATTTCGATATATCTCCTTTGGATTTGCCAAAACCACGCTTATCCATTCTTAAAACAACCATATCCAATTTCAATAAAGAGTCTGCTATTTGCTTAAAGATTGGCGACCCGGAGATTTCCATGTCTCGGGTATGTGGTCCATTACCCCAAATTAAAATAGCCGAAGGAAATCGTCCGGATTTATTCGGGTAGTCAATTTGTCCTGCTAGTTGTATTCCGTCTGATGTTTCTAGTGTAAATTCTTCTGTAAGTGTTTTTTGTGCATAAGAGCTATGTATCTCAAATATTAACAGGATTAACAATGACAGTAATGATAGGTGAACAGATTTCATCATGGAAGTTTTAAAAGTTTCAAATAAATTTATGGGAAGAAATATTTGAATGATGCAATTGACTATCCTATAAAAGTCCTTTTTATATTCCTTTAAATTTTAGGCCATGAACATTGTTAAACTGAACTCACATCTTGAGATAAATGGCTCTACCGATGAGCTGATAATCAAAGAAGAAGGAATAAAAAATGTGATAAAAGTTGAAAATCAAGTAATGAAGATTTTGCTGCTTTTAATTGAATATGATGGAAAACTTGTTGAGAAGGGAACTTTTATTCGGGAAATTTGGGACGGCAATAAATTAAGTGGTGAGAAGGCATTAACAAAAAATATTTTCAAAATACGGAATATCCTAAAGACTAACAAAATTGAAAATGTTGCTTTAGAAACCATTCCCAAAAAAGGATATCGTTTAGTAGTTGTGGATGACCCAATTAATAGTCGCGAAAGTGGTCGGGTCAGATATGTTATTGCAGTTGGCCTTATTTTTATAGGGGTGGTAGGATTCTTTTTTTTCAAAAAAGAATCAGAAAGACCTAAACTGCATTACTTCAATATTGATGAAATAGGAAATGATTCAATTATTTATCTTGGAAACGAAAAATTGCAAATCATAAAAAATGATAGCTTGATAGAAGTGTCGAATGTGACAAAATCAAAGAGCCAAGATTAACCGCAATATGGGAAAGTGTATTTTCCAAATCCGATGTCAAAATTTTTTTCTAAGATTGATCTAACTATTTAGCTTGAGATAATAGTTTTAGTCCTTGGCTATACCCATTCGTTGGATACGCCCTACCTCTTTTTCGATTGCCCAAACAGTAATAACCCTAAAACAATCACCAATCCACCAATCAGCTGCGATGCATGAACTTCTTCTTTGAAGGGTACGGCTAATAGCACTGTAAATAACGGGATCAAATTGCCATAAAGTGCTGTGGTAGTTGCTCCCAGTTTGACTACGGCATGATAAAAAGCCACATAGCCCACACCCGTACCTAATATGCCCATAAAGCCCACACTTGCCCAAAACGGCCATTCGTCTGGGACAGGGCTGGATAGCAGTTCTGGTGTAGACACAGCTGCAAACATCAATAAACCTATGATTACACTGATGGTTGTCATCAAGATACTATTGATGCCCGACAAGTATTTGTCTACAAGGATTTGCGAAAGCGAAAAGACCAGTGCCATGCCCAAGATATACAAGTCTCCCGTTTCTAATTTCATGGCTATCAGTCTGGTGAAATCACCTTTCACCAGTAGAATGATCACTCCTGTGATGCTTATGGTCATGGCGAACAACTGGATAGGAGAGAATCGTCTGTTCAGAAAAAAGAAAGCCAAGATAGCTGTCATGATTGGGCTTGTGGCAAGTATCAATGATCCACTTACGGCACTTGCAGTCTGTAGTCCTTTATTGAAAAAGTAAATGGTTAGGAATATACCAAAGAATGAAACCAGGCAAATCAGCCCAAAAGTTTTGAGAGAAATTCTAATATTGGATAGTCCCTTGCCATACTGAACTACGAGCACCCCTATAAGTATGATCACACCAAAAAGAAACCGCCAAAAGGCCACGGCCATGGGAGAATAATGTACCAAAGCGATTTTGGTTATGTGGAAATTGACCGCCCAAAAAAGCATGGTCAGTATAAGCAGTAGTAGTGTGATCGAGCGATTCATACAGCTATGATAGGTCAATTTTTCGTTTTTCTGAAAATAATATTTGTGTAACCAATTAGTTACATATATATTTGTAACCAAACGGTTACTTTAATGACTAGACGAGACATATTTCAAGCGATTGCTGATCCTGTAAGAAGGGATATTATAGAGTTACTCGCTGAGGATTCGTTGACGGTAAATGCTGTAGCGGAAAAATTCGAAGTGAGCCGACCAGCGATTTCCAAGCATCTGAAGATTCTCAAAGAATGTGGAGTCATTGATTTTGAGCAAAAAGGGCGGGAGCGTTTTTGTATGATTCAGCCCAAGACATTGATTCCAGCCTTTCTTTGGATGGAACAATACCGTAATCTATGGGATGAGAAACTCGATTCTTTCGAAAAGTATCTTAATAAACTTCAAACTAAAAATCTAGATGATGAGCAAAACAAATGATGCGGATAGTCGCACACTTACGTTGGAAAGAGTATTTAATGCACCTATATCCTTGGCATGGGAGGCCTGGACCAACCCTGAGCATCTGGCGCAATGGTGGGGGCCAGAAGGCATGGAGACCAAGGTTAATAAACACGATTTTCGAGTTGGAGGGGAGTGGGAATACGCGATGACTATGCCCGATGGTCAGGTGTTTATGGCTGAAGGTGTGTACACAGAAATTGTAGAATTCGAAAAAATTTGTTCAACAGCTAATTTCAAACCCATGACGGAAGGGGTTGAAATTCAGGCCTATTTTGAAGCAAAGGGAGAGCAAACCAAATTTACATTCAAGTGTGTACATGAAACTGAAGCGTATTGTAAGCAGCAAGAAGAAATGGGCTTTTACAATGGTTGGGGGTCTGTATTCAATAGGTTAGCCGATTTTTTGAAATCGAAAATGTAGGGAATATTAACTATCTTAATATCAATGATTGATCCAGATAGAATAGCACGGTACGAACGATTGGTTGCTTCCAATTCAAATTTTGAACTAAAGGGGAAAAATATGCTATTCACCTCTGTCAATGGCTATATGTTTTCTCAACTGAATAAAGCTGGTGAGTTAGGAATCCGATTGTCAAAAGAAGACGGTGAAGAATTTATCAAAACGTATCAATCATCACTTTTTAAATCTTATGGTGCTGTGATGAGGGGTTATGTGGTCCTACCGGATTCGATGCTGGACAATACGGCTCTTGCGGCTAAATTCCTTCAGAAGAGCTATGAATTCGTGCTTTCATTGCCACCTAAATAAAGAAATAAAGTGAGGCTATAAGTCTATGGTATACCTCACCTTCACTAACCACGGCTGGTTCAATCATGCGATTTTCTTTATTCTCTTGAGTTCTTTTTCTAATCTTTCAATTCTGCTTTCATAGGTATTGTTCAGTTCACTAATTTCAGTATAGTTAATGATCTCTTCACTGAGCTTCTTTTCATATTCATTCTTAGTTTGTTTGATACGTTTACGCAGGTTGTTGTTCACTGTTGAAAGTGCGTCAATTTTCTCATTGGCTTCAGCTATGATATCGTCAGCTAATTCTTTCTCTTGATGAGTCTGTCCCAAGGCTGAAATGGACTGTTGCACGTAATCGTTGAACTCTGAAATGACATGGTCCTTGCGTTTGGATGTTTTCACCATAGGACGAAAGATGAAAATGGCTTCTAATAAGATCAAGAGCAATGTGCCAGCCAGCAAGTAATATTCCGATGTGGACAATTTTTCCACTTTGGCTGTAGCAATCCGATCATATTCGAACGTGATGTCATTCATCAGTTTGAGGAAGTCTTTTTCTTGGTCAGCAATCACCTGAATGGCTTCTTCCATTTTTGCAGGAATATCGCCCTCGCTTACCTGATTGTAATTGTACAAGTCAAGATCGGAAACCGCTTCATTGATCGATAAAAAATAGGGCTGTATTTGTGTGAATAACCGCTCTAGAAATACAGATTCGTTCATTTCGCTGACATCTAAACGCTCATTACCGAATTTGAGCTCCTTATGAGAATCAGTCCAAAGTCTGGCTGCATCTGTCAGTTCAGATTTAGTTCTGTTGAATTCTTCTTTGGTTTTACTCAATGGAAGCTTCAAAGCAGCTTTGCTGATTTTCTGACTGAGCATTCGCTGTCGGCCTGAGATGTTGATAATTCTTGAATCCGTTTTACTGTCAGAAATGGTACGTTGGATGAGAATTTGACTTGCCACGATGGCCAGGGTCAGCACACCCAAAAACATCAAATATTGAATCGTTAGTTTTTTCATATCAATGGTTTAAAAAGAAATATTAAATTCATGAAGCTTCTACTGTCGTTAGACCGAAGAAAGCTATGATTTGCGTAAAGAGTGTAGTTAACTTATTCATGTTGATTTAGATTTTAATTGCTGGTGGATTATAGAAACTTAGGTTTGATGATCAGTTGAGCCCATGCCCAGTTGTTAAGAGAGTTGGACTCTGCTGTGTTCTTGATGATATCCATGCTGTCTGAAGCGAACATTTGTGAATAACCCAATTTGAAGGTGCCTACTTTACCTAAAGGAGTAACATAGACTATGTCCAGTTCAGTGCCCAGAGAAGCGCTAGCTTCCGTGATCCCATCTGCTTCATAGATGGTGCTGGCCGTTAAAAAATGGTGAAAGTGTCCAAGAATGGCTCCTTTCCCAATTTTGAATTTTGTCTTCAAGTACAAGTCTTGCAATCCTGAATTGCTATTGCCATTACCTACATAGAAGTAGTCCATAAAACCATAAAAGGCATGGTTTGTCCCGAACAGGGGAGCAAAGGTTGTGTTTTTGCCGCTTTCTACATCCTGACCAGAAAGATGATCATATCCTATAGTCAGTGGCGTAGCGCTGGTTGTGAGGGTAGCTGATACGGAAAACATGTAGGCACTCAAGTCGCTCAGGGCAATTTTACCTCCTTGGTAGAAAAATTCGCCATTAAGTTTGATGTCACCTACCTTTCTCATGGTCATCAAGCCATAAGTCTGTCTATTAGCAACTGAATCTTCTAAGCCATATTGTCTGGCATCATTAATCAGATAAGCAGATAAGCTGCCTTTTTCATATTTTTTATTGAGGTAAGCGAATTCCATGTGTTTGTAGTTGCCTGTGGCGTGGTATGGGCCGTTTCCAGTAAATGATGGATAGTAGGTGCCAGTAAGCCTCACTGGCTCTGCACCTGTCACAGGGTTTTGATTGTAGGCTATTCCCGCATGTACTTTGAGTCCAAGTGAATCTTCATACATGAATAGCGCGGCGTCGTGTCTGAGACCTTGCATGGCCCATTCTAGTCCGCCGAACATTCTTTGGTTGTCATACGAAATGATCTGACGACCAAATTTCACAGAAACTTTGTTTGTCATGTAGTATCTGGCCCAGGCTTCTGAGATACCAAATGAGCCGCCGTAGGTTTTGTCTACTATTCCGTCTGCTCCCCACATTCTGATGTCTTGTAGTGCTATGTTCACTTCATATTCGTCCGCTTTGTAGTTGGCATATAGTCTGGTTCTTTGTTCTGTGAAGAACGCTGGGTCAAGGCTTTCTGTCATCGGTTTTTTAAATCCATTTCTGAATTCAGATCTGGCATTGACCTCTCCGCTCATAGAAAATTGAGCTTGAGCTGAGGTGATGGTTATGATAATGGTGGATAAAGCCAGCATTAGTTTTTTCATGATTCTTATAGTTTAGTACTTAAATGATTGTTTTGGCTGGGTTAACAATGTTTGCGTACTATTACGTAATTGTATGGCAAACCTAGTCGGGCGCCGTGAGTGATGAAATGGTAAATGACAGTCTTAGAATCTTTTTTATTCGGCTTTTATTTCTGCGAAAACGCAGGGTTGTAATAGACTATTTTTGAAAAATACGTAATTAAGAATTGTAAACTAAGTAGTTGAATAGCTGTATTCACGTATTTACGAGTGGTTTGCACATAAAACAAAAAAGTAGGCATAACCTCCCTTTGGTGTTAGAAGGAAGATGGCATCTACTGAGTTGTGAAAAATTAATTACTTAGTTGGACTGAAAGATTTGGTCTTGACGAAGTTAAATGTTGAGTTGATCTACAACATTAAAAATCAATTTTTAGCGACATCAAAATTTTGCTTCATGTTAGGAGAGGCTTCGTCACTCATTTTCTGAACCAAGCTGTGCATCCATCCTAGCCGAACTACAGATAATACCAACATGAGCAGCCAGTAGCTAGACCACGAGCCCAATGCCTGACAATAGGTGGTCAAAGATGATTGAGCAAAATGAAACAGCGGAGTCTTTCGAGTCCCTGGCATGCCATCTACTGCTTCGACTTTGTTTGGGAAGTAGTCTGAGATGTACTTGTACACGGCCACTTTTCAAATACCCTAATTAGAGCCCAGCAGAATTGCCAGCCTGGAGAATACCCAAGGATTGGCTTGGTAATAAATATGCGTCGCCCCTTCAGCTAATAGCTGTTTTTTTGCGACCTGATCTGTGATAGCTACTATGGGCTCCTGCCAGATTTCTTTGAGTGGCCAGAAGTGGAATTCATCTTCGGCGTTTTCTAATTTGAATGTTTTGGCTTCTCTCTCAGAATTTAATTAACTGTCTAAGAAGAAATTATGCTCAGAAATTTCTTTTTTGAGTAAGTCGATATCTACGATGCCAATCTTCTTGCCTGATGCGCGTAGTAAGTTCTCTTTTTTCAAAGCAGATATTACGCGAATGACTTGCTCGTCTGTGGTTCCAGCAAAATCAGCGATCTCTTTTCTGGACAGTTGGATGTTTAGAAAATCATTGCTTTGTCCAAATTTTCGGTAGATATAGAGAATGGCGTCTATTACTTTTTCGCGCACGGTCATCTGTGCAAATTTCTTGACCTTGGTTTCACTTCTATTGAGTTCATCTGCATAAAACAGCATAAAATCATAAGTCAGATTAGGTGCGTGATGTAGCATGTCTTGCATCAATTCATTCGGAAAATTGCATAATATCGTATCTTCCAGTGCTACTGCATTGATTTGATAGGATTCGCCCATGCCAAATCCGCGATGACCAATGATTTCTCCATCTTTAGCGAATCTTACGATCTGCTCTCTACCCTGGAAGCCTGTTTTGGCTACTTTCGCTTTTCCTTTATTTACGAAGTATAGGCCATGAACTGGCGCCCCCTCTAAGATGAATTGTTGGCCTTTTTTACATTGTATCGTGTGTTTCTTGCTTAAGTACTGCTCAACATCTTTGTCATGACTATTCTTCTTAATGATACAGTCTTGATTCTTACAAGTGATACAAATTGCTCCTTCCATAATTGATAAAATACGTAATACTACGTACAAATATATGCAAACTACGTAAAATTCAAAATAGCATGACAGATATTTATCTGCGAAAAGGCAATTGTGATGATTAGAAGGTGATTTGAAGAACTACTTACCGTCTATCTTGATGATGTTGACAGGGCAACTAACAGCTGCTCTTTTATTTGCTTCTAGTTCATGTTCGTGGATGTCTACCTGGTAGATCCCTTTTTTCTCCTTGCCACCAACCAAAGTACACCTGCCGTCTTTTTTGGAAATTCTCCAGCGGTCAGGTGCTATTTCTACACAGGCGTTGCAGCCAATGCAGCGATCACGATATTGAGTGATCTTGTGCATGATCAGGCCGGTACTACTTTGTAAAGTTTGTCCGAGGGGCGAATCATTTCATCTATTTTGATAGAGAAACTGTCTCCCTTTTTCACTTGGTCTACAGATTGATCAGCGACTCTCATTTCTTCAATCTTGGCTTTTACAATACCAGTAGTAGGGCCAGTGATCATAATTTCATCGCCTTTTTCCAGTGCGTGGGTTTCCATAAGGAACTCGCCAACACCCAACTTGTTGAAGTATTTCACGCCTTTCCCAAGAAAGATTTTTTTAGTGGTGGCTTTAGATCCATGGACTTCACTCCATTCACCCATTTTTCTGCCCAGATAGTATCCATCCCAGAAGCCACGGTTATAGACTCTTTCTAGCTCAGTTTTCCAGTGATCAAACTTATCTTGAGTATATGTGCCTTCGTTGATAGCATCTCCTGCATCTCTATAGCACTTGGTGGTGGTGTAAACGTAGTCAGCGGCCCGTCCTCGTCCTTCAATCTTAAATACAGACACACCTGCGTCTACTACTTTGTCCATAAAGTCTATGGTACACAAGTCAGCAGCACTCATGATATATTCGTTGTCAATTTTGAGTTCGTTGCCTTGCTCATCTTTGACGGTGTATTCTCTTCTGCAATTTTGTACACAAGCTCCCCTGTTGGCAGAAGCCATATCAGAGTGAAGGCTCAAATAGCATTTGCCAGAAACTGCCATGCATAGTGCGCCATGAGCAAAAACCTCAATTCTCACTAATTCACCAGCTGGACCAGTGATGTTTCTTTTCTTAATTTCCCTAGTAATGTCTGCCACTTGCATCAAGCTCAGCTCACGAGCCATCACCATCACGTCCGCATACATGGCGTAGAATTCTACGGTTTCGATGTTGCTGATATTGGCTTGAGTAGAGATGTGAACAGGAAAACCAATTTTCTTGGCATAGTTCATAACTGAATGGTCAGCGGCAATGATAGCTGATATACCACTCTCTTTGGCTGCATCTACAATCGAACGCATGAGACTCATGTCATGATCGTACATCACGGTGTTGAGTGTGATGTATGACTTCATATTGTTTTCCGAACAGATGTCAGCTATTTTTCTAAGGTCTTCGAGTGTAAAATTGTTTGAAGACCGAGCACGCATGTTGAGTTGCTCTACTCCAAAGTAGATGGAGTTGGCTCCACCCTTGATGGCTGCATGCAAGCTTTCGTAAGAGCCTGCTGGTGCCATAATTTCGATATCGTGTCTTTTTGCTTCCATTGTCGTCTTTATTTTCCTTCGTAGATGGCTCCTGAGGTAGGAGTTTCATTCAACTCTAACTTACTCAAAAGAGGGAGTTTAGGTTGTATTTGTTCCCAAATCCAAACAACTATGCGTTCGGCCGTAGGATTCTCCAATCCCTTGATACTATTCAGTAACTGATGGTCGATGCGTTCGATTACTGGTTTTACTACGTCCTTTAGTTCTTTGAAATCCATCACCCATTGGAGTTCGGTATCCAAATCACCTTCTAGATAAACCGTAAGATTGTAGGTGTGACCATGCATATTTTTGCACTTATGCCCTTCCGGTACATTCGGAAGAAAATGAGCTGAATCAAATGCGAACTTTTTGTAAATAACCATCTTACCTGCTGTTTAATCCGCGAAGTTAGCTGATTTTCTTTCAACGCTGAAAATAGAGGTGCAAAATCCTGCAACACTGAGAAATCCGCCTTAATTTAATTTCCCGTTTGGGGAATTTATTTCTCATTTTAAGTCGGGTGTGTGGATTCAAGATGCTCTTATGCACATGTTGCACATGCTTTCCGTTTTGGAATGAATTTGGCAACCCATGAGCCAAACCCTTACGTCATGAAACATTCAATAATAAACAAACTAGATCTAGTGGCCCCGACCTATTCTACGAAGCAGCTCAATCGTTCGAAGAAGATAATTTCTAAGATGGAATTATTCAAAAGGAAACTCTTGAGAGGTTTTGAGCTGAGCCTCTTTCAAAAAAGAGGTAATGGTACTAAAACTGTAATGGAAAAAACTGGACGGCTTAATGATTTGTCAGGTGTGTATGTTGTCTCTTCCTCTACGGGCAAACTATTGATTTTGGGTTCTGCAAAAAAGGTGCTGGCTGATATTCAAAGATTGACAAGAGCTAAAAGAGTGAAAGATAAGGAGGTGCTTAAAAAGGTGGCTAACTACTATGGGTTCACAAATTACAAAATGGGTGAGAAGCTGTTGTTGGCCATGACGGTCAACTGGCTAGAGGTAACTGACGAAACTTTCAAGTTGATGCTGAAAAGAGCAATGATCCCTCATGTGAAGTTTGTGTTATAATAGCGGAAGAAGATGACGCAGAATGATAGATGCCCCAAAAGACAGCACAGTCAATCAATAAAAGTAACCGTGCTTGTATCTAACTGTACCTAAGGGTAAAGGGAAAGCGTCTAAGCAGGCGTATGTTGATTAATTTTCTTCAAAATTTTTAATACCTCCTCAGTCACTTTTGATTTGGTTTTTTTCTTGTTGGCAATGAGATACAGCTCCCTGTAGGGTATTTTTTTCAGCTGGCATGTTTGTAACGTTCCTTCATTTACAAAATGTTCTACTACAGTATCAAATGCAATAGATAGGCCAGAACCTCTGGTTTGCTGAAACAAGGTTTCGAATTCGTTGGGGATGACATAGTTGGGGACGATAGCAGGTCTTTTCTTGTCAAATACATTGAGCCAATAGACTTTGATAAAACTCGAATTGTGATCATGTGCATACCATTTATACTGTGCCAGCCAATCCTGAGCCATTTGATGACTCTTTTTGTATAATTTTTCTAATTCACTAAAATCAATTTCTGGCGTGCCTACCAGTACCACATTTTGAGCTGTTAGGTGATGACAATAGGTATCGAATGTATTTTGCTCCTCTGGTACAATAGCATAGAGCAAATTGCCTTCTTCTACGTCACGAATGAGCTGTTGCCTGGTGCCAAAAGTAAGATGGACATATTCGCCCAACTCTAATATTCTTTGGCAAAAGGCAGTTTTGTACAAATGAGGGGATACTCCAATGGTTAAAATATTTTTAAGGCTAGCGTCGGATTTGATGATGTTGTGCTCAACGCCCTCAAGTGCTTCAATTGACCCTGATATCATGGTGTTGAGCATGCGTCCTACATCAGTTTCTATCACTCCTTTAGACTTGCGTTCAAAGAGTTTTTTGCCCATTCTGGATTCCAAGGCCGAAATCTGCTGGCTTACAGTTGGTTGACTTACGCTGAGCATTTCTGCTGCCTGACTCAGGGACTTAGTTTTATAGACGGCACGAAAAGTTCTAAGCCATTCCAGATTAATCATGCTATAAATATTTTAATATCACAGATTCAAATTTACGATAAATATTTATAGCTACTTTTTTTTTGCTTCCGTTTTCTACACTTCAACTTTTAAAAAAACTAAAACAATAATCAAATGTCAGAAGTAAAAATTAACCCTGAAGGAAAAGTAGCATTGGTAAGTGGAGGTAATAGAGGGATTGGCAAAGCAATCGTGGTAGAATTACTCGAAAGAGGAGCGAGCAAAGTGTATGCAGGTGCTAGAAATCCGGAAACCTTGGTGGTGCTGAAAGAAAAGTATGGAGACCGTTTGGTGCCATTAAAATTAGATGTCACGGATAAAGACTCAGTGGCAGAAGCTGTGAAAACTGCTAGTGACGTGGATATTTTGATCAATAATGCTGGTGTGCTAAAATTCGATAGCATATTAGGAAAAGATGCTGGCGAAAATTTAGCTTTTCAGATATCAGTGAACGTGCAAGGTGTAATCAGCTTAACCAATGCATTCGTTAATGAATTGAAGCAAAGAGAAGTAGCAGCTATTGCTAATGTATCATCTTTGGCCGGGCTAGCCAATATGCCAGTGATTGGAACTTACTCCGTTACTAAAGCGGCTGTTCATAGTATTACGCAGGGTTACCGAGCAGAATTAGCTGAAACCAATGTTCTGGTATCAGGTGTCTATCCTGGAGCAATTGATACGGATATGACTAAGGATATGGAAATGGGCAAGGATACACCAGAGAATGTGGCTAAGGCAGTGGTAGATGGATTGATTGCTGGACTGGAAGACATCTATCCAGATGTAATGTCTGAGCAATTGGGCGCTGGCTATGGCACAAGCCCAAAAACAATAGAAAAAGAGTTTGCCAAGTATATTGGCTAAGCATCAAGTAGTTTGAGTTGGTTTTGAATCCCAACGGCGCAGCCGTCGGGATTTTTTTGTTTTATTCTGCTGGCCGTCTCGCAATCGCCACTTCTTCTTTAAACCAGCAATCCACAATCACGGATTGCCCCACTTCATAGCTATTGAAATGAATTTCTTCCATAGTAGGAAACTGGGCTTCAGCCAGAGCCATATTTTTTTCATCACTAGCCATTTTGAATTTGTCATAAGCCGCAATAAATACGGCCCGGCGAGCCACAATATCTTTTTCGCCTACGCACTCATTAAAGCTGGACATGTAGAGATTGCCAATCAGCTTGTAAGCCTCCCTGTTGTTCGATTTAGCAATGGACTGTTTGGCATATTTATGAGCTTCCTGTTTCTTTTGATCTAGTGTCATGGTCTTAGCCAATTCCAAATAAACATCTCCTTCTTCAGTAGGGTTTTTGGCTTGCTGAAGCGCAATGCCCAAATACTTTTTGGCATCACCTAACCGCTTGTCAATGATGGACTTTTTGGCAGCGTATATGGCTAATTTGTATTCAGGATCTTTTTCCAAAACGACGGACAATGCTTGCTGCGCTTTGCTGTTTACTTCACAGTCCATCTTGAAGACCATATTCAAGTAGCGTTTGGCATTGTCCAGACCGCTTACATCTTTGCCATATATTTCTTCCACTTTGGTGCAATCCAAATCTATAGCTTCCAGCAGCATTTGGTCTATTTTTTCCATATAGCCTTTTTCATCACCTTGGGCATTTATTTCCCTGGAAATATTATCGTAATTCGAAAGGACCAATGATTCGTCGAATGCTTGTTTATACTTTTTTGCCCGACGCATCACATCAAAGTAGGCGAGCATGTTGGATTGGGAGACACCTGTAATCTTCTCATCAAAGCGAGCTTGAAATAGAGAAGCTAAGCTGTCGTATTTGGCGGGTTGACTGATCCAATAACGGTAAATAGAAGAGAGGTATTGATTTTGTACCTGATCGTCATTGCCGAAAATTGACAGTCGCTTCGCATATAAACCAAGTGCTTTCTGCTGATAGGCTCTGATAGCTTCCTTGTCATCAGTTTCCTTCATCAGATATTCATAAACCTTCACCCCTTTGATGTAATATTTCTCCTCTTCTTCGGGGCTGTTTTTGATGATAAATTCTAAATTGGTTTCAGCCTTTTTCCAGTCTTTCAGATAGTAATAATCCTGAAACATGAGTTTGCAATCTTCTAATGTGGGCTGATGTTGCTGTGCCCATGCAACTGTAGATAAAAATAAGGTTACTGTGAGGGTTGAAATCCATTGAGTCATTTGAGTCTTTTTTTTGATTTTAAGAAGAGTTGCAATTATTGTGCTAAAACTACAAATTAGCTATTAAGGCTGTGTGACGTTAATTTTATTGTTTAGTGGTGTACGATTATGTACAGTTTGTAATGGAGGTGTACAGCTTTTGTGAAAAATGATACTTAGCCTGTATACAATGCTACTGCCAGTAAGAGCACTTCTTGAATGATTTCAATCTCCAAGTCAGCATTTGGATCAACAGGCAATATTTTCATTTTGCTTCTGTCGCCTTGTTGTAGTGCGGGGTGATCAATTTGTCGACCTTCTACTATCAACAAGTAGGGGTGTCCAGATTTCTTGTCAGTCCAGATATAACAAAAGGCTTTGTTTTTGTAGAGGTAGCAGGGCATGCCATACTTCTTGGTCTCTTTAATTTCCACGTCGAATTTCAGTACGATTGTTCTGAGAGCCAAAAGGCAACTTTTAACGGGTTCGGACTTTTCTAAATAAAATGAAGATAAATCTGGATGCATAGATCAATTTTGAAAATGCAGCTTGAAAGTCGTTCCTTGATTCACCTTACTTTCGACCTCTATTTGTCCACCCATGGCTTCAAGATGTCTTTTGGTCATGAATAGACCCAGACCCTGACCGTCTGATGTGTCGTGTAGACGTGTGCCTAACTTAAACATCTTTTCATGATACTTATTCAGATCTATTCCGAGCCCTTGATCCTTGATAAAAACGGTAGTGCCTGCACTTTCTTGACTAGCGTAGATGTCCAGTTTTTTTGATTGATCTGTTATCCCGTATTTCAGTGCATTAGTGATCAGGTTGTGAAAAATGCTATCTAGATAAGCAGGAAACGCTTTGATCACATGAAAATCGTCAATATTGACATGCAGATCTACTTCTTTCTTTTTGATGATTTGATTTGTAAGTTTTAGCACCCTTTGTACAGCTTCAGACAAGTTGCAATCTACTTTTTCAAGTACATCATTTCCATTTTCGAAGTTGATCAATTGGTTGATATTGGTAATCGAGTTGTCCAGCTTTTGTGTGGTTGTCTTCAGCATGTCTAGATAGTCTTCATTGTCTGGAACTACTTGAATCATCTGCGAAAGGCCGATCATATTAGCCACTGAGGCTCTCATATTGTGAGAAGTGATATATGAAAATTCTTTCAAGCGTTTGTTTTGGTCTTTTGTCCTGGAGAGCAACTTGGCCAATTCTGTTTCTTTTTCACTTCTTATTTTAATATTCACCAGCATATTTGAGAATATCCTCAGCAAGGCTATTTCTTTTTCTGTGTAGGTATGATGATTCTTCACAGAATCGAACCCTACGAGCCCCACATACTTGCCATCTTGTATCAAGGGCACAGTTAAAATGCTCTTTATCTCTTGTTCTATCGTGATATCCTTAGAGGGACCTTCTGGCATGAGTGAGGTGTCTGGGATATAGACGTGTCTGCTGTCTGGATAAGTTAGCTCAGGGATTGTATGAAGTGGTAATCCTTGAAGTTTGTCTATAAAAGGTGTGACTTCTTCTGAACACCACTCGAAGGTGTTATCTATGGTTTGTTCTTCTGGATTATAGTCAAAAATATAGGCTCGATCCGCATCAACAAAATCACCTAACTCTTCGAGTGATTTTTGGATAATGGATTCAACTTGATCCAGAGGGGCATTGATGTATTGAGTTGAAATTTTCATCAAAAGCTTTTGCAAGTCTGCCTGTGCATGCAAGGCATGTTCCACTTGTTTTTCTTTGGTGATGTCTCTGACAGTCGCTTGTAAAAACTGTCTTTCACTAAAATTCACCCGAGTCAACAATACAGTAGCTGGGAAGCTTTCTCCGTTCATGCGCTGGTGTGTCCATTCGAAATAGTGGGACCCATTTGTCATAGCCGTTTGGATCATGCGTTTAGCTTTTTCTGAAGAGAGTTCACCATCTGGTTGGACTTCAGGGGAAACTTGCCAGGGCCCCATTGAAGTCCATTCGGCCATATCCCGAACCTTGAACATTTCGAGAATGCGCTCATTGCCAGTGGTAAATTTCCAAGAAGGAGGCTCCAAAGTCATTATCGCATCTTTTGAAGTGACGAATAGGCGTCTGTACATTTCATTGGCCTCTACACGTTCTTCTTCGTGTTTGGTTTTTTCAGTTATGTCCACGACCAATGCAGAGAAACCATAAATCTCTTCGTTCTTCAAAAGTGGCGCATACATGATGTCGTAATATCTGATGATTTTACCAGATTCAAATGGACGAGTGACTGTGAAACTTTCTCCGGCTAGTGCACGATCAAAATGCGATTTTGCGAGGGATTTAGAAGATGGTGCTTTAAACAAATCCAATATGCAATCACCTTTTTTTGCCTCCTGTCCATACATCTGTTTGAGCAACTTGACACCACTTTTATTGATAGTGAGAATTTTGTATGATGTGTCTAATGCTATGACTATCAGTGTATCATATCCATCAAGTATTTGCTCTTGGAGATTCATTTTCTCAGCTGGTATTGGGTTAAGCCGTTTAAATATAGGCGAAGACATAGAGAGGTACAAACCTAATTTCCTAACGAATCAAATCTATCACATTTTCTCATCACTGAGATTAGCATTATTCATCAAGTAGTTTTGTTTAGCTTACGCTAATTGCAGAACATTGATCATGAATAAGAATCTTTGGCTATTTATCATTCCAGCGCTGATCTGGGGATCTACCTGGTTTACTATCAAATTTCAATTGGGCATTGTGGATCCTTTAGTGTCTGTGGTTTATCGCTATTTGCTAGCAGGTACGCTTATGCTTTCCTTTTGTTTTTTGACTAAAAAGAAAATGAGCTTTTCTTTTAGAGATCATGGGTTTATGGCCTTGCAGGGCTTTCTGCTGTTTGGAGTTAACTATTGGTTGGTTTATGAAGCAGAAGTCTATCTGGCTAGTGGACTAATTGCTGTGGCTTATTCAACCCTAGTATTTTTGAATTCTGGTTTTGGTGCCATATTCTTAAAGCGTCCAATAAATAAAAGCATACTGATGGCTGCCTTATTTGGTTTGTCAGGTACCATTCTCATTTTCAGTAATGAATTTTTGGGATTGACCTTTTCACAGGAGACTATTGTTGGTACCACTATTACTGTTCTTTCAGTTGTCATAGCTTCACTTGGAAATATCACGTCTGCAAGAAATTCAGCTAATAATATTCCTGTCATTCAAGCCAATGCCTACGGCATGTTGTATGGAGGTATTTGGATGGGACTTTTAGCTCTGATATTGGATAGACCATTTAGTTTTGATCCATCAACTTCTTATATCATCTCCTTGTTATACTTGACAGTTTTCGGATCTATTATAGCGTTCGGCACCTATCTTACTCTGATCAGTCGAGTGGGTGCAGATAAAGCCGCCTATGCGTTGGTCATCATTCCTGTGATCGCCATTGGTATTTCGTCAATTTTTGAAAGCTATCAAATGACCTTGTATGCAGCCCTAGGTGTAGTTCTTATCTTGATTGGAAATGTTCTAGCCATTCGCCAAAAAAAGAAAGAGCCAGCGCTATAGCTTCATGTGAGCATGGAGACATTGTATTTGATCAAATAATGTGTTAACTTAAAAACAGACAGTGGATATCATCTTTTCAAGACGTTTACTTATTGTCTCACTTCCAGCTATATGATTGAATCTCCAGTCTAACCTTCATTACAGCAGCACCCTTAAAGGTATTATTTGCCTAACCTCATAGAGAAAAATTAGTGATATGGGGAAATATGAGATTTTTGATGAAATGATTGAAGGCGTCCAAGTCATTGATCAGGATTGGCGCTATGTGTATGCCAATGACGCAGTGGCCAAACACGCCAAATTATCCAAGGGCGATTTGGTAGGAGCCACCATGATGGAAAAATTTCCTGGTATTGAAAAAACGCCTCTTTTTAGGCTATTGGGGAAATGCATGCAGAACAAGCAGTCAGATACATGGCTTAATGAATTTGACTTTCCAGACAAATCAAAAGGTTATTTCGAGTTGAGAATACGTCCAATTGAAGATGGATTATTAATTCTATCGTTTGATATCACAGCACAGAAGCGAGCAGATGAAATTATTAGAAAGTCTAATGAGCAGTTGGAGAAATTAGTAGAGGTTAGGACAAAGGAAATTTTAGATCAGAAAATTTTGATTGAAGCCCAGACTGAGTATTTGAGAGACCTCAACAAGGCCAAGGATAAATTCTTTAATATCATAGCTCACGATCTCAGAAGTCCGCTTACCTCACTCAAAGGACTCGCGTCAATAATGATAGAGGGAATAGATCATTTAGCAGCAGAGGATGTAAAGACGTTAAGCCTGGGTTTGCAAACCACTGTAGATAATACGATCAATCTGACGGATAACTTGATCGAGTGGGCAAGGATACAGATACAAGAGTTTGAAACGCGAAAGGAGAAAGTTGATCTAGATCAAATTATAAACACTGTCTGGCATTTGTATAAGGATCAAGCTGAAAAGAAAAACATCACACTGAAGTATTCAGCAGGCCAAAATAATTTAGTGATTGGAGACAAAAATCAAATCACATTCATTATTAGAAATCTAGTGAACAATGCCATAAAATTCACCCCAAAAGGAGGGGAGGTGCAAATGGAGATTTCGAAGATTAAAAATGAAAAGATTGCTATTCATGTGGTAGACAATGGCGTGGGATTGACGAAGGAGGCCATATCAGATTTGCTGACCCAGATGGAGAAGGAAAGTACAATAGGTACTGCTGGAGAAAAAGGAACAGGCATGGGACTCAAGTTGTGTTTTGAGTTTGCTAAGCTCAATGGAGGTCAAATTCATATTGAAAGCACGCCTAATAAGAAGACAATATTCAGCTTGGAGCTGAAGGTAAATCACGCCAAGACCAACCCGTCTAAAGAGAAAAGTCGGCTAGTTACCTAATCTCAATCGCATCACAAGTACCCACAAAAGGAACACCTGTCTGTTCAAAAGCATAGGTGATCAAACCTACATATACCTCAGTGTCATAAGTAGGTGCAACTCCTGGCAATTCCCCAGTTCCATTGTACAACGTCCAATCATCACTTCCCGAAGTCAGATTTGGCACTTGCCAATAAACTGTGATGGTCTGGTCTTCGTTTCCCACTATTCTGATATCAGCGCGACCATCAGGGACGGTGTTGGCACCAATGTCGTTGACATTGGAACTGCCATTATTGGTGTTTTTTCCTTCGATAGTAAACCCAGTTGACCCACGGTGACCGACCACTACATGACTAGAACTAGCTGTGGCCAAGTCAGGTACATGTACCTGCACCCCACAAAAATTGTATGGATCATTGACTGAGGGAGGTGCTGTTTGAGAATCTTCTTGGGTTCCAATCCCGATATTTCTAGCTATAAATTCAAAAGGAAAACTCAGTTTTTTTGCATCAAGTCTGCCTTGATCTTCATGGTAGTGCAAAGTGATATTGTCTAAATTGGTGGTAAGGTTTGCATGGTAGCGTCCATCCTTTCTCGACACATCAGGTAGAGCAGATTCATTGTTGGTAATATAGTCTATAAGTGCTCCGTCGCCTTCAAAGCTATCAGCTAATGGATCCGAATCTGTTGTTTCATCGTCAGTGTCAGAATTATTATTGGGTGCTGGGTCGTCACTGCTACAAGCGAATACAAACGAAAGAAGGATGAGCATTAAGAGTGGGTTAATTTTTTTCATACTGTTGAAACGTTACTTTTTGCTGTTGAATTTAATAATGATCTTAGTTTTCGATGAATGATTTTGAATTATCGACCTCTAAACTTCTCCGCAAGATGGGTCAATCCTCCATTGATTTCTTTTGAGATTTTAAAGAAATAAATGGCGCAGCAATAGATCAAACCAATAACAATGGATCGAACAACCAAGTCCAGTATCGTATTTTCAAAAATAGGAATGACAAAACCTATGACTAATACAATCACGCCAATGACCAATAATTTTCCATTTGCCCATGTAAATGGGGTAAATCCCAATTTCACCTTGATGAATATCATTTTAATAATTCCAAAAACGAATAGTGCCAAAAATGAGGCAAATGCAGCCCCAGATATACCATAAGCTGGAATTAGAACCAGATTGAGACAGATCATCAAAATGGCTAGAATGGCAATGGTGATGACATTGAATTTGTAGTATTTGGACATGGATATGATTGGGCTACTATTGGCGAAAGTCATTTCCATGACTTTGGACAGACCAATGAAATAAACAACATATCTGCCATCCGCAAACGTCTCACCATTGGACATAAGCGAAAATAGGTTGTCCAGATTGCAGACTAACCCAATGAAAAACAAACCACCCACTATCATTTGATTAATTGAGGTCTGCTTATAAATTTTTTCCACTGCGGCTAGGTCTTGATTTTCTAAAGAATCGGAGACGAGTGGCGTGGTGATTTGTGCAATTACTCGACGCGACAATTCGATCATAACTGCAAAGTAGAAGACGGTAGAATAAATGCCATTTGCGCTCAAACCGAGTTCAGAAGAGATCATCAGCTGATCAATGTTGAGAACAATATTATTACTGCCAGCACCTATCATTACAAAAAGTGAATACATTCCAATTCGCTTAAGCAATGGCTTGTCCATGACATCTAGCTTAGCACTGAATTTGAGCTGACCCAGTTTGAAAAGGTAAGCCAACATCATCATCAGCATGGATCCGTACATGATAATGAGACTATAAACAAGTTGGTGAAAGGAAATAAACTGTAAAAAATAAAGAGAAACCCCAATCGTAAGCATGAGCCTTAGAGCCACCTCTTTGATAATATTTTGGACTATAATCTTCAAGAATAAGCGCCCGTATATTTCAAACAAGCTATAGAGGGAAAGTATAAGTACCAAAGCCACGACGACAAGAAAATAGTCAGAAAGCAGTGCAGAATGGGTACTGAAGTAGGCTGTGATCTGAGCCTCAAAGATGAATAGTATGCCACAGGCCAGAATGAATCCAGCTAAAACAACCCATACACAAAACGTGATCAGTTGGCTGAGACCCTCTGGTTTTTTGTTGAACTCTGGCGCAAATTTGAGTAGTGTACTCCCTATGCCAAGCTGTGAAAAAGAGACAATTAAAAAAGCTGAGGAGGGGATCACTCTCAATAAACCAATCTGCTCAGTTGATAAAAAAAGTGGAAATAGAATGATCGTGTTCACAAAGCCTATACCTGCACCTAGATAGGTGAAAAAGGCCGAAATACTACTTTGTTTGATAACTACTCCCAACCGTTTTATGAGCTTTGGTTCGCGCAATGATAACTTATAAACGGTAATTTGGTATTTAATTCTTTTGCAATTTGTAAGTTTATATTTCAATTCTAAAAGACGACTGACGTGACGAACACTGAAATAAAATCCAAACTCAAGCTAGCCTCCAAATTGATGGAACTTCATGGCGATAATCCTTTCAAGATACGCGGATACCAAACTGCTGCAGACACCATCAGTGACTTGGATGTAGAGATGGTCACCATGTCAGTAGATGACATTCCAAAAATAGACGGAATAGGGAAGGGCATGGCTGCCAATATTACACAGTTATTGGAGCGTGGATCATTTGATGGTATGGATCAGTTGATGATGGATACGCCAGAAGGGGTGGTCGAGATGTTCAAGATCTCTGGCTTTGGAGCCAAAAAAATTGCTGTACTCTGGAGAGAAGGAGGAGCAGAAACGTTAGATGATTTGTTGCAGCTGTGCCAGCAGGGGAAAGTGGCTAAGCTCAAGGGTTTTGCAGAAAAATCTCAAGAGACGTTAACGAATGCTGTGCAGTTTGCGATCAGTTGCAGAGGGTTTGAGCGATATGCCAATGTGGAGCCTTTCATGATCAATATTTTAGCTGCCTTTGAAAAGCATCCATCTATCACATTATTTTCAGAAACAGGTGATCTTCGTCGTAGAATGGAAGTCATTGGTTGTTTGGAGTTCCTTGTGGCTTCAGATGAATTTGAAACCACACGAACTGTAATTAATGCTATAGAAGGGTTTACTGAAAATGAAAAACTCTCAGGGCCCTACTCTTGGAGTGGAATGTATGACAAATGCGATATTCCTGTTAAAATAAGATTTTCTGCGACTGATCAGTTTTACAATATTTTGGTGGAAACCACAGCCAATCCTAAACATTTGAATATGCCGATTGACGGGGACAAGAATCTGAAAAAGATCGTCAGAGAAAAGGCTTATGCTTCTGAATCAGCAGTTTATGAAGCAGCTGGGTTATCTCCTATGGTGCCTGAGTTGAGAGAAGGGGAGTTTGAAATAGAATGGGCTAAGCAAAACAAATTGCCAAAGCTGGTGGAGATGGATGACCTGAAGGGAATTCTGCATAACCACTCTACCTATAGTGATGGAAAGCACACATTGCGCCAAATGGCAGAGCACTGTCGTGAGCTGGGCTATGAATATCTCGGGATTTCTGATCATAGCCAGACGGCTGTATATGCAAACGGGCTGCAGGACTTCAGAGTCAAAAAACAGCAGGAGGAAATTGAAAAACTCAATGAAGAGTTGGCACCTTTTAAGATATTTTCAGGTATAGAATCAGATATATTGGCGGATGGCTCACTCGATTATTCGGATGATGTGCTGGCAAGTTTTGATTTTATCGTGGCCTCTGTGCATTCAGGTCTCACTATGGATATCACCAAAGCAACCCATAGATTGCTAACGGCCATCAATAACCCACATACCACTATTCTAGGTCACATGACTGGACGATTGATTCTTGAAAGAGAAGGGTATCCTGTGGATCACAAAGCCATCATAGATGCTTGTGCGGAAAAAGGTGTGATTATCGAAATCAATGCCAGCCCGTACCGCTTGGATATGGATTGGCGATGGGTGCATTATGCACTCGAAAAGGGAGTTATGCTTAGTATCAATCCTGATGCGCATAAAATGGAAGGGTACAAGGATATGTACTATGGACTGCTTGCAGGACGTAAAGGCGGATTGACGAAAGAGATGTGCTTGAATGCAATGACTCTGGAGGAGATAGCAAAATATTTTGAAGGAAGGAGGAAACGTTGATTAAATCAATGTTGCATTTCGACATAGGGAAATCTTAACAAGACCAGTTACCGCAAACAAGATCTCTCCTATCGTCGAGATGACAAACTAATTATGAATCTGAAATGAAAACCCTATACCTTGTCCGTCATGCCAAGTCGAGTTGGAAAGACACCAGCTTGCGGGATAGGGATCGGCCATTGAACAAACGAGGCAAAAGAGATGCGCCAAGAATGGCAGAATTTTTAAAAGAAAAAATGGCTTGTCCTGATACATTTATAAGTAGCCCATCCAGAAGAACACAAGATACAGCCGTCAATTTTTTGCATGCATTTGGTCTTTTGAAGAGTGACCTGAAATTGGAGGAGGGTTTGTTTCATGGTGATGAACGAGACATTGAAAGTGTTATTCATTCTCTAAGCAATGACCATCAATCTGCCGTACTTTTCATTCATAACCCAGGTATTACTGATTATGCCAATGAACTAACCAATGAAGATATTTTTAATATCCCGACCAGTGGTGTTGTTGGTATCCAGTTGGAAACAGACGATTGGAAACAAATAAACCAATGTCGAGCCAAAAAGCTTTTTTATTATTATCCGAAAGGGCTAGATTTACCTACCCTTTAGCACGTAGGTGCTTCCATTCCCAAAACTAAATGTGAATTATGCTTATACAGTCTCTACTGGGAGGTTGCTTGAAAGCTATCGCGCGAATTGTATTTCTAACACAAAAAAAGAATTTATGGCTTACGAACCAGCAGCAGATCGATATGACACGATGAAATATCGCAGATGTGGGACATCAGGGTTGTTGTTGCCTGCTATTTCATTAGGGTTATGGCACAACTTTGGTCATGTCGACGAGTATGAAAATGGATGTAAAATGATCCAGTACGCTTTTGATCGAGGTATTACTCACTTTGATTTGGCAAACAACTATGGTCCGCCTCCAGGGTCGGCCGAGGAGAATTTCGGGAAAATGCTGAAGCAGGATTTGATGCTATTTCGAGATGAAATGATTATTTCTACCAAGGCTGGTTACCACATGTGGGAAGGCCCGTATGGCGAATGGGGGAGTAGAAAATACATCTTGTCTAGTCTGGATCAATCACTGAAAAGAATGGGATTGGACTACGTGGATATTTTCTATCATCACAGACCAGATCCAAATACGCCAATCGAAGAATCTGCTCTGGCATTAGATCATGCAGTGAAGCAAGGAAAGTCTTTATATGTTGGCGTGTCGAACTATCAGCCAGAGCAAACAGCAGAAATTGCTAAGATTTTCAAAGAGTTGCGTACTCCATTTATCATTCATCAGCCACGCTATTCTATGTTTGACAGATGGGTGGAAGATGGCTTGCTGGATACACTGGAATCCAATGGAATTGGAAGCATTGTTTTCTCTCCTTTGGCGCAAGGCCTTTTGACTGATAAGTATTTGAAAGGTATTCCAAAGGATTCGCGAGCAGCTAAAGACTGGGGCTTCTTGAAAAGTGATCACGTAACTGAAGAGAAAATCAACAAAGTATTGGCTTTAGAGAAAATCGCAAAGTCAAGAGGACAGGAAATTTCTCAGTTGGCCATTGCTTGGTTGCTACGCAATGACGTAGTGACTTCAGTACTCATTGGAGCCAGTAGTGTGGAACAGCTAAAACAGAACTTGACTAGTATTGATAACATCGAGTTTACTAGCCAGGAGTTGGCTGATATTGAAAGTATTTTGAAAGGGTAAAAAAGTGCCTGTTTCATTTTTATATGGAACAGGCACTTTTTTTTTGTTTTGAATATCTTATTCTACAATATCTACTGGAGCATCTCCCTCATTCTTATCATTTTTCTTTGACTTTTTAGGTGCTGTAGCTTTTGCTTTCTTCGATTCAATTATCGCTTGAACCTCTTCAGGCGACTTGCCTTTTAAATATTCTGGTAATTCCATACCAGCCATGTTAAACATTTCCTGCAGAGGAGGGACTGACTTATAAAGTCCAGAAATAAAATTCGCAGTCGAACTTTTATCTGACCCGTTATTTCCACCGTCCCAGACAGTGATTTTATCAATCTTAATATTCTTAATTGCCTCTGCCTGAGTTTTAACCAATTCAGGAAGTTTGTCTGCTACTAAAAGAAGAACAGCATCCTTCGAGTTGTCTCCGGCAGCACTTACGATTTGTTTTAAACCTTCGGCTTGCTTGGTCAATATTTCATATAAACCTTGTGCTTCAGCTTGCTTTTTGAATAGTATGGCATCGGCCTCTCCTCTGGCCTTTCTTCTGATCATTTCTGCTTCAGCCTCAGCAGCAATTTCTACCTTTTCTTTGTCGATTTGTGCAGGAATTACAATATCAGCGGTTTGAGCGGCCTTATCTCTGGTAGCTCTTGCTTTTTCTGCGGATTGCTCTGCTGCGTAGGCTTCTTCTAGTGCTTTAGCATGTTGAACTTTCTCTGCTGCTGTAGATATTTTTAATGCCTCGGCCTCTTTTTCCACTCTCAAAGCATCAGATTGAGCTACTTTGATTTTGGCAGTGTTTTCACCTTCTACCGCTCTGGCATTCGCATCAGATACCTGAACCCTTTGATCCTGATGAGCGTTGGCTTCTCCAATCGCTCCGTCTCTGTCTTTTTCGGCTACTGACTTCTTAGCGTCGTTAATAGCTTTTGCGGCGGCTTCTTTTCCTAATGCTTCAATATAGCCAGATTCGTCTTTGATATCCGTTACGTTTACATTGATCAACTTAAGTCCAATTTTCTTCAACTCTTGACCAACGTTTGAGGCTACGTTTTCCAGAAATTTATCTCTGTTACTATTGATTTCTTCAATATCCATGGTGGCAACTACCAGTCTCAACTGACCAAAGATGATGTCTTTGGCAAGGTCATGGATATTTTCTTGAGAAAGGCCCAAAAGACGTTCAGCTGCATTGTTCATTATACCAAGTTCTGTGGAGATACCAACTGTAAATCGAGATGGTACGTCTACTCGAATGTTTTGTCTACTCAGTGCGTTGGTAAGCATTACTTCAATCGAAATAGGAGTAAGGTCTAGAAACTCATAGTCCTGAAAAACAGGCCAAACAAAAGCTGCTCCACCATGAATACACTTGGCGGAACCATCTCCTACTTTGCCATAAACAACTAAAATCCTGTCCGAGGGACAACGTTTATACCTTCTGAAAAAGGTAACAAGGACTACAAAAACGAATAGCGCCGAAAGGGCTAATACAGGTAATGCGAATATGCTCATTATGATTGGCTTTTTGTAACGATTAAAATATTGTTGGTGGCTATTTCTTTTACGGTTATTACTGCTCCAGGACGTAAAGTTTCTTCATCATCCGTAATTGCTTCAAGCGTGCGAAGAGTTCCCTGAACCTGGATTTGTACCTGTCCTATGTTATCCCGCTTAGCACGAATTTCCATGTACACTTCTCCGACGGCTCCAATGGCATTTTTCATCTTGATAGTTCCGCTCGCATTGGCTTTACCAAGAAGGTATAAAATTCCTCCCATAACCAGCATCATCACGAGCCCAGAAATCATTGAAATAAAAATGGACCAATTGTTTGACAAACCTGAGTCTAGACAGGCTATACCAGTCCAAGAAAAAATGGTAAAGAAGGCAACCAAATTCTTCAAGGTGAAAAACTGAAAACCCATACCATCATCAGCTTCTACATCCGCATCAGCACTTCCATCATCAGGAATATCCCCGAAGAAAAAAGTCATAATTAATTGAAGCAAAAAGAATATGGTGAATGGAATGGCAATACCCCAATAAATTCTAAGTAGTGTATCCAGAGACTCCCACCATTCGGTAAAATTGTATGACATGTGGCTAGTGTAAAATGCGGTTGAAAATAGAGGTTTTATTTGAGAGAAAAAAATTAATTATGAGATGTTAGCATTCTTTTATTCTTAGGTACATTTTTGAATTCTCTGGTTATTAAAGTATCATTATGGATTCACATCAAACACCATTCAATGAAACCCCTGTTTTTTCTCTTCCATACAATTCTGTTTTCTACCATGGGTTGTGCTCAGAGCAAGGAGATTCCTTATGGCAACAACCCAGAGGTAGGAAAATACGCATCTGTAAATGGAATCAAAGTCTATTATGAAATCTATGGGGACGGAGAACCACTGCTACTCATTCATGGTAATGGTGGCTCGATTAGGTCGAGTACACCTAAAATAGAGTACTACAAGGATAAGTATCAGGTGATCGCAATGGATAGCCGAGCACATGGCAAAACCAAAGACATTGGAGACAGCCTGACTTATGAAAATATGACAAGTGACATCAATGCGGTATTGGACCAACTGAATATTGATTCCTGTTATATCATGGGGCAAAGTGACGGTGGAATCATTGGTCTGAAATTGGCTATAGATTATCCTGATAAAGTAAAAAGGTTGGCTGTTTTCGGAGCTAACCTGCGACCAGATTCCACTGCAGTCGATGCTGATAATGCAGAATTTGTAAAGAACATGGTAGCCAATGAAACGGATGATTATAAATTGAGGCTTTTTGGGCTGCTTATTTATCAACCACAAATACCTATCAAAGACTTGGCTAAAATCGCTGCCCCAGTTTTGGTGATGACTGGAGATAGGGACGTGATCAAATTGGAGCACTCCTTAGAAATATTTTATAACATTAAGCAATCCAACCTTTTTGTGATGCCTGGGGCTACGCACTTTGGTTCATACGAAAAGTCTGATCTTTTTTTTAAGGTATTGGATGATTTTTTCACCAAACCCGTTTCCACCACATCCACTTACGACATTATCAAAAACACGAAGTTTTAATCTATGAAAATCAAAAACGTGACCATTGCAGGTGGAGGGACATTAGGCTCACAAGTGGCCTGGCAAACAGCTTTCAAGGGTTTTCATGTAGTTGTTTATGATGCGTTTCCTGAAGGATTGGAAGCGAGTAAAAAATTTCATGAGCAGTTTGCAACCATTTTCCAAAAATCGTTGGGAGCTACCAGGGAAGAAGTAGAAGCTGCAAAGGAGAGACTAACTTACACGACGAACTTAGCTGAGGCTGTTGAGTCAGCTGATTTGATTAGCGAGTCCGTTCCAGAAAACCACAAGATTAAGAGTGAATTCTATAAAAAACTATCCCAAGTGGTATCCCCAGAAACGATCATTACTTCCAATTCTTCTACACTGTTGCCAAGCGATTTTGTAGATTCTGTGGTGCAGCCTGAGCGCTTTTTAGCCTTGCATTTTGCTAATATGATTTGGACCTTCAATGTAGCTGAAGTCATGACGCATCCTGGGACTGATCCTAAAGTGAAAGAGGAAACTATTGCTTTCGCTAAATCTATTGGTATGGTGCCTATCGTGCTCAACAAAGAACAAAATGGCTATGTACTCAATTCTATTTTAGGCCCAATGCTGACAGCAGCACTTGATCTGGTAGAACAAGGTGTGGTGGATTTTCAAGAAGTAGATCGCACTTGGATGATCTCTGGCAATCCCCGTGGACCTTTTATGATTATGGATATGATTGGATTGGAAACCATGTACAACGTGATGATACACTGGGGTGAGACCAACAAAGACAAGCAAAAATTAGCGAATGCAGAATATCTGAAAACCAATTATCTTGACAAAGGAAAATTAGGTATAAAAACCAAAGGTGGTTTTTATAATTATCCCAATCCAGCTTTTAAAGATCCTGAGTTTTTAAAGTGAGCTCCACAAATAAGTTGCAATCAAGGCATGTGTCATTTCGACCAAACCAGACGATAGGAGGGTGAAGGGAGAAATCTTGTCTTCATCGAGTTTTACTCCTCTATCCTCATATCATCAGACAATTCATTGTCTGGCTTCACCACATTCACAAAGTCATTGGCTAACAACAGCTCTTCGCACTTTTTGATGGCGCTAGCAATGCCCTTCGCGGGATGATTGGCTTTGATACCTTGGATCACAAGTCCCAAAACTTCATTCCAGTCTTCTTGTTGGATTTTGGCATTGATCCCCGAATCTCCCAAGACCTGCACTTGATGTTCCAATTCACTGATATAGATAAGAATACCTATTCGATCTGAAGTATTAAAGATTTCTTCTTGTAGAAAAATGTCCCTGGCTTTGGTCAGCACACGATGTGAAACAACAGAGTCAGGTGTAAAAGAGACTCTAAGTGTATGGATAAAATAGGGGATGGCAAACCCCAAAGTCGTAGTGCCAATGCCTATGAGGCAAGTGAATAAGATGCCAATGGAAGCAGGTAACAACCACAGATAAGAAAGCGTGGCAATGAGTGCTAAAAAGAGTACGCCAAATATACCAGCTAGCTTCCAACAGGCCATCAAATAGCTGTCGCTGTCACGCGCAAAATACACAACCATCTCACCAGCCGTTTTTTGTTCCAGCTCCTGGACGGCTTCTTTTACAAGCTTTTTATCCGCTGCCGAAAATTCAAATTTCTTTCTCATATCTCTCATGGCACAGTGCCAATTATTCATTAATAATTATTCAATCATACTACCAGCCACCTGATGCACCACCTCCACCAAAGCCACCACCTCCACCTGAGAATCCTCCAAAACCTCCTCCAGAAGAAAAGCCTCCACCAGAGCCACCATAATAGCCCCCGCCATAGTATCCACCACCACCTCTGCCCGAAGAGTTACCGAATAGTACAACCAGAGAAAATATGAGAGAAATGATACCCATCACTATGTTGGCAAAAAGAAAGCCCAACAAAATAGCGATTACAATGGCTACTACTATTTTCATTGGCGAATTCTTTATCATGGATTTAATGACACTCAATGCAATCAACCCAAATACAATAAGGAATATGGAAAACTTCTTACCCGATTTTTGGGTGCTATAATTGGTTTTTGTTACCACTGGTAAGTCCTCTCCATTGATCAAATCCATAATAGCATCTAATCCCTTATTGATTCCTGTAGAAAACTGTCCGTGCCTAAACTCGGGTGTGATAATATTTTCGATAATTCGCTTGGCATAAATATCGGGAATGGCCCCCTCTAGCCCATACCCCACGTCAATTCTGAGTTTGCGATCATTCATGGCCACCACCATCAATACACCATCATCCACTCCTCCGCGCCCAATTTTCCATTTTTCGGCTACACGAATACTGAATTGTTCGATTTCTTCGGGTTTAGTAGAGGACAGGATCAATACGGCAATTTGACTACCTTTGGTTTCTTCAAATCGTGCCAATTTGTCTTCCAAATAATCCAGATCATTACTAGAAATGGTCTGAGTCAGGTCCGTTACCCGTTGTTTGAGTTCGGGTATAGTCACATAGTCTTGAGCGATTGTAATATTGCTCAGAAAAATGAAACAAATAAGGACAAAAAGAGTTGGAGTATTCTTAATTTTCATTCCAGCTAAAGTAGTACATTTGATTTTTAACCAAGTAAGAAGATGAACAAAAAGACATTAATAATATTAGGCGCACTAGCCTTAGTAGTGATTTGGATGTATAGTTCCGTAACTGGAAAATACAACAATATGGTAGCCATGGACGAAGGAGTGACCGCACAGTGGGCCAATGTAGAAACACAATACCAAAGACGAGCGGATTTGATCCCTAATCTAGTAAGTACCGTAAAAGGGTATGCCGCACACGAAAAGGAAACCTTGGAAGCTGTGGTACAAGCCAGAGCAAAAGCCACCAGCACAACCATTGACGCAGGCAACTTAAATGCGGCTTCTATTCAAAAGTTTCAAGAAGCGCAAAGTGGACTTTCTTCTGCCCTGTCTCGCTTGCTGGTGACTGTCGAAAAGTATCCTGACTTAAAGGCTAATCAAAACTTTCTTGAGCTTCAAGCCCAACTAGAGGGCACTGAAAACCGAATCGCTGTAGAACGAAGAAGATTCAATGAAACCGTGCAAGGGTATAATACTTACATTAGAAAATTCCCTAATACAATATTCGCTGGATGGTTTGATTTCGAAAAGAAAACAGCCTTTGCCGCACAAGAAGGTAGCGAGAATGCGCCTAAGGTAGAATTCTAGAATATAAATCAAATAAATTCCCCTCTCCCAAGAGGGGAGTGGGTCAAGTTGCCGAACTTTTGAGACGGCCTTATTGTTTTTCATTTTTAACATAATATGGCGACATTTTCAGATATCATAAATTCCGATCAGCCTGTGCTGGTCGATTTTTATGCCGACTGGTGTGGGCCTTGTCAGCAGATGGCTCCTGTGCTTTCTGAACTCAAAAGCGAGGTGAAGGGCAAAGCACAAGTGATCAAAGTAGATGTAGACAAAAATCAAAAGGCCTCTCAAGTATATCAGATTAGATCTATACCTACCATGATTTTATTCAAGAAAGGGCAAATCCTTTGGAGACACTCAGGGACTTCCACTAAGCAGCAGCTCAAATCAGTCATTGAATCGCATCTATGAAAAGTTTAGCACTTACTTTTTTTATTCTGCCTTCATTACTATTCTATCCCCAAGACGATATGAAAAAGAAAGCTTTTTATGCTTTAATCAATTCCTTGATTAGCCATTCTGTAACTGAAGTGAAAGCAGATGAAATTAAAAAGACAGATGTGGTTTGGCTGGATGCTCGTGCGCAGGAGGAGTATGATATAAGTAGGATAGCAGGTGCTCAATTTGTAGGTTATGATGATTTTAAAATCAAATCAATAAAAGACATTGATAAGGATGCTGAAATTATTGTTTATTGCTCGATCGGGTACAGAAGCGAAAAAGTGGCAGAAAAACTGGAGAGGGCTGGCTACACCAATGTAAAAAATCTCTATGGAGGTATTTTTGATTGGTACAATTCAGGCCAACCAGTGGTGGATAGTTTGGGCAATACGACTAAGAAGGTACATGGCTATGGTCGTACCTGGGGCGTATGGTTGAATGATGCTGAAACAGTTTACTAGTGTACAGGGTCATCTGGCGATATCGTGTTGAATCAGAACGTATCAAGGATTTTTTGAAAGTATATGATTCGAAAGGGGATTGGGTTCAACTATTCTCCAAATCACCAGATTATGTTAAAACAGAGCTTTTTTGCGAAACAGAGACCAATCAAATGTTTATAACCATAGATTATTGGACGTCAAAAGAGGCCTACCAAGAATTTTATAAAAAACATAAGAAAGAGGTAGACCTTATTGACGCCTTGGGAGACAATATGACTTCTCTTGAAGAAAGAGTGGCAGAGCTGATGACTTAATGACCAATGAGCTTGTGAAGTTTCTCATTCCAATAAAATTTATAGATTTGCTGATATGGCCCCTTAGTTCAATGGATAGAATAGAAGTTTCCTAAACTTTAGATCCAGGTTCGATTCCTGGAGGGGCCACAATAACAACATCTAGCAAATACAAACAAAAGCTAAAACCTTGATTGTTAGTAAATAATCAAGGTTTTTTGATGTTTGTTCAATTGTTTATTGTTGCTTGTTTTTGGTATTTGTTTGCGCATTTGTTTTCACATTTTTTTGTCATAGGTTTGAATAAACCATGAAAAAAATGGGATTCTCAGTTACACCATTAATTAATCGGAATAATCGCAAAACAAAGTCAGGGTTACACCAGATCCAGGTTAGGGTTACAATCAATCGGAAATCCAAGTATTATAGTTTAGACCAAAGAATCAATCCTAAATTTTGGAGTGGTAAACCGGATAAGTGGGTTAAAGAATCTCATCCGAATAGCTTTGAAATAAACAGGCTCATCCAAGATCAGGTGGCTGCGATTAATTCGCATATATATCGTCTTAAAGCTTTTGGACATTCTATTCATCTTTCTTCTATTGATGATTTCATGCGGATGACTGGAAACAAGCAGCTATTCAACGATTACATCGAGAACTATCTTCGAACTGAAAAATTCAACAATCTTAATACAATCAAGAAATATAAGACGTTTCAAAAACATCTTAATTCTTTTAACAAGGAAATTCTATTTTGTGATTTATGCGAAGATTTATTCCTGAGGTTTGTTGAATTCTTAAAGGGTAAAGGACATACCGGGGCCACGGTGAAGAAGTATTTTGATGCCTTCAAAAAAATCACTAGAAAGGCAGTGAAGCAGGGACACCTAGATCGAGATCCGTTTTATTTGGTGGACTTAGGCATTAAGCTCTCAAAGCCCAGGAGATCATACCTTGAAACTGATGAGATTCTACAACTAAAGAACTGTAGGTTGCCACTGGATAGACAGGATCTAGAAGACACAAGAAATCACTGGTTATTTTGTTTTTATGCGGCCTTTTATTATTCGGATCTAAAAAAATTAGAGTGGCCTGATTTGGTGGCGAGTGACCAGGGCTATTTTATTCGAGCCGACCGCTATAAAAACAATCAAAGCTACCTGGCGCCCATATACAAATTTCCGCATGCTATTGCTTTGGTATCTGAACAAAAAGGAAAACACAGCAAGTTTATATTTCCTAGTCTGATATCAGAACCGAAGTATAATGGAAAACTAAAAGAGATAGCAGCTGCAGCTGGGATCAATAAAAAGCTAAGCAATAAAATGGCCAGACATTCAGCTGTTCAGTTCTGGGAAGCTCAAGGCCTGGAAACACAATTTACGGCAAAGATTGTAGGGCATACTAAGGAAAGTACTACGAAGAGCTACTATGAACTGTCTCTTAGAGAAATGGGGGAGAGAGTGGATAAAATTGATATCAGTAGTTTAGGTTTGTAATTATGGCTCGAGAAAAGAAGTTTACAGTAAGACATTTTTTGAATAAACGTCTCCCTCCGGAAGTTGACGTAAATAATAATCCAAGGTATCCGCTATATATTAGACTGAGATATAATAATAAACCAGTTGAAATAAGAAGCCACCTAGCGTCATACTCCGAACATGTAGAGCGCGATGAGTATTCAATTCAAGAATTTTCTAGCAGCGTTGAATTTTGGGATTTTGGATATTTAACGGAGCAGCAATTTTCAAACCCATCAGAAATGCTTCGTAATACTCTTGAAAAGGAGGTAGAGCTTTGTCAAAAGATATTTAGAAATTTCTATGATAAGGGGGAAAACCTACTAGACTTAAATGTAAAGGGTATACTTGATATTTATTTGAATCCTATTTTTCTATCTGTAGACTTTTTCTTAGGTGCTATATTGAAGGACAAATTAGTCTCAAGTGGCTACTCAGATGTAAAATACAAGCTTCTGTCTACACCAAATAAGTTTTCAGAATTTTTCACACCTCTTCGAAGTATCTCTTCGGATAGTAATGGACAGACTGCTTTTTACCTAGAAATCCTTAAGCCGTTTGAAGTTGGTTTTGCCTTGTTAGAAAGAATGCTTGAAACACAAAGGAGTGGTAATATTATTACAACATACGAAATGTGTCAAGTGGATGCCATTGAGTCTGTAAATTTCTTGAGTACCGATTATAGAACTGAAGAGATAGAGTTACTTCAGCAGACTTGTGAATATTATCTAAGAACTTTTGAAATCGTGAAAAAATAAAAAACATTTCACGATAATATTCACATTTCAATATATTCTCATTATGTTTGAATTATGAAATAACTGTAACATTCATAATAAAACGAAAATGGAAGGCTCATCAGTCAAGCAAATAATTGAATTACCTTCAGAAAGGTTCGAAGAATTCATTGAAAATCAGAATAAGATTTTAGGAGCACTTGAAAATCTAAAAATGGTGCCACGTCCAGAATTTTTAACGGCATCTGAGTTCATGTTTCAAGCTAAAATTGGTCGATGGAAGTTTGATCAACTCAGAGATCAAAATAGGATTAAAGTCATTCGGAGAGGTAAAAAGCTCTATGTCCCCGAGAGCGAAGTCAATCGATACTTTCTGGAAGAGGATGAATAAGAAACCCTTGTGCGCGTAACACAAGGGCTAATTTTTTTATCGCATACTGGAATATAATAATCATTACTAAATTTTATAAACCATGGGTAAACCTACTAAAAATCCTTGGGTATTAAAAATGCCCGGTGTAGAAAGCAGATCAGATCTGAAAGAGTTCTACAGTCAATTAATTCAAGCCATAGAGACAATTACTGCTCACGGTAGCGAGATTTCACCTAGAGAAACACTGGATAAAGTCGCCTTTCTTTCGATGCTGGCCAGGTCAATATTCAGGACACTTAATAGCAAGGAAGACACTATAGAAATTCACTTTGATGAATTTGATACAGCTCCCATGTTGCTGGAGTTTCATGAGTATATGATAGAAAGTATGAGTATTCTTTCTTCGAACTTTGCAGACAATTGCGATGATCCATTAAAATGTTTTGATGCGATTAATGTCATTGCCAGGATCGCTCAATCCTGCCGACCATCGAGTCTTGAAAAGATGATCTTAGAACATGTTGGTTGATAATAACAGCTGCCTATTCAAGGCAGCTTTTTTTTTAGAAAAGATGTATAGATGGAGTCTTTGAAAAATAATCAGAGCTATTTTGAGCAGCGCATGAAGGCGCTGGGTGTGACCGACCAAAACAATGTCGTAAACCTCAAACGAAAAGGCCATATTTCGAATGAAGATATCGAGGTATCAAACCGATACTTCGAAACCGACGACGAAGACAATATTGTAATCAATTATTTCAAGCTCAATAAGTCACGGGTCAAATACACCAAGCCAGGCAACAAATGGGCGGAACCCTTCAGCAGAAAGCGATTGAAAAATCCTGAAGGTGATATGAAGTACTGGCAGCCCAAAGGATCAGGACATCACCCGTTTTTTCCTCCTGGTATATTGGCTAAATACGCCAAGAAAGAAAACATTGATACTTTGGTACTCACCGAAGGTGAATTTAAAGCCTGGATGGGCGATACGTGCGGATTTGATATCGTAGGGTTACCATCTATACACGGATTCTACAGCGGCGATATGCCAGGCGAATTACACCACGAACTAATCGAACTCATTACCGTCTGCAAGGTCGAAAAACTGGTCTACCTCACCGATGCCGACACCCTCACAGTCAACTGGAAGAAAGACAAAGACCTAAGCCAGCGGCCGCAGTCTTTTTATAGTGCTGTCAAGTACTTGCGTGAATCGGTGGAGCTGCTACTAGACGACGACCAGGTGGCTTTGACCAATGTGTATTTTATGCACATTCGCAGCCGCTACATTCAGGAAGATGCCAAAGGGCTGGACGATCTGCTGGGCAAATACACCGCCGGAAAGCCACGAGAAGAAATCAAAAATGATCTGCTCAAATTTCAGTTTGCACAGAAGTATTTCACGGGTCACATTCTCACCGATGGCAAGCTCCAGCGCATGTATGCCTACTTCGGTCTGCGCAACGAAACCGAATTTTACACTACCTACAAGGCATTTATAGGATCACGGGAATTTCTCTTCAAAAAACGAAGGTATGAGTTCAACGGTGAAGCTGTGAAGTATGTCCGACACGAAGACACCGAAAAATATATGCGTATAGGCCCTGATTGGGTAAAAGTGATTACCACGCCAAACAAATACGGTGAACCTGAAGAAGATTTGATACGATGGAAAATTGGAGAAATACAGCGTGACTACAAGTTTTTTCCTGACTTCCTGGACAACGTGCCTAAATACGATGCTTTCTGTAGTGAACCGTGTTGGAATGAGAACTATAAACGAGTGCATTACGATTGCTACAACCTTTATAGTCCGCTCACCCATGACCTTGTAGAAGGGGAGTTTCCTAATACGGCCAAATTTCTAAGGCATATCTTCCAGGGCGAAGGCACTATAGAAAACAATATCATTGGCGATCAGTTTACTGTGGCATTGGATTACCTGACTTTACAGTTTCAGCGACCCAAACAAATGCTTCCTGTACCTATTCTAGTAAGTCCTGAGAACGGCACAGGCAAAAGTACTTTCCTCAAATGGCTACAGGCCATCTACGGGTCGAACATGGCTATCCTGGGCAATGATCAATTCAAAATGAAATTCAACGCCCATTATATAAATAAATTCATCATTGCGATAGACGAAGGTTTTCTCGAAGTAGACAAGAAAGCGGAAAAAGAGCGACTAAAGCAGCTCGCCACGGCCGATACCTCCTATATGGAAATCAAAGGCATGGACGTGAAAAAAACGGCCTATTATGGAAAGCTAATCATTTGCTCGAACGATGCCGACCGTGTGATGAAGATCGAGGACGGCGAAAGCCGCTGGTTTGTGGTACGGGTGCCAGTGATACCCAAAGAAGACAAAGACCCGGATCTGGAAATGAAGCTGAAAAAGGAAATTCCTGCTTTCCTTCATTTCATCGCCAATAGATCAGTGGCGCACGACAAAACTGATAGGCTTTGGTTTAGCCCTGACCAGTTCGAAACTGAGCAATTTCGCATCATCGTAGAAACCACCAAAAACCGATTGGATAGAGTTTTTGAAGATTGGATTAAAGACCAGTTTCTTACTTTCAAATTACCTGTTCTAAAGTATTCAATCAGTCATTTAGTGGAAGTATTGAACGATCCTAAAATGTCAAAATATAAGGTTGATACTATTGAGTTGAAAACATACCTCAAAGACAAAAGAAAATTAAAGCCAAACGATCCTAGAGATATAAAAATTCCCATTGGATGGAATAATGTTGATTCAACGATTCCTGGAGTAGCTCCAACGATATACTACAAAGATGAAAAGGCTAGAGCTTACCATTTTATCGTACAAGAATGGCTCAATGAAGAAGAACTGGAAGAGTTTAATAGAAAGGAATCCGATGATACCGACGAAAGTACTGATTTACCATTTTAAGACTGAATATGAAATCAAAGCAATTTTAGATTATTAATATCATGATTGTAAATAACGTAGTTTTTGTAGTTTTTGTAGTTTTTCCTAAAAATAAGCCCTATACATTCAATAATGATGTATTTGGGTGTACTACAAAACTACATTCCTATTTTAAAAATGTAGTATACGTAGTTTTTATCCAATATAATTGGAATCCATTACTACAAAAAACTACACACATATTTTTGCTTTGTAGTTTTTTTAACTTGCCTAATTATTTGATAATCAATTTGTTATTTCTCGAAACGACGAAAACTACAAAAACTACGCATTTTTTAAAATTGCTACATGAGACGCAAATCAGTTTTCGTCAGCTAAACAAGGCCACAAAATAATATCTCAGCTCCAGCACTGAATTATGGTTATACTTCCAAACAATAAAAACTTTTTCAACCGTAAAGAATTGGCTGATATGTTAGGTGTATCACAACCCACATTGAGAAAATCGATTGAGAGTGCTGTCAATTCTAGGTCTGAAATTAACATAAAGAAAAGGGGGTTGATTTCCAGCGGCCAGATGATAAAACTGCTCAAACACCTGGATATTGAATGGGAATATGAGAAAAAGATGGAAAGGGAATGAAAATTAATGCAAGAATGCAAAAATTCTAAAAACCAAATCAGATCCGATATTATTCATTTGTTTCATGTTTTATAAACCTGAAATCATGAAAGGAAATAAAGAATTAAGAGAAGAGGCCAGAAAGTTATTTGAAGAAGGACGTAACGCAAATGAAATTGAACGCCAGCTAGAAGGACAAGTATCGAAGGCCACAATATACAGATGGATCAATCAGTTCAGTTCGGATGATGAAATTGAAGCCCTGACTCAATTGGAAAATGAACTAGTAGAATCCCAAAGTGAACCAACGGAAGTCGAAAATGAACCCAAACAAGTTCACAGTGAACCACAAGAAGAACAAAAGGAGCTCATTAAATTTGACGCTAATTCAGCTTCAAATGACTTACTAAATTCTGCGGCAATAGAGTTGCGCAAGAAAAAAAGAATTGCCTTGAAAGGCTTTAAGAAAGTTTTGAGACGATTGATAGAGCTACCTCCTGAGTATGCGCATAAACTGGAGGAAACCGATCATTACATAAATAGTCTTGAAGATATCCAAGATGCTGTTGAGGACATTTATGATTATGATGCTGATCAATACACAGAGAATCTAATTTGGAACCAGGCTACCAGATTTATCGAAAGGTTTGAGAATATGAAGATTAAACGCTTGGAAACCAATCTTCACTCTGATGTTATTACATTATCAGACCAGTTTCAAATTGAGGTTATTTTAGAGAAAGAGGACTTCGATGAAAAAGGCAATGCCAATCTTCAATTTACCGGAGATTTTAAATCTCTAATTGTTGAAATACTCAGTTTACAAGATCAAAAATTAACAGTTGAAGCTTGCGACTCCCTACTTAATAAAATCAATGCAGTGTCAGCGTTAGGAGAATTCAACGATTTATATGATGATATTCCAGAAGAAAATGAGCTATTAGAAAGGTTGAGATTAACAGTTGAATCAATCCAGGAACATGTGAAAAATGATTGGTGGTCAGACCATAAACGTCTGTGCTTAGATCTGGATCTTAAGGATAGCCTTGAGTATTCCCTCGGCAAATCAATTTTAGCGTCAAATATTCTGTCTCAGGAATAAATTTAAGACATTCTAATGCCAATTCTGTGTTGGCAGATATTGAAGAAGAAAGAATTCAGGTTTTTAATAGTTGGTTGATCTAACCTGAAATTGTAATTAATAAAAAATATAATCTCAAAATCATGAAAGTTAAAAATTCTATTACTGTAGTTACGGGAATGGGAAGATGTGGATCTTCTTTATTAATGAAAATGCTGAATCAAGGAGGACTTCCTGTTTTTGTTGATCCTAAGTTTCATCCCTTTTTTGAATCTCCTTTACAGATGGCATTGCCCGAAAAATCCTCTTGGCTAAATGAATGCAAAGGTGCAGCTGTCAAGGTATTATTTCCGTTTTGTTTGAACTTGCCAAAGGGATATTCTTATAAATTTATTTGGGTATTGAGAAACTCAAAAGAACAATCTAAGAGTATAAAAAAAGTCTCGAACTTACTATTCGGTCTTCTTAAGGATAAAGAAAAGACTAATGACCCGAAAGTTGATTTATTAAAATTGAAGTCTCAATTGGTTGATGTGTCCGATATAGAAAGAATGACTTTTTCCACACTTCAAAGTTTAAAAGATTATAAGATGCCAATCTTAATAATCAATTTTGAAGATTTGATAAATCATCCCTTGGAAAGTTCAATTCTGATTTCCAAATTCTTGCCAGAGCACAATTTAAATGTAGAAGAAATGGCTAATGTCATGATTCAAAGACCAGTTTCAAATTATAATGGATTCTTGGAGGATAATTTAGCTGGCCTTATTAATAAGACAACTCGATTGATGCATGAATACTTACAATAAACCTAGTACTGATCATTGTATAGTTTATATCTCATAATATGTAATAAGAAGTTGGTTTCAATGTCCAATGAGATAAAAGCATATTATCAAAGAAACCCAGGTATACAGGGTGTTTATGTTTGCTTTACTCTTGGGTTTGGTAGCAGGGATGAAAGAAGCGATGAACAGGGTTATGCCCACTTTCTGGAGCATTTGATAATGTCCAATCAAAAGCTCAGCGAAGTAGTTGAAGCGAGAGGTGGACAATTAGATGCAGGAACCGGTCATGAGGAAATGACTTTCCAATTTGTTGTACCTAAGCAATTCTTATCTCAAAGTTTAGATTCTTTAAAAAAGGAGGTTTTTGACTTGTCTATTGATAGTGATATGGTCTCAAGAGAAAAAGAGATCGTTTTGTGTGAGATTGACGAATCAGATGAGATGATTGATGAGTATTACGAATTGTTTTTTCGCAATCATGACCTTGGGAGAAGTATACTTGGCACAAAGGCCAGTATTCAAAAGATTGGCGTTGATAAGATGTCAGCATTTTATTCCAGGATCTTTAGTACATCGAGGGCGGTAATCTCAATTATTTCGGATTTGCCAGATGCAGAAGTAGAGGCCATGTTTAATGATGCATTTGGTACAGTATCACTAGAGGCAAATCACCGAGTGAGAAAAGCATTTTACTATTGCGACAGCTTTGAAATTTGGGATAAAACGAATCTGCCAGAAGATCCAGATCATGTAATTTTAGGTTTTCCAATACCTAAATATGATCATGAAGATGATTTGTACATTCAGCTGGCCATTTGCATGTTCGAGGATCGGGTTTATCAAAGACTGAGAGTCGAAAATCAATTGATTTATGATATCGATCTGAATGCTCCCCGTTTTTCCGATTGTGGACTTCTTTACCTCGAATTTGATGTAGAGAAATCAAAGACCAAAAGAGCTATAGCATTGATAAAATCTGAAATGAATAGGTTGACCAAAGGTATTTCTAAAAATGATTTTGAAAAACTAAAAAATAGGTTTGCCGGCCGGGTGTTATTGCGTCAGGATGATTATTGGGCTCTGTCTGAAAAATTGGCTAAAAACCTACTGTTTAATGGTAATTGTGTTAGCCCTGAGAATGAAATTGAGAATATTAGAAACCTCGAATTATCTCATTTTAATAGCGTTTGCTTGTGGTTTTTTCAAATTCACTTTTTGAGAACGTTAGTTCATACGAGTAATTCATTATTGTAATTGCTAACAGTATCAGAAATGGGTGACAATTAGAACTTCCTGAGTCTGTTAGTCTGCTGCAAGATTTCTTGATTTGTTTAGAATTTCTAATGACTTGGTTAGCGCATCGATAACGTCGAGACCAATGTCTCCCATTAGGCAAAATTCCTTTTTGATAAATTCACTAAATTTAGTGCCAGAGTTAAGTGTAATTGGGTAACCTTTTAAAGCTTCAGTAAACAAGGTTTGAGCTAATCTCTGCTTGAAACCCCTTTCCAATTCGAGTAAGTAAATGTTTTTTACGGTAACTATTACCTCATAAATTAGGTTTGGATCACCATGTTTATGAAATGATAAGTTGTTAACTGCTTTTCTGAAGAGGTTATTTGATGATTCAATCATCGGGTTTTCTTCGAAACACTGCGTTATTACCTTAGAATCTAATGTCAATCCTACCTGGTTAAATTCGAGTAAGCTGAGCTGGTACTCTCTTAATTGGTCTGGTTTATGAATCCTGAGAAAGTGTTCGACACTAAGAGGGTTAGTGAAAGGCCGTTTTTCTTGAAAGTACATTAGATCATCTGAGATAATAGACCTATTTGGTCTATTTGCTATTAGCAGATTATCCAAACAAAGTTGAAAATGCCAATCTTCTCTATCAAGCAATGTAGGGTCTTTCATAAGTAAGTCCAGCTTGTCAGGTGCAAACTCAATTTTACAATTTTCAGATATCCAACTTGTCAAATTTGAAAGTTGCTTTAGCAATTCTGCTCTATAGTTTTCAGGGTAGAAGAATGGTTGAACGCCCAGAGAGGTAATATTTAGATTCATAGCCTCATCGGGCATATGTCTTACCTCTTGTGTCTTGAATTCTAAATAATCTATCAATATTTGAGACACCAGTAGAGTTATATTTTCGCTGTCGATTTTGGGTTTTAATTTTGAAAGGATCAACAAAGAGGTGATATCAAGGACATATTCAGTTACTTTAGAAAAATCTGCTTGATTAAATAACGACTTCGGTACAATATGAATACTGGCAGTAGAGTCGCTTATCAAGGAACGATAAATCTCTATTGAACTTGATGAATTCACATTTAGTACCAATTTTGTGAAACTAATTTTTCCCGAATTGAAACTGCTAAAGGCGTTTCCTTGAATGATCTGTCTTTTATCACCCATTTTACCGAAACTATTGGAAAGGACTCTATTAATTGAATCAATATCATCTTGTTTGTATGTTACAGATATTATGTCATACCCTAATGACTTGCTCGTAGATGAAATTTCATTCATGATTTCTGTCATTAAACCTGAATATTTATTTACCACCTTTTCAATGGTCAATTCACGACTTTGATTCGTGGCTTCGTCCTTATTAATAAAGGAAAAGCCAGCTTTCTGGTTTAGAATTTCACGAACAATTTTATTTCCAGATATAGTGTCGGCATTAATATGGATAATATGTTTACTTTTTTCTCCTATTAGAATTACTGATGAATCGAGCTCTACTTTGCCGGGATCAGTGATTTTAGAAGAGTCTAAAAATTGCGCAACTAATGCGAAATAATGTTGTTTTATTTGAATATTGTCTGGTCGGCTCTTAGTTTTCCTGTAAGCTAGTTCAAATCCAATTTCGTAAAACTCATGATTTAAGCAAATGCGTGCTACATGAAACGCCATTTGCCAACTGAAATCACAACTCAATGCGTCCTCGTTTAGGAGTTTTTTCAGGGTATCAATCTTGTGTGATTCACCATTTAATGCAATTATTAAATAGTATATTAGGGTTGTTTTGTAGCTTTGGTAGTGTACTAATCCGTAATTACATACTTCTTCCAGTTTCTCATAGTTTCTAAGGGTATGCTGAAGTTCGATTTCATAGGTCATCAATATAAAAACGGGGGCATGATTTAACCTCCAGTATTCAAGCCCTTTTATCAAATCATCGTACTGGCTCCTATTTTTATAGAGATTATCTAAATATAGATAGCTCATTAATGATTCTTTTGAAATGTCTAAGTCATCCATGAGAAGTTTATTACTCTCATCGAATTCACCGATTTGATTTAAGCATAGACATAAATATTCTTTGTTTTCTATACTGAGTAATTTATGCTCAAGGTTTGGGGAAAGAATTAGTTTTTTTAATTCTTCATTTGGAATATGGTCTTTCTTGCAAGCAATATTAATTAGAAGCTTATCTACTTCATATTCATATTTTTTAGTTGCTAGCTGATTGTCAAATAAATCGCTTGTATTAATATCGTTAAGCCTAAAATATTCAATGGCCAATGTGATATTTTTAACCGCAAAGCGTTGAACTAAGTTTAAACCTTGAATGTATCCTTTAAAGAAACTGATAGCCTCATCTTTTGCTTCCGTTTCAACACAGGCCAGAGCGAAAATTACTTCTAGATTTAATTTTTTGACGTAATCATGATTTTTAAAATTCAGTATCATTTCTGGAAGCTTGACCTTTCCCAATAGAGCAATTGTTGTTATAAACTCATTTTCACTAATTACATAGCCTTCTTGAGTTATAACTTTAACCATTTTGTTGGGGATATTTGAATCTTGATAAAGTAAATATTTTATATGAAGGCTAATAAACTCAATAGATTTGAGTGTTTGACTTTGTTCAATTAGTTCAGAATTTTTCGTGGCATTAAGAATGATTTCTGAAATTGAACTAATATTTGAAATAAGGGAAGTTGAGGAGTTTAATTTATCAGGATTTGGCTTTGAATATACCAGCGGATTTTCTTGTAAGAATTTTGAATAACTATGCGAAAGGATAAATACCCAATAGTGATAGTCTTCTGAACTTAAGGTATCTGGCACTATTATAGATTCCAGATCGATAAGTTTTTTGTCAATATTTATCTGATATTGTTTCGATACTATATTGCCGAATATTTGATTAAATGTTTTATCCGTTTTTAGGAAAGGATGTATACTTTCTATGTCAAAGTTTTTATCAATAATTAGTTTTATTGCATTTGCGCGTGGATTTAAGGGGTCTTGTTCAAGAATGTCATTGGCTATTTCAAGTGCATTATTTTCTTCGCCAGCATGATATGTGATGGTGCATTTTCTTTCTAGATATTTTATGTCCGTTTTCAGTGATGCTGCTTGAAGGAAACAAGGAAAGCCATTGTCATTGTCTCCAATATGACTATAGCATTGGCCTTTAAGATAGAATGCCCTAGCTTTTAATGTTGTACCAAGTGTCCCTGTTAAGGTAGACGTATCAATTCTCTTTTGGATTTCATCGAGTCTTTTTATGCATGATCTGGTGAAATATGAAATGAACAAATTTTCAGCTTCATTAATTTCGTTCTGAAAATTTGAAAAAAGTTCATGATTTATATTGTTAGCGTGCTTATTGAGTAGATATCCAGCTAAAGATAGAACGAACAAAGGGAGTACTGTGAATGGCTCGAAACCACCATCAAAATAAAAGTGCCAGATAAGAGCTAATACTATCGACAGTGTATAACAAGCTATACTAAAGTTTCGAAAGGAGAAAATTGATTTGATCAAGTTGGGTTTTCGTCTATGTACATCTAAATTATTTAATACTTCAAGTAAAGATCTATATAATTAGAGTTAATAAGATCTAGGGTAAAATTTAACGCTTATTTGATGAATTAATAAGTTTTACTTGTTGAGAAACAAAATGAGCAAAGGGTTGAATGTCTTGATTGATACTGGCTTTTTCTAGAGCATTCATATATTCATTTCTTTTCTCTACAGGAATAATTGTCCATGGATACCCCCCAGAGGCCAACATTACGTTCATCAAGAAGCGGCCAATTCGACCATTTCCGTCAATATAGGGGTGAATGAAAGTGAAAATAAAATGTCCTAAAATGGCTCGTACCGAAGCTTCTGATTCATTCGACAGTAGTTCGAATAAGACTGGCATGCAATCTCGGACGGCATCCCGGTTCAATGGTACATGCTTAGAATTTTTGATATAAACAGGGCTATTGCGATACCCTGCCAGATCTGAAGGTTTTATGATACCTGCAGCAACACTCGGTTGAAAAAGTGCCCGATACCAATCTCCATGATCCAAATCAGCTACTCCTCCTGGGGGTTGACCATCAAATATTTTTTCAATACTTGTTTTCACGGACTGAAAGGCTAGCCAGTAGCCTCTTGCGGCCAAGGCATTTTTTTGATCCTGATCTTCTACGTTACTATCGGGATTCCAACTACCGGATCTGACCCTTTCTATAAGCTCTGAAGTGACTTGATATCCTTCTATGGATAGGGAGTGATAAGCGTCAGTTGTATAAAGTTCCTCAACTAATTTCAGGTAACTTTCTTTGTTCTTTACATCAGGAGCTTTTGGGAAAATGTCTATGATTTCATCTCTCATTTGCTGCCAGAGCAATTTTATACGTTGTACATAAGGAGATACTTCTCTAGTATTGATCGAATGTTGTAATTTTTCTTCAAATGGGTCGGTCTCCCTTACGTCATAGTCAGCTGCCCTCATGGTTTTGATTATGTCGTTTGCCACACGATCGTTACCTATATTTCTAAATGCACCAGCTAGCCGGCCGGCAATTGTCGAATGCCCCCCATCTAATAATAGCGTTAAAATATCTGATGAATCTTTAATCAAGCTCAGTGCGGTTCGGCTATCTATCGGATGTAGACGATAGAAATTTTCAGAAATTGAGATTAGGGCTGACGGCAGAGTGTTAAGTTTAAGCCCGTCAATTTCAATAATTGAGTCATGGGCTGGCAAAGAAAGCCTTGTGTCAAAGATAGAAGTTCCATAAAGGAGAGTGGTCTGATTATTTTGGCCTTTTGTGGCTTTTACCAATAATTGATTTGGTATAGTCCAGTTGCCACTGTGTAATAGTAAAGATTGCTCAGGATATAAGCACCATTCATTTCCAAATCGATCATTTAGATAGTTAGAACAAAAGTCCCAAAATGAGGTGTACCAACTTGTGCTGTCTCCTGGAACTTCATCTGGTCTTGAAGATATATACCATCCTTTCATTACTTCTTTGATGAAGCCATGTTTTAGTAACCTTTCTCTATGTGTTCTGGTGAGGTTTTTAGCTTTGATTGTTTTCGAACCATTGCTTTGTATTTCTTTCAGAACTTCCAGAGATTGTGCTAATTTTTCGGATGGTAGTGCCATTGATAAGGTTTGTGTTTATTTAAGTATTTATTGATGCGTTAAATTTAGTTTAATATGTTGTACGTAATTTAGTTTAATAAGTTGTTCTTGATTAAGTTTTTGGAGTTTTATTGTCTAAGAGAACGTTTCTTCCCACAATGAGAATAACCTAATTAATGGAAATGTTTGATTATTTTTTTTCTAAATTCTGGTTTTAAGCTGAGTTTCAAATATTTACGGTTTCCTGGAGGGGCCACAAACGTTTCAGCTCGGATTAGTTCTAACTTTAGATCTGGTGTGGAGCTCGTGCCATTCGATTTCTGACAAGAACAATTATTAAGTTTCCATAATTTCAAAACCCTTCTTAAATCATTATTAAATTGCACGCCAAACCTACAAATTCATACATTGGTATTTAATGTCAAAATTACATTCACTTAAGGGGAAAGTTCAAAACTACGCTTGGGGAGGGAAGAGTTACATTCCAAATTTGCTTGGTATTCGAGCTGAGGGAAGGCCCTGTGCAGAATATTGGTTGGGGGCACATGTGAATGCTCCTTCAGTTTTAACAGACACAGGGACTAACCTTGACTCATTTATTGAAGCCAATGCCAAGGAGGTGTTGGGTGAGATCACTGAATCCAAATTTGGCCGATTACCTTTTCTGTTCAAAGTCTTAGATGTGAATGATATGTTGTCTATTCAGGTGCATCCAACCAAGGCAGAAGCTGAAAAGGGATTTGCCAATGAAAATGAATTGGGGATTGCACTTGATGCCCCAAATAGAAATTATAAAGACAACAACCACAAGCCAGAAATCATGGTGGCCTTGAGCGAGTTTTGGTTGTTGCATGGTTTTTTGCCTGAAGCTGAGCTAAAGAAGACGCTACAAACGACGCAAGAATTGACCCCCTTGGTTTCGATTTTCGAAGAGGCTGGATACAGAGGATTGTATCAACATGTGATGGAAGAACCTGATGAGACCACTAATCAAGTGCTTCAGCCTTTGATTAACAGGGTTTTAAAAAGGTTCGAAGACGGAGAATTGAACAAGGCTTCTGCTGATTATTGGGCAGCAAAGGCCTACAAGACTTTTTGCTCAGATGATAAAATAGACAAGGGACTCTATTCCATCTACTTTTTCAACGTTGTAAAGATGATGCCTGGACAAGCAGTCTTTCAAGACGCTGGCATCCCGCATGCTTACATGCAAGGCCAAAATATGGAACTGATGGCAAACTCAGACAATGTGATCAGGGGAGGGCTTACACCAAAACATGTGGACGTGCCAGAATTACTCAAACATGTAGCCTTTGAGAAAACCCACCCTCATATCATGAAAGGTGAGTTACAACCAGATGGACTGGAAAGAATTTATAAAAGCCCAGCACCAGACTTTCAATTGAGTAAAATTGAACTGACTGCAGGCACTACTTATAAATCTGAGGCGAAGACTGCTGAGGTTCTGATGGTCATTGACGGTGAAATTGAAATTACAGAACGTACATTGGCTTTGAAATTAAAAAGAGGTGAATCCTGCTTTTTGGAGTCAGAGAGTACTTATGAAATAAACTCTTCATCATCTGCGGTTATCTATAAAGCTACGACACCTTGAAACGAATTTTAGAAGAGAGAAAGCTGGGATCACCAGCTTTCTCTCTTTAATTATTGATCTGATTTAACTATGTGATGTACTTCGCGTAATTGGTCAGTTTTTACATGGAGGACATAGAACCCATCTTCCAAATTTGTCCCAATTCTTAAATGACTTTCTGTAGAAGATATCCTCTGTTGATATTTTATTGCACCAGTGAGATCAAATAAAGTAATCTCAACTTCTTCAGCAGAAAAATCCGTCAGATCCAATTGAATGAAATCCTTAAATGGGTTTGGATAGAGCTTTACATTGCCATATACACCTATGTTGTCAGTAGGCCCTGTGACTCCAGTATTCACATCTATAGAATAATCCTCCACCTCGCTGAAGTATTCATCGTCACAAGGAGTAGCTGTGCCACTATAAAGCGCACGAATACGGAGTCTGGTTATTCCATCAACTGCACCAGCTGGCACACTTACAGTGGCACTGTAGCTTCCGCCACTTCCTGACCCAGACAGCACTTCTTCATTCGCATCATTAAAGTCACCATCTCTGTTCCAGTCTATCCATGCTTTTGCTCCTGTAGCTCCCCAAGTGTTGTGTGGTGTGATCGTCATAGAAGTGGGTGAGCCAGCTTGAATAGTAGTCGTTTGGGAGGTGAAATCTGAATACCCTCCATTTTCATAGTTGGAGCTGTTATCTATATTCCCGAATTGAAATCTTTTGATATACTGACCATTAGGTGCACCATTGGTGACTTCACAGTATTCGGCAGGTGGAGTGGTGTCATTGCTTATATTGACTGTATAATCCTCTACCTCACCATCACCCAGATTGCCACAGTAGGTAGGGGCGGAATTATACTTCATGGAGACTCGCATTCTTGTGCTACCTAATAATGCTGAAGTTGGAGGTATAATGGATCCATTGACTGTGGTGTTGGAAGCGGCCCCTGCATCAAAGGCCACTTCACCTGCATCTTCAAAGTCACCATCTTGGTTGTAATCAATCCAGATCTTGAAGTACTCGTTGTACGCTGATCCAGAGAATCCTGGGGTCAGTGCAACTGCATGACTTTGTCCTTTGGTAATTGATATAGTTTGATTCGTAAAATCTGAATAGAGTTGTGCGTCCGAAGGATTGGAGAAATTATTCAGGGTCACATTCGCAATCCATTCATAAGAGACACGACTTCCGGCAGATTCACAATACGCTGAACCAGTAGCTTCGTTTACAGTGATGTAGTCAGTCATTGTGATGCTGTCATTTCCACTCGAATTTGATGCATTCAGGGTCACTTCATAGACTCCAGCTGTAGTATAAGTTACTTCTGGATTTTGATTAGTGCTTGTCGCAGGCGTACCTCCCTCAAATGCCCAACTCCAACTCGTAGGTGTGTGGGTGGATTCGTCTGTAAAAGAAATTGATTCCCCTTCAATGATTATGGTGGAAGAAGCTGAAAAGGCTGCCACAGGAGGGTTTCCTGTATTTGCTGTAGTTTGGCCCGCAGTAATGGTACCGTTAGGATCTTCATTGTAGGCATAGTCATGAATGGTGAATGAGTTGCCATTGGCCGCCACTGTTATGCTGAACCATCCATTGATATTCAAACCCTGATTATTGGTTACTTGAAACCCTAGATACCCAGAAGAGCCATCCCAGACCGTGTATTGATTGGATCGTATATCATGTTCATCAGGATATGCGCCACCGGCCACCCAATTAGACGTAGCATTGATAGGGTCTCCGAAATCTAGCTTGGTAAGATTTCTCGAAGAGCCTTCACAAATCATTGATTTGGTGTAGGTTTCTAATCTTAATTTCCCATTATCATACCAGGCGCCATAAGCATGCCCACCTGTATTGATTGTAAAATACGTCCAAGTGGCAGAGGCACTGGCAGATACATCTGTCATGTCTTCGTACACAATTTGATAGGGATCAATAAATTCGATGGACATGGTGAGCGTAGGGCTGAATAGACTATTTGCACCTCCTGTAATAGTTGGATCAAGAAAAGTGACAGAGAGATCATTCAGACTATTGGACTGGCTGTGATTATTTGCCGCACCGGAGATATTGAAAGTAGCTGTTGTGCTATTGGTGACTGTAATAGAAATATTCAGGCCATTGGGTAAGTTTGTTGTCGTGTAGTGTATGCCCTCAGTCAGGGTTCCAGAAGCTGCGAACGAAGCTCCATTTTCGGCTGTGATACTGGTTTGACCGTTTATCGTGCCATCATTGGTTTGATCTTCTGAAAAAGAAGAAGAGGCCAATAGCACGTGCGCACCTATACCATCCACTCCTGTTGCGACTAAGTTCGAAGCTTGCCAGAGTGGCTGTCTGGCCGAATGATTTAAGGCAGCTTCCATACGTGCTACTTGACCTTGGGTAAACATCCGATAGCACTCAGAGTAATCCATGAAATTTTCGCCATTGGCGGGTCCGGCACCACTACAGGTTTCTACTGTATAGTTACAAGTTCCAGAGTTGGAAGTGGTAGATGGCGTATCGCTCACATGGTCTCCAGGAGCGGAACAGCCATTGTCAAAGGTATGCGCCAGATTCAAGTAGTGTCCAAATTCATGAGTTAGCACTCTTCTGAAATTTTCACTAGTGTTTGTTCCCAGATAGCGACCATTGTACACCACACGAGCGAGATTATTGTCTGTCATCCACTGATCTGGATACCAGGCTACACCAGAGTTGTTAGTGGCACCATCATCGTACAAGTCCAACATGATGTAGATGTTCATATACTTGTTGTTGTCCCAGGCATATTGCTGGATTTGACTGTCATACCCTCCTCCATTTCCAAACCCAGATCTGGCTGAGTTGAAAGTGATGCCAGTAGTTGCGTTTCCATTAGGGTCAATTTTGGCTAAAGCAAAATCAATATCCAATGTTGATTTTCTGCCACTGAAATAGGCTGACACGTCGCCGTAATCAGGGTTAAGTCCATTGAAATCTTCATTTGTTTTTTGTAGCGCATCTTCAATGATGGACTGTGTCACAGAAGCACCTTGAAAATCCGAACCAAATACATGGAAAACTACGGGTATGGTATAGCCAGAAGCGGCCTTGCGTTGTGCCGACTGCTGTACCTCAAATGTTTTGGTAAATTGATTGAACTCCTGAGCCTTTTTTGCTGCTTCAGGCCTCGCTTTGTATAGCTCTTCCATCGCTTGGGAAGTTCCACAGCTGATGCCGCTGGTTTGTGCCAAAAGACTTTGCTGGTTGATAATAAATGACAACAAGATGGTCATCATAATAGATAAAATACCTCTCATAGATTTGTTGGTTAATGAAAAAATAATTTTTACAAACCGTAAATTCTATGCTTTAAGAAGTACTATCAAGTAATAAATTGGCGACTGCTAATAGGATTTTATCCGAATGGGACAAAATTTCGAATTTGATGATGAAACATCTTTAGGCATTGGGTCATGGCCTTATTGAGAAATGAATATTTTGAAATATAATGGTCAGATTTATAACTGCTGAGACTGGTAAGATCTGACTACATGACCAAGGGTAAATCCTTGATAAATCACAGAACATACCACCACCACATAGGTCATGGTGACAATGATTTCCTGTCCAGGAAAATCAGAGAGAGCCAATGACACCGCAACGGGCAATCCTCCCCGCAACGCGCCCCATGAAAGTACGGATATAGTGCCTTTGTCAAATGCATGACTGGAAGACATCATTTTGATCGGGAGGAAGACACTCACCCAACGGGCAAATAATACGATGTTCAGAGCAAAGAATCCAGCTGCGAAGTAATCGAGTCTCAAAGGAATAACAAGCATTTCGAACCCTATGAGAACAAATAACATAGCTGCCAAAGATTCCTCCATCAGTTGCCAGAATTTGAATACATAATAACCTACCGCACTTTCTCCATCAGCAGATTTTTCAGAGTTGCGAATCACCAAACCAGACATGACAGCCACAAGCATGGACGATACATTGAGATAGTTGGCGATATAAGAGCCTACCATCACCAAGGCCATGGTAATCAGTACTTCGACCTGTGCTTCGTCATTGTCAATATATTTTAAAGCTTGATATCCAAGCCATCCAAAGAAAAGTCCAACGATTAAACCACCTCCTAATTCTCTTAAAAATACCCAAATGGAGCTACCAATACTAAGTGTACCCACTACGGCTTGTTCTCTAAATAAACTTACAAGAACCAACGCCAGCACAATCGCAATGCCACCATTAAGCAGAGCTTCTCCTGATATTTTGTTTTCTAATTCTACTGAAAGTTTGTGCCTATGAATGATTTTGGTAATGGCCACGGGGTCGGTTGATGAAATGAGTGCACCAAAAATGAGGCAGCCAATGTAGCCTAACTCTATGTTCATAAAATCCAGCAAGTAGTAGACCAATGTCCCGATAACAAAAGTTGATATGAGAACGCCGAGAAACGCTAGTACAATAACTGGGACAAGTTGATCTCCCAATTTCCCAAAATCAATATTTAAAGCACCAGCAAATAACATCACACTCAGCACGAATCGCACCAGCACATCTTCCATGTCATAGGCCTTTACTTGCTCTGCCAGATGAAATTCAGGAAATACCTTGCCGAAAATGAGGACTATAAAAGAAAGCAATAGTGCCAAAATACTCAATCCAATAGAGGAGGGTAGTTTGAGGTAGAAAGTATTAACGAAAATGAATAATCCAGAAAAAAAGATTAGTACAGCTATGATGTCGAATATGTGCATAGTTCAAACTTTAGTTGAAATTAGCGATATAATGCCTGATTTCAAGCTACTAAGTTAGTTTTTTGTCGGATATGCCTATCTCTGCAAATATTTGTATTCTTCAGTCAGTATAAATACGGAGGGCTAGATGAGCTTGAGGTGAGCAGCTTTTTTGATCAATTCGGCTGTGTTTTGTACACTTAGCTTTTTCATCATATTCACCCGATGTGTGTCCACAGTCCTGGCACTTACAAACAATTGATCTGCGATTTCTTTGGTGGTTCGTCCTTCTGATACCAATTCCAGTACTTCCATTTCACGATCAGAAAGTTTTTTGTGCGATTCCCCCTCCAGAGCCATATTACCTATCATGAGTTGTGAGATTTCACTATTGAAGTATTTTTTACCCAATGCCACAGCTTCAATGGCAGCTATCAATTCGTTCTCGTCTGCGTTTTTGATCAGATAGCCAAAAGCACCATTGCGTACGGCTTTCACCACATACTGACCTTCTGCATGCATAGTGAGCACGATAAATTTGCATTCTGGATATTTGTCTTTGGCTACTTTGATGGCATCCAATCCATTGGTTTCTGGCATGGAAATATCCATCAGTACGACGTGCGGCACGCTTTTGTCCATCAATTCAAATAACTCATTGGCAGATGCAGCTTCGCCAATAATGTCCAGCGAGTCGTTTTTTGCGAGCAAAGCAATAATGCCTTCCCGAAATAACTGATGATCGTCTGCTACTATGATTTTAATCTTACTCATTCGATTGGAATTTCGATTTCTAAAGTGGTGCCATTAGATTGGCTTTCAATTTCTAGTGTACCATTGGCTAATTTAACACGTTCCTTCATATTGCGAAGTCCATTGCCTTTGGTGTTTTTTTCTGGGTCAAAGCCTACACCATTATCTGAAACATAGAAACTTACGCGATTGTCGAAAGCTGTTATAGATAGTTTGATCTCCTTGGCTTTAGAATGCTTGATGGCATTGTTTAGAGACTCTTGAGCAATGCGGTACAAGGTGATTTGTATTGAATCATCAATCTTGGCTTCGCTAGGCATGTCATTTTTGTAGCGAATTCTAATGTTAGAACTTTCATTGATCTGATCCACCAAATTGCCAATGGCTTCACCTGCACCAAAATCCGCCAACACGCTTGGCATCAGGTTATTCGACATGCGTCGAACTTCTCTGATCGTCTCATCTGTTTGGTTCAATAAACTTTTTTTGGTAGAAGGGGAAAGCTCTGCAGACTGAATACTCATTTTCATAGTGGTGAGCATGGGGCCTAGGCCGTCGTGCATTTCTTTAGACAAGCGTGAGCGCTCTCCTTCTTCTCCATTTAGAATGGATCTTTGATTTTCAAGTAGTAGATGTTGCTCATTTTTCTGGTACTCTTGTAACTTTTCTTTCATCTGCATCAGGGCCTGACCGAGTTTGTCGTCTTCACTAAGTAGTTGGTATGAAGCATGAAAATTACCTGCTCCGATTTTCCCTGCAAAGACAATCGTTTCGTTCAATGCATTTACCAATTTATTAAGTGCTTCAAACATGTGTCCAATCTCATCGTGTCTGGTTTGAGTTGATTTGATGGGGTCTAGGATGCCCTTTGACATGTCGATCAGTTTTTGTTCCATTTCCACAATTGGGCGAACCATTTTATTTGATAAATAATAGGAGCCAATTGGTACAATTAGGATGATCACCAGAAGCATGATCATCAGTTTGTTTTTTAATTCCTCCAAAGGGAATAGAGCCTCCTGATGGTTGATTTCTGTTAGGATAACCCATTTGAGGCCACTCAATTCTATTTTTTCGTAACTACTAAATACCTGCGTGCCTCGGTAATCATAAATCAAATCTTCACCAGGTTGATTCTCGAATGCGCGGATGACACCATCTGATTTTACTGTGACATTCTTTGGGCTGTCTTTCAGAAATCTAGATTTGGTTCTTAGTTTATAATCGCTCCCCACAATATAGGATTCCCCAGTTTGTCCAAGCCCAGTTCGCTCCAAGAGAATGCCTTGAATTTCAGGCTCTTCGGCCAATGCAATCAAAAAACCACCATTAATTTGAGTGACCAGCCCAATGGTGATTTCATGGGATGGGTTGTGATGTGTCAGGTCAAACATGGTGATGCTACGCCCCACTTCACTGAGCATACTGGCTATGGGGTAGCCAAGAAGTGAATCTGGAAGTGATGCATAGATGCCTTCGTGAAAAAAAAGTGCTGATGGTTCTGTATCATTGGGGCTTTTAGAACGCATGCTGAAGGCGTCGTATCTTTCATTGAGCTCTTTTCTAATTTTCACAATCTTGAGCTGCTTCACTGAAGAGAGCTGAAGTAGTACCCTTTCCTTCAGGGCAGCATCAAACTGTACATAAAACAAATAAGATAAGAAGGCTGATACAGCTAGTGACAACCCAATTATAATGAGCGCCAATTTATTGCCAATATTGAGTCGATTGAACAGCATAGTACAATAATAGACGTTCTTTTGGATCAATTAAAGTGTGTCTTTCAAAATTATACAAGCTCGGCACAGGGTAGGGTGATTGACGAATGTTTTATATCTTTCGAAAACTCAAAATCTGGATCGTATATGTCAAAATCTACACAACCATTACTTATAGCAGCATTTAGCCCCAATATCAAACTTTACACTTTATTGATAGTTTCCTTTTTCATTACCTTATCTGTTTTTGGAATTGTATTATTACCCATTTGGTTTTTGGGCTTAGGCCAATATATCAGTAGAAGGTATTATGAAAGTTTAAGTTGTTCACTGACGTCCCATCATCTCCAATTTAAAAAAGGTGTGATGTTCAAAGTAGAGAAAACGATTCCTTTAGAAAATATTCAAGATCTGACGTTTATTGAAAATCCTCTGCTCAAAATGCTTCAACTTAAAATTCTCAAAATAGAAACTGCCAGCCAAGGTCATCCCATGAAAAGCGATATGCAACTTGTGGGGATCATTGAGGCTGGTGCCTTCAAAGACGCAGTGCTTGCTCAAAGGGAAAAGCTGTCTAACAGAAAGTCGTCAGAAGATCTTACGAAAGAATCTTCTGAGGTAGTTTCCTTACTTCGTGATATTAAAGGGCTATTGCAGGAGATGAGAAGCAAATGAAATTACTTCTTCTTCACCCTGACTGCCCCTATACCTGCTTCCCAAAGTATTTGATTAAATGCCGGAATTTCTTCTTCAATAATTGAAACTGCTGTTTCATTTAGTTTTTTCCATTGCTCCTCTAGTTCTTTTCGTCTGGTTTTTGAACTGCTTGTGATTTTAGCCTGAGGGCCATAGGTTTGATTGATCAGAAAAAGATACTCTGCCGTAAATTTGTTTTCATAATTCTCTACGTCATCATAGGCTTTCGCTTTTCTTTGGATCATTAGATCGTCCCAGTCCTTCATTCGTTTTCTTAGCAAGTCGCCTTTAATTTTTATCTCCATTTTTGAAGTGTCATTAGTCAAAAAAACAAGTACCTCATCAAGCTGATTGCGCATGGTCATGATAGTATTCACTTTTTCATGCATATCATTGAATGTAGCCTCCATTTCAATCATATAGCTGTGATAGCTTGCATATTCTTCTGCTGTTACCTTATAGAGAGGGTTAGGTTCAATGGTGCACTCCACACTGTCCTTAAAACTCCCGGCAGACAGCACCAGATTATAATTGGAAGGCGGGACTTTATGCCCTTGATAACCACCTTCAATATAAGCAGTTGGGGCACCCTTCATTGTGGCCACGTGCATATCCCAAACAAATCTGTTTAAGCCTTTTTCCGCTGATAAAGTAGGCGCTGCTGAAGGGCCGCCTGGATAGCTTAGAAAGGAGTCGTCACCGATAGAGCTGAATTTTCGTAGCACATTTCCCTTTTCATCTTTTATCGTTAGCATCACATCTGCTGTATCAGCCAAGTGGTAGTAAATGGTTACACCATTGGCAGGGTTAACTCCAGCGGTTGCGTCAGTACCTTTTACTTCTGGCCCACTGCTATTTAGGCTACTGTACCATTCACCTATAATGGCATTTGATGGCTTGAAGAGTTTATTTTTCTCTTGATTTTTCCATTGACGGATCAAGCCCAAATCATCTAATATCCAAAATGAACGTCCAGAAGTAGCAACTACCAAATCGTTACCTTTTACCGTCAAATCATTAATAGGAACCACGGGCATATTCAATTGCAAGGATTGCCATGTGGAGCCATCGTCCCAAGAGACATAAATGCCCAGTTCTGTCCCAGCATACAACAATCCCTTGATTACAGGGTCTTCGCGTACGACTCGGGTGTAGGCTCCGTTGGGAATGCCATTAGAAATATTAGTCCACGTCTTACCATAATCTTTGGTTTTATAGAGCCCGGGACTGTGGTCATTGAACTTATATCTGGTGGTAGCTATGTAAGCACTGGCTGGATGGTGAGATGATACATCAATGGTATTGATCAAACATTCTTGTAGTTTTTTAGGAGTGACATTCGCCCAACTGGTACCACCATTTTTGGTCAGTTGCACATATCCATCATCACTACCTGTCCAGATCACTCCATGCTCATGAGGAGACTCCACTACATAACTGAGTGTGCCATAATTTTCCGCACCTACAGCTTCATTGGTATATGGGCCGCCACCTTTGCCTTGTTTGGAGTCATCATTTCTAGTGAGGTCAGGTGATATCTCTTGCCATGATAGGCCATTGTCTTGTGTTTTTAATAAGATCTGAGCACCATGAAAATATGTGTTTGGTTCGTATTGTGATTTGACAATAGGCGCATTCCAATTATATAAGTACTTCATGTCTCGAGCCTCTTTGCCCAGGTATTGAATTGGTGCAGCCATGACATTAGTTGTTGATCCTGATTTGGTATCCAAAAGACCAATTGTTCCCAAATAGCTCCCGCCCATGACGAATCTTGGATGGTCAGGATCAAAGGCTAAGAAGGCACTTTCACCACCTGCAGATGCTGACCAGTGGTGTTCATCTATTCCGGACCATCCTAGAGTTTGTGATGCTATTTTGATGGAGGTATTATCTTGTTGACCACCATAGATATTATAAGGAAAAAGGTTGTCTGTTGCTACTCTGTAAAACTGGGCAGTAGGCATATTTTGTTGGGTGGACCAGGACTGTCCGCTATTGAAACTGATGGAAGCACCACCGTCATTGGCAATGACTAGGTGTTTTGAATTCTCTGGATCAATCCATAAGTCGTGAAAATCCCCATGCGTTCCCGATAATTTTTGCCAAGTTTTTCCTCCATCTATGGACTTGAGTGCTGGAGCGCTGAGAACATATACTGTATTCTCATTAGTTGGATCTGCAAAAACTTCAATATAGTACCAAGCGCGCTGGGTCAGCTGATGATCTCCACTGACTAGAGCCCACTTTTCGCCACCATCGTTTGAAGCAAATAAACCACTTTGCTCTTTCTGAGTGTCGCTTTCTACTAGTGCATAAACCTTGTCAGGATTAGACTGGCAAATCGATACGGCCATTTTACCTTTTTCTTTGGGTAGACCATTTTCTTTTTTAGTCCATGTTTCACCACCATCTGTGGACTTGTACAAGCCGCTACCTGCTCCACCACTGATTACTTTCCAGGGCTTGCGCTGGTGCTCCCATAGGGCGGCATATATCACTTGAGGATTGCTCAGATCCATGCTCAGCTCAGAGCATCCTGTCAAATTGTTAACGAATAGTACTTGTGTCCATGATTTACCTCCATCTGTTGATTTGTATATTCCACGTTCATTATTAGGCCCATACAAAGCACCTTGAGCAGCTACAAAGACAATGTCGGGATTTTTTGGATGAATAATTATTCTTGAAATATGTTGAGTCTTTGACAGCCCCATGTGCTGCCAAGTCTTGCCCGCATCATAAGATTTATAAACACCATCTCCATACGAGGTCATGACGCCTCGCGGGGCATGTTCTCCCATACCACAGTAAAGAATATTGCTATTGCTTGATGCTACGGCAATGGCTCCTACAGACCCAGTTTCAAAATAATCGTCTGAAATGTTTGACCAATGTTGACCAGCATCACTGGTTTTCCAAAGTCCACCTCCTGTAGTGCCCATATAGGCTATCAAGGGATCACCAGCTACACCAGAAGCAGCTACTGAGCGGCCGCCTCTAAATGGGCCAATGTTTCTGTACTTTACTTCTTCAAGAAGGTTATTGAGTTCTTGAGCTTGAATGGTTAAGCTTATTAATAAGCAGCATACTGCAGTTGGTGTAAATCGTTTTATCATGGCGAGCAAATTGGTATTAATCATTTGAGCAATATAATTCATAGATCCTGAAAATATTATGGAAATGGAAATAGGAGCAATGTATCAAATTTGTTAGCTTACTAAAGGGACTAAAAATTCGATACCAATCAATTATAACTAGTAAAAGATGAAAAAAGTACAAATAATACTTAGCCTAATGGTAATTACCTCCTTGACGATATCAGCAGGCGCTGGTGGAAAAAAAGGAGAGCCTGATGCAAATAAAACAGAGTCTAAAACAATAACTCCAGTAGAAATAAGCAAGGTGGATGCGAAATGGCTAAATGGAGATCAGCCAAAGCTATTAACTGCGATGGCAAGCTCAGGTACTTCCAAAGAACAGCTGAATGGATCTAGCATGGATGTTAAAGCTGTTTTAGGAGGATGGCATGCACAGGCAGTCGGCCAATACAAAAATTATATCTATGTAGCTTTTAGTAGTGGAAAGGTGTCGTCAGACAAAGTTGAAGCCTCTAAAAGTGTGAAGATGGGTGAGTTCGCAAAGCTCTGGATTTATAACACAACGTCAAAGCAGGGCAAATTGGTGGAGCTGGAAAAAGGTTATCCACACCCATGTTCAATTCAAATTACAGGCAATTACCTAACCATTGCTATAGAAGCTGAGTATGGCGTAAGCCAAGCTGCATTGGGATCTACTCGAGAAGCTAGATCCATGGCGAAAATATTTGACCTGAGTAAAGATCCCAACTGTTCGGTTGAGGCTGGTAGAATCACTCAGGAAGGCATGAATAGTGGAGGAGCAGGGCTGACTTATCACCCTGGGCAGAAATGCTGGTATATGCTAATGGATCAGGACATGCCTAATGGCAAAGTAGCTGTATATAAAACAGCAAATGAAAATTTGAATTCTTGGCAAAAAACACCAATAGCTTATTATAATAGATTTGGATCTGGAGCAGGGCTGAATTTAATCACAGCAAGTGATAATTCTATTTGGGGGCTCTATTATGATACTTCACATGAAAACTTACCTAGCTTCTCTAAGGTGCAAATGTCTTCGGATCAAGTGATGTTGTTCAAGTTGATCACTCCTGGTGGCAAGCCAGTTGAGTCACGCGAGGTTTTTACACAAATTGTAAATATTGAAGCACCTAAAATTGAGGCTGCAGGAGAGTTGTTGGCCAGTAGGCCAGGCATGAGATTTGGAGCTGGATTCAGATATGAGAATGGCAAAATGGAAGTACTTACTTGTCAGCGAAATATGGCGAAGGAATTTTATATCAACAGAACTAAAATCTCTGATGCCAAGAAAACTCAGGTCATGTTTGTGAATATGGCAACGGCTAAAGGTGAGATTTACTGTAATTCAGTGAGCAACACCAAGCAAAAATACCATGAAGAGAGAAACCAGACTGAATCATGGAGTGGTGTATTACAATCTCCAGTGAAGGCCAATATCAACTACTTTGGTGCAGGCAGTGTCAGCAAAGGAGGGTTTGGCAGCTTCGCAAAAGCATTGCCCAAATGGTCAGATGCGATTGAAAAGACTACAAGTGCTCCAATGGTACTTTTTTATCTAGAAGGCACAAAAGATGTGGTAGGAAAAATGGTGGAATTCACCCCAACTAAAAGCACAGATAAGAAAAGGAAATAAACGACTTATTTGACATGAATGAGGGGTGTGACCATCTGGTCACACCCCTTTTTTTGTGGGACTCATTTGATGAGGAAATTTACTGGTATAAATCTTGAGTTTAATTTTTTCTTTTTAATAAGATATGTCAATCAACTTATGATTGGTATTCACAGGCTGGTAGTAATGAAATTTGTTAGAATCTTTTGGGCAATGGTAGAAGATGTTGAGGGCGGAAAAACTCCAGAATGTCCTCTTGGAGCAGAACTTACTTCCATGTAGATACAAAAAAAACCTACCATCTTTTGTCGCTAGCGACAGGGATGATAGGCTTATCAATTTGAGTAAATGACCTATAGTTTTTTATTACTGAGATGGAGAACCAACTACTCGTCCTTCAGCACATCTACAGGGTTTAGCCTGGCGGCGTTGATCACCCTGTAACTCACCGTGAGGAAAGTAAAAAGCATCACAACTAAACCGGCTATTAGAAAAACTACTACTGAAATAGTTTCTTTATAGGTGAATAGGCTCGACCATTCGTTGGCGAAATAGAAGGCAAATGGTGTAGCCACACCAAATGCGATCAGTACCTGCTTGCCATAGGATCTGAATAGGAGGGCAACCAGTTGTACACCTGTTGATCCTAGTACCTTTCTCACCCCAATTTCTTTTTTGCGTCTGTCGATCATGTAAGACGTAATTCCAAACAAACCAAATCCAGCAATAATGAGCATAATTACGGCACCTATGCCGAAGAGCTGACCTATGCGTTGGTCATTTACATAGAAATTATTGAGTTGGCTGTCCAGAAAGTGCCACTCGATAGCTGTCTCACTATCGAATTGATCATGAATGGCTGTAATCCCAGCCAGCGTTTCGCTGAAATTGGTCGTGGATAATCTAAGCGAGAAGTAGTCTATTACTGTGACTGGATTCGCCCAGTAGCCAAGTGCTATAGGTGCAATGTCATTGTGCAGGGATTGATAATGAAAATCTTTGACCACCCCTATGATTTGCATAGGGCCAGAGTTTCTAGCAGATAAATAGATGGTTTGTCCAATAGGATTTTCTAAGTTCATGGCTTTCACTGCAGCTTCATTCAGGATCACTTTGGTAGAATCCGTCACTTTGTTACCTGTGAAGTTGGTACCCTCAAGCAATTCAAAATCATAAGTTTCTAGCATTTGTTCATCAAAACACATGAAGTAAGAATTGACAGAATCCTGTGAGGCTTGGTGAGGTTTGAAGTCTACCCGTCTGATTCCTTTCCATTCGCCAGGTACTCGTGAGGAGGTGGCCACTTTTTCTACACCTGGTACTTGAGCCAGTTGGGTTTTCATGGCTTCAAAATTTCTTCTTACGTTGCCATTATTTATATCTACCACCAGCATGTTGTTCTGGTCAAAACCAAGTGCCTTGTTTTTGATGTATTCCATTTGCTGGTAAATCACAAGCGCCCCCACCAACATTACAATACTGATGGCAAACTGGACTACTACCAATGAGCTTCTTACACTCATAGAGTTTGATTTGACTTCTCCTTTGAGACTGGCCACGGGTTTTAGGTTGGACAAAATCAATGCTGGGTAGAAGCCAGATGCTGTGCCTAAGAAAATGGTAATGCAGAAAATGATGAGAGAGATGTTGAAAATATTCTCTCTATTCAGGTCAAAGTGTTTACCTGCTATTTCGTTGAAATATGGTAAGAGAATTTCAATCAACAAAACCGAGAGCAGAAAGGAAAATATGGCCAGAACGATCGATTCAATCAAAAATTGAAAAATCAACTGACCTTTGCTCGCTCCACTCACTTTACGAAGTCCAATTTCTTTTGCTCGCTGAGTAGCTTTGGCAGTGGATAAATTTACATAATTGATGCAAACCACTACCATGATAAAAATGGCAATGCCTATAAATAAATTAATGTAAAATATATTGCCATTGGCTTCCGTGATACCATATTGGATGTCCTTTGAATTCAGATAAATGTCACTCAAATTTTGAAGAGCAAATTGTCTGATTTCTGGTGTGTTCCTTTTATCATATTTGGTAACCAAACCAGGAAAGTTTGACTCAATAGATCCAATGTTTGCCCTTGGATCAAGCAGGACATAACTATAGGCTCCATAATCTTCCCATGTACTTAAATAAGCAGATAATCCCTCTTCGTCTATAGAATTCATTGAAAAGAGAACTGTAAATTGGATGTGCGAATTTTCTGGTAAATCTTTTAGAATGGCAGTGACTTTCACATCATTCATCTCTGACCATTTCATGGTTTTGCCAATTGGATTTTCATTTCCAAAAAACTGAGTGGCGGCTGACTCTGTGAGGACTATAGAATTATACTCTTTGAGTGCACTATTTTTATCACCTGCTACGAACTCAAAATCAAAAAAATCAAAAAAATTGGATTCTGCAATGAGGTAGCTTCTTACCTGTACCTTGTCCCCATTCCATAAGATATCTCTATGCCCCCCTGGCTGAAATATGCGTGTGAAATTGCTTACCCCAGGTATGTCATTTTTCATAGCCGAAGCTACTGCCGGAGACGTTTGTCCGTAATATTGGACATCTGAAGGGTCGGAATGGTCGGATTCTATCACGCGATAGATCTGATCATGTTGGGTGTGGAATTGGTCATACGTCAACTCATCTTCTACATAAAGGAGGATGAGAGCAGCACAAGTGATCCCTACGGACAGCCCTAAAATATTGATCAGTGCATAGGTCTTGTTCTTAATCAGGGTGCGAAGTGCGATTTTAAAGTAGTTTTTCAGCATGGTGATGGGTTTTAGCTACTCTGCCAAAATACGTGCCGATACCCGTAACCAATAGATAATCAGTGATATATGATATTTGCTAACTACTGAATCTGTTCACATTCGTGCAATGGGTGTGCGATTTAAAGCGTATTTGATCGTCTGTAACTGCGGTTTTACCTCATCTGCATAACGCCACTATTAATTAGCAAATACTTTCAATGACGCAAAATCAGAACATTCCCATTAGTTAAGTTGAATAGTGAGAAACCAAGTCTCACCAATCTCACATACGCCGTCTTTCCTTTTCAATGATTTTCCAAATGGCTTTGTTGTAGTCTTTTTTTGAGATACCTGTCAATTGTTCCAATGCTATGTAATAGTTGGTATTCCCATTTTCGTAAGGGCCACAGTTGAGAAATTCCCAAACACCAGCAAAGCCTTTGTCTTTTTCAATTTGTTGAACGATTAAAGCATTGACCACATAGTCGGCCATGAGGTGGGTGGCTCTGCTCTCGCCAAAATTCATGGGTTCCTCCTTGATCTGTGCCCAGTCAGTTTTTTTGTTGCTCGCCACTTTTTTGTAGAATCGATTGAATATTTCTTCCCAGCTCAGTCCCCAACTGCCGCCATATAAGTATGCGCAAGCTTCATCTACAGGTTTGTTTACTTTCCTTCTAGAAATAACCAGGCTCAGACGATCATGCCAAAGGTCATGCTCATCCAGATTTCCGAAAGTAGCATTGTCATTGCCGAGGATGATGAGCTTTCGATTGTCTAAAGTCGAACTGAAGTTGGACTGTTGTAGGCCATTGTAGTCAAGTTTATAATTCACGCCCATGAACTTCAGTAAGGCAGTGAGGTTTTCAGTGCAGTAGAATTCAGTGATTGTGTTGTCAACTTTTAGTTTTTTGTCAAACTGTGCGGCTAGTGCTCCAAAGGTCTCGACATTTCCTTCATTGATGGTTTCGGCATAGTGAAATATGTTGTTGCTCACTTTGACCGTTTTCCAATCACGCGTGTTTCTCAGTAGAGGAGAAGAGAACTTAAATGAGCCATCAGTTGGATGAGCTATAAGCTCAAAGCTGGCTCGCAAGTGACTTTGATCCCCTTTCAGTCCTATATAGGACAGTTGGATCAGATATTGGGTTTCTTTTAGAGCAATTACGTTCTGGAGATAAGGCTTGTAGAAATTGTCGTCTTCCTGAGTTTTACTTTTTTCAATGTCTTTAAATTCATCCAACAGGATATGGGTTTCGATCCTTTGCGATTCCAGTACCCAGCTGTTTTTCTCGTTGGGTTGGGTGGCTGCAGCTAAAAAGCCATTGAGTGCAGACACCAGTTGTTGGCTAATGATGCTGTCTTGTGGCATTCGGATTTGTGGATGAACTTGTATCTGAGTGGTTTGTGCAAACGTGAAAAATGTAGGAAGGATTAAAAGAGCGAATAATTTGAGTTTCATGAGTTCAATGATTGTTTTGAATTCAAATAAAGCCAAATCTCTTCTTTGAGTTTGTTAATATTTTCCTATCAATTGTTAACGAAAAGTTAAATGCTTGTGGGCACAAAATGCTTCATTACATGTCATAAACCAGCCCAAAATACTGATGGCCATTATACTCGAACTCATCTACAATTGTCCAACCAACCTTCAAATGGGCTTTGGTAGAGACCAGGTTGGCTTGATTGATGAAAGTGACAGCCAGTGGATAGGTTTTGATGAAATCTTTTCGCATGACCTCAAAAAGGTGATTGATGATTTTCTTGCCTCTATGATTAACATCAATACACACGGGGCCATATTGAAAACTGTTTTCTGTAGTGATTTGCCATTCTTTATATTTCCAATCAGGGAATCTGGAAGTCATATAGGGGAAGATTGGCCACTTTTCGTAATAGGGCCATGAGCCACCAAACAGATATGCCACGATCTGACTGTCTATTTCAGTAACAAAAGCCCAATCCAAATCAATGATTTCTTCTAATAATTCTGGAGTGAATGGTGTAGTGACAAAACCATTCGTAGCTTTCTGCTCTTCACTCAGTTCACTGATAAGATTTTGAGCTTGCAGGGCTAAAATGCCTCGAATGTCTGATTTGGTTGCTTTTCTAGAGATCATCACATCAAAAATCCAAGCACCAAATAGAGGATTAAAGTGACCCCACCAGCAGTAAGCGCATAGGGCAGTTGTGTGTTCACATGATCTACATGGTCACTCGCAGAGGCCATAGAGGAGATGATGGTTGTGTCGGAAATTGGAGAGCAGTGATCGCCAAACACACCACCACCAATAGCGGCTGCGATCGCAATATGTGGGTCTGTTCCCATTGATTGAGCCATGGGTACGGCTATCGAAATCATGATGGCAAAAGTTCCCCAAGAAGTACCTGTACTAAAGGCAATAAAACAACTCACCAAAAACACAATGGCAGGCACCAAATTAGGCGAAAGCCAGGCTTTAGATACTTCAGCCACATATAATCCAGTTTTCAATTCTTTACATAAGCTACCTAGGGCAAATGCAAACACCATCAATATGGCAAGTGATACCATGCCCGACATGCCTTTGAGGGAGAGGTCTACCATTTCTTTGACGCTCAATAAGCCTTGAGCTTTGTATAAGGTAATAGCTACCAAAAGTGAGGTGGCAACTGATGTGAGCACAGAAGTAGAACCAGAACCCTGTCCCATAGCTCGAAGTGCTAAGTCTAAGAAGTTTCCATTGGTATCACTAAGACTTCCCCATCCAGTATAAACCAACATAACAGGCATCATAATGATCATGGTGACTATCGGTAAGATCATGTTGGTACTTCTGTGAGCGATGCCGTCTTTGGCATCCAGCATAGATACTTCATCTGAGATCATTGGAGTAGATCCATCAGCAATCAGCTTGCCTTCATCTTGTGCTCTTCGTTCTGCATTTTTCATTGGGCCGTAGTCCTTGCCAGTGTAAATGATATAGCCCACAACACCCAGTGCCAGGAATGGATAAAAATTGTATGGCAGGGAACTCATCATAGTGGCGAAAGGGCGATCAAAGCCTTGCATGACTAGCAGCCCCATGATATAGGCACCCCAGGCATTAAATGGGAAAATGATGCAGGAAGGAGCCGAACTGGAGTCAGCTAAATACGCCAGCTTTTCTCTGGGTATTTTCAGATTGTCGAATATGGGTCTGTAGAGTGTGCCTACAGTTAGGATAGAAATGTTCGATTCTACGAAAATTACAATTCCCGTCATGGAAGCAAATAGTTGTACTAACCTGCGATTGTTGCGATTTTTCTGTTCTTGCTTTTCAAGTATATGTTTTACGGATTCGATAAATCCAGCCACACCTCCCGATCTTTGTATGAGGGCGATTAAAGCACCAATCAGCAGTGTGAATATTATGGTTCTGGTATTGCCAGCATCTTCAAATACGGCTACAAATGCATTGAGTGTAGCGAACGATCCCGAAACAGGATTTCCGCCTTCTATAATCACCCATCCGATCCAGATGCCAAGTGTTAGGGATAGAAAAACTTGTTTGGTTCTCAGCGCAAGTCCAATGGCAACTAACGGAGGTACTAATGACCAGAATCCATATTCACTCATATTATTCTACTGCTCTAAGTGACTTCAGCATGCCTTCACTGTCCCATTTTACGGCACCTGCTATTTTTTGAACTCGTTTGCCTGTGGTAGTATATATTTCGGTCGTTGGCAAGGACTGAATTTTTAAATCCTGAATTTTTCCGTTGAGTTTGGCAAACGTCAGGTTAAATTCTTTATCTTTTTCAAACTTCATTATTTTATCCATTTCTTGATCAGAAACTAAAAAGAAAACGTAGCCTTCTTTTTCAAGAATCTCTGCTGCAGCCTGGATATCCGGCATTTCTGCGATACACGGTTTGCACCAAGTAGCCCAATAGTTGATAAATACCTTCTTGCCTTTCAGTTCTTCTAAATAGTAATAAGTACCATCCGTACCTTGCATGAAATAATTTTCATTAGGTGGAGGAGCAAACTTTTCAGACTCTGTGGCAGTTTCATTGCTCGATTCTGTGTTATTTTTAGGAGATGAGCACCCGATAGCGAGTACGGCAATTAGACAAGATAGAAAAATAATCTTCATAAGCTAGCTGTATATATCAAATTCCAAACATACATATTTTTCATAGGTTATGTTTCTAAAAATGATTATATTCAATCAAACAAACATTAACCCAAAATGAGAAGAGCTTTTCTATTACTATTATCGATTTTCGTAGTTTATTCCGTCCAATCTCAAACCCGTTGGAAGGCTGATCCAGCCCATTCTTCCATTCAGTTTGAAGTATCACACATGACCATTTCTACAGTGAGTGGGAAATTCACGGATTTTAGCTGTGAGTTAGAGGCAAAAAAGAACTCATTTGAAGGCGCAAAAGTAGAAGCGAAGGTAGAGGTAGAAAGCGTTTCGACAGAGAACTTAACTAGAGATAAGCATTTGAGAGAAGATGATTTTTTTAATGCAGAACAATTTCCACAGATGTCCTTTGTGAGCGAGTCTTTTAAGAAAAAGGATGGTGATCAATACGAAGTAACTGGCGTACTTACCATAAGAGATGTAAGCAAAAAAATAACATTCCCAGCTACTTTTAGTGGCATGATCAATATGGGAAATCGTACTATTAGTGGATTCAAAGCCAATTTCACCATCAACCGTTTTGATTATAAATTGAAGTGGGACGACACCTTAGATACAGGTAGTCTGGTGGTAGGTGAAGACGTGGATGTTACATTGAATCTCGAACTCGTGAAGATTTGACGAGTAAATTAATTATTTTGAATTGGTGGAGGCCTTCGAGAGAAGGCCTCTTTTTTTGATACCATTTTCACTAATTCTTTGCTTATATAAGTATTCTTTTTTTCTGTCGATTTTTTCTATAATATTGGCCATTGTTACAAATTAGGGTGGCTCAAATATCCCAATGGGTCAAGCTGAGCGGAACGCGCGCGGGCGCTTGAATTCTTACTACGTCTTAGCAGACGAACATTTCGACGTAGCATTGTGACAAATTCCGAAAGGGTCAGCCTTTGGAACTCAAACAAATAACCAAAATATGAGTCAAACAGATCAGTTTAGTAATCGGTGGGGAATTGTATTGGCCTCTTTAGGCATGGCCATAGGTGCTGGAAACCTTTGGAGATTTCCAAGACTAGCAGGGCAATATGGCGGTACTTTTATCATCCTTTGGATTCTTTTTTTGTTTATTTGGTCGATTCCATTGTTACTGGCTGAATTTTCAATAGGTAAAAAGTTTAAAAAAGGGGTCATAGGTTCGTATGCTCAACTGGCAGGTGAGAAATACACTTGGATGGGTTTTTTTGTTACCATTTGCACATTAGGCATAGCTTTTTACTATTCTATCGTTACGGCTTGGGCACTCCGTTATTTGGGATTTTCTATAAGCAATATATTTGACTCTCAAAGTTTAGGCGACAAATTGGTCGAGAATCCAGAATACCTCAATCAGTTTTGGAATACCATCTCCAATGGCAACTGGACGACCATAGGTCTTTACATTTTCAATATATTCTTAGGCGTATTTGTTCTTTCAAAAGGCATCCAGAAAGGGCTGGAAAAGGCAAACCGAATTTTGATACCTGGCTTGTTTTTTTTACTTCTTATCATTGCGGCTATTGCGCTAAATATGGAGAATGGCATTTTAGGATTGGAGTATATGTTTTCAATTAATTGGAACGACTTTTCTAATTCAAGAATCTGGATAGAAGCCTTGACACAATCGGCGTGGTCAACAGGTGCGGGCTGGGGACTGATGATGACGCTTTCTTCTTATTCAAGAAAAAATGAGGAAGTGACGCTCAATACCTTCATTAGTGCTTTTGGAAATAATACTGCGTCTTTGGTAGCAGGTATGGCGATACTTCCAGCTGTATTTGCTCTTGCACCATCTTACGAAGGGGCAGTGTCTTACTTGCAGTCCGGAAATCAAGCATTGACGTTCACAATTATTCCTAAACTGTTTTCTACTTTTCAGGGTGGGGGCATCTTAGCCTTGGTCTTTTTTACTGCGTTATTTCTAGCGGCATTTAGTTCCTTGTTGCCCATGATAGAGTTGTTTGCTCGCAATTTGAGTGATCTGGGTTTTACTCGAAAAAGTGCCATGACCAGAGTAGTCATCTTCTTTATCATATTTGGTTTCCCTTCGGCCTATTCGTTGGATTTCTTTTCTAATCAGGATTGGGTTTGGGGAGTTGGTTTGATTGTGACTGGCTTGTTTATTCTATTTGCTGTAGTCAGATCTGGGGCTAAAAAATTCAAGGAGGAGTTGGTAGATGAAGACTCTGATTTCAAAGTCTCTACCAATTATTTTGTGATTTGCATGAGCGGCAACATTGTGCTTGCCTTGTTCTTGATCTACTGGTGGCTCTCTCAAGGCTACAGCAAATACCCGTGGTTTAATGCTGAAGGAAACTGGAATTTTTTTGATGTCTATAGCAACGCCTCAATTTTGACACAATGGGGCGCGGTCATGCTCATTGGATTTCTAATGAATAAATTTTTGTACAACAAATTCGCGGCTAAAAAATGAGTGCTTCAGCAATAATCGGAATGATCGTTATACTTGGAACCGTAGTTGGTGGGTTCGTTTACTTTTTGTCTTTGGCGATTCGAAACGAATCCAAAAAGAAAGAATAGATACTTTTCCACAATTTTTGGGAAATAGATTCTGAATGAAGAATTTCGAGTTTTCAATTTCAACAATCAAATTCATGGAGAAAATAGATTCACTCAATCAGGTAGCAGAATTTCACAAAACATTCAAACACCCCATTGTGCATACGCCAGCTATTCCAGATGCCAAAAGATGTGCGTTAAGAGTAGAATTGATTTCTGAAGAATTGAAAGAGCTACAAGAAGCCATTGACCACAATGATTTGGTAGAAGTGGCAGACGCACTTTGCGACATCCAATACGTACTGTCAGGAGCGGTTTTGGAGTTTGGTTTAGGGAATAAGTTTGTGGAGTTATTCAATGAAGTGCAGCGCTCCAACATGAGCAAAGCCTGCAAAACCATGGAAGAAGCTGAAGCTACTGTAAAACATTATAAAGAAAACAAAGGCACGGACAGCTACATCACAGAAGCAGACGGTTTGTTCTTGGTCTATCGCAAAGAAGATGACAAGACTTTGAAGTCCATAGAATATTCTCCAGCAGATTTGAAAGGGATTTTAGAGAGGTAATTCATTATATCGGTCATTGCGAACGGAGTCGATAGCGGAGTGAAGCAATCTTAAGCTCAATTCCTGATTATTAACTATGAGATCGCTTCGCAAAACTCGCGATGACGAATATAAGCTTACTTCCGTTTCATCACCTCATCATAAACTGCATACACCTTATTAGTAATGTGCTCCCATTCGTAAGTCTTTGCTTCAGCAATGCCCCATGTTGACATTTCTTCACGAATATCTTCATTGAGATAGAGTTTTTCAATTTTGTCAGTAAGCGTTTGTAAATCTCGAGGAGTAGGGAAGTACTCATCCCAAGGTGATTGGATCACGTTGAGATAACCTTCATTACCAAAACCAGCCACAGGCGTGCCACATGCCATAGCCTCCAGCAGTACAATGCCAAAGCTTTCTCCATAGATAGCAGTAGCCAAAAGAATATCTGCTGTACGAATCAGATTGGCTTTTATTTCTTCATCAATGAAACCCAAGAATACGACATCTTCTAGCTGGTTTTCAGCTACAAAGTCTAATGCTTCCTGTTTTTGTTCTCCATCTCCAGCGATCAACAAACGAATGTCTGGATATTTAGCTTTGAGTGTTTTAAATGCTTTCAATGTATAGAACAACCCTTTTCTCTCTTCAAATCGACCTAAGAACAATAAGTTGAATTTACCATCCTTGTATTCTGGGATTGGTTCAAAAGTGGTATTGAATTGATCCGGATTGATTCCATTTGGGATAATTGTTGGGTCTTTGGCCAAAAAAGATTTTACATATCTGGCCTGAGACTCAGATACTGAGATCATGTGGTCAGCTACTTTCCACACCAAACTGGCTGCCAACGGCATCAAAATTGGGCCTACGAACTTCTGCATCAAAAAATTATCAGCAGGGGTATCATGAAAGGTCCCGACGTGTTTTGCCTTAGAGTAGTATCGCACCTGATAGGTCATAAACGGCGTCCAGCCATTATGGAAATGAAGTAAATCAAATTGTTCTTCTTGTAGATAGCGCTTGAGTTCTTCCACTTCTTCGCCTTTGGCAATGTTGATATCAATCTCTGTTCCGCCCCAGAGTGTGGTGCTTCGCCCCTTTCCAATCAATTTTACATTTGGGTCATTGATTTGATCGGCGTTCACATTGGGTGCAATGACCTTCACCTCATGTCCCATTTTTCTCAGATAGATAGCCAGGTTTTCGATATGGGCTTTTACGCCTCCAGGTCTGGACCAATCATAGGGACATACTTGCGCGATCTTCATAGCAATAGGGTGCTTAGTTTGGACGCAAAAAAACAATATTTTGAATAGTACCAAGCATGACTTGCTATTTTTTAGTATTAGTAGGGTGAGAGCAGGAGGGATTTGAGCTTTTCAGCTAATTTTAAGATGCGCCTCGTAGGGACTTTGAGTGTAGAGCGCAGAATCAGAGTTCTCTAGCGAGCATCTCTGATTGGTAGAGTGAATTACCTAGGCGAAGTCAAGCTGAATTGAGCATTTAAACTAATTTTGCTGCTTTGTATTTTTTCACCTTCAACTAATCAAATGACAGGACAAGTATTGGTAGATTCAGGCGCATTCAAAACGCGATTTGAGACATTAGCCGCCAAGGCGCAAAAAAGTATTTATATCCAAGCTATGTCTTTTGAAGGGGACTCTGTAGGCGAATGGTTGATTGATACTCTGATAGCCTCACCAGCCAAAGACGTTCGGCTCTGTCTGGACTCTTATTCCCAATTTGTGATCAATGACAGGTTCATTTATAGCCTAGGCTATTTCAAAGACGAAGCCTTCCGTGCTGAGGTGAAAAACACTGCTGCGATTGTCAAGAAAGCTCGCGAACACGGCATCAAGGTGAAATATACCAATCCCCTTGGATTCCTCTTTTTGAAATATCCACATCGCAATCATAAGAAGATGGTGGTAATTGATGACGAGATTTCGTTCATTGGTGGACTCAATTTTTGTGAGCACAATTTTGAATGGCACGATATGATGGTGGAAATGAATAGCTTGGACATGGCCAGTTCGCTGTCCAATGACTTTCATAGATCAGTAGCAGAAAATGACCAGTCCACAGTTAATGACTTAGGAGATACCAAGATGTATTATCTGGATGGCTATAGAAGCAAGGAGATATACAAGGACATTTTCAAAAATATAGATGGGGCTAACGAGTCGATTCAAATTTTCTCACCTTATGTATCTGATCCCTTGTTGACATACACGAGAAACCACAAAGCAGAGGGCGTACGATTAGATATTGTATCTCCAGGTATTAATAACAAGAACATTTTCAAGGCCATTCTGACTAATGAATTGATGAAAGGTTACTTCAATTTCTATGAGTATCAGGGTAGGATGTCACACCTCAAAGCCATTCTGATAGATGGCAAAAGACTGATTTGTGGGAGTAGCAATTTTGATTTTATCAGCTATTATTTCGAGGAAGAAGTTGTTATGATTACTGATAATCAAGAAATAGTACAAAGTTTTATTGATAAAATTTCAAAACCAGACCTGGCTGATAGTATTTTGAAAAAAAGTTTGGGGGGGAAACGTAGCTTCTTTGTCCCATTATTGTTCGCTGGCATCAGCAAGCTTTGTCATATCGTTGCTACAATAATAAACGTGCTGCAACCTAAGTCAAAGCGAAACGTGTGATGCATTTATTAAGTTGCTGTTAAATTAGTTAAATTTGCGGCGGCAAAATCAGAATCAGCGTTCGACAAAGAACACGACAACAATAATATACTTTAAATGTTACGTAGCGTAAGGAACCACTTCAGTAATCACAACGCAGAAGTTCAGTCTACCATCAAACTAATTGATATTGAAGAGAGATTTGATCTGGCTTTCAGCCGATTCTTTGGGTTGTATTTTGCCAAGCTGGGTAAATTTTTCAATATGACGCCCACTCAGGTATCCATTATTAGTTTGATTATTGGGGTGACTGGTGGATATATGCTATTCTATCAGGACAGTTGGGTGATTACAGTATGGGCTTCCGTGCTTATTACATTAGCGGGCGTTTTGGATAGTGCTGATGGCCAATTGGCAAGGATGACAGGTCAATCCACTGAATTAGGAAGATTCATTGATGGTTTTATTGATAGTGCAATTTTTATCGCTATTTATCTTTCTGCTTGTGCTTACTATGTACAGGGCGAAATGGGATGGTCGATTTTTCTCTTGGCTATACCGGCAGGTATAATTTCCCATATTTTCACTTCTCAGATTTATGATTTTTATAAGAGCGAATTTCTCTATTATGTGGCGGGATCTGAAAGTTCTAAAGTAAAGAAAGTAGAAGAGCTGCCAGATGCATCAGAAGAAGAAGGTTTTTGGAATAAATTCTTTAGAAGGCTTGAAATAGACTACACCAAAAGACAGTGGCTGTTGGTGACTCGAACAGAAGAAATGAGAGATGTCTATGAAGAAGTGGCTTTTAATGAAGATACCAAAGAGCAATTCAGGGAAAAATATAGAGCTACTTTCAATCCTATCATGTTTTGGTGGGCACTAGTTGGCGGTACCAATACACATAGAACTTTAATCATGCTATTCAGCATCATGGGTCGTTTCGATCTGTATCTGATTGTTTGCCTTATCAAATTGATACCTATAGCTATCGTCATATTGGCTCAGAAGTTCATGGATGAAGACTTTATGAAGGAGTTGAAATTCCAGTTTGCCACACAAGAATCTGCCTAATTTCATTGCAAATTCCATAATAAATCGTTGATAATTTGCTAACATTGCGCATTCCTATCAATTGATTACAATCACTCTATGGTCTGTGTAATACTCGCCGCTGGCAAAAACTTACGTTTAAATTTGGGACAACCTAAATCTGCTTTGACAGTGGGTGGTCAGAGCTTGATGGAGAGGCACATAGATCAGTTTCAGAAGATAGGAGTGACTGACTTTGCAGTGATTACTGGCTTTCACAAGCCGGCGTTGGAAGAAATTTGTGAAGATCTTCGAAAGAAGTACGATGCCAACATTACTACGATTTATAACGAAAAGTACGAGTTAGAGAATGGTTATTCTTTGTATGCAGCCAAAGATTGGGTGCATGAGTTAGGTGATGAAGAATTTTTCTTCACCATGGCAGATCATTATTACGAAGAAGCTTTCCTCAATGATCTAAAAACGAAGTTGATTTTTGACAAAGGGGCTTATCTTAAACTCGCTGTAGATGTGCCCGGAGATCATAATGAACACATTGATTTGGATGATGTGACCAAAGTTGATGCTGAGGATTATATCAACAGAATCGGTAAAGAGATCGAAGGCTACAACTATTATGATACGGGCTTGTTTTATGTGAAAAAGGACGTGTTTGACGTGCTAGATCATATCGCGACCAATCAAAAGCTGTCTATTTCTAATCTGGTAACGCATTTGTCAGATCAGAAAAAAGCTCGTGTGATAGAGGTGGTAGGTTATTACTGGAACGATATTGACACTCCCGAAGACTTTAAGAGCTCACAAGAGCATCTTGCATTAAAAGCTTCTGAATAGTTAAAATTCCAGGGTCAATTGTAGGCCTTGATTCTCCTTCTCTTCCGTATTTAGGTTGGACAGCCCTAGACCAAGTAGCCGGATTGGTTTTTGAACGAGCCTTTCATCAAGCAGTATTTCTTTCCAAAGTGGCTGGTAATCAGTGCTTTTGCTCAACCAATATTGCGAAGTCTTGCTTCTGGTCACTTGTTCAAAATCAGCATATTTGATTTTGATGTTGATAGTTTTACCCTGAATCTTATTTTTTGCTAGCCGAGTTTCCAAAGATTCAGATAGTTTTTCCAGTTCAGTTTCTATATGAGAAATATCAGAAAGATCATTGTCGTATGTATTCTCAATACTTACTGATTTTCTAATTCTATTTGGGTTGACTGGACGATCATCAATACCGCGACTGATATTGTAGTAGAAAGAACCACTCTTTCCAAAATTCTTGGTCATGAAGCCCAATGACTTATTTTTTAAATCCAACCCAGTATGGATTCCCATGCGCTTCATTTTTTCAGCAGTTACTTTTCCTACCCCAAAAAAATCTTTGACTTTCAAAGTTTCTATGAAAGCCATAGCTTCTTCTGGTTTGATCAACTTCATCCCATTGGGTTTGTTGATATCAGAAGCCGTTTTAGCTAGAAATTTATTGATGGAAATTCCCGCAGAGCAAGTGAGGGCTGTCGAATCAAATATTTTCTTACGAATCTCTTCTGCTATCAAAGTCGCGGAAGGGAGCCCTATTTTATTGTTGGTGACATCAAGATAGGCCTCGTCAAGAGAGAGGGGTTCTACGAGGTCTGTATATTCAAAGAATATGTTTCTAATGATTTGAGATACCTCTTTGTATACTTCAAAACGAGGCTTTACAAAAATAATGTCCGGGCATTTTCGAAAAGCCGTTACGGATGGCATGGCAGACCGTATGCCAAATTTGCGCGCTTCGTATGATGCTGCAGCCACTACACCTCGCGAACGACTGCCCCCTACTGCCACGGGTTTGCCTTTCAGTTCAGGATTGTCCCTCTGCTCTACAGAAGCATAAAAGGCATCCATATCTATATGAATGATTTTCCGTATGGCTAAATTGTCTGACAATCTTTGATTTGACTTTATATTATCATTTATTAATGTGAAATTTGCTAACTGAGTATCTAGAGATATACGAAGTAAACCAAATGATGAATAAGTCTAAGAAAATATTTTTTGTGGCAGTGTTTTTGTTTTTGCTTGTACTGCTTTGGGTTGTGATTGATTTTGCAAAACATACAAAATTTCGTGGCTCTACAAATATGATTAATATTATTCAGGTACTTTGATTTTAACAATTTCCCCTTTTAGACTTCAAAAATGAAAAAACTCGATAAGCTTATCCTCAAATCTTTTATCGGGCCATTCGTCATTACTTTTTTGGTAGCGGTATTTATTCTGTTACTGGTTTACATGATGAAGTATTTTGACGACTTTATTGGGAAAAACATTGGTTTTGCCACTTTGGGAGAACTGATGGGTTATTTCAGTATCAATCAAATGCCCATGGCCCTCCCACTGGCTGTTCTGATTTCGTCGTTGATGACCTACGGAAAACTCGGGGAGCATTTCGAATTGACCGCAATCAAAGGGTCTGGTATATCCTTGATTCGTATCATTTTGCCAGCCTTTGTTTTTTGTGTGATGCTAGCCATTGGAGCTTTTGTTCTTAATGATCGAGTGGTGCCTACTGCCAATTTACGAGCCTTCAGTTTGCTCTACGACATTAAACAAACCAAGCCTGCGCTTGACTTGAGAGAAGGCCAGTTTTATAGCGGGATACCCAAATACAGCATTAAAATAGATAAGAAGTATCCTGATGGCATTTCCATTAAAAACATTGTGATCTACGACCATACGGAGGGCAATGGGAATAAACGTGTCATCATTGCCGACTCATGCCGTATGTATTCTTTCATGGGAGATCGATATTTGAAAATGGATTTGTTTAATGGCAACCACTACATAGAAGAAGAAAAGAAAAAATCAGGACGAAAGAAAAAAGATGAGGTTCCTCAATTTGTACGCACCAAATTTGCCAACATGGACTTGGTGTTTAGTTTGGCATCTTTTGATTTGAATGATACAGACGAAAGTCTGTTTGCTGATAATCGATATATGAAAGGCATTACTGAATTGACTGAAAGTATAGACTCCATGGGGCATTCGATGGTTGATTCTAAAGTTAAAGTTTATGGTTCAGTTGCCAGCTCTTATAAGTATCATTTGGCTGGGTATCTAGAGCCGCCAAGTGATCTGTTGAATAGAAAGGAATACTTAGATTCTCTGAAAGAAACGAGAAAGCAGATCAAATCAGATACAACCCGAAAAATGAATGATGACGGATCTGCCCAGTTGGGCCGTGAAGACAAAGTGGTTGAAAACATAAAGGCTGATTCTGGGAGGAGTTATGCTTCAAGAGCCAAAGAGGAACATGTTGTTTCCTTTTTGGAAAACAAAAACAGATCAACTGAAACCAGAGAGCAGCAGAAACGAAAGAAAGAAAAGAAGGAGAAGTATGATAGTTTATTCATTTCTGAGGACTCGCTTATATTAGTCGTAAAGCAACAAATGGATAGTTTATATATGAGACCAGAGCAGAGGGATCAAGTACTGTCCAGAGCAGTGGGAAACGCAAGAAATATTAAGTCCACACTCAATAGTAGTGTGCTGAGAATGAAAGGACTTAGTGTTTCGTATGATTCACACGTGGTAGAGAAGTACAAAAAATATGCACAGGCGTTTTCCTGCATTGTCATGTTTCTTATAGGGGCTCCTTTAGGAGCGATTATAAAAAAAGGAGGATTAGGCGTGCCAATTATAATTTCAATTTTCTTTTATATCATTTTCTTTGTGCTCACGAGCATGGGAGACAAGTGGGCTAAAAGTGGTGTAGTGGATGGATTATATGCCGCTTGGATGGCCAATGCTGTCTTGTTTCCCATAGGTGTATTTTTTCTCAAGCAGGCCCGCAAGGATGCCAAAATTTTTGACGCAGATTTCTACAATGTATGGATAGATAAAGTTAAAATGTGGTGGGTCGCTCGCATGGCAAAAAAGCAAACTACATAAGGTTTTGTTTTATTGAATTGAATACCTAATTTTGCCGTTCGAAAAATAAATAATTAAACTTTTTACTAAGCATGTATTTAGCAACAGAAAAGAAAGAAGAATTGTTCGAGAATCATGGTCGGTTGAAGTCTAAGAAGGATACAGGTTCTGCGGAATCTCAAATCGCTCTCTTTACTCACCGAATCAATCACTTGACAGATCACTTGAAGTCACACAAAAAAGATCACTCTACTAGATTGGGTCTTTTGAAATTGGTAGGTAAGAGAAGAAGCCTTCTCGATTACCTATACAAAAAGGATATCGAAAGATATAGAGCGATTATCGCTGAATTAGGATTAAGAAAATAAAAATATGCGCAAAAGGAAGTCTCTCACAGACTTCCTTTTTTGTTCTTTCTCACTCGTTAATAACAAATTTTGACATTCACTCACACTCAATTTTTTAGTCAAAATTTAAAAAATTACTTATGTCATTAAACGTAGTAACTAAGTCCGTTAAGTTGAAAGACGGCAGAGAGATTACTATAGAAACTGGAAAATTGGCCAAGCAGGCTGATGGTTCTGTAGTAGTCAAAATGGGTAACACCATGTTGTTGGCCACAGTCGTGTCTAATAAAGACGCAAGAGAAGGAGTTGATTTCCTTCCAATGTCTGTTGATTATCAAGAGAAATTTGCTGCAGCTGGAAAAATCCCTGGAGGATTTTTAAAAAGAGAAGGTAGATTGTCTGATAACGAAGTATTGGTTTGTCGATTGGTAGATAGAGCTTTGAGACCGTTGTTTCCAAGTGATTATCACGCAGAGACACAAGTGATGATTTCATTGATCTCTTTAGGAGAAGATGATCTTCCAGATGCACTAGCTGCATTGGCTGCTTCTTCAGCATTGGCAGTATCTGATATTCCATTTGGAGGTCCAATCTCAGAAGTTAGAGTCACGCAAAAAGATGGTGAATTTATCATCAACCCTACCAAGAGTCAATTGGAAGGCGCTGCCCTAGATATGATTATCGCAGGTACTAAAGACGATATCATGATGGTAGAGGGTGAATTGCTTGAAGTTTCTGAGGAAACGATGATTGGTGCGATCAAAGCAGGTCACGAAGCCATTATCGAGCAGTGCAAAATTCAGCTAGAGCTTACTGAGGCAGTGGGCAAAACTGAAAAAAGAACTTACGACCATGAAGAAGCTCCAGACGAAGCGTTGAGAGCGGACATCAAGGCAAAAACTTTTGATGCTGTATATGCAGTAGCTAAAGAAGGTAATCCAAACAAAAGCATCCGTAAGGAGAAATTTGCTGCGATTATTGAAGAATACAAAGCAGCGTTGCCTGAATTGCCAGAAGGCGAAGAGTACAACGAAGGTTTGATCGGAAAGTACTACCACGATGTGGAAAAAGAAGCGATCAGACAATGTGTATTGGATACAAGAAAAAGACTGGATGGACGTGATCTAGACGAAATCAGACCGATTTGGTCTGAGGTAGACTACTTGCCATCAGCGCACGGATCTGCAATATTCACCAGAGGTGAAACACAGTCTTTGACTAGTGTAACCTTGGGTACCAAGCTAGATGAGCAAATGGTGGACGGTGCAGTGCACTCGGGATACAACAAGTTCTTCTTGCACTACAACTTCCCTGCATTCTCTACTGGAGAAGCAAGACCAAACAGAGGGCCAGGACGTAGAGAAGTAGGTCATGGAAACCTGGCTTGGAGAGCCATCAAACCTATGCTGCCAGCTGATGACGAGAATCCATACACGATTAGAGTAGTTTCTGATATCTTGGAGTCGAACGGTTCATCTTCTATGGCTACAGTATGTGCTGGTTCACTAGCCTTGATGGATGCGGGTATCCCGTTGAAATCACCAGTGTCTGGTATCGCTATGGGAATGATCTCTGATGCAGAGACTGGAAAATATGCGATTTTGTCTGATATCTTGGGTGATGAAGATCACTTGGGAGACATGGACTTCAAAGTAACTGGAAACGATAATGGTATCACTGCTTGTCAGATGGATATCAAAGTGGATGGTTTGTCTTACGAAGTATTGACAGAGGCTTTGATGCAGGCGAAAGCGGGTAGAGCTCATATCCTTGGAGAGATGAGAAAGACCATGACTGAATCTAGGGCAGACATGAAATCTCATGCACCAAGATCTACCATGATCAAAATTGAAAAAGAAATGATCGGGCCATTAATCGGGCCAGGTGGTAAGATTATTCAGGAGATTCAGAAAGAGTCTGGTGCAACTGTGACAGTGACTGAAGATGATAAAAACGGTATTGTCAACGTATTTACTGCTGATGGAGATGCCATGAAAGAAGCCTTGAGAAGAATCAACAACATAGTGGCTACGCCAGATGTTGGGGAGACTTACGAAGGTAAAGTGAAGTCGATCATGCCATTTGGTGCATTTATCGAATTCATGCCTGGCAAAGACGGTTTACTACACATCTCTGAGATCAAGTGGGAGAGAGTAGAGAACATGGATGGAGTACTAGAAGTGGGCGAAGAGATCAAAGTGAAATTGATCGAAATCGACAAGAAAACTGGTAAGTTCAGATTGTCTAGAAAAGCGCTTTTGCCAAAACCTGAGAAGAAAGAAGGATAAGTACGCATTGATATTATAGATTAAAACCATCTTGAGTAGTCAGGATGGTTTTTTTATGTGTCATGGCAGTAAGCGTTGGTATTCGACCCAAAGAAACTGTCTATTGGCTCATAGATAACTATTATCTATTTGGCGTAAACTTTTTTTGATATTAAATGTTTTAATGTCGATTAGCTTCATGCTAAATTGCAAAACCTATTTTTAAGAAGAGAAATAATGACTCAAGAGAACGTAAAAGTATTGATCATAGGCTCTGGACCTGCGGGTTATACAGCAGCCATATATGCCTCCAGGGCAGGCTTGAATCCTGTGCTATACACGGGTGGTGAACCTGGAGGACAATTGACTACTACCAACGACGTGGAGAACTTCCCTGGCTATCCAGACGGTGTAAATGGCCCTCAGATGATGACTGATCTGCAAAAGCAAGCAGAAAGATTCGAAACTGATGTCCGATTTGGTATGGTGACTTCAGTGGATTTTTCTGGCTATCCACACAAAGTAATTGTAGACGAAAAACATGAAATCACTGCAGAAGCAGTAATTATCTCTACTGGAGCCAGTGCCAAGTATTTGGGGCTTGATTCAGAGAAAAGACTGTTGAATGTTGGGGTTTCTGCATGCGCGGTATGTGATGGCTTTTTCTATAGAGGAAAAGAGGTAGCAGTAGTAGGAGGTGGAGACACAGCCGCAGAGGAAGCAACCTATTTGGCTAACATTTGCCCTAAGGTTTACCTTTTGGTAAGAAGAGATGAAATGCGCGCTTCTAAGATCATGCAGCAAAGAGTTTTAAATACACCAAATATTGAAGTCCTCTGGAATACTTCTACTGATGAAGTTTTAGGTAAAGATGAAGTAGAAGGTATGCGAGTAGTAGATACCGTGACTGGTGAAAAAAGAGATATTCCAATTAGTGGATTCTTTGTTGCTATTGGGCATCAGCCAAATACAGGCATCTTCAAAGACTATTTAGAAATGGATGAAGCTGGCTATCTCATCGTAGAGCCAGGCACCTCTAAAACTAAAGTAGAGGGTGTATTCGTCACTGGTGACGCAGCGGATCGAGTCTATCGTCAGGCAGTAACTGCTGCTGGTACTGGTTGTATGGGTGCCTTGGATGCTGAGCGTTTCTTGGCTGCCAAGGAATTTGAAAGTGTAGAACAATAACAAGGTTTGATACTAAGAGTAATCGTAACAATATGCGCTGTGTCGTTGTGCACAGTATCAGAATCCTTCAGTCAGAAAAAACTGAAGGATTTTTTTAAGTTTAAAAATAAAGAGATAGTTCCCATTACCCCTGAAGATACTATTATCGATATTGACGAGGGTATTTTCGTGATTGAAGACGCTTACTGGGATAGTTTGGCAATGGAAGAGGAGATATCCCTACAGCGTGAGTTGAGTATGTTGCATGAGGATACGGCAGAAGTGGTTCTTGCCTACAATGTACCCATCCAGGTCACAGAACAACTGATGATCGACTCGGTCTGGGTGACACTTCGAGAGTATTACAGTACATGGAGTACGACTAAGGTCAATCCTTATGAGATTGATGGTGAGCAATTTTCGGACACGCTGGCGCTTTCGTTGACTTTCGACAATCCTTCCTTAGACTGGTGTTTGCCCATTCCAAAGACAGAAGTGACTTCACCCTTTGGTCTGAGAAGATGGCGTTGGCACTATGGTGATGATATACGCCTAAAAACAGGTGATTCAGTGCGAGTGGCATTTGATGGCATTGTAAGAGTGGCTCAGTATGATAGGTACGGCTATGGTCATTATATTTTGGTGAGACACTATAATGGACTGGAAACGCTCTATGGTCATTTAAGTAAGAGATTTTTAAAGCCTGGTGATGTCGTAAAGGCAGGAGATGTAATTGGTTTGGGGGGAAGTACAGGAAGAAGTAGTGGTCCGCATTTGCATTTCGAAACCAGATATCAAGGAAATGCTTTTGACCCGAAAGAGATTTTTAATTTCGACATGGATACCATTCGCACGACGACCATGATTGTGACGCCTTATACCTTCTCTTATCTCAAAGAGGCTCGTAAGATTCGCTATCACCGTGTACGTAGTGGGGATACGCTAAGCCATATAAGTTACCGATATGGTGTATCCATAAATAAAATTTGCCGTTTGAATGGAATCAGAAGAAGTACTATCTTGAGAGTTGGCCAGCGACTGCGGATTACTTGATTTTTCTCTTGTCATTTAGACCAAAGGCGATCCGCCGAAGCGGAGAAGTCTTAATAATTTTCTATTGGCGATTAGATTTCTCTCTGTCGTTCGAAATGACAAAAAGATTTTAAAACTATGAAATTAGACGTACTTGTATTTGCCGCCCATCCTGACGATGCCGAATTATCTTGTGGAGGCACTATCTTATCCTTGATAGCCAGTGGTAAAAAAGTAGGCTTGGTTGATTTTACTCGAGGCGAAATGGGGACAAGAGGTACTCCTGAAATTCGAGATAAGGAGTCTGCTGCTGCTGCTGAAATTCTAGGGCTAACAGTTCGTGAGAATCTCAAATTTCAGGATGTGTTCTTCAAAAATGATGACGAACATGTACTGGAAGTGGTCAGGAAAATAAGACAGTACCAGCCTGATGTCATTTTAGCCAATGCCATAGCCGATAGGCATCCAGATCATGGAAAAGCTGCTCAGGTCGTGAAAAGAGCAACATTCTTAGCTGGGTTGAAGAATGTCAATACAAAGCTTGAAGATATGCTTCAGGAGAATTGGTATATCAAAAACTTATACCATTATATCCAAACAGATTTTCACAAACCTGATTTTGTGATAGACGTTTCGGGTTTCTGGGCTACCCGAATGGAAGCGGTTAGAGCCTATAAATCTCAGTTTTTTGATCCTTCAGGAGAATCTTCCAATACGCTGATTTCTTCTCCCGAATTTATGGAACTGATTGAAGCCAGAGGGCGTGAATTTGGTATGTCTATTCGTGTGAAATATGGAGAAGGATTCATAGCCGACAGAATGCTTGGTGTTTCTGATTTGACTTCTTTGCTCTGAGGTTTGATCTCCACTACGTTGAAAGGTTTGGGACTAAATGAAATGATAAACACCCCAAGCGAAATCCAACCCAATACTTTTCTTTTCATATCTAAAGGCTGATTGATCATCACTGGAGGGTGATAGATGCCTAAAACTCTTCCTAGCAAAAAGGCGAATAGCAACCAGCCAGAATACCCCTCTAGCGCAGGGTAAAAAAGATTGAGAGCCATTTGAGCTGAGAATATACCCAGCGCATACATCAGTTTGTCTCTATTTTTTGAGGTGAACTTAGTAAAGCACAGAAAGAGAAATCCCAAATAGATGAGCTCATTAAACATGCTTTCTGATAAGTGGTGAGGATTAGCCATGCCGAGTCCAGCATAAAATAGAAAGCCAATATATAATACTTGAGATACCAAACGGTGTTGTTTGTAGCCTATGAGGCCATACAGAATATGACCACCATCCAATTGCCCTATGGGAAGCAAATTCAATGAAGTAAAAAATAAGGCCAGAAATCCAGCAAAAAGCCAAGGATAATGTGCCAGCTCATATTTATTTGGGACTTGTTTTGGATCTGATACAAATAGGTACTCAAAGAACGAAAACAACAGATTACCTCCAAGTGAGGTGGATGTGTAAGAAGGCCAGGGTTCAAAAGCTGGGTAGCCCCAGTTTTCAAAGTTGCCGTGCTCTTCCAGATATGCCAAAGAATCTTGTACACGATCTTCCAGATAAAAGTCGTGGTGCTGGTTCATATAATGCTCATAGGTATATACATGCTCGGCATAGTCCAAGCCATACGCTTCGTAATCAGGGTGAATTTTATAGATAGACTCACGCTCAGGCAGATGGGTAAAGGCATAGACCAGAACCAAAAGTGCTACTACAAATCCAGCCAGTGGCCCAGCGATGCCAATATCAAAATACTTTTTCCTACTGTCGATGATGTCTTGAATCTTGATGAAAGCACCCATGGATCCGAGTGAAGGAAAACCCGGCAAGAATCCAAGCCATAGTGGGATGTAAAAAGGGAGTGTTACTTTTACCTTATGGTATTGTGCCATGAAATAATGGCCAAATTCATGTACAGTGAGAATGAGTAGGAAAGGGACAGAGAATTTCAATCCGTTCAGCAGTTCGGATTGACTGATGGTGTTTTCTCCATAAAACAGTGACTTGCCCGTCATCCACTCTGCACCAGCAAAGGTAGTGACGATCAGCGTCACAATAAACAAACCAATTTGTATGATTTTGGTTTTCTCTTCTTTGTCCTTAAACATCTGTTGCTAAGTTAAATATTTGATCTGGGTGAGTGATATGCATAGTATGAATGCCAAGTTGTGCTGCGCCGTCTAGGTTGTGCTGTGTATCGTCCAGAAACATACACTCCTCAGCCTTGATGTTTGATTGCTTGAGCAGTTCCTCGTAAATTTCCAGGTCAGGTTTTCTCATTCCCATTTCATGGGAGAAGTACACTTTATCTACAAATGCTTCCAACGAATTCTCTGCAGATACTTCTTTGATGGTTTGGTTAAACGCAGCTACATGAATAGCGTTGGTGTTGCTCAGGACTAACACCTGATAATTTTTACGCAATTCGTTCATGAAGTCCAATCGTGCTTTTGGCACAAAGCCAAGCATGGCACACCAGGCCTCGTCTATTTGTGTGTCAGAAAGCTGGGCACCAAACAGATCATTGATACCACTTCTTAACTCTTGATCTTTTATCAGGCCTTTCTCGTAATTCTGAAACAAACCAGGCTCGAAGTACAACTTGAAGATGTCGTCGAATGGCCATCCAGTCAGTTGACTAAAAGCTTTTGGGGTGCGTTTGAAATCCAGATCGATAATGACGCCACCAAGATCAAAAATTATTGTTTTGATATTCACGGGTTTGTTTGTGTAATTTTGGGCAAATATGTAACATTGCACCTCCAAATTCAAGGCAGTTGAATAGACTATTTTGAAGGGCCTATAACTCAGTTGGTTAGAGTATCTGACTCATAATCAGAAAGTCCCTGGTTCGAGCCCAGGTGGGCCCACAATTTAAAAGTCTCAGCATTCGCTGAGGCTTTTGTTGTTTAGAGCTATATGGGGCGAGAAGCCTACCCTGGTTGAGTAGTCATGTATTCCAGATTTGTTATCATTGCCTTAAAATGTACAAGTAATCTTCATTCAGGCTTTAATTTTTCTGAATTAATCACTTTCTCTAATACCCAGTTCAATCCAAACAAGTAAAAACTCAGAATGAAAACGTTCAATGCTTTATGAAAGACCATATAGGAGATGATAGAGAGTATAGAAAGGTAGATAATAAAACTGCTCCCGAATATTATTCGCTTCCAGCCTGTGTTCACCTTCATCTGTTTGTCGGGCAAAAGCACGACCATACTTATGACAGCAAAGGAGAAGAATAAAAAGAGGAGAAATCCCCAAGTCAGGTGATGATCACCCTCGTTAAGTGAAAGGTAAATATTTGCCAACAACAGCGGGCCTGCAATTTGGCCAGTCAATGTTTCGAAGTTGTCATGACCTAAAAAATCCCCAATCACAACTACCTTACCAGTCATCAATTTGGCAATATCAGCATCTTCTAAGTACAAGAGATCTGGCAGATTTACCAAGGGATACAAACGCTCAACAGTCACATCGAATTGACTAATCCGAATATCGGGTATGTAGGAGTCCATGCTCCATTCGCTTTGAGATAGCAGAAAGGGGCCAACTTTTCGATGGTTCTCTCCAATTTCTGTTTCGTGCAATCGCAGAGGAAGGACTTTTAAGGAGTCGTTCCAGATCAATTGATATTTCAAAAATATATCGTCCAAGGTTTCTACAGTTACCAATCCAAATTCGTTCATGAAGATTGGTGTTTTGACCTGATTGTTGTCATCGAGAATCGCAGCCAGTATGGTTCTTTCCAAGCTTTCAATCTCAATACTTAGAAGTGAGTCAGCCAGACTGTTGTGTTCAAAAAAGATATCAATTATAAGGTGTTTATGGACGTTGGTGCGATTCATGATACCAAATAGCTGAGTAAGTTCAAATCGATCTGTAATTACTTGATTTCCCATTGGGAGGCCATATTGATCGAAATTATCAATAACCTGATTGGAAAATGAAGTATTTATGAATACGAACTCCTCCTTTGGGGGATTGTGTTCAAGCACCACGCGCTTCAAGATAATAGCCCATTGAATTAGGGAGTCTTCACCTTTAAATACCCAGGGTAGTTTCTGGAGATAGATACTACCAATAACCAAGCAGATGCTATGTAGGCAGGCGATCAGGATAATTTTTTTCCAATATGAAAAAAGTTTCCTCACCGTTCGTTGAAGATCGTTTCGAGTCTCGAAGGATCAACGTTTCCGTAGATGATTTGCATGTACTGCAAGCACTCCATAAATGGATTGTCAATACCAGAGGTTTTGATTACATCAATTACTTCATTGATTTCTTTCATAGGAATTATATACAATTCCATATTTGCTAGCTTGTTGGTCATGTTATCGGCAAAGTAGAACAATTCGAAATTGGACAAAGTGGAGGCATCTATTTCGTTGCCATCAATGCGCAAAAAGTCGTCTCGATTGAGCAGTACTCTGCCTTCGTTAATAGGTAATTTTTTGTTAATAGGTTCATCAAATTTTTCTGCTGAGTATCGAACAAAAAAGAAAGAACTGTCTGAAAGTGGAAAGTCGCGTTCATTGAATTCAAATTCATTTTCATCCAACACTAAGAAACCAGCCTTGAAGAAGTTGACAATGCCTATCGTGGTAAGTAAGGAAGATCCGCGAGTGGTAGCATTTCCTAGCATAGGGCTGTAAATATCCTTGATTACAAAGGCCAGTTCGCTATTTTTCGAGTGTGCATCAGCCGTAGGTTGAAGGATTACTTTTCCCTTTTGAGGATTGATGGCTGCCACCAAGTCATTGACGCTGCCATAGACGAGTGTTTCTTTTTCTGAAATTTTCATTCCACGCATGAGAGCTATTCCAGTGCTTTTTATTTTGACTTCTCCCTTGACATGGATGACCGAAAAAACCGTTTGGGATTGAACTGAAAAACTTACCAAAAGAAGAATAAACAAGAAGTGTAAATATTTCATGATCTTAAATATTTAGGGTAAAAAGGGCTGTCTTATGAATTTATCAAGCCGTTAATTTATTGAGTTATTAAAATCCATTGTGATTGTTTCTGTTTTGTTTTGTCCGTATGTAATTTCTAAATCTAGTTCATAGGGGCTGTTTCTAACCTTAGGAAAAACTATCAGGGGAATTTTATGATAATCTGATCCCAGATAATCATCTTCCTCAAAGAAGTCTGAGTGCTCCAGCACTTTTCCGGTAGGAAGGAGGAGTCTTGATACGAAATTAATTTTCCCTGTGGGGCCAGACCTATTCAAATACTTTACATCACATCCGTATCCCGTTTCATTCTTCCAGCTATTGGCACCTCCTGAAAGGAGGAATTTCTGATAATTTTCTCCAACAGTTTGAGCCTCTCCCAAATCCAGAAAAACCAGCCAGTGATTTCTTCTTACAGACATTTGGATATCTGCATTATCTTCAATTCCTGATTCATTTTTCCATTCTAGTTCAAATTGGAAATCATTATCAAATAAGTAAATTGTTTCGCTGATAGTTTTAATTACATCATTAACAGAGTAGGAAAGCTCAATCTCTATAGACTCTGTGCCTTCATATTCTTGATCGTCTATGATGGCAAATGCAAATAGTTCAGTAATATTACCTGACCCGTATTGGTACTCATAATACAAACTACTACTTACTTCTGTGAAGTCTTGTCCCTCTGTAGCAGTACCTGATATTTTGATTGAAATTTCTGTATCTGGAATTTCAGATCCCTGGCCTTCAAAATTTATTGGTTTCAAACCTAAGATAACTTTGTTTCGAGGAATACTAATACTACTCGGATCAATGGCTGCTACACCAAATCCCCCGCCTTCTACGACCTTAGTATAATCTATCTCACCATCCTCAAGTACTATTTCTAAGTCGAACTCTACATTGGGGCTAACATTATTATCCAGACAGGAGAAAATAACCAACAGCAAACTTATCATCAAGAAAACTTTACAAGCTTGAAGCATATATTTTGGTTGTGAATTGAATATTAGCAGATAAAGGAACTCCATCGTGGTCAATGGCATCTATGATTATATCACCTATAAGCGTACCACCAATATCAAGATGATCAAAACTAAATTCATTGATAATTATACTTGAATTAATTAGGGTGATATTTTCAGAATTTGGAAGTAATAATTCAGAAACAAATTCTTCTGATAACGTAAGGTCACCGTCATCAGATGATTGCTTGATCTCAAACCTTAGCTGCTCAGTGGATTCGGGGCCTAGTCCATCCAGACGATTCAATTTTATACGATAATAGCAAGCGTCTTCTTCGCACCGAACATAGCAACCAAATTCATCTTCATTAGAAAACAAATGAACGTCAGATGACGTGCCGTCATCAATAGATACCGTCGCGCTGCCACCCAGCCATTTCTGAAATTTTTCTTTTTCTAATCCGATCACATACGTTCCACTCTCATTGATTTGAGTTTCAAAAATAAAGACAGGGTCACTTCTGTTTATACCCGTACTTAGTTTTTCAATAACTTTGTCTTCTTCAATATCCACTTTGTAAATGGCGATTTCGTTAGCATAATCGCCCATTTTAAAGGGATACCTGTAGTTGACTGTCATAAAGAGATCGGCAGCTTTTTCGGAATCATAACTATGTAGTTCAACATGGTATAGATGGTAATCTGCCTCATTTGGCAAAGCGATTATACCGTCAATCTCGAATTCTTCATAGGCATGAAAGTAATCTAGCTCTCTAATTTCAAAGGGAATAAGAGGAAAGTCTCTGACCGTATTGATTTCCCAATAGGCAGGAGGAATAAATGAATTAGGAGGGATAATTAGAAAGTTGCCATCAGCGAACGTAGAAAAAAATTTTAAATCAATAATGACAGGTTCAATATTGGTGGATTCACAGAAAAAATTACCTTGAGAATAGTCATCTGGATTGGAAATGGTGTCATTCAATGTCAGGACATTATGAAATGCATAAACTGTCTCATCAGTAGCATCAATTTCTATGGTGATCAAGTTTTCATCTGTATTATATTCATATTCTATCAATTCAACTGGGCGATCATATACCCAATCTCCTAATTGATCTTGATAAAGCTTCGTACGTGAGATGGGTGAATAGAAGCAAACTGGCTCAGCTAGATCAAGATCAAATGACCGCACGCGATAACTAAATTTCACTGGCAGATTGAATTCGACTTCTGGTTCCAATTCCCAGCCAGAGCCGAAATAAACGACCACTTCAGAAGTATCCCCAAAAACATCAATATCAGTATATAAATGCTGAACCTCAACATACTGGAGGTCAAAAACAAACTCCTCGTCAAGTGCTCCAGAAGGAATGTCCAATATCCCATCAATGATTGTTTCATGTAGAGAAATTTCTGGAATACTTCCATCGTAAAAAATAATTTTTCCTCCTTCAGGACCTATACTCCGTGATAGGGTTTCTGGATCTATTTGGTCATATAAATCAGCTTCCAAACAAGCTGTCAGCACAAAAGTGATAGTCCATATGATATTAATCCAACGGCTCATTGACGTTTGGTCAGGTAAATGCTTAGCAGGTCGATTCCCAGGGAAATGGTCAATTGATTTGCAGATTTATAAAAACCTCGATTATCAATAGAACTTATATTTTGGTCATAGTTTATACCCAAATAGTAGTTGTACCACTTGAACAGGACACCTGCTGATCCATAAATAATTAGAGGTTTAAAATCCATTGACTGATTAACTAAGTAGCCCTCTGTAATTGGATAATTAATCCAATTTTCATTTACAAATGATTCGTTACTTACACCTTTACCACCGCTATACCTTCTGTCTTCAATAGAAAGCATGCATTTTGCAAGAACACCCATGTATGGAATTATTTGAATAACCGAGTGAGCGACTAGTGTATAACCGACCTGTAATCTCTCGTCCAATGTGATGATTTTAACAGCAAATTTCTCTTCAAAATATTCATCTTGGTGCAATGAGTAACCAGATTCTTTTTTAATCACGTTTATTGTTCTTACGAGACCAATTTCGTTCTTAAGGAAGAACCTGTTTTTTGCTTGATATGATACGTATAAGACTGGATAAACCCTGTCTACAGTTTCATCCAAATCCAAAATAAAACTGTAATTCCAAAAGGACAAATAATGTGTTTCGGGTGTTACACTATACCTTTGTAAGGGTTGATTTACGCCTAGGCCAATATTCAAAGATTGTCCATTAGTGACAAACACAACAGTGATGAGCATGATAGCCGAAAGTAGAAGCCTTACCATATTCTGAAATCACTTTTTAGATTTTCAACTCTGGAAGTGGGTTTTTGTCTTCCACCAGTCATTTTGGTAACCTGTTCAAAGATGTATTCTTGTAATTCGGAAAGCATGATCTTGTTATTTCCGTCCAGATCGGCTGAACCGTCTTTTAATCCTTTCAATAAACAAAATGTAAAAACTCCATTATTCCATTCTGATCCTTCCATGGCATATTCAGCCCCTCCCGCAGAAGAAATCACAGTAGAACCATTTGAATCTCGCATGTCCGCAAAAAGGGATTTTGACAAGTCAAAAGAACTTTGCAATGACATGCTAGTTTTTTGAGTGACGGTGGCTCCAACATTTCTGAAAATAACATCACCAAATTCAGTAGATTCATTATATGCCAACGTCACTTCATCTTTATCTAATTCTCCAGAATGACAAGCGTCTATAAAAAGGGATTTCTTTCTGGATTTTGTTTGAGAAAGCAAAGACTCCAATTGATCATAAGAGAGTCCTCTTTCAGAAGGATTTGAAAAATCAACATCATAGGTGGCTAGGTAGTAATCAAGATTTGAATCCAAGACACCATGTCCAGCTATTGAAAGTAATACCACGTCATCTACAGAGGCGGCTGATATGAAAGATTTAATTTTGCCTAAGCTTTCTAGTTTAAATTCTGCATCCGTGATGGTGAGTGTTTTAATCTCATTGAACAATTTTGATTCACCGAATTGATTAGCAATATCGATCGCATCCTTGGCAGCATACTTCAAGTTATAGGCCGATTGTTGATATTCTGAGGCACCAATGGTCACTAGGTACAAATCTGGTTGAATCCCAGATCCTGAATAGGTGATGTTGAATGTTTCTTTTAGAGATGAAATGCCTGATTTATTCCTTACATAAAGTTGTATTTCATTCAATCCTGAACTTAATTCTATTTCAATTTGACCATGCCATCTCTTGCCGGAAGTAATATCAAATCCTTCTTCACCCTGACTTGGGACACCGTTCACAGAGAGATAAAATTTGTCTAGATCGCTTTCCTCATCCTGAGCGGAGACGTTAATTTTCAAAGTATTAATTTTTGTTGAAATTTGATGGTTGGTATTATAAGTCATTTCTGGTATATCATCAGAAACACGCAATTCCTCAGGACGAATGCCTAATTTTTGAAGTCGTTTATTGTAGGCTCTGGAGTAGTTTAAAACGAATTCGTCATCGATGTGAGTGAGCCTTCCAAATACAATATCCGGTCGATTGTAAATCAAATCAAATTGGTCAAAGGAGAGTATACGGTTATTGAATAAAAATCCAACATTTTCGAGTGCCCCTTTAGTAGCAAAGTAATGGTTGTCTGGATCGACAAAAATGAAGTCTTTGTCTCCTGAGGTAGAATAACTAACCAATTGGTCACCTTTGAAATCCCAAAATTTGACCGTGCCATCCCAGCTTGAAGTTGCGATCATTTCATGCTTAGGATTAAAAGCAATAGAGGATACTGCATCTGTGTGGTTTGTATTTGCGCTGAACAGCTCCTTTTTTGAATTCAAGTCTTGTAAAATGAGTTCGTTTTCTTTTATGTAGGCAAATAATTTCCTATCAATATCTGTGCTTTGTGCATCAAATTTGGGTTTGAAGGGATATATGTTTTTGAAATATTTTATTTTATTTTTCCGCCCTTTGGTTTTTATTAATTTGTCTTTTCGGGTTTTTGAACTAATGCATTCATTAGAGGCTAAGTCCCATGAAATTACCATAGGCTGCCTTTTCTTATAAAATCCTTGGGTTTTTGAAGCCCACTTCTTAGAAGCCCAGAATTCAACATTGTTAGTATTGAATGACATGATGCTATCAATAGAAATACTTGCGTTTGGGGCAATAAGTTCAGTGAACTTGCCAAGTTCTATCTGATTAGACAACGTGAACCCATTAGGAGAGAGATGACTTTTTTTAAAACTCCCGTTCTCGTAAGCTAGATATAGGTGTTCTCCGTCATCACTAAAAACGATGTCATTAATTCTATTTCCAGTGCCAGATAACGTCCTGCTGAGCTTTCCTGATGATAAATCCCAAATTCGAATAATTTTATCTGTTCCTGCACTTGCAAGAAATCCCGAGGAGTTTGAAAGAACAAGTGCTCTTACTTGACCATCATGACTATTCAAATTATACTTGATTCTATTTTTTAAGATGTCATACACAGAGATTTGACCATCTCTGTTTGCAGCGACCAAAAAATTATTGGAAATATCTACGTCATAAAAATTCTTCCATATTCGGTTAGATTTAACTTCGAAATTATCTTTTTTGTAAATAGACTTTCTAAAATATTTCCCATTTGGAGCGCCACCATATAGATAATTGTTTGTTGAGTCAAAAACTAAGTGGTGAGCGGATATGTGGTATTCGGCAAGAATATTGGAAGTCTCAAGATCAATCACTTTTGATTTTCTGTTTTTCCCTCCAGTTGCGAGGAGCTTGTTATTAGGAGAGACGGCAACTACATCGATTCTACTACCACGATCAGAGGTTATTTCACTGACTTGGAAATTTACCATATCTACTGAACTGACCACTTGAGTACCTACAAATAGATCTTTTCCGCTATTGTAAAAGGATATGGAGCCAACTTCATCCTCGAAGTCGACTGTTTTAATCTCCATGCCGTTAGGGTACTCGAATATTTTAACAGATCCATCAAGTGATGCTGTAGCTAGCCAATTTTTTTCAGGATGAAAATGAATGGCCACCACTTCATCCTTATGACCACTAAGGATATTCATTTGTTTGCCGGAGTTCACATCCCAAAGAATGACATTGTTGTCAGCTCCTCCTGAAGCGATTATTTGATCGTCAGGGCTGTAGGCAAGGCAATTAATTGGGCCAGAATGACCAGTCTGAACAGAAAGAGTTGTTTGCTGTGCTAACGCAGCAAAAACAAAAAAAATGCTATTTAGAAAAAAAATGCATTTCATACTTTAAGAAGGTAATAAAAAAACAATTGTCTGGCAAGAGTGGGGCTTTCAAAAAGAATTTGGTAGAGACTAAATGACTTACTAAAATCAAATTTTATTGAATATTATTGAGTTTTTCATTCGCCTAAAAGCAACGTTGTTTCCAAAGTTCAATTGTCTAGAGGAAGGTTAATTGAGATCTAATTTGAAGTAGCATCGCCTTCGTGACTGACGGAAGATGATGATTAGATACATTCATAATAAAATTGACAGCTTTGAGTCAAAAGAATTATTTTAGATACTGATCAGACCACTGTTTTAGAAAAAAGCATACATTATTCCACTAATTAATTCTTTAAAAAGGAAGGGCTTGTGGCTATTTTAAAAGAATGGTGATGGAATATTCTCCATCACCATAGTTGATATCACTATAGCCGATCTTCGTATATTTTTCAGATGTCCATTCAGGCTGCATTGTCGATTCACTCAAATACAATCCAATAAATTCTTCAGGTGTTGTTTTATTGCCTTCTCCACCACCACCACTAATAGTGTAGTATTTATACGCTTCTAGATTTACTTCGGCTTCTATAAACATGCTCATGTCAAAATCTTTTGCAACCTGAGTCAATTTGTCATCTATGATCAATGCTTTAGAAGAAACCATAGTTCGCCAATCATTCATCCTACGAATGACTTCCATTCCGAAATGGCTAATTTCTCTACCTTGAAATGATTTCACTTCGAAATCCAGCGTGCCCATTAATTTTTCGCCTGCAAGAGGAATGATGCCACTGGCTCCTTGCATGGATACATAATCTGGACAGATTGATTTAATAGTCATATTAATTTCCGAATCTATTACAGGATCAAAACTGACTTTAATTCCTTTTTCTTTTCGGAAAATAGATGAGGTAGGAATGATTTCATTTTTTTCATTTTCGGCCATTATTTTCAACTCACAATGGTTTTGATAAAAGGGGACAGAAATATAAATGGTTTTGGGAATATTTGTATAGAAGGCTGGCGCGTTCTGATGTCCATAAACTAACTCATAACAGACTATGGTTGGGGGGATGTCAATAGTTATTTTTTCTTGAGCTAAGGCATGAAAACTAAGAATTAAGGATACGCTTGAGATGATATATTTCATATTATTAATGATTAAAATTAGATCAACAGAATTCGATGTAAACACTTGATTCCGTTAGCTTCAAATTCGATGTGAATGAACTGACCCTTATGTAAGGTTGTGTTTTCACGTTTCAATCTGGTCAAAACATTTTTTGGTATTTTGTCTATAGTTGGGAATGTCAAAATATTTCGCATGACGTAATCTGACAGTGAAATGGTTATGTTTTCTATTTTAATTTCAGAATTGGGATATAATCCCAAAGTTGAACTGGGAATGTTGCTAATCTTGAGTTGACTACTTCCACTTGAAAGTGAATCTTCATTGATTAGAATCACCGCAGGATAAGGAAGCACTTTTACTTCGAAAAATGCAAAATTTTGTTGATCCTCAGCCTTCTTCAACTCACTTGAGTTTAAAGCGTTGGATTTGGATTTGAAATAGGAATTCGTAGGGCAATTTGTGCTTAAGAAGCCAGTGTAAACACCAGACCTCTTTGGATAAAAGGTTAAACTAAGATTGCCATCAGATTCTATCTTTTGTTCGACTTCTAGGGGCTGAGAATTTGGGTCATTCAAATTTACATGGCACGAACAAGTACTAGTTAGAGCTGAAGTGTTTATATAAAAAACACTTTTGGTGAATTGATAATATTCTGGTTTTTTTTGTGTCTTGTTTTCTGATTTATACACCTCAATTTTGCGACCCACTTCAATGATTGCGCTATCAAGGCTCTGGGCATTAAGAGGGATAGCCGCTAATAAACTAAGTGAGGTTAAACATGAAATAATGCAAGTTTTCATTTTCATAGGTATCTTATTGGTTCAATTATCACCTTCTTTAAATATGTATTTCTTTGAGTGCTGACTTCAACAGGGTGGAATAAGAGCTAAACGAAACTCAACAACTACTTACTTCATCTTGTTAGATCTACAACCTCATGATTTTATGGTTTTTTTATATGCTTAATCCCTAGATTCCCAGCAGAGTCAATTGCATGAAAATACAAATAGGTAGTGTAATAATCTTGGGAGGATACTTCGAATCCAATAAGCCTTGAATTTTTTTTAAACCCAGCAACTTCAATTTTTTTTGGCCATGACCAAGTAGATTTTCCACGTTTAGAAAAGTATATCTGACCCCACTTGTCGAAACACAAATACCCGCTTCCAAGATATATATTATCAATGGACGATAAGTAAGGTTTTAAGTCAAAGGTGTTGCCACTTGGATCATCGAACCGCATAAGCTCGAATTTATATTTGTTGTAGTCATCTTCCCAATTCAATTTAACATTATAAAGCAGCGTGTCATCTTTATTGCCTAATAGAAGGAATTGTGCAAAATCATCTTTTGGCCCTGCAAAATCTACAATCCAGTGGCCTTTCGGAATGTCAAATGATAATTTTTCAGGCTCTCCCCAGACAGGAAGTGTAATGTTCGCAAACTCATTGAACGTTGAATCGAAAACATGATAGAGGTTATCTCTCTTTGAGATGCGAAATAAGTGATTGACACTATCTGTTTTACCAAGAAAATATACTTCCCTACCTAAGGAACTAATAATTGGATTAAAACAATTTTCCAGATTTGAACGAATTGGAATTGATTTTAATTCTGACCAACCGTCTGGATTAACTTGTATCTGTTCTCCACTTTTTAGTACATAATTTGAATTAGGACTTTGAAGATTAAATGAAAACATAAGCTTATTTCTTCCTTCTATAAGTTGATGCGTCACTAATAAGTTGGATTCTAAGTGAATTCTTTCGGGATGATTTCTAAAATTGGAAGGAATAATCGATAATGAATCTGGAAGTGTCTGTGACAAATTCTCGTCCGAATTATTTAACGAACTACAACTAGTTAGTAGAGTAGCACATCCAAAAAGAAAAATAAATATTTGAAAGAATTTCCTCATTTATTTCTGTGAAAAATAGTGGGCTGTTATTTTTTGCTCATACCAATTTAATCTATTTTTCTTTTTTGTCAATTTGGTATGTTTGTGATACTACCAATAGATAGTTTTATTTCGATTGCATGAAAACTCAACTAAATGAAATAAGGAGCTGCACCATCTGCTCGGCTCACCTGCCACAGGGTACCAGACCTGTTCTAGCTGCTGACCCTTCGAGTAAAATTGTGATCATTGGGCAAGCGCCAGGCGCCAGAGTACACGAGACTGGCGTACCGTGGGATGATAAGAGTGGAGAGAATTTGAGAGGCTGGCTTGGAGTTGACGAGCATACCTTTTATGACCCTAGTCAAATAGCTTTATTGCCCATGGGGTTTTGCTATCCGGGCAAGGGTAAATCAGGGGATTTGCCACCCAGACCAGAATGTGCTCCCCAGTGGCATGATAAAGTTCTGAGCTTATTGAAAGAAGTACGATTGACACTGCTGATTGGTCAGTATGCCCAGCAATATTATTTAGGCAACGAGACAAAAAAAACCTTGACAGAAACAGTTCGCAGTTTTAAGGATTATTTACCAGACTATTTTGTGTTGCCTCACCCTTCTCCGCGCAACAATATCTGGAGAGCTAAAAATCGTTGGTTTGATGAGACAGTGCTTCCTGAGCTTCAAAAAAAGGTAGAGTCAGTCTTGTAAAAGAAAGCAGCATATACCGTCTGTACATGCTTGCTTTACGATTTACTTGATAATTAATCTTTCGATTTTTTGGTTATGGGCTTGCTGGATGGTCATTAAATAAATACCAGCATCTAGACCAGAAGGTATGCGTAATTGATACTCGGCTGTACCTAGTTTTGGGTTGATCTCTTCCATATAAACGAAGTTGCCAGATAGGTCTGAGAGCAGCACTTTAACCAATGAATTTTCATCACCACTTGAGATTCTAAGATTGACATTATATGAGAATGCCGGGTTTGGAAATACAGTGGTCTCAATACCCTGTTTGAATGAATCGTTGTTGACAGTTACAGCCGGAAATGTTGTTTTCTTACCGTCAAAATCGGTTTGAGCCAGTCTATAATAAGAGATTCCAAAATAGGGACGATCATCTACGAAGCTATAATGAATGATCTCATTAGCAGTTCCTTGTCCTGTCACTTCTCCAATGACTTCATACATTTCGCCATTTGCTGATCTTTCGATTTCAAAGTAGTCATTGTTGAGCTCTGATGAAGTGATCCAATTTATGTCTACCTGACCATCATTCAGTGTTGCGGTAAATTCTACCAATTCTACCGGAAGTGCTACTGGAGTAATGCCCCCGAATGAAAAAGTGCTGGACGAAAAGTCTGAAGCCACTTGAGAAGTGATTGAACCACTGGTTTCGTCGCCAGCAGGAGACCCTCCAAGATTCACCCATTCGCCAGAAGAAGGGCCATCATATATAGTCACTCTTACGTCTTCTATCACATCTACTCCCATTCCAGCTATTACACCTAATTCTACCACGGCACTATTGGTTCCACTTGGGGTTATGATCCAAGTGTTTATCGCACTAATCTCAACCATGGCACCATACCCAGGATTGGTAGTTATATCAATGGGTTGTTCGTCATTGGCATTGGATCCGAAATATTCAACTGTCCAATTTTGTCCTCCCGTACCTACATTTTCTATACGAGCATAACCATACCTGCCGCTCGTGCCAACAGGAAATGTAAAATTTCCACTTGCAGCTACGCCATTCTTGGTCAGTGGGCCAGCGACATAACTGCTGGAGCTTCCACCAGATATACTCCCTGTTGAGGTGATGGTCATTGTATTTGATGCATTTGTAACTATGTTTCGTGCAGTCAATGTCAAAATACCATCCACTTCCACATCATTGTTGCCACCATCTATGATGCTTAAGTTACCAGATGCTTTATTTACAGTCAGACGATTGAAGGCTGAGCTGCCAGTGAAGTCACCTGTTATAAACTGATTGGCAGTGCCATCTGCAGTAAATGTGTTGGTCGTTGCATCAACAGTAAAACTACCAGACGACTTTGTGATATCTCCAGCGAAATTGACATTACAGGAATTAGCCCCTGAAATGGTGCCGCCAGCTATGGTCAAGTCTCCTTCTAAGTCTATTGATCCATTGCTTCCTAAAGCCAACGTGCCCCCATCAAGATTCAAATCCCCTAAAATGATCAAATCATTATTGCCTAATTCAATCGTGCCAGCAGTCAAGGTGACATCACCATTGACGGTGAAAGTGGTGTTGCTTCCCAAATCTAAAATACCATTGGTGAGGGTCACGCTTCCTAATACTTCTACTGCTACACTGAAGTCATTGTTTAGTGTAGTTCCTCCTCTCAGTTCTAAATCATTACAAATTGTGATATCCGTATTAGGGAAGGATTTAGTGCCTATCCCATCAATCAGTAGATTTCGAAGATTTGCAATCTGATCTGGTAGCGTATAGTCATCGTCATCATTAAAAGCTAATGTTCCTCCTGTAGAACAATTAAAGAAATCATCATAAATACCAGCAGGTAAGTTCCCACTTCCAGAAACTACCAAAGTACCTGTGCCAGAAACTCTTCCTAATCGAGCGTTAGTGGCTAATGCCGAAACAGTCAGTGTACCATCAATAACAGTCTTGTATGCTAAAAGGTCTGAATCATCCATGATGATTTCATCTCCAGCTTGTATTTCCACTATGGCACCCCTTGGGGCAGAATTGGTATCCCATGAGCCATTTGTAGTCCAATTGCCAGTGCCTCCCATCACATTCGAAATTACAGTTTGAACCTGATCGGGCACAGCACCATCTACACCAGCAGTATAGTCACCCCCAAGCTCTCCATCACCTGATGAACTGCTAATGTCAAATGATAAAGTGTTTGAGCCATCTCTAGATTGGTAATTAAAACCAGTTTCTAACTTATTCCATGTATCTGAGTCATCTGGCAAAAGTCTGGCTGTATTATAATCATCTAGTGTAAATGGAGAAGTAACATAAGCGTCTGAGCCGTGATAGGTAAATGTGAAGTTGCCAGTAAAGTCGGTCATGCCGTTGGAGGTCACTTCCCAGTAGTATTGAAGCACGTTGTCGGCATCTACAAACTCAGGACTGTCTACATCTTCTTGCACGTTGGGGTGTGGCTCATCAGCAGCTCTTACGGCAATGGTCGCATTGGTTTCACTGTTTTGTGTGAGTGTAATGACTACTGGTGTGTATTTATTGCCAGACCCAATAGGGTAGGTGAATGGACTTGCACTGGTTCCATTATAAACTTTGATTACCCCTGCATCAGTAAAGCTTCTTCTAGTCTGAACCATTTTTGAAGAAGAAAATCCGCCCCCACTGGCGTCTACAAAGGTAGCGTCTTCGTTCATGGTCAATTGGAAACCTTGAATATCTAAAGAGCCCGTATTCAACCGCACTTGTTCTGTAATTATTACATCGTCATTGATCGTTACATCTGAAGCATTGTTTACCTCAATTCTACTAAATGTGCCTGTTCCAGTTATTTTTTGAGGGGCTGTTCCAGCCAGAATAATACCACTGTTGGTTTTGGATATGTTCGTATTGGTATGAATGGCAGTATTGTTCACTGTACTGGAAACAGTAATGTTATTGTCATTGTCATCTAAAGTACCAGATGTAATATCCAATTTATTTTGAACAACCAAGTCATTGGCCAACTGGACAGTGTTTGCGCCAGTTTTACTCAAATTATAGAATGTAGTAGCTCCAGTAATGATTTGAGTGCTTGAGCCATTGAATGTAGTGGTATTGGTGTTAGAGGTAAATGTGCCATTGTTAGTAAAGTTGCCAGCAATGTTCAAGGCCAGCCCTGACGCATCCATGGTTGTATTTGCTTCAATGGTCAAATCGTTGTTCAGTGTCAACGATGTGTTCAATAAACTCAGTGTAGGGTAGTCTGACGTTCCTGAAGAATTATCAACCACGAGGTCATATAGGCTAATTGTACTTTTGATTGTTAAGTCCTCAGAGCCTGATGATGTAGAAGTGTGGCCAAACTGAATGGTGGTGCCTGTGCCAATACTTGAGGAAGCAGGATCAAGAAATAAAGACGGAACTGAAGTATTTGCCAAATGGTTGGCAATGATGAGCGTACCACCTGTGAAATTAAATGAACTGCCTGTCTCTGAGACTTTAAACATTGGTTTAGTTGTCGTAGGAGTACCTCCAGTATTTGTGCCAATCAGTGCTGTACCACCAGATTGTGTGTAGTCCAATATTCCACCAGAGGTAATAGCAGATTCTCGAATTTGTGATCCTACCAGAAGCTGGGCAGTTCCGCTCAGGTCTATACTTGCAGAGCCAGAACTTGAATATTGAATGAAATTATTGTTACCTCCATCCATATCCAATATGCCTGTGCCATCCAGCGTGATGGCGCCATCTAATGTAATACCTAAATCATCCCCTAAGATTGTGATGGTGCCTGCACTTATCTGCAATCCAGCAGTAGATGGTATATCAAAATTAGTATCATTTGTTTCGTTGGTCAGCACAATGTCATTGGCATCTCCAATATTTGTGTCATTGATTACCAATACACCATTCTGCAACTCGATTGGCTGAACAGAGGCTGTTGGCGTACTGATCGTAAAGTCATCATTGAACGTAAAAGAATTGGTTTGACTATTCCCTTTGTTTATCACGATCCTATAGAGGTCTGGGACGGAGGTTGAGGTTCTTGCATAATTATTATCACTTTCTCCTTGTAGTTCCAATATTACTCTTGGCCTCGTGTTGTTAGCATTGTATAGATCCAGACTATGCCCATTTTCTGCTCCATGTATGATATCACCATGCAAGATCAAAGTATGCTCCAAGTCAGTGGCTGCGTCCGCCACAATCAAATCTCTATCTTGAGGATTGGTAAAAGGATCTTCCGTAAAGTCAATGTTGCCATTGACTGTAACTGTAACGGCCGGAGCCGAATTAGGGAATTGGAAGGTGCCTCCTATCCATGTGCCTATTATCAGATCTCCACCAATATTCATGTCTTGAACAGGGATAATGGTTCCATCTCCCTGGACTACGACATTGGCATTTGTGGTAATATTTTGATCGATAGTATAAGTGGCTGATTCCACCATCAAGTTAGGGATGGGTGTTGGGATGTTATTCAGTGTGGCCGTACCTCCAAAGTACAAATAATAGGAATCAGTATTTTCACCAAAGTCACCAAAGTCACCATTAACAGTAATGGCCTGTGTCGCATCAAAGGAAACCATACCAGTACCTGAAACCAGTCCTACGTTAAAAGTTCCAGCGGTCAAAAATTGAAGGCGTGGAATATCTTCTGATAGTGCATCTGGATAGGTGGTATAATCATGATCGAAAACAACTGCACCCAGGTCGTTGATAGCTGCAACAACATTGACTCTATGTGAGTCTCCTGCACCGTTGGACTGAATGATCACTACACTCCCTTCTGTAGGAACTTCTTGTGTCCCAGACCCATCTTGCTCATTTCTAGACCAGGTAGATGCTGTATTAAAATCTCCATCTTGCCTGGAGTAATAAATGGTAGGGCTATTATTGAACCTATTGTTATGACCAGCCCCGTAATAGGCACGGTCTAAATCCACGGTTGAGTTGTCAAATTTTATAGCATTTGTACTTGCAGTGTAGTCGTTTTGTGTTGATCTTGTAAATGGTGACTCGGCAAGTCCTTTTCCACATCTCCAGCTGCCAGTTCCCGAACCATCCAAATCGACTTCATCATGTGTAAAAACATAAGAGCTTATGGTTGGTACTGTACCAAAATCAGAATGATTGACTCTCCAGTAATAGCTCAATATTCCGCCTCCAGGGGGGTCGGCAGATGGAATTTCATCATCCGCCACACTGACTTGGATGTATCCGTCATCAGTAAAAGTGGCAATGGTAATGACGGCTGGTGTATACCTTGAGCCGTCAGTGACATCTTGATTGTTGGCGTCGGTCCCAATAGGGAAAGTAATTGAGCCTGTTCCGCTGATATACCATTCAATACCTCCGTCAGAAGCATTACCATCTGTTTGGACAAATCTGGCTGCTCCGTAATTAGTAATGGACGCAGATGCTCCTTCCATACGAAGTTTACTGGAGTTAATATCCAGCAACTGATCTTGTGCAAAGTCTAATGTGCCAGTGACTGCCTGATCTGCCAAGAAGCTAACATCATTGGTTGCGTCATTTAATGTAACATTGCCTAATACACCATTGTCATCTCCACTTATTGTATAGGTGCCAGAACCACCACTGAACTCTAACGCACCTGTGCCAGTACTTTGGTGGGTTCCAGAGTTTGACAGCGCGCCTTGAAGAATGATATCCTGATTCGCATTGTCAATAGATGCTCCAGATTCAATGGTGAGTGCGTTGGTGATCGTCATGTCACCACTGCTGATGGTCTTAAGGCCGGCACCAGAAGCTGTTACGTTATAGAAATCACCATAAGTACCAGCAAGTGTAATGGTCTGTGCCGCACCGCCGTTGAAAGAGGTTGTGTTGTTTCCGCCTTGTGTATAAGTAGATCCAGTTGCTATATTGAAATTACGACCTATCGTTAGGTTATTGCCATTGAGTCGGCTTTCTGTTCCACTTGAAAGAATGAAATCATTGGCTATGCGAATGTCTGATTGAAAATCTACAAACTGAGCCTCGTCATTAAGGATATTTAGGTTGTAAAAGTTTGGGGCAAATGCAATTTCAAATCCTTCTGCGGGGAGAGTAGTTGTTATATCAATTGCGATAGTTCCTCCAGTGACACTGTAGTTGCCTTCTGGAATGTTAATGTTGATGCCATTGATTTCTCCCGGGTCGGCCATGTCATTGTAGTCTTTGATAATGATACTGCCGCCAGACATATTGAATACACCATCATCCGCAATGAAATCAAAAATCCCTGAAGTAGTACTCCAATTATTTCCACCTTCTGTGTCGCCCAAAACGGTCAACACACCACCAGATTGTTGATAGACCACAGTGGCTGCACCTCCCTGATTTCTTAACTGGGTGATATCCATGGCCCCTCCCTCGATTTGTAAATGGGCAGCTCCTTGACTTGAATAAAATAAACCAGGAGCAGCATTCCCCTTATACACTCCATCTGTAAGTCTGAATTTTCCCATCATGAGAGGTGTTTGTTGTTGACCAGGGCCAGTTCTCACACCATTTATATCACCTGCTGTTAGCCCGGCATCTATAGCAACGATATCATTTTCGTCAGAGGTTGTGCCCCATACGATTACGTTAGGGCCATCCATCCACAATGCCCCAGTTTCTGGGATAATCCAGGAACCATTTCCTCCTTCTCCTAGATTTGTATCTCCCTCTGATAGGGATGGAATAAATGTATTTCCCGTAAGGTGTAATGTGCCGTTTTTAATAAATATGGGTTTACCTAAATTTGGGTTAGGGCTATTCGGGCTAGTTCCTATTTCGTTTCTGCCAAAGACTCTGAAATTTCCTACTGCTGAAGGGTTTACTGTAAGGATATAGGTTTGATCATTTCCTTTGTCCAACATGAAATCATAGAAGTTGGTCGTGTTATTACATGTTAGTGTGTTGTCTGTTTGACCTGTAAACCTGACGGTAACGGCTCCATCAGTAGGAAAGGTAGCAAAATCATAGCCTGGTAGGTTGGAGAAGTTGACGGTTCCATTGTTGATGAAATCCCCTGATATATTCAATCTATGGTATGTATCGTGGTAATCGCTAGGCGCGGTTGGTACAGCAATAGCACCAGTTCCTACTGAAATTTCGCCATTAGTATTTACACTTAAATCACCACTCAGATCAATTGTGATTTTGGTGGTAGCTGTATTGTCATTGATTTGAAAATCTCCTTGTGTAATTGTTAGGTCATTGTTGATGGTCAGGTCACTGGTTACAATGAGGTGTTGAGCAGAAGAACTAAAATTAAGCACCAAATTGTAGAAGGCTGTCAGACCAGAAGCTGGGGTTAAGTCCACATCACTCAAGCCATAGTACTCTACTGTACCTGCGCCTGCGCCTTCGCTAGTAAAGACACTTGCATCAGTGAACGTTGGTAAAATATCATCACTCAATCTGATGGTGCCTGATCCTTCTAGAGCTGTGACTGTGCCATGCCCTGTGCTGCTGCCAAAATCAAGCGTGCCATTGACGATCAGCTTGGTCAAGGTGCCAGACATATCACCATTGCCCACTTGGACTGTTTTGCCAGATAAAATGGTCACAATATCAGAAGCTGCAGTAGGTGAGGTGTCTGGGGTCAAACCATCAGGATTGTTGTAAATCGCACCTGCAGGATCTAATGTCCAAGTATTTGTGGATGACCAGTCCCCTGAATTTATGACATACCATTTTTTCGAGGTCGCAGGAACTCCCAAAGTGATGTATCCACTGGCGAATTCGGCATCTGTGAGTGTGAATTGGATTCTATCTCCATTAAAAACAGGATTGGTCACCATGGAGACTTGAGAAAAATCTCCAGAGGTTCCGGCTCGGGTCATTAGACTGAAATCTGTTGCTGTAAGGCCACTAACGTCCGTATAATGTCCTGATTCGATCAAATCGAATTCAATAATAACTCCTACGTTTCCAGATTTCTCTAGATGCCAAATTCTGTTGTATCTTTCTGTATTTGCAATGCCGGTCATATCAACAGAGGTTGAACTCAAATTGCTGTTGTTGTGACCAACGTAAATGTGATCATTATCTGACAGGGCATCAGCGCCATTTTCAGATAAATAAATTGAACCTCCCTGTCCAGTAGAGGCATTGTGTTCATCAGTATTCACTCGACTTATTCCTACTAAATTAAATCTGTAATTAGCGCCTGCTGCACTGAAATGATCATTTGTAATTGTAATCCCGAATTTTTCACTCAGGTAATTGTCAAGGACACGAGTTTCTCCTTCATTTAGAACCACATCATAGTAGATGATTTCAGCTATGTGCCCGTTCATGAAATTTGAATTGCCAACGTCACTTCCTATACGAATGCCTGTATGTGCAGCTATGGATGCGGAGACAGAAGTAACTTGCGTTGAAGAAGTACCATTTAATGATAGATCTAAGGTGCCAGATGCACCATCATAAGAAAAGCCCACGATATAATCCGAATCAGTACTTAATGCAGCGGAAGAAATAGTATGATTTGATGAGCTACTATATATGCCTACTGTAAACACTCCCCCTGAAATGGTAGCATACATACCATCAGTTGAGTTTCCTTGTTGATAAAGGTATTGCGTGGTAGTTACATCTGATCCGGTTTTGAATACAAAGTAAATGGTACGAGCAGTGGCACCTGAGGTATTGATACTGGCGTCATCTGCTAGGTCGAAATATTCCGTACTGGCAGAAGTAAACAAAATAGCAGGCTCACTATTGGATCCAATATTGACTGATACATCAAAAAAAGGATTGGTAGATGTGTTATTGTTAGTAGCGTCGTGGCTGTTGGCCTGATCAGACCAAGTGGTTACGTTATTGGTGCCATCATACGTCAACCCTTTGTCAGATCGCAGCCAAAATATATTATTGGTAGGAGTGCTGACGCCACCTGGGCCACTTTGACTATATGCACTGCATGTATAACAAATCGTAAAACAAAACGCAGTTATAATCTTCCACCTTTTCATCTAAGTAAATTCTTTTCAAGTAAACCTTGTTACAAAATAAATTCAGAATTTGTTCCTGAACATCCGTATTGTGCTCTAAATACAAAATACAAGTATTCCCCTAAATACCTAAGAGTATTTCCTACGAATCACCTAAAAAACTCGATGAATGATTGTTGAATTGTATTTTTTGTAGATTAAATATATTAAATCTATTTTTTTATTGGACTATTAGAGTATATCCATATTGCTTGAAAATTGAGTTTGTACCTGGATCCAGAAGAAAACTCTGAAAGTTTACGGATTGTTCATTCTTAGTTTTTATCCTGCAAATGGTATGAACCAAATTTGAATCACTTTCAAGTGAATACCAATATTCAGGAACTTTAGATTCGAGTTTTATTTTGGAGGCTAGAGACGTGATTACAATATTTGCACCATGCGTGTAAATATATTGGTTTGTAATGGATACGTTATTTCCATAGATCAGCTTGGGTTTTATTTGATCTAGGATTCCAGTTTCAATGAGAAATGCCTCAGCTGCATCTCCATAAGGCGCCAGATGTGGTTGGGCTATTGCTATGGTTTGTACATCTGAGCTTTTTGCATGCAGAATAAAAGTGTCTGTATTGTCAGTAGACCAATTGCTTATGGGTTGATCTGACCAAAGGATCAATGAGCCTTTGACCAATGCTCTTGGTGGTTCTTCCAAAAAGCCTTTCTGAAATAAAAGTTGGCCATATTGCTCGTTGGCACAAATAAACAAGTCATAGGGTGCGCCGTGCATGATTTGATTGGTAAGGGTGCCTGAGGCACCAGGAATCAGTTCTAGAGTAATATCATACCTTGACTCGAAAACGCCCTTGATTTCTTCCATGGCAGGCATAAGACTGGAGGCCACTGCTACTCGAAGTATGACATCCTGACCATAGACGGTAGCGGGTAATAATAGCGTAGCACAAAGTAGGACTCGAATAAGAACTGACATGGGATAAACATAAAAAAAAACGAGGAAAACCAAAACCTCGTTTTTTTTATTATGAGAAAAATTACTGATTGAATTTCGTTTAACCCAATCATGTAATTGGTGCCAGTTTTCCTCAAATGTTAGCAATAGAAAAACCAGCAAAATGGATGTTAAATGTTTGACTTCTTAATCTGTAAGACTGCGACACTCATAAGCTCGCTTTTCTATTGTCAGATCCACCTTCCGTGCATCAACAAATTGAGAATTTAACCTTTAACACCACCTAAACAGCCAATGAAAATGATCCCCCTACTATTTTTTAAGTACTAATTTGGGCTACTAAAGGCTGTTTTTGACTTGTTTCTAATTTTTACCAATTAAATATTATGAGTTTTGAGAACGGCAAAATTTTATTATTGAATTGAAGCATATTACAGTTCTATTCGGCATTAAATACCGTAAAAAAATAGTGTCTTTTTCCCGACATTTTCGAGTTAATTTTTAAAACAAAATATTATTTTGATAAAACGACAAAAGACTACTTCAAATTCAATGAAAGCAAATAGGTATAATCAGATGAAGAAGGTAATTCTTGAAAATCTGAAAGTAGGAGGCATATTTTCTGGATTGATAGTTTTTATGATAAGGATCATTCTTGCCAAATGACTTGATGTGTAGTTTTGCAAAAAAAAAAGGAAAACGATTTTATGCATTGGGAAAAATATAGCAGACAAAGGATTAGAGATATAGCCTTTAGCGCCATTGGCAAAAATTTGAACTATAGGGACTCTCCACCTATTGGCTTGCCAGCTTCATATCTGGATCCCAAGGTTTTTTATTCTGACGCCCCCTTTCTAAGTGAAGCTCCATTTATGAGTACCATGGTTGCTAATCCCAATCATATTGGCTGCCATACGATGGGAGACTCTGAGCCAGTGTTTAGTGGTACACAGGCATTAGAGCGTGAGCTTATTGAAATCTGTGCAACTCAAATTTTTGATGCTTTACCTGATGCTGTGGATGGATATGTAGCATCTGGTGGTACTGAAGCGAATATTCAGGCATTTTGGGTGTTAAGAAATTACTTCATTGAGGAATGCCATGCAGCACATCAACAGATCGCTATGGTCTATTCCGAAGATGCGCATTACTCCATGCCCAAGGGTGCCAATCTGCTGAATGTAAAGTCCATTGTTGCTAAAGTAAACAGTGAGAGTAGATTGATAGATTTGGCTGGCTTAGAGCAGCAGCTGGTAGAAGCCAAAATGGAGGGTGTTAAACACTTTATCCTGGTGATGAACATGTCTACCACTATGTTTGGATCTGTAGATGATATAGCGGCTGCCGTCAGTTTATTTGAGTCCATGGCATTGAGTTTTAAAATTCATGTAGATGGCGCTTATGGTGGATTTATTTACCCATTTTCTGCTCGTGACCCTTTGTATTCATTTCAAAACAAACATGTATTTTCATTTTCCCTTGATGCTCACAAGATGCTGTTGTCTCCATACGGCACTGGGATCGCTTTGATTAGAAAAGGCCACATCAAATATGCCATGACGAAAGAGGCCAATTACGTAAAGGGCAAGGACTATACGCTTGTAGGAAGTAGATCAGGAGCTAATGCCGTGGCGATTTGGATGATATTGCGTGCTTATGGATCTGACGGATGGACTTCCAAGATTCAGGAGTTGCTTGAAAGGACAGATTGGCTGTGCGAGCAACTGGCTAAGCGTGGCATTGTGTTTTACAGACATCCTAAAATGAATATTGTCACATTGAAGCCAGATCTGATTGATCATGCTTTAGCAGAAAAGTATTTCCTGGTACCTGATGATCACGATGCGCCATCCTGGTGGAAAATTGTAGTGATGGATCATGTGACAGAAGGAGTACTCGATCATTTCTTGCTAGACTTGGATAAAACTTTAGAAAAATGAATAAAAACGCATTAGTAAGTGGTGCCGTATTGGGTCTGCTATCTGTGATGATAGGTGCTTTTGGCGCTCATGCATTAAAAGATATTTTGCTCACCAATGGCCGAATGGATGTTTATGAAACAGCTGTGAAGTATCAGTTTTATCATGCGATAGTATTGCTGATAGTTGGTATGCTAGCTGAAAAGCTTCAAGGGCCTTGGGTTAAAAGAGCGACTTTTTGCTTTGCTGGTGGAGTAGTTGTATTTAGTGGCTCGCTGTATGTGCTGAGTGTGACCAATATGGGTTGGTTAGGAGCGATCACACCAGTAGGCGGTCTGCTGTTGATTTGTGGGTGGGCTTGCTTGTTGATCGGAATTATGAAGATAGATTGAGATTGACTAAATTTAGTCCGAGACTAACGCTTCTGAGACTTTAGCATTAGTAGTGTGAAGTTTTAGAAATTGTTTAACCAAAACTTATCCGTATGAAAAATCAATTTTCAATTCTATTAATTTTAAGTATCATATTTTTTTCCTCATGCAGTGAAGATGATGAAAATGGTTCGGAGTTTGGCGATCTTCCAGAAGAGTTGTTAGGTACCTGGGGCTCTGTGGATTTGACTTCTACGGGTTGCACGACTGCGAGTGATAATGGTTCTTGCTCTGTGGGTTGCCTGACTGTTACATTTAGCTCAGGCGGTATTTTTACTGGACAGTTTTACAATGAAGTAATAGGCGGAACCGTAACTGCCAATGACAATACACTGAAACTGTGTGATTCCTCTGGCTTTTGTAATGAAATCACGTATTCCATTAGTGGGGATCTTGTCGAAATTACATGGACTGATAGTATAGATGGGTGTACCTATAAAGGTGTCATTGCTTTAGTAGGTTTCCCCAGTGAATTAGTAGGTACCTGGATATCAAACAGTGCGTCTGCCACTGGCTGTGATGATTCTTCGGATAATGGGACGTGCGAGCAAGATTGTCTGTCGTACACCTTTCAAACCACGGGTGCTTTCAATGGGACATTTGCTAATGAACCTGAAAGAACGGGATTTGGATACACAATTGGTTCTGATCTTTTTTTATGTTGGTCAGGTGAGTTTTCTTGTCAAGAAATTAGCTACAGTGTATCTGGTGATTCTGGTAGTGTATCCTGGGAAGACAATGAAGATGGTTGTTCTTATGAAGCTGATATTTCAAAACAGTAGTACATAGAGACTAATCCATAAAAAAGGCTTTCAGAATTTCTGAAAGCCTTTTTTATGGATGCCCAAACTGGATCAAACGTCCACTTTAGCATATTTAGCATTCTTTTCAATGAACTCTCTACGTGGAGCCACTTCGTCTCCCATAAGCACTGAGAATAAGTGATCTGCCTCAGCAGCAGACTCTATGGTCACCTGCTTCAAACTTCTGTGCTCAGGGTTCATAGTAGTTGTCCAAAGTTGCTCTGGGTTCATTTCACCAAGACCTTTGTAACGCTGCAAGCCTACAGCGTCTTCTTTGCCGTCGCCAGCCAATTCCTTGGTGACTCTTTCTCTGTCGTCTTCAGACCAGGCATAACGTTCCTGCTTTCCTTTTTTCAACAAGTAAAGAGGAGGAAGGGCAATGTACAAATAGCCATTGTCGATCAAGTCTCTCATATATCTGAAGAAAAAGGTCAAAATCAACGTACGAATGTGACTGCCGTCAATATCGGCATCCGTCATGATGATCACTTTATGATATCTCAATTTTTCCATGTTGAGTGCCTTTGGATCTTCTTCAGTTCCAAATTTCACACCCAGGGCAGTGATCATATTCTTAATCTCTTCGTTTTCGTAGATTCTGTGCTCTTGTGCTTTTTCTACATTAAGAATTTTACCTCTAAGTGGAAGGATAGCTTGAAATTTTCTATCTCGACCTTGTTTTGCTGATCCACCAGCTGAATCTCCCTCTACTAGATAAAGCTCACATTCTGCCGCATCCCTAGACGAGCAGTCAGCCAATTTACCGGGTAGGCCTGTGCCAGACATGACATTTTTTCGCTGAACCATTTCACGCGCTTTTCGAGCAGCTTGCCTGGCTTGTGCAGCCAAAATGACCTTTTGTACAATCAGACGAGCTTCTTTTGGATGCTCTTCGAGATAATTGTTCAGAATTTCACTGACACTGGTATCCACAGCACCCATGGCATCTGAGTTGCCCAATTTCGTCTTAGTCTGACCTTCAAATTGTGGCTCTTGTACTTTTACAGAAATAATCGCGGTAAGGCCTTCTCTAAAGTCATCACCTACGATCTCTACCTTGGCCTTTTCGAGTAGACCTGATTTGTCCGCATACGATTTCAACGTTCTGGTCAAAGCTCTTCTAAAACCAGCTACATGAGTACCACCTTCGATCGTGTTGATGTTGTTCACATAAGAAACCACATTTTCTGTATATGAGGTATTATAGGTAAGAGCCACCTGAACAGGAATATCTCCTTTTTCGCCCTCCATATAGACAGGATCTGGAATCAGCTTCTCTCTTGATCCATCTAGATAATTTACAAATTCAACAAGCCCTCCTTCAGAAAAGAAATCCTCTCCAATGAAATTTCCTTCTTCGTCTTTTTCTCTTTTGTCGGTTAGATTAATTTTAATTCCGGCATTAAGGAATGAAAGCTCTCTAAGTCTGGTAGCTACAGTTTCATATTTATACTCACTTACCGTGAAAATTTCAGTATCTGGCAGAAAATGAACAAATGTGCCAGTGATATCCGTTTTGCCAGTTTCCTTTACAGAATACTTCGGAACACCTTTTGAATATTCTTGCTTAAATATTTTACCACCTCTGTGGACGGTCACTTCTAGCATGGAAGACAGTGCGTTCACACATGATACACCCACACCATGGAGTCCACCAGAAACTTTATAGGTATCTTTATCGAACTTACCGCCAGCGTGAAGTACGGTCATTACTACTTCCAAAGCAGATCGGCCTTCCTTTTCGTGCATGTCAGTAGGAATACCACGACCATTATCTGAGACAGAAATCGAATTGTCTTCATTAATAGTTACAGTAATGGTGTCACAATGTCCAGCTAGGGCTTCATCAATTGAGTTGTCTACTACTTCCCATACCATGTGATGGAGTCCTTTGAATCCAACATCGCCAATGTACATGGCTGGTCGTTTTCTTACGGCCTCTAATCCTTCAAGTACTGTGATATTACTGGCTGAGTAGTCGCCTTTTTGTGCTCCGCTCGGTTTCTTCTTTTCTTCGCTCATTTCACGTGTTTATTAATCTTTTTTCGGGTTCCGAAATTGCCTGAGAAAACTGCTCATCTGGCACCTGTCCAAAATTCATTTGTAGGACACGATTTACCCGAATAAAATCTGCCAAAAATACGAAAATATGACTCCCCAAACGGTCGTTTTTTTAACATTTTTAATGGAATCACTGAGATAATTTTTTTGGTTGGGTAAATTGCACGAGAGAATTATACTTTTTCGAATTATCGATCTTTCATGCCGAATATTTTAAAGCAAGCCCCACTCAAAAAATACAATACTTTCGGAATAGAATCAGTTGCTCAGCAATTGATTGAAGTGACTAATAATCAGGAAATTAAGGAGGCCATTGAATGGGCCATAGACAAAGATTTGGAGCCAATTTTTTTGGGCGGAGGGTCGAATGTATTATTTACTCAGCATGTATATCCATTGGTCATCATTAATAGGGTGACGGGAATTAAAAAATTGGATGAAGATGAGGATTTTGTATGGGTAGAGGCAGGTGCAGGAGAGGTATGGCACAACTTGGTGCTGTATTGTATCAAAATGGGATGGGGAGGAGTTGAAAACTTGTCTTTGATTCCTGGGACAGTAGGCGCAGCACCTATGCAAAATATTGGAGCTTATGGTGTAGAGATAAAGGAGGTATTCGAGTCTCTTGAAGCCATCAATCTAGCTTCATTAGAAGAAGAGAAGTTCACGAACTCAGATTGTGAATTCGCATATCGCGAGAGCATCTTTAAAAAGGACTTGAAGGGCAAGTATTTCATTACTTCCATTGTCTTGAAGTTGATGAAGAAGCATAAAGTCAATATCAGCTATGGTGCCATTGCAGATGTACTCGCTCAAGAGGGCATATCTAATCCTACGATTAAGCAGGTCAGTGATGCTGTAATTCAGATCAGAGCGTCAAAATTGCCAAACCCAGCTGAGATTGGGAATGCTGGCAGCTTCTTTAAAAACCCAGTGATTGGCGTTGATCATTTTGTTGATTTAAAAAAGAAATATCCCAATATGCCCAGCTATGCACAACCAGATGGTCAGGTGAAAGTGCCTGCCGGATGGCTGATAGAGCAATGCGGCTGGAAAGGAAGCAAAGAAGGAGAAATAGGTGTGCATAAGAACCAAGCCCTGGTATTAGTCAATTATGGTCAGGGTACAGGCCATGAGATAAAAGACCTTGCCATGAGGATCAAAACTTCAGTCAACAAGAAGTTTAATATTGAAATAATTCCTGAAGTGAACATTATTTGATTTTTTGAAATTGATTTGAACCTTATTTTAATCTTTTCGTTTATTGACTGAGTAATCACTCAGTATGACAAAAAGAGAAAAAATCATTCACTCTGCCATCCAATTATTTTGTTCGCTAGGTTTTCAAAATACTTCTACCACAAAAATCACAAAGGATGCTGGGGTAGGTACGGGTACTTTGTTTTTGTACTTCAAGTCCAAAGATGAATTAGTGAATTCCATTTATATGGAAATCAAAAGAGAGATGATGGCATTTCATCTGGTTTTTGCGGATCAGGCACTTTCGTTTAAGGATCAATTAAATGGTTTTTGGGTAGATGTGGTGAGTTGGGGAATCAGCAATCCAGACAAGTTCAAGTTCATGATGCAATTCAAAAACTCGCCCTATATCTCACAACTCACAGTGCAAGAGCTTCAGGAGGAGCATCAATTTGTTGAAGGCGTAATGAAACAGGCTGCAAAAGACGGAGTGATCATAGATCAGCCATTTGAATTTTTGATTACTGTATTCACCAGTCAGTTTAATGCCATCATCCAATACTTGAGTACACAAGATGGACGAATACATCAGGAAATGATTCAAACTTCTTTTGATGTTTTGTGGAACGGAATTAAAAAATAATTGAAATGTTTAAAATATTAAAAATGACTTTATTAACCATTTTTTTGGCTGTATTGGCCGTTGGGATACTGGTAGTAGTTTTCTTTAAAACCGCTCCTCAAATTGGCGAACCCGCATCTGGCAAACGCCTGGAAGAAGTAAAGGCCTCGCCTCAATACAGGGATGGGAAATTTTATAATTCTGTTCAAACAGATACTGAGTTCCCAATCTCTAAATATATCAAGGTGATGTATCAATTTGCGACTCAGACGAAAGGGAGAGAACCAGAGGAGAAGATAGAAACCTTTGCCTTTGATGCGCAGAAATGGATTGATCGAGATGAGAATGAAATCATGTTGAGCTGGTTTGGTCACTCTTCTGCGCTGATTAAAATTGATGGAAAGACTATTCTTGCTGATCCTGTCTTTGGTGAGCGGGCTTCCATGTTTTCGTTCATGGGACCAAAGAAATTTGCCTTCAGTCATCAGATGGATGTGAATCAATTGCCTGATGTTGATTTGGTTATCATTTCCCACGATCATTACGACCATTTGGATTACCCTACAATTTCCCAGCTAAAGGATAAAGTCAAATTGTTTTACGTACCACTTGGGGTAGCCTCACATTTAGAAAGTTGGGGGATATCTGCCGAAAACATAAAGACTTTTGATTGGTGGGATGAAGCCAGTTTGGATGAAAATGTCAAGCTGACATTTGCGCCCACCCGACATTTTTCTGGAAGGGGATTGACTGATAAGTTTACAACCCTATGGGGCTCATGGGTGATTGAGGGAAGTGGTCAGAAGCTGTATTTCAGCGGAGATTCAGGGTATTTTCCTGGCTTCAAGGAGATTGGGAAGAAATTTGGAGGGTTTGACTTGGCACTGATGGAGTGTGGCGCTTACAACAGAGAAAATTGGCCTGACATTCACATGCTTCCCGAGCAGTCTGTTCAGGCTGCCTTGGATGTTCAGGCAAGGATTGCCATGCCCATTCATTGGGGTAAATTTAATTTGGCCCTGCACTTATGGAAAGACCCCATTCAACGATTCATAAAAGCGGCACAGTTGAATAATCTGCAGACCCATACGCCCATAATGGGAGATGTATTGATTATTCCATCTGAAACAAAAAAATCAGAATGGTGGGAAAATTATAAATAGAATGAAAACTTCCTCAGAGCCTTTAACCCAAAATAAATAATCAGGTAAGTCGATTATGTAGTCTATTTTTATTCTTTTTTAAGTAATTTTTAGACTAATAATTATTTGACTGTGCTATGAGGTTGAGCTTTTTGCTTTTGAGTGTGACATGTTTTTTTTCTCTTAAGACCAGTTATGTAAGCGCGGTAAGTCACACCCATTTAGACTACTTCGTTTTGGCAGACTCGTGTGCGAAAAAATTGAATTATGATTGTGCAATTGAGCTTTACAACAAAGCATTATTATTTGAAGAGGGTGATAGTAGTCTAAATAGTTATTTGTCCATTCATAACCGTATAGGTGATATATTCTACAAGCAGGGCTATTTTTCAAAGGCCAATAGTAGCTATCAACTAGTGCTAAGGAATGCAAAAGCACATGATGCCAAGGGCGCAAAAGCACGGGCTCTGATGGGTCAATCTCATATTCTGTGGAGATATGGTGACAATGTAAAATCGATTCAAAATATCCTTCAGAGTATTGACTTATTCAGATCCTTGAAGGACACATCCAATCTGGTAAGTGCATCCAATATTTTGGCCGGAATTTATGTAAGTACAGGTGAGCTCAAGAAGGCGAGTAATATTTATGAAGAAACATTGGCCATTGCCATTGCTGGGAAAGATTCAATAGGCATGGCAAGCTCTTATGAGTACAAGGGAGTTGTAAGGTCATTTAAAGAGCAGTATTCAGAAGCTATTAAATTCTATCTGAAATCTTTGTCTATCAATTTGAAAATTGGAAATGAAGTGGACGCAGGTATCACGTATGCGAATATTGGTGAGGCCTATTTGCGCCTCTCAGACTATAAAAATGCGTTGGAATACCTCAAGACCTCGGAAGAAATTCTTACTAAGCACAACTTTAACTCGGGACTGATATTTGTCCATTATTGTGCAGGAGAGAGCCATATGAGATTAGGTGAATTCTCCAATGCACACAAAAGATTTGATCAGAGTCTTGAACTGATTGAATTGACTGGTGAGTCTAGAGAGTTGTCCACAGTGCTAAACCTTAAAGCAGAATGCTTTGCACTAGAGGGCAAATTCGAGAGTGCTTATAACCTGCACAAAGTATACACTGTAGCCAAGGATTCACTAAATGCCTCCAACCAGAATGACCAACTCATGCAAATCATGAGTCAATATGAATTTGAAAAGCAAGAACAAGAGAACCTCCATCTTCAGCAAGAAAATGAAATCAAAGCGCAGGAATTAGACGCTCAACAATCTATTATTAAGTTGCAATATGTCATTGGAGGAATCATGTTTCTTTTCCTGACAGTTGTGATCTACCTGTTTGTAAAAATTTATAAGAACAAGGTACTTCTGGATCATGCCAATGAGACTAAAAACAAGCTCTTTGGGTTTATTGCTCACGATATCAAATCACCTTTGGGCAATCTCCAGATGCTGGTGCACATGCTGAATGAGAATTTTTTCAAAGACAAAAAGGAGCAAGCCAGATTGCTGTCTGAACTGAGCAATTGTGCCTACTCTGTGGAGCAGTTGACAGATGATTTGATCACCTGGTCAGTAGCACAGCAAAGTGGATTGCAATTTCACCCCGAGCAGGTAGTATTAGGCGAGGTGGTAAAGGATTGTTTAGACCTTTTTCACCATCAGATAGATTTTAAAAAGGTGGTGATAGAAAATAAGGTGCCACCCTACTTAGATGTATATGTTGATCGTAAAGCACTGATGTCTATTGTAAGAAATATTGTTTCGAATGCCATAAAATTCTCTGAAACAGGTGGCCTCATTGTGCTGAACGCTGATGAATCAAAAAACAAGAAATCTGGTGAAGCCATGATAGAGCTGAGGTGCAAGGACGAAGGAGTAGGGATGCTCAAAGAAAAAGTGGATTCACTGGTATCGTCTAGTGAGATAGAAACCACCAGAGGTACGGCTAATGAAAAGGGAAGTGGGTTAGGACTGAATTTGGTGAAGGAATTTGTAAGAAAGTCTCATGGCTATATCAAAATCAAAAGCAAGCCAAATGCGGGAACAAAATTCTCAGTATTTCTTCCAGCAGTTAAGAACTGAAAATTAAACTTCATTCAACGGGTCAATCCTGCAACACATTGCTGACAAATGTTGACTTCAGCATCATCCAAAATAGGAAGAAGACAATGGCCCATTTGAGGTAAATGGGATAAAAATCTGTTGTGTCTCTGAAGCGATTTTCTTTAATTTCTGCCTTTTCGTACTTGTCAATCAACTGAAATACACTTTCTAGTGCTTTGTTGTCAGATACACGGTAGAATTGCCCATGACCTATATCTGCAATCTTGCGAAGGGTAGTTTCGTCAAGTGTATTTTCAACATATCTGGTACGTCCAAAAAAATCTTTGCCGAACGGTACCTTACCTTCTTTGCCAATCGCGATGGTATATATTTTGATATCGTAAGCGCTTGCCAGTTCTGCAGCTGTAATAGGGTCTATATTCCCCGCTGTATTGTCTCCGTCACTGAGCAAAATCATCACTTTAGATTTAGAGTCTGATTCTCTCATTCTGTTGGTGGCCACTGCCAGAGAACTCCCGATAGCAGTTCCTCCTTTTTCAATCAAATCAAACGAAATTCCGTCAATGTATTCACCCAATAAATCATAATCGGAAGTCAGTGGAGATCTGGAATAAGCCTCTCCAGAAAAAACTACCAATCCTATCCTGTCTTGAAATCTGCCTGCAATAAACTTTCGAGCCACATCCTTGGCTGCTTCCAGTCGATTTGGCTTAAAATCTTCTATCTGCATAGATTCAGAGATGTCTATGACAAGCATGATGTCAATACCTTCTGTCCATTGCTCCACTTTTTCGTTAGTTTTTTGTGGACGAGCCAATGCGACTATGATTAGCGAAACAAAAACTAAAAAGATAAGGCTAGGGATATGTCTAAGTAGAGATGAGGCGCTCCATTTTATATCCTTTCTAACAAGAGCAATGGCCAGATTTTTCTTTTTACTCAAACTCCAAACCCACCAGATAAGGATAAATAGAGGGATCAATAAAAAGGCATAAAAAAGAATTGGGTTCTCCCACTGAAAATTCGAGAAGGTTACTGGTCTGAACCAGTCCAAAGAGAACCAGTTGGCTGTATTGCCTTGTTGCTCACCCATGTTTCACCTCCTTGGTTTTAGTTTGATATCTTTCCAATGTGAAGTCTTCTAACGCTTCAAAATTTTTGTGCATTTCTTCGTCCCCAATGGTACCATAGATAGACCTGTCAATCGTTTGCAAAACAGTTTTTAGTTCTTTTTCAAAGCCAACTTTCAATATTTCTTTGGAAGTGTACTTGGTAAATGGCCGATCTTCGAGCTTCTCCATGTATTTTTTCCAAGTCACCAATATTTTTTCTATCAACTGTGCATTGGTTTCACTTTGCTTGATTTTGATAATGCCTCTTTCAAATTCCAAAGAGAATTTTTCGTAAGCCCTTCTCATTCGATGCAATTTGATTTTTTTTCTAATGGCATTGCCAAAAAGGAAAAAAGCACCAATAAACAGTGTAAGCAGTATCCCCAGACCTATCATGAGATAAGGGTAATTGAAGGCATAATTCACTGCCTGATAGGTTAAATTTTCTTTGAATTTTAGCGAATCTGGCATTACGGTTACCAATTCCCTCAAAAACACCGAGTCAGGATTTGCTAAAATGATTGTACTGTCATTTCCATTCAGAAGATAGATGGGAGCTTGCAGCTTTTGTACCAGATCAACTTCAAAAGAGGACAACGTATATACCGCACTATCAAAGGCATGTGTACTATCTGTTCTGGTAGGGAAAAAGGTTTTGCCATAATACTCAAAAGGCTCAAAGTTGTAGGTAGAATCAGGAAATACAACTTGCCAATCCAAAGGGTACTTCACGGACAGTGAATACTGTACCTCTTCTCCGACCATCACGCTGTCCTTAAGAAATTTGCCATAAGGTGAAATTTCTTGGGCAGATGCAATCGAAAATATAAAGTATAATAATATGCTTGCAGAAATACGCTTACCCACTTTTTCTCATTTTATTTCTGACTTTGAATAATCTGATGAGCTTAGGTACATAGTCTTCATCTGTACGGATGTTGGCATAGTTGGCTTGGTTTCTCAAGCAAAATTTCTGAAGTTCTTCCTGACGTTCGCCATAAGTTTGATTGAGCAATCTTCTGAAAGAACCTGAAGAAGTGTTCTTCCATACGGTCTTTCCACTCTCTTGATCTTGAAGCGGAATGATCCCGAGATTAGGAAAAGAAGTTTCTCGCTTATCTGAGACCTGTATGACTACCAAGTCGTGCGCCCGAGCCAGTGCTTTGAGGTTATGCTCGTAATTTTCATCTACGAAATCTGAAATAAGAACGACTACACTTTTGCGTTTGAGCAAATTCAAGGTGAAATGTATGCCTTTGGCCAAGTCTGTTTGCTTGGATTGGGGTTCTAAATTGAAGACATTAGATACAATATTGAAAGAGTGCTTCAAGCCTTTTCCAGGCTTAACGTACTTTTCTTTTTGATCAGAAAAACAAATGAGACCCACCTGGCTATTTTCTTTTATAGCAGAGATAGAAAGCAAAGCGCAAATTTCTTTCCCAATATCCAGTTTTTGTTGTCCTTGTTTTCCAATGTTTTGAGAGGCACTGACATCCAATATGAAAAATACATTTTGTTCTTTTTCCTCTTTGAAGGTCTTTACGAAGGTTCCATGACCCTTAGCAGAAACATTCCAGTCAATGCTTCGTACATCATCTCCATATTGATAAGAGCGGACGTCGTCAAATTCCAATCCCGAACCTTTGAAAATCGAATGAAAATCCCCTTGCATCTGGGAGTTGATAGCCTTCCTGATCCTGATCTCGTATTTCCTAAGCTTCTTGAGGATGTCCTTCATTCATTGTACTTTTGAGGCGCTAAAATTAAGCCATTACTTAATATTTTGGGTTTGTGAAAAAATATTTTTTGTTAATAAATGTTATTGTAGGATTTAGCTGTAGTTCTACAGTAGATCAGCAGCCAGCAATTCCTTCTTCACAGATGGTTGAGCTGTTGATAGATATTCATATACTAGAAGCCAGAGTGGATAAGCTCAGAGTGACTAATGATTCTGCTTATGCCATATACAACACATTGGAAAGCGAAATATTTAAACAATATGATGTATCAAAAGAATACTATGAATATAGTTATCAGTATTATTTAACCAATCCAAAGCTGCTGGATCAAATTTATGGTGTGGTCGTGGATAGTTTAAATCTGATTCAGAAACGAGGCTATCAAAAACAATCAGAGCTGGCAGTACTGGACAGTGCACTGGTAGAGAAGGCCGTACTTCAAGATTTTCCCGACAAAAAAATAAAAGAGGCCAAGAAAGAATCCCTTAAATCCCTCCCTAAAGAAAAGGTGCTAAAGGCCAAAGAGAACATTCCTCTTATAGAGACACAACCTACGATAAAAAATACCACACTCCCAAGTAAAAGAGCCAAGCTCATTTCCAGAGACTCCTTGCGCGTTAGAAATAAAAACATTGCACCTGCAGAAATAACCCAAGACTCCCTCAAATAAATTGAACTACTACCCTAAAGATATAGAGGTCAAACTTGGCTTTGACAAAGTAAGGCAGTTGGTCAAGGATCGCTGTTTGAGTACGTTGGGTGAAGACTTTGTTGATCGCCTGACGCTAACTACTAATACTTCCAAGATCAATGACTGGATGGATCAGACTCGTGAATTTACCAAGATTTTAACCAGTGGTTCACCCTTTCCTCAGTCCAACTATACGGATGTTTCACCAGCACTTAAAAGATCAGAAGTGCCTGGGAGCTTTTTGGATGAAGAGGATTTTTTTGATGTGAAGTTGGTGCTCGATACACTTTTGAAGATGCTTGATTTTTTTGATCAGCATGAGGAGGAATACCCAGTGTTGGCCAGTAGAGTATCACATATCGCATTGGATAATACGCTCTACCTGTCTTTGGATAGCAAAATCGATGAGAAAGGACAGTTGAGAGACCATGCAAGTCAGGAGTTGATGTCCATCCGAAGTAGCATTTCTAAAAGTCAGGTGCGAGCCAGAACTGCTGTAAATAAAATACTGAAGGAGGCCAGTAAGCATGGCTATTGTCCTGAAGCACCTGCTCTGACCATTCGGGATGGCCGAATGGTAATTCCGGTATTAGCCGAGCACAAGCGCCATATCAAAGGGTTTGTTCATGACGAATCAGCCACAGGTCAGACCGTGTACTTGGAGCCTGCAGAAGCGTTAGAAATTAACAATGAAATTCGAGAGCTAAAATATGCTGAGCGAAGAGAGATCGTAAGAATATTAACCGTACTTACCGACCAACTAAGGGCAAACTTGCCAGAAGTTAGAAAAGCAATCAAAGTACTAGGTGTCATGGATTTTATACGTGCCAAAGCACGATTTGCCATTGATTTCAATTGTACCTGTCCAGAGCTAACCAAAAATCAAAAAATCAATTGGCAACAAGCCCGCCACCCCATATTGGAAGCAGCTCTCAAAGAACAAAATAAAAAGATTGTGCCTTTGAACCTTTCTCTGTCGAGAGAAAAGAGAATCATGCTGATTTCTGGCCCTAATGCTGGTGGAAAGTCAGTATGCATTAAAACCATTGGCTTATTGCAATATATGGCACAGTGTGGTTTGCCTGTATCAGTTTCTGAAAGTTCAGAGTTTGGAACCTTTTCCTCAGTATTTATTGATATTGGAGATGAGCAGTCTATTGAAAATGACCTGAGTACTTATAGTTCGCATTTGACGAACATGAAGCACTTTTTGGAGCAATCCTCAAGAAATACACTCTTTTTGATTGATGAATTTGGTACGGGTACAGAACCTCAGTTTGGCGGAGCCATTGCTGAAGTGGTGCTGTTGGAATTAAATAAAGCTCAAGCGTTTGGTGCCATTACCACTCATTATGGCAATTTGAAAAAAGTGGCAGACAAAGAGAAGGGTATTGTAAATGCTGCTATGAAATTCGATGTCAAAAGACTCGAACCCATGTATGAATTGGAAATCGGTAAGCCAGGAAGTTCTTTTGCTTTGGAAATCGCAGGGAAGATTGGATTGAATCCTGAAATGCTCAACAGAGCAAAGAAAAAAGCAGGAATTTCACACGTACAGTTCGATCGATTGCTTAGCGAATTGGAATCTGAAAAGAACCAAATAGAAAAGGAGAAGAAGTCTCTGGATGCTAAGAATAAGAGACTGACTGAGGCCATCAAGGACTATGAGGATCTCAAAAAATATCTGGATAAGGAAAAAACCAAAGTCTTAAAAGAAGCCAAAGAAGAGGCCGCACGCGTCATTCAGTCGTCTAATAAAAAAATTGAGGCCACCATCAAAGCCATCAAAGAATCTAAGGCCGACCAACAACGGACTGCACAGGCCAGAGAGGCACTGAAGGATCATGCGGAAAAAGTGGTAAAATCAAAAGCTGAAAAAGCACCAGAAAAAAAGATTGACACGAGCCCGATAGAAGTGGGAGACAAGGTACAGCTCAAATCAGGAGCAGTGGGCGAAGTGGAAAGGATAAAAGGAAAGCAAGTGGAGCTGCTATTGGGAGGTTTGAAGTCGAGAGTAAAGCTGAATGACCTCACCAAAATTTCTTCAAAAGAATTCAAAAAGTCAACCGAACAGCGCGTACAGCAAATGACTGGGATCAACCTCAATGATAAAATGGCCAGCTTCAGTCCCACCCTTGATATCAGAGGTGTAAGAGCTGAAGAAGCAATAGGAAAGGTAGAATATTATATAGATGATGCCTTGATGCTGGGACACAATGAGGTGAAAATTTTACATGGGAAGGGGCATGGAATACTGAGAGAATTGGTGCGAAACGTTCTCCGTGAAAACCATAAGGTGATAAGCGCCAAGGATGAACATGTGGAACATGGTGGCGCAGGTATTACAGTAGTCACACTAGATAACTAATGAGTTTGCCCAACTATACTCGCCAGCAACTCGCTCTACGAAACGGCCAGGATCGAGACGAAATCTGGGTGGCTTTCAACGGAAAAATCTATGATGTAACCAAATCCAGACTCTGGAGAGAAGGGCAGCACTATGAACACTGGGCAGGACAGGACCTGACACCAGAACTGGCTGATGCACCTCATACTGAAAAAGTGTTTGATAAGTTTGAGGTGATCGGGCGGTTAAACTAATAATCGCTCAATTATTGGTAACAAGCCCAGTGAATCTTCAATTATTTGTTATTTTCGAATCTGGCACAAGAGAAAAAGGTGCCCTAACATCAGGAAAAGTATGATTCTAATTGCAGAAAGTGGCTCTACCAAGACAGAATGGAGAATCATTGATTCTAAGCAGAATGTATTCCATGCCCGTTCAGGTGGAATCAATCCTTACTATTTGGATGCATCTGGAATTTTGGAAGTGATGCGTATGGGGCTGATCGAATATATCGAGACGCCTTTCAAGGAAGTATACTTTTATGGGGCGGGTTGCTCATCTGCCAGAAATAAACAGACCATTCGAGATTGCTTTATGCAATTGTTTCCCAATGCTAAGATTGAGATCAATCATGACATGTTGGCTGCTGCTCGCTCACTTTGTGGTATAGAACATGGCATAGCTTGTATCCTGGGTACAGGTTCCAACTCTTGCTTGTATGATGGCATTGGTATTATCGAAAATGTAAGGTCGCTGGGATACATTCTGGGTGATGAGGGCAGTGGCAATTATTTAGGTAAACAATTTCTCAAACACTATTTTAAAAAAGAGCTACCTCAAGAGATCAGGGATCAATTTGATGAAGAGTTTGGTTTAGAACCAACAGATATTTTAAACAACATCTACCACCACCACATGCCGATCTTGTATCTATCCAGTTTTTCCAAGTTCATCCATAAGTTTCTGAAAGATCCAATGATTTATCAGATGGTTTATGACGCATTCAAAAAGTTCTTGGAAGTCAATGTGATGAAGTACACAAATTATATAAACATACCTGTGCATTTTACGGGTTCTGTGGCATTCTATTATGAAGAGATACTCAGAAAAGTAGGGACTGATTTGGGTATCAATATCAAAGACATTGTAGTTGGTCCTATTGATGGGTTGACCCAGTATCATCAGCCAAAATAGTGGCTCCATCTACTCAATGGCCTTATGTAGGAGGGAGTGTTCATTCTTCTTAGTAGAGGAGACCATAGAAATTTGATAGATTTATAGTTTAAAATACTTCTCATTCACATACTAATGCTTCAAATTTGGAGCATGAGTAGCACCACAGAATCTCCATCCAATTACAATGACCTACAGCACATGTCGGTCTCTGATTTGTTGACCAACATCAATAAAGAAGACCAAACTGTACCTTTGGCTGTTGAAAAAGTTATTCCTAAAATAGAAGCACTTGTCCATCAGATAGTTAAGAAGATGTCAACTGGAGGAAGACTTTTTTACATAGGAGCAGGCACTAGCGGCAGGCTAGGTGTTGTAGATGCATCAGAAATCCCACCAACCTATGGATTGCCTCATGGACATGTGGTAGGCGTGATCGCTGGTGGGGATGGTGCCATCCGCAAATCAGTGGAGCATGCTGAAGACGATCCCAATCAGGCCTGGAAAGACCTTGTGGAATTCAATATTTCTAACCAAGATGTACTAATTGGTATTGCGGCCTCAGGTCGAACACCATACGTGATTGGTGGTTTGGCAAGAGCCAATGAAGAAGGTTTGGTCACAGGATGTATCACTTGTAACACGGGGAGCAAATTGGCAGAAACAGCTCAATTCCCTATCGAAGTAGTAGTTGGGCCAGAGTTTGTGACAGGCAGCACGCGTATGAAGGCGGGTACGGCTCAGAAGCTGGTACTCAATATGATCTCGACTGCTGTTATGATTCAATTGGGACATGTGCAGGGCAATAAGATGGTGGATATGCAGCTCAGCAATGAAAAACTAATAGATCGGGCAGTGAGAATGGTCATGGAAGAAACGGGGGTGAGCAGAGAAAAAGCAGAGGCGTTGGTGGCCTCTCAAGGCTCTGTCCGCAAGGCTATTGATCACCACAATAGCAAAGATGCATAACATAGAACCTTATAGTGGTTGGTTGAAATATTATGATTCGGCCAGTGATATCTTGTCGCCTTTTTACGGCAAAGAATACAATTACGACCTCTATTCGGATACCATTTATGGCTATTACATTGATCCAGGGTGGGATTATATAGGCTCAGAGACCCTGTATGTCAAAATGCTCTTTGTGGACTATGATCATGGTTATGCCGTGCTGGAATTCATTGGCGAGTGGAATGATGCCGTTCACAATGATGTTATGTTTCTGAAAAGAAATCTGGTGGATGAAATCCAACTGGAGGGTGTGAATAAATACATCTTGATAGGAGAAAATGTACTCAACTTTCATGGCTCAGACGATAGCTACTATGAAGAGTGGCTGGAAGATGTAGAAGACGGCTGGATAGTAGGAATAGGCTTCCGTGACTTTGTGATAGACGAAATGAATAACTATAACGTAGATGGTTATATCAATTTTGGTGGCCCATTAGAAATCACCAACTGGCGTACGCTCAAACCAATGACCCTCTGTCAACGCGTGGATGAGTTGGTGATGAGACGGTTGGGGATGTGAATTCAAAATGTGATGAGTGTACCACCATTTCTGATGGTACTAATTTTGAATTAGTGGGACAGTTAAAAATAGCTTGTTTGCTATTAACCAGAGCTCAATTCATGAATGCTTAAATAAAGTATTTAAAAGGTGTTTTTGTATTTCTCGTTCTAGTCGCCTTTTTTCATGTTCCAGGGTGAGATGGATCGACATACCCATTGATAAGTTTTGAGTAGTAAAACTTGCCTTGAGCGACTTGGTAATGTGTATGGATTTATTGGGTTGGTTAGTTTAAAACTCGTTCCATGTAACAATCAAGGAATTCTTCTGTCACACCCTTGATTTTTCTTCGTTGGCAAAGTGCGTAAAGCTCTTCGACCGCAGAATATGTGAAATACCTAGTATCCAAGTCAGCAAACTGTGGTTTGTTAGCTTCTTTTATAACTTTGTCACGATCTTCATCGGGTGCAACAATTACATATCTGGTTGGAAAAGGAGGGAATTTATCTTTGAAATTCTTCATTCGACTTAATCCACTTGTAACTCCCGTTGAATGTTCAACCTCCATCACTGCAGGCATAAGTTTCCCGTTCTTGAACCAAATGCAATCAATTAGTAAAGCAGCCTGTACAGCATCGTCATAAGCAATCATGAGTTGCTCATCTTTGAGAGAAGCAATGACACCTTCATATTCTCCAATCCTCTTGTTCTGATAAAGAATGCCCTTATCATTTTGAGCAATCCAAGTTCTAAAGTTTAGTTGTTTGCCGATGAAGTACAGTGCTATCTGGATTTGGGCATGTCTTCTCAGCACTTCAATATCAAGTTCCTGTTCCTCAATCTGATCTGAAGGCAAGACTAGCGAATCATAAAAAGCATCTAAAGCAGGCATTTCAGAAATTACAATCTCTGTTTCAGCTTTTTCTAGAATCCCTAATCTGTGGGGAGAATCAGGTCTCCAAAGTAGATGCTTATGTCCATGCTTAATTGAAGTTTGACCTCCTTTATTCTCGATTCTTCCTGGATAACAGAAGTAGAACTCAGGGGTATATGCCAAAAGTGCCTCCAAGACACTTCGTGTGTTGTAACTACCACCCAATACTCTATCAAGGTTAATAGGCGCACTTGGATTAAATGCGTTTGCTACCCTCCAGATCATTTCCGTTGAAATATGTTCAACCGATTTGTCATTTTCGGATTGGCCTTTAGCAGGTTCCCATCTCTTTATCCGGATTGGCCCTTCGGGTAGATCTATTCCCTCAACTTTGATTACACCTTTAGTTCTAGGATTGATATAATTGTAAACCGTATTTTTTTCTAGTTGATTAATAAAAGCAACAAGGTTGCTAGCCGATAACTTCCGCATATTCAGGATTCTTGATTTTGACATTTTTGATGTAGTCCAAAATGGTTTCTGCCAATCCCTTGGCTGCCAGAAACGGAACACCATTTCCAACTGTCTTAAACATGTTAGTAAGAGAAATGTTATCTGGAATAACGAATTCCTTAGGTAAAGACTGAATGGCCAGTGCATCAGCCACTGAAATTCTCCTTGCTTTATATGGATGCAAATGAACTTCATTATTTCCATAGGCTGCTGTTGGGGAATATCTCCAGCGATGAAGCCTTTTATATGATTTTTTCAAGTCGTCTCCCTCATAAATTGTCAGGAATTTTGGTAAGCCTGCTCGTGGTTGGAAATAATGATTTGAATTTGGGTGATTTTCAACATCATTTTTCTTAAACCAATGTTCAACCGTCAATTCTTCCAAGACATCGTTGGGGCATCTCTTAGTTGAGTTTTCTACAAAGGTTTCTTGGGTTGGCCAGTTTAAGGACAAGACAATCTTAGATATGTGAGAAATTTTAGAGTCCCAAGGGAATGCTTTTAGTATGGGAGATCCGTTTAGCTCTAAGCCAAAATCAGTCAAAATATTTCTTTTGAATCCAATCAAGATTATTCTTTCTCGATCCTGTGGTGCTCCGAATTCAATTGCGTTGATGAGTTTTTCTGTTAGGTAATATCCGTTAGCAATCAACTTAGTTTTAATAGAGTTGAAAAACTCACGATGCTTCTTGGTTCGATAAAGCCCTTTGACGTTCTCAAATAGAAAAAAGTCAGGATTATTTCGAGTAATTAATTCAACGTATGTGCCTGATAGTTTGCCATTTTCGCCTTCAACACCTTTGTTCTTCCCGCCAACCGAAAAATCCGGACATGGTGGTCCACCAATGAATCCAATTAGATCATGTGTTGCCCTTGCTTCTTCAATACTTTGTCCAAGAAATTGTGAGCCTCGTTTATTAAGAAATGTTTCAATACTTTCGGCATTATATCCAAAATGCGGCTCTGCAATTTTTAAGTTCGTTCGTGAGGACTTGTAGATGTCCAAAAAAGGTTTGTGATATTCGTTAACAAAAAGCGTTTCGAAATCTTTTGTCATCTCGAATCCCAAATCCAAGAACCCTGCCCCTGCAAAAAATGAGAAAATGCCGATTTTAGGTGTTTGTTTTTCAAGAGAGTTCAACATTTTCCAAATTTAATTTTTTCAGAGCGCAATTGCTATAATTCAGACTCTTTTGGTTTTTCAGGGGTTGGTGTTGTGGTGGTAAAAACCAAATGTGCCTGAATGTTCGGCTGGTTTTACGTATCGGCATGAAACTTACATCCAAATAAGCATCATGGTGTTTATTCTACTAATATGGCTGAATAAAGTGCACTATGCAATTTTATATCGTGTGGATTTTTGAAGATTAGGTTCATCTGTTTCATCAATGAAAGGACGAATTTGCAATCACGTGAATTGGGCTGTTTAAGTTTAGGTATTGATCAAAGCGACCATTCTAATATTAGCAAAAATGGCTATATTGATTAGTTACTATTTGGCAGCTAGCTATGAGAATATTGAAAAATCTGATTATCACCTATGTCTTATTATCTTCTTTTTTTCACATTTGTGCTCAAACTCCAGAATTAGATAGCCTTCAGAACAGTCTGTCTCAGCGCACAGTAGATAACATTGAAAAAGTAGATCTCCTCCTACAGATTTCTTTAAAGTCTAATCGCTACGATCTAAATAAAACCTATGAGTATAGCCAAGCTGCATTTGATATTGCTGACTCCATAGGCTATATCAATGGACAAGCGCAGGCGCTCAGAATGATAGCCGAATACTATATGAGAAGGCCTGGCAATGACAAAGACACTGCATTAGTTATTTTGAATGATGCTTTGGATATACAACATGGCGCTGATGATGGGGTTGGTATTGGAAGAATTTATAGGAGTATGGGTACTTGCTATTTCTTTTTAAATAAGTTCCCTGAAGCACTGGATTATTCTTATCGCTCACTAGAGCTGTTAGAGAAGTCAGGTCTGAATGAGGAGGTGGCCAATGTGTCCACAAACATTGGTTCTATGCACCTCATGCAACGCAATTTTGATCAAGCCTTAGACTACTATCTACGAGCGCTTGGTGTTTTCGAAGAACTGGCTCAGCCATACAAAATTGGGGTTTGTACATTTAATATTGCTGATGTTTACCTCACCCTTGGCAATAGTGAAAAGGCGGAGGAATACCTGGCTATTGCCATGCCTATTCTGAAAGAATTAAATTTAGTAACAATGTTGCCAAGTGGGCTGAATAGCTATGGTCGCATATCTCTGATGCAAGGTGAATACACGCAGGCTTTAGAGTATTTTAAAAAGGCTTTGGAACAAAATGAGTCCATGGAAATATTGCCTTCCAAATGTGATAACCTGATCGGACTTACAGAAACCCATCTGACTATGGGGCAGTACAGTCGAGCAAAAAAGTATGGCGAAGAAGCGCTTGAGTTAGCCAAGAGTGTCAACATAGTAGAAAGGAGACGGCAAATATTGGAGTTGATGTCTCAGGTATATGCTGGACTTGGAAAATTCAAGGAGGCCTATGAAATACACACTACATTCAAATCATTAAGTGATAGTCTGTTTAACGAGTTAAATATTAAAAAAATTACAGGACTGGAATATCAATATGAATTTGAAAAAGAAAAGGAAATGTTAATTCTCAAACAGAAAGAGAAAGACGTATTGCAGCAGTCCAAAATTGAAAGAGAGCTGATACTTAGAAATAGCTTTATTGCCGGATTCATATTGCTGCTTTTGTTTGGTGTGGTGCTATTCAAAAACCTTGTCGAAAAAAGAAAAGCCAATAAAAAATTAGAGGCAATTAATAAATCCAAGGACGATATTTTCGCTGTCATTTCTCATGATCTCAGATCTCCAGTTGGCAATATCAAGGCATTTATTGATTTGATCATTTCAAGTCCTAACCAATATGATCAGAAAGAGACCATGATGGTTTTGGCCAAGCTAGGCGCACAAAGTACAACAGTTTATAATATTTTAGAAAACTTGCTGGTCTGGGCCAAAAGCCAACGCAAGGGGACAGCTCTTAACTTAGAAGAACAGCCCGTGCAGAATGTGATTTTCGAAAACGTCAATTTGCTTCAGGAAAAATTGAAAGAGAAACAAATTCAGATTGAAAATGAAGTTGATGAAAGCCTTACCATGTCTTTTGATCATACGTTGATTTCTACTGTTGTTAGAAATGTTTTAGCTAATGCCATAAAGTTTTCTAAGGATGGAGGTAAAATATTGATCCATGCCGTTTCAATAGATCAGGGGGTTAAGGTATCTATTTCAGATCATGGGGTTGGTATGGATGCGCAAACATTGGAAGGCCTTTTTGATCAATCTTCCTACAATTCTAGCTCAGGCACACATGAAGAACGCGGGTCTGGACTTGGCCTTAAATTATGCAAAGACTTTGTTGAAATGCATGGTGGTTCGATATGGATGGAAAGTAAAGAAGGACAAGGAAGTACGTGTCATTTTACACTAAATCGTTTGGAATAAATTTCGTAGATGAACCTTCCTGAAGTGTTAAAATGAAGAATGGCCAATTTCATTCAAAATTTATCTGCCATTAACCCCTACCTTTGCCATCTATGAATGAGGCAACAAAAAAAGAGGCTCAATTATTCACAAATTTTCATCAGGATATTGATGACTTTTCTTTGCCTAAAAAGTTTACTTACCCCTTTTTCTACGAACCGCATCCTTTGTGCCAATTGGCAGCAAAGCAACTTCAAAAACATTTGTCTGAACAAACCAATTGGCAACATGATTTTGGAATAGACCACTGGGTAGATGGTGTGAATGTAGGGAAGATGTTTGGGGTGCTATTGGTACAAAATCAAGAAGAAGAGATAGGTTTTTTATCCGCATTCTCAGGCAAATTGGCTGATGCCCATCATTTGCCTGGCTTTGTACCACCTGTAGTGGATTATTTGGCGGTAGATAGTTTTTTCCGAAAAGGAGAAAAGGAGATAGAGCAAGTCAATAGTGAACTAGATGCTTTGCAAAAAGCAGAGGCATATCTCCGAGCAAAGTCAGATTGGGAGCAAGCGAAATCACAAGCAGAACTGGAATTATCACATGCCAAAAAAGTCCAAAAAGAAGCCAAAAAAGAAAGAAAAACAAGAAGGGAAGAGGCAAAGATATCTATGCCAGATTCTGCCTATGAACAACTAGATGCCAAGCTCAAACAAGAGAGTATGCAGATGCATTATCAGAGCAAGGACTTAGTTCGGAAATGGAACACTGAGCTTGCAGAGAAGGAGGCTGCTTTTGAGATATGGAATGAGCGGGCAAAAGCTTTAAAAAGCAAAAGACGCCAGATGTCGAATGACTTGCAGCAGCAGATATTTGACGAGTATCAATTTCTAAATATCAAAGGCGAAACGCGAGGACTTTGCGATATTTTTGCTGAAACGGCTTTTAAAGTCCCTCCATCAGGTGCTGGAGATTGTGCCTTGCCCAAGTTGCTCCAATATGCTTTTCGTAATCAACTAAAACCTCTGGCCATGGCTGAGTTTTGGTGGGGACAGTCGCCTAAGTCTGAGGTAAGGAAACACGGCTACTTCTACCCATCTTGTAAAGGCAAATGCGAGCCTATTCTCGGCCACATGTTAGAGGGTATGGAGGTAGAGCAGAGCCCTATGTTGAGTGTTTGCACAAATGATAAGGAGCTAAAAACAGTTTACGAAGACGAATACCTATTGGTGATCAACAAACCTCATGAATTCCTGTCAGTGCCTGGAAAGACCAATGCCGATTCTGTATTGAACAGAATGGAGGACGCATATCCCAATGCCACTGGACCACTTTTGGTGCACAGACTGGATCGGGCCACCTCAGGCTTGTTGCTGGTGGCTAAGACTAAGGAGGTGCATAAGGATTTGCAAGACCAATTTTTGGATCGTACGATCAAGAAAAGGTATGTGGCTTTGTTGGAAGGTTTAATTAAAGAAGAGGAGGGTACAATCGAGTTACCCCTTCGACCAGATATAGAAGATCGGCCAAGACAGCTGGTGTGTTTTGAGCATGGCAAGCCAGCAGCTACGAAATGGAAAGTTGTTAAGAGATATGCCAACCACACACTGGTGCATCTTTGGCCTTTGACTGGCAGGACACATCAGTTGCGTGTGCATGCGGCTCATCAAGACGGGCTGAATACGCCCATGGTGGGGGATGACTTGTATGGTAAGCCTGATATTAGATTACATTTACAAGCGGCTGAGTTGTCATTCATTCATCCAGTGGCTAAAAGGGAAATGACCTTTGTATTGGAGTCCGAGTTTTAATGGATTTTGTCAATCATTGGTTCTTGTCGCCTCATACTCTAGTAATGTGAGTTGATATCCACTGGCGTATGTTCGAATCAACTGGGCTTTGTGTGAGTCGTCTGTAATATCATAAATTCTTAATACATTGGTCCAGTTGCCATAATTATCCTTTCCATTCTCCGTTTCTACAAATTGGTCGTTTTTCCATTCACCACTGATTTTGGTTGTCTGGTTGGAATTGGCCTGTGCCCAAACCACCATAAATTTATTGTTAGACTGGTCGAATGTACGGTAAGTGATCGCCTTGTAGTCAGTGCCATCCTCCCAGAGAATATGATGATCATCTAGTATGGCTGAGGAATCGTTGATATAAAAAACGTTTGATTCTCCTTCTCCAACATACATTTTTGGGTCACCTGGTCTGAGAAGACCCTTGGTTTGCCATTTCCATTTCCCCAGTTTAAATTCCAAAGAAGTAATATTGGCAGGTTGGGCTAAACTAACTTGAAAAGACAAGCCAAGAATGAATAATACAGAATAGGTGAGTTTCATTGAATTTTTTATTTCTAACCTAAGTACAGCAAGGGCTATTTCCTAGTATTAGTTGAGTTGGTCTGATTAAACGTCTTTCTGCCGACATCCGGCATGGAATAAAAAAGCCTTTCTGATAATTCAGAAAGGCTTTTAGCAATATCTTATATTTGAAATTAATCTTCCAGAGCAGCAACGCCAGGCAATACCTTGCCTTCCATGTATTCAAGCAATGCACCACCACCTGTAGATACGTAGGAAACTTTGTCACCAAAGCCCAGGTTGTTGATCGCTGAGGCTGAATCGCCACCCCCAATTAAGGAGAAGCCATTGTTCTCAGTTGCGGTTACTACTGCCTTGGCAATTGATTCAGTTCCATTGGCAAAATTCGGGAATTCAAAAACGCCCATGGGTCCATTCCAAAGTACAGTTTTTGAATTGGCTACTACCTCACTGAATATTTTCACTGTTTCTGATCCGATGTCCAATCCCATCCAACCATCAGGAATTTTATCTCCATCCACTACTTGCGAATTTGCTTCATTGTTAAAGTCGTCAGCTATTTTGTTGTCGACGGGCAGGTACAAATTCACGCCTTTTTCTTTGGCCTTAGCTTCCAGTTCTTTGGTCAACTCCATTTTATCATCTTCACACAAAGAGTTGCCAATCTGACCACCTTTGGCTTTAGTGAACGTGTAAGACATGCCACCACCTATAATAAGATTATCCACTTTGTCCAACAACTTCCCAATGATCAAAATCTTATCAGATACTTTGGCTCCACCCATAATAGCAGTGAACGGTCTTTTTGGGTTATTCAATACTTTTTCAGCATTGTCAAGTTCCGCCTGCATGACATAGCCACATACTTTGTCTGCGAAAAACTTTGCCACAATAGTAGTAGAGGCGTGTGCACGGTGAGCGGTGCCAAAGGCATCATTTACATAAACATCACCTAGCTTGGAAAGTTTTTCAGCAAATGCTTCATCTCCTTTAGTTTCTTCTTTGTAGAATCTTAGGTTGTTGAGCAGCAACACTTCACCTGCTCCTAAACCTGCCGCCAAGTCAATGGCATCCTGACCTATACAGTCTTCAGCGAACTTCACTTCAGTGCCAAATCTTTCAGAAAGTGTAGCTACCAAATGCTTCAGTGAGAATTTTTCATCAGGCCCATCTTTCGGACGTCCCAGGTGACTCATCAAAATGGCAGATCCGCCATCCGCTAAGATTTTTTTAATGGTAGGGGTTGCTGCCTTTATTCTGGTGTCATCCGTAATTTCAAATTCGGCATTCAAAGGCACGTTGAAATCTACCCGTACTAAGGCTTTTTTGCCTTCAAAATTGAATTGATCAAGTGTGTTCATTGTAATTCGTGTTTATTATCTAATAAATTTTATAGCAATCATGGATGCTGAAATTGATAGGAGATCAAAACTATTTGTCATTTCGACGAAGGAGAAATCTAAGTATCTTTAGAGATAGGGTTAAGATTTCTCACTGTCGTTCGAAATGACAACAGGAGCTGAATTGCACTATGCTGTGTTTTTTTCTTTATCATTTCATCAACCTTTTGGGTCATGCGCTTATTTATTATCAATGTTCATTTTAATTTCCTAATGGCTCAACTTCAAATTGAGTGTAGCCAATATTTCTTCTTCTGAGATAGCTCCTTTTCTGAGAATCACAGGCATTTTATGTTCAAATCCTACAATAGTAGATTCCAGTCCATGTAGACTTGCACCCCCATCTAGAATGTATTCGATACTATCACCAATTTGTTCATTTACTTCTTCTGCTGTGGTAGGACTAGGATGTCCGCTCAAATTGGCACTGGTGACTGCCAGAGGGAAATCCAGCTGTTTGAGAAGCTCCAACGTCATGTCGTGATCGGGTACCCTTAATCCTATGGTTTTGCCATTAGACATCATAATGGGTGATACTTCCTGAGTGGCCTCAAATATTAAGGTCAGCGCTCCTGGCCAATACTTTTCTGCCAAGGTGCGGGCGTGGTTGGGTATGTTTTTCACGAAGCCTGTCGCCTTTTCGAGGTGATCCACTTGAGCGATCAGTGGTTTGTCTTGTGGACGTTTTTTGACAAGAAAAATCTCCTGGAGAGTTTCCGTTTTTTGTGCATGACCAGCCAAACCATATACCGTGTCAGTGGGAATTCCTACTAACTTTCCAGCTCTGAGCAAGGCGGCAGCGTGCAATATGTCTGTTCCTATTTTTGCCATTTCGATTAAACGAAATGCGAAGGTACAGAATACATTGAAAACATGAATTTTTCTTCACAAGATTCCTATTTTTGAAGTATGTCTTTATTGCCATTTTTTAGAGAACATACGATTGAAGCAGGATGTGACGAAGCAGGCCGTGGTTGTCTGGCGGGTCCAGTAGTTGCAGCAGCAGTTATTTTGCCTACTGACTATTCACATGAAGTCCTTGATGACTCTAAGAAACTGAGCCTCAAACAGCGCAATGCCATCAAGGACGAAATCAAATCAGATGCTATTGCTTGGGCTATTGGTGTGGTCTCACATACCGAAATTGACGAAATCAATATCCTGAATGCTTCATTTTTGGCTATGCATAGAGCAGTGGATCAGTTGAAAACTGAGCCAGAGTTGCTATTGATTGATGGCAACAGATTCAAGCCCTACCCTGACATTCCACACGAAACAATCATCAAAGGGGATGGCAAATACTACGCGATAGCTGCTGCATCTGTGCTTGCAAAAACTTATCGCGATGAGTTGATGACAGACTTGCATCAGGAATTCCCTAAGTACGCCTGGCAGTCCAATGCTGGCTATCCTACTAAGGCTCACAGACAGGCTATTCGTGAGTTTGGCATTACCCCGCACCATAGAAAAAGCTTCAGACTACTTCCCGAACAACTTGAATTATTCTAATGACCAAGAATTAACTATTTGATGGTAAATTGAAATGAATCATTGTCTAAGGACAGCTATACTTAAAAATCAGCACTTCGATTTTATGATAAACCTCAAATGTCGCTATATACCCATTTTATAGTAATTGTGTATTTTATTAATTCTCCAACTAGGTTTAGTTGATAATATTCAGTTTATTTAAGAATCCTTTTCGCCTGTCTTTAATTTAACTAAACCTCTTGATGAGTTTGATAAAGTCAGCATTACTGTGTTTAGCCTTCCTACCTACTGTCATTTTCAATATTTGGGCACAGTCCAGTGAAAAAGGTCTGCCATTTATAGACTATTATGCCCCTTCAGATTACCGGGCTGGCAGTTTCAATTTTAATGTAATAAGAGATTCACTAGGCATCTATTACTTCTCTAATGACGATGGAGTACTGGTTTACAATGGCGTGGATTGGAACCTTATTAAAGTCACCAAGGAAAAGTCAGTTTATTGGGTACAACAAGACAATCAAGGTACTATATATGTAGGGTCTGATGGGGAGTTTGGTTATTTAAAATCTTCTGATAGCGGAAAGCTGGCCTATGTTTCCTTGATGGATCATATAGACCCACAGTTCCATGACTTTGGTGCTGTATGGGAAATCGCCTGTTCGAGCAAGGAGGTAGTATTCAGATCAAGAAAATACATTTTCAAATGGAAAGACAATAAAATCAAGGTTTTTCACCCATCGGATCAAGGCTTTGATATCGCCTTTACCGTAAGGGATACCGTTTTTACCAGAAATCGAGGCGTAGGCTTGATGTATATGGATGGAGATCATCTGAAGATGAAAAAGGGAGGGGAGTACTTTGCTGATATTAAAGTCAACATTTTTCTGCCCTATGAAGACGCGCTGTTGATAGGAAGTAGATATGACGGGCTTTTCTTGATGAAAGATGGCGAAGTACAGGTGTTAGAAACAGAAGCCGACGATTTTTTTAAGAAATACAAAATATATCATGGGTGTGTAACCCATGATGGGAATTATGCCTTTGCGGCCTATACGAAAGGTGTGGCTATCATTGACAAAAATGGAAAGCTATTGGAGATGCTTGACGAAAAATCGGGACTGATTGATTTCCAGTATTTATTCGTAGGCATGTTTGATGCGAACAATCTTTGGATTGCGAATGGCGTTGGAACCAGTAAGGTAAAGATACTTTCACCCTTGTCGTACTTTGATCAAAGAAGGGGATTGATAGATGTAGGAACTGATATTATTAGGTATCAAGGTAATGTCTATGCTACGACGTTGAGAGGACTTTTCAAGCTAGAGCGGGGAGATTTTGGTGGGCAATTTGTTCCTTTCAATTCTGAGGACTTCTATGAGATTTATTCTTTGGGCATCATGGATGACCAAATGATAGTGGGTTGTCAGCGAGGTTTGATTGCCTATAGCAATGACAAATTCAGTTTTTTGGATGATCAGCGCCTACACTATGCTAGGGTGTCTCAAGATGAAACCAAAGTTTATGTTGGCATAGGGGAAGTGGGCATGGGCATGTATCATGAAGAGGCTAACTCATTGAAATTAATCAAGCTTGAAGGATTTACAGAGCCTATAAAAAAGATTGAGGAATTGGGTGATTTGATTGTGTTTGTATCCAAATATGGTACGCTAGGAATCGTTTCTCATAGAATGACGCAAGGCATGCAATATTTAAAACTGGAAGAAGAGTATCAGGTAGGAAATGCGGCTATTGTGCCCTGTGGGGATAAAGTTCTGGTGGTTGCAAGAGATGCTTGGTATTATATAGATAAAACAGGAAAACTTTCTGAACCACGTCCCTTGGCGTTGTCCAACGTGCCGGCTAAGATTCTACAAGTGGTTTCTGCCAAAGAAGAAACACTGTGGGTCAGCTATCAAGACGAGCAACGGGTCAATTATAACGAATTGGTAGTGATGGAGGAAGGTCAGATGACTGCCACAGGCATTGCTTTTGGTTCACATTTTCATGTCACTTCATCCTTTTCGGATTTGGATAGCGTACTATGGTTTATAGGAGATGGGGGTGCTGTGAGATATGATCAGAAGATTCCAACGATTGCTGAGACAGGTGATTTTCGCTGTCATGTGGGCAAAATGGTATGGGGGAAGGATTCTGTGATCTTCGAAAACGGTTCGGATGTGGATCCTGTTGTGCTGCCTTATGATCAGACAGACATAAGATTTACTTTTTTTACTAATGAAGTAAATGCCAGTGAAGAGAAAGTTTTTCAATATAGACTAGTAGGTAGAGATAATGAGTGGTCTGACTGGTCTAGGGAGTCGAAAAAAGATTATACTGGACTAGCTGCTGGTGAATATATTTTTCATGTCAGGGCCAAGAATACAATCAACCAGTTGAGTAAAGTGGATGCCTATCACTTTTATGTGAGTAGACCATGGTACCGTTCGAGGTATGCCATTATAGCCTATGTTGCTAGTATTCTGGTTTTGATTTATATCCTTTTTAGAATCAGAACGGCGAGTTTGGAACAAGCTAAATTGAATTTGGAAAGGATAGTATCCAAACGAACTGCTGAAGTGGAAGCTCAGAAAAAGGACTTAGAAACTCAACGGCTCGTACTACAAAATGCCAATGACACCAAAAATCAACTATTTTCTATAATAGGACACGACCTGCGAAGTCCCTTGAATTCGCTACAGGGATTGACGGATCTGATTCATCATTATCAGGCTGAGCAGCAAACTGAAATGGTAGATGAAATGGTCGAGCACATGGCTGACTCAGTAAAAAGGTTGAGACACCTTTTGGACAATTTGTTGACTTGGGCACTGAACCAATCTGGCAATTTCAAAGTTGACCCAGAGTTGATCAAAGTCGATTTTTTCTTAAAGGAAATTATTTCAATTCTAAGGGAATCTGCAAAATCTAAAAAAATTACCTTGGAGCTATCAGGTTCGTCTGGTTGCTTGATTCATGCGGATAGAAATTCGCTTTCCACTGTGCTTCGAAATTTGATCAATAATGCTATTAAATTTTCTAATGAAGGCTCTAAAATTGAGGTTGGATATGGCTGTGATCACCAGAAGACGACTATCACTATCTCTGATAATGGTGTGGGAATCTCTGATGATAAACTAGAAGAAATATTCGAACTCACGCACTCTACCTATGGTACCAACAATGAAAAAGGTACTGGTCTGGGTCTTGTCCTTGTGAGCGAATTTGTGGCGCTTAATGACGGGACTATAGAGGTGTCGAGTAAACTTGGCGAAGGCACCACATTTACGCTAACATTCCCCAATAAGTAATTGTAGTATAGTAGGCGCAATTCGCTGTTTGTCTTACGCGAGATTATTTCATTTGCAAATAGGAAACTAATCATAGTTCTTAGCGTATTAGAATCCTAATTGTAGATTAAATCATATTGTAAATGGAACCAGTTTCCATCAGAGTCAAGTCTAGACATAACCTTGATGATTTTTGAACTTATTTCTCTGTCTCTTTTAAGTGACTCAGAGAGAGCTAAAAATATACAGTATTATGAAAGGAACCTATCTTGGAGAATTTGAAGAACTCGTACTTTTAGTCATAGGTGTATTAAATGAAAATGCATACAGCATATCAATCAAAGAGGAATTGAAAGAAAGAACAGGAAGGAACCCGAGCATTGGGGCTTTGCATTCGGCACTCAATCGACTGTCTGAAAAAGGATTTATCAATTCTAAGGAGGGGGGTGCCACCAAAGCAAGAGGAGGCAGAAGGAAGCGTTTTTATACAATCACCTCAGCTGGTCGTGCTGCAGCTAGGGAGGCGCACGACTTGAGAACAGGTTTGTATCAGGCCATGCCTGGCTTTTCTTTCAGGGGATTGTCTTTGGTATGGATGAGCTAGTTCCTCCCAAATGGGTCGTCAGACTACTCGACTTTTTTTGTCGGGAGGAGCATGTAGAAATGCTCAAAGGAGACCTATACGAACTCTATGCAGATAGATATAACAAGAAAGGGAAGCTGCATGCCAAACTCTTTGTATGGTTTGATGCCATGGATTTGCTTAGGCCCTTTTTGCTCAAAAGAAACTTAATAACACATAACAACACCATAGCCATGTTTAAAAATTTTCTCAAAATAGCCTATCGAAATTTCATGCGTCAGCGTGTGTATAGCCTGATCAATACGGCTGGCTTGGCGATTGGAGTCGCTTGCTTTCTATTGATATTTCTCTACATACATGACGAGCTGGGCTATGATCGTTTTCACTCCAAAGCTGATCGAACCTATCGAATATTGGAGCACTTCGAGAGTGATGGTGTAGGAGAGCATTCAGCCAGTCAGCCCTTTCCTGTAGGGCCAGCACTGATCAATGATTACCCTGGTCAAATAGATCATATGACCAGATTATTCGATTTTCAATCTCCTTTTTTGGCTTTGGCCAATCGTAAATTGGATAGAAATTTCAATGAACCTAATGTCTTTTTTGTGGATTCCACATTTTTTGATGTCTTTGATTTTGAAATGATGGTGGGGGATAAGAATACTGCTCTGGATGAGCCAAATGCTATTCTGATCACAGCATCCATGGCTAAGAAGTATTTTAGTGATGAGAACCCATTGGGTCAAAATATTGAATTTCAGGGAGAGCGAAACTTGGTGGTCAAAGGCATTTTGGCGGATGCCCCTCACAACGCCCATTTTCAATTTGATTTTCTAGTCTCTTTCTCAACTTTGCGAGCGTATTATCAAGAAAGGAATCAAAATTTCACATTGAACGGTTGGTATTGGAATCCCTGCTGGACATATTTAGTTCTGAACGAAAACACAGATCCTATGACTTTGACAGACATGTTGCCTGATTTCGTACAGAAGTACTTTCAAGAGGGTATCAGGGACGATATCACCATGGAGTTGCAGCCACTTACTGATATTCACCTAAAGTCTAAGCTCGATTATGAGATACAGGCCAACAGCAATGAAAGTAATATCTATGTCTTTTCGGCTGTGGCAGTTTTTGTGCTACTTATTGCAGTTATCAACTTCATCAATCTGTCTACAGCACGTGCCACAAAACGGGCCAAAGAAGTGGGAATAAGAAAAGCTTTGGGAAGTCTGAAAAAGCAGCTGATTTATCAGTTTATATTCGAATCCATTCTACAGACTATTCTGGCATTGATCATAGCCGTGATGGGTATTGTTTTCATATTGTCTAGTTTCAATACGCTGACAGAAAAATCAATCACTTTGATGACTTTTTGGTCACCAGTCTACCTCTCGGCTGTAGCAGGGCTTACCTTGTTTGTTGGGCTAGTTGCAGGGTTTTATCCTGCCTTTGTGCTTTCTTCTTTCAAAACTACTGAAGTGATCAAAGGCGGCAAACTCAATAACCATGGGATGAATTTCAGAAAGGTGTTGGTCATTCTTCAGTTTTCTATATCCATGATCCTTATTGTAGGAACGATTATAGCCATCAAGCAATTACAATTTTTGCAAGATGATGATTTGGGTTTCAACAAACAGGCTGTGATCATGGTGCCCGTCATTGGCACACCCATAGCCAGTCATTATGAAAGTATGAAAAGTGAAATGCTCTCCAATGCCTCGATCAAATCAGTTACAGCTCTGGAGGAAGTACTTGGAGCTAAGCATCAGGTGATGAATTACACTTTTGAAGGTGTGGAAAAATCGAAGCCTTATCCACGCCTTTTTATGAGACACGATTTTTTGAAAACATTTGATATCCCTTTGCTCGCGGGGCGAACATACGACCAATCACATGTCACAGATGATAGTCTAGCGCTAGTGGTCAATCATACCATGATAAAGCAACTGGGCTATGGAACACCAGAATCGGCAATAGGAAAAGGGGTTGAATTGATGGGTGGAAGAAAAGGAAAAATTATTGGAGTCGTGAATGACTTCAACTTCACTTCCAAACATCATCCCATGTCTCCCATAGCTTTAGATCTCTGGGCTCAGCCATTCACCTTCAACCTCTTTATGAAATATATGGCTATAAAAGTAGATGCGGACAATTTGCAGGAGTCAATAGCCATTGTAGCATCTAACTGGCAGAAATTTATTCCAAGTAGGCCTTTTGAGTATTTCTTTTTGGAAGACCGTCTGAATGAGTCCTATAAAGCTGAAACCAAGTTGAGTATGATTACTACTGTGTTTTCTGGTTTAGCCATTTTAGTTGCCTGTTTGGGGCTGTTTGGATTGGCTACCTTTACTATGGAGCAGCGCACCAAAGAGATTGGTATTCGTAAGGTATTAGGCATTCAAACCAAGGAAATTGTACTGCTGCTCTCAAAGGATTTTATGCTACTGGTCGGCCTGTCATTTGTGATCGCGACTCCTATGGCCTATCTGATGATTGATTGGTGGCTGGCAAGTTTTGCTTATCGTATTGACCTGATGCTGTGGCCTTTTGCGGTAGCGGGATTGGCTACTTTTTTGGTAGCTATGATTACCGTAGGTGCACATTCGCTCAAAGCCGCCACGATTAATCCAGTGAAGACACTGAAGTATGAGTAGGGCCAGATTTGAATTGCTGATTTAGAAATTTGAAAATGACATCAAATCTTTGAAGTGGTGCACTGTGATCGCCCGGCACAATAATATGTTCATATTCGAATTGAAATGCATTGTCATTTAATCTGTTCATGATTTGAGCGCACATATAGGTTGAAGGCCATTGTTCGTCATTTTCAGCGGATAAAAGCAAGATACTGCCTTCGATTTTTTCGACAGGAATAAGAGCAGATTTAACGGTTTTTTTGTCTTTCAGCATCACTTTAAAAGCTTCGCCAAGTAGCCCTTTGAGCAATGGAACAAGAGAAGTAAATGAGGCTGGTACAAAAGTCAATTCCTTATCATTCAATGACCAAGATGAAGTGTTCATCCAAGGCGTATGAGCTGGAAACGAAACATGTGATGGAACCAATGCAATAGCTGAGGAAAATTCGGCATGTTGACTGGTTAGATTCAAGACTAGTTCCCCACCTTTAGATCCTCCTATCAGGGCTACGTTTTTAATGTTGTTTCTGCTAACCACAGATTGTACAGAATCATGAATAGCGTTGAGCGAAATTCTATCTAATTCTGCTGAGGTTGTTTCAGTCCCAAAATACCCTATGGATAAAAAGGCATAACCTTCATCTAAAAATCGTTGGCGTGTCGCTGCCCATTGATCTGAGGTCCATGAACCACCTCCTTCTGCTCCACCAAAACCTACGATCAAGGCTTGAGCTTGAATATTAGGTAAATATAAATCTAAGTCTAGCTTTCCATAGTTTTTTGGAATAGGTGGCTCATAAGAAAAGAGGAAAATAAGTACCAAAATTAATGGACACAAAATGTAGCATGTGGTCTTCATCTTAAATTGCTTTTGGAGTACTAGAGATCAATTTATTTGACTCACTTTCATGCATTTTGTAAAGAAGAACCAGTTCGAGAAGTGTAGCAGGGATCAATAGAAATAGACCCATAAATGCCAAAAGGAAGGACATGAAAAGCATGCCTACGAGTATTTCAAGAATGCCAGCGACTTTAGCCACAGTCCCCATGGAATGCCCTAATTTGAAAAGTGCTATACCGAAAATAATATCAGCTCCACCAAAGGTTACTGCTTCTATACCTTTGACGAGCATAAACTCTTCAGCATTCATAGTTGAGAAAATAGAAATGACATCGTAGATCTCAACAATGGCAAAAGCCACAAACATTAAATAAGCAGAAATCTTGAGTAAGGATACTTGGTAAATGGAATGCATTGTGGCAAAACCGTACATCATAAAGAAATAACCTGTCAGGGCCATAAGTTTAATTATAGTATAAACCAGTGGGAAGTATTTTGGCAAATCTGATTCGAACCTTGCAGCATCTGCTAATGTTTCCAAAAAGCCTAATCCAAAGTAGACACATCCTCCAATCAAGGCATAAAGCAGAATTTCTTTATTCTTTTTGATAGTGATAGATTGCTCTACTTCAATATGCTTATAGCCCAATGCCTCAAGGAGGATTTTCAATGTACTTTCTCTTGGAGTTACTTCCCCCGCTTCGATTCTCTGCAATGTTCTCACACTGACATTGCATCTATCGACCAATTCTTCTTGCGTGATTTTCTTCTCTTGTCTGAGGTTCAGAATGGTTTGACCTAACTGAGGTTGTTTCAATGTAGCCATATAAGCGATGTTTAGACTACAAGACTATGCGGATGGCATTAGATATTCAAATTATTGAATAGAATTAGACCCGTCATTTACCTGACATTTGCTTTAGAGAGCTATTTTGAGCCTTTTTTTATGTTTTGAATCAGTTGGATTTCGATCATCAACAGCCAGAATAACACGACAAATTCCATACCTACCATCACGTACCATTCGAATGGGTATGTCAGTGAGGAAGCGTCATATCCGAAACTCAGGTAGATCAGTATCATGCAGACAATAGAAACTAGCGCAAAAATAAATATGAATGGTAAGGTGAGCTGAGATGCTTTTTTCGCCACGAACCTCATGAGCATGTAGCTATGCCTAAAGGCAATCAAAGAAGCACCTAGATAGAAAATGGCGGATAGGGGATTGGTGATGATAGAGAAAAATTCTAAAGGAGGGGCAATCTTAGACAGATAATCGAAATCGAATAAGAAACCGACAAACAAGATGGAAAATAATGCAAAACCTATGTTCCAGTACCGTTCTCCCTTTTCTATTCTGATCACTCTGTTTCTAGTTTCAAATGCTTGCTCAAAAATGCTAATAACGACTGACTTATAAAAAGGATATACTAATTACTAAACCCGATAGGTTTTTAAAACCTATCGGGTTTATATGAAAAAGAAAAGGCCCTCTCTCAAAGGCCTTTTCATTGATGCATAATCCATCGGGCAATGGACTATATCGTAATAAACACACTAATCGTTTTTCCTTCGTCCGCCAATTAGGCGGATATTATTTCCTTAGTTTCTGAATCAAAGCCAAAGTCGCTTTTACTTTAGCAGTCAATCCAGCGTAGTCATATTCTCCTTCAGAGTTTTTCACGAATAGTTTTGATCCCATGCCTACACAGTGCACGCCAGCATTGATCCATCCTTTCAGGTTGTCTTCAGTAGGCTCTACACCACCAGTAGGCATGATACTGCTCCATGGGAATGGACCTTTTACAGCAGCTACGAATGATGGACCACCCACCTGAGAACCAGGAAAGATTTTCACCACTTCAGCGCCTAATTCTTCTGCGTAAGAAATCTCCGTCAATGAACCACATCCTGGAGACCAGGCAATTTTTCTGCGGTTACATACCTTCGCCATATCAGCGTTCAAAATAGGAGAGACCACGAAGTTGGCTCCGTTCTGGATATATAGGGAAGTAGTACCAGCATCTACCACAGATCCAATACCCAAGATCATCTCAGGTGTTTCTTTTGCTGCCCATTTGTTGAGTTCGTTGAAAACTTCATGAGCGAAATCGCCTCTGTTTACAAATTCGAAAACTCTCACGCCGCCTTCGTAGCAGGCTTTCACTATTTTCTTGCAGATTTCAATGTCTTTGTGATAAAACACAGGCACCATACCTGTGGCCCCCATCTGCTGCGCTACTTCTATTCTTGTAAATCGTGCCATAATTTTAATTCCAGTTTAATATCGTATTGAATTCGTATGTTTCAGGGTTGGCTACCAGCTTCCCAGCTTTCGCCAAGTCAGTTTTTTCTATAAAATGCAAATTGTGCAAACTCAGTTTGTATATCTCTGCATCAGTATCTACAAGACGCGGGGGAATGACACCATCACTATTTTCAAACTCTGACAAGAACATAGGTTTGATATCTCCTCTCGAATTGGTGGTGACGATACAACCACTGGTTCCTTCATCAAATAGCTTTTTCACACCTGTGCCCAAAAGGGTACAAAGGGTCAAATCATAGCCAATCGGTCTACAGCATCTCAATTCATAACCCAACTCGACTGGTCGACTTTTGATTTGAATGTCTAACTTCTTTAGTTTTTCTTGTACCAATACATTAAAAATATTGGATTTACTCACATTACCCAACTCTGGATGACCGTGCGCGTCATAGGTGAATAGAATACCTGAGTCCTTCAGCTCTTGCTCATCTATCACATGAAAAACCCCCTCACTCACTAGGGCTACTCCATAGTTAATACCTTCAAGCTTTCGCTTGAGCATAGAAGAAATGATCAAATTGACCACTTTGTCTAGCGTGACTTTGGTCTTGTTGAACATCTCTGGAATAATCAACATGGGAAAGTGACAGGCCGAGGCGATCCCGAAAGCCAGATGTCCTGCCGACCTTCCCATGGCTGACATGATAAACCAGTTTTGACTTGTGATGGCGTCTTCGTAGATCGTATTGCCGATCTTTACGCCTTCGTCCTTGGCCGAATGAAATCCGAAAGTTGGATTTCGGTCGGGTAGAGGTAAGTCATTATCTATTGTTTTGGGCACGTGAATATTTTTCACGTCCAATTCACTTTTCTTTAAAAATTTGGCTAATCGGTTGGCAGTGCTGGCAGTATCATCTCCGCCAATGGTCACCAAAAGTTTTACATTGTAATCTGTAAAAAACTTGGTGTTGAAATCAGAATCTTTGGGTTTGAACCTGCTCATGACCAAAGAAGACCCACCTCTACTGAAGATTCGATCTGCATACGCAAAATCGAAATCTGTGATTTGAGGGCTGTCAGATAAAATGCCCTGATAGCCCCCATGTACACCTATTACACGATAGCCGTCCTTCAAAAAAGTTTTGGCTACGGTGCTCACCACAGTATTGATACCCGGTGCTGGGCCTCCTCCGCAAATAATTGCTATGGATGGTTTGGACATTGTGTTATTTTAGTTTTGGATGTGGGGTAAAAAGAAGGGCGATCCCGGTTTAAATATTCTAGAAAAAAATACAGACCGCCCGTTCTTCTGAATCGTACTATCTGGCTACTCTACCTGATGCGTCTCCGCCCATCAGTTTTTCTACCTCTGCTACCGTTACCAGATTAGCATCCCCTTTAATAGTATGCTTTAGACAAGAAGCCGCTACTGCGAAATCAAGTGCATGCTGATCGTCTTCTGGAAATTTTAACAATCCATAGATCAATCCTCCCATGAACGAATCTCCTCCGCCTACACGATCCACGATGTCAGTGATTTGATATTGGCGTGTTTCGAAGAGCTTGTTACCATCGTACAATACACCAGCCCAAGTGTTGTGAGAAGCAGAAATACTTCCTCTCAACGTGGTGATTACTTTCTTAGCTTTTGGGAATTTCTTCATCATCTGCTTGCACACAGACAAGAAAGCTTCTCCTTTTACATTATGACCTTCAGTTTGTACACTGATACCTTCAGGCTTAATGCCAAAATGCATTTCAGCGTCTTCCTCATTACCCAAGACAATGTCGCAGTAAGAAGTCAGCTCAGTCATGATTTCTTCTCTTTTCTTGGCATCACAGTATGTCCAAAGTTTGGCCCTGTAGTTTAGGTCAGTAGAAACAGTCACGCCCATTTCAGAAGCGATTTTCACTGCTTCCAGGCAAGCGTCAGCTGCACTTTGAGAGATGGCAGGAGTGATACCTGTCCAGTGGAAGAATCCAGCATCTTTGAATACCTCTTTCCAATCCACCATGCCTGGCTCGATTTCACACATGGCAGAGTGTGCTCTGTCATACACTACTTTAGATCCTCTGCTCACAGCACCAGTCTCCAAAAAGTAGATGCCTAATCTATCGCCACCAAAAATGATGTTGTTGGTATTTACACCTCTTTTTCTCATTTCCATCAAGGCACATTCGCCAATGTCATTCTTTGGTAGTCGGGTTACGAAATCTACGTCTACGCCATAGTTGGCTAGTGATACGGCCACGTTGGACTCACCCCCTCCATATACTACATCGAAGTTGTTGGCTTGAGAAAATCTTAAAAATCCCTGTGGAGCCAATCTCAGCATGATCTCTCCGAATGTTACTACCTTTTTCATAATATTTTAATGTTTTGCTTTTACCGTGTTCGTTAACGGAATCTTTGAAAAATAAATCCCTCAATTGAAGGATTTTTGTTCCGTGTTCGTTAACGATGAATACAAATGTAGTATATTGCTGCTAATTACAAAATCAATCAACGATTTTTTTTAATATTGGCTTCGGATGAAAAGAATTACGATTAAGGAAATAGCTAAAAAGGCAGGAGTATCTGTAGGTACGGTGGACAGAGTCTTACATAACAGGGGAGAGGTAGCAGAGAAAACCAAAAAACTGGTCAAACAAATTGCAAAGGAGGGAAATTATTCCACTAACGTATTTGCGAGAAATTTGAAGTTGAACAAAACGCATCGTTTTGCTATCATCCTTCCTCAGGATAATGAGTATTGGAAGACTCAGCGCACAGGCATAGAGGCTGCAGCTGCAGAATATGTCTCACTTGGCGTGCAACTAGATTTCTATACGTTTGACAGACAGAATCAGGATTCATTTGTTACTCAGTCTGAACTCGCGCTGCAATCAGCTCCTGATGCAGTGGTGATGGCACCACTTTTGGAAAAAGAAGCTACAGCCATCTGTGCGCAACTTGATAGTGCAAAAATTCCTTATGTATTTGTAGATTCAAATCTGGAAAGTGCTAAACCTTTAGCATTTATTGGGCAGGACTCAGTACAAAGTGGATATCTCGCAGCCAAATTGCTCAATATTGGTCATCCGCAAGATTGCCAATCCCTGATCATCAAGTTCCGCGATTATGACAGTATCAATAAGACAATTGATGAGCGTATTGAAGGGTTTAGAAAGTATTATAAAGAAACCGGCTTAGATGACTCTCAAATCAAAGAGGTCGAAATTGGTCTGGACGAAGCAGCACTCAAGGAATGGTTGGAATCAGTCAATGAAAAGCAAGCATTGATTTTTGTTCCAAATTCAAGATCCCATCAGGTAGCCAAACAAGCGGCTGCCGTATGGTCAGCCAGATCATATCGACTAATCGGTTATGATTTGGTATCAAAAAACTTAGAAGGGTTGAAAAATGGCCGTATTGAATTTATTATTCATCAAAATCCAAAAACACAAGGTGCTCTAAGTATTCAGGCATTGTACAGGCATCTGATATTAAATGCCGAAGTAAGTGAGGTACAGTATATGCCACTGGATATTTTGACCAAGGAAAATGTGGCTTTCGCAGATAATTGATCAGATTGTAAATAGATTCAATAGGGGAAAGAAATGAAAGCTGCCATCTTAGATGGCAGCTTTTTGTAATTTATCAACTGAATTTCAAAAAAAAACCTTAGTTGTGTGATACCCAAAAGTCATAAACATAGACCTCACCATAGTTGTCGGGATCGTCCGTATCACTTCCTTCTCTATCAGGATTACTTTGCGTGTAGTTGCCTATTTTGAAATAGGTTTCGTCATAGTCAATGTCCATCACGTAGTCATTGCCTCCATCTTTTACTAGATAACTCGAAGCGTTGCCACTGTTGTAGGCATTGGCCAAATTGCCATCTTCGCTATAGTAGCAGTAGTGCTTTCCATTAATAATTTCAAAAATTACTTCATGCTGTGTTCCCAGTGTATAATTGGTTTTAATGGTAAGGTCGCTTCTCAATTGACCACCATTGAAACTTAAGAAAAGATGTGAGCCTTCTAGTCTCAAGACCATGGCATCATCAATCCCATCAGATTTGTTGCCGTGAATTTGAGTCGCTACCAGATGATCCTTGTTGATCGGAAGGTGCGTGATGGCCTGCTTTGAGTAAACCACATGCTGGCCAGTAGTAGTCCAGTAGATATCAGCGCTACCATCTTCTTTTCTTTCTCTAAGTTCAGACCTGATATAGTCGGAATTAGGGGTTGAACCATTATTGCTTCTGATTGGCACTCTAAATACGATAGCATCTTGATTGGCACTGACAAAATAGAATTCATTGTTGTCTTCGCCACAAAGCGTTTTGTCTTCACTGCCGTCAGGATAAGTGATCTTCCATTGATTGCAATTGGCCATCAGGTCTGAAGGAACGTCAGCAGACCCGCCGCCTGAACCCTGTGGTGTAGCACTCACAGACTTACTTGAAGACGCATTGCCAGAATTATCATAGGCCACCACTGTGAAGGTGTATGAAGTCCCATTGGTCAATCCTGTAATGGTCTTACTACCTGATGTACTCGTAGTACTACCGCCATTATAAGAAATGGAAACATGATCAAAATCTGAATCAGAAGGATTCGTCCAAGACAAACTTACTTGACCATTGCCTGTTGTTGCGCTAAGACCAGAGACAGACCCAGGAGGTGTGATGTCTCCACCACTGCCACCAGTGGTTCCCCAAATTTCAGCTTCTGTCACACTATTCCAGCTATTGCTGGAGTTTCCGAAACCTGTAATTCGAACGTACCTAGCATTTATGGCATCAAAATCATAAGTCTCCAGGCTCGTCGTGTTTCCACTGCTACCTGAACTTTGTGCGTTGTACACATCTGATAAGGTAGAAGTAGATGCTCCAGCTCTGATTTTAAAATAGGAGTTGCGTTGGTCACCTTTGTACCAGGTAATTTTCATGCTGCTTATACTTTTACTGCTTCCGAGATCATAAGTGATGTACTGTCCAGAACCATTGGCAGACCATCGTGTGCCTAAATTACCATCTAGGGTATTGGCAGGTACATTGCCATCATTTGTACTGGCCGATACAGACGAAATACTAAGTTTTCCATTAGTACCTCCAGATCCGCCTGATCCACTGCCTTCAGTAAGTACGAAGTCATCAAATCTACCAGTTCCTCCATTGTACTTGCCATAGATGGTGACACTTGTACTACTTCCTGAATTGAACGATAGGGTTACTTGTGTCCAATCGTTGTAGTCACCACCATCATTAAAATCACTGCTTCCCACTTGTACACCAATGGTACCATGTTCCAGAATATAAGCTGAAAGTGTATAGTTGGTATGAGCCGAAACAGATACAGATTGTTCAAACTTGCCAGATGAGCCAGTAATTTTTGCTGATTTGGAACCTGAATGGGAATCACTTGATAGTGCAGATGGGTCAGTGTCATCCCAGCCGGACCAGCTACTTTCAAATCCTGGATTTGATAAATTGACATTGTCACCAGCAGCCATTTTTACGTTTTGAATTTCATTCGAATCAATTTTCAGCTCTTCCTCTTGACAGCTGCTGACCCAAATACCAGACAAAGCCAGAAAAGAAGCCAGCACCCCTTTTCTTAGCGTTTTAATTGTGTTTTTCATTTTGTTTTAGTTAGTGAATAAATGTATCAATTGGTTGTCAGTAGTTGATTACTAACTGGTAAACCAATTACGAATAAGGCGATTTAATACTATTCAACCAACTGGAAATGGAAAATGGAACTGGTTGATCAATGATTTTGTCATCTACTTTTGCAGGGTTTTAATTTCTAATTTTTGTTCATTGCTATGTTGAATTAGGAGATAAAAACTGCTTATTTAGCAAATAGAGTATGTTTAAGTGGCTTTTTTGGGATGATCATTTCACTGCGGAATGGCAGGATTTTTTATGTATTATTTTGTATTTAAAAATATTTAATATAAATTGGTCGACCAATCAACAATGATTTGAATATAGAACAATGGAATTGCTTAAGAACTTTAGTCAGATAGTTATTGAAACACCAGTTGATAAAATCATCAACCAAATCAAGCAACTCATCACTTCAGGACAATTGAAACCGGGGGACAAACTTCCTTCAGAAAGAAAACTTTGTGACGTTCTGGGTGTTGGTAGAACACACTTACGTGATGCGATCAAAAAACTAGAATTCTATGGGATTCTAAAAACACTTCCTCAGAGCGGTACCGTTGTGGCAGGTATGGGCATTACGGCCTTAGAAGGTCTGATTTCTGATGTTTTGAAATTAGAAGGAAATGATTTTAACTCTTTGGTGGAAACCAGAGTAATTCTTGAGGTGAACAGTGCAGTGCTAGCGGCTGAGCGCAGGACAGGTAATGACATCAAGGAAATAGAAAAGGCACTATTTGCTCACAGAGCTAAAATAGAACAGGCAGATCATGCAGTAGAAGAAGATTTGATGTTCCATCTAAAAATCGCTGAAGCAAGCAAGAACTCAGTACTTAAATCATTGATGCTGATTATCACGCCAGATATTCTATCCTATTTTAAGCAACATGATGTGTGTGGAGACGGAAGGTCTAATAAGGCGGTAGAACAGCACGAACGAATACTAGAAGCTATAAAGAATCAAGATAGAGAGGCTGTTGGGAGCGAGATGCGTGGGCATTTGGTGGATATTCTTGATTATTCTAAAACGATACAAGTAGAACAATTATATAACAATAAAATAGAAAGCAATAATGGAGGAATGACAGGTACATAAAAAAAGAATGGATTAACCAAGGGTCAACCCATTCATCGCGGGATCGATCAATCAATGTAGAAATATCAATTTGGCCATCGGTATTTCATTGAAATGATCAATTGCTGATTCAAAGATAACCAATTACTGTAATTCTACAGGTATGGCGCGTCTTTTTTACCTACCCGCATCAGCAAATACTATTTACTAAGTGTGAACAAAATCATATAAAATGAAAAACATTTTACTATTATCTAAACGCTACCAGAAGCACAATTTAGTGTTGATGTTATTGGCGTTGAATGCAATGATAATAACGCCGGTATTCGCTCAAGATATCAAGGTGTCAGGAGTGGTAAACTCTGAAGACAACGAGCCATTACCTGGGGTAACGATCATAGTGCAAGGAACTACTAAAGGAACGGTTACTGATATTAACGGACGATATGCATTGGAAGCTGCTTCGAATGCGATTTTAGACTTTTCTTTTATTGGGTATTTGAAGAAGAGCGTGGAAGTTGGTGGAAGATCTACAATTGATATTTCTATGGATCCAGATGTTGAGCAGCTTGATGAAGTTGTGGTCATCGGATATGGAACTCAAAAGAAATCTCACCTAACAGGTGCTATTTCTAAGGTTGAAAACACAAATATTGATCAGATACCTACCTCTAGGGCAGACCAAGCCATGGTAGGTCGAGTAGCTGGTATGAATGTTCAGAATTCCAATCCTGAAGGAGTGGGTGGTGCACCTACTATCCAAATTCGTGGTGTAGGATCTATCACAGGTGGATCAGGTCCATTGTTAGTAATTGATGGTGTCGCAGTCGATTCTGAATTTTGGTCGAACATAGATATGAACGATGTAGCTTCTATTGAGGTCTTGAAAGATGCGGCTTCTGCTGCCATTTTTGGGTCTAGGGGAGCCAATGGTGTAGTGATGATCACTACCAAAACTGGTGAATCTGGCAAAACTAAATTTGCGTACAACGGATTTTATGGATGGCAAGACGTTCAAGAAAATCCAGATTACAATACTTCTGTGGCAGATGGAATGGCTGCTGAAAGAGCTGCGAATGGAGAACTCTCGCCAAGGTCGAGATACAAGGAGTTGATAGGTGTGGATAACAACTGGCAAGACATCATTTTTGATGGTGGTAATACGCAAAGCCATACCATAAGTGCTAGAGGCGGAAATGAGTCAACTACTTTCAGTACGGCTATGACTTATGCACATGACGAAGGCGTGCTGTTGACTGATGATTTCAAAAAATACAATTTGAAAGCAAAAGTTGATACTAAAGTCAATGATGATTTGTCATTTGGAGTGAGCTTAAATCCTTCATATACAGAAAGAAGAAGATTTGATGGATCTACACATGATATTTTGAGACAAACGCCTTGGTTACCTGTATATCATGATGAAAATACGATTCAGTATGTAGATAGAACTGTATATCCAGATGTACAAGTAGGCGATTATGCATTGCAACGTCATTTTGATAACTACGATTTAGATGGAGATGGTACATTGATAGATATTAGTAATACGTCTAATACCAACCCTGCTGCTAAAGTGCTGGAAAGAGACAGAAGAGATTTTCAGTTCAAGATGTTTGGTAAGTTTTATACTAAGTACAAATTGAGTGATAATTTTTCTGTTCAAGCAGCTTTGTCTGGAGATATCCAAAATACAGAAAGACAGCGATGGCAGGGGGTAGAGTCTAGCAGAAATGGAGCCTCGGGAGCATCATTGGATGTTAATAACGAAAACAAAGTTCATGTGGTAACTCAGGGTTTTTTGAATTACAACCAAACTTTTGGCAACCATGATGTATCCGCAACTGCTGGTGTAGTTGCAGAAAGATACAAGGAGAAGTATTCGAATGTGTCTGGAACAGGGTATGAATTTGATTTCGTACCTACACTAGATGCAGCTGCTGAAGCCTCTGGATGGGGATCATTCGAGAGAGAGAAACGATTATTATCTTTCATTGCTCGTGTGAATTATTCGTTTTCTGATAAGTATTTGGCATCAGTTAGTTTTAGAAGAGATGGGAGTTCGGTTTTTGGTCCAGATAATAAGTATGGTAATTTCCCTGCTGTATCTGTGGGATGGAGAATCTCTGAAGAATCATTTTTGGCAGGATCCAGTATAATCAACAACTTGAAGTTAAGAGCAAGCTTTGGTATCACTGGTAACGACCAAATCTCAACAGGTAACAGGTTGAATGATTGGTATTCGCCTACTGCTCTTTTAAGCTCCAGAACAGCTGTCATTGGTGGTGGTACTGCCACGGCGTTCAATCCACAGAATATTGCCAATCCAGAATTAGGATGGGAGCGTTCTATCGAATTCAATCCAGCCATTGATTTTGGATTTTTAGATAATATTATTTCAGGTTCTGTTGATTACTACAAACGGACTAGTGATGATTTATTGCTGAATGTTGATGTTTCTGGTGTGACTGGGTTTAACAATGCGCTGGTAAATATCGGAGAAGTAACTAATGAAGGTATAGAGGTAGAGTTGAGGACTAATAATATTAGAACAGATAAGTTCAGATGGACAACTACATTTCTAGCTTCAAGAAACAAAAACACATTGACCGATTTCGCTAATTCAGATGGCTTAATTCAGAGTGTAGATGAGAAAAGAGCATCAGAGTGGATTAGCTCAGTAGGTGACCCAATTTCTTCTTTTTATGGCTATGTAGTAGACAGAGAGATTCCTTTGGAGTATTTGGTGGATGCTTATCACCCAATTGGAGGACAAGCACAGGATGTATATGTAAGAGATTTGAATGGAGATGGTCAAATCGACGAAGATGATAAAACCATCCTTGGAAGTCCATACCCAGATTTTATTTGGAGTATTACGAACACATTTTCTTTAGGAGACTTTGATTTGTCTTTCATGTTTCAGGGAAGCCATGGTGCAGAAGTGAGAAATATGGGTGATCAATATCTGTACAATCATTTTAATAGTCAGCAAGGTTTTGATCCTGTGACTACTCCAGATCAGGAATTTATCCAACAGAAAATTTTCACCAATTCAATTGTGCAAGATGCTTCTTATGTAGCACTTCGAAACGTGAATTTGGGTTATAACCTGCCAGTCAGAATCACTTCTAAGATAGGAATGACGAGCGCAAGGTTATATGTAAGTGCATCAAATTTGATGTATCTAAAGGCAAATGATTACACGGGATTCAACCCTGAATCATTGACTACTACATCACCAACGACATACGGCTATCAACGAGCAGGAGCTCCTATAGCTAGATCTGTGGTGACAGGTGTAATCATTGAATTTTAATCGAGGTGATCATTAACAAAAAAGAAATTATCATGAAAAATATAAGAATAATAGCGCTGTTCGTACTTGCGACGCATTTATATGGATGTCAAGACGATTTTTTATCGCCAGCGCCTAATTCAGCAATAAGTGCAGATGTATTCTACACAAATGATACAGAGTTGGAAGCTGGTGTCGTGAACCTATATGACGGTATTCAAGGCATCAACTCTACAACTACAAGTGACTTGCATGGTATTCAAATTGAATATCAGGTTACAGAAATGAGAAGTGATAATACCAGAACCAAAAGTGGGGAAGGAGAGGCTTCGCAATTTGAAAGTTATACAGTTGAGGCTACGAATGGTGTTGTTGCAGATTACTATGCAAGTTTTTACAATGTCATTTTTAGGGCTAATACAGTGTTAGCTAATTTAGGAAACGCCTCAGAAGAGAAGGCTCCACAGTTTGAAGGTGAGGCTAAATTTGTGAGAGCCTATGCTTATTTTAATCTGGTTCGATTGTTTGGTGACATTCCATTGGCTACAGAGGTGATAGCACCAACAGATGAGGCCACTGCTTTTACAAGAGTAGCTACTAGTGAGGTTTATGAGCTGATTGTCAGTGATTTAACGACAGCAGCTGCCAATTTGGACAACACCTATAAAAATAGAGCATCTAAAGCAGCTGCACAGGGTTTATTGGCTAAAGCTCATCTAACGTTAGGCAATTATTCTGAAGCACAAATTTTGCTCGAAGATATTATTGCTTCTAACGAATTTAGTTTAGAAGACAATTTTCAGGACATCTTCTATTCTGAGGGTAATGATGAAACCATCTTTGCCATAGGATATGTAGCTGATAACTCTAACGATAGTCAAAATTTTTCGGCTGAATGGTTGAATTCTGTAGGAAGGTCGAGTGGATTGAATTATGTAACCAGCGATGTGAGAACGGCTTTCGCAACGTATGGAGGCACCATGAGATCTAATTATTCGTACCGATTAGATGCTGCACAAACGACGCAATATCAAGTGGTTAAATATCTACCAAATGGTGATGAAACATTGGGGATAGCACCTACATCTGGGGATCCTACTTTGGCTGGTAATGACTGGATAGTGTTGAGATATGCAGATGTATTGTTGATGCATGTTGAAGCTATTTTGGCTGGACGTGATGGTCCAATTAGCACTGCTGATGCCATTGCCTCTTTCCAAGAAGTAAGAGATCGTGCTGGATTGACCACACCTGTATCGAGCATTTCAAAAGTGGATTTGGCAAACGAAAGAAGAGTTGAATTGGCCTTCGAAAATCACAGATTGTTTGATTTGATCCGTTTGGACTTGGCTGAAAGTGTACTTGGTGCATTTGCGACTGCCAATGGACACTCATTTACAGCAAATGATTTATTGCTTCCTATACCTCAACGAGAAATCAACTTGAGTAAAGGAGCGTTGAGTCAAAATGCTGGATACAACTAAAATTGAAATCAATGAAACAACAAAATATAAAAATAAGTAAGTTCATCAAAGTGATGAACTTACTAGCAGGATTTGCATTAATCACAGGTGCATTGTTCATCACTTCATGTGTGGACGAAACCTTACCTGGTGCTGGTTCAATAGCGGATATTACTCCTCCGAGTGCAGGATTTTCATACAGTCCAGATCCAACAGATCAGTTGATGTTGGTTTTTACAAACCAGTCGGAAAGTGCAACTGATTTCACTTGGGATTTTGGAGACGGAAATACTTCTGATGAGGAGAATCCATCAAACACTTATCCTGACTTTGGCACTTATACTGTGACCTTAGTATCTACAGACAAACTGGGTGTCTCTGCCACTACTGAGATAGAAGTAGAAGTAGTAGAAGGACCTTATCAGCCATTTATTTTAGAGTTTGGCTTTGAAGATCTTTCCTTACCAGATGGTACAGGAGATGGTCGTGATTCCTGGAGGAATTCGGATTTAGGAGGCGTGATTCAGATCACTTCTAGTCCTGTGAGAAGTGGTGAACAAGCCGCTAAATTAACAGGTTCTTCTTCTGATCAAAGAATCGGTTATCAACTCATCACTGTGGAAGCTGAAGCCAATTACGATTTGAATTTTTATTACACCATGTTGGATAATCAAACAGGTTGGTTGACAGTTTCCGTGCTATCTGGCCCGGTCTCCACGCATGCAGAAGCTATTGCAGCAACTATTGGATCGATTACAGTTAATAATCAGGACGATCCTGAAACGTATGAAGCTGGTACTGTTTCTTTCAATTCAGGATCAAGTACCGAAGTAGCCGTGTACTTTTTCAATGGAGGGTCTGTAGAGTCAAGATTGGATGATATTTCAATCGATATAGCGGCAGAAGGTGCAGTACCTCCATCTGCTTCATTTTCGAGTGAGCAGAGCGATGCGCATTATCTGTCATACACCTTTACGAATGCCTCAGTTAATGCATCTTCTTATGCCTGGGATTTTGGTGATGGCAATACTTCTACTGAAGAATCCCCATCTCATGCATACGCAGAAGCGGATGTATATACTGTAACTTTAATTGCAACCAGTGAAGACGGTCTTACAGCGGAATATTCGTCTGAAATTGAGATTCATGCACCTGTAACAGCAGCTTTCACTTATGAGGTAGATGATGCTGATTATAAGACCTATGCTTTTATTGATGCTTCTGAAGATGCCGTCTCATTACTATGGGAATTTGGAGATGGATTTCAGTACACGGGAATGGATCCTAGCCATACTTATGCTGAGGATGGTGTTTATACGGTTACGCTCACAGCTACAAGTGTTACAGGTTTTGAAGACGTAGAAACGGTGGAGTTGACAGTTGCATTAGGGTTTGTTGTAGAGGTTCTTAATGGAACTTTTGATGAATATACATCAAACACGGGAGACAATGCGGATGCTTGGGATATGACACCTAACAGTACGGTAGTAAATAATGACGGAGAGACTGTTGATAGCCCTTATGATCCTCTTTGGGATAATGGAGCATTGGATAGTTGGCTTGAAACCTTTTATGGTGATGACAGTGAGCAAGCTGGATCTTCTAGTGATGGAAATAATGGTACCAGAGGAGCAAAACTGGACGAGACAGGTCGTCGATTGTATCAAGTAGTTACAGTTCAGGCAGGAGAAACATATACCTTCTCCATTGACGCAATGACTACTGCTGCAGGAATAACTTCTGAGGTATTCATATTAAATACGGAAATCGAAGATGAAACAGGTATTAATGCTTCTACGTCTGATGCGGCTATTGATGAGTACTTTGCTATTCCTAATATTTTCGCTACTGATGGTGATGCTTACGCTACCAGTACATTTGATTTCACCCCTTCTACAAATGAGATCGTCATTTATGTTAGAAATGTTGATGTGGTAGACGGTGTTGCCGAGGCTTTCTTTGATAACATAACAATTACAGATGCTGATTGAGTAGGCACTCGATCTATATAAAGAAAAACTACCCGGGATCTATTCTGGGTAGTTTTTAAAAACCTTTATCAAATTCTAAAAAAATTGAGCTTTGAGTTCAGGCGACAATCATAGCTAAGAGTAAATTTTAAATTGAAAAGAATGTATAATACAAAAAGAGGGTTGAAAATTAGTTCAGTGGCGCAAAGCCACTTCTTATTCATCATTATGATACTCTTCGTTATGTTTATCGTTGGTTGCCAAACCAACCAAAGCAGTTATCAAAAAGTGGAATCTGCCGACCAACTCAAAACAGCACTTGCTGTTGCCAACCCAGGTGATACCATTGTATTAGCGAACGGCGAATGGAAAGATGCCGAATTGGTCATCCAGGCCAACGGAACTAAAGAAGCACCCATTGTAGTGATGGCAGAAAAGCTGGGTGAAGTGAAGTTGACAGGAAGCTCTAACCTAAAGCTGGCAGGAGAATTTGTAGTGGTGAATGGTCTCCACTTTACCAAAGGATACACTCCCACAGCTGAAGTCATTTCCTTTAGAATTAAAAAGGACCAATTGGCCAACAACTGTAGAATTACAGAAACACTGATCGACAATTATTCCAATCCAGAAAGACATGAAAGTGATTATTGGGTCGGTATGTATGGCAAAAACAACCGATTTGATCACAATGCCCTCGTAGGCAAAGGAAACAAAGGCGTAACCATGGCCGTGAGACTCAATTCAGAAGAGAGTCTAGAAAATGGTCATCTTATCGATCACAACTATTTCGGCCCAAGAGAAAACTTGGGGGCCAATGGAGGAGAGACACTAAGAATAGGCACCAGTCATTATTCACTCTCTTTCTCAAATACCCAAGTCATCAACAACTATTTCGACAGATGCGATGGTGAGCATGAAATCATCTCAAACAAATCATGCGGAAATTTATTTAAAGGCAATGTGTTTGAAGAATGTGTGGGCACATTGACCTTCAGACATGGTAACGAAAACACAGCTGAAAGCAACGCTTTCTTTGGCAATGGAAAACCTCACACAGGAGGAATCAGAGTCATCAACGAAAAGCAAAAAGTAATCAACAACTATGGCTACGGCCTGACTGGTCACAGATTTAGAGGAGCATTAGTGGTCATGAACGGAGTGCCGAATTCTCCGATCAATAGATATAATCAAGTTATAGATTCTGAAATCAATAACAATACCTTCATCAATTGTGACTATGTACAGCTATGCGCCGGCAGTGATGAAGAGAGAAGTGCCATTCCACAGACTACTTCTATTTCCAACAATATTTTCTGGAATGAAGCTAAAGATGATGTATTCACCGTTTACGACGATATTTCTGGAATCTCATTTGATGCGAATATATTGAGTAAAAATATTGAGTCAATTGGAAGTGGATTTAGTGCAGTCAATACAGAGTTGGTACAAAATGAAAAAGGAATTTATTCTCTCAAAGATGAATCCATTACAGCTGGTACTACATCAGAATTTGCTGTAGTATCAAAAGAGGCAACAGGCCCGTCGTGGTACACCAAACCAAAACAAGCCAAGACATTTGGTTACGGAAGAACTATTGCTGTAGCAGCAGGTGAAGACCTTTTTGATGTGATGAAGGATGCAAAGGCTGGTGACGTGTACACCTTATCAGGTGATGAATACTTACTGGAAAAGAAAATACCCGTAGCAGTGCCAATCACTGTCCAGTCTAAAGAAGGAGCAGTCATAAAATTCGAGAAGTCAAATTTATTCGTCATTGAGAATGGTGGTGCCCTGCAATTGGATGGTTTGATCATAGATGGGGCAGAGTGTCCTGATTATGCTGGTAACGCAGTAGTATCAACCAGCAGATATTCAATGAATAGAAATTACAAACTGTTCATCAACAACTGTGAGTTTAGAGATTTAGACGTCAATCATTCATTCAATATTCTAAAAGTATATAAAAACACCTTTGCGGATAGCATCCTAATCGAAAACTCACGATTCACTGATGTGAGTGGAACTATTTTAGAGTTAAATCAGGAGTCGGACGACATTGGTATCTACAATGCTGAATTCGTTATTTTAACTAATAACACCTTCAAAAATATTGGTAAAGAAATCGTGAACCTACATAGAGGTGGAAGCGACGAAAGCACATTTGGACCTCTGCTTTTTATCGATCACTGCTCTTTTGAAAAGGTAGGCTATGGGCCAAAGAATAAAGGAGAAAAGTCGTTTACGCTGCATGGCGTGCAAAAAACCAAGATCACCAATTCTGTATTTGACGACATCAAAACATTCGATATCTATCATACAGTAGGCGAGCCAATTACTAAAATATCTGATTGTAGTATGAAGCAATCCACATTGAAGATTAGTGATCAGGCAGCTTTATTGTCAAATCTGAAATTGGCCAAAGATGCAAACGGAAGTGATGGAGAAAAAGTAGGTTATAAACTATGAAGATCAAGTTTTGTTATATTGGTATAGGTTTTAGTGTGGCTGTTGTTTTGTCGCTTTTCTCTTGTGTTGGGGGAGAAAAGACCACAGAACAACAGCTCCTATCTGACAAGCATCCGAGTTTAGTGCTCACCCCTTCAGGGGTTTCTGAAATCAAAGCAAATTTGGGCAAAGCGCCACTCTTTGATCAGACGTTTGCTGCTGTGGTCAATGAGGTAGATGCAGCATTGGCTAATGGAATAAAGGTGCCCATACCCAAGGATCTGGCAGGTGGGTATACCCATGAAAGACACAAGACCAACTTCTTCACCATTCAAAAAGCAGGTGCGCTATTTCAAATCACAGGGGATGAAAAGTATGCCATTTACATCCGTGATATGTTATTGGCGTACGCCGAAATATGGCCCACTCTTGGCAAACATCCAGCCGAGCGATCTTATGCCCGTGGAAAGATTTTTTGGCAATGTTTGAATGATGCCAATTGGTTGGTATATACCAGTCAGGGATATGATTGTATTTATGAATGGTTGGATGAGTCTACGAGAGAGAAGTTAAATAAAGAGTTATTCAGACCTTATGCAGAGTACGTTTCTATTGAGAACCCACAGTTTTTTAATAGAATCCATAACCACAGCACCTGGGGAAATGCAGCCGTGGGTATGATCGGACTGGTCATGGGAGATGAAGAGCTCATCAACTGGGCACTAAATGGTCTGGACATTAAAGTCCCAGGTGATATAGTCAAAGACAATGACGGCGGAGATATTCGGCTTGATGGCCAGAAAGAGGCTGGTTTTTTGGCGCAGATTGATCATTCTTTCTCACCTGACGGATATTATACAGAAGGACCTTATTATCAGAGATATGCGATGTATCCGTTCCTGATTTTTGCTCAAGCGCTAGCCAATAAAAAACCTGAGCTAGGGATACTTGACTACAGGAATGGATTGTTGATCAAGGCCATCTATGCTTTGATCAATCAGACCAATTCGGCCGGAGAATTTTTTCCTATCAATGATTCTCAAAAAGGCATGTCACTGGCTTCCAGAGAATTGGTGCATGCGGTGAGTATGGCATACTATTTTGGTGGAATGGATCCAGAGTTGCTGTCTATAGTGGAGGAGCAAGGTCGAGTACCATTGAACAATACTGGTATGGCTGCAGCTAAGGGAGTGGCAGAAGGAAAAGCGAAAAAATTTCAATACAAAAGTTTAGAACTGAGTGATGGTGCGGCAGGAGATGAAGGAGCAATTGGCATCATACGTGCAGAAGATTTGACCTTGGTTATGAAATACGCCAAGCACGGCATGGGACATGGCCATTTCGATCGTTTGGGTTTCTTGCTGTATGATGAAACTGGGGAAGTTATTCAGGATTATGGCGCTGCTCGCTGGGTAAATATTGACCATAAAGATGGTGGAGGGTATCTAAAAGAAAATCATAGTTGGGCCAAGGAGACTGTAGCTCACAATACGCTCGTGGTGGATAAGGATTCTCATTTTGATGGTAAAGTGAAACCTGCCGATAAGACTGCAGGTACGCCATACTATTTCTTAGGAGGTGATGCCGTGCAGATAGTAAGTGCCAAGGAGACAAATGCTTACAGAGATATTGAGATGCAAAGAACAATGGCAGTGGCCCAAGTGAAGGAATTAGAAAATCCACTGGTGATAGATTTGTTTGCTGTACAGGCTCCAGAAGGCACAAGATATGATTTGCCGCTCTATTATATGGGTGAGTACATGTCGTCCAATCAAAAGTTTCAAACCAACAATAATCTTTCGCCCATGGGCCAGCATGACGGATACGAACACTTGTGGGCAGAGGCACAGACGAAACTTGAGAGTGACATATTTAGCATGACCTGGTTCAATAAAAGGAAATTTTATACGGTCACCTCTGCTGTTGAGTCAGGAGACGAAATGATCATGACAAGAATTGGAGCCAATGATCCCAATTTCAATTTACGCAGAGACCCTGGACTCATCCATCGCCGAACAGGTGGCCACACTGTTTTTGCCAGTCTTTATGAAATGCATGGCAGCTATGATTATGCCTCCGAAAGGCCAATTAACTCATTTACTTCAATAGAAAACTTAAAAATATTGCATCAATCAGAAGCGTATGTGCTGGTGCAATTTGAGCTAAAAACGGGGGAGAACTACCGATTTGCTTTCTCACTTTTGGATGATAATGAAAGCTCTAAACATGTGGTAGAAACACCTGATGGAGAGTTGCAATGGAAAGGAATTTATGACTTTAATGAATACAATAAATAGATAATGGAAAGAAATAGCGACAAATACATTATTGCTAGCGAAATAGAATGGGAAGAGTTAGGAGGGGGAGTTTCTCGAAAGATTTTAGGTTACGACAACCAAATCATGATGGTGCAAGTGAAATTTGAGAAAGGGGCACTTGGGTCGCCACATCATCACTTTCATACACAAGCTACTTATTGTGCATCAGGAAAATTTGAGTTCACTGTAGGAGGTGAAAAGAGAGAAGTCACTGGAGGCGATGGCATTTATATAGAGCCCAATGTTTTGCACAGTGCAGTGTGTTTGGAAGCAGGCATCTTGATAGACGTATTCAGCCCTATTCGAGAAGATTTTATGGATGGATCAGGTGTATCCTATTTTGGAGATAAAGAATAAATAATAAGGATATGAAGATAAAAGGACTGAGATGGTGGGTGATAGGCCTGATTGCTTTGGCTACAATTATAAACTATATAGATAGACAATCTTTGACAGTTTTATGGCCTCAAATGTCTGCGGAATTGTACCCTGATAAATCGAATGAAGAAAGAAAGGAAATCTACGCGATGATCTCAATCATCTTTGTTTTTTCCTATGCATTTGGTCAGGCGATTTTCGGTAAAATATTTGACTGGATAGGTACTCGTCTTGGATTTGCGTTATCTATTGGTGTTTGGTCTATATCTACAGCTTTACATGCCTTGGCTACGTCATTTGCAAGTTTTGCCATTTTTCGGTCTATGCTGGGAATAGCCGAAGCTGGCAACTGGCCAGGAGCTGCCAAGGGAAATGCCGAATGGTTTCCTACCAATGAAAGGGCTTTTGCTCAAGGTTTGTTTAATTCAGGTGCTGCTATTGGTGGAATCATTTCAATCCCTATGATTGCATTTTTGACAGTTTATTTCAGTTGGCAAATGATCTTTATCATTGTCGGAATAGTGGGTTTATTATGGCTTCTGCCTTGGTTGTTTTTGGTGAAGTCACCACCAAAAAACCACCCTTGGATTACAGACGAAGAAAGAGCATATATCTTATCTGGACAAAAAAATACAGAGGCTGGAGATGAAGAAGTTTCAGAGGAAGATTATAACCCTGATACATTAGAGCTACTGTCTCACAAGCAAAGTTGGGGTGTGATTTTATCATCTGCTGCAATAGATCCCATTTGGTGGTTATTCATTTTTTGGATTCCTATCTATTTGTCTGAGGTCTATGGTATGAATGTTCAAGGCATTGGTATTTATGGATGGGTACCTTATGTAGGTGCTATGCTTGGTGCCTGGTTTGGTGGGCTATTCGCTCAAAACAGAATGAAAGCAGGATGGTCAGTAAACAGAACAAGAAAAACAGTGATCACACTGGGTTGCCTGATCATGTTACCAGCCCTGTTGGCTATGGCCAATCCAGGAGCACCAGTGATTGCCGTATTAATTATGGCAGTTATACTTTTTGGTTTTCAGACGGCAATCGGCAATGTTCAAACTTTACCCAGTGATTTTTTCAGTGGGAAAACGGTAGGTACATTATCTGGATTTGCCGGAATGGCTGCCAAGCTTGGAGCAGTAGGCCTGACAGCCTTGGTGCCTTATTTGACAAGAGGAGGAAATTATACCCCTGCGTTTATTATTGGGGCGGGATTAGCAATCACAGCCCTGGCCAGTGTTTGGTTTTTATGTGGAAAAGTAGAGCCTATAAGGGCTCAAAAATAAACCTGTAAACAGGTTGAAATAATATTAAAAGATGAAGCAGTCTGAGACGCAGTCTGCAATTGTACTGGAGAATTAATTATGGGTTCATCATCATGAAGCTCTGGCCAAAAGGCTTCAAGATGATGAGCAAGTGAGTATTAATTCTTGGAGAATCTCTTACCAATTTTTTTAGAGGGATTCGAGTCACATAGATTGGTTTATTTGGATTGATTTTTTCAATTCAGTCAGAATGAAGATTAATGTTTTGCTGGTCTTCTATTTCTGAACCAGTTTATTCAAAGCATTCTACTTGTACCCTGGGCATGGTGTCTGCCCTCTTTTGGGAGAAGGTTAAGCCCGCAATTAAATTAGAATAACGGAATTTTAAATAAAAATATCATGGTGAAAGATAAAGTAGCGGTCATTACAGGAGCTACAGGAGGAATTGGATTTGCAGTAGCAAAACGATTAGGTAAAGATGGATACATTGTCGTATTAAACGGTATCGAGGATGACAAAGGAGCAGAAAGCGTAAAGAAGCTCGGGGCCGAAGGAATTACTGCAGAATATTTTGGGTTTGATGTAACATGCGACCAATGCGTCACAGACAACATTACCAAAATAGGTGAGAAATATGGTAAAATCGATTTGCTTGTAAATAATGCAGGTGGTCTGGGTGGCAGATCTAGATTTGAAGAGATGACAACTGAGTTTTACAGATTTGTTATGGCTTTAAACCTTGATTCAGTATTTTTTGCTTCTAGAGCTGCTATTCCTTTTCTTAAGAAGGGTGAAAATGCATCTATTATCAATTATACCTCTAATGCTGGCTGGAATGCAGGTGGCCCAGGTGCTGGAATTTATGGTACATCTAAAGCGGGTGTTCATGCGATTACAAGAGCATTAGCAAAGGACTTAGCTGAATACGGAATTAGAGTAAATGCAGTGTCTCCGGGTACTATAGATACACCATTCCATGCTCAGATCAAGGAAACAAAGCCTGAAGTATTTGCTTCTTGGAAAAACAATATTTTGTTAGGCAGAATAGGAGAGCCTGAAGAAGTTGCATCTGTGGTATCCTTCTTGGGAAGCAAGGATGCTTCTTTCATTACAGCTGAAACCATCCAAATAGGAGGTGGTCAGGCTCTAGGTATTTAAGCGTTGAAATTAGGTGACTTAAAAGCTGTTAAATGCAGAATCATATAAAATTTAAACACTCAGGGCTTTTGGCCCTGGGTGTGGTTTTTACTCTGGTATTTTTAGTACTTACCAGGTCAAGTGTTTGTGGTCAGACCAGGGATGATTACAACCTTCCTAATATTGACCTTTCGCACTGGAAAGTCACTTTGCCTATTGGTAAGCCAGTAGAAGTTAGCCCTCCAGAAATTCTGGATTATGCAAATAATGAGGTGGTAAAGCCTTACATGTATAATGACTCTACAGACGGCAGTTTGGTATTTTATGCTATACCAGGTGCCACCACAAGCAATACAAAATATTCAAGATCAGAACTTCGTGAGCAAATGACCCCTGGCAGTAACAGCGTCAACTGGACTTTTGAGCAAGGGGGTAGAATGAAAGGTACTTTGGCCGTTTCCGAAATTTCTAAACAAGCAAACGGAAAATTTGACCGCACCATTATCATGCAGATTCACGGACGATTGTCTAATCAACAAAAGGAGTTGATCGGCCAGAAAGACAACAATGCGCCACCCATTTTGAAAATCTATTGGCACAATGGATATGTAAGAGTAAAAACTAAAGTGCTTAAAGATATCAATGGTGCTGGCAAGCAAATCTTAGGCAAAGAAGCATGGGGTGATGATAAGGGGTACAATTTCCCAGAATACGTTGGGAATAAGCCGTTTACGCTGGAAGTAATTGTAACCAAAGGAAGAATGGAAGTGATCCTTAATGAAAAAACTTCTAAAGTGTATCAAAGCATTCACATGCGCAAATGGGGAATATTTGAAAACTATTTTAAAGCAGGCAATTACTTGCAGTCCAAAGACCCAAGTGCTTTCGCAAAAGTCAAATATTATGCTTTAGAAGTTGATCACAGCGAAGTTAATGTCGCTGAAAAGACGAAAAAGAGAAAGAAAGATTAAAATGTCAATAATGGTAAGAAGAACGTGTGTAGCAGGGATAAGAGCATTGATTTTAATGTTATCAATGGTGATCATTTTCAGTTGTGGATCAGATGATACCACAGATTTTATGAAAGACGAGATGGAAGAAGAAATGGAAGAGGAGCAAGAAGAAGAAGAAGAGGAAGAAGAGGAAGGTGGAAAAGTTGAAGGTGTTGATTTCTTTTTACCAAACATTGATCTTAATAACTGGAAGGTCACACTCCCCATTGGAAATCCTACGGAAGTAGAGCCACCAGAAATTTTGGACTATGCCACCAATGAAACATTGCTGCCTTTCATGTACAATGATTCGACTGACGGAAGCCTGGTTTTTTATACCTACCCAGGAGCTACTACAAATAATACCAAGTATTCAAGAACTGAGTTGCGAGAGCAAATGGTCTCAGGTAGTAATAGTACCAATTGGACTTTTGCGGAAGGAGCCTATATGAAAGGTACACTGGCTATGGGTGATATATCTAAAGACACAGATGGCGATTATCACGGGACTATCATCATGCAGATTCATGGACGTCTGACCAATGAACAGCGTGACTTAATAGGTGAAGATGACAACAACGCACCTCCAGTTCTCAAAATCTATTGGAGGGATGGGTATGTGCGCGTGCATACCAAATATCTCAAAGACTTGGACGCCACAGATACTGAAGCACTGCACACAGATGCCTGGGGTGATTATACAGGTATCAACTTCGACCAAAAAGTAGATTTTGACCCATTCACCCTTGAGGTGAAAGTTTCAGAAGGAAGAATGGAGATTACGCTCAATGAAGATCAAACCATGATTTATGACGATATCCACATGGAACGCTGGGGCATATTTGAAAATTATTTTAAAGCAGGAAATTATCTGAACACATTAGATGACGGGGCTTTCGCCAAAGTCAAATATTATGAACTGGAGGTCAGTCATTAATTTCCAAAAATGAAAAGCATTAAAAATCTCCTACTGACGGTTGGCCTCATCAAGATTTGGTGTGGGCTGGCCGTTTCTTTATATGCCCAGGAGATAAACTATGCACCAGTAAATATTCCAGACCATTACACAAAAAGTATAGATATCATCTATAAGCAGGTAGATAGCTGGCAGGGTAGACTGGATCTTTACTATCCAATGGATACCACAGTTTTGCATCCATTGGTGATCAATATACATGGTGGTGGCTGGAGCCATGGCGTGAAAGAGTCTCAGCGAGGATTTGTATCATTTTTCAAAAATAATTTTGTAGTAGCCAACGTAGAGTATAGACTCGAAAACCAAACGAAGGCACCAGCAGCCATTGAGGACGTCAGGTGTGCACTTATTTATCTACTCAACCAGGTTCAGTATTATGGAATTGATTCTGATAAAATAGTATTGATGGGAGGTTCGGCAGGAGGCCATTTGGCATTGATGGCTGGTTTGTTAAACAACAACAGGTTGTTTGATGTGGACTGTTCTTATGATAAAGAAATTCAAATTTTGGCCATCATTGATAAATATGGGGTGACGGATTTAGAACCTGTCCGGCAATGGGGCTCCGCGAAGAAATGGCTAGGTACTCAAGTAAATGATCTGCCATTTGTTAAATCCGTGTCACCCATAAATTATGTAAATAGTGGCAGCCCAGCAATATTCATTGCGCATGGTGATGCAGATCCTATTGTACCCTATGACCAATCTGTTCAGTTGCGCCAAAGACTTCAATCAGTAGGTGTCAAAAGTGAATTCATTACCGTGAAGGGAGGATTGCATGGGAAATTTCCAAAGGAAGAAAAGTCTAAAATTAATAAAAAACTATGGGTCTTTTTAGAGACTCTTGGTGCAATCTGATTCTAGCTGGTTTAGCCAGCCTATTACCAGCCTGAGTATAATCTAACCTATTGATTAATTGTACATTTAAACAATAGCAGAAGATGGAAAGTTTCGAGATGATTTTAATGGCCTGCCAAATTGGGCTATTTGCTGGTATTTATATGCTGGCTCAAGTGAATTTTATTTCAGTACTGAATAAAATAATGATGGGGTGCACAGCTTTCGCACTCTCTATTGGATTAAGTGCTTATCTGTTTGGTGTCAGCACGCAGCCTTTTTATTGGATGATATTTATGGCTGCTGGACTAGGTCTACAGATTGTCATGCTGTATTCATTTTTTACCGAACCCATCATTCGACTGAAAAGGATCATTGTCAACTGGGCGGATAATAGCGATCACTTGGTCGAAAAGAAAAGCTACAATGAAAAGGACGAATTCGACTTTATAGAAAAGGAACTCAATGGGTTGTTCAATAATCGGCGAATGACACTTCAACTGGCCAAGGATATGGCTGCAGGTAATTTGAATACTACATTTGATGAGTCAGCTGAAACAGATGCTTTGAGCCTATCCATTTTGCAACTCAGAAGCACACTGCAAGACTTCATCGCCGAAACGCAAACTGTAGTGAGTCAGGCTGCCAGGGAGGGAGACCTCAATGCTCAGATGGTTACTGAAAATAAAAATGGAGCCTGGGAAGAACTTAGCACTGGCATCAATGAAATGGTAAATTCTTTCTCCAGCCCACTGGGAAGAATCAATGTAATTATTCGCGCTTTGGCTAATGGAGATTTGTCTCCCAGGTATTCCGCACAGGAAAAAGGTGATATTTATAGAATGGCCGAAAATTTAAACTTGGCTCTGGAAAATTTGGATGGGCTTATGGCGCAAATTCAATTGAATACAAATATCATAGACGAGTCTGCCGAGGAGATGAAGGTGTCCAGCCAAGAGATGAATACCAATACAGTAGAGATCGCCTCAGCCATTGGACAGATGAGTAATGGAGCCCAGGCTCAACTCCAAAAAATTGAAGAAGCCTCAAATTTGATAGAAGGTATTCTGGCTTCAGCAGATGAAATGGGAAAGAAATCAGGAGAGATCAATTCAGCCGCCAAAGAAGGAGTGGCAAGCAGTGAAAAGGGATTGGAAAGAATCAATCAAGTGGTAAGTGGAATGAAAGAAATTGGTGGTTTCAGTGAAGCTACTAGCGATACCATGCGGGTTTTGACAGACCAGTCAGGAGAGATTTCCATTGCCTTAAAAGTAATTACAGAGATTGCGGCACAGACCAACCTGTTGGCACTCAATGCTGCCATTGAAGCAGCTCAGGCTGGTGATGCAGGAAGAGGGTTTGCCGTGGTAGCCGATGAAATTAGAAAGTTAGCAGAGGACGCCAAGTCTTCTGCCAAGACCATTGAGGTACTGGTCACAGATGTGCAGTCCGATACAGCCAAAGCAGCCAAAACCATAGGAGCTATGGTCGAAAGTGTGAAAAATGGCGAGAAAAGATCCGTGGAAGCCGCAGAAGCCTTTAATCAAATTAATGATTCTTCAAATAAGACCTTAATGCATTCAGAAGAAATTCTATCTGCTAGCCAAAAGCAGATCAGTGCGATTAACGAGGTTGTGGGGATCACAGAATCTATAGTGGTGATCGCCGAGCAGACAGCAGCAGGAACAGATGAGGTAGCGGCATCAGCTTCAGAATTGTCTTCAGGTATGGAAACCTATCACGAAAAAGTTGAAGGCTTGGCGCATGTGGCCGACTCGCTGAAAGAAGGACTGAGTATGGTGAAAGTATCTGACAGCAGTGTTGAAAATACAGCCATTTTCAAAATGAAGGAAGCCTATGAAAAGGAAAAATATCTGCTTGATGCCTTACTGAATCACATGCCAGATTTGATTTATTTCAAGGATAGAGAATGTAATTTCATCAGAAACAGTATGTCACATGCCAAGCGTTTTGGACTAGATAGTCCGTTGGAATTAGTGGGCAAAAATGACTTTGATTTCTTTGGTGAAAATGCCAGAGAACAGTTCGAAATCGAAAAAAGAATCATGAAGACTTGTGAACCCATACTGAATGAGGTGGAGAAAAAAGTACTCAAGAATGGTGATGTGAGTTACAAGTCAAGTACCAAATTGCCACTTTATGATTTGGACAATCAAGTGGTTGGTATTTTTGGTATCTCACGCGACGTGACTGAAGAGACTTTATCCAAGTTAGAGATGGAAAAAGAAATAGAACTGCTACGCACCTCAGAAAGAAAACTGCTCGAACAACTCGAAGCAGACCATAAAAAAGGACTGAGACAAACGGCGTAGTTCAAAGCTTATCCAGTAGTGATTTCATAAAAAAAAACGCCTAATAGACTATAAAGCTATATACTCAGCAATTGCTTGAGATTAAGTAGGGTAGCTGTATACTTTTTCGTTCTACTAAGTGAAGCGCGTTTTGTACTGTTCTAATATAATATTTGATAATAGTTAGGGTTATATAGTCGAAGAATATAATTTTGTAGCGTTGCAATATTATTTTTTTTAGAACGACTTGCAGCAGTTAGACTTGAGAAGGTGTTGAAAAAAAACTGCTTACACGCAATTTAAGAACTAGTTTTTGGAATTTCAATACGCTACTTATGCTAAGAAAATTACTACCGTCTATTGAGGGATTGACTATGGGTCAATCGCCAATCACCCCTGCGATTAAAAGAAAAAATAGCCCAAAACGATATTATTTATATATTGTTTTATTGCTTTTAATTTGTTTCACTAACGTATTTGGTCAAGCCCCTTCGGGCTCAGCTACATCACTTGTATATGGTGGAGGTACTTCAACATCAATTACTCTGGATAGTTGGACGGCTCCAGCAGGAGGTGCCACAGGATACTTGGTTTTAATTAATGATGCCAACAGTTTCACAGCCCCAAGTGATGGAGATGAACCCACAGCCAATACAGTTTGGGCTGCTGGCGGAGAGCAAGCGGTTTATTTTGGCACTGCGGATAATCCTTCAATCACAGTAACATCCTTAAGCGCATCTACTACCTATTATATCCAGATATATGCTTATAATGATGTATCTACAATAGAGACTTATGAAACCACAGGGTTGAATGACAACACGACAACCTGCCCAGGTGCCCCAGGCGCACAGGCCACCTCATTTGTATTTGGAGGAGGCAGTGCTACCACATTAGACCTGTCCAGTTGGACAGCTCCAGCAGGAGGTGCCACAGGTTATGTGGTTAAAATGAATACAGTAAACAGCTTCACAGCCCCAAGTGATGGAGATGAGCCCACAGCTGCCTTGGCCTATGGAGGAGGAGAACAAGTGGTCTACTTTGGAACTTCAGCCAGTCCAGCAATTACGGTCACAGGCCTGACAGCCTCTACGACCTATTACGTACAGGTATATTCTTATAATGACTGCACAGGCACAGAGACCTATGAAACCACAGGGTTGAACGACAACACGACAACCTGCCCAGGTGCCCCAGGCGCGCAGGCCACCTCATTTGTATTTGGAGGAGGCAGTGCCACCACATTAGACCTGTCCAGTTGGACAGCTCCAGCAGGAGGTGCCACAGGTTATGTGGTTAAAATGAATACAGTAAACAGTTTCACAGCCCCAAGTGATGGAGATGAGCCCACAGCCACCTTGGCCTATGGAGGAGGAGAGCAAGTGGTCTACTTTGGGACTTCAGCCAGTCCAGCAATTACGGTCACAGGCCTGACAGCCTCTACGACCTATTACGTACAGGTATATTCTTATAATGACTGCACAGGCACAGAGACCTATGAAACCACAGGGTTGAATGACAACACGACAACCTGCCCAGGTGCCCCAGGCGCGCAGGCCACCTCATTTGTATTTGGAGGAGGCAGTGCCACCACATTAGACCTGTCCAGTTGGACAGCTCCAGCAGGAGGTGCCACAGGTTATGTGGTTAAAATGAATACAGTAAATAGTTTCACAGCTCCAAGTGATGGAGATGAGCCCACAGCCACCTTGGCCTATGGAGGCGGAGAACAAGTGGTCTACTTTGGAACCTCAGCCAGCCCAGCAATTACGGTCACAGGCCTGACAGCCTCTACGACCTATTACGTACAGGTTTATTCTTATAATGACTGCACAGGCACAGAGACTTATGAAACCACAGGGTTGAATGACAACACAACAACTAATACACTTCCAGTAATCAGTTTGGGAAGTACTTCAGAATCTACTGAGTACAATACAATGCTAACCTTCAATGCGGCCAACGGTAACTTAATCAGTATTGCAGATGGAGATGGTGATAATCAAGACGTGACGATTGTTGTCACGGACGGAGGAGATGTGACTTTGGCTTCTACTATAGGTTTGAATTTTACCACAGGAAATGGAACAAATGATGCAACCGTGCAATTTGATGGTACTTTAGCCAATGTCAATACTGCTTTAGATGGATTAATATTTGCCCCAAATACAGCCACAGCAACGCCCACCATTTCGATATCCACAAATGATGGAGAAGACACAGATGGTCCAGACGTAATAAGTATTGAGATCTCACCAGCAATAGTTTCCACTTCTCTGAGTTCTGGAAACGCATATATAGACATTACTTTTTCAGAAGGTATTTATGATCATACTGGGGCTTCGGCTTCAGACGTATCTGATTGGGATATTAACTTTACTCAAAATGGTGGTACAGCGACCAATGTTACATTAAGTGATATTACCAACAATTCAGACGCTTCACTATCAGGAGGAGAGTCAATTATTCGGTTTGTTTTGAATGTCACAGGTTTACCAGATGGTAATGAGTTTATTTCCATTACACCTAATAGTGGATCAGATGTAGCAGATGATGAGCCTAATTTGATGAGTGCGTCCCAAACGACTGGCAACATTACTTTGAATGCTGTGACACCAGTTACATTTTCTAGTGTAGACGTAGATCAAGGCAACACTTATATAGACATTACTTTTTCAGAAGCGGTAGATCGAGATGCCGGAAGCGGTACGAACCCATTGAGATTGTCTAGTAGTCATGAATTATGGTATAGCTATAATGATGTCAACGGGACTGGAGCCACCATTGGGTCTGTAAGCCTTACAGAAACAGGAGGTGGTGCACTTGGAACTGGAGGATATTCGACTGTGAGATTTAATTTTACTGTCAGTGGTACACCAGATGGAGCCGAGACTATCACATTTGCTCCAAATGATGGAGCAGAAATTTACTCAACCGCCTCAGAAGTTGCGATGGCCTCTACTGAGAACATTGTCGCTAATTTGACAGAAAAAATTCCGCCAACATTTGTAGAGTCATACTTCTTTGATACAAACAATGATGGCGTCATTGATGAAGTAGTGATTGAAATGAATGAAGCCATGGATGAGTCGGTGGCTACCAATGCAGATTTTACTTTATCGACTGGTACGTTGAGTACAAATGCTGTAGATGCAGCTACTGCAAACAATGATTTGGACGCGGCCGATGGTGATGTTTATATCACCTTTATCATTTCAGGATACACACAAGGTACTGCATTAGGAACAACAGATTTACAATATTCAGAATCAGCAGGCACCTTCGTAGACTTAGCGGGAAATGCGCTGTCCGGGAATGTAGATATGTCCGAGGTAGATTTTGCAGCTCCATATCCAAGTTTGAGCCCTAGTGATGAAGGTACAAATCATGGATTGAATGATCCATTAGTATTGACATTTAGCGAAACGGTAAATACCGCAGACCTGGGAGGAAATGAAATATATATAGTTAGAACTGATGTCTTTCCGAACGTAGCAACAGCAATTGATATTTCAGATGCCACCGTCGTTACTTTCTCTTCACCGACATTAACTATTATCCCTGAAGAGCCTTTGATCGGATCTGCCACTTATTCGATTGTAATAGAAGAAGGTTCAATTGTAGATTTGGCGGCAAGCCCCAATGACTTTATTGGATTCAGTACGAATGATGACTGGAATTTTAGTACAGAGGTAGATGCTACTGCTCCAAATTTGACCATTACCAGACAGGATACGGCACTAGGGGACAAAGATGCTGGAACTTCAGATACATCTGTAAGTTTCGATCTCTACTTCAATGAGCCAATAGATGACGGCACTTTTGATGAAATAAATATTACGATTGATATCTCTGATTTAGAAATTGGTGGGGATGCTACCCCATCACAAACATCTGATAATGTAACAGGATCAGTTTCACTTGTGAATATGGGAGACGATCAGAATTATAGTTTTATAATCAACAACATTGCTCATGTAAACAGTGCTGCAGATGGTACGCTGTCAATATCCATTGATGGTGTAGATGATCTAGCTGGAAATACCATTGCAGCTGCTGAAGTTTCTAATGATTTCGTATTTGACCATTTTGCACCAACAGTTACCTCTCTAAGCATGAATGCTGTGGGTACTACAAATACGGCTTATGCCAAAGATGGTGATGAAGTGACTATTGCTGTAGTATTTGATGATGACGTGAATGATACGCCATCCATGTCTGTGAAAACAGGAAATGCTGCAATTAATGATGTCATCGTTTGGGATGATCAGTCTGATGCAGATGCCACGACCTGGACAGCCACTTATGATGTAAGCAGTACAGATACAGATGGTACTTTACAATACACACTGGATTTTGCTGACGACGCTGGCAATACAGCTGCTACTTTAGTACGTGCTGTTGGTCAATCAGCAGGGGCTGATGATGCTACCACTTTAACTGTAGATAAAACTGATCCGGAAATCACCAGCATCATTCGATTGACTCCAACAGATGAAAGAACAAATGATGATCCTGTCATCTTCAGAGTCACATTTAATGAAGAGGTTGAAAATGTAAGTGCAGATGGGACTGATTTTGATGTGTCTGGTGCAGCAACTACAGGAACAATTACTGTCGTTACACAAACTGCCAATACAGTCTTTGATGTAAGCGTTGCTGGAGTAGCTGGCGATGGATTATTGGACTTGGACATTGATGGAAGTGCTGATATACTAGATTTGGCTGATAACAATTTGGGAACGATCAATATCGAAGAAACTTATACCATTGATAATACTGAACCTTCTTTCAATGCTTCAACTGCAACAGCTGTAGATAATGTAATTGACCTGAATGTGAATTTGGACGAGGCAGGAAAAGTTCACTATTTAATTGTAAAAAGAGATGCAGATGGAATACAAAGTAATACACCTACTGTTGCAGACGTGACCAATCAAGATGGTGCATACTCTACTGGGGCAGGAGGAACCTATAGTGCTGACGGAGAAATCACAGTGCCCTCAGCATCCATAGACTACAATGTGGAAGAGACGTTAGACCCCAATGCTGTCTATGACATTTATTTGGTTCAAGAAGATGAATCGCTTGGTAATCAATCACTGACAGTGACTGAAGTCACAGCCATCCAAACTGGGGGAGTATTAATTACGGCTCCAACAGAAGCTGGTATTTGTTTGGAAGGAGACGCTATTGTTTTAGGTGATATCATTCTAGATGAGGTGCTCTCGACTGACTTCTCAGGTTCTACTTCAAATATCACTTTGAGACTAAGTTTGCCGACAGGTTTTGAGTTTAACACGGCAGTAGGCGCTGTGAACCATGCCATTGGAGATATCAATGCATCCAGTTTAGACTATATATCTAATGAAGTGGTGCGGGTTACTTTCAGTATGGAAGATTTGGCAGATGATGAGATTGATCAATTAACGATCAGTGGCCTGGAAATATATGGTGTGGGATCAACCGCATACTCAACAGTAACTATGGAGAGAATAGGAGGTACATCATCACTGTACCAAGCTCAAGAATCAGATGATCCAGTCTTTGCTACACTTTCGAGTATTGCACCTTATGATCAGATGACCATTACATCCACAGACCCTGGGATTCCATATCTTGAGGAAATTACAACCCATGTAGCCAATGGCAATGTTGTCAATGATGAAGTATCCTTATTTATTAACGAAGACATTACAGGAAATTATGGGACTGTTACACCCTTGACAATTTATGCTGAACTCACTTCAGATATAGTGAGAATCTACAGTGATGAAGGTTTAACTACGCAAGTAGGCGGACACTACACGGGGTCAACCACTTACACACCATCATTAACAGATTTCGGAATTAGTGCTGCTAATCTTGGAATCAACAAATTTTGGATTGCCATTGCTAATGCTAGTGGATGTGAGAGCTTAGGGACTTTATATGCTATAGCCATCATCTCAGATTCAAGATCCAATGACGCAACTACCTTGTCAGAATCTGATACTGATGGAGTAGATTTTCAATTGTCCTTACCAGATAGTCACAATGGTGTCTTTGGTGGTGTAGGTCTGTCAGATATAAGTTATGACGATTCTGATAACAATTTGGCAGAAGTCACCTTTATTCCAAGTAACGTGGGTGTGGGGGATTACGAAATTGATTATACGCTAAGTGAAAATGTGGATAATATTTCTGTAACCTACTCAATGGCCATTTCAGTAATTTCTGCCGAATTAGTATTCAACGATTCTGAAGTTTCTTTTTGTGAGGACGAAACAAATATTGAAGTGAACGATGATGATGCAGGTGATTATGATATTGAACCTCCAATCATTGCTAATCATGTGTTTTATGACGTGAAGATATATGAGTTCAAAGATGGGGTCAAAGGTATCAGTGATGTGAGTGCTGGACTTCTCAGCAAATCCGCTATTGTCAACACGGGAGTAGCTGCAACTGATTTGAGTACGGGTTGGATATTTGATCCTAGTGCCACACATGTGGACGATCAGGATACTTTGATTTTTTCATTAGAAATGAGAGATACTTCCAATGACGCATTAACTGAGGTGGCTACGCAGGAAGTGATTATTTACGCTGTTCCAACGGTTACCCTTGACAATGACGAAGACGATACAGATACATTTGACGAATATAATTGTGCTACAGATGATCCTTTTGATATTTATGTGACTATAAATTCAGATCTGGGTGAAAGCACGGAAGTGATATCTCAAGGGTACACTTTGATTCAAGATGTAGATGAAGATGGATTTGGGGATGCAGATGATATTACTACTGTTTTTGTAAATACCGTGACTTCTTTTGATCCCTCTGATCCTCATGGAGATGCCTCTAATGCGACTGGACTTTTCAGAATTTCCTACACTACAGAGGGTATTTCAGATGCGGGTTGCGCCAACACAGCAACAGTAGACTTCCAAGTTTTTCCTCAACCAGCCAGGCCAACATTATCTGGACTTACAGGTATAGGTGGATTAGATGGTGGTGGTGATTATTATCTATTAGAATATGGTGCTGGTACTACAGTCGCAGACTTGATCTCTTCTGTAAATGATTCTGTGAGTTGGTATTCAAATTCAGAAAAATCTGTTAAAATAGAAGTGGCTGACCTATCAGGAGGTGAAACAATAACAGCTGAAGAGTTGTATGGCACTTCAACGCCAAGTGGAGGAACATCTAAGACATTTTATTTTACAGACTGGACGAATTTAGGACTTGATCCTGATGAAGAATTTATTGGTTGTGAATCTGATGTAAGAGAAGTGAATGCAGTTGTTTATTCAAAGCCCAATGCAGCAGATATTGATCTTACAGGCCCCTTTAATGGTTCCGTGACGGAGATAGGAACCAACAGGTATATTTTTGAATACTGTAATGGTCAGACGTTAGATGATATTGATTTGACCAATGATATCAGCGATGTTAGATCCTACTTTTTCTTGCTGAATGAAGATCAAGATGATAGCACCAGATTTTCGACAAATACAGTAAGTGCATCCGATTTTGGATATGCAGGAACAGCTGATACAGATACAACAATTTTTATAGTTCATGTCCAAAATGATAGCACATATACAGCAAGTGGAACGGCCGAATTTGCTGGCGTCTATAGTGATACGACAGAGGTAACTTTCATTTTGCACAGTATTCCTGCACAGCCTGTAATTGCCAATTTCTCTGATATTGGAGACGACAATACTTATAAATTCTGTAGTGGAGCTACATTAGATGAGATAGAAACACCCAACCTAACTGGCTATGTCTATGAATGGGCCAATGATGATGGAGGTGGAAACGCAGACGATGGTAGTATTATTTCTACAAGTACCTCTGACAACAGTAGAGCAACAAGGGCAGAGTTGGGATACTCTTCTACTTTCTCTATAACAGGAAACAAAGAGGTAAACACCTACCATGTCAGGAACTATATAGGAACAAATGACGAATCTGGATTCGTAGGTTGTCCTTCAGCTAATTGGACAGCTGTAGAGGTCACTGTTTATCCCCAACCTGATGCCCCCTTTAACTCAGGCGCATTTAGTAGCAATGGTACTACTGGACCTGATACTTATGAGTATTGCCAAGAGCAAGATATAAGTGCGGAAAACTTTGATTTAGATAATGTGGCGACCAGTGCAGACGGTGACACAGAATATAAATGGTATTCGTCCAACCCAGACGGTTTATCATTGACACCCTTCTTTGAGTCTACTACATCTACAGTTTCATTCACCACTATACAAAACCGAACGGATGTAGACATAGATGTGGATGCAACAACCAGAATATATGTAACTCAGCTTACTGATGCACTTTGTGAAAGTAATTCGTTGCCAGTGGATGTGATCATCAATAGAATTCCAGATGTAGATATTGTAGACTTTGGAACCAGCTCTTTTACAGATGCCTATTGTAATGATAACGGTGATGTGATCCTTCAAGGGCAAGTAGATGGTGCAGACTATACAGGTTCGGATGACTCTTGGTCAATAGATACAGGAGGGTTAACGGAAGTGTCAAACCTAGGTGAGTTTCATTCCAATGCTGCTGCTACTGCTGCTGGAGAAGTAACTACTCAAGGATCAGCTACTGACCATAACGTTACTTACTCCTTTACCATTAGTGCTACTTCATGTTCAAACGCTGTGACAAAGACGATTACGGTAAATCCATTGCCTGTTGTAGAATTTAATAGTTCCAACTCGGATTTGGATGATACGGCCTATGATGGTACGTTACGAATATGTGAGGATGAAGAGGCCATCGAGTTGACAGCTGATGTTGATGGAAATGGCAGTGGTAGTTTCTTTGTAAACGGATCAACGCTGACCACAAACACAAATTTAGAAGCTACATTCTCTGTAGCGGATTTTGGTGAAGACATAGTAGCAGGTCAGGTGAGTGGAGATTTTGTTGTGTCATTCGAATATTCTGACGAAAATGGTTGTGAATACCAGGTGGAAAAAACAATAAAAATAGATGATGTGCCAGAAATCAGTTTTGATATTATTGGAGGTTGTGAATCACCTGCAGTCGTGTTCGAATCAGAACTGGTAGATCCAGCTAATTCGCCGTATAATTTAAGTGATTTAAGCTTTTCCTGGGCTTTCTTTGATTCCAGTGGAGGAGACGAAGGTACGGATTCAGGACAAGATGTAGCGAAAACATTCGTGGTACCTGAAGGGCAGGACGAAGAGGTGTTTGAGGCTTATGTAATTGCTACAACCACATCCGCGGTCACTACCATTGTTGGTGGATGTAGTACGGCAGATGATGCACTGACAAGACAAGAAGTCCCTGTACTTATAAGCCCAACTGTTGCTTTTGTATGGGATACCGTAACGGTAAATGAGCAAACTTCCTTTTATGTAAATGAAGTGCTTTTGGGCAGTGACAAAATTGACAGTATTGCATTGGTTTTTTATCATGGGGCAGACACTCTTTGGTATGACGTGCCACAAGCCAGTGAGATAGCAGCAGGTGAAACTTCTGAGGCTGAAATACTAGAGGATGATGAGTTTGCTCCGTTTTATTATACTTATTCCTCGGCTGGAAAGTATGAGGTTTCTGTTCAAATGATTACTGAAAATGAGTGCAATACCACCTTGATTCGTGAAGTTAATATTGTGCCTTCTATAGTGGTAACCTCAGACAATTCATATTATCAAGGGTTTTCTAATGGGACCTTTGACATGGATGCTGATGGTTGGTATAGCGAGACCTTACTTGAAGATGATGTGGTGCTTGTGAGCGAAGATACAGATGCCGCACTGAGGGCTTCTAGCTGGAACTGGGTTGAGTTGAACCCAGGTGATGACACAGAAAAACCTTCCGAATCCGACGATTGGGTGTGGTCCACTACAGCTGTAGATGGTACACACTATTACCAAGATGAAGACTCTTGGTTGTATTCACCTTCCTTTGATCTGAGTGCACTGACTAAACCTATGATGAAATTTAGCGCGATATATGATTTTGAGGATGCCAAAGATGGTGTAGTTGTACAATACTCCATTGACAGGGGTCAAAGATGGCAGGTACTTGGTGGATATTCAGATGGAGAAAGCACAGGGATTGAATGGTACAATTCTGAAAATGTGGGTTCCGATCCAGGGCAGCAACAGTCTGCAGCTAATGATGATGCGGATCAATCTGTGGGTTGGTCAGGCAGTGAAAACAGCGTAGCATGGATAAGCGCCCGACATAGTTTGGATGAAATTGGCTATGACGATGAGGGCAATTCAGATGCGGATAGGTTATCTCATGTCAGGTTCAGATTCGCAATGGCTAGTACCTCTGATACGGACAAATCGGCTAATTATGGTTTTGCTTTTGATGATTTTGAAATATTGGAACGATCGAAAGGGGTAGTTATTGAACAGTTTGTTTCTGTTTCAGAAGATGATATAGATGGAGAAATCAATGTGCCAACAGCTACATTACAAACTTCAATAGACGATATATTGACCACTTCTAATACTAGTGATGATGCTATTATTGTTGCCTATCATACGGATTTGGGATTTGAAGATCCATTTAATGTGACCAATCCAGCAGGGCCTAGTGCTCGATCTATTTATTACCATGTAGACGATGTCACGTCCATATTAAATGGTGATACGGGAGGAACTAGTTCTTCTGCTAAGTCTGGTGATTTGACTTGGGATCAAAGAGATTTAGAGCTTAATGCACTCAAGGATCCAGGTTTTGAAATCATTGTAACTGCCGACCCCACAGCAACGCAATTCGACATCAAGGCTAGCGTAGAGTTCGTGGCAACTGAAAATTTTGAAGCAGGAGAGCAATTTAGAACCTATTTTGTTGTGCTCGAAAACTCAGTCGCAGAATCAATTATAGTGGAAGGCGAAGAGCTGTTTAATCAATTCGATCACGTAGTGAGGAAAGTATTACCTGATGGGTCAGGAGAATACGTAGCGCTTGAAAGTGTGTTGATCGCTGGAGAGTCTCTGCCAGTTGGCTCAGATAATTTGATGCACATAGATTGGGAATTGAGCAATATTGACGAGGATGCTAACCTGTCGGCAGTTATTATTATTCAAAACAATACGACAAAAGAAATTTATCAAGCATTGAGTTTAGATCAGACCAGCGCGGTCATAAGTGGCAAGAACTCTTCATCTATCACAGATGTGGCTGAAGGTCTTCAAGAGCCTTTGAATTTCAAAATGTATCCTAACCCTACTGATCATGAGGTGTTTATCACCTTTGGAAGTAGCCTATCAGAAGATGTGAGTTGGATGCTTTATGACCAGTCGGGAAGAAGTTTTGAATCAGGTAAAGTAATGGCGGGTCAGAAACAACTCCACCTTTCCACCAATCAATTTCCTGCTGGAATCTACTTCTTATCCATGGGTAGTGATAGACAGAAGTTTCAGAACAAAAAGCTTTTGATCAAACACTAAAAATTTACTTAGATAGGATAAGGGCTGACTTGGTTTTTCTAGGTCAGTCCTTTTCATCATAATACCTCTCCTTGCAAAATCACTTGCCAGGCCTGCTGTGTCAGACCTGAGTCCAGATACTTTTGAGCAAGTAGGTGCAATTCTCTTTCCATAGACTCTTCATCATCAGCAAAGTTTTCTAGGATGGCACTGACTTCTGGTTCCTTGGCAAGCAAAAGAATTTCATCTTTGGCTGGAAGGTGCTCTACATTGGCTAGTCGACCAAGATTGTTGCCAGTCAGTACTGGGCTGTTTCTCACATGGTCGGGCAATTGATCAAAGCCAATCCCCATGGTAGTGAGCGGTTTAGGTATTTCGAACATAGTGTCCTGGTTCGCTTTAGTGTACCAGTTGCCACCCATACGAGCCACCAGTTCTAGTCTGGTTGGATCAATTTTATTCTCGTCTGTAAGTAAATGATCTTGCACATGAGCCATTACTATCTCGCAAATGATGAGATTGCCTGCACCACCATGATCGCCCATTGATTTTACTTCCAACACCTTGCATTCAAAGGCCACTGGAGATTCTTTGACTCTTGGTGGTTTGATTTTTTCTGAAGCTACTTCCGTAAATCCAGCTTTCACAAATTCATTGACGCCTGCTGGATATTCTGTACTCGCTAAGGACATCTGCTCGACGATAGGGTAGTCTACAATGTTGATCACTACTTCAGGTACCTTCAATACATTTTCCAAGGTGTGTTTGGTCGTGTTGTCCCTTACTCTTCTGGCTGGGGAAAAAACCAAAATTGGGGGATTGGCACTGAATGCATTGAAAAAACTAAAAGGGCTCAGGTTTACTTGCCCGTTTTCATCAATAGTACTAGCAAAGGCAATCGGCCTTGGAGCCACAACTGTGAGGAGTACGGAATGAAAATGAGCGGTAGATACTGATTTTGGGTCAATGGAAGTCATCGCAGAATCAAAATTTAATATTCAAAATTAAAAGTAATGCATTTTATGTGGGTGAGCCATTTAAAGTGAGCGTTCTATATGGGATCTAAAAAAATCCCGTGCCGAAAGCATCCCTTAGGGGACAAGTTAGACCGGGATTTACAATATTTAAAGTGAATGGTCAAAGATCATTTTTAGGGAATATAGTTTTTGATAGATTCATTGGTTAAAGAAATTTTAGTTCAGCATAGTCAAATTTTGAACTTCAAATCTTAAACTTTGAATCATGTAGATGGTAGCACCTTTGCCCTCACTTCACCAAAACCAATACGTACGCCGTCTTTAGTTCCAAATCCTTTCATCACAACTGTGTCGCCGTCTTGTATGAATTTTCTTTCTGTGCCATCTGGCATTTGTACAGGTTTGGTTCCTTGCCAGGCTATTTCCAACATAGAGCCATACTGATGCGATTCAGGGCCACTGATAGTACCAGAAGCCATCATGTCACCTGGTCGGACATTGCAGCCATTTACCGTATGGTGCGCCAGTTGCTGCACCATATTCCAATACATGTATTTGAAATTAGATTGGCTTACTGTTTTACTTTCGCCTTTTTCTGTTTCAATCGCTACTTCTAGTTCTATATCGTAGTGATGATCTCCTTTGTATTCTAAATATGGTAATACTTTAGGGTCTTGAGAAGGTCCGCTGGTTTTGAATGGCTCCAATGCTTCCAACGTCACAATCCAAGGTGAGAGGTGAGAGGCAAAGTTCTTTGCCAGGAATGGGCCTAGAGGTACGTATTCCCATTTCTGCAAATCACGCGCTGACCAGTCATTAAACACACAAAGTCCAAAGATGTGATCAGAAGCGTTGGTTGTGGTAATGGCATCTCCTAGCTCCGTGCCTTTACCTATGATAAAGCCCATTTCCAATTCAAAGTCCAACAATTTGCATGGCCCAAAAACTGGAGGCTCATTTGCATTGGGTTTTTGCTGACCTTTGGGTCTATGAAAATCAGTGCCTGAAATCACGATAGAAGAGGAACGACCGTGATAGCCCACAGGCAAATGCTTCCAATTGGGCATCAAGGCATTGTCAGGATCTCTAAACATGCAGCCCACATTAAAGGCATGTTGTTCACTCGAATAGAAGTCTGTATAGTCACCTATCTGAACTGGAAGGCTCATGGTAACATTTTTCACATCTTTCATAATCTTGTTGCGATGCACTGTGTTTCCTCTCAATCCATCCTTGGATTCTTCCTCAAAAATGCGCTGAATTCTTTCCCGTACTTTATTCGTAACAGGTTTGCCTAAAGCAATAAAATCGTTCAAATATTGTCTTTCAAAAATTCCATCAGGTAAAGACAGACCTTTCAAATATCCTTTTTCTTGGAGTATGGCTAGGTTGATTGCGTACTCGCCAATTCGAGAGGCCGCATACCAGCCATTACCATTTTTCACTATTCCGAAGGGAATGTTTTGAATAGGGAAGTCAGACTCTGCAGCTACCGCAATCCAGGATTTGTTCATTTTCGTGTGTTTTAGTTTTTGGGTTACTTAATTTAAAATCCAAATATAGTCGTCATGCTCTGGCTTGTCCAAAGAATTTGCTTGAAGAAGAAAATACCCTGGATCAATCAGGTTTTGCCATTTCTCCAGTCGTACCTCCTCGCGAAATGACAAATAATTATTATTCGCTGAACCTATAACGTCCCCCTTACTTCTTGCTCTCTTTCAATGGCCTCAAACAATGCCTTGAAATTTCCTTTGCCAAAAGATTGCGCTCCTTTTCTTTGTATGATCTCAAAGAACATGGTGGGTCGAGGTTCAACAGGTTTGGTGAATATTTGAAGCAAGTAGCCTTCGTCATCTCTATCGATCAGGATACCCAATTCTTTTAAGGGTTCTAGATCCTCATCAATTTCCCCCACACGATCCAATACGGTTTCATAATAAGTAGCTGGTACCCTGAGGAATTCAACACCTCTGGCATGCATGGCTGTTACAGTTTCGATAATATTGTCTGTAGCCACTGCAATATGCTGAATGCCTGATGTACCATAGAAGTCCAAATATTCTTCTACCTGAGATTTTTTCTTACCTTCTGCTGGCTCGTTGATTGGGAATTTGATCCTACCATTCCCGTTACTCATTACTTTACTCATGAGTGCAGTATAGTCTGTGGATATGTCTTTGTCATCAAACGAAATCAATTGTGTAAAGCCCATGACTTTGGCGTAAAACTCAACCCATTTGTTCATTTCACCCCAGCCTACATTGCCAACCATGTGGTCAACAAATTTCAATCCGATAGGTTCTGGGTTGTACGTGGTTTCCCACTTTTTATATCCAGGAAAGAAGACACCCTTATAGTTTTTTCTTTCTACAAATATGTGAACAGTCTCTCCGTAAGTATGAATACCAGAAATTTTGACTTCTCCATCCTGGTCTTTTTTGGTTTCTGGTTTCAAATAAGGTTTTGCTCCTCTCTTTACTGTTTCGTTGAACGAGTACTCCGCATCATCCACCCAAAGCGCTACTACCTTTACGCCATCACCACGTTCGTCGATATGTTTACCAACTGGTGTACCAGGCTTCAAAGGAGAAGTAAGCACCAATCTGATTTTGTCCTGAACGACAACATAAGATTCATAGTCTTTGTTTCCAGTTTCCAGGCCAGAATAAGCCAGGGATTGAAACCCAAAAGCTGTTTTATAAAAGTGAGCAGCTTGTTTCGCATTGCTCACATATAGTTCTAAATGGTCTGTGCCATTCAGTGGAAGAAAGTCTTCGGCATCTTTGAAGATTTTTTCTAATCCGAAGTTTGTGTTTTCAAGTCCTGTTGCCATTGTTTAATGATTTTTATCTACTCTAGCCCTAACTGGGTTTAGAACTCTGTTAGGGTTGATTTGGTTTAATCCAACCAGCTTTTGTGGTAGTCTTTAATTAATATTTTCATTGCTTCTTCTGTCACCATCAGTGGTTTGAAGGTGTCCACCATCACGGCCAACTCCTCTGTCACGGTCTGACCTATACTCCTCTCAGTTGCACCAGGGTGCGGTCCATGCGGAATGCCAGCAGGGTGGAGGGTGATGTTCCCTTTTTCAATATTGTTTCTGCTCATAAAATCTCCATCTACATAGTACAGTACCTCGTCAGAATCAATGTTGCTGTGATTGTAAGGTGCCGGGATAGATTCTGGATGGTAGTCATAAAGTCTTGGGACAAATGAACACACCACAAAGGCATCTGTCTCGAATGTCTGGTGTACAGGAGGGGGCTGATGCACGCGTCCCGTTATTGGTTCGAAGTCATGGATAGAGAAGGCATAAGGGTAATTGTATCCATCCCAGCCGACCACGTCAAACGGGTGACTGGCGTAGATGTACTCATGCATCATGTCTTGCTTTTTCACTTTGATGGTGAAATCACCTTTTTCATCAAAAGTCTCCAATTCATTGGGCCTTCTGAAATCACGCTCGCAAAAAGGTGAATGCTCCAGCAGTTGACCGAACCAATTTCTATATCTTTTTGGGGTGTAGACAGGTCTCTTGGATTCTACTATGAAAAGACGATTGTCTTCTGTGTCAAAATGCATTTGATAAATCATACCTCGCGGTACCAGGAGATAATCTCCATAACCAAAAGGGATATTTCCCAACTGAGTTTTGAGTGTGCCAGTGCCTTTGTGAACAAAAATCAGTTCATCACAATCTGCATTTTTATAGAAATATTTGGTTTGGCTATGTTTAGGGGACGCGAGCACAATATGACAATCCGAATTGACCAATACTGTCTTTCTGCTTTCCAAATAGTCGTTTTCAGCAGGGACTTTGAATCCTTCCATGGCCAACGAGAGCATGTTTTTTTCTTCAGCAATTTTTGGAGCTACGCTGTACGATTTAGCCACCTCTTTGACCATGGTTGGTCTATGAAGGTGATACATCAGTGACGACATGCCATCGAATCCAATGGTACCAAATAGCTGCTCATAATGAATGCTTCCATCTTCTTTTTTGAAGGTGGTATGCCGCTTGTGCGGAATTTTACCTAATTGATGATACTGAGGCATAGGGGTTTAATGTTTTAGATTCAAAAATGAAGTCCTATATAAATTTACGAAGTCTAGCATTAGTTCACTAATTGACCAAGTGAATTCTCAAAAGCCGTGTTAGTCAACAAAGTCTTGTTTGTGTTTCGTTTGTTGATACCAACTAGCGCTTGACCAATAATAGATGAGGTGTCGCTAAAAATAGCTTCATCTGTCATATCCACTTCGCCAGACATCAGGTAGGCAAATACTCTGGCCATGCCACAATTTGCAATGAAGTCAGGAATAACAGAAACGTGCTTGTCAGCATGCTCACTAATCGGCCCATAGAATATGGCTTCGTCAGCAAAGGGTACATTAGCACCACATGAGATCACTTCTAGACCGAAATGTACCATTCGATCCAACTGATCTTGTGTGATTAGTCTTGAGGCTGCAGCCGGAATGAAAATTTCTGCATTCAAATCCCAAACTTTAGCATTTATTTCGTCAAACGGAATCACATCAGGGCTATTGAGCTGATTGCCTTTTCGGTTTACAAACAATGAAGTAATTTCTTCGAACGTAAACCCGTTTTCATTGATCAATCCACCAGCCCTGTCAATGATGCCTACTACTCTCACACCCATTTGTGCCAAATAGAAAGCCGCGGCTGCCCCTACATTGCCCCAGCCTTGAACTATTGCCTTTTTACTGGTGATATCCCCATCCCAGAGGTTGTAATAATGTCTCACAGCTTCTGATACACCATATCCAGTAATCATATCTGCTACTGTGTATTTTTTGAAAAGGTCTGGTGTGTATTTTTCATCTTCAATGATTTTTATTACACCCTGCCTGAGCTGACCTATGCGATTTACTTTCTGAGCTTCTGTGGGATGAAAGTGTCCTGTAAATACACCCTCCTGAGGATGCCAGATGCCGTGGTCTTCAGTAATTGGAATCACCTCATGGATTTCGTCTACGTTTAAATCACCACCTGTACCATAGTAGTACTTGAGCAAAGGCATGACAGCTGCGTACCATCTTTGTAAGACACCTTCTTTGCGGGGATCTGCTGGATCGAAATTGATGCCAGACTTTGCACCACCAATAGGTGGGCCTGAAATACTAAACTTGATTTCCATGGTTTTGGCTAGGGATTCTACCTCTCTCTTGTTCAATCCCTTTCTCATTCGAGTGCCTCCACCTGCTGCTCCGCCACGAAGTGAGTTGATCACTACCCATCCTTCTGCTTCTGTCTCTGCGTCCTTCCACTCGAATACGATCTCTGGTCTCTTAGCCTCAAATTTGTTTAGTAGTTCTTTCATTCGTAGTTGATGTTGATATATTCTGTTGTATTAAAATTTGAAAGAATTTTATTCTAGTATTATTCTTTATGTGCTGATAAAATATTTATTCTGTACACTATGATGTTAAAAAATTCTTTAAATAATTCTTGCACGAAATTAGATTTTACCTATCTTGGATGTCTGATTATTCTAAAGATTTATCATTATTAAGAAGATAAGAATAGATGGGTGTAATTGTTTGGAATTATATCCTTTTCAGGCGATAATAATGACCTAACAAAATAATTAAATTCTAAAATGACACAGTTAGACGCTACTGACATCAAGATTTTGAACGTCCTTCAAGAGGAAGGAAGAATCACTAATAAGGCACTTTCAGAGAAATTGGGCTTATCCACCACACCTATTTTCGAGCGAATGAAAAGGCTTGAAAAGGATGGAGTAATTGCTAAATATGTGGCTCTGCTCAATCATAAAAAGATTGATCGAAAGCTTACGGTATTTGTATCCATCTCATTGAAGAATCATACGCGTTCGTACCTGGAAAAATTCATTGAGGAAATGAACCAATTTAAAGAGGTCCAAGAAGTCTATCATATTGCTGGAGATTTTGATTATATGCTCAAAATTGTTACCAGAGATATTGAAACCTATCAAAAGTTCATATTGGCCAACCTTTCTGTCAATTCCAATATTGCTCACGTCAAGAGCCAGTTTGTGCTTTCAAGAGATAAATATACAACCGCCTATAAATTAGATTCCTGATGAAAACCAAAGAAATCAATGGGCATCTTCACGAAGCCTATACACCAGATAGCTATCCAGAAGTAGAAATGATCCAAAGAAGTCATGACTACTTCGAATGGATCGATCGTAGGAGAACTGTGCGTGAAATTTCTGATAAGCCTGTTCCTCAAGAGATTATTAATAATATTATCAAAACAGCATCTACGGCTCCATCTGGTGCGCATAAGCAACCCTGGACATTTTGCGTAGTGTCTAATCCAGAGATCAAAAGCAAAATTAGAAAGGCAGCAGAGGAAGAGGAGCGAGAGAGTTATGCGCATCGCATGAGTGAACGTTGGCTAGATGATTTGAAACCCATTGGAACGGATGATGTGAAACCTTTTCTGGAAAAGGCGCCTTATTTAATTATTGTTTTTAAAAGAGTATTTGAAAGAGATGAAGAGGGCAAGAAGCACAACAATTACTATGTGAATGAATCAGTGGGTATTGCCTGTGGATTCTTGATATCGGCTATTCATCATGCAGGTTTGGTGACACTGACGCATACGCCAAGTCCAATGAATTTTCTTCAAGAAATATTAGAACGTCCAGAGAACGAAAGGGCTTTTTTGCTACTTCCAGTAGGCTATGCAGAGGATGAGGTTTTCGTGCCGCAGCTGACCAGGAAACCATTGGACGAAGTAGCTGTTTATTTTTGACGAAGGCATGGATTCTTAAATTCGCATGAGAGGAGGGCTTGCCATTAATAGGGAGTAAAATTCATACCACTTTATTTTTTGCGTCAAAAGCTTCCTTTGCTCTTTCGAACCCAATATGAATCATTTGCTCCGCTCGATCAAAATCTAAGGTACCACAGGTATTTCGAGCGATTTTTATTTCTACATCTGGTGGGTAGGTGGTGATTTTCATCCTGGCAATGGAACTTTGCATAGTGTCAAATGCTCGATCGGCCACTTCATATATACTCCAGTCCTTTTTTTTGGTGTCGTCACTGTTGCTATACTTAGCTATGAAGTCTTTGATGTTCTGTTGAAACTTTCCCCAGCCTTCTTTTTGTTCTTCGACCTCAGGTTCTTTTTCATTCTTTTTTAATAATGGGCCACCTAGATTTACGGCAATGGTAAAATCAGTCTGATCATTGAAAGTTGGAGCAATGGGTACGGGATTGAGCACACCACCGTCTATAAGTAGTTTGTCTTTTCGTTTCACTGGTGTGAAAAATAAAGGTAATGATATGGACGCCCGAATCGCATCGAAAAGAGAGCCTTTGTTGATCCAGACTTCTTTTTGCGTAATCATGTCTGCAGCTACGGCTGTAAAGGGAATGGATAGGTTTTCAATCTGTACATCACCCAACAGATCTTTCAAAGTGTCAATAACCTTATCACCTTTGAAAATCCCACCATTGCCCCATGATATATCGAGTAGATTGGCCATATCCATTTTGGTAATGGAACACATCCATTCTTCCAGTTCATCCAACTTACCAGCAGCATGCACGCCTCCAATCATGGCACCTATCGAGCAGCCAGCAATGCTTTTAATGTCGTAGTTGTTTTCTGTTAGCCACTTAATTACCCCAATATGAGCCAGGCCTCTGGCACCACCACTGCCTAACACTAGAGATACTGTTTGCCTCTCAGGGTTTGCTTTTTTTATCATGATTTTGATTCTCTGAATGACAAGATAATAAAGCTGTGGGAGATTGAATCAATGAACCTAACCTAAGGAACTAAGCTAGAGTTTCATTAGAAATACTCCACGAGTTCATGAACAATACCCGAGGGGTCTCTAAATGCGGAATATCTTCCCCATCTATTTTGGTTTGGCATCTGATGGACGAAGACCACATTTTTAGATTTTAGTTGGTTTACTTTTTTATCCAAATCATTCACTGCAAACAATAACGTGGAATTGGCCTGTTGACCGTGCTTGTACTCAACTGCTTCAGCACTGCCTTCAAACATTACGATTTTGTGCCGACCAGCCATGAGCATAGCACTGTCCCCATGGTGTTCTATTAAGGAGATACCCAAAGTATTTACATAAAAATCTAACGATTCTTCTAGGTTTTTGACTACTAGTAAAGTTGAATGACATTCCATGTTTGAATGCTTTACATTAGGCGCAATGATTTGATAACCAGATATTGGTCTGACGTTAAATATATAGTCTAATTTTTATAGAACTTGCTTTGTTTAAGCGCTGTATTGAATTTATAACTGTTCAAGTTGCTTTGTCAGCGCAAGACGAGGTGCTTGAAAAATTGAAATGTTTGATAGGCTACAATTACGGAGAATGGACAACTACAATCAGATTCATTTTAAAAACCCGATTGATTTTAAAGATTGATATACACTTTTGTACCTTCGCACTCTTCTATACAGAGATAGCATTCCATGAATATATACGAACAGATTGCAGCTGAAATTCGCTCAGCAAGCCAAATCGTGATTACTTCTCATAAATCGCCAGATGGTGATTCTATTGGTAGTTCGCTGGGGTTGTTGCGTTTTATCGAAAAATTGGGGTCTTCAGCTGTGGTTTGTCACCCAGATGCAGCACCTGATTCCTTAGAGTGGGTGGGACTTGATCCAATATTGCTAATGTCAGATCAACCAGGACAAGTAACCAAAGCATTTGAGCAGGCAGATCTGATATTCTGTTTGGACTATAATGGTACGGATCGAATCGGGCCAGATATGCAAACTTTGTTGGAAGCGGCTACTTGCAAGAAAGTAATGATAGATCATCATCTCCATCCACAGGACTTTGCTACACTTATGATGTCAGACACGTCGTCGTCCTCTACAGCACAGCTCATCACAGAGCTTGTGATCGAGTCTGGTCATGAAGCACTATTAGATGCGCATATTGGCGCGCCATTGTATCTGGGTATTTTGACTGATACGGGCAGTTTCCGATTTCCGGCTGTACAACCTAGGACACATGAATTGGTAGCTATATTGTTGGCAGCAGGCGTGCAGCATCATTTGATTCACGAAGCACTCAATGACAACAATACGGAGAGTCGTTTACGTTTGCAAGGCTATGCTATGAGTGAGAAACTGGAAATTTTAGAGGATTACCATGTAGCTATTATTTCCTTGACCAAAGAAGAACTAGCCAAGTACAATTATCAAAAAGGAGATACGGATAGTTTAGCCAATCTGGCTCTGTCTATCAAAGGCATGAAAGTAGCGATCATGCTTGCAGAACGAGAGGGTATGGTGAAGATGTCCTTCCGATCCAAAGGCGAGGAAAATCCTGTCAACACCTTGGCTGCTGATCACTTCAATGGTGGCGGACATGCCAATGCCGCAGGTGGAATGAGTAAAGAATCTGTAAAAGAAACTGTAGATAAGATCAAGGAGGTGATACCAGACTATTTTTCAAAATAGAAAATAGCGTAAGCTTTTTGACTGGCTATTATAGACTGCTTTTTAGATTGCGATCATACATGACGATGCTGCCGGCAACAGCTACATTGATACTAAGGGTAGTGTTAAACTTCACCAAATGATGGGCTTTTTCTAGCGCCTTTTTGGGCAGGCCATGGTCTTCAGCTCCTAGGAGATAAACGCATTTTTTGGGATGTTCAAAAGTTTCTAGAGGAACAGCACGGTCGTCTAGTTCTACACCTACTAGCATAGCACCTTTCGGTAGTTGTTTATAGAATTCATCAAAGTCTTTGTAATGGAAGTAAGGCATGGCACCAGTCGCTTTATGGGTGTCACTGGCTTGTTTCGCATATCGTTTGCCTATGGTGAAGATATAACTTGCTCCCATATTTTGTGCTGATCGCCATAGCACACCCAGGTTCTCAGGCGTTTTTCCATTCTGTATTCCAATCCCAAAAAAGCCTTGCTTTAAATTGTCGACTTTCATTTTTCCGTTAAGTCAATCTTCAAATTATCAAATTGAAAAATCACTCAGACTTCTTCTCTAATTCTCCTCTCAGATATTGATTGTACTCGTCACAAGTGAGCTTTCCAGAGAGCCCAGAATAGGGACAAGTTTGATACACAGCGCCAAATTTGCCAGGCGTAATAAGTACCCCCGTACCATTGCATAAGGGGCAATGCATATAGTCAGAAGGGCAATCAAAATATCCTTGGGTGGTCAATTGTTTTTGCGTACGACCTATTTCATCTTCCCGTAGCTTTTTAAAAGCATCGTTGGCAAGTTCTAAGTACTCTCTTACTTCATCATTGTATTGACCTGTGTTGCCTTTGAGTTCCACATATTTATTCAACCAATTGATGGCTTGCTTGTACTTGCCCAGATGGTAGGAGTTTCTTCCAAAGTAATAAGCCAGATTACTAGGCAACTTGGTCATTTTACTCAACGCATCTCTAAAAAACTGATCAGCAGCTTCATAATAGCCAGCTTCCATGGCTTCCACACCACGATCCATACTGGTCAGTGCTTCACGTTTGACGATACCTTGGGCGCTTGATGATTGCCAGGTAAAGGCTAAAAATAAGATAATGACAAGTGTCTTTAATGGAGACATAAATCCTTTAATTAAGTTTTGTAAAACGCTGAGGCACTAATTCTTTTTTCTTTGACATTCTGAGTGATAGTGAGCAATCTAATCATCACAGATTGGATTGCTTTAGATATCCCCTGATAGTCGAAATGACAGCTAAGTTTGTTTGGGTCATTGTCACATTATTTCTCAGGTACTCGTTTCGGATACAGTTGCTCTCATCTTAATGGATCACCCGAACAATTCGAGAGATGAGGACAATAGAGAGCCACTTGTGCATAATGCGCCATGATTCAATAAAGTTGCAAATTAGAGCAACTCTGCAGAATTTGATAGAATAATTGCAAAATATGATAGTGTTTTCTTGAATAATTGAAAATGTGCTATTTTTTTCTTTGATAAGTTTTGATATTAAAAATTTGATGAGCACATTTGAAACGTTAAATAACAAGATGAACAACACAAGAACATTTTTTTGGAACTATTATTTTTTTTATTTCTATGCGATAGCAAAGGGGTTGAGAGAATAGTTCTTTAGTGTTTTTGAAGAAATATAGCAAAGCCCCGAAATTATTCGGGGCTTTTTTTTTACCAAAAATTGAATCAGACAAACAAATGGAAATAGGCATACAAGGGGTAGAGGGATCATTTCACAACGAAGCAGCGAGTTCGTACTTCGTAGATAAGGAAATTGCGATCCAGCCATTTCATGACTTTAGGTCATTGGCTAAGTCTATCCAAGCCAAAACGATGGACTATGGTGTGATGGCCATTGAAAATACCATAGCAGGAACCATTTTACCCAACTATGCCTTGATCAATGAATACGACCTGAAAATCACTGGAGAAATCTATACACGCATAGAAATGAACTTGATTGCGCACAAAGGCAAAAAAGCTGAGGATTTAGATCAGGTATTTTCTCACCCCATGGCTTTGCTTCAGTGTGCTGACTTTCTGGCAAACTATCCACAGATCAAGTTGTCTGAATACGATGACACAGCAGATAGCGTAAAGATGATTCGTGATAAAGGTCTGGAGAATGCAGGGGCAATTGCCAGTAAAAAAGCGGCAGAGATTTTCGGAATGGACATCCTGGATAGTAATATCGAAACGAACAAAAAGAACTATACAAGGTTCTTGATTATCAAAAGTCGAATGAATGGCCATGATCAAGTGCCACAAAAGGCGTCCTTGAGAGTGATTACAAAGCACGATCCAGGAGCATTGGCTGACGTGTTGTTGATATTTAAGCTCAATGGCATCAACCTAACCAAGATACAATCCATGCCTATTTTGGGCAAACCGTACCAATATGCGTTTAATATAGATGTGGTATGGGAGGATTATGACAATTATAAAGACGCACTACATGCGTTGAGCGCAAAAGCTGAACTCGTGAAGGTGCATGGAGAATATAAAAAAGGAAATATACCAACGGTATGATAGAGGTAGCTAATAGAATCGCGGAAGTAAAAGAATATTACTTCTCAAAAAAGCTCGACGAGATCAGGGAGATGAACAGTCGGGGATGTGATGTGCTCAATTTGGGTATTGGAAGTCCTGATTTGCCACCTGCCAAGCAGGTAACGGACAAATTGGTACACAGTGCCAGTCAAGCAAATACGCATGCCTATCAGTCTTATCGATCAATCCCTGAATTGAGAAGTGCTATTGCCAACTTCTATAGCCGTCATTATGACGTCACCTTGGATAGCGTTACTGAAGTTTTGCCCCTATTGGGTTCTAAGGAAGGCGTAATGTATATTTCAATGGCATTTTTAAATCCAGGAGATACCGTATTGATTCCTAATCCAGGTTATCCCGCATACAAAACGGCTGCCGAGATGATGGGTGCCAATGTAGTCTCTTTTGATCTGAAAGAAGAAAACAACTGGTTTCCTGATTTGGAGAATCTGGACAAAAACACATTGGCTGCTGCCAAAATGATGTGGGTCAACTATCCCAATATGCCAACGGGTCAGAGAGCGACCAAAGAAATATTTGAGCAATTAGCACTATTTGCTCAGAAGCATAACATTCTAGTCGTAAACGACAACCCGTACAGTTTCATCCTCAATGACCATCCGATGAGTTTGTTGTCAGTGCAAGGAGCTAATGAGAATTGTTTAGAGCTTAACTCGATGAGTAAGGCGTTTAACATGGCTGGCTGGAGAGTAGGAATGGTTTGTGGAAGAGAAGAGTATGTGAATGCTATTTTGAGGGTAAAATCTAATGTGGATTCTGGGATGTTCAAACCTGTGCAAGAGGCATCTGTAGAAGCCTTGAATTTGCCTGATTCATGGTTTGAAAACGTGAATCTGGAATATGCTCAAAGAAGAAAATTGGCTGAAAGAATATTGGATATTCTGGGATGTAGCTATGACGTGAAGCAGTCTGGTATGTTTATGTGGGCCAAGATACCTGTAGGCAGAAAGAGTGAAGAATTCATAGAAGAAATTTTGCAAGAGCGATTTGTATTTATCACTCCTGGAACCATTTTTGGTTCTAATGGTGAAGGCTATATTAGAATATCACTCTGTTCAAATAAAGAAATGTTTAATGCAGCCATTGAACGGCTAGAAATGATAAAAGCATGATCGTATCAATTATAGGACTGGGACTGATTGGTGGCTCTGCAGCACTCAAACTAAAGAAGAGTGGATTTGCTGATCAAGTGATTGGTGTGGATGTCAATGACGAACATGCAGATAAAGCCAAAGCTTTGGGTTTGGTAGATGATACGCTGGTATTGCCAAAAGCATTGGCCATTTCGGATTTGGTGATATTAGCAATTCCTGTGGATTCTATCAGAAAGTTATTACCAAGTGTGTTGGATCGGATAGAAGAAGGTACTACAGTCATAGATCTAGGTTCTACTAAATCAGGTATTTGTGGAGCAGTTCTGGGGCATATCAATCGAAAAAACTTTGTAGCTGCCCACCCCATTGCCGGTACTGAAAATTCTGGGCCAGAGGCGGCATTTGATTCTTTGTTTGACGGAAAAACAGGGATAATCTGCGACAAGGAAGAAAGTCAGGAATCTTCATATTTGTTAGCGAAAGCTTGCTTAGAAGCCATGGATATGCATGTGGTAGAAATGGATAGCAAGTCGCATGATTTGCACATTGCCTATGTCTCTCATTTGTCTCACATCAGTTCATTTGTTTTGGGACAAACCGTATTAGAGATTGAGAAGGATGAAGCCACCATTTTCAATATGGCTGGTAGTGGGTTTGAATCTACCGTTCGTTTGGCGAAGAGTTCACCTAAAATGTGGGGGCCTATATTCAAACAAAACCAAAAACACATATCAGACTCCTTGGGGGCTTATATAGAAAATTTAAAGGCATTTAAAAATATGATTGATGAAGGGCAGGAAGAAGCCATGATGGATTGTATGGAGAATGCCAATGAGATCCGTCGAGTTTTAGATGGGATCAATGATAAATCAAAAGAAAGAGAAAAACTGAATCAAATTATTTAGAGTATAAAGACATGGACGTAAAATTAACTTTATCCCCACTGGAAAATTGGATCGAAGGACTCGACCAACCCTTAGTGATATCTGGACCTTGTAGTGCAGAAAGCGAAGAGCAGGTGTTGGAAACAGCCAGACAACTGAAAGAGCACACCAATATCAAAGTATTGAGAGCAGGTATTTGGAAACCTAGAACTAGGCCAGGCGCTTTCGAAGGTATCGGAGTGGTTGGTTTGAAGTGGTTGAAAAAAGCCAAGGAAGAAACTGGTTTATTAACAGCTGTAGAAGTAGCTACAGCTGAGCATGTAGAGTTGGCCTTGAAGTTTGGTGTGGACATTCTTTGGGTGGGTGCGCGCACTACAGTCAATCCATTTGCCGTACAGGAAGTAGCAGATGCTTTGAGAGGATATGACGTGCCAGTATTGGTAAAAAACCCAATTAACCCAGACTTGCAATTGTGGATTGGTGCCTTGGAAAGAATCAATCAGGCAGGTATCACCAAGCTAGGAGGCATTCACAGAGGCTTCTCGCCAATGAGTGGTTCACAGTACAGAAACGATCCGTCTTGGGAGATTCCGATTGAATTGAAAAGAATCATTCCTGCATTGCCAATCGTATGTGATCCCAGTCACATTGCAGGTAACAGAACATTGATTGAGCCGATTTCACAAAAGGCATTTGACATGCAAATGAATGGGATCATGATTGAGTCTCACATCGATCCAGACAATGCCTTAAGTGATGCCAAACAGCAGATTACTCCTAAAACATTGGCTGGTATTTTGGATCGTCTGATCATCAGGGAACCTGCCACTGAAAATGTAGATTTCGAATTGAGATTGAAGGAGTTGAGATCTAAAATTGATAAAATCGACAACGAACTGCTTGAAGTGATGGGGGCCAGAATGCAAGTAGCAGAAGAGATCGCTCTTCATAAGAAGGAACACAACATTACCATCCTTCAAGTCAATAGATATGAAGAGATCATGAATGATCGTATTCAGAAAGGTAAAAATGTGTTGCTGAAAGAAGAGTTTGTCAAGCATTTGTATGAATTGATCCATGACAATTCGATCAAGCGTCAGACAGAAATTATGAATACAGAAAATAAAGCAGGAGAAACGGTCTAAGAGTTTTTGAACTCAAAAAGGAGCCGAATTGCTACTGTGTGATTCGGCTTTTTTATGTCTTTTGAAATCAATACTGAAATAATTCAAATAACCTAAAGCTCCACTTTGAATTAAAAATCAATTAGTATAGATTTGCACCTCGAAAATTAATAGCAGAACAATGGCTGTAACAAGATTAAAAAGAAAAGGAAGAAGAAATAAAGTGGTTGCAAAGGGTAAAGTAGCTACAATCCAAAGATTGAGCGCTACGCCAGTGATCAAGCAAGTAGATATTGAGCAAATGAAAGAAGGGTTCAAATCTGCTGCTAAAGCACCAAAAGCTGCTAAAGAAGAAACGAAAGCACCTGAGGCTGCTGTAGTAGAAGCGCCAGTTAAAAAAGCTGCTCCTAAGAAAAAGGCTGCACCAAAAAAGGACGCTGAAGCTAAAGAAGATACAAAACCAGCTGCTAAGAAAACTGCTGCAAAAAAGCCAGCGGCCAAAAAAGCTGCGGCGGCCGAAGCTGCTACTAAGAAGGAAGACAAAGAAGAAAAATAATAAGCATCACGCTTACACTCAAGAAACCATCTCGATACTTTTCGGGATGGTTTTTTTATGTACAAATCTGGGGTAGGAGTAATCTTTTTGCTCAAGTTTCAGTTGTCATTCTTATACGAAAACAAAAAATTGCCAGAACTCTTTCAGAGCCACTTGAATAGGGGTTGGAAAATTGTCTGATAGACCAATAATTAGTTTTTGAATAATTATTTTTCAACTTCATTAACCACATCAACCCAAATGGAAGATTCCATCTATTATCATCAGGTACTGGTCTCATCAAAAGACTGTACCAAGCATAAGACTATCAAACTCCCAAATTTGCTAGATCACATGCAGGAAGCAGCTTGGTCCAATGCGACTGCACTCGGCTTCTCTACTGTTGATTTGATGGAAAACAACATCACTTGGGTGATGAATAGGATGAAACTAGAAATTTATCGACTGCCTGTTCACAAAGAAGAAATTAAAGTCGAGACTTGGCCAGCTGATATGGATAAGTATTTCACCAAACGTGATTTTCGAGTTTGGGGTCCAGGTGGAGAACTGCTGGTAGAAGCCACTTCCAATTGGTTGGTGATGGATATCAATGAAAGGAAATTGATTGCCATTCCTGATGATATCAAAGCAGCTGATTTTGTAGTGGATCGAAATAATGTGGCTCCAATTATTCATAAGGTAAAATACGACAAGAAACGAACTGAGAGATCCAGAGATATTCAGGTCTCATGGTTTGATATGGATATCAATGATCACGTCAATAACATCAAGTACTACCAATGGATCTTGGACAGTTTGGGAGGGGAATATCTTGAGCATCACACCCTGAAAAAAATAGATATTACTTTCAAGCACGAAGGCAAATATGGAGACGCGTTTGTGTCAAAGTCTTATTTTGATCAACAAGAAGGGTGTTGGTTGCACGCATTGGATCATACGCAAACGGGGATTGCACATATTGTGGCCAAAAGTTGGTTTGAGTAAATGTATTGGAACCCTGATAGGGTTCTAAACCCTATCAGGGTTGCTCCAGAAGCGAGCTTAACAAAATTTAACATCATCCATTTTTCATTTCTTGAAAATTTAAAACTCACTTTCTATACTTGCGGACTCAGTTTAAAAAATATTGAACTCAATCTGTTTTAGTACATGTCGATAGTAATTGAAAATCTGACCAAAAAGTACGGAGAACAAAAAGCAGTAAACAACATCTCGTTTGAAATCAAAACGGGAGAAGTAGTAGGTTTTCTTGGACCCAATGGCGCTGGGAAGAGTACAACCATGAAAATGATTACTTGCTATATGTCTCCAAGTTCGGGCGATGTGAGATTGGACAACTTGTCTATTCTGGATCAACCTGAAGAAGTAAAGAAAAAGATTGGCTATTTGCCAGAGAACAATCCACTGTATACGGATATGCCCATTGTGGAGTATTTGCGCTTTGCTGCAGAAATCCAAGGGGTAGAAAAATCCAAAATTTCTACTCGAATCGCTGAAATGATCGAGATGTGTGGATTGGATTTAGAGAAGCACAAAAAAATCAATGAACTCTCCAAAGGATATCGCCAAAGGGTAGGCTTGGCACAAGCTATGATTCACGACCCTGAGGTCTTAATTCTGGATGAACCTACTACAGGCCTTGATCCTAATCAGATTATCGAAATTAGAAAACTGATTAAGAAACTAGGTAAAGAGAAAACAGTTATTCTGAGTTCTCATATTCTGTCAGAAGTAGAGGCCACTTGTGATCGAATTTTGATCATCAATAGAGGCCGTATTGTCGCAGATGGATCATCAGAAACTTTGCGCAAGCAATCGCAAGGACAGGAGCTACTCCATGTGAGCATAGAAGCTGAGGACGAAGAAGTGAAGAAGGAATTGCTTGCACTGGCTTCTGTAGAGACGGTAACTGCCATAGACGGAAAAGTTGGAATATTTACAGTGCAGAGCAAGCCTGAAAAGGAATCACGAAAAGCCATTTTCGATTTGTGTGTGAGCAAAAAGTGGTACCTCCTGGAGATGACTGGTATTGAGACCCAGTTGGAGGATGTATTTAGAGATTTAACGAACTAAAAACGTAAGAAATGAACAAAATTTGGATTATCACCAAAAGAGAATTAGCCTCATTTTTTGATTCGTTGATTGCCTATGTAATCATCATCATGTTTTTGGGGTTCACAGGATTCTTTACCTGGCTTACAGGCAACAATGTTTTTCTGATGGGGCAGGCCAATCTGCAGGTATTCTTCCAGATCGGCTTTTGGACGCTGTTTTTCTTTATTCCAGCTCTGACTATGAAGATGTTGGCAGAGGAAACCCGATCTGGCACCATTGAGCTCTTGAGCACAAAAGCAATTTCAGATTGGGAAATCGTAACTGGCAAATTTATGGCCTGCTTACTACTGGTAGTCATAGCACTGACCTGCACGATTCCATATTATGCAACAGTGAGCCAACTGGGATCTGTAGATCATGGCGCCATGATTGGTGGATATATGGGTTTGTTGCTGTTGTCGGCGGGTTACATCAGTATTGGCTTATTTGCTAGTTCTATCACCAATAATCAAATTGTAGCTTTTTTGATTGCCTTGTTAGTAGGTATATTCTTTCAACTACTGTTTGATATTATGGGATTCACCTTCAGAGGTGGTATTGGTAATGTATTGAACTATCTAAGTATGAGAACACACTTCGACTCCTTGTCTAGAGGTGTAATAGATAGCCGTGATTTGATTTATTTCTTTTCTGTGATTGGCGTAGGGTTGACCTTCGCACAAGCGATGTTGTCAAGACGCAATTGGCAATCCTAAATCTGAAGAAGAACAAAAAGCATAAAGAATTAAGAACATGAAGAAAAATACTGTAATAATCAGATTAATGGTGTTTGCACTCATTTTGGTAGTGGTAAACATGATTTCTTCGAAACTATATTTCCGATTAGATTTTACAGAAGATCAGCGCTATACTTTGAGTAAGGCTACTGATGATATACTGACCAATCTGGATGATGTCATTACTGTAAAAGCCTATTTTTCGGAAGACCTGCCAACACAGCTGATTAGCAATCGACAGGATTTCGAAGATCTATTGCTAGAATATGAAAACAGGAGTGGAGGCAATATTGTCTATGAGTTCATCAGTCCCAATGAAGATGAAACACTCGAAGCAGAGGCACAACAAAGTGGTATTCAACCCATCATCATCAATGTATCTGAAAAAGATCAAGTCCAGCAACTGAAAGCCTATATGGGAGCTGTGTTAATGATGGGTGATCAAAAGGAGATTATCCCAGTAGTTCAGCCTGGTGTAGACATGGAGTATGGTCTGACCACTTCTATAAAGAAACTTGCTGTCACTGATAAACCTAAAGTGGCTTTGCTGCAAGGCCATGGAGAACCTTCTTTGCAAGAAGTAGCTCAACTTGCACAACAGCTTACTGTGCTTTACGAAGTAGAAACTATCAATTTGAAAGAAAAAACTGAAGTACCTTCTTATGTCCGTACTTTGGCCATCATCAATCCCAGTGACACGATTTCCGCCATGGAGTTTTCCAAAATAGATGATTTCATGAGTAAAGGAGGCGCTGTGTTTTTAGCATATTCCAATATGAATGGTGACCTGCAAAGTGGCCGATTGAGCAAAGCCAATGATATTGGGCTAGAAGGCTGGTTGAGAAATAAAAATTTGAATTTAGGGAGCCAATTTGTCGTGGATGCACAAAGTGGTTCTGTCAGTGTGCAACAAAACAATGGGGTTTTTACCTATCGTTCACAATTGAAATTTCCTTATTTTCCAATGGTCAATGACTTTCCAGAACACCCAACGACCAGTGGCTTGGAGTCTCTCATGCTTCCATTTGTCAGCGCTATTAACTATACAGGGAATGATTCCACAATGACTTACAGTCCTTTGATGTTGACTTCAGAAATGTCTGGTCTGGCGCCTACGCCTTCTGGCCTTGATATTCAAAAAAGGTGGACTGAAAATGATTTTAGAGAAGGAACACAGACTTTGGCTGTAGCCTTGGAAGGTGCATTGGCAGGTAATCAAGAATCCAAATTGGTGGTGATTGCTAACGGCCAGTTCATTGTCAATGGAAATCCTCCCCAACAAATCAGTGAGGATAATGTTAACTTCGCATCAAATGCGATCGACTGGCTATCTGACGATACTGGACTGATTGATTTGAGAACCAAAGGGATTACGAACAGACCATTGGAGGCTGTGGAGGATGGAACACGTGAAATGATCAAATACGGCAACGTAGTGATTCCAATCTTGTTGGTATTTGTTTATGCATTCATTCGCAGACAGCAGTATATGAGTAAGAAGCAAAAATGGATGGAAGGAAAATTTTAATCAGTTAGCAATGAAGAAATTATCTAATGGAAAATTAGTTGGGCTATTGATTGCCCTATGTCTCATCTATTTTGTGGTGGACTTTTCTGGAAACAGAAGCAAGAGCAAATCGCTAAGGACTGAGCTGGTTGAGATTGATACGGCGAAAGTGACTAAGATCAGTGTGGAAGCACCAGACCATAAAAATGTGCAGCTTGACAAAGTGCAAGGCGAATGGGAACTGACACTTGCCAACGGCAAAAAAGTAATGGCCAGTCCGACTGCGGTAGACAATGCACTATATGCGCTGTTGAGCATCAAACCTTCCAGAATGGCTACTAAATCAGAGGCTAAATGGAAAGACTATCAGGTAGATTCTACTGGCACCAGAGTGAAGGTATATGAAGGTGGAGACCAGACGCTGGATTTGGTAATTGGAAGATTTGGCATGGAAGGCCAGCAAGCCTATCATACATTTGTGAGGCTCTTTGAAGACCAAGAAGTGTACGTGGCTAAAGACTTCATGGGATTCTCAGTGTCCTCAGATCCATCAGCTTATCGTGATCAGGTATTGGCTAGAATCAAAAAAGATTCTGTGGCTTCTGTTACTTTCAACTATCCATCAGACTCATCTTTTAGGTTAGAGCGAGTGGGAGAGACTTGGATGGCCAATGGTCAGTCTACAGATTCTGTTTCCGTGACCAAATACTTGAACGGATTGGGTTATGTATCTGGCAAACAATTTATGGATGAGGAAAAACAATTGGCAGTACCAGTGATGTCAGCAGCTATTGATTTGAATAATGGTCAAACAATTTTATTTGATGGATATCAAATGGAAGGGGAATGGGTATTTCATTCCTCAGATAATGAAAGAGGTTATTTCAAGGATGAGGCTATTTTAGACAAAGTATTTGTGGGGCTGTCACAGTTGAAGTAATCCAAAAATACTTAATGAAAGCGAGTATTGGCTATCGCCAGTTCTCGCTTTTTATATTTTTAACTGCACGCATAATATCTTTTTGACTGATTTGCCCTACCAATTTACCTGTCTCATCCAAAACAGGAAACCGTCTGATTTTCTTTTCCAAAAACATATTGGCGGCTTCGAAAATGTTGGTACCTGGAAGGATGGTAATCACATTTTGAGCCATGTGATCTTTTACTTTACCATCCATGATTGGGTGATTGTGGTATTTGCCTTTGACTACTTCTTTTAAACAATCTCCTTCTGATATCACTCCGCACAATTCTTTTTGATCGTTCACCACAGGTGCTCCAGAGATTCGATGTTTAAGGAGTTGGTCTACTACCTCCATCATAGATTGTTCTGGGTGAAAAGTGATGAGTCTGGTGGACATATAATCACTGACTGATACGGGTTGTGTTTCGACTGAGGTATCCTTTTCAATTTGGGCTCCTTGATAACTTTTGACCATGGCTAGTAGAATTTTGGTGGGTAATAAGTTACTCATTTTCTAGGTCATTCACAATAGGCAATATCAGGATAGAAAACATAAAAAAGCGAAGTCATCCAATCATTAGGGAGATTTGTAAATGATCAAATGAGCTTCGCCATCACCAAGATTGAGTGGCTGCCTTTTCAATTAGACGACCTTTTTATTTTCAGCTATTCACTGACCCTTTTTTTATTCATCCCTCAATACTTCGGAAGGATTAGATATAATCACCTTGTAAAAGTTGCTTAATACAGTAACTGAAGAAATGACAATGGCCAATGTGCCTGCCAATACATAAGGCCAAACGCCAATATTGATTCTGTAGGCAAAATCATCTAGCCAGCCTTCTACGAAATAATAACTAATAGGAATGGAAGAAATAAATGCAATAACAATCAAAATGAATTGCTCTTTGTAGCCAACATAGAACAGTTTCAAGAAATTGGCTCCTAGTACTTTTCTGATACCTATTTCTTTCATTTTTTGCTGCGCAATGAATGATGCCAGAGCGAATAGTCCTAAGCATGCAATGATTACTGTAAGTATCGCAAAGGTGCCCAAAATAGAACCCATATTGTTTTCCTCTTGATACAGTTTTCTCAATTCATCATCCAGCATTTTGTAAGTGAACGGGACATTGTTGACGTTCTTTTTCCATACTTCTTCCAGATGGGTCAATGTTGCCTGATCTGTATTGTTCAATCGGATCGCAATATGACGAGTGAAGAAATTGCCATTGTTATTCTGCCTGTTTCTCCTGATGTCCAGCGCAAAGGGGCCAATGGGAGAGTGCAAGGATTTGTAATTGAAATCTTCCACCACGCCTATGATTTTCTCGTTACCTCCTCTCGACACCATTCTTTGACCAATGGCATCTTCTGGATTGGCATAGCCCAATGTCTTAGCCAGTGTTTTGTTTACGATCATGGACATAGAGTCTTCTCTGGCGTATTTCACTGAGTAGTCTCTCCCGGCTATGATTTCCATTCCCAAAGAAGATACAAACTCCTCATCTACAACCAATGCCGGATAGTAGTTCCAGACACCTGCAGCCATGCCTTCATGGTTGAATTCATGATTGTTATTGTTGACGGCCAGAATATCACTCATGACCGTCACATTCTCAACGGCCACGTTACTCATGAGCTGGGTTCGGAAGGCGTCATAGGTTTGTCCTATTCTGGTATTCGCCACGTCCAGTACCATGATTTTATCTGCGTCAAAGCCATAGTCTTTGTTGTTCATCATGGCCAATTGATTATAGGTCACATAAGTGAATATGATGAGTACAATAGCAATCGTGAATTGAGCAATCACTAATACTTTTCTCAGAACCTTTCCACTGCCTTGTGAGATCATTTTGCCCTTGAATACCACCAGTGGATCAAACGATGAAATAAAGAAGGCTGGATAGACTCCTGACAGAAAGCCAATCAGAAATACAATGCCCGTCATGATAGAAAGCATCTTCAAATTGAATAGCTCGCCAACGCCAATTTCTAAGGAAGGTTCTAAGTAAGATATAGATACAAAGGAAATGCCCAGCGCAATAAAATAGGCAATGAAAGCAATAATGATAGACTCCGCTAAAAATTGAATGATGAGCTGACTCTTGGTGGCACCAGTGACCTTTCTGACACCAATTTCTTTTCCTCGCAAGAGAGAATAAGAAGTAGAGAGATTTACAAAATTCACCATGGCAATGATCAACAGAAAGACAGCACATGAAGCAAAGATGTACACGTATTTGATGTCACTGTTGGGTGCCATTTCGAATTCCAAATGAGATTTCAAATGCACGTCTTCTATAGGGATCAAATAATGTGAAGTCCCATCCTTGGATCTGGGATCGTAGTATTTTTCTATAAATTCAGGAAATTTGGCTTCGAAGTTTTTAGCAGATACATTTTCTTTCAAGGTGATGTATGTCCATGCTGGATTCCATACCCAGTTTTGTTGTAAGAATGGAAAGGCATCTACTGTGGCAAACGAGTGCAATATGTTCGTTTTGATATGTGATACTGAATTTTGTTTGTATACCCCAGTCACTTCAAATTGATTTTGAAAACCTACTCTGGTAATTTTTTTTCCAATTGGATTTTCCTCTCCCCAGTATTTTTTGGCTATTGCTTCGGATACTACAGTTTTCCAGGGTGCATCCAGCACCGTTTCCTTATTGCCCTTAATCAATTCGAAATCCATCATATCGAAAACAGCAGAGTCTGTGAAGTAGACATATTTTTCATTGTACAGTTCTTGATTTTCGAGTTGGATGGTGACGATGGGGTTCTGAAAATCGAAAAATCTGGTCATGTATTCGATATCATCTGGAAAGTCCTTGAGTAAAAACTTACCTGTGTTTGGCGGACAGCTGGCAGAGTTTTCCGTAAAGTTGTCGCTCTTGATGATTTCGGCTATTCTATACAGTCGATCAGCATGGGGGTGGCCTGTATCATAGCTGAGTTCTTTTTTGATATAAAGGGTAATAAATATAAAGGCAGACAAACTGATCGCCAAGCCTAGTATGTTGATGGATGAAATGAGTTTATTCTTGGATAGGCTTCTGAGTGTTACTTTGATATAGTCTGTTAGCATGAGTGTTGAGTTTTTTGATTAACTGCTATTACGAAGATGCAACTGTGCCGTTATTAGTTTTACATGAATGGTGATTTTTAGTGACCCAAAAACCATTTACCTTAGTCTAATGAACAAATCACCTTTAGCCCAGTGGCATCAAATGCTTGAAACCAAAGACATCAGTCTATTAGAGCAGATCATTGATGATAATTGCGTGTTTCATTCTCCCATTGTTTTCAAGCCGCAAGAGGGAAGGCGCTTGACCCTGATGTACCTGACTGCTGCTTTTCAAATGTTTAATGAGGCAGTTTATTTCAAATACATCAAAAAAATAGTTCAAGAGCAAAATGCCATGTTGGAATTCAATGCGGAAATTGATGGGATTCTGATAGATGGCATAGACTTGATCACCTGGAGTGATGCAGGCCAAATCACGGAATTCAAGGTGATGGTAAGACCACTAAAGGCCATTGATTTGATCAAGGAAAAGATGCTCGCCCAGCTGACCAACATGAGCACTATGGACAAGCTGAAACTCAAAGGAGGTATGCTTTGGGACAAGTTGAAGTCCTAATTAGACCAGGGGAGAGTCTCTTGTTACAAATGCACGAGTCGGGTAGTATTTCAATGATTTGATAAACCAGATAAATATAGATCTGATTATTAATTCAATTCTTATCGAACATGCTTCGTTTAAGTCCAGTATTGAATTTGATGTCAGTCCAAGTCACAATGACCCAAGGTGCATCACTTACTTCGGCATCCCAGGTGGATCTTTTATACTTTCTCTGGCTGGGTATCGGTAGACCGTCTATCTCTTCATATTCTACCTGCATGAGCAATGGGGTCTCCATCATATTGAAGTCCGCCACTGTAAATAGAAACTGATCTACCAGTGATGTCTCTTGGTTGATATAAACTTGGTAGGTATCAGTAGGTTTACCGTTTTCGGAGTTGAAGGTGATAGTCACAATATCGTAGGTTTTGGTTCCAATGAGTTTTTTGCCAAGATGTTCATAATTCAGCCCTGGATCGAGTAATTTTTGAAACATGGCAAACCAGTAGAAGTTTGTCTTTCTGTTGAACTGAACGCGTTTCATAAATTCTTCATTTTTCACGTATACTTCTTGATGTTTGAGCCAGAACTCTTTGCCATTGTATCCTTGAGTAAAGGCACCATCCAATTGCGGTAAGGTTCTTTCATGCTTGAGGTAAGTGCCCATGGACAACTCCCCATCAAAAATGTATTGTTCTGAAGAAACGTCTGTCTTACCATCTGGTGTTTGGTACGTGTAGGTGTACACCACATCTTTTTTGTCCAAAAGGTCTTGATAACTTCCAGTTCTCTCCACCATACCATAGATCAGTTCATGGCCTTTGTTTTGAAATTGAACAGTGGCCTGCTTCTGATTTTCTGAGGGTTTGCTTTGCTGGCATGCAGACAGGAGAACTAAAGGTAGAAAGAAAATGTAAAGCGCTTTTTTCATTATGGTTTTCTTTGATATTTTGATGGAAATCAATGGTTCGTATTAATGTAAACTATGCCCAACGCGACATGGACAGATTGGTTGATCTTTCGTCTCGAACTGCTGGACACACGCCTAACTAAATGTACTGTAGATAAGTTCCAGGTTTTTTTGACAGTGTATGAAAAACTGGTTGATTTATTTCTTTGCTGAATCTAATTGACCATGACGTCCAGCTATGGCATGTACCTTGGACTTTCAAATATCCTTAAAGTTTTCGGTTTATTCAATCACTGTCCAACTGCTCATTAGAGGCATGTGCTATATCGTTTGTTACATTTTGTTTTTACAGTAAAGAATAATTTGTTCCAGGACCGGTTCCATGACGTTCGATTAAATTCAAACTTAGCAAATCACTAAGTACACGTTTAACAGTAGGGTTTGGAATGTCAAGATTTTTAGCAATGTCTCCTGATTTGCATCCTGCATGGTCTGAAATGAATGCCAATATTGACTTTTCTCGTGGGGACAATTTTGAAGTTGTTCCGGTTTGTTCCAGTTTGGCCAAAAGCTGTTCTTGAATATTCATTAAAACACTGAAAAAGAAATTGATCCAAGTTGTTACATTCTCATTTGGCCTTTGGGCTTGACAGCTTCTTAATTCTCTGTAATATTCGGGTTTTCGACTTTCAATTTCATGTTCGAAACTGACATACTGAATCCATTTATACCCGCCTTTTAGAAGGAGTAGACTGGCTAATAATCTACTCAGTCTGCCATTGCCATCTTGAAAAGGGTGAATGGAAACAAATTCGTAGGAGAAAAGAGCGCTTTTGACGAGTTGGTGTGTTTGAGTATCTCTATTGTACCATTCGAATAGAGACCTCATTGCATCATCTGTTTCAAAACCAGGAGGAGTTGTCTCAAAAATCAGTTGTTTGGTACCATTAGGTAAATTTGCTTCCACATTATTACTGTGCTGCTTATAATCACCTTTATGCCATTGATCTTTTTCGCTATATTTCAAAAGGATATTGTGAAGGTTTTTTATTTCGTTTTCTGTTACTCGTATGTCATTGTATGATTCCGAAATAATATCTAAAGCTTCAAAATATCCAGCGACCTCTTGTTTATCTCTTTCGGTTAATTTGTCGATAGAAAGATTCCGTAATAAAATATCAACCTCTTCATCACTCATCTTCGATCCTTCAATGCGTGTAGAAGCACCAACACTTCTGACAGTTGCGATAGACTTTAGCTGTTTAAGGCTTTGACCTTCTCTTTTTTCGATTGAATTCCAGGAAGCATCAAATCGATCCAGTTTGCTGATGTTGTTGACCAGTTCCCAGTTAAAATCTAATTCAAAATTGCATACTTTCATTTAAAATGATACGATATGATCCGTAAATATACGATAATGAAACGATAAGTTTGATACGATATGAGCTAAAAATATACGTAAATGATCCGAAGCTTATGAAATGTAACGCCTGTGTAGGACGATGTGTGAGGTTGATGTGTTTTTGATTGGTCCTTCATCTTGTTACTAGTTTGGGCATACTACCTCCTGTCATCTTTGATAACTATTTTGATGGAAATCAATGGTTCGTATTAATGTAAACTATGCCCAACGTGACATGGACAGATTGGTTGATCTTTCGTCTCGAATAGCTGGACATACGCCTAACTAAATGTACTGTAGATAAGTTCCAAGATTTTTTGACGCTGTATGAAAAACTGGTTGACTTATTTTTTTGCTGAATCTAATTGACCATGACGCCTCTGTATGAATCGTGCGTTTTTGTGAAGATAATGTTTCGTCTACTAAATAGCCAACTCTGCGAAGTGGGCTATTACCTTTTTTATTTCTCAATAGGCCAATTCGCAGAATTGGCAGGGCTTCCCGAATGCATGAAACTTTCGTCTAGCACTATCAAAGCATGATTTCATCACAGCATGTTATGATCTTTATTCAGCCGAATAAATGATTACATCTAATTCTTCAACTTTGTCAAATGCTTTATCTGCGGTGAGCAAAGGTAATTTGCTGTAAAAAGATGATGCCGCTACAATTGCGTCAGGTAGTTTCAGTTTTCTTGATTTCCGAAATTCTATAGTTACTTTCTTGATACCTGAGTTGATGTTGAGCACTTGACATTCGCTGATCAGTTGCTCAATCAAAGACTGTTCTTCAGTTGATAAGTTCGGTACTGCCAGTAATTCAAGTTCAGTGATTACAGATATTACTAGTTGCTTGCCATCAAGAATTTGTGTGATTTCCGGGTCGCCATTAAGAAGATAAATTAGAATGTTGGTGTCAACAAAAAGCTTATTTCCAATCATTTCTTGAGTTCGACTGGTAATTGATTGGGTCTATTTTGTCTTTAAGTATTCCGCTGTACTTAGTTGCCGAAATACCCTTGTTTTCCTTGGATACTACTTCATTCAACTTCTGGAGTTGCTCTTGTATTGGAGTGCCTTTTTTTATTACTGTTACCATAAGACAAATATACGAAATGTTACGTTCAGAGTTCAATAAAGGCATTGATCATAACTCGCCTGTGTAGGACGATGTGCCCTCACAGCTTGATTAAAGCAGAAAGATAGCCGATCCGCGCACAACCACAAAAGCTTGTTTAGCCATTAGCCCAAGTTTGGATTGCTGTGGAAATCACGAATGCGTTATCGGTATTCTAGAGTTTCCGCGAGGAGCGATGGTGCTGATTCTGGCATTGATTCGGAAAGCTCGTAAGGGCATTCATGCCTACACCATGTTATATGGATTTATTTTAGGTGTGGTTTTAAATCCATTCTTTCGTGCAGAATTCTTACTACTTCTATTTCTTCTGCTGAGCTCTCGTGATAAAAAATGATGTGCTTGTTAATACTGTAACCCAAAATCTGAGATGATATTTCATTATATGGTTTTCCAATGTTGGGTTTGTTCGAAATATCTATGCAAGCAGACTTAATTGCTTGATAGTATTTATCCGCTTGGTTTTCAGACCAAGTTTCTGAGGTGTATTCCCAAATATCAGAAAGGTCGTTGATGGCTTCCTGTCTCAATGCGAGTTTAGCCATTTTTTGCTCGATTAGCTTTCAGAGACGTTAAGTGTTCATCAAAGTCAAAGTTTTCTACTCTCTGGCTATCCATTCCTTTTTGAATAGCTGCCTTGAGGGCGATGACTTTTTTTTCTTCTTCTTCGAGCAGTCTTAGTCCAGCTCGAATAACTTCACTTACGTTCTTATATCTGCCGTCTGAAATGCTGTGTTGAACAAATTCATCGAAATAGTTTCCAAGCGATATGGATGTGTTTTTACTCATACCCAAAAGTACCAAATATTGGTATTATATACAAATATGCTCTTTCCCTACAACGTCCAACTATCACCTGTAAGCTGGACTTTTCAAATATCTATAAAAGTATCTCATCGCACTAGCCCTTGCAAATAGCTCAGTTAGCTTATGGATGATAGTGTCTGTTAGGCTTTCGGTTTATAGTTCGGGTTCCAAGCTAATTGTATATTCGTGCCAATTTTCTCCTTTTTATAAGAATTCCACAAGGAGGCCATTACTCCTCCATCTTTTAACCTTGGACAACTGTTATCTCGATAATAATGTGCAGAACAAACGAACGCTGTATTATTTGGAAAAAGGTCGAATTTCCTGCGATCTGGATTGTTCACAAATACGTTTAAGAAAACGATATCTGCCTGTGTTTCTCCGAATTTAGTTACCTCATACGGGTTTTGTGGCGTTTTTAATTGTAGCATCTCGCCAACAATTCGTTCTACCAAAGTTCTGATGTCTTTTTTGCTGAATCGTTCATTCAGAAGCACTTTTGCTTTCACTCTTTTAAAATTCTCAATACTACAGTCCTTGATGTCCAAAACTTCATAATGCTTGGAATCCAGCTTAGGGAAGAAGTGATATTTATAAGCATTTTCATTGATCTCAGTCTCCATAATGGGCATGATCAAAATATCCTGAGTATCGATCAGTTTCTTATAAAGTTCAGCCACATCATCAGTAAGATTCAAATCATTACTTGCTAGTCTGATAAATCCAGATGAACTACGATTATGTGTGAAACCTACTAAATATCTATCATAATCAGGGAATTGAATTGAAGCCCCTTTTGCCAGTTCAATTAAAGCGAAAACCAAATGATTTTTATCTTCAATTGTAGTGTGAATATTGACATTCAATTGAGGTTGATTTAGTTGAGCTTCATCCAGGTATTTGATATGAGCTTTGGGGTTTTTATACATCAAGCGAAACCATTGTTGTGAATTCACTTTGGAGCTCTGAAAGTGCTTAATTATAATTTCAGGGTTGCTAGCAAGCACTCTTAGAAAACCAACCAAAATACCACAACCTATGTCGTAGCTGTCATCTATAATGCGGTCATATTCCCAATATTTCATTGAGGAATTTTCGTATGTCTTTGGAGATTTGCCATAGCGGTAACTTATGGTGTCTCCATCAACAAAAACATTCCCATGGTTTACAGCATTTCTTAGGTTTAAGTTAATTTCTGTTGAACAGTTAAATCCATTTTTTGAAAGACAAGGAAGTATTTGTCCGAGCGTGTTAAGGTTGGAATAGTCTTTTTCGGAATATTCGTCCACAATGTTTTTAATAACTCGAAATAGATTCATCAATAAATCTTCACAAATCTGAGCGAATGCAGGATTCCTAAAAAGAGTGGTTTTGAACGACTCTTCGAAGGCTACATGTCTAATCTCCGAAATTCCTTTTGTTATATTTTCGAAGGCCCGAATTGCTTCAAAAAACTCTACCGTGGAGTTCTCAAATCCATTTTCAAAAGGTGTAAATCCATTATCCAATAGTTGATTTAGGTTTACCTCAACCTCGTCTGCCACAGTTCGATTCCAATAATAAGGCGGTTTAGCAAAAGACAGTTCACGCAACAACCCTAGTAGAGCAATAGGAATATCGCCCTTAATTTTCGTTATCTTCTTAATTTTTTTGGAGTCCTGATCTAAGTCTTTTACACCACAGGCTTGGTTGTAGAAAATTAAACTTTGAAGAAATCTAGACTCGTCATCCATGTGTTGATTTTTGCGCTACCTCACTGAAGCCTAACATTCGTATATCACGCACTGGTGCGTGATATACGTTCAGTGTTTTCCTGCAAAATAGTTAATATCAATTACTTCTTCCTGTCATTCCACTTCAGATCCTTCCACGCTTTCTGTTGTGCTTTGGTGAGGAAGGTCCAAGTCACGATACGGCTGGATTTGTTGCCTTGACCCATGGGGAGGGTATGGACAATCGTGGCTTTGACCTTTTCCAGTGCCTCGTAGATGCCTTTGAGATTGGACTGCTTGGAAACCAATGAAGAGTACCAGAAGCAAGACTCAGGAAACTTACTGCTCTGACGCACCAGCTCTCGGATGAATTTTCTTTCACCACCCTCACACCAGAGCTCGTTGGTTTGCCCTCCAAAGTTGAGTGTTGCCTTTTTAGTCTTTTCTTTATTCAGATTGTTCACTTTTCGTAGTGAGCCTTTTTGCGCTTCTTCTGCTGAAGCGTGGAAGGGAGGATTGCAGATGGTGAGGTCTACACGTTCTTCTTTGGTGAGTATGCCATAGATGATGTCCTTGGGTTCAGTTTGCAAACGAAATTCTATTTTCCCATTCAGTGTTGGGTTTTGGTCTGCAATCTTTTGTGAAGAAGCCATGGACTTTGCATCTATGTCAGAAGCGATAAACCGCCAGCCATATTCTTTCTGTCCAATGATCGGGTAGATGCAGCTCGCACCTACACCAATATCCAAGCAGGTGATCTTCTCACCAGTAGGAATCTTACCATAATTGTGACTGCAAAGCCAGTCCGCGATATGGTGGATGTAGTCGGCTCGCCCGGGAATAGGAGGGCAGAGATAACCGTCAGGAATGTCCCAGCCTTCGACTTCGTATTGAAGTTTAAGCAGCGCTTTGTTTAGGATCTTTACACTGTCTGGATTTGCAAAATCAATGGAGTCGTCGCCGTGTAGGTTGGGACGGATATGTTCGGCTAGTTCGGGCAGGGCACCTGTCAAAGCATTGAAGTCATATCGCCCAGTGTGCTTGTTTCGCACATGTAGTTTGGGTATTGATTTTTCCTGTTTCTTTTTGCCTCCCATTTTTATGTTTATTCTATCTAGAATTATAGTTTTTTTGTCATTTCGAACGGATGTGAGAAATATCATCACCATTTAATCAGTACGATGAGATTTCTCTCGTTACCACCCTTTTGGTCTGCGTATCATTAGGTGCAGAAGAAGGCCGAACGGGATTGCTACGTCGATTCAAAGCCTGACGACAAAAGAGTCTTCTCGCAATGACGAAAACGTCATCCCTGTTGCTCTCTTAAGTAAGTCGCCAATAGTTTTTCTAGCAACTCCTCTTTTGACAAATGCTTCAGTTGATCTTTGAATTCTTGTTTGGTAGCAGTATCCAGTTTATCACCCACAGGTTTAGATTTTGCAACCTTTTGCGCCCAAACCATTGCTTTGCCCACCAGCTGATCCTTGGCACTAGGTACAGGCAGGGTTTTAAACTTAAGGTCTAAACCTTTCTGTATCTCATTCCATTTTTCTCTTTCTTCTGGAAAGATGAAAGTCAGGCTAATTCCAGTTTTGCCAGCACGAGAAGTACGACCACTTCTGTGCGTATAGGACTCCTTGGTATCTGGCATGTGATATTGGAAAACAATGCCTATGCTATCCACATCCACACCTCTAGAAGCTACATCAGTAGCAATCAGTGTACTGATACTGCCAGCTTTGAACTGATCCATGACTTTGTTGCGAAGGCCTTGTGGCAAATCTCCATGGATGGCTCCACAACTGAATTTGTTGGCTGATAGCTGCTTGTATAGCTTTTGCACGCCAGATTTGGTTCGGCAAAAGATGATGCTTTTTTCCTGGTTGTATTTTTTGAGAAACTGGAGCAGTACATCCAGTTTTTGTTCGGCCGCCAGCTCGATCAACTGGTGCTGAATTCCAGTGTTTGGAGTTTCAGCCTTGCCCACCAAAACTTTGATCAGGTCCTTATTTAGATATTTTTTAATCAGATGATTGACTTCATCTGGCATAGTGGCCGAGAACAACCAGGTGGAATAGGTACGATTGGCCGTCGCCAAAATCTTATCAATGTCCCCTTGAAATCCTTTGAAAAGCATTTCGTCTGCTTCGTCAAACACCACATATTTCAATGTTTCTAAATGCACTACATGGCGCTGAACCAAATCCATCAGACGGCCAGGCGTAGCCACTACGATATGGGTGCCATTGCTCAAATCGTGGATTTGTGTCTTGAGTGATACACCTCCATAGATAGATTCTGTTTTGAGATTGGGGATGTATTTCGATAGAAAAGTCAGCTCTTTGCCCACTTGCTCACACAATTCTCGGGTAGGCACCAATACAACAGCTTGCACCTTGCCAACAGAAGAGTCAATTCGCGAAAGCAGTGGTGCACCATAGGCGTAAGTTTTTCCAGTGCCAGTGGCTGATCTACCAATAAAATCGCCTTCATGGCTCATGAGGACAGGAATCGTCTTGGCTTGTATCTCACTGGGGACGTCAATGCCTTTTTCTGCCAGGGCTTTTTTGATATTGAGATGCAGATTGCTCGAAGAAAACTTTTCCATAGGTACTTACATGAATATAGGCGCAAAGCTAGCGATATAAATGGTAGAATTGATCGGCAATGTCATCTTCATAGCCTGTTATAAGTCATTGAAAGTTTAAGAAGATAGTATGGTCTGGATTGTCCACCATTCAAACCTTGGAGACTCATACTTTTTCTTGATAAAAGTATCGGTTTGCCGAAGTGGTAAAAGTCAAGAAAACTTAAACGTTCAGGGACTTTTCGCCACACCCCTCAACAATTTTTTCACCAGCACTGGTTGTCACATTTTGTAAATGCGGAAGAGATAAGCTTCTATTCATTGTATGAATATTAGATAACTAGATGAATGGGAGCCTATTTTTTGTCACAAGATCAAAGAAAAAGTTAAATTGTCGGGCTTTAAGTTTTGGGTGATCCCATAAAAAGAAACCACTGACTGAATGGAAGGATTTATCATACTGTTATTAATTGTACTCTTGATCATGGTGGTCAGGCTGATGGATAGGATTGACAAAATAGATACCAGAGTCAAACACATCCACGATGAAGTATTGGGCGAAATGGACGGCAGGCAGCCAAAATCAGTGAAACAGCCTGTGGTAGAGAAACCAAAGCCTGCTGTAGAGCCACCCAAAGAGGTGGTGAAAGAAAAAGTGCCTGACCCTGTGAAGGAATTGATCGCACAATCCCAGGCGCCAAAAGCTGCTGCCGTTCGGCCAAAAAGGAAGGTGGTGAGCAAACCACCAAGGCCATCTTTCATGGAGCGCAATCCAGATTTGGAGAAATTCATTGGAGAAAACCTATTGAGCAAAATCGGTATTGTGATTTTTGTGATTGGCATGGGATTTCTTGTCAAACTGGGTATTGACAATGAAGTAATTTCCGAGAGCATGCGGGTGGCGATTGGGATATTGATAGGTGGTGGCATGATAGGATTGGCGCATTATATGCGCACCTCGTTTAGTAAGTTTAGTTCTATTCTGGTTGGTGGTGCTTTGGCTGTTTTGTATTTCACCATTGCTTTGGCGTTTCATGAATATGCATTGATCCCTCAGACGGCTGCCTTCATTATTATGGTATTTATTACAGCCTTTGGTGTGCTGCTTTCTGTTGCTTATGATCGTAAGGAACTGGCCGTATTGGCTATCATAGGTGGTTTTGGTACGCCCTTTTTTGTAAGTACAGGCTCAGGCAATTTCAGTGTACTACTCACCTACATATTGATTTTAGATATTGGTATGTTGGCCCTGGTGTACTTCAAGAAGTGGAACGTGATCAACTATTTGGCATACGGGTTTACCTATTTGCTCTTTCTTGGAGTTTATTTTACCAAGTTTATAGACAATCAGGATGAAACCAGATTTCCTCTGTTTTTATTTCTGACAGCTTTCTACTTGATCTTCTTTTTGATGACGATTATCTACAACGTGAAGAATAGCAGGAAATTCAAGTATCCTGAAATTATGATGCTTTTGACAAATTCCAGCTTGTACTTTGGATTAGGGCTTGGATTGGTGCAGGGTTACAAAGAAGGCCTATTGAGTGGTTTGTTTACAGCACTGGTGGCTATTTTCAATTTCGGTTTTGCCTTTGTGCTTTATCGAAGAAAGGACATTGACAAAAATCTACTATTTTTATTGATAGGGCTGGTATTGACTTTTGTCAGTTTGATTGCGCCTATTCAGTTGGAAGGCAACTACATCACGCTATTCTGGGCAGTGGAGGCCGTGCTACTGCTATGGCTTTCGCAAAAATCTGGTATTCAATTGATGAAAGCTGCTTCTGCACTCATTACCATTTTGATGTTGATTAGTCTTACGATGGACTGGCAGCAAAACTACTATCCGCGATATGATTATGTAGTACTCCAAATATTCTTAAATAAGGCTTTTATGGCCTCGTTTGTTGCCATGACTTCTTTGATTGGGTCAATGTTTTTGATGAAGGCAGATGAGACTTTTGAAATAAAAGGGATGCAACTCACCTGGAGAAAATCATCTATTCAAGTGCTATTTGCTTTAGTTTTCTATTTGGGATTTGCTTTCGAACTTCATTATCAGTTTTTAAGTATGGATTGGGTGCTTTCGAAGCGACTCATCTTGCTGGGTATCTACAATTACATTTATGTATTGCTCGTGGTCATGGTAGCACGTACCAAGCCAAGTGCGCTACTGGAGAAGGCTAGTTTTGGGCTGTCCGTTCTGGCTGTGGGGTCATATTTGACCTATTATTTGAGTGCGGTCAATTATTCAATAAGTTTTCACATCTTGGACGACGGATTAAATACAGGTTTCTACTGGCATTATGTGATGTTGATTCTGTTTGTGTTGATCTTGATGAGTGCTTATCAATACATTCAAAAAAACTATACTTTCCAATCGAAAATAGGGCATGTCTCACTCTGGGTTTTGGCTTTTATTGGCGTGTTTGTCAGTTCGGCTGAGGTGGGACATTTGTCCATGTTGTATCAGTTTGGTTCTGGCAAGGAAGAGTATGAAGCTTATGATGCAGCTGTTCGATCCGTATATCCTGTGGTCTGGGCGCTATCTGCTTTGATCCTGATGGTAGTGGGGATGAAGCTAAGAATGAAGCCTTTGAGATTGGCTTCACTGGTCGTGTTTACCATCACCATAGCTAAATTGTTCTTTTATGACCTGGCTGGAAATTCGACAGGCAAAATCATTTCTTTCATCTTGTTAGGTGTGATTTTGTTATTGATCTCATTTCTATATCAGAAGCTAAAATTTATTATTCAAGATGATGAAAAAAAGAATTAGTTGGCTGATCTGCCTATTGATAGGCCTACAAGCCAAAGGGCAAGATTTCAAATTTGAAGCGTCACTACCTACAGTGGCTGACTCTGGTTTCCATCAGGTGGTGCTGTCGCCCGAACTATTGGGGCAAACTCAAAAAAACTTGTCTGATCTCAGGGTATATGATCATGCTGGGGAGGAGCAGCCATATCTTGTATGGAAGGAATCTGAAATTTCCACTCAATCGCTTTTTAGGGAATATGAGATCACAGAGAAGGAGTATCAAGAGGATGCTATTTCGTACTTGATCTTTAGCAATAAAGACAAAAAAGCAATTGATAACGTGAGTTTTCTGGTAAAGAATACAGACGTAAAAAAAAGAGCAAGATTAAGCGGCAGTAATGATTTGGAAAATTGGTATGTGATCAAAGACAACTACTTGCTACATGCTATGAGAAGTGAGGAGGAGACGTCAGAAATGAAAATCCTAAACTTCCCGTTGAGCGACTATGCCTATTTCAAATTGGAAATCAATGACAACTATCGTTTGCCTATAAATATTCTCAAAGTTGGCTATTATGACATGCAGCAGGCGAAAGGCCTCACCACCTCATTCCAATGCCCTAGAATAGAACAAAAGGATAGCGCCAAGGTTTCTTACGTGAAGATGACTTTCTCCGAGCCTATGTATATGGAGCAACTACAGTTTACGGTAAGTGGCGCAGAATATTTTTTCAGACCTGCCTGGGTGAAGGTGAAGCGAACTGGGGTGAATAAACAAAACAAGCGTTATATCTATTTTGAATCATTAGGCAGTTTTGACTTGAATTCTAATAGTAAAAATGAGCTTTCGTTTGAGGGAACTGTGGGAAAGGAATTCTTGCTAGAAATAGATAACCGTGACAATCAGTCACTCATTGTAGAATCCATTCAAGCTGCTTATCTCAATAGGTATGTGGTGGTGGACTTGTTGCCGTCTGCCAAGTATACTTTGAATTTTGGTGATGAGCAATTGAGAAAGCCAGACTATGATCTCAAGCAATTTGCTGATCAAATCCCTAGTGATCTTACCAGGATCAATCATCAGGCTGTGGTCGCTATTCAGCCAGAAGAAGATCAAGTCGCAGAGTCAGGATTCTGGAACAACAAATATCTGGTATGGTTGGTTATTGCTGTGGTGGGTTTTGGACTGACTTATATTTCACTGAAAATGGTGAAGGAGATAGGGGGGTGATGCTGGAGACTCATTTGATACTCAGAGCTCTCAATGAGAAACTCTGAGTGAAATCAAACCGATAATTTTTATTTTCTTTTCTTGTGATCTGGTCTTTTGTGCGCTTTGAATTCTTCCAAGCTCACAAAACCGTCTGAGTCAGTATCCATCTTTTCAAAGAGTAAGTCTGGATTCATTTTTTTAGATCTTCTTTCTTCACGAGCTTCACTCATTTTTTCGAATTCTGAATATTCAATGGTGCCATTTTTGTCAGCATCCATTTTGTCGAAAGCCTTCCTTGGGTCGCGCTTTTCCTTGAGGTCTTCTTTTCTTTTTTCTGCCCCAGATTTGAATTCTTCCTTGTCTAGCTTGCCGTCTTTGCTGGCATCCAATTTGGCGAATACTTCTTCTTTGTCGGGACGTGGAGGCTGTGCTTGTGTCTGAGAATAAAAGAATACACCTACAACAAGTGCGCTCATTTTTAACATTGATACTTTCATTTCTTTAGAATTTTTGATTTAAAGTTCGTTAGACTACTGAAGTATCAAAAGGTTTAATTGGAACCACAGATTCTTATTTTAATCAAAAAACCTCTTTTGCAATTTTCTGCACACTTGATGATTTTCCCATAGAGTAGTAGTGCAACACGGGTACGCCATGTGCCTTGAGCTCCTGAGACTGCTGAATACCCCATTCTATGCCCACTTCTTGTACCTCTTTGTTGTCTTTGCATTTTTCGACAGCATCTACCAAAGCATCTGGCAAATCAATCTTGAAAAAACTTGGCAGTACACTTAGTTGGCTTTTGGTTTTGAATGGTTTCAGCCCTGGGATAATAGGCACATCAATGCCAATTTCCTTGCATTTCTTTTCGAAGTCAAAAAACTTTTGATTGTCGAAAAACATTTGGGTCACAATATATTTCGCGCCCGCATCTACTTTTTGTTTGAGGAATTTCAAGTCAGAATTCAAGCTTGGTGCCTCAAAATGCTTTTCGGGATAACCTGCCACACCAATACAAAAATCAGTAGGATTGGCATTTTCCATTTCATCATCTAGGTATTTGCCTTCATTCATGCCTTTTACCTGATGAAGCAAATCGATGGCGTAGTCGTTTCCTCCTGGTTCTGGGGTAAACTTAGGCTCAGATTTGATCGCATCACCACGGAGCACGAGTACATTGTCAATCCCCAAGAAATTAAGATCGATCAAAGCATTTTCGGTTTCCTCTTTGGTAAATCCGCCACAGATAATGTGGGGCACAGGATCTACATCATATCTATGCTTCAATGCCGCACAGATTCCCACTGTTCCAGGCCTTTTTCGGGTGGTCTTTTTCTCAAGGAGACCATTCGGATGTTTTTTGTAAACATACTCCTCGCGATGATAGGTCACGTCAATAAAAGGTGGATTAAACTCCATCAGTGGATCTAAATGATCAAAGATGTTTTGAATGTTTTCTCCTTTTTTTGGTGGAATAATTTCCAGTGAAAAGAGCGTGTTGCCTTTTGCATTCGCTATATGTTCAGTTACTTTCATGGTTATTCAATATTCTAATTATAGTTTAGGTTAGGCGAAAGCCATTTTTCGACTTCTTCCAAGGTCATGCCCTTCCTTTTCGCATAATCCTCTACTTGATCCTTTTCAATTTTACCGAGTCCAAAATATTTAGATTCTTCATGAGCAAAATAGAAACCACTCACTGATGCTGCCGGATACATGGCATTTGATTCTGTTAGTATAATTCCTGTTTCGTTTTCTGCATCCAATAGACCAAACAAGATCGGTTTTTCGGTATGATCAGGACAAGCTGGATAGCCTGGTGCTGGTCGGATACCCATGTACTTTTCTGAGATCAAATGCTCATTGTCAAGTTTTTCATCAGAGGCATAACCCCAAAGTTCTTTTCTGACCTTCTCATGCATGAGTTCAGCAAAGGCCTCTGCCAAACGATCAGCTATGGCTTTGATCATAATGGCATTGTAGTCGTCGTGCTCCTGCTCATATTTCTCTACCAATTTCTCTATACCAAGGCCTGCAGTGACCACAAATCCGCCCAAATAGTCTTGTTTCTTGGTAGATTCAGGAGCTATAAAATCGGCCAAAGACATATTGGCGATATTGGCTCCTTTTTTTCCTTGCTGTCGCAGAAAATGAAAAGTTGACAGCTCTTTTCCAGAACGATCCGAGACTTTCACGTCTTCCCCATTGGTATTGACAGCTGGATAAATGCCAATGACTCCATTGGCCTGTAAGCTTCGTTTGGCTATGACTTCATCCAGTATTTTATTGGCGGCATTGTATAGCTCAGTAGCTTGCTCGCCTATGACTTCATCTTGCAATATTTTAGGGTACTTACCTTTCAGCATCCAGGTCTGAAAGAATGGCGTCCAATCAATGTATTTCCGTATTTCTTCCAGAGGAAAATTATTGAAAGTCTTATTTCCAATGAAATTTGGCTTTTGAATCGCAGTCTTTTCCCAATCAATCTTATAGTTATTGGCCTTGGCATCTTCAAACTTGATGTAATTCTTTGCCTTAGTTCTGGAAGCATGATTTTCTCTAGCTTCGGCGTATTCCTTCTTGGTTTTTTCTACAAAGGCTACTTTCTTCTCATTTAATAAATCTCCTGCCACAGGCACACTTCGTGAGGCATCCAATACATGAACGACTGGCCCACTATAGCACGGATCTACTTTCACTGCCGTATGAATTCGCGAAGTAGTAGCTCCACCAATGAGTAGGGGGAAGGTCGTTTTTTCCTTCTCTAGCAATTTGGCAAAATCCACCATTTCGTCTAGGGATGGGGTGATCAAACCACTTAGCCCAATAATATCGGCATTTACTTCTTTGGCTTTTTCCAGGATTTTTTCATTGGGTACCATCACACCCATGTCTATGATCTCGTAATTGTTGCAAGCCATGACTACCCCCACAATGTTTTTTCCAATATCATGGACATCACCTTTCACAGTAGCTAACAGTACAGTTCCTGCATTTTGTGCTGCTCCTTCAGCCTTATCAGCTTCTAGGAAGGGAGTCAGGTAAGCCACTGCTTTTTTCATGACTCGTGCACTTTTTACCACTTGTGGCAGAAACATTTTTCCTTCTCCAAAAAGATCTCCAACTACATTCATACCGTCCATCAAAGGTCCTTCTATCACATGCAGTGGCTTGTCAAAAGATTGTCTGGCTTCTTCTGTGTCAGTTTCAATAAATTCTATAATGCCTTTTACCAAAGCATGTTCGATTCTTTTGGCCACAGGAAGTTGTCGCCATTCATCATTTTTCTTTTCAATTTTATCGCCACCTTTTACTGTTTCAGCAAAGTTGAGCAGACGTTCGGTTGCATCCTCTCGTCTATCAAAAAGTACATCTTCTACATGCTCCAACAAGTCCTTTGGTATGTCGTCATATACTTCTAGCATGGCAGGGTTTACAATTCCCATGTCCATGCCTTGTCCAATGGCGTGATAAAGAAAAGCTGAGTGCATGGCTTCTCTTACTGGATTATTGCCACGGAAAGAGAATGACACATTACTCACACCGCCACTTACATGTGCGGATGGTAAATTTTCACGAACCCAGCGTGTAGCTTGAAAGAAGTCAAGTGCATTCGTCCTATGTTCATCCATCCCAGTGGCCACTGGGAATATGTTCAAATCGAAGATAATGTCTTCAGGTCTGAATTTGATTTTTGGCCCCACCATGAGCTCATAAGATCGCTTGACGATCTCAACTCTACGTTCGTAATTGTCTGCCTGGCCATCTTCATCAAAAGCCATGACGATTACGGCTGCACCATACTGCTTTACGAGTTTGGCTTGTCGGATAAACTCCTCTTCACCTACTTTTAAACTAATGGAATTGACCACAGACTTGCCTTGCGTACACTTCAATCCTGCTTCTAGGATTTCCCATTTCGAAGAATCAATCATCACAGGTATTCGGGCAATGTCTGGTTCGGCAGCCATAAGGTTGAGGAAATTGGTCATGGTCTCTATGCCATCCAACATGCCCTCATCCATGTTTACATCAATGATTTGAGCACCACCTTCTACTTGATTGCGAGCAACTTCTAATGCTTCTTCAAATTTTTCTTCTTTTATGAGTCTCAAGAATTTTCTAGACCCAGTTACATTCGTTCTCTCACCCACATTGATGAAATTCATGTCAGGAGTGACTATGAGCGGTTCGAGTCCACTCAGTTTCATTGGGGCAAGGTCATGCCACTTGTATTCGTATCTGCCTGGGTAGTCTGGATGTATGTTCATTATATTTTGTCCATAGTTAATAGTCCATAGTCAATAGATTCTTTTGCCATTTGAGTGAATTTCTTAGCCCTTGTAACATTTTGACAATGTCTGTGAGCTTATCATAGAATTGGTCAAACTCTCTTTGATCAATTAGTTCTCTGCCATTGCCTGGGTATAAACAATTGACGACTTCCAAAGCAGAACGAATGGCATAACCTAAGAATCTTGAAAATTCTGCATTGGATTGTCCTGTGCTTCCTTCTGTGAGATTAAGTGAGATCGAATCAGATGCCCGCTTGATTTGAGAAGTCAAGACATAGATCTCTTCTTTTGGCCATTTTTTGGTCATATTATGAATCTCAATCGAGAGATCAATGTTTTTTTTCCAGACGTCTAATTTTTCAAACTTGAATCCCATCTCAGTTTATTTATTGAACAATCATTTTCATCTGTCGACTATTGACTATCAACCATTGGTTGTTCACTTTCAATTTTTCTTGGTTCGTATTTAGCCGCCAACTCGGCAATGGCTTTGATGTGCTCGGGCGTAGTACCACAGCACCCTCCAATGATGTTGATCAAACCGTCGTCTAAAAATTCTTTGATCTGAGCGACCATGTCTTCTGGTGTTTCATCATAAGCACCAAATTCATTGGGCAATCCAGCGTTAGGATGCGCACTGATATTAAAATTCGATTTGCTGGAAAGTGTGCTTAGATATGGTTTCAGTTCTCTTGCACCCAAAGCACAATTCAAACCAATACTCATTAAATCCAAGTGAGAGACTGAAATCAGAAAAGCCTCAGTATTTTGGCCTGACAATATTCTGCCACTGGCATCTGTGATCGTACCAGAAACCATAATTGGAATACGAATACCTCTTTCTTCTGCTATTTGGTCTATTGCCATTAGTGCAGCTTTGCTGTTGAGTGTATCAGTGATTGTTTCTACCAATAATATGTCGACACCACCATCAATCAACGCTTTGGCTTGTTCGCCAAAAGCCTCTAATAATTGATCGAAAGTAATCGCTCGGAATCCTGGATCGTTTACGTCTGGAGACATGGATGCCAGTCTGTTTGTAGGCCCCATTGATCCAGCTACAAATCTTGGCTTGTCAGGATTATTAGTGGTGAATTCAGCGGCTACTTCTTTGGCAATTTTAGCAGATTCATAGTTGATTCGGTACACCCAGTCTTCTAACTCATAGTCAGCTTGCGCCACCCAGGTACTTCCAAATGTATTTGTTTCTATGATATCAGCACCTGCTTCGAAGTATGCTGCATGAATTTCTTTAATGATCTCTGGGCGTGTGACAGAGAGCAAATCATTATTCCCTTTGAGTGGGATATTATGGTCTTTCAATTCTTCATTGCGAAAGTCTTTTTCTTCCAAGCCATACCGCTGAATCATGGTGCCCATTGCGCCGTCCAATACTAAAATTCTTTCTTTTAGAATATCAAGAATATTCATATTCTTCAATTTGTTTAAAAATGAATAGTGGTTGGTCAATAGACAAAACACTATGATGAACCATCTCGGAAATATTCCGATACAGTACTTACCAAAAAAGAAATCTTATTGAGATAACCTATCTTTTTCTAAATGATGATTCATTCAGAATGGGAGTTGGCACAACATCCAGTATTGCGGCTTTGGATATGTTGCCAAGACGTCAACGGGCCCAGTCCCTCGGTCTTTCTTGATAAGTGAAGCAAAGATAGCTGAATTTGAAGTCCGCACAACAATTCAATGTATAATTAGAGAATTCTTATTAAAATGGGTTGTTTGTTGAGAGAATGGAAATGTGTCCCTGTAATTCTGGAAGAGAAAAATTATGTCTTTATTTTTTTGGCTAGTTGTTGAATTTAACGTCAGACGCCAGATTGGCCAAGATTTTTTGCTCTTAGGTAGTCAAATTCCTGTGACTAGCAAGCGAACTGCCTGGCTCTCAGGTATGCTAAAGCGTTTTCCTTCTGAAGTTGAATACTTCAGTATTTACACTGCCATCTTTTTGTTTCAATTTCAATGAGACTTTTAAATAATTGGGATCCACCAATTCATAGATGAGTCCTTTGAAAATAGCCTTATTGGGTTCCACGGACTGAAGGGTGAAGGTGACATATTTGTCTTTTTCTTCCCAGCCTGTCATGTCTGGATTAAAATGTTTAAGACGCAATCTAATGGTGTCATTTACTGTGAAAATATCCATGAACTCCATGAAGGTGGTTTGGTCATCTTTCATGTGCTTATAGATGCCATTCATTCTGCCGAGTGAGGCAGGCATCCACACTTCTTCTGATACGCCTCCAAATCCGTCGCCCACCCAGTAGCCACGAAGGAAATTAAGATCGTCGATGGTTGGTTTGTTTTCTTGTGCATTTGCCTGAAGGCAAAGGACAAAAAGAAAGGGAATGAGTAGATTTTTCATTTCTTTAAGGTAATTGTTTTTTCACCAGATCTAAAAAAAATGCTCTTTTATTACTTTTACGAACAACCCAAACCCATCAACACCCTGCCAAATTGTTAACTGGCTCACTTTAACATAAAAGATTTAATATAAATTTTTCAGTATTTTATTGATCTACTGTTCATTGTTGAGTTTAAATATGAAGCCAATGGAAATGCTGTAAGATTTAAACCACAAATCATAATCTTTGAATTTTTCTTCTCCCATATGGGTATATGTAAGCCTTCTATTATAATAGTATGTCAAGTCTTTAGAGTATTGATAATTGGCATTGAATGATGTTTTATTGTTGATTGGGATTTCAAGGTTTACCCCCAAATGAAATGAAGGTACTATTGATTTTGTATCAAAGTCTCCATAGGTTCCCATGGTTACATCATCAGCAGTCGAAATTAAACTATTTAAGCTAAATCCTGATTCCAGTCCTAATTTGAAGGCTGAACTTTCCAAGTTAATAGGTTGTATTCCTATGAGAATTGGTATTTGAAGAAAATTATATGGTCCATGAGTTGGGTAAATCACTCTACTGCCCTCTACATGACCATTTTTTTGATAGAACCCAACCCCAGATTTAAAGTAGAACAAATTATTAAATTCATGTTTTACCCGAAAAGCAATTTCCAACCCATTTTGCCTTACAAAGCTTGCACCTGAATTATCAAGTTCAAGATTAATTTGTTCACCTGTCATTTCGCATGATGTTAAGCCAATCTGAAATCCAATGAAGGTTGTGGAAATATTGTTGTTTCCCTGAAGGGTTTGTGAGTATCCATTGGTGATAATAATTAACAGACCAACAACCAAACTCGTTCTTTTCATTTATTTTTTAAGTTATTATTTCCACAATTATAAGGTATTTTTATTTCTCTATTTCATAGGAAATGAACACTTGGTCGCTGATGGTCAAATCTTTGGCTTCGAAGTTGGACATGTCGCTTTCGGCGAATGTTTTCATCATGCCCATATTGGCTGCGTAGGGACGAGGGCCACTATTGGAGCTACCATAGTTGATTTCCTTTATGCCTTTTATGCTGTATCCCGTAGCTTCTGCAAGCACTTCTGCTTTTGACTTAGCATCTGCTACTGCCATTTGCATCAGTTGTTTCTTTACCTTTTCCTCCTGTTCATCAGACATACCAAATGCGATAGATACAGATGGGGCAGATTCGTCAGAGGCTGTTTTGTTGAGCACTTCTAGTAGGCGTTTGGTAGAGTGATTGAATCGAATCTCCAACATTTGAGAAGCCACATATTCTTCCCCTTTGGGTTCGCCTTGTCTGTATTTTCTATTCTGTCGAATATTAAAGTTGGCAGTTTTGATCTCTTCTTTGTCAAAACCTATTTTCGTCAAAGAAGCTGTCAGTGCATCTATTCTTTTGGTCATCAAAGCTATGGCTTCATCATAACTGTCTCTGGTTTCATTAATTGAATAAGTGATAATGGTACGTTCGGGAGTGACGGAAAGAGTAGCTTGTCCAGTAACATTTAATTGAGCCAAAGCAGCTACCATAGTTAGAAGGTAGAAAGGGATTAGGATTAACTTTTTCATGTGTATTCAATTTGTTTGTTTGGTCATTTACAAAAATCAGCCCAAACTTATCTTCTTGACTTAGGTTTTACTCTTAATTAAGAATGAATTTTATCTGCCTGAAAAATTTTAACGATCTTTGTCACAAATATTGGACTTTCTTGTCCTTAGAGTATCAAACAATTGTAGTAGTATTTTATGAGTGACATTGAAATTAAAGCTTTTGCGAAGGAGATGATGGCGACGCTGCAGAAATATAAGCAGACGTCTTACACGAAGGCAATTTGGCAAATTTGTAATTCGATGATCCCGTTTGTAGCGATTTGGATTGCTATGTATTGGGCTTTTTCTTATAACCTTTTTTTATTTTTTGGATTGGGCATAGTCAATGCTTTTTTCCTTGTTCGAATATTTATCATTCAGCATGATTGCGGTCATCATTCCTTTGTGAAATCAAAGAAGTGGAGAAATGCCATAGGTTTTGTGTGTAGTATATTCAGCGCGATGCCGTATGAATATTGGGCTGATGCTCATGCGTTCCATCACAATCATAATGGTAAACTGGAGACCAGAGATATTGGTGATATCAATACCTTGACAGTAAAGGAATATCAGGAAATGGGTACTTGGGACAGAGTCAAATATCAAATTTTCAGATTTCCTATTGTTACTTTTATGATTGGCCCAATCATTTATTTTATAAGAAATATGAGATTGCCATTGGTGGTCTTAGAAAATAAAAAAAGCAGGGCTTTTTGGAGTGTGATGATCAATAATGTTGTGGTGATTGGTGGAGTAGTAGCCTTGTGTATGATATTCAACTGGCAGGCAATTTTGGCCACCTATTTGACAGTACTCTATCTGTTTTCAATCATTGCGATTTGGTTTTTCTTTGTACAGCATCAGCATGAAGATGGGTACAAAAGATGGGAAAACGACTGGGATCATTTTGTATCAGCAGTGAAAGGCAGTACCTATTATAAATTACCTGGATTGGTCAATTGGTTGACTGGTAATATTGGTGTGCATCACATTCATCATTTGTATTCGGCTATTCCGAATTATAACCTGGTTAAGTGCATCAAAGAAAATCCAGAGTTTAGCAAGTACACAACAATAGTGACGTTTTGGGAAAGCCTTAAATATATGAATCACAAACTCTGGGATGAAGATGCTCAGCGCATGATCACCTTTGGAGAGTATAAGAAACTATACAAGATGGCTGCCTAGTCAATAAGGTCGAAGAAATCAAAAATAGCCCATGCAAATCACATGTATGGGCTATTTTTTTGCACTCTTGGAGATGGTATATACTTTCTGCTCATTTGTTTGATGATCCTAAGATAGTTAATGATTGAATTTTATTGAATCCATCAAAAATGGCAGATTAGTGAAGTTTTTCGAAAGAGAAGTGAAGTTTGAAGGATTGAATTTGACCCTTGCTTACCACATGTACACATGCTATTTTTATAAAATTCCCGATTCATATCTCTATTTGCAATAGTAATAAGAGCAAAAAACTCTTCTGATTATTAAGAATCTAAACTATTGTAAAATGCAACTACACATTATCAAAAAAATTCTTATGGCTTTACTTGCCACCAACTTTTATTCCTTCCTTGCTACTGCTCAAAGTGACCATTATTGGGTTGGGGGGTCGGGTAATTGGTCTGACTTTTCAAATCATTGGGCTACGTCGTCAGGTGGAGATGAATTTCACGTTTCCTATCCATCCCAAACTGATAAGGTTTTTTTTGATGAGAACTCTTTTTCCGAAAAGGGGCAGATCGTTACCTTTGATTTGGAAGGAATATTGTACGTGCCTGAAATGGATTGGTCAGGATCGAATGAACCTCGTTTCTACCGTGGAAGCACTAGCGCGGTAATCGTTAGTGGGTCTTTAATATTGGAGCATGGGTTGGATTTTGATATTCCGTCAGTTGTCATTCGCCCACCTTCGTCAGATGAATTTGCGCTTGACACTAATGGAGCTAGCATGGCTGAGACGGATTTAAGAATTCAAGCCTTAACTGGAATTGTCTCATTCTTAGATTCTTTAAGTGTCAAAAATCTATCCTTAGAGGGAAACGGAGGAGATGTCAATGCGTTGGTGAAAACAAATGGGAACCCAATCTATACAAATTTGTTTGAATCCGTTTTTTTACAAACTGCCAGTTTTGATTTTTCTGGTTCGACTATATATGCCAAAGACGTAAAATTCATCTCTGCCAACAATGGGGGGACTGTTACTCCAGGTGCCAAATTGATCATAGATAGAGCTGATGGAGAGACTATTATCGATAGGGAAGAGTTTGTTGCTTCTCTTTTTGAAGAGTATATCATCGCAGAAAATCATTCCATTGTAACCCACAGCCCAATATTTGAAAATTTAAAAATTCAGCCTGGTGTAGAATTACAAATTGACCCGGCCATTGATATCTCTTTTGAAAATTTGACCGCAGTTGGTATTTATGATAGTCGTATTTCAATTAAGTCCAATACAGAAGACATGGCTGTTACCATAGAAAAGGCGACTGGGGTGGTAGAGGTGGGCTTGGTTGACTTGAAAGACATTGATGTCACGGGTGGAGCTACATTCAATGCCTATGCTTCTCGGGATAATGGGAACGTTTCTGGATGGCATTTTCTGAAAGCTGATCAAACCATCGAATTTGAGCTAACCAATAGAGATGCAGAGGACATTAATTCTACATTTGACATAGATGCCGACGCTACGTCAGGATTGGATATTGAATATAGCAGTAGCAATGCAGATGTAGCTGTTATTAGTGGTGGGAATGAGTTGTTGATACTAGGATTGGGTACTACACAAATTACCGCCAAGCAGGAAGGAAACGATGAATTCAACGAAGCTGAGGTTATTAGAGTCTTAGAAGTGACAAAGGCTTCACAAATAATTACATTCAACGAAATAGAAAGTCAATGGATAGGAGATAATTTTGTGAATCTAGATGCTAAGGTGTCATCGGGGTTAAATATCTCTTATGACGTAGTAGGCCCTGCTGAAATAGTAGGTAATGCGCTTGAATTTACGGATGTAGGACAGGTCCAAGTTACAGCTACTCAAGACGGAAATTCGAATTACTTGGAAGCTCAAAGTGTGAGCCGTTCATTTGATATATTTAAAAAAGAACAGATAATTTCCTTTACTTCAATAGAAGATATGTGGGTAGGTGATGAGTTTTTCCTTTTGGATGCTGCTTCAGATGTTGGTTTACCCATTACGTATGAAGTAATAGGTGCTGCTACCATAGAGGGAAGTACTTTAGAGTTTATTGGCGACGGACATGTTCAAGTTACTGCTACTCAAGACGGAAATTCGAATTATTTGGAAGCTCAAAGTGTGAGTCATTCATTTGAGCTATTTAAAAAAGCGCAAAGTATTGTTTTTGATGAAATTGAAGATGTTGCACTTGAGAATTCTTCACTCATTTTATCAGCGATAAGCACTGCAGGATTACTAGTAACTTATGATATTTCCGGACCAGCTGAATTGGAAGGAAATACAGTTTTGTTCAAAGAGGATGGATTTGTGACCATAAGGGCTAGTCAATCTGGAGATGAATATTATCTGTCAGCGGAGGCAATTGAAAGGACATTCGAAATTGTTTCCTCTTCAATTCCGTTGTCAATATCTGATTCACGGGTAGAACTATCTGTCTATCCTAATCCATTTACAGATTCGTTTAAATTGATGAGGGTTGGAAATATTCAAACTGAAGCTTATACAATCCAATTACTTACTTTGGCTGGAAAGACCATTAAATCAGAGGTGACCAAAGGAGTTGCTCCAGTTATTAATGCTTCAGATTTGCAAAGAGGAACATATTTATTGCAGATAATGACGGATCATGGACGATGGACAACCAAATTAGTAAAAGATTAAATCCCTTTCCGCAACAACCACAATTGAGCCCATAGGAAATATTCATGGGCTCTTTTTATATATCTCTTTTCTTCAATACCCAATAGCTCAGCCCGATGTTAATCATTAACCAACCAGATACAATCGCTAATTCTTTCCATGAGATATAATCTTGAATTTCCTGGAAGAAGTACTTCATGAAAGGTACGTGAATCAAGTTGTTGAGTGCTGTGACAGGTAGATAGTCTTTTATGAATCTGATTTCATCCCAGATGTATGGGAAGTGTTCTATGAATTTGGCTGCTACTGGATCAAAGATTAAAGTATACATGAGTAAGCCCACGATAACCAGGCCAGATTTTCTCACTAGTAGTGCGATCATTAAGGCAAAGGTTAAATAACAGAAGACCTCGAATCCATAGGCAAATAGAAACTGGAGGTCAGAAAACACATACTTCCATCCCAAGATATGTGAATAAATGCCACCAGTAATCAAGCCAATCAAGAACAACAGAACCATGGCACTTATGGATAAAATACCAATGATCAAAAGTTTGGTCTGTAGGAATTCCTTTTTGCTCAAACCATCTATGACGTTCTGTCTCATGGTGCGATAGGAGGCCTCATTGGCAATTGAAATGACTATGATAAACCCAAGAAGCACTTTGAAAAAGGTAGCCACATAGGAGATGTTGTGCCATACATCCGGGAAGTCGTAGATAGGAATTATTGTAGGGTCGATTCCGTCAAAATCAGCCCCTTGATTTTTCAGAAAGTTTAGGAATAGCATACCGCCCGAGCAGACGATAATAACACCTATGGAATACATGGCCACTAAAATCCAAAAAGGTCTGTTGTATTTGAGTTTAAGCCATTCTATTTGTAAGAGTCTAGTCATTTTCGTTGAGTATTTTGAGGAATTGCTTTTCTAGGCTACCACTTTTCTTGACCAGATGGGTAGCTGTGAGTCCTTTTTCGAAAAGAAAAGCGTTGATCGATTCAGTTGAAAGCCCATTCTCAGTAGTCAGAGATATGACATCTGTAAGCTTTTCTACTTTATAAATGCCATTCATTTTCTTAAGTGTTGCTTCAAGATGATCCAAATTGGAAGCAGCCACCTCTATCGTTTTCTGATCAGAAAGTGCTTCGTCTACACTGCCCTGATACAGTTTTTGTCCTTTACGCAGTACACAAAAATGTGTACAAACCTTCTGCACTTCATCGAGCAGATGACTGGCTAGAATAATGGTTTTTCCTGAAGAAGCAATTTGTTGAATGACCTCTCTTATCTCGACAATTCCCTGTGGATCTAGTCCATTGGTAGGCTCATCTAAAATAAGCACAGGCGGATCTGCCAGCAGGGCAGAGGCGATTGCCAATCGCTGTTTCATGCCCAGGGAGTAATTTTTGAATGGGTCATCTTTGCGTTCATAAAGACCTACCTGTCTTAGCACCTCCTCTATTCTTGATTCCCGACACTCCTTGATCTTGGCGATAATTCTAAGGTTTCGTACGGCTGACAGATAGGGGTAGAAACATGGTGTTTCCAGGATGGCCCCAATCTTTTTACGACTGTTGGCACTTGGTGCTTCGTCGAACCAGAGGTAGCTGCCACTGCTTGGCTTGGTAACCTCTAGAATCATCCCTAAAGTTGTGGTTTTTCCACTTCCATTCGGGCCTAGCAGTCCGAAGACCATACCTGGTTCTATGGTCAGATTGAGTTGATCTAACGCAGTAAGTTTGCCATATTTTTTGGTGAGCCCTTTGGTTTCGAGTATGTATTTCAATGGTTGAGTTTTTTTAGTCTACTATATCATCTCCTAGCTCCACCAGGTTTAGTATTTGTGAAAACTTGCTTTGAAAAGTTGAGTCATTTTCTGAAATGTATTGGTAGAGCTTGGGGATTTCCTTGAGTTCTAAACTACCAGCAATATCAAATACGTAATGCTCTTCATTCATCAAAGCCAGGCCTACCGTTTCTGTAGGTTTTTCTCTACCCAATAGATAGAACTTTTTGGTTGGCCCATCTATGACTACATATTCTTCAAAAGACTCTTCTGTTTGCAATTGCCCCACAAGATTGTACAAATCTATATTTTCAAATTTTCCATTCATTTTATAGAAAATAAGCTTTTCAATATCCTGAATGAGTCTATTGAATTCTTCGTTTTTATCCAGATTGACCATCCGTAAGGTGCTTGGGTAGAAGTACAAACTCAATTCCGTAAGTCGGTCTTTCTTCAAATCTGTAATTAGACTCGTTTGTCCAAATGAAAGATGAGTTCCAAAAAGCAAACCCAGCGTGAGTAAGCAAGCTCTGCTCTTTATATAAAGAGCAGAGTGAGTGAGTATTTGACCTATAAAATTTTTATTCATCATCACCACCATCTAGGACTTTTAGATGATCCATACCCTTCATTTTCATAATTCTGGAGAGCTTTGCTATTTGCTTTAAATCTATTTCACCAAAAAGGCTCATAATTAAAAACTCCTCTTTTCCACCTACTATCATCAGCAGTTCATTGATGATACTTCCTTTATCTCGGATCATGAATTTGACATTTTCATCACCATCTTCTACAGACATCAGCTCTTCGTAACCTTTGTCCTTACTTATTGTGGTTACTGCATTGCTGTACAATGTAGCTGGATCTTTTGGCTCCTCATTGATCAAAACCTTGATGCCCTTGAGTTTACTCAATGCCTCCAGTACTTCTTTCTCAGCTTCATCTTCTCCTTCTATTTCAGTAAATAGAGAAAACATCTTGCTGGTTACCGTCACTTTCGTGAAAGCCGTATCTGATACATGTTTAGCGAAGTATTTGCTGATGGCATTGTCCTGTGCCATAGTAGATACACTCCAAATCATGGCTATTGCTATTATTGATATCTTTTTCATATGCTTAATTGTTGAAATTCTGAGTTTTAATTTTTTGATGGGTTTCTTCGAATTTGGTGAGTCCATCCAGTGTGTACTGACTGCCTCTACTCATTTTGTCCGAAACCATAAAAAGGGCGCTTTTTGCAATTTCAAATGCCACTCTGGCTTCTTGTTGGCGTGCCAGTTGTCTTTCTTTGTATGAATGAAAGCCTCCAACCATGCCAATCATGAGTAAGACAGATGCCGCTAGCTGAAACCACTTTTGATGATAGAAGGAGACTGTTTTTTGTTCTGATTCTATTTTTTCAAAAAAGCGATCTTCGAAGTCATCACTGAGTTGTGCTGAGGAGAACTGCTCGATGGTTTTGAAGTACTCGACCTCCTGCGGATCCAGTGGATCGTCAGAGGGTGTAATGTTTTTTCTGAGTGCTCTTTCCTCTTCTATTGTCGTGTCAGCCTGCCAGTATTTTTCAGACAGCTGCTTGATTTGTTTCCACTCCATAGTTCAATATTTTACTCAATGATGCCCTTACTTTTTGTCTTGCCCTGAACAAGTACACTTTCACCTGAGTGTCATCCAAACCCATGATCTCCTCGATCTCCTGATTGGAATAGCCCAGTAATTCCCGCAGCCGAAAAATCTCGCGTTGTTTTTCGGGTAGCAGCTCCAGCGTAGATTTGATCTTTTCTATCAAATCATTATGGATGCTGAGGTGGTCCGATACCTGATGCCCTGATATTTGGTATTTGGCTTCCGAAAGATCCACCACATGCATTTTCTTTTTTCTCAATTTGTCCAAACATTGATTTCTGGTAATTGTCATACTCCAGGCTTCAATGTTTTGGATGTCTTTGAGTTTTTCTCGCTGGTTCCAAAGCTTCATGAACACTTCTTGTACGATATCCTCGGCCAATTCTACCTCACACACGATACTCAGGGCATATCGGTAGAGTTTGTTCTTGACTGATAAGACGTCGGTTTTAAATTGTTCTGTGGTCATGTTGCTTAGGAGACGCGGGGTGTAGCGCTCGGTTACAATGAGTTTGAAATATTTTTCATATTGGTGAGTCAAAGAGTTGATTTATTACAATCCACCAGTAGCATGCAACCAAATGACGAGTAGGTTGTCTACTTATAAGACTCTAAATTTTGTCATTATTATTGTTGCTAAATGTCACTCTTAGAAACGCATAAACGTCATTGGATCATTAAAGTAGTAATAGCATCTGCCCTACTTCTTGTGATTTACTACATCAGACTCCCTGAAATAGGTGCCGTGTTTGGTGTCATTTTTTTAAGCAGGAAATGGATAACTCAATTTTTTGGTTCCAAGCTAGGTCAGAGCTGGTATCCTCTTAAATTTATGATACTTGCTTTCCTTGTTGTTTTGTGCTCTGCGTGTGTTTATTTCTTAATTGCTTTGTTGAACCCGTCAGGTACTGATGATTTGATTTCGTATTTGCATCTAGGGAAATTGATTGTCTTTTCAATTGTGGGAGTTACCCTGTTAGCGGCTTTAGAGTGGAGGAGTGGCATGGTTGAGAATCGTGCTTTTTCTAGACAGATTATAGTTATTGGATTTCTAATCGTGTTTTTATTTTATTTTGGGAATCCAGATCGATTTGTCCAGGCCAGTTTCCCACTCGATGACCTAATGGATCTGATGTATTTGATCTCAACCATGTTGTTGAATTGGACGATTTATCAACTTGTTTCACCTAGGGTCAAGGGATTTATGAAGAAGTTTGACCATGTGATTTTTGTCATTGGTCATGTGATCGTATTGATGCTGGTGTTTCTGCCTCTGGACTACTTTTTGCTCAACTGGTATTTGAAAAATCATTATCAAACTGTTATTTATTCAGACTATTGGGTATTAGAAATGCCAATTAAAGCCATCTTGGTTATTCTGGTAGGCTACTTTGCAAGTAGAAGACAGGATGCAGAACGGGAATCAGAAACGCTGAAGTTTCATGTTAAAGCAGGAAAAGCCACCAAACTTCTTTCGGTCGACGAGATTCTATTTTTTCAAGTCCAGTATCAAAATACTTATGCCATTACTATCAGCCAAGAAAAAATGGTGATGGATGAGTCTCTGTCAAATTTGGAAACTAAACTTGATCCATTTGGTTTTTTCAGGCTGAACAGACAGGTGTTGGTAAAGAAGGAAGCTATACAAAGTTTTGAGCCATTGGCTAACAGAAAGCTTAGGATAAGGCTAGTTCCAGTACAAGATTTTTCACCATTTCATGAAATCAGCAGACTGAAAGCACCAGACTTCAAACGCTGGGTGGCTAATTAATCCGTACAATTCAACCTCATTTTTGGTACACTTCGACTTTTTCACTGTCTTCAAATCTGGTTGATAGGGTTCTGAAGTCTAGTATAGCGATATAATTTGAATTCGCCATGAATAGAGTAAAACATCAAGTTTTTTGTTCGATTGTAATTATGCTTATGCAATTGGGTTGTATACCTAAAAAAGATTCAAAGCATGAGATCGCCACAACTAACAGTCTACAACAATATTCAGATTTAGATCAATACATAGAAGGATTGATCGAGGGGTATCAAATAGGTGGGGCAATAGCCATTGGCGTAGTGAAAGACGGTGAGGTTGTTGAGGAAAAAGTATTTGGGTATGAAGATTTCGAAAATCAGAAGAAAGCTGATTTGAATACCAAATTCTACATTGCCTCTATGACAAAATCATTTATCGGAACCCTGATGAAGCTAATGGAAGATCGTGGAGAGTTGGATTTGAAAACTAAGATGAATGATTGTCTGAAAATAAATTTCCCATCAGGCATGCAGACAAACGAAATCACTCTTGAGGATTTGCTTATTCATACCTCCGGCCTTCAAAATACTTCCGTGGCCATTAAAACCGCCTATACTGGAAATTTCACTCAAGACGAACTCATTCAAGATTTGGAGACGTCGACGGGTCAGAGAGGTTTGGGAACATACGATTATACCAACCTAGGATATATTTTAAGTGGTATGGCATTGGAACAATTGACCCAAAAAGGCTGGAAACAACTACTGTATGAGGATATTTTCAGACCCCTGGACATGAAGAGCACCAGTGCTTATTTACAACCAAGTGCTAGTGTCGAATCAGCAAGTCTTTTGGCATTGCCTCATACTTATAGTAATGGCAGTATCAGGACTGGCAGTTTTATGAAGCGTGACGATACGATGCATGCGGCAGGTGGATTGATCACCACAGTTGCTGATATGAACAAATGGTTAATGGCGCATTTGGATACTTCAAATAATGCGTATTTCACACGGGCTGTATTGGATGATATTCATACTGATCGAATAGACTTTTACGATAAGTCCGCAGGGATCAATAACTATGGTTATGGTCTGGGTTGGGAGCAGGGTGACTGGCATGAGTATGATATCTCATGGCATGGTGGTGGTTATCCTGGTTATGTGTCTGTTCATGCGCTGGTGCGTGAAGAGAATTTGGGGGTGGTGATTATGATGAGCCAGCAAAGTCGCGCAATAGAGCTAATCTTAAATTATATACTGGCAGAGCAGTTAGGAGTGGATAATGCTAAAGAATTGGATGCCATGGAAGAATCTATTCGTGTTCGAACCAAGCGATATAGACACTACAAGGACAGCATTTTTCAGTCTGTGGATAGTGAAGAAATAAAAAACGTCTCACTAGAAAAATTTGTTGGGAGGTATGTTAGTGATCAACTCAATCAATTGGTAGTGAAAGCGAAAAACCAACAATTGATTTTGCAATTGGGCAATCTACTTTTCATAGGAGAATATATAGGAGATGATAAATTTCTGATCAAATCTGAAGTGGATGACTCCTTTGATGTTGTGGATTTTTATCATCTCAATTCTGCTGATCGTGAGTCTTATTTAGAGATGTTCGGACAAAAATTTTATAAAGGTCAAAATAATTAATACTCAAAATTCAAATATTTATGAAACTCAAAATATTTATTTATCTGTTCTGTTTCCTTTTTGCTTCACGTGCCTGGTCACAGACAGATGGCTACATTTCAATTTCAAGTAAAATTTTAAATGAAGAAGGAGAACCTATTTCATTTGCTCATCTCTTGGTGAAAGGTAAGAACCTTGGTGGCATCACTAACCAAGACGGTTTCTTTAGCTATAAAATCCCAGAGGAGTATCTGGAAGATACTTTGGTGGTGTCTTCCATTGGATTAGCTTCCTTGGAGCTTCCTATTAAGGAATTGACTGCCTCCAAAACACCTGAATACATCATGGTAGAGCAGGCGATTGAGTTGGAAGGAATTACTATTTATGCTCCGGCCAAATTACTGCAGAAGGCTTTTGAATCATTCTCTTCGCAAGTACCTCAGACGTCTTACTACAAATGTTCGGGCGTCTATACTATTACTTCAGAAGAGAATGAGACTTATACTTTGTTCGAGCAATTGGTTTTTGATGTTTACTACCGAGGAGAGCAGGACGATCCGGGTATGGATATCTTAGCCCACCGCAGAAGCATAGATTACTCCATGTTTCCTGTGCTATACTCTCAAAAGTCACAATCGCATATGTTTTCCGTGTCTGGCGAAATTTTGGGGCTACCTGTTTTTAAAAGAATTAATTCCAAACAAGATAAGCTGGATGGACTTGAACTGAAGATAACAGACATTTTGGAATTGGACGGACAACAGGTTTATGTCATTACCGAGTTTGCCAAAGGAGCCGATAATTTTATACATGAGTATTATCGCTATTACATCACAGAGGAGAGCAATCGGCTAATTAAGGTTTCAGAAATACTCGCTGATTTTTCTTTGCGACCGAATGAAAGGATGACAAATAGTGGAAAGTACAACAACGACTTGATAGAAACAAGACATTCTTATTGGTTGGCTGAGGTGAATGGTCAAATGAGGATTACTGAAGGGGAGCGGGTGTTCAAATGGCTCAATGTGGAGCGATTGACGGGAAACCTCTTGAAAGTTCATAAAGAAACCGCTCACACGCAGTTGTATGATTTTGAAGATTTGGATGTGCAGCCGCAGAAGTTTCCTTCTCGATTGAAGCTTCCAGATGATACGCCTTATGATGAGCCTTTTTGGAATGCCTGGGATTCGAAGCGCGATTTTAAGTTTGATGAAAGAGTGCAGCGTGACCTGACTGCTTATCTTTCATTGAAATCTCAATTCGCTCAGACGAATGGATTAATCAAATTGACTCAAAGCATGCGAGAAGAAACATTCAATAAGAAAGACCAAAGGAAGCAAACAGAGGTCTCCAATACAGAGCAATTCATTGAAGACTTATTGAGTAACAATTATAACTCAGGGTTTGCGCCAGATTTAGGTTGGGAAGATATTCCGGCGCTGATGGAAATTGTCAATTCGAATGAAATACTGACCAACTTTCCTAGGAATATTTTAGGCAGGTACTATGTCGATCAATGCCAGGCAGGGATTGTGGCGATGTGGCTCATCGACTCCATTCGAAAAAATGAAGGGAAAAAACCTCGAAAGGCATGGTACATTTCTCCGTTTCCAATTTTACAAAGTGAGGTAGATACCAGACAAATCAGTGAATTTATGAGCCAAGGAAACAGGGCCAATGTGATGATAAAAAACACGGAGGAGAAACTGAATCAAGCCCATGAATCCTTTGTGTCCTGGTGGACCATCGCTCAGCAGATGAACCCAAATAAAGCCAAACGAATCAACCCTTTAGCTGATTCAGATTTAAAGTGGATGGGGTTATAAAAGAGCACTTTTCAACGCTCTGGCAGACAATGATCAAATGGTTAAATCGAAATACTTTTGGCAAGATGGTCAGATTTATTCTCTAGAGGCATTAACTTCATAGGGTGAATTTAAAATGAACCCGTGCGCTTTATCATTGCCCTTTGTTTATTGTCTTGTTGTACAGATAGACTGGTAGAATATCCTGTCAGTGAAAAAACAAAGCAACTAGAGATTACTTCAGAATTTATAAATTCTTTCGAGTCGAAACAGGCGACTTATGTTGTACTTGTATCAATAGATGGATTTAGATATGACTATGCCAAAAGGTATGGCGCTGAGAATTTACTGTCGTTTGGTGTGAGGGCAGAGGGGCTGATCCCAAGTTTCCCTTCAAAAACATTTCCAAATCATTACTCCATTGTAACGGGCTTGTACCCTGGCAACCATGGATTGGTTTCTAATTCATTTTATGATCGAAAAATTGGTCGAGCTTATGATATACGCAATAGGGATGAGGTAGAAAAGTCCATTTGGTATTATGGAAAGCCGTTATGGACACTAGCAAGAGAACAAGGGATGGTAACTGCAAGCATGATGTGGGTAGGGACTGAAGCTCCTATATATGGATATCATCCTACTTATTACTATAAATACAATTCTCAAATAAGCCATGAAGACAGAGTAAACACTGTGGTGAACTGGCTGATGCTGCCGGAAGAAAAGCGGCCGCATTTCATTACGCTATATTTCTCAGATACAGATAACATAGGTCATAAGTTTGGGCCCGATTCTAAAGAAATAGCCGACTGTGTATTAACGATGGATGGCATTATCGGAGATTTACTGATGAAGCTAAAAACTACTGATTTGCCTGTGCAACTGATAGTAGTTTCAGATCACGGAATGAAGAGTTTTGATACTGAAAATTTGATTCGATTGAGTGAATTGATTCCAGAAGCTGGTGAGTCTACAGTTATTACTAAAAGTATGCCCACCATGATTTATAGTTCTGACAGTTCGTATCTCAACGAATGCTACCAAATTTTGTCTCATGATGAGCGTTTGGAGGTATACCGTATGGGACAATGGCCAGAAAACTTTTATTATTCAACCCATTCTAGAATTGGAGATTTAATAATCATTCCCAAACCAGGGTTTCAGATCAGTGAAGCCAAGGAAATGTCCCCTGGGAGTAGTACGCATGGTTATGCGCCCTTTTCTACTACGGAAATGCAGGGAATATTTTACGCAAAAGGATCAGTTTTTCTGCCTGATATTGAAATTGCGCCTTTTGAAAATGTCCATATTTATCCATTGATTGCCAATATTCTTGGATTAAACTTTGATAAAAATTCAATAGATGGAAATACAGAAGTGCTTAAACCTGTTTTAAAATAAACTTTGAATTTGAGGATTTATTTGTAGAGTCTGGATGTTGTGCGTTGAATAATAGAAAGAAACTAAGATATGGAGTTGAACTGTGAAGAAGGAGCATGCGAAGTGCCAAATACAACAATCAGCATAGAGAAAACGGAAACCAAGAAGCACAGGGATCAGCTCATTTACGTGGGGGATCCAATGTGTAGCTGGTGCTGGGGTATTACTAACCACTTGGAAAAAATAAAAGAAGAGTATGTCAATCAGTTTGATTTTGAGTTGATACTGGGTGGACTTCGACCAGGCGGAGGAGAAGAGTGGACGGAAGATTTTCGTGCGATGATCCGTCAGCATTGGGAGCATGTGCAGACCGCGTCTGGTCAGCCTTTCGATTATAGCTTTTTTGATCGCGAGCAATTCAACTACGATACTGAGCCATCCGCAAGAGCGGTTCGTGTGGTTAGAGATATGGATGCGTCGAAAGAATGGTTTTTCTATAAAAGACTGCAGCAAGCATTTTATGCTGAAAATAAGGACGTACATGATCTGAATACGTACAAAGCTCTATGTGAAGAATTGGGATTGAACTACACCACTTTTGAGTCGCTATTTTTATCCCAAGGCTATAAGCAGTTGGTGTATCAAGACTTTGCCAAAGCTCAGCAAATGGGTGTGCGTGGCTTTCCTGCCGTCGTGCTCAAAAAAGGAGAAGAGTACTTGGCCGTGAGCATGGGTTATTCGGATTATGATAAAATGAAGTCTACGATTGAAAGTATACTGAGTGCGTAGTCTCATTATTTAATTTGTTTTTTCCTCACTTGAATAATGATATAAAAAGGGATTCCTATGAGAAGAAGTATGAAGCCCCAAAATACTGTATCATTTCCAGACCCTGCAATCGCCCATACTGAGAAAATAAAACCTATGGCTGCTATTATGATTTTAGAAAGATGACCTTCCTTGCCAAACAGCCCTTTTTCTGCTGAGATAATAAAGTAACCAGCTGTGGAGAATACATAAGGAATCACACAGGCTATGGTCGCCAATAAAATCATGAACTGGAATTGTTTTATCAGTCCATCAGATTTGCCCATTACAACCAAGATTGATACCAGTACTGTGGAAAAAATAATGCCAAATAGTGGTGTGCCGTGTTTGTTGAGCTTTTTGAATTCTCTAGGGAATAGGGCGTCTTGTGCAGCTGCCAGTGGCATTTGTCCCACCAGTAGCGTCCAGCCATTGAGTGCACCAAAACACGAAATGGTTGCGCCTGCCGCAATTATATAGCGGCCATTTTCTCCCCACAAAATGGCTGCCGCATCCGCAAAAGGGGCAGTAGATTGCTGCAAATCCAAGGGAGAAACTAGGCCAATGATGGCTACAGAACTGATCATATAAAGTAGGCCTAAGACTGAGGTACCTATGACTGTAGCTTTGCCTATGTTCTTTTCAGGATCTTTTACATTTTCGCCAGCCACTGAAGCACTTTCTATTCCTAGAAATGCCCAAAGAGTAATAGATACTGTCGCTAAAATTGCTTTAAGGTCAGACTTGCCACTGATGTTAAACGACTCAAAGTGATTCCAGTCAAGATAAAAAATGCCAATGCACCCAACAAGAATAATGGGTAGTATTTTGATAATGGTAGTGACTAGTGCCAGTCTACCAGCAGTTTTAATTCCTTTGCTATTTACCCAAACCAAAAACCATAAAGTAGTCAAAGCCATAATGAGGCCTGCAAAAGAGTTTTCTGTCAAATAAGGAAAGAAAACACCTAAATAAGCTATAAATGCTGTAACAATTGCTGCTGAACCCACCCAAATGGAGATCCAATAACCCCAAGCCACCCAGAAAGCAGCAAAGTCACCAAAACTTGCCTTGGTATAAGCATAAGGGCCACCTGTTTTAGGGATGTGTTTTGATAAATATCCAAATGTCAAAGCAATGGCCATTGAACCCACGGTTGTAACCATCCAGCCTATTAGGCTAATGGAACCAAAACTTGCAAGACTAGAAGGAAGAAGAAAAATGCCAGACCCTATCGTATTGCCAACAACCAGAGCTGTAGTAGTCCAAAGTCCAATTTTACTTTGTTTTTCAGACATGTAGAGTTAAGAATTAATCTAGTAAATTGAGCTGTTATTGAGTAATATAGGCATTCAGAGCTATGAATCATAATTATCAAATTGACCCGGACATTACCAAAGCAGAAACGCTCCCAGCATCTTTTTATAAGGACTCCAGCGTATTTGACTTGCTCCGAGAGAAAGTGTTTTTAAAAACCTGGCAATTCGTTGGGGATGAGCAATTGGTGCCACTTACTGAAGATGTGTTTCCGTCTGTCTTGCTGGACAATTATTTGACAGAGCCTATATTATTGACCAGAGATCGATCTAATCAGATTAGGTGCATGACCAATGTGTGTACACATCGTGGGAATTTAATAGCCCAGCACCCTGGGAAGCAGAAAAAATTGAAATGCATGTATCATGGACGTCGATTTGGCCTAGACGGAAACTTTGAGCACATGCCTGAGTTCAAAGAGGCACAAAATTTCCCTAGGGCATGTGATGATCTCCATCAATTTCCACTTGAAAAGTGGGGGCCACTATTGTTTGCAGGTCTCGACGATGAATTTCCGTTTGGTTCTATCATAGGCAAAATGAAGGAACGTGTTGGTTTTTTGCCTATTCAGGATTTTCGGTTGGATACGAGTCGTTCCAAAGATTACCTGATTAATGCGCACTGGGCACTGTACTGTGATAATTATTTAGAAGGATTTCATATTCCGTTTGTACATAAGGATCTGAACGATGCATTGGATTATGGTTTGTATACCACAGAAATTTATGATTATCTCAATTTGCAAATTGGATATGCTGATGATGATACCGAATTATTTGAATTGCCAGAAGGACATCCAGATTTTGGGAAGAAAGTAGGAGCTTATTATTACTGGGTGTTTCCAAATATGATGTTCAATTTTTACCCTTGGGGTTTGTCCATCAATGTGGTTAAGCCAATGAGTCCTAATAAAACAAAAGTCTCGTTCATATCTTATGTATACGATGAAAGTAAAATAGACAGTAGTGCAGGGGCGTTGTTGGACAAGGTGGAGCGTGAGGATGAGTTTGTGGTGGAAGGAGTGCAGAAAGGAATTAGATCACATTTTTATCAAGCAGGTCGCTACTCCCCAAAAATGGAAAAAGGAGTTCATCATTTTCATCGTTTGCTTGCAGAGTTTTTGAGTAGATAGAAACTCTAAAATTTAAACATCTGCCCTTCGTGTACAATATTGAACCCCCTATCAAAGACTTGATTTCTTTCAGGCGATTCAAAAAGTGCTGGATTGGTATGGTTGAAATGAATAAAGTGTACTTTCGATTTTTCCTTAGCAGGAAGGTCTTTGAGTAAGTTCATCGTCTCTGTGGTAAACGGATGTGGAATTTTGCTCATGTCTCTTCCAGGCAGCTCACCATCTGCGAAAAATGAAGCATCCAGCAAGGCATAATCAACGTTTTTGATTTCTTTAGCTAAGTCTTTGTTCCACGTTTCCCATTTGTTGATATCTGGAATGAACAGAATGGTTTGATCAATCCCTTCCATTTCATAACCTACAGTTTCAGAATATTCATCTCTATGCGGAACCAACCAAGGTGTGACTTTCATTCCTCTGTTTAGCAAAACAGGGGATTCATTTTTCAATTCTTTGATCGAAATATTGTTGAGCGATACCAATTGGCTCCATGGGCCATTAGTTTCAAGAAATGCTTTCATCTTTGGCATGGCAAAAACGGGCATGTCTTGAGTCCCCATCACTTCACGACCCAGATGGATCAGTCCTGCATAGTGACCGACATGCGCATGTGTGAGGAAAATACCTGATAGCTCATAACCCAAGGTGTCCAAAGCATGCATTTGATACTTTATGTCTGGTGTGGCTTCGAACAACCAGGCTTGCTTTGTTGATCGATTGAGTAGTGCCAAGCATGTGGCATGTTGTCTTTTATTTGTGCCATCCCAGTAGGCCTTGCAGCACGACTTCTTACAGCCAGCCTGGGGATAGCCTGCGTCTTGAGCTATGCCCAAAATAATAATTTCCCATTCATCAGGCTTGGACATGCTATAACTGCAGCATATTGTTAATACGAGAATATGTATGAGTATTTTTAGTTTCATGCGCTATCTATACTAATTAGCATTGAATTGTCGTCCAAGTGCTTATCTTTAATTGGGATGAGGCGACTTCCGAAGATAGGAACATTCTGTTATAATTGTTACTTAAACAATTCTAAGCCTCCTGAACTAAGAATTTATGTTTGCACAAATCCAACTAAAAATTAAAGCGTCACCTGTATGGTCAGATTTGGTGAACGCTGTATTTTTTGGATTACTTTCCATTCTATTTGGTCATGTGAAAATTAATTTGCCTGTCCTTGCGGGTATTATTGCTGACTTTAGAGAGATTCCTTTGCTGATCTCAATTTTCTATCTTCGCTCTATTTGGCCTCTGGCCATTGTCTGTGGATTGACTTTACTAACTCCTTCGTCTGTTAGCCCCATTACAGTTTATTTTATGCATTTGGCAGCTTTGTTATTTGCATGGATCGGTTATCACTACTTGTTGGCCAGGATACAACTTGATTGGTATCGGGCATTGACATGGACGATTATTTGTACCATCTATTATTTTATTTTCATCATTCCACTTTTAATACTTATTAATCAATGGATTAGTCCAAATGAAGGGTTTAATTTTATTGATTTCTATTTAAAAATGACCAGACTCATAAAGTATGAATGGATTGTTACTGCTTTGGTGACAACTATGTACTTGGTACAACTGGACATCAGACGAAAGTTGGTAGACCACGAAATGACCCTTGAAAAACAAGTGAAAGATCGTACACAAGCGCTTGCATCAGCCAATGAAAAATTGCAGTTGATGAATGAAAACCTGGATGATCTAGCCATACAGAGGTCATTGAGGATCAAGGATCAATTAAATACACTCAATAAGTATGCGCACATGAATTCACATGAGTTGAGGGCACCTCTTTCAAATATTTTGGGGCTGGTGGACTTACTCAAAAAAGGCAAGGATGAAAAGGAGCAATTGTTGTTATTAGAAAAATTGGGTGTGTCGGCTGAAAATCTGGATACCATCATCAAGGAAATGAATTTACTCCTTGAGAAGGAAATGAAATTGCCAGCTGATCGGAAGAGTGTTTGATTTTCTTTTATGCTCCTGTGGGCAGGATGATTTTGAACGATGACCCCTTACCTTCTTCAGATTTCACCTCAATGGTCGCGTTTAGTTTTTGTGTTGTTTCTTTTACTACATACAGACCTAGACCTGACCCAATGCTATGATCATTTGCTCTAAAGAACATATCAAAAACACGGTCTATCACGTTTTTGGGGATGCCTTGTCCGTTATCTATCACTGACAATTCTATATTCCTATTGTTTTGACGAAGCATGACTTTGACAATAGGTGTAGGCTTATTGGTATCTGAAAAAACTACAGCATTGTGAATTAAATTTCTGAGAATAACTTTAAGTCTTGTTTCATCTCCAAGTATTTTTCCGTCCATGGAAAAATCATATTCAAGCGAAATTCCTCGTGGTGTCACACGCTCTTTCAGACCTTCCCAGATGCTGTCAATCACGACTTTGAGTTCAAATTCACGATATTCTATCTTGTCATTTTTGTTTTTGGAATAATTAATCAACTCATTGATGAAATGGTTCATTTTATCCGTGCACTGCTTAATGAGTCCAAAGTACTGATCACGCTGACCTGGGTCTTTTTCGTCAAGAGCAAGGTTTACAATCCCCATAGTAGAAGTCAGTGGTCCGCGAAGGTCGTGGGATGCACTATACACAAAATGGTCCAGCTCAGTATTCATCTTGCGAAGTACCTTATTTGTTTTCTTTATGTCGTAAACTCGCCAAGTGTACAGTCCCCAAGCTAAGGCAATAAAAAAGGCGAGTAGTCCAATTCTAAACCATAGGGTTTCAAAATAAAACGGCATGACAGTGAAAGAAAGTTTAGCACCAGTTTCGTTCCAAATGTCATCATTGTTGGATCCTTTAACCAATAAAGTATAATCGCCATAGGGGAGGTTAGTGTACTCTATCCTTCTTTTTTTGGTCGGGCCATTCCATTGCTCATCAATGCCTTCAAGCTTATACATAAACTGAACCTTAGAAGGGGCAAGAAAACTGAGAGAGGTAATATCAAACAAGTACCTGAATGTACCTGGTTTAATTTTTACACCATCTTGTATCGGAAAAATAGAGCTGTTGTCCACTTGTACTTGAGTGATATAGACATTGGGAATTTTTTGATTAATCACCTTTTGGCTTGGGTCTATGATCGCAACTCCTTCAAATGTGGGTATCCAGATTTTACCTGTTTCTTCATCAAAGTAACTTTTGGTGGCGCCTGTGCATTCTTGGCTTTCCATGCCGTCGTCTTCACCAAAAAAATCATAAGCAACGTAATTTTGGTTGCCTTCAAAGTAATTATAAAGTTCACCTTCTGTAATGCGAATTACGCCAATGGCTGAGCTCAACCAAAAGTTGCCAGTCTTATCATTCACTACATCAAAGAATTTTTCCATTTTCAATGAAGGGTGAAGCTGTACTTTTTCTATTTTGTTATTGAAAAATCGATAGAGTCCGAGGTTTGTACTGAGCCAGACAAAATCCTGATCATCAGTTAGAATGCCAAATATGAGTGATCCTGAGTCGTCCTCTTGGATAGAGTAATTGTTTAAAGTCCCATCAGGGGATAACACACTCAACCCACCAGCATTAGTGCCAATGAGAATATTTCCCTGCTTGTCTTCTGCTATTGAAAGTATGTAATTGGTCAGGAGGCCAGAGTCTTTATCATAGACCTTGTGTTGGCCGTTTTCATTAAACCTGATAAGTCCTCCAGTTCTTGATCCGAGCCAGATTTGATCATTTGAATCCTTGAAAATTGTTCTCAGGTTATTGTTGGGAAGTCCATTGCTTTCATTGATATACTGCTGATTCCCATTTGATATTTTTGCCAACCCTTTATAGTTGGCCACCCAAATGGTATCTTCCTCGAAATGTATGTCTCTGATTACATCTTTCCTAAATTCCTCTGATAGCTCAAGATATTGAATGTTTTCGCCATCAAATATGTTGATCATACCGTCTTGCGTGCCGATATAATAAAGATCATCTTTTCTATTGATGATGTGAACCTGATTTGTGGTGAGTCCATCTTTAATAGTTAAGTTATTAATTATTCCAGCTTTAAATCGCACCAACCCACCTTCATAGGTACAAACCCATAAACTGCCTTCATTATCAAAACTTAAGTCTACAACTCGTTTGCTGGGAAGCCCATCTGTTTCAGAAAATACCTCATAACTTTGCGGGTGTGAACTATATTTTGCAATTCCCCTTTCCGTACCAACCCATAACACGCCATAATCATCTACTACGATGTCATTGATGATTTCTTTGTCGAAGGCCTCTATTTTATCTACTTTATCACCAATTATTATATTCAGTCCATTGAGCGTCCCTATATAGGTGGTGTCATTTTTTTGATAGACCGTACTTATTAGATTGCCCTGAAGACCATCAAGAGTGGTAAATTGCTTGGTCTCCGTGGTATTTATTCGGAATGCTCCTTTATTGTCAGTGGCTACCCAAATATTTCCATGAAGATCCTCTGAAATATTGTGAATCGTAAGGTTTGGGATTTCTAGTTGTTTATTGAGTACTCCATTATTGTTTTTTACATACAATCCGTTGTTTTTAGTTCCTATCCATAGTCTTCCCTGGCTATCTGAGAAAATTGATACAATAGAACTTGGTATAGTGTCTGGTAGATCTAATTTAAAAAAATCTTTTCCATCATAACCAATGATCCCACTGGCTCCAGTACCAAACCAAAGTACGCCTTTTTTGTCCTGTGTGCATTCATAAAAAGTATTGGAAGCGAGTTCTGAGATATTAGTTTGATCGTAAATTTCAAATTTGTTTCCGTCAAATCTCTGTAGGCCATTGTAAGAGGTAACCCAGAGATAGTCGTTATTTGCCTGATAAATTGAGATTACATTGTTGGAAACTAAGCCACTCTTATTTGTCCAAGTATCCATGGTAAGATCCTTAAAGGCATATTTCGGATCAAATCCAATGCGTTGAGGAGTGCTTTGACCGAGCGACTTGAAAGTTAATATAAGAGCCAGACCAAACAGTAAACAAACAATTCTCATAGCTGCGTTTAAAAGTGCACATATTGACAGAAGATAAGGTACAGAATTTTGGCTGTTTGAAAAAGGCCCAGGTCAAAATATCAAGAGAGCTTTCGATAGTTGTGTCAAATTTTAGGTCGAATGAGATGAGATAATGCAGAATCTGACTGAAAAAAGAACAAAGTAGATTCAAATGTTTCTAAATGAAGCAAGGTAGACGATAGGTCAATTTTTGGACGTAGTCACGTATGTTTAGTGCTTTTATAATAGTTAATTCTATTTCCAAAGTATTGATTTTTGGTTTTTCGCAGCATTATCTATGTCCAGCCACAATGGGGTGCTTGACTCAATCTTTTATTTGAAGGTGGAGAAGCTGCCTATGTGGATCCACCTGATGCTTATGTTGACATGAGTTCCACGGCCATGCTGTCTGGTCAAGTGGATTTTCCATGGGGAGAATGGATAATTGGCGGAGCCTATATTGATGCTGTGCCAGCAGGAGGCAATGATGACTTTTTTCAGCCATGCTCCATAGGTCTATATTGGAAGTGGGATTATTATTCACACGGATTGATCCGCAAAAAAAATGCTACTGGATAGTAGCATTTTTTTAGATCTTTTCCGACGGAGTTTTATCTCAAGTCTTACTGAGGAATGGTTTGAAACTCCACAGGAGCCTCGTTGTCTTTAAATGAGGCTCTTGGTTTTAAATTCAATGTTTGGAACATTTGCTTGTCCATGTCCTCTTCTGGGTTAGGCGTAGTGAGCAATTTGTCTCCCGCAAAAATAGAATTGGCTCCAGCTAAGAAGCAAAGTGCCTGCTCCTCTATATTCATTCTCACTCTACCGGCAGATAGTCTCACCATTGCATTAGGCATGATGATTCGAGCAGTAGCAATCATTCTGATCATCTCCCAGATAGAAACTCTTGGTTGATCTTCCAATGGTGTGCCTTCCACTGGCACTAGAGCATTTACTGGTACAGATTCTGGATGCTCTTCCAACGTAGCTAGGGTATGTAGCATACCTACTCGGTCGTTATGGCTTTCACCCATGCCAATGATACCACCAGAGCAAACAGAGATTTTTGCTTTTCTCACGTTGTTTAAAGTATCCAAACGGTCATCATACGTTCGGGTAGAGATCACTTCTTCGTAATGCTCCTCACTCGTATCTAGGTTATGATTGTATGCATACAAGCCAGCATCTTTCAGTTTCTCAGCTTGTTCTTCAGACAACATACCAAGGGTACAGCAGACCTCCATGCCCATGCCATTCACGCCTTTCACCATTTCTAGTACTTTGTCAAAGTCTTTGTTGTCACGAACCTCTCTCCATGCCGCACCCATACAGAATCTCGTACTGCCATTGTCTTTAGCTGCCTTTGCAGAATCCAATACCTCATCTACTTCCATCAGTTTGTGTACTTTCACATCCGTGTGATATCTGGCTGCCTGAGGGCAGTAAGCACAATCCTCAGGACATCCTCCAGTTTTTACAGAAAGCAAAGTACAAACCTGTACTTCATTAGGGTCGTGATAGGCTCTATGTACGGTAGCTGCTCGATAAACCAAATCCATCACTGGTGTGTTGTATATCTCTGTAATCTCTTCTCTCGTCCAGTCGTTTCGAATGATCATGTTCAAAAATCTTTTGTTAAGGATTAATATTATGGAGCCGCTAAATTAGAATATTTTGATTATTTCATGTCCTATTCCTGTAGGTTATCTTGAGAAGATTTGTCTCCTCATGGAGTTCTTCTATTCTTTCAAAATCCATATCTTGCAGCCATGATAGCTACGTTTGGAGAAATACTTTTGAGGTTGACCCCGCCTGACCATGGCATGATTCAGCAGATGGGTTCTTATGATGCAAATTTTGGAGGCTCAGAAGCCAATGTGGCCATTTCTTTGGCCAATTTTAAAATTCCCACACGATTCATTTCTGCGCTGCCAGATAACGAATTGGGCAAAGCGGCCATTTTTGAATTATCGAAATATAAAGTGGATACCAATCATGTACAGATCAAAGGGCAGAAGATGGGTATTTACTTTGTGGAAATGGGCTCCTCTATTCGTGGCAGCAAAGTGATTTATGATCGCGAAAACTCTTCGTTTGCCAGGCTACAGGCGAATGATCTGGATTGGAAACAGGTATTCGACGGAGTAGAAAGATTTCATTGGTCCGGTATAGCCCCTGCCGTTTCACAAAATTGCGCTGCTGTGACTTTAGAGGCCGTGAAACAGGCGGCTAAGGCAGGAATTGAGATATCTACAGATTTGAACTTTAGATCTTCACTTTGGGGATATGGCAAGCAGGCCGGAGAAATTATGCCCGAATTATTGGAGCATACTTCACTCATGCTTGGAGATCCCAGATCACTGGAAATCATGACGGGCATCAAGAATCCGTTTGCGGGAGACATCAAAGAGGAACTAGATAAACTTTCGGCCTATTATGACACGGTTTTTTCTAAATTCCCAAATTTGAAATGGATTGCAACCTCACTCAGAACAATCGTGAATGATACACATCATCGCTGGATGGGTGTTATATATGATGGCACCAAATTGTATCAGTCGGTCGAATATGATTTGTACCCATTGATAGACCGAGTGGGAGGTGGGGATGCATTCATGGCAGGACTGATTTACGGTCGGGCCAAATACAATGACCCACAGCAAACTATTGATTTTGCCACTGCAGCTTCTGGAATCAAGCACACCATTTCAGGAGATTTCAATCTCGTGTCAGTAGACGATATCAATGACCTACTAAAGCGTGGAGGAGCTGGTAATATCAGTAGATAGATTTTAGCAAGATGAGTTATTCAACTTGAAGGATTAGAGTAGTCCTTTTCCAAGTCTGAAATGATTTTACCGTGGTGATGGTAAGATGTCTATAATTAGGAGCGTGCGTGCTTTTTGTTATTTTAAATTGGACACTACCTGGATTCTATCTGTACCTGATCACATAATGACTGAAAAATTTTCTAATGAAAGATTTATTTACATATTTGCTCAAAATAATTCAAAATATTCTCTAAATATTTCAATCGCTATAAATGTACTATCTCTTTAAACCTGCGATTGTCTGCCTTTTGTTATGTAATTTTTTGGGATCTGTTCAAGCACAAAACGGAGTACCGCCAGCAGAAAAACATCAGGTGACTAGCACAGGAGTATGGCTAGGCTTTTACACTAAATATCATTTTAATGACAAGTGGGCCTATTATGGAGAGTATCACCTTCGAAAGCGAGATGGTTTCAATGACATGGCACAAGTCTATTTGAGATTTGGAGCTACTTATTCATTGTCCAAATATGTGGATGTGACTGTCGGAGTTGTAAATCCCTATTATTGGGCTCCAGATCAGGATGATCCCAATTTGGATAAGGTCGTGCCACAGTTCAGAACTTGGGAGCAGATGGTATTTGCTACACCATTTGATCATATCAAACTATTTCATCAAATTCGAATAGAACAGCGTTACAAGAGAGGCTACGAAAAGGGATCGGATTTTAAACTGACGCATAGATTTAGATACAAACTGACTTTGTACGTACCCCTCAATAAGCCCGCTTTTGAAAACCACACTTTGTTTTTGAGTGCGTATAATGAAATTTTTATACAGGCTGGGAAGTCTGTTGTCTATAATTATTTCGAGGACAATCGCACATTTTTAGGATTGGGCTATAATCTCATGGATCAGCTACAAGTACAAGCAGGTTACATGTACACCTTCCGGCACTTTGGGGCTCCCAATGTTTATGAAAACCGCCATATATTCAGACTGAGCCTTTATCACCATTTGGATCTCCATCTCGACAAACATCGCGAGCACAAAGATCGTACTTTGCCGATTCATTGATTTGAAGGGGCGTCTGACTGCCCAATAGAATCCTGTGAGACACAAGGAAATAGAAGAGATTGTTAGAAAAGTAGACGTGCTCCATATAGTTGAGTGATGCCTTGTTTATCTCCTTCTTGCAGACCCTTGTAGTTGTATTTTTCAACGCCAGGATTCATGATGTTTTCAGACGATACATGCCCCAGTCCCAGGACATGTCCTATTTCATGAAGTGCAAAAATGTAAAACCTTTGACAGTTGTTGTCGGCTTTAGTATTGGCTTTGATTATGATGTTTCCTGCGAGTTGGTCGCATGGTGACTCTGGATAATTAGGAAATCCTATACCACTCACATGAATATCTGCCACAGCTATTTTGATAGCTGCCTCACTATTCTCAACCAGTTCTTTAAATCCAATGTTGGCTACATCAGCCCACGTATCAAAAGCTTTCCTGAATTGTGTTTTGGCACAATCAGGAAGTGAAATCAAGGATAAGCTTGGCAAATCGATTTGAGCATGGGTATTTACGAGTCCATTACTTTCTTGAAAACTGAAAGTGATGTGCTGAACTCCCAATTGAGGGCCCTCAGCATTCAACCCTTTGCTGTTCAAAGGATTTCCTTCACCCCATTTATAACCATTTAGGCAATATGCTCCATTGGAATCCGAACAAACACCAATTAATTGGTTGCAACTGGAATATCTGCTTGATTTGTTTTTTAAAGGCTTGTTGCAGCTTAGAAGGCTGATGAGAAGGAGGGATGTGAAGATTGGTTTCATAGACTGATAATATTTCCCCTTCTCCACCAGAGTTACTCGATAGAGAGTTCTGATTAAAAGCCAATCTAAACAGCGTTCTTTCGGGTGACTCTGAGTGGTGAGCATGGTATAGGTTTATTGTTTAAACTCTGTTTGGCAATCCTCACATTTGAAATTTGTAATCAAATTTCCCACTGGTGCTACCAAAAAAATTCCAATGAATATAATTTTTAATCTTTCGAGAATTGGTTTGGCCTTGTTTGAAATATTCTTTGAGTTACAGTTTGGACACTTTAATCGTCCATCTGGCAATTGAATTATTTCTTTGGCTTGATCTAGAAGTTCATCGGAAATCATCACTCGAACACCACTGCCAAGCAGGTTGTAATAATGAGGCATGAGATTGGTAAAGTTTTCATTGTTCAAAAAGCAAGGAATACCCTCGTGCTCAAGTTTCGTTCTGATTAAGTTGGCATCAATTGAATTATCGCATGTAGTAAGTAAAACTAGTTTCATTTCAACTCCACCTCAAAAGGCATCCTGGCTTGTACCCCCTGATATTTTTCCAGCTCCTTGATGGCGTCTATATATTTGGCCATTTCTCCATAGTTAGCATGGAAGATTCGGGTTTCTGTCTCTTCCAGCACTGTGCTGAAGATTTCTTCCCACTTGGATTTCAAATCAGGATAGTACTTCACAGCATAGTCGTCTGATATACCTGCTTTTTCTGCGGCTAGTTCTACGGCATCATGGTAGGTGCCCAGGATGTCTACTAGGCCTCTTTCTTTGGCCTGGCTTCCTGTCCATACTCTACCAGAGGCTACTGCTTTGATCGCGTCTTGGGTCATGCCTCTGCCTTCTGCTGCTTTGCTGGTAAAGGTTTCATAGCCGCGCTCTACTGAGGTTTGTATGATAGCTTTTTCTTGTGGATTGAGAGCGCTTGATACCCTATATAGATCAGAATATTGTCCAGTACTCACCCCATCATTGGTGATGCCAAGCTTGTTTTCCAAGAAACCACCCAGATTAGGAATCATACCAAAAATCCCGATAGAACCAGTAATAGTCATGGGCTGTGCCACAATGGTGTCGCAAGGCATGGCCATGTAGTAGCCACCAGAAGCTGCCATGTTGGACATGGAGGCAATCACAGGTTTTTCCTTTTTTGTTAGCATGATTTCATTCCACATCACGTCTGAAGCTACCATAGATCCACCAGGAGAGTTGATACGAATCACCACGGCTTTTACTCTCTTGCTTTCTCTTGCTTTGCGGATGGCTTTCATGAATTTTTCTGAACCTACTGATTCCAAATCGCCATTGCCTGATACGATCTCACCATCAGCCACGATCACTGCTACTTTGTTGGATGAGTAGTCAGAATCTATGGTTTTCATATAATTTCTCAGACTGACAAACTTGATTTTGTCCTTTTGAGCTAAGTCCAGTCTGGTCCTAATCATATCTTTCACCTGATTCTCATAGGCTACCTTGGTGATCAAACCAAACTCAGCTGCATCTTCTGCTTTTCTCACCAACATCTGATCTGAAATTCTCTTCAACTCGTTCAATTCAATGTTTCTTGAGGTACTTACATTTTTGAGAATATTGTCATAAATGTCATTGACGAAAGAAGTCATCTGCTCCTTGTTGGCCTCACTCATGTCTTTTCTGAAGAAGGGCTCTACGGCACTTTTGTAAGTGCCTACTCGGAAAATCTGAGCTTCAATATCCAGTTTTTCGAATAGCCCCTTGAAGAAAGTCACACTTGCATTTAATCCATTAAACTCCAGTGATCCAATAGGATTCAAAACGATCTCATCTGCAACAGACGCCACATAGTAGTTTCCTTCTGAGATAAACTCACCATAACTATAGATAAATTTACCTGAGCTTTTAAAGTCTTCGAGCGCCAGTCTGATTTCGTCTAAGGCAGCATAACCACCACTGATGTAGCCGTGCTCCATATAGATGCCTTCAATGTTGCTATCGTACTTAGCTGCCTCGATAGAGGCAAGTGTTTTTAGTAGTGGTAATTGTGTATCTCCTTCATCTGGAAATATTTCAGCAAATGGATCTTCTGCCACTCGCTCGGAAATTATACCACTGAGATTGATGTAGAGCATAGAGTTTTCTTCTACCACTGGTGCGTCTTCTGAACCCATAGCAGCCAATACTCCAATGATGGCGGGAATGAAAATGAACAAAAAGATAACACAGAAGATAATCAGTGCAGTGATTGTCGATAAGACAGATTTAAAGAAGGACATAGACTTAGATTTCTTTTATTTTCTATTATTGCAAAACTATAAATTTCAGCTATAGGCTGACTCAGATTCAAATTTATTTTATGAGCCAATGCCACTTGCTTTTAGGTACCAACATAGGTGACAAAAAGCACAATTTATTACAAGCAAGGGAATTGATAATAGCGCGTATTGGTAAAATCATCAAACCGTCGGCCATCTATCAAACCTCTGCCTGGGGCAAGGAAGATCAGGATGATTTTCTGAATCAGGTATTGGCTATTGAAACCGAACAGAGTCCTGAAGTTTTACTCGGCAAATGTCTGGATATAGAAAAGGATCTGGGTAGAGTGAGGTTTGAACATTGGGGCGAACGCCTGATTGATATTGACATACTTTATTACGGAGATCAAGTCATCACCAGCCAGCGTCTAACTGTGCCGCATCCTGAAATTCAAAATAGAAGATTTACCTTGGTGCCATTGGTAGAGATAGCACCAGAATACAAACACCCAAAAATGAACCAAACCAACAAGGACTTGTTGGGGCTTTGTACTGATCCACTGGAAGTGGTTAAAATCGAATAGACATGGAGTATTATGAATACCTATTGATCTTTGGTTCTGGGTTGATCGCCGGTTTTATCAATGTAGTGGCTGGTGGTGGTTCACTGCTTACACTACCCATACTTATTTTTTTGGGCTTGCCTCCAGCTATGGCCAATGGTACGAATCGTGTAGGCATTTTTCTTCAAAACATATTTGCTGTTGGAGGGTTCAAAAGCAAAGGCGTTTCTTCTTTTCGTTTTTCCATCTGGTTATCTATTTCTGCTCTGATTGGGGCTATACTCGGAGCAAAAATAGCTGTGGATATTAGCGGCGAATTGTTCAATCGGATTTTGGCTATTGTTATGATGATGGTCATTGCAATTACCGTATTTAAACCTAAGAAAAAAAGTGAGGAGGGTGTTGAGCTCATGAGCAAGGGGCGTCAAACAGTGAGTATCATTGCCTTTTTCTTTGTAGGCATATATGGTGGATTTATTCAGGCAGGAGTAGGGTTTATTATTATTGCTGCACTGACTGGTATCAATCATTTGTCTTTGGTGAAAACCAACAGCATTAAAGTTTTTGTGGCATTGATCTACACCCTTTTTGCTCTGGCAGTATTCACTTGGGAAGGTCAGGTGGATTGGGTGCTTGGGTTGACTTTGGCTGCGGGTACTTCTATTGGTGGGTGGTTTGCTAGCAGATGGTCAGTAGACAAGGGAGACAAATGGATTCGCTATTTCTTGATTGTGACAGTTTCGATTATGGCCGTGAAACTTTGGTTTTTCTAAGGTTTCAACATTTCATTGATGACCTGTGGCTCTTCTTCTAGCAAGACAGGAATACTGCCGATTCCTTTGATCTGCCAATGTTGTCTGTAGACTGATGAGTAGTTGATAATGACATTTGCTTCTCCACTACCAAAAATTTCTATCAATGGATGTTTGTAAGATGAATCTTTTAGGATTTGAAGAGGCCATATTTTTTCTCCTGGTTGCACGATTCGTCCTTTGCCCAATGTAGAAGTTCCTAAAGAATAAGGGAATTTTACTGTATCCAAATAAAGACGAGCAAATCCTCTGGGGTCAAGATCATAGATCGAATCTTTGTATGCGACTTTGATATCTTCAAGTATCCCTGGACCTAATCCTGTATTTTTTAGTTCTAATTGGTATTTAGTATCCAGGTTATTATTCCAAAGTTCGAGCTTAGGGAAAGAAGAATTTTCTTCATGCTCACGCATGATTTTGGATTGGTACATCAGCGTAATGAGAGTTGCCAAACTGATTACAAGTGCTGAAAGACTTAATACTTTTTCACTATTCCAACGCATGTTTATGGGTTTATTAGAATTTGGTATCGAATTTAAAGAAAAATGTAAAACTGAAATGTTTTATTTCAAAAGTGCCAAATCCTGAGGTGTATCAATATCCACCTGTGCTTCTGGATAGGAGATAATTTGTGTGCTTTTGAAGTGTTTTTGAATGACTTTCTTGGCGCCTTGCTCACCGTGGAGGTTGAGCAAGTCCAAAAATGTTTTTCTATTGAAAATGGCAGGTGCACCATAGGATTTGTCATATCCACAGGCTGTGATTAAATGATCTGATTCTTCATGAAAAAAAATCAACTCCGTAAGTATTTGCTCTGTTACATGTAGCTGGTCGCAAAGCAATATGAGGATATTTTTTGTGTATCTATCTTGGTTTAGAATCTGCTGCACACCAAAGGAAATCGTACTGCCCATGCCTTGTTGCCATTCTTCAAAGTAGGTTATTTTGGCAGAGGCATGTGGAACCATGGGCGCAATTTTTTCGTGACTGCTGCCAAGTATTACAAAAACTTCATTCGATAGACTGGAAGCTGTTTTCACCACGTTCTCGATTAGTGTTTTGCCTTTGAAGTGCAAGAGTTGTTTAGGTTGTCCCAATCGACTGGAGCTGCCTGCAGCCAAGATCAATATGGTAGGAGAGGTGCTAATTGGATTTTTGTTTAGGGAAGAAATTTTTAAGATATACTTGTCTAAAAACCTGATCCTCTTTTCCATCTCTGTGATGAATAGGCCCTGTTCTATATTTGATGAATCCCCCAGATCGATTAGAAAATTTGGCTTGAATTTCGCTGATGATGGATACTGCGATTTCATCTGGTGTCTCAGCACCAATGTCTAATCCAATAGGTGCATGGATTTTGTCCAGCTGGTGAGATGTAATGTCGATTTCATATTTGTCTTTGAGTGTCTTGAATATTTTTTCCGCTCTTTTCTTAGGCCCAAGAATGCCAATGTATGGCGCATCACTATTGATGATCTGGCGCATCACTTCTTCATCATATTTCAGATTGTGCGACATGAGAACCACAGCTGTAAAGGGTGTGATTTTGATTTCTTTTTGTACAAACTCCCTTTTGCAAGATTGCAACTGATTAGCGAGAGGGAAGTTGATTGGAACCAAGTGAGCTACGCATTCGTCGGTCACTCTCACATTCCAGCCAAGCACATGGGCCAGTTCGGTAACAGGCTTTGCGTCAAACCCGCCTCCAAAAATCAAGAGGTCTATTCCAGGTTGGATCAGTTCAAAAAAGACTTTGATTTTCTCACCTTGAATTTCAAAGCTTTTGATTTCTGGTTTTTGATTTTCTACCACTGCATGCAAATCTGCGATTAGTAACTGCTGCAGCTCATTTGAAGCGCCTGACAGTTCTTGTTTGTCATTCAGGTCAACTTTTGAGCCTACAGGAATATTTTCAGTGCTCGATTCAAAGACAGTTGCACTGGCTCCCAGACCTCCATAGTTTAGGAAAGTCTCAAGATTCGTGATGGGGTTGGATTCTTGATTTGGATCAATGGGTTCTATGATAATATCTATGATACCATTGCAGCCTAATCCGATTCCCAACTGATTATCATCATCATTGGATGTATCGTAGGTAACTGTTCTTGGCTCACCACTTAGTATGACCTGACGAGCTTTTCTGAGCGCATCCCCTTCCAGGCAACCACCACTGATAGAGCCTACCCATCTTCCATTGTCCAGCATCAGCATTCGCGCACCAGGACTGCGATAAGATGAACCTTTCACTTGAACGACAGTCGCCAATGCCACCTTGCGTTCGTTAAAATCTATTTTGTGGTATGCTTCTAGTATGGTTTTGAATTCTTTCATCTCATTTTTTCAATATCATTCGCCGTCAATTCTGTGGCCTTTCCGCCCCAGCTATTTCGAATGTAGTTTAGTACATCAGCTAGTTCTTGATTAGATAACTTTATTGGATCCATCAAACCATAATAGGTTTCATTATTTACTACAATCTCACCTTCCAGTCCGTTTGATATTGCTTCTACAGCCTTAGATATATCGTCTTCAAAGTAGTCTGAATTGGCCAAAGGAGGAAAAGCTCTCACCAGTCCTTCTCCATTTCCCGCATGACAAATCATGCATTCATTCCGATAAATGAGTTTGCCTCTGGTCATACTGCTTTCAAGCGAAGATTGAGCCATGACCTGAGATACGGGTGGACAAGAAATGAGTATAGCTACAAGCAGTCCGAGCACATTTTTTTTGAGTCTGATGTCCAAGTTTATTGATCTAGATGATTAATATTTATCATTATAAATATAAGAAAAAGAGCAGCTATATTTATTTCTTCGTGATGGACAACCACAATGGCCATATCAACGGCAATAAACCACCTTTAAATTACAAGCAGAGATCATGAGAGTAGACTGGAATCAGATTAGGGCTAACTATCAACTACCCAACGAAAAAGTATTTTTTGAAACACCCTATTTTGGGGCAATGTCAGATGCTACTGTGGAGAAACAAATGGATTGCATAAAAAGTCTTCAAACTCAGGGCAATACCCTGTATGCTGAGACTATTGAGAAGTCAGAAGATATTCGAGAAAAGATATTGGAGGTGACCAATGCAAAGCATCATCATGCTGCACTAATTGGGGATGTCAGTACGGCAATGGTACATTTGGCTGATAGATTGTCAGATAAAAAAATTGTGCTGTTGGATCAGGATTTTCCTTCTGTAACCGCCCCTTGGGTTGGGCGAAAATGTAACATTGAATGGATCGCGCGAGAAGGATATAATTATCCATTAGACAAAATTGAAGAGCAACTCAAGCGTGGGGCTGAAGTGCTGGTCTTGAGTTGGGTAATGTACAACTCTGGGCTGATCTTTGACTTGAAAGTCATAGGAGACATGTGCAAAAAGTATGGGGCGATTTTTATAGTGGATGGAACCCAGGGCTTAGGCCCGCATGAGCTTGATTTAAGTGAGGTTTATATAGATGTATTTTTGGCTACCTGCTACAAGTGGTTGTTGGCGGGATATGGCACTGGAGTAGCTATCGCCAGGCAACACTTCGAGGAAAAATACCCATTTGAAGTGGCAGGCCACTGTTCAATAGTTGATGGGAAAGAGGATGTGAAAGACGTTGATAATTATGTTTCTGGGGTCAGACGTTTCGAGTTGGGTCATGTCAAAACGCAACAGGTTTTCGCCTTGCATCAGTCACTTCATGAGTTGTTGGAAATAGGTTTTGAAAATATTCAAACAAGAACCAAGGAGTTGCATGCGTGCTTGGTTGATGAATTGTCTCGTATTGATATTGAACTAATCACACCCACTCCTATGAGTTCAAACATTTTAATGATTGAGGGTAGTGAAGCGCGAGTAAAGGCACTTCGTGCTGCGAATGTAGCTTTCACGCATCGCCACGGGTTGATCCGTTTGGGTATTTATTTTTACAACAATGAAAAGGATATTGAACGATTAATTCAAGCCTTGAAATAGTATTTAGATTCATTTGAGCTAATATTACCTTTAGAATATTTAGAACCCAGCACTTCATTAGATTTATGCTAAATCTCAATTTTAAGAAAGACCTTTTGCCACATGCAGTAGCTATTGCTATTTTTTGTTTAGCCACCGTTTTGTTTTTCGCTCCAGTATTTTTTGAAGGAAAAACGCTGCCACAACACGACATTACACAATGGGAGGGAGGAGCTAAGGAACTGATTGATTATAGAGAAAAGACAGGAGAAGAAGGTCTCTGGACCAATTCCATGTTTAGTGGAATGCCTGGGTATCTCATTAATGTCAGGTTTTCAGGTGATTTAATGAAGTATGTACATCGACTGTATGGGCTATTTTTGACCTACCCAATGTCAACAATTTTCGTGAGTTGCCTTTCGTGTTACCTATTGTTGTTGGTCATGGGCGTGCGATCATGGTTGGCGATTGCAGGAGGGCTGGCCTATGGATTTACAGCCTTTTCTATTATTGGCCTAATGGCCGGACACAACTCCAAAATCTCTGCTGTGTCTACTATGCCATTGGTGATGGCAGGGATTCATTTGGCCTTCAAAGGCAATAGAATTTGGGGATTTGTGGTTACTTCCATAGGACTGGCCATACACCTTCGTCCTAATCACCTTCAAATCACCTACTATCTATTGCTCATCGTGCTTGCCTATGGGATCATGCAGCTGGTCTCTGCCATAAAAGAAAAGACGTTTCCTGATTTTGCGAAGACCAGTGTCATATTAGTTGTGGCTGCACTTTTAGCAGTTGGAGCCAATTTTGGATCATTGATTACCACCATGGAATATAGTAAGTATTCGATTCGTGGTAAATCTGAATTGACAGAAGTAGGAGGGGTTGAAGCTAAAGCTGGCCTGGATACAGACTATGCCTTTCAATACAGCAATGGCATTTTTGAGCCATTGTTTCTATTCATCCCCAATTTTTATGGAGGATCTGCCAGAGAGGATTTAGGTAAGAATTCTAATCTGGAGGAAGCGCTAAAAAAGAATGGAGCTAATAGACAGCAGATCAAACAGCAAGTTTCGGCCGCACCAGCCTATTGGGGTGATCAACCACTCACTGCTCCTTATTATGCAGGAGCCATTGTGGTGTTTTTGTTCGTTCTAGGGATGATTTTGCTAGAGGCTAAGTACAGAATTTGGTTAGGGGGATTGGTCATTTTTGCACTTGTATTGAGCTGGGGAAGTAATTTCAGTTTGAATTATTTCATATTTGATTACCTCCCAGGGTACAGCAAGTTTAGATCAGTGACTTTTGCGATTATCATTGCAGTGTTTGCCATGATTTTGGGAGGATTCTTGGGATTGGAAAAATTGTTGTCATCTGACTTCAATAAACAAACTCAGAAGAAATTACTCATGGCCATTGGAGGTGTAGCTGGTTTTGCATTGCTATGCGTCTTATTTGCAGGTATGGGAAGTTACAGAGGAGCTGTAGATGCACAATTGGCGAATTACCCAGATTGGTATCTGAATGCCTTGCGAGCAGATAGGGCTTCTTTGCTCAGAATGGATGCTTTGCGCAGTTTGATCTTTGTACTACTATTTGCTGGTGTGATTTTGGCATTGCTTAAAGAAAAGTTATCCAAAGGAATAGCGTACACCTTGCTTATCCTTTTTGTTTTCGTTGATATGTTTGGCATATCCAAGCGTTTCATCAACTCAGATACATTCGTAAGAAAGTCTCGCCAGTCAGAATTTCAGTTGACTGAGGCTGATAAAAAGATTTTGCAGGATAAAGATACTGACTATAGAGTAATGAATTTGCTCAATCCATTCAATGACGCAAAAACCTCCTATCATCATAAGTCCATTGGCGGCTATCACGGAGCAAAGCTAGGGCGTTATCAAGAGTTGATAGAAAGGGCCATAGCACCAGAGCAGTCTCAGATCATTTCAGCTTTGCAAAGTGGGTCTTTTGATTTTGGCGAGATTGGCGTTCTTAATATGCTGAATACGAAATACTTCATTGCAGGGGCTTCCGCAAACGCTGTTTTACCTAACTCTACAGCTAACGGGAATGCTTGGTTTGTTCAAGATATTATCGAAGTCACTAGTGCAGACGAAGAGATCAATGCAGTAGGGCAGATTGACACAAAAAAATCTGCTGTTATAGATGAATCTAAATTTTCTATTTCAGATCAAGTACCTTCTGCTGATGGCCAAATTAAATTGCTGGAATACAAACCAAACTATCTAAAATACTCTGCTAGCAATTCGAGCTATGGAATTGGTGTTTTTTCAGAAGTCTTTTACCCTGAAGGTTGGATAGCCACAATTGATGGGGAAGAGGCTGGAATCTTAAGAGTCAATTATATATTAAGAGCTTTGGAAATACCGGAAGGTGAGCATGTGATTGAGTTTAGATTTGAACCAGCATCCTATACTATAGGAAATACGGTCACTTTAGTATCCAGCAGTCTATTGATTCTATTGTTGATAGGTGCTATTGGGTATTCTTTTGTTAAAAAGGAAGTACTACCTCAGGTTTAATTCTTGGTAAAATTCTATACCAAATTCACTGGATGAATAGTTGAATTTTTTGCGAATGGATTTGGCTGCGTTTTGCCCCAGTTGAGTTCGTAAAGTTTCATCTAAATACAATTTTTTGAGTTGCTTAGCGAAGTCTTCTGGATCATTGGCCTCGTGAATAAGGCCCCATGATTCACTTTCTATTAGATTTTTCTGAGCAGTACTATTGCTTGCCAGTATTGGTTTTCCAAGTCTGGCATATTGAAATAATTTGTTAGCATACGTGGTGTCGTGGTGTAAATTTCTAAGGATAGGGCAGAGGCCTACATGTGCGACATTTACATAATCGGCTAAAAGATTTTCAGATTGCCAGCCTTCTACAGAGACGAAATTTTCAACGCCTTCTTTTTGCATTAAAACTCTAAGGTTTTCGTCATTGCTGCTGGACCCCACAATGATCAAGTTGAGGTTTGAAATGTCATTGATCAATAGCGGGATGGCTTTCATAACTGATTCTAATCCTCTTCTGACTCCTGTATCTCCGATATAGAGCATATTGAATTTACTCTTGAATCTAGCAGCAAGAGATTTGTCGTATTCGGGTTTGATGAAGGAATCATCTGTGAAATTGGGGAGTACAAGTATTTTGCTATCATCTATTTCCACACGGGACAAGACCTCTTCCTTGGCTTCATTTGTCACCACAATGATAGCAGCTGATCGTTTGATAAATTCTTGCTCTTTCTTTTTCCAAACGACTGGATTGATTAGAAATTTACCTAGCCCTTTTTGTAGATGTGGATAGAGCTTCATGATTTCAGGTACATTTTCATGCAGATCCAGTACGATAGGCAGTTTTGCGGATTGGTTGATGTCAAAAACTGGTTGAGCCAAATTCATATTGTGAAGGTGTAATGTCTGCGCTTTACTGTTCTGTATAAATTGCTTGAGGTGTGAGCTCATCAGACGATGGTAAAGCGGGAAAGTATAGGCAAGTGCAGACAGCTTGTACATCCAGTTAGGTAGATAGGTGCGATGCACATTGATGCCCTTGTGCACAACCATGCCAGCTTTCTTTTTTTGATAAGTGACACAGAAAAGATGGATTTCTGCACCCTCTGAGATCAGATGTAGCGCCTGATTTTCTATCCTGGGATGAGTAGGGTACTCGCCATGAAAAATCATTCCAATGATTGTCTTTTGCATATCCAGGTTACTCAGTACTACCTTAATTGAATTTTTTGTGAGATTGGATGTAATCTAATATTCTTTGGGAGGACTTTCCATCCTGATATAGGTGAAATTGATCCCTTATTGATTCACGTTCGTTTGAATACTTGTCTATCCCACTAAAGATGTTAGATAGTTCCACTTTGAACTGCGCCGTATCATACACTTTAGCGCCAGGTGTGTTTTTCTCATAGTCGAATAAAAATCCTGGCTTAACACAAAATTGATCCATGTCGTAAGGAGCAAAAACCATGGGTCTGTCCAAAAGCAAGAAATCAAAATAAATACCTGAGTAATCTGTCATCAAAATATCGACATGAGGCAAAAGCTCCTGTACTTCCTCAAATTCGCTTTGTCCGGCCTTGAATATGTGCGTACATTCTGCCAGTTCATCGTACCCCATCGCTTTTTGGTAATACCATTCCCTGTGGTGCTTTCTTACCAATAAGTTGGTGTCATTCGCTGCCAAAAAGGCATCCAGTTCTTTCAAGTCAAAGTCATTGAATGGCAGAAGGTTGGTGATACCGTTATTTCTAAAAGTGGGGCAGTAAAGAATTGTTCTTTTGGCCAGTTCAGGATTTCTAGTGACTAAATCATCATTGGGTTGTTTATTGAGTAAATAGTCGTTTCTGGGTGTGCCCGATACCAAAATTTTCTCTGAAGAAAGTCCGAAACAATCATAGAGCGAATCGGCTTCCTTTTTAGAACTGGCAACAAATGCGTCAATCAATTGCATTTCCTTTTTTAGCTTCAGTGCATGGATTTTGCTCAGGCCTGCGGCAAGGCCAAGTTTTTTGATGGATATGCTATGCCACAGATTGATTACAAGCTTGTTGCCACTGACCTGAAAGGGATGAAAATCCCAATCAGCATAAGCATAAACCAGGCACTTGGATTTTACAAACTGGATAAAGGCACGGTACGAATAGGCATATAGAATATGGTAGCCATAGGTCTTGGATAGATGAATGTAATCTTCTTTTCGATTGACCGTGTAGAAGCAATTAACTTCATTTTCATATAGATAGCGGAACAAAAAACTCGAATTATCAGCAAACCGAAACCCTTGTGGAGCGGCAATGAAAATGGAGTGATTTTTTTTTATAAGTAATCCAGCCAATCCTTGTAGGAGAGCCATGAAAGTCCTCAAAAAATAACCAATGACAGGCTTTCTAAACCAACTGACTGGACTCATATATTCAGATATAAAATAAGGAAGTGACTGACATCTTTTGATTAATGGATGTCAAAGATAGAAATTGACTTATGTAATAACTAATAGATTGATATCTTCGCCACTTGAATTATTGATCTATGAGTGATAAAGAATTTTGGGAAGACTTTTATTCGAAGAAAAAGGGCACATTGGAGCCTTCTCCCTTTGCCACATTTGTATTTGATGAAATAGGACTGGCAGGCACTTTAATTGAGTTGGGCTGCGGCAATGGTAGAGACAGTTTGTTTTTTTCTGAGAGAGGAATTAGTGTGTATGGGATCGATCAGTGCGAAACGACAATTTCAAGATTGAACAAACTAAGCCGATCCAATGCCAAATTTGAGGTTCGTGATTTCACCACTCTGGACGGCTTAGGACAATTCGACAATGTCTATTCCAGATTTACACTTCATTCAGTCTCGAAAGAACAGGCCACGCAGACCTTGGTATGGGCATTTCAATCGCTCAACGAAGGAGGGAAGTTCTGTATTGAGGTTCGAAGTATAAAAGACGAACTCTTTGGTCAGGGAACTGAGGTGGAAAAAGATGCTTTCGTTACTGATCATTATCGAAGATTCATCAGAATAGATGAGATGCTAGAAGAACTCAAGGCTATTGGTTTTAAGATAGACTATTCCATCGAATCGAAAGGTCTTGCAGTCTACAAAGACGAAGACCCCTCAATCATACGCATTGTAGCTGTTAAATAACCTCACTCACTCCTAATCGCATCCACAGGATTAGCAATAGCAGCCTGAAAGCTGTGATAGAACACGGTAATGAATCCAACCGCCATAGCTCCTAATCCTGTGAAGAGAAAAATATCCCAGCCAATGCTGATCGAATAGGCATAGTTGTCGAGCCAGCTGCTCAATATGACAAATGCAAAAGGTGCAATGATGAGGTTGGCGATCAATATAAGACGCACAAATTTCCAGGAAAGGCTTCTGACAATTTGCATAATGTCTGCGCCCAAGATTTTACGAATACCAATTTCCTTATATTTTCTTTCCACCAAAAAGGCAGTAAGCCCAAGCAGTCCTAAACATCCAATGACGATACTAAGGCCTGTAAAAAGCACCAATAAATCTGCCGTGCGTTTTTCACTCTGATACAGTCGATCCAATTCATTAACCAAAAAAGTAGGCTCAATAGAACTTCCAGGCACGATTTGCTTGAAAGTGGCTTGGATGTGGGCCATAGCTTCAGGTGATTGATTTTTGTTGACTCTTACGTACAAATTGCTGATTTCATGATCAATATAAGTGAGTACCACAGGCCCGATTTTTTGATGGAGAGAAGTGAAGTGAAAATCTTCGACCACTCCAATCAATTTACCCTCAGGCATGGGTAGCATACTGAAATCTTTGCCAATCGCTTCTTCTGGAGTCCAACCCAATTTGTTAATTAATTTACGGTTAACAATGTAGTGCCATACGGAGTCATTTTCTGACGTTTTAGTGAAGTCTGATCCCGCAATCAATTGGAGTCCCATGGTGGCAATTCCATTTCTGTCTATAGAAAAACCTGTACAGCTGTTATTTTCTTTGTTGATGAGACCTTCCGCATCATAACCATAGCCAGCTCGCACGTTGCCAAGAACCTCCGAAGCCTTTGCGGTTTTTTGAATGGCAGGATGATTGCCCAGTTCAGCTTCTATGGCATCTAGCTTGTCAAAAGTAGCTTGGTCGGCTAATGGAATAACTATAATCTGCTCTTGGTCAAATCCGAGTTTCTTTTCGCTACCATACATGACTTGTTTGTAGATAATTATAGTTCCCAGAATTAAAAATATTGAAATAGAGAATTGAAATACAACTAATGCTTTTCTAAACTTATCACCAGACTGGGCGGATAAAAACGTGCCCTTCAGGACAGACACTGGTTTGAATGAGGAAAGAAATAAGGCGGGATAGCTTCCAGCCAAGGCTGTTATTATGACTCCCAGACTTAATAAAAATATTGGCCATTGCCAACTACTGGTAATATCAAATGGGATGTCAGAGCCTATGATTTGATTGATGTAAGGTGTTGATATTTCAGCAAAAACGACTGCTAAAACTATAGAGAGGTAGGTGAGTACAGCAGTTTCTCCCAAATAGCTTTTGATGAGTGCCTGTCTGCTACTGCCTAGTACTTTTCTGATGCCTACTTCTTTGGACTTTTTCTCTGACTGCGCTGTAGAGAGATTGATATAATTGATACAAGCAATGAGTAATATAAAGAGCCCAATAAATACAAATGCAAGTGTATTTTTTCTATCTCCACGATTTCCTACGTCAGCGGCTATGCCGTCCTGCAAATGAATCTCTGATAAGGGCTGTAAACTAAAATTTATATTGGCTACCTCTGTGGCTAATTCTCCCGTAAACTCTGTTTCTACCTTTTTCAAAAATACTTCTGAAATTTTTCTGGTGTCTGCCTGGTCAGAAACTAGTATGAACGTCATAAAATTCATTGGAAACCATTCTATCCCATAGCGTTTCTCGATCCGTTTGAAAGAAGCCAGTGCGCCAATTGGAAGGGAGGAGTTTTTAGGAGGATTGATCATGACTCCAGTTACGATCAGCTCAGTGTCACCATTTACGGTTACGGATTTACCCATGGGGTCTGCTGTACCAAAATACTTCGAGGCCAGTTGTTCAGTCAAGATGATCGTATTGGGTTCGTCCAAAGCAGTTTCAGGGTTGCCAGATTTGAGCTCGAAGTCGAAAATTTTAAGGAAAGAAGGATCTGCATAAGCAAAATCTGTTTCCTGAAACACTTTGTCTTCTACCTTCAGCGAAAAAGGGACTCTCGATCCTATTGGAAAATATTTAGCAACTTCTTGAACTTCAGGAATTTCATTGTCTGCAATATGTGAAACCTTAGTTCCAGTGACTACCAACTTTTCCATGCGATCACCACCCGACCAGTGTGTCAATACGCGATAGATTTGATTCTTTTTTGAATGAAAATCATCAAAACTTAATTCGAATAAAACAAAAGAGAGAATCACAATGGTGGTGGCTATGCCAAGTGAAAGACCCAGAATATTGAGGAGTGTGAAGAACCTGTCCTTTTTAAATCTACGCAGGCTGACTAGAAGGAATTGGTAAAGCATGGTAAAAAGGTTTACGTTTTGATTAAGTCAATTTCGCCAAGTTTGATGCCAAAACAAAAATCAATGATTTTGGTTAATAGACATGGTTTGAGTCTATGGGATATGTTCGATTCTGATACAACTTGTGTCAATTATGGACAGACATAAACGTCTACTATATTTGACCTATGAATATCAGCATCATCATCCCGACACTAAATGAAGCCAACTACATCTCTCAAACCATTGACAGGATTCGAGCCAATCAGTCCAAAAAATCAGATATTGAGATCATTGTCGTAGATGCAGGAAGTAGGGATGATACTGTAGGATTGGTTACCCAGAAGGTGAATCAGGTTTACGAGGATTCATCATTAGCTGGAGCTAAATATAAGTCCCTGAATCAGGGTGCCAAATTGGCCAAAGGAGCTGTTCTTCTTTTTTTGGATGCCGATACGTTTTTGCCACCAAATTTTGATAAGTATGTAGAGGAAGCACTAAGTCAGCATGGCGTGGTAGGAGGTGCCTTCGAGTTTGGTTTTGATAGAAAAGGCATAATTTATCGCATGATCCAATGGGTCAATAGAATCCGCTATCGTGTGGATAAAAGGTACTTTGGAGATCAGGGTATTTTTTGTAGCCAGAAGGTTTTTGAGCAGGTAGGAGGCTATCCAAATCAGCCCATTATGGAAGCCGCATATTTGTGTAAGGCCTTACGAAAGCTAGGGCAACTCGCTTTGATTAAGGTTCCTATCATTACTTCGACCCGTAGATTCGAGCAAGGCAATATCTTTAGCGTGTTTTTAAAGGACACTTGGATATGGATACAATTTACCCTTGGGTTAAACATCAAGAGATACGCTTTGGCTTATTGGAAAGAAAATGAAAATGGGGGATAACTTCTCTCGTTTTATTTTTGAAAGCAATTGAAAATTGTAGTACTTGTGGCCGTAAAAAATTTACTATCCGCCTGTCCCAATTTGGATGTGAATTTTCAATCAACTATGCAGAATTAATGAGTGAGGAGACGATCAAAGAAGTATTTGATATTATCGTCAATATGGAAGTCGTAAGGGCTCAGAAGGAGTTGCCCGAATATGACGAAGGAGATGCCAGCGCTTCCATAGTAGATGCACTTAATATTGTTACTGTCGCGCTAGAAGACAGACAATCCGAAATAGATAATCTTAAAGAGACCAATAAGGAACTACTACTTTCTTTGCAGGAAGTGAGTCGCTACCAGTCTGCACTGGATATTTCTTCCATTGTGAGTATTGGAGATGAGAACGGAAACATTGTTTATGTCAACGATCTATTCTGTCAACTTTCTGGGTATGAAAAGGAAGAGCTCATTGGTAAAAATCACAATATTCTAAAGTCAGATCAGCACAAAAGAATTTTCTGGGATGGCATGTGGCAGATCATCAGCCAGGGAAATATCTGGCATAACGAAATCATGAACCTCAATAAGGAAGGGATTGGATACTGGGTAGACACCACGATCGTACCTTTCTTCAATAGTAAAGGTGAAATCGTAAGCTATTTGTCCATGGGGCACGACATTACCAAAAGAAAACTACAAGAGGAGGAAGCCAAGGAGTACCATTTGCAACTCGAAAGTATCAATAAAAACCTTGAAGATTTTGCACATACCGTCTCTCATGATTTAAAATCTCCACTGAATAATGCGAAAGGTCTGGTGTCGATAATAGAAGCCTCCCTTGGTGAGGATCAGCCACCTGAGGTTAAAGAATATCTTTCCCTGCTCAATCAGACGAATGACAAAATGCGATCTTTGATTGACGGCATATTGCAATATTCTAAAGCCAGTGGTAGAGACGCCAAATTGGATAGAATCCTGCTTGAACCATTTATTAAAGAAGTGGCCAACACATTGACTGAAAAAGGCAAAGCGAAGCTGATATTCAGAAATACGCTACCTGAAATCAGCTACAACGAAACAGTATTGAAGCAAGTCATTTCAAACCTGATGAGCAATGCGATTAAGTTCAATGATAAAGATCAATGTGTGATTGAGTTTGCCAGCAGAATGGATGATCACTATTACCATATCAGCATATCAGACAACGGGCCGGGAGTTGCCAAAGAATTTCAGGAAGATATGTTCAAGCTTTTCAACAAAGTGAATAAAGATGAAACAAAGGATAGTTCTGGTGTTGGTTTAGCGACAGTGAAGAAAATCATCAATGAAGCTGGAGGCAACATTTGGGTAGATTCAGAGCTTGGTCAGGGGACTAAGTTTACATTTACCGTCAGGATAAAACCCAAGGTTCACTGGTAAAACATCACATCGTCGATCCAGAATCGACGTGTGCCGCCACCTGTCTGGTAGTCCACCCAGCCAATCATGAGCTCTTCAAAAACTGGGAAGACCCATTTTTCATCAAGATCATCAGAGACACAGCCCTGACCTTTTCCAATAACGGTTAGGTCTTCTATCAATTCATCATTTAACCAGAATTTCATCAGCTGATTATTGCCGTCAAATTGCCAGCCAATCTTCACCCATTCTTTTTCTGGTATGCCAGTGGCAGAATGCTGCCAGCAGTCTGATTTTTTCCTCTGGGTGTCGTAGTTGGCCATGAGTTTTTTGTTGTGCTGACCTCCATATCGCACTTCACTGCTGTAATCCTGATCTCTAACAGGCCCAGTCCCTTGCACCATTGTCCAATGAATGCCGTCAGGTGAGGCTTCTTCCAACCAGATATAAAATGATCCAGTTATTCTGTTGTACATAAAAGGGAATAATGGAGTTCCTTCAAGTCTTAGAAACGCCCGATTGGCGAATCCCTCCCCAGATTCAAAATAAACAGACTGTTTCCCTGAATGACTTTTGGTGGTGTCAACTTTTACGAGGCCATTCCCTGCCGTGCTCCATGGACCAAGTGGAGCAGTCCCAATATCATAAAATTCAAAGCTGTCGTGAAAGACCAAATCTCCATCCGACTTGCAACTACTGATAAACAATTGGACAATTAGGCAAAAGAGAATCTTAAATTTCAAATCTTGAATTTTGAATCCTAATCTCATCCTTTCTTGCTGGCATTGAACAGTTTCTGCTTTTCCTCTTTGCTCAGGCTTTCATAACCCGATTGGGAAATTTTGTCCAGAATTTTATCAATTTCTGCCTGATCAGCAATATTGCTGGCAGTTGATGATTTAGAAGTGTTGGTTGTCGAATAGGTTTTGGTTCTTTTCTGATTGCTGCTTACCTTCATTTTAGGTTGAGATACAAAGAAACTTTTGACAAAGCGCATCACTCCACCAACCCAAGCGCCCCAGTCTGTTCCTGATTGGAGTTGTTTGATGTACACGAATCCCATGAGCGCACCACCCAAGTGCGCAATATTACCACCAGCATTGCCTCCTACAGAACCTAAAAAGGAAATAACGATATAGAAACCTGCGATATATTTGATTTTGACAGGACCAAAAAACAATAGAAAGAAAGTATAGTTGGGCACAAGAGTGGCTGCCGCCACAGTGATGGCATAGACAGCAGCAGAAGCACCTACCATGCCATGGAAGTTTGAATTCTCTGCATAGAAGGGTACAAAATTATATACGAACAAATACAAAAGTCCTCCAGCCAGTGCACCCATGACATAAAGGTTAATCAACTTCTGATTACCTAAATACTCAACAATGAGTTTTCCAAACCAATAAAACACCAACATATTAAATAGGATATGGAAAATGCTTTGGAGGCTATGGGCAAAAGCATAGGTGATTAAGGTCCAAGGCCTCAGAATGAAATCTGCAAACAGAGGAGGAATTGAAAATTGGTCATATACGAAGTCGGATATTATCGAAAAACCGAAAATCTTACCGAATACATTGAGTACAGCCAGCACCAAAAATACCACCACATTGATGATGATAATCTGTGGTAGGGCGTTGTTGGGCCTGCGCCAGGCATCTTTAAACTCATGTAAAAAATTGTCCATCATATATACTGCAGAATTAAGCGTTTAATTTACAACTTCTGATTTATACTTCAATTACTTTCTATGGTTTCAAATTGCCCGGGAGATACTTCAATAGGTTCAGGAAACCCTTTGCCCAGTACTTTCATCTGATCAGTGTTCAGACCATCCTCATTCTGAAATCCCTCATTCACCACACGGTCAAAAGACTCCTTGCAATCCCAAACTACAATATTGACAAAATTAAATTTGTTTTCTGAGTTAATGGATTTATAGAAGGTAGAGCTTAAAAAACCAGGCTTGCTTTGAAAATACTTTACATATTCATTTCGAATATTAATTGCTATTTCTTCCCAGCCTTCTGGTACTATCAAAGAATTGATTACACTTATCGTCTTCATTCTTAATAAAAATTTCCGCGCTGTTTCTGCCAATATTTTAGAATAATAAAAGCAATGAGCATACCACTCAGATGCGTAAAGTGCGCCACGTTATCGCCTCCTGTTCTATTGATTTCAGAATAGAGTTCGTATGCGCCATAGAAAAATACAAGATACTTGGCTTTGATTGGGATAGGAGGAAACAGCAGCATCAGTTCTGTATTAGGGAAGAGCATGGCAAAGGCCAGCAGCACGCCAAATACAGCTCCAGAAGCACCAATCATTGGGATATTGCTAATGTCATTATAAATGGTGTTTACCACATCTACAGCCTGACTGGTATAGCTTGGGTTGTCATAATACTTGTCATTGAAATCTTCAATTCTGAGCATGTCGAACCTTCTGGATTTATAAGTATGGGTGTAGATATAGAAATCATCAGGATTAGGGTTGGCTATGAAGTTTTCGGTATCCTCACTCAAATTTCCTTTGCCAATCGTATCTACTACTCCATATAAAACACCAGCACCAATACCTGTAATCAAGTAGAAAGTCAGGAATCGCTTAGAACCCCAAACTCGCTCCAGCATGGGTCCAAAGACCAGGACAGCGAACATGTTACTCAGTAAGTGCCAAAATCCACCATGCAGCCACATATAGGTCACATATTGAAAAATGAAGAAATGTTCTGAGAATACATAGTGAACCCCGAAAATGGGGGCAAGATTTACATTCAGAAACGTTTCTAATGCCAAAAGCACGGCATTGATGATAAGTATATTCTTGACGATAGGTGTCAGTTGAAACATGCGCTATTGATTAAAAAATTCTGCAATTTTCTCAAGTCCCAATATAATAAATGTTGGGGTGCCGTTTGGCGTATAGTTGGGTTGGTGACAAGCAAATAGCCTGTCGATCAAAGTCCTTAACTCTATACTGTCATTTGAAATTTTTGTTTTGCTGGCTGACCTTTTTGCAATAGATCGAGCCATATTTTCTTGAGTACTCAGCGAAAGCTCTGATTTATTGAATTTGAATTGCTCCAATAATCCTTCGAAAAGTTCCTTTTCATTGATGTTTTTGATGTCAGCTGGAACACCATTGATGGCTATGGTATTTTTGCCAAATTCTTCAAACTCAAAACCCAAAGCACTGATTTCTTCTTTCAGTTCCATGACGAGAGAATAGTCTGCTGGATTCATTTCAAAGGTCACTGGAAACAAACTGCGTTGAGATGTACCTGATTTTTTATGAAGTGTTTCCAGATACTTTTCATATAGTATGCGCTCATGGGCTAATATCACATCCACGACCATCACACCTTTTTTCACCTGTTTGAGCACATACTTCTCATGCATCAAAACGGGCTTGGCATTGGACTCTTCAACTTCAAGATCAGCTGACTGCTGTGTATTTACTTCGCTTTGGAATATCATCTGGGGTGTATCCAACCCAGCCAATTCTTCTTGTCTGATTTCAGCAGGAGAAGGTCTGGACTCGTCAATGGCCTGTTCGTACATTTCGTCCCATCGTGTGCTTTTGCCTTGTTTATCCAAAGATTTAAAACTGCCATAGTTTCCCTCTGACTTAGTAGGGGCATTAAAATGAGAATTATCTATCGCCAAATTCTTGAAGTTCACGTCAGATCCAAAATCCAAACTTGGCGTCACATTGTGAGTACCCAAGGCTTGTTTGACAGCTGCTTTGATAATGCCGTAGACGCTGCGTTCATCATCAAACTTAACCTCTGTTTTGGTAGGGTGTACGTTGATGTCAATATGCACGGGATTCATTTCAATAAATAAGGCGTAAAATGGAAACTGGCCTTCCTGAATCATGCCTTCATAAGCACCCTGAACTGCATGATTGAGATAACTGCTTTTGATGAACCTGTTGTTGATAAAGAAGAACTGCTCGCCTCGAGTCTTTTTACAAAACTCAGGAGTACCAATATAGCCATGCACCTCCAGCCAGTGAGTTTCCTCCTGACAAGTAATGAGTTGCTTCTGATAATTTTTCCCAAATAGAGAAACGATTCTTTGACTCAGCTTGCCTGCTGGTAGCAGATAGATTTCTTTGTCGTTTTGGGTCAGTGAAAAGCCAATAGCTGGGTTGGATAACGCCACACGATGAAATTCATCCAGGATGTGACGCATTTCTACAGGATTACTTTTGAGAAAATTTCGTCTGGCAGGTACGTTGTAAAATAAGTTCTTAACGGCAATAGATGTACCTTGATTAGTGGAGACAGGTTGTTGTTTTTTGGTCTCTGAGGCTTCAATATGGATGAAAGTTCCGAGTTCGGCCTCACCTGTTTTAGACTTCAGTTCTACACGAGCGACAGCAGCAATGGAAGCCAATGCTTCACCACGAAAGCCCATGGTTTTAATTTTGAAAAGGTCTTCTGAAGTAGAAATTTTAGAAGTGGCGTGCCGCTCAAAGCACATGCGAGCATCAGTTTCAGACATACCTAAACCATTATCAATGACCTGAATCAGGACTTTCCCGGCATCATTGATAATCAATTCAATATGAGTCGCGCCAGCATCTACACTATTTTCAAGCAATTCTTTGACTACAGAAGCGGGTCGCTGTACTACTTCGCCTGCTGCTATTTGGTTAGCGATAGCATCCGGTAGTAGATTAATAATGTCTGGCATTAATTTTTGGATTTATTTCTTCCTTTTAGTCTAAAATAGAAATAGAGAGGAGAAAGTAATAAATAGATATAAAAGACGTCGTTGCCATAAAATACCCAACCTACAAATGTAACCAGCATAGCTGCTGCGATTAGCATTTGAACCACTGACGCTTGGCTCGACTTGCGTTCTCTTTTTCTAAAGGCAGCACTTATACTAGAGGCATATTGAGTAGAAGGATTCTCCGTGTCTTTATTGGCACGAGCAGCTTTGAGTTTCCCCTCAATCTCCTCTTTGATGGGGTCGTAGTAGCGAGGCTCGTAGTGAAACTGGCTGAATTTACTCGTACGGATTAATGAAGGGAATTTCATAAAGCAATATTCTTTATTCTCAACAAATCAAATCATAAATTACCATTGATGGAAAAAAATGGCACTCTTTATGCAAGGCGTTCGTTGGTTAATTATTATATGAATAATTTTCAGCCTAACTACTTCCATCCACCTGTAGTAATACTTTGATTATTCTGTATGCAAACTTACTTAGTTTCTATTTTATTACGGACAATTACAGGTAGAGTTGGTCTTCTTTTTTACCTGATAGGGATTAGTTTTTGCTCGTTTGGAGCAAATCGCATTTCGCCAGACCCAATAGAGAAGGATAGCCTTTTTGCTCAATGGGCGAAGAGTAAATCTACACTTCCCACACTATTTTACGAACTCATTGATTTTAATGATTTTGCGGATCGAGTGGAAGCAGAGAGCCTTATTCGTATGTATGGCATTGGAGGGGTTATTGTACCGAATGGCAATTCTGACGAAGTGAAAACATGGATAGTCAACAATCGAAAATGGCGATCAGAGCCGCTACTCCATATAGCTGCCATCCATGACATATTTGAATTGCCATTTAATGAATCATCTAATTATCCAAGCCAACTTTCAGTAGAGTGCTTTACCAATGATAGTCTGGTTTATTGGCTTGGGCAGGCTCATGCCAATGATTTGCGCGAAATGGGTTTTGGGCTAATTCAAATCAAAGAATTACCAGCTTATTATTCTCAGCATGAATTTAAGAAGGTGGCCAAATACCTAGATGGGCTGAATGCTGGAGGGATAGACTATTTCTTAACCAAGAAACCAATGGCTGTATTTTCAAAACATTCATTTTTTGATCAAAGTAAACTCAGGATTCTGGATGCCAGTCAGATTAAACCAGATGGAGTGCTAGATAAGACAACGCTCAAGAAATATAGAAAGGAAACCAAAGAAAAAAGAATTGTGCTAGGGGAGCTGGCTAATGTGGAAACTTCCGTAAAACAAATGGAGCGAGGAGTTGGAATCATGACCATGCACCAATCATCAAAACCACAAAGCTTCATCAATGCTATTTTGATTGAGGGTATTCCATCCAAGGGTTATTACAGGCATCAAGTGAGAAAATATTTTGGGTTGCTTCATCAGGTAGAGCAAGTGCTTCAAGAGCCATCAGATATTTCAACAGATTGGGATCAAATAAAAAACCTATTCAAATGTAGGGATGTCATATTAACTCAGCATTTGAATGATTTGGTGCCAATTGGCCATCTAGAAGGTTGGAAAATTCATACTATTTCTGATCAAATAGCATTTGAACAACATGTTGATAGATATCTGACAGGAATACATTGGCCACTGTCCAGTATGATTCAAGGTGTTGATTCCTTGATAAGCAAGACCTCTACTGATGCATTATTTCTTATTGATTTGACGACCCTTTCTGATTTGGTATTGGCTCGTGCATTTTGTGATTCTTTAAGTTCGCACAGGTCAGTTGTGGTGTTCCTTGAGGGAGAAGATAAAAGAATGCTGGCCGAAAATCTGAATGCCACTGTGATTTGGAATCCAGATGATTCGCATTCAAAACTAGAAATACTTGTGGAAATGGCCTTTGGCGCTCGAAGTATCTCGGGAGCATTACCAGGTTATTTTCAAGATGATTTGAGTAGAAGAGGTCTAAGTTCCCAGTCAATTGGACGATTAAAATATTTTCAAAATGATGAAAGTAAGGTGGATCGACAAATCTTGAGTCGAATAGATACATTGATAGCTCAGGCGATTCGCGAAGAGATGATGCCTGGCTGTCAGATTATGATGGTGAAGGATGGGCAGGTAGTTTACGATAAAAATTTCGGGTATTTGACTTATGACAGTTTGACCCCAGTGCAATGGGATCATGTATATGATATTGCTTCTGTTACCAAAACGGTAGCAACAGTTCCAGCACTGATGCATAGAATGCAACAAGGGAAAATGACTTTGAGTGCACATGTAGGGGATTATATCTCGAATCTGGATTCTACCAAGGCGCAACTGTCAGTGGATGATATTTTAACTCATCAATCAGGTTTGAAATCCTACATTCCCTTTTGGCGGAATGCCAAATACTTTTCTGATAGTGCTAGCTTCCTATATAAAGAACGCAAATGGCGAAGAAAATACTCCTATCATGCAATTAATTGGGGTGACTCCATACAGTCCTGGATTGCTCGTTCATCTTACAACAGTTTGTCTAACAAGGATGGCACTTACCGTTATCTATATAGTGACTTAGGCTTTATGCTCATGAAAGATCTCGTAGAGGAAAACTGTGCCTGCGATTTTGATCAATCATTAGATGAGTTGATCTATCGTCCATTAGGGATGGATTACACATTTTTCAACCCATTGAATAAAATTCCCAAGGAACAAATAGCGCCCACTGAAGAAGATAAGTATTTCCGATCTGAACTATTGCAAGGTATCGTGCACGATAAGAATGCTGCTTTATTGGGTGGTGTAAGTGGCCATGCAGGCTTGTTTTCGAATGCCAATGATTTGGCTAAGTATATGCAGATGCTGATACAAGGCGGATATTATGGTGGGGTAAGGTACTTTTCTGACTCTGTAGTTCAGATTTTTACTTCCAAAAAGAATGAAAATGATCGAAGAGCCATGGGGTGGGACAAACCTTATCAATCTGTAGGCAATGCATCTAAATATGCTTCAAAGCAGTCTTTTGGACACTCAGGTTTTACGGGTACACTGATCTGGGCTGATCCTAAATACAACTTGGTTTATATTTTCCTTTCAAATCGAATATACCCCGATCCTCAGAATTATAAACTTATAGAAAGTAATACTCGTACTAAAATCCACGACCTGATGTATGAATCGTTTTTAAACTTAGAAAAGGAATCGAACCCAGGAAGCTAATATTATGTTAGGATGTGAGTTTAGTAATGGTTAGCAACCTAATTTCGCAGCATCCAAGCCTAAACGTGAATAAAATTTTAAGCAATACATGAATATAGGAGTTGTTTGTTATCCGACTTATGGAGGATCTGGAGTAGTTGCCACTGAATTAGGCAAGGCTATGGCAGCAGAGGGGCATAAGGTTCATTTTATCACCTACTCTCAACCTACGCGACTTGATTTCTTCAACGAGAACCTATTTTACCACGAGGTAGATATCAAACCTTACCCTCTTTTTCAATATCCCCCTTATGAAATTGCCCTGGCCAGCAAAATGGTTGATGTAGCTAAAAAAGAAAAGCTAGATTTATTTCATGTGCACTATGCTGTGCCTCATGCCTCTGCTGCCTATATGGCTCGGGAGATTTTGAAAATGGAGGATTTGCATGTGCCGTTTATCACGACACTTCATGGTACTGATATAACAATTGTAGGTAAGGATGCTTCCTTAGAGCCAGTTGTGACATTTTCTATTAATCAGTCCGATGGGATCACAGCCGTGTCTAGTGATTTGAGCAAGGATACTTATGATCATTTTAAAATCACCAAAGAGATTAAAGTAATTCCTAACTTTATTGATCTCGACAGGTTTAAAAAACAAAAAAAGGATCATTTCAAAAAAGCCATTTGCCCAAATGGCGAGATGCTCATTGTACATACTTCCAACTTTAGAAAAGTGAAAAGAGTACAGGACGTAGTCAAAGTATTTAATGAAGTGAGGAAAACAGTCCCCGCCAAACTATTACTTGTTGGGGACGGGCCAGAGCGGTCGGTTATTGAAAAATTAGCAGAGCAGTCTTGCAGCATGGATGACGTGAGGTTTTTAGGCAAGTTGGAAGCCGTAGAAGAAGTTTTAAGTGTCTCCGATTTGTTTTTGATGACTTCAGAAAAAGAAAGCTTTGGTTTGGCAGCGCTGGAAGCTATGGCGTGTGAAGTACCTTTGATTTCCACTAATGCAGGCGGGTTGCCAGAGCTCAATGTGGATGGAGAAACGGGCTTTTTGTGTAATGTAGGAGACATTGAGGATATGGCTGCGAAAGCATTGCAGGTTCTTGACAAAGATAACTTGCCGCGTTTTAAAACTGCCGCACTCAAAAGAGCTAAAGAGTTCGAACTCTCCAATATTCTACCTATGTATGAAAACTTTTATCAAGAGGTAGTCTCCGAATTCAAAGAAAATATTGTTGTCAAATAATCTAGTGACATTTGTCATATTAAAATGAATTGCTTGTTATTGCATTTGTTTTAGGTTTATAGATATGTTTGCAGTTCAAAACTTGATTTAATTGTTAGTATTATTGTTTCATGGAAAACAAAGCCAAAAATTCTGGAACCGGAAGAGTTTTTAAGAATCCAATCTTAGAAAAACTAACCAGGACCCATATTTCAATGCCATTGATTGCTTTTTCAGTAGTCTCTTCCTATTTGATATATACTGGAGCCTCCGAATATGGCTTGAATGCAATCACCCTTGTTCTTTTATTTTTGGCAGGGATGTTAGCTTTCACGTTTGTAGAATACCTGATGCACAGATTTTTGTTTCACATGCCAGAAACCACGCCTGCAAGAAAGAAAGTCGTATATACCATGCATGGCGTTCATCATGATCATCCTAAGGACAGGGACAGACTGGCGATGCCCGTACCGTTAAGTCTGACTATTTCGTTTTTATTTTTCTGGTTGTTCAGATTTGCAATGGGTGAATTAGTCTGGGGGTTTCTCCCAGGATTTTTGATGGGCTATGCAGGATACCTTTGGATTCATTTCATGATTCATGCGTTTCAACCACCAAAAAATTTCTTCAAATTTTTCTGGGTGCACCACGGGATACATCACTATAAGCAGCCTGAGCGTGCGTTTGGGGTTACTACTCCCATTTGGGATTTGGTATTCCGGACGATGCCCAATAAGTGATTGGTCAATTGATCATTCTCCTATCATTACGAATGCCCCCCAGTTATAAGGGTTTTTAAATTCCTTTTTAAGTTTTAGCTGTGCTTGGTGGAAAGCCTGATGCTTTTTCATGCCTGACATCCAGTTGGTATAGAAAGCGGACATGAGCTTTTGAGTGGCCTCATCATTTACTTTCCATAGGCTCATGATCAGTGAGTTTGCTCCAGCTATTTGGAAGGCACGTTGCAATCCATACACACCTTCGCCAGCTTTGATTTCGCCCAATCCAGTTTCACATGCACTAAGCACCACCAACTCTGTATGGGTAAGATCAAGGTTGATGGCCTCGTAGGCTGTGAGAATGCCATTGTTTTGTACGGTTATGTCAGTGGAGACAGTGTCAATTAAGGACTGTCCTACATTGGCCAGTAATAGCCCAGATCTAAGCAATGGGTTGTTTTTTGCATTATCGTAATGCACCCCAAAAGACGACTCATTGCTCACCTCTTCGTCTGGTTGAAAATATCCGTGCGTGGCAATGTGCACTACTCCAGGATTATCGATCTTTTTAAGATTGTCTTCAGTAGCAGATTCCGACAGGTTTTTGGATAGTTTGAAACCATTGTTTGCAAGAAGCTTCGAGATAGACTCAATCTCTACCTGCGTGCCTGGAAGTGGGGTCACTTCGTCCGTTTGGTAGTCAGGATAGCCTAGTAAGAATGCATTTTTTGTAAGTGTGGATTTCTGTTGATTTTGGATGATATCTTTTGCATTTCCGACCATGACAATGTTGTATTTGTCAATTAGGTATTGATCATTTTGAGTTTGCAGGGTATTGATATTTACTTGATTATAGACGCCATCAGGCGAAAAGTAAATTTTGCTCTTCCCAATTATATGAGGCTCTATTGCTCCCCAAAAGTTGGCATAGGAGTGAGTGTCTTCAATTTTATGTTTAATGCTATTTCTATATCGCAGTAAGGATTTTCCTTCAAGCAAATTTCCATCTGGAATTTCAATTAAGATCGGACGTGTGGAGGTGGCATCTAGTATCAATGCCAGATAGGTGCTTTCTCCTGTAAAGTCTTGGTCATATTTATTCACCCTTATCATGTCTACAATAGCCTCTTGAGGGTTTAATTTACTTTTAAAGCCTGCAAGGTCTATTTCAACTGGAGAAGTTCCTGCGAAATTAGCAGAGCGCTCGGAGATACTTTTTTCCAATTGATTGGCTTCAGCTTCCAGCTGTTTCAAATCAATTTTTTGAGATTTTAGTTTGGCCTTTGAATAGGAATAAAGTCTGGCTAGTTGGTCTTTTTGATCTTGCCAAGCCAGATAGTCAGCTATGAGCCCCTCATTATTACTAGCTAATATTTGATTTCTTATTTTGGTGGCATTGCTTAGTAATATGCCTTTGGTATCCAGATTGTATTCGAATATTGTTTTTGTCAGCTCTGGCTTTTGTTCTAAATAAGAGATGGCAAAATTGTAAAATCGTTGAAATCGTGGAGAAGTGATATCCCAATAGTGTGTCTTTTCGGCCTCACTCATAGCAGGAAAAAAGTTGTGCAATAAAGTCATTGTTTGATCCATCACTTCTTGGTACAGGGGATAAGCCCTTTCTGGTTGATTCATTTTCCAATAAAGGATAGCCAGGCTTTCTTGCGACTCTACGTATGCTGGGTGGGTATTGTTCAGAAGTGATTTTCGAATGTCGAATGACTTGGTAAGCCAATTTTGGGCATCCTCATACTGTCCTTGGATCCTATGAAAATTACCCAAATCCATTGCGGTTTTGGCAAAGTAGATGTTGTTTTCACCCCAGCGTTTCTTGTAAACGTTCAAGGCTTCTACGAAAAGACCACGAACTTTTTCGTACCTATTCATTTGGATGTACAAAATACCGAGCTGATTAACCAGTGCTGCATATTCAGCGTTTTTGGTTTGTCGTCTGTTTTCTGCTATTTTTTTAAGTTCGAGCAGGATGGCCTCGGCTTTCTGGTACTGTTTAGCTGCCTGGTAGACAAATGCTAGATTGGCTTGAAACTTTCTGTTGTCAAATGAACGTTCCCCTTGCAATGGCTTTTTAATGGCTTGATTGGAAAGGTTATTGGCTTGTTTCATTAAATCAATGGCACGCTCATATTGACCAATGGTTTGATAGAGCATGGCCTTGTTGTTGAGGATGATAGCCTGCTGCATACTTCCATCATAATTTTCCTTTGAGAGCTCTAGTGCTTCGTCAAACATTTTTTCAGCTTTGGTGTATTCTCCCAGCAGCTGTTCTTTTTTAGCAAGATTATTCAGGTTGGCCAGATAGGCCATACTTTTAGACCCCAGCTGCTCTTCTGCTTTTGAGAGTGCTTGATTGATATATGCTGTAGCTTCAGCTATTTTTCCTTGAGTAAGATTGATTAAACCTAGGTTGGATATCACTCTAAGGTAGACAACTTCGTCTTCAAGAGACGAAGATTCCATATACTCCAAAGTCCTTTTGGTTTGGTATTCGGACATTTCGTACCTTCTGATATTGTACAAGCCTATGGCAATTTCAAGAGAATCTCTAGCCAGATCCAAAGGTGTTTTGTCCTCTTGTTCTTTAAATCCATAGAGTACCTTTGAAAAGGTTTCTCCCTTTTGTTCAATATCAAAAAAACCAGCACCTTGATTGATGGAAATGGCAAATTGGAAGTCAATAGAATCAATTGAACCTCTCATGTCAGTGCCTTTTTCGCCAATTTTGTCAGTAGCTAATTCACCTAATTGTTTTAAGAAGTTTTGTGCTTGCAACTGTGTAGCACTAATGATGAGGAAGAGCGGAAGGATTTTTTTCAGGTACATGGTGTTCAAAATAAAAAGAGTTAGCTACAAGATAGTTTGTTTCTTGTGGCTAACTCTTGTGGATATAATGTCAATGATTATTCAATAATTTCTCCACGTGATTTTAATTCATCTCCAATGAGTTTTAGGTTATTGCTCAATAACTCTTTGGTGGCAGACAGATCAGCTTTGGATGCGTCAAGTGCCTGAATGGACTTGTTGGTGTTTTTTACTGCACCTACAGATTTCATTTTTGGTTTGATACCCTTGGCGTTGCTGAGTACATCCTGACTTTTACCATTCAGTTCTGCCAGCTCCTTGGAAAGTGTACCTACAGCCTCAGTTCCTTCTTTAAGTGCTTTGTAGTTTTGTTTTAGTTTGTCTATACCAATGGTATTCATTGCTCCAGAGTAGGTTTTTACTTCATTGTCTACTGTAGTTGCACTTTCTTTCAGTGTGGCAGATTCTTTCATAATGTCGAAAGAGGACTTTTTGAAATTATCATATTCTGAGACGCCAATATCCTTGGGCTCAGCCAAGTCTTGTGCGCTAAGGGAAAAGCACAGTATTACAGTTAAAAGTGCGAATAAGTTTAAAGTTTTCATGGTTGTGTTTGTTTGTTAATATGATTATTGATAGAAAGTTAGAATTTATTGGGGACAAATAAAATTCAGAACGAAGTACTAAAAGTTAGATCAATACAGTGGTTATTTTTCCTTTTTATCTTTCTTGGGTTTTTTAGGCTTTGGCTCTAGAATCATTTTGAACGTAGTATCTCTGATAAAGAGAATAGTGTCCTGCACCAGAGTGGCGAATATGGGTCTACGTCCTGCCATTTGCGTTTGCTAATTTTTAGTTGGTAACTAGCCTCATTAAATTTATTAAAATTATACCAACATTAAGTGGTTAATCCAGTTTAATGTTACGAGTTTTAATAAGAAAAGAAGAGGATGATAGGCTACCGTTTTACTGAATTTATTCCTGAAAAAAAGGAGTCGAGCGACACCTTTGATAATCTATGGAACATTTTCAGGGAGTTGCTACTGATCACCTCTGGCGATCCAAACGAAGCTTTGAGTTGGTTGACTAATCTTGACAAACAGTACAATATCACCAGTGAAAATTATGGAATAGGAGACTTCATTGATGAGCTTAGAGAAAAAGGATATCTGGACGAAGAGCGACAAACTGGCAAACTAAAAATCACTGCAAAAACAGAAAATGATTTTCGTAAGAATGCCCTAGAGGAGATTTTTGGCAAACTAAGAAAATCAGGAAAGGGGGATCACAACACCTTCATTTCGGGTAGAGGAGAAGAAAAAGGAGCAGATATTCGAGATTTTCAATTTGGTGATTCTCCTGACAACATATCTGTAACTGATAGTTTGAGGAACGCTCAAATCAATCATGGATTTGGAGAGTTCATGCTCACTGAAGATGACCTGGAGGTAGTAGACAATGAGTACAAAACCCAAACCTCCACTGTGCTGATGATTGACATCAGTCATTCCATGATATTGTATGGCGAGGATCGAATCACACCTGCCAAGAAAGTGGCTATGGCACTTTCTGAACTTATATTAAGCAAATACAAAAAGGATACATTGGATGTCATTGTATTTGGCAATGATGCCTGGCAGATCAGTATCAAAGACCTGCCTTACTTAAGTGTGGGACCTTATCATACCAATACTGTAGCTGGACTAGAGTTGGCCATGGATATTTTGCGCAAGCGAAAAAACCAGAACAAGCAGATCTTTATGATTACTGATGGAAAGCCTACTTGCATGAAAGTAGGCATCAAGTATTATAAAAATAGCTTTGGGCTTGATCCTAAGATATTGAAAAAGACTATGAATCTGGGCGCAGCTTGCCGCAGATTAAATATTCCTATCACCACTTTTATGATTGCCTCTGATCCATACCTGAAACAATTTGTAAAGGAATTTACAGCCGTAAATAATGGCAACGCCTACTATAGTGATTTACAAGGTTTGGGTCATTTAGTGTTTGAAGATTTTAAGAAAAATAGAAGAAAGAATTTATAAATGACGAATGCATACGCAGGCCTGAGTGCCGATGAAAAATTGGCTATTACTACACTGGGTCAACTGAAAGCGGCAGGTTACGAACCGCAATCTATCAAAGACGAGTTGAGAACCAATTTAATTTCTGCCATTCAATCTGGAGACCATGTATTTGAAGGTATATGGGGATATGAGGATACAGTAATTCCCGACATTGAGCGGGCCATTCTATCCAGACACAATATCAATTTGCTGGGACTTCGTGGGCAGGCTAAGACAAGAATTGCTCGTTTGATGGTTGGTCTGTTGGACGAGTGGGTGCCTTTTGTACATGGCAGTGATTTGAATGATGATCCACTACAGCCTTTGTCCAGATATGCGATTGATTTGGTTGCGGAGAAGGGAGATGATACACCAGTCAACTGGCTGAATCGTAATGATCGCTTTACAGAGAAGCTGGCCACGCCAGATGTATCCATTGCCGATTTGATTGGGGATGTAGACCCCATCAAAGCCGCGACATTGAAATTGCCTTATTCTGATGAAAGGGTGATTCATTATGGTTTGGTGCCCCGTTCGCATCGTGGCATTTTCGTCATCAATGAGTTGCCAGATTTGCAGCCAAGGATTCAAGTGGCCCTATTTAACATTCTCCAGGAAGGAGATATTCAAATCAGAGGATTTAAGCTCAGACTGCCGTTGGATATTCAGTTTGTATTTACAGCCAATCCTGAAGATTATACCAATAGGGGAAGCATTGTAACGCCACTAAAGGATCGTCTGGGCAGCCAAATCATCACGCACTATCCAAAGACAGTAGAGACTGGTTTGAAAATCACTCAACAAGAAGCAGCTATTGCCAAAAATACTTCTGGCAACATTGTAATAAATGAATTAGCGAAGCTACTCATAGAACAAATCGCCATAGAGGCCAGGAGCAGTGAGTATGTGGATGTGAAGAGTGGTGTTTCTGCTCGATTGACGATTTCCAGTTATGAGAACCTGGTGAGTGCAGTAGAACGAAGAATGCTGAAGAACAAGGAATCTGATGGATACGTGCGAATTGCAGATTTTATTGGGATTATACCTTCTATCACTGGGAAGATTGAGTTAGTGTATGAAGGCGAACAGGAAGGGGCAGGTATAGTTGCTCAAAATTTGATTGGGAAGGCCATCAGAACTTTGTTTGTAGATTATTTCACGGATCCTGATCAAGTAAGGAAGAATCGTGAGATGAAAGATCCTTACAAGCCTATTGCTGATTGGTTTGGAGACAGCAATATGATTGATATGCTGCATGATTATTCCCAAAAGGAATATAAAAACGAATTGAAAAAAGTGCCTGGTTTGACTGAATTGGTGAAGGATCAAATCAAGGGCAACAAGGATGAAAACTTCAAACTGTTTCTGATGGAATTTGTGCTATTTGGGTTGGTGGAATACAGCTACTTAAGCAAGCATCCACTCGAAAATGGAATGAGAATAGATGATTTACTAGGGAGTATGATTTCAGGATTTACTGATCCTGGAGAAGATATTGATGATCAGCCGTAACGGAACGTGAAGTCAACCGTCCTAACAGAAATAAACGAATATGCCTGAAATAATTAAGACCACAGAAATTTCCAGAAAATATGTGATGGGTGCTGAGACCATTCACGCGCTCAAATCTATCAGTATTTCTATCAACAAAGGTGAGTATGTGGCATTTATGGGACCGTCTGGCTCTGGCAAATCTACTTTGATGAACATCATTGGCTGCTTAGACACACCCAGCTCTGGTGCTTATATCCTCAACACCCAGGATGTATCTGACCTGGATGAAAACGAGCTGGCGGAAATTCGGAATAAGGAAATTGGATTTGTCTTCCAGACTTTCAACTTATTGCCTAGATCTACAGCATTAGAAAATGTGGCCTTGCCGCTGGTGTATGCTGGAATGGGCAAATCAGATAGGGAAGAGCGAGCGCATGAAGTGCTTGAAGGAGTTGGCCTAGCAGATCGTGCACTACACAAACCCAATGAACTCTCGGGTGGTCAAAGACAACGTGTAGCCATTGCCAGAGCCCTAGTAAACAACCCTAGCATCATCCTGGCGGATGAACCTACAGGAAACCTGGATACCAAAACCTCTTATGACATCATGGAGCTTTTTGAACAGCTGCATGCGCAAGGTAATACCATCATTATGGTCACACATGAAGAAGACATTGCCCAATATGCACATCGTGTGATTCGTTTACGAGATGGCTTAATTGAGAGCGATGAAATCAATAAGGAGGTGAGGAAGGTAAAGGAAACTGTAGTGGAAGCTTGATGGATAATTGTATTTAGCTGCTGCATTTATACTTGCAGTTTTTCATTCGAAAGGGTAATCTAAAGCGTTTATATAAAGGCAGAAACTCTAAGGGAGAATAGCTGTCTGACTGTTCCTATTCAGAATCAAAAACTCAGAACCATGAAAAGATTGCTTTTAATGACTTGTGTTTCATTTATGGCAACACTCAATCTGTTTGCTCAAAATGAAGGCCTCAAAAAAATAGATTTCTTTATAGGCGAATGGGAGCTGACCACCAAGGCCAGTCGACCAGATGGCTCAGTGATGATGGGCAAAGCGCGGACAAAGGCTTATTATATCTTAGACCAATCTGCCATTCAGGACGATTTCTTCGCTCTTGATGCCAACGACAAGATAGTTTTCAGAGGCACCAGCATCCGAAGTTTCAATCGCCAAAGTGGTAAATATCAGATCGTGTGGGTGATGCCCGGAATGACTGGGATTACTGATATTTCAGGCGTGATGTCCAATGGGAAATTGGTAACTACAGGAAAGGGCTACGATGGTAATGGAGAGTTTCTTGAGCGCTTTGAATATTACAATATTGAACCCAATAGCTACTCTTTCAAAATGGATAGGTCGTATGACGGAGGGAAGACCTGGTTGGTTAACTTCTCAAGCTTTGAAGCAAAAAAAGTGAAGTAGTCGAAACTACTTCACTTATACATTTTTCTATTTGCTACTGACTCAGAGCGACTCTCCTAATGAAGCCAAGCGCTTGCTTGGAATCATACCTTTGATTGAGATAGACTGCTCGTTCATTATATATTTGAGTTTACCTTCAGAGATGTACACTACGGCATTGGCGCCTTTTTGTATGTGTGCTTTCTCCTCGCTTACTAGCAGAATACTTTTCTCGTATAAGCTGGCATAAAGTGGTTTGATCAAACCACCTTGCGCTTTTGATAGATAAACCAAATGACAACTGGCGGCTTCATTGGTGTTGTTCAATTTTACAACTTCAAGGTTTTCTTTGCGAGAAGCAAATCGTACCAGTTCATTGTAAATGGGCGAATTACCCATCACACCAACTTTGATTACAGAAGGACTATTGGGCCAAACAATATATTCGGTAAACTTGTATACAAGTAATGCCTTGAACTTGTCCGAATCTTCTGAGAAGGCGGAAAAACTCAAGATCATACAAAGTACTGCAACTACAAATGATTTCATCTTCTGATTTTTAGCGGTTGACAGAAATCAGTTGATTTACCAATTTCTACTTTGCAAAGATGAAGAGATAAGTAACACCTATCAATAGGGTATTCTCCGAATTTCATAGGGTATATGCGTAAATTAGGTACTACGCATAAACCAAAGAGTAATCCCTTCGCTCTTATAATCCCAGGTATGATACACTTCAAAGCCAAAGCGCTCGTACACCCTTTTGTTTTTGGCTATGGAAGTTTCCAGATAAATAGGTAGGTTTTCTTTTTCTGCTTCTGCAAAAACGGCCTTTTGAAGTTCATGTGCTGCACCTTGCCCTTTTCCCTCATCACTCACACCAAAAAACCAGAAGTACATAAAGTCTCCAGATTTGGGTCTTTGCTTCTTTACGTAGCTGTCCCTTTGGAGTACTTTAAAAATGCGTTCGATTCCAATGGCAGTAAAAGCCAGAACTGCCTGATTCCAGTAGTCCATCAAATTTTCTTTATGACTATTGAATCTGTAGCAAACGGCCACGCCAGTACGGTCAGAGGAGATGAAAATGGCATTTCTTCTGAGTGCTGTTTTGAATACGTATCGTGCCAGCCAGCGCATTCTTTGGGGTTCATGTTTGTCGTTTTTAATGACAGACAGCACGCTGGGATTGTAAGGAAAGGACTCAGCAATGATGTCTATGACCAGGGCTTCGTCGGCTTTGGTGGCTTTTTGCATAGGTAACTTATCAAAGCCGCTAAATTAATCGTTCGGATGGAGATTACTAATATAAAAAGCCACCGCAATGCAATGGCTTTTACCCCTCAATTCACCCCTGCTTTATATTTTCAAAATATGTTTATGGCCGTTTTATTAAATCTGGATTCCTATAAAGCCAAATTACTTTGTAAAGCTGTATTTAGCTTTGATTATAAATTCGCGGCTAGCGGCTGGTAATGGCGCATGACTACTGTTGTACGGTTGGATAAATGCATAATCATTATTTGTCAGATTGTAAACGCCAGCGCCTATTTGAAGACCAGGAATAAATAAATCCTTATAGAGCATATATAGGTTTAAAAAGGTTTCAGCATCAAAGTTTTGAAGAACTGGATCGTCACTCGCATCTGCCGTAGCGTATCCATGTCTTTCGCCTAAGTAGGTGATGGTAGGATTAATACTAAACTGATCTGTGACTTTAATGCTTGCCAGCAGATTGGCCTTGTTTTGACCAAAACCTAGTAGCTCATCATCGTTTCCATCTACGGAATAGGAGGCCACCTTATTGTTGCCTGCAGCAGTGTAAAAGCTATAGTTGAAACCGACAGATCCCCAGTCTCCTCTGTATTGGTAATCTACTTCAATACCTCTGGTTCCTGTTTTGTCATAATTTGTGTATCCCTCTTCATCTGTGGCTACGTCATAGAAATAGACTATTGGATCATTGATCAGAATGTTGTAAAAATTAGCAGTTAGCAGCATGTTTTGAGTCATCTGATATCCAGCTTCCAATTCAAAAACAGTAGTTGTTTCAGCTTTGATGTCCAAATTGGCATCTATGTTTTCTATACTTGGCGCTCTGAATGCCTGGCTGAGTAAAAGCTTTCCATGAAATTTATCAATCACTTTGGTAATACCAATTCTTGGTACGAAGGCAGATCCAAACTGCTCGTGCTTATTGTATCTGGCACCTACTGTGATTAGTGCAAAGTTGGTTTTGAATAGGCCCTGAGCAAATGCACTGAAGTTGTAAAAAGAGAGTGACGTACTGTTGTTACTGGCAAATTCATAGCCAGTTTGACTTTCTGCTTTGTCATTGTAGTATTGCATACCACCAATCAAATTCGTCTTTTCACTGATTTGACTATTCAATACAACTTCGCCTAAAATTTGGTTAATCGTTTTGTCATAGTATATATCCAAGTCTCTGGCAGTTTGATCATTTTGAACCCAAGGCTTTTGAGACTTGTATTGGATCTTAGGGGTTACAGTTAATTTTTCTGAAATTTTCGCATCGTATTTTACTTCGCCATAGATACCCTGAAACTTTATATCCGTAGTCACAGGGAGGATCGCATCGTACAAATCGCGTTGTTCCAAATTATAATCCTCAAAAATGAATCGAGTACTCAAGTTGTTCTTTTTGATTCCTGCATTGATCATGGTAGTTCTAAGTCCAGAGTTATCTTTCATGTCGTAGGCATCTCCGTAAAGGTCTGTGTAAATTCTATCGCTTCTATTACCATCTCCTATATGGAACTTAATATCATAACTAAGGTCTTCTTTGGCTTGACCAAACATGACATCAGCTTCTCTTCTACCGAAAGTGTTTTGCATTTGTCCATATTTCAAAGCCAAACTACCTCCATTGAGGTCTTTTCCTTTTTTCGTATGAATATTGATTACGCCAAGTTCGGCATAGCCGCCATAGGTAGCAGACCCTGGGCCTCTTATGATTTCAATTCTGTCAATTTGTTCCAGGGGGAAGTGATTGCCAATTTGTGAGGTAGCATAGCTTCTTTCATTCATTTCCTGACCATCTACTAGAATTAAGATTTTACCCTCATGACCCCAATTGCCTCTCAGTCCAATACCAACTACACCTTGCACATCAACGCCAAACTCAAATCCTGGTATGGTTCTTAAGACATCTATCAGATCCCGGGCTCCTGATTTTTGAATGTCCGAACTTGTGATTAAGGAAATAATGCCTGGAGACTCTCTGGAGGTCAATGCTTGTGTAGATGCAACAGTTACTTCCATATTCATCAGCTCTTCTAGCGACATTTCAAAAATGTCCTCGTCTGCAACCTGCCCAAAGAGATTTGAGCTCACTAGCGTAGATAAACCTAGTACGCTGTAGAAAAAAATGTTTGTTAATTGCTTCATGATATTTTTGTTTGGGGTGTGTTCGTTCATGCGATCTTCCGAAAGCTTGAAATTCAACAGTCTAAGGGTTTTTCTTTGGTTAGATGGTTTTACCCAATGCCAATAATTTAGAACTAGGTATCATTTTTTTGTCTCTGATACTTTTTTCGCTAATAAGGAATCTTAGTTTCCCACTTTCCAGATAGAAACCAATGTCTGAGCCTTTTCCGGTGAGGTCACTATTTTCAGATACCACCAAGACGCTCTTGCCACCTATTGCCGAATTATAAGCACTTACTTGATTGTCAATTGACTTAGGTAGAAAAACGATGTCGCATTTATTGACATCGCCAGGGCCCGCTATATCCAAAACGGTCATATTGCCTTTGGAAGCAGCAAAATTGGACAACTCCTTGGATACGTCTGATTTGCCTGCTACACCAACCGTCACATTTTTTTTGCCAGATGGCCATTCGATGTATTCTGCAAACTTGTAAATAAATAGTGCTTTGAATTTGCTCTCCTGTGCCTGACTCTGAAAAGAAGAAAGAATCCCAAGTATAAGTGCTAATCCAAATACAATTTTATTATGCTTCATTGAGTTTAGTTTTAAGTCTTTCTTAATCTTGATCTCTTACTTTGCTAATTTGAACTTACTCACACTGTCCTTAAGGGCTGTTGCCACATGAGTCAATTGTTCGGATTTTTGATTGTAATTTTCCATTCCAGAAGAGAGTTCTGTTGCCGAACTGGCAACTTCTTCCGTACCTGCTGCGGTTTGCTCTGCTATGACCACTACTGATTCCGTGATAGAAACTACCTTCCCAATATCGGTTTGTTGGAATTGAGTAGCGTTTACAATTTCTTCTGAGTAGGATAGGGTGCGACTGGTCGAATCAGCTATCTCTTTAAATACTTCTGACGCTTCAGTAGAGGCTTGTCCACCCACTTTTACGCTTTGATTCATGGTTTCCATTACCTGAGCCGCTTGTTCAGTATCTTTCTGCACGTCGGCTACAAGTGTTTCAATTTCTCTAGCGGAACTTCTTGAGTCTTCTGCCAACTTACGAATTTCTTCGGCCACCACTGCAAATCCTCTGCCGGCATCTCCAGCCTGAGCAGCTTCAATGGCCGCATTCAATGCTAATAGATTGGTCTGTGAAGCAATTTCCGTAATCACTCCCAGTACCCGTGTGATTTCTTCTGACCTCTGTGTTAAGACCTTAATAGAGTCATTGGTTTTCACTGAGTAAACAGAGATTTCTTCCATACTGGTAGCCACGTTGTCTACCATTTCCTTACCCTTTTTGCTACTCTCTACGCCTGACTTAGCTGCTTCATTGATGTTGGAAGCTTTACTTCCCATTTCATTGGAAGAGTTTCTGATGCCTTCTACAAGGTTGGATGCTTCATCCACTTTTACCACTTGGTTTTGTGCCCCTGCACTCATTTGACTTATGGCTGAGGCAATTTCACCAGTGTTTGACGACATTTCCTCACTGGCGTTGAGCATTTCTGTAGAAGCCTCTTCTACTACTACTGCACTATCTGATATTTTTAGTAGGAGGTCATTCAAATTGGAGGTGGCTTTGTTCAAGTTACTGACCAATGTATAGATGTCTCCTTTTGAGTCCAATAAATACTTGTGCGTCAAATCGCCATCGGCTAATGCTGTTACGATTTTGTTTACCTCAAGAATTGGGGTAGCTATTGAGTGCAAGAGGTGATTGATCGTTTCGCTCAATTCAAGCCATGCACCTGCTTTTGCTTCAGTGGATATGCGTGTATCCAGGCGACCATCTTCTCCCGCGGCTTTAACAACTTCATTGGTTTCGTTGATTACCTTTTTGAGATTGGTTCTCATAGATAATAAGGCATGTCCCAGTACATCATCTTCACTCAATGCTTCAAAATGTGCTTCAAGATTTCCTTGTCCTATTTCACTTGCGAATTCGGAGGAGGACTTAAACCCCAGTATCAATGAATTGATTCCATGACTCATTTCTCCAATTTCATCATTGTTCATCGCTGTTATAGATTCAGGAATAACACCTCGTCTTATTTGACCTATTTTTACCTGCAGGGCTTTTACCGGTTTGGTGATATTTCTTGACAACCAACCTGAGATCACTAAGCCAAACACTGCCCCCATGAGGCCAAGGATAAAAATGGCTACACTGAGACTAGAAAAAGACTCCTCCATAGTTGCACTGATAGTGCTAGTTTCAGCTGATTTTAGAGCCATAGTGGCGTCTAGTTTTTCTATTAACTCATCACAGATAGGAATGATATTGCCCTCTACTAAATCCTCACACACAAACAGTGTCATGGCATCTTCATAAGCCAGCGCAGTATTAAGACTTTCCATAACCGTTTTTTGATCACTTAATATGCCTTCGAATGTTTCTAAAATGGAACCAATTACTTCTGCTTCCTCCGGATGGGTTGTGGTAATGATTGCTTGAAGCCTTTTTTTAATTATTGGATAGGTTTCATTGTGTATAATCCTTAATTTTTCTTTGTCTTTTTCGTATCGACTCACATATACCCAGTTGGTGGAGTAGGCTTTGCTGTCTTTTATAAGGTTACGAAAATCACCATACGTGTTGAGTGTGGGATAGACATCTTTTGATACCTTGTTAAGCAAATCTATGCTATTGTTCAGCGTACTGTAGGTGTAGAGGCCATTGAGTATGATTACGCCTATAAGAACGTAAAAGCTAATTCGGATTTTTCTTCCGATTGTAAAGTTGAATGTAATCAGATGCCTAAGCTCCATCATTGTTTTGGTTCTGTTTTGTACCAACTTTAAGTTACTAAAATCGAAACAAACTGAGTTTATAATTGCTAATTCTCTTCAAACAAAGTGTATTTGAGAAATAACTTTTACAAAAGTACAATGGTGTCGTTGAGTAAGACAATAAGCGGAACTACTCAATTTTGAAATAGGAGAATATACGGATAGATATATGTAGGTACAGATAGGTAAAAAACCTGTTTCGAGTCTTAATGGGGTAGTTGAGTATATCAGCGTCTTTAAAATGTAGCTGAATGGACAAGTAGCTATAGATAACTCCCGCATCTGATTCAACAAACCAACTAATGAGAAAAGGAATTTAGTTCATTATAATACTTCGCTTTTAATGACCATGAGTTTTTCGCGTGTCATATCGTGCATAGAGTGAGGGATACTTCCTAACCCAAGTCCAGAGGCATCTCTTCCTCCAAAAGGCATCCAGTCCACTCTGAATGCCGTGTGGTCGTTGACCATTACCGCTGTAGCGTTGAGTTTTCTTACGGTATCTAGTGCGACATCTATGTTTTTGGTAAATATGGATGATTGAAAAGCAAACTCTAGTGCATTTGCTTTATTGATAGCCTCTTGTCGATCAGTATAAGAATAGACACAAACCACAGGGCCGAATATTTCTTGTGTGGACACCTTGCAATCGTCTGAGGGATTAAGCAGAATGGTGGGTTCATAGAAAGTGTTTGATATTTTTTGCCCACCACAAATAACCTTCGCACCAGCTTCTTTGGCTTCAGCAACCCACTCATGGACGCGGTCTACCTCTCTTGGTAGGATGAGAGGCCCCACTTCAGTCTCTTTTTTTAATGGATTTCCAGATATTAATGCACGAACTTGTGTATCCATTTCTTCTACTACTTCATCTACGATTGATTCATGGACGAAAATACGCTGTACAGACACGCAGACTTGACCTGCATGATAAAAACCTCCTTTGACCAAAGCAGGAATCATAGATTTGATTTCAGCATCAGGCTCAATAATGACAGGAGCAGAACCTCCATGCTCTAAGGCACATCGAGTACCTGGAGCAAGTTTGGATCTCAGATACCAGCCCACCTTGGCAGAACCAATGAAAGAAAAGAAGTTGACCTTTGGGCTTGTGACCAACTGTTCTGCTACATCATTATCACATGGCATGGCTGTGCACCAGCCTTCTGGGAGGCCTGCCGACTCAAATATTTCCACTAATAGTAGGCAGGTCAATGGTGTAGTGGGGGCAGGTTTGATAATGACGGGACTACCTACAGCAATAGCCGGAATAGTCTGATGTATGATTAAGTTGATGGGATGATTAAAGGCGCTTACTGAAGCTACCACACCAATGGGCTCTCGCATGGTGTAGGCCAGTCTATTGGCTGACGACACGGTGTGACCCATGGCTACTTCTTCGCCTTTCAAGTGTCCCATATTTTCTATAGCCAGCTTGACCCCATTGATTGCTCGTTTCATTTCTACTTCTGTATCCATCCAAGGTTTTCCACCTTCCATAGCTGAAATTTGAATGATTTCCTCACTTCGTTCTTCCATCAGAAAGGCAATGTTTTCAAGAATTTCCACCCTTTTATACTTTGGAAGCCATTTGGATTGATCCAGAAATAAGCCAAGCGCTCTGTCAATGGCATTGCTCATTTCTTTACTGGTAGCCAGCGGGATTTCTTTGATTAAAGATTGATCGAATGGGGCGTATACAGATAGTGTTGACATGGTGCTAGAATTGATAAATTGGCTTAGAGTGCTTTTGCTTTTTCTTTGATTTTGACATTGAGGATGGCATGATTGAGAGAGTAGTCTACTGGGCAATCAATCACGTGAACGCCTTCCGTATTTAGGCAATGATCCAGTGTTTTGCTAAAGTCTGCGTCACTTGTGATTCGGTGACCAAAGGCGCCATAACTTTCAGCATATTTCACGAAATCAGGATTGGTATAATCCAGCCCAAAATTGTCGAATCCCATGCCTTCTTGCTTCCATTTGATCATGCCATAGGCATTGTCATTCAGAATGATCACTACTACATGGAGTTTTTCTCTCACAGCAGTTTCTAATTCCTGTGAATTCATCATAAATCCGCCATCACCACATACAGCAATTACTTTCTTGTCTGGATGGATGAGCTTGGCGGCCATTGCTGAAGGCAATCCGGCACCCATAGTTGCCAGTGCGTTGTCGAGAAGCAAAGTGTTAGGTTCGTAGCATTTATAGTTTCGTGCAAACCAAATTTTATAAACCCCATTGTCAAGTGTCACAATACCATCTGACGGCATGATATTTCGGATTTCATTGACAATGCGCTGAGGCAGCATAGGATACCTTTCGTCTTCAAAATACTTAGAAATATGAGACTCGACCTCCTCATCTACTTTCTTGAAGAAGCTAAAATCCCAGTGGCTTTGCCTGGTGATTCCTTCCATAATATCCCAAACGGATGCAGCAATATCACCCAGCACATCTAGATCTGGAAAGTAAACCTGATCTACCTCGGCAGAGAAGAAGTTGATATGGATGACCTTCTTTCCACCATGCTCCATGAAAAACGGAGGTTTCTCTATCACATCATGTCCTACATTGATGATCAGGTCTGCTCTGTCAATGGCATAGTGTAGGTAATCATTGGACGAGAGTGCGGCCGTACCCAGGTGCTGGTCGTGCCTATTGTCAACTACACCTTTTCCCATTTGGGTATCGAAGAAATAGATGCCAGTTTTTTCGATTAGTTTCAAAAGTGCGTTGCCAGTTCTTTTTCTGTTGGCACCCGCACCAATGAGAATAAGTGGCATTTTTGCCGCCTCTATCATTTGTATGGCCTCCTTGATAGCCTTTGGGTCAGGTGCTGGTCGGCGTACCTGAGGTACATCAAACAAAGGTTCTTCGGCTGTTTCTGCTGCCACGTCTTCTGGTAATTCGATATGAGCCGCTCCTGGTCGTTCCTCGGAAGCCAAACGAAAAGCCTCTCTGATGATTGATGGGATGTTGTTGGCACTTACTACTTGCCTAGTGTATTTTGTAATGGGTCGCATCATATCTACGACATCAAGAATTTGGAACCTACCTTGTTTGCTTTTTTTGATGGGCTTCTGGCCTGTAATCATCAGCATAGGCATAGCACCTAATTGCGCATAGGCAGCAGGTGTTACCAAATTAGTAGCGCCAGGACCTAGTGTAGATAAGCATACTCCTGGTTTACCCGTCAATCGTCCGTAGGTAGCTGCCATAAATCCGGCACCCTGCTCGTGTCGGGTCAATAGGAGTCTAATTTTAGAATCCTTTAATGAATTCAGTAAGTCTAGGTTTTCTTCTCCAGGAATCCCGAAAATGTATTCTACTCCTTCGTTTTCGAGTGCTTGTACAAATAAATCAGAAGCTTTGGTCATGTTATTTTGTGTTTGGCTTGATCTACTTTGAATTTAAGACTTTAGCTTGGACGTGCCAAGTGTATAGATGATTTTGTGTACTTGAAGGGCGAATGATCGGTATTTTTACTTACCTTAATATTGAAATTATGCATCAAAATGGAAAAATTCATTGATTTTTTTACAAATGTTCCCCTTTGGTTTCGAGCTACAATTTTGATAGGAGGGCTGGTTGTTTTTTGGATTCTGGAAGGTGTCATTCCCCTTTTTAGGTTTCAATATAAAAAGGTGAAACATGCTGGCATTAATCTATTCTTTACCATGACTACTATGGTGATTGGGTTTGGAATGGCCAGTTTGTTGTTGCTTGCCTCTGATGCTGTGGCCAATAATGAATTTGGACTGTTGTATCTGATAGATATGCCACTGTGGCTTCAAGTTGTTGTAGGTGTGTTATTGTTGGATTTGATTGGTGCTTACCTTATCCATTGGGTAGAGCACAAAGTAAAATGGATGTGGAAATTTCATCTGGTGCACCATACAGATACCACCATTGATGTTACCTCTGGACTCAGGCACCACCCTGGTGAAACAGTGTTTCGCATACTTTTCACCATTATGGCAGTGATTGTCATAGGAGCGCCCATGGGCATCATCATGTTGTACCAAAGCTTGTCAGTGCTTTTTGCACACTTGACTCATGCGAATAGCTCGCTATTTGGAAAGTGGGATAGGGTCATGTCGTATGTGGTTGTGACACCCAACATGCACAAAGTGCATCATCATTTCACCCAGCCTTGGACGGATACCAATTACGGAAATATCTTTTCTGTGTGGGATAGAATATTTGGCACCTTTCAATATGTAGATGATATGAGTGAGGTTAAATATGGTATAGATACGCATATAAAACCTGAAGAACATGCAGAGTTGGGGAACCTATTGGCTATTCCGTTTCAAAAATACAGAGTACCACCAGAATCAAAATTTGGTTCGGAATGAATAATACCCTACTACTTTATCCGCCAAATCGCTAAATGATTTGTGATAAACAATGATGTCATAATTGTTTTCAGTCTGATAAAAAGAACCTTGTAAATCATAGGGATCATCACCATCTACCCAATAGATGTAGTCATACAATCCTTGCTTCAGCAGTACCTTAGAACTGTAGACTTGCGTTTCAGTATTGTATCTCAATAAACTTTTATCATCTTTTTGGTAATCATTGAAGCCACCTAGCACATATACAGGATCTGGTAGTGGGGCTGATTTTACCTGAAACTTGGTCAGTAGGTAATCGCAAGCAAGGTAATCTCCCATAGCTTCAGTTGATGCAATGATGAATCCTCCATTTTTGTCTTGCGTCTGTGAGTAAGCCTCTTGTTTGCGGCTTTTACCCATATTGACGGTAGCTTCTCTAGGATTTGCGTCTGGGTTGATGTGTGAAACATAAGCTCCTCTATAGCTATAGCTTCTCAAATCGGCCATTCTGAACTCATTACCTCCTTTGAAATTGTTTTCCATATTGAAATGCCTGTATTCAAGAAGTGACTTATCTCTTCTGATGGCAGTAGGTTGCAATCCCTCCAAGGTATTGTCCCATCTTTGATTTTGCCTGATCACAATTTTGAATTCAGTGCGAGGGTTTGAGGCTTTGATTCTACTATGAATAATATCAAAATCTATCTGCTGATTAAAGTCTCTTTGCATGACTCCAGTTGATATTCTGACGTTGGGTTGGATGCTGACGTTGTGGTCAAATACAATATACCTTCTTGTGAATAGCACATCTTCTTCGTCATTATTTTGATAGACTTGAATGATGTAATTGCCAGTTACTTTCACTCTTGGTATTTTAAACCAATAGTTGACATACAGTGTTTTGGCATTTATAGAATACTCAAAGTCGCGGAGATCAAAGCTGTTGTAGTCGTACAAAAACTCGATATCGTTCAGTACAGATTTAGTCCAGTCAGCATTACAGTGAACGATTTTGGCCTGCACATCAATGTATTCTTCTAATAGCAGATCAAATTGCAGTAGCAGAGATTCCACTTTGCTTCTGGGGACAATGGGTGCTCCTAGTTCTTGATCAGGGTTGTTTGTAATGGGATAGAGCTGTACCACTCCGACAAATGGCTCATATTTTTTGTTCTCGTATACAATTTCTTTTTGCTGAGCGATGCAAATAGGGCTAATTTTTGCTAGTAGAATGGTAACAATGAAAAGGCTAAGGCTAAATTTCATAAACTGGAATCAATAAAGGTATCAACGAAAGTACATTGGATTATTTTGAATAAAAATAATTTTCATTCCAACCCTTTGCATGGGGGTCGTGTCTTAACAGCAAACCAAAACAAATTTTCATTCCTGGAGAATGGCGATAGACGAAAATAAACTTATCAAAGGTTGTGTCCGAGGAGATCGAAAAGCTCAAGAGCAGCTGTATCGGCAATTTTCGTCGAGCATGTTTGCTATTTGTCTCAGATATACAAAAGCACAGCAGGAAGCTGAGGATGTGTTGCAAGAGTCGTTTATCAAAGTTTTCAAACAAATAAAAAACTATAAGGGAGATGCCCCTTTAGTGTTTTGGATCAAGCGAATTGTGATCAACACGGCACTTAACTCACAGAGAGGTAAGCTGTATTTGTATCCAATGGTGGATGTAGATGATCTGAAAGAGTCTCAGGGACAACAGCAAGAAGTCTCTGACTATACCATGAACGAATTGATGGCCATGGTGCAGGCTTTGCCGGGCAGTAGTCAGGTTATTTTTAACCTGTATGCCATAGAGGGTTATAAGCATCAGGAGATAGCTGAGATGCTAGGTGTATCAGTAGGTACCTCAAAATCACAGTATTCTAGAGCAAAATATTTGCTAAGAGAGCGAATGAAGGAAAATAAGAAGAATTATGGAAAAGGCTAATTCGACATTTGAGGAACAGTGGAGCCAGTCTTTAGCCAATGCTGAAGTGACTCCGCCAGAGCAAGTTTGGGTGGCGATAGATGGCCACCTCGCCAATGAGCAAGCCCTGGTTTATAAAAAACAAGCAGATTTTTATCGTTGGGTTGCTGCTGCTTGTTTGTTTTTGATTACGCTTGGAGGAGCTTTTTTCTGGATGAACGACACCTCAGAGATTCCATCTGATTTAGCTAAGAATGAAGATAGATCTGTTTCCAGGCCATCACTAGAGGAAAACGCTTTTTCTTCCTCAAAAGCCTTAATCTTGGAGGAAGAAGATAAGGTAGAGTTGAAAGAATTAGATCAGGCAATTGAAAACGTACAGCCTACTTTGGTAAATGCTTCTGCTAAAAGAATAAGTACCCCAGTGTTGACACAAACAGAACCAGCATTTATTCCTTCAACTGGCACTAAACAAGTTAAATCCCTGAGCAGATATGCAGCAACCCATCAGACGGTGTTTAATGCCCTGTCAGCTAAGTCAGTTGAACTGGCATCTGCAATAGAGCCTTGGGAAGCAGAACATTTGTTTGGTGTGGCAAGAACATGGGAGACCATTGCACCTAGCAAAGTAGTGAGTCCACTATGGGCAGGAGTGAGCTTTTCTACTGGCTCATTTGATCCTGGGTTTGGCAAGAGTTCAGGAGGGGACATGGCTTTTGCGAGTCAGGAGGGAATTTCCAATGATAGTTTTGTTCGTAGCCAAACGGCCAATCCTGTTTATGCTAGTGGCCAGTCTGTTGCAGGCGGTCTGAATTTGGGTAAAAAGTTTGCCAACCGTATTGTTATAAGCAGTGGGTTGCACTACAGTGCTTTTAATACTGGGTCTAGCTCTAGTCAGCTGGTTTCTGATCAGCAGGACAACACTTATGCATTGACTAATGAGAGAAATGACAGTAATCTGGAGAGCGCCCTGTCTGATGGAAATTTGAGATATGAAGGCCAACAGGTTCAGCTTGCTAATGAATATCAGTATCTGACCATACCAATCAAAGCTGGTTATGTACTGTTGGATAACAAGTTCAATATTACACTCAATACAGGATTATCCAGTAATATTTTGGTCGATTCAAAACTGGTGTCAGAAAGTGATGCTCAGAATTTGAATAACGACTTTAGTACTTCAGGCAGTTATGAAAGCGTTTATTTCAATTTCCTGACCAGCGTCGAATTCGGATACATATTCAAACGTCATTATCAGCTTTTACTTGAGCCTAACTACAATCAGGCATTGACAGAATTTACCAATGCAAACCATACGGATAAAGCAAAACCCAAAAACCTGGGAATAGCCATAGGATTCAGATATAATTTCTAAACCAAATGAACATGCGTACAAATCGAATGACGACTAATAGTCTAAAAGCCCTAAGTAGGCTTATTGCTTCAGGTATATTGTATTTACTCATGCTTTTCATTCTGGGGAGTTGTGACGACAAAGCGTGTGATACGGAGATGATCACTTATTACGAACCAGTTTTTGTCCCAAGGTCGGAAGTGGTGAAGGATGCAGAGTTTGCAGCTCCACAGCTGATAGAGAATCCTGGAAAAATCTACTACAAGGATGAGTATTTGTTTATCAATGAGATAGATCAAGGGATACATGTCATAGATAACAGGGACAGGTCAAATCCTGTTGAAATTGGATTTGTGGTATTGCCAGGGAATAAGGATTTAGCTGCTAAAGGCAATTTCTTATATGCTGATAACTATACTGATTTGGTGGTATTGGACATCAGTGACAAAACCAATATTACTGAGGTCAATAGAATTGAAGGTGTTTTTGACGCTTATTACTATTACACGGAAGCAGACGGCATGCTCATCTCCTATACAGAAGTGCAAGAGGAAATAGAAATTGATTGTGATAATGAAGACTGGATGTATTATACAGATGACTTGGTGTTTGCTAGTGCAGAATCAAATTTGGCACGAAACAGTTCAGGAGCAGGAATAGGAGGGTCTTTGGCGCGGTTCACAATTACAGATAATTTCCTGTATACCGTCAATGAATACCGTCTTAAGCTATTTGATATTACTGTGACAGACAGCCCCATAGAAGGCAATAGTGTGGATTTGGGATGGGGAATAGAAACCATTTTCCCCTATGGCGACAAGCTGTTTTTTGGCGCACGATCTGGCATGCATATCTATGATAATTCAAATCCTGCCGAGCCAGTATTTATTTCTACTTATGAGCATATCAATACCTGTGATCCAGTAGTGGTTCAAAATGACTTGGCTTACGTAACACTTCGATCAGGGACTGAGTGCGAAACTTTTACTAACCAATTGGATGTCATTGATATTTCGGACGTGAGCAATCCTGAATTGGTCATTTCGCATGACATGGATAATCCGCATGGTCTGGGCATCAGAGGAGACTGTTTATTTATCGCAGAAGGGGAATATGGACTGAAGGTCTTTAATGCGGCTGATCCATTGAAAATTGGAGAAAATTTGACCGCCCATCACAAAGAGATACATGCTTTGGATGTCATTCCTTTGGATGATGTTTTGTTCATGATTGGTAATGATGGGCTGCATCAGTACCAATACGATTGTAATGATCTATTTACTTATATCAGCACGATCAACTTTTAATGATTCGGTTTATTTGATTAGTAGAGGCTGGCTCATTAGAGTCAGCCTTTTTTGTTTGATAGGGGTTTGAATTTTAGTATGTCAGTTTTATTTGTTTAATTGGTAGTTAAACTTAAATCTCATGATCGATCAAAATCATAAATCTTATTGGAATAAAAACTTGAAATACTTAGCTGTACTGCTGAGTATTTGGTTTTTGGTTTCTTTTGGATGTGGTATCCTATTCGTAGATCAGCTCAATGAAATAAGAATTGGCGGATTCAAACTTGGGTTTTGGTTTGCTCAGCAAGGGGCTATTTATGTTTTTATAATTATCATTTTCATCTACGTCTACCTTATGAATAAATTGGATAAGACCCATGGTGTAGAAGAATAGCCAAGTATTGCAACATTACCCCAAGAGTACAATTACAAAACGCAATACTATATATCATGAATGTACAAATCTGGACTTATCTAATCGTTGGAGTCACCTTCGTCCTATATATCGGAATAGCCATTTGGTCACGTGCAGGCTCTACCAAAGACTTTTATGTAGCAGGAGGGGATGTCTCTCCTCTAGCCAATGGGATGGCTACAGCTGCTGATTGGATGTCAGCTGCTTCTTTTATTTCAATGGCAGGGTTGATCTCTTTTATGGGATATGATGGAGCCGTTTATCTGTTGGGATGGACAGGGGGCTACGTGCTGCTTGCGCTGTTACTAGCACCTTATCTCAGAAAGTTTGGGAAATTTACTGTTCCAGATTTTGTAGGTGATAGATACTATTCGCAGACGGCCAGATCTGTAGCCGTGTTTTGTGCCATATTTGTGTCATTCACGTACGTGGCAGGTCAAATGCGAGGTGTGGGCGTGGTCTTTTCCAGATTTCTGGAAGTAGATGTGACGACAGGTGTGATTATAGGCATGGTGATTGTGTTTTTTTATGCCGTGCTTGGTGGAATGAAGGGGATCACTTATACTCAGGTAGCTCAATTTTGTGTGTTAATATTTGCGTTTATGGTACCAGCCATATTCATCTCTATCATGATGACAGGCCATGCCATACCGCAATTGGGTTTTGGGAGCACACTCAGTGATGGAACTTATTTGCTGGACAAGTTGGACGGTCTACACGAAGAGCTAGGATTTGCTGCCTATACCATTGGAAAGAAAAGCACCATAGATATATTCTTTATCACGGCTGCACTTATGGTAGGTACAGCAGGATTGCCCCATGTAATTGTAAGGTTTTTTACAGTGCCTAAAGTCCGTGATGCAAGAGTCTCTGGAGGATATGCACTCTTACTGATTGCTATATTATACACTACTGCTCCGGCCATTGCAGCTTTTGCCCGGACAAATCTGATCAACACTGTCAGCAATCAAGAGTACAAGGCCTTACCAGAATGGTTTGGCAAATGGGAGGAAACTGGCCTGATCAAGTTTGAAGACAAAAATCAAGATGGACGAGTTCAATATGTAGGAGACGTAGAAAAAAATGAATTGACCATTGATAGAGATATCATGGTATTAGCCAATCCTGAGATTGCCAACTTGCCTGATTGGGTGATTGCACTAGTGGCAGCAGGAGGACTGGCAGCAGCCTTGTCTACTGCAGCTGGATTGCTGTTAGTCATCTCTACATCCATTGCGCATGATTTGGTAAAAAAACAGATCAATCCAAATATTTCTGATAAGGGAGAATTGGTGGTGGCCAGGGGAGCTGCAGCTGTGGCAGTTGTAATCGCTGGTATTTTCGGAATATATCCGCCAGGTTTTGTGGCTCAGGTGGTAGCTTTCGCATTTGGATTGGCAGCCTCATCTTTCTTTCCAGCCATTATCATGGGAATTTTCAGCAAGAGAATCAATCGAGAAGGTGCTGTGGCTGGTATGGTAATAGGGATGCTGTTTACAGCCTCTTATATTGTCTTTTTTAAGTTCATAAGCCCTGAACTCAATACAGATGAGAATTGGTGGTTTGGGATTTCACCTGAGGGTATTGGTACGCTGGGGATGATATTGAACTTCTTGGTTTCTGGTATAATTTCGCACTTATCTCCAGCCCCACCTCAAGAAGTACAGGATATGGTGGAGCATATTAGATATCCTAATTAATTCCAAAATCCATTTATCTTTTTGCTACTTCCACGAGGCATCTGAAGCCCACATCAGTTTTATATGACTGTGTATAATCTTCTTCGAAGAGAGCTTCTTCCGTATTTGAAGTCAGATAGCTGCCTCCAATGGAGTATCCTTCAGCAACTAGCTCTTTTACATTGCCATAAAGGTTGTAAAAACCTCTCTTATTTGGCTCGAAACTATAGATGTATTGAGGCATTTCAATTGGGATGCCTTGATTTTCGTACTTCAGATTTACATTATAACTGATAAAAGATGCCTTGAGAAGCATTGATTCTGTTGCAAACCTTTTTTTGATGATATCTTCTTCAAGAAATTGACTGCCCTTTTTTGTCACTTCGTGGGGAGCAATTCTAATTTCGTCAATAGGAGAACCTGCTGCAACCAGCCATTCTTCTTTCGTTGGGAGTCTGCCAATGAATTTGTATTTATTGGGCTCGTCCATCAGCATTTCTTTCAGACCAACATTCAACTGTTCTGCACGCCATTTACAATACGTTTCTGCAGTTTCAAATGACACAGCTAGTACAGGGAAAAAAGAAAATTCTGAGTTTTTGTAATAGTTTAGCACATATTTATTTTCCTGCTTGGGTATGTAAGTTCTGTCCTTATACCTACCAGAGTCTCTGACCATAAAGAACAAGAACTCCTCAAAATGGATATTGGCTACTTCAGTCTGGTCTAGGAATTTACCTTTAGCTATTGGGAGAGTACCAGGTGGCACAATATATCTCTGATTATAAAGTTCTGAATCTTTGTATTCTGAATCTTTCCATGGGTCGTATTTGCCATTATAAAAAATGGACTTTTCCGAATATTTATTAGCCACATAGACCTGCATCATTTCACCTGACTCATCAGGGTTATAGGTATAGATAGGAATGCCAGTTCGTTCACTACAGCAGCCTGGCGCAAAACTCACTGGATGTAAATCCTGTGCCAAAGTGAGCGCAGGAAAAAACAAAAAGAGTAATATTTTTTTCATAATAAGGTATCTAGCAATTAGCGGACAATTTTTGTTATGCACCTAAATCCAATATCAGTTTGGTAGTCGAAAGTTTCTGTATGTTCGTGCAGTTCAACATGTGTGTTTTTTGATTTATAACTACCTCCTATGGCGTAACCTTCATTTACAATTTCTTTCACATTTCCATACATATTATAAGTGCCAGAGGTTCTTGGCTCAAATCCATAGATGTAAAAAGGGATTTCCTTATTAATGGCAAAATCAGTTCCATGATCTAGATTTACATTGTATCCATAGACAGTTTCAGATTCCAATATTTTCTTATCAGCAAAGCCATTATCTACCACATCGTTTTTGAGAAACTCCAACCCTTTTTTACTTATTTCATAAGTTCTGTCTTCTATTTCTTTGGTGCTATGACCAGCAGCTCTTTTCCACTCATGTTCAGTAGGTAAGCGCCCCACATATTTATATTTCTTATAAGGACTTTCGTTCTCTAGAAACACCTGCAATCCTTCATTGAGGTTTTGTGCCCTCCAGTCGCAATAGGTTTTCGCACCCTTAGGGTTGATCCCTATTACTGGAAAGAAGTAAAACTCAGGGTTGTTGTAATAGTTTTTCATGTACTTCTCATCAAGTACTGGCAGGTAAGAGTCATGAATATCCTGTCCTGAATCTCTTTCTACAAAGTGCAAGAACTCCTGATAGTGAATATTGGCGACCTCTGTGGCATCTATATAAGTTTTCTTGAATAGTGGAATGGAGTGAGGTGGCACAATGTATAGTTGATAATATAGTGCATTGCTTTTGTTTTCCTTTTGTTTCCATGCATCAAAATAACCATCATAGAAAATGGATTGTTCAGAATATTCGTTCGCCTCGCCTAAGAATAAATGATCGATTTCATAAACACGGTTATAAGTGTAAATCTCACGATCCGTAACTTCAGAAACGGGTCCTGGCGAATTGGCTTCTGGGTGCTTTTTATTTTGAGCAAATGATGCCTCTCTGCTTAAATAAAGACAGGCAGAGACGAGTACCGCTGAATATATAAACGACTTCAATATTGTGTTTTTAGTTGCTACAAATCCATTCTACAGCTTCGTCCATCTGACCATAATCAAAACGTTTAAGTTCTGCTTTCACAAAGTGGCCAGCAAGGCCTGGAAAGGATGAAATCAAATTGTTCTCAGTCATGAACCCAACTTTACCTATCACCTTGTGATGGTCTTTAATGAATTTCAAATGGTGAAAAAAACTATCCAAATTATCCCACCCAGGAAACTGTTCTACTTTGATGATCAGGCCAGATAGCTGTCCAAATTCTTCGATGTATTGATCTACTTCAGTGGTCAGATTTTCTATATCAAAAACTGAAATAGGACCTGTTACCAAAAGAATTGCGTAGCCTTTATTTTTGTTAAGACTTAGATTAATCATAGATGAAATTTGATGATTGCTGCGTTTAAAAATACATGAATTAATTTGAAAATCCAGCAACCAAAGAACCGCTATTCGACGAATGACTAGAGTAAATTTTTCTAAAGAAGGCAATTCTTGGGATCGTAATAAGTTTTGTTTGTTCCGTACAGGATATGCAACTAGACAATCTGTGTTTTTCGGCCTTTTTTTGATTGCCCCATACTATCTTAGCGGCGAAGTGCAAGATTGAAATATGGATTATCTATTACAAATCAAGGAAGCTGTTGCTTTCATCAGAAAGCAAACTGATTTTGAACCTGACTTTGGAATCGTTTTGGGTACGGGTTTGGGTGCGCTAGTCAATGAGGTGAAGGTTGTCAGTGAAATCAATTATGAAGACATACCTCACTTTCCGTTATCCACAGTGGAATCACATTCAGGTAAGTTGATATTTGGCTACCTGAGTGATAAAACAGTTGTTGTGATGAAAGGGCGCTTTCACTACTATGAAGGCTACAACATGAAAGAGGTTACTTTTCCTGTTCGGGTGATGAAGTTGCTTGGTGTCAAAAAGCTCATCATTTCCAATGCATCTGGAGCACTAAATCCAGATTACCGGAAGAGCGAATTGATGGTGATCAACGATCACATCAATCTACAAACCGAAAACCCGCTGACTGGAAAAAATCTTGATGAATTGGGGGTGAGATTTCCAGACATGAGTGAGCCATACGATCAATCTATGATTGATACAGCTATTAGAATTGGTAAGGAAGAAAATATAACTTTGCATCAAGGCGTTTATGTAGGAGTAAATGGCCCGAATTTGGAGACGAAAGCAGAGTACCAGATGCTTAGGGTAATTGGGGCAGATGCAGTAGGCATGTCTACAGTTCCTGAGAATATTGTGGCCAGACAAATGGATATGCCAGTTTTTGCAGTTTCTGTGCTTACAGATTTATGCTATCCTGGTCACTTACAAAAAATATCCGTAGAAGAGGTGATTGCTGCGGCAATGAAGGCAGAACCCAATTTGACCAAACTTATCAGAAGGGTGATTGCAGAGGCTTAAGAATTAGAAAGATTGAAAATAGTATATAACAACATGAGTTTAGAAGGGAGAGTAGCCATCGTTACTGGAGCCAGTAAAGGTATAGGACTCGAAATCGTGAAACTTCTCCTTCATAAGGGAGTGAAAGTAGCAGGCTGGAGTCGAACAGATAATGATGTGACTGATCCAAATTACCTTTTCATATCAGTAGATGTGAGTGACCCAGAGAGTGTGGCTCATGCGTATAATCAAACTACTGAAATGCTTGGTGAAGACGTGGATATTCTGGTCAATAATGCAGGAGTAGGACATTATGGTATGATGGATGAGATGCCCTTTGAACAATGGAAGCAGATGTTTGACGTCAATGTGCATGGTATCTACTTTGTGTCGAATGCTGTCATCCCAAAAATGAAAGAACTAGACAGAGGCCATATTATTAATATTGGCTCTATAGCAGGCAAAAATCCAGTAAAAGGCATGGTAGGCTATTCAGGTACCAAACACGCCGTGACAGGTATCTCACATTCCATGTTCATGGAGCTGAGAGACTTTGGAATCAAAGTGACCTGTATTTATCCAGGTAGTGTGAATACTAATTTCTTTGATGACATTGAAAGCGTCACGGCCAACGAAAACATGATGAGACCACAAGATGTGGCAAGTAGTGTTGTGCACTGCTTGGAAACACATCCTAATTATTTGCCTGTAGATTTTGAGGTAAGACCCTTGCGTCCAAAGCCAACTAAATAATCCTAATTCAAACTGCATTTCCCTTGTCTATAGAAGTTCAAAACCTTACAAAAATCTACGGGCAGCAAAAAGCTGTCAATCAGATTTCCTTTGCGGCAAAGAAAGGAGAAATCTTGGGTTTTCTAGGACCGAATGGGGCTGGCAAATCCACTACCATGAAAATTGCCACAGGCTATCTGGGTGCTAGTGAGGGCAAGGTGCTGGTTGGAGGAATAGATGTGGGTCTTGACCCCTTGCGAGCCAAACAAATCATTGGGTATTTGCCAGAACATAATCCATTGTATTTGGATATGTATATTCATGAGTTTTTAGCCTTTTCGGCTAAAGTGAATAAAATGAAATCAGCTGAAATTAAAGAAGCCATAGCACGTGTCGTGGAGATGTGTGGGTTAACGCTCGAACAAAACAAAAAAATCGGCCAACTGTCCAAAGGTTATAGGCAAAGAGTGGGATTGGCTCAAGCGCTATTGCACGACCCAGAAGTGTTGATTTTAGACGAACCCACGACAGGTTTAGATCCAAATCAGATTCTTGAAATACGAAAGCTGATAAAAGAAGTGAGCAAGGACAAAACTGTCATTTTTTCATCACATATCATGCAGGAAGTAGAGGCACTTTGTGATCGAGTAGTGGTGATCAATAAAGGTGAACTAGTTGCTGACCAGCCGATTGCAGCGTTTTCTAAAGGACTCTCAGATGAAACCTTGCTTCGAGTGGAGTTCCAATCTGCAGTGGATGTAGAGTTGCTTCAATCTATTGCAGAAATCAAAAGAGTGAAGGAAGTACATGTGGGTATTTATCAGCTACTGGTTACCAATAGTGAGGAGGCTAGAAGTGCCGTGTTTAGATTGGCTGGCGAAAAAAATCTTCCACTGGTTGGTTTACAGGAAGAAGAGAGTTCTTTCGACGAAATTTTTCATTTACTGACTAAAGACAAATAGATGCTCGCAGTATTTGTAAAAGAAATCAATGGTTTTTTGAATAGTCTGATCGCCTACATTGTAATAGGTGTGTTTCTAACATCCATTGGATTATTGATGTGGGTATTTCCAGAAAGCAGCATTCTGCAATACGGCTATGCTGATATGAGTACCTTGTTCAATCTGGGACCCTATGTATTTATGTTCTTGATTCCTGCTATCACCATGCGTTTTTTCTCAGAGGAGAAAAGAACGGGGACAGAAGAACTTCTCATGACCAAACCACTGACCACGCTTCAAATCGTGCTTGGTAAGTACTTTGCGGGATTTGCACTGGTTATCATGTCAGTATTGCCTACTTTGATTTATTTCTATTCTGTCTATACCTTGGGCAATCCAGTAGGGAATTTGGATATTTCTGGTACTGTAGGTTCTTATGTTGGACTCATTCTTTTAGGTGGTGTGTTTGTAGCTATTGGGATATTTTCTTCTGCACTCACTGACAATCAGGTAGTTGCTTTTGTGTTGGCCGTTTTTTTATGTTTTGTACTCTATTCAGGATTATCATCTTTGGCCAATATAGACGTATGGGGGCCAGCTTCATTAGTGCTTCTGCAAATCAGTCTTGTTTTTCACTATGAGTCACTGAGTAGGGGATTGATAGACCTAGCAGATCTTGTGTATTTCATCAGTGTAGTTGCGACAATGATACTTTTTACTCAACTCAAACTAGACGCTAAAAAATGGTAAATCAGAAGCGAATAGAAAGCCTGTTGAGGTTGGGGATTGGTTTGCTCCTCATTGTGATATTGAATCAATTGGCAGGGATATTTGCTGCGCGATTGGATTTGACAGAAGAAAAAAGATACTCTGTAACGCCAGCAACAAGAGCCATGCTGGACGATCTTCAAGAGACAGTATATGTGGAAGTATTTCTGGAAGGAGAAATGCCAGCAGGATTCAAAAGATTGCGCAAAGCCATAGAAGAGACACTGAGCCAATTCGACTATTATGCAGACGGACTGTTGAAAGTCAATTTTATTGATCCATCTGCAGCCTTGAATGAGAAAGCACGAAACGAGTATTTTCGATCACTGATTGAACGTGGCCTTCAGCCCACAAATCTTTCTTACAAAAGAGATGGAAACAAAACGGAGAAACTCATCTTTCCAGGAGCCATTGTCAGCTATTACGGTCAGGAAGTGCCTGTGACCTTATTGAAAGGCAGCCAGTCTGCGACAGCAGAAGAGCGATTGAATCAATCCATAGAAGGGCTTGAGTATGAATTGGCGAATGCGATTCGAATATTAGCGAATGATCGCAGAAAAACTGTGGCATTGATACAGGGGCATGGCGAACCAGATAGTTTGAATTTAGCAGGATTGACCAATGCACTGTTGGAGAAATATGACGTGTTTAATGTGGATCTAAGTACTGAAGATAAAGACTTGAGTCGCTATGATGCCGTGATTTTCCCAAAGCCTACAGCGGCATTTACATCAAAAGAAAAGTACCAGATAGATCAATACATTATGAATGGAGGGAAGTCCTTGTTCTTTGTAGATGCGCTTAGGGTAAATATGGATAGTGCCAGTGGAGAAGGAACTTTTGCCTTTCCTTATGAAACTGGTCTGGATGATCTATTTTTCAAATATGGCGTAAGGGTCAATCGCGACTATGTACAAGATATTGTTTGTGGAGAATATCCAATTGTGGCAGGCAATATGGGTGATCAAGCGCAAATCAGAATGTTGCCTTGGCCATTTTTTCCTATGGTGAACAATTTCGGGAACCATCCTATAGTAAAAAACCTAGATGCGATTTCAATGAAGTTTGTCTCTACGATCGATACCGTGAAAGCGGAAGGTATTGAGAAGATACCATTGCTCAAAACTTCCCAATATTCTATGGTAAATCAGGCACCAGTCAAAGTGGCTTTTAATGAATTACGTAAGAATCTAGACCCTGAGCGATTCAATCATGGCTCTAAAAATGTGGCCTATCTATTGAAAGGAGAATTCACCTCCATTTATAAGAATAGAATTCTGCCCAAAGGAATTGATAAGAGTGGTTTTAGGGAAGTGGGAATGGAGACTTCCATCTTAATCTGCTCAGATGGTGATATGATCAGAAATGAATTTAGCTTAAAAGACGGAACGCCTATGGAACTGGGCTTGAGTCCGTATAGTCAGATGAAATTTGCAAATAAAGACTTCGTCATGAACGCTGTGGACTATATGCTGAATGAACAGGGATTGATAGTGTCAAAGAATAAATCCTTTGCGATTCGTCCATTAGACAAGGTGAAAGTGGCTAACGAAAAGCTCAAATGGCAGATGATCAACTTGGTACTCCCAATTGTGCTGTTGATAATATATGGCGTGTTGAGGGCCTATTGGAGAAGGAAAAAATATGCCAGTTTTAAGTAAATAGGAAATGACAAAAATCAAGAAGCTTAGTTTTGTTTTTGTAGGACTCCTTATGGTTTCCTTACTTCTGATGTGGGTAGGGAAAAAAGATCGCGCAATATCTTCTGTTGATAAAAATTTGTTTGCAATAGCTGATACCACTCAAATCACTGGAATAGTCATACAGTATGGAGGTAAAGCGATTGCAATCCAACGTGGAGATAATGAATGGAGTATCAATAACCAGCACAAGGCCGACCCACAGCTGATCTACTTGTCCCAACGCATTCTGAGTGCCGTTGAAACGCAGCGACCTGTGAGCAAATCTAATCTAGAAACTATAAAGAAAGAATTGCTCGAATCGGGTAGGCAGGTGACGGTGGAGCTTTCTGGGGGTGAATCAAAACATTTTTATGCAGGGGGAAATACAGCAAAAACTACTGCTTATTTTGGGAACCAAGACTTGACTAAGATTTTTACTGTAGCGATTCCAGGCTATCAAAGTTACCTGTCTGGCATATTTGAGCTTACACTCAATCAGTGGAGAGATCGTGTGTTGTTTGCTTCCAGTTGGCGTACTGTTCAACATTTGACTGTCGACTATGCTGATCCAGTTCTCAATGATTTGAATATTTATTTTGACAATCAATTTCTAGCTGTGAATGGAGTAAGTGACTTGGACACCACAGTACTCATGACTTATCTCCAGCCATTGGAATTTTTTCAATTGAATGATTACCTGAACCCAGGAGCTTTCCCAAGGTATGATAGCTTGTTGAATGTTGAACCTATTGCGCAAATTAGCCTGGAGGACATTAATGTCACCAACAATAGGCAATTGAAAGTGTACCCTAAAATAGATGGTCAACGTTTCTATCTGCTGACCAATGCTGCTAATGAAATGATGGTGGTAGATGAGGGGCGAATGCAAAGACTAATGGCACAGCCCGTCCAGTTTCAAAAAGAATAAATCCCTTTAAGGATGAGCTCGATAGTTAATATTAAAAACATGGTTTGTCCCAGGTGCATCACAGCTGTCGAGCACATATTTGACCAACTTGACCTGGAAGTGAATTCAATACAGCTGGGAAGAGTCGAACTCAAATCTAATTCACTGAATCAAGATCAAATTTCAGTGTTAGACTTTCAGCTGGAAAAGCAGGGGTTTGCGAGAATTGATGACGGCAAGTCCAAGCTGCTAGAACAAATCAAGACACTCATAATTGATATGATTCATCATCAGGATCATTCCAATTTCAATGTCAATTGGTCAACTTTTCTTTCCGAAAAATTAGATTACGAATATCACTATTTAAGTACTTTATTTTCATCTGTTGCTGGCATTACCCTTGAGCAATTTATCATTAGACAAAAGGTTGAAAAAGTAAAAGAGTATTTGATCTATAATCAGCTCTCCATAAAAGAAATAGCCTATAAACTGGGCTATAGCAGTGTAGCTCATCTCTCCTCACAATTCAAAAAAACAACAGGCATGACTCCCACGGTTTTCAAAACTGATCGTTCGAGCAACTTGCGCAAGCCTCTGGACAGTATCTTATAATTTTATAATTCTTCCTGAAGATTGTGTAATGCAAAATATATTGACCTTGTAGAGTTTTGTATAGGTTAATTTTATAAGCCAAACATGATGAAACATACTTATCAGATTACAGGCATGTCTTGCAATGGATGCAAGTCCCATGTGGAAGAAGCACTACTCCAAATCCCTCAGGTCAAGTCAGTCTCAGTGGATCTCAAGGCAGGGAAAGCGAATGTTGAAATGTCAGAAGACATTTCCCTTGACAAGCTACAAGAGACTTTAGCGAATGCTCAGTACGACATTTTTCCAGAAGACCATGAGGTAGAAGATCTGCAGTTGGCACCACTGCCTATTATTGATGTTAAAGGAGTGTACTATTGTCCCATGCACTGTGAGGGAAATAAGACTTACACTAAACCTGGTCATTGCCCAGTATGCGGAATGGATCTCGTGCCAGAAGCCAGTAGGCAAGAGGAAGGTGCATCTGAAGAGCAGAAGGCCTATGACGCATTGGTGAAGAAATTCAAAGTTGCCTTAGCTTTTACACTTCCTATTTTTTGTATTGCCATGTCAGACATGATTCCAAACAATCCTATGTTTGAATGGATGCCTCTTGAATACTGGAATTGGGTGCAGCTGATGCTCTCTATTCCAGTGGTTTTTTATGCAACTTGGATGTTTTTTATTCGAGCCTATTCATCCGTCATTTCTGGTATGTACAACATGTTTACCTTGATTGGGATAGGTGCAGGAGTGGCGTGGCTCTTTAGTGTGTTTGGTTTGCTTTTGCCTGACGTGTTTCCAGACCAATTTAGAACAGAATCAGGTACCATCCACATGTATTTTGAGTCGACGGTGGTAATATTGACCTTGGTGTTGTTAGGTCAGCTATTGGAAGCCCGTGCGCACAGCAAAACGTCAAGTGCAGTCAGAGAGCTTCTCAAACTGGCTCCCAGTCAGGCAATTAAAGTGGAAGGAAGTCAGGAGATTGTAATATCCATTGAACAGATCAAAGTAGGGGATATCCTGAGGGTGAAGCCTGGTGAAAAGGTGCCTGTGGATGGAACGATTTCAAATGGGCAAAGTGTGATTGATGAATCTATGGTTACAGGGGAGCCAACACCAGTGGATAAACAGATGGGAGATAAAGTAGTAGCCGGAACGATCAACGGCAATCAATCCTTTCTGATGGAAGCCACCAAGGTTGGGGCAGATACTTTGCTTTCGCAAATCATTGATATGGTTAAACAGGCAAGTAGAAGTCGTGCACCCATACAAAAAATGGCTGACAAAATTTCTGGCTATTTTGTTCCTGCTGTTGTAGGAATTTCTGCGTTGACTTTTATTGTGTGGTTGATATTTGGCCCTGAGCCATCTATGGTGTATGCGCTTGTCAATGCTATTGCTGTGTTGATCATTGCTTGCCCTTGTGCCCTCGGTTTGGCTACACCCATGTCTGTCATGGTTGGTGTAGGTAAAGGTGCTGAATGGGGTGTCCTGATCAAGGAAGCTGCCTCACTTGAAAAAATGAGTGAGATAGATGCAATTATTATAGACAAAACGGGTACGGTCACAGCAGGCAAACCATCTGTAGAAAAAGTAATGGCATTTGATTTGGATGAAGACAAACTAATCAGTTTAATGGCTTCTGCTAATCAACAAAGTGAGCACCCTCTGGCGGCAGCCATGGTAAAATATGGAAAATCAAAAAATGTTGAATGGCTTCCTTTAGAAGATTTTGAGTCTATCACTGGTAAAGGGGTAGTCGCAAAAATTGATGGGATTGAAATTGTGATGGGTAATGATAAACTCATGAATGATTTTAAAATTGATAGAAGTGAATCTATTGAGACACAAATTAAAGAACAGCAAGAGTTAGGTAAGACGGTTCCTTACCTAGCTGTCAGTGGTCAAATAGTAGGTGCTGTTGTGATTTCTGACCCCATCAAAGCTACGAGCAAACAAGCCATCCGAGAACTCAAAGAGAGTGGGATAGAGGTAATTATGATGACGGGAGACAATCAACTGACTGCCCGTACTGTAGCACGTGAATTGGATTTGGATGAAGTGATTGCTGATTGCCTCCCTGCTGATAAAATGAACCGAGTTGCTAAATTAAAGGAGGAGGGAAGATCTGTAGCTATGGCTGGTGATGGTATAAATGATGCACCAGCACTGGCATTGGCGGAAGTGGGCATAGCTATGGGGACAGGTACAGATGTAGCCATAGAAAGTGCAGCTATTACTTTAGTGAAGGGGGACTTGCAAGACATAATAAAAGCTCTAAAATTGAGTAAGGCCGTAATGAAGAATATCAAACAGAATTTGTTCTTTGCATTAGTGTACAACGGTCTGGGTGTTCCACTGGCTGCTGGTGTTCTGTTTCCATTTTTTGGTATCCTCTTATCTCCTATGATTGCAGCATTGGCTATGAGCTTTAGTTCAGTTTCAGTAATTTCAAATGCACTTCGTTTGAAGAGATTGAAAATCGATTGAAAAGTGATTTTTGAGTCATTAAAATGCAATGAAATACAAGTAGTTTTTTATTAGCATTTTATCATTAACTTTGGCTCAAATTTGGGGTGGCTTTGCCTCACGCAATTTTCTGAATCTACAAACTTAAATATAGACTAGCGAATGAAATTTATAGTTTCTTCCTCTTACCTGCTCAAACAGTTGTCTGCCATCAATGGTGTAATCACTACCAATCCAGTGGTGCCAATTTTGGAAAATTTCCTGTTTGAAATTGCCGATGGAAAATTAACCATTACGGCTTCGGACTTACAGACTTCTATGATCACAGAACTCGAAGTTGAAGCCAAAGAAAATGGCAACATTGCTGTTCCTTCTAAGATTTTGTTGGAGACTTTGAGAAACTTGCCAGAGCAGCCAGTTACTTTCAGTATTGACGAAGAAACTTATAGCATTGAAATCAATTCAGATAACGGTCGATACAAATTGGCAGGAGAGAATGCTACTGACTTCCCAAAGGTGCCTAGCGTATCTGATGGTAATGATGTAAATATCTCATCAGATGTTTTGGGTCATGCGATCAACAACACCATTCTAGCCACCAGTAGTGACGAGCTTCGCCCAGCTATGACCGGGGTGTATTTAAACCTGTCTGATACAAATACCACTTTCGTGGCAACAGATGGGCATCGTTTGATCAGATACAGAAGAGTAGATATTGCTGCGGACAATGGTGCAAGCATGATTATTCCTAGAAAAGCATTGACTTTATTGAAATCTACTTTGCCAAGCGGCAACACCAATGTAAACGTTCAATATAATGTAGCCAATGCTTTTTTCAAGTTTGATGGCATACACATGGTTTGTCGTTTGATTGATGAGCGTTTCCCAGATTACGAGAATGTGATTCCAGCAAACAATGACAACGAAATGATCATTGATCGAACGGAGTTATTGGGCTCATTGAAACGTATCGCGATATATGCCAATAAAACTACACACCAAGTAAGACTGAAGATTACAGGTAGCGAATTGGTGATTTCGTCTGAAGATTTAGATTTCTCAAATGAGGCCAACGAAAGATTGTCTTGCGATCATAATGGAGCAGATATCGAAATTGGGTTCAATGGCAAATTTTTAATTGAAATGCTTGCGAACATAGATTCGACTCAGGTGTCTATGAAGTTTTCTGAACCTAACAAAGCTGGATTGCTTTTCCCAGTAGACAAGGACGACAATGAAGATCTATTGATGCTAGTAATGCCAGTGATGCTGAGCAATTATTCGGCGTAAATGGGATCCAAATTTTAAGAAATTAAAAAGCCACTCAATCGAGTGGCTTTTTTGTACTCCGAAAATAAGGCTAGTTAATAGCCCAATGCGTGTTTCTCTTTTGTGCTCAACTTGATATAGTTAAAGTCGTCCCAAAAACTTTCTGAAAAGGTTGATGCTTGATGAAAGAAGATGTCGTTTTTAGTCAGTGATTGTGTCAACTCAGGCTTGGAGGTGATGGTTTCAAAGTCAGTTACAACCAACAATGCCTCAAAAGTGACGGTTCTACCATGCTGATCCCACTCGCCCAAATAGGACACCCTGTGGATATACCAGCTGCTATTGACTTCCTTATACTCTTCAGTCCATTTTGCTTTTTTCCAGAAATTCTGACCGTCTAGCAGGGGTTCGTATTCAGTACGGATGATCGCCTTGGATTCCGAATCTATGTATATGGTACCTCTACAATCCCCCTTTTTGGATTTGGGCTCAAAGTTGATCTGAAAGACTTCTTTCCCGTCATACCAAGTCAACCCTTCTTTTGTAAAAGTGTAGTGATCAAGCCTTTCTTTTTTTATAAAGCTGTCTGTTCGTCTGGTCACCCCATTGATCATGTCTGTGGCATGGCCATGAATCAATGGCATGTACATGGTATCAAGGTCTGCAAAATTTTTCTTTCGGGTTTTTCTCGCATGTATAGTAGGTTTCTCCTTGCTGTATACAGTCGGATAGTAGATATCAAAAATACCTTCCGCGAGGTAAATGCAGTCTTTATCCGTACTGAGAGTCTCCTTGTAATAGGAGGAGAGTAGTTGGTCCGAGTATTCGTAGTTGATTTGGTGATAGTTGTTTACATCTTTCAATACCTGATCTGCCGTAACCACAACTACCTCTTCCAGCATTTCTGCTTTTGGGATTAAATTGACTGATAAATTGGTGTTGTCATGGCTCAATGGAATGGCGGCAGTTTCATAGCCAATGAATTTGATAAGCAACAAGTTTTCTGCTCTGTGATAATTGATTTGAAACACGAATTCCCCTTCAAGATTCGTGGTAGTACCTGTTTGGTTATAGATGATGTTTGCAAAGGCCAGTGGTAGACTAGTCGCTTGATCAATAACTTTTCCAGATACTTTCAGTGAAGTTCCTTCTTCTAGGTTAGGAAGGTTGGCTTGCGTCCTGTTTGCTATCAAAAGCAACAAGGCAAATAAAACCAATCGCTTCATTGTAGTTGCACATTAATTGTCTAATAATTAAAATCTTTCTTAGCTGATTATTAGAATAATACCAATCCATGTGCTGGTGAATGGATGCAGTAATTTAGATAAAATAATATTATTTATAGCAATTATTGGTCGTTCGTATAACTGCTATTCGTCGAATTTGTTTCTCATCTATATGGGTAGAGTTATAATAATTCGTAGAATCGTATCATTTTAAGAATTTTCAAAAAATTCATCAAACAAATCCCTGATTTGAGGATCTGACGGGCGTGGCGCATTTGGATTTACAATATTTCCTTCTGGATCAATGATGATAAATCTAGGAATGCCATCTATTGCATAGGCTTTTACAAATTCAGATTGCCAGTCACTATCGGCAAAAAGTTGTACACCTTTCAGTTCCTTGTCTGCTATCATTTGCTGCCACTTTTCGAAATCCTTTTGTACATCTATAGAGATACTCACAAACTCGATGCGTGCATCATGATAATCATTTTCCAGACTTTTTAAAGACGGAATTTCTCTAAGACATGGGCCACACCAGGTCGCCCAAACATCCACATACAAATACTTTCCCCTGAGGTCTTTTAAAGTAACAGTCTCTCCATTAATGCTTTGATAGGCGAATGTAGCAGAAGGCATGCCTGCCTGCAGTTTTCTTATTTTTTCAATTTTATCCGATAGTTTGGAAATAGTGACACTATCTGTACTAATGGACACTATGCCATTATAAATGGCTTCAGCATTTTCATTGCCTGCTTCCACGTCATATATGAAGCTTGGGATAATGCCTTGCTTGATAGTAGACGATTCTATGTTTCTCATAGCGGTAAATGCTTCTTCGATCTCTCCACGTTGAATCATGGCGCCAAAGTAGCTCTGAATTAGATTCTTGTAATTTCTAAGGGTATTGAAATCTGCCTCACTGCTTAAGTCGATGTTGGTTAAATTCTTGTTGAAATTTTCGGATACCTTAAATTCAGAATCTTTAACTGCGTGTTGATGGTAATATTCGTAATTGACGAATTGAGCGAGATATTCATACTCAATGTTTCTTTGCTCAAGAGATACAAACTGATTGTCATCAATCCCTGCAGCAGCCAAGAGTTCGTTCATTTTAGATTTCCAATCTTGAAGAGTGGCTGAAAAAGGAGCCTCTTCTTGAGAAAACAAACTTTGAAAATCGACAGTCAGTTCTTCATCCAGTCGAGCCTTATTGGCTAAGTAATTATTGGTTTGAGTGCCTTTTCCTTCTCCTTTGAAGGTCAGTGTTTCATCAAACATAGGTTGGTCAATGGAAAGATTGATTGAATAGCCCTTGTCAAGGAAAATATTAGTTCTTTCTCTCCCTGAGTAGAATAGGTGGTAGCCTCTTTCAACCTTTAGGGTGTCGGAGAAAGTGCCATCTGCATTCAGATCTATGTCGTACGAAAAATCATTTCCTTTTACGGTAACATAGGCCCCATCTGTGTTGGTGATAGTTCCAGAAAAAAGAATGTAATCAATCTGGCTGGTCGGCTGACAGGACACGGTTAGTATGAATACAAGGAGTACAAGTGAGTGGAATTTTTTGAGTATTGACATGAGTAATGTTGTTTGTTTAGACCAAGATACTTATTCTTTTGGAAGTTCAATTATGAATTTCGACCCTTGGCCTGGTTGACTTTCTACTTTAATCTTTCCATTTAAAGCATTCACATGGTTTTTGACCAAATACAGCCCTAAGCCTCTGCCTTCCATTTTACCATCAAGCTTTTCGTAGATTAGGAAAAGGCGATTTTCATCCGCTTCCAGATCTATGCCTATTCCATTGTCGCACACGGATAGTACATAACTGTTTTGAGTTTCCTCAAAGCTGATTTTTACTTTAGGCTGTATGTTGGATCTTCTGAACTTGATCGCATTGTCTACCAAATAAGACAGGATATTTTTTATGAAATCATGAACTGATTTCAATTGTGCATCTGGAGAGATGTTGAATTCTACCTGAATGTCATTGTCTTCAATAATGCCACGAAAATTGACTAAAATTTCATGAGACATAGGGTAAAGGTCAATAACTTCACGGAGTTTTTTTTGACCTTCTCTTGCGGTCAATGTCTGATTCAAATCTTTGATGATTTGATCCAGGTTAACCGTGCTTTGCTCGATCAGGTTGAGAATTTCCAGATTATCGGAAGTTACTGAGGATTTGTCAAAAATTTGGGTTAGCCCCATCATATTGGATAGTGGGCTTCTCAAGTTATGAGAGATGATAAAGGCGAATTCTTCCAAATCTTTGTTCTGCCCCTTTAACGTTTCAATCAAATTGGATTTTTCTTTTTCGCTTTCCACGCGATCTGTAATGTCTTGCACAATACCATGAAGTTCGTTGCCCTCAATCAATGAATTCTGCTCACCAACAAAGGTGGTTCCATCACTTCTCTGGAATGTCATCTGATAATCAGTCAGTTTGCCACTTGCATTAAGCTCATCAAGTAGTTCTTCTCTATCTACAGGGTTTGCATATAAAGCAAAACAGTTTTGTCTGAGAAGTTCTTCTTCTGAATCAAATCCAAACATCTCAACCATGGCCTGATTCACAAATAGTAACTCACCCTTCACGTTTGACCTGAAAATGGCAACAGGCAGACTATCAGCTAATAGATGGTATTTTTTCTTTTCCTGAAAGAGTGACTTTGAAATTTCTTTTTGAGTAGTAATATCCTGTGCAGTACCGAATAAGCTATGAGGCTTTTTGTCCTTGTCAAAAATCGCACGACCAGTGGCTGCTATGTATTTGATATCTCCAGTGGATATTCGGATGCGATATTCCATCCTGCGCGAAACACGACCATTCAAGTGGTCTCTCATAGACTGATCAAACACAAGCCTATCCTCTTCAAAAATCTGCTTTCGAAGATTGTCGATGTTTGGTCCCTCATCTTTTGGGAGATCGAAAATGGCATACATCTCATCCGACCAATAAACTTCATTGGTTCGGGTGTTCCATTCCCAACTGCCGATTTTGACTTCTTGCTGTGCTTGCCTAAGCATAAACTTCAGGTTCTTATTCTCCTGAAGCAATTTTTTGTTAGGTGGTATGCGCTGCTTGAATCTCCGGCTCCAAGTGCCTTGATAAATTGAGTATACTCCGCTACCAAGTATTAGCATACCTAGTAGGGTACTCACTGTACTCTGTATTTCCATAAATGCTACTCTGCGAAACTGGTACAGGTGGATGTACATTTCGCATTTATTAAATCAAACCTTTCTTTCTCAAGCCTAATCTATATCAAAAGAAAATCCTAGCCAAAAATTCAAAAAAAACTTTAAACTAAACTTGAATGAAATTATTGTAACTCACTGAATATCAATGGATAGTTGTTGAATTATTTTTTCAATTGTTTAAACTCCTTCAAAAGCAGTAAAATCAATAGCTTCGCAGTTCTAATCTGGCTATGTTCAAATGAGTAAAATAAGAATTTTAGGGGTGGTGTTGGCCTTGTTAGGCGTGGTGCTTTTTTCTGCGAAAGCCGTTATGGTAAAGCTGGCCTACCAATATGATATTGACGCGGTTTCTCTATTGTTGATGAGGATGCTGTTTGCCTTGCCGTTCTACTTAGTAATAGCGTTGGTCAAAAGGCCGAAAGATACGAAAGTAATGAACTCCAGGATTTACTTGTGGATATTAGGGCTAGGTATAGTAGGCTACTATTTGGCTAGCCTATTTGATTTTTTAGGGTTGCAATATATCAAGGCAAGTCTGGAGCGAATTATTTTATTCATTTACCCTACAATTGTGCTGACTTATTTCGGTATTGTACTTGCTTTTTCACTGGAGCTTTCATTGGAAGGAAAGGGTTTGCTTATTGGTGGTAGCCTGATATTCCTCAGCGCGACTACTTATGCCTCATACATTGCTGGAAGTGGCTGGCTGATTCCAAAAATAGGAGCTACAGTTTTTACTTCTTATGCTATGATCGTGTCCTGCCTTTGTGTTCTGATACACTACGGATTAGTTGGAGATTTTAATCTTTTAAATTATCCTAATGAAGTTTATGGTTTGGGGCTGGCCATGGCAATTTTGTCCACAGTTATTCCATCATATTTGGTGTCCTATTCGATAAAAATGATTGGTGCACCAAGCTTCGCCATTGTGGCGAGTTTCGGACCCATTTCTACAATTCTGCTAGCTGATTATTTTCTGGGCGAAAGCATGCATTGGGCTCAATGGTTAGGAACTGTTTTGGTCCTGATTGGCGTCTTTTTTGTGACCAAAAAGGATTAACCAAGCAAAAAATGATTTTAATCATAAACTACGAGTTTAACTATTAGTACGTTTGCAGTTGGAAATTTTTGAGGTCTATCAATTTGCCAAGAATCAGTAGCCAGAAGTGGCAACTTAATTGAAATTACACAGTATATGATTTTTACTGCTGTAGGCATTTTATTATACCTAACGGTTTCATTAAATGATTGAGTTGAGGAGAGGAATCTGACATAATGATATTGAAATTTTTAAAACCACTGTTTTCTAACAAATTGACCACAGTGCTCTTAGTACTTTATGCCTTCACCATGGCGTATGCTACCTTTTTAGAGAATGACTTTGGCACACAGGCCGTGCTATCAATCATATATCGCGCTTGGTGGTTTGAAGTTATCATGGGACTACTTGCCTTAAACTTTGCAGGTAATATCTGGAGATACAAGCTATATCGTAAAGAGAAACTTGCTGTTTTAACTTTTCATGTTGCCTTTATTGTTATCCTCATTGGTGCCTTCGTGACGCGTTATGCAAGTTTTGAAGGACTGATGCACATCCGAGAAGGGGATTCATCCAACAAGATTGTTTCTCAGGATCGCTACTTGATGGTTGAGGTGAAAAAGGGAGACGAAGTGGAAAGTTTCGAAAAAAAATTGAATTTATCTGTATTCAAACAACCCGACTTGGTGGTGAATATGGGAGCCAATGACGAAATAGAAATAGAACCGAAAGCTTTTGTACCACAGGCAGAACAGCAGGTGATCGAGACTGAAAATGGATCTACAGTTTTGAAACTGGTGACCACATCTGGGGAAGGCAGGGAAAACTTGTATCTCGCCTCAGGTGGGGCTTTACTGATCAATAACTACCCAGTGACTTTCGATCGTCCAGTGGCCGGAGCAATTAATATTTTCAGCAAAGGAGACGAGCTATACATCCAGTCACCATTCGAAATGAATTTTATGGTGATGGCAACACAGACGGCCGGTATGCTGCCAGCTGATTCATTGATGCCTTTAAAAACCAGAGCGTTGTATCGAGGAGAGAACACACAATTTGTTATTCCCGAAGTCTACGAAAAAAGCTCAATCGTTTACTTGCCAGCCAAGGATCAAGAAAAAGGCAAGATGCTTGATGATTTACTTTTTGTAAAAATCAAATCTGAGGATCGAACACAAGAGATTCTTTTGAGCTCGTTTGATGGTAACTTCAGTGAAAAACAACACCTGGAAGTAGGAGACTATCACGTGGACATCAGTTACGGGCCAAAACCTATTGAAATTCCATTTTCAATTGAGTTGAGAGATTTTCAACTGGATAGATATCCAGGCTCTACAAGTCCCTCTTCATTTGCAAGCGAAGTGACCGTGATCAATGAAGATTCCTCTTTTCCTTATCGCATTTATATGAACAATGTATTGGATCACAAAGGGTACCGATTTTTCCAGGCCTCTTATGATACGGATGCACAAGGCACGGTTTTGTCGGTAAATCAGGATTTCTGGGGAACCAACATTACTTATCTGGGTTATACTTTAATGACATTAGGTATGCTGTTAACCCTTTTCGGGAAATACTCTCGTTTTCAAACGATCAATAAAAAACTGAATGACTTGAAGGCTAAAAAAGTAGCTGCTGCCGTCTTATTGGCCGTGATGGGGTTTGGTACTGCAACAGCGCAAGAAGGGCATAGCAAATTCAACTATGAACAGTCTCTGTTGACCAATGAAATCAATAAAGACCACGCATCTAAGTATGGTGAATTGATGGTTCAGGATATGGATGGCCGGATTAAGCCCATCAATACCTTGGGTTCTGAATTTTTGAGAAAAGTGCATGGTAAATCTACCTTCAAAGTGAGTGATGGAGACTACACGTCCAAACTCAATAGTGATCAGGTCTTCCTGATGATGCACGTCAATCCTTTAGTCTGGCAACAAGTGCCAATTATAAAAGTTGACCCTAATGGTGGAAAGGAGATCATGGACGTCATTGGTACGAATGAAGACCAATATTATTCATTTATTGACTTTCTGGATAAAGAAGGCAACTATCTCTTGACAGATATGGTAGATGTGGCCAGTCGAAAAAAACCAGCCGTACAGAATGCTTTCGATAAAGAGTTGATCAAAGTAGATGAAAGATTTAATGTGTTTTTTCAGGGTTTGACAGGCAATTACCTGAAGCTTTTCCCTAAGGAAGGAGACCCAGCCAATACTTGGTACACTGGCGCCTTTGAAGGTGGAATTTTCACAGGGGAGGATTCTACCTTCGTGCGACGAATTTTGCCTATGTATTATCAAAGCATCATGGAGTCTGTACGTGAAAAAGACTGGGCCAAGGCAGATGAAGTGTTGGGCTACATCAAAAAGTATCAAAACATCAAAGGTGCAGAGGTGCTGCCTGAAAGTGGTATTGTCAAAGCTGAGTTGCTATACAATAAGCTAAAGCTCTTCAATCACCTTTTTGGGTATTTGTGGTTATCTGGTATTGCGCTTCTTGCTGTAGCAATATTGAAAATTTTCAAATCAGAATCTCGTGGGATAAATATAGCCAGCAACGTACTCACTGGCTTGGTGTTTGTGCAGTTCCTGGCTTTGACATTCAACTTGGGCTTGCGCTGGTATGCTTCGGGTCATGCCCCTTGGAGTAACGGTTACGAAATGATCATTCTGGTAGGGTGGGGCTTGCTTTTCTTTGCTTTTATTTTTTATAAGAAATCGAATTTCGTAGTGCCATTGGGTGCTTTGTTTTCAGGCACCTTGTTGTTTGTTGCGTTTCTAGATTGGCTCAATCCTGAGATTACCAATCTGGTACCTGTACTCAAGTCCTACTGGCTCAAAATCCACGTAGCCATCATTGTAAGTAGTTATGCACCATTAGGTTTGTCAGCATTACTCGGCCTTATGACTTTGATTTTTATGATCATTGACAAAAAGAAAAATATCAAAATTGACATCAGTATCAAAGAAATGACCTACATCAATGAGATGTCAATGACCATTGGCTTGTTCTTGCTCACCATTGGCACATTTCTGGGTGGCATTTGGGCCAATGAATCCTGGGGGCGCTATTGGGGTTGGGACCCGAAAGAAACATGGGCATTGATTTCTGTCATTGTTTATGCTACAGTGCTACACTTGCGACTCATTCCAAAACTAAATGATGCCTATGTGTTTAATACGGCCAGTGTCATTGCCTTCTTCTCCATTATCATGACCTCCTTTGGGGTGAACTACTACTTGTCTGGTTTGCACTCCTATGCCAAAGGCGATCCATTGCCAATCCCAACTTTTGTGTACTACACAGTCGCGATCATTTTGGGGATTTGTACTTGGGCTTATTTTGCTAGGAGGAGGGTTGAAAAGGGTTGATATATTTGTAAGTTGAAGTGAATCTAGCTTCTAACCTAATTGAATTATATGAATAGTGAACAAATTCAAAGAATCGAAAAAACCCATTACGGTAAAGGGCTGATCTCTCAATATAACTCAAGTGTTAATCAGATAATTATTGGTATTCAATATTCTGGAAATGACGAATACTTTGCTGCTCCTAGAAAGTTAAATATAACACCAACTGATCGAGTTGTCCAATACATAGATTGTATCAATGACAGTTGTACAAAGGGAATTATTGATTTTACTTTTACATTGCAATTGATGCTGGCAAAAAGCCAAATGGAATATTTAGAAGATATCATTTGTGATGGTTATCAAGATGAAGAAAGAATGAGAGGAAACGGAAGCAGATGTAGAGCTAGAACACAAATCAAAATTTCTATTGAATATAGAAAATAATCTCCTGCCCTTGTTGGTCTTGTGACCAATCAAGCCTCAGCAGTCCTTAGCTGGCAGCTCCAGTTTGTTGAAGACAACGCCAACAAAGGCGAGCAAGTCCTCCTAAACCCTAGAACGTACAGAGTGATGGTACGACTTTCGACTTTGATTAGCGATTATATTTCATTGAGTCGAATAAGTTTAATGAGTCGTACCATCACTTGTGGCAGATGCTAATGTCCCTTGTGACACATTCGTCTTTTTAGATAACCTATGAGCCAAACTTTTTCATTTAGAATCAATATTGATCCTCTGAACCCTGAGTCATTTACGTCCATTAGTAAGTGTTGGGAGATTTCGCTAGTTTTATACTGGAGGCTCATGAAGCTACGCTCGCTCATCAAGGCCAACTGGCAAAATCTATTGAATCATGAAAAAGATATTTCTATTGTTGTTTAGTGTTGTTGTGCTTTCTACGAGTGTCTCAGCCCAGTCTAAAGTTGACCTGATTGATACCACTAACTATTATAGCTTTCATCTCAACTATTGGTTGAATATGCATCACTTCCTTTGGACAGAGGCTTTTTTGAATGTCAAGGCGGATAGTTCTATTGTGACGGTTGAATTTCCGTCAATTGATCGATCAAAGTTCGATAGTACTCTAAACTATTATAAGGAAGTTTTAGTAGGAAAAGACTTAAGGTACAATGACTACATGTCTGGTTTTAAAGACTGGATCACTGATCCGAATACGAGTTTTGAAGCTATTCCTGCTGAATTTGCTGAGCAGATGGATATATTGATCAATTTTGATCCAGTATATCAAAAGTATTTTTGGCTTGATCATCGTGCAGAAGTGATGGCAGTATTCAATGAAAATATTGATCTAATTCGAAAGACTGAAAACGAATTTGTAGATCGAATAACGTTGCTGACCAGACATTATTGGCAATTTGACCCACCTAGAGTCAGGGTAGACCTTAGTTATTTTGGTAAATCTACTACTAGGACTTTTGGCAATAATCCCTATACCACGCCATTCCCCACACACGTCGTAATGAATGTCGCGGGAGAGAATGAAGTACCAGGTAATTGGCTTGAACTGCTCTATCACGAATCTGCTCATGGCCTGATTCTTGGCAATTCGTACTTCGTGGCCGGAACCATAAAAGATTTAGGGGAAGCCGAAAATTTGAAACTACCTAGAAATCTCGAACACGTCTATCTATTCTATTTTACTGGTTATATCGCCAAGGAACTTCTTGAAAAACAAGGTGTCAAATATCCTCAAATGTATATGGAAAGGGAAGTCTATACTCAGTATTATCCATTGCTAGAAAAGTACTTGAAGTCTTATATAAAACGGAAATCAACCCTGTCTAAAGCGACCAGAAATTTTTTGAAAGAGTTGAATAAAGGCCAGTAACTAGAATGGAAGCTGAGAGACGAGGGGCATTACAGACTGATCCGTCATTAGGGTGTTTGAGATATCGCTTCTGAAATGTTTTACGGTATGATAAAACCAAAAAAGGGTGCGAAAATCACGAAGACCTTTGCACCCCCTTCAATGCACCTCAACCTAGGCCGAAGTACACTGCCAAACTACTGTAGAAAGCCATTCAATTGTAGAGATCAACTGATGTCGAACCTTTCTTTTGAAACCTCTCCGAACTTCGATCTAATTTGACGTGTCTCCTTAAATCTTCCCTTCTTTGAGATGGTCTTAACGACTGACTTTTTTCTCTTATTTGGTAATTCTAAGGTAGAAACTAAAACACCTTTGTACAATAATTTTGCCCTTCTCTTATCCGCAACTTTCCCACGTGATATGCACAGGTTTTGCACAATCCAGTGGTTAACCATTAAGTTATACCCAACCAATTGCTATCTGGGTCGTAAACTGTGATTTATAAACCAATAGCTCCATGACACTAAAAGACTTAGGCTATACACCAGCATTAGAAACATACAGCAATGATCAAGGGCTTGATTCCTTTGAAGTGGGTCGCGTGATTGCCGAACATCGCGAGCGATATGCCGTCAGGACGGCTGATTCAATTTTTGACGCCGAACTATTGGGCAACTTGAGATTTACTGCTGAAAGTAGAGAAGATTTTCCGGCCGTAGGGGATTGGGTAGCGCTCTCTATTTATGACGAGGACAAGGCTTTGATTCATGGCATCTATCCTAGACATTCAATAATTGCCAGACAGGCTGTAGGCAAAAAAGGGGAGAAGCAAATTATTGCAACGAATATAGACTTTGGTTTGATAGTCCAATCAGTCAATCGAGACTTTAACATCAATCGACTAGAGCGTTATTTGACGATCTGTCATTCAGCCGAGATTGAACCCATCATTGTTCTTAGCAAAATTGATTTGCTAGAAACGGGCGGATTAGAAATAGCACTGGATGAAATAGCCAATCGAATCAAAGATGTAAAAGTTGTTCCAGTCAGCAGCCAAACCGTGAATGGCTACAAGAAAGTAGCAGACATTATCGAAAAAGGAAAAACATATTGTTTGTTGGGTTCGTCAGGTGTAGGCAAGTCTACCTTGTTGAATCACCTTTCTGGGCGAGAACTAATGGAAACAGGAGAAATCAGTGAGAGCATTGATAGAGGGAAGCATGTCACCACGCATAGGGAACTAGTGGTGCTAGAAAATGGTGGAATTCTGATAGATAATCCTGGGATGCGCGAAGTGGGTATTGCGGATGCCACAGGTGGATTAGAAATGACATTTGATGAAATATTGGAATTGGCAGAAGATTGCAAATACAAGGATTGCACACATTTGCATGAAGAGGAATGTGCTATCTTAGAGGCTTTGGCTGAAGGAGAGCTGGATCAGGATGCCTATGACAACTACCTTAAAATGTATAAAGAAAAAATGCATTATGAGGCCAGTGAAGAAGACAAAAAGCGTAAAGACAAAGGTTTTGGTAAGATGATGAAGCAGGTCAAAAAAGCGAGAAAGCAGAATAGGTATTAATTTTATAAATACAGTCGTTTAATTTATTATGAAAAAGGTAGAAGTTACTTTATCAATTAATGGAACAGCCGAGAAAATAATAGAGGCATTTATCAATCCTGCAAGGCTAAAGGAATGGTGGCAGGTAGAGCAAGCATTGATTGAACCCAAAGTGAATGGTGTTTACACCTTGGTCTGGCAGGTTACACCTCAAGGGCTTGGTTTTGTGTCGAGTGGACAGATTGCCTCCTACGATCCGGCCAGTGAGTTGATTATAGACAAATTTGTTTATCTCAACCCAACCAAATCGCTGTTGGGGCCTATGAGTTTGACTATTCGCGTAAATCCCCAGGAAGCGGGAAGTGAATTATATCTCTGCCAGGATGGCTATCAATCAGGAGGAGATTGGGATTGGTATTATGCGGCAGTAAAGCAGGCGTGGCCTGATCTTCTTCAAAATTTTAAAAAGTATATAGAAGCTCGATAGCGCATGAGTTTGACTACTGATCATCAAACTGACTATCAATATCCTGCTCTTTTTTGATAGCAGGGCGGTAGATTTCGAACTCTACTCGGCGATTGAGCTTACGATCTTCTTCTGTCCGCTCTTCCACTATAGGCAGGGTACTGCCATAGCCTTCATTTTCTACTCGGTTAGAAGACACACCACCAAATATGACAATGTAGTCCCGTATAGTCTGAGCGCGATCCTTGGACAATTGTAGGTTCAATTGGTCTGAGCCATATTTATCTGTATGACCGGATATTCTCAGATAGAAATCAGGGTTGTCATACATGAAATTGATGATCTTGTTTAAGTCGCCATACATCTCTACTTTCAAGTTGGCCTGACCTGCATCAAATTCTATGGATTCAAATTTCACTTTGCTGGCTATGGGTTCTGTTACTTCATGGAACTGTGCTGGCCCGTCGAGGTAAAACATCTCTTCAATCCTAAAGTATTCATCACCTTGAATAATCAACAAATAATTACGATGGTTGATCAAATCAAATTCAAACGTCCCATCTGGTTTGAGATATTTTGGAGCTACAGCTGTACCTTCATCCAAGTCTATGACAGACACGATTCCAGTAAATGGCTTGCCTGTCAGGGAGTCAGTGAGTGATCCCGAAATTTGAGTAAGCGCCTCAGGTTGTGCTTCCATGGGTAGTGGGAAGGAGTACAAATCCAGCATGTTCAAATCATCAGTAGCAGACCTAGAATAGAAAAGATCTTTTGATTCCGAGTCAATCGAGAAATAGAATTCACTCCCACGTCCATTGACCAATGGGCCAATGTTGATTGGTTCACTCCACTGATCATTGTTGTGGTAGGATTTGTAGATATCAAATTCTCCAAATTTGAACAACTGTCCATTCGAGCTGAAGAAGAGGACTTCGTGGTTTGGGTGATAGAATGGGCTGACCTCATTTTTTCTAGTATTGACTACTGGCCCTAGATTCTGTGCGGGCATCCATTTGTTGTCTTCATTCTTATAGGTAAAGTAAATGTCAGACAAGCCAAACCCTCCAATTCGATCAGAAGCAAAGTATAAAGTATCTTCTGTGTGTGACAAGCTAGGGTGTGAATCCCAACTGACACTATTAATAGTAAGGCCAATATTTTCAATGTCAGTCCAAACACTATCCTCATTGAGTTTAGCCAGAAAGATATCGCAGTTGCCCATAGAGCCGGGGGAGTCGCATCTTGAGAAAAACAAGGTCTTACCATCTTTTGTTATGCAAGCAGAGCCCTCATTGTATTGGGTGTTGATCTCTTTCAAGTCTGTGCTCAATTCCCAATAACCATCTTCTTTGACAGAGATAAATAAGTCCTCATTTTTTCTATAGGTCAATCCTTGAAATCGCTCATTTCTTTTGGAAGTAAAGATCATTACTTGATTATTCATCCCCAAAGTAGGTGCATAGTCAGCTTGGCGTGAATTAATTTTTCGACCCATATTGAGGAGTACACCTCTTGGCGGCCGGATGGTATCAATGGCCTTTCTATGCTCTACCAATTTGTAGTAGTAATCGAGCGGCACAAAGTTGTCCACTTCTTGTGTGTTGAGCGAGTCATAATACAATTCAATCTCGCGAATGTCAATACTTTGATGGTGGTGTCGAAGAGCCAATTTGTACAGTGATCGAGCTTCCTGCTCTGTGCCGTATATCTCTGTCAATTTGGCCAGTCTCCATATCCAGTAGGTGTCTACATAAAAATTTCTTATACCAAATTGCATCACATACGATTGCAAGGCTGGATAAAGTTCAGACCAATTCTTTTCTGATTCTAATTTTTGAATGTGTTGTAACTTCGATTTGTCATAATATTCATTAATGACATTGATATTTTTGAAATTATAAATACTGAATTGGCCTTCCGTGCCTAGGGTGTCAATCTGCAAAATGGCTGTGCTTTCCTTTTTTTTGCCCAATAACTGGGCACTTGTAGGAGAAAGAGTCAGTAATAAAACCGATAGCAGTAAGAAGATATTTATGGATAAAGATCTAAACAATGAAAATTCCTTTTTTCGTTACAAGCACATCGGCTATCTTAAGTTTTTGTGAGGTACTGTCACTTTTTTCAAATTTAGCACAGTCAACTTTCATAACGAATGAAAGCTGCGATTAAATATACTTACTTTGGCATACCGATTGTAATTAAAGGGTGACTAAAAAATTGACCAGCTGCATACGTGCAATCGTGCCAATATGACAGCTTAGGATGAATACAATATGGAGTTGAATAATTTTTATAATTCTTATCTTTTTTCTGAATTGGCCGACGAAGATGCCGAAGAGCTTATACCTCTAGATCTTACGGGAGAAGACGATGAATTAGAACCTGGAGATCTTCCTGAAGAGCTTCCGATACTGCCTCTAAAAAATGCTGTTTTGTTCCCTGGAGTTGTGATTCCTATTACTGTAGGAAGGCAAAAGTCAATCCGCTTGGTGAAGAAGGCTTATCGTACCAACAAAATCATTGGTGTGGCAGCTCAGCTAAATTCAGGAGCAGAAGATCCAGGAGAAAAAGAAATATATAAAGTAGGTACAGTTGCCAAAATATTGAAGATGTTGGTGTTGCCTGATGGCAATACCACAATCATTATTCAAGGCAAAAGCAGAATGGAGATAAAACAGGTGGTTCAGGAAAACCCGTATCTCACAGCCAAGGTAGATTTGCTTCATGAGAATTTTATCGAGGAGGAAAACAAAGAGACGGTAGCGATCATATATTCTTTGAAGGATGCTGCAAAGAAGATTTTGAAGCTGAATCCAGAGATTCCAAAAGAAGCACAAGCGGCTTTGGAAAACATCAACAGTTTTAAGTTTCTCACCCACTTCTTATGTTCCAATATTAATACAGAAGTAAAAGACAAACAGAAACTACTTGAGATCAATGATGGCAACAAGAGAGCAGAAGCTCTATTGAAGTATATGCTGAAGGATATACAGGTATTGGAGCTGAAACACGAAATTCATGATAAGGTAAATACCGACATTGACCAGCAGCAGAGAGACTACTATTTGCGTCAGCAAATGAAGGTGTTGCAGGACGAGCTAGGTGCTGGGGGAGCTGAGCAGGAACTTGATGAACTAAGAGCCAAAGGGTTAACAAAAAATTGGTCTACAGAAGTTGCAGAGCATTTTGAGAAGGAATTGACCAAAATAGAAAGAATGAACCCCATGGCAGCAGAGTATCCTGTGGCTATGAATTATGCAGAGCTGCTTGTAGAGCTACCTTGGGATGATATATCTGAAGACAACTTTGATCTCAAGAGAGCAAAGAAAATACTGGATGCGGATCATTTTGGATTAGAGAAAGTAAAAGATAGAATTATTGAATATCTGGCCGTTCGAAAGCTGAAGAACAACCTAAAAGGTCCGATTTTGTGTTTGTTTGGTCCTCCTGGCGTGGGCAAAACTTCATTGGGTAAGTCGATCGCCAAAGCACTAAATAGAGAATATGTAAGAATGTCACTAGGGGGCGTACATGATGAAGCCGAAATTCGTGGTCATAGAAAAACCTACATTGGTGCCATGCCAGGCAAAGTGATTCAGAACATCAATAAGGCAAAATATTCCAATCCAGTGTTTGTCCTGGATGAGATAGACAAAGTGTCTTCTGACTTTAGAGGAGACCCTTCTTCTGCATTGCTCGAGGTGTTGGATCCAGAGCAAAATGAAACATTCAAGGACAACTTCCTTGAGGTGGAATATGATTTATCGAAAGTGCTTTTCATAGCCACAGCCAATTCATTGGATACCATCCAGCCTGCACTACGAGACAGAATGGAAATTATTGAAATCACTGGATATACTTTAGAAGAGAAAATTCAAATTGCTAAGAAGCACTTATTGCCAAAACAGCTTGAAGAGCATGGTATGAAGCCTAGTCAGTTGTCCATGGACAAAAAAGCATTTGCCAAACTAGTAGATGACTACACGCGCGAATCAGGTGTAAGAAATCTGGAACGGAAAGTAGGAGCAGTCGTGAGAGATGCAGCCAAGTCTTTAGCAATGGAAGAAGAGTACCAAAAGAAGGTCACTCCAGAAGAGATTAGGAGGATTCTAGGAGCTGAGGTATTTGATAAAGAACTCTATCAAGACAACAAACATGCAGGAGTGGTAACAGGCCTGGCTTGGACGTCAGTAGGTGGAGAAATTCTTTTCATAGAATCTAGTTTAAGTAGAGGCAAGGGGAAGTTGACTCTTTCTGGTCAATTGGGAGACGTGATGAAAGAATCAGCCATGACTGCACTGTCATACCTCAAGTCGAACGCAGAGAAGTTGAACCTCGATTATCGGGTGTTTGATAATTATGATTTGCATATTCATGTCCCTGCAGGTGCTGTGCCTAAGGATGGTCCATCAGCAGGTATTACCATGTTGACTTCACTAGCTTCCGTGTTTACCCAAAGGAAGATAAAACAAAAACTGGCAATGACCGGGGAGATTACGTTGAGAGGAAAAGTACTTCCTGTAGGTGGCATCAAAGAGAAGATTTTGGCAGCGAAAAGAGCTGGGATCAAAGAGATTATTCTCTGTCAGAAGAATCAAAAGGATATTGATGAAATAGACGATAGATATGTGAAAGATTTGAAATTTCATTTCGCAGAAACCGTGGAAGAAGTATTGGCTGTCGCCTTGCTTCCTCAGAAAGTTTCGAATGCGATGGAGTTAGTAACTATTGAACAAAAACCTTAAGTTCATATATCTTCGAACGTGCTAAGAACTATAAATATGAAAAAACCTGCTTTTGTCTTTCTGATATGGATGCAAGCAGGTTTTTTATTTGCGCAGATTGATGATTCGTTCCAATTTCTTAATCTTCCCGCAGGAGCCAGAGTAGCAGGTTTAGGAGGCGTGGTGACTACATCTACAGATGCTGATGTCAACTTGTTTCTGTCAAATCCTGCCTTGTTGGATTCGGTGAATGATAATCATGTGTCGTGGTCGCATCTGGCCTATTATGCGGATGTGAAATACAACACATTCGCTTACGCTAAAACTTTTGAAAAGGCAGGAACCTTTGGTATTGGGATTCAGCATTTGGGATATGGTACTATAGATAGTCATGATATTTCTGGAAATGCTGTGGGCTCATTTGATGCCAATGAAACTGCTGTAGTGGCCTCTCATAGTCATCAGTTGAGTGTTTTCAAACTGGGCGCTAGTTTGAAATATGCCTATTCAGGTATCTATACGTACAGTAGTTCAGCTTTGGCTTTGGATATTGGAGGTGTATTCATACACCCAGAAAAGGAGCTGATGTTTTCGATTTTGTTCAAAAATCTGGGCTTTGTGATGTCCGACTATTCAGGGACTTCAGATTCATCATTGCCAACAGATTTGCAGCTAGGCATGACTTTCAAACCAGAGCACATGCCCTTTAGGTTTTCATTTACAGGATATAATTTGTTTAGCCCAAATGAAAATTATGAAGATGAGTCTATCAATCCCAATGAAGGGAGATCAGCAATTGTAGACAGAGTATTTAGACACATCAATATTGGAACAGAAATATTGTTCAGTCGTAACTTCAATATGCGATTGGGTTATAACCATAGAGTAAGGAAGGAGCTGAAATTATCCGAAAAGGCAGGTTTGTCTGGTATATCCCTAGGGCTAATGGCAAGAATCAAAGCCTTTGAACTTTCTTACACCTTTACGAACTATCATGTGGATAGTGGGCGTAGTTATTTTACTATTACTAGTAATTTGAATCGAGTATTTAAGAAAAAGTCAATTATTTAGAATGTTATCAAAAGATCAATACCTCACTCCTAAGCAAATTGTAGAAGAGTTGGATAAATATATCATTGGACAGAATGATGCCAAGCGCAATGTGGCAATCGCCTTGCGAAATCGCTGGAGAAGAATGAATGTGAAAACTGAAATTCAAGGTGAAATTGTACCAAACAATATTTTGATGATTGGAGCCACGGGTGTTGGTAAGACAGAAATAGCTCGTCGCTTGGCAAAAGTAGCAGATGCTCCATTTGTAAAAGTAGAGGCATCTAAATTTACAGAAGTGGGTTATGTAGGGAGAGATGTTGAGAGCATGGTACGGGATTTAGTTGAGCAATCTGTCAGTCTAGTGAAACATGCACAAAAGGAAAAAGTAAGAGAAAAAGCTGAGGAGATTGTAGAAAATATCATTTTGGATGCGCTGATCCCCCCAGTCAAAAAGGCGCCCTCTCCAATGTCGACAAATTCAGATGGAACCCATACAATCCCAGTAGATGATGCAGAACTCAATGAGAAAACTCGTGAGCGATTCAGAGAAAAAATCAAAAATGGTGAGCTAGAAGACAGAAAGATTGATATCAGTGTAAGCCAAAATTCTTCAGGGGGAATTGGCATGATTGGAGGTGGCGGTATGGATGAAACCTCCATGATGAACATCCAGGAAATGATTGGGCAAATGATGCCCAAGAAGTCCAAGAAACGAAAAGTAACAATAGCTGATGCCCGCAAGTTGTTGATGGAAGAAGAATCATCTCGTCTAATAGATATGGACGAGGTGAAAGATGAAGCCATTACCAAGGCAGAAAATACTGGAATTATTTTTATTGACGAAGTAGATAAAATTGCTGTAGGTGCTTCTAAAAAAGGCGGGCCAGATGTGAGTAGAGAAGGGGTGCAGAGAGATTTACTCCCCATTGTAGAAGGCAGTGCAGTGAATACAAAGTATGGTGTCATCAATACAGATCATATTTTATTTATTGCAGCAGGAGCCTTTCATTTTGCTAAACCGTCTGACTTGATTCCTGAATTACAAGGGCGTTTCCCAATACGAGTAGAACTCGAAAACCTAACGAAAGACGACTTTGTCAGAATCTTGAATGAGCCCAAAAATGCCTTAACTAAACAGTACACCGCCCTGATCGGGTCAGAGGATGTGGATATTTCATTCAATCAAGAGGCGATTGAAGAAATAGCATCCATTGCTTTTAATATCAATGCGGAGATTGAAAATATAGGTGCTAGAAGGCTGCATACCGTCATGAGTCGATTGCTCAACGATATCCTTTTTGATATTCCAGACGTAATTGGGGCAAATGCAAAAATTGTGATAGACAAACAAAAAGTGCAGGAAAAGTTGGATGGAATGGTTGAAAATAAAGACCTCAGTCAATTTATTTTGTAAGTTGCAAAGTCCATGCTACTCACTACCAAGACTCAATTAAAGTATATTTTTAATAATACGAGGAAAAGAATATCTTTTGAACATTAGACAGCTGATCGGAAGTGATAATCTGCCAGATCAGCCGCCCAGTAGCGACTATTTTGTGATGTAGCTCGATTTTTTCCGAGCTTGTTTTCTAAAATTGATCGAATAGCGTTGTATATGTTTTTTGGTTGAAGAATAAATTCTTTAACTTATTCCTTATCTGAATTAGATGGCGATGTCATTATTCACATTTTTGGAATTGAAAGAAAGCATTCTAAACCACCCAAGAAAAAAAATAATCCAAACAGCACTGCTTGTTTGGATGGGACTTATCGTAGGTTGTAATGAGAGCGATCCCAAAACAGATCATATTTCTGAACGAAAGGATTATGGCTTATTTGAGCCAAGTAATAAAATTAATCTAATAGAGCCCGAGGAAATTGTAGTTGGTGATCTGAAAAAAACAAAAGCGCAAGGGAGAGTAGTAAAATCCAAACCTCCTAGAAGGAAAAAAATCACACCTTTTACTATTGAGAGCAAAGAACCTAAGATAGTACCTATCAATCGAAAAGATTTAGAATTGATTACTATCCCAGAGGATACTGAGATGGGTCGTATCACGATGGTGGACTCTATCCACCCTCAGCTCATTTCTCAACCCATACCAATCAAGGCTTTACCTATGAGATTCAAGGATGCAGCACAGTTTAATATTCAATATTTGGATGTTGAACAGGGAATTTCCTCTTCTTTCATTTACTCTATTTACGAAGATAAGAAGGGTAATTTATGGTTTGGAACCTACGGAGGTGGGCTTTGTCGTTACGACGGAAAAAACATTCATAACTATACGGATATAGAAGGGCTGTCTAATAACAGGATTAGGGTGATCTGTGAAGATCGCGCAGGTAATCTGTGGATTGGGACGAACGGAGGAGGAGCCATCAAATATGATGGACAGAGTTTTACCAATTACTCCATTGAAAATGGACTAGCCGATAATCGCATATATGGCATTCATGAAGATAGACAAGGTAAATTATGGTTTGGATTTGCCAATGGAAGCGTAAGTCGATTTGATGGTCATTCATTTTTTACACTCTCTGAAAAGGATGGCCTGAGTGGAGATCGCATTTATTCTATTTTGGAAGACCGTGCAGGTAACATTTGGTTTGGTTCAGACGGTGGAGGGATTTCTATTTACAACGGCAGTAGCCTGCTAAGAATGCAAGCTAAGGATGGACTGCCAAGTGATCAGATCAGAACCATAATTGAGGACGAATTTGGAGATATTTGGATTGCAACCAATGGAGGTGGGCTATGCAAGTATGATGAGAAGACACTGACAATATATGGTGAAAAACAAGGCTTGCCTAATGGAAAGATATTATCCATGATTCAGGACAGTAAGGGAAGTTTTTGGATTGGTACGTATGGTGGTGGTGCCATTAAATTTGATGGTAACCAATTCAGCCATTACATGGAAGAAGATGGCATGTCGAACAATACCGTGCTAAGTATTCTGGAAGATCGTAGTAGGAATATCTGGTTTGGTACCAATGGTGGGGGGGTGAGCAAACTTCGAGAAAACTCCTTCAATAGTTACGAGGGAAAGGATATTCTTGAGTATAATACCATTAGGTCAATACTAGAGGATCGAAGAGGTAATATGTGGTTTTGTACAGATGGTGAGGGGATGACTAAGTTTGATGGAACCACTTATGAAACCTATACCGAAAATTCTGGCCTACCCAATGGCAATATTTATTGCATGATTGAAGACAGGAAGGGTGTTTTTTGGTTTGGTACGCGTGGAGGAGGCGTTATATCATTTGATGGTGAATATTTTACTAACTACACTGAGCAAGACGGATTGGCCAACGACAATGTGCGAAGCATGTATGAAGATATCAATGGAAACATTTGGTTCGGCACCTATGGAGGAGGGGTTAGCCGTTTTGATGGCGATTCTTTTGTGACCATAAGTGAGGCAGAAGGATTAGGAAAAAATGTAGTACGATGCATCACAGAGGATCGAAAAGGTAATATTTGGTTTGGGACGGATGGTGGAGGAGTTACTAGATTTGATGGCGAAAAGCTCTACAATTTGACCGAGCAATCTGGTTTGCCAAGCAATATTGTTATGACTATTTATGAGGACAGATCTGGCAACATGTGGTTTGGTACGTGGGGTGGTGGCTTGTGTAAATTTGATGGGACACAATTTGAACATTATACTAAAGAAAGCGGATTAACGCATGATTTGGTGTTGTCAATTGTAGAAGATAGAAATGAAAACCTATGGGTAGGTACTGAGGCTGGAATTAGTGTTATTCAGACCAAAGGCACTCAGTATACCTGCACCAATATGACCAAGTGGGACGGGCTGAAGCGACTGGATTTAGCACTCAATTCAATCTGTCTGGATGATCAAAATCAGATTTGGTGGGGCCATGGCAAAGGAGTAACCAAATTGAATCTGAATTCTTTTGAAGTAAGTAAAATACAACCTGAAGTCCAATTGAACTATGTGGAGATCAATCAAGAGTTTGTAGATTTTAGGCGATTGGATGATTCTTCTTATGATTATTGCATTGCTTTTGGGATGCTTCCAGATGCTAAAAATTCTGTCATACCATTTTATAACTATCCTAAACAACTGAGTCTGCCATATAATCTTAACCATCTCACCTTTCACTTTTCTGCCATTGATTGGGCAGCTCCCCATAAGGTACAGTATCAATACAAGTTGGAAGGCTTTGATAAAGACTGGAGTCAATGGAATACAAATGGAATAGCCGAATATAGAAATATACCTTCTGGTAAGTATATGTTTATGTTTAGAGCCATTGGTGAATCCAATATCTATAGTGACCCTCTGAGCTATGCTGTGGAGATTGTCGCTCCGTGGTATGAGAATTTATGGGTCAGAATTATAAGCGGGCTGATTTTAGTTGGAATTCTTTATGGACTGTTCAAATGGAGGATTAGGCAGTTGAGTCAAAATCAAAAAGTGCTGATGCATATTGTGGACGAGCGAACCAAAGAGCTCACTGAGCTGACAGAAGAGATGAAGTTGGCCAATGAAAAGCTTATTCAAAAGAATGAACAGATTTCCAATCAATCAGAAAAATTAAACACAGCGAACGAAGCGCTCAATTCAGTGAATGCGAATTTGGAGAAAATGGTAAATGATCGTACCAAGGAGCTCACGGCCAAAAATAAAACCTTGTCAGACTATGCATTTATGAATGCTCATAATTTGAGGGTGCCAGTGGCAAATATTAAGGGTATCATTCAGTTATTTGAGTTTAAGCTCTCCATGGATGAAAGAGAGGAGCTTATTGAAAAGTTGAAAGGGCAGTCTGATGACTTGGATCAGGCGCTGATAGATATTACCAACAGATTGGAAAATGATAAACCACCCAATACAGGTTCTGATTAACTTTTGACTTGAGAGTAACTATATTAAGCTAACCCCAATAGCATGCAAACCTATAATAATCTTCCGGCTGGTTATTTAATGACTCACTGAATGCGCTTAATGAAAACCTAGAAAAAAACGTGATAGAACGCACCAACGAATTGGTAATAAAGAATAAAAAACCCTCAGATTATACCTTCTTAAATGCGCATAACCTGAGAGCTCCTGTGGCTAATATCAAGGGAGTGATTCAGTTGTTTGATATCAACTTAAGACTTAAAGAAGATACTTTAATCGATCATCAGGAAAAGGAAGAAATACTGAATCAATCGACCAATTCTTCTTCGTCCTCTTCAAGTTCCTCATCTTGAGTTTCAGCCACGGGTGTTAGATTTGATGGTATTTCATCATCCATTTCAGGAAAAACTTCAACAATATTTGTTTTGGCAATGCTTGAAATCTCAAATGGCACAAGCATATTATCAAGACTTTGCTCCACTTTTTCATAAGCGTCTTTTACTGATTCAGCACTGGTTAGAATATAAGTTGTGATTTTCACCTCTTTTTCAGAGTCACCATCCACTGTGGAGTATTGCACTTTGCATTTGTACCAATAGTCTGCATCTTCGAAGTTGATCACCTCGCCAATGTTAGTTTTTGAAATCGTCATGATTTGAAACTCTCCGCTCACAGTTCGTTCCATGGCGCCATAAATCCTAGATTCAGCATCAGTATAAGATACAGCATCCACCAGATGCAATTCTGACGTTTGTTTTACGATGCCTTCTTCGTTTTCCTTACCATATTTTGCTTTACACTGATACCAAATTTTCATAAAAAATGCTTTTTAAAATTTAAGAATAATTAAAAATGAAGGCGGCAAAAATAGAAAAGGAAAAATGGATTCCAAGCAGGAACGAAACTTATCGGTTATAAAATGAACACCATCTATTTGCATTAGTTTTACAATTAGTATAGAAATGAAATATTTTACAATTATATTTGTTTTACAAAATATATAAAAATGAAGAAAACACATTTGGGAGAGTTTGAAGAGTTGGTGTTGACCATGGTTGGTATCCTGGTAAAGGAGGCTTATGGAAGCACCATTGTGACCGAGATAAAACAGCAGTTGGATCGGACGGTAAACCTAAGTGCAGTTCATATTACTCTGTATCGACTGGAGGATAAGGGACTGATAAAATCAGAAATGCGTGGCGCAACAGCACAGCGGGGGGGGAGGAGAAAACGATACTTTGAGTTGACTCAAAGTGGTCTGGCCTTGCTTCGGGAGGTCAAAGCACAGCGTAGCAAGCTTTGGGAACTGATGCCACAATTAAATTTTAGTGGTGAACTTTAAACTTGATAGACATACAGAGATTAAGAATCCTCCAAAATGGCTTCTGAAGCTGTTTAAATGGATTTGCCCTGAATCTATTGAGGAAGGTTTGTTGGGAGATTTGTTGGAGCAATTTGCCGATCAAACCAAGCAATATGGGGAGCGAAGAGCTAAGATTCAATTTGTTTGGAATATCATCAGGCTCATACATCCATATATTTTATTTAAAAACAAATGGGTTGTGAATTTTCTTAATATGGGATTGTTAAAAAATCATTTGCTTGTAGCCATGCGCAGCATGATGAAATACAAATTTTACTCTTTTGTCAATGTTCTTGGCCTTGCTGCGGCAATAGCACTGGTATTTCTGGTGTCTGTTTTTGTACAGAATCAGTGGTCATTTGATCAGTTTCACAATAAAAAAGAAAAGATTTTTCGCTTGAGTAGTCGTAAAGTTGATCCTGTTTCTGGGGTTAAGATTAAAGAAGATGCCATTACTTCCATACCACTGGCACCTGCACTCAAAGCCGAAGTCACCCAGATCAAGGACTATACCCGTCTAGCCAGTACGAATGTTATCCTTATGAAGGATCAGACACCTTTTCGTGAGTCCTTGACATTTGTGGATCAGCAGTTTTTAGAAATTTTCGATTTTCCCATGCTAAGCGGCAGTAGAAGTAGTGCTTTGCGAGAGCGAAATGCGATCGTGCTTACTCAAGATATGGCGCAAAAATATTTCGGCTACGACGATCCCATGGGCAAATATATTGAGGTGATTATCAAAGACAGTACGCAAACCATGCAAGTTACAGGTATAGTGGATTCAAAAGCTGATCAATCCAGTATCACCTTTGACTTGTTGGTACCACTCATGATGTATCAGGTGGATGTTTCAGAATCAATATTTAATACTTTTGGAGTAGGAGTTCTGGAGTCTTTTGTCTTACTGGAAGAACCAAATAGTCTGAATGACTTAAGTCAATTGATGTCTGAGGTTGTTCAAAAATACACCCCACCTTCACATACGAAAATGGAAATAGGTTTGCATTCCTTGAGCAGTATGTATTTTGAGACCGAGATTACAGGCAATACAGCATTTATTAATCCTCAAAAGATTTGGATTCTTGTGGCCATAGCTACGCTGGTATTGATTGTGGCTACTATCAACTTTATCACACTGTCTACAGGCCACGCCCTCGTGCGTTTGAAAGAAGTAGGATTGAGGAAAACACTTGGTGCTTTCAATGGGCAGCTCAGAAGGCAATTTGTCGCAGAGGCCTTCTTTGTTTCGCTGATAGCCTGTTTTGTGGGTGTAGGTATAGCATTTGTAATGTTACCTCTCTTCAATAATGTCCTTGACGCCAACCTTAGTTTTGACTTGACATGGGACAGTTTGCAGGTGCTTTTTATTGTCTGCATATTGATTGCTGTGGTCGCAGGCAGTTTGCAAGGAATAGCCCTCATACAAACCAAAGCACAACAAGCACTTCGAGGAAAAGCATCTGGTTCTTTACGTGCTGGGTGGCTGAGCAGAATCCTCATTATTATTCAATTCTCACTTTCGACATTACTGATTATGGGGACACTGGTTATAAATGCCCAGATGGAATATGTTCAAAACAAAGAGCTTGGCTACGACAAAGAAAGGCTATTGGGACTGTCTATGGGTGGCTCAGAAGACCGGGACGCTAATCATCGTTTTTTCAATAAGTACAAAAATATGCTAAGCCAAGAACCTCAGATACAGGGGGTGTCAGCTGCCATGAATCCACTGAAGGAAAAGAATTGGACGAAATTTAGATTCATGCAATCAAATGAAGAAGAGGAGAATATATTTTTTAATCTCGTGACACCAGAATACGTCAAATCCATGGGTATCGAAATAGTTGAAGGCAAAGACTTCAGGAATGATGAACCTAGAGATTCTAAATCTATCCTTGTTAATGAGGCTTTGGTTAGACATTTTGGTTTTGAAGACCCACTCAATGCCCAAATTCCAGGAAAGGATTTTGATACCCCACACCGTATCGTGGGTGTGATGAAAGATTTTCATTTTAGCACGTTGCATGAAAAAATCGAACCCCTAATAATTGCAGTAAACCTCCAAGCCATTCGTAGTGGTATTAGTGGCGTGACAGCCTATGTCTGGCCACCTGATATCTATCAGATATTAGTGAAGGTGGGGCCTGGAGACCTCGAACCAGTTATTGAGAAAATGGAAGAAGCTTGGGGGAATATGGAAACCAACGAGCCTTTTCAATGTGAATTTGCGAACGAAATACTTGCACGCAGGTATCAAGAAGAACAACGCTATGAAAAAATCACAACAGCAGCATCTGTCTTTGCTATTCTGATTGCCTGGATGGGTTTGCTCGGAGTAACCAGACTAACAGTTCAAAAAAGAACGAAGGAGATTGGAATTCGTCGAGTTTTAGGATCTACAGAACTATCAATGATTTCATTGCTCACCAGACCATTTATAAACCTTGTTTTGGTTTCGCTTATTCTGGCAGCACCAATGGCTTGGTTTGTTGCTTCAGAGTGGTTGCAGTCTTTTACTTATCGAATAGATTTGAGAGCTTTAGAGTTTGTCATTGCTGGAGGAGTCGTTCTACTCCTGACCTTGCTCTCCGTCGGGTTTCAGGCCTATCGCGCTTCGCTGACAAGTCCGGTAGAAACCATCAGGTGTGAGTAAAATAAACTTACCTGAATCATGAGATATAGAAATATTGACTGAAAAATTTCAAGGTTTTGCCAAACAGTCCAATCACGCCCAAAGAAATGCTGCCCCAAAAGGAATAATAATCGATTATTCATATATTACAAGTCAGGTCTTTTTTAGGCGTTATTTATTGGTATTAATTTGAAAAGGTATGAAAATAATTATAGTTGGAGGTCATGGTTCTATTGGGAGGAGAGTGGTAGATGTACTAGCTAAAAAGCATGATATCATTACCGCCAGTAGATCCAAAGGGAATGTGAATGTGGATTTGGTGGATATTGAGTCTATTCGAGAATTGTACGAAACGGTAGGAGACTTTGATGCTGTGATTAGCATTGCAGGAGAAGCAAAGTGGGCACCAATGAACGAAATGAAAGAGGGGGATTATTATGTAGGTATTCGAAGCAAGCTCATGGGACAGGTGAATCTCGTAAGAGTAGGTATGGAATACATCAAACCCAATGGTTCGTTTACTTTGACTACGGGTATTTTGGCCGATTATCCTGTGGATCAAACTACAAGTGCAGCCATGGTGAATGGTGGCATCCACAGTTTCGTGAGAGCCGCCGCACTCGAAATGAGAGATGGCATCCGAATCAATGCCGTTTCGTCTGGCTTAGTAGAAGACGCCATAGACAAATATCAAGATCATTTTCCAGGTCACAATGCCATACCCATGCGCAAAGTGGTGAATGGATACATCAGAAGTCTGGAAGGAAAGGGCAATGGGGAAGTAATTCGGATATACGACAATCAGTAATAAGGTTTACTGACGAGGAACGTGCACTACTTTTTTCGTGTCAAAAAAATCTTCGTGGAAAAATTTTGGCAAATCATATAGCTTGTATCTCAATTTTGACTCTTGAAGTTCTTCAGCCAGGTCACCACCCTTTAAATACAAAATACCATTTTGGAGTTCATGATTGGACTCCTTTTTTATTTTGCCTTTGATCCAAGAATAAAAAGGTTTCATGCGAGTAACTGCACGGCTGACAATAAAATCAAACTGTTCTTCTATTTCTTCCGCTCGTGCGTGGAGGCCTCTTACATTGGTCAGGCCCAGGGCCTGCACCACTTCATTCACCACTTTTATTTTCTTCCCAATGCTGTCAACTAGTAGGAAATCCGTTTCTGGATGAAGGATGGCCAATGGAATACCCGGAAAACCACCCCCAGTTCCAACGTCCAAAATTCGAGTGCCAGGTCTGAATTTTTGAACCATGGCAATACCAAGAGAATGAAGTACATGACGAATGTAAAGTTCTTCAATGTCCTTTCTAGAGATTACATTGATCTTAGCATTCCAATCGATATATAAGGGCATCAGCTGAGCTATTTGCTCTTGCTGCCTGCTGGATAAATCTGGAAAGTATTTGAAGATTACTTCTTTGTCATTCATGACGCAAAGCTACTCAGTTACGATCTTGTAAAAAGATTAGATATGTTTCTTTTTGTCCTTCACCAAATCATACATGAGTTCTCTAGCCCTGTGCAGCTGAGCTTTTACAGTACCCAGAGGAGCATCGAGCGTCTTAGCGATTTCATCATAAGACAATTCATCAAAGTATCTCAGTCTGACCAGTCTCTGGTATTTTGGAGGGAGTTTGGATACAAACATCTGCACCAATTCTTTTTTCTGAGTGTTGATGGCTTCGTCCTGTGGATTTCTGTTTTTATCTTCTACATCAATGGTTACAGCCTCTCCACCATCATCTGTGAAGGATGTATTCAAGCTAAAAGTATTAAGCTTTTTCTTTCTGATAAAATCAATGGTATTGTTAGTAGCAATACGAAACAACCAGGTGCTAAAAGTATAGTCCTTCTTGAATTTGTGTAGGTTTTTAAATGCTTTGGCGAATGCCTCAATGGTAAGATCCTCAGCATCATCCGTATTTCTGATCATTTTCAGAATCATGTGATATACAGGTCTTTTGTAGCGCTCCATGAGCTCGGCAAAAGCTTGTTCATCACCTTCATTTACCGCATGATCTATGAGTTTGAAATCTTTTAATGCCTTATCTGAGAATTGTTTTTTTATTTCTTCCATCTAACCTTCTTAGTGAATAACGCAATTATGCCAAATATAGATGCATAACCCACGTACAAAATGTCCATCACGGGTACAAGCCAAATGTTCATACGGTAGCCGAACTTTTTGGATGTCGAATTGATCAAAATGGTCACAAAAATCATTCTGAAAACCAACAGTCCGGCAGGAATGAGGTAGTTATTGGTTTGTACGGCTAAAATAATCAAAGCCAGCCAAAAAACTAGGTTAGACAAATTTTGAAAACCTAGGAGCATTTTGTCTTTGAACCCATAGTACTTACCCACTGACCAATGCCGAAGTTTTTGATGTATGTACGCTCCCCAAGTTGCTTTAGGAATAGAGTAGGTAAGAGAGCTGGCCCCTAAGACTACTCTTGTATTTTTCTTATGAGCGTATTCATTTACCAATAGATCGTCATCACCACCTGTTACGTGCTGTATCTTACTAAAGCCCTTGTGTTTGAGGAAGGATGATTTTCTATAGGCCAGATTGCGTCCAACTCCCATATATGGATTGCCAGCTAGAGCAAACCCAATATAATTCATGGCTGTCCATTGTGTTTCAAACTGTATGAACTGACCCAAAAGACCACTGTCTTTTTCATAAGGAGAAATACCTAACACATATTGAGTGTCCTTAGTGAAGGCTCCTGTCATTTTAGAAATCCAGTGCTCAGAGGCAGGTATACAGTCAGCATCTGTTAACAATATGATGTCATGGGTTGCTGCTTTGATTCCCATGGTCAGGGCAAACTTCTTCGCATTGATATGATCGTGAACTTGATCTACTCGAGCAAACTTGAGTTTGTCTGACTGGTTTTCTAGCAGATAGTCGTAGGTGCCATCCTCTGACCGATCATCTACTATCACAACCTCAAAATCCAAGTGATCTTGATTAAGAAGGCGTGGGATAAGTTTTTTGAGGTTGTCTAATTCATTATGTGCGCAAACAATTACGGATACAGGATGAACCCTATTTGTTTTTGGCTTGAAGCCTAAAATTTTTGCTAACACAACTATCCAATAAATTACCAATACTGCCAGTGAACTGGTGGCGACTACCTCTACTATTTCTACCATTCAATCTTATTATTAATCGGAGGCAAAGATATGTGTCTGAGTGAAAAGATTATTTTATAAATCAACCTATTTTTGCCCGCAACATGAATTTTGAATTACTCCAGAAAGATCCCAAGTCCAAAGCCAGGGCTGGCAAAATCACAACTGATCATGGTGAAATAGAAACACCCATTTTTATGCCTGTAGGAACTGCAGGTACTGTGAAAGCCCTGCATCAACGTGAATTAAAGGAAGATGTGAAGGCGGAGATCATTTTGGGCAATACTTATCATTTGTACTTGCGTCCTGGCCTTGATGTGATAGAAGCCGCAGGCGGGCTACATCAATTCAATGGTTGGGATCGCCCGATGTTGACTGACAGTGGTGGATATCAAGTCTATTCGCTCAAGGATAGACGAAAAATCACAGAGGAGGGTGTGAAATTTCAATCACATATAGATGGTTCCCGGCATAATTTCACGCCTGAAAGCGTTATGGATATTCAGCGAACTATTGGTGCGGATATCATCATGGCCTTTGATGAGTGTACACCTTATCCGTGCGATGAAAAATATGCCAAGAATTCTATGGAAATGACACATCGTTGGCTGAAACGTTGTTGTGACCGATTTGATGAAACCGAGCCAAAGTATGGTTATGATCAAACCCTGTTCCCAATAGTACAAGGAAGTACCTATCACGATTTAAGAACCAAATCTGCAGAAACAATAGCCTCATTTGGCAGAGAGGGCAATGCTATAGGTGGGCTCTCAGTTGGTGAACCTGCCGAGATGATGTACGAATCTACGGATTTGGTCTGTAGTATTTTGCCAGAAGACAAGCCTAGGTACTTGATGGGAGTAGGTACACCCAGCAACCTGATTGAATGTATAGCATTGGGCGTGGATATGTTCGACTGTGTATTGCCTACTCGGAATGCCAGACATGGAGTTCTATACACTTCAGAGGGTATTATTAATATTAAAAATGAGAAGTGGGAAAAGGATTTTTCACCAGTTGATCCGAATCTGGCTGGGCATGTGGATATGAATTATTCCAAGGCTTATCTGAGACACTTGATTCGAACAGGGGAGATGCTAGGAGCTCAGATTGCTAGTATTCACAATCTTTCTTTCTTTTTGTGGTTGGTCAAAGAAGCACGGGCACATATTTTGCAAGGAGATTTTGCCTCTTGGAAAAATGCTATATTGCCCAAACTTTCTAATCGATTATAAGATCTAATAGTGAAGCTGCTCGATAAGTACATACTGTCTAAATTCCTCAAAACCTATGTTTTCGTTGTTGGGATTTTGGTAGTCGTGATTATGGTCATCGACTTTACTGAGAAAAACGAAAAGTACATAAAGAATGCAGTTCCTGCTGAGGCGATTGTACAATACTATTTGGCTTTTGCACCATGGATAGCTAACCTGATTTCTCCTATTACAGTGTTTATCACGACTGTTTTGGTTACCTCTGGAATGGCTGTGAAAACTGAAATCGTGGCCATTCTCTCTGCAGGTGTAAGTTTTAGAAGAATGCTTGTGCCGTATTTGATTGGTGCCTGTATGATAGCAGCTGTGAGCTTTTATGTCAACGGTTGGTTGATTCCGAATTCAAATAAGTATAGGATTGGGTTTGAAATTGAATACCTGAAAAAACCGTTTTACTTCAATGAACGAGACATTCATTTCAAGGTAGCAGACAACGACTACATTTATATTCAACGCTATAATAATAGGACCGAGTCAGCTTACAGGGTTACCTTGGAGCGAATAGTGAACAATAAATTAGAAGCTAAGCTCTTTGCAAAAAAAATGACTTGGGATGATTCCTTGAATAATTGGAAGTTTAAAGACTGGGAACTCAGAGAGATCAAGAACTTCAGGGAGGTGATTACAAGAGGAGAAGAAATAGACTCTGTATTTAACCTGTCTCCAGATGACTTCGACACCAAGTATCAGCTCAATGCCACCATGAACATGGATGAGCTGGAAGAATATATTGACCTGCTGAAATCAAGAGGATCGAGTGAGGTAGGTCTTTACGAAATCGAAAAATATATTCGCTACATGTTGCCCTTTACAGCAATTATATTGACCCTAATGGGTGTATCTGTATCTGCCGAAAAATCAACCAGAGGTGGAGCCGGGTTTAAAATTGCCTTGGGCTTTGTGATTGCTTTTGTTTTCATTCTATTATTTGTTTTGGTCAAAGCCATAGCAGAAGCGGGCTCCATGCACCCCATTTTAGCGATATGGATACCTAATATAGTTGGACTTGCTGCTGCGTTGGTGATGTACAGGTTTGTACCCAAGTAAATCTATACATGTCTACCATCAAAACACCCTCCATGCTGAATGCCTACCTGTTATTGCACTTCATTGTGTTTATCTGGGGATTCACTGCCATACTGGGAAAGCTGATAGAGATACCAGCTGTAGAAGTAGTTTTTTATAGGACGCTGTTCGCCAGTATCGGATTGTATGCGCTTTTGAAATGGAGGAAAATACCTATCAAAGTCCCCAAAAAGGAGCTTTGGACTATTCTTGGTACTGGTGTACTTATAGCTATACACTGGATTCTTTTCTTCTTGGCCGCCAGAATATCTAATGTTTCAATATGCCTTGCAGGTATGGCTACTGCCTCTTTATGGACGAGCTTCATTGATCCCATGGTCAATAAAAGGAAAATCAAATTTTACGAACCACTTGTGGCTATTGTGTCAGTCATTGGCATAGCAGTAGTGTTTCAATCTACCATTGATGCAGCCATGGGTTTCATTGTGGCCATAATTTCCGCTTTTTTGGCGGCAGTGTTTACAGTCATCAATGGGAAATTGGTAGCAAAACAAAATCACTTCACAATCACCTATTACGAGATGATTGGCGCTTGTGGGACAGTTGTCCTATTTTTTCCTGTGTATGGTTATTGGTTTACTGACTATGGATTGTCACTCCTGTTCACGACCAGTGATTTTATTTATCTGTTGATATTGAGTCTGATTTGCACAGTATATGCTTACTCCATTGCTGTGAAATTGATGCAGCGTTTGACTGCTTTCACTATAAACCTTACCATCAACCTGGAGCCAGTATATGGTATTACAGTGGCTGTGTTTTTATTTGGAAGTGAGGAAAAAATGGATGGTAATTTTTACTGGGGAACAGCTATAATTGTCTTATCAGTAATTATGTATCCGCTATTACGCAGATATTTTGATGGTAAAAATATCAAAAGAGATATCGTTCGGTAATCAATTTTTTTTAAAAATTTACGGAGGATTTTTTTCATTTGTCGAAGAAAGCACCTAATTCGTCGATGAAAAGGTTTGATTCCTCCAAAATATTTTCTAATTTAGAATTACAAAATTCCAAAAATCAGACTGACCTAAATCAGTTGATGAAACCATCCCACCCAGGATGGTTTTATTTTTTCAATTCATTGGGCAAAATTCCGACTTCAATATAAGAAGGTTTAACCCCAGACCTCCCAACAAAGTGCTTAGCTTTTACAAAGTCCTCTGGTTGTGCTTCAAAAATATTTTCTACATAAGTTTGTGGATTTATATCGACCAATGGAAACCAGGAACTCTGAACCTGAACCATGATTTGGTGACCTTTTTTGAACGTATGTAAAACATCCAGTAGGGGCAGTTTAATAACCTCCTCTTGCTTAGGTGCAAATGGCTTTGGCCTTTCATAACTATCTCTGAATCTTCCACGGATTACTTCACTTCTGACCATCTGATGATATCTTTTCATGGACAACTCAGGCTGATGAGGATAGGCTGGATGGTTGCTTGGGTAAACGTCAATGAGTTTTACTACCCAGTCTGCCGCAGATTGATCCGTTTTTACAACTAAGTTGGCAAGAATGGGGCCAGCCATAGTTAGGTTTTCTTCCAAGGGTTCAGATAGATAGTAGAGTACATCAGGCCTATCATTGACAAAGCTCTGATCGTCTGTCATATATGGTTTCGCTAGGCCTATATCTTTATAGGCTAGAAAAGGGACAGGATTTTCAGGGTCGCTATCAAATACATCTACTCCAAATTGATTGTCTTGAGGAGGCGTTTGTGATAAGCGTTTCTTTTCTTTGAAGTAAAACTTAACCTTCTCTATGTTTTTAGGCGGCCATTCGTCAAAAGTCTTCCATTCATTGATGCCAGTTTGAAACATGCATGCTTCAGGTAATTCATTTTCGCCTTTTCCTTTGAGGTGGTAAGCAAAAAATGGTTCGATCATGTGGTCGTTATAGAAGTTGGAAGTTTTTGCACCAAAATGCACATTGCCTAATACATCACCATCAGTTCTTCTCCAACCACCATGTCCCCATGGCCCCATAATCAAGGTATTGTTGATGTCAGGGTTATTCTTTTCAATCGTTTCATAGATTTTCAGAGGGCCATACAGATCTTCTGCATCATACCATCCACCCACAGTCAGGACGGCGCATGAGATATTATTCAAATGAAGAAGGATGTTTCTGTCTTGCCAGAATTTGTCATAATTGGGGTGCGCGACCAGATCATTCCAAAATTTAATGCTGTCGCTCAAGTATTGTTTTTTGGCCAAAGAAACTGGCGTGATGGATTTGAAGAAAGAATATCCATCGTTTGTGCCATGCTGGAATTTAGGTTTTTTAATCTGAGTGGGATTGGGTCGAGGTCTTCCGAAGCTCGAAAAGAAATTGAAAGCATGAGGGTAAAAGAATGCTCCATGATGGTGGAAATCGTCAAAGAACCAATCGGCAATTGGGGCTTGTGGCGATACAGCTACGAGTGCAGGATGAGAATCGATCATGCCAGCGGCTGCATAGAATCCAGGATAAGATATGCCCCATTGACCCACTTTGCCATTGTTGTTGTCTATATTGGCCAATAGCCACTCTATCGTATCAAAGGTATCTTTACTCTCATTCGTGTTTCGTTTGTGAGGGGTCATATCCTCAAATTCTCCTTCTGACATGTGCGTGCCACGTACATCTTGATACACAAAAATGTACTTGTCCCGAGTCATTCGCATATTCGGTCCCAAATCAATTTTGTAATTGTCTTCACCATACGGATTTACACTATATGGTGTACGATATATGATGATCGGGTAGGCTTCGTTTTTATCTTTTGGTGTATAGATAGCTGTAAATAACTTGGAACCGTCCCGCATTGGGATGTAAACCTCTTGCTTGTTGTAATTGCTATAAACGAACGTGGAGTCTTCTTCTGCTGTGAATGGGACATAGGGTTCCCGTTCAGAACTGCATCCTGAAATAAACAGGATCGATAAGATGAGGAGTGCAAAATGTTTTTTATTTGATTGGGTCATAAGGTTAAGCTAAATACATTTTTCCGATATACCATCCCAAGCCAGCGGCTGAGAGCCCAAGGATTAAACTGAGTGACATATACAATAGGGCTGATCCAATATGGTTTGCCAATAATAAATTTATATTTTCCACACTGAAAGTCGAGAACGTGGTGAATCCACCACAAAACCCTGATGTCAAAAGGACAAAATAGGATCGATCTACTTTGCCAAAGTAATGAAACAAGAAACCCAATAGAAAGGAGCCTAGTATATTGACCACTAGTGTGCCAGAGTGCGCTATTCCTGGGGTAAGTTTTAGCATCCATTGAGAAATGAAAAATCGCAGCATGCTACCTAGCATGCCACCTAGTCCTACAAATAGAGCTAATCTTATCATTTTTCTAGTTTCTTAAATTTCTTTTTAAGGTATTTCAGTGTTTTGTCGTATTCTGTGTTTTCTTGTTTGCTTATGGCAAGCTGCTTGCCTGAAATGAGTTTGATAGTGAGTTCTTCATACAAACCACCATAAGTTTTAATAGAAGTGTGAAACCAATGATCGATCTCCTTTCCCCCAAAGGAATATTTTGTCAATTTAAAAGGAAATTTTACTTCAAATTTCTCCTTAGATACCTTAAGTGTCTTTAGTGAAAAAAGAATCTTTATGAGCACCACGAATCCAATGGGTCCAGAGGTATATATCAGCACATACCACCAAGTACGATCTGTGGCTGATTGAATATGTACGAGGCCATACGTAAAAGCACCCAGGGCTAAAGTGATAAAAAGTCCTACGGAAAAGAGAGTGCCAATTTTTGGTTTGGAAACGATCATTTACTTTTTGATTTGATCGGTAAAATTATGGATATGGCTTAATATTTCTTCAAAAAATGCCTGAAATTCCTTCTCAAATCTGTCATAGTCTTCTGTCAAATTTTTGACTGCGTTTTCCATGCCAGATTTAAAGGAGGTTCTCTGTGCCATACCACTCAGGGCAAATTGAATGCCTTCTAAAAATTGATAGTTGTATAGCCAGTCTCCTGCTTCCATGTAGCTCAATAAATATTTGCATCTTTCTGGAAGCAGAGACTGATTCTCGTTGAGCAATTTGTAATGTCTAGAACAAAAAGTTTTAAGATCTTCCTTTGAGTACTTAGACCAATGCCTAGCTAAAAAGTGATCATAGTATACATCCATGATAACCCCGGCATAATGACGATATTCTTTTGCTAATCTTCTCTTGCCATCCAGAAAAATGGGATGATTGTCTGCATAATGATCTATTTCTCTGTGTATTAAAATTCCATGTTGAACCTCTAATGGGTACTCTAGATATTTTTTACCTTTAACAAAATCAGCAATGAAGTTGCCTATGGCTATGGATTCATCGTCAAATGAAAGGTATAAATGCGACAGATAGTTCATTGGAAGATAATATAGGCCTTTTCGTCTGATTTCTTATATTTGTTTAAAATCTAAACCAGCTGATCATGTCAAAAGCACATCTTAATATTCTTGTTCAACTCGCAAAGGTAGATGGTATTGTCGTCCAAGAAGAAGTGGATCTCATCAACGAGGTGGGCAAGGCAAATGGCATGACCGAGGAGGAAATAGCCTCTTGCTTTGATGAAGAATTGCCAATAGGAGATTTGTCTACACTCAAAGATGACAAAAAGTATGATTTGATTTATTCCATCGTGCAGTTGATGAAGATTGACGGCAAGTTGTACAATGAAGAAATTAAATTTTGTGCTAAAATGTCTGCTAAGCTTGGGTACGAGGAAGATGTACTCTTCGAACTGATGCTTAAGATTTATGCAGACCCTGATCTTTGTGCAGACAAGGAGTCTTTAAAAAAGCATATCCAAGAATTTCTGATTCCTTGATAGAGAGACCAAATGAGCCTGATCGTGCAGGCTGAATAAATTCATTTTCAAACTCTTTGCTTCTGATTTTAGTCTATTGGCATAAAATGGGTGGTTCGTTTGGTCAATAATCACTTCTTTAAAATCTACTATCCGATCTAGAATGGTTAAAGAATCTATAGCCTGGTTGGAAATGACAACAATATCTGCTTTCAGCCTGAATTGAATTTGATTGACATCGAATGGCTGAGTGAAGAATAGTGTTCTTTTGTTTTTGAAAATATGCATTCGAGCAAAACTGCCGAGTTGGGTTGAAATCAAATGTGGGCTTCTTGGAGGTGGAAGCAAATTATGTATTCTGTTAGGCGAAATGTGCTGTTCAAGTTTTTCAAAATCGAAAATAGAATCCAAAGTGAATAATTGAGCCTCGAATTTTTCTACTTGATCAATAATCGGACTTTTCCCCATGGAATAAAAAGCCATATCGTTAGTATTGGAGCGTATGAGGATATGCCAAATCCTGTCCAAACTGAACCCAGTAATGATAAATAACATCAACCAGGCATAAGAAATTTTTTTGTATCTGAGCAAACAGAGAAAGGCTATGATGGCCATGTAAATAAGGAAAGTTTGGAAGCTAGACATATAAATCCAGTCTATTACACTTCCATCCAATACCTGTATGCGTGCCACAAAACAATTCATGAAACCTACTAATTCTTCAAGAAACCATCCAATCCATGGTGTAAAAGATCCAAAAGCGAGAACACCTAATCCTAAAATCATGATAGCAAAAGCTACTGGAATTACAATTAAGTTTGCGATCAGGAAATAGGAGGGGAACTGATGAAAGTAGTAAATACTTAATGGGAAAGTTGCTATTTGTGCAGCCAGAGACACGCAGACTAGTTGCCATAAATAGTCCCCAACTCGATTCTGAATATCCCAAAACTGATAGAGTTTCGGATACAGATAGACGATGCCAGCCACAGCTAAAAAGGAAAGCTGAAAACCTATGTTGAACAGAAATGTGGGGTCAAATATGAGCAAAACGAAAGCAACAAAAGAGAGCGAATTGAATACTTGATTTTTTCTGTCCAATATTTTGGCAAAAATCATACAAGAAAACATGGTTACTGCTCTGAGTATGGACGGTGAAAATCCAGTTAAAAGTGCATACAGCCAAAGTGCCATGATGCTGATGGTAGGAGTGACGAAACGTTTGAAATTCCCAGGAGGAATGCCCTTAAATAACCAATTCAATAAAAAATAAATAATGGATACATGGAGCCCGGATACAGCCAATACGTGCATAGCACCTGCAGTCGCATACGCAGTTTTTATTTCTGGGTTCAACTGTCCTTTGATTCCCAAAAGTAGTGCCAAGACAATCGCCTCTTCATCCTTTCCGTTAATGTTGGATTTAATGACGCTTTCAAAATGACTCCTTATCCTATAAACTGCACTCATCAAAGCATTGGCTTTGTGTTTGCCAATCAATGTGATTTGATCGTGTGTGACAAATTGATGTAAATATATATGCTGGTCGGCCATGTACTTGGCAAAATCAAACTCATGGGGATTTTTGGCCTCGTCAATTAAATAAGGATGACCTTCTATTCTAACCTTATCACCGTAGACTAAGGTTGAGTTTTGTTCAGCAGCTTTCTTTTCATAAAGTAAGATTTTGGTAGGGATATTCAGAAAGCCTGAATCCTGAATGCCAAGATTCACATCCACATGGTAGACCATGTATTTTTCTTTTTCTGTGGGAAATGAAGTGATGGTGCCAATGAATGCTTTGCATTCATTCCATGTTGACTGGATTAGGAGCCTTTTATTGTAGCTGTTCGAACTGCCATAGTGGTGCATTCCTATCAAGCCTATAGAAACTAATAATAGGTTAGCGAGAATGATATTTGGCGTATTTTTAAAAACAGCCTTGACAACAACAACCAAAATGAATAAAGACAGAATCAAATATTGCAAGGCCAGTAGCGAGATTGTAAAATCATGACGAGCTGCCAAAATGCCTAAAGCAAAGGCCAGAATGATTCTCAGAAATGGGCGGTTGGTCCAAAGAGACATTTCAATAGTTAACTTGAAATGCTGCTGGCTTAAATCTAATTATTTAATAGAAAATGAAAGTTAATTTCAGGAGTTTTCTTCCTTGTCGTACGCTTCGATAATAGATCGGACGAGTTTGTGTCGAATAACATCTTTGCCGTCTAGCTCAACAAAACCTATGTCCTTTATGTTTTTGAGAATCTTAAGCGACTCGGCCATGCCCGATTTTTGTTTTGTTGGCAAATCAATCTGTGACATATCACCGGTTACGATCACCTTTGAATTTGGCCCCATTCTTGTCAAAAACATTTTGATTTGCATGGGTGTAGTGTTTTGCGCTTCATCCAACAAAATGAAAGCGTCATTGAGTGTGCGTCCTCTCATGTATGCCAATGGTGCAATTTCAATGACACCATTTTCCATGTAATATCTGAGCTTTTCACCTGGAACCATATCATGAAGCGCGTCATAGATAGGCCTTAAATAGGGGTCTATTTTTTCTTTCAGATCTCCAGGTAGAAAACCTAAATTTTCTCCAGCTTCTACTGCCGGACGAGTTATTATTATTTTCTTGACGTCACGATCCTTGAGCGCTTTTACGGCCAGTGCTACAGAAATGTAGGTTTTCCCTGTCCCAGCTGGCCCAATGGCAAAGACTAAATCTTTCTTATGAACGGCCTCTACTAGCTTCTTTTGGTTTTTGGACTTGGGCGCAATTTTAAAGCCTTTGGTTCCATAGATCAGCACATCTCCATCTGAATCAACAAATTTGTCTTCTTCTTGATTGAGATAGGTTTTGATTTGATCATTCGTGATAGTTCCAAACTTGTGGTAATGTTCCACCAGAGAGTTTAAAATCGAATTAATTTGTATGATCTCAGGAGATGAACCTTGGATTCTAATTTCATTGCCGCGTGATACTATTTTCGACTTTGGAAATGCCGAAGCTATATCATTGATATTTTGGTTTTCAACACCCAAAAAGTCAGTGAGTGGAATGTTCTCTAGGGTAATAATTTTTTCTACCAAATGAAGTTTCTAATTTGCGGTCAAATTATATTTTTGCTAGACAAAATAAACAGATTTTTCAATAGCTTGTATGGCCATCGTTACATTTCTTTCTGATTTTGGACAATCCGATCATTACGTGGCTGCCGTGAAAGCAAGCATCTTGGGAGAAAACCCAAATATCAATATTGTTGACATTTCTCATCAAATAGCTGTGGGTGATATTGGGCATGCTGCTTATGTATTAGATGCTGTTTTTCGTGATTTTCCAAAAGGCACAGTACATGTTTTTGCTGTTTCTAATACGACGAAGAGGATTGTTAAGAATGTAGCTGTAAAGCTGGAAGATCACTTTTTCATAGGAGAAGATTCAGGTCTTATATCCTTGCTTAGTGAAGAAAGACCAGCAGCAGTAGTGGATATCAACGGAGTGAAGCCAGTCAGATCACCATTTATAGCTAAGACTTTGTTTGGCCCGTTAGCAGGGAAGATTGCCAGTGGCAAGGATATTCAAGATTTTGGTAAACGACTAGAAGATGTCGAAAGGCTGATGCCACCTAGAGCTAAGGCGACCAAAAAGCAAATTGCTGGTAATGTGATCAGAATAGATCACTATGGTAATTTGATTACTAATATTATGAAGACGGACTTTGATGCTATATGGAAAATCAATGATCATTTCCCGTATGTAATCAACTTCAGAAGAGAGAAGGTCTTGCAATTACACAATCATTATTCAGATGTAACTTCTGGTGAATGTTTTGTTTTGTTCAATTCTATGGGACGTCTTCAAGTTGGTATTAACCAGGGGAGTGGAGCGGAACTGTTGGGACTGATGATAGGAGATCAGGTATTTATTGATTTTACGTTAGAGACATGATTATCAGGGTAGTAAGGATGACCTTCAAAGAGGAAGCATTGAATGAGTTTCTTCAAATATTCGAAAAGAGTAAAGAAAGGATCCGATCCTTTTCTGGGTGTCAACATTTACAGTTGCTGGAAGATGCGCATGCTTCAAATGTATACGCTACCTATAGTATTTGGGAAAGTGAAACTGCTTTAAATAGGTATCGTCACTCTGAGCTGTTTGGTCAGGTTTGGCCAGAGACCAAACAATTATTTGCAGCGCCTCCAGTGGCTCATTCCTACCTTCAAAAAATAAAATTGGATTGATTTCAATCCGAGTATTGACTTCTTGAAAATCTTTAGATATGTTTGCATCCCTTTTGAAAGAGAGGATACCAGACCATAGCTTTTTAGCAATAAAAAGTTCTCCGAAATGCCCAGGTGGCGGAACTGGTAGACGCGCTAGACTCAAACTCTAGTGGCTTCACGGCCGTGCCGGTTCGATTCCGGCCCTGGGTACTTTTTAAGAATTAAAGCCTTGTAAATCAATGATTTGCAAGGCTTTTTTTGTTTAGTCATGTGGATTCTGATCACTACATATTTCTTCGTGATTAGCTATCCTAACCTATAGTTTTTAAACAGTTACCTAATTCCTAGGTCAATAAAAGTCATTCTGTCTAGAGGTACGACGAGAGGAATCACGTTAGCTGGCAGCATGTAAATGTCCGGGCAAATCTTCTGCTAGACCTTGAGAAGATCACTCCGCAGAGCTACGAGATGAACCCTGAGCTTACGAGCTTACTCAGATATCCGAAATATTCTTCCCCCTAACTTTACCTTTAGGTTGGCAAAAGAGGAAATGATTGAAGGTATAGCGGCTATTGTTGTCGTAGAATTTTCTTTTTTTGAACAAATCGAGTCCAAGGGTCAAAATCTGATTTGGCCAAATAAAATTTTGTTCGTAACCTTGCGGAGCATTTCTTGAGATTAATTGATTCACCATTATTGTTGTGAATGATACTTAAATCGTAGTCTAAAATATATTCAATTGGCGTTTTCTTTAGTAATTCCTTGCAAGGGAAGAGGAACATGGTTTGTTTTCTTCTGTGCAGCACTCATTTCGTTAGTGTCTTTTCAAATCCGAGGTCAAGGCATTGGTTTTAATCATGTAACGGGCACAGCGAATATTTCAATTCCATTGTATGAAGTGGGCAGTGTCCCGGTAAGCCTTACTTATTCGGCCAGTGGGATCCAGGTGCGTCAGGTTGCAGGGCCTGTAGGCCTCGGCTGGCAGCTTAGGGCTGGAGGGCAGATTTCTCGTGAAGTTAAGGGACTGCCAGATGACGCGCTTGGTTTGGGTTGGATATATAATGGTGCCAAAGAGCAAATAGACAATTTCACCCTTCCTTCGGGCGACGATTGTGAGGCTTCCGAATCTCAAGATGAGCACACCCAAGTAGAAAGCCTGTATACTTTACCAGACACTGAGCCAGATATTTTCCGTATCAATACACCGTTTGTGTCAGGAAGTTTTGTGTTGGTCGTAGATGGTAATTTACTTCAGGGAGGGACAGTTTCTGCCGTTCAGATTGGGGGCTATCAGGATTTGCTCATTTCCTTAAAAATTGTCGAGGATATTGAGTCGTTTACCCTGACAGACGAGATGGGAGTAGTTTACGAATTCGATGTGGTGGATCAATCCACCAGATATGTCGATTTTGAAAAGAATGCCGCTTATTTTAAGAATATGCAAACCCATAGGTATTTGAGCAGGTCCAACACTACGTGGAACCTAAGTAAAATCATATACCCAAATGGTCAGCATGTGGCTTTTGATTATAGCACAGTTGGGAGAGCCATTGATTCAGGTTTTACTCAATTGTTGCAGCGTTCTTATCAAGAGGGTTTGGCCAAAAACTATAGGTTTAAGGGAAGTTCCGTAGGATATTTTGGGATTGTTTCCATTCCCAACACCATCAATACCTTAAAGTCCATTTCGAGCAGTGAAGGAGAAAAAGTAGAATTTCTGTTTAGCACCAGAAATGATGAGATATCGGAAAATAGGCTGGTAAAAGTAGAGATGTACCGTTATGGGCAATTGTTGTCTGCCTATGAATTGAATTATGCGGATGTATATCCAAGTTTTTTTGAAGGGCAAGAGCTTTCTGTCAAGACAAAAGAGTACGAAAAGAGAACCTTTCTAAAATCTGTGCTACCCAGATATGGGGACAAGGTATACCAGGGTTATAGTTTTGATTACCATGGGGTATATGACCTGTACAGCAAATTGCCCTCTCATGCATCTACATGGGTGGATATTTATGGATATTATAAGAAAAACAATAGCTCGACCGTCTCTGGTCGTTTGTACTACTATCCCGAATCAGAGTTTTTAGAAGAAGCTGTTTATTCAGAAGAAGCTTTTTCAGATTCTCATCCGGCCAAACCCACAGAGGTAGTGATAGTAAGAGAAATGATTCCCTCCTTATACTACAATCCGGCACTGGATCAAGCCAATCAGTACCGTTATGAACCCCTGCCAGCCAGCCACCCCAATAAAGGCACAGAGGTTGAGGTGACGGAATTTGACAGATCTGTTGATCCTGATGGTTTGCACTATGGGAGCTTGAGCAAGGTCACCTACCCTACAGGCGGGAATACTCGTCTGTTTTATGAAGCCAATACTTACCACGATCCAGTAGCACAAAGCAGCTATTATGGCCCAGGGATCAGATTGAAACAGACCATCGTCCATGATGGGGTAAGCAATAAAAATAATATAATTACCGATTATGACTATCAAAAGATTTCTCCGACACATGGTGTAGGAAAATTGATTGAAAGACCTGCTTTTGCCTTTGGGGCCACTTATCGAACATACTCTGTTGATCCCAAGATTGGATATGGAGGTATGGCCGATACGATCCCGGCCCTGTCCTATGAAGATATTGGCAGTGGCTTCACTGATCAGCAAAAAGCTGAGATGCTATCCGTTCGGACCAATTTTGATATGTCATCTGGCCAGTCCAGGGTATACTATGAAAGGGTGGCGGTATCCAATCCAGGTAAGGGGAGGACGGTTTATAATTTTGACGTAACGGCTACCATAGATGAGCAATCTGCCAATGGTGGGGACTGGCAGGCCACACAGGCGCATCTGGCAGGAGAATGCACTGGTGGGAAGGATTACCAGGTTGGCAGGTTTTCCACAGGCTATAATGTCTATCCCTTTCCCAGTAATCCCAATTACCATTTTCAAAGAGGTTTGCTCAGTTCCGTGGAAATATACCACGAAAATGGAAAGAAACTTTCGCAGTTGGAGTACACCTATACCAGGGTTCAACCAGAAAGCGGCACGGCAGTATTTGGATTTGTAGCGGAAGCAATCCCCACTTATTTGCCAAGTATTGGTGTACCCCCCCATGCTCATTTAACACTCAATTTTTATGTGTATGCAAAATACATGTTGTTCACTGAGGTAAGAAACTCAATCCAACGAGTAAAACAGACGCTATTTGATCCCAACGATTCAGACAAAAAAATAGTAACCGAAACTATCAGCTCTTACGATGGGACGCACGGCAGGAAAAATACTAGCCTGACAATCAATAGCGATGGATCAATAGTTCGGAGTTATAAAAAATACGTGGCTGATTACGCTATTAGCAGTCCGCAGGATGCAGCTTCAGAGGCACTTGAAATATTACAAAGTTTGCATCAAACGGGTAGAGCGGTAGAGTACCATAGTACAGTTAAACATCCAGACAATAGTGAAAAATTGATTTCTGCATCTCTGACCACTTTTAAGGATTTCGGCAACGGGGTAATCAACCCACATAAGCAATATGCTTTAGGCACAACCAAAGTTGCTTCCAGTTTTTCACCATCTACTGTCAGTGATGGGGGATTTGAACAGGACGTTGATTATGAATTGGTTCAGCAAAATTTGGGATATGATTCTAACCATAAAATATTGACCAGTGTCAATGAAAAAAGTCAGATGACAAGTGGATTGCATTGGGGAGACCAAAGTAGGAAGGTCATCGCCAATATACAGAATGGGGCCGCAGATCACTTTCTATATGACGGGTTCGAGGAAGGGACTGAATATGGCTTTCAAATTGATCAGGCTACACTAATGAGTGGATTGGCAAGAACTGGGAAGCGGTTTGTCAAGCTAGAAGGACTGATGGATTTCCTGTCTGGAAATATGATAAAAGCTGATCATACGGAATCTTTTGTTTTGTCTTTGTGGATCTCTTCAATAGGTGAAGCACAAGTGACTTATGATATTACCAATGTAGATGGTACCTCTTCGTTTGGAAACGGATACATAGATATTGAAAGTCCGTTGGGATGGACTTATCATGAAAAAGAAATTGACGCTAGCACCTTGCCTGCTGATTTTGTAATCAAAATAACCAGTGATTCAGAAGTATTTATTGATGATGTTTTATTGTATCCATCAGAGGCCAGTATCACTTACAGGAGCTTTGGGGAGAAAGGAGAGCTGTTGTCAGAGTCGGCGGCAGGAAAAACAAGTGCCTATTTCGAATATGACGATCAGCTGCGAAACACACTGGTACTCGACAATGACAGGAACATATTGAGCAAAAACGAATATTCAGATGTAGAAGTGGAAGTGCCCTTGCATTATGATTTTGTGTACAGGGGACTTAATCGATTGAATATGGTGGTTTTTGAGCTTAGACATCCTGAATTGGTAGCTGATGATGAATTCTTTTGGGATTTTGGTGATGGCACAGACTGGGTGCAGATGATCCCTGGGCAAAAAACAATTGGTCATCTTTATGCAGAAGAAGGTTACTATTCTGTAAAACTTAGAGTAGGGGATGTGACCAGCAGTGTAATTTCATCTCAAACGGTTTTTGTTCAAATTGAATCAGGGGTTAAACTTTGTGCAGAGGGTTCAAAAACAGTTGACCTTTGTTCTTTGGCTGCTGTGGAAACTTTCGCAGAAGGTTATTGTACTGGGTACTCACATGATTTCCGTACCAAATTTTCAATCAAATCAATTGACAGTTATGATGAATCTACCATATCATATAGTTGGCAAAGATCATTTGAAGATAGCCCTGATAATTGGGAGGTGGTTGGTAATCAGTCTACATTGGACTGGCTGGAAAATTCCAGTTACAATATAAAATGCATCATATACTTCGGTAGTTCAATTCTAATCTCTGATGTTAAATCAGTAAAAGTAGTGAAAAACGGTCTTTGCTCTGATTTACCCCTTGATCAATATTAATAATGTCTATAGCGATGAAAAAAGTATTTGCCGTATTATTTCTTTTTGTTTTTATTAATATAATCAACTCTAATGCACAGTCTATCAGTGGGCCATCTAGCGTATGCTTAAATGGAGAGTATACCTATAGTATAAGTGAGGGAGCATTTATCAATTGGTCTGTTACTGGTGGAACTATTATTGGTTCAAGTACAAGCACTTCTGTAGTGATTAAATGGACGAGCACGGGTAATAAAGTTTTATCTGTAAGCTATTTTGGTCAGCAAACTCCTGCACTTAGGTCTATTTCAACAGAAGGGTATATCATGGATGATACCAGCATGACCGAAAACAATAAGGAAAAAAGCAATGTTTCTCTTAAGAATGCTCAGAATAGCTCCAACAATATATCGGCATTACGCAGTGGAGGAGGTAAGAGTAATATTACTCTTAATAAATCAATTACGGTTAACTCCTCGAATGGAGGAACATTATCAGGCGGTGTGTCCGTATGTGGTAATGCAAAGGCAACACTTTCTATAAGTGGAGCCTCAGGGACAATAGAGTGGCAAAAAAGGCCTGAGGAGACTTCTAATTGGATTACAGTTCAAACCGGAGGAAGTACCTACTGGACTGGGTCTGTAAGCTTTAATACAGAATACAGGGTGAAAGCTACAAGTTGTAATGTAACCACATCAAATTCTGTTTGGGTGAGAATCAAACCTTCTTCTAAAGGAGGTGCTACAAGTGTTGGCGGAACGTTCTGCGAAAGTAAAAGTGGAACTATTACCCTATCTGGTCATAGGGGATCCATTCTGAAATGGGAGAAAAGAACTAATGGTGATCCCTGGGAGAAACTAAATAATGCAAGTGCCTCACAAGGTTATAATCACTCAACAGTAGGTGCATATGAGTATCGAGCACAGGTGAAGAATAATGATTGTCCAGCAGCGTATTCATCTAGCACAACTGTAATTATCAGTCCGGCTTCGGTTGGTGGTGAGGTTACCGTCAATGGCAGTTCCGAGATCAATGTTTGTTTGGGTGCTCTAGTACCTTTAGAGCTCAGTGGGCATATTGGGTATGTAAACAAATGGGAAAAGCGAAATATTGATAGCGAATTAAAGCGTTGGGAAACCATTTCATTAACTGACGCAAAGTATGATCTACGGGCTAATCAGGTAAATGCCACTGAATATATGGCACAAGTGCAAAGTCCAGCATGTGCAGTAAAATACTCAACTTCGATAACTGTAGTAACCGATTCTCCTGTTTCATTAGGAACCATGACTGGTGGTGGTACGGTGTGTCAAGGGTCAGATGGTGAAGTAACCTTAATAAATTCAAGTGGAAGGGTGTTGAGATGGGAAATGAGTGAATATAATGGGACTTCCTGGGGAATCACTACCAATATAGAAAATGTCACAACAACACATCCATATTCAAATATTCAAAAGACTACTCGGTTAAGGGCCATTTTTGCCGACCCTTGTGACGCTGGTGAAAGTACTTCTAGCTATGCCATACTTACTGTAACTCCCCTGACCGTAGCCAAACCTCTTATTATATCATCTGAGAATGATTGTTCAAGCCATTTCTCTGGTTTAGAAATTGACGGAGATACACAGGATTTAGTCGAATGGCAGGAATATATTGAAGGATCTGGTTATACGGCAACTTCAAAAGTTATACCAAAGCTTGGGGGTGACCAATTTTTGGTTTCAAACCTTGAGGGTGGCGAAATATTTAGAGCCATTTTTGACAATGGCTGCGGAGACCCTCAGCCATCTAATTCTGTCACCATTTATAAAAATGAATCAAAAACCGAAGGCACCATCACACAAGACAGTGGAGACCCCTTGGTCCTCAATGGTGGTTCGGGCACTTTATCAGCTACAGTCACCAATGGCGATACAGAATGGTGGGCATCTACAGATGAAGGGGCCAACTATGCCCTGATCCCTGGAGAAAACACCGGCAGTTATGATTACACTGTCTCCACTACCACCCAGTTTCAGGCCAGGGTCACAGATGTGAACTGTTTGACAAGAATATCCAGTCCATTGGAAATAGAAGTGCGCAGCAGTGGCCTACTTACAGGCCCTTCACAAGCAGCTTATGGCGAAGAAGTGACTTTAGACCTATCTGGCCATGAAGGCGCTATCATAAACTGGGAAGTCAGTTTTGATGGAGGCAGTACCTATCAATTGCTGGATCCCGACTTCAACAGTGGGGTTGGCGAAGAAGCACATTTCAGTGCTTACAGGTTTACCCTGTTGGAAGACACTTGGTTTAGGGCCAAAGTGGATATTGAAGACTTTGGGATACAGTATAAGTACAAGGAAATCACAGTAGACCGTTCGGCCCCGGCACAAACCAACTATCGCCAGGTCCAAAGCACCCGGTTGCTCGTAGAAGAGCACAACCCGTCTATGGTCCCTGCCTCGGGAGAAGGTGCACTCACCCAAGTGGCCTATGTAGACGGATTGGGCAGGACATTGAAAACCGTGGCCATCAACAGCACGTCGGCGAAGAAAGATGTGGTGGCTTTTGGGGCGTACGACCCCAACAGTACCATACAGACGGGCTTTATGCCATTCGTAAAGGACGATGCCACGGGCAGTCAGATTGATATCTCTGAATTGATCGAAGACCAGAAAGATTACTATCAGAGCGGTGGGGCAAACATGGCCCATTCGGGCAAAGCCACGGCCGAAGTAGAGCTCGAAGCCTCCCCGCTCGGCAGGGTACTGCAGCAAGGCGCAGTAGGGGAAGCCTGGCAGTTGGATGGTGGACATACCGTACGCTATGCCTATAGGACCAACGAAGAAGACGAAGTCCGACAGTGGAATCCAGATGCGTCTTCTGATGGTTTTTACCCTGCCCATTCACTTTGGGTCACTGAAGCCACTGACGAAAACGGCAATCGCTCCAGGACCTATTCCGACAAGTTTGGAAAAACAGTACAAACCCAGAGAGAGCATGCAGCCGACCAATGGCTCACCAAAGGCTACGTCTTTGATGAACTGGGAAGGACCAAAACCGTCCTGTCGCCCAAAGCCATGAACGGAGTACCGGCCAGTGGGGCCTATGCTTTTACAGCGGATATCTTGGGCACCTTGGCCTATGGCTATACCTATGACGGCCAGGGTCGTTTGGTCGAAAAGAAAATACCGGGCAAAGCCCCTGAATACTACATCTACGATACCATGGACCGTCTGGTACTCTCGCAAGACGGCCTGCTCCGGGAGACCGATCAGTGGAAGTACGTAAAATACGACCAGCGCCACCGCGTGGTAATGACCGGGCTGTACACCAATGACAAGAGCAGGGCCGATATGCAATCCCAGGTAGACAGTCATGCAGACAGTCACTACGAAGTGAAAGAAAACAGTACCGATCATGGCTATAGCAACCAGGCCTTTCCTACCTCAGGTACCGAAGTGCTGTCCGTGAGGTACTACGACAGCTACGATTTCGACAGGGACGGCACAGAGGATCATGGCTATGCCCCGTCAGGTTTAAGCCCAGGGCCAGTACCCTTTGACCGTGTGAGGGGATGGCCTACAGGCTCGAAAACCAAAGTGCTAGGCACCGCACAATGGCTCACCAGCGTGGCCTTTTATGACAAAAAAGGGCGGACGGTCCAAACCCAGAGCGACAACCACCTGGGAGGTACAGACGTGACCACGATGGTCTATGATTTTGTGGGGCGCGTGACCCACTCAAAAACCGTACACGATAACGGCAGTGAGCAGCATACCGTCCATCAGCGCAATACCTATGACCACGTAGGAAGGTTGCTGAAATCCTATATGCAGGTGGATGAAGAGCCTGAAATAGAAGTAGCCTCGCTCAGGTACAACGAGCTGGGCCAGTTGATCGAGAAAAACCTCCATCAGGTAGACGAAGGGGGCTACTTGCAGTCCATGGATATGAGCTACAACATCAGGGGCTGGCTCACTGGCATCAATGACCACACGCTCAACGGACAGGAAACCGAAGCACAGCCCGATTACTTTGGGATGGAATTTTTCTATACAGAAAACGAAGCTTCAAATAAGCTTTACGACGGCAACATAGCTGCCGTCCGCTGGAACAAAATGGGAGACGAAGGCGCGAGCATGTACGATTACACCTATGACAAGGCCAATAGACTGACAGCGGCCGACTATAAGATGAAAGGAGTAGACTGGGGCAGCAACGCCATCCAGCAAAACTTCTACAGCACTACGACAGATTACGATCTGAATGGCAACATCACCACACTGAACAGAAATGGGCTGGACGGCACCATGACCTCCATAGACCAGCTGAGCTATACCTACCAGGGCAATCAGATGCAAGCCGTGACAGACGCAGCAGGCCATGAGGCAGGTTTTAACGATTTGGCCAATGAAACAGACGAATATACCTACGATGCCAATGGCAACATGGCCAGCGACCTGAACAAAGGGATCGACAGTATCGCCTACAACTATCAGAACAAGCCCGTTTTCATCCAGTTTGCAGATGGCAGGACAGTGACCAACACCTATACGGCCAGTGGGGCAAAAATCAGGCAGCAGGCCACAGATACAGAAGGAGTGGTGCAGAAAGTAAATGATTACTTAGGCAATTTCCTATATCAAGACAATCAGCTGCAAGCTATCCAGCATGGCGAAGGACGCATCCTCTACCACCCAGAGGAATCTGACCAATGGGAGCATCAGTACCATCTGACTGATCAGCTGGGCAACGTGCGCATGCTGCTGACCACAGATCAGAAAAGTACAGTGACCCAGGCGACGATGGAAAGCAGTCAGGCCGAGGTGGAAGCTGGTATCTTCTTCAATTATGAAAAAGTGGCTGTAGTCAATGCAGACTTGTTTGATCACACCAACAGCCAGACAGATACGACGCGCAATTCCATGATGCTATCAGGAGGGGATACCTTGATCTTTGCCAGACAATTGAAGGTAATGCCAGGCGATACGGTCAAGATGGAAGTATTTGCCAAGTACTACGATCAGGCACAGTCCTCAGGGTGGACGCAATTGCTCAATACAGTAGCAGGCAATATCGCCAATGGCTCAGCTTTGATTGCCAATGAACTGGGGGGAATGGGCAGTACTGCCCCATTTATTGATTTTACACGCTCAGGCGTAGATCAAGAGGTGCCAAAGGCCTATCTGAACTATATGGTGTTCGACAAAGACTTTCAGTTGATCAGTGCAAAGACAGGGTTCGAGCAGATATCGAGCGCAGCCCAAGAAACAGGCACAGACACCCCACACGAAGCATTGAGCCATACAATAGCCATAGAAGAAATGGGATATGTCTATATTTACTTATCCAATGAAAGTGAAACAGGCGTGGACGTATTTTTCGATGATTTTACAGTAGAGCAGGTGCATGGGCCCATCGTACAGGCCAATGATTATTATCCGTTTGGCTTGCAGACAGCAGGCAGCTACGAGCAAGATCTAAATACCATAAACAACAGATTGTACAACGCAGGCAGTGAGTTGAACAGAACCACAAACAACTACGAGACCTTCTACCGAAACTACGACGCAGCCCTGGGCAGGTTCACGGGCATAGATATCATGGCCAGCAGCTTTACCTCTATGACCCCTTATCAGTATGCCTTCAACAATCCTATCAACTACAATGATCCTATGGGGGATATACCGAAGCAGATGGATAAGGGTGAATTACTGGAAAGCCTTGATGGAAGCAGTGGAAGCAGCTATGGAGGCGGACTGGCCAATAATGGCATGGGCGGCTGGGACTTCTGGGGAGGTATCGCAGCAGGTTATGGAGATTCGTATAACTCAGGCAGTGCTTTTGGATTTGGGCATGGGGGTACTATGGCAGAAATACAGGCAAGAAGAAGAGCTAAAGAAGAAAGTGAGGCATTGGCAGGAGAACAATCTGCTTTTGCAAGTGCAGCCTTAGCCAACAATGGAGGATACTGGCATTCTTCCACTAGAGGGAGAGGCTTATTATTTGCTAATAGTGAAGGAGGAAGTAGGCTGGCATATAGCTTTGGATCAAATTATAACGACTTACATAATTCTTGGAATAGCACTGAATGGTCATCAGGCCCAGTCTTGGCTTATTCAGGGTTTATCAGTGAGATGTCTGCATATGCAAGTGCAGGTAGAAGAGCAGCTAAGTCTGGACTGCTAGCGAGTAATGGGCAAGCAACGGGGGGTGACAATGATACTCAATGGGGTATAATGCCAGAAGGGGTTGATGGTATGTCTGGAGCTAGCAATACTCGATATCTCGGGCAAAATAATCCTAACCCTAGTCAGAATGTGGACATCAGTGGTCAGATTCAAAAGCAAATGGCTGATCTAGTACGTGAAAATCCTGATATAGCATTGAAAATATATACTACAGTGATGCCAAAAAATGAATTTGAAAATGGAGTACTTTTTGGTGTCGCTTATGGCACTTTAGGGGCTTTAACTGGGCTTTCTCAAGTTTTGTTCAATCCAGTAGTACATCCTAAAAGGCTAATGCAAGGTGTTGGAACTGGCGCTGTTGTTGGATTTGGCCTTGGATGGTCTCTTGGGTTTTCAAGTTGGAAAGGTGGTAGCGAATTTTCATCTAAAATACCTTAAACTTAATAAGAATCATGAAAATAAGATTTCCCAATTACTTCAAGGCTTTCGCCTTTATGATTTTATTTATTTACTTACTTTCCTTTGGAGGTTATTTGTATAGTGATGATGCAACTCTAGAAGAGTTATTTAATCTAAGAACGACTATATACATTCTTTTTGGTGCTGCATTTATGTCATTTATTCTTGGCGCTAAATTGACAGAAGAATAGTTAAGTAGAACAAAGAGGTTAAATAAGAAAGCTCAATCAGGAAACTGGTTGAGCTTTTTTTATTGCTGTAGCAGAGAGTCCATTTTGAACTTGGCAAAAAAGGCATCCATAAGAGCCCCTGCTGGTGCGAGCACAAATAGATAATCGCTGTTTCAAGCTTGCAGCTTGGACTTTACGGCCATACAGATATGCGGTGATTTCCGCTCGGTCGCAATTAGCGTAGGGTATTGCGACTGGGATCTTGCCGAAGGTGCTGTAAAGCAGTATTTGTAATGCGGAGAAGAAGTGTAAAGCTAGACTGAGCCAAAGAAACAAAGAGCCATCCTAGTTGGGGTGGTTTTTGGCGTAAGGGATAGGAGCATTTTGTTTGAGTCCGAAGCGGGAGGTGCGAGGGCAGACGAGTGCGTATAGCCCGACCCGAAGGGAGACGCCCCAATAGATACCACCTGACCGACCAGCTGGGCAATGTACGGATGCTGCTGACCACAGATCAGAAAAGTACTGTGACCCAGGCTCCCTCTGAAGGGCTATGGGACGACGCTGAGCTTGTAGTTTAAAATATCCCCCCCCCAAAAAAAAACTTTGCAGACTGATCCGTATTTACTTGTGTTATGCACCTCCCACTCATTTTTCATAAAGTGTGGGCGAGGCCTCTAAGCTGTGTGTTTGAGTATTTCATCCATACGTCAATTATTATTTCAATGGACAAATCCTAAAACATGGATATTTAATGATTGAATTGTACTAAAGTAATGATAGGTATTAAACAAACTGTATATTTGATGCTCAATTTTATTCATTCGATAATATCGCCTTAGATGCGTTGGGGAATTCGATTATTTAGTACGTATTGTTGGCTGTTTGCCTTTGTAGGTTCTTTTGCTCAAGAAGGTGACCTGTTTCTTACCCATCATCATCACAATATTCCTGGAATAGATGATGTGAACTATCAAATAAAAGCTGACAGCAAAGGGCAATTGTATATTGCGAACAGGTCAGGAGTCATTCAGTATGATGGAAATTCCTGGCGACATATCCCTACCCCAAGTGCGTCCATTTCACTGGATATGAATGAGAATGATCAGCTTTATATAGGCTGTGTAGGTGATTTTGGACTATTAAAAATTGTAGACAAAAAGTTGCAATATCAGTCGCTGGATTCAGTGGCCAATGATGACGGGCTCTATTTTCAAACCTTATATTTGGGCGCCTCAGTATACTTTGTGAATGAAGAAACTATTGTACGCTACGACGTAGCTGAGTCATCCACCTCACGAACGAATCTGGTAGATTACGATGATTTTTTCACCAAACTGTTTGTAGTAGATGGGAAGATCTTAGTGCAAACGGATAAGGAGCTGTACGAATATGCGAATGGTCAGCTGGTCAGCTTTGCCTGGCCGGAATCCAATTCAAGTGAATTTATATTTTTTGAAAAGCACCCCTCAGAGGACGTTTATCTGGCAGGTACCACGGACAATACCATCTATACCTATCAGGCAGGTATTTTTACGCGCAGTGAAGTATCTGCATTATTATTTGAGAATGAGTCTTTTGTAGACAATGGGATATGGATAAATGATGATCATTTTGCGCTAAGTACACTGGAAAATGGTGCTATTCTTTACAACTACAGACAGAATCGAACGGTAGAAGTAATCAATAGAGAAAAAGGCCTGCCTGACAATGAAGTGCATGCCATTGGTGTAGATCTGGAGCATGGTCTGTGGATCTCACATGAATTTGGATTGTCCAGAATGGAGTTGGGTATACCTTTCAAAACTTTCAGCAATTTTCAAGGGTTGCATGGGCATCTTTATGAAGCGTTTTTTTATGATGAGAGTTTGTATGTCGCCACTAGCGAAGGGGTGTATCACTTGACGAAAGTAGAACGATATAAAAATGTGGCTTATTACGAAACGGTCAAAAAGAGAGTGATCAAGTCTGTACCAAAGGAAGCGATAGATGATGACACATCGGAAAATGAAGGACAACAAGAGGTGGAGCAGCCACAGCGAAAACTTTCAAAAAGAGAACAAAGAATAGCACGAAGAAAGGCAAGAAAAGCAAAGAAACAGTCGGAGCAGAGTGAGGATCAGAATGAGGCGAAACTGGCCGAAGAAGAACACAAAAACAAACCTTCTCAAAAATTATTTAAGCCTGTAGAGGAAGTGACCATAGTTGCAAAAAACGTCAAATTGCGAAAAATGCGCAAAGAGTTGGTTGGTGAAGAATGGGTTTTCAAACAGGTAGATGGGATCCACTTCAAAACGGAGCGTTTTTTCGTGTATCAAGATGAACTCTATGCTGCGGGTACCAGTGGTGTATTTCACATCAGGGCTGACAGTGCCGAAATGGTGATCCACGAACCTGTTCGATTCGTGACTCCAGAGAAAAAGCATGACCGTCTCATAGTGGGCAACATGTACAACGAGGTCAAAATCTATTACAAAGAAGGTGAGGAATGGGTAGAAACAGAAAATCTCAACTTGCATGGTGATCTGGTTAAAACAGCCTTTAATGATGAAAATGGCCGAACTTGGTTTGCTACGCCTACAGCATTAATAGCGTTTGACGACATTACAGTGGATCACTTCGATTACAAAATTTTTAAGTATAAAAATCAATTCATTGACAACCCCAAGCTCACATTTTTAAATGAGAGATTGTATTTGATCAATACGGAAGGATATTTCTTTCTCGATTCTGTAAAGCTTCAGGTGGTGCCTGATCTAGCGCTGATGAAGCTTTTGGGGAAACCAGTCAAACACCTACAGCAACGGGACGGTGAAGTGTGGGTATTCAACGGAAAGAACTGGTACAAGATAGATCATGAAAAGAACGTCGAATTGATGGATGTTTTTGGCCTATTTCCCGACATGTCCTATGTATCAATATACAATGACCGCCATTGGGTCATAGACGGCGCGAACGAGCTCTTGGAATATCACAAATCGATTGATGATAGCCTATATACCATGAGTCGTAGCTTCATTAGGAAAGCCACAAGCAACCAAGGAGATATTGATTTAACAAGTATCAGGGTTTTTGACTATGATGAAAATACATTCTATTTTGAGTTGAGCAAACCAGACTATCGTGGTATTCTCAATACCACCTATCAGTATCGCGTCACTGGTGTAGATGGTGAGTGGTCTGAGTGGATCAGTCAGCCTCAGATTACACTGAGTTATTTACAGCCAGGTGCCTATAGTCTTGATATTCGTACGCAAGACGCCTTTGGAAATATTGAGCAACTAGAGTCATTCAACTTTGAGATCAATCCTCCATATTGGCAAACCTTGTGGTTCTATAGCTTGCAAATCGCGGTTATGATTTTACTGGTTGTAATTTCTGGTTTTATGAATCGTCGTGCCCGCGAAAAATACATCATCATCACAGAAGTACTTACAGTACTTGCCTTGGTTTTGATTATTGAGTTTTTGCAGGCTATTGCTGTCAATTATTTCAATGTAGAAAGTTCACCAGTCATGGATTTGGGAATAAACGTCCTCATTGCATTCTGTATTTTTCCATTAGAACAAGCGCTCAAACAATACCTCAAAGCCGAAGAAAATAGGGGAAAGGGTCTTGGAGGCAAAGGTTTTCTTGAAATCGTAGGTATTCCCAACCCCTTTGCTTCATCCATCAAAGGGACTGGTGATAAAAATGACAACAAATAATTCTGTTACTTCCGTTTGGTGGCCATTGTATGGTAGCTGAAACTGTTCTAACGCATCGTCCACAGGTTTAACATATAGTTCTAATGGAATTACAGGTCAATCTGGCAACAGAAACGTGACATTAATTCTTATAAAATGACCGAATTTCTCTCCTTAGACTCGATAGAGACTCGGCCAGTCTGGATGGCCTTAAGCATCTCGTTAAATACGGGAGTAGGTTTGCCTTTTTTGTCCTTGATAAAGTAGCTGTGGCCTTTTATTTCGCATTTATTATTAAACTCGTCGCAGTCAAATGCGAAAACATTTTTGGGAACTTTTTGCATGTTTTCTGGCCCTGTATGACCAAGTCTTCTTGAGACCACTTTGTTTTTAAGGTTGATCACTTTACTGGCTCTCAAGGCCAGGTCATCTGCTGCATAAAATACAGCTACGTTTCTTGTAGCTTCAGTGATGACCTTACCAGGGTGATCGTGGTGAAGGGTTTCATTGACCACATCGGCCGCCACCATGAAGATGTTTCTGAATACCATAGGCACATTATCTCCAAACCTGCTAATAGACTTAAAAGCCAATAAACTTTTCTTTAGTACACGATTGCCCATGGAATGGGCTAAAATATTAATTCGTTTCAGACAAGTGTCGTTGTTACCATAATCGTCATCTCTCCAGCCTAAAAATTTTTCAAACACGCGACTAAATGCGCCTGCACTGGCATAAGCAGCACGCTGATCGTCCCAGTAATCTTGAAGCATACCTTTATCATTGTCGCAAGGCCAAATCATAGGAATCACCTCAACAAGGTTTGGGTCTTTATCATCAAAAAGGGCTTGTAGTTGTTCTGCATTATGAAAGATCTCTCGGTCACCTTCAGGCAAATTATTAAACCCATGGATGTAGATTAAAATCTGTTTGGCTTTACTTTTTTTTACTTGTTGAAAGAAAGGTATGCTGCCAATTTCAGTGTATTTTCCTGCTTTAGTTCGTTCGCAAAAAAACACAGATGATCTGGCGTCATTGTCATCCAAATTAAAGTCTACTACAAGAGGTTTTTTAGGATTTGGCCGAGTAAGGCCACGATTGGTGATAAAAAGCATAGGTATGATAAATTAGGTTGTACTTTGTTAGTGGTATGAAGTTAATAGTTTTCCTTCATTTTTCTAAATATACTTCTTGAGCTATCAGATGGCCTACAACAAAAAACCATTCTCGTCCTGAACAGGAGAAGGTATATTCGTGTCATCTATCATTTCGCGTAGGTCAATTTCTATGCCTTTGGCAATAGATGTAATAGGTACATCATTGTATGTCCCTTCAAAAGGATTTTCCGAATAATCCCCAATTTTTTCCATTAAGAAGAAGACCCAGATAATTAAAGCAGAAATGACGGGCGATACCCAATAGACCCAACCATTGGCAGATTTAGCTATATCTAATAAACCCATGGGCACGAAACCACAAAATACTATGGTAAGCCAAACGGCAGTAGAAGCATATTGCCTTGGAAAAGGAAAGTTCTTGATTCTTTCTGCTTTACCTTGATCTGCATAAAAGCTCACTATCAATTGGTGAAATTCCATGTGTCTGAAGTCTTCAAAATATCCTTTATCTCGAAGGGCTTGCAGCCGAATGGCCTGATTTTTCATAATCTGGGTGGCAGTGTTTGTCTTGCCATCGAGCGCTAAAATTTCTTTTTCAGTTAAGAACGGTTTTAATTCTAAATCCAATTTTTCTGTATAGTCTTCACATACCGTAGGTGCGTATTTCCCATTTAGTCTGTTTTCTGCATGTTCCCAGGGTCTACTCAGTCTGAGTTGGTGCCTAAGTGCTGTAAGCCAGGCAACGTGTCGATAGATAAGCTCTTTGATGACCTGGTCTGAATCAGCACCACTGACAAAAGCCAATGCAGCAGCTCCAAAGCTTCTGCTATTGTTGACAATGCCTCCCCAGATTTTGCGGGCTTCCCAGGTACGGTCGTAGGCGCTATTATTTTTAAACCCTAGATAAAAGGCGACTGCTATACCTATAATGCTGATAGGCTGCCAAGGAATGTATATATGAAAATCTAGTATATACGATCCACCAAAAATGGCAAGTGAATAGATGAGTCCTAAGATGAAAGGTTCTTTGGACCAATTGAAAGTCATCCAAAAACCGTATTTTCTTTTGATATACATAGGGTGTGAAATGGGTGTTTAAATTATAGATATACGCTTCAATTAAAATTATCCCTTAATCTTTAATTAAACTAAAAAGCACTGCCATTTTTGATAGTAGTGCTTTTCTGCTATACCAAAAAAGTGTACTATTTCAAACTATGCAAAGCCACGCGATTACCCTCACAGTCTTCAAACACACCAATAAACCCGTACTCACCAATACTCATTTTGGGTTGAAGGGTTTTGCCCCCATTGTTGCCTATTTTATTCAAGGTAGCTTCAATGTCTTCAACACCTAAGTAAACCAAAGTGCCATCGTGTGATGGCACGTAGGTGTCACCTTTGAGCAAAGTGCCAGCCGCACCTGGTGCTTCAGGATTGCTTGGAAACCAGCCCATCAGGGCAGGCCCCATTTCATTGATGTCGATTTTGATGTCGAATGATTTCTCGTAGAAATCTTTGGCTCTGTCCATATCGTTGACAGGGATTTCGAACCAGGATACAGGATTCATAGTCGTATGTTTTAAGTTTTATAATTGATTTATTTTCTCACAAGACGAATAGATAAATTGATTTAGGACAACTCCCAAAAATATTTTTTTACATAGAATTATACCTATCATTCTATCTGTTAAATTTGGTCTGGTACTAAAAGTTAATGAAACCATGCTTGCGGTCATAGAAAGCAATCCTTTCTTGTTGAAGTTTGTCGCCATTGCACTTGCAGTGGTGATTGTTGGTATTTTATTAAGGATGCTGAAGCAGACACATGTGATTGTATATATTATAACAGGCGCAGTGGTAGGCCCTCACATGCTGGCCGTAGTAGATGACCCTGATCTGATAGGTTCGTTGGGCTCTCTGGGTTTGGTGCTTTTACTTTTTTTCATTGGTATGGAAATATCCTTGAAGAATTTAGTTGCCAATTGGAAAATATCTGTTTTGGGCACGGTTTTGCAGGTGATCATCAGCATATTGGCAGTCTGGCTCATTGGCCAATATTATGACTGGTCATTGGCTCGAATACTGACCCTTGGATTTGTGGTGAGCTTGAGTAGTACGGCAGTGATTGTGAAATTACTTCAGGATTCTGGAGAAATGGATCACGTGGTTGGTCAGAACGTACTAGGGATTCTTTTGGTACAGGACGTGCTGATAGTTCCTATGCTCATTACGCTCAATTACCTCTCTGGTCAAGAAACCAGCATGACTGAGATCTGGATGCAAATCATAGGTGGAATCTTGCTAATTGGATTTGTAGTCTTTCTGTTTTTTAGGGGAGAGCTTAAGTTGCCCTTTCACAAGGCATTAAAAAATGATCATGAAATCCAAGTCTTTTTTGCTTTTGGGGTGTGTTTTGGCTTTTCTATGATTACTGGTTTTTTCGGTTTGTCTACAGCTTTGGGCGCTTTTGTTGCTGGAATCTTTGTAGCCACCTCTAAATCCACAGAATGGTTTCACAAGAGCTTATATTCTTTCAAAGTCATCTTTGTAGCTCTTTTTTTTATCTCCATAGGCATGCTGATCAATATCAGGTTTTTATGGGAGCATATCATAATAATTCTAGCTTTGGTAGGCGTGGTTTTATTGACCAACCTATTTATAAACGCCTTAATTATGAGAGGGTTCAAAATGAGTTGGAAGGATAGCTTATATGCAGGTGCACTGCTTTCTCAAATTGGAGAATTCAGTTTCGTACTTGGACAATTGGCTTACTTCAACGAAATTATCACTGATTTTGCGTATCAAATGATTGTGGCAGTGATCTCATTGACCTTGCTTTTAAGTCCAATTTGGATTGGTCTCACCAGGCGTCTGACCAATCCTGTTTCTTGATGCCCTACAACGACACCCCCCGTTTCCACGGAATGAAATCTTCCTGATTCATCAACACGGCCTTGGATTGGATTTCACCACTGGCGATTTTGATCACTTGGTTCAACATTTCTTCGCCCATTTCTGGAATGGTTTTTTTACCTTCAATTACCTCTCCTGTATTGATATCAATAATATCAGGCATGCGTTCGGCCAGTTTGGTATTGGAAGATACCTTCAAGATTGGTGCAATGGGATTGCCAGTGGGTGTGCCCAGACCTGTGGTGAAGAGTACCACATTGGCTCCTGAACCAACCAAACCTGTTGTAGATTCCACGTCGTTTCCAGGAGTGCAGAGCAAACTGAGCCCAGGATGGTTGGCATATTCAGTATAATCGAGAACATCTACTATGGGTGAGGAGCCTCCTTTTTTGGCCGCGCCTGCGGATTTCATGGCGTCAGTGATCAAACCATCCTTGATATTGCCCGGAGAGGGGTTCATATCAAAGCCAGAGCCTACATCTTCAGCTGATTTGGCATAAGCACGCATCAGTTTGATAAACTTCTCAGCATGAGTTTGGTTGTTAGTTCTGTTGATCAACTCCTGCTCTACACCACAGAGTTCGGGGAACTCTGAAAGGATGGCTTTGCCACCCAATGCCGCAATCATATCAGAGACATGACCCAAGGTAGGATTGGCAGAAATCCCAGAAAACCCATCAGAACCCCCACATTCCAATCCAATCGTGAGTTTGGATAGAGGGGCAGGCTGGCGCTCTATTTTATTGGCTTCTATTAGTCCTTTGAAAGTTTCTTTGATGGCGCCTTCTATCAGATCCGTCTCTTTGCCTGTCTCTTGCTGATCGAAAACAAGCAAGGGTTTGGTCACTGTCCCTGATGTATCAGCTATGGCACTTTGCAAAGTGCTGACTTGCGCGTTCTGACATCCTAGGCTGAGTACAGTCGCGCCCACCACATTGGGGTTTTTAAGATAGCCTGCCAACAATCGACAGAGCGTATCACTGTCTTCTCGTGTGCCACCACATCCCGCCTGATGGGTAATGAATTTGATTTTTACGTTTTTGAAAAGGGTGCTTTGTGGCTGGCGCTGTGAAGCAGTTAATTTAACATCCTCAATAGAGGCGCCATTTTCATACTGGCTAACCAAACTGGAAGCAAAGTCGGCGAACGCATTGGTTTGTTCATAGCCCAAAGCCTTTTCAAAAGCCTTTTTGAGGGTCATGATATTTCTGTTTTCGCAGAAAACCAATGGAAAGACCAGCCATACGTTATCAGTTCCTACTTGACCATCTGCACGGTGATAGCCATTGAATGTTCGATTTGAAAATTTACTAACATCTGGAGCCGTCCACTGGAACTTTCCGTTTGTTTTGCTGGAGTATTCAGTGGCCTTATGTGCTGTATTTTCTACTGTAATGGCTTCACCTTGTTTGACGCCATGCTTGGCAGTACCTACCACCAAACCATACATATACATCTCGTCGCCCTGGGCGAAATCGTGTAGTGCAAACTTGTGTTTGGCCTGAATATCTTGTTTGAGCAATATAGTTTTTCCGTTCACGAGAATGGCAGTGCCAGAAGATAGATCTGCCAGTGCTACACCCAGATTGTCAGTTTCATTTATGGTTATCGCCTGATTCATGCCTTTGCAGTTAAAAAGTTCGAGATAGTTGTCCCGTCATTGAGCCTTTCTAGTTGACTGGTCATCAATTCGCTTAACCCTTCGATTTCGTTCAAATTCTGACCCCAGTATTCGGTTTTTTCCAAGACTGTTTTTATGATTTCTGTAGCACTGTGATAGCCTGATTTAAAAGAAGCAAAGAAAGTCTTCACTTCTTCACTGTCTTGAATTTCAAAATCAGATAAGTATAATTTAATCAAATGGGTGAAGGCCAGTACCAAACCTTCTGGTAATGTCTTTTTAGCATTCAGACTATCCAATAGGGAGGGGAGCACTCTCACTTTGTATTTTGAAATCGAATTGAGCGCAATAGTTTTCAATTCGTGTCTGATGTATGGGTTTTTAAAACGCTCTAATACCTCTTGGGCATACGCTTCCAATTCATCTTTAGGCAGATCAATGGTTGGCGCAATTTCGTCAAAAATAATCTGGCGAACGAAAGAGCCAACAGCCTCATCTTCTACTGTTTCTTTTACAGTCTCCAGGCCGTTTAGTAGTCCTACTGGTACCATGGAAGTATGTGCACCATTCAATATCCGAACTTTTCTCACACGATATGGTGTCAAATCTTTGGTGTAAATCACATTCAACCCGCATTGGTCTGCGGGAAAAGACGTTTGAATTTCTTTGCTACCCTCTATCACCCACAAATGAAAGATTTCAGACGAAACGATTAGGTTATCTTCAAAGCCCACAGTTTGTTGGATCTCTGCGACCTCATCTTTTGGATAGCCAGGCACAATTCTATCCACCAGTGTATTGGCGAAGTAGTTATGGTATTCTATCCATTTGGCAAATGCTTCTGGAAGCTTCCAGAGCTTTGCATAATCAAGAATGGCCTCTTTTAACTTCTCACCATTTTTGTCAATAAGCTCGACTGGAATGAACCTTAACCCTTTGGTAGAATCACCCCCAAAATGTTCATATCGCTCCCATAGCAGCTGTGTTACTTTTCCTGGGAAAGTGGCAGCTAAGTCACCTTTGGTGGGAAAGTCGTCTGCTCTGAAAACAATTCCAGCTTCAGTGGTATTTGAAATAACTACTTCCAATTCATCAGAAATAGCTACTAGATCGTATTCATTTCTGGCTTCAAAAGGATTGATGGCTGTTTGAATACATGAGATCAAACGAGTCTCACTTGTAGCTTTGCCATTTTGCAATCCTCTATAAATGTGATGGTACAGACTGTCTTGCTTTCTGAGCATATCCGTCATGCCCTGCGCGATGGGCTGCACCACAGCCACACCACAATTGTAGTCATGCGAATCGTTCATCAAATCAATCATCCAATCGGCAAATGCACGAAGAAAGTTTCCTTCACCAAATTGAAGGACTTTGATTGGAAGGGGAGTGATTGATGTTGTATTTCTATTCAATGCTTGCATAATTTTTTAATCAAATAATTGTGGTAAAAACAAACTGAGCTGAGGGATATAGGTCACCAAAAACAGCACGATAATCATGGCAACAAACAATGGGATGAGAGGTTTGATCACTTTATCAAGCGATATGCCTGCCACACCAATACCTACAAACAAAACGGATCCTACGGGTGGAGTACATAATCCTATACAAAGGTTCATGACCATGATGATCCCAAAGTGTACTGGATCAATGCCAATGGCGGATACCACGGGCAAAAAGATTGGAGTGAAAATCAATACAGCTGGCGTCATATCCATGAAAATGCCTACGCATAGAAGCAATAGATTGATCAACAATAGAATGACGATTGGATTGTCCGAAATACTCAATATCCCTGCTGTTACCGCCTGTGGGATATCAGCATAAGCCATGACCCAAGACATGCTCATGGAGCAGGCAATCAGGAGGGCAACCACTGCTGTAGTTCCCACAGCACTCACGGCAATGCTTCTAATTTTTTCAAAAGAAAGCTCTTTGTAAATGAGTGATAAGACGAACGTGTAAAGCACGGCAATCCCAGAGGCTTCTGTGGCGGTGAATATGCCTACCACAATACCACCAATCACTACAACCAACATCATCAAACTCGGAAAGGCATGAATGAATGTAGTGAATAGTATTTTTACAGTTGATTTTTCTCCTCTTGGATAGTTTTTGATTTTCGCATAGACGAAAGCAACGAGCATAAGCGCCAGTCCCATCAGAATGCCAGGAATGTAACCAGCCAAGAATAAGGCAGCAATGGATACACCACCACTAGCCAGTGAATAAACGATCAGGATATTGGATGGTGGAATGACTAATCCAGTCGTCGACGAGGCGATGTTTACTGCCGCACTGTAAGATTTTTCATACCCCTCTTTTTCCATACGAGGACCTAATGTCCCTCCAATAGCCGAAACTGCAGCCATGGCTGACCCAGATATAGCACCAAATAGCATTGCTCCAATGATATTGACATAGGCCAATCCTCCTGGGAACGAACCAACCAGTGCTTTCGCAAAAGCAATGAGTCGCTGTGCTATGCCCCCTTGATTCATGATTTGTCCAGCAAGGATGAAAAACGGAATAGCCAACAAAGAAAAGCTGTCCAATCCGGTAGCCATACGCTGAGCCATGGTGGTGTAGGCAGGCATTTGATCAATGTTGACCAAGACGGTCAGTAGCGATGATAAGCCTACACTATAAGCTACAGGCACTCCTACGACAAGGAAAAACAGAAAACTAATGACTAAGGTGTATACTTCAAGATGCTCCATGATTGCGCTTTAATTGGTTGAAAAAATCTGAAAGGGCATAATAACAAATGAGCACCCCACTGAGAGGTAAAGCCAAATACACATAACCCAAAGACAATTGCATAGCTGAGGAGGTTTGCCCTAGTTCAAAGGAAACTACCACTAATCGCGTACCACCAATGATTAGGGTAAATAGTGCAAAACCACAGATCAACAAACGGATGATCTTTTGCTGATATAGCTTTTGTTGGTCGGACAGTTTTCTTTCAAGCAATTCGATGGCTACATGCATGCCTTGGCCTGAAGCATAGGCTGCTCCTAGTAGTCCTACCCAAATCAACAAGTAACGGGAAAGTTCGTCTGTAAAGGCACTAGGGTCATTCAGTATATATCTGGAGGCCACTTGCCACAAGACGTTAATCACCATGAGTCCTAAAAGCAGACTGAGGCTCGTTTCTAATAGGCTGTCCAACTTATCTCTCATCTTCTTTCTTTTTTAATGGTTGATTTATTGCAGTGATTTCTTGTATGAGCTGATACAGCTCAGGATCTGTTTTGTACTGTTGGTACAGGGGTTCAACAGTTGCCTGAAATGGTGATTTATTAGGGTAATAAACAGTAACACCAGCTGCTTTTACCTGCTCTAGACTTTCTGCAACCGAGGCTGCCCATACTTTTTTCTGATAATTGACAGCGCGATCTGCCGCCTCTTGCAACCACTCTTTTTGCTGATCAGTGAGGCTATTCCAAAGATAAGTGCTCACAATAAGCACATCTGGGATAGTCGTGTGCTCGTCTATTGAATAGTGTTTACATATTTCATAATGACGTGAGGTAAAGAAGCTAGGTGGATTGTTCTCGGCCGCGTCCACTACACCTTGCTGCAAGGCCGTGTACAATTCCCCAAAGGAAACAGGAGTAGGTGTGCCTCCCAATGTATTGATCATATCAAAGGCAGATTGGCTGTTCATCACTCTAATCTTTAGGCCAGCCAAATCTTCAGGTCTTTGTATGGGTGCCTCTTTTGAGTAAAAACTTCGACTACCTGCATCGAAAAAGCAAAGGCCACGGAGTCGGTAATTGCTTCCTTTCATCAAAAGTCTTTTACCAATTGATCCTTGTAGCACTTGAGCTGTATGTGCCGAATCCCTAAATAGATAGGGGAGCGTCAATACTTTTATTTCAGGTACGAAGTTCTCCAAAGCTCCTGCCGAAACCTTGGTCATGTCAAGGCTGCCTATCTGAAGAAGTTCAAGGAGATCCCTTTCCTTGCCCAGCTGACCATTCGCATAGATGTCGATAGTCAATTGTCCTTTTGATATCTCATCGAGTAATCTCGCCATCTCCACCATGCCGATATGTACTGGATGTGTTTCGTTCAGTTCATGTGCCAGCTTAAGTACACGCACTTCTTTCTCGCTATTGCAAGAAAGAAGGCACATACTATTTACTAACAAAACAAAACCTATTAAATGAGTTCTTATTTTCATGCTTCTCACCTTATTGATCAAATTCAAAATACCTTTTTGCATTGTTGTAGCAGATATCTTCAACCATACTACCTAGCAATCCTATGTCATGAGGCAACTCTCCGTTCACCACGTCTGTACCTATCAGATTGCAGAGAATCCTTCTGAAATACTCGTGTCTTGGGAAGGACAAGAAACTTCTGGAATCAGTGAGCATGCCTATAAATCGGCTGAATAAACCCATATTGGAAAGCGAGTTCATTTGCGCTTCCATCCCCACTTTCTGATCCAAAAACCACCAGCCAGTACCAAATTGAAATTTGCCTATGGTCTTGCCATCATTGAAATTTCCAGCCATGGTGGCAAATAAATCATTGTCTCTGGGGTTCAGGTTGTAAATGATCGTTTTGGCAAGTTGATCTGTATTATCCAGATTATTAAAGAACTTTGACATACGCTCAGCCTGACTGAAATCGCCCATAGAATCATAGCCTGTATCTGGCCCAAGCTCTCTTAGACCTCTTTCGTTATTGTTTCTTAGTGCGCCTAGGTGAAACTGCTGTGCCCAGCCTTTGGCATGATACATTTTGCAAAGAGCAGTCAAAACGAATTCCTGCAAATTTTCTATGCTTTCAAGATCCAATGTCTTGCCTTCTAGGGCTGATAGAAATTGCTGGTCCAGTCCTGTAGCCTTTGGATTAAAGGCCGGAATTTGATTGAATCCCAAATCAGAAACTCGACAACCATTTTCATGAAAATAGTTCACTCTTTGCTGAAGTGCTTCTAATAAGGTGTCCAGACTATTGATGAAAACACCAGAAACTTCTGACAGCTTTTGTATGTAGCTCAAATGATCTTTTGAACCATCCATAGCCAGAGCCTTGTCTGGTCTGAAACTAGGATATACTTTAGGTGCTTTGATTCGTGCCTTGATAGACTGATGATGTTCTAAATTGTCCACAGGATCATCAGTGGTGCAAAGTGTTTCTACATTCAGCTGCAACAAAAGGCCAATACAGGAGTGAGAATCCTTTTTCATCAATGCAGCAGTTTCGTAATAGATTTCTGAAGCAGTCTGTGGAGAAAGCAATTCATCAATTCCAAAATATCTTCTCAATTCTAAATGCGTCCAGTGAAAGAGTGGATTCCTTAAAGTGTAAGGAACGGTCTCAGCCCATTTATTAAATTTTTCTTCATCCGTGCCAGCACCTGTGATGTATTTTTCATCAATGCCATTGGCCCTCATGGCCCGCCACTTGTAATGATCACCATACAGCCAAGCTTCAGTGATATTTGCAAACTGGTGATTGGAAGCCATGGCCTCTGGAGAGAGGTGATTGTGATAATCTATTATAGGCATATGAGCGGCATGGTTGTGATACAACTCCTGAGCCACTGTATTGCTAAGTAAAAAGTCTTGATCTAAAAATTTCTTCATTTTGTTAGTATCTGCGTGTTGTACCACTCATACGTTGGTACAACATGGTAAATCCTCACCACTCTGTGATAGAAATAGTGATCTTCAAGATTAGTGGCAAACGGTGGTGATGACTATTCACCATTTACCATTCTCTATTCTTTATTTGTAAGATTGATTTCAAAAGGTGCTTAGTGGTGGGGCAATTGATACTATTCCTACCCTGATGTTGATCAATAATTGGCCTCAGAGGGGCTTCATTTTGAGCAAATGGTTAGCAGAAAGGTGGGCGTAAGTGTGTCCAGATTTCTGCTCTTTTCTGTGTATTTTTACCACTTCTATTAGAAATGCTAGCAACTAATAGTTGTCCAAACAGGCTCCCACCTTCTCTAAATAGTGATTTACCAACCTTTCTAAAAAATGCTAGGCATATGTTAAGTATTGAATATTGAATCGAAAATCATCTGTTCAAATTTGAATATTCCGAATTGTATCTGGCCATTACTATTGATACAAGGAGGACGCTTAACGTAAGTCAAACTAAATAAGATGATATGTATACAAAACTACAATCTTGCTCTTCTAAACTGAAGAGGAAAATTTACCTGGGACTACTGGCTGTCCTATTTTCTACAGCCGCTATTGCCCAAAGCACAGTTTCCGGTACGGTGACTGATCCATCTGGGGCCACACTCCCAGGTGCTGCTGTGATTGCAGAGGGTACTACGGCCGGATCCGTTACAGATCTTGACGGCAAGTATTCGATAGAGGTTCCACAAGGAGTCACTAACCTTAAAGTTAGTTTTATTGGATATGCTACTCAGACGATAGCTATTGGAAGTAGAACTACCATTGATGTGGTATTACAGGAAGATGCGGCTACTCTGAGCGAAGTAGTTGTGATCGGCTACGGCACGCAAAAGAAGTCAGATCTTACTGGAGCTATTGTTGGTGTTGATTCACAAACCATTACCGAAAGAGGTACAACTAGCCCTATGCAAGCATTGCAAGGTTCTGTAGCTGGTATCACAGTTTCTAATTCTACCGGACGATTGGGAGATGATTTTAATGTAAACATTCGAGGTTCAAATTCACTAGTCAAAGAGGGTGATTCACCTGCACAACCTTTGTTTGTAGTAAATGGTGCAGTGGTGGATAATATTGACTTTTTGAATCCACAGGATATCGCAAGTGTTGATGTATTGAAAGATGCTGCATCTGCCGCTATCTATGGTTCGCGTGGGTCGAAGGGAGTCATCATTATTCAAACTAAAGGTGGCGTACATGTGCCAAAAGGGACAACTTTTTCTGTAGAATCTTTTTACGGATTTAAAGAGGCTGCTAGATTGCCCGAGATGATGGACTATGCTACTTGGAGAGAGTATCACATGGGTGCTTATCTGGCTACTACAGCTGACTACGACCTGTTGACACCAGATGAGTATTATGAAAAGGTAGCCTCACAGGCATCTAATTCAGTTTTGAGCACAAGATTCGAAAACCTAGATGGATTCGATTGGTATGATGCAGTACTCAAATCTGGTATGCAGGCTAACAACTACATTTCTATGAATCATAGAGATGGTGGCTCTTCCTATTCAATGGGACTTGGGTATCAAACGGAAACAGGCAATATTGTAAATGAGTCGCTTGATAAGTACTCTTTCAGAGCTAGCATTGATCAGGAGCTTAGTAAAAAGTTCAAAACAGGCGTTAGTTTTTCTGCCACCCTGACGAATAATGAAAGAGGAAATGCGAATGCGATGCAAGATGCGTTTCGTCTCAATCCTTTTCTTACGCCGTGGGCTGTAGATGAGAATCATGAGGAGATCGTAGGAGAGCTATTTCCAAATCCTGGAAAACTTACAGATCCAAATGACCCCACCGGCGCCACTTATTTGATTAACAAGACAAGTACATACAACCCCTTGTTGGAAATAGCTAATGCTACTGATCAAACACGACAATGGAACATGCTAGGTAATGTTTACCTGCAGTATCAGATTGCAGACTGGATCAAAGTAAAAACAGCCTTAGCGACAGCTACCAAACGCTACAGAAGAGGTAAGTATTGGGGAGTATTGACAGACAAAGGAAGTACGAATGGTAATTTGGCTTCGTCGGAAGTGGCCACATACGACAACTTTAACTATGCATGGGACAATCAGTTGGATATCAACAAAACGATTGGTAACCTGCATGCATTCAATTTCATGGCCTTGCAAAGTATTTTTGTGAATAGAACAGAAAGAAGCAATATATCTTCACTTGAACAACCATTTGAAACTGGTTTTCACAACGTAGGCTCAGGTCTTCAGAGTACCTTCAACTTAGGTAACTCATTTACCCAAAATCAATTGGCATCTTATGCTTTGAGATTGAACTACGTATTGGCAAATAAATATGTCATTACAGTAACCAATAGATGGGATGGTGCTTCTCAATTGGCTGACGGCCGAAAATGGCAATCGTTCCCTTCTGTATCGGGTGCATGGAAAATCAGTGAAGAAGCCTTCTTGAATGGCAATCCGATCGTTTCCGCCATGAAATTGAGAGCAAGTTATGGTACTACAGGTAGCCAGAGAGTATCTCCATATTCATCTGTGAATACGCTTAGCGATCAGGTTTATTACGATTACAACGGTACTTCCGCCAATGGCTGGGTAGCAGGAAGCCTGGCCAATAAACAATTGGGTTGGGAAAAGACTACAGAATTTAATATCGGATTGGACTATAGCTTGTTGAATTATAGGATTTCAGGTAGTGTGGACTGGTACACAAGAGACACAGACGAGTTGATATTAGAGCAAACGTTGCCTCTGGAGACAGGTTATGAAACGATTAAGGCCAACAATGCAGTGATCAGAAACACTGGAGTAGAGGTGCTTTTAAAGACAGTCAATGTAGAAACAGCTAAAGTGAGATGGGAAACCACATTCACTTTTAGCAAAAATGTAAATACCATAGAGGAACTTTATGGACAGTCTGAAAATGATGATGTAGGGAACAATTGGTTCATTGGAGAATCTGTGAATTCGCACTACAACTACAAATTCAATGGCATCTGGCAAGCTGATGAAGCGGAATTGGCTGAGCTATATGACCAAAATGAAGGACAAGCTAAGGTGTTGGATGTCAACGGAGACGGCGTAATAGATCCGGAAGATGATAGAATGATCTTGGGCTCTTCAGACCCTAAGTGGACTGCTGGTTTTAATTCAAGATTGACAGTTGGTAATTTCGATTTCAACATTAATGCTTACGCAAACCAAGGTGTTTTGGCATATAGTGAGTTTCATCAAAATTTTGAAGATGTAAGAGATAGAGGCCGTCAGAAGCTCAACATAGATAGCTGGTACATTCCAGCCAACAACGTGGGTGTGCCTGCTCAAGCTTCTAATACTTATCCTCAACCAAGAAATGCGGGTACGTATTGGAAGGATTCTCAAGTAGGATACTACAAGGACGCGTCATTTATCAAAATCAACAACATTTCATTAGGCTATACTTTACCTAATGCCCTGTTGGAAAAAATGAGAATCCAGAATCTAAGAGTATATGTAAACGTGCTCAATCCATTCGTATTCACAGATTATGACGGATGGGATCCTGAGTGGTCCGAGGCAAGTTTTGGAGCAGGTAGGGTGAGTACCATCACTACTCAGTTGGGTTTAAGTCTTAAATTTTAAATTAGAAAGACATGAAAAATATCATATCAATATTAATAATGACTTTAATCTTTTTGGTAGGCTGCGATAGCTTTCTCGAAGAAGAGAACAAGTCTAACGTGACAGCAGAAGAATTTTATGTCACTGTAGAAGGATATAGTGCATTGGTAAATGCAAACTATGCTGCATTGAGAGAAATATATGGAGATTTTGCCTGGATGTTTAGTGCGGGCACAGACATGTATTCAGAAGGAAGAGATCAGGAACCTGTAGGTTTGAGTCGTTATGTCAATCTGAACGCATCATCAGAAGGAGTAGATCATTTATACAAAACCTGCTATGTAGCGATCCAGAGAGCCAATACAGGTCTTTATTATGCTGACATTACTGAATCAACAGATGATTTGGCGCAACTAGTGGGTGAATTGAAATTTTTGAGAGCGCATGCTTACTTTCTCTTGGTTCAATCTTATGGCGGAGTGCCACTGATCACTGAATTTATTGCTGAGGCGATCACTGAATTTGATAGAAACAGTACAGAGGATGTGTACGTGCAAATTTTCACTGATTTGAACGAGGCGTTATCAGTTGTTAGCACCTCTGCCTATGACGGAAGAGTGAACCAAAGAGCTGTGCAGTTCTTATTGGCTAAAGCTCATTTGACGAGAGCATACGAAAGTTTTGCAGCAAGTACAGATTTTTCTGATGCTGCAAACTATGCTGATGCTGCCATTGCAGGTCAGGCTTTGGATATACCGTTTGGCGAACTATGGACACCAAATAATGAAATGAATGCAGAAACTATTTTCTCTGTACAGTTTGATGAAGGTTCTATAAGTGCTGATCCAGGTAAGTTGGGCAATAGACAACAAAACTTTTTTGGCTCTTACACAGGTGGCCCTGAAGTAGCAGGTGATGCACCATATAAGAGTTATAATTTGTGTCCAAACAGATTTGCTCTTAGCTTATTTGAGCAGGGAGATGATCGATGGGAAGGGACCTTCATGACTACTGTGTACGACAGATACTTCGATTATTTTGATGAAGCAGATCATTCTACATTGAATGCTGCACAGTTCTATGCACCATCATGGTATACTACAGCGGATAGCTTGGCTTTCAGAGCTACTCAGCCTACTGCTACCTATCGTGAGTTTGGTACTTACGATCCAGAAGGTGCAGACATTTCAGGCAACTGGGCTACGATTATCGTCAAGAAGTTTGATGATCCTACCTCACTGTTTGGTGCGGTTGGAGACGAAGGCCGTGTGAGCAAAAGAGACATAATTATAGGTAGACTTGCTGATGCGTATTTGGTTGCAGCAGAGGCCTACTTAGGAGCTGGAGATGCGACTACTGGTTTGGCTAGATTGAATGTGGTAAGAGCAAGAGCCAATGTAGCCGATGCGACTGCAGGTGAATTTGATCTTGACTATATCCTTGACGAAAGAGGACGTGAGTTGCTAGGTGAATACCACAGATGGTTCGATTTAAAGCGAACGGGTAAGTTGGTAGAAAGAGCTTCTGCTCATCACATGTTTATTGAAATTTCAAATTTTGCTGGAAATGGTGGAGAATTAAAAATTCTCAGACCAATACCTCAGGCCGCAATAGACCTGAATCAGAATAAGGATTTTGCACAAAACCCAGCATATAACTAAGAGATCATGAAAAATATATTTTATTCAATTTTAGCGAGTTTGACACTCGCCCTGGCTGTGTCATGCTCAGACGATGACAATACTAAGGATCAATCCATCTTAGTTGATATAGACCAAACACCTAGCGATTTTGCTCCTGTCGACCTAGATGGCGATTGGCCAATGTTTACAGGCAATATTGCTGCAGATGATAATTTGGTAAACGTTACGTTTTATACAGATGATAATGCGTTTCTAGAAGTAACATCCTTTGATGGAAATGCCAAATCTTATGATTTTGATGTGGCAGTACCATGGACACTTGGGATTTCATATGTAAGAGTGGTTGCCGAGTCTGCTTCAGGAGACGTAGTAGAAGCGCAGAGAAAAGTCAACGTAAAAGGAGGGCCAGAAATGACTGTTGAATTGACCGACTTGGAGGTCGACCTTTCGGTAAATCCTACTGAGACTATTTCTGGAACTATTACGTCCGTTTCAGGATTGGCTGAGGTGGTTTATACCTTGACTGAAAACGGAACAGCAAGTACTTATAAGACAATCAATCCTTCTGGAGCAGCCGCGAATGACTTTGAAATCTCTGAAGAAATTTCTTTTGCCTTGGGTATGGAAAATTTCAATATTCAGGCTACTGATACCAAGGGCAATGTGACCTCTCATAATATCACTATCAACGTGGTAGAGTCACCAGTTTTTGAGATGTTCTCATATACTGGGATCGAATTGCACGGTACTGACAAAAGAAAAACTGGGGTTTCAATAGGAATTTCTTTGGTTGATGGCAAGGAGCATGACTATGACGCCATTATTGGTGACACCAATGGAAAAGAAATCGATTTTATGATTTCTAGTGCAGATTCTGGCACGCCTCAGGTGAGATACTTTTCTCCTTTGACGGAATATGGTGATAAGTTCAAATTAGGCACAGAAGGAAATGCCGATTTGGTTTTGAATGATACACAGTTCTCTAAGCTAGATCGTGGGGATTCAGATTTCTTTGCTGCGGCCACAGCCGAAAGCATCCAGGCCATGACGCTTACGGATGAAGGGGCAGAAACTACTGATATTCTAAGAGATATTGGTCACTCATCTTCAGGTGTGGATATCATCAATGGTAAAGTAGTGTATTTCGAGACTGATTGGGGTGCGCAGTGCTTGGTGATCATCAGAGAAACCATTGACAACAATGGAAATAGAAAGGGGGATAGCTACAGGCTAGACTTCAAAGTAGTTTATCAAACGAACTAAGATTGAAATTTGAAGTCTCCTGAAAAGTTTAAAAAACTGTAGGACTGAGCGGAACGTCGCTCGGGCCGACAGGTTTTTCAAAAGTGGACTTTTCAGGAGACCTCTCCTAAATCACCCTTTATGCGATTTTTTCAAATCTGCCTGCTTGTAGTGTGCCTGAGCGCATGTCAGCCTGAAGAATACACCCTACATCTTGTAGGAGATTCTACCATGGCCGACAAAGACAATCCTGAAACCAATCCAGAGTTTGGGTGGGGACAAGTTTTACCCAAATGCTTTGATGATCAGGTAACTGTCGTGAACCACGCCAAAAATGGGCGTAGTACCAAAAGTTTCATAAATGAAGGGAGATGGCAAAAGGTAGTTGAGGAGCTAGATGCAGGAGATTATGTGTTCATTCAGTTTGGGCATAATGATCAGAAAGTACAGCACCCTAAGCGATACACTAATCCATATTCTGGCTATAGATTCAATCTTGAAAAAATGATTAGAGAAACTAAATCAAAAGGAGCTATTCCAGTGATGTTTAGTTCAATCGTACGAAGAAATTTCAATGAACACGGAGTACTCGAAGACACACATGGCGCCTATCCTTTTGTAGCCAGATCTGTTGCCAGTGAAATGAATGTCCCCTTTGTGGATATGCAAGTGGTGACTGAAAATTTAGTAAACCAACTGGGTGAAGAACCTTCAAAGGAACTTTATCTGTGGATTGAACCAGGAACGAATGAGTATTATCCTGATGGGAAACACGACAATACACACTTTTCAAAAAAAGGGGCAATTAAAATGTGCCAGTTGGTCATTGAAGAAATAAAAAAATACCGTTTCAATTTTCTCGAAAATTTAAAAAACTGATGCAAAAGCTACTGACAATATTGGTTTCAATTGCTTTCATAAACGAAATGCAGAGTCAGTCCCTTGCTTTTCCGGGCGCAGAGGGTCACGGTCGCTATGTATCAGGTGGTAGAGGAGGAGAAGTGGTGCATGTCACCAATTTGAAAGACAATGGCCCAGGAAGTTTACGTGCAGCGCTAAAGAAGGAAGGCGCAACAACTGTCTTATTTGATCTTTCAGGTACCATCTTTCTAGAATCTCCATTGGAAATCAAAAATGACAGTGTCACGATTGCTGGACAAAGTGCACCTGGAAATGGTATTTGTATTGCCAATTATCCATTGAAAATTAAAGCTGATCAAGTAATCATTAGATATATCAGAGTCAGAATGGGTGACTCAGCTGGTATAGAAGGAGATGCTGTGAGCGCCACTAGACACAACAATATCATTATTGATCACTGTTCATTTAGCTGGGGTACAGACGAGACCGCAACCTTCTATGACAATGAAAACTTCACCTTGCAATGGTGCATGATCACAGAGAGTCTTAATCTATCTGTGCATAAAAAAGGAACACATGGCTATGGTGGTATTTGGGGAGGAAAAGGTGCAAGCTTCCATCACAATCTTTTGGCGCATCATACCAGCAGAAACCCACGTTTCTGCGGTGCCAGATACCATAAGCAACCGGAAAAGGAGCAAGTTGATTTCTGGAATAATGTCATTTATAACTGGCAATTCAATGCTGCCTATGGAGGAGAAGAAGGCAATCACCAAATGATTAACAACTATTTCAAACCAGGGCCAGCAACTAAAAATTCTAAACGTAGTCGTTTTGTAGCACCTTCAGAACCGTATGGTAAGTTTTATGTCTCAGGCAATATTGTAGAGGAGGAAGCAGCTATTATTGAAAACAACCTAGCAGGAGTGATAGGTGACGTTCCTCAAGCCTATTTGCCGTCAAGCCCCATTTGGTCACTTAATGATGAAATTTCGTCATCACGTACTGCACTTAGTGAAGTATTGGCTCAAGCGGGAGCATCCTGCTCCAGAGATCAGTTGGATCAAAGAATAGCGGAAGAAGTAAGGGCGGGCACAGCAAGCAAGGGTACTGAAAAAGACGGAATTATCGATTCACAAAAAGATGTTGGTGGGTGGCCTGTGTTGGAAAGTAAAGTCTCTCAACTAGACACTGATCATGACGGCATGCCAGACGAATGGGAATCCAAACAGGGACTCAATAAAGAAGATGGATCAGATCAATCCGCTACCAATTTTCACCCATACTATACCAACCTAGAAATTTATCTCAACCAAATCATTGAAAATAAGATACCAAATGAATAGGCTCAAGCATATCATATTGTTAATAACCATTTCGGCCTGTAGTCAGTCAGTAGGTGAGAAAATCTCTACGAGTACTTCCACCATACAGACAGCTGTATTCGAGCAAATGGCTAATTCAGAATTAATTCGCCATCCTGATCCCAGATTGCTGGATTTTAGAGAAACGCCAAAGTGGGAATACTCCAATGGTCTGGTTTGTTCTGCCATGATGCGAACGTATGAAGCGACTGGAAAGGAGAAGTTTTTGAACTACGTTAAGTTTTATGCAGACTCTTTGGTTCGTGAAGACGGGAGTATCAAAACCTATAAGAAAAGTGATTTCAACATTGATCGAATCAATTCTGGTAAAATCCTATTTGATCTTTATAAAAAGACGGGGGATGAAAAATATAGACTAGCCATTGAAACGCTGAGAGACCAAATGAGACATCAACCCAGACTTTCGTCAGGTGGGTTTTGGCACAAAAAAATATATCCCTATCAAATGTGGTTGGATGGACTCTACATGGGGTCTCCTTTTCTCGCAGAATACGCCAAGGAATTCAATGAACCTGCACTTTTCGACGATGTAGCCAATCAATTCATTTTGATTGATAGCTATACTTGGGATGAAGAAAAACAGCTTTTTTATCATGGATATGACGAAAGTAGAGAGCAAAAATGGTCTAATGCTGAGACAGGTGTATCTCCTAATTTTTGGGGCCGAGCGATAGGTTGGTATGCGATGGCCTTGGTTGATGTATTGGACTATTTGCCAGAAGATCATTCAAAAAGACCTCAAATCTTAGCCATCATTACCAAAATGGCCAATGGTCTGGTTAAATATCAGGATGAGGAGACTGGGCTTTGGTGGCAGATTATGGATAGAGGTGGAGATGAAGGCAATTACTTAGAGGCATCTTGTTCTAGTATGTTTTCTTATTTCTTTCTCAAAGCTGTGGAGCATGGATACTTAGCAGCGTCTTATAGAGAAATCGCAAATAAGTCCTACGAAGGCGTATTGGACAGTTTCATTAAGTCCAATAAAGATGGTACCATCAGCTTAACTACCAACTGCGCAGTAGCAGGATTGGGAGGAGAGCCTTATCGCGACGCATCTTATGAATACTATGTGAACGAGCCTAAAAGAGACAATGATCCTAAGGGCGTTGGGCCATTTATAATGGCTTCTATCATTTATGAAAATGAAAAACAGGAGTCTCAAAACTAAATGAAAAGAACATTCTTTATATCTATTGCTTGTGTTTGGTCGGTCATTTGTTTTGGCCAGGCTCAATATGATATGGTAGTGGGTCAAGACCCTGATAGCGATTTTCAGAGCGTACAACAAGCCATAGACGCGATTCCTGATTTTAGAAAAGCCGTGACTACCATTTATATCAAATCAGGCACATATAAAGAAAAGCTTGTACTTCCAAAGTCCAAAAGCAACGTGCGATTCATTGGCGAAGATGTGAATAACACCATTTTGACCTATGATAATTTTGCCGATCGACTCAATTCCTTTGGTGAGAAAATGGGTACTTCGGGATCTGCCAGTTTCTATGTGTTTGCAGATGGGTTTACTGCCGAGAATATTACTTTCGAAAATAGTGCTGGGCCTGTAGGACAAGCTGTAGCTGTGCGGGTAGATGGAGACAGAATTGTATTCAAAAATTGTCGTTTTCTTGGATTTCAGGATACGCTATATACTTATGGAAACGACAGCCGACAATATTATTACAATTGTTATATCTCAGGTACAACTGACTTCATATTTGGAGCTTCACAGGTCGTTTTCGATCAGTGTACAATTTTCTCAAAAGCTGGCGGCCATTACATCACAGCTGCAAATACTTCTATAGAAAAGGAATATGGATATGTTTTCTTGAATTGCAAGTTGACTGGAGATGCCCCCAAACACGATGTATATCTAGGTCGACCTTGGCGAGACGATGCACGAACAGTTTTTATCAATTGTGAACTTGGAAAGCATATAAAGCCAGAAGGCTGGCACAACTGGGGGAAGAGGTACGCTGAAAAGCGGTCATACTATGCAGAGTATGGGTCTACTGGATCTGGTGCTAAGACTGAAGGTCGAGTGAGTTGGTCGCGCCAGCTCACAGATGTTCAAGCCAATCAATATACGTTGGATGCCGTGTTTGGAAATTGGAATCCGAATGAAAATGAAATCATAAAGCCCTAGTGGCCTTAAAATAAAAAAGATAAAATGATGAGTTTTGGAAAATTAGTCTTGGTAGGTGTTCTAACGATTCTAGGTGCTGGTGGGCTGAACTATAGTACACCAGCAATTGAAGAACAACAAGGAATATATGAGGGTGTTGAATTTGATATGCCCAGAGTACTTGAGCCCAATATCCCAGATTATACTGTGTCCATTGCTTCTTTTGGTGCTGTGGCAGACGGGATGACTGACAATACGGATGCTTTTGCTGGTGCCATTGCACAGGCTACCCAGAAGGGTGGTGGCAAAGTGGTGGTACCCAGAGGTATTTGGCTCACAGGGCCCATTACACTTAAAAGTAATATCAATCTGCACGTTGAGGCAGGAGCATTGGTCGTTTTTGACGATGATTTTGATAAATACCCTTTAGTGGCTACGAGCTTTGAAGGATTAGAAACTTACAGATGTGTCTCTCCCATCAATGGCAAAAATCTAAGCAATGTGGCCATTACTGGTGAAGGTACTTTCGACGGGTCGGGCGATTCGTGGCGTGCAATCAAAAAAGAAAAATTGACTGAAGGCCAATGGAAAAGAAAAATAAAATCAGGTGGTATTCTGAGCGATGATAAGCAGACTTGGTATCCTAGTGAAAAATCTAAAAAAGGTGATACAGCAGGCAATTTCAATGTACCTGATTTAGATACTATAGAGGAATTTGAAGCAGTAAAAGATTTCCTTAGACCTGTGATGGTGAGCTTGATTAGCTGCAACAAAGTACTGTTGGATGGCCCAACTTTTCAAAATTCTCCAGCCTGGAATCTCCATCCATTGATGTGTGAGAATGTGATCTTGCGAAACCTGAAAATTCGAAATCCTTGGTACTCACAAAATGGCGACGGGTTAGATTTGGAGTCATGCAAGAATGTATTGATCTACAACAATACCTTCGACGTGGGTGACGATGCCATTTGTATCAAGTCTGGTAAAAACGAAGACGGACTTAAAAGAGCCATCCCAACTGAGAATGTGGTTATTAAAAAAAATACAGTCTTTCATGGCCATGGTGGGTTCGTGGTAGGTAGTGAAATGTCTGGTGGAGTGAAGAACATGCACGTATCTAATTGCACGTTCATTGGCACAGATTGCGGATTGAGATTTAAAAGTACAAGAGGTCGAGGGGGAGTAGTAGAGAATATCTTTATTTCTAATATCGACATGATCAACATTGAGGCTGAGGCCATAAGATTCAATTTGTTTTATGGTGGCGAATCACCAGTAGGGTCGGATGGAGAAGTAGGTAAGACACGACAAAAAACTGATCCAGTTCCCGTAACTAGAACAACTCCTTCTTTTAAAAACATTTCCATGAAAAACATTACTTCAACAGGGGCAGGTATTGCTGGATTTTTTCAAGGTCTGCCAGAAATGAAATTGCAAAATATCACTTTAGAAAATGTGGTGCTGGAGGCCAATAGGGGGATCACCATTATTGATGCAGAGGCATTTGATTGGTCAGGTGTGACAATAAAGGTAGCAAAAGGAAAGCCAGTGACCTTGTTCAATACCAGTCAGATGAACTTTACTAACCTTACCCTTTCGGGAAAAAACGACAATGCATTGATCAATGTATATGGAGATAGTCAGGTTGATTTTTCTAACTCTACGATCAAGAAAGGCCAGATATTCATCAGCAAAGAAGTGGGTATGAAAAATGTAAAATTTGACTAATGCGTATTACCTTTTACATTTATGGAATGATACAATTAGGCCTCATGCTGATCGTGCTATGCTCCTGTGGGGAAGATGAAATGGATGAAAAAACTGAAGATGTAATTATCTATGCCGAATCTATAGTACTTACAGCAGAGGATCTCATTACCGAAACTCAACGACAAATAGAAGTTGCTTTCACCCCGTCCAATACCACAGATCAGTCGATAGAATGGTCTGTGTCTGACCCATCCCTTGCTGACATTTCTAGTGCAGGTATGCTCGTGGCAAAAAAAAATGGTTCCATAACAATAATTGGGACAGCAAAAGATCAGGGTACTATTTCTGGTGAGATTACTTTGGAAATCAGCAGTATAGATGAGGTGAGTGGCAAAGAGATCGAAGTGACCACTGGAGAGGAGTTAGAAAATGCGCTTTTAGATGTAGAACCTGGAGATGTAATCCTGGTGGCTGGAGGCATCTATAACATGACTGCTCGAATGGTTTTGAATGCATCTGGTACCGTGTCTGATCCAATTACAGTGATGACAAATCCGGAAGCCACTGAAAGACCTGTCCTGGACTTCTCCGTGCAGGATGAAAATTCGTCAAATCAGGGCATCCAACTCAAGGGTGACTACTGGTATTTCAAAGGTATTGATATTCGAAAGGCTGGAGACAATGGCATGCAAATTAAAGGAAGCAACAATACGATTGAGTTTTGCTCTTTTTATGAAAATGCTGATACAGGCCTGCAAATAGATGATGGAGCAGCTGATAATTTGATCCTGAATTGTGATTCCTATTACAATGCTGATGCAAGCATAGAAAATGCTGATGGATTTGCAGCCAAACTAGGTGTAGGCAGTGGTAATAAATTTGTAGGCTGTCGAGCCTGGCAAAATCTTGACGACGGCTGGGACGGGTATCTGCGTGGTGCTGATCATGTACAAACCACCTATGAAAACTGCTGGGCCATCAAGAACGGGATCATGAAGTCGGGAGAAGTTGGTGGTGGAGATGGAAATGGATTCAAAACTGGCGGCAGTGATGACAAAGACTTGTCGCATCATGCTACATATAAAAACTGCTTGGCAGTAGGTAATATCTATGACGGATTTGATCATAATAGCAATCGTGGTGCAGTGATTCTATTTAACTGTGCAGCCTATGACAATGGCACGAATTACAACTTTAGTTCTAGTAATTCCTTAGCCTCTTTAGAGGTAAAAAACAGTGTGGTAGTAGGGACTACTGGTAGTCTCAATGCGGCTAGCAAAGACATCAGCCACAACAGCTGGCAAGATGGCTTGAGTGCTACCAGTGATGACTTTGAGAGCCTTGATATTGATTTTTTACTAGCCCCTAGAAACGCGGATGGTAGTTTGCCTGTAGTGGATTTTATGAAATTAGCAGGAGATAGTGATTTGATAGATGCTGGCACAAATGTAGGCCTGTCCTTCCATGGCAATGCACCTGATATAGGTGTTTTTGAAAAAGAAAATTAGGCGTAATTATAAAATTTTGTCATTTATACCTCAGGAGAAATCTTGTCAGCGTTTGGTTGAAGCGATTGTATTTTTATACTTAGTTATGAAATGATTAACAAGGCTATTCTAATACTGGTATTAATACTTTCAAAAGCAAATATCTCCTGGGCACAATTTGTCCAAAAGGATACCAGCTACACCGTCAATAGAGCCTATCTAAAGTACAAAAAGGATTTTCCAAATATTAAAATAGCTGAAGCAAATGATTTGGATGTTTCCGTCCAGCAAAATGTGATCTATCACAATACAGGAACACGAGACTTGATGCTTGACCTATACAGGCCTGAAAAACAGACTCAAAACCTACCTGTGATCTTTATGATTCACGGAGGTGGGTGGAAATCTGGAGACAAATATCACATGCAAGTATTAGGCATTGTATTGGCTTCAAAGGGCTATGTGACCGTGGCCATAGAATACAGGCTTTCAGCAGAAGCACCATATCCTGCTGCAGTTTTGGATGTGGAAGCAGCAATGCAATGGACAGTTGAGTATGCGAAAGAACTTCATATTGATACGGCTGGGTTTATTCTTTTGGGATGTTCCTCTGGCGGGCAGTTGGCGACATTGGTGGGTGTGAATCCGAGTTTTAATTCACCAAAAATAAAAGCAATCATAAACTTGGACGGAATATTAGCATTTCATCACACTGAGTCTGAAGAGGGAGCTTCGGCTGCGCTTTGGTTGGGTGGATCTTATGAAACAGCAAAAGAGAATTGGGAAGTGGCGTCCCCATTGAAGCACGCCGGAAAAGGAGATCCACCCATTTTATTTGTGAACAGTCAGTATCCGCGTTTTCATGCGGGTAGAGATGAGATGATTACTATTTTGAGTCAAGCAAATATTTATACTAAAGTGCACGAGCTGCCTGATACCCCACACACTTTTTGGTTATTCGATCCTTGGTTTCTGCCCACAGTGGGTTATATACTCCAATTCCTAGATAAAGTGATATCAGACTAGTTATTGCTAGGCTAATGTTGATTATTGAATAAAGTGGATGTCATTGAAATCCTATTTTTATCCTCTATAATAGAATCAATAATTAGACATGATAAAATATAAAAACTACATCTGGGTGGCGGGCTTAGCACTCGCGGTAGGCTGCGGCACCCATGCACAAAACAGTCAGACAAAAGAAAATACACTTAAAATAAAAATTGAGAATTCTTTGCCTTCTGCGAGAACTGAGGTCATTACTTTGAGTGATGAGCGACTTTTTACTGAAGCTTTTCAAGTACAATCTGTATCCCTGCTAGGGCATAATGGAGAGTTGCTAGACACTGATCAAGACGGTTGGGCTGATCAGCTGGTAGTCCATGTGGAAGTTGCAGCTCAGTCCACATTAGCTATCAACTGGCCTGGGGATTTGACTCAGAATCAATCCTTGGAAAAAAAAGTACAGGCAGAAATATCTCCTAAGGTTGGTGGTGCATGGCAGGGTAGAAAGTATGTAGGTGGAGACTTTCAGAATGTGGATTTTCTCAGTGTACCAGCTGCACATACTGATCATTCTTACTATATCCGATACGAAGGTCCTGGCATAGAAAATGAATTGGTAGGCTATCGTTTCTATTTGGATTGGAGAAATGCCATGGACATTTTTGGTAAGAAAGTGGACACACTTGTGCTTCAGTCTGTAGGATTGGATGGGTTTGATTCTTATCATGAGGACGAAGCTTGGGGTATGGATGTGCTGAAGGCAGGAAAGTCATTGGGTATTGGCTCCATTGGCCAATATATCAATGGACAAGTAGAACACTTCCAGCAAACAGATTCTGTGACTTGCCAAATCAAAAAGAACAATAAGCTCTCAGCTGCGATTGAAACTTCTTATTATGGCTGGGAAACGTCAGACAAAAAGTCTAGCATCATATCAAATCTTTCTATTCGCACAGGTGATCGAGCCCTCAAGCATACTATTAAATTCGATCAGCCTATTGCAGATTTTTGTACTGGTATTGTAAAACATGATTCTGGAACAAGTTTTGCGTCCTTGGTAGGTTCTAGTGGATGGGCTTATTTGGCCACCTATGGCAAACAGAGTTTAGCTGATGACAATTTGGGCATGGCTATTTTCTATAATACCAAAGATGTGGAAGAAGTGCTAGAGGCGTCCTATGACCACTTGATTGTCTTCAAGCCTGCGAAAGAAGTGAACTACTATCTCCTAGGGGCTTGGGCGCAAGAAAAGAATGCAATCAAAAACCTAGAAGCATTTCATAAATACCTAGATGATAAGCTAGCAGAATTGAATCAACCATTAGAAATCAATATACAATAGCCATGACTTGGATTAGTAAAAAACTAACATTAATGGTGTTCGCATTTTTTGCGCTAATGGATCAGAGCTGGGCCCAAGAGCCTAGCTCTGATCCATTGGACATTTCAAGATGTGTGAATACTTATGATCCGGAAAAGGCAAGTCCTACGAAAGTTGGGCATCAATTCTGGTTTGTGAACAAAGAATCTTTAGATGGTAGAACCCTAAAGTTGAGTGCAGTTGGGCCTGGGATGGCTACACATCCACCTCATCAGCATGCTGAAGATGAATTCTTTTTTGTACTAGAAGGTACAGCAGAGTTTTTCTTGAATGGTGAGACGCGTATCGTGCAGCCCTATACCACACTTTATTGTCCATCTCAGTCTCTGCATGGAATTAAAAATGCAGGAGATACGGAATTGAAATACCTGGTGATCAAGAAGTACAATCTAACTAAGTAACTCTAACCCTAACAGGGTTTCAAACCCCGTTAGGGTGGTTAAACCGTGCCCTGTTCTGCGAATTGAGTAGGGGTGATACCGAATTCATTTTTAAATGCCCGGGTAAACGAGTTGGGCAAATCATAACCTACCATATAGCCCACTTCAGATACGTTGATTTTATTCTGCTCAAGGAGCTGTTTGGCTCTTGTCAGCCTGAAAGATTTGAGCAACTCCATTGGCTTTTTGTCAGTGAGTTGTTTTACTTTTCTGATAAAGTGCATGTGGCTCATGCCTATCATGTTACACATCTTTCCTATATCAAACTGGGAGTTAGATACATGTTCTTCCATCAAAGAAGCTATTTTTTCAAGAAACTCTTCATCCACTGATGTGACTTTTACCTCCTTAGGTTTGAATCTTAAATCAGCAGCAAATCGCTGCTTCATCTCGTCTCTAAATTCAAGCAAATTGCTGACACGTGCCATTAGTAATTCAGGCAAGAAAGGTTTTACAATGTAAGAGTCAGCTCCAGATTCGTACCCTGAAATTCTTTTTTCATCAAGCGCCAGGGCGGTAAGCAAGATCACTGGCAAATGACTGGTGACAGGATTGGCCTTTACCTTGTCGCAAAACGAAATACCATCTAGCTCAGGCATCATGATGTCACTGATAATTAAATCCACATATTCTTTGTCTAATACATCAAGGCCCACTTGTCCATTGTCTGCCTCTAGAACCACATAATGTTCTTGAAGCAAGCTGGTGATGAAAAAGCGCATGTCGTCGTTGTCTTCCACCACCAATATTCGCTTGCTTTCTTCTGTCACTTGTGCTGGCGAATGTTTCAGTGGGACTTCTGCGGCTAGCAGGTTGGCATCTACTGTTTGCATAAGATTATAATCACCCCATTCAGCTACTTCTTCAGAAGGTTTCATGTCCTCGGGAAGATAGACGATAAATGTGGTGCCTTTTCCTGGCTCACTTTGATAAGTGATCTTGCCCTGATGAAATTCTATAAGGTCTTTAATGTATGACAGCCCAATGCCACTGCTTTCCTGAAGTTCATTTTCTACTGGAGATTTACCCACACTGAATCGCTCGAATAAATGATCTTGTAGATTCTGATCAATGCCTGTTCCATCATCTGAAACAAGTAATTTAACGAAATTTTGATCTGCGTCATCTTTTTGCAATTTGACACTAATTCTTCCATTCCGTGGTGTGTACTTCATGGCGTTTGAGAGCAAATTGAAAAGAACCTTTTCGATTTTATCTTGATCAAAATAGATCGTAAGCTTTTCGAAATCAGATTGAAACGAAAGCCTGATCTCTTTTTCCAAGGCCTTGTTAGTGAATAGATTTTTCGTCTCTTCTACAAACGCTACCAGATCTGTTCTATGGAGCTGGAGCTCTAAGGTTCCAGATTCTATCCTTCTGATTTCTAATAGTTGATTAATGAGCTTTTGAAGCCTGAGCGCATTTTTCTTAATCAATCCATAGAAACTTTGATTATTTGAATGAGAGGGAGATTGCGCAGTAAGTCTTTCTATAGGTCCCAGTATTAAGCTGAGCGGTGTTCTGAATTCGTGGGTGATATTGGTGAAAAACCTCATTTTGGCCTGAGAGAGTTGGTCGATTTTCTGAACCAGTTCTTCCAGTGAATCCTTTTGTTTTTGAATCTGATCATTCTTTGTCCCCAACTCTTCATTCACAGTATGAAGCGAGCGATTCAATTTTTCAAGGATTTGCCTTTTCTTGATGATTTGATATTGATAGGTACCAATGGCAATCAAGAAGGAGGTGATGAGAAGAATAAACCAGGCTTGTTTCCAAATTGGTGGTTGTACCACAAATGTGGCAGTAGCCGGACTTAGGTCTATGTTGCCTTCTTTGTCCATAGCTCGCACCTGAAACTGATAGGTGCCATCGTCCAGTCCAGTAAATGTATGGTTGCTCAACTCAGAGAAGGTAGACCATTGGGAATCGTTGAGACGAAAGGAAAAGAGCAATTCTGAAGCATCTGTTTTGTTGAAATAATGCTTGCCCGACCAAAAAATAGTTGTATTCCCAGCATTATCTACTTCTTGAGAAAAGATGTTGATGGTGGTTTCAGGCGCAATGCTGTCTTTTACAAAACGGTGGGTGACAAATTTGTCGCGAACATTTTGATTGGGTGTTTTTCCTGTATAAACACGCCTTTTCCACTCCCTCAGCGATCTACTGATCCAGATTTCTTTTTTGTTGCCCAAGTGTACAGACCCCCCTTCGTAGGAAAGTGTCAATGCAACAGGAAACGTATTGTTGATCCAGAAATCTCCGTTGAAAAAGCTGTAGCCTCTATCTGTTCCCAACCAAATTTCAGTGCTATCTCTGGTGGCTATACTGATGATGTTGTTGCTAATTAATCCATTTTGTACTGAGAAATTTCTCCAACCATTCTGACCTAAAATAAATAGTCCATGTTGTCTGGATGCCACGTAGAGTTGTCCATTCTGGTCGGCCTGAACATCGTTCACATAATTTCGCAGATCTGGATTAGTACTATAACTCCAATCCGTGCCATTAAATTGGCAAAGCCCCGTTCCTCCTATCCACATACTGCCGTCTAGCGTTTGAGAGATGCCATAGGCATTCAATTGATTCAGCCCTTTGGTTCTAGCACGGTGATAGATGAGTTTTCGATTTTCTGAGTAAGGATTAATGATCTGAACCAACCCGCCGGTTTGCCCCAGTTCGAGAAAGACATCTGTGCTACCACCTACCCATACTGAGCCGTCTTGGGACTCAAGTATGGCACGATAATCAATGCCCCAAGAGAGGGAATCAAAAATGATATTGACCCATTTCCCATCCTTTAGATAGCCAGCACAGGCTTGTTTATTTAGACTACCCACTGCCCAAACCACATCTTGTGACGCACTGTAGAGGCTCACGGCCCCGTTCATCATACCCAGTTTGTTGTTGTATTTTTTCCAGGTATTCCCTTGATTGGCTATGGCATGACCATTGATGTCGAGAAACCAAGAAGTGCCATCTGATGTAGTACATTGATAGTTTATGCCTTGGTAGGTCTTCCATTTGGAATCGGATAAGTCTACTCTATACACTTCTGATTGATAACCAAGCACCCAGAGGTCTGTATGATTGGCTGTATGAAGTATAATATGACCTTGGGGAATGTTGAGTGTTTGAGAGCTGTATTTGCTCCATTTCCCATTGGGTTCCAAGGTGTACAGATTCCCAATGCCGCTGAGCCACAATTTACCGTCTTTTGTTTCGAGGATACTCTCAGAGTATTCGTCGTCCCCAAACTGTTGGCCGTATGGTATAGATTCCCAACGATAATTTTTGTATCTGATGGCTGGGAGGCGATTGGATTTGTTGATGATCCAAATGTCTCCTTTAGAAGTTTTTAAGATCTTCTGTTCGTACCCCAGTTGCACGTCATAGTACTTGCTAAATAAATTGTAGCTGGTTAGTTCTTCCGAAGTAATTTCCTTTTCAGAAAACATCATAATGTCTCCTTTCTCATCTTCAAGTTGATAAGTTACAGCAAGCCAAAGCTGTCCAGGTGAAACTTCAAAAACATCAGAGATATTGTCAAAATCATTGTGGATGAGCAGTGACTCGGGAATTTCTACAAACTGAAAGTTTGAAGCCAGGCTTTGAATTCGATCCCATTTGTTTTTCGTGGTGAGAAGGTACGTTTGGTCAGTGCTAACGAAAACAGCACCATGTGTAGTGCCGCATACCAGATTGCCACTTTGCAATTGTGTGATAGACTTAAAGTCAAATCTTATGTCTTCTGAAGTTTTAAATAGGTTGACCCACTTTTTTTGTTGAAAAACAAAAAGACCTGAAGCTGTAGCGGCAAAAACTTGATCCTGATGATCTACAAAAACCTTTTGTACAGGCAACCCAGTGAGGCCATCCTTTTCACCAAATTGTTGCCAGTCGAATCCATTGTACGACACCACTCCAGAATCTAACCCAAACCAACAGACATTACTTCCATTGGATGAGGTCATCGATCGAACACCTTGATCATCCAACTCAGGGAAATAAGAATAACGCCAATCCTCCATCATTGGATCGGCAAGATCTGGCGTATAGACACTTTGGGCGGAAACCTCTAGTGGCAACCAAACGAATAGTAAAAACAACTTCCTCAAATCAACCATCTTTCTCCTACAGTAAACTTTAAATTATCGAGACAGATACATGGTACTTACTCGAAATTTCAAACCATGTAAAATAATTAATGTGTGGGTTTTTAATGTAGTGAAAGAGGAAAATGAATAGGCAATGTTGAAAACTGAATAATTGATCAAGGGTTAGGCCATTACTATTGTAACTTAATATTTTCAGGTAAATAATCGGGTTCAGTAAGAACTCAAAAAGTACAAATAAGCATGAGTCATACAAACTATGAAGTGAGATATGCCATTGGCCCTGATGAGACCAGACAGGCAGGTACGGAAAAATTGAGAAGCGAATTTTTGATTGAAAAGCTGTTTGAAGCTGATCAAATCAATTTGGTGTATAGTCACTATGATCGTTATATTGCTGGTGGCACTTTTCCAGCTTCCAAGGCATTAGCTTTGGAAACGATAGATCCCTTAAAGTCAGAAAATTTTCTGGATAGAAGAGAAATCGGAATTATCAACGTAGGTGGAGAGGGAAAAATATGGGTAGATGGTGTTGCTTACGATTTGAATTATAAAGAAGCATTATACATAGGCTCTGGTACGAAAGATGTGGTTTTCGAAAGTAAGGATTTGTCCAGTCCAGCCAAATTCTATATTAATTCAGCACCTGCACATCAGAGCTACCCTACAAAAAAAGTAACTAGAGAAAAAGCCAATATCTTGAATTTGGGTACGCCAGAAACTGCCAATGCACGAACTGTGAATCAGATGATTGTGTCTGGTATAGTAGATACTTGTCAACTACAAATGGGGATGACAGAATTGAAAAGTGGAAGCGTATGGAATACCATGCCAGCACATGTACATGATCGTAGAATGGAAGTGTATTTCTATATTGAAGTGCCAAAAGATCAATCTGTTTGTCATTTTATGGGACCAACTGATGAGACCAGACACATTTGGATGCAAAACGAGCAAGCTGTGATCTCAGCTCCATGGTCGATTCACTCTGGTGCAGGTACATCTAACTATACCTTTATATGGGGCATGGCAGGTGAGAATCTTGACTATGGCGATATGGATGTTTGTGATATCAATCAACTGAAATAATAGCGTATGTCATTAGAATTATTTGATTTAAAAGGAAAAGTAGCCTTAGTTACGGGTGGAACGCACGGACTGGGCATGGCGATGGCTATTGGATTGGGCAAAGCAGGTGCCCAATTAGCGATCAATGGCCATTCGTCTCAAGTTAAAATAGATGAGGCCATTGCTGTCTACAAAGCGAATGGGTTAGAGGTGAAGGGTTATCTCTTTGATGTGACTGATGAAAGTGCAGTACAGGAAAATATAGCGGCCATAGAAGCTGAAGTTGGGATGATTGATATTTTGGTAAACAATGCTGGAATCATCAAAAGAACACCACTGGAAGAAATGGAAGTAGCTGATTTTGAGCAGGTAATCAAAGTAGATTTGGTGAGCCCATTTATCGTGTCTAAAACAGTTGTGAAAGGTATGATTGCTCGTAAAAGCGGCAAAATCATCAACATTTGTTCGATGATGAGCGAGCTAGGAAGAAACACAGTGGGTGCTTATGCAGCTGCAAAAGGTGGCCTGAAAATGCTCACACAAAACATGGCCACAGAGTGGGCCAGACACAACATCCAAATCAATGGAATTGGCCCTGGGTATTTTGCGACCAGCCAGACGGCTCCTATTCGTGCAGATGGTCATCCGTTCAATGATTTTATAGTGGGACGTACACCTGCTGGTAAGTGGGGGGATCCCAATGATCTACAAGGTGCAGCCATCTTCTTGGCCTCTAAGGCCAGTAGTTTCGTGAATGGTCAGGTGATTTATGTGGACGGAGGTATTTTGGCTACGATTGGCAAGCCAGCCAACGAAGATTAAGATTTTTATTTACCTACTTGTGAAAAAGCAGACGGGAGTGTCTGCTTTTTCCATTTTTCAGGGTTTGAGTGTCTTTAGCGCATCATATACCAATTTTGCCACTGCCTCTGCACCTTCAGGTTGAAAGTGTGTGTTATCTGATTGCCCTTCTGGATAAGCTTCGTAAAGTCCAGCTGGAAAATTCATGAAATATTGGTTGGTCACATAGTCCTGGCCTTTTGCTGAAAACGCATCCATAGACAATTGATTGAGATCAATAAACAATACATTCATTTCTTCAGCTATTGATTTGGCAGCATCAGGGTATTTGCCATGTACATTTTGAAGATGACCACCTTCCCAAGGATAATTTCTTGCCACTGGTGTAAGAATGATAGGAATGGCTTGTTTGTCACGACTTTGGCGCACATATAATCTAAGAAACTCCCCATAGCCCTCTAGGTTTACATATCTGAGTGGCTTCTGCTCTGAGGCGTCATTGTGCCCAAACTGCATGATGACCAAATCACCAGGTCTCAGACTGTCATACACTTTCCTCCAGCGACCTTCTTGAAAGAAAGTACGAGTACTTCTACCACCTCTTGCCTTATTTATTACCCTAAAGCTATTTGAAACCAGTGTAGCACTTAGGAGCGAATGTTGGTTGTCAAGAAAAAATCCTTGAAATACCTGACCCCAGCCTGTGAGTGGGAAACGTGTTTTGTAGTAGTCTTTTCCTTCATCATAATTGCCTGAATAGTCTGCCACGGTCGAGTCACCTATAAGATAAATCGCAGTTTCATTCTCAGAAGATATACAGGTAGCTAACAAAATTTGACATGCAATTAAGAGATAATATAATGTTTTCATTCAATGAAGGTAATGTAAGAATGTACTGGCCTATATTCAATGATTCACATTATTTCTTCATTCCTATTCATTCGAAAAAATTACTGAGAAAGGATAAGCTTTGCCATTTGTGAGAAATACCGTCCATGTGTTGATTAAATTTAATTTATACTTGTAAAAAATACGGTTATAATATTTTGAATAAGTTACTTCAAGTGGCATTGGCCACTTTTCTCTTTTTACAAGTTTCAAATGCTTTGGGACAATATGCCGTGGGTGACCTCAATCTTGATGGTGATATAGCCGCTTGGTATGACCAAAGTGTCGGATACAAAAACGTTCCAGTACTTGAAGGCTCCTTTTACCCACTGCCATATATAGCTTCAAAGCAGAGCCCCTATTTAGAGAGTAATAAATGGAGTGAAGGACAACTCACTTTTGCTGGAGAACAGTACAATGGACTCTATTTGCTTTACAATACTTATCACGATTTATTGATTATCAGAAATAGAGCAGTCCAGATTTCAGCCATTGAACCTACGCTTCTTAACCAGCATAAAGTGGATGAGTTTGTTATTCACGGTCATCAATTTATCCATTTAAAGGACTCAGTCGCACCTGGTCATGCGCCAGGTTTTTATGAGTTGTTTTTTGATGGACAGTCGATTGATTTTTATATCAAAAGAATTAAAAATGAATATATCAAAGGAAGGGAAATAGTGTTTCAAGATGAGGATCGATATTTTTTGTTCGACGGTCAGCAATTCATAAAATACAAGGGCAAAAAGTCAATGTATAAATGTTTCCCGGAGATTAAAGCCCAAATGAAATCTTACAGTAAGTCCTTGTATATGAATTTGAAAAAAAATCAAGAAGAAGGCATGCTGACCTGGCTGGCTTATGGAGATCAATTATTAACTGAAAAATGAAAAAACTAATACTCCTAGGTTGCTTAGTGATTGGTCTGATACCTCTTTCATCTGCTCAGTTGGTTCAAAAGCTCGACACTACACATTGGATTCCTATTCAGCGGGCCATAGCTTTTATTGAAAAGTCAGAAAACGTTCATTTCAATTACCGCGAGGAGTGGTTGGTGGATCAGCAAGTGGATCGTTCCATGCTGGCAGTCAGTGGGTTAGAGACGAAGATTAAACAATTGTTGGCGTCTACATCTATGGATTATTATCTGATAGGTGATCGAGTTATTTTACTCAATAATACATCAATAGTTACTGCTCCTGCGATTATTCAATTCTTTGACCAAAAGGCTAATGTGGAGGATACAGAAGTGATTTTTGCCCAAGATCAACGGGCAGAGGATCTCTCAGTCGAGGAAATACTCCATACTGTGGGTGTTAGGAGCAGGTATAAGAAGGGAACGAAAAGTACAGTGGCTGGGTATATAAAGGACATCCAAACGGATGAGGCTGTAGAAGGTGCATTCGTATATATCCAGAGCCCATATATTGGCACATCCACAGATGCCAATGGTTTTTATTCTTTAGCTGTGCCAAGCGGTAGGCATCATTTGTTTGTCCAATCCGTGAATATGAAAAACACCCATCGTCAGCTGATGGTATATGCTGATGGGAAGTTGGATATTGATTTGGAAGTAGACGTGATTGCGCTAAATGCAGTGGTGGTGAATGCCAATAGAGAATTGAATGTGCAAAGCCCACAAATGGGACTGACAAAAATAGACCCAGAGCGTATGAAAATAGTTCCTGCCCTGTTGGGAGAAAAAGATCTGATCAGGGTGTCTACTACTACTGCAGGTGTTCAATATTTGGGTGAAGGATCTGCAGGTATCAATATTCGCGGAGGAAAGGCAGACCAGAACCTGTTTCTTCTGGATGGTACACCCATTTACAACACCAATCACTTCTTTGGATTCTTTTCTGTTTTTAATAGTGACGCATTGTCAGGCATGGAATTGTACAAAAGTGGTATTCCGTCTGAGTTTGGAGGGCGCCTGTCTTCTGTGTTTGATGTGAAAACTAAAAAACTAGATTCACGCAAATTTTCTGGATCTGGAGGTATAGGCCCAGTGACATCGAGGCTGACATTGGAAGCACCCATAGGTAAAAAAGGGCCTTCATTGATGGTAGGGGGGAGAGCTACTTATTCAGATTATGTTTTGAAAAAAATCAAGGACTCTCCTTTAAAAAACAATGAAGCTGCCTTTTATGATTTGGTTGGAAAGTTGGATTATAAAATTGGAGAAAAAGATGAGTTAGCTGTTTCTGGCTATTACAGCTTTGATAAATTTCAATTGTCTTCTGATACACTACTTTCATATACAGACTTTTCATATTCCAATAAAGTGCTTTCTTTCAATTGGAAGCACGTATTCAATGATAAATGGCAAGGAAATTTGCATGGAGGAGTGACCAACTATGACTACCATATCGGCTATGACGTGTTGCCCACTCAGTCTTTTAGAATTGATTTTGCAGTAAAAGAGCGTTTGGCTTCCCTCAAGTTTGATCGCTTTATGTCAGAAAATTTGAATCTTAAATTTGGAGCGGAAGCTAAGGTTATTCACGTGCAGCCAGGTAGCAAAACGCCTACTGGGACTGCTTCTCTTGTATCAGAGGATGCCCTTAGCGAAGAGCATGGGAGAGAAACAGCAGTATTTATGTCGGCCAGATATTCGCCTAGTGAAAGGCTGACTGTAGATGCAGGACTTAGATATAACATCTACTCAGCAGTTGGGCCTGGAACAGTGAGAACGTATGCTGAAAATACACCAAAGGATATCAATTTTGTAGTGAATCAGACCGAATACAGTAGTGGTGAACGTATAGCCACCTACCATGGTGCAGAGCCGCGCCTATCAGGAAAATACTCTTTGAACGAGTCTAGCTCTGTCAAAGCCAGTTATGGGCGAACCAGACAGAATGTGCACCTATTGCTCAATGCTGCTTCTGTAGCGCCTACAGACATTTGGAGACTGTCTGGTGCACATGTCAAACCACAAGTGGCTGACCAATGGGCATTAGGGCTTTATAAAAATATCTATGGCAAGCATACCATTGAGCTCTCTGCTGAAACCTATTACAAAAAGATCCAAAACCTTGTAGACTTCAAAGTCGGAGCAGATTTACAATTCAATAAAGCCATTGAAACGGATCTGTTGCAAGGGCCGGGTAAATCGTATGGCTTGGAATTGTCTGTCAAGAAATCTTCTGGTTGGTTGACTGGATGGATCAATTACACCTATTCTCGTTCTCTGATACAACTTGATGGCTCATTCACTGATGAAGTAATTAATGGTGGTGAATTTTTTCCAACAGGTTATGACAAACCCCATTACTTAAATTCTGTTACAAACTATAAATTTTCCAGACGGCTCACCATGACATTGAGTGCAGTTTATGCTACTGGAGTGCCTGTGACATTCCCTATTGGGAAATGGAATTACAAAGACTCAGAAAACCTGGTCTATTCTGATCGCAATGCTTTTCGTGTTCCAAATTACTTTCGTTTGGATTTGGGGATAAACATAGAAGGCAGTCATAAAATCAAGAAGTTGGCTCACTCCTCGTGGAATTTTTCTGTATATAATATTTTAGGTAGAGACAACGTCTATTCTGTATTTTTTAGAGTAGAAGAGGGTGAAGTGAGAGGGTATAAAATGAGCGTATTCTCCAATCCAATACCTACCATCACCTATAATTTTACCTTCTAATCCATGAGAATAGATCAGACATTTATGTTGCTTTTAGTTGGACTCTTGGGATGCGTGGAGCCGTATGATTTTCAGGTGAGCGAAACGGTGGAGATACTGGCCATAGAGGCTGAGTTCTCCAATGAACTCGTGCAGCATCAAGTAAAGCTCTCTATATCACGCGCTCTGGATGAAGATCAGATTACCCCATTGTCTGGAGCCATGGTTTGGATCATGGAAGACGAAGTAGGACAAATAAATTTTGTCGAATCAGAAGGTGGTCTTTATGAAACGGAAAATCCTGTAGCGGGCAAAATAGGTAGCAGCTACGTGCTAAATATCAGGCTAGAGGACGGTACCACTTATCAATCCACTACTGAAGTATTGACAAACCCAGTAGAAATAGATAGTGTATATGGCAAGTATTTGGCGTTGCCTTCTCAAGAAGACGATGCAATTATAGAAGGCATTCAGTTTTTTGTAGACACGCATGACCTTACATCAGAGGCTTCCTATTTTAGATATGAATATGTAGAGGATTATCAAGTTAAAGTGCCTTATCCATCACGTTACGAGTGGGATTTTGAAACGGAAAGTTTTGATTTAAGGGAAATTCCAATAGGTACTTGCTATGCTCATGGAGAGTCGCTTGGGCTTATCATAGCGACTACTAATGGTCTGTCAGAGAACAGATTGAACGAGTTTCCTATTCGAATGGTAGAAAGGAGTGATGCCCAGTTGAATCAAAGGTATAGCATAATACTGAAGCAGTACGCATTGAGTCCAGGTGCCTATCAGTATTATAAAAATCTTAAAGAGAATAATGAATCAGCAGGTAGTTTTTTTGATAAACAAAAAGGTACTATAGCTGGGAATATTGCGCAAATAGGCAACACTGCGTCACCAGTTCTTGGTTTTTTTGAAGTAGCAGGTGTGAGTAGCGACACTTCTTTTTTCATCTCTAGTGAATTTGGCGAGCAGGGATTTCGTCCAGACAAGTTTTATGGGGGTTCATGTAATCCTGACGTAGAGTCCGATACGGTCAATATTAGTGACTTGAATAATACTTTGATGGAAACTTACAATATCGTAGATATTCCGATTATGTCACCCAATTCTGCTATTTTGTTTACCAGGCCATGTAGTGACTGTAGAGTGTATGCAGATATAAACAAACCTGAATACTGGGATTAATAATGAAAATAAACGTAGCGCTATTTTTTACTCTCCTGTCGACTGTTGTATACGGACAATCCAATATCCAAGAATCCGCATATACACACCTAAGTGCTAATGATCTGATCGTTGGGGAGACGTTGTATTTCAGTTCTTATGTCTATAGCGAACGGACTGGAAAATTGTCCGACCTAAGCAAACTATTATATATTGAATTGTTAAAGTCCAATGGGGAGCCAGTGTATCAGACCAAATTATTGCTTGAAAATGGCAAAGGTGACGGGCAGTACTTTATCCCTACAAACATAGAAACTGGAACCTATCACTTGGTAGCCTATACCAGATGGATGAAGAATTTTGATAAGTTTTCAGAACAATCCCTCACTATTGTGAATCCTTACCTCACTCAAAAATTTGAGAAAAAACCTGAGACTATATTGAATGTGAAATGCTCAGTGGAAGGTGGTACACTGATGCCCAACGTAAAAAACAGAGTCGTACTGCGCGTAACAAATCAATTTGGAAAAGGCATACAAACCAAGGGAAAGATTGTGGCAAAAAATGGAGGAGAGACTATAGATGTTTTGACGGATAATTATGGTTATTTTGGCTTTGACCTGCTCCCAAGTACCCAGTCAAATTACCAATTTATTTTAGAGACTAAGAACCAGTTTGAATTTTATGATTTGCCAAGGGTTAGCTCCACTGACATTGGAATGACGGTTATTGATGTGGGGGATGCGTTAGTATTCAAAGTATTGGGTGCATCCAGTGAAGATTTCGCGCAAGGCATATTGAAGATATCTAGTAGAGATCAGGTAGATATTGTTCAAACCATAGCCGTCAATACCGCTTTTTCAGTTCAGAAAAATACCCTGCCCCAGGGCTTATTATATGCTTCCTTCAGTATAGGGTCAGCCAATGTAACTGATAGGATACTTTGGAATGGCCCTTGGAATGTCAGACCTGTTGTGAATCTTGGGAAATTCAGGGCGCTATCAGATGTTAGCATGAGTTTTGAGGTGGCAGATTCTTGTAAATTATCACTCGTTGTAGAGCAAGTGGATCAGATCAATCTGGTTGATAATATCCGATCTGTTTCTACTTGGCGAAACCAATTGACTCCCAATTTATCACCAGCTTTTTTGAACTCTGTTAAGCTAGCTCAGCTAGATGATGTACTCATTGCTTCCACTTGGATTGAAAATGGGGACGCTCCAGACTCAGTAAAGTATTTACCAGAATTCAGGTCTGGACTGGTTCAGGGTACAGCATTTGATAGTTTGGGGAAGCCTGTCGCTCATGTGCCTGTGGGGCTAGCATTAGCTGGAGAAAATCGTCAATTTAGTGCTTCTCGTACCAATAGCGTTGGCGGATTTGTCTTGCCATATAGCCCGAACAATGAGCTAGATGTGACTACCCTTGAGGTGATGAATCATCAGACAAATATGACACTTGCAGTGGAACCTGAATTTTATTCAAAGTATAAATCATTCAATGACCCACCCATATTTTTTGACTCGTTATGGGTAGTAGATATTGTAAAGAGAAGTATTCAAAATCAGTTGATCAATGCATACAGTGATACACTGAATACAGCTAAATGGCCTGAACAACCTGAACAGTTTTATGGGATCAAATCTTATCACTTGGATGATTTTACACGGTTTTCTTCCATGAGAGATACTTTTATTGAACTCATTGTAGAAGTAGGAGTGAGCAAAAAGGAAAAAAATCATGAATTTAAAATGCGCACAGAAGAATCTGCGACAGGCTTATTTTCCAAAAGTCCAACTTTATTATTGCTTGATGGAGGATTTGTCCAGTCTGAAGATTTAATGAATTTATCCCCATTTGTTGTGGAACGGATCGAGGTACTGAACAAACGTTACTATTTCGGGGAAACCATTTTTGATGGCGTGATTTCAATAGTTACCTTTAAAGGAGATAGAGGGGAAGTAGAGCCTGTAGGTAATGATGTACCATTGGTGCCTGTGCAGGCTCATCAGCAAGAGGTGCAAGATTCCATGAGCTCAGGAGATAATGATAGAAGGCCGAATTTCAAGGACTTGCTCTATTGGAATCCAAAGATCCAACACGCAGGAGGAAAATTGCCCATTTCGTTCAGCACTTCTGAAGTCACTGGCCTTTTTGAAATTAGGCTAGAGGGAGTTTCTAACAGTGGCAAACCTATAAGTAGAAGCGCTTATTTTACCGTAGAGTAAGCATGTAATTCCAAAGCATATAAAGTATGCATGCATAATAAATTACTAATCCCTTCATCAAGTCGATAATATCTATTAAAATTAAGGTTACGCATTTAACCCAATAGATAAATCATGGCGCACGCTAAGTATCCTCATTTATTTGAACCTCTTGATTTAGGATTTACTACATTGAAAAACAGAGTCTTGATGGGCTCCATGCACACGGGTCTTGAAGAGACTAAAAATGGTTTTGAGCGAATGGCGACCTACTTTGGTGAGCGAGCTAAGGGTGGTGTTGGATTGATTGTGACGGGTGGAGTTTCCCCTAATCGTCAAGGCTGGGTGGCTCCTTTTTCTGCTAGAATGACCAAATCCATTCATGCCAAGAAGCACAGGATTGTGACAGAAAGGGTGCATGAGCATGACGGTAAAATTTGCATGCAAATTTTACACGCTGGGCGTTATGGATATCATCCATTGAATGTAGGGCCATCTGCGATCAAATCGCCAATTACTCCTTTCAAACCATTTGCATTATCTGAAAGAGGCATTCAAACGACCATCAGTGATTTCGCCAGATGTGCATCTTTGGCAAAAGAGGCTGGTTATGATGGGGTGGAAGTCATGGGTTCAGAGGGTTATTTAATCAATCAATTTATTGCTCAGCATACTAATAAGCGAACGGACAGATGGGGTGGCAGCTATGCGAATAGAATGCGCTTTCCTATTGAGATTGTCAAGGCCGTTCGCAAAGCAGTTGGTGAGGATTTTATAATCATCTATCGATTGTCCATGCTGGATTTGGTGCCACAAGGTAGCGATTGGTTGGAGGTGGTTCAGTTAGCCAAAGAAATTGAAAATGCTGGAGCCACGATTATTAATACTGGAATTGGTTGGCATGAAGCTCGAATTCCTACCATTGCCACCATGGTGCCAAGAGGGGCTTTTACATGGGTCACTAAGAAGATGAAAGGTGAGGTAAATATTCCCTTGATCACAACCAATAGAATCAATAAACCAGATGTAGCTGAAAATATTTTGGCCAATGGTGACGCCGACATGGTATCCATGGCGCGCCCTTTCTTAGCAGATGCAGATTTAATCATCAAATCCGAACAAGGACGAGAAGACGAGATCAATACATGTATCGGATGTAATCAAGCTTGTTTGGATCATGTCTTCAAAAACCAGCTTTCAACTTGTCTGGTGAATCCTAGAGCTTGTAAGGAAACAGAATTGAATTATTTGCCTGCGCTCAATAAAAAGAAAGTAGCAATTGTTGGTGCGGGCCCAGCAGGATTGGCTTACTCCACAACTGCCGCTGAACGTGGGCATGAGGTGACACTGTTTGAAGCAGGTAGTGAGATAGGTGGACAGTTCAATATGGCCAAGAAAATTCCTGGCAAGGAGGAATTTTATGAAACACTGAGGTATTTCAAAAAGCGCATTGAGCTTACAGGGGTAAATTTAAAGTTGAATACAAAGGTAGAGGCCAGCCAATTGGCTGAAGGTGGGTTTGATGAGGTGATAGTTGCGACAGGGGTAAATCCACGAAGCCCAGGGATAGAGGGTCAAGATCACCCCAAAGTTCTGTCATATATTGATGTGCTGAAGCATGAAAAAGCAGTTGGAGATAAAGTGGCAATCATTGGAGCAGGTGGTATTGGATTTGATGTAGCTGAATATTTAAGTCAGGAAGGTGAGAGTCCAAGTTTGAATATCGAGGACTTCATGCATGAGTGGGGCGTAGATATCAAAAATGAAAAACGTGGTGGGCTGGTCGAGCCAGAGATGCCTAAGGCCAAGCGTGAGATCGTGATGCTACAACGGTCAGAAGGAAAAATGGGTGCTCGACTAGGTAAAACTACTGGATGGATTCACAGAACAACCCTTAAGCACAAGGCTGTAAAAATGATTACGCATGTGAGCTATGATAAAATTGACAATGAGGGCCTACACGTCACTATAAAAGGTAAAGACAAACAAGTGTTAGATGTTGATCACATCATACTTTGCGCAGGACAATTACCTGAAAACTCGTTAGTAACCGAACTTGAACAAAAAGGAGTGAAGGTCACCAAGATTGGTGGTGCTGATGTGGCAGCTGAGTTAGATGCCAAAAGGGCCATTGATCAAGCTAGCAGACTGGCAGCTGATCTGTAATTCTTACTTGCTTCTGACTATATATTTTTGTTTGGAAACTTTCTTACTCAATTTCTTAGCGAATTTGGCAATGGAGTTTTCTATTTCCCTTGGATCGATTCTCATGATGATATCGTCAGTCATCAATTGTTTGTCGCTACCTACATGATAAATGTCTGATTGAATCTCAATTCTGTCTGAAGATACAGCATCAAAATAATTGCCATAGGCATAATCACCCCATGAATAGCTTTGACCACCAGCAATGACTACACCACTACTATTGGCTGAGGTAAATCCAGCTCCTGTGTACTGAGAACGTTGATTGTACGAATAACTGTTTTCCTCTTCTATATCTACCAGCCTAACCACTAGTACCCCATCAGCTCCATATTTGTCACAGACAGCCCTCACATCTTTTTTGGATAATCTTTCTGACCCAGCCAATCGTGTTTTGTGGCTGCTTACAGTAGAGATGCCATAGTCACCTAAATCATAACCCAACTCATCCTCCAGTGTCACCCTGTTTTCATTCGTTCTAAGGAGAACGATGAGTAAAAGCTTATTGATTATTGCCTCAGGTGCAGGATCTTGTTTGATAACTTCTACAGGATGGTTTGCCCAAACTAGATTTGAAAATAGGATCATTGCCACGAGGCTGAAAAGGGTCTGTTTAGTAAGAGTCATTGTACACTATTTGAAATAGGCCTCAATATTAATCAATGCCTGGCATTCAAGGGCGAATTTGTTTGAAATATGCACTATATGTCCATCTTAAATTGATAGAAAGGATTTAGTAGTTAATAATTTATATCCTTTTTCTGCAAATGCGTTTATCTTCGAGCAGCAATAATTAAGAGATAATCATGAGAGAGATATTTGCTGAAGTTCTCACCATTGGAGATGAGATTCTATATGGACAAATTCTGGATACTAATACCAAATGGATCAGCCGTGAGTTAGATGATATTGGGATAAAAGTTAGACGAAAAACGGCCATAGGTGATAAAAAATCGGAAATCACTGATGCACTTGAGGAGTCTCTCAAGAGGTCAGATATTGTATTGATTACAGGAGGCTTGGGGCCAACCAAGGATGATATTACCAAAAAGACTTTAGCGGAATATTTCAACATGGAACTTGAGCTTAATCCAAGCGCACTTGAAGATGTAGAGGATATTTTTCGTCGATTTGGCAAAGCACTTACTGATATCAATCGTCAACAAGCTTACCTGCCAGCAGGTTGTAGAAAAATAAGAAATGAAAGAGGTACTGCTCCTGGGATGTGGTTCGAAAAAGACAAAAAGGTGATAGTATCTATGCCTGGTGTTCCTTTTGAAATGGAAGCCATGATGTCCAAAACCATTCTTCCAAGACTCAAGAAACATTTTCCTTTGCCAACCATTGTGCATAAAGTGATTAAAACGATTGGCATTGGAGAGTCATGGTTGGCTGAAGAAATCAGTGACTGGGAAGACAATCTGCCCGAACATTTGGGCTTGGCTTATTTGCCTGGCAAAGGTCAGGTGCGATTGCGCCTGACAGGTGTAGGGGAGGAACGAGAGGCTTTAGAAACTGAAATGGACAAACAAATAGAAGAAGTATTGCCGTCCATTAAAAAGTATGTCTTTGGATTTGGTGATATTCAGATTGAAGATGCAGTTGGTGAGATACTGAAATCTAAAGAACTCAAAATAGCCACAGCAGAAAGTTGTACAGGTGGTTTTTTAGCACATCGTTTGACAGCCGTGCCAGGCAGCTCAGAATACTACTGGGGGTCTGTGATTTCCTATCATAATGATATCAAAAAGGATGAGCTTGGCGTGAGTGAAAAAACACTAGAATCCTATGGAGCTGTCAGTGAAGAAACGGCTTCAGAAATGGCAGTTGGCATACGAAAAAAGTTTAAAACTGACATAGGAATTTCAACAACTGGCATCGCTGGGCCAGATGGGGGAACAGAAGAAAAACCTGTGGGTACGGTTTGGATGGCAATATCCTTTGGAAAAAATGTAGTAACTCGAAAAATTCAGTTACCCGGAACGAGGATTCTCAATATAGAATATACAGCCATTCATGCCCTTAATTTCCTTCGCCAAACCCTTGATAAACAGTGATTTTTAGCGCTAAATCAAGTAACTTAGCAGCTTATTAGACCCGAAACTGTAATAAAACATTATGGCCTTAGTAGAAATGGTAATGCCCAAAATGGGCGAAAGTATAATGGAAGGCACCATCCTTTCGTGGCTTAAAAAAGTAGGAGATACCATCGAGCAAGATGAGTCTGTTTTGGAAGTAGCAACTGACAAAGTAGATACTGAAGTTCCTTCTACCCACGCTGGTGTATTAAAAGAAATTTTGGCGAATGAGGGCGATGTCGTAGAAGTAGGCAAACCAATAGCCGTCATTGCAACAGATGGTGCAGATGCACCTACACCTAGCAAGCCTGAGGCCGAAGTGGTAGAGCAAGCAGAGGCTTTAGTGGCTGAGGCTGTTGAAGCTCACTCGGCCAGTGCCGCAGCGCCTACACCTGTTCGTGAAAAACCAACTTCTGGGAGATTCTACTCTCCATTGGTACTCAATATTGCAAGAGAAGAAGCCATTCCTATGGCTGAGCTAGAAGCACTATCTGGAACAGGTAAAGAAGGTCGGGTGACTAAGAAAGATATTTTGGCTTATGTGAAAACCAGAAAGCCTAATGGTACTCCAGCACCAGTTGCAGCTCCAGCTGCTTCCAATGGTACAGCATCAGCCAAGCCAGCTTCACAACCCGTGTCGATATCTTTTACTGGGGAGGATGAAATCATAGAAATGGATCGCATGCGCAAGATGATTGCCGAGCGAATGGTAGCGTCCAAGCAAACTTCACCACATGTCACCTCTTTTGTAGAAGCTGATGTGACTGAGGTCGTGAAGTGGAGGGGTAAGCACAAAAAGGCATTCATGGAGAAAGAGGGTCAGGCCTTAACTTTTACACCTATCTTCATTGAAGCCGTAGTAAACGCGATCAAAGATTATCCAATGATCAATGTGCAAGTAGATGGAAACAAGATCATTAAAAAGGGATCTATCAATGTAGGCATGGCAGTTGCACTTCCTTCTGGAAATTTGATTGTGCCTGTTATTAAAAATGCCGATCAATTGAGTTTGAAAGGGATTGCCCTGAAAGTAAATGATCTAGCTCGTAGAGGGAGAGATAATAAGTTGACTCCAGATGATCTGAGTGGCGGGACGTATACAGTTTCCAATGTAGGTTCATTTGGTAATGTGATGGGTACGCCTATTATCATGCAACCACAAGTAGGGATTTTGGCTCTAGGAGCCATAGTAAAAAAGCCAAGTGTAATTGAAACACCACAGGGAGATTTGATTGGTATTCGTCATAAAATGTTCTTGTCCCACTCGTATGACCATAGAGTAGTGGATGGTGCATTGGGTGGTATGTTTGTCCGTCGAGTAGCGGACTATCTTGAGAAATTTGATCCTTCGAGAACGATTTGAAAATTCTAAGCTCAAAAAAAGAGGCAATCATTTGATTGCCTCTTTTTTTGAGCTTTTTTACCAAGTTTGATTAATCAAACTGAGTTTCTACGTAATTGAACTCTATGCCCAATAAGTCTGCGTAGTCTTCTCCAGCTTCCAGCATATCTTCATCATCTTCCTCATAGTACCAGTTGATAGATAGGTCAAAGCCATTTTCTTTGACAATATTTAATTTTCTGAAAATGTCAAAAAGGCATTTAGACGAACTTGTATTGAAATATTCAAATTTGAAATTCGCTATCAGATTTTGTTTGCCATTGCGTCCAAACTCTTCAAGATCTCTTATCAGATTGCTATAAAACTGGATTGAGTTTTCTGGGCTGGATTTTCCTCTTAGCTCAAGCAGACCACGATTGGGGTCGAAGTATATTAGGGGTGTAATTCTAGTGGGCCTAACAATCAATTTTTCCATAAATCCTCCATCTTCTATTCTCACAAACGGATTAGCTGGTTTTGTTACCGTCCGATTTGCCGATTAAGTTGCTTATTATCGTTTGAGGTTTGGGTACAGACAAGGAGGGCTGACCTAAGTCAGAATTCAACCTTTTCACATAGTACAAATATTTTTCTCCGTCTGCTGCTTGACTGATTAATAATTTTTTGTACAAAGCATACCTAATAACCTGTCGGCTAATATATTCTTTTAGGTTTAAAATATGAATATAATTCGAAAATTGTTTGATTATCTTATGTTTCATTCTGGCATTTATTTCACCTATTTATTAGGTGTTTTTTTATTTCATGCATGATTGCTTCGATTATCTTTGACTCATGAGCAAGAAGGATCTTTTGGTAGTAGTAGTAGGGCCAACAGCAGTTGGAAAAACGGCAATTACTATTGCTTTGGCTCAGTATTTCAAAGGAGAGATTATTTCTTCTGATTCCAGACAATTTTACCGAGAAATGGAAATTGGGACAGCAAAACCAAGTGAAGAAGAAATGAAACAGGTGCCTCATCACTTTGTGAATTCACATTCTATAGACCAGGATTATGATGCAGGCGCCTTTGCCCAGGGAGCAGAAGAATTATTAAAAAATCTCTTTCAGAAAAACCAAGTTCAATTTATGGTAGGTGGTTCAGGCTTATATGTAAAGGCTTTTTGTGAAGGTTTAGACGAAATGCCTGAAACTGACCCTGTGCTAAGATCTGAACTAAATAAACAGCTGGAAGGTGAAGGATTGGAGGCTTTGCTTTTAGAGTTAAAAAATAGCGATCCTGTATATTATGAACAAGTGGATCGAAAAAATCCTCAACGAGTGATCCGTGGGTTGGAAGTTACACGTTCTACTGGTCTACCCTATTCACAATTTCGACGAGGAAGTAGCAAAAAGGAACATGCATTTGATATTTTGAAAATAGGATTGGAAATGGATCGCGCGGAACTCTATGAGCGGATTGATCGTCGCATGGATTTGATGATTGAGAAGGGGTTGTTTGATGAAGCTCAATCGCTTTATCCACAAAAAAATAAGAATGCTTTGCAGACCGTGGGCTACAAGGAAATTTTTGACTTTTTAGAAGGTGGGTATGAGAAGCAGGAGGCGATTAGACTACTCAAGCGAAATTCAAGAAGATATGCCAAACGTCAAATGACCTGGTTTCGAAAGGACTCAGAAATTCAATGGTTTAAGCCTGATCAATTGGATGCCATCATAGAAGAAATTAAATGTCGAATAGAATGAGAAAGGAAAGGTTTTTCGCTTATTTGAAGTTCTTAAAGAATTTTTTGTAAATCCTTTTCAACCGTCGATCACTTTTTTCGTCAGTCACAACTAAGCCATTTACAGTCCTCTACAGCCAACTTATCTAATTAATTACTCTTCTGAATGCCTTTACATTTTTTTTGTAATAGTCAGCATTGAGATCAGATACAATGACTCCCTGTGAAGTAGAAGCATGAATAAAATAAATACCATCGTTTGAGACAGAGGTGATCATGCCGCTGTGGTACCATTTTTCTCTCTTTGCCTTGAACTTGAAGAAAACAATGTCACCTTGCTTTATTCCTCCCCAGCCAACTTTTTTTCCGTATTTTGATTGTGATTTGGCCGTACGTGGTATTTGGTAGCCAGCACGTGCATAAGAGTTTTGCATCAGGGCAGAACAATCTATGCCAGCCTTGGAGGTGCCACCATATCTGTATGGAGTGCCTTTGTAGGTATAGGCCGTATCTATTACTTTTTGAATGTCTTGTGCTCTTTTTCTTTTCTTCTTCTGAGCGTCAGCACCACCTGCAAGGAGGAGGAGAAGTACCAGAAGTATCCAGCTTGTTTTTTGCATATTTTAAATTTGTTTCCTGTCAATCAGTAATAATGCCAAATTTATCACCTCACGTTTTTAATGACGATTCCATCTTGGGAATTTTACAATAATTATCTTTGTTGAAATTTGAAACGCAATTATTATTGCAAACAGCATAAAAAAGGAATAATTATGTCTTGGCAATTTGAGGAAGAAGAGCTAGTAGATGTATTGGAGGATGAGAAGGAAGACGAAGGTAGAACCCTTGTAGTTTTTAATGATGAGGTCAACTCATTTGATCATGTAATTGATACACTGATTAAAGTGTGCAAGCACGAAAGGGTACAGGCCGAGCAGTGCACCTATATCATTCACTTTAATGGCAAATGTCAGGTGAAGAAGGGTACCTATGAGAAGCTCAAACCAATGAAGGAAGGCATACTAGATGCTGGAATAAACGCAGTGATTAATTAAATAACTGAATGGAATTTCCAAGTGAATTGATTGAAGAGGCGGTAAAGGAAATTTCCAAACTACCTGGTATTGGTAAAAAAACAGCACTTAGACTTGCCCTTCATTTGCTCAAAGAGCAGGAAGCTACCACGGAAAACCTATCAGCCGCACTTATACGACTAAGAAAAGAAACCAAATACTGTGGCACCTGCCATGTGATCTCTCATACCACGGATTGTACCTGTCGTACCATAAGTAGAGACTTGTCCGTGATATGTGTGGTAGTGGATACTCCGGATTTATTGGCGATTAGAAGTACTGGGCAATATCAAGGAATGTTTCATGTGTTAGGAGGTGTGATCTCTCCTATAGAAGGAATAGGCCCTGAAAATTTACACATAGACTCTTTGGTAGAACGAATAAATGCATCCGCAGGAGAAGTGAAAGAAGTGATATTGGCGCTGAGTGCTACTATGGAAGGAGACACCACTTGTTTTTATCTTTCCAGAAAGCTGGAGAAGACTGGAGTGAAAATCACCACTATAGCTAGAGGAATACCAGTAGGGGGTGAGTTGGAGTATGCAGATGAAGTCACTTTGGGGCGTAGCATAGTCACTCGAACCAATTATACTTCAGGACATATTTAGCAAATTGTTCTCTTTTTTAAAGAGTTGTCCTTTTCGAATCTCGTAGAGGAATCCCTATATCTTTGGAACTGAATGCAGTAAATCAGTAGTTTTTTGAACATATTTTAATGTAGTTGTTAAAATTTTTAATCTGATTGCTGTGCGATTGGCTGAGAGCTTATCTACTTTTGCCATATTATTTCAAGAAAATCAATCAATGGAACACTTATCGGATAGGATCAAAAACATGGCAGAGTCTGCCACGCTGGCGATGGCTGCTAAAGCTAGAGAATTCAAAGAAAATGGAATAGATGTGATCAGTTTAAGTCTGGGAGAACCAGATTTCAAAACGCCTAAACACATCCAAGAAGGAGCCAAGGAAGCCATTGATTCTGAAAAATATTTTGCTTATCCTCCTGTAAATGGATATGCAGATTTGAGACAAGCCATAGCTGAAAAATTCAAGAACGAAAATGGCCTGAACTACACAGCTGATCAGATCGTCGTATCTAATGGAGCCAAACAGTCGATTGTAAACGTGATGATGGCATTGGTGAACCCAGGTGATGAAGTGATTGTACTTTCCCCATATTGGGTAAGTTACACAGCTGCTATTGAGTTGGCAGAGGGTACGCCAGTATTGGTGAAGGGTGGTATTGAAAATGATTTCAAAGCTACTGCAGAGCAAGTGAAGGCGGCTTTGACTGATAAGACAAAAGCAATCATATTTTCTTCTCCATGTAATCCTACAGGATCTGTATTTACAGAAGAGGAGCTATCTGCAATAGCAGATGTATTGAGAGACACCTCCGTGATAGTGATCTCTGATGAGATATATGAGCATATCAATTTTTCTGGCGCTCACGCCAGTATAGGTGCTTTGCCGGGCATGTTGGATCAAACGGTTACCATCAATGGCATGGCAAAAGGATTTGCCATGACAGGGTGGAGAGTAGGATATATTGGTGCGCCTACCTGGATTGCCAAGGCATGTTCTAAAATTCAAGGTCAAGTGACTTCTGCTAACTGTAGCATTGCTCAAAGAGCAACTTTAACTGCTTTGACTAGTGATTTGGGACCCACTAAGGCCATGACAGAACAGTATGGTAAGCGCAGAGAGTTGGTGTTTGGGTTGCTAAACGATATCCCTGGTGTAAAGACCAATATGCCAGAGGGAGCTTTTTATTTCTTCCCGGATGTAAGTAGCTATTTTGGAAAGTCTAATGGTACCAACACGATCAAAAATGCCAGTGATCTTTGCTTGTATCTTTTGGAAAATGCACATGTATCCTTAGTGACTGGTGAGGCATTTGGTGATCCAGATTGCATCCGTTTGTCTTATGCAGCTTCTGAAGAAAACTTAAAAGAAGCACTCAAGAGAGTAAAAGAAACACTAGCTAAACTAAGCTAAAACTAACGTTAAAAGAGGGTTGCTTAAGCTAGCAATCCTCTTTTTCTTTCTCTTATATCGGCTGATTTAGTTAGTTTTATCTCTCAATGAATTCAGCCTGGAGTTTTACATTTCATTTTGCCACACCAAGCCCACTAAAGCACTTGATTCTTGGCTTGCTGATGCTCAGTTTTTGGGCTTCTGATGCACAAGAATTGCCCAAGGCGAAACAGGGGGTTTTGGATTTAAGAACCTGGCAATTTCAGAAAAATCAACCCATTTCTCTTGCAGGAGAATGGGAGTTTTATTGGGAAAGGATTTTATATCCAGCCGATTTTGACTCCATGAAAATTTCTCCAGTTTATCGCGAATTCCCCAAGTTGTGGAAAGGTGATGTGGTGAATGGAGACACAGTTAGCTCAGAAGGCTATGCTACACAGCGCCTGCAAGTAGTGGTCAACTCAGTCACGCCAGAACTAGCGATTACCATACCTCACTTTTATTCTTCTTATCTACTCTTTCTCAATGGAGAATACATTGGTTCTAATGGGCAGGTGGGTGCATCAGAGCATACATCAAAACCACATTGGCAATACATGACCCGTGAGTTTAAGGTTACTTCTGACACACTAGAAGTGGTTTTGCAAATCTCAAATTTTGAGCATTCGCGGGGTGGAAGTTTCTATGACATCAAATTAGGAGAAAAAGTAAAAATGCAGACGATTGAAGGCCGAGAACGGGCTTTTGATCTCATCATGTCTTCGAGTTTGTTTTTTATAGGGCTCTTTTTTATGGTGCTATTTTGGTTTGGTCGTCACGAAAAGCAAATTCTGTATTATTCATTGTTCTGCCTGTTTTATAGTTATAGATCTATAGGCTCTGGAAGTTATACGTTGCACTCTCTGTACCCAGAATTGCCTTGGCTGCTCACACTCAAGGCGGAATACATTACCATGTTTATGGCTGGGCTTTTCTTCTCCTATTATTCCTATTATTTATATAAAAGAGAAACGTCTAGACTGTTTTTGTTATTAGTAACTATAATAAGTGGCACATTCGTTTTAATGACCCTTTTTGCCCCAGTAAAATTCTTCACCACATTAGTAGGGCCATATTCTGTTACAGTGCTAATTGGTTTTGTGTATATGATGTACACTTATGTCATGGCAGTCATGAATAAAAGAGAGGGGTCGCTCATGTCACTCGTCAGTTCTTTCTTGCTGTTTTTAGTGATGGGAGCAGTGATTTTAGAACATTTCGGGTGGTTGAAGAACTCCATGCTTTTCTATTTTGTAGGGTATCAACAATTTTTCTTCTTCCAGTCTATCATTCTATTTTATAGATACAACAGGAAGATAGAGATAGCCAAAGAAAAAGCGGAATCTGCTGCACGATCCCAATCGGACTTTTTATCTATGATTTCTCACGAAATCAGAACACCACTAAATGCCGTAATAGGGCTCACCAATTATTTGATTGGTGATAAACCTAAAAAACAGCATGCAGATGATCTTAAGACATTGAAGTTTTCGGCAGAACATTTGCACGTACTGATCAATGATGTGCTGGACTATAGTAAACTAGATGCTGGCAAAATCGAATTCGAAGAGGTGGATGTGAATGTGGTAGATATGGCAAAAAATATCACCAAGGGATTTGATACCAGAGCCAAGGAAAAGGACATCTATTTGAATTTTTTATATGATGAAGATATTCCAAATTTCATTGTTTGTGATGGCTTAAGACTGAGTCAGATTCTCACTAATTTGATTGGCAATGCCATAAAATTTACTGATGAGGGAGGCGTGACTTTAAGCATGAATATCATCATGCAAACAAAGAAAAGAGTATCCATCAAGTTTTCTGTAGAGGACTCTGGGATTGGTATTCCTAAGGATAAACTCAAAACTATTTTTGATAGCTTCTCACAAGCCTCAACTTCTACGACTCGGGAGTACGGGGGGACAGGTTTGGGATTGTCTATTACCAAACGGATACTGGACATGCAAAACACGAAGATTAATGTTTTCAGTGTAGATGGGCAAGGTTCTAGATTTTATTTTACTCAAACATTTGCAATCAGCAACAATCAGGAGAAAGTGACAGAAAAAACATTAGAGACGCATAATCAATTAGAAGGAAAGAGCATCTTGCTTGTAGAGGACAATCCAGTGAATGTAATGGTGGCCAAGAAATTCTTGTCGCGATGGGATATCAAAGTAGATGTGGCTGAAAACGGTCGTGAGGCACTGGAAAAGACAGCCATAGAGACTTACGATCTGGTATTGATGGATTTGCAAATGCCTGAAATGGACGGGTATACAGCTTCAGAAGAACTGAGAAAAAGAGGCTTCAAAACACCCATTCTGGCTTTGACAGCTTCTGTCATGTTGGACGTAGGTGATCGTGTGTTCAAGTCGGGCATGAATGATTTTATCACCAAACCTTTCGATCCAGACGATCTTTTCAATAAAATCAGATTGCATATAGAGAAGCAGGAAGCCTCAGAAAAGGAAATCAACTAGCCTTCCAGTGCTTAACTGTTTCAATAAACACCTTTACCTTTTCAGGACTGATGTCAGGATATACTCCATGTCCCAAATTGGCAATGTGTCTATGTCCACCAAATGCTTCTAACATTTCTATGGTGTGCAATTCAATTTCAGCATTAGTACCATAGAGCACACAAGGGTCTAAATTACCCTGAAGCGTCTTGTCTGGGCCGATCAACCTACGTGAAGGAGCTACTGCCATATTCCAATCTAAGCCTATAGTCTCACAGTTCAACTGTCCCATTTGCTTACGCGCGAAATAGGCGCCCTTGGCAAATACAGTAACAGGCACGATATCTATGGCATCACAGATTCTAGAGATGTATTTCAAACCAAATTCCTCGTATTGTGCTGGAGAGAGGATGCCAGCCCATGAGTCAAATATTTGCACCAAATCGGCACCACACTTGATCTGCATTTGCAGGTACTTGATGGTGCTTTCCGTGATCATATCTAGTAGCTTGTGCGAAAGTGCTGGCTCCGTGTAGAGCATTTTTTTGGCTTTGGAGAATGTTTTGCTTCCTGCCCCTTCTACCATATAGGAAAATATCGTCCAGGGAGCGCCTGCAAATCCTATCAAAGGCACGCGGCCGTTCAATTCACTTTTGGTGATTTTGATCGCCTCAGCTACATAATTCAAATCTACTTCTGGATCTGCTATTCTGATTTTCTTAAGGTCAGCTTCTGATTGGATCGTATTTTCGAACCATGGGCCTTTTTTCTCAATCATCTGATAGGGCAAACCCATGGCCTCAGGAATAACCAAAATATCGGAGAAGATAATTGCTGCATCTACGCCCAATATATCTACTGGCTGCAGCGTGACTTCAGCAGCCAGTTCAGGTGTAGTAGCCAACTCAATAAACCCACTTACGCTCTCTCGTACCTTGCGATATTCAGGAAGAATACGCCCTGCCTGACGCATCAGCCATACAGGTACTCTTTCGGTTTCTTCACCACGGGCAGCTCTCAGTAGCAGGTCGTTTTGTAATAGCATAGGGTACAATTATATAAGGCCGCAAAGATAATAGGTGACGGGAGAAATGGGATGAGATGATTCGAAGAAATGCAGTTTTTTGAATAAAATCCTAGTGGATGTTATTTTTACTCACCATTTATGAATTGCAATATGTGCTTCAGAAAGGGTTCGGGTTGCTTCCGCCATTCCCAATAGGCTTTGGGCCAATTCCATTGACCACCTTTCAGACCTTGAAAGGTATTCATGTCATGAATGGCACCTTCAATTATTTTAACTTCATAATTAACCTGGGCATCGTCCAAATAAGTGCGCATCAGCGCTGTATTTTCTTTCGGCGGAACCAATGGATCAAACTCCGCAAACAAACTTAGCGTTCTGCATTTGATGTTTTTCAAGGTCATTTCAGGATCGTAATCATTCTTTCTCCACCAGTCGATATCTTCTTTTACTTCAGGACTGTTAACATACTCCACCCAATCTTTATTTTTTATATCATCCCAATAGGCATCCAGAATGGCATAGGTATTCTTGGAGTTATCCTTTACATATTGAAAATAAAGTTCGGTATAAGTGATGGCTGAATCAACTGCGACTTGCTTCCATCCATCCGCTTGCATGGTGTTTGCCACTCGATGAATGTCTTGCTGGAACATGGATACGGCGGGTCCAACATTTAAGATGAGAAAATCACAATCCTTACTTTTATTTGCAGCCATGGGAGCTATCCAACCACCCTGGCTCGTCCCAAGAAAACCAATTTCACCCGTTTTAAAATCTTTTCTGCCGACGAGGTAGTCCAGGGCAGCGAGTGCGTCATTTGCTAAGGTTTCGATCGATGCATTTTCAAAATTTCCCATGGAATGTCCTGTACCTCGTTTATCATAGAGCAAAACGCCTATACCATTTTTTGCCAATCGGTAGCCCAGAGAAATATAATAAGGCGACGAGCGATATTGAGCACCCGAACCATGTACCAATATCACATAATTGGTAGTTTTACCCAATGGCTTCGTTGGCTGGTAAATCATACCAGCCAATTGGATTGCTCCATTGGCGAATGATATTTCTTCTTTCTTGTAAGGTTTTTCTCTGGTGGCTGTCTTTTTTACATGCAGCCGAATTTTTGGATTCCAGTTTTCACTGATCCCCGTGATGACTTCTTGCTGTTCGTTGACAAAACAAAAGAAGTTGCCGTAATAAAATTTGATATGGAGTGTATCATTTTTTAATTCGATGCGATCTATGGGCACATCAAATGATCCGATTTCAGGAATTTCGTATGTGGCTTTTTGCATGCCCTCGGCTACATAAAAATCAAAATTTACGAGCTGTATTGAACCTTCTCTGCTTACTGCCCCCTCAAATCGTCCGGTCAGATGTTGGGCATGTAAGCAGTAAGTACCCAGCAGTAATATGATAAGCGGTTTCATTATTTTTTGTGGAAAGGTACGACTAGCCGGATAGAATGCACTTGATAAAACCTATAGAAAACCTTTTGTTTTTCTATTTTAGGTAATGACAGCTAAATAATACTTAATTATGAGGAAGTAAATAGAAAATGATATGATTAGGATTTCCAGCGATATTGAAATCTATCCAGACACGAACGAAGTAATGACTATGGCTGATGATCATGTGAAGCATAGGACAAAAGTAGAACCTCGAATCATGCATGTGCTTCAAATTCTAATGAACAACAGCCCGCAGGTGGTTTCTAGAGAACAGCTCATTGATGAAGTCTGGGATAACTATGGCGGAGCAGATGACGCTTTGAATCAGGCGATTTCTCACTTGAGAAAAGTCCTCAATGACACGAACAAAAATGATCGAATCATAGAAACCGTGGTAAAGAAGGGGTACCGTTTTACGGGTGAATTGGGCGTGAACTATCAAAGCTCACAAGAGCCAAACCATAAGTTTCGACTTTCAACACGCTGGATAGCACTGATCGCCATAGTCATGCTTTTTCTTTTGTTTGTGATTTACTGGATAAGATCAAGCGAGTCATATGTACCTAAAGCACCAATGGATAAAGGCACGCCTTACACCACTAATGAGCCTGTACCGAAGAGCGATCGAGAGTAATCAAAAACCGGAGCTGACGAACAACACCTGCTAAACACTACTATGGTGTTTAATGTCGGTTGTATCAGAGTGAATCTAATGGTTTTCTATAAATCAATTACATGGAAAAGAAATAGCATTTTAAAATTTAATTTCTGTCATTTTAAAAAAAGAGGGGTAGGACATTTATTCATCTACCCGTTTCAATAGTAATTCAAACACTATAAAAAGCACCAATATGAAGAAATCTATTATCCTTTTGTCCATGATATTTGGACTATTTGCGATGTATGCATGCTCGGAAGACGATGCTGCCACTGACAATGATGACGACAATGACGAAACTACTGGAGACGTGGTAGCCACACCTACTTTAGCCTTTGATGAATTCAATGCAAGTGCAGTAACTGTGTCTTTTGATGGTGATGAAATCACCATAGTTTCAAATGCACTCCCCAATCATACTTCACCCTACTGGTCTGCTAATGATGATTTGTATATTGATCCCATAGTTGCAGATGAGGAGAGTATTTCGCCCGGAAATATCACAGAAGCGAGCTATACCCTGACCGTGCCTACTGAGCCAGAATTGGCCTCTACAAGTACAGAAACTGGTTTGGGAGCTATTGGTATTTCTGTGACAGGTGTGCCCATTTATAACCAATCTGAAGGCCCCACTGACGTGACTGAAGGGACGGCTTCTGGATTTGATTGGTCAGGTGGACATTCTGGACCAACGGGTTATCATTACCACGTAGAAGCCAGGGATGTAGGTGAGACTTCTCCTTTGACTATAGACGATGACGAGCTATTGGGTATAATGTCTGACGGATTTTTGATATATGGGAGGAAATGTAATTCCATTGGTGATTATCCTATTGATGGCGACGCATCCAATGGACATTATGCCACTACACAGCACAGCACAGAGGAATTTTATCATTATCACATCGTCAATGAAATTTACCTAAATACGTATTATTTATTGTTTGGTGTAGACCTTCAGGGCACACAAAATGCCATCATGTAAATTTTTATAATCCTCCTCCAATTGTTACCTATGAATACTAAAGTACTATTGATCTGGCTTGGACTATTGTCCGCCTGCGTTCAAGATATCGCCAAGTCATCTGCAGAATTGAATGAGGCAAAGGACATAGTCCTTCCTGCCGTAGAGTATCAAATGGAGGAGGTTTTTTTTAATAGAAACAATAGTACTTGGTTATTGAAATTAGATTCTTCCAGGGTGTCAGGACACATACATGAGCGCTATCCAAACGGCACCTTGCTCAGAGCATTTGGCGTATTTGAAGGAAAAAGGGAAGGGTTGTTGATGACCTATTTCCCGAATGGGAAGTTGAAATACACAGAAAACTATAGGCAAAACAAATTGGACGGTACGGTGAAAAGATGGTCTCAGGAAGGTGGTTATCAACTACTGGCCCAACTTTCGTATAAATCTGGCAAGCTGCATGGAGAACAGAAGAAATGGTTTAGTTCAGGGGAGCTCCATAAGCTGATGCACATGAATATGGGGCAAGAAGAAGGCCGGCAGCAGGCTTTTAGAAAGAACGGGGTAGTATACGCCAACTATGAGGCTAAAAATGGTCGTGTTTTTGGATTGAAAAGATCAAATTTGTGTTATGAATTGGATGATGAGCAAGTGGTGTATCGAGATTAAAGTTTTACTGTTGCTGACAGTGACAGCAATTACAGGCTGTTCCAATGTTCGAGAAAAAACGAGCAGAGTAGAATATCTACCCTATTATAATGAGGCTACTTTCACGCCCAGGTGGCTGGTTCCTGGAAATGTAACCAGTGACTTTCATCAAATTCCCTCCTTTACTTTGTATAATCAGCTGGGTGAAAAGATCACGGAGCAGCATTTGAATGGCAAAATCACAGTGGTGGATTTTTTCTTTACCACATGTCCAGGGATTTGCCCTAAGATGACCAACAACATGCTACTGGTTCAGGAGGCGTTCAACATGGAAGATGGGGTACAAATCTTTTCGCATTCTGTGACACCAGCTTATGACAGTGTAGAGGTGCTGAAGGACTATGCCAGAATCAAGGGAATCAATAGTGACAAATGGCAACTTCTCACTGGAGAACGATCAGTGATATATGATTTGGGAAGAAATCAATATTTTGTGGAAGAAGACTTAGGACTGCAAAAAGACCCTGAGGATTTTATCCACACCGAGAATTTTTTACTCATAGATCAAAACAGAAGAATCAGAGGCATTTATAATGGATTGAATAAAACAGCTGTCAATCAGTTGATAACAGATGCCAAGACGCTGCTCTAGCCTTGGCATCCATTCATTTAGCGCACTTCAAACGCCAGTTTGTTTTCTCCCTCCAGTGTAAGCAAGAGTTGATCGCCAGGTTTGACCAGGCCTACACCATGTGCTGGTGTACCAGACAATAAAATGTCTCCAGGGTTTAGCGTCATGAACTGTGAAACATGCGCAATAATTTCTGGTAGTTGGTATACCATCAATGAGGAATTTCCAGTTTGAACGCGTTTGCCATTCAGGTCTAAAGCAAAATTGATTTCATCCTCAAACTGAGTGAGAGGAAAAAAATCTGAAATAGGCGTGGCGCCATCAAACCCTTTGGCCAATGCCCAGGGGCCTTTATTTTCTCTGCTTTTTGCCAGTACATCCTTGGCAGTGAAGTCTATAGATACTGCGACTGCATCCACATGGGACAGAGCATTTGCTTCGCTTATATTCTTTCCTTTTTTAGAAATTCTATAAGCCAATTCAACCTCGTAGGCTACCTCATTGGAGATAGCGGGTATTTCGAAAGGAGCACCATCCATCAGTAGTGTAGTTTCTGGCTTGGTAAATATGATAGGTTGCCATTTGGGCGATGGCATTTCTTTGAGTGTATTTACATAGTTTTTTCCGATTCCTACAATAGTCATATTCAAAAATTTAATGATTAATGAAACAAATATATACCATTATATAGTTGTCGTTATCGAGCACGGAAATTTATGTTTGATATTTTACCCTTGCGTTTATCGAATGCCAGGACTGCTCAAAAGAGCGTTTCTGCCTTTATGATTTTTAAGGACGTAATGCATACGATCCATTTGATCATGGGTAAACATATTCATAAGTTGATCATCAGACCACGTCATGTAATTATTGACTTGTGCTGTTTCTCCTTTACACCCAACAAAGGCAATATTGTACACGGGCTGATCTACTGCTGGTGTATCTTCACAATAGTCATTATTTTCACAATCATTACCTGCCCAGGTGTGTAATAACCCCAAGTAGTGACCCATTTCATGGGTCAATGTTCTTCCGTACCTTGCGTGACAATCTATATCAGACTCTCCAAAATGAAAGTGGTTAATTAGAATTCCTTCTTTGTCATTTGGCCCTGGGATCAGCAATAATTCTGTTCCTGGTAAATCCGTATCTGGTGCAGAAGATATTCCCAATGCCAAGCATATTGCTGATTCAGGTAAGGGCGTTGTCCAGATATTAATGTATTGACTAGAATTCCAATAAGCATATTGCGCATAGTGGTTTTGATTATAGCCTAAACTGGGCACATTAATTTTATTTTGATCTATTCTATTGATACCATTGGTAGGGTTTCCATCTGGATCTGTTTTTGCCAAAACAAATTCTATTTTGCTATCTGCTCCATCAGGGTGATTATTGAATCCCCTTGTATTGGCTTTCCTTCTAAAATCTTCATTAAGGATTTCAATTTGTCTTAGGATTCGCGCATCAGATAGGTTAGTACCATGACCTATGTCTTCACCCAAGTGGACAACGTGAACCACTACAGGTAAATAAGCCACATCAATACCCAGCTCAGGAACTTCAGGAATAATCTCGTCCTCCTTTGGAGCAACGTCCTCTTCAGTGCTACAGGAAAAGAGAATAAAAAGTGTACTGAGTATCCAGCTAGGAAAACGGTTCATTTGAATGCTATTTTGAGTTTTCATTATCAATTTCATTTAATGGCTCTTCCTCTGATCTGAGGGATAATTGCTACAAACGGAGAATATTGGTTGTAGTTTTCAATAGTGAGACTACTAAAACCAATGGATTGAAGTATGGAGGCTGTGTCCCTGTTCGTGTGGCATCCTTCGAAGAACCAATGCCAAGGTTTGTGTATGAGTCGTTGAAACCAGGCCAAGAATGTATTCTCTTTTGCCTTTACATGTTCAATAAATACAAATTTGCCGTCAGGTTTTAGTATGCGTTTGATTTGTTGTAAAACCATCTCAGGATCATGGACGCTACAGAGTACCAATGTGGATACTACAAACTCGTAAGAATTATCAGGTAGATCAATAGCTTCACCCACCAATGATCTGATCTTCAAATTAATGCCATATTGGTAAGCACTTTTGTGAAGATTTTCGTGCATGTGCAAATTGGGCTCAATAGCTATGAGATTGGTGCCTTTACTATAGTACCTCATATTTGCCCCAGCACCAGGTCCTATTTCTACTACTGTAGACGGATGGCCCTCAAAAAGTTTTCTTTTAGAGTCACCAAATAGTCGATTCATATAACTGCTTAATGCCTTAAAAATCCAGGCATTAAGCGGCCCTCTGAAATAATTGAGTTCGAATTCGTAGGTCATGGCTGAGAAGGTTTGGTTACATCTTTTCCTCTAAGCATATCTAGTATCCTACTTGAGGCATCGTCATAGTATCCAGTCTGATGCTCAAAAGTTTTTGGATTTTTGAATGTGCCGAACAAAATATCTATGATTGGTAGATCTGTATAATTGTACGCATGGATGCCTCTAGCATGGTGTACCGTATGACTTTCTGGTCTTTGAATGATATAGCCTAACCATTGTGGTGTATGGATATTGGCATGTTGAAAAACACCTAAAAAAGTAGTGAAAAAAATCATATTGGTAATTGCCTGTGGAGATAGTCCCATGATGAGTGAGAAACAGAGAGAACTGATTAGAGACAAACCAATCATATCATTGAAACTGAACATGAATGCACTCGAAACATCCAGGCGCTCGACACTGTGATGCAATTGATGAGAGACCCTAAAAAAGAAATTGGATTTGTGCATACTAATGTGCCACCCGTACTGCACCAGTTCGAATAAAAAGATGGCCATAAATGTTTGAATCCACAGGTTGAGGTGACTCAGGTCGATCAATTGATAGGAAGAAAGAAAATCATCCCACAGCAAAGGCGCATAGGAGGTAAACAAAATGAATACTAGGAAAAAAAGGAGACCTCTGATCCTCCAGTATTTCATACTTGGTAATGGTCGAGCTGGAAATATAGCTTCATATAAAAACAATCCACTAATTATCAGGTAAACAGAAATGGAGACCGGATCAGTAAGTATTTGATAAGGTGTCGGAAATTTTGAAAATAGTTCTTGCATAATCGTAATTATTTTGAGTTTAATTAAACAGACTAGTTGGTACAAATATAATTGTATTTTAAATTGTACCAACTAGTCTGTTAACATTATTATATTAGCCAAATGGGAAGAGATGGTAAACCAACACGAGCCAAGATATTAACCGAATCAAAGAACCTGGTGCTACAAAATGGTTTCGCTGGTACAACGATTGACCAAATTCTAGGAAAGACTGGGATTACTAAAGGTGCCTTTTTTTATCACTTCAAGTCTAAATCAGATTTGGCAAAGGCCTTGATTGAAGAGTATATTGAAAATGATAAGGCAGAGTTAGCGCATGCATTAAAAGATACGGAAGCTTACATTAGCAACCCTTTTGATCGATTACTTCATTTCGTGCAGTGGTTTATTGATCTCTTAACTGAATTGGAAGAAATCCCTGGCTGTTTATATGCTTCTTATAGCTACGAACCGAGCCATTTTAATGATGACATAAAGAAGTACATTTCAGAATCTATTTTGATGTGGAGAGGAGTCTTCAATCAAATGCTAACGGAAGTACTAAAAAGTCATACAACGAAAATGGAAATTGACACAAAATCATTAGCTGATCATTTTGTAGTGATTTTGGAAGGTTCATTTATCGTTTCAAAAGCTATTAATCGCAAGGAAATTTCAGCCAAGCAGCTGAAACACTTTAAAAATTATTTGGAAATAGTTTTTGAACAGAAAACATAGAAATATCTCGTTTCAGATAATCATTATGACATAAACTCCGCGTACATACATGGAGCTTTGGGTTCAATAGAAAGTCTACTGGTTTGGCAAATTGTGAAAAATGGTTTTCCATAATCTTTTGTTTTTATTTTGAGAACACAAAAGAAGCGGTATGAAATTTTTTTTGCTAAAAAAAGGACTTGATCTATGTTAGGAATTTAGCTTCTTCCTGATTCTACTCAAACTTTCGGGATGTATACCAAGATATTTGGCGATTTTGTTGACAGGTATTTGCGAAATGTATTGTGAATGTGTGGCAAACATCTCGGCATATTTTTCTTCAGCCGTTTTTGTGAGTAGCTCTTTTTCACGGTTAGACTTTCTGATATAACCTTGTTCAGTTAAGATTCTACCAAACTGATTGGCCTCCAACGAATGTTTATAAGCACTCATTAAGTCTTCGCGTTTGATCATTTCCATTTTGCAGTCTATCAAAGCTTTTATCTGCACATCTGTAGGTTGTTGGGTCAAAAACGAGGTGAATCCACAAACCATTTCGTTTTCGAAAAAAAAATCAATAATTTTTTCAGTCACGTAGCTCCTGATTGTCATTTCGACCATTCCTTCATTAATGAAATAAACCAGATTCTCAAGTTGGTCATATTTTGTAACGATCTCGCCTTTTTTGAAGTGAACTACTTTTATTGGGAAAGGAAGGTCAGTATTCGAATCTCTCGACGAATTAAGTACTGTATTATAAAAGGTTCGAAATGACATATAAAAACATTACTAGAACACTGCAAAGCTACTGTTTTTTTGAGTCGCCTACCTTCTGCGGCCACCACCAGACTTCTTCCTATTTGCAAAAAACTCTTGCTTGCGACGTTGTTTTTCTTTGTTCCATTCCTTCTTTTCTGCCTCTGTCATGGGCTTCTCTGTTTGCGGGAATGGATGGTCCTTGATGACTTTGATGGTCTGCTTTGTGAGCTTTTCTATGGCCTTCACATTTGTGTTTTCTTCTGGCTCTGAAATCGAAATAGCAACACCCGCCTCACCTGCACGACCAGAACGGCCGATTCTATGTACGTAAGTTTCGGCTTCACCAGGCACATCATAATTGATGACGTACTTTAGTTTATCAATGTCGATCCCACGTGCGGCAATGTCTGTGGCTACCAGCACCCTGATTTTTCCAGCTTTGAAATCTTTCAAGGCTTTCTGTCTTTGGTTTTGGGCCTTGTCGCCGTGTATGGCAGCTGATTTGATTTTGTATTTGTGTAAGTCTCTGGCTATTCTGTCAGCGCCATGTTTGGTTCTTCCAAAGATCAACACTTGATCCATTTTATCATCCTTTAGGATATGGAGCAGGAGTTTCTTTTTGGACTCCCTATTGGTATAATAGAGATACTGCTGAATGGTTTCGGCAGTAGACGAGACTGGATTCACCTCTATTTTCTTTGGGTTAGTCAGTATCTCATTGGCCAATTTGAGAATGCTGGTGGGCATGGTGGCTGAGAAGAATAATGACTGACGTTGCTTGGGTAAATAAGTCAGTAGCTTCTTCACATCATTGACAAACCCCATGTCTAGCATTCGATCAGCCTCGTCGAGCACGAATATTTTGATCTGATTCAAGGAGATATGTCCTTGGCTGATCAAGTCTAGTAGACGGCCAGGTGTGGCGACGAGCACGTGCACGCCTCTTTTGAGTTTGTCTACTTGAGAGCCTTGCTTTACTCCACCAAATATCACAGTATGCTTCAAGTTGGTGTATTTGCTGTACAGTCTGATGTTTTCATCAATCTGTATGGCCAATTCTCTGGTAGGTGTTACGATCAAAGAAAGCAACTGTGGCTTACCGCCATTTCCGCCTTCCATTTCATGTATGCGCTGAATGATCGGAATGGCAAAAGCTGCCGTTTTTCCTGTTCCGGTTTGGGCAGAACCTAGGACATCATTTCTGTCCAATACCAAGGGTATGGCTTTGGCTTGTATGGCAGTAGGTTCTGTGTAGTTTTTATCTTTAAGCGCCTTGAGTATAGGCGCAATGAGGGGCAATTCTTCGAATGTCATATAATGCTATAAAGTGCTGAAATGCACTTTTGGCATTTCTCTAAGCCGCAAAGGTAGGTATAAGTATCACCAAACGGTTAGGAAAGGGGAGAATAGATTTTTTTAATGACCACGCTGGCTAGTCGCCAATCCAATGAACGACAGTAGATGTAGTAAAGTATAAACCTTCTGGATCGTGGAATTTGTACTTTTCGGACATGGGTAGAATGGTTGGTAGGGTAGCGTAATTTTAGAAAATTTTTTCATGGTGGTTGCAGGCACCGCACGCGTTACGCTGTCGCTAAACGCGCCCGATTGGGGGTTTCGTTTTTATTTTATTAACAGATATCTCAAAACAAGATATACCACAGTCATTATTGCTAATATTATTGATGAATATTTTAGGTTTCTAAATAATCGTACTCTTTTTATTTTCCTTTTTTTCTTTTTCAAAAACTTCTTTTCTCCCTTGTCATAGAAGAAAGTACAATTATAAACATCGCCAATTTTCGGATTATCAATTTCCCATTCAAATCCATTTTCCGAAACATTGTAAGGTGAAGGTGAATTATATGACTTCGTTTTTAAGCCATAATAATTTAGTTCTTCCCAGTTATTAGATGGGATATTGGTCGGTTCTTTAAAACAAATAACTTTTTCTATAGGTATTTCAGTGTATAAAACACATTTTTGAAACCCAATTTTATATGCTATTGGTACTCTTATGCTGTCGCAATAATTATCCTTATCAAATTTATAGTTTGGTGTATAAGAATATTTGAAGTCCCAAACTTGGTATTTTTTTACGTCTTCATCAGGCTTAAATGTAACTTTAATTATACCATTTTTTTGTTTTTCTACATTAGTTACAGTTCCATTTAATTCTAGATTCATTGATTCGAATGATTCGCCTTCACTTGATTGCATTTTGATAGTAAAGTCATCCGGTTCAGGGTCTTTCTCAAAAATCATTTTCTGGGATAACGAATATTTTGAAGTGCCATTTTTGAAAATTATCATTTTATTTTCCTGCTCTAAAACAATATTTTTTTTCTTTCTAGTAACTTCAAAATATTTCATTGCCCTAGGGCGTAAAAAAAATAATATTATTAAAGTTGCGAAAACAATAATTAAGGCACTCGCAATGTATATTTCGTATTCCGTATTTATAATCCACTCAATCGACTCTGCTATTCCGATTATTGAAAAAACAAGTGTTATTAAATGCCAAATTCCAAGAATTGGGTCATCTTGATATGCATTAAATTTATTTTTTATTATCGTTAGTAATTTCATCGGTCATTAAATGAACGCCAACATACATATACACCATGGCGTATATTTATCTTTCAATTTTGATTCAATAAGTAATCTCTCTCAGAAGGGCTGCTGTCTGGCTGCTGACCAGACGGGATGTAAAATAGGAAAATCAGATGATGATCACAACTCATGGTCACAGCAGAGGGTCATTTAGGGGCAGTATCAAACCAGATCACTTCAGGACTCGAATAAGTTTAGATGCCCCTATTTTTAATTGGATATGGATAGGTGAGGAATTACAAACTCATTCATTTTAAGTTTATAATGTTTATTATATAATACAAAAATATTTATATTTGATTATTATAATAAACATTATGGATAAACGACGTGCAATATTGCTACCTAAGACAAGCCAAATTATTGAAATCGTAGGTGAACAAATAAAGCTAGCAAGACTCAGACGAAAGTTGAGTGGTGAAAGGGTAGCCGAACGTGCAGGTATTGGAAGAAGTACCTTGATTTCCATTGAGCAAGGGAAGCCGTCAGTCGGTATAGGGCACTATCTCAATGTACTAAAAGTACTAGGTCTTGAAAAGGATTTTTTACTGCTGGCAAAAGATGATGTGCTAGGAAGGAAATTACAGGATGCTGGTCTGTCGACAAAAGTCCGGGCACCAAAGAAGAAATAGCAATGGCAGGAAGAGAAATATATGTTTATGCAGATTGGCAAGAAATGGAAAGCCCCATGCTGATGGGCATATTGACATCAGAGCAACTAAGAGGAAAAGAAATCTTTTCATTTGAATACGATAAAGACTGGTTGGCATCCAAATTTGTTCACGTATTGGATCCTGATCTACAACTTTACTCTGGCCCACAATACCTCAATAATGAGGATAAATTCAACTTTGGTTTGTTCCTCGATTCTTCACCAGATCGATGGGGAAGGGTACTCATGCAACGGAGAGAAGCAGCAAAGGCCAGATTGGAACAGCGAAAAGCAATTAAACTTTTTGAAACGGATTACTTATTGGGCGTACACGATGGACATCGTATGGGCGGGCTAAGATTTAAACTTGATCCAGATGGGACGTTCTTAAATGATGACGAACGCCAGGCAAGTCCCCCTTGGACTTCCATCCGTGAGCTAGAGCAAATAAGCCTTAAATTGGAAGAAGAAGATGTCATTGACGATCCTGAATATTTCAAATGGCTGAATATGCTCGTTAATCCTGGGTCGTCTCTTGGAGGCGCAAGGCCAAAAGCAAGTGTGCTGGATACTGCCAATCACCTTTGGATAGCCAAGTTTCCCAGCAAAAGTGATGACGGAAATATTGGTGCATGGGAAATGGTCACCTATGAATTGGCCCTTAAGGCTGGAATAGATATGGCCGAATGTCAGGCCAAGAAATTTTCTAGTGATCATCATACCTTTTTGACCAAAAGATTTGATCGAACAGCTAATGGTAAACGCATTCACTTCACTTCCGCGATGACACAATTAGGCTATACAGATGGTGCTGATGCGGCTGCTGGAGTCAGCTATCTGGAGCTTGTTGATTTCATCATCAGTCACGGTGCGCATGTGAAGGAGGATCTTCACGAACTTTGGAGGAGGATTGTTTTCAGTATCTGTGTTTCCAATACTGATGATCACCTAAGAAACCATGGTTTCTTACTGTCCGATCAAGGATGGCGCTTGTCTCCAGCTTACGACATCAATCCTAATGAAAGTGGTAGTGGTCTGAAACTAAATATTTCTGACAATGATAATTCGCTGGATCTAGCGCTTGCTTTTGAAGTACACGAATTTTTCCGACTAGACAAAAAAGAAGCTGTTCGGATTATTGAGCGAGTAAAAAACGCTGTTGTCCAGTGGCGGGAGGTCGCGAAAAAGTACGGAATTTCAAAAACAAACCAAGAAATAAAGGCAGCCGCATTTCAGGGAATCTAGCAAGTCATGTTTGGCAAGGGAGTACAACTAAATTTGCGCTACTGTGCAATCAATTTTACAAAATATTATTGATCCCTGTCAAACCAAATAACTTCTGAACACAACTTATTTTCACTAAAATCTAATATGCGGTATGCAAAGCCAATGTTTTCTACTTCCGCTTTTTTGGAGTGTCTTTTGATTTGGATACTGGCAGAAGGCGTGACGGTTTGGCTGATGTTGTCTTCTGTCGTATAATCATCCAAATGTAAGTGCCCACAGTATACGTGCACAGGCCGATTATGAGTGAGTAAAACCTGTTTGACTTGATCAGCTCCTGCTAAAGGAAATTCGAGCTGTGGAGTGGTATGGGTTTGCAGGATAGGGTGGTGGATGAAAAGCAAAATTGGCTTTTCAGTTTGTACTTCTGCTTTTAGCCAATCCAGTTGCAACTGACTGATCATTTCGGTAGAAGTATCCAGATAGATCGACTTGAACCTTTCGTTTTCTTCACTCCAGTACCATTCCTCTCGATCGTTAATGGTGGCTGGTTTGTAGGATTGAACCACTTCGGCAAAATGGTCATGGTTGCCTAAGATGACTTTGTAGTCCAACTTGCTCTGATCTAACGCATCAAAAAACTGACGATGAGCCGCTTGAGACCCAATGTCACCCAAAAAAACTACTTGCTTGATTCCTTTGGCTTGGATGTCGGCAAGGATGATCTTCCAATTGTCCCAAGGGGATACACCATTTTTAGTAGTAAAATCTTCTTCAGCGTGTAGGTCAGTGACTAAGGCTATTTTCATTCTGGTTTTTTCTTGTAATATCTGGGCTTTCCGGGCTCGCGTTTGGGTTTCACTCTTCTGCTATAGCCTCGCTTGAGCACGTGCAAATAAAAGCGCTCTACCTTCTCTCTAGCCCATGGTGTTCTACGCAAAAACTTCAAACTGGATTTGATAGATGGGTCATGGGTGAAACAATTGATATTTACCTCTTGACCCAGATTTTCCCATCCACATTTTTCTACCAACTCTTCGAGCATGTCGGTCAATTTTACACCGTGTAGTGGGTTGTTTTTTTGTTCGTGATCACTCATGCTTGCTGTAAGTTATTTCAATAGACTGATTCTGACCTTCTTCTTTTTTAAGCGGCTGTTGTTGAGCTGCTTGATCAATTGATCCGACTTGGAAGCAGGCACGGCCACAAAAGCACAATCTTGTTTCAACTCGATCATACCTAATTCGTCTTTAGTCAAACTGCCTTGTTTCATGAATAGACCAGCAATATCACCCTTAGATATTTTGTCTTTTCGTCCGCCAGAGATGAAAAGTGTACACCAGGGGCTGTCTTGAAATTGACCCGAAGTTTGAAGAATTTCTTCTTCAACACCTTTCGCAAAATCTGGTACTTTTTCATTTTTGCTTTTGAGCAAATAGGATGTGCCGTTTTGACTCATTCTAGCTGTTCGCCCATTTCTGTGTGTAAACTCCTCTTCCTTGGGAGGCAATTGAAAATGTACAATAAAGTCTAAGGCGGGTACATCTATGCCTCTGGCAGCTAAGTCCGTAGCCAACAACAAACGACTGGTTCCATTTCTAAACTTGATCAAAGCTCTTTCTCTATCTTGTTGTTCCAATCCTCCATAGAAGCAGCTATGGCCTATTTTGCGATCCATCAGATAGTCACTGACTTCCTGGATAGTGTCCTTGAAGTTGCAGAATATGATGCCGTTGCCATTTTGAACATGTTCCAGAAGTTGGACTAGAGCGGCAAGCTTGTCATTGGGCTTTGCAGTCACCAATTTTAAACTCAGATTGTTCGAGGGCTGATCAAGGAAATCCAGTTGAGTTGGGTTTTTGAGGCCTACAAATGCTGGGATTTCTACCTTTTGTGTGGCAGAGGTCAGTATCTTCTTACTGGCAGTTCGGAGTTCATCAATGATCTCTATCATTTCTGTTTCAAAACCCACCTCCAGTGATTTGTCAAATTCATCCAAGACTATTGTATCTATATAATCTGTAGAAATAGTTTCTCTTCGAAAATGATCTGCAATTCTTCCAGGAGTCCCAATCAAAATAGCTGGAGCATGTTTCAATTCGGTTTTGTCCTTGGACCCAGCCCTGCCGCCATATACTGCATTGGCTTTAAAACCGCTGCCCATTTCTCTTACTACCTGCTCAATTTGAATCGCCAACTCACGAGAAGGGACTAAAATGAGCACTTGAGCTTCTTCTAAGTTTGGGTCCAGGTTTGCAATGATTGGCAATAAAAACGCCAGGGTTTTGCCCGTGCCAGTCGGAGAGAGCAGTACCACTTCATCATTTTCTGAAATGGCTTGCTGTGCAGCTAATTGCATGGTATTTAGCTGAGCAATACCGAGTTTCTCTAGAATGGCTTTTTGGTCTTTGATCTTTCCTGACATGAGGCAAAGGTAGAGCTAAAGAGTCATTAAAGCGGTTACTTGAAGTAACCTCTTTAATCAAGTCATTTATTCCATTGTAGAATTGAGTATGATCTCAAATCCTTGTCATTTTGAGTGACAGCGAAAAATCTTGTTAGAGTTTCTTGTAAAATTTCTCATACCATGAATTGACAAAGAAAAAAGTAATACGGATAGAGTTTTCATCCAAAAGTCATTTCGTCGAGAGGAACGACCGGAGAAAACTCCTTAGCTGCTGGCGGCATACAAATGCTTTTACAAATCTTCTGCTATACCCTGAGGAGATCCCTCACGGGATGACATTGAGGGTATGAGCTTGCCTAGGTTTCAGAAACATGCTGCCCCCAACTTTAGACTGATCCATGTTCTGCTTTGACATCTTTTAAGGTTAAAACCTAATTTATTTTCCTATTATTGTAAATGAAAAAATAGAAGAATATGACTAAAATAATATGCATTTTGATGAGTATGGTTGGACTAATATTAATTTCTTGTGATGATGAGCTTTCGTACTTAGAAAAGGGTGTTTTTAATCAATCTAATTTTGAGAAATCATTTACTCAATTAATTAATTCACCTTTTCTTCAAACAGACTATAAAGTTGAACATCAATTTGACGTCCATGGTGTTTTACTGAAATCAAAAGTAGTGAAATATTATAGTGATAAGTTCCACAGGGCTATTTATGAATACACACATGTTTATAATGAAAATGGTATAATAACTTCATCTGAGAATGCTTCTAGCTCAAACCTTGGATATTCTGAAGAATACTTGAAACAGTTATTACGGCTAAACTATGAGTTTGATCAAGAGGGTAGAATATCCAAATTGACATATCCAGATAAAGAGGAAAAGAATGAAACCAAATACGGGTATTCTAGAGAAGGAAATCTAGTATCAATAATATCCGATGATGAATATTTGAAGTTAGTATATAACAATGACAACAGGATAAAATCAATATATAGAGATAATAGATTGACTGTCGAGTATGAATACAGTGGGGCATTGCTTAAAAAAGTAATAGCACATCCCTTAGATTTTTTTACAGGAGAGGCTTTAGATACTCAAGTTGATTTTTATGAGTACGATAGCAAAGATCGAATTATCAGGCATATTAAAGAACGTAATGGGAGTGTGCAGAGCAAGAAAGAATTGGAATATGCTGAGAACTTAATATTAAGTAACTATTGGGGAGTAAATAGTAGACTCGACGACGAGATTATTTATAATGATGATTTGGAGGTTTTAAAAGAATATCATTACTTATACCGTAACAATGAATATTTGGGAGGGTTAACTGAAATTAAAAACTTAAACGAATTGGAGGGAGTTTTTTTTACTGGATCAAGGACTTCTCCATCTGTGCTAGGCTCATATGAATCAAAAAAAATTGAGAAACGTGATTATGTCATTAATATATTCAGTGAAAATGAGACCGAATTGTACGAAGTACACCTGAAAGAGAATGAATATGGGAATTTAATTAAAAAATGGTACAATGGAGGAGTGTTGTTGGAGGATAAGGATATTGATGAAACTTGGATTGTTAGATTTATTAATCATGACCGTTTTGAAAGGCTTTTTGGCTTTTAGTAATTTGTAAATTAAACAGCACTTTCAAAGGAGAAAAGCTGGTCTACCCCATTAACAACAATTGATTTTTACTTTCTTATAGATTTAATAATCTGTTTGTTTCCGTCATATCGTACCTTTGCGCCTCGAAATGACAACAGAGAAGAAAAGTATCAGTAAGGAAGATTTAGAAGCTTGTTTAGCAACCCTGCAGGGATTGGTTGAAGATAGTCAGCCACTCGTGGATTTGACTGAGGAGCAGCGTGTGGCTTTGATGAAGGCGGCAGGAGAAGTCTCTCGTCCTGATCGAACAGAATTGCGCAAGCGTAGAAAAGACCTTAAGAATAAGGAAAAGACACAAATTCGGAAACAGGATCGTCAGGCAAGAGAAGCTACGGGTATCCGCTCAGCTAGAACAGCCAAAATTTTCGAAGCGCCTGATCAAATCTTATTACCCGCGGCCAAACTAGAGATGGAAGGCCAGGAGCTGAATTCTCCCAGAAACTGCTACGTCTGCAAAGCAGAATACACCAAGCTGCACCCATTCTATGATACCATGTGTGAGACTTGTGGTGATTTGAACTATGCCAAAAGGTTTCAAACGGCAGACCTGACTGGGCAGGTCGCCTTGATGACAGGCTCCCGTTTGAAGATTGGTTATCATGTCACGCTGATGATGCTGAGGGCAGGTGCAACAGTGATTGCGACTACACGTTTCCCAGCTGATTCGGCCATACGATTTGCTAAAGAAAAGGATTATTATAAATGGAGCAAGAGACTGCATATCCATGGGTTGGATTTGCGTCATACGCCAAGTGTAGAGTTGTTTTGCACGTACATAGAGCAGACGTATGACCGTCTGGATATCTTGATCAATAATGCTGCTCAGACTGTTCGTCGTCCTCCTGGATTCTATGCTCACATGATGGAGAAGGAGCAGTTGCCTTTCGAGGAACATTCAGCTGATGTGCAACAGTTATTGACCAGTCATCACAACTGTTTGAATAGAATAGGAGTGGTAAGTCCATCAGGAAAGGATACCTCTTCACTGGCTGTTTCCTGGAACGAAAAGGCGCCAGGCCTTGGACTTCGTGCTTCTGCGCAATTGTCACAGATTCCATACAGTTATGATGGAGCTTTGCAAAACGAAGAGGTTTTCCCAGAAGGGAAATTGGATGTGGATTTGCAACAAATCGATCTACGGACTACCAACTCTTGGCGACTCAAGCTGGGAGAGGTACCAACCCCAGAATTGCTGGAGGTACAGTTGGTAAATTCCATTGCGCCCTTTGTGCTTTGCAATCGTTTGTCGACCATGATGAAACGAGAGAACACAGGTATCAAGCACATTGTGAACGTGACGGCTATGGAGGGTAAATTCTATCGTTTCAAAAAAGAGCCTCGCCATCCACACACTAATATGGCCAAGGCAGCATTGAATATGCTCACACATACTTCAGCAGGAGAATTAGCAAAACATGGTATCTATATGAATGCAGTAGATACAGGCTGGGTGACTGATGAAGACCCAGCTCAGATCGCCAAATTCAAGGAAGAAGTACATGACTTTCAGCCACCCTTAGATATTGTAGATGGTGCTGCAAGAGTGATGGATCCCGTTTTTGATGGCATCAATAGAGGGGAGCATTGGTGTGGGAAGTTTTTGAAGGATTATTTTCCGATTGATTGGTAGGTTCGAATTCAAGATTCAAAATTTGTGTTTTGTGAATTGTGGTTTCTCCCTAGTTTGAAAGCCTATATTAATCCCCTACCTTTGCGCCCTGAATAAAAAGACAATATAATGACAGAATTAAACACTGAAGAACAAAAATTCAGTTACGGACTAGGACAAAGTGTGGGTACTAACTTCACCAATGAAGGATTCAATGAAATTTTCGAAATCGACGCCTTCATGAGTGGATTGGGTGATTCATTTGCTGGCCATAGTGAGTTGACGGTAGAAGAAATCAACACAGTGATCCAAAAGAAAATAGGTGAATTGAAGGCGGCTACACACGGCGACGCCAAAGAAAAAGGGGAGGCGTTCTTAGCGGTAAATGCTGAGAAAGATGGCGTGACTGTTTTGGCCAGTGGTTTGCAATATGAGGTAGTGGAATCTGGAGATGCTGCGGGTACAAAACCAACACCTTCGAGTCAGGTAACCACACACTATACTGGAAGTTTGATAGATGGAAAAGTGTTTGACAGTTCTGTGCAAAGAGGTGAGCCAGCTACATTTCCAGTCAATGGCGTAATCGCAGGATGGACTGAAGCACTTCAGCTGATGGTGCCTGGAGATAAGTGGAGATTATACATTCCATTCGATTTGGCATACGGTGACAGAGGAGCAGGGGCGGATATTCCTCCATTTGCCGCTTTGGTATTTGATATAGAACTGATATCTGTCGCGTAAGCACAGCTCGAAAGGGCTAAGTCTAACGTTAAATTATAAAGTGGTCTTGGCATTTTGTCAAGACTTTTTTTGTTTTTGGCAATCCAAATTCTCCCTATATGAGCATTGAAAGTCAATTCTATGAGAATTGATAGAATTGAATTAATTTGGGATGATTTACCATGAGGTAATTAGGTTTGAAATGATTATTTCAAGCTGACTTTAATTTGATCTATACCAAACAATATTTAAACAATGACATCTAATTCATCCAATGATAATGGGCTGGTAAGTAAGCTACTCGGCCATGTAGAGCGCATTGGCAACAAGTTGCCAGATCCCGCTATTCTATTTTTAGTATCCATATTTATCGTGTGGATATTGTCTGCCTTGATGGCTTCCATTGAGTTTACAGAAATAAATCCCAGAGATGGCCTGCCGATCAGGGTGCAAAACTTATTAACGGGTACTGCACTGACTACTTTTCTAGCTAATCTGGTGAAAATATTCACAGGATTTGCTCCACTGGGAGTGGTATTGGTAGCTATGCTTGGCGTGGGTGTAGCGGATGGTTCGGGATATATCCATACGGCCATAAAGATGATGCTTAAGAAGACGCCCAGTTTTCTATTGACTCCTGTAGTAATATTTGTTGGAATCGTTTCTCATTCGGCTATTGACGCTGGGTACGTGCTGGTTATTCCATTGGGGGGAATTATATTTTACGCAGCAGGCCGACATCCATTAGCAGGCATAGCTGCTGCATTTGCTGGTGTCTCTGGAGGTTTTAGCGCCAATCCTTTGCCCTCTGCAATAGACCCATTGCTTCAAGGGTTTACTCAGCCAGCTGCTCAGATTATAGATCAGGCCGTTCAGGTCAATCCACTGGCCAATTATTACTTTACAGCAGCCTCCAGTATTCTCGTGACTTTGGTGGGATGGTATCTCACGGATAAAATCATTGAGCCTAGATTGAATAAAAATAATCCTGTGGATGCGGATGTGGAAAAAGCACCTGATATGGGCGAATTCACAGCTCAGGAGAAAAAGGGTTTTTGGATCGCTACCATAGTAACTCTTGTGGTATTTGTCTTATTTGTTTTGTCTCTGTTACCCGCCACTTCACCTTTCAGAGATGCAAGTGGATCATTGACCTCCTTTGCGGCACCAGTCATGCAGTCAATTGTGCCTTTGATCTTTTTGTTTTTCCTTCTGCCTGGGGTTATTCATGGCATTGTAGCAGGCAAGTTCAAATCAAGCAAAGATGTCATAGATGTCATGTCAGAGTCTATGAGAGGTATGGCTTACTATGTGGTGATGGCTTTTTTCTGTTCATTATTTATTTATGCTTTTGGTACTTCCAATCTGGGTGCATTGTTAGCGATCAAAGGGGCTAATTTCTTGAAGAGTTTGGCACTTTCGGGTCCTGTAACGATTACAGGAATAATTTTCTTGGCTGCATTTGTAAACCTATTTGTAGGTTCGGCTTCTGCCAAATGGGCCATGCTGGCGCCTATCTTTGTGCCCATGCTGATGCAGCTGGGGTACTCACCCGAACTGACTCAGGCTGCCTATAGAGTAGGAGATTCTTCTACCAATATTATCACACCTTTGATGCCATATTTTCCATTGGTGGTAGTTTTCTGCCAGAAGTATGTCAAAGGCACGGGCATTGGGACCTTGGTGTCTGTTATGATTCCTTATTCTATTGCCCTACTGATTCTCTGGACAATCTTTTTAGTCACCTTCTGGGTATTGGGCATTCCTCTTGGGTTGCAAGCTAGCTACATGTATGGCGGGTAAGTAAAATATTTTTAAGCGTTGAAGGTCTTGGTTTAACAGTCAAGACCTTTTTTTATGGACAGAAAAATAGAGATACATAGCCAGGTATTTTGGCTTTTTGACTGACTTGGAATACATTGAAATCACCAGCAATGTTTGATGTAGATTTTGTGATTAGTTCAGTTATTTTGTCTGCGTTCTTCATTTCTTCTCCTGCATCTACTCTGATCTCATAAGTTGCTGGAACTCCCATGCCTGGACGCTTGGTTACAGACTCGGGTAATATTCGAACTCTAATTCTTCCTTTAAAACCATTTTGCTCCAAGATGAATTTGACCTCACTCGCTAACGTTTCAGCTTCAAGTCCTGAGGTGCTACACCAAAATATATCATAATTCCAAAATTTATAATTCGCCTGTTCTGAAGCTTTAACTGATGGTTTGTCAAGGGGGTTAGTATAAGTTTGAGCCTCTTGATTTGAGTAAATTTTATCTTCTCCACTTTTTAATATCTCTAGAAAACCAGTTTTCATATTATCACTGGCCATTGAACTGACTATGACTTTTACGGCTAGGATTCTCTTTTCATTTTCGGACTCAAGCGCATCAGTTACAGATTCATATATTTTGAAGTTCAACTCCCTGTCACTCTTTTGCTTCGCGAGTTCATTGTTGAATTGATTGACTTTTATAGTATTGTAGGTAACTAGTAGAGCTGTAATAATGCTGACAAAAGTGGAGACTCCAGCGAGTGTGATTTTATTCATAGTAGATTGAGGATGGTCGCATATCTAAATTAATAAATACATAAAAAAATAAGGGAATAAAAATTTTTAATTTCTAAAAACATCCAAAGTGGCTTGAATCTCTTGAGCTTTTTCATTCTGATTCATAGCTAGATAAGCCGTTTTTTTACCTTGGAGGGCTTTGGCTCTAAGTGGCGTGCGAGCTAGCCCCTGATCAAACATCAAGATGGCTTCTTCATACCTGTCTTGAGTCATTAACCAATAACCATATTGCTCGAACGAAGGCAGTGGAATGTTTGGTGGCCCTTGAGGTAGGGGGAGTTGGCTTTCGAGAGTTACCGCTAGTTTGAGTTGAATTTCGGCATTCTCTGATTGGCCTTTTGTGATGTATAATAAAGCCTTCATCTGGTTCAATATAATTTCTGCACTCATTATAGTCTTTTTGTTAGGCGCATAGCGCGTGTAGCCCGCACTGCACATGGCTATGCCATCCGTAGTGACCAACAATTCGGCGGCAGCGATCTTCGCCTCAAGTGTTTCTATTTGTTCCTGTATGGTTTCCAGTTTACCCTCCTCGGCTGCCATAAGGCTCACAAAAAAGTGATGTTGAGCAATATTTACTATGCTCAGGTCTTCTATATCTATTACTAAAGGTGCTTGATTCAAATTCCAAGAACCAGCTTCCAGCACCTGAAAATTTTGCATGCTGACTAAATAGCCACGGGCAGATGGTGTTTGAGCATTCACTGCATAAGTCAACATATCCTTCATGAGTTGAGTGGCCTTGCCAAACCTTCCTTGTTGCAAGTAGGCATAGTGTAGCCATTGATAACTATGAAATCCACGGGCGCTGTCTCCAAGATTCAGTCTTTCCATTTTTCGAACACTCGCTCCATAAGAGTTTTCATTGGACGAAGCTACTTCATTCCACATGCCACGATTGAGATAGATGTGAGACGGCATGTGTAGCGCATGAACAGCATCTGGGGCAGTGCTGGCATATCTATTGGCTGCTTCTATTCCTTTGATCGCGAGGTTTGGACTGTCATACGCATGGATAGTATAGTGCAAAGCGCCGGGGTGATTAGGGTTCTCTGCCAATATGCCCTGTGCAATTGCGGCAGCATTGATGTTTTGATCTTGTGAGCCATCTCTAGGTGCCGACCATAAAAGGGACAGGGCATAAAAAGCCGCAATTTCTTGTTGGTCAGGGTTGGCCTTATGAAGCTGAGATAAATGATCAGCAAAAGCTTGATTCCGTTCTTTCAATTCCCCTTCACCAAACAATAACTCAAGTCCAATCCAAAAATCTCTTTCTATGCCTTCTTCTGTTTTGGCAATTCTCTCTTCTTGAGTAGCTGCTACCATTTGCAGTACTTTTCTGCCTTCTTCCACATTTTGTAGTCCCCAGAGTGCTTTGTAGTATGACATGGCCATGCCCCAATAAGCCATCATTTCGTTGGGGTCAGCTGCTGCAGCTGTGCCAAATGATTTTCTTGCATCTTCATACTCAAAACTGTGAAGTAGAAGAAGACCTTGTTCGAAATCAGCTCGTGCCTTGGCTGAAACAGGGAATCCATGTTGGAGTTCACCCAGTGTAGCAGATGGGGTGGTGTTTTCTTTTGGGGATTGGGTGCAGGAAGTGATCAATAGCACAAAGGCTAAAAATGGCGCAGCATTTTTCATGGTTGATGGATGTTGATATGTATTGAAAGTTAGGGGAATAAATCTGGACTGGCAATGACGGGAGGTTTTTGGGAAAGAAAGGTACAAGTTGCAAACTTACGCCAGCTAGGGGTGTTTTTGTAGGAGCCATATAATGTGCCTTAGAACTAGTGACAGTTAAGCCTTATGAGATTCCCTTGCTCGGATGCCAGATTTGGCTCAAATCTACGCGTGAATTGAATTCATCATGAGTATCATAAACGGACATTTCATTTATGAGCCATTGGTTTTTAACTTTTAATAGAGAATATAAGCCAATTCCTGAATCGTACATTTCTCCCTGGGCATTAAATCTTTTGTAACTAAAGTGAGCCTTAACCTTACTTTTTGTATTTATGTTATTTTGTATACCAAGTAGCTCCGTTTCAGAATGACTATAGTTTTGTTTGGCTAATCTTTTGAAAACTATTTTTGCCATTAATTTTGCTGAAATACGACCTTTGATTAAAGATGAAAATATACTTCCAGTATAAATTTTTATTGTTTTTCCTTTTCCTTTTTTACCAGTTGCATCTATTCCGTACTGATATACATTAATTTTCTGGTTTGGAACAAAATGGCTTAACCACCCATCCACATCCTGATTAGAAAAGTCATTATTGTATTCAATGCAAAATTTGTGATATAACTTTTCCCAAAGTTCCTTTAATTCAACTTCATTAGAAGTGTTTTTCATTTTGATTGTGTCGAATTGATGAATATTGAGCTCTTATGATCGATATTTCACTACCAAAAATAACCCAAAACCCCGACCAACAAAAAAGCCTCTCTGGTTTCCCAGAAAGGCTTCATATATCTAAAGTCTAGAATCTAGATACTAATATCTAGCATCTAACTTACTTCTTTTCATCCACTTCTTCGAACTCTACATCCGACACGTCAGAGTCAGCTGCACCTGCTTCTGGTCCAGCTTGTCCAGCGTCGGCTCCAGGAGCTCCACCTTCCGCACCTTGAGTCGCAGCGTACATCTCTTGAGATGCACCTTCCCATGCTTTGTTCATTTCTTCCATGGCAGTGTCTATCGCAGCCAAATCAGCACTTTTGTGTGCTTCTTTCAACTTCTCTAGTGCAGCAGTGATTTTGCCTTTGTTGTCATCAGACAATTTATCGCCAAATTCGTTCAACTGCTTTTCTGTTTGGAAGATCATAGAATCTGCTCCATTTAGCTTTTCTATTTTCTCTTTTTCAATCTTGTCAGACTCTGCATTAGCTTCAGCTTCTTGTCTCATTTTCTCGATTTCTTCTTCTGACAATCCAGATGAAGCTTCGATTCTGATACTCTGCTCTTTGTTTGTGCCTTTGTCCTTAGAAGTCACGTGCATGATCCCATTGGCATCAATGTCGAAAGTCACTTCGATCTGAGGAATGCCTCTTGGTGCTGGTGGAATACCGTCCAAGTGGAATCTACCTAAGCTTCTGTTGTCCTTGGCCATTGGTCTCTCGCCCTGTACCACGTGAATTTCTACAGAAGGCTGGTTGTCAGCTGCAGTAGAGAAAGTCTCAGACTTCTTAGTTGGGATGGTGGTATTGGCTTCGATCAATTTGGTCAATACACCACCCATGGTCTCGATACCTAGGGAAAGAGGAGTTACGTCAAGTAATAACACATCTTTTACTTCACCAGTCAATACACCCCCTTGGATTGCCGCACCTACAGCCACTACTTCGTCAGGATTCACACCCTTAGAAGGCTTCTTGCCGAAGAATTTTTCTACTTCTTCTTGAATGATAGGAATACGAGTAGACCCACCTACCAAAATCACTTCGTCGATGTCAGACTTAGAAAGACCAGAATCTTTCAATGCTTGTTCTACTGGTTTCATTGATCTTTTTACCAAAGCGTCAGCCAATTGCTCAAACTTCGCTCTAGACAATGATCTCACCAAGTGCTTAGGGATGCCGTCAACAGGCATGATATACGGCAAGTTGATCTCAGTGCTAGTAGAGCTAGACAATTCGATCTTTGCTTTTTCAGCAGCTTCTTTCAAACGTTGAAGTGCCATTGGGTCTTTTCTTAGGTCAATGCCTTCGTCTTTTTTAAACTCGTCGGCCAGCCATTGGATGATCACTGAATCAAAGTCATCTCCACCAAGGTGCACATCACCATTTGTAGATTTTACTTCGAATACACCATCGCCTAGTTCCAAGATAGAAATGTCGAATGTACCACCACCAAGGTCATACACAGCGATTTTCATATCTGCGTTTTTCTTGTCCAATCCATAAGCCAATGCCGCAGCAGTAGGCTCGTTGATGATTCTTTTTACTTCCAATCCAGCGATCGCACCTGCTTCTTTAGTGGCTTGTCTTTCTGCATCGTTGAAGTAAGCAGGGACAGTAATTACTGCTTCTTTCACTTCAGTACCTAAGTAGTCTTCAGCGGTTGACTTCATTTTCTGAAGGATCACTGCAGACAATTCTTGAGGTGTGTAATTTCTGTCTCCAATTTTTACTCTTACCACGTCGTTGTTTCCGCTTTCTACGGCATAAGAAACACTCTTCATTTCGTCAGAAACTTCTGCAAATTTCTTACCCATGAAGCGCTTCACAGAGCTAATTGTATTTTGTGGGTTGGTAATCGCCTGTCTCTTGGCTGGATCACCTACTTTTCTTTCTCCTTTGCCACCGTCCAAGAATGCCACGATAGAAGGTGTAGTTCTATGTCCTTCGCTATTTGGGATAACGACAGGCTCGTTGCCCTCCATCACAGCCACACAAGAGTTGGTAGTACCTAAATCGATTCCGATTATTTTTCCCATGATCTATTTGTTAATTATATCTTCTTAAAAATCTTTTACTAATCTGTAAAGCCTTTTAACAACAGCTATGCCAAAACAGTTTTGCTACTGACGTGGTGACAGATTGGCAGAATCGAATTTAGATTAAGGAATTGCGACTGACGAATTTGGGGTGATTTAAAACAAAACCCTGTCAAAATGTTTAGGGGATAGACTGGTTTTTCTTTTGCTCTTGGGTCTTGTGTAGGGAAAAAGTATGGCAGACATTTCAATAATCAATTAACTCAAAGTCCAACTTTAATCGAGCAAGTAGATGCAGAGGGTCAACCTGAGTTCATCACTCATGTTGATCATGATGTGCCTCAAAGCGCCATAAATCTGGTAGAACATGCTGAAGAAACTTATACTGAATCCAGAAAATATCATTGATTGAAAGCAACGTTTATGCGAAAGCTGAACCAGCAAAGGTTTTAGAAAAAGGCAAAATACCAAATGATTCAGTGCACAAGAGAAAGTTAGAATCCTTTGGCCTTGGCGCCTTTAGATTATTCGTGATTGCTTCTCTCGTAAGGTTTTCTACAGGTTTTACGCCATTATTGCTGATACTGATAGGTCTTTCTATGGTAGGAGGGGGATTGAGCTTTCAAAAAAATCTCATCCAATAAGAAAAAATGGAAAGGACGATTTTTTGGTGGATTTACAGTTGTAACCGGCTTGTTGCTGCTTATTTTGCTGGGGATATCAGCAGTAATACTTTCTGCTTTAGGCAACACCTAATTTTAAGAAATTAAGCCTTTCGAATTAACTTAAGTACGCCAAACAAAGCTGCAGCTATTCCAATGATCAAGCATACGTAATAAGAAGTTTCGTCCATGGTGTACGACCCACTAAAAGCATTGCCGATGGCCTGTCCTATTTTTTTAGGCGAATGGCTCTCCGCCCAATAGATGAAAAATGCGCCTACCAATAAATATATAATACCTGATTTGATGTTTTTGTTCATAATGACTTTGATCTTTGTCAAGTAGTAATGTACAACTAATCGTTCTTTATATTTCTTTAAAAAAGGAGAATAGAAGTGATTCATTGTCATAATCTAAATCGAACTTAATAATATGTACAAAGCCATCATAGCTTGCCTTCTACTTTTATCTATCCATGGATGTGTGTTTAAAAAATATGGGAGGTATTTCAATAATAATAAAAGTGCGATAACTACCTATCAAAGGCCAGTATTGGATGAAAAAACGGATGTTTTAGTTTCAATTACGATACCAAACTAAATAAGTTCGGAGAATCCAAATTATCAATTGAGCCGTCTGAATTGATAAATCAATCATTGGTCATTAAACCTGATAGTATTTCGCCAGTCAATCAAGACTCTATAGTGCATGACTACCAAAAGGCTGAAGCTGTTGAAGATGAGGATAATCGTAAAATCGAACCTTTTGGTGTTCTTGGACTTGGGCTGGGAGTTGCTGGAGTCATAGCAACGATCTTAATATTGGATGCTGGTGGCGTCATTGTTTTACCTCTGCTTGTTATTCTAGCTGGAATGGGCTTGGGTATATTCTCTTTGATCAGAATAAGGAAAAATAAAAAGAAGTGGAAAGGCAAAGGTTTTGCGATTGCTGCTACAAGCATAGTTGGTATAGTATTAGCTGCTGCAATGTTGTTTGCTATTATTTTAGCAAGTGCCGACCTTTCATAGTCTTGTTTGATTCTTCTAATTAATAGTATGATACTTTTATTCGGATAAATCTTATCTCTGCTATCTTTGCGCCCCGAAATGTAACCCTTCTATTGTCATTTCGACGATAGGAGAAATCTCATTATAGTTCGATAAGATTTCTCATTCCACTAAGTTGCATTCGAAATGACAAAAAAATATGAGTCTGACAGCAGAAATAAGCAAACGAAAAACCTTTGGTATCATCAGTCACCCAGATGCGGGAAAGACAACCCTAACGGAAAAACTCCTGCTTTTTGGTGGTGCAATCAAGACGGCAGGTGCCGTCAAGTCGAACAAAATTGATCGTCATGCTACTTCGGATTTTATGGAGATTGAAAAGCAAAGGGGTATTTCTGTGGCTACTTCCGTCATGGGGTTCGATTATAAGGATAGGAGAATCAATCTATTGGATACACCTGGTCACCAAGATTTTGCCGAAGACACTTATCGTACACTAACTGCTGTGGATAGTGTAGTGCTTGTGGTCGACTGTGTGAAAGGCGTGGAGATTCAGACCGAAAAACTGATGGAAGTTTGTAGAATGAGAAAAACACCAGTGATGGTCTTTATCAATAAACTGGATAGAGAAGGGCAAGATCCTTATGATCTGCTGGATGAGATAGAAGCTAAATTGGACATAAAAGTTCGTCCTTTGAGCTGGCCGATCAGTATGGGAAAAACCTTCAAGGGCGTATATAGTCTGTACGAAAAGAAACTGAAGCTATTTAAAGCTAGTAAGCAGCAGTTGGATAAAGAAAATGATATCAGCATTGAGGATATCAACGATCCTGTGTTGGACGAATTAATTGGTGAACGATATGCTGAAACACTTAGGGAAGATGTGGAGTTGGTGGACGGAGGCTATCCTGAGTTTGACATTGAAACGTATAGAAGTGGGGAGGTTGCACCTGTATTCTTTGGTAGTGCAGTGAATAATTTTGGTGTGCAGGAACTGTTAGACTGCTTTATTGATATTGCACCTGGTCCGGCACCTCGATATACAGAAGAGAGACAAATATTGCCTGAGGAGTCTAAGTTCTCAGGTTTTGTCTTCAAAATCCATGCGAATATGGATCCCAAACATAGAAACAGAATTGCCTTTGTTCGTGTATGTGCAGGTCAGTTTTCTAGAGGGAGTACTTATTACCATTCTAGGTTAGATAAGAAATTCAGATATTCCAATGCCACAGCTTTTATGGCTCAAAGCAAGGAGGTGATAGACGAAGCATATCCAGGAGATATTGTTGGCCTTTATGATACGGGTAATCTGAAGATTGGCGACACGCTGAGTGAAGGAGAAAAGGGTATGTACAAAGGTATCCCTAGCTTTTCGCCGGAGATTTTTAGGGAAGTGGTGAATATGGATGCCATGAAAACTAAACAGTTGGAGAAGGGTCTGACACAATTGATGGATGAAGGCGTAGCTCAATTATTTACCTATGAAATGGGCGCACGCAAAGTTGTGGGTACTGTAGGAGCACTTCAGTTCGAGGTGATTCAGCATAGGCTTTTGCATGAATATGGGGCAACGTGTAGGTTTATGCCAATGAATTTATTCAAAGCCTGCTGGTTTAGTAGCACGGACAAAAAGAAACTGGATGAGTTTATAGATTCCAAATACCGACATATTGCTAAGGATAAGGACGGTAAATTGGTTTTTATGGCAGAGTCCAAGGCATGGTTGCAAATGGTACAAGACAACTTTCCGGAAATAGAATTTCACTTTACAAGTGAGTTTTAGGTAATTTCACAGCTTAATAACGGAACGCATCTTTTATTGCAAAACTTGCATCTTTTATTAACGCAGCGGAGTTAAGGTTAAAACAATATTAAATAGTTACGTTTTGAGTATTTGATTGTCATTGGCGTACGTGAAGTAAAAGACAGGAGTGTCTTTGTCATGTATGTAATTTTTCAATCAAGGTCAATCAAACTTTGCCATTTTTCATGAATACCAATTTTACCAAAACCTCATTTTCATACTTAATTATAGCACTTCTTACTTTGGTAGGAAGTGTTAATGCTTTGGCTCAAAGCGTATCTGGGCGAATTTATTCAGAAGATGATAAAGAGCCACTTACCTTCGTGACTGTTGCGATTAGTGGTACTAGCACAGGTACCATTTCTGATATAGATGGAAGGTTTAATCTGGTGATACCTTCAGGGTATGATGGCAACATCACTTTTCAACATGTGGGATATATACGTTCTGTACTTACAGTTAGTCAGATTAAGGCTTCCCCAATCATTTATATGGAAAAGGAAGTGACTGAGCTTGAGGAGTTGGTCTTTGAGGCTGGAGAAAATCCAGCCAATATTCTAATGAGAAATGTAATAGAAAACAGAAAGAAGCATGATCCTAAAAGATTCTCTCAGTACAGCTATAAATCTTATACCAAGGATGTGTATCACTTGGATGCTGATGCCAAGACTGCTGATTCTCTTGCGAGAAAAATCAAAGAAGAAAGCCTGGCTAATGCTCAGGATACCAGTACATCTAAGGCCAATACTAAGTTTTTCAAAGTAGATAGTTCATTCAATACCAGACACTTATATGTAGCAGAGTCTTATTCTGAGACTAAGTTCATAGAGCCTGGTTTGAAGAATGAAACCATTTTGGCAACTCAAATATCTGGTTTGCGAGGAGGATTATTTGCCGCCTTCAGTGGTTTGTATCAACCCTTTGGATTCTATAATGACATTCTGGATATTTTCGACAAAGACTATATCAATCCGATTAATCCAGCGGGTTTATCCCAGTATGAATTTTATATAGAGGACACGACGTTTTTTGAAACGGATACCGTTTTTGTGGTGAGTTATGCGCCTAAAAAGGGTAAGAAATTTGATGGACTCGAAGGACTCTTGTGGGTGCATGCCAAAGACTACGCACTGACCAATGTTACGGCCAAATCCTCAGTGGCCAATTCTAAAATAGATGTAAGTATCCAACAGCGCTATGATAAGATTCTAGGCAACTGGTTTCCTGTACAGCTCAATACAGACATCATTTTCAAAGAACTCAAATTTTATGGTCGGAATTTGATACTAGAAAATAGAAGGTATTTATCAGATGTTAATTTGAAGACCAGTTTTACGCAAAAGGACTTTAGTGATGTTGGGATCACCCTGAACAAGGTAAATGCCAAGGAGCAAAAAGAAATTTTGGATGCCAATCGAGCAGTGCCACTGGACTCCATGGAAATGAACACTTTTGTTGCGGCGGATTCTTTGTATAAGAGTTTGCGTGTGGTAGAAGGTGTGGCTGAATCTATGCTCACTTTAAGGCTGAATATGGGTAAGGTCGATATTCGTGTAGATGATTTCTTTGGGATCAATAGTTATGAAAAGTTCAGATTGGGGGCTGGATTGGAGACTAATAATCGTTTCTCAGAGCGATTGATCATGGGTGGATATGCAGGATATGGTTTTGGAGATGAAGAATGGAAATACGGCACTAACTTAAAATATGTCTTTGATAGACGTACTGAAACGTGGGTACTCTTTACCTATCAAAAGGACTTGAGAGAAGTGGGTACGCAGCAGTTTTTTGAGGGTAAAATATCTAGTATAGAAGATTTAATTAGGTCATTTCAAGGTAATCTTTTCGATAGACAAGAAACGTATAAACTGAGTCTGAATAGGAGAGTGGCACCTTTTCTATACGCTCAAACCAGCCTGTCAAAATCGCAGCAGCAGTCCACCTATGACTATATGTACGACAATACAGACTATTCAAATAACTTTTTTGATATCAACGAAGTGTCCCTTTCTTTCAGATATGTAAGAAATGAGCAGTATTTGGATCTTTATGGAAAAAAAGTATTGTATGACTATGACTTCCCTGTGATGAATTTTAAATACAGTCATGCCAATTCCAGTTGGTTAGGTGGTGACTTTGATTACAATAGATTCGATGCCAGTTTGGAGTACAAGAAGAAATACTTTTTAGGGAAATCAAATATATTGATTCGAGCAGCTTATGTGTCTGGTGATGTGCCCTATGGCCACATGATTACAGGACTTGGAAACTCCACTTCCAAATTGAGTGTGCCAGAATATTTCCAAACCATGGAAATTTATGAGTTCTTGTCAGACAAACAGGTGGGGCTGTTTTTTAATCACAATTTTGGCAATTTCTTGATTTCGAATAGAGTGATGAAGCCTGAACTAATCCTATATCATAATGCCGGATATGGCACCTTGTCTAATCCTGAAAGACATCAGGAAGTACCATTCAAGACGATGGAAGATGTCTACTTTGAATCTGGTCTTGGCATCAAAAAATTGATTAGATTAAACTTTGTTGATGTTGGATACATGGGCTGGGGATTTGATGCCATCTATCGACATGGGGCGTATGCCTATGAAGCTACAAGCGACAATCTATTCTTTAAATTAAACATGAAAATCAATTTGTAATGGGGAAGCCATTTATATCTATATATGAAGACAATCATCTGCTTATTGTAGACAAAGCTTCAGGTGTTCTCGTACAAGGCGACAAAACAAGGGATAAACCACTGCTTGAATATTGTAAGGAATATATCAAAACCAAGTATAACAAACCTGGAGAGGTGTTTTTAGGCACTGTACATCGTCTAGATCGTCCAGTGAGTGGAGCTATAGTTTTTGCACGGACGTCCAAGGCGCTTGAGCGGATGAACAAGCTTTTTAAAGATAGAAAAATCAACAAAACCTATTGGGCGGTTGTGAAAAACAAGCCACCCAAGAAGGAGGATAAATTAGTGCATTATCTGAAAAAGGACGAGAAAATCAATAAAACTACAGCTTACGATCAGCCTACGGATGGTGCCCAAAGAGCGGAATTGAACTACAAAGTATTAGGTAAACTCAACGATCACTTCTTGCTTGAAGTAAGGCCCTTGACTGGACGGCCACATCAAATCAGAGTGCAATTGGCGTCTATGGGTTGCCCGATTAGAGGTGATCTGAAATATGGATTCCCAAAAGCAAATCCAGATGCAAGTATCAACTTACATGCCCGAGCGTTGGATTTCATTCACCCAGTAAAAAAGGAGCCAGTTAAAATATTGGCGGGCGTCCCAGTCAATGATTTCTGGGAGCAGTTTTTAGTCCTGGATAAATCAGCCAAAGAAATGGCCAAAAAGGATAAGTACAAAGACAAGCTCTATTGATTATGAGTTTCCTGCAATCTCTGAAATCAAGGTGGAAGCTGAAAAGCTTGGCGCAGGTTGTTTGGGTGCTTATCGCCTTTGCATGTACGGGTTTTACAGTAATGTTTCTTAAAACACCCATAGTAAACTGGATTGGAGGCAGTGAGGGCAATGACGCGCTGCTTACAATTGTTTACTACATTTTTATCCTTCCGATTTATAATATAATCCTATTGATCTATGGCTTTGTTTTCGGGCAATTTGCGTTCTTTTGGGATTTTGAAAAAAAGATGTGGTACCGAATGACCCGTCAAAAGCACAAGATCAAGAGTGAATAAAGCAGCAGCCATTCAGCAAATCAACTCGTTGGCCACATCGGGTACTCCTTTCTTGCTAATAGCTGATTTTACTTGTGAACATAATCATGTGTTGCCAATAAATCAGATCGATCCAGCTGAGATATTATTTGACATTAATGGAGTTAAAAATTTAGAAGAATCTACCAATCCAAGGACTAGTATTAAACTAAAGAGGTCACCCATTTCTTTTGATGACTTTAAAAAGAAATATGATCAGGTACATTCAGAAATAGCCAAGGGCAATACGTACTTGCTGAACCTAACCCAGCCTACACCCATTTCTACTTCTGCTGATCTTAAAGAAATATTTACTGCAAGCAATGCCAAATATAAGCTTTGGTTCAAGGATGATTTCGTGGTTTTTTCACCCGAGATCTTCGTTAAAATTCAGGAAGGAAAAATTTCTTCTTTTCCCATGAAAGGAACCATTGATGCTGATTTGCCCAAAGCCGCTGAAACTATTTTGTCAAGTGAAAAGGAAATGGCCGAGCACGCGACTATTGTGGATCTGATTCGTAATGATATGAGTCAGTATGCAAAGCATGTGAACGTTGAGGAGTTTAGATATATAGACGAAATTAGAACCAGTGAAAAGCATTTGCTGCAAGTCAGTTCAAAAATCACGGGTCAGCTGAGTGATGGTTTCTTAGCTCATTTGGGTGATATTATCTATTCATTGTTGCCGGCAGGTTCTATTTGTGGCGCACCCAAGGAGAAGACTTTGGGGATCATTGGAAAGGTTGAAGGGTATGAAAGGGGGTATTATACTGGCATTGTTGGGTATTTTGATGGAGAAAATTTTGACAGTGGGGTAATGATACGATACATTGAAAAGCAAAGAGAGCATCTTATATATAAAAGTGGTGGAGGTATACATTTTCTTAGTGATGCCGAAGCTGAATATCAAGAAATGATAGATAAAGTTTATGTGCCTGTTCATTGAAAGCATTTGTTGTGTGGATGGCGAATTGCAATTGTTAGACTTGCATCAAGCCAGAGTCAATCGAACCTTTTTTACCAACTTTGGCTTATTGGCCAAACCTTTTAAATTGACTAAAATCATTAAGCAAATTCCTACCAACGGAAAATACAAGTGCAGGGTGGTATATGATCAGAACCATTCAGATTTTGAATTTGAGCCTTATAAAACGCCGAAGATTGAATCCCTTCAAATCATAGATGGTGGGTCTATAGATTATAGGTTTAAGTATGAAGATCGCAAAGCTTTGGATCAATTATATAAGTATCGAGACGGGCGCGATGATATAATAATTGTCAAAGATGGCTTAGTGACAGATAGTTACTATGCCAACCTAGCCTTTTTTGATGGGGAAGAGTGGTGGACGCCCGAAAAGCCATTGCTTGAAGGTGTACAAAGGCAATCTTTATTGGATCAGGGACTGCTTCATAAAGCTATCATTAAAACAAAAGAACTTCACAAATACAGACGGGTTTCACTTATTAACGCGATGCTTGGCTTAGATGAAATTGAAGTGCCAATTCAAGCCATTATGTATTGATTAAAAACTGATAAGTATCATTTCCTTTCTAATACTAGCATCATTTTATAAAATGTGAGTAATGACTTACTTGTAATAGCCATTAAAACTGCTAAAAACAAAATGTCATGGAAGCAACAATCAAAAAACCTGGACGATTGAGCTTAAAGGCCAATCCTTATCGAGAGAAAATAAGCAAAGTCAAAACAGAAACTCAGCTGCTTGGGCAACCGCTTATTTTGGATAGACAAGATTATGATGATTTGATCGCATGGAAGAGGAATAGGCGCAATCTGCAAAGTAGCAGGAGTACCATGTACTTTTTTATTGGACTGAGCATAGCATTGGCTGTTGTTATTGTAGCGTTTGAATGGAAATTTCAAGACGATGCAATGGTGGCTGAGTTAGTACTAGGAGATGCGGAATGGGAAGAGATACAAGATATACCTCTGACCAATCAACCACCCCCGCCTCCTCCTTCACAACAAATCCAGCAACCAAATATCATTGAAGTGCCAGATGAAGAAATACTGGAGGAGATCGAAGTCAATATGGATGTTGAAGCTACGGAAGATATGGTGGTAGAAGAAGTAGAGTTCACTATGGAAATTGAGGAAGAAGTTGCTGAAGAAATATTTATAGTTGTTGAGGAGAAACCTGAGCCTATTGGCGGGGTGAAATCTTTCTATCAATATGTGGCAGATCATATAAAATATCCAGAGGAAGCTAGAAGGAATCATGTAGAGGGAAGAGTATATGTCCAATTTGTGGTGAACAGTGAAGGTAAGATCAGTGATGTTGTGACCATCAAGGGTATTGGAAGAGGGTGTGATGAAGAAGCCGTAAGAATAGTGGAACAAGCGCCAGACTGGAATCCTGGTAAACAAAGGGGTAAACCCGTGAGTGTCAGAATGGTATTGCCCATTACATTTAAGCTATATAATCGATAATTGGGTGACTTAAAAAGTATTTCCTTTTTTAAAAGAGAAGTACTTTTGTATTCTATGGATAGAAAAATAAAACTCATCTGGGATATGCATGGCCAACACGCCAAGGGCACTGCAGAGCATCATGCCATACATTTAACAGAATTTGCAGAAAGAGAGAAAGTTGTGACTATGGGCGTGGGTACGGAAAACCTTTCTGACATGCACAGCATCGCCTATATGGTAGTAGACGAGAAGGATATGATTACAGTGAGGGATGCCTTGAGACCACAAAGAGCTGAAGTGGCGGAGTAATAGATTCAAAATTCAATGTTAAGGTTCAATATTTATTGAAAAGGAAGGGGATGAGCATTTTAAATCTTTAACGTGGAATCTTGAACCTTAAATTCTCTGTATCTTTACAGAGACAACATTCCCCATTTAGAAATTCTGGGAAACTATGTCTGATTACAAAATCACGTTTTTGATCCAATGCCATGATAGCAAGGGGATCATTTCAAAAGTCACCACTTTTTTTTACGAAGAAGGATTCAATATCCTGAGTTGTCAGCAGTTTACTGATAACATTCAAGAGGCGTATTTTATGCGTGTCAGTCTGGATGCCAAAGATTTGACTTATAGCAGGGAAGAACTCAAATCTCGATTTGCCAAGGTGGCTCATAGCCTAAGTCTGAAATGGCGAGTACACTTTACAGAAGACAAAGAAAACGTAGTCGTATTGGCCTCGAAAACCACGCATTGTTTGTTTGACATTCTGGAGAAGCATGGTGAAGGCAAACTGCATTGCCACATTCCATTAATCATAGCTAACCATGAGTCTATCAAATATGTGGCTGACCAATTTGGCATTCCATTTCATTATTTACCCATTACTGGTGAGAATTGGAGGGAACGACAAGGTGTCATTTTAAAATTATTGGTAGAGCATCATGTTGATTTGATCGTGATGGCCAGATTTATGCGGATTCTTTCTTCTGATTTCATCAACCATTATCAGGAGAAAATCATTAATATCCACCATGCCTTTCTTCCTGCTTTTCAAGGAGCTAACCCATACAAAAGGGCTTATGAAAGGGGGGTGAAGATGATAGGGGCAACAGCCCACTATGCCACTGACGACCTGGATGAAGGGCCAATCATAGAGCAGGATGTAGAGCGTGTGTCTCATGCCAGTACACCTTCGAGCTTGGCGCAAATAGGTTCTGATATAGAAAGGAAAGTGCTGAGCAAAGCAGTGAAATATCATTTGGATCATCGCATCATTGTAACTGGCAATCGTACAATTGTCTTTCCAGAAACGGAGGATTGATCTTTTGTCTGCTGAACAAAATTAGCTAAATTGACAATGCAGATTTTGAGATGTCATGGTTTAACCTAACTGAGTATGACTTTTGTACATCCAACAATAACGATCCGTCTGGCACCTGAAATAGAAGAGAACTGTCTCATGTTTCAGTTTGAAAACAAATTCACTATTGACGCCTCTGTTCAAGCCACCAAATATTGGTCAAGCGTATTTGAATCTGACAAGTCTAGCTTATACAGTTTTATTTGGGATTGTTCTCAAATGTCAGGTTTTGAACCATCTGCAAGAAAGGAATGGTATCGCGCCATGAAGCTATATAAACATCGTGTTTCTCACATTACAATAATTTCCCCCAATATATTAATTCGTGGTGCTGCGCGCGTAATGATGGAAGTATTTGGTGTGAAATCAAAAATGCTTAAGTCCAGGGAGGAATTAAAAACAAGTGCTTAGAGTTTTTAAAGTGAAAATTTTTTTAAATCTAGCTTACACCTTTCTCCTTCCAATAAGGCTTTTGGTGTACTCTCAGCTAGCATATTAGTTACTTCTTTTACCTTCTGACGATAATCTTTTTTCAACTCCTTGCGCTTGATAGCTTCTAAGAACAAACGAACTTCTTCTTGAGATTCCAGGATCAACTCTGGTACTTTGGTAGGCTTATCATCATCACCTTTGGCCACCATAGTCACGTAAGAGTTGTTAGTTTTCTTGAGCGTGCCCTCCTTTACATTTTCTGCAATGACATTGATACCAACCACCAAAGAAGAATTGCCAACATAAACCACAGAAGCTTTGAGGTGAACCAAATCACCCACTTCTACTGGCTCAAGAAAGTCAACGTTGTCTACTGAAACAGTCACGCAGTAGTTAGCAGCATGCTTGCTGGCGCAGGCATAGGCTACTTTATCAATCAAAGAAAGCAGAATGCCTCCATGTATTTTCCCACCAAAATTGGCATAGGAAGGAATCATCAATTCAGTGATGGTAGTTTTGGAGTAGCTGACCGATTTGGCTTTCGCGTTATTCATTATTATGGTCTTGGATTAGAAAGGCCGAAATTACGCAATTCTGAGCTGCTTTTCTTGGCAAACATTCAATTTTAGAAGATTCATAATATCTCCTGATTCAAATTGAGAGTATCGTATTGCACTGGAACAATACCCAACACTTCTTCTATGAATAAACTCGTTTCATGAATAACGCTTTCAATATCATTGGATTGCAGGTCAGAAGCCATGACATGATTGCCAACATCAGGAAAAGCGACAACGCGTTTGAGAGATGCAGGTGTGTTGGTTTTGCTATCAAAATCAATAATGCCAGGAACAGATATGACATGATCAGATTCCTCGTCGTTTTTATAGTAATAACCAATAAAGTAGGGAGATTCTATTTTCTCAAATATTTGATCAATCATGGTTTGATCTAAAAGTTCTTGCAAGGCAACCAGAGCTTCCGAACGATAGGTAAGTGTCCAGTAGCGTTGGATTGGGGTGCCCACTTTTGTCGAATCACCTATTCTATAATCGCCTAGCACCAAATGAGTAAGCTCACGCCCCCAGGGCTTGTTGAGCAAGATGGCTGTGGGATCATCTATGGCAGTATTGGGCGAGTACATGATTTGGGCAGCAATTAAGTCGGGGTTATTGGCAGTGAGATAGATAGAAAGTGTACCACCAGTAGAGCATGAAATAAGGATTACTTTTTCGCCAATGACGTGGCCTACAGCAATGGCCTCTGCTGCCGAATGCATAAGTGCAGCAGGCGTGAGGCCTTCAAAGGCGTCTGACCCACTTAGTCCGTGGTGTGAAAGACGTGCCAAGTATAAATTGCATCCATATTTTTTGGCCAATGTTTGATGAACAGGATCTGATTCCATGACGCCAGCAGAAAATCCGTGAAGATAGACCATGGCGTAGGGCGTTTTTCTGACCGAATCTGCCCAAATGATTCGAGATTCGTTTTCTGGTTTGATGTTTGGAAACTGACTTTCGAAGGTAGCTATGGTACTGTCTATCTTATCGATTGAGATATCCAGTGTTTCGATGTTGCTCGACACTTTTTCAAACACTGGTCGTGGTCCCTGCCAATACACGAGGAAGACAAGTAAAATGATGGCAATCATTATTTTGTATCGTTTCTTCATAGGAGTAAGGTCGTGTAGATTTTGGAATTAGTCAATATGTTGTTTTAAATAAACCTTGGCTGGTTTGCATCTTTTAAACCCTATAGTGTTTAAAACCCTGTTAGGGATCCAGTTATAATTAGACACAAAAAAACCACGTCCGAAAGGACGTGGTATATATCATTGTTGCCAAAGACTTGGCTTTGGGTATATGTCTTTTACTCGTTGTGCAACCAAGCTTTTTTAGCCAAAAGCTCATCTTCTGTTTCTACGTAATCTGGATCATCAACACAACAATCCACCGGACAAACAGCTGCACACTGTGGTTCTTCATGGAAGCCGTTACACTCCGTACATTTTCCAGGAACAATGTAATACAAATCGTCATCAACGGGCTCCTGTGGCGCATTGGCATCCACCTGAGTACCGTCTTCCAGTTCAACTTCTGTCAAGCTAGTGCCTCCAGCCCAATCCCACTCGATTCCACCTTCGTAGATCGCAGTATTTGGGCATTCTGGCTCACAAGCTCCGCAGTTGATGCATTCGTCGGTAATAATTATTGCCATTTCCGTTTATTTATTGATACTTAAAATAAGTGTGCAAAAATAAGGATTAATTTTGCGTGCCAAAATGTTTGGCTCGTTAGTTTAACTATACTGATTTAATTGATTTATGTTGTTGAATGACAGAATAAAATCCTTCGAAACGCTCGGAATTCGTTTGAAAAATCTTTCAGAGGAGGAACTGGAGGAGCTGTGTTTAGGAGCAAAAAACGAAAATGCTTGGTTCGTGGATGACAACATCAAACTGGCACTGGATGGTGTAGGGTTGTTCTTAAACAAGACAAATCTGGAGTCATGGCTTGGTTCTTATCAAATAAATGCAGTAAATCCTAAAAAAATTGGCGTTATTGCTGCTGGCAATATTCCTTTGGTTGGATTTCATGATGTGATGTGTGTGCTGCTATCTGGACATTATTTGATGATCAAAATGAGTTCTAAGGATGGAGTTTTGATGCGATTCGTATTGGAAGAACTTTTCAAAATTGAACCTAAGTATAAACCCCAAGTCACATTCGTAGAGCGCATGAATGAAGCAGATGCCTTTATCGCAACAGGAAGCGACAATACAGCCAGATACTTCGAATACTATTTTAAAGACAAACCAAATGTGATTCGAAGGAATAGGACGTCAGTGGCTGTTCTGACTGGTAAGGAAACAGCTGAAGACTTTAGGAATTTGGGTCATGATATTTTCCAATATTATGGATTGGGTTGTCGCAATGTGTCTAAAGTTTTTGTTCCTAAAGATTATAATTTCAGTCCATTTCTAGATGCACTAAAGCCGTACGAGCCTATCATCCATCACCACAAGTACAGAAATAACTACGATTACAACAAGTCCATCTACCTGGTGAATAGTGAGCCATTCTTAGATACTGAGTTTTTGATGGTTAGGGAAAGTGAGGATTTGGTTTCCCCTATATCCGTCTTGTACTATCAGGAATATTCAGATAATAAAATGTTGGTATCTTATCTAAATGATAATGCGGATAAGATCCAATGCGTGGTTGGTGCTGACGATGACCAAATTCCATTTGGTCAGGCACAACAGCCTGGTGTCTCAGACTATGCTGATGGGGTAGATACCATGGCTTTTTTGACGGGCTTGTCTTAAGGTTGTCTTGATTTCACTTCGTTATAGGTTTCACGGTAGGCTTCGTGCGCTGTGCCCATCCAACGTCCCGACGGCTAAAATATAAGTCGTAGTTGGCATTGAACAGCTTGTGATGCATGTTGTGATGGTAGTTGCTCTGAGTCTAATTGACTTTGAGTTTACGAAAAAATCAACATTCTTCTAGATGGCAATGCTCGTTGGGAGACTCCAACTCTATTGTGACATGATCAATCTCCCCAGCCTTAAGGATTTCTCGGGCCTGTATTTTGATTTTAGCGCCAGTGTTCAGATCTACGTCCTGATCTAAAACTAAATGAATGGTCATTACATGGTAGTCGCCATCCATCGTCCAGGTGTGCATGTCGTGCACCTTAGCCACATGCGCTATTTGACATAGTTTGTTTTCCAGTTCACTGGTATTGACATCAGGGGGGATGCTTTGAAGTATGATTTTCAAACTGTTTTTAAGGTTGCTAAATACGTTGAATAGGATGTATCCAGCAATCATTAGAGATAGCAATGGATCTAGGATAGGGAAATCAGTAAGACTCATTACTACACTCCCGATCAGCACAGCTACCCAGCCCAGTACGTCTTCAAGAAGGTGAAGCGATACGACCTTTTCATTGGCAGTTTTTCCATTTCTTGTTTTTAGTACAGCAGCACCATTTACGATTACGCCTAGTATGGCCAAAACGATCATACCTTTAGCATCTGGTTGCTCAGGGCTAATCAATCTGGGAATGGTTTCCATCAAAATAAAAATGGATCCTACCAGAAGAACAACAGAATTCAATATGGCACTGAGCACGGAAAATCGTTTGTAGCCATAAGAGAACGTTTGGGTGCGTCCCTTATGAGAAATTTTCTGAAAGTACCAGGAGATTCCTAAACTTAAACAATCACCCAAATCATGTATTGCGTCCGAGATGATTGCCACACTGTTGACATAAAAACCGCCAACAAATTCAATAATGGTAAAACCTAAATTGAGAAAAAAGGCCGTCTTGATGTTGTCTACATCGTGATGGTTGTGATCATGTCCGTGATGATGATGTGGCATTTATATTTTTTGTCCAGTAGGCAGGCCATCTAGTGATACCATGTTTTTTTCTTTCCAGTATTCCTTTACTTTTTGTCTGCCTTTTTTGTCATGAGCAATATCTAACAAATCTCTGTGTTCTACAAAATCATAAAGTGGAACAGCCATACCACAAGAGTGTTGAATCTGCTCGACCTCTACCAAAAAGATTTGACGAGCGCCTGTATTTTCTTTGAACAGGGGGGCATGGGTAGTCCATTCTGGGTCTTGTTCATAGATGGCTTTTGCAGAACCATAAATTCGCATAATGTTGGGCTTACCATCAAAGGCGCACATCATGATGGTCATGCGATTGTTTTGCAAAATGTGAGCAGCCGTTTCGTTGCCACTACCAGTCAGGTTCAACCAGACCACTTGATTGGGTCCTATGATTCGGAAGGAATCTGTTCCCTTAGGGGATAGGTTGATCTTACCATCAGAAGCAGCTGTAGCTACAAAGAACATTTGCTGAGCTTCAATAAATTTTTGTGTTTTTTCGTCTATTGACGTCAGGAGTTTAGACATATAATTTAAGCGTTTAATAGAATTTAACCAGTTGTACGAAAAGATTGAATGATTGATTTACTGAGAGAAATTAATTATATTCCTTTGGAGAATTAATGCAGCATTTGTTGGGTATAATAAATAGAAACTAATGAAGTTTAACCTGTCATTTGAAGCACGAATTCTGTCCTTGATTTGCGTATTGGGCCTCATGCGCATGGGAGTTGGAGTCTATCAGATTTTTACTTTACAAGTAGGTTTGATTGAGCAAATACTTAATTACTCCTTTATTTTATTTTTCTTATTCAATTTGTATTTCGCTCTTGCATACAGATATTCTAAACTAGGAGTGGCAGTTTTCTGCTATGTCCTTCTGCTTATGTTGAGTGTCACTTGGCTGATACGTGATGGTCTGTCGAGTAATACAGATGCAGTTTTTATGGCTATTATGATTGTTTTTGCTGCTATCAGCAGAGGGAAGTTCCTTGTTGTAATAGTCTGTACTGTTTTATGTGTTGAGATTTTAATCTTATTGATGTGGTTGCACTTCCCAGATTTGTTTGAAACATTGAAAACAAATTCTCTTAATGAAGTATTAAGTTATCAGTTGCTGCTTGTACTGGTCGCATTAATTGTATTTTTTATGTCCTATGAGTATCAAGGAGACTTGGATAAGCTGGCTATGCGAAATGCTGAAATAAGATCGAAGATTCGTGAGCTTGAAGTAGAAAATCATCAAATTGAAAAAAACAGAAAGCAGCTTGAGCAGATCAATCAAGAATTAGCTGGTAAAATAGCCACCCGTGTTTCTCATCTGATAAAAACGACAGGGAAAATAGCCAAGTTTATACGTCTCAGCTCTCGTGAGATTTCTCCTTCATTAATTGAGCTTAAAACACAAATAGACGAATTGTCTAATAATAAGGCTGATCAAGGATATTTGGATTGGCTAAAGAAATCTGGGAATAGTTTGATTAACGCTTTTGAAGAAGTCAAATCTTCTTATGAAGAAAGAATGAGAGAGATTATATGACAGTATTTAATGCACACGACAATTTTCGCATTTTGGTATTCAGGATTACACTGTTTGCATGCGCCATATTGTTTTCATTGGAGTATTTGAGATGCTACTCAGTTTTTGGAGCGTCAGTCATACTATTTATGCATTGCTTTATGATTGTCGTGTCTTTAGGTTCGCTACTGGCGCAATACGTATTTAAGTCTTACCAGGTCAATTCAATGATTTTTGCCTTATGTTGGATGATCACCTTTGTTATCATGTGGTTGAGCTTTGGAGGGATTGACGGTCCTTTGACCTATTTCTTTTTTACGTTGCTCATTGTATTTACATTGATTCTTCATAGGCGATTTCGATTGCCATACATTGCAGTATTTACTCTGGTATGTATGGCCCTGAGCCACTGGTATCCTTATGGTCATGGACAAATGTCCCAACCAATGCTGGATGATGGTTATCCTTATTTGTCTTTGTATTATATTATAAATTCGATACTCATTGCTATTACTGTCATTTTTTTAAAGTCAAAACTTGATATTGAAAGAAGAAATGAAAATTTAGTCACTCAAAGATTGACCAATTTGAACAGTCAGCTGGAGACTAAAAGAGTGATACTTTTGAATCAGCAAAGAGAATTGGCCTCTATGCAGGAAAATCTGGAAAGTATGGTGTTTGAGCGAACAAATGAATTGTTTGAGCATAATGAAAAAATGAGTCAGTATGCATATAGCAATGCACATTTGATCAGAGGCCCTTTATGCAATATTAAAGGTGTTCTTGCCATAATTGAGCAAGAAAATGTACTGCCTAATAATAAGAAGGAGCTGAAGTCATTGGCATTGAATGCAGATAAACTAGATGATTTATTAGGAGAAATAAACTTACTTTTAAAGTAAAACAAGCATACTAACCTACCATTGGATCATAAAAGAGTCTCTTAATGCAATTTTATAAAAGCCAAAATCGGCAATTTGAAGCAGATATTCTTACCGTAGGTTGTATAGCGGGAATTATGCGCATGGTCATTGCGATTTATCGCGATCTGCCACTGCATGTTGTCAACCTTGATTTCATTGTCGACTGCTCTCTTTGTCTGATTTTCTTGTCTCCACTGATTCTGCTTCGATTAAAGGTTAGATTTGAATTTATAGCCGTTCCATTTTCTTTTCTTATGATTAGTTTTTTGTGTCTCAACTGGATCGTTCTAGATGGTATTAGTGGGATGGGTGAGTATTATTTTATTGGAGGAATGATATTGATTGCACTGATTAATAATGGTAAATGGTTGGTGTTTTTTGTCTCAAGCTGCGTGTTGCTGGAAATTGGATTACTGTACATCGCTATATTTAGAAGTGATTTAATGAACGAGTCAAATCCAGATGATCAGAATATCTATCACTACCTATGGATCACTATTGTAGTTACAATTGCATTGCTCTACCATAAAGCTCAGTTTGATTTCAAAAGACAAAGTTTGAGAGAAAACAAGAAAAATTTAGAACTCAAGGTCAAAGCACTGGAACGAAGAAATATCCAGCTTGAGGAGCAAAAGGAGATGCTGCAACAATCCAATGACTGGCTTGAAAAAAACATTACGCAAAGAAGTGAGAAGTTGATGAACCAGCGTAAGTCCATAGAACAATACTTGTCAGTTACCCTATTTGAGATTGGCCCTTTTTTGGAGTCGACCGTGCAGTCCATAAAAGGACTTGATGCGAAGACAAAAAAGACGCCTATGGGTTCATTACTGATGCAATCGACTGATCATTTGCAATCAGCCATCCAGTCAGTCACTAATAAAGTAAAGCAAGGCCTTTATTACAATCCAGAAAATTAAAAGCCGTCATTTGATTTCAATCAATTCAAATATCAAAAACAATGAATTCAAGCTTTTAAAAATAGTCTTGATTACATCTGTGGTATTTTGGTTTTTGGGGATGATCAAAGGATTTTGGTTTAATGGAGAGCAGACCATTCTGATTTTGGATTCACTGTCGTTTTCAATTGCTGTGGTCATTCTTGTTGCTTTGGTCCTGGGAGGAAATCCTGAATTATTAGCCAAATTATTTTGTCTTTCTTGGCTGCCCATGTTTGTGATATACTGGAAGTATTATGGGGGTGTAGAAGGGTCTATTACCTACGTGTATTTCACTGTTTTGGTCATTTTTTTAGGATTGCTCCAAGGTAAGTCGAGGCTGTTTATGACTATTATCCTTTGTTTGGTTAATTTAATTTTGACTTTGGATGCAGAGGCTGAGATTTTAATCAAGATTGCTCCTATAGAGAATTTGATTAATCCCTTGTCGGTTAATTATCTTTTTAACTCAACGATAGTGGCGGCCATCGTGGTTTTTATTAAAGTAAGGTTCGACAAAGAAAGAGAAGATATCGAAACCCAAAACCAATACCTAGACCGATTAAATCAGGAACTGTCGATCAAGAATGAGTTGTTGAGCAATCAGCAGCAGCAGATCAAGAGTATCCAAAACAATCTGGAAGAGTTGGTGCATGAACGCACGCTGGAATTAGAAAATAGAAATAAGGAGCTGGAAACTTATGCGTATGACAATGCGCATGTTGTGCGTAGACCGCTATCAAATATTTTGAGTTTGTTAGATATCCTAAATGAAGAGGATAGGGAGGGTATTCAAAAATCGCAATTGAAGGATATTCAAAAAAACGCCAAAGATTTGGACGAGGTTGTGCAGAAGATTAATATGATACTTCACTAATCACCTCAGTAGATACATTTTCCCGAACCCATTTTTAAAGCCTCTGTCAGCTGACGTTTCTCTATGTTTGAAATTTTCACCTGGGTTTTTGATGAGTATCCTATAGAGGTAAACACCATTGGCCAATTGATCGCCATAGTTGTCTCTACCATCCCAGGCGTAGTCTGTTCTATTGTTTCCTATGTTCAAAGGTCCGAGCTCATCCATAAAAATCTCTTTTACTACTCGGCCAGTTACTGTCAGTATCTGAATTTTTATATCCTCAGGAAACTGTGAACCTGTAAGGGTAAAAACAAATTGTGTACTCGAAGAAAATGGATTTGGGTAAGGATAAAAATTGGTAATCGTAGATTCATTGATGACCTCGAAGTTGATTTCATAAGGTTTTAACCCAGAAGGGTTGCCCGAGGCATCATTTGCCAGAACGCGAAGACTGTGGATCCCATCTTCTAACTGCTCTGGAGTAAATACCGTTTTGAAGTTTTCTTCAGTAGTAGCTGGAGACCACTCCACGAGTGCACTGCTAAAGGCCATGCGTTCGAAGTCACAGGTCTCACACGGTTTTTTCAGATAAATATTGATACCAGTAGTGTCTTCCATCAAGAGGAAGGAGTTGTCATCATTGATGTGAATCTCAATGGATGGAGTAGGAGAAACAATGTCTCCATCCATAATTTGCACGCCATCAAATGACACATCTACCAGTGGGTTTGTTTCATCAGGTGTAATATGCAGATAGTTGGCAAATCGAGCTGTATTGTTAAAAAAGTAGACCTCATTAGGATAATTGCGATTGGTGGATAAGATCAGATCATTTAGGCCTTGATTGCCTACTGTGGTGAAGCTAACGTCAAATTGTGCAGAGTCACCACTGCTTAAAGCTGGTAGATTTAATGAATCCTTGTACTGAATAGAAGTTGTTTCATTTAGTAATTCATATTCAACCTTTATGGAGTCTTGGAAACTTTTACTTGAATAATTCCAAAACGTATATGAATTGCTGATAGGCTGACCTTCCTGTACTTCAATAGGATCGCTTATGCCCATTTGATTGTTAATGAGCAGTAAACCTTCAGGTGCCGTTTCATAATCTACTCGCCAGGATCGGAGTTGCTGAGGTGTTTGTAGCACTACATCGCTAATATTCAATTCCAATCTTAAATAGGGGTAAACATTGGCATCTACTGTGCTGATATCAAAATCACCTACAGAAGCACTCTGGAATAAAAGTTGTTCCGTTTTGTTTTGAGTGATCCCATAAACGGAGAGCGTCTTTGTGTCATCTGATGGATTGGTGGAATCTTCTATCTCAGAAATGACCTGTGACCATGAAAGTGCAGGACCAATTTGACCAGACGAAATCTCGCCTGAGTCAAAACTTCCACCTAATATCTCTTCCAAATTCAATTGTTTTTGGTTGACATCAGGGGCTGAAGCTCTGACAATGGTGCCTGAATTGGAAGCCGCATCTTTAGCACCCAGCATAATGATAGGTTCATCGCCACTTAAGGCAATGGCATCTAATTCAGTTCTGTTCAGACCTAAGGATTCGAGATCATCAATAAGCGAAGAGGGAAGGGTAGTGTAGTCAAAATTACCTAACGAAAACACCAGTACCTTATCGCCACTTTCAATGTTGTCGATAAATACTTCAGGGCCATAAATACCTGGGACATCGCTCGCTGTATAGTTGTAGATCACTTGAGGAAACAGCCCACAGACCAATGCCTGATTCCCATCAAACCCAGGAGTGGCTACTGCTTTGAATGGTATATTTGATTGTCTTTTTAGAGCCAAAAAATTGATTGTGTTATTTCTGCATCCAGGGTCTATGGCATTATTGGTAACGAAATAATTTCTACCGTCCAGCAGCACTTCTGTGTCTGTATAGTCTAGTGTAGGATGACTGGAACCATAGTTTTCTACTTCGAGTTGGAGCTGAGAAGTCAGGAAGGTCCATTCACCAGTTATGGTGTCAAGTGAGAGCCCTTCTAAATTATTCTCAGCCAATTGAACTGGCTTGGTTTGTGTCCACCCTTCTCCAAGCGAGCGATCCAAAACAAATGAATTTGTGACCCATTCGTCTCCTTCTGATGGCAGAGGGTCAGTGAATCGTGTTCTCCAATAAAACACTGTGCCATCTGGAATAGAGCCATTGGCTTCAAGGTTGATATTCAACTTTCCAATGATTTTGCTGCTCACAGACTGACGCATGAGGTAAGTGGTGTTGAAAGCGGAAGAGGTGTCTATTTCAATATCAAAAGATCTTTCACCAACCAAGAGATTGGAAGATTGAAAATAAAATTCAATATCAGATTCGGATTGTATGGAGAAGTGAGCAGGAAACAAATTGAATGTGCTGCCTGAAGACAAAAACAGATCCAGTGATGCCGTGTTATTCGTTTCGTCCATTTCCTCTATTCTGCCAGTGGGATCAAGCTGAACAGAGAAAGAGTTTAAACCAGCTGCATTACTCACTTCATTTCCAATCTTGAAGCGAACAGTATCATCTCTTAGCACCTGATCAAATATCTCTGGTTCATACACGAGTGATTGCCCATCAGGAAAAGTTCGGGTAATCGCTATGTCAAACGTGTCATTGGCATATATCCCAAAGTTTTTTATATTCATTTCGATATAGAATGAATCAACAGTAGCGAGTAATTCTGATCCATTATAGGTCCCTGCCTCTAAGTAATTCTCATTGATGTCATAGTCAGGTTTGTCTGGGGCGAAAATAGTAACTGCTGGGTCACCCTGTAAGTTGATTAATTGCACTTGTGAGATCGCAGACTCTGATGATCCATAGGCTTCTACGTATCTTTTTTCTGTTTCTTTTTTCACCTCACCTACAGACTTACCACTAAAAGCACTTTCCGTGAAGGCGATCTCATAAAATAAGTTGGTGTACCTTCTTAGGTTTGTTGAAAAGGCTACATGGCTGTGCGCCATAAAGCTCAATGCCCCTAGATCTGGTGTTAAGATCCAATCAACACCAAAGGACTCATTTTCACTAAAGAAATCTCCTGCCAAACATCCATTAACCATAAAGACAGGGTATTTGCCTTTGTTGGAGTAGCCAAAGGCTGGATCAGAAACCAAGCCAATCTCAATATCAGTTACGCTGCCACTCGAATGACCAAAAAAAGTGACCATCATTACGCCCTCATTTATTTCATCTGAGATGTTGATCAATTCTACGGCACCATTGTTATTTTTTGACAGTTGAGTGGAGGCTCCACCTAGTAATTCTCCTCCCGCAATCGTGGCAAATCCGTCAACATAGGCCTTGAAAATATTTAATTCGGATTCAGTATTTCCACCACTCAGATGTACTAGATGTTTTTGTCTTAGCGTATTGAACGGAAGGGCTTCTTCTTCTATTACCTTATTTAAGTAGGCCTCTATATGATCTGGTTCGCTGGCATTGATTCTCCCTGTGGACAAAACTCCATATCCAACCCCACCATCAAAGCCAACAGAGAAAGGTACGTCTGCCCCAGGATGACCAAAAGTAGGGATGAAGTGACGATGCGTGGGAGCTGCTGGGTCTTGTCTGTAGTAGTTGGCTTGTACGTTTGAGGCTTTGCCTATAAGAAATAGGAACTCAGGCGTGCCATTGTCATACACATACTCACAAAATCTTTTGATAGCCAGGGGAGAAGGGTTTCCATAATTGTATTGATTGAATATGACTTCAATATCTATATCCAATACACTGTGGCTACCACCTGGCACAGATTCTCGATAGTTTTTATAGGCAGTCACCTGATCTCCCTGGCCACTAGAGGTATTGCCTCTTAAATCAGTGTGGCTCACCATGAGATAATTATAGTTGGCTGGATTGAAATTATTGAAAAAGACTTCTTTGAATGACAATACCGCATTTTGACCAGATTGTGCATGTAATGTTCTTTGACTGCTTGTATTATCTATGACTGCGTTGAAGGTTCCACTACTTTCATTTACACCTATGTTGATTGGATGGTAGTTATCAGTGATGTCATAAAGTAAAATATCTGATGGGGAGTTTGAAACTTCAATATAGGATTTATTACCCCCATTGGTTTTCATTGCAAACCGACTATTTGAAACCGATTCCATATCATAGGATTTGCTGTAGTTCACTTTTATATATGCTACTGAAATCCTATCTGCTGCACCTGATACGCCATTGACTGTGACGCGTACAAAAAGTTCTCCTCCAGAGGATAAATCGCTCCATTCTATATTCTCAGAAACTAAATATTTTTCGTCCGCATCAAAAGATGCAGTACCGATTTCCCTCAAAGAACCAGCATTTGGCCCGGCAAAGATGGTTGCATTATGTGAGTTGTTGTTTCCTCCAATTAGCAAAATTTCAATGGAGGGATCAATGTCATCTTGCACACTGCTCGTCAAGCCAGATATGGTGTGATCAATATTTTGACCAAGACTGGCAAAACTACCTGTCCAGCCTTCACTTAGGTCATAAGTAGGGAGCACAATTGAATTGGAAGAACCATAACTTTGACCTTCATAGTATGTAGTGGTAAATAACTCAATAGTTTCACTCAAGTGATAATTTTCAGCGACAAGTCCACTTACATTGTTTTCGGAAAATTCGCTCATTCTCAAACCTGTCTCTGCACTGAGCTTGTAGGTTAGGAAATAGGCTGAACTATCTGAGAAGATGTTATAATAAGTATGTGGTTGATTTGTGGGGGTGTCATACAAAGGAGTATCAAAGGTACCGTCACTCTTTTGTGCATAGAATTCCAGATAGTCCGAGGTATCAAAAGAGCCATCAATTTGACCTTCTATATTGATAGCAACTTCTTGACCAAGGTGATACAACTGAATCTTGCGTGGATCCACAGACCCGACTGGAAAGCCAAAACCAGATAAGTCAGAGCGACTCATTCGATATATTCCGTCTTCACCAATATTGATTTTAAAATATCTTTGATTTTGATCGATCCACTCATTACCATAGGGTTGCGCCAAAAGAGGTGTCCCAATGATTAGTAGCAGCAAGGTGATATAACACTTATTTCTTATCATCAAATCCAAGTTTAAGTGAAATAACGTGGGAATAAGGGGTTTCAGCTTGATCCCCAATATCAGTCAGTGCATAGTCAATATTAAAATTATTGAGTTTGACTCCTACACCAAAATTCGGCTGGTAGACCGTGGAAGTCGAGCGGTCAAAGTTCTCAATTTCTTGAAATTGTCCTGCACCAAACCTTAGAAAAAACATTGAGAGGTAACTAGCCTCTATGCCAAATTTGGGGTCCATGGAAGCTGTACTTGATTTTATTAAAGTATTTCTTTTGCCGTCAAACGTAGTTTCTAAATCGAGCGCTAGTAGAAGACCGAATTTCGTCAAAATATCAAACTGATAGCTGACGCCAAGAATGGCTCTGGGTAACGTGATTTCTATAGAGTTTTCAGGAATAACGTTGCCAGTTTGGGTGTAAATATCAGCAACTAGTTCTGTATTGTGAGACCAGGCATTGTAAGTGCCTGTAATGTCCCTGAGCATCAACGCCAAATTTAATTTTTTGATTGATTTAGATAGGCTTAAGTCTAAGCCATATCCCCAGGCAGTTGCAAAATTGCCTGCATGTCGATAAATGATTTTAGCATTGCCACCTACGTCAATACTACCAAGAGCGTTGATTTTTCTAGCATAAGAAAATAGAAAAGCATAATCCGAAGCCGAAAAGAATTGGATGTTGTCGTAGTTGAGTGCGCCATTGGCGTCGTATAAGAATCTGGTATCAGGAATGTCGTCTATGCCAAATCTGATGACAGAGAAGCCTAAAGAGCTCACGGAGTCGATTTTAGTAGCAAATCCCAAATAATCGTAATTGGCAATGCCTGCAAAATATTGAGCATGCATTAAAGAAACGTCATACTTACAGGCCAGTTGGGTGAGGCCTGAGGGGTTCCAATAGCCAGCACTCACGTCATTGGCTACAGCCGTAAAGGCACTGGCCATGCCTAATGCACGTGCATTCACTCCAATTGCCAAAAATTCATTGCTGTATTTTGGCGTGTTGGATTGAGCAAAAGAGTTGGAAATACATAGCCATCCCAGGATGGCGGCAATGACTATTCTCACGTGCATCAATTGAACTATATCAACAAATCTAAATACTCTCACTTTGCCAGTCAATTTTATTCTATCAGTCTACAAGATTTCTCGTCTGATAATAAATTATTTGGGTTGAAAACCTAAAAATGATTTTTGACCATAGTATCTATAACACACAATTGATATAAATAAATTATAATTATTAGGACAATTCACTGTACTAAATAAAGAAAATTAAAGAAATGTAATTTTTTTCACCCAGTACTTGGCCTTGCAAGGTACTATTCCGTATAGAGTTACCAAGGTCAAAAAGAATTTCAAAAATTAGTCACTTTCTACGCGAAAATGGCTCAAACTAAACGCACTAAAATTCAAGACTATGATTATTTTAATTTTTCTCTTGTTCGCATTGGTCTTCCAGTTAGTTGGGAGTCTATTGAATTGAGCAAAGCCCAAGACGATTGGATATGAAGATAGAAAACACACAAGTACAGATGAGAAAGGGCATTCTTGAGTTTTGCATTTTGCAAATCATTTCAAGAGGAGAGGTGTATGCTTCTGATATGCTCGAAGAACTCACATCAGCAAAAATCATGGTGGTAGAAGGGACGCTATATCCCTTGCTCACACGGTTGAGAAAGGCTGGATTGGTAGATTACAAATGGGTGGAGTCCAAATCGGGGCCGCCAAGGAAGTATTATACCATCACAGATGAGGGTAGCGAGTTTTTGGGTAAATTGGATGATACCTGGAAAGAGCTCATGTCGTCTACCAAAAAGATAAGTGCCAAAAAAGTATCAAAAACCAAGGCAACAAAATCATGACAATCAACAAAACTATAAACAGAAACTCACCAATGGGAGGCCATTCTATTGGATCAAGCATAAATTAAAAGACAATGAAGAAAAATATTAGTATCAATATAAGCGGTATTATTTTTCATATAGAAGAAGATGGATATGCTCAGCTGAAAGCGTATTTGGAAACCATCAATAACTATTTTTCTAATTATGAAGATAGCGCTGAGATCATTGCGGACATTGAAAGTAGGGTGGCAGAGATTTTCTTATCTAAGCTAGACGACGGCAAACAAATCATCAATCATGATGATGTAAAGGGGCTGATCGATACCATGGGAACTGTTGCGGATTTTGAAGCCTTAGAAGATGATGAACCTGCTGTGGCCAAGGAAGAACCTACTCCAGAGCAAAAGAAAGAAAAGAAGAAGGAAGAACAGCGCACACATGATGCAGCTGATCCGGGCAAACAAAAATTGCATCGCGATGAGAAGCGAAAGGTTATTGGAGGTGTGGCAGCGGGTATTGCATATTATTTCAGTATCGACCCCCTCTGGATTCGTTTGATAGCTGTGTTGCTTTTTCTCAACATATTTGTCAGCTTCTTGAGCGGCTCCGTACTCATTGCTTATATCATCTTGTGGATTGTAATCCCAGGATCTAATACACTGGGTGATGATGAGGAAGTCAAAAAGATGTTCCGTGATCCAGACAATCAGGTGCTTGGTGGAGTGTCTAGTGGAATCGCGGCGTATTTTGCTGCAGATGTTACCTTGATTCGATTGCTATTTGTATTGTCTATTTTTCTTGGCGGGACAGGTCTCATAATCTACATCATTCTATGGATGATAACACCAGTGGCTAAGTCCCTGACTGATAAAATGCAAATGCAGGGTGAACCTGTGACGCTTTCTAATATTGAACATAATGTGAAGAAAAGCCTCAGGCACGAAGAGGGTGAAGAAAGTTCATTGGCCAAAGTACTGCTATTCCCATTTCGATTGATTGCCGCACTATTTACTGCGCTGGCGGGTTTGTTGGGGCCCTTTTCTAAGGTCTTGATAAATGTGATTAGAATTTTTGCAGGCATTGTGGTCACCATGGTTGGCGTTTCTGGTATGGTGAGTCTCTTTGTGACGGCTGGTATTTTGCTGGGATTGTTTACCGGGTTTGGTGACTGGATCAGTGGCACATTTTTACCTGTTGGAATTGTAGCTGAAAGTGTATCTGGATTCACCTTTTTGGCTGTATTTCTCACAGCTTTCATTCCGTTTTTAGTCTTGTGTCTATTGGGTATTTCTATCATGACAAAAAACATGGTGCTTCGTGCACCACTCGGGTGGTCGATATTTGGAGTATGGGTACTTTGCTTGATTAGCTTATCTATAGCCATACCAAGTGTAGTAGGAGAGTTTAGAAATGAAGGGACTTATCGCGAGACGAGAACCTTTGATTTGAAATCTGATGAACCCATTTTGCTGACCTTAGATTACGTTGATTTTAGCGGAATAGATGCAACTAGTTTGAAATTGCGAGGACACAAAGATTCTGTCGTGCGATTGGATATGAGGTACGAAGCCCATGGACGCTCACGTCAGCAGGCTGAGGAAAATGCGCAAATGATTTCTTATGACATACGCCAAAAGGGCAATGAATTGATATTTGATTCTGACTATTCGTTCAAGGCCAGGTCTAAGTTTAGAGCCCAACAATTGGACATGACCCTCTATATTCCATACAATAGAAAATTTGTGATGGACGAGGATATGGTAGATATCATCGAGCATACCTTCAATAGAAACGGCTACAGAAGCTGGCAGATCACTTCCAGTAATGAATGGGTTTTCACTGAGGCAGGATTGGATTGTTTGACCTGTAGTGAAAGGCACAATTCACGTGGATTATTGGATAGAGGTGATCGTAGTAATGCAAGACCAAAAGCCAAAGATAAGGTGAAATACAAAAGTAAGTCTTATGAAGGCGAACCCATGACTTTCGATATTCAAGATTTTGATGAATTAGAAGTGGGAGGCATTTACAATGTATACCTGACCCAAGGTGATGAGTATAGCATAGAAGTAAAGGGCAGAGAGAGATACAAACGAGATGTGCTGATTAAAAAGTATGGCAATGTATTGGAAATAGACATGACTGGCAGGAAATGGGATTTGCTCAAAGACCTGGACGATGATTTGAGATTGGATGTTTTTATCACAATGCCTGGGCTTGAAAGAATCAACAGCAAAGGGTTGTCTTATTTTGAAATCAAGGATTTCGAAGTGGATGACCTGGATATTGATCTGGGAGGAGCCTCTTCTGCTGAAATGAATTTAGACGCAAAAGAATTAAAAATCTATTTGAATGGTGCTAGCTCTTTGGAGCTCGAAGGACTGTCAGATTACTTGGAAGTAGATGTATCTGGCGCTTCAACTTTGAAAGCCTATGAGCACCAAACGAAAACGGCAGAAGTATCTGCTTCTGGTGCTTCTAATGCTAAAATCAATGCGAGCAAAAGACTCACTGTAGATGCCAATGGCTTAAGTACTGTCCGCTACAAAGGGGATGCGGATGTAAATGTGATCAACGAAGATGAGCTGAGTACGGTACGTAAATCTGGCCGATAAGAAAATTACATTTCAAGTTTATAGTCTGTCCCGATTCGCAAGAGTCGGGACTTTGTTGTTATTAAAGAAGTGTCTCAAAGGTCAAATAAGCTACCAGACTGTATGGAACACCTATACCTCACTTACACAGTTTCTTGGATACTACCAATCTGTATTTTTTATACTGTTTTTTATTTCCTTTTTACTCAAAAGGATCAGACCATTTTTCATCTGTATAGACATTGCTTCCTGTCAAGGTTTTCATAAAGGCCAGGACAGCCTCTTTCTCTTGATCTGTAATGGCCAGGTTTCTTACCGTGTTGTTACCTCCACCACCACGTCTGCCATCACCACCAAACAACCTGTTGTCTGTATTGTTGCCCATAGCTACACTTTCATAGTGATCCAATACATCACTGAAATCAGAGGAAAAACCATTGTGCATAAATGGCCCATTGGCAGCGCCATCAGCCCCAAAAAGGTCTCTCAGTGATGGTGATCTGGTAACGTCAGTGTCTGTACTGCCATCTATGGCTGTAATCATGCCGTTGTTTCTAGAATCAGGGTCAATGTCAAATTCTGGCGCTCTATGACAAGTATTGCAATCGAATCCACCACCCACTCGTACACCTTGATTATTCAAATCTGCCCTTTGCATGAAAAGCCTTTTGCCTTCATTTTCCAGATCTGTGAAATTGGAAAAATTACCATTATTATTGCCTGCAGTGGCCCTGCCATCATCATATTTAGAATCAAAAGAAACAATGCTTCTAATAAACTGTGCTAGCGCATTTTGCATGCGTGATTCAGTAATTTTAGCATCACCAAAGGCGAATGTGAACAATTCCTCATAATATCCTTCCTGACCCAATTTGCTAATGAGACTGTCGAGGTCAGGATCACCATTTTCTCCACTAAAGCCCATTTCCAAATGATCTTGAATGGGCATGGTAGTTTGCTCTTCCAGACTATTGGCTCTTTCATCCCAGAAGAAATTATCTTCTTCGGCAAATCTCGCATTGATGAGGCGCATGGAGTGTCTACCAGTTGACCCGTTTACTCCAGCAGAGGCTACTGCCTGATCTCCAAAGGCAAATGCCTGTTGGTGACAGCTGGCACAGGAAATGGTATTGTTGGAAGATAACTTATTGTCATAAAACAAAACACGGCCTAGTAAGGCACCCTCGTCAGTGATTTCATTACCTGAGGTGTTGTCTTCATCAATGTAATTGGGAATGTTTTGATTTGTATAGCTGGGCAGATGGTCTGGGTCAATGTTTGCCCCAAAGGTAGCTATGACCATTTCAAAGGAAACATCTGGGGAGACTTCCAATTCTTCTGGGTCAGTAGAGTAGCAAGAGGAAAAAATGATTACTAACGCAAGTGGGATCAATCGATAAATAGAACTATTCATATCACGTGTTTATTTGTTTAAAATAAAACGTGAGAACGAGTATTAACCCTGCCACCTCTTAGAGGCAAAAAGAACTCATTCGTCTAATTATAAGACGTGTTGGTCGAAAGCTTCTTGTTGAGACTTATCTGGTTTGATTTCAATCTACATTCCTTCGTCTATGTAAGAAGCCAACTTGTTGATTTTTGACTCTTTACAAGTGCCACGAGTCGCCCACAGAATTTTCCCTTCTGGGTCTAAAATAAAGAAGTAAGGTGTGTCTTTTCTATCCATCATGTCCAAAATTTTTTGGTAGCTTTTCAAGTTACCTGTTTCAAATAGAGTATGAGGTTTCAGTACTTCATCCATTTCGCTAGCCATTTTGGCTTTGGCTACATCTTTTAGAGCTATCGTCATACCACTGAACATGTAAACAAAATGGACATTGACATCATAGCCAATTTGTAACCCTTGAGGCTCAGCGATAAACTTCTGATAGACTGGGACGATCCATTCTGGTATTTTATCTGCTGATTTTTTATTATAAGCAAGGCCAATGATCGAATATTTTCCTTTTACATCATCAGGAAGCATATAAGTGTTGTCAGAAAGGTCTTCAGCTTCCATGTCTGGAAATATCGAGCCAATCGTGTTTGATTCTTGTGCGAAAACATTCAATGTAAACGTCAAATAAGCCAGCAGTAAGGAGGTTTTCATATACGTGGTTTTATCTAATGAATATATGAATATTTTAGAATTAATTACCATTTCTAAAACAGATAATTAATTGTTTTCAACGCTAAAAAGACTGCTAAGTAGATTGATTAATTCGAATTACTTCCTCCATATTTCTTAGGAATTACTTCTCCTTCTGACTCCAACGTCCACAAGACGCTAACAATCCACCATCTCTCATCATAGAAATCGAGTAAGTAACTGGTGATTACCCTTTCTTCTGAGCCTTCAGCATCCTTCCCATAAAAACTCTGAAATACCTGTGCTATACCATTGTATTGATCCGACACTTGGTGAAATTCCTTTTCTGTATAACCTTGCTCGTACGTAATATGGATCCTTCAGTAGAACAAGGAATTCATTTAGGGAGACGGATTCTAAATTTGATGGATTGTTACTTACCATAGCGAGCTGTGCAGATGGATGAAATAAGTTTCTGATCGCCACACTGTCCATAGTTTCACCTGTTTCAATGGTGATTTGATCTAGTAGTTCAGATAGAACACTATTGATAAATTGAAACCGCTTCTTATTTTTTTCTTGCACTTGGCTATGACTTATGACCACAAAAGTGAAAATAGAAAGGAGTAGATTTTTCATATTTAGTTAATGTAAATCCTTGATTAAAGAATGCCTGCTGAATAATTCAATAAATTTATGTTCTTGATGCAACCTTAGCCAACCAATCTGCATCTAGTCCATGAATTCACAACCAATGGGTTTCAAAATAGGTCAAACAAACTCCGAATCTGAACTGATCCGTCAGTGTAAACGCCAGGACAGGCGTGCACAAAAGCTACTATATGAGCAGCAGTCTCCAGTCATGCTTACCGTGTGTAGACGGTATATCAGTGATGCGGACATGGCTCAAGAAATGATGCTCAGTGGATTTGTGAAAGTGTTTGGTAAGATAGAACAGTACAAAAGCGAAGGAAGTTTTCAGGGCTGGATCAGACGGATCATGGTGACAACCTGCTTGGAATGGATCAGAAATAATCAGCAGCTCTATAAAGAAGTGGATTTGGATGAAATCAATCCTGCTGTTGATTTCGAAACAGCAGATCAGAGCCTAGAAGCCGAGGATCTGATGCAGATGATTCAGGAATTGCCACAAGGATACCAAACTATTTTTAACCTATATGCGATTGAGGGGTACACACACAAGGAAATTGCTGAACAACTGGAGATTTCAATAAATACCTCCAAGTCGCAACTGAGTAGAGCAAGAAGCTTGCTGCAACGGAAACTAGCGGCAAGCGAAAAGGAAATTAAAAAAAGAAACAATGGAAGCTAGAGAGACTGATAAGTTATTTCGGGAGAAGCTGAAAAATGCACCCACTACTCCTAATGCAGGTGGCTGGGAGAGGCTAGAATCTATGCTGGATGAACAGGCAAAAGTTCCAATGTTTGGGTTTTGGAGAGTAGCTGCTGCTGTGCTCTTGTTGATTGTATCTGGCTTGGTCATGTTCTTTTGGGATGGAGATAAGTCACTGACTAACCAAGTGGCCGTCATAAAACCTCCATTAGAGGGATTGCAGGATCGTAATGTGATAATTCCTGAAATCAGAGTAATCGAGGACAAGGGAAATAAGTCAGCGGTTGGGTCAGAGGTAATTCAGACAAAAAATGAGAAAGCACCTAAAGCTATTGAAGCTACAAGATCTGTAATTAGTAAAGAAAAGGTTGAGGTTGTTGAATCAGAAGAAGTCGAAGCGCAGCAATTAGCGCAAGTTGAAACGGTAATACCTGATATCGAAGCCACACCTGAAAAGAAGAGGTTTAAATCCATAAAGATCACTTACAAAAGAGGAAACAAACCATTGCCCAAGCAGGAAGAGATGGTAGCTCAGCAAAAAGTAGATAGTACAGGGAATAATAAAATAAAGGAATTGTGGGAACAAACCCGTGAAATCAAACCAGGAGATCTATGGGCGGATATCAGAGATGCCAAAGACAATTTATTTCAAAGAAACTCAAAAAAGAACGTCAAAAACTTAAATAAATAATACAATGAAACGAATAGGACTCATCACGCTCTCATGTGCTATTGCTATTGGCGCACATGCGAGCGACCTTGTAAAGGAAGACACGGTGGTAATAGAATTTGGAGAACGGAGCAAAATGGTCATTTATGCAGAAACACAGCAAGACCTAAAAGACTTGGGAGATTACGATATCAATGCCATGATTGGTGAGCTCAATGCCAATTTAGACTCAATATCTACTGATACAGAAGAAGTAAGTATTGTGGAAGAGTCTGATAAATACCGCAAGGATTTAGATGAATCTACAAAACCCTTGAGCTATTATGGTGATGATCGATATGGAGATTCTGATAGGGATCAGTATGAGAGGCGGTACGACAGAAGGGATTATGGTAGCCGAATTGATGACTATGATGACAATGATTATGTCATAGTCAATAAAAATCGCACTGGAAGAAGAGGAAGTGGTACTTACGGCACTTTCGAAATGGAACTTGGGATGAACAATTGGTTAGAAAATGGCTCTTTTCCAGACAACAATAATGCAGCCTATGCAGTCAAACCCTGGGGTTCTTGGTACGTAGCCGTTGGAGGTGCCTATCATACTAGAATTGCTGGCCCACTGAAGTTAAAGTGGGGAGGTAATATGTCTTGGTACAACTGGAAGATGGAAAATTCATCTGTCAGAATTTCCAAAACGGACGCTGGGACTACGTTTGTAGAAGACCCAACGATCAACGGAAAGAAGAGCAAACTGGCAGCTACCTATGTGAATGCCAGCTTAATGCCCATGCTGGAGTTCGATTCCAGAGGACGAAACCGCAGCTGGAACTGGAGTAAATATCGAAATAGAGGCTTTAGAATGGGAGTAGGTATGTACGCAGGTTATAGAATAGACAGCTGGACCAAAATCAAATATTCTGAAAACGGGGAAAATAAAAAGGACAAAGACAAAGGCAACTATTACTTGAATAATTTCCGATATGGAGTGAAAGCACAAGTAGGATTTAGAGGTATGGATTTGTTTTTCAACTATGATCTGAACGAGGTATTTGCAACTGACAAGGGCCCCGAATTGCAAGCCATTAGTTTTGGTTTTATACTTTAAAAAAAGGCTGTTTCAAGAATTATTTATTCATTGTCTATAGCCATCACCTTGAGCGTATGGGTAGTGGTAGTGTTATAGCTCACATTTCCAGAAGTGCTTGATTGTCCGTTCGTAGTCGAAGGCTCAGAGCCATCTGTAGTGTAATAAATCGTAGGTGTGATGCCACTATCATCCGTGGCACTGATATTTACTTGAAAAGGAGTAGCTGACGTATGTGGGCCTTGAGGTGTTACCGTCACAGTAGGTGCCTGGTTTCCAGTGCCTCCTTTTGCCCATACTGCATAATTATTGCCAGACGCCTGGAGGACATAGTCAGAAGCATCTGACCACCCAGCTTCGGACGGGCTCCAGTTGCCACTTCCTATTTTCATGGCCACTTTGCCACCAATTAGTGCCGCATATACCGTACTTGTGGCTTGTATGATCTGAAGTGAACTGGTAGAAGTGATGCCATTATTTTTTCTCACGGCTATCAAAGCGTCAATTTCACCTTTTGCGCCCCAGTCGAAGTAATGAGGCCAATATATGGTAGGGATACCAGGATGGGTAAGCAAATAGGCATAAGCATGTCCTACATTGCTTGCACTGAGCACATTGTTGTCGGGGTCGTAACGGGGCGTATCATGATTTTCAATGAATGTGGTAGATTGACCAGGAGACCAACCGATCAAACCAGAGGCTTGTAGGTCGCCTCCCTCATTGAATGCCAAATAGCTGTAGTTATTGTCTTTGATGGCTGCCTTTAGTGCGTAGTACGTTGGGAAATCAAACCCCGTGGAGGTGGTGCCTGTACCATTGATCCAATCCTGAATGTGCTGCTTGTCATTCCAATCCTCACCTACAGAGAAACTGGCACCTGAAGCTGTGTTATATTCATTGATGTAGGAGGCAGAGAAGCCATGGACTAAGTCATATCTCCAGCCCTTATAGCCAGCGGATTTTAATTGTTCGAGCCATGACTTGATACCATCTCTTACGCCCTGATTGGTATGATCTATATCACGGGCAGCATCATAGCCATTGCCTGTATCAGCATTGCCTCGCTCTAAACCTTGGTATTCGGGCTGATTCCATACTTCATCGTTATTAGTAATGGACCATGTGCCCCAGGTAGGGTTTGTAAAATCGACCCAGTTGGTAGACCCTACGCGATGGTTGATCACTATATCTGCAATAGGTTCTATGCCCTGGTTGTTGAGATTGGATAACATAGCCAGATGTTCTGATGAAGAACCATAGCCATTACTTAGATTGCTCAATTCACGAGGCAAATATCCTTCGTCCGATCCGGCATCACTTGGTGGTGGCAGCCAGATCATGTCTATACCTGCGGCCGAGATTTCGGCAGCACGCCCAGAGACATGATTGTACCATCCTTCAGCCTTGGTGTCGTGTGCTTCCCAATAAAAGCCCTGTAATAATATTCTGGAATCATTCGCCTGCTGGGCGAAGAGTGTACTTGTCACGCACCACCAAAGGATAAGCAGCGAATGAAAGCGTTTTGAAGTAAACGTTTTAAACATATTTTTAAAGTTTTAGTTTTTGTAATGCTTATAAGATTAGCCAGAACAGGAATGGAATTCGAACCACTTTAAGAATAGTAGAAATGTGCCAAATCATTAAAGTGTCACTTTACAAAGTGAATCTTGTAATTGATTGATTTTGAGTAGTTTAATGGTTATAGATAGGTCTGTTTGTTGCCAATAACTTTTTAGAAGGTTAAGAATAGTCCTGGAGATATCCTCTTGGTGTGGCTCCTTTTATTTTTTTGAATGCTCGATTGAAAGAGGTTTTAGAATTGAATCCAGCAGCATAGGCAACAGCCAGAAAGGATTGATCTGAGTTTTCTGATTTCTTTACCTCTTCTATAAAATGATTGACTCGATACTCATTTACAAAATCAAAGAAATTTTTATTGAATCCTTCATTGATTACCCTAGAAAGTGTGTGCGTATTCGTATGAATCATTTTAGAAAGCTCTGCTAACGTCAGTTGAGAGTTGAGATAGGCTTTGTCCGTTTGCATGGTGTCGATGAGGGATGCTTTCAGTTCGTCTATGGCAGAATGACTGAGGTTGGAGTCTTTATATTTTTCCACTTCACCAATTTTGAAAATTTCAGGTTGGTTAATCGCAAAGTAGCCCAATATGAAATTGATGGAGGCAAATATTATCCAAACGGTGTCCGTAAGTAACTCCACGATCCAGGTCAATTCGAACTGGAACAAGTAGTCGTAAATTCCAAATAAATAAACCATGCCCCAAAGACCAAGACAAAGGGATAATAGCAGCAACACTGTACGCAGGTAGGTGATGTTTTGCTCGAACGAATGATTGTCGTCCAGGCGCTTGCCAATGTAGCGAATGAGGTTTTTGATAAGTACCCAATACCAAAGATTGTAAATCAACCCTGCAGCGCCCACTAAAGAAAAGAAGAAATCAAAATCACTGTCCACCTCTCTATCAATAAAAGTCTGGTGTTCCATTCCGAAATATGGGATATTGGCCAAGATGAAGATTAAAAAAGGAATAAATGAGAGCCAAAATTTGGTGACATTCTTTTTTTCGAATGTGGTGAGTTTTTGGATATAGCGAAAAAACAATGGGCCATATAAAAAGAAAATGAATTCGGGAATCAGTAAAATTTTAGGGAAGGATTGAAAAATAGAACGATCGTAAGCAGCCACTTTCGTGAATAATGAAATAGACACCAGCACAATAAGCGTAGATAAGTATAGATTGGCCTGTCTGTTGTTGTTTTGAATGCTGAATAGCGTAATGACAAGAAGAATGCCTTGGAATACGGCAAAAAGCATGATCAGCGAATACAAATTGAGTGGATATGATAAATCTTCCCAAGACTCTACCTTCATTTTTACTTCCTTGTCGTCATGACCACCAACTTCTATTTTTCTGTTTTGGCATGCCTTGCCATTGGGCCGGCCTTCTACTGACTTCCAATCTCCACGTGTGATTTTGCACTGAAAAGTATCCAGACCAGGCTCAAGGTTTAATAAATAGGTTTGGGTAAATATTTTTTTGAATTGGTATCGATCGTCTTTGGGATCCCACTCATTAAAACTCCCTGTTAAGTATAGGGAGGCATCGTGAGGTGTGTTTTCTGGGACTTCTAATAATATGGATATTTGAGGCTTTGCTATGATGGCCAGATCCACCCAAGATTGAATATTGTTCACGACAATGTTCTCGCCACTTTCATTAAATACAAAGAGGCGATTATCTATGTGATCTCCGTTCGAATTGCCTTCTACAGCGTGCCACCCACCTCTGGTAAACTTGTAGTTGAAGGCTTTTATATTTTCTTTGAATATATAAATATATGAGCCATCTTCTTGTCTATTCATCATGTACTGGGGGTCTTCAGCTGTCCAATTGTTGAAAGTACCCGCAAGAAAAACAGTATCTTCTTTGGGTGTGTATTTAGGGACACTGTTGGCAATGATGACAATGTCTGCTTTTGACTGTAGAGGTGTCAGACCCAACTGGATTACGATTAACAGACTCAAAAGAATTGTACATTTGATTCCCATAGCTTATAACAATTAATTTTTCACTCAACATTTCATAATGCTTTGGATTGCTTCTTTTGTGATCTAGATCACAGGGAGTCTAATAAACTTGGGGGGCTCAACAAGGTCAGACATCGACATATAGGGCTGCTTCCTTAAAGGTAACGATTTTTGAGAAATTGAAAGAGTGGAATAGCCTAGCCCTTTATCACCTTGTTTCTGATCTTATTGACTAGATAATCTCGCCCCAGGATATTACTACAAGTAGCTACAGCACTGATAGATGTGCCGAGTATGCCATGTAGGATTATGTTTTGGCCAGTCATGAACAAATTCTTGAACTTGGTTCTGGTACTTACTTGTGATTTGAGTGGTGCATTGTAGTCGTGCAAGACGCCATAAATGGCACCATCCACTGAATTGAGATAATCTCTTTGGGTCAGTGGGGTAGAGGTGTAATAGGACTGCACTTTCTGCCTCAGCCCAGGCAACACTTTCTCAGCACTGCTAAGCAATACTTGGGCTTTGGCTTCTTTGAAGTCCTCATAACCACTTCCTCGATCATGTGCTTTGAGGGTTGAATTAAAGGAGTTTTCCCATTGTTTAATCTCCTCAAAATTCATGTAAGCCATCACAGTTACGATACCTGAGTATGCAGGATCATCTTTGGCTGGAAGGGTAAATACCGCAAAATCCTTTCCCCAATTTTCGGGTTGGTACTCTGGCAAATGCCATACATCAGGCTGATGAAAGTGATAATGGTTATGATTGAAGTATCTCAGAGATTTAGGCTTGAGTACCAGGTATAAAGTAAAAACAGATACTGTGTTGGAGAGATTCATCAAACGACTGACGTATGATTTTCTAATGACTGATTGATCCAGTAATTTGATGGTTTGGGTAGGGTGAATGTTCGAAATGAAAATGTCACCTTTTATATTTCTTCCATCTGCCAAGGTTACACTTTCAATAGCCGTGTCCAGATGATTGATGCTACTTACCTCTGCATTTCTTTCTATATGGCTGCCTAGATCTCGAAGAGAATAATTCAATGAGCGACTAATTTCGCTACCACCATTTTGAAACTTATAAGAGCTGAGAATAAATGAGTTGATAATTAGGGCATGAATATAAAATGGTGTTTTATCCCCTGAGCCTGCATAAAGTAAATTAGAACCAGCGAGTACCTGACGAAGTTTTTCATTCTTTACACATCCATCAATAAATTCTTTAGCTCCTTGATATAAGAAGGGGAGTTCCTCTTGTGGTGGCCTGTTGGCCTGAAGATCATAAAGTGAAAATTTCTCGCAAAGTACCTGAATGCCGGCAATGTATTGATCCAAGCCCTCTTCTTCATCTGGAAAGAATTTGAGCAGTTGTTGCTTGAAATTGTCATAGCCCTGGGCATGCGGGTAGAAGTTGCTATCTCCATCAAATGAAATGAGGTCATAGCCATCTGCGTTCATTTTTTTGAGTTGGACATCTTGAAAAATCCCGAAATACTTAAAGTAGGGATAAAGTGGCTGCCCTTCATCAAGTCCGCCTACATAGTGTACGCCCGTGTCAAATTTTGCTCCATCTCTTTTGAACGTTTGTAGTGTACCTCCAATTTGAGCACCCTTTTCCAGAATACAGACCTTGTATCCTTCTTTAGCCAGGATCAGCCCAGTTGCCAACCCGCCCATGCCAGATCCAATTATTACTACATCATATTTCTCCTTTAGCTTTGCCATAATTCTAAATCACCCCTGTCTCAAGTCTATAAATCGTACGGGTTTTCGGCTGTTGTGTGCTCTGATTTTTGCCAGAATGGTAGATACATCCGCGCCATACAACTCTGGTTTTACTCTCAGTTTTTCAGTTAGAATTTGACTCAATGCTTCCAGGTTTGTATCGTCAGTCACAGAAATGACCAAATGATCTGTGCCTATGGATAGCGTAGTGGCTTCGATCACATAGGGGTTCTGATAGTTAGCGTCGTGCAGGGCGCTTTCAATTTGCTGAGGATAGATCGAGGTGCCTTTCAGTTTAATGAGTTGTCCCTTACGGCCTTCAATTGGCCCGAGCCTTGGCGTGATCCTTCCACAGGCGCAAGGAGCGGTATGAAGTCTTGCCATATCGCCAGTTTTATATCTCAGGAGAGGCATGCCTTCTACTCCTAGTGGCGTGGCAACAACTTCTCCCAATTCACCATCAGCAACCTTTTCCCCATGTTCGTCCACAATTTCCAGTATCATCAGTTCGGGCAGTAGATGTCCACCTTGTCCATATTTACATTCTGTGAAGGCAGTAGCCATTTCAGTAGATGCATACGTGGAAAACAAGGGGCATTGCCAGGTGGTCTGAATTTTCTGATGTAGCGTATTGGCTTCTAAGCCACTGCTACGAATAGCTTCCCCAATACAGATGATTTTTTTGATTCCCGTTTGGCTGGGGTCTATACCCTGATCCTGAAGAAACTGCCCTAACTTTAGTGCAAAGGAAGGAACTGCTATTAGTGTGGTAGGCTGATATCTTTTGATATTGTCTAGCTGAAAATGCAAATCACCAATACCTGATCTGATGACTGCTGCGCCAATTTTGGTAGCACCCATATAGTAGGCCATACCAGCCATGAAGCGCTTGTCCAGTGTAGTAGTAATCAAAATGGTGTCGTCCTCAGTGATGCCGCAAAGACTTAGCGATTGTGCTTCGTTGTGAGCTAACCTTTCCAAATCCTGTTTGGTCAATGCCAGGGTGATGGGTTCACCCAAAGTCCCTGATGTGGTCACGTATTCAACAATCTGCTTCTGATCCACGCATCTGAATTGCTCGTTTTTGGCTTCCAGATCGGCTTTGGTCGTGAATGGAATTTTTGGTAGTGATTCCATGACCCATAGCGATTTAGAGTCAATTTTGTTTTGAGCTAAAAGCTCCTGATAAAACGAAGAGTTGTCAGCAATGTACTTAATATGCTTCTGCCATTCAACCTGCTGAAGTTGATGAATTACATCTTTAGATTCAAAATCTTGAGGGTTGTTTTCTGACACTTTCTATTTCGTAATAATGACAAACGCCGAAGCGGACGCAGTGGTGTGACTCAATGATACAAATATCTCTTTGAGATGTGATTTTTCAAAGTGAACTTTTGATTCTCCGTGCAATTGGATGAATGGTTTGCCTTGGTTATCCTTTATAATTTCAATTTCTTTGAAATTGGCCTCTTTGGTCCAGCCCGAACCTAAGGCTTTCATATAAGCCTCTTTAGCTGCAAACCGAGCAGCAAAACTTTCAGCACTATTTTTTCTGGAAAGACAATAATCTATCTCTTTGATTGTGAAGATCAAATCGACAAACTGAGGATTAGCTAGCTTTTTATCAAAGCGTTTTATGTCCACCAAATCAGTACCTATCCCATATATGTTCATGGCTGTAAAGTTTTGATTTGATTGACGATAAAAATGGAATCTTCCTTATAAGCAATGTCTTTGGTCAACGCTATTTTGTAATGTTCAATGGCGGCCGAGCGATTTTTTAGTTTCGCGTAATAGTTGCCTACTAGTCTGTAAGTCTCATAATATTCAGGATTGGTCTGAATAAATGATTGAATGGTTTTGGGGTTGATTGGTGTTTCCTCTTTTGCCGATTGAATTATGTTTTCCTTTAAGCTTTTAAACTTTTGGAATCGTTCGTAATCTGTTGACCCATAGAATGGATCTGCTTCAATGAGTAGTGAGTCTATGGCTATTGGCAATACCAACTCTGGAGACCTCCACAGATCAAAATCATCCAGGTCATAAGCTTGAAAGGAGTTGATCTGATAGGGGTAGCTGGATACCCAAACTTGCCTGTCATAATTTTTAAATATGACTGCATGGTGGGCAATCAGTTGATTGATTAGCTCAGGATTTGAGAGGCCAATATCTTGGTCGTTGAGGCCTTTTTGATTGCGAAGTATATCAGCTATATGTTGAACATTCGAAATTTCGGATTCAGTTATTAGTTGCTTGGTACGTTCGAATCTGTTTACTGATTCTGAATTGGCTATATGAGTCAGATTAATAGGGGAGTCTTTCAGTTTAGTGCTTTGACAGTGGTTGGCTGCAATCAGCACAGTGTCAGACGGCCAAAAGATGTCGGTTTGTGTGGGCGTCTTTTCTATGATCGCCATTTTGCTATCTAAAGCAGAAGAAATGGTAAATGACTCTGAAACGAAGGAGGTGTATTTACTGGCGATAGCAGCTGCTTCTTCTATGGTACTTGCATACTGTAGCATATCACGAGCGATAATAGATACGGGCGTGCCTACTTGATCTGGAATCTCAGATTTCAAAGAGTTTAGCGTAATGCCCAAGCCTTTTTCATTCATTCCAGAGACTACGCCACAAAACCCTCCCCAAGTCACTGACAAATATTTGTAGCCTTCATCTGGGTTGACGAGCAGCACTATTTTTTCCTTAGCGAAAGCGTCACCCACATAAAAATCAAAATTCCGCCCAACAAGCATGTTAGTGCTGTCAGTTGACCATACGCCTAAGGCTGTACAACCTACCAATCGCATATTTTGCACGGCATGCCCTATGTCATGTGCTGCGTGATAGTTGATGAGTCGATTGTATTTTGGGCCAATGAAATCATACATATCAGAAAAATATTGTGAAATACCAGTTATCTCGGTTCGATATTCTATTGGAATGTATTGATCCAGATCTCTATTGAACCAGGCAATGCCGATCGTTAATAATCTACGATAAAAACTGTTGGGAATCTGATTTTTCAGTTCTCCCACAAAAGCTTCTTCCTGACCTACAATCAATTCCTGATGAAGTTTTCCTATAATTTGCCCTCTTTCTTCAGCATTACCTTCTATATAGCTTTCCCAATTGCCCGTGGCATTTTTTCTGAGCCAGCTGTTGCCCAAACGGTAATAATTGGAATCTACCTGTATGCGAGTTTCACCTATAGAACTGTTTGGGTTCAGGGTAGGGACAGTATATACCACACGCTGATAGAACCAAACGAGCGTAATCAGAAAAATTAGGAGCAAGGTGAGCGGTATGGTAATCTTTGGTTTCAATTTCTGAAAGTGGAAAGTGCGAAAATGAAAGAAATAATCGACTATCTATAATGGTTTGGCGTATTTTCGAATTTTAAAATTCAATCTACTGCCAATCAAATGAAAAAAATCTTTTTAACCGCCTGTTCACTACTTCTAATTTCTGTTGCCTTTGCTCAATTTCCCAAAGAGAAATATGAAACTACAGACCTGACGTGGTTTGGAATAGATTACACTCAATGCAGAATGGTAGGTGAAGAAGGATTCACCGATAAGAAAAAAATTGTTGAAGTATATTTCAATGCTTGGAATGATTTCGTCTTTACAGAAAAGAACAAATATGACGTTGCAAAATATATGATGAAGGATGATGTCAAATTTGATTTGAGCTTAGTGAAAGCCAAAAATACTCAAGTCAATCCTGACAGCATTGTATATGATGAAACGGCAACTTTAGTGAATGATCAAGTGTCTGCGTTGTTAATCGACTATGATTTTAGTAAACACAAGGGGCTAGGTGCCATGCTTTTTGCAGAATATTATTCCAAGCGCAATCTGGAGGCATCATACTTTTTCGTCATTTTTGACATTGATAGCGGTGAGTTATTATTGACCAAAAGGTATATCATCGGGCCAGGTGGGTTTGGCTTTAGAAACTATTGGGCGAGTACTTTTTACAATTCACTGAAGAATATGAAGTACGATGTTAAAAAATGGTTGAAGTAATTATAGTATAAGCCTGAATGAAAAAAATCCTAATAATTGGAGCCGGCCCTGCTGGATGTGTAGCGGCTTGCCATTTGGCAAACCAAGGATATGAAGTCACCATTGTCGAGAAGTCAAAATTCCCCAGATTTACCATCGGCGAAAGCCTGTTGCCTGTGAGCATGGAGCATTTTGAAGAGGTCGGATTGTTGCCTGCCTTGGAAGCTGCTGGCTTTGAGGTGAAGTCTGGAGCACTTTTTACCAGGGGTGCCACGGAGGAAATAGACATTTCATTCTCAGAATATTTCACCAAAGGCTGGACTTGGACCTGGCAGGTGCCACGAGACGATTTTGATCACTTGATTGCACAAACCACAGAGCAAAAAGGAGTTGAAATACATTATGAATCCACAATTGAGAAAATCGACTTTCAGAAGGATGGCGTAGCGGCAAGTTTTAGAAATGGCAAAGAGGAGGTAAATGACAAATATGATTTTGTGATAGACTCCAGTGGCAATGCTGGTGTGCTTTCTTCCATACTTTCCATCAAGAAGGTGTCTGCTCAATCAGGTCGCAGGTCATTGTTTACACAAGTGAAGGATGTGCGTCAAAGTCAGTTTTCGCGATCCAAAAGAATCACTTTTGATGTATTGGCTGACGACCTTTGGTTTTGGGTGATCCCTTTTTCTAATGGTAAGACATCATTGGGATTTGTAGGGGATGCCAGATGGTTTGAAGAAGATGAGGACAGGGATGTGCAGTTTGCAAAGCTGCTTCAGCAGTCGGACAATTTCAAATCTAGGTTTGAAGGACTTGATTATCTGTTTCCAGTAAGGGGAGTAGAAGATTATACTTGCCAGGCCGAACAGTTGTTTGGAGATAGATTTGTCATGGTGGGAAATACTGCTGGTTTTATCGACCCTGTATTTTCGTCAGGTGTGGCCATGGCTACATCATCTGGTTTACTTGCTGCCAAGCTGGTGGATAGACAACTGTCTGGTGAAACGGTAGACTGGTCAAAAGAGTATGCAGAATACATGAAGGGTGCAGGAGAAGTGTTTGGAGCTTTTGTAAATACCTGGTACAGTGGTGACTTGCACGAGGTATTTTTTCATTCCAATATCCGAATGGATATTAAAAAACAATTGACTTCTGTATTGGCAGGTTATGTTTGGGATACTACAAACCCTTTTGTAGTTAAAAAGGAAAAACTGATTAAGACCTTAGCCAAGGTCATCAAATTGGAAAATCAATTTCCCTAATGCTTTGTATGCTAGCCACACAACTCATCATTGAACTAAAAACAAGGCATTCGAAGATTGCTCAGATTGGGAGATTAACGTAATGCTCCGTCCATTCTGACTAGCCCAATCTTCCAAAAATGTTTGACTAAAAAAGTGCAGGTCACCACTTGTCTTATTGAACTTGATGATTTTTGTAGACCATTTTTCCGATTTTTCTGTCCAGGCGTGTTTTTCACTTACGTCAGCTAGCCCATCTCTAATGAGCAGGATGCCATTTTCATTGAGTCCAGCTAAACACTGATTGAGCACATTCACCTGTTGCTCTTCTGATAAATAATGCAATACATCAGCTAAAATAATGGCATCTGCACTGGTGGGTTTGTATAGACTTACATCCTCAGCCTCGAAGGTGATTTTGTTGTTGGTGAGGTAGCTGTGTTGAGCGAGAGCGATTTTCTCTTCATCAAAATCAACGCCCACAATGGTTCTCTCAGATTCTCGTAATAATAAAAAATGACTCAGATAGCCCATGCCACAGCCAAGATCATAGACTTTTTTGGCTCCAGTGCCAATCAATTGATTGTATTGTTCATAGTTCTCTTTTTCAAATTTCCATTTGATTCTAAAATACCATTCTGTGACTGGATCTTTGTAGCGGAAACTTCCAAGCAGTGGATCATAGGCATGTCCAGCCATGTCTGGTTTCATGAGCCTATCCTTATGTGCCTTTTTGAATGCTTTTGAAACGGCCTTAGCCATCGTGCGATAGTCTGGGCCTACACTTGGGTCATTCCATGCAATTCTTGGGAGCACAGTTACATCTACGAAACCATTTTTCAAGTAGAAGTCATTTTTGGGTAGGGCATAGCCCAATCCGTGAAGTAAGACTGGCGTGATATCTAGTTGCAATTCTTTAGCCAAGTAAAAAGCCCCTTTATGAAAGCGACCAATTTTCCCTTCTACTGATCTAGTGCCTTCAGGAAAGATACCTACAGAGTATCCCTTTTTAGTCAATGCCCTCACCTGATCCAGGTTCTTTTCCATGCCTTCAAAAGCAGGTAAAAAATCTGCGTAACGAATGATTTTACCAAACAGTGGCGAATGATAAACCCATTCATTGACCATGAGTACCAGCTTAGGGTGCAGTCTTAGCAAGGTCAGAATATCTTTAAAAGTGGTATGATTGGCAATAAGAATGGATGGTTTGTCAAAGTCAAGATTTTCAAAGCCAAAGTCTCTTCTTTTTACTGTGACAATGAGGGCCATTTGTATCTGACAAATTCGCTGGATGACTATATGAACCCAATATTTCTTTATTTCAGCAGAGATGAATGGAATTAGGCGAACGCCATAGCATAATAAAATACTAAGCAAGCAGCCCATAGCAAAACAAATGAAATTCAATCCGCCTATCAATAGGCCCAACAGAGTCATTGGTGGTTTGCCTTTTTGTACTCTTGCAGTAATAAAAAACCTGAAGAATATGGGTTGGACAAAGAAAGCCACAAACGCTATAATCACAATGCCAAGTACACTCAATGCTGCAATGGACCTCAGTGCAGGATGCCTGGCAAAGATCAGTACACCTGTACCCACAATAGTAGATATGGCGGAGAGAATAATGCCTGTTTTATAATGGGACAAAACCTTCTGGCCTGATTTGTATTTTTCGCGTAAACCATCCGTAATGAAAATGCTGAAGTCGTCACCCAAACCAAAGATGAAGGTCGCAATGATGATATTGATGAAATTGAACTTAATCTCTAATAAGGCAGATAATCCCAAGATCCATACCCAACTGATCACCATAGGCAAAAAGGAGATGAGCGTGAGTTCGAGACTTCCATATACAATGAGCATGGCTATAAACACAGCCATGCTGGCAAATAGCAGAAGATAATTGAAATCCGCCCGAACAGCCTCAATGAGTCTTGATACTATGCCTGATTCATCCAGTACAGTCACATGTGAAAGTTGATTAAGCTCAGATTTGATTAAGCCCACTTGCTCAACATTGCAAACAACACTAGTGATTAGAGTCGAGCTGTTTTCATTTTGTATAAAGAGTTTCTGTAGGGTTTCACTTTCACTGACCAACTCATTGAATGAGGTAGGTTCATGAGCTGAATTCAAAAGCTCAATAAAAGAACTAAATGCCTGGGCGTTAAATCCTGTAGCAGCAGCAGCTTCCTGCAGGGTGAGTATCGTCTTTTTCTTTCGACTGTTCCAGAAATTATTCCATCTTGTGATTCGTTTTTGCTGTTCAGACTCTGGGATTAGGAATAGTGCCAATGAAGCTTGCGAATGTATAGCAGATGCCAGTTCATCCGATTTTAGTTTATTGTCTAATAGAAAATTAGTTTGAATGGCTTCCTTTAGATCTGCATGGTTGGCTACGATTGTCAGTCTTTTCTCAAGATCAGGGTCTATATTTTGGAGGGCACGCTCATCTTTTTTGAGTGACTCAGGGTAGAAGTTCAATTTGTTTAAATCATCTTCAAATTCAACGTCTGAAGCAAAATAGGCAAACAGTATAGTGGCCATGATAATAGTCCAAAGCATGGGTTTGGCCACATGTTGATCTTGGATATCTATTTTTTCCATCCATTGGTCTAGCCTATTGGTTCGATCAAAATTGAACTTGGCTTGAAATGGTTTTAGCAAATAGGGCAAAATCATCAATACAAAAAACAAGGTGCCAGCCAGACTGAGTGAGGTCAGTAGTCCGAAGTCATGCAAGGCTTGCGATTGCGCAAATAACAAGGACAGGAAAGCCATTATGGTGGTTACAGCACTGGTCGAGAGTGGAAATAGAATTTGATTCCTGGTATGCACTGCATGCCGAGTGTGTTTGAATTGTGCAAAAAAATGAAAGCTATAATCAGCTACTATCCCAAAGATCACTGCACTGGCACCCATAGCTAATCCCGACAATTGGTTTTGGATCAAATAAATGGTACCCAATGCAAACAGTACACCAAAGGCGCCTGGGAGTAGAAATAGTAGAAGTATGACAGGTGAACGATAATAATAAAGTAACAAGGCTATGATAAAAATAACTGCAATGGTGACGGTTACAGCAATGTCCTTTTTGATTTGGGTTGCATTGGCATCAGCTATTAAAAATGTACCGAAATAGGACAGAGGATTATAAGGATGGCTTTCTTGCCATTCAGATTGGATAGCTGCTAGTTGTTCTGCTAATAGATGGTTTTGTTTGCTGTCTGAAATGTCATGTGTGAGCTCACCATATAAGAAAATTTGATCGCCAGTTTTGGACAAAAATAGGCCTTGACTATTTAAAGTTGTCGAACCATGCCCAGTCGATTTGGCTTTGTTTAGGGCTATAGGTAATAGGTGCAGTGGATCAGCAATCAACCACTTTTTGATACCAAATCCCTCTGGAGAGAGCAACATACGTTTGTTGTCCGCCAATTTTTTCTGAATGTTTTCGGCAGTAAGCTCGTGGTCTATATTTACGTAATCAAGTGAGTCAAGATAGAGAGGCAAATGGTGGTAAAAGTATTCGGCAAAATCATCTGAATCAATATCGCTACGATAACTCCAGTTAGCAATAGATCGTCTCGTCAGACTGTCTATTTGCAAAATCAGTTCATCAGCCAAGGATTCGTACTGTTCAGGAAGCCAGGAGGCATCCCCAGAAATAGCAAAGGCAATGCTTTTTTTATTTTGAGTGATTAATGCACTAAGGCCTTGTTCACCCGTAGCGCCTGGAATGGTTTCATCCAGATTTTCACCAATATTGATTTTAAAAATGGAGAAACTACCACCAATGATGACCATCAGTACGAAAAAAAAGAGAAATAACTGGTGCAATCGCCTCATATAATTTATTCCAAGAGCTTCGAACCAGCAATATTAATTGATCTCAGAAAATAATGACCTGATTAAAAAGATTATGGAAAATCAGCTTGTGATTTATTTTGAGAATGCTCCATTAGTCACTTAATTTGAAAAATTTTTATCACCACGTATTTAATATTCCAACACATTGGATAGGCTTTCTCTACTTCAAATCGAAGATATATTTTCTCGAAAATCTGAATATATTCTGACTCAGGATCAAAAGGAACGTGTGGCCAAATCTTTTGATTTTTTAATTGAGTTTTCAAAAGGTAAAGTAATCTATGGTATCAATACGGGGTTTGGCCCTATGGCTCAATATCGAATAAGTGATGAAGAGATGGAGCAACTCCAATACAATCTGATTCACAGCCATAGTAATGGGACGGGAAGTTTTGTAGACCCTGATTATGTAAGAATGGCCATGATTTGTCGACTCAATACTCTAGCGTTGGGCTATTCTGGCATCAGTCCAGAGTTTATTGAGACTTTGGCTAAGTTTATCTCACATGACATCATACCTTGTGTACCTGAGCATGGTGGCGTAGGTGCTAGTGGCGATTTGGTGCAACTCGCACATCTGGCGCAAACCATAATTGGCTACGGAAAAGTTCATTATAAAGGAGAAATAGAAGAGACGGCTGAGGTATTAAAAACTGTAGGGATCAAACCATCACCTCTGAAATTAAGAGATGGCTTGGGCGCCATTAATGGTACCTCATTTATGAGCGGAATAGCTTCCATCAATCTGGTGCTCTCACGAAGGCTGATCAGTTGGGGAATTCATGTGTCCTCCATCATGAACGAGTTGACGGCTTCGTATGATGATTCATTTTCTGTAGAACTCAATGAGGCGAAAATGCATCCTGGACAGCAAGAGGTAGCCGCACTTATGCGTGATTTGCTTTCTGACGGATCCGTGCTGAAGAAAAGAAACGAACATCTGTTCAATGGAGACCACATTGAAGGCCAGGAATATTTCTCCGAAAAGGTGCAAGAGTATTATTCCCTACGATGCGTACCCCAGGTGATAGGGCCCATTTTGGATGGTTGGAAAAATGCCCGAACGGTTGTTGAAAATGAAATCAACTCTGCCAATGACAATCCAATTATTTGTACGGATACTCATAATGTTTACCATGGAGGAAACTTCCATGGAGACTATGTCTCTTATGAAATGGATAAATTAAAAATAGGTGTTACCAAATTGAGCATGCTACTGGAGAGACAGCTTAATTTTTTAATGAATTCAAGACTGAATCAGATTTTTCCGCCATTTCTAAACAATCAAAAACTAGGTTTCAATTTTGGACTTCAGGGTATGCAGTTTACGGCTGTGTCTACCACTGCAGAAAACCAAACCCTTTCTAATCCTATGTCTGTTCATTCGATTCCCAACAATGGGGATAATCAGGATATCGTCAGCATGGGAACCAATGCTGCCTTAATGACCAAAAGAGTAATTGACAATGGGTTTGAGGTATTGGCAGTGCAGATGATAGCTGTGGCTCAGGCACTTGATATGGGTGAAAAACTAGAGACCATGTCTTCTGCTACTCGCGCATTTTATAACTTTGTGAGAGAGGAAGTACCCATGCTGAACGAAGACGTTTCATTGTCCGAACAACTGGGTCAGTTAAAGAATAAATTGATTAATACAGAAAAGAAATTGTTTTGAAAAAGTGTGCTTTAGTGACGGGAGCGTCTAGAGGATTGGGTCGAGCAGTAGCTATTAACTTAGCGAAAGATTTGGGACTTCACGTATTAATCAACTATGCCTCTAATCAGGCAGCTGCTGAAGAAACATTAAAAGCTATAGTTGATGCAGGAGGCAGTGCAGAGCTCATGCCCTTTGATGTAGCCGACCATGACACAACCAAACAAAATTTGGAAGAATGGTTTTCTAAAAATGCTGACTATCAACTGGAAGTACTCGTAAATAATGCTGGAATCACAAAAGACAACTTGATGGTCTTTATGGAAGAAGAGCAATTTGATCAGGTGGTCAACATCAGCCTCAAAGGCATGTATAATGTGACCCGACATGTACTACAACACATGGTCAGAAAACGTTATGGACGCATCATCAATATGGCGTCTCTCTCTGGTTTGAAAGGAGTGCCTGGGCAGGTGAATTATTCGGCCGCCAAGGGCGGAATGATAGCAGCCACCAAGGCCTTGTCACAAGAAGTGGCTAAAAGAAAGATCACAGTGAATGCAGTAGCTCCTGGGTTTATCACTTCAGATATGACAAAGGATTTGGATGAAAATCAGTTGAAATCTTATGTACCTATGAATCGGTTTGGAGAACCAGAGGAAGTTGCTGATTTGGTGAGCTTCTTAGCATCAAAAAAAGCAGCATACATCACTGGTGAGGTGATCAATATCAATGGTGGACTATATTCTTAAAATACAGATATGAGAGTCGTAATTACAGGAGTTGGGGGGTATTCATGCATTGGATCCAATGTGTCTGAAATTACTGAATCTCTTAAGCTCGGCAGGAGTGGCATTGGCTTAGAACCTAGTCGAAAAGCGTTTGGTTATCGCTCGTGCTTAACTGGAATATTGGCTGAGCCTGATCTGAAGGCTTTAGTAAAAAGACGTGATCGAGTAGGCATGTCTGAAGAAGCTAAATATGCTTATGTAGCTACCTTGGAGGCAATGGATATGGCAGGCCTAAGTATCGAGTACTTTATGGTTAATCGTGCAGGCATTATCTATGGAAATGATTCCTCTGCCAGAGCTGTGACGGAAGCTGTAGATATCATCCGTGCCAAAAAGGACACCATGATGGTGGGGTCAGGTTCTATTTTTCAGTCTATGAATAGTACAGTCACTATGAATCTGGCGACTATATTGAAGCTTACAGGGATCAACTATACAATTAGCGCAGCCTGTGCCTCAGGGTCACATGCTGTAGGCATGGGTTATCATTTGATCAAGTCAGGATTAGAAGAGATGATCATCTGTGGAGGCGCGCAAGAAGTCAACCCTTATGCCTTTGGAAGTTTTGATGGCCTGGGTGTTTTTTCCATGAGAGAAGATGCACCTCATCAGTCTTCCAGACCATTCGATCGGGATCGAGATGGTCTGATTGCCAGTGGTGGTGGCGCTACTTTGATTTTAGAAACGTTGGAATCAGCAGAGCGAAGGGGAGCTACGATTCTGGCAGAAGTAGTGGGCTATGGCTTTTCATCCAACGGCAATCATATATCCAATCCAAGTACAGAAAGTCAGATTGTTTCAATAGATCGTGCCTTGGATATGGCAGGTATGAGGGCGGCAGACATTGACTATGTCAATGCACATGCCACTTCAACACCAAAAGGAGATGAGTTTGAAGCAAAGGCCATTTATGAAATATTTGGAAATAAGACACCTGTAAGCTCTACCAAATCCATGACGGGCCATGAATGTTGGATGGCTGGCGCAAGTGAATTGGTCTATAGTATTTTGATGATGCAAAACGACTTTATTGCTCCCAATATCAATTTTGAAAATCCCGATCAGTTTTCCGAAAATCTTAATATCATTGCAGAATCAACCGAATCAAGTTTGAATGCTATTTTGTCCAATTCATTCGGATTCGGGGGTACCAATTCATCAATAATATTAAAAAAATATGAATAAGGAGGAGGTAGTAGAGAAAGTCAATGGTTTCCTTGTGGAGGAGTTCGAAATTGACCCTGTGGTTTTGAAGCCTGAAGCCGTGCTCAAGGAAGCTTTGGATTTAGATAGTTTGGACTATGTAGATTTGGTGGTGGTAATCGAGGACAACTTTGGATTTAAGGTAACAGGAGAGGATTTTGTTGGTATTACCACTTTAGACGATTTTTATAATCTGATTTGTAACAAGGCAGTCGCCGTTTAATGGCAACCTGGGACGGAAAGACAAAAGGTACGCTGCTTGGCTATCGAATCTTTGTTTTGATGGTCAACAACCTAGGCCTAACCGTTTCCTACTTTTTTCTAAGAATAGTTTCCTTTTATTATTTCTTTTTTGCTACTAAAAACAAAGCCACTCTTCGCGAGTTCTACATGCGATATATGGGATTTGATTTAGCCAAGGCCAATTCATTGGTTAAAAAAAACTTCTATCTTCTGGCCCAAAGTATCTTGGACAAGATTGCCTTTTCTATGGGACTTCAACATGAATTTACATTTTCAAATGAAGGGGAACAGCGACTTAAATCACTGGCTAAAGATAAAACTGGAGGCGTATTAGTTTCTGCACATTTTGGAAATTGGGATATTGCTGGACAAATCCTAAAGGATAGCAACACGCGAGTGAATGTGGTGATGCATGACAATGAGCACAAGCAAATAAAGGCTTATCTGGATCAGTTGGGTGGAGATAGATTTCATGTGATTGCACAAAAGGAAGATATGTCACATCTATTTAAAATCCATCAAGCCACTAAAAATGGAGAACTCATCTGCATACATGGCGATCGATTTGTAGATGCTGATCAAACCATTGAACTTGATTTTTTAGGAAGTAGGGCTCGTTTTCCTCTAGGGCCATTCAAATTGATTTCTAAACTTAATGTACCCTATGCTTTTGTGTTTACCGTCAAAACATCAGCCAGACATTATCATTTTACCTCTACAGTGCCGACCTTGCCAAATCTATCAGTGCCTCAACTAGCGGCTTCTTTTGCCAGTGTGCTAGAAGAAAAGGTGAGACAAAATCCAGAACAGTGGTTTAACTACCACGATTTTTTTCAAAAAGCAGATTCCAGTCATGAATAAGAGACCAATAACTGACTACATTCCTCAGCGCCCGCCTATGGTGATGATTGATCAGATCAAAAGCTGTGAGGGAAAAAATATTGAGACTTCATTTGAGGTAAAAGCTGATAATCAGTTCCTTTCTGGTCAGAGATTGTCTGAGTCAGGCATGCTAGAGAATATCGCACAAACTGCTGCGGCCAAAGTAGGCTTTGAGTGCCTGGAGAAAAATGTGCCAGTTCCGCTCGGTTTTATTGGAGCGATAAGCAAGGTGGAGATAGCTGAATATGCAACTGTGGGTCAGACGATCATCACACAAGTGGAGGTGACCAGGGAAGTGCTCAATGTGACCATTGTGAATGGTACTTGCTTGTACAAAGGGAAGGTACTGGCACAGTGTGAAATGAAAATCATATTAGACACTGCCCAATGACAAAATATATAGAAGACAGTACGTTAGTGAGGGTTCGATTCTCCGAGTCAGACGCCATGGGTGTGGTATGGCATGGCAATTATCTCAAGTATTTTGAAGATGGAAGGGAAAGATTAGGTGATCAGTTTGGGCTGTCATATCTCAATATTGCCGAGGCAGGCTATGTAGCGCCTATTGTCCATGTAGATGTGAAGTATTTATCTCCGATTACGTTTGGGCAGGAAGTGAAAGTTATCTGTAGATTGATTGACTCAAAGGCCGCCAAGATCATTCATGAATATGAAATTTGGAATAATTCAACCAATCAAATTAGCTGTAAGGGACGTACTGAGCAGGTCTTTTTGGATGACAAATCGAGGTCATTGGAATTGACCTATCCTGAGTTTTATATGGATTGGAAATCTAAACTCCCCTGGAAGACGCTTTGATCTATATTGGTGCAGAAAATATCATTTCACCTTTGGGCAACACGGCTCAGGCCAATTTTGAAAATGTATTGGAGGGAAAATCCGCATTAAAGAAATCCTCCAATTTCTCAACTCCCATTGGAGAAATTACATCATTCAGTCAGCTGGATGGGCTGACTAAGCTAGAATCACTATTAGTTGAATGCTTAAAAAGGACATCATCCGAATCCAATTTTGACGTAAATGAAGGTCGAAATTTAGTTGTACTCAGTACCACTAAAGGAGATATTGAACATTTGGAATCAGGCAATGTAGAAAAAGCCAAACCTGGTTTTTTACTAAGAAGAGTCATGGGACATTTGGCTTGGAAGGCAGATCAGAAAATTGTCAGCAACGCTTGTGTCTCTGGTGTCTTGGCTTGCATATATGCGCACGACCTCATTGCTTATGGAAAGTATGACCGTGTGATCGTAGTGGGTGCGGATTTATTAACCAACTTCACTTATCGAGGTTTTGAATCTTTTTTTGCATTGAGTGACGAGCCATGTAAACCTTTTGATGCGTCACGCAAAGGACTTTCATTAGGGGAATGTGTGGCTTCTGTGGCCTTGTCCAAAGATCAAAAGGACTTCAAAAGTAGTCCACACATATTTTGTGGAGGTGCGTCTGCTAATGATGCCAACCATATCTCAGGCCCCTCGCGCGATGGTGAGGGATTGTTCCGGGCTATTTCAAGGACACTCAAACTTATTGGCACACAGGCTAACGAAGTTGATTTTATTAGCGCACATGGTACGGCAACTAGATACAATGACGACATGGAATCTATTGCCTTTGATCGAGCAGTTTTGAAAGCACCTATCAATAGCTTCAAGGGATATTTTGGTCATACCTTGGGGGCAGCAGGAGTTTTAGAGCTCATTCTGAGTATGAAGTGTATTGAGCATGGCTTGCTAATCAAAAGTTTAGGATTTGAAAAAGAAGGTACAAGCCAGCAGTTGAATATGATTGAAGAAAATCAGCGTAAGGATATCAATACAGTGCTGAAAACAGCCTCTGGGTTTGGTGGTTGCAACGCAGCCGTCATCATCAAAAAATTGAAATGAATTCGGAAATCACATATCAATTAGTCATTGACATGGAAGGCGTCAGCCTCAATGGGAAGACGAGTGATGATTGTCCTGCAGTGACTGACTTACATCAATGGCTGACAGCATTGTATCAATACCTTGAGGTGGATTATGCGAAGTTTCACAAGATGGATCATTTGTGCAAGCTCGCATTTTTAGGCACAGAATTTTTGAAAAAGGAGGTGAATCTTGATAGATATGAAGATGATGATATCGCACTGGTATTTCAGAATAGCTATTCCAGTTTGGATACAGATCAAAAGCATCAAGCCAATATAGACCATCAAAAAGCGAGTCCAGCCGCCTTCGTCTATACCTTACCAAATATATTGTTGGGCGAAATTGCCATTCGCAATCGCTGGTATGGAGAAAATTTGTTTTTTTTGAAAGAACAATTTAATCTGAAAGAATGGATAGAGTCGAGTGAAACACTATTGCAATCTAAAAAGGCCAAAGTAGTCATTGGCGGATGGGCAGAAGTGTTGGGTCAGCACTTTGAATTGCGCTTGTATATGATCCAAGGAGGAAATTGAAAATTTAGATATGACATTAAAAGAAGAACTAAAGGTGAAGCTGATCGAACAGCTCAATCTGGAAGAATTGACACCTGAAGATATTGCAGATGATGCCGCTCTTTTTGGAGCGGGTTTGGGGTTAGATTCAATAGACGCCTTGGAGATTATCGTTTTGCTTGATACGCATTATGGTATCAATGTAGCTAACCCAGAAGAAGGGAAGGAGATATTTCAGTCAGTAGATACTTTGGCGAGTTATATAGCCAAGCACCAGTCTTAATGAAAATATTTGTCACAGGAATGGGAGTGGTTTCGGCTGCTGGTTTTGGTCTAGAAGAAAACTTGGCCTCTCTACAAAGTAGCAAGACGGGCATTGCTTCCTGTGATTTTGATCAAATCAAAGGGATTTGCCTTGGACGGGTCGAGCAATCCACTGAAGAATTAAGACATCAATTGAAATTGTCAGGTCAATGGCCAAGAACGGCCATGCTAGGGCTGGCTGCTGCTAAGCAAGCGTATGCTGGTAGTGAAAGGGTGTTGCTCAAAACAGGCTTCATAAACGGCACAACTACTGGAGGAATGGACCTATCAGAGCAGTATTTTTCCAAAGGTATTGAAGAGCAAAAGACGGATGGCTGGAAAGCTATTGCCACGCATGACTTGGGTTCAGTAACAAACTTGATTGCCAAGGAATTGGGGACATTTGATTATGTCAATACCATTTCGACAGCTTGCTCATCTGCAGCCAGTAGCATCATGTTAGGTGCTCGGTTGATCAAAGCTGGGACGTTGGATCGTGTGCTGGTGGGAGGCTGTGATGCCTTGACCTTGTTTACGATCAATGGGTTTAAGTCTTTGATGATTTATGATCCTGACAGGTGCAAGCCATTTGATCAAAACCGTCAGGGTTTGAATTTGGGCGAAGGTGCTGGCTATTTATTGTTGGAAAGTGAAACAGCGCAAAAGCAGTCTGGCAAAAAGGCTGTGGCCGAATTGACAGGTTGGGCCAATGCCAATGATGCTTACCACCAAACTGGAACTTCAGCCGAGGGTATTGGCGCTAATCTGGCGATGCAAAAAGCATTGACTTGTGCGCAATTAGCAGCAGAAGAGATAGACTACCTAAATGCTCATGGCACTGCTACCAACAATAATGATCAATCTGAATCTGCGGCCATTGATGCAGTGTTCGACCAGATAGATTTCAGTTCCCTGAAAAGTCTGACAGGACATACACTGGGTGCGTCAGGAGGTATAGAAGCTATATATTCCATTATGAGTCTGCAACAGCAATTGGCTTGGGCCAATGAAAATTGTACAACACCAATGGAAAATGCTAAGAATAGACCCATTCAAAAATTGATCAAAAAGTCTATCAATCATGTCATGTCCAATTCTTTTGGGTTTGGGGGTAATAGCACATCACTTATTTTTTCTAAAGCCTGATCTCCATGTATATCCAAGCAGCCAGTTCTATCACTACTCTAGATACTTTTGGAAAAAAGGACTTTGCCGAAGGTTTTTTAAAAAAACATAAAGGATCAAACGAATTGATTCAACCCATTTACAAAGACTACATCCCTACTGGTTTACTGCGTCGAACACCAAAAATTAATAAAATGGCTTTGGCGTGTATGGAAGATTGTTTGACTCAGTATCAAACTGAATTTGACGCCATTATAGTAGGTACAGGATTAGGTTGCCTCAGTGATACAGAAAAGTTTCTTGGGCACATAGCCAATGCAAAGCCAGATCAAATGCTTTCACCCACAGCATTCATTCAATCGGGTCACAATGCCATATCTGGCCAAATCGCCTTAATGAAAAAAAATCACGCCTATAATATGACCTATGCGCAAGGTGGATTGTCTTTCGAATATGCTATGAAGGATGCGCTTTTGTGTCTGGAAGAAGGGCAAAAAAATGTACTGGTGGGAGCAGTAGATGAAAAGATAGATTTGCTGGATGAATGGGTTGGAAAGTTTGATTTGGGCTTTCTTAATTCAATTACTGAAGGAGCTTCATTTTTTGTATTGAACTCAGTTCCTGGTGCTGTTAAAGTGGAGGATGTAATGGTTTGTACTGGAGATTGGCAGGAACCTCTGAATGAGATGCTCGAAAGAAAAAAAATGACTTGGACTGCTATAGATCAAGTTTTTGTAGGTCACAATTGGACTCATACGTTAGGTGTGGATTTGCCTTGTCCTACTTTTGAGTACACAAAATTTTGTGGGCGTTATCTGAGTAGTTCAGCTTTTGGTATGCATTTGGCGCAGGACTATTTGCGTCATAATGATAAGAAATGGGCGCTGGTCATCAATAGAGTAGAGGAATCTAAAACGGGCATAACCCTACTTCAGCATGACTAAGTATCAAATCACACGACTGTTCTTTTTTGCGATTCTTCTGGGGAGCGTGGTGTTGGTCTATTTGGCCTTTGTGTCATGGTGGATCATTGGAGTAGTAGTGATTTTTTATGCAAGTTTGATGTTCTATTTCTCAATGAATATCAGGACAGGTTTTTTCTTGGATGCCATTTGTGAAATGCCCGGGGAGAAGGTGATGCTTACTTTTGATGATGGGCCTGATACTGAGCATACACCTCAAATTTTAGATATTCTTAAAGAAAACGAAGTATCTGCTTTCTTCTTCTTAATTGGGAATAAGGCAGAACAATATCCTGAAATTGTCAAACGTATGATTGATGAAGGCCATCAGATTGGTGGACATTCGTATCAACATCTGAAATGGTTTGGCCTAATGGGAAAGCAAAAAGTGAACGATGAGATCATGTCAGCACAAAAAGTATTGGCTGAAATTGCAGGAAAACCTGTTCACTGGTTTAGACCTCCTTTTGGCGTGACCAATCCAAATGTTTCAGCTTGTGTCAGGCAAAATGGGTTAAAGATGATAGGCTGGAATGTACGCTCTTTTGATACAGCTATGAATGATGCCAACATATTGGAAAATAGAATGTGCAGCAGAATTGCTTCTGGTAGTGTGGTGCTGATGCATGATCGGCTGGCTCAGACAGTTGAAGCCCTGCCTGGTATCATTGCCCATGTGAAAGCACAAGGTCTGGAATTTGATGTATTGAGGGAAAATGATAATCAAAATTTATGAAAGTGATTTATAAACTAGTCGTGTTGTGGTTAGCCAGTTTGTGTATTGGAGAATCTTATGGTCAAGATATTTCGCAAACAGAATTTATCAACCAAATAAAAAATACCAAAACTGAAATTGAGTCTATTGCAAGTCAATTTGAGCAGACGCTGTCACTTTCTGTTTTAGCTAGCGAACAAAAGTCTACAGGAAATTTCTATTATCTAAATCCAGGTAAATTGAAATGGGAGCAACTAGATCCCTCAGTTTATACACTGGTTATTAATGGAGATGAGTCTTACAAAATAGAAGGTGATAAAAAGAAAGAATTAGCGGCTGGTGGGATACAGGTGGTAGGTTTCAAGCGATTCATACTAGGTACCATGGATGGCTCTATTTTTAATTCCGATCATTTTGAGAGCAGCTTCAGAAAGGAAAATGCAACTTGGCAAGTGGCCATGATTCCGCTGAAAAAGGCGCTCTCAAGAAGATTCGAAAAGATTAACCTTACTTTTGACCAAGAAAAAATATTGCTTCAGCAAATTGTTTTCTTAGAACCTGGCGGGGATACCCGAACCATTCGGTTTTTTAACCATCAAATCAATACTTTAGTAGACGATTCTAATTTTCAATAAACCATGACCACAGAAAATTTCGAACAATTGGTGCAGCTACAGGAGACAAACAGCAATGCGTCTGGATATACTTTTGAAGTAATTATAAATCGAGAGCATGCCATATTTAAAGGACATTTTCCTGAAAGGGCTATTTTGCCTGGCGTAGCGATGGTTGAAATATTTAGACGCGCTACGGAACTGGCTACTGGTAAAAAATTGAGAATGAAGAGTTCCAAAAGTCTTAAATTTTTAAAAATGGTTGAGCCCAGTCAAACCACTCGGTTGAATTTATCACTTTCCTTCAAAAGCATTGATAAAAAAATAGTTGCCCAAGGCGAGTTGAATACTGAAGAGGGAGTGTATTTCAAAGAAATGGCCACTTTCATTGAAGACTAAAGCAATGGACAGCAGTGAAGTGAATTATTGCGTGGTAGTTCCTACCTATAACAATGCATCCACTTTGAAAACTGTATTGGATAGCTTATTGAGCCACACCTCAGAGGTCATTGTAGTAAATGATGGTTCTACAGATCATACAGCAGAGATTCTTGGGCAATATGCCAATTTAGACGTCATCATTCACCTAGTCAATCAAGGGAAAGGAATGGCGCTTAGAAATGCATTCGAGCTGGCAACTAGAAGAGGGTTTGAGTACGCCATCACCATTGACTCAGATGGACAGCACAATCCAGGTGATTTGCCAGCAGTTTTAGGAAAGATTGCCGAAAACAGGGGGAAAGTTGTGATGGGATCCCGGGCTATGGAAGGTGAAGGAATTCCTAAGAAGAGTAGTTTTGGGAATCGTTTTTCTAATTTTTGGTTTTGGGCAGAAACGGGAATTCGTCTGGCAGATACCCAGACTGGTTTTCGCGCTTATCCATTAAAATCCATGCTTGGAATGAAATGGTTTACCCATCGTTTCGAGTTCGAAATAGAGGTAATTGTTAGACTGGCTTGGCGCAATGTGAAATTCGTAGAACAGCCAATAGCAGTAGCTTATCAACAAGACAGAGTAAGTCATTTTAGACCATTAAAAGATTTTGCACGAATCAGTGTGCTCAACACCTTTCTTTTTACGGCAGCATTACTTTTCTATTTGCCAAGGCTGTGGTTTATGAATTTGTCCCTGTCCAATCTGTGGAAGCAGGTGAAAAATGAGTTTGAAGCTGGTAGCGAAAGGCCAGTTAAATTGGCAGGAGCTGTTGGCCTTGGCTTGTTCTTTGGGGTTTTTCCTATCTGGGGGTTTCAGATGCTGGTGGCGTTTGCTATAGCAAGTATTCTAAGGCTCAATAGGCTCCTGGTGCTCTTTAGTTCTAATATAAGCATACCACCTTTTTTGCCTCTGATTCTCTATTTCAGTTTTCAGATGGGCAGTTTTTTCTTCAAAGAGCCAGTTCACTTTGCCAGCTGGGAGTCATTGGATTTGTCCACCATCCATAGCCATGTGATGCAATATGCTATAGGGGCTGTGCTACTTTCAGCTTTAGTAGGAATTTCCGGATTTGCAGTGACTTATTTACTAAGTGTCGTTATCAGAAATAGGAAACCCCAATAGGGAACTAAAGTCCTAATACTCAATGCTATTGTTGAGCTGCTTTGGCCCTCTCTTTCTCTATCTTTTTTTGAGACTTGCCCAAGGGGCCCAGAAAGTGTTTTGGGTTATTGTCAAAATGAATAATCAATTGATCCAAGTCCTCGATCGTCTTGTTTAGGTTGTTATACAGACTGTCTTCTTTCAATATTTTACCAACAGTACCTTTACCAGAGTTAATGTCTTCCATCATCAAGGTGAGCTGGGCCAATGTACCATTCAACGCATTGATAGCACTATCCAGAGGTAATCCTTGTACCATGTCTAAAGTAGAATCAGCATTGGCCAGTACGGGTTCCAGCATATCCACTTTATCATTTACATTGGCCAATAATGTATTTACACCTGTAAGTGTCTGCTTCAGATTGGCATTGTTTTGTCTGACGAATTGATTAACTCCTCTGAGTGTGGTGTTCAAAGAGTTTAGTACAAGTTTGATATCTTCACCAGCTCCTTCCATACCCAAAAGAATCTCATTGATCCTTCTTATGGTTACAGTCAGGTTGGAGGTGATGGGTTCAGCACTTTCAAATAAAGCCGCAATTCCTTTGTCTATATCTGATTTGAGTGTGTCGCCGCTTTTTAGGGGTTTGGACAAATCTCCAATCTGGAGCAAAATCGCTTTGCTCCCCAGAAAGTCACTGTTGGTGAGCTGAGCAACAGTAGTGTCTCCAAGGATTACCTTTTCATCCACATCCAGCTCTACGATGATTTTGTTGTCTCGTTTTTGCAATATCCCAATGGAGCTTACCCTTCCCACAGCATAGCCGTTCACAATGACAGGATTGGAGACATTAAGCCCATCTATGTTTTTGTACAGCACGTAATACTTATTGGTAGGGGAGAAGAAATCTATTCCTTTCAAATAGTTGAATCCGAGATAGAGGATGGCACCAGAGATGATAGCGAACAAGCCTACTTTTACTTCTTTACTCACGTTTAGGTTTTAGTTTTTAGATTCTATTTCGGTTTTGTAATCACGAAATGCACGGTATATACCAGATGCAATATAGGTTTGTTGTAATTTATCATTTAATTCTTTTTCCTCCTTAGGATTACTCAAAAATCCAGTTTCTACCAGAATGCTGGGCATGGCTGAACTCCAAAGCAGGTATAAACTTGATTGCTTTACTCCTCGACTTTTTCGTCCTACTCTGTTTTTGAATTGATCCTCTACATTTGTAGCTAGTAAGATGCTTTGTTCTTGATAGACGGATTGAGTTAGTGAAAATAGGATGTATGACTCAGGAGAGTTTGGGTCAAAACCCTGATAGGTTTCTTCATAGTTTTCTTCCAGTAGAATCACGGAATTTTCTCTTTTAGCAACCTCAAAGTTCCTATCGAAATTTTTCAATCCCATCACGTAGGTTTCTGTGCCATGTACTTCATTGCTCCAAGGTGCATTGTTGCAATGAATGGAAATGAACAAATCAGCATCGTTTTTGTTGGCCAAATCTGACCGTTCAAATAGTGTAGGAAAGCTATCATCCTGACGAGTATAAATAATCTCTACATCAGGCATATATTTTTTTATAATCTGACCTGTCTCAAGCGCTATGCTAAGCGCGATGTCTTTCTCTTTTGAATAAGAACCAAAAGTGCCCGGGTCTTTGCCCCCATGGCCAGCATCAATCACTATTTTTCTGACCGTCACATCCTTGACCCCAGTATAGCTAAAGGAGCTCAAAATGAACAGAATCGAAAAAAATGCTATTGCAAAAATATTTTTCATCCAGATACGCTAGTTTAAATTATAATGGCAATATTTTTGTACAAAAATGTAAATTTTTACTCGTAACTGAAAACCCTTAGTGCGCATTATCAAGTACGTAGTCATTTTAATTTTTCTCTTTTCCGCTAGGTTTTCAGCTTTTGGTCAAAATCCTGCTTTGGATACAGCTCAGATCCTGCGCCAATTGCCCCAATTGATAGATTCGCTTGGTTTACGAGACTCATTGGTGAACCATCCAGAATACCTTCCACTTATTGCAGACTCTGCTCAGACCATTATGGGAGCAAATGCAGAGATTTTAGATACCCTTCTTACAGAAACCGTGCCTGTGGCTACCCCGCCCAAACCTCGTGGTGATATCGAGACTACGATTGATTACAAAGCAAGAGATTCAATCTTTTTTGACTTACAAAACCAGATGATGTATCTGTATGGTGAGTCCAAGATTGATTATGGGGATATAAGTTTGTCTGCAGAGCGTATTTCTCTCGATTGGGTTACTAATGCCATACAGGCCAATTATGTGCTTGATAGTGCTGGAAAGAAAGTAGGGAAGCCTGTGTTTACTGAGCGGCAGGATGTCTATGAGACGGACGACATCAAGTACAATTTCAAGTCCAAGCGTGCATTGATTAATGGTGTGATTACAGAGCAGGATGGCGCCTTTATGCACGGAGAAAAGGTGAAGAAGAACGAAAAAGATGAAATGTTCATCCGTGGAGCTAAATATACTACCTGCGACCATGCTTATCCTCACTACTATATCAAATCATCCAAGCTGAAGGTTATTCCAAACAACAAGGTAGTCTCTGGACCCTTTAATTTGTACTTTGGGGAAATTCCTACACCCATAGGCTTTCCATTTGGAATGTTTCCTCAACCCAAAGAAAAAGCTTCAGGGATTCTCTTTCCGTCCTATGGCGAGGATCAGAATAGAGGGTTTTTCCTTAGAACTGGAGGATACTACTTCGATATCAATGAATATATAGATTTGAAATTGACAGGGGATATTTTCACCAATGGGAGTTATGGATTGCAGAGTATTTCTACCTACAGAAAGAGATACGCCTTTTCTGGAAATTTCAATTTAAGGTACAACAAAACCAACAGTACACAATTTGAAGATGATTCTTTTTCTAAGGATTTTTGGTTGAATTGGTCACACAGTCCACAGTCAGTGGGTACTTCCAGGTTTTCAGCTTCTGTTTCTGCAGGTACTTCTACCTATTCGGCCAATGCCAATAATGTAGGCTATGATTATCAGCAGAGTGTCAACGCACAATTCAATTCCAATATTTCTTATTCAAAGACCTTTCAAGGTACACCATTCAATTTAAGTTTGAATGCCAGACACAGTCAGAACATTAGCACGGAGGTAGTTAATGTCACGTTGCCAGAATTGAGTTTCAATATGAACAGGATATATCCGCTTAAAAATATCAGTGGATTGAAGAATGGCGTACTCGGGAAGTTAGGTTTTTCATATAATTTGGTAGCTAAAAGTGAACTCTCCAATGCTGCTGTGGCTAGTCCAAGTTTCAATGTCATCAATAGAAATGCAATGGATGATAGTCTGGTGGGCTTTAGTTCGGACAATTTGGCCACACTATTTGATAGAGCGAAACTGGGAGCGAGACATACTATTCCTATTGCCACCTCTTTCAATGTGATGAAGTACTTCACTGTCAGCCCAAGTTTTAATTATACAGAGGTTTGGTATCCAAAAGAATTGCAATACACCTATGATGAGGTGGAAGGTGGCGTGAGAGTAGATACTTTGCGTCAATTTTCACGAGCGGGCTGGTATAGCTCTGGAGCGTCTGTGTCCACACGTTTTTATGGCATGTATAATTTCGGAGGAGGCAAGGTTCAAGCCATTAGACATGTTATTACGCCCAGTGTTGGTTTTAGCTATAGTCCTGATTTTGGTGACCCTTCAAAGGGGCATTATGAAGAAGTACAAATTGATGATCAGGGAAATACAAGAATTTTATCAAAATATCAAGGGTTCGCCTATGGAGGCCCATCATTAGGGGAAAGTGCCAGCCTCTCTTTCTCTATGAATCACAATATTGAAATGAAGGTGAAGGCAAAAAATGACTCCATTGAAGAGTATAAAAAAGTAAAAATATTCGACAACCTCTCTATGTCCTCTGGTTATAATTTCTTAGCTGATTCCTTCAACCTAAGCAATATCAATTGGAACGCTAGAACCAGTTTATTCAATCGAGTGGTCAGTATCAATATGAGTGGAACAATTGATCCCTACGTCTATGTACTAGATAGTATAGATGCTAGTGATCGGGTATATCAGCGCAAGATAGATCGATTGGCTTGGAACAGTGGAGAAGGAATGGGTAGACTAACCAGAGGAAATGTAGCGATTGGTCTGAATCTAAAACCAAAGGGAAGTAAATCTCAAGAGGAAAGCAGTGATAATGGCAGAGATATTGGAATGAACCCTAGACATATCAACAACTCCGATCCTGATAACCCATTTCTTCCAGGACAAGAAGAAAATCAAATGGCTGGCAATGTGAATCAGTTTATTTCCAGGGATCCAAATCAGTATGTGCCTTTTGACGTGCCCTGGGCTCTAAATATCAATTATGCCTTTAACTATACAAAGAATGGCTTTAATGAACCCGTCATTACGCAAACGTTAAACTTTAATGGCAATCTCAGTATTACAGATAAAACCAGAATAGGATTCAACTCTGGGTATGATATCAAGAATAAAGAATTTACAGTGACCCGTTTGAACGTAGGCAGAGATTTGCACTGTTGGACGCTCAATTTTAACTGGGTACCCTTTGGCCCACGCCAATCTTATTTCGTAGAAATACGTGTAAACTCTCAACTGCTGAAAGACTTGAAACTTGATAAAAAGAGCCGTTCTACGTTCACCAGTTTCTAGGGTCTACCTGACTTCATCATTTTTAACAATTTTCTAATAGAGAAGAGATATAAGCGTCATGGGGTTTGTATGATATTCGGGTTAGCTTTGCGTGCCTACTATGAACAACACAAACTCAATTTTCACACTCCAGTTTGGGCTACTTTGCCTCAGTGGATTTCTGTTTTTCGGAAGTTTCAACATGATCATTCCAGAGCTTCCTTCCTATCTGGATAGTTTAGGAGGAGGAGAGTACAAAGGGCTCATCATTGCACTATTCACAGTTACTGCTGGCCTATCAAGACCTTTTAGTGGAAAGCTGGCGGATAAGGTTGGTCGAATTCCTGTGATGGTTGTTGGTGCTCTGGTGAGCGGGATTGCTGCCCTAATCTATCCATTCGTGACTGGAATCATTGGATTCTTTGCCCTGCGTTTTTTTCATGGTTTTTCTACTGGATTTAAGCCTACAGGCACTTCGGCTTATGTAGCTGACATAGTACCTGCCGCAAGGAGAGGGGAGGCCATGGGGGTGGTGGGATTTTTCAGCAGTTTGGGTATGGCGGCAGGGCCGGCCATTGGTTCCTTTATTGCAGCCAATGCTGGCATGAATACTATGTTTTATAGTTCATCTGCTTTTGCGATTCTTTCAGTTCTAATCCTTATCGGAATGAAGGAATCTTTAAAAGACAAGGAGAAATTATCCATCAGTCATTTCTATGTAAAACCTGATGAAGTATTTGAACCTAATGTAATATCACCTTCCTTGATGATGATGTTGTCTGTGTTTTCTTTTGGAGCTATTCTCACAGTGATACCTGATTTGAGCGACCAACTAGGCTTTCCAAATCGAGGGCTGTTTTTCACCTTCTTCACCATAGCTTCCTTGCTTGTTAGAATTGTGGCTGGTAAGGCCTCAGATAAGTATGGTCGGATTCCAGTCCTACGCATAGGCAGCATGATCTTGCTGGTGGCAATGCTGCTATTAGCCAATACAGACAATCAGGCCATGTTTATAATCAGTGGCGTGGCTTTTGGACTAGGCGTTGGGATTTGTTCACCCACCATTTTTGCATGGACGATTGATCTGAGCAATGAAGCACATCGAGGGAGAGGAATTGCTACTATGTATATTGCACTGGAGATAGGAATTGGCATGGGAGCCTTCTTGTCTGGTCTGATCTACAACAATGAACTCGCCAATATCTCTTTGGTCTTTTATATTGCTTCGGCTACGGTTTTAATTGGGCTCATCTATTTATATTCGAATCCAGTTAAGAAATTGGCATTGGCCAGTAAAGCAACATAGACAGATGAAAGACGAAAAAACCGCCCAAATTCTAAAGTATGTATTTATTGTCATTTCTGTGGCAGAATTGTGTAGCCATGCTTTTGAATGGAAGTTTTTGAATGAATTCACTAAACCATTACTGATGCCAGTCCTGTTGGTTTACTTCCGAAAAGGCATGAATGCACCAGTTAATTTATCATTTATACTGGCCGTATTCGCTTTGGTCTTTTCCTGGTTTGGTGATGTGGCCCTGATGTATGTGTACAAGAGGGATTGGTACTTCTTAGTTGGTTTAGGGGCTTTTGCTATCGCGCAAGCCCTCTACTTTTTCTCGTTTAAAAATGCAAAGTCAGGAGAGGAAGAGCAGATACCTTTATTGCAACATATTTTCAATGTCCTACCTTTTGCTGTATTTGTGATTGGACTGTTATATACGCTCTGGCCTTTTTTGGAGGGATTAAAAATACCTGTGACTATATACGCATCACTGATCTGTCTGATGGCCTTAGGTGCAGTTTATAGAAATGGTAGCACCACCACAGAAAGCTTTAATCAAGTGGTCTTTGGTGCCATTTTATTTATCCTATCTGATTCGCTCATTGCGATCAATAAATTCTACGCACCCATGGAAAACGCCTCCATTTGGATCATGGGCACTTACATTCTCGCCCAGTGGAATATTATTAATGGGTTGCACAAACATTTTAATAGTTAGGATCAATGTGTTCCCACACTTCATTTCAAAAAAAAAAACATAAGGATTTCCAATTTTTAATTAGATTTGAGGTGGTTCTTTTTTAAAAGTAGCTGTAAAAAGACTCATTTAACCAGAATAGGTTAATAAAACTTTACCCTAACCACGCGGTGCGGTCATCTATGAGAAAAATGATTATGCCAGTTATGCATGCCTTATTGGTATGTGTAATTCTGCCCCGAGCTTTTGCTCAAACGACAGTAATTTCCCACGATTTTAACGGTTCTGATAATGGATGGACAGTCACTTCCAATACCAATGGAGATTGGTTGAGGGGTTCGGGGATATTGGATGCAGGATCTGATGGTAGTTATTGGCATACCTCACCAAGTGCATACAACAATGATGCAGTCCTGATTGTAGAAAGTGGAACGCTGGATTTTTCAGGATTTACAAATCTTGTATTGCAAGTGGATGTTCGATATACCACTGAGGATGGATATGACGGCATGCAAATGGAATATAATGATGGCGGAGGCTGGAGTCTTTTAGGTGCAGTAGGTGATGGGTTTAATTGGTACAATGAAACCGACCTGGATGCCATAGGTGCAGATGAGGACGGTTGGTCTGGTGACAATGAAACTTGGGAAACGGCAATCATAAGTTTGCCAGCTGCTCTTGAAAATAATTCAACGGTTCAGTTTCGTTTTAGGTTTGAATCTGATGGAGGACTAACTGATGAAGGGGTTGCTTTTGATAACCTTACTGTGGTATCTGGAGGTTCAGATATTTACGTGGCTGGCAATGGTACTGAAATCAAAAATGGGGATAGTACTCCTTCTACTACAGATGATACTGATTTTAGAAGCGTTGGGATTGGGGCTGGCTCCAAAGTTAAGACCTATACGATCATTAACTTGGGTGGAAGCACATTGAGCCTTACTGGAGCAAGTCCGGTAACCATTGAAGGCACACATGCTTCAGACTTTAGCGTAGATGCGCAACCTGCTTCTTTGACTTTGAGTGGAGGAGAGTCTACCACTTTTTCAATAGCTTTTGATCCTTCTGCTACTGGTGTTCGATCTGCTGATATTTCTATAGCGAGCGATGATAGTAACGAAGATCCATTTACCTTCGACATACAAGGAACAGGCGTGAATGAGATAGTCTATCATTCTTTTGATGCAGGAAATGAAGGGTGGACAGTTACTGATAATACTAACGGAGACTGGGCACGAGGAACAGCCGCTCTAAGCGAGGGAGCTGATGGATCCTTTTGGTATACAACACCTGCTGGTGCGTATAATGCTAATGCAGTGCTCACCATTCAGAGTCCTGTAATAGACCTATCTGGTGAGTCAGATTTGGTGCTGTACATAGATCTTAGATACGATACTGAAGCAGATTGGGATGGCTTCAGAATCGAGTATAGCAGTGATGGTGGTACAGGATGGAACGATCTTGGTGCCGTGGGAGATGGTATAAATTGGTACAATGATACGGATGTGGATGCTATTGCTGATGGACAGGATGGATGGTCAGGTGATAATGATAGATGGGAGACCGCTGAAATAGAATTGCCAGCTATTTTGGAGAACAATACTAATACTAGGTATAGAGTAAGCTTTCAGAGTGATGTTTCAGAAAATGAAACAGGAGTAGCCTTTGATAATTTTATGATATCTGTTGGGGTTCCAGATATATATGTGGAAGGGAATTCACTTGAAATAATCAATGGTGCAGCTGGCACCTCCAATTTAAAAGGGACGAATTTTCGTAATGTAGATGTGACGTCTGGTACAAAGTCCAATTCGTTTACTATTTCTAACGTAGGCGGAGGCACTCTGAATCTCACAGGTGGTACACCTGTCACCATTAGTGGAACCCATGCAGCGGACTTTACTGTTACGAGTCAACCAGCCTCTTCTGCGCTGGATTTTACCGAGTCAACAACATTTACCATTCAATTTGATCCTTCAGCTACAGGAACAAGAAGTGCAACAGTCTCTATTGCCAGTGATGATAGCGACGAAGATCCATACACCTTTGCCATTGCAGGAGAAGGTGATAATGCAATTGTCTACTATACTTTCGATGCTTCGGATGAGGGATGGACAGTGACCTCGAATACCAATGGAGACTGGCTCAGGGGCAATGCTATCCTCGCGACTGGCGCTGATGGCAATTATTGGCATACCGACCCTTCGAATTATAGCAACAATGCAGTTTTGACAATACAAAGCCCTGTGATTGACCTTACTGGTGAGACTAGTTTAAGTCTTCATATTGATCTGAGATATTCCACAGAGGCTGAATGGGATGGTTATCAAATCGAGTACAGTGATGATGCGGGTGCGAATTGGTATAACCTTGGAAAGTATCTCGATGATATTAATTGGTACAATGACACAGATGTGGATGCTTTGGCTGATGGTGAAGATGGATGGTCAGGTGATAATGGGAGTTGGGAAGTTGCCGAGACTGATTTACCGGCCGTTTTAGAAGATAATAGTCAAGTCCAATTTAGAATTTTATTTGCAAGTGATGGAAGTGCTGTAGATGTAGGTGCAGCTTTTGATAATTTTGCCATTTATGGAGATGTATTGCCTTTGCCTGTGGAGCTTATCTCGTTTAAAGCGAGTCAAATGGGTGATTTGATTCGCTTGAGTTGGGTGACGGCCAGTGAGTTGAATAATGATCATTTTGATGTACAAAGATCGAATGATGGGGTTGATTTTGAAACCATTGGAACAGTGCAGGGTCACGGAACTTCTAATATTCAGCATGAATATCTTTTTAATGATAGATATCCATTGACTGATGTAGCCTATTATAGGTTAATTCAGTATGACTTTGATGGTGCCTTTGAAATACATAAGACTGTAAGAATTGAACAGAGCAGTGAGAATAGACCATTACAGGTATTGGCTTATCCCAATCCTTCCTTAGATAGAAATACTGTGAATCTTAGAGTGAATGCTGAGGAAAAGGCAAAAATTATAATACAAATTATATCAATCACTGGTGAAACTGTTTTCTCTGAAGTAAAAACTCTGGAAACTGGTGGTCATGATCTGAAATTGTATTTTAATACAGCACTAATACCAGGCATGTATGCGCTCTCAGTAAACCAAGGAATCGAGAGAAATACCACTAAGCTGGTAGTGAGGTAATAGTTCCAATTAATCTCTCTCAGAAGTGCAATTGTTAGGCTAGTCTTTCAGTGAGTAGGCCTGACTGCTAACAAGAATAAATGGACAGAAGCAGGAATACAAGTATTTTAGAATGAGATCGTCATCGCCTTTGCTTGTCAAGGCGATGTGTCGGGTTGAGGGCAAATACTTTAGTTACAGTCTGCCAAACCGCTGGGGATTACCCGAATAAATCGGGTAATGACGGAATGGAGATAAACAAAAAAAACCTCAACTTTCGCTGAGGTTTTCAATATTCTACATCTGACGCAGCTGCTTAGCTCGCACAGAATTCTTTCAATCTTTGATTCTTAGATGGCTCTCTCAATTTCTGTAGGGCCTTCTCTCTGATTTGTCTTACACGCTCACGAGTCAAACCCATGATGTCGCCAATCTCCTCTAGGGTGAATGGGTTGTCAGATCCGATGCCAAAGCTCATTCTTACTACTTCTCTTTCTCTAGCTGTCAAAGTAGATAACGCCCTGATAGTTTCTACTTTCAACGAATCGTTGAATACCATCTGGCCATCAGTAGGCACAGTAGTTTTGTTTTCCAATACGTCCAACAATGAACCAGACTCGTCTTCACCAAAAGGAGCGTCCATAGACATTTGCTTCACTTCAGCGCCTAATGTGTTTCTGACTTCACTAGGCTTCATGTCTAAGATGTCAGCCAATTCCTCTTCGGTTGGCTCTCTCTCGTATTTCTGCTCAAGTTCTGCATAAGCTCTTCTGATCTGGTTGATCGCACCAGATTTGTTCATTGGCAACCTTACAATTCTAGACTGCTCAGCTAGTGCTTGCATGATCGACTGACGAATCCACCATACAGCATAAGAGATAAACTTAAATCCTTTGGTTTCGTCAAATTTCTTTGCGGCCTTAATGAGACCTAGGTTTCCTTCATTGATCAAATCATTCAAAGGCAAACTTCTGTTTTGGTACTGCTTGGCAACAGATACCACGAATCTTAAATTCGCTTTCACTAATTTTTCAAGAGCAAGATCATCTCCTTGTTTGATTCTCTGTGCTAACTCTACTTCCTCATCAGGAGTAATCATTGGCACACTACTAACTTCAGTAAAATACTTTTCTAAGGTATGACTTTCACGTCTGTTAGTAATCGATTGTGTGATCTTCAGTTGTCTCATATGATATTGTTTTCCTTTTTTTAGGGCTCCTTGCCTAGTACTAGTGTAAACGAGCCCGCAAATTTAATATTTTATACGGTTTATTTCTAATAAGAGATTAACTATTCTGACATAATTAACACTCTTTTATAAATAAAGTTCAAACATTAGCGGGTGGTCAAAATTCCTTGGCTTGCCGTCAAACTAATAAACATATCTCAAATATCCTACTTAAATTGTATTTTATAAGGATTTTGCTTGCGAATTCGTCGAAAATATGGTAATATAAGAGTTCGTCTAATTTCAACTTCTAACTAAATCAACCATGGTAATGAACTTTAAAGGCGCTCGTGTAGAGCAGGAAAAAGGAATCAAATATGAGACTATTGCTGACTACATGGCCAAAGACCTAATCACTTTCAGTCCTGATCAAGAAATCGCAGAAGCTATTGACATCATGTTGAAAAAACGGATTTCTGGCGGGCCAGTTCTCAATGAGAAAAGAGAATTGGTTGGGATGCTGTCTGAAAAGGACTGTTTGAAAGTATTGGTTCAGTCGTCTTATCACAACATCCCCAGTGGAAAAGGGAAGGTGTCTGATTTTATGTCCAGCAATGTAAAAACACTAGAAATGGATATGGATGTAGTGGCTTGCGCTAACGAGTTTTTGAATACTTATTTCAGGAGATTTCCTGTTACGGAAAACGGCATATTGAAAGGACAGATCAGTAGAAGAGACATCATGCGTGCCGCTCAAAAGATTAAAGCGACTACTTGGTAAGCATCCCCCTAAACCCCTTTTTCTAAGGGGAATTTAACTCCCTCTTAAAGAAGAGGGTTGGGGAGATTGCGGTGCAGTATTTTTGCTATTTCAACCGATCTGGATTGTCAGACAAAAAGGCCTTCCAGCTTTTGGCAGAAGCCTGAGGTTTGCCCCCTTGATAGTGGTGACAAAGTGCTACGGCCAGTGCATCCGTAGCATCCAATAGTTTGGGTATTTCTTTGAGATTTAAAATAGACTGTAGCATTGCTGCCACTTGCTCTTTGGAAGCATTTCCATTTCCAGTAACAGATTGTTTTACTTTTTTGGGTGCGTATTCTGTAATAGGGATATCTCTGGTGAGCGCCGCTGCCATGGCTACCCCTTGTGCTCTGCCTAGTTTTAGCATGGACTGTACGTTTTTCCCAAAAAAAGGTGCTTCCAATGCTACTTCATCAGGTCCAAATTCATCTATTACATGAGTTACTCTTTCAAAAATCTTCGTGAGTTTTAGTTCATGAGATGCATATTTGCTCAAGTGAATGACACCCAGTTGAAGTGTTGTGATTTGGCTGCCTTTTACTAAAATCACGCCGTAACCCATTACAGTGGTGCCAGGGTCTAGTCCTAAAATGATTTTTTCCTTAGTTTTATTCATGGAGTTGGATAGCATTGCAAGATAGAAAGATTACCTTTTATGAAAAGTGACTTCCAGTCGAATATTTAGTAGATGATCAGAGCATTGGTAAATTATAACAGTAGTTGGGGGAGAGCCATTTGGTTGCTTTGGTCATGGGTACTGCCAGCAGTGATTTTGGGTGTTGTCATATTCAAACTTGTTGATGGAGCAGAAAGTATTGATCTGATCAAATCCGTGCATGTCAAGAATATGATGGGGCTTATCTTATGCTTGGCCCTACTTCCGTTAAATATAGGATTTGAATCTTGGAAATGGCAGTATATTCTTAAGCCCATTGAGGAAAAGTCGCTCTGGAATTGTTCAAAAATTATTTTGACAGGGAAGAGTTTAAACGTCATTAGTCCATTCGGAATAGGAGATGGATTTTCACGCTATGTGGGATTGTGCAAAGGGTCTAGGAATCAAATTTTCTCTGGGTTGGCTGTTGATAGATTTTCTCAAATGTTGCCTACCTTGGTTTTTGGGGTCAAGTCAGTGTTGTTTTTATTAGGAAAGGGGCTAGAAATACCTTTTGGTATTATCTGGACATCCTCATTGATGTCAGGTGTATTGGTTGCCAGTATTGTATGTGGCCTGTTTGTCTTTAAAAGCAGAATTAAGAACTATCTATTTCTAATTGGCAAGCTCAGGAGTACATCAGTCCTGAAAATATTAATGATTTCAGTTGGACGCTACTTGATTTTTGTGCTGCAGTTTTATTTTATATTCTGGGCGTTGGGTAGTGTGCTGCCAGTGAAAATTATTCTGCTTGGGATTGCTTGGATTTTTCTTGTCAAGACTATATGGCCTAATATGTCAGTGCTAGGTGATCTGGTGAAGAGAGGGGTTTCAGCCACTTTGTTTTTTAGTTTTTTCACTTCTGATTTGAGCTTGGTGTTAATGGCTAGTTTTTTAGTGTGGGTGATCAATATTGTGCTACCAGCAGTGACAGGACTTTTTTTTGTTTCTGATTTAAAGAAATCATTTTGATCTATTTGATTGCTGGTATTGCTACTTTGATTTATGGATGTTTTGTTCTGCTACTCCTGTGGCAATGGAATAACATACCTCAACCAGAAAATCAAGGTGCCACTTCCGTATTTGCTTCAATCATTATTCCGGTCAGAAACGAGTCTAAAAATATTGAAAGGCTCATTCATTCAATTTATAAAAGTGCAGGGGAGCAAAATCAGTTCGAAATTATTGTGGTAGATGACCATTCTGAGGACGAGACAAAAAAAATAGTTAAATCCCTTCAAGTGAAATATGACAACCTGAATTTGGCTCAGCTTCATGACAGCCAACAAGGGAAAAAGGCGGCCATTAGTTTTGGGATCAGCCTGTCCAAAGGAGAGCTGATGATCTGTACAGATGGAGATAGTGAGGTAGGAGAAGACTGGTTTGAAGAACACAAGCAGGCATTTTCACGAGGTGCGAAGTTGGCCTTTGGCCCTGTTAAGCTATTTAATGCAAAGAATACTAGATGGATTGATCTACTTAATCAGGAGTTGGCTGCTTTGGTGGCCATGGGAGCAGCCACATTGCAAATGGGGAAACCTACTGTGATTAATGGGTGCAATTATTCCTTTGCAAAGGAGGCATTTGAGGAAGTTGGAGGCTTTGCGGGCAATGAGCACATTGCCTCAGGGGATGATGAGTTTCTGCTGAGAAAGCTATTCAAAGCATTTCCCCATCAGGTACAATTTATTAAGTCAGAAAAAGCTTTGGTGATTAGTGAGCCTGTTGAGAGCCTTACACAATTTTATCATCAAAGAAGGAGATGGGCGTCCAAATGGAAATTTCATAAAGATGCTTTTTCTAAACTTACAGCAATTTTTATTTTTCTCATCTACAGCATTTGGGTTTGGTTAATTATAGATGCCGTGCTGACCAAAAACCTTCTTGGTGCTTTTATTTTAAGCATCAAGCTATTGATTGACTACATATATATAATTACAGCGAGCAGGATTCAGAAGCTTAATCCGTCAGTCTTCAATTTCTGCCTCCTTCAAATTATTTATCCATTTTATGTTGTATTCTTTGGGGTAGCCTCTAATTTTGGACAATACAGTTGGCGAGAAAGAACGCACAAAATCTAACCCTACTTGAACTATCTACCATGAGCGATCTGGAATTTGACATATTGGACGAACTATACTTTCTTATTCATTTCAATGATATGAAAGCAGCTCTGGGGCTATCTGATGAAGACTTGAAGCCTATTTTAGCTAAAATGGTACGAAAGAATTGGTTGCGTTGCTATAGCGAACCGGACGTCGAGTTGGATCCTGGAAGCATTGATATTGAGATCAATTTTAGAAAGTACTATTACCTGGCCTCAAAAGAAGGACTCAAAGCCCACACAAGCTAAATGGCAGAAACTAAGACCATAGAATCAAATTTGAAAGAGTTGGAATTGAATGCCCTGTTAGAAGTAACGGAAGCCATCAACAACAATTTGTCTGAAGAGTCTTTGTATAAGATTTATCACTTTACCCTGTTGGCTAACCTCAAGGTGAAGAAGCTGGCACTTTTTGTCGAAACAGAAGGGGTATGGAATTGTAAGGTGTTTTTTGGTGTGGCAGCTGAGATTGTTAACGGCATTCCTGTTGATCAATTTGAAGGGGAAGAAAAGGTAAAAGCCCTGGGGAAGACAGAGTGCCAAGAATTTGATCATGTCATTCCTGTGATGCACAAAAACCAACTATTGGCATTAGTATTTGTTGGTGATATCACGGAATCTGAAAGCGGGTTGACCAACAATTCAGCTACTACTTTTCTTGAAGCTCTGACCAATATTATTTTGGTAGCTATTGAAAATAAAAAATTGGCTCGCCAGCAGTTGGAACAGGAGGCGTTTAAAAAGGAGCTAGAAATTGCCAAGCAAGTGCAGAATTATCTGTTTCCCAAAAACCTACCAGCAACAGACCAATTTGAAGTAGCCGCTTATTATCAGCCGCATCATAATGTGGGAGGTGATTATTATGATTACATCCGGATTGATGAAGATCAGTTTCTGCTCTGTATTGCTGATGTATCAGGGAAAGGCGTGCCTGCAGCCTTGATGATGTCCAATTTCCAGGCTTCTTTACACACCCTGGTGCGCCAAACCAATGATTTGACTACGATCGTTTCCGAACTCAATCATCAAATCAAATTCAGCGGAAATGGTGAGATATTCATTACATTTTTTGTTGCTATCTATAGCAAATCTCAGCAGGTTCTACGTTATATAAACTGTGGACACAATCCTCCATTACTTCAAGTGAATTTCAAGGAGGACATGGAATTGACTCAAGGAACAACAGTTCTAGGTATGTTTGAGCCATTGCCATTTGTGGAAATGGGCATAGTGGAAAACCTGAAGGAATTTTATCTGTTTTGCTATACAGATGGGCTCAATGAGGCAATCAATCTTTCTGAAGAAGAATTTGGTGAAACTCGTATTATGAAGGCAATCAAAAGTGTCGAGAATTCCAAACCTAATGAGCTCAATCTCACCATGATGACAGCAGTGAATGAATTTCGTCAAGGTCAGGAGTACCGTGATGACGTGACCATACTTTCGGCAAAATTCAAATCATAACTTTTGGGTTTCTATTTGCATAGAATACCGTCCCTTATACAAAAAACATTTCCAAATCATACTTGGAGTATACCAAGTGATATGAAGAAAATCTATATCACTTTTGATGATGGCCCGACTCCTGGCGTGACTGATTTTGTGTTGAAAACCCTAAAAGAATATGTGTCCCAGGCTACTTTTTTTTGTTTAGGACAGCAGGTTGAAAAGTGTCCATCTCTGGTGACACAAATATTCCATGACAATCATCTAATTGCCAATCATGGCTATGCCCATTTGGACGGATGGAAAATATCCAAAGTTGACTATGAAAACAATCTCAGCAGGGGAGAGGAAGTGTTAAATAAGCTGATTGAAAGAAGTGAGCGCTTATTCCGGCCACCTTATGGCCATTTTAGAACTAATAAGCCAACAGTACTTTGGTCATTGATGAGTGGGGATTTTGATGGGAAATTATCAAAAGAGAAATGTCTTTCAAACTTGATTTCTAAGATGCGATCTGGTGATATTATTGTGTTTCATGATAATCTGAAATCGATTGAAAAATTGCAGTGGGTACTGCCACGTTTTTTAAACCATTGCAAGGAAGAGGGCTTTGGGTTTGACATAATTCCATTTGCTACGTGATGTGGATGGTCGCCATAGGAATTGTAGCTGTGTGGTTATCATTTTTGATGCTTCTTATTATAGAAAAGCCCACGCAAAAAAATAGAAAGTTTGAAAAGCCTCCTTTTGTTTCCGTCCTGATTGCCCTTAGAAACGAGGAGGAAAATGTAGCAGCTTTGTGTGACAGCTTGAAGCAGTTGAGCTATGCCAAATCTGATTTTGAAATACTGTTTGGAAATGATGATTCTGAGGATGATACCTTGAATCTGCTAGAACGGAATAAGCCAGTAAATTCTACTATCTATTCGTATGGGAAAGAATCAACTGGGAAGTTTGGGAAGCAGAGAATACTTTCTTATTTGTCAGAAAAAGCTAAAGGGGAGTATTTGTTATTTACAGATGCTGATATGCGATTTCAATCTAATTGGATTCAAAGCATGTTGACTCAGATGACTGATGAGAAAGAAATTGTGGTTGGATTAACTAGAGTGTCAGGAAACAGAAGGCTTGGATACCTGCAAAATATAGACTGGTTATTCAATGAATGGGTCATTGGTTGGTTTTCCAGAATAGGCATATATCTCACAGGATGGGGAAACAATATGTTGATTGCGAAATCTGCTTATAATGAAATTGGTGGTTACGCGGGTTTAGATGACTCCATAGTGGAAGATGTTGACTTGTTGCGACGCTTGAGACCTCTGGGAGGAGAGTTGAAAGTGAATATCAACTCAGGTGCTGTAGCTACAACACAAGCCCTGTTGGATGTAGGATCACTACTTCATCAGCGAAAAAGATGGATGAGAGGGTTGGCTGGTTTAAATCCTTTGATGCTTTTGGCTGGCATGATCAAGATACTGTTCTGGCCTGCCTTCTCATTTTTAGCTTTATATAATATTGTCTGGTGTTTTGTGGCTTTTGCTGTCATAGGGCTTAAGTACTTTCTTTTCATGCAGATTTCGAAATCAACAGGCTCCAGAATCTCTGTGATTCACCTTCTGCTGTTTGAAATATATGATTTCGTTTTTTATTTAATCACATTTGCGTTCTATCTTTTACCCATCCAGGTAGTTTGGAAAGGGAGGAAATATTGAGATAGATAGAACATTAATTTGAAATGCAGCTAGTAGAAACTCACGCACATATTTATTCAGACAAATTCAAGGATGATGTTGACGAGATGATCCAAAGGTCTAGGGAGCAAGGAGTCGAAAAAATATACATGCCCAATATTGACAGTGAGTCTATTGACGCCATGTTGGAGCTTGAATACCGTTATCCGGGATATTGCATCCCAATGATGGGGCTTCACCCTTGTTCCGTTGATAAGAATTTCGAAAAGGAGCTCTATATCGTAGAAGATTGGTTGAATAAAAGAGAGTTTGTTGCAGTTGGTGAAATGGGAACTGATTTGTACTGGGATAAGTCCTTTTATGAACAGCAAAAGGAAGCTTTTAAGATTCAATCCAAATGGGCAATTCAGCAGGATCGACCCATTGTCATCCACTGTCGTGAATCGATCGACGAAACCATAGCGCTTGTAGATGATCTTAAAACTGAAAAATTTCGTGGGATTTTTCACTGCTTCTCTGGGACAGTAGAGCAGGCCAATCAGATCATTGAGTTAGGCTTCTTATTGGGAATAGGAGGAGTGGCAACATTCAAAAATGGAGGGTTAGAACCCGTACTGAAATCAATCCCATTAGATCATTTGGTATTGGAGACGGATAGTCCTTATCTTGCGCCCGTCCCAAATAGAGGGAAACGCAACGAACCCGCGTATTTAAACTTGGTGGCCGAAAAAATAGCAGCCATTAAAAATATAACCAAAAATGAGGTGGCCAAAGCTACCACTGAAAATGCGTATCGTATTTTCAATTAAATGACAAGAATGACCCAAGCGAGTAAATTTAAAGTAGTCAACATTGCGACCAGTTCGGAAGATCCCAAATCTTCTATACTCCTCATTTATACGGGAGGCACATTTGGTATGGTGTATGACGAAGAGGGCGCCTTGGCACCCTTTAATTTCAGTCTGGTACTGGAAAAGATCCCCGAATTGCATAAGCTCGATTTGAAGTTGACAGTCATCTCATTTCCAGAACCAGTTGATTCTTCCAATATCAATGTGGAGCAGTGGAAGGATATGGCTTCGATTTTGAAGGACAACTATCATCAATACGATGGGTTTGTTATTTTGCACGGTACAGATACCATGGCCTATTCTGCTTCTGCGATCAGTTTTATGCTAAAGGGTGTGAATAAACCTATCATATTTACTGGAGCACAAATTCCAATTGGAGCGACCAGATCGGATGCCAGGGAAAACCTCATTACAGCACTAGAAATTGCTTCTGAGCGTAATGGCGATCATGCTATGGTTACTGAAGTATGTCTTTATTTTAATTATTACTTACTGAAAGGCAACCGAGCGCAAAAAATAAGAAGTAGCAATTTCGCGGCATTTGAATCTGAAAATTATCCCTACCTAGCCGAATCAGGTGTTGAAATAGTATATAACGAATCCTTTCTGAAGAAATACAAAGAGGAAGAACTGAAATACAGTCCTGAGCTGGATCCAGATGTAGCTATATTGAAAATTTTCCCCAATATTTCTCCAGCAGTTGTCAAAGGCATCTTGAATATTGAAGGTCTGAAAGGAGTGATATTGGAGTCTTATGGCTCTGGTAATACCATGAACTATGATTGGTTCAATGAGCTCTTGGAAGGTGCGGTCAACAGAGGCATTGTGATTTTGAATGTGTCACAATGTATAGGAGGAAGTGTAATACAAGGACGGTATGAAACGAGTAAAAAGTTGACTGAAATAGGAGTGATTAGCGGATTGGATATTACAACTGAAGCGGCCGTGGCTAAAATGATGCATTTACTTGGTACAGAAAAGTCGACCGAACAGGTAAAAAAGAAACTTAGCATTCCCATACGGGGTGAAATGACCATTTAATTAGCGATCTCCAAATTAATATGGTACAATTTGCAAATAGTGTATTTTTATAATTTATTTGTCGCTTGGAGAAAACTAAAAAAGTTAGAGAGAGGTGGCCGAGTGGCTTAAGGTGCTCGCTTGGAAAGCGAGTGTGCCCCACAAGGGCACCGGGGGTTCGAATCCCTTCCTCTCTGCACTGAATTAGTATTTAATTGAAAAGAATAACTTTTAAACCTTTATTAAAGATTTACTAAAAATTAGACTATGAAAAGATTAGTAATTTTATTGATGTTGACTGGTGTGTTCACTATGACTCACCTAAAAACAATGGCGCAGGATGACGTAGCTACAGAAGAAGTAGCATCTGATTCTACTGAGATGGTAGCTGAGGGCGATAGCACAGCCATGGAAGAGGAGTATGCGGAAGAAGAGTATGTAGAAGAAGAGGTGGCTGCAGCTGATTACGAAGAAGTAGCAGTTGAAGAGCCAGGTTTTCATCAAATCGTAAAAGATCAGTTCATCCAAGGTGGATGGCAGTTCATGGGCATCGTTTTGTTATGTCTAATTTTAGGATTGGCTGTTGCCATCGAGAGAATTATCACTTTGAACTTGGCTACTACTAACACTAAGAAGTTGTTAGAGCAAGTAGAGGGTGCTTTGAACTCAGGTGGAGTTGAAGCTGCAAAGGATGTATGTAGAAATACACAAGGGCCTGTTGCTTCTATCTTCGTTCAAGGATTAATGAGAATGTCGGAAGGCGTAGAAATGGTTGAAAAATCTATCATCGCTTATGGTTCTGTTGAAATGGGCAAATTGGAAAAAGGAATGGTTTGGATTTCACTTTTCATCTCTTTGGCTCCAATGTTGGGTTTCATGGGTACTGTAATTGGTATGATCGACGCATTTGACGCGATCGCAGAAGCTGGTGATGTATCTCCTGCCTTGGTTGCTGGTGGTATTAAAGTAGCACTTTTGACAACAGTTGGTGGTTTGATCGTTGCGGTTATTCTACAGTTGTTCTACAACTACCTTGTTTCTAAAATTGATTCACTAGTTAACTCTATGGAGGATGCTTCTATTTCTTTAGTAGATATCTTGGTTAAGCATTCTGCTAAATAAGATTTTCACTTAAAAAGAAAAAGAAATGGATTCTATAGATATAGCATTATATGTGTCATACACACTGACGATCCTAGCGGGATTAGCTGCGATTGTCTTTCCAATAATAAATTCAGTAAGTGATCCAAAGTCTTTGACTAAGGCAGGTGCAGGTGTAGCTGGTTTGGTTGTAATTTTTGGAATCTCTTATGCCTTGTCTGGATCTGAAGTAACGGCATCTGCTCTTGAGCTTGGTGTTGATGAAGGTCTGTCTAAGTTCGTAGGAGGATTGTTGACTATGATGTACATTTTGATCATAGGCGCACTTGGCGGAATTGTTTTTACAGAAGTTTCAAAAGCAGTAAAATAAGATTATGGCGAAAGGTAAAAATAGACCTGCGGCCGAGGTAAACTCGGGTTCGATGGCGGATATTGCCTTTCTTTTGTTGATTTTCTTCTTGGTTACTACCACGATTGCGAATGACAAAGGAATAGCAATGCTTTTGCCTCCGAAACCGGATCCTAATGAGCCGGAGTTGGATGTTAAAATGCATGATAGGAATATCTTTAAGATATTGGCTAATTCAAATGATCAGTTGCTGGTAGAGGATGAGCCAATGAGAGATATTACTAAATTGAGACCAATGGTTAAAGAATTTGTTTTGAACTTTGGCAAACCATCTGCGGATGGAAGATTGTTATACAATCAATTGCCAGCTACTTTACGTAGACAAGTCAATTCAAATGGAAGAAGTACAAATTCTTCAGATGAGCCTGGCAAGGCCGTAGTTTCATTCAAAGCAGATAGAGGGACAAGTTACGAATTGTATATTCGAGTACTTGACGAAGTCAATGCTGCTTATAATGAGATATATGGTGAGCGTGTAGGCATCTCAGCAGAAGAATTTTTGCAATTGGATAAAAAAGATCCAGAGCAAAAAGATATGTACATGAAAGCAAGAGCAGGTATTCCTAGAGCAATATCCATTGCTGAACCAAATAAAATAGGAGGTTGATATGGCAAAGTTTAAGAAAAGTTCAGGAACCACTCAGGAAATTCCAACAGCTGCACTACCAGATATTATTTTCATGTTGTTGTTCTTCTTTATGGTGACAACCGTATTGAGAGAAACAACAATTATGGTAGAGCAGAAGCTTCCGAAGTCTACTCAGTTGAGTAAATTGGAAAGAAAGTCGTTGGTGAGTTATGTATATATTGGTAAACCAAAAAGAACTGCAGTTTATGGTGTTACTCCTAAAATTCAGGTGAATGATGTATTCATTGAAGTGAAGGATGTAGTTCGATTTGTAAACCAAGAGAAGGATAAATTGAGTGAAGTAGAAAGAGATCAGATTACCATGTCTATGAAAGTAGATATTGATGCCAAAATGGGTATCGTAACTGATGTTCAGCAGGAGTTTAAAGAAGCAAATGCTAGAAAACTACTTTACAGTTCGTCTAAAAGAGTTGACTAATTACTAATCTTTAATAATATGGAAAGGTCTCGATTTATCGAGGCCTTTTTTTTGTCCATCTGATGAACCCTAACAGGGCTCAAAACCCTGCTAGAGTTGTTTGAGTATGAATAAAAACAAAAAAATACAACAAGCCTGGTGCATGTATGATTGGGCCAATTCTGCCTACTTACTTGTTATTTCTTCCACGCTCTTTCCTATTTATTTTAATGGAGTAACTAGAGGTGCCTTTGAATCAGAAAAGGTAATTTTCTTTGGGTTTGAAGTTACTAATACAGTGCTCTATTCCTATGCGATTGCTGCGTCATTTCTCATAGTGGCTTTCATCTCCCCATGGTTGTCTGGGATGGCAGATTATGGAGGGAAAAAGAAGTTTTTCCTCAAGTTATTTACCTACTTAGGTGCTATATCAACAGCAGGACTCTTTTGGTTTCGAGGAGATAATGTGGAATATGGGATCATTTGCTCTGTACTTGCTGGTGTTGGTTACTCAGGAAGTTTGGTGTTTTATAATTCTTATCTGCCTGAAATCACAACTGAATCTGAGTATGATCAATTGAGTGCTAAAGGTTATGCTTATGGATATATTGGCAGTGTTCTGCTTTTACTCGTCAGTTTCGCTATGATTATTATGCACGAAACGCTAGGATTTGAAGCAGAATCAGCTGTGGTACGCCTGTCCTTTCTTTTAGTTGGAATGTGGTGGTTGGGTTTTGCACAGTACAGTTTTTATTATTTACCAAACCATACGAGCCGTCAGAGAAAGGATGAGAATCTGTTTTTGAAAGGAGTGAAGGAGTTGAAAATAGTGTTTCATTCATTGAAAGATTTGAAAGTGATGAAGGTGTATTTATTGGCCTTTTTCTTTTATAGCGCAGGCGTACAGACGGTCATGCATCTAGCAGCGATTTTTGGTGAAAAAGAATTGCGACTTGAAGCTTCAAAACTTATCATTACCATCACAATCATACAATTAGTAGCAATAGCAGGAGCCTATTTGTTTGCGTCCATTTCAAGAAAATACAATAATGGCATTTCAATACTGTCTATGCTTGTGATATGGATTGGCGTATGTGGCTATGCTTACGTGCTGCATACAGAATTTCAATTTTATGGATTGGCAGTAGTAGTAGGACTGGTTATGGGTGGAATTCAGTCCATGTCCAGATCTACCTTCTCCAAATTGATACCTAACAACACCATTGATAATACGTCTTATTTTAGTTTTTATGATGTAGTCGAGAAGCTATCCATAGTGGTGGGGACTTTCTCATTTGGATTTATAGAACAGCTCACTGGTTCAATGAGAAACAGCACCATGGCGTTGATGCTGTTTTTTGTAGTTGGCGTAGGATTGTTGCTGTATTCGAAAATTCATAAGACTAATCAAATCTCATATGTTTGACAGAGTCGCCAGAATTGTAAAGTTCTAGCAAAGCATCAATTCCGATTTGAATATGTTTGTCAACAAAGTTACCCGTGACCTTTTTGTCGGAAGCATCTGTTTTTACTCCAGCTGGAGTCATCGGGTTATCCGAAACTAGCAGAAGTGCTCCTCTTGGGATTTCGTTAATAAAACCAACTGTAAATAGCGTAGCTGTCTCCATATCTATACCCATGGCTCTGATCTTTCTTAGATATTTTTTGAATTTACGATCATGTTCCCATACTCGTCTATTCGTGGTATATACCGTGCCAGTCCAATAATCCATTTCGTGCTTTTTGATCATTGAAGAGACCGCACGTTGCAGTCTAAAGGATGGAAGTGCTGGAATTTCTAATGGCAAATAATCATTGGATGTACCTTCCCCTCTAATGGCAGCAATGGGTAGGATCAAATCTCCTAATTGGGTTTTTTTCTTGAGTCCGCCACATTTACCCAAAAAGAGCACGGCTTTTGGCTCAATGGCGGACAGCAAATCCATTACCGTAGCTGCCATGGCACTACCCATTCCAAAGTTGATAATAGTGATGTTGTTTGCCGTAGCAGACTGCATGGGTTTATCTTGTCCTTGTACTTCTGTGCTGAATTTTTCAGCAAAAATTTCAACGTAATTGGCGAAATTCGTGAGTAGGATGTATTCAGCGAAATCTTCTAATTCAACACCTGTATATCTAGGGAGCCAGTTATCTACTATTTCTTTTTTGGTTTTCATATGGGTGAATGCTTTTTTGATTATAAGATGCTAAAGAGTAACATCCAGGTTAGGATTAAAAGTAAATGAATTGTGCTAATATTGAAAGTAAATTTTAATTAGTCATGGTGGAGTTGAATCTTCCTCAGTTTCAGTTCAAAGTAAAAGAGACAGAAAAGGGAAGAGAAATATGGGACGAGTTTAGAAAGAAGTACGTGGTACTGACTCCAGAAGAGTGGGTGCGCCAGCATTTTCTCAAATTCCTTAATAATTATTTGAAGTATCCAAAATCTCTTTTGAAGACTGAGTTTGAAATAAAATACAACAAATTAAAAAAGAGGCCTGATATTGTGGCTTACAATAATTCTGGACATCCGTTAATGGTAGTGGAGTGCAAAGCACCAGAAGTGAAAATATCCAATGACACCTTTCAGCAAGCAGCTATTTACAATCAAACACTTAAAGCGCGTTATTTAGTAATTACTAATGGAATGGATCACTTTTGCTGCGAGCAAGATTTAAAAACCGGAACCTTCCAATTTGTAGAGAAGATCCCGGTTTATGAGCACTAGATATATTTATCTAATGGCGTATAAGGTAGGTCGAAAGCTTCAGAAACGCCTTTGTAGACTACGTCTCCTTTGATGACATTCAACCCTAGTTTTAATTCATTATTCTCTTTACATGCTTTTTCCCATCCTTTATTTGCTAATTGTATAGCGAAAGGAAGAGTTGCGTTAGTAAGAGCCAATGTAGAAGTGTAAGGCACAGCACCTGGCATATTGGCCACACTGTAGTGAACCACGTCGTCTATGATGTATGTAGGATCTTGATGGGTGGTAGGTTTTGTGGTTTCAAAACAACCTCCTTGATCTACTGCTACATCTACCAATACAGTACCTGGCCTCATGTCTTTCAACATGTCACGAGTGATTAATTTTGGAGCTTTAGCGCCAGGGATGAGGACAGCACCTATAATCAAATCATGATCTTTGATCATTTCTCTAATGTTGTACTCGCTAGACATCAAAGTCTTTACGTTAGCTGGCATCACATCATCCAAATATCTTAATCTTGGCAGACTCAAGTCAAGAATAGTAACATCTGCTCCCATCCCTGCTGCCATTTTTGCGGCTTCAGTACCTACTATACCACCACCAAGAATCATTACTTTAGCTGGACGTACACCTGGGACGCCTCCAAGAAGAATGCCTCTTCCTTTCAAAGGTTTTTCCAAGTACTTTGCGCCTTGCTGAATAGACATTCTGCCTGCAACCTCTGACATGGGTACCAAAAGTGGTAATGACCTGTCCGCCTTCTCCACTGTTTCATAAGCTAAACAGACAGCCTTGCTGTCAATCATGGCTTTAGTCAATGGTTCGTGTGAAGCAAAGTGAAAATAAGTAAATACTAATTGATCTTCTTTGATCAGCTGGTATTCTGCTTCAATTGGCTCCTTTACTTTGATGATCATTTCGGCCTTGCCGTATACGTCTTCAATAGTAGGTAGGAGTTCCGCTCCTACGCTAGTGTATTCCTCATCCGCAAAACCACTACCTTCTCCAGCAGTTTTTTGCACAAATACTTGGTGTCCGTGTCTTTTCAGTTCTTTTACTCCTGAGGGCGTAAGCGCTACACGGTTTTCGTTGTTTTTAATTTCTTTGGGTACCCCGATAATCATGGCATAAATTGTTTAACTACAATAAAATATACGACAATAATTGTTACTAATAATTTACACAACCTTGTTCAGATTCGGAAGATAATTTGACGTTCTGAATCAACTGTGAAAATTAAAATTTCAAAAAACTAACATCATTAATGATTATCACTGAAAAAACCATAATAACCAAATAATATTCTGTTTAGTCTTTTTATTTTGTCTCAAATATAATATTATTTTGTAATCTTCATAAAAATATTTGATTGATGTGGCGTGTTTGTTAAATTTGTCGAGCGAGGTTCTTTTATAATCGTCCTAAAAATCTTAACTTCAAATGGTGAAAGTCTCAGAAAAAAATACCGAAATCATGTCCTCAAAGAAGGAAATTTTGAACGATTACAAACTGGCAGTAGAAAGTAGGGAGGATAGCTATATTGGCCGAAAGGAGGTCTTCATGGGAAAGGCCAAATTTGGAATTTTTGGAGATGGAAAAGAGCTGCCTCAAATCGCAATGGCTAAGGTTTTTAAGAACGGAGACTTTCGATCTGGCTATTATCGTGATCAGACTTTTATGATGGCGATTGGTGAGATGACCTCACAACAATTTTTCGCACAACTTTATGCACACACCTCTGTAGAGGATGAGCCTGCTTCAGCAGGAAGAATGATGAATGGCCATTTTGGCACCAGATCTATTGATGAAAATGGTGAATGGAAAGATCTGACTAAAATGAAAAATTCTAGCTCGGATATTTCTTGTACTGCTGGACAAATGCCGCGACTATTGGGATTGGCTTATGCTTCTAAACTGTATAGAAATAATCCCGCATTAAAAAAATTCAAGCAATTTTCAGTCAATGGAAATGAAATAGCATTTGGTACCATAGGCAATGCTTCTACTTCTGAAGGTCATTTCTTTGAGGCAATGAATGCAGCTGGGGTGTTGCAGGTACCCATGGTCATGGCCGTTTGGGATGATGAGTATGGGATATCTGTTCCTAAAGAGTTTCATACAACCAAAGGAAGCATATCTAAGGCGCTGGCTGGATTGCAGCGCACAGCAGAAGAAAATGGATTTGAAATACTTACCACTCGTGGTTGGGATTATGTAGACCTCTGCAAGACTTTTGAGAAAGCAGAGAAAATAGCTAGAAATGAACATGTACCTGTACTGGTACATGTGGAAGAAGTCACACAGCCACAAGGACACTCTACGTCGGGATCTCATGAAAGATATAAATCTAAAGAGCGTTTAGAATGGGAAGCCAAATTTGATTGTATCAAAAAAATGCGCGAGTGGATCTTAAATGAGAAACTGGCGTCTGGAAAAGAGTTGGATGCAATTGAGGAGGAAGCTAAGCAATTGGCAAAAACTGCTAGAATGGACGCCTGGCGTGCATACACATCTGCAATTGATACAGATGTAGCTTCCCTTATCAGTATGATAGAAACTGTAGCTGAGAAAAGTGCGGAAAAAACCAAGTTGATTTCAATTGCTAAAAACTTAAAGGAAGGACTGAATATCAATAAATTGGAGTTGACCAAAGGAGCGAAGAAAGCTTTGAGACTCACAAGAAATGAGTCTTCGAGAAGTCGTGATATGTTGATTCATTGGTTGAAGAAAAATGATGAAAAACGATTTGATGAATATTCTTCTCATTTGCATAGTCAATCAAAATATTCAGCTATTAAAGTTGGCGAAATAGCAGCAAAATACTCTGATCAATCAAAAATGGTTGATGGGCGTGAAGTTCTGCAAGCTTGTTTTGACGAGGCCTTAAATCAGAATCCGTTGGTCTTTGCCCTTGGAGAGGATGTTGGAAAAATAGGAGATGTAAATCAAGGATTTGCTGGACTTCAGGAGAAATATGGAGAAATAAGAGTGACGGATACAGGTATACGCGAAACCTCAATTATAGGCCAGGGGATTGGAGCAGCTTTGAGAGGTTTACGTCCCATTGCTGAAATCCAGTATTTGGATTACTTGCTGTATGCTGTACAGACGTTGTCTGATGATTTGGCAACTCTCCAGTATAGAACCAAAGGAGGTCAGAAAGCACCTCTTATCATTCGTTCTAGAGGACACAGACTAGAAGGTGTGTGGCATTCTGGTTCACCTATGGGTATGATTATCAATGCCTTGAGAGGTATTTTTGTGCTCACGCCTCGAAACATGACTCAGGCAGCTGGTATGTACAATACGCTTCTTGAGTCTGATGATACGGCCCTAATGATTGAATGTTTGAATGGTTATCGTTTGAAGGAACGAATGCCTGATAATGTGGGTGAATTTAAGGTTCCTTTGGGTATTCCAGAAATCATTAGAGAAGGAAAAGATGTTACTGTGGTCACGTATGGCTCAATGTGCAGAATTGTAATGGAGGCGGCGGTTGAATTGGCCAATTATGGAATAGAGATCGAAGTCATTGATGTTCAAACATTGTTGCCTTTTGATAGGCATCAAAGTATTATTTCATCTATTAAGAAAACGAATCGTTTGATCGTGGCTGATGAGGATGTACCTGGCGGAGCGTCTGCTTATATACTAGAAAAACTAGTAGTTGAGCAGGAATGTTTTAGATACTTAGATAGTCAGCCTGTGACAGTTGCTGCCAAAGAACATCGTCCAGCTTATGGATCTGATGGCGACTACTATTCTAAACCTAGTGCAGAAACTATCTTTGATAAGGTATATGAAATGATGGCAGAAGTGGATCCAGAGTCATTTCCTGACATTTATTAGCAAGTAGCTATCTATCTGATCAATTGATCTAAAGTGACATCTCCCGTTTCAACTATATTACTTTTGTTGAAATGGTGATCTAGAATATGAAATCTGAGCTTGAATTCATCATTTCTGATGGTCACTCTGAAACCTAATGAAGGCATTGAATATTTTATTGTTCCTTCAAGTGACCCTCCTATGTTCTCAACATCTAATAGTGGAAATCGACCATTAAATGGTATGATGCATCCGTTTTCATCAGGTCTTGAAATATTTAAAACCTCGTATTCAGTGCCTCTTTTTCTAAAGAAGTCAATATAAAAATTGTATCTGTTTGGGTTTCGATAAACCAATACTGTGTCTAGTACATAACCAGTAGGAATTTCAGATCCTATATCTGCCAGTTCAATAATATCTTTTAATTCTTCATTAATGTAGACGGACTCAAAATATTCGCACTCATAGTCAGGCATGGCTGAATAAGGATCTCCGAATGGTCGAAAATATTCATTTTGGCCAATTGCTCTTGCCGCATTCTTGAAATACCCTGGAGTAAGTAGATATTGATCGGTTGGTAAAGTAGATGAGATAGTGATCGGGTTCGTGTTTTCATCTGCTATGATGTAATAATCGTGTACTGGATAGTAATTGTCGTCCGAAGGCAAACCTAGGTCACCATCTCCGTCTTCGAAATCGAAGTACAATATCAAAGAATCCGCAACGCCATTCTCCTCTATTTCTACATACTCCAGGTTATTAAATTCTATATGGGGTGTGGTGGGAAAGGGATCTGGTTCTTGACATGTATAAAGGAGAGAGGAGAGAACGATGATAAGAGAAATCGTCCCAGTCGAAATTTTATTCCAATATTTAGTCAGTACCTTCATTTAATAAAAATTACATTTGCTAAAATTACTGATATTAATACAATTGTGGTCTTGCAACCCCTTACTATTTCTAACTTATGAAGCTTTTAAATAGTTTCAAAAAAAAGAGCAGTAAAGTTGATAAAGAGACTTTTTGTTCGCTTGCACTCGAACTATTTCATTATCAGTCTCGCGCGTGTGCCATTTACCAGAAGTATCTTAATTATTTAGGTGTTGATTGTATTCGAATTAATTCTATCGAGCAAATCCCTTGTTTGCCTATTGATTTTTTCAAGGAGCACAAGATAAAGACTGGAGATTGGGAGGAAGAAGAGGTTTTCATGAGTAGTGGTACCACTGCATCTATTCGTAGTCAACACTATATTGAGGACTCAAAATTTTACTTAAACAATGCAAAAACTATTTTTGAAGAGTTTCGAGGTGAATTAAACCAGCATGCATTTTTTGCGCTACTTCCATCATATCAAGAACAAGGACATTCTTCTTTGGTGAAAATGGTTGATTTCTTTATCCATAAGAGCAATCAGGGAAACATGGGCGGGTATTACCTGAATAGATTAGAGGAGTTGGTTGATGATTTATTGCGCGCCTTGAATCAAACCTCTAAATCAATTGTATTATTTGGGGTTGGTTATGCACTATTGGATTTGGTGGAAATTGCAAAAAAAAGAGGTGCTCGACTGGATGGTCTGGTAATAATTGAAACTGGAGGAATGAAAGGGCGAAGAAAAGATTTAGTCAAAAGTGAGTTCTACTCCATTCTCAAAATTGGATTGGGAAGTGTTCGCGTATTTTCTGAATATGGAATGACCGAATTATTGTCTCAGGCTTATTCTTTAAATGAAAAGTCCTATCAACTACCTGATCAGATGAAGGTGTTGATTAGAGATATTGAAGATCCCTTTAATTACCTAAAGGTAGGGGAGACAGGGGGCGTAAACGTTATAGATTTAGCAAATGTGCATTCTTGCGCATTTATTGAAACAAAGGATTTAGGTCGTCTGTCTAATGACAGGGAGTTCGAAATTCTTGGGAGATTGGATAATTCTGATATTAGAGGCTGTAATTTGCTGGTAGATTAGACGTTCATCGAATAACTTCTCTAATATTTTATAGAAAACAGATATTTCACTTAAAGTGTAATATTTTTTATATATTTATGTTCTAAAATTGAAGCAGGTAATTGATAATAACAAAAGATGAAAGTAAAGATACTTATAGTGGCCCTAGTAGTTTTTGCAATGAGTGCATGTACCCAAAGAACGTGTCCTACTTATGCAAAAAGTGATTCTAATTCGACTGAATTGTCTAAATAGTAAAAGGAAAAACGGTAAAAAATATACTATGCGGATCACATCACGGTGTGTCCGCATATTTTTTTACGTCTGTGGCAGTTATTGCATTGTCAGACATGATAATCAGGCGCTCAACTACATTTCTTAACTCTCTGATATTTCCTGTCCAATTCCCCTTTTTGAGCTGATCTAGCGCTTTTTCGTCAATTTCCTTTTTGCTGGTGCCATACTCTGCGGCTATATCCCCTAGAAATTTATCTACTAACATGGGGATGTCATCCACACGTTCTTTGAGTGACGGAACCTTAATCAATATAACACTCAAACGATGGTATAGGTCTTCTCTAAATCGCTTTTGATTGATTTCTTCTTTCAAGTTTTTGTTTGTGGCAGCCAGCACCCGAACATTGACTTTAATTTCCTTTTCGCCACCTACACGGGTGATTTTGTTTTCTTGTAAGGCTCTGAGCACTTTGGCTTGAGCAGACAAACTCATGTCTCCAATTTCGTCCAAAAACAAAGTGCCATTGTCAGCCAGTTCGAATTTCCCAATACGCTGTTTTACAGCTGACGTAAACGATCCTTTTTCATGTCCAAACAGCTCACTTTCAATAAGCTCTGCTGGAATAGCTGCGCAGTTTACTTCGATTAGTGGCTTTTTATTTCTATTGCTTAGTTTATGAATGGCATTGGCGACCAGCTCTTTCCCAGTACCGTTTTCTCCAGTTATTAAAACCCGCGCTTCAGTGCTGGCTACTTTTTCAATGGTCTCTTTTACTTCTTGAATGGGCCTAGATTCTCCCACTATTTCAAGAGATTTAGCAACCTTTTTCTTCAGTACTTTGGTTTCTTGAATAAGGTTGGACTTGTCCAATGCATTTTTAATGGTAAGTAGTAGACGATTGAGATCTGGTGGTTTTTGAATAAAATCAAATGCACCTTTTTTCGTTGCATCCACTGCAGTGTCGATAGTGGCATGAGCAGAAATCATGATGAACTGAGGGGTGTGATCTAGCGTTCTGGCATTTTCCAATACCTCAATACCATCCATTTCTGGCATTTTCACATCACAAAGAACTAGATCGAAATCTTCTTCTTTTAACTTATCTAGTCCTGCTTTGCCATTTTCTGCTTCGTCAATATGATATTTCTCGTACTCCAGAATTTCACGAAGCGTATGACGAATACTTTTTTCGTCATCAATAATTAAAATCTTTGTCATATTATCTTATATAATAATATAGGCCTATAAGCCGGGTTCTGTATCCCAATCCCGATAGCTATCGGGAGGGATCCTTATCATTTCTCTGGCTCTAGTATTGCTACTAGAATCTATCAATCTACCCATTCTACATTCTGACTAATGCCAAATCGAAGCGAGCCACTTCTTGCAGAACCTATTTGATCTTTCAACTCGTAAGGTTTACCATGCCTCCTTCATCACTGTCGGAGCGGTGAGCTCTTACCTCACCATTTCACCCTTATCCCGACTTGTCGGGACGGTTTGTTTTCTGTTGCACTTTCTCCCATGACGTTTCCGCCAAGGACTTCCCGTTAGGAAGTACGACGCTCTATGTTGCCCGGACTTTCCTTTCCGCTATCCTGATAGCGGAACGATAAGGCAGCCTATGCAACAAAACTAATAAATAATGCAGTTGAGAAACCTAATGAGAGAGATTAAAAAATATCGCGTCCTGTGATATTCATTTCCCATTTGTCGGCGAGGTTGGCAACTTCCTGAATGGCTCTTTTTAAAATTTCGTCTGAAACTATATCTGCTGGAGATCTGGATTCTACCTTTAAGAAATCGTTTACAATTGTAAACTTGCCGAAAGTTGATCTGTGATTTTCTTCGAGTAAATCCTTAAACCTTATTCCATCTTCCACGACACAAACTTTAGATGAGATAGAAATCAGATTATTCTCTGGATCTATCTCACCAACAACAGCCTGTTGACGATCCATTTCAAGAGGTACAACTATGACTGATCTCTGATCATCATACTCGGAAAAATTGCCTTTGATTTCCTCGGCGTAAGACTTCATGAAATTGTTCAATTCCATCAATTAGGGGTTTAGAATTCTTATCTAAATGTAAACATAATAAAGGGTTAGCCGAAGTCTAAATGGAGAATATTTTAGATTTCCTTTTCACTCTCAGTAGCCTGAGGTGAGTTTTTTCTTTGTGAGAGATTTTTTTTCCGATTGTCAGAAAGAATTTGATTGAGCTGATCGAAACTTTTGATGTATTGAAGGCTAAATCCAGTTTCAAAATTACTTTCGCCCAATTGGGAACTGACATCATCCAAATCTGACCTGCTATACATTTTTACTCTAAATCTACCATCCTCGGTTAATAAATATTCAACAGTCCAGTCCCCTATAATAGTGCTTACATCTCCTTTTGTTTCTTGATTGGGCAAATTTCCACCTCTGGTTACTCGCAATCTGCCGTCTAGGAAGGTGTATGAAAGTCTCAGCTGGAAGGTATTGTAGGCGTCGTCTGACAATCCTGCCAAGTCCACATCTACTTCAAGATTTTCATCTACTTGAGTGGCCCAATAACTCAGTTGGTTTGAAACAAATTCGCTCAAGCTGTTTCCAATCGTTTGACTATTCACTTGAAAACTGTTTTCTGACGAAAATTTTCTTAAAATAATTAGGCTAAAAACCTGCCTGTTCATTTCTTGTTCATTATTTCTTAGGTTGGCCTTAAATGCTGTGACTACTTCATCAAGGGTGACAGAACTATTGGGCAGCTGATTGTTAGGAGGGTAATCTTCAATGTTGATATCAAAATTAATATTAGGGCTCAGTAAAATTCCCTTAAGTTTTAGGTCTACAATAGATGGGTATTTTTTTCGAGTTTCTGGAGAATTGATATCTTCTGGATCAAGAAATTTGGTCATCAAGGGAGCCAAAGATGCAAGTTGACGATAAGATGCTGATATATTCAAATTGGCACCATAAGGATCTCCATACCATGAAATGGTACTGCCTTTTTTAATGTCAAATTCTTTGTTGATGATGTTATAGAGTGTAAAATTGTATCCACCATTCTCAATGGAATAATCCCCGAACATAGTAAAGTCACCGTCAGTATTGATTTGTAATTCAATGTTTCCAGTACCTCTACCCCTTATGATATCGCCAGCTTGAACATCAAAAATTAGCTCAACGTAGGCGTCAGGTGTGAATTCGAGATTGAAATCTAGTTCAATGCCTCTGATTTTTAAATTTTCTTGTTTCAGTACTTCTTCTATTACTTCTTGAGCATTTTGATTGTGTTTGAGGTCTACGAATTCAATGTATTCTTTTTGTTCAATTTTAGAATTCGAACTTTCGCCAAGCGGAATAGAGAGTCTTGTGCCTTTGCTTGTTTGTGCCTCTGCAGTAATTTGAATGTTGTCTATGGCTCCAAGGAAGCTAATATTCCCTGTGCCGTAGGCCACTCCATAGTAAGCATCATTGTCCGCAGCAGTTGTATTTAGAAGCTTGAAATTCACGAATTCCCCTTGGAAATCTAATACTGGATTTTTGAATCCATCGTGAAAAATACCTCCAGTTAACTGTGCCTTGTTGTTTTCACTGTCTTCAAGGATTAGATTTTTGGTACTTATTTCATTTTCATCAAAATACAAATCTCCATTGAATTTGTATTTTGTATTTAAGTAGTTTACTAGAATTTTTCCTTCAGTCACTTTTCCTTTGCCTTTAAGAACTGGATATTTTGGTGTGCCTTTTATAGTGAATTGCCCAGAGGCTAGGCCTCCAATGTTTGTAAAATTTTTCTTGATAAATGGTTCCGCAATTTTCAAGTCAGCACTATCAAAACGTGCCTGAAGATCGAGTTGATCAACCTCTTTTTTTGGATAGTAGAGACCTCTAACTTCGATTTTTTTCTTTCCATTTTGAATGAGATCCAGATTCATAGCAAGACGTTTCTGTTCGCTTTCCCATGTAGAGATCCCAAATACGTTTCCTAACAAGAGACCATCTATTTTTAAAGCCCTTGCTATAAGATTTCCCTCTATCAAATCATTTTGGTTTTGCCTTTTTATTTTGATTCGTCCATCAATAGTACCTTCCACATTATTGGAGACAAAAGATTGTATATTTTGAATATTGAATTCTTTCAAATCAATATAAAGTGACTTAGATGGGGCTTGGGAATACATGCCTGATATTTCCAATTTTTCAGGTCCATTGGAGGCCTTCATAGCTTTGAAACTCCATTCTCCATTTTTGTGCGTTATTTTGTTCGTTCTATCCCATACCCATTTTTTACCTAAAATTTCTATATCAGAATTTTGAAAGTGCAGTTGAGTAGAGTCAGTAAAGAACAATACTGAAGATTCGATCGCAACTTTATTTGAGAATTGGGGTTGTTCAATATTCATGGAGACTGACATGCTATCATCAAACCATATAACATCAGCATAGGCATTCTCTGTTTCGTACCTGTCTGACCAACGTTGCTGATTGGATGCCGCAAAGGCAGAGGCAAGTGTACTCCGATCAAAGAATTCTTTTGAAATGTTTATATCAACATAATTGCTTGTTAATGACAAATTAGGCAACTCCAAAGAGTCAATGGCTCCATAGAGGTTTAGTCTTGATATGCTATCTTGAAGAAAAGACCCATGTAATTTAACTTCCTTCGAAATATTAAATTCAGGATAAAAGGGCTGAACAAACTTGTTGAGATTCCAAAGATTGAGATCTATTTTCACATTGTATTTTTCAAGATCTGCCTTGCTTTTGTTTGCGTAGTATTCGCTTAAATCGTCCTCGTTGTTGTTTAGGTTAAGTTTTACTTCCTTATAAAATTCTTGAATGGTACGGATAAAAACGCTATTTCTGAATTCTCCCTTCATTTCACCCGTCAGGCCATCAGTTTCAAAGTGAATAATTCGTGTGGGGCCTATTAGTGATGATAAACATTTTAATGAATCGATTTGGAGGGATTTACCTTCGTATCCAACATGATTGTCATATAAATTGATATAGCCCACCAAATCGTCCATTTTAAGGCCTTTCATATCAATGTCAATGGCAGAAGATAAATTCACCTCTTTATCAGTAAGGCCAAGTGGTTTTAAATTCACTGTATCTAATTTCGCCTTGATATTGACCTTATTCCTTTGATTTCTTAAATCAATTTCTACTTTACCGTTGAAATTCAAATTAGGATCATTTGCGGCTAATTTGCCTTCAAAAAAACCAGATTTGAAATGACCGTTTGTGGAAAGATTACGATAGGTATAATCCTGAATCTGTAAGGAATCTACATTTGCATTTAGCGTAAAGTCCGCACTATTCTCGTTTAATCCACTGCCATTTATCTTTCCGTTAAGTGTGATGTACTTAAGCTTATCTTGCTTCTGTAGCACACTACTAAGATCAAATTGTTTGAGGTCTAATGATCCAGAGTACCATGCTTGACCACCATCTTTAATTTTAAAGTTCACGTCCGTTTTAATTTGCCCGACTGAAGAATTGATTTTTCCGTCAGCAACAAAATCTGATAAGAATCCCGCGTACCTCCCTTGAAATTTCATGATCCCTAAATTCAAAATCTGTTGCTGAAATTTCGGATCAGCAAATGTCGAAACATCATACGGGTTGATGGTAGAGTTTTTCACCTCTAAGTCTATAAATGTCTCGGAAACATTAGGAAGTCCATTAAAATTGCCATGACCGACTAAATAGCTACCTCCTTTGGATTCAATGTAAAAATTGGTCACACCAAGTCTATTTATTCTCCCTAATAATTGACCACTAAATGTTAGTGTTTTATTTATGTTTTTTAAGGCAGGGCTAAATAATGCGAGTTCCTCAAAACTAATAACCGAACGCTTCAAATTGACGAAAAATGAAATGCTGTCTACAAAGTATTTGAAGTTAGCTGGGTGGTCATACGTAAATACAATAGAATCTTTAATGCTACTTTGATTAGTGTTCAGCTCTAGGTTTGAAAAGGTCATTTGTTCCTTTGTGAAAGAAAAGTCACTTATGAAATTTTTGATGTCCAGCTGTTGACTTGGATCAATGGAAGTTAAATAGTTGATATTCATTCCTAGACTGTCATTAATGAACCCAAAGTAAGACACATGTGATTGAATGGAATCGAATACAAAATGATGATAATCTTTTCCTTCGACGATGGAGTCATATCTGAGATCATTGTAGGAGAATAATCCATCTTTGATGATAATTTCATCCAGCGTGAGCGCAGTTTTTTTCTCTTTCCCCTTTCTGTTTTTTTTAAAAATATCTTTTAGATCTGTGATGAATCTAGAGATGTTCACCTCAGTAGAGTCGTTTTCTTTAATTACATGTACATAAGGCCTTTCCAGTTCTAACTTATCCGCATTCAACTTTCTGTTGATCAAGAAATCATAAAGCTTAAAATCAACTTTGACATTTTTGACGAAGATCAGTGTGCTGTCATTTTGATGATCATATAATCGAACATTTCTAAGAATCATGTGATCAAACCAGGTGAGATTGGCATGACCAATTTTTATATTAAACCCTGTGTTCTCAGATATGAGAAATGAAATTTCGTTAAGAAACCTGGTTTGTACTTTTGGTATTTGAAATGCAGAGAAGGCTAAAATCCCTAAAGCAAGTAGTAACACAGGAAGCCACAGAAATAGCCTGGATAACCGGCGCCTTAATTTTGACTTTTTTTGAGAATTTTCCTTCATGAAACTACTGCTCCGCAAAAGTAACTTGGATTATTTAAACGATAATCATTGGTAATTACGGAACTTTGAATGATGGTACAAAAAATATGCCCAGTTTTGTACTTTTGAGCTTCGACCAAGACAATCAATTTAAGTTATTTAGGAAAGTGAAAAATGTTATTTTGGCCATTGAGTCCTCGTGCGATGAAACGTCGGCCTCTATTTGTGTAGATGGAAAGGTAATGAACAATGTGATTGCCACACAGGAGATTCATAGCAAATATGGTGGTGTAGTACCAGAATTGGCTTCCAGAGCGCATCAGCAGGCCATAGGGCCTGTGGTAAAGGAAGCCATGGCAACAGCAAATGTAACCATGTCTGACCTGGATGCGATAGCCTTTACTCAGGGGCCAGGTTTGTTGGGTGCTTTATTGGTAGGAGGTGCATTTGCTAAGTCAATGGCTTTGGCGTTGAATATACCATTGATTGGTGTGCATCACATGAAGGCGCATATTTTGGCTCATTTTATCGAAGAGCCCAAACCCAAATTTCCTTTTTTGTGCCTAACGGTTAGTGGGGGGCACACACAGATTGTAAGAGTAGATGATTATTTGGATATGGCCATACTTGGACAAACTACTGACGATGCCGTGGGAGAGGCGTTTGACAAATGTGCGAAATTGATGGGACTTCCTTATCCTGGTGGGCCATTGATTGATAAGTTGGCCAAGGAGGGTAATGAAAACAAATTCACCTTCAACGAGACTTTAATGCCAGGATTGGATTATTCATTCAGTGGAATAAAGACTGGGTTCATGAATTTTTTGAACAAAGAAAAAATGAAAGACCCAGATTTTGTAGAAAAGAATAAAAAAGACCTTTGTGCTAGTATTCAAAGGCATTTGATTGACATGCTTTTAAGTAAGCTTGAATTGGCGGCCAGACAAGAACGGGTAAATCAGGTCGCTATAGCTGGTGGTGTTTCTGCCAATAGTGGTTTGAGAACTAAACTTGAGCAATTGTCAAAACCAAATGGCTGGGAGGTCTTTATTCCTCGATTTGAGTATTGCACGGACAATGCAGGAATGATTGGCATGACTGCCCATTACCAACAACTAGCGGGAGATACTGTGCCGCTCACTGCATCTCCTATGCCTAGAATGAAATTTTAAATTCTTCCTTACTCTTTTTTGGGTATGGGAAAGAAATATTAGATATTATAACTTTAATTTGATAGTGTAACGATGAGCAAGGGTAGGTTTTCAAATCAAGTAAATATTCGAAATAAAAAAGCAAGTTATGAATTCGAGTTCATAGACAAGTATGTAGCTGGTTTGGTGCTGAAGGGAACTGAGATTAAGTCCATCAAAGAAGGGAAAGCCAGCTTGCAAGAAGCGTATTGTTATATATCAAAAGGGGAGATGTTTATCAAAGGCATGCACATTGCAGTGTATGAGCAAGGAACCTTTAATAATCACGAACCATTGAGGGAAAGAAAACTATTATTGAATAGAGTGGAGTTGGATAAAATCGACTCCAAGGGCCAAGAGAAGGGATTGACCATCATCCCAATTAGGCTATACATCAATGATAAAGGATATGCCAAATTAGAATTGGCGCTAGCTAAAGGAAAGAAGATTCATGATAAAAGAGACAGCATCAAGGAGAAAGATGTGAAAAGAGAGCTAGAACGAAATCAATATTAGCATGAACGAAAGCCCTAAGGGTATTTGCCGTCTGAGTGTGGTTGCCATGAGAACGACAGCTAAGTCAGATGCCAGTTTGGTGTCCCAACTCCTTTTTGGTGAGCACTATACTGTGTTGGAAGAAAAGAATGATATGTTGAAGATCCAATTGCACTATGACAATTCGGAAGGTTGGATAAGTAAAAATCAACACACATCTATAAGCAACGAGTATTTCAATCAAGTCAATTTATCTGATTATAAGGTTTGCATTGATCTGAGTGGCACCATTTACTTTCAGAAGAAACATGTACATATTTTGTTTGGTAGTGTACTTCCTATAACAACTAATGAACTTTTTAAACTGGAGGAGCAAGTGGCCTTCAATGGTGAATCTAAAAGCCTTTCTCAAAAAAGAGAGTTTGAGTACATGAAAGAGGTGATGAAGAAGTATCTGAATGCTCCTTATTTGACTGGTGGGAAAACACCTTTTGGTGTTGATGCTGGAGGGTTCATCCAACAAGTGTTTAAGGTCTGTGGTTATAGACTACCTCGCACTATTGACGAACAAATGAAGTCTGGCCAGGAGGTTCATTCCATTGATAGTATCATTCCGGGAGATTTGGTTTTCTCTGCAAATAAACCTGAAGTCGGGTATATTTTTTTAGGAGGGGATGATTATGCAGGTATATATGGTGGAGAAGTGAAAAAAATAGGATTGGACGACCTTGGTGAAAGTGGACTGAAGGCTCGTAGAATACTCCTGAAAAAGCTGACACCAGAACAAGCCTAACACTGATCTCATTGATTTATTTTCAGATTTAACTTATAATTGGCTATTTTCATTGATCGTAACGGATATCTGAGTTTCCGTAATGAAAACCAAAAGCCATGTCAGGAAAAGTACTAGTATTGAATCAGGACTACAGCCCACTCACGGTTTGTACTGTTCAGCGTGCTTTTTTGCTCGTATTTTTGGGAAAGGCAGAGCTGCTAGAAGCTGATAGCCAGGATGAATTAAGAACTGTGTCAAAAAGTTATCCGCTACCAGCAGTAATTAAGATTAAAAACTATGTTCATGTTCCATATCGTGGTGTTGTGCTCACGAGGCATAATATTTTTAAGCGAGACCATGGCCTCTGTCAATATTGTGGGATAGATAGAGACCTGACACTGGATCATTTGGTGCCAAGATCTAAAGGAGGGAAGTCTACTTGGAACAATCTCGTAACTGCTTGTAAGGCCTGTAATGCAAAAAAAGGTAACTATACGCTAGAAGAAGCTGGATTGGTCTTGAATAAGCCACCATTCAAACCTTCATACATCATGTTTCTACGCAATAACCTAGGAGCTATGAAAAAGGAATGGATGCCATACCTCAATGCCTCGGCAGTGGCCTAGCTCATTTCCAATATTTTTTATAACATTAATAAGTCTTTTGAGAGTTTGGTTATATTCACTTTTGTATTGAGAAAAAGTAACCAATCTACAACATGAATCAGACCTTTGATATCTCCAATATCAATGAGAGTATGTTGGAGCAGTGCCGCCTACGAACTGACCCAATAGCAGACCAAACCATCGCGAAAGTAATAGACGATGGATTTGAGCGGCAGATGAATCAAGTATTTTTAACTATTGTACAAAATGATCAATTTGATCGAGATACTTTCCTGCCACTAGGTGCGGAACTAGGAAATATTTTGTTTGAGTATTTTGAATCTACCTGTCATTTGCCCGAATGGGCTGATCCTGAGTTGGTATTGAAAGGGGAAGAAGTATTTGCCAATTATGGCCCCGAGGTATTCATGCTCCTCAACGTGAGTTCGTTGCCTCTGTGCTACACGTGTGCAAAGGGTGCGCAAGTACTTTATGATACAGGTCGATTACTTACACATAAGGAAAATGTAGATCCACTCGCTCGACGGCTCATGGAAACTGCCCAAATGGTGGTGAACGTAATGTCTCCAGGAGGATTGGTACAAGGAGGGCAGGGAATTGTCACCATTCAAAAGGTGAGATTGATCCATGCTTCCATACGCTACTATTTGAAGAATAGAAGAGATGGACAGACTTGGGATACAAGCACATTTGGTGAGCCCATCAACCAAGAGGATTTAACTGGAACGCTGATGTCCTTTGGCCCAGTCATTCTATCAGGTTTGAAACAGCTAGATGTAAAGCTGACTCCAGACCAGACTAATGCTTATATGCATTCTTGGAAAGTGGTTGGCTATTTAATGGGTATTGAAGAACAGTTATTGCCAGATACCTTTGAAGATGGGTTTGCACTTGCAGCTAAAATATTGCAGCATCAAGCGACTCCATCAGAAGCAGGAGAAGCGTTAACTAGTTCTTGTATTCAATTTGTGAATCATATAGTGCCTGGTGATGCTTTTGATGAATTGCCAGGTTTTATGATGCATACCTTTTTACAAGAATACTCAGATGCTAGTAGTGTGGACTTGGCCAAATGTATAGGGTTGATTCATGACGCAGGAGCAGCAGAAAATTTAATTTTAAAATTGACTAAGCTGTTTATAGGTACGTTCAGTTTTTTTGAAAGGGATCATTTTATCAATCAAATATCCAAGCCATTTAATAAAATGCTGTTGGAAGGCATTATCAAATTTTATAATGATGGACAGCGGACACATTTTCCAATTCCTCCGTCATTGAAAAAAAACTGGGGGATCAAAGACAACTAAACTTAAACCTTATTAAAAATGGAAAGAGATTTAATTGCTGGATTAGACAAGCAAACTACAAGGGTTATTTTAGCTTCTTCTGGTGTTTTGTTGGGTTGGTCCTTTGTAAGTTCAGTATGGAGTTTGGGGCCAATTACAGCAAGTATTATTACTTATGCACTGTATGGGTTTTATTGGTTCTATGCCATAAGGCATAAAAATCCGCTCGTCATGCGACTAGTGATTTTTGGTACTGTGGCTGGCCTTTTGGAATTGGTTACTGATCATTATTTAGTTGATACGATCAACAGTCTGGTTTATCCAAATAAGGAACTCATGATCTGGAGTTCACCTGCTTATATGCCTTTTGCCTGGAGCAATGTTATCCTTCAGCTTGGATTTATTGGCGTTCTACTAACCAGAAAGTTCGGTATTCTGAAGGCGTCAATTATGCTGGGCATAGCTGGAGGAATGTATATACCCCTTTACGAACATCTGGCGAACAATGCCGGGTGGTGGTGGTACAAAAAGAACACACTGATGGTTTTCAATGCCCCTGTATATGTGATTGTATGTGAAGCATTAATTTCACTTTCTTTGCCATGGTTGATTCAACATGCCGAAAATCATTCAGTAAAGAAGACGCTAGCTTTAGGCGGCATAGTGGGCATCTGGATTTTGATGAGTGCATATATAGCATTTTCTATTGCTGGCTAGATGAAAATTGTCTTTCAAGGAAGGGAGTGGAGGTTATTTCCCGTTATATTAGTGGGAAGGTTGATTTTTTAAACTTAAAGCTATGTATGAAGGTCTCTGCACTAATTGACTACTTCATCCACCACGAGTATTTTACCGCTCCAGATAAGCTGAGGAGAGCGCGTCTTTTTGTGAGGGCGTGCTTACTGACTAGTTTGTTCTCTAATGCGTATATCTGGCTCAGTGCCTACTTTGAATACGAAAAAGGCGTGCAGCTCATGATCTTTAATGTCGTTGGCTTTCTACTCTTGCCATTATTAACCAAGACAAAGATTTCACTCAACATTCTAGGAAATCTTTACGTCCTCATAGGGGCATTGGCTGTTTATGTTCTTACTTATTTTTCAGGCGGAATTTGGTCGGCTGTATACCCTTGGATAATTTCTGTACCTGTATTGGCGCTTTTGGTAGTGAATCGCGTATCAGGTTTGGCCTGGGGAGGAATCTCCTATCTAGTGATGCAGTGGTTTGGTATGCTGGCTTTAAAAGGAGAACAGTTGCCTATCGAATACAACCCTGAGATGAAAACTGCCTGGTTTGTTTCTGTGCTTCCAGGTTTATTGCTCATCGTATTATTTATAGCCTATGTTTTTGAGAGTATTCAAAGGAAGGCACTTACAGAATTGGAAGAAAAAAATAAAATACTAAACGAACAGAAGGAAACCATCAGCATCCAATCTGCAGATCTAAGGAAACATGTAGAGGAAAAAGAATATATCATTCGAATTCTGGCTCACGATTTGAAAAATCCATTATCAAACATTACAAGTTTGATACATCTGATGGCCACAGAGGAAAAACCAGACATGAGAGAAAAATATGTGGAGATGATTAGCCAATCGTCTGAAAAATCACAACATCTTATTAATAGCGTTTTGGAAATGGAGCTGTCCGATCAAGAAAATCTTAAAATCAATTGGGAAGATGTTGATCTAAAGGAGATGCTCAAAGATATGGTGGAGCAAATGGAAATGAGGGCTCACAAAAAGGAAATAAAACTTATTCTGGAAGATCATGAAGCGCAGCATGCCACGGTGAAGGGAGATAGGACATACCTACCATTGATTTTCGAAAATTTCATTTCTAATGCATTAAAGTTTTCGGAATACAATACACAGGTAAAAATTTTCATTGAAAATCAAGCAGATCATATCCAAGTCAAAATTTCTGATCAAGGGCCAGGAATAAGGGAAGAAGAGCGAGAGAACTTGTTTAAAAAGTTCTCCAAATTGAGCGCAAGGCCGACAGATGGTGAAAGTTCTTCAGGTCTGGGACTGTCTCTGGTCAAGCGCTATGCAGAGCTTTTGAATGGTCGCGTGTGGTATGAAGGAGAGTTTGGTGTGGGATCTACTTTTGGTGTGGAGTTTCCAATTGTTAGTAATCAATAGGGTTTTTGGCCTATAAAATTCCCAGGAGGGTTATAGTTGCAGACCCATATCACTGAGCCGTCACAAATGCTTTTTGCACAGCCCACTTCCGTAGTATTTTTCCATACAATCTGAGTATAGTGTCCGCACATCTTATCTGTCTGGCATTTGTTCTTTTTGTAGTCGTAATCTTGCTTCTCAGCTCCCCAAGAGTCTACAGCATCACCTACAGTAAAATAGCCAACAGTTCCTTTGAACAAGTTCTCGCCATAAGCATTCTGGCTATGCTTAAAGGAGCATCCCTGAGTCTTCAATTCTATAGCCCATTTATTGGCCACATTTGCCAGTTCAGCGGAGTAGTTGATGTCACTGACCCCAACGTCCGATCTCCAATAGTTATGCCTTTCGATTAGCAATTCTATTTCCTTGTCATCGGCTTTTTGTGCCAGAAGCAAATCAGAGGAGGCTATAAACAAAAGCAGCAGTACGACAGACTTTTTCATATTGGTTATTTTAAACCAAGTTACTAAAATCTGTCAGCTACTTTTTAAAAATTTCGACTGAAAAGTTATTGTTAGTCTGTAAGCATTTGAGATAAGACTGATTCTACTTTCTCAGCTGATGGTATCATGGCTGCTTCAAGCGTTGAGTTTAATGGAATAGCTGGCATATTTTCAGAGCCAATCGTTCTGACTGGGCCATCAAGATATTCAAAACAATTTTCCTGAACTCTGGCAGCTATGCTTTGCGCAAATGTATTGTTGACTGGTTCCTCTGTCACTACCAGGCACTTGCCGTGAGTTCTTACGGATTGATAAATAGTTGCAGTATCTAGTGGATGTAGTGTTCGGAGATCAACAATTTCTATCTTTCCTTTGAATTTTTTAGCTGCATTTAATGACCAGTGAACCCCCATACCATAAGTAATGATGGTCATGGTTTCTCCATTTTCAATTGCTTCTTGAGAAGCTTTCAGCGCAATTCTGGCCTTTCCGAAAGGAATGACATAATCCGCATCTGGCTCTACAGTTTTGGCTGCATCAGTTCCTTTTACCTTGGACCAATATAATCCCTTATGTTCAAAAATTACAACTGGATTTGGGTCATAATAGGCTGATTTCATCAATCCTTTCATATCTGCACCTGTACTAGGATAAGCTATTTTAATTCCCCTGATATTAGCTACCACAGATTCTACGCTGGAAGAGTGATAAGGACCACCACTGCCATAAGCACCTATTGGTACCCTGAGTATCATACTGACTGGATACTTGCCATTGGTGAGGTAGCAAGAACGGCTCACTTCAGTGAATAATTGATTCAACCCTGGCCAGATATAATCGGCAAACTGTACTTCAACAATTGGCTTTAAGCCCACGGCTGACATACCCACAGTACTCCCTACAATGAACGCTTCTTGAATAGGTGTGTTGAATACACGATCCTTACCAAATTTCTGTGCCAACGTAGCAGCTTCTCGGAATACGCCACCTAGGCGATGTCCTACGTCCTGACCATAGAGCAAACATTCGTCATGCTTCTCCATCAATTCCTGAACGGCAAATAGGGCACTGTCTACCATGACTGCTTTTTCTTTTCCTTTGGGTTCGCGTTCACCTCTTTCTTCCGTAATAGGCGTTGGGGCGAAATCATGAGTGAACAAATCATGCGGACTTGGGTCTTCTGCCTTCAGTGCTTTGTCATAGTGATCATCTACAAGCAATCGTGCATCTTCTTCTTTGTTGTCCAATTCCTTTTTTGAAATGCCCATATCTTCCAATTGCTTTCTAAAGAAAGGATACGGGTCAAACTGCATATGTTCCTCTAAATCATCACGATACCATTCTTTTCTTACACCAGAGGTATGATGATTGAGCAATGGTACTTTGGCATGTACCAGCACGGGTTTTCGTTCTTTTCGAACATACTGGATCGCTTCCTCCATGGTTTCGTAGCATTTCAGAAAATTGGTGCCATTTACTTTCATTGCCTTGATACCAGGAAAACCTTTGATATATTCAGTGGCATCACCAGATCGAATTTCACTTGCATGGGCTGATATGTCCCATTCATTGTCTTGTACAAGGTAAATGATTGGCAACTGCTTTAATGCCGCCATTTGAAAGGCCTCAGATACTTCTCCTTCAGTGATACAAGCATCTCCTAGTGAACAAACCACTACAGGTGCTTCTTTATGCTTTTCGCCAATGTTTCTTAGTTCTTTGTATTGAATACCCATGGCAATACCTGTCGTAGGAATGGCTTGCATACCAGTAGCAGAAGATTGATGTGGTATCTTGGGTTTGTCCTCATCTTTCAAACTGGGGTGAGCGTAGTAAGTCCTTCCGCCCGAGAATGGATCATCCTTCTTCGCCATCAATTGGAGCATCAGATCATGTGGTGTGCACCCGATCGACAATAACATGGCATCATCACGGTAGTAGGCAGACAGATAATCCTGAGGAAGCAATTGCATGCCAGTGGCTATTTGAATGGCCTCATGCCCCCTAGAAGTGGCATGTACATACTTTGAAACCACTTTGAAAGTTTCCTCATATTTATCAGCTAAGGTTTTAGCTGTTGCCATGAGCTTATAGGCCTTCAGAAGATTTTGCTTACTAATGTTTGTTAGTTTATTTGTTGCTTTTTTCGTAGTCGCCATTATTGGGTATTTAATGATTTATATCTACCGTCCTGTAAGGACGAAATGATTCAATTACTTGTTTTTAAATTTATGGATCGCGTTTCGAGTAAAATCTGAAAGTACCAGTTTTCCACTCATTCCTGCTCGCTCTGCCAATAATTCGTCCCAGTGCTCAGTACCTTCCCAGAATATTTGTTTGAGTAGGCGCATGGCTTCTGGATTTGAAGCGGCTAGCTTTTCAGCCAATTCCTGAATGCCAGCATCCATATCTTGTACGCTATCATATACCTCTGTATAAAGGCCTTTATCCTTAGCCCATTGAGCCGTTTGCCATTCAGTAGCATTGATCGCCATTTGGGACATAGCAGACACACCTATTTTGCGCTCTACTGCAGGCCCTACCACAAATGGGCCAATGCCTATGGCTAACTCACTGAGCTTCACAGAAGCAAACTGGGTAGCCATGCAGTAGTCTACAGCACTGGCCAGTCCTACACCACCACCAACTGCCTTGCCTTGTACACGCCCAATGATCAGTTTAGGGCATTTTCTTGCAGCATTAATCACGTTAGCAAATCCAGAAAAGAAAGTCCTTCCGGTGTCTAAGTCATCTATCGAAATCAATTCATCAAAACTTGCACCCGCACAAAAAGCACGATCACCTTCACTTTTTAGAACAATGACTTTAATTGCTTCGTTCGTCCCTGCTTCAGAAATTGTTTGAGCCAAAAGGTTCAAAATCTCTCCTGGCAAAGAGTTGCTTTGAGGGTGGAAAAAGGTGATGGTACCTATGCCTTTGTTGATTTCTATGTTTACGCTTCCGTTCATTTTTTTTGTTGTTAATAAGTGCTGTGTATGGTTTTAAGTGTTTTATGTTTGGGAGCTTAGTTTTGATTTGTTGTAGTTTATAAAACCATTTAAAAGCTTTTTACAAAGTTCAATGTGGACTTTAAGTCGTTTTTTCCCTTTTCAGTAATAAAATTGAAATCCAATGCCACAAACATTTGGGTTTTCAATTCGAACAAAGAACCTCTGCTTATGTAAAAGAATTGAAGTTTGTCTTTGGTTGTGTTTCTTCCAGATCCTTCAGCAATGTTAGAAGGAACAGAAATGGCTCCTCGTCTAATTTGATTAGTCAATTCATACATTTCTTCTTTAGGAAATTTTTTAGATGCTCTATAAATCTTTGAAATCAAATTTCTAGCCTCTATCCAAACTTCTAAATTTTCATGTGTTACAAATCCTGTAGTCATAGCCAAACACTAAAAACTTAACACTGTTTACTACTGTTGATTCTTTTTCCTAATCATCGTTAAAATCGTTGCGATAGCAATCGTTTCGCCTGTTTCGTCATAGACGTCTACCAAGAATTTCACGATGCCTTTCGCTATATCGTCCTTCTTTTCTTGATCAATTTTTTCTTTCACAGTTAGGCGTACGCCAATGGTTGTACCTGCATATACAGGCTTGGTAAATCTGCATTCTTCTAACCCATAATTAAGTAATACAGGGCCTTTCTTAGCCTGAACAAATAGTCCAGCTGCAGCTGAAAGGATGAAATATCCATGTGCTACACGCTGTTCGAAAATGGTGCCATCCAGAGACGTGACATCTGTATGTGCGTAAAAATGATCCCAACTTACATTGGCAAAATTCACTATGTCACCTTCTGTAACAGTTCTTTTGGCTGTGATGTATGTTTCACCTATTTCCAATTCTTCCCAGTGCTTGCTGAATGGGTGTGCTATATCTTCCTTGTAAGCGCCTCCATATTGATACACATTGGCAATTTCTGTAACGGTGGTTGGGTGACCTTGCACTGCACATCGCTGCATGTAGTGCATAACGCCTCTTTTGCCACCCATTTCTTCCCCACCTCCAGCACGGCCAGGTCCGCCATGCGTAAGTAATGGCATGGGCGAACCATGGCCTGTACTTTCCTTAGCAGAGTCCTTATTCAAAGCCAGTATTCTTCCGTGATAGGCAGCTGCACCTAATACATATTGCTTGGCAATTTTATCATCAGCTGTTACAATAGATGAACAAAGTGACCCGAGTCCCTTTTTAGATATAGCAATAGCTTCATCTAAATCCTTATAAGGCAGTATCGTGCTTACAGGGCCAAAGGCTTCAATAGTATGAACTTCAGTATTATTCATTGGATCTTTATTGAGCAATAAAATAGGGGAGATGAATGCTCCTTTAGATTTATCAGCTCCAAGAACCTCAAAATCCTCATTGTTATAGACTACATCCGAAGATTTTTTGAGCAACTCTATTTGTTGCTTCACGATTTCTACTTGCGTTTGGTTAATTAATGCACCCATTCGCACACCTTCTACATCAGGATCACCAATAGTAGTTTTTGCTAAAGCTTTACCTAAGGCGATTTGTACGTCTTCGACAAGCCTTTCTGGTACAATAATTCTTCTTATTGCTGTGCATTTCTGTCCACACTTTACTGTGATTTCTTTTCTGACTTCTTTGATGAATAAATCAAACTCTTCAGTACCTGGTACAGCATCTTCACCTAAGACTGTGGAGTTTAAGGAATCCGCTTCCATCGTGAATGGAATGGAATGTTCTACTAAGTTAGGGTGCTGTTTTAGCATTCTGCCAGTTTTGGCTGAGCCAGTGAAGGTCACCACATCTTGCATACCTACATGATCCAAAATTCCTTTCCCGGAACCTGCAATGAGCTGCAAGGCTCCATCAGGTAATATTTTGGAATCAATGATCTCTTTCACCATCAATTCCGTCAAGAAGCAGGTTTGTTCGGCTGGCTTCACGACAGCAGGCATACCCGCCAACCAGTTGACAGCTACTTTTTCTAACATGCCCCAAACTGGGAAGTTGAATGCATTGATGTGAACAGCCACACCCTCCTTTGGTACCATGATGTGCTGGCCAATGAAGCTACCACCTTTGGATAGGGGAGCAGTCTCACCATCAATGTAATGTGCTTCATTTGGAAATTGCCTTCTTAGACTGGCATAGGCAAATAAGTTGCCAATACCTCCTTCAATATCGATCCAAGAATCCACTCTGGTGGCTCCAGTAGCTTTACTAAGCTCATAAAACATTTCCTTTTTGGAATGTAGATGCATGGCTAGTGCTTTGAGCATCAAGCCTCTTTCTTGGAAGGTCATTTTACGCAAAGCAGGGTTGCCTACTGTACGACCATATTCAAGGATGTCTTTAAAATCCAGACCTTTGATGGAGTGGGTGAATATTGGCTCACCAGTAATAGCGTGGTGAAGGACTTCTCCATCTCCGCTTCCTGTAGTCCATTGTCCCTGGGTGTAATGTTGTATTTTTTGTGGGTTCATTAAGTGATTGAGTTATAAGGTTATTTAGTTAATAAGTAAGTTGAGTCACTTGATTAATATTTAACCTTTCTTTTTCTTTAAGTGAGCGATGTATCCATTAATTAGTTTGAGAAGATGTTTTATGTCTAAATCATATCTACTGAACTGCTCTTCATTTATATAGGCTTCATCTAAAGCAACCGTCAAATGATCATACATTTCAGTAATAGACCCTCTTGCCTGACGACAATATTGAATATTTTCTTGATAATGAAACCTTCCATATCCTTCTGCGACATTGGCGGTTATAAATCTTGAAGCTCTTATCATTTGATCAATTAATTTATATTTTTCTTCATTGGGAAATATCTTGCACAAAGCAGAGATTTCATTTCTAAATTCCCTTCCTTTTCTCCAAACCTCTAATTCTTCTAGTTGCAACATGCCTTAATGACTAATTAACTAATAACTTAATTCTTCGATTTCTTCCAAGTCTTAAAATTTACAATCTGTTCAGGTCTATTCGGTTCGGCTTCTGTTAATGGTTCACAGGGAATCAGAGTATCCATACAGTTCTTTGGCAATTCTTGATAAAGTCGAGTGCCTTCTGTCTTCCAGGCAATTATCTCATCCGAAACTTCTTTGATGATTTTAGCTGGATTCCCCGCCACTAGGCTTCTGTCTGGAATCTGCATTTCACCTTTTACAAACGCCAAAGCACCAACAATACATTCTTTGCCAATCACGGCATTATCCATCAAAACGGCATTCATGCCGATCAATGAATTTTCGCCCACTTCAGCACCATGAATGATGGCTCCATGTCCAATATGAGCTCCCTTGCGTAAGTAAACAGTAGTTCCTGGAAACATGTGTATGGTGCAATTCTCCTGAACGTTGCACCCATTTTCTATCACAATTTTTCCCCAGTCTCCACGGATGGCTGCAGATGGCCCAATGTACACATCCTTGCCAATGAACACGTTTCCAGTCACAGTAGCCTGTGGGTGCACATAGGCACTCGGGTCAATCACGGGTTTTAGTCCTTTGAATTCAAATATCACTTTGTTCTGGTCAATGGTCGATAGTCCATGGTCGGTTAGTATTGTTGGTCAACTATGGACTATTGACTAATTCAACAATTCATATATTTCCAATTTCTTGTTTTGCCTTCAGCAATCCATTCGATCGCCTGAGCCATTCTTTTATCTCTGGTTGCCTCTCTCTTGGCCTCAACCAACCATTCTATGTAGTCTCTACGCTGGGCTTCTGTAAAATTTTCAAATACAGTTTTGGCTGCAGAGTTATTATTCAGAGCTTTTTCAAAATAGTCGGGTGTTTCCAACTCCTTCTTTCTCACATAATCAACTTTGATGTTCTTCTCGTTGAGAACAATAGCCTGTTTGACATAGTCCTCAAGTGCTTTGATATTTACATCTTGGAGCGTTTTGTAGTGAATCATGCGATTGCCTTTCTCTGCATCTTCACTTTCCACAAATGCTTTAAAGGTATCCTTGATTAATGAACCCTTATAAAAATTAAGACCTACGTGCAATTTGAATCCAACAAACCAACAAACCAATCCATCCTTGTAAAAACACGGTGCGCTCCACTTCCAATCTTCCTGAATTCGATCATCTACGGCATTGACGGTCTTTCGAATCAGGTCTAAAATTGGACGTTGTTCCTCTGAGACTGTTGCCAGATAGGCATCAATCTTTTTGGTTGCATCTGGATTTACCTTTGGTTTTGCCATGATTTATGCCTTTTCGAAAACTGCCGCGTAACCCTGTCCAACTCCTATACACATGGTCACGAGTGCGTATTTTTTATTTGTCAAATTCAACTCTAAAGCTGCAGAATAGGCTATTCGTGCGCCAGTCATTCCTAGTGGATGTCCGATGGCAATGGCGCCTCCGTTTGGGTTGACTCTGGCGTCATCATCTGCCAATCCCCATTCACGAGTGCATGCTAAGCTCTGTGCTGCAAATGCTTCATTCAATTCTATCACGTCCATATCTGCCATTGTCAAACCAGCTTTCTCTAATGCCTTCAAAGAAGCCTTTACAGGTCCAATACCCATGATTCTTGGTTCAACCCCAACAACCGCTGATGAAACAATTCTCGCCATTGGTTTTAACTTGTAATTCTTCACGGCATCCTCAGAGGCTACTAAAACTGCTGCGGCGCCATCGTTTAGACCTGAAGCGTTGCCTGCAGTGACGGAACCATCTTTTTTGAATGCTGGTCTCAAGCCTGCCAGTGCTTCCAGTGTGGTATTGCCTTTGATAAACTCATCGTCTGAAAATATAATAGGATCCTTTTTCCTTTGAGGAATGGAAACAGGAACTATTTCTTTGGCGAGTCTACCAGAAGACAGAGCGACAGCAGCTTTTTGTTGAGATCGAAAAGCAAATGCATCTTGATCCCTCCTGCTTATACCAAACTTTTCAACCAAATTTTCTGCAGTCATCCCCATGGCGTCAGTGCCATAGTGGTCATGCATTTTCGGATTGACAAATCTCCACCCAAAACTTGAGTCGAACATTTGAGCATCAGTTCCAAAAGGCTTAGCTGATTTGGCTATGACCAAAGGGCTACGCGTCATGTGTTCAACACCACCAGAAATAAATAGATCACCATCACCTGTTTTGATGGCTCGATTGGCTTGGATGATTGATGAGAGTCCTGATGAACAAAGTCGATTGACAGTTTCGCCTGGAACTGAATAGGGAAGGCCAGCCAAGAGCGCAGCCATACGAGCCACATTTCTATTGTCTTCTCCAGCTTGATTCGCACAGCCTAAAATACAATCGTCAATTAGTGCAGGATCGAGCGATTGATTTCTACTTATCAATGCTCTGATTGCATGTGCTGCTAAGTCGTCCGTTCTAACGGGACTCAATGTGCCTCCAAATTTGCCTATTGGTGTTCTTACTCCATCTATGATATAAGCTTCTTTCATATTATTTTTCGCTCCAAAGCGCGTCTTTTCTAAATACTGTTCCTTTAAATAATGCGACTACTTCCTCGTCTTGATTGGTGACGGTAATAGTATAAATGCCTAACCGATTGGCCAGATGATCTTCTTTGGCAATGGCCGTTAATTTATCTGCTTCGTTGACTGCTTTTGTATGAGATATGGACGTCTCAATAGATACTGCATGCCTACCTTGTGAATTGGAAGCAAATGCAAAAGCGCTATCAGCCAAAGAATAGGTAATGCCACCATGGGCAATGCCAAAGCCATTGAGCATGTCACTCTTTACTGTCATACTTATTTTAGCATATCCTTGTTCTACTGATTCCACAGTTATACCTAGCCATTGACTAAAGGTATCCTGGGCATACATCTGATCCACTATGGCTTTTGGCGTCATCATTAATAAAATGTTTTTTTGTCTCTGACCATTCTACGAAGCAGGGGACTACACCTATATCTATCTTCCAGATACTCATCATATAATTGATCCATTTGCTTTACACAATTGTCAATCCCAAATTCATCAGCCCAGCGTAGCAAACCAGCAGGGTAGTTTACTCCTTTGGTCATAGCCAAATCAATATCTTCTTTGCTGGCAATGTCCCAGAATAGGGCGTCAGCTGCTTCATTGATCAACATGACCAAAATTCTGTTGAAGATTTGATTACCCAGTGCTTTGTCAAAATAAGGTTCGGGTTTTGTGGCACCTTCCGAATAATCGTAATAACCCTTTCCAGATTTTCTACCCAGATAACCAGCTTCTGCCAACCTTTTCTGAGTGAAGGCCGGTTTGTACCTTGGGTCGTAAAAGAAGGATTTAAAAACAGTTTCAGTGACAGTGTAGTTAATGTCATTTCCGATAAAATCCATCAACGTAAAGGGACCCATTCGAAAACCACCTATTTCTGTCATGGCCCAGTCTATGGTTGCTACATCTGCAATACCTTCTTCCAATACTCTTAATGCTTCACCATAAAATGGTCGAGCTACGCGATTAACAATGAAGCCTGGCGTGTCTTTGGCTTGTACTGTAATCTTACCCCAACTTGAGATGGTTTTTTTAGCTTCTGAAAGTATGGATTCATTGGTTTGTATCGCTGGAATGATTTCTACCAAGGGCATCAAGGGAGCAGGATTGAAAAAATGTATACCCAGGACCCTTTGTGGATAGTCGCATGCACTTGCTATGGCTGAAACAGATAGAGACGAGGTATTGGTAGCTATGATGCAGTTTTTACTTACTATACTTTCGAGTTCTCTGAATATCTGTTTTTTGATATTCAAATCTTCAATGATGGCTTCTATGATTAACTCGCACGGATCAAATTCTTGTAGTTGATCTGTGAATTGAATTCGATCCAAAATAGATCCAGCTTCGTTCTTAGTCAATTTGTCTTTTTCGACTAAACGATCTAATATCTTTTTAAGGCCTTGTTCTGCCTTTTGCAGCATGGGTTTGCTGCTATCCAACAATATGACTTCATGTCCAGCAGTGGCAGCCACTTGAGCTATCCCACTTCCCATTGACCCCGCGCCGATGATTCCTATTACTTTCATACCTTTTTCAAATTCCAATATTCAAAAGACAAATTATAAGGGGTTACAAACAACTTATTTTGATTTTTCTATCATTGCTGATAATACCTTTTTCAACTCTGTAGCTTCTTGAAGCAATAATTTTACTTAGTCCACATTTTGCGATTCGTTAGTTTCCATTAATAATCTCACCTGTTTTTCAAATTCATAAATTCGATCTTCAAGGTCATATTTTTTTTTGGTTAGTCATTGGTAGGTACGATTTGTTATTTGTTTTTTTTGAAATTTGCTATTTCGTTTATTTCCCTACAAACTTAGGTTTGCGTTTCTCTAAAAAGGCCTGAACGCCTTCATTATAGTCTACAGTTTTACCAGCTTTTGATTGATAGATTTCTTCTTGATCCAATTGCTCTTTGAGATTATTTGTCATACCAGTATTGAGCAATTTTTTGGTGTAAACCAACCCTAAAGTTGGCATTTTGGAAATCGTCTGAGCGATTTTCATAGACTCTTCGTCAAATTCTTCAGTACTGAATACCTTATAGATCATACCCATTTTTTCAGCATCCGTTGCAGAAACTTTGTCACCCATCATCATCAGAGCACTCGCTTTTTGAAAGCCAATAAGTTTTGGTAGAAAAAACGTGCCACCACTGTCTGGAATCAAGCCAATTTTGCTAAAGGCTTGAATAAACGAAGCTGTTTCAGTCGCAACGACTATGTCGCAAGCCAAAGCCAGATTGGCCCCAGCACCTGCTGCCACACCATTGACTGCGCAAATGATTGGCTTTTCTATTTCTCTGATTCTGCGAACAATAGGATTGTAATGCTCGGCTACAATATTTTCAATGAAAGGGGCATCAGACGCAGTAACTTCCGCTAAATCTTGTCCTGCACAAAATGCCTTACCATTTCCTGTGAGATAGATAGCCCTTACTTTATCATTTTGACCACATTGATCCAATAATTCTTGAAATCCCAATGCCATCTCACGATTGAAGCTGTTGAAGACGTCTGGTCTATTGAATCGGATGATGGCTATGCCGTCTTTGATTTCGTGTTGTAGGGTATGGGTCATTTTTGTGTCTTTGTGTTTGGTTTCAAGTGTTTGGCATCAAATACATTTAAAGTAATCGAAGGGCTCCAAGCAGTCTTTGCATTTGTATTGTGCTTTACAGGCCGTAGAGCCAAATTCGCTAACCAGTATCGTGTTTTTTGAGTTGCACTGAGGACAGGGTACAGTTTCGTCTTCGAGAAACAATGCGCGCTTGGAAGTGCTTCCTTGTGGAGGAGCGATCCCGTATGCTTTTAGTTGCTCTCGACCGTGCTCAGTCAACCAGTCTGTTGTCCATGCGGGTTGGAGTACTGTTTTTACCTGCACACCTTCATAACCTTCTTCCAACAAACATTTTTTAATGTCTTCTTCAATGGTGTTCATGGCAGGGCATCCTGAGTACGTTGGTGTGATGGTCACAATTAAATGATCCGTTACTTCTATATGTCTGATCACACCCATGTCCACTACGGACAGTACAGGAATCTCAGGATCCATCACAGTGCGCAAGGTATTCAAGATTTGATCTGGTGATATGGTACCTGTATTTACCATTCAGCACCTGGAAATGATCTTTGTAAGTGTTGCATTTCTGCCAATAAATAGCCTAAGTGCTCAGAATGCATGCCTGTTTTCCCCCCTGTTTGATTCCAATTGCTCTCTGGAATTGAGAGCGTGGCCTCGCGTAAATGAGATTCAATTTCTTTCTTTACTGTTTCAGCTATTTTTTCAAGATTAGCTCCAATACCTTCAGTGGCTATTTTTTTGTCTAGCTCGTCTGGTGTGATGCTTTCAAATGCGTACGCCCAGAAGTGATCCAAGGCAGTTTGCATTTTAGTTTGACTTTCCTCCGTGCCATCTCCCAAACGAAGCACCCATTGTCCACTCCATCTTTTGTGATAGGTCACTTCTTTGATGCTTTTCTGAGCAATGGAAGCAATTGATTCATCTTTGCTTGAAGTCAATTCATTCAGCAAATGAAAATGAAATACATCAAACAGGTATTGTCTAATGATGGTGTAAGCAAAATCATTGTTGGGTTGCTCTACCAATAGTAAATTTTGGTATTCTCTATCATTTCTCAAGAAGGCAATGTCGTCTTCAGACTTCTCTCCACCTGTAAGCTCGGCTGCATATTGATAGTAATTTCTGGCCTGACCGATCAAATCCAGTGAGATGTTGGTCAAAGCAATATCTTGTTCCAACACTGGTCCATGACCGCACCATTCAGCCAATCTTTGTCCCAAAATCAAGCAATTATCAGCAAGTCTCAGGACGTAGTTGTATGTATCTTTTTGCTCTACCATCTTACATGTTTTTGAGCTCGTCAGGTAAATTGTAGAAAGTAGGGTGGCGGTACACTTTGCTTTGTGCAGGCTCGAAGAGCTCGGCCCCCTCCTCAGGGTCAGATGCCGTGATTTCACTTGATGGCACTACCCAGATACTCACACCTTCACTTCTGCGTGTATAGACGTCTCTGGCGTTTTCAACGGCCATTTCTGCGTCAGCGGCATGTAGACTACCCACATGCTTATGATTGATGCCTGATTTGCTTCTTATAAATATTTCCCAAAGGGGCCAATTCTTGTTGCTCATGATTATCAAATTAGGAATTATGCTGCTGATTTTTTCTTTCTTTTTTCGGCATGTGCCAAGGCTGCTTCTCGTACCCAAGCACCATTTTCATAGGCTTTCTTTCTAGTTGCAAGTCTTTCTTTATTGCAAGGGCCATTGCCTTTCACAACTGCCCAGAATTCATCCCAGTTGATTGCTCCAAAATCATAGTGCCCAGTTTTTTCATTCCATTTTAAGTCTGGATCTGGAATTGAAATACCCAAAATATCGGCTTGAGGTTTCGTGGCGTCAATAAATTTCTGTCGCAGCTCGTCATTAGTGAATCTTTTAATTTTCCAATTCATGGACTGAGCTGTATGTGGTGAGTCTGCATCGTTGGGGCCGAACATCATAATGGATGGCCACCACCATCTATTCAATGCATCTTGTGCCATGGCTTTCTGCTCTGGAGTGCCCTTGCAAAGCGAAAGCATGATTTCATAACCTTGTCGCTGATGAAAGCTCTCTTCCTTGCATACACGAACCATAGCTCTGGCATAGGGGCCATAAGAGCATCTGCAAAGTGGTACCTGGTTCATGATGGCTGCGCCATCTACTAACCAACCAATCGCTCCCATATCAGCCCAAGTCAGGGTAGGGTAGTTGAAGATGGAAGAGTATTTGGCTGTACCTGTGTGTAATTGATCCAGTAAATCATCACGCTCCACGCCGAGTGTTTCGCAGGCACTGTATAGATACAAACCATGACCAGCTTCGTCTTGTACTTTGGCTAAGGCGGCTACCTTTCTTCTTAGAGAAGGGGCACGTGTCAACCAATTCCCTTCTGGCAGCATCCCGACAATCTCAGAATGGGCATGCTGTGAAATTTGTCTGATCAGCGTTTTTCGATAGTCGTCGGGCATCCAGTCTTTGGGCTCGATTTTCTCCTCAGCATCTAGCTTACGCTGAAATTCTTTTTCTAAATCTATCGTGTTCATCTTTTGGGCCTTTCTATAAATTTACTCAATATCCTATCCTTAGTCAATGACTAGTTTTCGTCGAAACTTAAGACCACTCGGTCTGTTTTAGGGTGCGCCTGACAACTCAGTACATATCCTCTGTCAATTTCATCTTGTTCTAAGGCATAGTTGACAGCCATGTCCACTTCACCTTCTATCAATTTTGCCTTGCAAGTACAGCACACACCACCCTTGCAAGCGTAAGGGAGATCAGCGCCTTTTTTTGCTGCAGCATCCAAAATTGAGTCATTGCTGTTATAATCGAAGTCCATTTTTACACCATCTATTTGGATGGTGACTTTGCATTTTACCTTTTCGAAAGATTCTTTCTTTTGGCCAGATCCAGTGCCAAGTTTACCTACAGGGCTGGTAAACAGTTCTATATGAACTTTTGATTTATCAACGTTTAAATCCAATAAAGCAGCTTGTATTCCCAGCATCATAGGCTCTGGTCCACAAATAAAGAACTCATCTGTTGAATTGAGATCAATGATGGTTTTGGAAAATGCAGTCACTTTTTCTTGATCTACAAACCCTTCAAACAAGGGAAACTCTGTATGTTCCTCACTGAATACATGGAAGATATTCAACCTCTCCATGTAAGTATTTTTTAATCCCTCGATTTCCTCTTTGAAAACAATTGTGTCAGTTCCACGATTTGCGTAGATCAGTGTAAACTCACTTTTAGGTTCAGTATCCATTACTGACTTAAGAATGGAAATGATAGGAGTAATACCACTGCCACCAGCAAAACCAACATAATTTTTGGCTTGCTCGGCTTTAAGTTCTGAATTGAAGCTTCCAGATGGTGGCATGACTTCCAGCTCTTCTCCTTCTTTCAAGTTGTCGTTGGCGAAAGTTGAAAATGCTCCGCCATCCACTTTCTTAATTGCTACTTTAAGGCGGCCTTCCTTTGGACTGGTACAGATGGAGTAGGAGCGTCTAACGTCTTCTCCATTTATGGTTTTCTTAAGCGTAACGTGCTGCCCTTGTTTGTAAGAAAAGAGAGATTTGTTTTCATCAGGCACATCAAACTCTAAAGAAACACAGTCATTGGTTTCTTTAATGAGTTTTGATATTTTAAGTGGGTAAAAATGATGCATCTTAGTTTTGGATAATGTGGTTTGCTTCAACGTAACTTTTGAATTCACCCCGATCAATGATGTCTAAAATATCTTCGTGGTTAGCTAATGCGTCAAGAATCAAATCTTGTTGATTTCCTTTTCTTACGGCTTCACTATAAGGCGTATGGGTGAAGGAAACCATAGAATATTGTGGGATGAAATCTTTTGGGAAGGTTTCATAAAGTGCTCTTTCTATTTTCTTTCTTTTTAAGAACCAATCCTGACCTACCAGGTCTCTCATTTCAATAAAATTCTTAAGTGCTAAATCAGCAATGGCATCAGCATCTGGTTTACGAGATGTTTCGAATGCTTTAAAGAGTTCAGACCAATTTTCACCATGCTCGTCCAGCAATTCATTTAAAATTGAAACATCCTCAAATCCTGCATTCATCCCTTGCCCATAGAATGGGACAATGGCATGAGAGGCATCGCCAATCAGAGCTACTTTGCCATTGTGAGTCCAAGGAAAGCATTTGATAATCACAAGAGGGGAGGTGGGGTTTTCATTGAATAAATCAATGAGGTTAGGAATCAATTTGAGGGCGTCAGGAAATTTGTTTTCAAAGAATGTTTTGATTTCAGATTCAGAATTTAATTTTTCGAATGAATTCTCACCTTCATAGGGAAGGAAAAGCGTGCAAGTAAAACTGCCGTCTGGATTTGGTAGCGCTATCAGCATGTGACTTCCTCTTGGCCAAATGTGTAGCGCATGCTTATCCATTTGGAAATCACCATTCTTAGCTTCAATGCTTAATTCCTTGTAATCGTGGCTGATATATTCTTGAGAATAGTTGAAGTGTTTCAATTTCTGCATGACTGAACGAACAGCAGAAAAGGCACCATCTGTACCGAAAATCAAATCAGACTCTACGTACTTTGTTTTTCCATTTGCCAGTTCAAAGGATGCAACTGGAGTATCCAAATCAATATTTACACATTTGTGTTCGAAATAAAAGTTGACATTTTCATATTCATCCGCATGATCTATGAGTATTTGATTCAACCCTGCTCTGGAGATGGAATAGATGGCTTCACCTTCCTTTCCGTAAGGTTGGAAGGTCAATGATTCGTCCGTACCATGCATCATACGGCCTTTCATAGCTATGGCAGCTTCTCGTACTTTGTCGCCAGCACCCACTAGGTCTAGTGCTTTCCAACCCCTGGCTGAACATGCCATATTGATAGATTTGCCAGCAGAGATGTCTGCGTTTCGAATGTCAAGTCTGCGTTCGTACACATGGACTTGATGACCTCGCTTACCAAGCAAAGCAGCTAGTAATGAACCAACCAAACCTGCACCTACGATGGTTATTTGCTTGCTCATGCCTTTTTAATTCCATTCATTAGTAACCCAATAATTGTTTCTTTGACGGATTCGACATTCATGTCTTTATTGGAATGATACCAGTGTTGCAACCATCTTATGGACGACAGCATAGTATATAGGGCAACTTTTGAATCAGAAACAACAACAGATCCATCCGCTATGCCTTCTTCAATGATTGTTAGGAAGTGGTTTTCGTAGGCGCGTCTTTTTTCTAAGAATTCGCCATGTTCGGGTTCAGTCAAATGGCGCCATTCATCATTCATGACACTAGCCAAAGGGGAGCTCATGGCATTGATTTCAACATGTAGCAAGAGTAACTCTTTGATTTTGTCAATGGCAGATTCATTTGAGTTGAGAATGACATCCATTTTTGAGGTGTACGTGTCTGCCAATGAAAAACAGATTTGAGAGAGGATCTGCTCTTTTCCCGTAATGTGATTGTAAAGACTTGCAGCTTCCACGCCGACTTTGCCTGCGATGTCTCGCATGGTAGTTGCGGAATATCCCTTTTCTCTGAATAGGGTAGCAGCCTCTTCTAATATGATCTGCTTCTTTGTTTTTTTAGCTCTGGTTTTTGACATCTCTCTCAAAACTAACAAATGTTAGTTAACATGAAAAAGAATTTAATAATATTAAGTTAAAAAGATTGCACGTGGCATTTATCAATTGTCCCAATTCATTCTTTCTGTCAAGTTCATAATGTGAGCCAAATGATGATTGCAATGCCAGGCATATAACTCAATATTCTCATACAGCTTTACTTTCCTCCCATTTTGGGGATGAATGAATGCCTTTTCCATATCCTCATTGGATAGGTTGTTGAGCAAACTTGTCCATTTCAAATGAAGTGCTGTCAGTAGCAGAAGGGAGGGTTCAATAGCATCATGTTTGGCATCCTCCAGGGCTGCCCATGCTTTTTCATCATAGGCTTTAATGACGGGTTCTGGCTCTGTCAGTGTCCACTTGAAGCGGACATAGCTGTTGGTGTGACTGTCTGCCAGATGATGTACTAGTTGGCGAACAGTCCAGCCATCTGGTCGGTAAGGTGTGTTCAATTGATCATCAGAGAGATATTGTACAGTTTCTCTTAGAACCTGTGGAAAATGGCAAATGGTATGAATGCCATTTTCAATATCTTTTTTTGAAAATGATTTAGGGAATTCAAATTTGCCAATAGGGTATTTTAGTTCTTCCAATTCTTCTGTGCTCATATTTTTTTATTATAAAGTAAACGTACCAGAATGTGAGACACTACTATTCACCTTGAGAAGAACTAATAGGTTAGATTAGTTTGTTGCAAGGACTAAAATAAATTAGACAGTTTCATCGCAATGGACATATCACCATCCACTTTGATTTTGCCCATCATAAAGGCACCCATGGCATTCATATCGCCAGACATCAATTTGTTGAAATTCGACAAACTCATACGAACTGTGCAATCTGCAGGGTCGTCTGCATTTGAGACAAGAGTGGGCGATGTGGTGTCATCCAGATAAATGACGCCTTCATCAAACTGGAATTTAATTTTGGAACCTATGGCTCCGCTTTTTTTTGATGCCAAATCTTGTACTTTGGCTGTTGTTTCTTCTAAATTCATGTTATATGTTGTTTGCAGCTACTAGCTGGATTTCAAATAATTTAGGCCACCACTTTCCAGTGACATAATATCTATCTATGTTCTTGTTGTAGGCAATGCCATTGAGTACATCAATTCTTCGATCATAATTTGAATAGTCGAATATTCCCTCCAGATCCAATATACCTTTGACTTTACCACTGTCTGGGTCAATGATGTATATTTGCTCTGTTTGCCATCGTACGGCGAATAGGTTTCCATTTACGTATTCTAATTCGTTTAGGTAGTCTATGGGTCCATTTTGGTCATACACTTTGATTTGTTTGATTTCTGAAAAATTTTCAGGTTCCATGAAGCGTATGATAAAAGTGCCATCACTCATGATGAGTGCATTGTCGTTAGATGTCATTCCCCAGCCTTCTGTAGGGTATGAGAATTGTCTGATCTGTTCAAAACTATTTTTGTTAAATACAAAGCCTGTTCGTTCCTTGTAAGACAGCATGTAGATATTGTCATTCATCAATGCGATGCCTTCGCCAAAATATTGAGAGGATAAGTTAACTGATTTCTGAATTTTCCCAGTTTTTAAATCTACCCGTCGTAAAGTGGATTGACCTTTTTCACCTGTACTTTCATATAATTCATTGTTATACATAAACAACCCTTCAGTAAAAGCATCAGGGTCATGTACAAAAGTATTGGTTATTCGATAAGTGTACCTTATTGGCTCAATGTCTGAAAGTAGCGTGACTGAATGTCTCTTTTTTTCTACAGTTCCATTGCTCAAATAGACAGAGACTGTTAAATCTTGTTTTCCAGGCATTTCTTTACTTGTATCCCAGATCAGTTGGTCATTCAAAACTGATTTGCCATTGTTAGATACCAGAACAGAATCAATCTTGATCTCCGTATTACTTGAAGTGATTTTGAAGGATAAAGTATCACCAATAGTCTTCCGAACTCCATTACGTGGAGATTCGATTTTGGCTACACTCTTCACTCTCGGACTTGGTTTATTTTGTTTTTTATTGGTTGACTCGCATGCACCTAGCGCAGTAATTAATATGAATAAGACTAGTGATTTGTATTGACTCATTAGTGATCTGTATTTAACGTTGGCAATAATATGATGATTGATCTGCTTACAAAAATGAATTATATAATAATAATGAAAGTTCCGACTGGGATTCAGTAAATTTAGCTTGAACCTTAAGATTTTTTATTTTCTAAACTTAGTGCTATGAAACGAATATTAGTCCCTATTGATTTCTCTAAAGAATCTATGAATGCATTGAATGCTGCACATTCTCTGGCCGTAAATACGGATTCAGACGTCCTTTTGCTGCATATCGTGGAAGATCCAAATATTGAGACCATGAAGATCTCTGGCGAAACTCATTATGATCCAATGGATAACTTATATGTGAAATTATTGCTAGACAAAACCAAGGAGCGTTTGGAGGCGATAGTCAATGATCCAAAGAATAGTGATTTGAACATGAGCTATAAGATTGAAATTGGTAATGCGTATTCTTCCATTGCAGAAAACATAGCTAGTCATAATTCAAGTCTCATTGTTATGGGCTCGAGTGGGGCGACAGGTCTACAGGAAATCCTAGTTGGTTCTGTAGCAGATAAAACGGTGAGATATGCAAAATGTCCAGTTATTGTAGTGAAGGAAGAATGTTCTATTGAGAAAGTCAGTGATATAGTTTTTGCAACGGATTTAATGGATGACCAAATACAAATCATTGATGATTTGAAAGAGCTTCAATCTTACTATGGAGCCAAAATCCACATGATTAAAGTTTTTAACTCTGAATGGACTACTGCGGGCGAAGTACAGGAACGGATGAAGGCATTCATATCCAAAGTCAAACTTGAAAACTGTACGACAGTAGCCAAAAACTCTTCAGATTTGGCTGAAGCTATTTTGGACTATGCGTCAAGTATTGATGCGGGAATGATTGCAATAGGAACGCATGATCGGCATGGACTGCTTCACCTATTGGCGAGCCATGTATCTAAAAATGTACTAAATCATGCGCATCGTCCAATTTGGACTAAGGCCATTAGATAAAATTATTTTCGTGGGAAGGTGATCCTCATCAGCTTTGGAATGGTAAGCCCTTGATAAAGTACAGAGCAAACCACCACAGTATAAGTCATGGTGATGATCACTTCTTTTCCTTCAAATTCAGGCAGAGATAAAGATAACGCTATAGGGATACCACCTCTAAGCCCTCCCCAAGCCAACACATGAATGGTGTTTTTCTCAAAGCTCCTATAGGTACTCATCGCAGCAATTGGTACACTCACACTTACATATCTGGCGAAAAGTACAATGTTAAAAGCAAAGAATCCTGCTGCAAAGTAGTCTAGTCTCCAAGGAATAATTAGCATTTCTAGCCCAATCAAAACAAAGAGCATGGCATTCAAAGTTTCTTCGATCAGGTGCCAGAATTTGAATACATAATCACCAGCAGCACTGGTTACATGACCACTTTTACCTTCGTTGCCAATAACTAGTCCCATGACAACAACTGCCTGTTTTGCAGATACGTGGGCGAATTCAGCCAATTGTGTTCCTGCCATGACCAAGGCCAAAGTCATTAGCACTTCTACTTCTACTTCATCATTGTCTATGTATTTCAGTAAGCGATAGCCTAAATAACCTAAAAATAAGCCTATGACAATTCCTCCAACGATGTCTGTGCCAAACACCCAAACAATATCTACGAATCCCAAGAAGTGGTCTTCTCCAGCATGTGCTAGATCCAAAAGCGTCAAAGCTATTACAACGGCCATCCCATCATTGAATAGTGATTCGCCTGCAATTCTGGTTTCAAGATTTTTGGATAAACTATATTTTTTTATGGTAGAAGTAACTGCGATTGGATCAGTAGGGGAAATCAATGCTCCAAAAACCAAACAATACATAAAGTCGAGAGGGATCCCTATCCAAATCAGTAAGTAATATACAAATCCACCAATAATGAATGTGGATATCAGTACACCTAAAAGTGCTAGAATCAGCACTGGAGTACGTTCTTCAGCCAATTTTTTAAAATCTATTTGCAGTGCTCCTGCGAATAGCATGAAGCTTAGAACGAGTTGGTAAAGGACTTCGTGGTAATCGTAATCCTTCAATATTCTTTCCGTACCTAATTTGAATTCAGGAATGATTTGCTCGATAACTAACAACGCAAACGAGAGACCTAAGGCCAAAATCATTAGACCTACAGATGAAGGAAGCTTGAGGTAGTATGTGTTGACGTAGATAAAGATGCCCGCTAAGCAGATAAACAGGGCTAAAATATCTAAAATGTTCATGTTGCTGTATTAAAAATGTCCTGATTAAAGTGGTGGTCTTTAATTTTCCATGGCAATATTAATACAAATCCTGATAGATTTTCACCGCTATATTAACTAAAAAAATATAAAAAATTCAATATTCCTTATTAAATAAAGAGCATCTGATTGCGCATGGTATTCGAAAAATGCAAATATTACGGGTTTGAAAATTGAGTCTTGCACTAGATTTTTCAAATGACACTGAATGATGATTAAATAAAACAACATGGCTTTGAGAAATGAAATACTAATGGCCTTTGATTCTTTGGAAGATAAGCGAAGAAATCTTGAGGAAAGACTTGATTTGATGGATGCTGAGTTATTCGTAATTCCTGAAGCAAATAAAAAATGGTCTATTAATCAGGTTTTATCACATTTGTCAAATTCGGAATTTGGTACGGTCAGATACATTAAAAAGAAAATGCTGGGACTAGATACTGTGGGCAAGAGAGATTTCGCTTCCAAAGTTCGCTCAAAGCTTTTGAAATGGCTGCTAGACTCGCCAGTAAGGTTCAAAATGCCCAAGCAACTGCCAGAGCCGTCTAATGAGTATTCCTTTGAAAAATTGAAATCGCAGTTTGAAAAGAATAGAAGTGAGATTAAAGATTTGATTGAGACTTTTCCTGAGGAGTCTCTAGATAAGTTGATTTTTAAGCATCCATTTGCTGGAAGATTTTCACTGCTTCAGGCCATCACATTTTTAGAAGATCATTACAATCATCACGTGAAGCAAATAGATCGAATTCTAAAGGCGATTGAGAATAGGGGCAAACTTGGTTAGTTCAGTTGTGATGTTCTTTTTTTAGGATTGTTTTGTATCTGTAATAGCATACACCCAAAATGCTAATTGAAAAAAATAATAGAATAGAAACCATAGCTAGTAATTTTTAATTCTTATTCAAGATACTGATAATAGAGGCCTTATCAAAATTTGAGCGATTATATGTGTTTATGTTTTTTAGGATTATGAAATTTTTACATTTGTAATTATTCAAATAAAGAAACTATGATTAATAGAATAAATAACGTACTAATCTCTGGACTCATTGCATTGACGGTAGTGGCGTGTAATTCTGAAAAGAAAGAGCAACAAGCTTTGTTTGATGAAGTCATGTTGGTGCACGATGAGGTCATGCCTAAAATGGGTAATCTCAGAGCACTGGCTTCTGAGCTTTCTCAAAAGGCTGATTCACTTGCTTTAGATTCTTTGACGGATAGCTCGGAAGAAATCAATGAAATGAGATCCCTTTCAAAAAAGCTGAAAGATGCCAATGAAGGTATGATGGAGTGGATGCGGAAGTTTGAGCAGGTAAAAGAAGGGACACCCCATGGTGAAGTGATTCAGTACCTCAAAGAGCAAAGAGAAAGTATTCAAAAAGTACGAGATGATATGATCAACTCAAAAAATGAGGCTGAAAAGTATTTGCTTGAGAATAATTAATCCAAGCATTTTTCAAGTGCAGTTTTCACTTCATTTATATTGACCATGCCATAATCGTTGTCCCAAGAGTTGCTGATGTAGGTCATTATTTCAGCTATTTCGAGTGGAGTCAGTCTAGGGTTGTTTGGCATGATACCATCATAAGCAGTGCCATTGATTTCCATTGGGCCTTCAAGGCCGTGTTTGATTCCGCAAATCGCCAAATCCTTTTGTTTAGTGATGAAATCAGTGGTCAAGGGAGGAATCAATTTGCCCAATCCAGTGCCATCATTCTGATGACAATTGAGACAGCGTGCAGCATATAACTGTTCTCCCTGAAACATATACTGATCGAACTTTATGGCTTCACTTCCAGAGTATCTGTTGTCAGATCTACAGCTGAAAATAATTAGGCAAAGTATGACCAGTGGAATGGAATGATTAAAAATGCTCATTTCTTACCGGCCAGTTCTTTGAGCAATAAATCGACATCTGAAAGTAATATGTCTACCTGTTCTTCCATGGTACCATCGTAAACGCCTCGAATGCGTCTTTGATCATCTATGAGCAAAAAAGCACCACTATGGATGTAACCGCCAGGAGCATCCACTTCTTCACCAGCAGTCACCATATAACTTTTCTCACCCAGTTTGTAGATCGTATCTTCGTCACCTGTCACGAAGTGCCATTTAGAACTTTTAACACCCAGGGCTTCCGCGTAATCATGGAGCACTTCCACATTATCATGCCTGGGATCAATGGTATGTGAGAGTAATGAAACATTAGAATTTTCCTCAAATTTGGTGTAGACCCTCAGCATTTGTTTTTTCATTTTTGGGCAAATCGTAGGACAAGAAGTAAAGAAAAAATCTGAAATGTAAATCTGATTTTTAAAAGTTTCATTGGTGATTAATGAACTGTCCTGATCGTAGAAGGCAAAGTCAGCTATCCTATGATCCAACGTGTCCATTACTACTTTTCCGTCCACTTCCCTTTCTACGATTTTCTTCCTGCCCATAATTGGTAATTCGTTTTTGCCATAAGGCTGATCGCAAGAAGTAATCAATAGCGTAATGAATAGGAAAAGAAGGGTAGGTGCTATGTTTTTAATCATTTCTAAATTTTTTATAAAGCTTAATACCTAACATGAGTAGAATGCCAATAAGAATAATTCCGATTATTCCCCAAATCCAGCTCAAGGTGTTTTTTAATACCACAATAAATACGATAGCAAACAAGAAAAGTGTAGCCACTTCATTCCAAATGCGAAGTTTTGTGGAAGAGTACTTAAAAATTCCGTTTTTCATCTGTACGAAAAGCTTATGGCAAATAATGTGGTACAGAAAAAGACCAATCACAAATAGAAGTTTCAAATGAAACCATGGCATCGTCCAAAAGCCACTTTCTAGAGCTAACCAGGTACCCAAAATCCATGTTGTGACGGCTGACGGCCATGAAATAATATACCAAAGTCGACTTTGCATCAACAGTAATTGCTTGAGCAAAATAGACCTTTCAGGTTCACCCTTGACAGAGGCTTCTGTGGTATAAATAAATAGCCTTACCATGTAGAATAGCCCAGCAAACCACGTGACAACAAAAATGATATGAAGTGACTTTAAGTATAAATAGGTCATCGTATAAGATATGCGGCAAATATAAATGTGATGTAGATAAACCCAAGGATTGATAGAAATTAAAGACATTTCTCCATCAGCTTTCAATAGTGGTAATTGATCGCTTGGGTGTTTAGGTAATTAGTTGGTCAAAATAATAACACCTCAAGGATATGAAGAATAATGGATCAGATATACTTCTGGAATATGGTGAAAAGATACTTTCCTCAAGTCAAATTACTTATCAGAAAGATGATTACGTTTTCAAAATAAACGAACCTTCCGATCTGATTTATTTTATTGAAAAAGGAAGTGTGAAGTTGGCCAAGGAAGATGACTCAGGACACGAAGTCGTCAAATCTATTCTAGGTGAAGGGAGTATATTTGGAGAGATGGCTCTGGTAGAAGAAGAAAAAAGATCTGAGTATGCTCGAGTACTTTCTAATGATACCATTATCCGTGTGCTGGTAGTCAGGGAGCTGCTAGATGCAGCCAAATCTGATCAGTCACTGTTTTTAAGGGTTCTGGGTCTCATGGGCAAAAAAATTGAGAAACTTGATAAACGCATTGAATCTATCACCTCCAAAGATTCACGAACTAGAATTGTGGAGTTCTTAAGAGAATTGGCAGTGGAAAGTGGACAGAAAGTGGGTTTTGAAACTTTAATTCAAAACAATTTCACACACAAGGACATTGCCAATCTCACAGGCACTTCCAGACAAACAGTAACGACCACTTTGAATCAACTCAAGGAAAAAAATATCATCAACTTCGACAGAAGGAGAATCCTGGTCAGGGATATTGATTTATTGGTCTAGCAAAATTTTTATTTTTTCTTCTTTACCTTTTTGGCTGGGGCTTTCTTCTTTTTGGCAGGGGCGTTTTTCTCGATTATCGCTTGTACTTCATCTAAACTTAATACAGTCGCATCCACTGTTTTGGGCAGCTCGATTTTCACCTTCCCTTTTTTGATAACAGATCTTCCCCAGCGGGCTTTTTCTACTACAATACCTTCTTCTTCCCAGTTGTGGATTACTTTGTCAATTTCTTTTTGAATTTTTTCCTTTATGAGTTCAGTGATGTCAGCTTCGGAAAGGTTATCAAAGTCATATCTTTTGTTCACATTAATGAACATGCCATTCCATTTAATAAAAGGACCAAATCTGCCGACACCTTTCTGAACTGGCAACTCATCATAAAATGCAACAGGAGCATCTGCTTCTTGCTTTGCTTTTATCAACTCAATCGCACGATCTAGGCTTAATGTCATTGGATCTTCGTCTTTGCCTAAAGAGATGAATTTATCATCGTGTTTGACATAAGGGCCAAATCTTCCGATCGCTATCGTAATCGTCTGACCTTCAAAGTCCCCAACTTCACGAGGCAATTTGAATAGTTCGAGTGCATCCTCTAAAGTCAAACTCTCAAGGAATTGCCCTTTTCTAAGGCTGGCGTATTTGGGTTTTTCGGCTTCTTCATCCTCGTTGGTTTCGCCCATTTGCACCATGGCCCCAAATCGTCCCATACGAGCGATTATTGGCTTGCCTGTTGCGGGGTCGTCACCCAATTCTCTTACCTTCCCAATCTCAGACCTTTCTACTTGCTCTGTTTCTTCTACTGTCTTGTGAAATCCACCATAGAAGGACTCAATCATGCCATTCCAGGTTTTTTGACCATGGGCGATTTCATCAAACTCCTTTTCTACATTGGCTGTAAATGAAAAGTCAATAACATCAGGGAAATAGTCTACCAAAAAATCATTCACAATCATCGCGATATTGGTAGGGAAGAGTTTGTTCTTTTCAGCTCCAGTTATTTCGGTTTTCACTTCCGTTTTGACTTGACCATCCTTGAGAATAATCTCCGTGTAATTTCTCTCATAGCCGTCTCGTGCTTCTTTGACTACGTATTCACGCTTTTGGATTGTAGAGATGGTGGGAGCATAAGTAGATGGTCGGCCAATGCCCATTTCTTCCAATTTCTTTACTAGGCTGGCTTCTGTATATCTGGCAGCATGACGACTAAATCCTTCACGAGCTTTTAGTTGATTGAGGTCTAATACTTGTCCTATATTCAATGGAGGCAACATACCTTTGTTTTCTTCCTCTTCGCTCTCATCGTCAGTAGATTCTGTATATACTTTCAAAAAACCCTCGAATTTCACCACTTCGCCTGAAGCAGTTAAATTTTCGTCGCGAGTAGATATATTGATCGTTGCCACTGTTTTTTCTATTTCAGCTTCTGCCATTTGTGAGGCAATGGCTCTTTTCCAAATCAACTCATAGAGTCTTTTCTCGCTATCATCTCCTCCAGCATACCTTTCCGAAAAATTGGTCGGACGAATGGCTTCGTGTGCTTCTTGTGCTGATGCGTTTTTAGTCTTGAATTTTCTCGTCTTTACGAAATTATCACCATAGCTAGAGGAAATTTCTTTTTTTGCGCCAGCAATTGCCTCATCTGATAGGTTCAATGAATCCGTTCTCATATAGGAGATCTTACCTGCCTCATATAGCTTTTGTGCTACGCTCATGGTTCTAGAAACTGAGAAACCAATTTTTCTACTTGCTTCTTGTTGTAGTGTAGAAGTAGTGAATGGTGGTGCAGGCGATTTTTTACCAGGCTTCTTTTCGAGATTCTTGATGTCGTATGATGCACTTACACAGTCCTTAATAAACGCTTCAGCCTCTTGCTTGGTCTTGAATTTAGAAGGCAGTTCTGCATTGAGTGTTTTTCCTTTTTCTAGTGAAAACTCAGCAGTTACTTTGAAAGTAGATTCTGCTGTATGAGCGTCAATTTCTCTTTCTCTATCCACTACCAATCGTACAGCTACCGACTGAACTCTTCCAGCAGACAAGCCTGTTTTAATTTTTTTCCAAAGAATAGGGGAGAGCTCAAATCCTACCAATCTGTCAAGCACTCTTCGCGCTTGTTGGGCATTGACAAGATCTACATTTAATGCTCTCGGATTATTGATGGCATTGCTGATCGCGTTTTTAGTGATTTCATGGAATACGATCCTTTTCGTTTTGGATTCATCCAATTTCAATGCCTCTTGCAAATGCCAAGAAATGGCTTCCCCTTCGCGGTCATCATCACTCGCGAGGTAGATCGTTTCAGCGTTCTTGGCTAATTTCTTTAAGTCTCGTATGACATCTTTTTTGTCTTTGGAGACTTCATAGGTGGGTTTAAAACCGTTTTCAATGTCGATGGCGTTGTTGCCTTTTTGTAAGTCTCTGACGTGACCGTAGCTCGATGCTACTTTATAGTCTTTTCCTAAATACCCCTCAATCGTTTTCGCCTTGGCGGGCGACTCTACTATTACCAGATTCTTCGACATAGAATTCAAAATTAATTCCTAAAAGCGTCAAAGATGATTAAAAAAAATTGATTTTAGCAAATACGAAATTTAGATTTCTAAATAAATTGCCCAATTGTAAGATTGATTACACCACATGAACAAAGAACTTTTTCTGGTCAGGCACGCTGAAGCAGACTCCACAAATTTCGATATCAAGGATATAGAAAGACCACTCACGTCAGATGGTGAGATAGACGCATCAAAGTTGGGTAAAACCATGGCTGAATTGCTGGGAACACCTGATTTGATTCTGTCGAGTACCGCGATTCGTACAAGAACTACCACCGCACTGGTAGCTGAGCAATTGGGCTATGACCCTGTGAATGTGGACTATCTGGAGGATCTTTATGAGTCGTCTACAAGGATACTGCTTCGGGTAATCAATGAGCTCGAAGATAAAAATAATAAAGTGGTGATCGTGGCACATAATCCCGCCATTACCTATTTGGCAGAGTATGTAAGTGGCGCGGTGATAGGCAATGTGTCTCCTGCAGGTTTGGTTCATTTGAAATTCAAAGGGTCTTGGGCTGAGATTTCAGACAAGACTATGGACTTGGTGAAATATCACAAACCGGTTCGTCCTGCCCAGACCTGATTCACTATGTCTAGCTCAGCTAACTATGATCCAAGTGCAGTAGGTGTCAAAGGGTCGATTTTCGGATTGCCTTTTGGGGAAAATGACGCTTCTATTGTGCTTCTCCCAGTACCGTGGGATGCTACAGTTTCTTATGCTGCAGGTACGGGCAACGGACCTCAAGCCATTCTAAATGCCTCTGCTCAATTAGACTTAGAAGTAGTAGGCCAAGAGGCACCTTGGAAACAGGGGATTTGGATGGCTCCTATTGATACTGAAATTAGAACCAAGAGTCAAGAGTTAAGACTTCTTGTGGAGCCGTATATAGATTTATTGGAATCAGGTAAAGCACATCCAAAAGCGAAAGAAATTATCACTTTAGTCAATGCCGGTACATTCGCATTGAAGGAACAAATAAGAAATCAAACTTCAGCTTATATCAATAAGGGAAAGGTCGTAGGCCTTGTAGGTGGAGATCATAGTTGTCCTTTGGGTTATTTGGAAGCGCTAGGAGAAAAGCATGAAGACTTTGGCATTCTGCAGATAGATGCTCACATGGACTTACGAGAGGCTTATGAGGGATTTGAAAATTCCCATGCCTCTATCATGTACAACGCGTTGAAAGTGCCTTCAGTCTCCAAACTGGTACAAGTAGGGATTCGAGATTTTTGTGAGGAGGAAATGGCTGTCGTCAAAAAAGATCAAAGGGTAGTTGTTTATTTCGATCAAGAATTGAAATGGCAACAATTTGAAGGCAGTACTTGGCAAACCTTGTGCAAAGAGATGGTGGCTCAGTTGCCAGACAAGGTATATGTCAGTTTCGACATTGATGGTCTTCAGCCTTCCTTATGTCCTGGGACTGGTACACCTGTGCCTGGAGGCTTAGCGTTTGAGCAGGCAGTTTATTTGATCAATCAAGTCAAGGCCTCAGGTAGAAAAATCATTGGCTTTGATCTTTGTGAAGTGGCTCCACAGGACAATGATAAGGAATGGAATGCCAATGTAGGGGCAAGGGTGCTGTATGCGCTTTGTGGGGTGGTATGATTTATTCGATTACTTCTATAAGTTCGAACTTTAAAAGTTGATTCTTGTAATTTTTTATAATCATTTTCACGAACCCATAATTGTTATTATACCAAAAATCATGATAAGAATTTCCAAACTGAGCGTATCCTATACTGCTTACATGCCATGCCTCTAATGAGCCAATGGAAAGTTGTACAGAGTCTTTACCTATAACTTCATATTGGTTTTTTATCTCAGTATCCGACCAATCTCCCCAGCCCTCATAGATGTTTAGATTTGATTCCCATGTCTTTCCTGTTTCTAATGGAAAATTGACTGAAGGAAATGGTGCGATTTCCGTGAAAATGTACTGATTTTGACGAAATGGATGCATCCAAGTGGTATTGCCATTTTCAATGATACCGGTAGTTGTTTTGTGTTTCCAGGATTGCTTCAATTGGCTATTTATATTGTACTTATCAATTTTGTCAATTAGATCTTTATTAAAACCGTACTGAATAACAATTTGGTCTTGACTTTCAGGTTGATGTTCCCAATCTATTCCAGTGGCCATCATTGAGATGTTTTCGTCAGAAATTAGATTATAATTTTCATCCCAATATTTAGCTTGATAGATATATTTCCGACAAGGTTTAAATATTTGTTTTAGATTGTCATTCTCAGATCGATCACTTGGAGAACAGGGTATATTCTCGAAGTTCTTGTTTTCAGAACAGCCTAATGCTATAAAAAGAAGAGCACAAATCAGGTTGGTTTTCATGTGTTAATAAGTTATTTGTTCACTAAATATATCAATTCTAAAAAACTTCAATCGCCCTCGTCTCACTAGGTCGCAAGTCATTTGTGACTGTTATCTTCATTTGGCATTTTAAATGCCAGCTAAAATGAATCACGTATCAAAGATACGCCAGCCAATTTGTTAATTCTTAAAAACCTGCACAGGAGCTGTTTCAGAAATCAAATACTTCTTCTGATTGCTGGTGAGTTCGCAGAGGCTTCGGGTGCGTCTCACTTCTAGTTTGCGGTAAACTTTTTTGTTGAAGAGAAATTTGCTTCCTGCTTCTACTTCTTTCAATAATAATCCACTTTTGTTCTCATCATGATTGCGCAAAGCAACAAATAGCGCCTTGTCAGAGGTGCTTGTGGCTTTAGGGTTTTTCATGTGTCTAGCCAATGGGCCAAGTACATCCATGGGGAAAATATCTTCTCTAAGCATAGGCAGCATGAGTTTTTTGAATTGTAGCTTCCACTCTTCTCCATGAGGGGAAACACTTCGCTTGTGTTTCTCAAAGGTGAACAAGTGTGCGACTTCATGGATATAAGTCACTAAGAAAGCATAGGGATTCAAATCGTGATTGACAGAGATTGTATGTGATTCTGTAGCTGGATCGTAGCGATAGTCGCCGTATTTTGATTGTCTTTTACGTGTGATTCGAAAATTAAACCCCAATTCACTCCATAGCGAGTAGCAGTAGTCCACTGCCTTTTCAGGCAAGTGGTTTTCAAACAATCGACGATGCTTGGCTTCTGACAATCTTATTTCTGTCTAAAGTAGATTTTGATTGGAACGCCACGAAAATCGAAATGTGAACGCAATTTATTGGTCAAAAACCGCTCGTAAGGTTCCTTGATATACTGTGGCAGATTACAGAAGAAAGCAAACGATGGCGTTCTGGTAGGCAGCTGAGTGACGTATTTGATTTTGATATGCTTGCCTTTGAGTGCTGGTGGTGGATAGTGCTCGATTTCAGCGAGCATGGCATCATTCAGCTCAGAAGTGGTGATTCTTCTAGTTCTATTGGTATTTACTTCAATGGCTAATTCAATCGCCTGGAAAATCCTTTGTTTTTCAATCACTGAGGTGAAAATGATTGGAATATAGGAGAGCGGGTTGCCTAATTTTTCCTGTATCTCTTTTCTAAATTTATCAGCCGTTTTACTGTCCTTGTCTTCGATCAGGTCCCATTTGTTGACCATGATCATGATGCCTTTTTTGTATTTATCAGCAAGCGTGATGATGTTCATGTCCTGCGATTCAAAGCCTCTTTCTGCATCAATAAGCACTACACAAACGTCACTGTCCTGGAGGGATTGAATAGCTCTTAGGACTGAATAAAATTCAATGTCTTCTTTGACCTTGGCCTTTTTTCTAATCCCAGCTGTATCTGTAAGAATAAAGTCTTTGCCAAAAAGTTTGTATCTGGTGTTGATGGCATCGCGCGTGGTACCCGCAATATCTGTAACTATGGATCTGTCTTTGCCAAGTAAAGCATTCAAGAAAGAAGATTTCCCAGCGTTGGGTCTTCCTAAAATAGAAATTCTTGGTACACCTTCTTCCGGATTCTCCAGGTCACTGTCTTCAAAATGTTCGACTACCGCATCCAACAAATCACCTGTACCAGAGCCACTTGTAGAAGCAATCACATGAATGTCGCTTTCTAAACCTAGACCATAAAATTCAGCTGACATCAAAGTCAAGTCAGGGTTGTCTGCTTTGTTGGCTACCACAAATACTGGCTTCTTCAGTTCCCTTAAGATATTTGCAAAATCCTTGTCCATGTCTGTCATACCATCGTGGCAATCCACCATGAATAGAATCACACTGGCCTCATCCAAAGCCATTTTCACCTGATCTCTAATGGCTTCTTCAAATATGTCATCAGATCCTGTCACGTACCCGCCAGTATCAATTACCGTAAAGTACTTTCCGTTCCACTGACCAAAACCATAGTGACGGTCGCGAGTCACACCACTTTCATCGTCCATGATGGCTTTTTTTCTCTCTACGAGTCGATTGAAAAGGGTGGATTTACCTACGTTTGGGCGGCCTGTTATTGCTAGTATATTCGACAAAGCGATTTGATTTTTTTGAATTCGCAAATTTAGACATAATAGCGTATAACGCGCGCTCAAATCTTAAATTCCAAATTCCAATTTTTAAATAGGGAATATTAATTTCAAATTAAAAACTTTCAATCGCAAGAATTCTATTTGAAGTACCCTGCTCAATCTAGTTTATAACAATTATTATTGATTGAGTTAATATTTTAAAATATCCGTTTATAATTCAACAGAACTCGATTTGAAAAGCCAAAGTCTTTATAGATTTGTCGTATTAGAATAGTGAAAATACATGTCGGTAGAAGAGGCAAAAAAAGAAATAGCAGCGCTAAGCGAACAGATCAATTATCATAACCAGAAATACTATCAGGAGAGTGTGTCTGAGATTTCGGATTATGAGTTTGATCAGCTACTGAGCCAACTCATACAGCTTGAAACCGATTTTCCCCAGCTAAGAAAATCAGACTCTCCATCCCAAAGAGTAGGAGGAACCATTACTAAAAATTTTGAGACTGTTACACATAAATATCCAATGCTCTCACTGGGGAATACCTATTCATCAGAAGACTTGAAAGACTTCGATACGCGCGTGAATAAAGGGCTTGAAGGAGAGGCTTATGAATATGTTTGTGAGTTGAAGTTTGATGGTGTGGCATTGAGCTTGACTTATGAGAATGGAGCGTTGATCAGGGCGGTCACTAGGGGAGATGGAACCAAGGGAGATGATGTAACCGCCAATGCCAAAACTATTAGATCTGTACCTCTCAGGCTTACAGCCAGTGATGTTCCAGAAAGCTTCGAAGTACGCGGAGAGGTCTTTATGCCTAATATAGTATTTGAAGCATTGAATACGCAAAAAATTGCTGATGGAGAAGAGCCTTTGGCCAATCCAAGAAATACAGCTTCAGGCACTTTGAAAATGCAGGATTCTTCTGTAGTAGCTGCTAGAAAACTGGACTGCTACTTATATAGTTTGATGACGGATCGAAATGCAGTGCCTACACATTTCGAGGCGGTTGAATCACTGGCTAAATGGGGCTTTAATGTTTCACCTACGTATAAAAAATGCAAAGGTATTGACGAAGTATTGGCGTATATCGAACTTTGGGAAGAAAAACGTCATGAATTGCCTGTGGAAACGGATGGCATTGTGATCAAAGTCAATAGCCTGAAACAGCAAAGTGATTTGGGATTCACTGCCAAAAATCCACGCTGGGCCATCGCATATAAATACAAAGCAGAAAGTGCCACTACCCGCTTGAATGGTGTGACCTACCAAGTGGGACGAACAGGCTCTGTAACACCAGTCGCGGAACTTGAACCAGTGCTGCTGGCTGGGACTACAGTTAAGAGAGCCTCACTTCACAATGCAAATGAAATTCAAAGGCTAGGTGTGAGGATTGGGGATCAGGTTCATGTGGAAAAGGGAGGAGAGATCATTCCTAAAATCACTGGGGTAGATATGGCATTCAGGCCAAAAGACTCTGAAGATTTGCATTACATTGAAAACTGTCCAGAATGTAATACAGCCTTGGTCCGATATGAAGGAGAAGCCAATCATTATTGCCCCAATGTGGATGGTTGCCCACCACAGATCAAGGGCAGAATAGAGCACTTTATTCATCGCAAGGCCATGGATATTGATTCTATGGGTGAGCAAACCATTAAAACCTTGTTTGAGAAGGGACTCCTTAATAATATATCAGACTTGTACGATTTGAAGTATGAGGACTTGATAGACCTGGAGGGGTTTCAGGACTTGAGTGTGAAGAATCTACTCAAGGGAATAGAAGCCTCGAAACAAGTTCCATTTGAACAAGTACTTTTTGGTATGGGCATTCGATTTGTTGGAAAAACTGTGGCTGAAAAACTAGCCATTCATTTCAAAAGCATGGATGCATTGATGGCTGCAGATTTTGAGTCATTGATTGCTGTGCCAGAAATTGGCGATCGAATTGCAGAAAGCCTGATTCAGTATTTTGGTAAAGAAGAGAATCAAGCATTGATTCAGAAGCTAAAATCTTCAGGTCTCCATTTTGAAGTTGATGAAAGTCAATTCCAAACGAGCAGTGATGTGCTGGGAGGGAAGACTTTTGTAATCTCTGGTGTATTTGAAAAATATGGTAGAGATGAACTAAAATCCATAATTAAGGATCACGGGGGGAAGGTGGTGAGTTCAATATCTGGTAAGCTAGATTACCTTGTGGCTGGCGACAAAATGGGGCCATCCAAGTTAGAAAAAGCTGAAAAGCTTAACATCAACATTATATCCGAGTCTGACTTTGAGCAGATGATCAACTAATACCCAAACATGATAAGAAAGTTATTATTAAAAATAAAAACATCCTTAGCGCTAAAGAAGAATGATGCGATACGTATTTCTGATGCTTATAAGGAGGCAAAACGTATTGGCTTGCTTTATAGCTTAGATGAGAAAAGATCTGATGTGATGTTAGATGACTTGATTAAAAAATTTGAGGCTGACAAAAAACAAGTGAATACGATGGCTTTCGTACCTCTGGCTGCAAAAATATCAGATCCAGGATATGCCTATTTTAATGAGAAGGATTTGAATGCAAAAGGCAATTGGTCAAAAGAATCAGTAACTCAATTCAAAAATGAGCCTTTTGATTTCTTGGTAAGTTTGGATTGGAACCAAAACAAATACACCCAAAATATATTGGCCAAGTCTAAAGCAAAATGCAGGGTAGGCAGATACGAGGAAGGAAAAGATCAATACTTTGAAATGATGATTAACCCAAATGATGACAAGTATACGACGTATCTTGAGCAAGTGTATCACTATTTAACAAATGTAAGAAATGGATAAATTTAGAGGGACTGGGGTGGCGTTGGTGACGCCATTTAAGGAAGATCTGAGTGTGGATTATGACGCACTCGAACAGTTGGTCAATCATGTGAGTGAGGGAGGCGTGGACTATCTGGTAGTGATGGGTACCACAGCTGAGTCGCCTACATTAACTGGAAAAGAGAAGTTGGAAGTCTTAAAATTTGTAATTTCTAAGAATAACAAAAAGCTTCCTATAGTGTATGGCCTAGGTGGTAATGATACACAGGCCTTGGTTAATAAATTCAAGAATTTTGATATTGACGTAGATGCCTTCTTGGTAGTTTGTCCTTTTTACAACAAACCGTCACAGCGTGGATTGCAATTGCATTATGAGGCAATTGCCGAGGCGGCTTCCAAGCCTATTATTCTGTATAATGTACCAAAGAGAACATCAGTAAACATGGTGACCAAGACCGTGATAGCTCTCTCACAGCATCCGAATATTATTGGCATTAAAGAAGCTTCTGGAGATACTGTAGTGCAGGCTGAAGAGATCGCCCGAAAGATGCCTGATGACTTTATTCTAACTTCAGGAGATGATGACTTGATTACGCCATTTATCAAGTGTGGTGGACATGGTGTGATTTCTGTAATAGCCAATGCACTGCCTGGTCATACTTCCGATTTAGTAAATGCTGCTTTAGCGGGTGATTACTCTCGATCTAAAGTAATGGCTAACGATATGGAAGAGATGCTGAGATTGATATTTTCAGAAGGTAATCCTACAGGCGTGAAAGCTCTTTTGCAACAGATGGGAATTGGTAATGGTAAATTGAGACTGCCATTAGTAGAAGCCAGTGAATCTTTGCGATCACAAATCGCAGAAGAGTATAAAATATTGAACACAAAAAAAGGGATGATTTAGTCATCCCTTCTATTTTTTATTAACTCAGCGGATTAAGCTTTGTTCTTGATATCTTGAACCTCGATTCTGATTTCTTGAGCAAGGTTTTTAAGGTCTTGCATTCCTTTTCTTACTCTAGTACCAGCAGCCTGATTCTTTTTGTCGTAGAATTTTTCGAAATCTCCCTCTAAAGAAGCGATAAGGTCTCTTACTTCATTAAATCTTTTCATATTATTTTACTATTTAAGGTTATTGAATATTAAACAAGAGTTGGCAATTTATACTAAAAAACCATAAATCAATGGCGTAGGCCATGTTTTTTAATATTTTTTTAAGTTATGCCAATTGTGATATTTCTGCATCTCTGTATACACCAGCATCTAGCTTTTCTTTGATGGCTTCAAATACCGTGATGGTTTCCTTCACATCGTCCAAACTATGCGCAGCTGTAGGTATGATTCTTAGCATGATAACACCCTTAGGTACAACTGGATACACAATCATAGAACAGAATATATTGTAATTGTTTCTAAGGTCAGTAATCATATTGGCAGCCTCTTTCCATCCACCGTTCAAGAGAACAGGAGTAACAGGTGACTGTGTCTTACCCAAATTAAATCCTTTGTCTCTTAAGCCGGACTGGATCGCATTTACAATAGTCCAAAGCTTATCTTTCATCTCAGGACGGGTTCTCAAAAGCTCCAACCTCTTCAAAGCGCCTATTACGAGCGGCATTGGAAGTGATTTAGCGAAAATCTGAGATCGAACGTTGTATTTTAAGAATTCGATTACGTTTTTGCTTCCAGCTACGAATGCACCAATGCTTGCCATTGATTTTGCGAATGTAGAGAAGTAAAGGTCAACACCAGCTTGACAATTTTGATGTTCGTCAGTTCCTGCACCAGTTTTACCCATTGTGCCAAATCCGTGAGCATCGTCAACTAATAGTCTGAATTCAAATTTCTTTTTGAGCTCGATAACACCAGCAAGGTTGCCCATGCTGCCAGACATACCAAATACCCCTTCGGTAATAACCAATACACCACCACCATTTTCTTTGGCTAGCTTTTCAGCTCTGACCAACTGCTTTTCTAAGCTCTCCATATCATTGTGGAGATACACGAATCTTTTGCCCACGTGAAGTCTCAATCCATCAATGATAGATGCATGACACTCAGCATCGTAAACTACTACGTCTTTTCTATTTACGATCGCATCAATGATAGACATGATGCCTTGGTATCCATAATTAAGAAGCATACAAGACTCTTTCGAAACAAAGTCTCCTAGCTCATTTTCTAACTGTTCGTGATATTTGGTGTTACCAGTCATCATTCTGGCACCCATAGGATAGGCAAGTCCCCAATCTTCAGTAGCTTTAGTATCCGCTTCTCTTACCTCTGGCATATTGCCCAAACCCAGGTAGTTATTTAAACTCCAGGTTAAGACCTCTTTACCTCTGAACTGCATACGAGGAGCGATTGGTCCTTCCAACTTTGGAAACATATAGAAGTTAGTGTTATCCATGTCGGAGTGCTGACCTAGAGGGCCTCTATCCTCATTAAATTTTTCAAATAAATCCATTAATTTGCTTTGATTTAATGCAACAATGCTGTTTTTAAAACGAGTGCAAAGTTAACATTTCTGTTAACATTTACGCAATATTATTTGATATTCCCGATAGCAATTTCTTTGCCATATTTTAATCTATATTCGCTACTAGATTGATTATTCGAACAATACTTTATCCCAAATGAAGAATATTAAGAAAATATTAATAGCCAATCGAGGAGAGATTGCAATCCGTGTAATTCGTTCTGCTAAGGAAATGGGAATATCCACAGTTGCTGTTTTTAGCGAGGCTGATCGATTAGCTCCACATGTGAAGTTGGCTGATGAAGCAGTATGTGTAGGCCCGGCAGCTTCTGCTCAATCCTATCTGGTGATTGATAACATTATCAAAGTGTGTCATGACCTCAATGTAGACGCAGTACATCCAGGTTATGGTTTCCTTTCGGAGAATGCAGAATTTGCTAGAAGGTTAAAAAAGGCCAACGTGATATTGATAGGCCCATCTGCAGAATCTATGGAAGTAATGGGGGACAAGCTGGCAGCAAAGAAAGCTGTGGCCACTTATAATATTCCTATGGTGCCAGGGATCAATGAAGCCATAGAGGATTTGGCCTTGGCCAAAAAGGTGGCCAGCGAAATTGGATATCCCGTTTTGATCAAAGCCAGTGCTGGTGGAGGCGGAAAAGGAATGAGAGTGGTAGAAGATACTGAAGGGCTGGAAGAGGGAATGACTCGCGCAATCAGTGAAGCTAAGTCTGCATTTGGAGATGGTTCTGTATTTATTGAGAAATATATTGGTTCGCCAAGGCACATAGAAGTGCAAGTGTTGGGTGATGAACATGGGAATATTCTTCATCTCTTTGAAAGAGAGTGCAGTATCCAAAGACGACATCAGAAAGTGATAGAAGAAGCTCCTTCTTCTATCTTTAATGAGGAAAAAAGAAAGGCAATTGGAGAAACAGCTATCAACGTAGCGAAAGCTTGTAATTACGTAGGAGCAGGAACAGTTGAATTTATTGTGGATGAAAATCATGATTTCTTCTTTTTAGAAATGAACACCAGACTTCAGGTAGAACATTGTGTGACTGAAGAAATCACTGGAATTGATTTAGTAAAGGAGCAAATCAAAGTGGCAAGAGGAGAAAAGCTAAGTTTTGCACAAGAAGACCTGAAAATAAATGGCCATGCCTTAGAGGTTCGTGTGTATGCAGAGAATCCTAAAAACAACTTTCTTCCAGATATTGGAAAACTGATTACCTATAAAAGACCACAGGGCCCGGGCGTAAGAGTGGACGACGGATACGAAGAGGGTATGGATATTCCAATTCATTATGACCCAATGATCGGCAAGTTGATCACCAAAGGAGCTACCAGAAAGGAGGCTATTGCCAGAATGTCTAGAGCAATAGATGAATTTCAAATCAATGGCATAGAGACAACACTTTCGTTTTGCAAGTATGCCATCAATCACGACGTATTCGTCAGTGGAAACTTTGATACCAAGTTTGTTGATCATCATTTTACACCTGAGGTTCTAGATACAGGTACTGAGAATGAAGAAAAAATTGCAGCAATTATGGCAATTATGGCCTTGAGTGAAACAAATCCTGCTGCCGTGAGTACCCATAAGAGTTCGAAACAATGGAAGGCTAGAAATAGCTACCGTTAATTATTATACAAGTACTCAATGGCTGAAATCAAACCTTTTCGCGCATGGCGTTATAATGAGATATTAGGAGAAAATATAGATGAACTCACTTCTCCCTTATTTGATGTAGTTTCTGAAAAGTATCGCGAAAAACTTTATAAGAATGAGTTTAATAGCATTCATATTAGTGTTCCTAAGGAGGGGCCAGATGGTGAGCTACTCGAACGTAGAATAGAAGATTGGAAATCGAAAGACGTAATTATTCAGGACAAGACCCCTGCGATTTATGTCTATTATCAGTACTTCAAATTGCCCCGAGATTCTAAAGAATATTGTCGCAAGGGATTTATTTGCAATATCAGGCTTTACGATTGGGAAGATAATGTATTGCTCCGGCATGAAGACACGATGCCACACTCAGTTGATGATAGGAAGAAACTGCTAGAGCATACCCAAATGCATGTGAGTCCTACACATGGACTCTATACTGATCCTGAGAAAAGTATTGAAACATATATGGACAATGCGATACATAGTCCTATCTACGATTGTGAAGATTATCAAGGGGTGAGGGATGTACTTGGTGTCATACATGATTATGAAGTCATTCAGGAGATCATGACCCTGCTGAAAGACAAGCAGGTAATTTTAGCAGATGGGCATCATAGGTATCAAGGAGCATTGGCTTACTTGCATCAGCAGCGCCATAATAATTCGAACCATACTGGAGACGAACCTTGTAATTTTCACACCATGTATTTGACCAATACGGAATCTGATGATTTGCGTATTTTTCCTACGCATCGTTTGATTAGAAAGATTAAAAAGTTTAATCCTGAACAGTTTCTGGAAAAATTATCTGAGTACTTTCATATTCGCTCATTGGACAATGATGAAGACGTGAACGAAGTTATTTCAGGTAAGAAATGGGCTTTTGGTCTGATGATGGGAGATGAGGTCTATAAAATTAGATTAAGACAGGAAAAGTATTATGAAATAGAATGGGAAGTACCAGAGGTTCTCAAGCAATTAGATATTACAATTCTCCACTACTTTATTATGGAAAAGGTCTTGGGTATTAAGAAAGAAAAACAGCCCAGTTCGAAGAAGATTAGATTTGAGCGCAGCATGTCAACCTGTATTAAGAAGGCGATTTCGGGCAGCGTTCAGGCCGCTATTGTTACTCAGGAGATACCTATGCAGACAGTAAAAGATGTGTGTTTTTCAGGGTACACCTTGCCACAAAAATCAACTTATTTTTACCCGAAAGTGATCTGTGGATACTTATTTGGGTCAATCAAACCAGAAGATAATAATGCAAAAATTGATCGTAGCTTCTAATTCAGCCCGTCGTCAACAACTGATGAAAGATGCTGGATTTCAGTTTGAGGTGCATGTGCTTGATGTAGATGAGTCATTGGCAGAGAGTATTGCCAATCAAGCTATTGCAGAGTTTCTGGCTGAGAAAAAGAATAAGGCTTATCGAGCTATTTATAAAAATGAGGTGATTCTCACCTCGGACACTGTGGTCATAGCTAATGACCAAATACTAGGTAAACCAAAAGATGAAAAGGAGGCCTTTCAAATGATAGCTTCCATGTCTGGTAAATCACACGAGGTTGTGTCAGGAGTATGTATATCGAGTGCTGATCACAAGGTTAGTTTTAGTGATGTAACTTATGTTCAGTTTGAAGATTTATCTCCTGAGGAGATCAGTTATTACATAAAAAACTACCAGCCTTATGATAAAGCTGGTAGCTATGGTATTCAAGAGTGGTTGGGAATGGTTGGGATTCAATCCATTCAAGGCTCCTTTTACAATGTTATGGGTTTACCTATTCACAAGGTGTATCAAGTTTTGAGATCGGAGTTTGGCATTTCTCCGTTGGATTAGCGTTGACCAATATATAGGTCAGTGTTAAATCTGGCCTATATATTGGCTGATTCAAATGTTTTATTTAAAACCTAAAAAGTCTTCCTGCTTCTCCCCAAGGAATTCTTGACAGCATAAGTACCAGTGCGATAGAGAAGAAAATCAACTGAGCTTTGAATTTTTCAGAATCAGTTGTGGCCTTTTTTGCCTTTGCCTTTCCTATAGAAGCCATAGCAATGGCAATGAACATGACGAACGCATGTTCGACAGCCCAGAATCTGAGCGTAGCATTTTTCATCACAGATTCAGATCCTGCGAAAGCCTGATAAGCGTATGGGCTGATGAAATACAGAATCAAACCAAAAAGGAAAGTCAAATGCAAACTTCCTACAAAAGCAGCTGCCAGACTTTTTTCAGATTTACTGTAGGTCAAATTGCCTCTTGTGCCTACAAATGATTTGTAGATATTTATGAGTGCGAGGATCAAAACTATCCACCTCAACCAAGAGTGCGCAAATAAAAGTACGTTGTACATGTTGTTGAATTTCTAGTGAAGGGGCTAAGGTAATACAGACATAAAAAAACCCTGACTGTTTGGCCAGGGTTTCTTTCTTCAGAAGATAAATTTATTATCTCTTATTGATATTTGTATAACCTCTTTCTTTTTCGCCCACATAAACTTGTCTTGGACGACCAATGGGTTCGTTATTTTCTCTCATTTCCTTCCACTGAGCAATCCAGCCTGGTAGTCTGCCTAATGCGAACATCACAGTAAACATTTCAGTTGGGATGCCTAATGCTCTATAGATGATACCAGAATAGAAATCTACGTTAGGATAGAGGTTTCTTTCTACGAAGTAAGGATCCTTTAATGCAACTTCTTCCAAACCTTTGGCGATATCCAAAACTGGATCTACTACGCCTAGCTTGTTTAAAACATCGTCTGCAGCTTTCTTGATGATCCTAGCCCTTGGGTCAAAGTTTTTGTAAACTCTATGTCCAAAGCCCATCAACCTGAATGGATCATTTTTGTCTTTCGCTTTGTTCATCCACTTTTCAGTGTCTCCTCCGTCAGCCTTGATGTTTTCAAGCATTTCAATTACTGCTTGGTTAGCTCCACCATGAAGTGGTCCCCATAGCGCATTGATACCTGCGGATAACGAGGCGTATAAGCTAGCCTGAGACGACCCAACGATTCTTACAGTAGAAGTAGAGCAGTTTTGCTCATGATCAGCATGAAGGATCAATAATGTATCCAATGCTTTAGCTACCACAGGATCAATTTGGTAATCTTCTGTTGGTAAGGCAAACATCATTTTCAAGAAATTGCTACAGTAGTCCAGACTATTGTCAGGATAAACCACGGGCTGGCCTACTTCGTTTTTGTACGCCCATGCAGCGAATGTTGGCAATTTTGCCAAAATTCTAATGATGCTCATATCTACAGCCCCAGCTGATCTGTTAGGATCAAGTGATTCAGGATAGAAAGCCGTCAGTGAGGTTACCAAGGAAGATAAAACGCCCATTGGGTGTGCGTTAGAAGGGAAACCTTCCAATATCTTCTTGATGTCCTCGTGCACCAAAGTATGATGGGTGATACCCGTTCTGAATTCTTCCAATGTTTTGGTGTCTGGCAAGTTGCCATAGATCAACAAATAAGCCACCTCCAAAAAAGTAGATTTTTCTGCCAGTTCTTCTATTGAGTAACCTCTGTACCTCAGGATTCCTTTTTCGCCATCCAAAAAGGTGATAGCGCTTTTGGTAGCTCCTGTGTTTTTATAACCAGGGTCAAGGGTAATTAAACCACTTTCTGCCCTTAGCTTGCCAATGTTGATGGCGGTTTCATTTTCGGTACCGGTTATTAATGGAAGTTCAATGCTTTTATCTCCTACTTTGATTTGTGCGGTGTCTTCTGCCATTGATTTTTTCTGATTTAGTGAAAGGACTAATAAAATTTTACGCGAAAATAATGAATTATTGCTTCAATTTAAAGTCTAATTATTGTTTAATATCAAGGGAAGGCCTTCATCTCCACCCCCAATCACCACTACTTTCGAATTTGGTGACTTTGATAGCTCAATAGTAGCCTCAATCCCTCTCATTTTCAGTAATTCGTTTGTTAAACTACTGTTAATAATTTTGTTAGCTGCTGCTTCACCCTCTGCTGCGATTCTCTTTCTCTCTGCTTCACTTTTTTCTTTATCAAGTCGGAATTGATAGGCTAATGCCTCTTGCTCTTGTTGTAACTTGCTTTCTATGGCTTGCTTGATTTGAGCGGGTAGGTTGATGGCGCGAATCAAAAAAGCCTTCATGATCACGTTATTTCCTTCTTGACCCAGCACTTCTGCAGTTTCATTTTTAATGGCTCCTTCTACTTCTGACCTTTTGGTAGAATAGATTTCTTCTGCAGTATATCGACCCATTACTTGTCTCACAGATGATCTTACTTCTGGTACAACTAAACGGTTGATGTAGTCCTTTTGAAAAGTTTCTTGTAAGTGACCGATTTTAGAAGGCATGGGTGTGAATCTTACTGATACATCCACGCTCACAGATAATCCACTTTTGTCTAATACATCCATACTCTCTTCAATTTTGTTTTCAGAGACATCATAAACATATACACTGTTCCAGGGTGCTTTCACATGAAAGCCAGGGCCAATAACATTTTCTTTGTCCAAGCCTTGGCTGAATTTATAAAAAACTACAGCTCGCTCGGCTGGACCTATAGTGTAAAATAAACTAGAGGAAAGGCCTATAATGACAAAAAGTCCGAAGCCAAGAATTAGTAAAAGAGGTAAAAATTTTCTGTTATCCATGTTATTAAGGAATTTTGGTTATTTCAATTTCAAATGTACGATAAAGAATTTGCTCGTTGGTTAGAGATTAGGTCTTTTGTTTTTTCTTCTTTGCTGCTGGGAATAGGATGTTATTCAATATCAATCGATAACCAGGGGAGTTTGGATGGAGATTCAGGTCAGTGGGTTCTTCATTGACCAGGTGTTGATAATCCTCTGGGTCATGTCCGCCATAAAAAGTCCAAAATCCCTTCCCAAAGACTCCATGAATATATTTGGCCTCGTCAATGGATTTGGTTTCCCCCAATAATATCACATCTGATTTAACTAAACGCTTTTTGAAGGCAGTTGTCTGCCCCATGAATCCTTTAATAATATGCTCATGATTTTGAGTAAGCATGGTTGGGACGGGATCCCATTTGGCTGAAAATTGAAAAAGAGAAAAATAATCGTTGTTTTCTCTGAGCCCTCTTTGGTTGGGTTGGGTATCTATGTTGGAAAATTCATAGATGTATGGATTGCGTTCTAAAGTAAAATTTTCGAATGCGAATGTCTTTTTGAAATCGAGCTTGTTTTGTGCTTGTGGGTCTGCTGGATCTCCGTCGAACATGCTTTCACAAATGTCTACACCCTCAGCAGAGAGTGCGATGTCATAGGTGTCCGTAGCAGAGCACATCGCGAAAAGAAAGCCTCCACTTGCCACATAGGCTTCTATTTTTTTGACTATCCCGAGTTTTAAGTGAGATACTTTGGCGAATCCATGCTTTCGGGCAGATTCTTCATATTCACGTTGTTGCTGCTGGTACCAGGGGTAGTGTTGATAAACTCTGTAGAATCGCCCATACTGACCAGTAAAGTCTTCGTGATGAAGGTGAAGCCAGTCGTATTTAGGAAGTTCATCATACATCAGCTCATCGTCAAAAACTACATCGTAAGGTATTTCTGCATAAGTAAGCACAAGTGTGACAGCATCATCCCAAGGTTGTTTGCTTTTAGGAGAGTAGACCGCAATTTTCGGATATTTTTCCAGTTTCATGGCATCCATGTTAGACGATGGGCTTGCGATTTCGCTCAAAATGCCATTGGCTTGAGCATCAGAAATCACCAAATAACTTACGCCCCGAATGATTAACTCATTTTCAAAACTCTGAGCGTATTTGAACATGAAAGCACCACCTTTATAGTTGAGTAGCCAATCTACTTCGACTTCATTTTGTAAAATCCAGTAGGCAATACCATAGGCCTTCAAGTGATTGGCCTGGGTATTGTCCATAGGAAGAAGGATGTGTGATCCTTTAAGGCCAAATGAAACAATAAAGAAGAAAAAAATTAAGCCTTTGCGCATGTCCATCATATTAGGTTGCCAATTTACAAACTCCTCTTTTTTAAACTCAAACTTTTAAATATTAGTTGCTTACTTGTAATAAATTACCACGACATACGTCTAAGTCAATAAGCGTTTGTCTATGAATCTAATCGAAAATATCAGGGAGGCAGTCAAATCCATTTTGGCAAATAAACTCCGAACCATTCTTACAGCAGCCATAATAGCCATAGGGATTACATCCTTGGTGGGCATTCTTACAGCAATAGATGGTATACAAAATTCTATCAATGATAGTTTCTCAAATTTGGGGTCAAACACATTTGTGATTGAAGATAAGCGTGAAGAGAGAGGGAAAAAGTCTGGAGTATCTCAGAAAAGTTACTCAGCATTAACTTTTGATGAAGTTTCCCAATTTGTAGATAACTATAATGTAGGAGAAGTCACTGCGCTATACACGACCGTGACCCGTAATGCTGAAGTTAAATATGGGTCAGAAGTCACTAATCCAAATTTTTCGGTCTTGGGAGGAGATATCAACTATCTCTACGTAGAAGGATATGATGTAGAAGAGGGAAGAAGTATCTCTGCTTTTGAACATCAAAATGGGTCTAATGTGGTTTTGATAGGTAATGAGGTATTAAGCACATTATTTAAAGAAAATGAGCGCGCAGTCAACAAATCCATTTCTTTTCTGGGCTCGAAATTCAAGATAGTTGGTGTATTGGCCAAACAGGGAACGGAAGGAGGTCGCGCAGATCGTGCAGTGGTTGTTCCACTGACAGTAGCACGTCGATTAGCCAAAAACAGATCGCTTAACTATCGAGTGGGTGTATCTGTAAAGAACCCCACAAAAATGGATCATTTGATGGGAGAAGCCACAGGGCTGATGAAAGCTATACGAAGGGATACACCTGGAAGTGAGGACTCTTTTGATATACAAGAAAAGAAATCTTTGGCCGAACGGCTGGGAGAGATTACTGGCTATTTACGAATTGGTGGATTCACTATTGGCTTTATTACGCTTTTAGGTGCGTCTATTGGATTGATGAATATCATGTTGGTATCTGTGACAGAACGCACGAGAGAGATAGGTGTAAGAAAGGCCATGGGAGCGACCCCAAAGCGCATTCGACAACAGTTCCTAATAGAATCTATTGTGATTACTCAGATTGGAGGATTTGGAGGAGTGATATTGGGATTTATTGTAGGCAATGTTATATCCAATTTATTGGCTGATACTTTTGTGGTGCCTTGGCTCTGGATGTTGTTTGGTTTTCTTGTGGGGATGATTGTTGGGCTATTATCCGGGTATCTTCCAGCCTATAAAGCATCAAAATTAGATCCCATCGTTTCTCTACGTTTCGAATAGAATTGTATTATTTTGGGATGGAGTTTCGTTAAAAGTAAAAATATTACGAAATTTACTTCAATTCCCATAGCGTAAAATGAAGCGTAATTTAATTTTTCTTATATTCTTGATTTCGCAGACTGGTTTCTGCCAAGAACTTTTGCTCACAGGCGTGTACAAGGGTGAGGGATTGTATATTCAAAATCCATACAATGCCGACTCAGGCAAATTTTGCGTTCAATCTATTTATGTGAATGGGAAAAAAACCAAAACCAATCTATCCTTAACAGCCGTTCGATTGGCATTCCGCGAGGTTGATTTATACACACCAGTTTCAGTGAAAGTGGTGTATGGTGATAGTTGTAAACCTAAAATTGTCAACCCAGAGGCAGTGCTTTATCATAGTAATTTCAAATTTGATAGTTTAGTGCTCAATGACTCCATTATGCACTGGTACACGAAAGGCGATAGAAGAGATGGTAAATTCAAAATTGAAAAATTGAAAGGAGACTATTGGGATGTGGTGAAAGTAATGCGGTCGAAAGGAAGGTTTGATGGTGCGCAATATGTATTCTTTCCTGAGCATACTGATGGCGGCAATAAGTACAGAATCAAATATGAATTGCCTGAAGGCAGATATTTGTATTCTACAGAAATGGAGCACTATCACTATCCTGAAAGTGTGACTTTCTCGCCCAAACTTGTCATAGATAAAATGATTTTCTCCAGAGAGGCTCGATACGAGATCCTAAAGGATGGTGATATTATATTGCAAGGCAAGGCCAAAGAAATACCTCTCAAACGTCTGGCGCCAGGAGATTACTCTATCATTATAGAAGGAGAAGAAGATACTTTCGTGAAGAAATAGGATTTGTTGATTCTACAAATTCCAAATCCTAGGTTTTCACTGTCAATAGGTTCCCTGATACTAATTAATAATATCCACCCCAAAGAAGTTGCTGAGAACCACCATGACGAATAGGATGCCAAGAAGCGCAGGGCATAGATACCTTACGGCAAACCCTATAAATATTTTTACTCTAGAGTTTTCGTATCCCTCGTAGCCAATAGCTATTTCCTCATTCAGGTTTTCCTTCTTCCACACATATCCCGCAAAGGTCACGATTAAGAATCCGCCTAAGAGCAGCATACAATCAGCTAAATGGCCTAAGAAGTCCATAAAGCCAACAGGCTTTTCTGCACCTATATAAGTGACAAAAGAGGTAAACATTTCGCTGTAGCCATTGCCCACGAGCGAAGGAAGTCCAGCTATGAAAATAACTCCTGCTGTAATAGCTGTTGCTTTAGGTCTGCTGATCTTGTGTTCATCCACCACGTATGAAACGGGTACCTCGAGAAGAGACACTGTAGAAGTCAAGGCCGCAAATGACAATAACAAAAAGAAAAAAGCACCTAAAATGCTTCCCAATCCTGCACCTAAAGATTCAAATACACTTGGTAGCGCTGCAAATATCAATCCTGCACCTCCTTGTATATTTGACATATCGCCACCTGTACTATAGGCGACCAATGGGAATAACATCAACCCTGCTAAGAAAGCGATCCCCACATCGAATAAGGTCACAGATACTGTTGAACTAATAATATTTTCTTTCTTGGACAAGTAACTGCCATAAGTAATGATGGTACCCATGCCCAGAGAAAGCGAGAAGAATGACTGCCTCAAAGCTCCTCCAATAGTTTTTAGGTTCAATTCACCAAATTCAGGAATCAAATAATATTTTACACCAGTCATGGCATTTGGTAAAGTCAGTGAATAAGCCAAAAGGCCCAAAATCATAACAATCAGAGTAGGCATCAAAATTTTAGCACCTTTTTCAATTCCGGCAGAAACTCCTCTGGAAACGACGAAAGCTGTAAGGGCCATAAAGATGACTGCATAGATGCCAGTTGTGCTAATGTTTGAAACGTAAGATCCAAATTCTTTGCCAACACTAAAATTGCCTTGTGCCATTTCAAAGAAGTAACCCAATGCCCAGCCTGCAACCACATTATAAAAAGAGAGAATCACCACACCTGCTACAATCCCCATTTTTCCAATGATGTTCCACTTGCTATATCCCAGTGCATTGAAAGCACCTACAGCATTTTTGTTGGTTTTTCTACCAATGGCGATTTCTGTCACCATCACAGGGAAGCATAAAAGAAAACAAAAGATAAGATAGATGAGTACAAATGCGGCTCCTCCACCAGCTTCTACCTCGAAGGGAAATTTCCAAATGTTGCCAAGTCCTACTGCTGAACCAGCTGCTGCTAAAATAAATCCCAAACGATTGCTAAAATTTCCTCTTCCTGCCATTTTCTGTTGTTTTGTACGTTGTCGCAGTACATGGGTCAATGCACGAATTTTACGACATTTTAAAAGTTATGCTTTTACTCGAAACCACGAATATAAAAGAGGAAATGGAATAACCCACATTTTTTTTAACAAAGGCAGATTATGATGATTGGTGACCTATACAGCAGCGGTTTGTCCAGAATATTTGAACATTTTTTTCTTCTTTATCAGATTTGATACTTTATGAGGGACAAATACTTCCCATCCAGCTTCGCCTTTTTGAATCATGCTTAGCACATGATCAGAAATGATATGAAGGTTTTCTGTTTTGGCATTTTTAATGTCCTGAATGAAGTGGTTCGTTCGCAGATGTTCGTATAAATGAGTGAGGTGTTCTGCTGTTTGAAAATTCTCACTGGTTCTCAATTCATCTGAAGAGTCACCCTTGCTAGGGTAGACCAATACTTGCTGATTGGCAGCAAAAAGTTTTCCAAATGCCTCCATGATTCCGCCCGGAAGGTTGGTATAGTACTCTTCTTCAAAGAGGCGGGCTAGGTTATTTATCCCTAGTATAAAGGCAATTTTACCTTTCTTAGTGATACGACTCAAATAGACGGCCAGGCGATAGTGCTCCTGATAGTTTGAGATGAGCACGTTTTGTCCGAGAGAATTCAACAAATCCACACGATCCAAAAAGTCCTTTTCATCTACTTCGCCATCAAGAGTTAAATCCTTAAGGGTCAACTCTGTAATTACATCAAACAGCTCATTCTCCTTTTCCAATTCTTTCTTGAATTGGCGAACGCCAGCAATCATCATGTCTACGTTGACATGCGTGACAGGTCTGAATCTGCCTCTGAGTACCAAAACATTTTTCTTGTATAAAAATGACGAGGGTTGTTTGACCACACCATGCTGATTGAAAATAGCTGCTCTCGTCAGTTTGTGTTTGACCAATTGCAAGCTCATCAGACGATTGTCTATACCGTCAAATGCAGGGCCTTCCAATCTGAACATGTCTATTTCAATTCTGTCTTTGCTGAAATTATCAACAATGGATGTCATTAATTTTTCTGGGTCATCAAAATGATTAAAACAACCATAAATTAGATTGACACCAATCTTGCCCAGAACCTCTTGTTGCCAAAGCATATCTGGGTCTTTCAGTATTACGTGAATGATGCAGTCATTGGGTTCAGCAAAAGGCGTAAGTTGAAATCTGACACCAACCCAACCATGACCTTCGTTAGTTTTTTGGTAATTGATGGTTTCAACCGTATTGGCGAAAGCAAAAAAGCGAGTTTCATCTGCTCGATGGTTCAACCGTTTGGAAAGCAAATGGTACTCTTTGTCCAGCATCTTGAGCAATTTTTCCTCACATACATAGCGCTTTGTAGCGCCATAGATGGCGTCAGAAAATTTCATGTCATAAGCTGACATGGTTTTCGCTATGGTACCTGAAGCTCCACCTGCTTTAAAGAAATTGGAAGCCACTTCCTGTCCCGCACCAATTTCGGCCAACGTGCCATAAATGGATTCGTTCAGATTGAGTGAGAGTGCCTTTTCTTTAGTAGTATGTACGCCTGATTCCATAATTTCTTTGCTTGCACAAAATTATCCAGAAGGTAGTCGATATGAAAGGAGGAACCTGCCGAATTTGCTATTTTCGGATATTATTTTGAATATTTGAATCTGGCGATCAATTTCTTTGTGAAATCGTCGTTCATTCTATGTAAAACCAACAACAAGCCTTTGATATCGCTTTTTCTCCTTAATGGAACTGTAACGTTGGATGAGAGACTCATCTGGGGAGGTATTATTTTCTTTTCACTATTTTTTTTAGGAGTGGTTGCGGCATATATTGATTCGCTCAATCTGTTTTACTATCGCAAAGTTTTTTTCAAAGTAGGAGATATTGAAATTACCTACTGGTACAAATGGAAGCTTTTTACAAGTAAAGGATCTCCATTTTTCATTTGGCGAAAAATGAAAGTCAAGAATACTATGATGGATACGGCATCTGAACATATCCTCGACCCAGTGAGTGAAAAGGGGCACATCTTGTATTTCTATTTCGATCACAACTATGAAACCCATACTGGTATGCTTTTCGACGCACTGGTCGTCCGAGACTCGGATATTTCTATGGGTTTTGATGTTTACTCTCTGGACTATTTAGGTACCCACTATGTCTATGAAAGAAGAGAAGAAAAGACAGAATATCTAGGAATGATAGAGCGTGGAAAATTTTATAAATCTGAGGGTATGTTTCGAAATGTAGAAAGTAGAGAACTGAATTACTAGAAAAAATGGTAGTCAGGAGTCTGAAGAGAGGGGCTTCTTCTAGCTTCGGACTCCCGACTTAAAACTCACTTGACTGCGTAAGCCACCACTGTATTTCCAAAAAATGTGGGGATTAAGAGTAATTTTTTTTCTGACAAATAGCAAATATCTGCAGCATTTTGACCGGCTGACTTAGTGTCTAAAATTAGTGTACTAGAGCCCGTGTTATCAACAAAATACACTTCTCCATTCCAGGTGGATACCATGTAGTGATCACCATAGGAAACAATGCCATCTCCACCTGGGATTGAATCAGTAATAGTTTCTCTCATTTTCGTATTGATATCTATACGCGAGAATTCATCTCCATAATAAGAGGCCACCATAATATGGCTGCCTTGATGCAAGAGTCCGTTAGGCCCCACTAAGGTGCTGTCATTGAGCCATGTCCTAATATCTCCATTGTTTAATACATGAATGGTGTTGGTACCAGTATCACTAATGTAAACGTCTTCATCATTGGTTACACTGATATCATTCAAGAATGCCGCACCTTCGATTGGATATCTTGATACGATCATACCACTTGGTATGTCGATTTCTACTACTTCGTCAATATTTGTTACAAAAAGGCTACTGTCTACAATGCCCATGCCTTTAGGTGCAGAGATTTCAGTGACCCATTCCTGTTCTATGACTTCACCGTCAGTAGAAATGATGGATATGAATCCGTCGTTATCTTTTGCTGTGGGTGGGACTCCATTGATGTTAGCGACGTACAACACGTCACGAAATGTATCATAGATGACTGATTCGCAGGTAAGCATAGTTGAGTCAGTTTCCCATGCTTTGGTAAGAGTAGGAGGAGCTATTTTTTCGGGTGCCGTCATGGTTTCCTCTTTTTGTTTGGTGGGTTGACAAGCCAGCCCAAATAAGACAAAGGAGGCCAATATCATAGTAGTTCTCATAGTATTTAGTTTAGATGTGGCTCTAATTTAATAAAATGAGTGCATAAAAAAAGCGACCCGAAGGTCGCTTTTGAGTTCTTGATGGAATGGTGAATTAATCAGTTACGACTACTTTTTCCATTTTAGTTCCTTGCTCGATTTGATCAATCACGTCCAAACCTTCCACTACTTTGCCAAAAACCGTATGGTTTCTGTCCAAGTGAGCTGTGTTGGTTCTGCTATGGCAGATGAAGAACTGAGATCCTCCAGTGTTTCTGCCTGCATGTGCCATAGACAATACGCCACGGTCGTGGAATTGATTGTCGCCGTCCAGCTCACAGTCTATTTGGTAGCCTGGCCCACCAGCACCAGTGCCATCAGGACATCCGCCTTGGATCACAAAGTCAGGAATGACTCTGTGGAAAGTCAATCCATCATAAAAACCTTTTTTAGCTAAGTCAGTAAAGTTTTTTACTGTATTCGGAGCGTCTTTCTCGAAAAACTCCAACTTCATTACACCTTTGTTAGTGTGGATTTCTGCAGTCATAATTTTTTATTCTAATTTCAAAAAGGCAAATCTAAATGCTTAATTTCGGAAATTGATTGAATCAGCCAGTAGATTCAAAAAAGTATTAAACAACACCCATGACTAAAAACCTGAAAATTGATATGCATACGCATATCTTGCCTGAAAAATTGCCTGACTTTGCCAAGAAATTTGGCTATGGAGATTTTATCCATTTGGTGCATAAGCGACCTCACTTTGCTGATATGATGAAAGGTGGAGAGTTTTTCCGGGAGATCAATGAAAATTGCTGGGATCCGAAAGTCAGAATCGAAGAATATGAAAAGTTTAATACAAACTATCAGGTGGTTTGCACTATTCCAGTCATGTTTAGCTACTGGGCGAAGGCGAATGACTGTTTGGAGCTGTCTCGATATCTAAACGATCACATTGCGCAAGTGGTCAACGACTATCCAAAGCATTACATTGGATTAGGTACAGTACCTATGCAGTCTGCTGATCATGCCGTGAAGGAGCTCGAACGAATCAAAGAATTGGGCATGCCTGGCATTCAGATTGGCTCAAATATCAATAATAAAAACTTGGATGAGCCAGAGTTTTATCCGATATGGGAGGCTTGCGAGCAGTTAGGTCTTGCCATCATGATACATCCATGGGAGATGATGGGTAGAGAGCACATGGCAAAGTATTGGTTGCCTTGGCTGGTGGGTATGCCTGCAGAAACCTCTCGTGCAGCTTGTTCGCTGATCTTTGGAGGAGTGATGGAGAAGTACCCAAAAGTAAGATTCAACTTCTCACATGCAGGAGGCTCACTGTTGGCTACGATTGGTAGGGTAGAGCATGGTTTCAACTGTAGACCAGACTTAGTAGCCATAGATAACCCAATCAACCCAAGAGAATACCTAGGCAAATTCTGGGTGGACTGTATTACACACGATCTACCTTACCTCAAGTACATTATAGAGATGATTGGCTCAGAGAAAATCACTCTAGGTACAGATTATCCATTCCCCCTAGGGGATTTGGAGATCGGGAAGTTTATAGAAGAAAGTGATCTGCCACAGTCAGACAAGAACAATGTCATGTATCAGTCCACGCTGGATTGGTTGGAGTTGAATTTGTAGCTCTTAGAATAGGCGTCAGACAAGTAATTCAATGCAAATGATTAGTAAATGATAGGTTTATCAAGGTAGTTTATAGATTTGGGTAATGAAATAGCGTTGATACGCTTTGCAAAAGCGCTAACGGCAAGATTATATCAGTAAGGCTTCTCCCCAATAAAATTTCCTGGTGGATCATATTGACAAACCCAAATATCCAGTCCATCGCAAGTAGCTACTCCACAGCCGACCTTTGTGGTATTCTCCCAAACAATCTGAGTATAATGTCCACAGTCTTTGCCAGCAGCACAGGTGTTGGTTTCATAATCATAGTCAGCGATTTCAGAAGCCCAACTGGTTACTACATCAGTAGGAGTAAAGGCTCCTTCAGTACCAGCCCAGATATTTTCACCATAGTCTCCCCCAGAATGCTTGAATTCGCAGTTGGAGGCCAGTTCTTCTGCCCAGGCCTGCGCAGAAACTGCCACATCCTCTGACCAGCTGATATTCGCAATACCCACATCACTTCTGTAGCTGTTGTGTGTATCTAAAATCTCATGAATTACAGCATCTTCTAGCACGTTACTGGAGTCATTATTGGGATTGTCGTCATCAGACCCACAGCTGAATAACAAACATGAAAACAGAAATACGAGTAGAGTATTTTTCATTTTGAATAATGGTTTTTAGTAAAGTAAACAATTTCAGTGCATCATTCCATTAGGTTTTACGTTCAGTGGTAGATTATAAGTTAGCAATTGGTATGTTCTGAATTTTGCTAATTTTATTTCTTACTAAAACTCAAAAAACCAATGCGCAGCACACTACTACTCATTTTGCTGTTTTCCTATGCTGTTGCCTCGGCACAATTAGACTCCTTGAAACAGGTATTGGCAGAAATGCCAGATACTGAAGAAAAGCTCAATTGGATTCCGCGTACTTGTTTTGCTTATCGGAAAAGTGATCCAGATATTTTGGAAGCTTTAGCCCAAGAAGGGTTGGTCATTGCCAAGCGGATGGAAAATCAGCACATGCCTGCCGTTTACAATAACATTTTAGGATCAGCTTATTGGCTGAGGGGTGATAATGAAAATGCCACAATTTATTATTTGGAAGCGCTGCGAATAGGTACGGAAAATGAAGATTATAGAAGCATTGCGTCAAGTAATTCTAATCTTGGGAATGTATATGATGCCATAGGTAATTATGAAAAGGCAATTGATCATGGGAGACTGGCTGTGGCTGCTGCAGAGGCCATGCAGGATACGGTTCGTTTGGCCTCTGTCTATTTAAACTTGGGGAAGTCGCTTGCTGAAAATCAGGTTTTGGACACCGCGCTTTTTTATTTCTACAAAGCAATAGCTTTCAAGCAACTCATAGGTGATGTAGATGGAGAAGCCCTGCTACACAATAATGTAGGCTCGATTTTATTAAGAATGGACTCTTTGGATGCTGCTGAAATTCATTTGAAAAAAGCCAACGCTACTTTCGAAAATGAAAGACATTTTTTAGTCAATGATCTGTATTCCAATCTGGGTGTGTTGTATGCCAAAAGAGGACGTTTCAAATTGGCTCATAGCTATTTAGACTCAGCCATTAGGATGAGTCAGACTGGAGACGACAAGATTAGTTTGATACATGCCTATCAGGAGAAGAGGGATATCTCTGCTGCAGAAGGAAACTATAGGGAAGCGTTTGATGTATTTAGTAAACTCTACGAATTGGATCAATCTTTTAGGGGAGAGGAAGTTCAAAAGAAGGTAGAAGTGCTGCAGTTGAAATATGAAGAAGAGAAAAATCAGAAGCAGATTGCTTTATTAGAAAAAGAAAAGGCAGAAGAGCAACTCTTTTTATTTCGTACAATGATTACAGGTGTCTTTGTGATTATTTCTCTTTTGTTTATGATATTAATACTAAGGCTTAAAGTGAATAACTCGAAGCTGAAAGAAAAAGATTTGCAAAATCAGCTCATTCAAAAGAAAAAGGAATTAACCTCCTATGCTTTAAATTTCATTCAGAAGAATGAATTGATGAGTGATTTGACAGAAAAGATCAATGAACTGAAAAAGGAGTCTCTTCCAGATACGAATAAAGGATTGAGCAAACTCAATCATTTGATCTCTGACAGTTTTCGTATAGATCAGGATTGGGAAAATTTTAAGCTCATGTTTGAAGAAGTACATCCAGATTTTTTTACGTTGCTCAAAAAGCAATATGCCGAATTGAGTAATGCTGAATTGAAGTTGTCTGCACTGCTACGCTTGAATATGAATTTGAAAGAATCATCACGTGTCTTGGGCATATCTCCTGAAAGTGTGAAAACTGCCCGCTATCGGCTGAGAAAGAAGCTGAAACTAGAACATGATGATAATCTGGTGGATTTTTTCTTGAAATTCAATGATGAACTAACTGCATCTAACTAAGTAGATATGGAGTTTATTAGTGTTTCTTTTCTGTCCTTTATATTCATTACCACTATTACGCCAGGTCCTAATAACATATCCAGTGCGTCTATGGGTATGCTTTTTGGTTACCGAAAAACGTTGAATTATCTATTGGGAATAGTCTCGGGCTTTTTCTTGTTGCTATTTGCCTGTGCCGTACTTTCGAGTTCGTTGATGCATTACGCCCCCTGGATACAGCAATACTTGAAATATGTAGGTGCTATTTACATTGTCTGGCTGGCGTATAAAACCTTTAACTCCAGTTACACTGCCAATCAAAATGGTACGCAGCTGGCTAGTTATTCCAGAGGTTTGTTTTTACAAGTCGTAAATCCTAAAGGACTCTTTTACGGATTGACGATATTTACCACTTTTTTAGTAGGAGCTAATGAATACCCTTTGCTACTGTTGATCTGGACGATTTTTTTGGCTTTGGTTTGCTTTTTTAGTGTTTCCGTATGGGCACTGTTTGGGGCACTCATTCAAAGGTATATGAAGAACGAAAAGGCCAAAATGTTCATTAATGCTATCCTTTCTTTGGCACTAGTCTACACGGCATTGGACATTCTTGGCTGGATGGGATGAGTAATGAATCTAGATTAGTCCTGTATAGGAAATAATCTAGATTTTCTGTACTTTGGCGGCATGCTTTCTTCAACTCTTACTCAAAAATTTACACACCTTTTTAAGATTCTTGATTTCGATCATGATGGCCTTCTCCAACAAAGAGATTTCCAAAGTCTTGGGGATAATGTGGCCATATTTAGATGTTTGATGCCACCTTCAGAAGTGGAGGATTTCATCACCAAGCGTGGGCAAGATTTTTGGAATCAATTAACTACATTTTTAGCCAATCAAGAGCCAAGCAGATGTAACCTAACCAATTGGCTTAAGTATTTGGAAGCAGTGGCTGTAGATGAGATGTATGGATCATTTGAAAATGTAGCCAAACAAGTTGCGGAAGATATTTTCTACATCTACGACAAGGATCATAACAATTTTCTGTCTAAGCAAGAGTATATGTGCTTTTTCGTTTCTTTGCGAGTAGAAATAAAATTCATAGACATCTGTTTTAAAAAGCTAGACCTAAACGGAGACTTACAATTGAGTAAAGAAGAATTGGCTTCCGCGATCATAGATTTTTTCACCAGTGAGGATACGAAAAAACCAGGTAATCTTCTTTTTGGCAATCCTGAAACTTATCAATTTGATACAAGACGTACTGTGTACACGGAAGTGTAAAAGAGCTTGTTCCAAAAGCTATGGTTTGGGATCAATCAGGTAAAGTTGGGGGGAAATTTTTGGATGTCTGAATAAACTTACGAGCTCAGCGTCATCCAATGTTTGAATAGAGAAGATATCTTCTCAAGGTCGAGCAGAAAATTTGCACAGACATTTACATGCTGTTGCCAGCTGACAAGGTTTCTCTGGTCGTACCTCCCTTTAGTTCGCAAAGGTTATTGACTCAGGATTAGCCAACTGTTTAAGAACTATACATTAGGATGGGTCTAATCCCTGAAAAATATGGATTGATCCACGATTTGTTCTAAAATGAGTTTTGAGGGATCAGTCTGTAAAGTTGGGGGCAGAGTTTTTCATACCGAGGCAAGCTTACTCTCTGAAGGTCATCCCGTCAGGGATCTCCTCAGGGTCAAGCAGTATTTGTAAATGCATTGGCATGCTGCCAGTAGCTAAGGAGATTTCTCTGGTCGTGCCTCCCGACGAAATGACCTTTATATCGTAAAAAGTATTGGTAGAGAATTATTATTTATTTCTATAAGATGAAAAATATTCAATCCCCCAGAAATACAGACTGATCCGTTTTGAGGGAATCTAGTAGGCATGGAGCATAAAAAAAACACCAAGCTCACACTTGATGTTTTTAAGTGACTGGTCTGGGGCTCGAACCCAGGACCCACGCCTTAAAAGGGCGTTGCTCTACCAGCTGAGCTAACCAGTCATTAGACTATGGACAATAAAAAACTCGGCTGGTACCGAGGTCTTTATCAGTAAGTGATTCGTCTGGGGCTCGAACCCAGGACCCACGCCTTAAAAGGGCGTTGCTCTACCAGCTGAGCTAACGAATCAAACTTTTTTCGCAGAAGAAAGTTTCATTTTTATTGACCCTTCCCTTATTTTGCGGTTGCAAATGTAGGCACGAGATGAGTAAAAAACAAAACAATATCTTCAATTTTATTACAATACTTTTGGTCGGCTTGATGACCTCTTCTTTTTCTTCATTTGGAGGCGATATGAAGGGGGAATTAGGACAAGCAGATTCACTATTTAAGCTTCAAAAATATACAGAGTCTTTCGAGATATATGAGCAGTTGTTGGATGAGAACAATGAAGCCTCTCCGCAAATGCTTATGAAGATGGCCTACATCAAAGAAGGTTTAGGTGATTACAGTCAGGCATTGCTTTATTTGAATAGATATTATTTGCAGACCTCTGATAAGCGTGCGCAAAACAAAATGGAGAAATTGGCCACAGAACATAGTTTGAATGGTTATTCACTTTCGGATACCACCTTCATTAAAGGCCTGGTTAATAAGTATTATGTAGCGTTTAATCTGCTTGTTTTAGGTATTACTCTTTTCTTATTTGGCATTGTACTTTATAGAAAGATTAAGTCTGGGTCAAACGCAAAACCGTATGCGGTATCAGCAGTCGTGGTTTTACTGATTTTCTTTTGGGTGACCAATTTTGAATTGAGTGAACCGCAAGGCATTATTACAGAAAATCATGCTTATCTCATGACAGGGCCATCTGCTGGTGCTGATTTGGTAGAAGTGGTGCAAAAAGGCCATCGTCTCAAAATCTTAGATGAAGAAGGTATTTGGGTTAAAGTAGATTGGAATGGACAAGAGGTCTACATTCGATCGAAGATGATCAAGCGTATCAGTTAGTCTTTTCTTTTAGTGGTGAATCTGGTTCTTTAGCCAATACATTATATACGATTTTATCCATAAGTCTTGGTACGAAGTGGTTGAGAAAATTGAGCCACCAGCCCAAAGGAGTGAGAATAAAGTTTCTCTTTTTTTTCTGATGCCCTTTGTAAATACGAAGTGCTACTTCTTCAGCAGTCATCATTTTACTTTCGTCTTTTGGGGATTCTCCTTGGATTTTTCCATGGGCTGTCAGGGCTGTGTTTCGAATATTGGTTCCAGTATATCCTGGACTGGCTACTAGCACGTGTACACCACGATAGAGTAACTCTGTTCGCAACGCTTCGAAAAAGCCTACCATAGCAAATTTGGAAGAGGAGTAGGCTGTTCTTGCAGGTGTACCTCTGTGCCCATTGATCGAGGAGATACCTATGATAGTTCCTTTCGACTCCAGTAAATGAGGCAAGGCATATTTTACATAATTAACAGTGCCCATAAAGTTGATCTCCATCACTTCTTTGAATACCTTCAAGTCCAAATCTTCGAACATGGCACGCATTGAAACACCAGCGTTGCATATCAGCACATTTATAGAGGCAAAGGTCTTGATTGTTTGTTCTATTACTTTTTGTGCACCAGACTCACTGGCAGCATCCGCTTGAATACCCAAGATGGGATAACCTGAATTTTTGAACGACTGAACGACTGAATTGAGCTTCTCAGTGTCACGGCCAGTAATAACAATATTGTATCCTTTGGAGGCATAAAGCTCAGCGCAGGCCTTACCAATTCCTGAAGTTCCTCCTGTGATGATTACGGTCTGATTTTTGGGCATTTGTAATTTAATTCTGACTCGAATTTAACAAGTCTTGAGGTAATACTCGTTTTTGAGATAAATTGTTTCCAGCTTTGAATTCTTTATTAATTTGTCTTTGAAATTGCTAAAAGGACAGCTACTTCATGCGTCTATATTTAAAAAATGCATTTATTGGTTTATTGCTGAGTGGTCTTCCGTTTCAGGGGATGGCAACAGAGCTATTTGGCACCGTGACTGATCAAAGTGGTGAACCCTTGCCGTATGCCACTTTGTACATCTTAAATACAACTAAAGGAACTACTACCAATATAGAAGGCAAATACAGCCTCGATCTGCCAATAGGTCATTACGAGTTGGTTTACCAGTATGTGGGTTACAAAAAACAACAAATCCCGCTTAAGGTTGATCATAGACGAATTCTCCTAAATGTAGTGCTCGAACCAGAAGTGTTTCAACTAGATGAAATAGTGATTAAGGCAGGAGGCGAGGATCCTGCGTATGCTGTGATTAGAGAGGCCATAGCCAAAAGAAAATATCATTTAGAAGAAGTGCAGGCTTACAAGTGCAAGGTGTATATCAAAGGCATGCAGACTTTAGATGAAAAACCAGATCAAATATTAGGCGTCAATATAGCCTTGGATACAGGGATTGTTTATTTATCAGAGTCTGTCTCAGAGCTCAGTGTAGCTCGTCCAGACAAGATAAAGGAGGTGATGATATCCTCTAAGGTAAGTGGAAGCAATTCAGCTTTTAGTTACAATCAAGGTTCTCAAATGCTCATTTCCTTTTATGATAACTTATTGACATTTCCTGGATTGTCAGAAAGAGGGTTTGTATCGCCAATAGCCAATAATGCCTTGTTTTTTTATGATTACAAACTGGAAGGTACAATTCTAGAAGGAGGGATTTTGGTCAATAAAATCAAGGTCATTCCTAAGAGAAAAAATGATCCAGTTTTTGAAGGTTTTATCTATATCATAGAAGACTCCTGGCGACTGCATAGTATTGATTTAAAACTCACCAAGGAGCATCAAGTTGAATTTATAGATCAGGTGAATATCTATCAGGTATTTGCACCTGTGCGAGATGATATTTGGATGCTACTGTCTCAACGGTTCACTTACTATCTCAATGTATTGGGATTCAGAGGAAACGGCAACTTTGTTGGGATACATTCGGAATATGAAATCCAGCCAAACTATGAAGTCAATGGAAATAATGATTCACAGTCCCCACTTTTCCCAAAAGATTATTTTGACAATGAAATATTGAAAATTGAAAATGAGGCCAACCAAAGAAATGCCAACTATTGGAAAGAAATCAGGCCAATTCCTTTGACTAAACTTGAAAAGGTTGACTACTTATGGAAGGACAGTCTGCAGGTGTTGATGGAATCAAAACCGTATAAAGATTCAGTAGACAAGGCGGTCAATAAGTTCAATTTTGAGAACCTATTTATTGGCGGGTATTTTTATCAAAAATCTTTCAAGGAGCAGTACTTCAGATTTCAGCCTATTTATGATTTGGTGCAATACAACACAGTAGAGGGAGGACTTGTCAATTTCAAAACCATTTATACACGAGAAAAGGAGGGGATATGGAAGTATCAAATAACCCCAACTGTACGATATGGTTTTTCAAGTAATGATTTCTATTACAAGGCCAAGTTCTCCTATCAGTTTGATCCAATTAAAAGAACGAGGGCCTTTGTCGAAGGAGGCCAGTTCGTGTCTCAGTTTAATGCAGATTTGCCTATTACTCCACTAATTAACTCTTTTGAATCCTTGATCAATCGTCGGAACTACATGAAGTTGTACGAGAAATCATTTGTGAAACTATACTTTTCGAGTGAGGTGGTGAATGGTATCACGTGGAAGTCTACTCTGGAATATGCACGAAGGAATGAGTTGTTTAATACAGCAGACCATTCATTTTTTTATTCAGATGATCGTGAGTTTTCACTCAATGCCCCTGCTAGTGCTGAATTGCAAAACACATCTTTCGGAACAAATGATGCATTGATCTTTAATACGAGTTTACATTTTAAGTTTGGGCAAAAATATATTACACGACCTGATCAAAAATTCAACCTTGAGAGCAATTACCCCATGCTGTATTTAACTTATCGAAAAGGTATAAGTGCCTTTGGGTCTGAGGTAGATTTTGATGAGTTGAGCGTTCGAATATTTCAGGATGCTAACTATGGTTTGTTGGGCAGTGGCAACTACACCCTCTGGGCTGGTACTTTTCTTAATGATGATCAAATGACATTTATGGATTATCAGCATCATAGTGGTAATCAATCTATTTTTGCCAATTTTGATAATGACAATTACCAGCTCTTGGATTATTATGAGTTCAGTACGAGAAAGTCTTGGATTGGCGCGCATGTTGATCATCATTTCAATGGTTTTATACTGAATAAATTGCCATTGGTCAGGAAGTTAAAAGCTCAGGTAGTTACATCAGCCAATTATCTATACACGGAAGCTGCACAGCATTATGTAGAATATGGAGTTGGATTGGAGCATTTGTTTAAGGTGCTCAGAGTGGACTATTATGGTGCGATACAAAACGGTTCCAACTATGGGCATGGACTTCGGGTTGGTTTGGGTTTTTAATCTATCTTATTAGTGTAATCACCCCTTTATAGTCAGTATTTATATAATCTATATGGAAGAAATAGGTGCCATTTTCAGCTCCTTGTCCGGTCCAGTTAAATTCTCTATCAGTTGATTTGAAAACCGTGCCCCCAGCTCTATCAAAAATCACAATTGACTGAAATTGATCTGCGCAATTGTCTGGCGGAAGATTGTAATACTGCTCAGTAAGATTGGATAAGGAATAGGTGTCATTTCGGCCATCTCCGTTAGGAGTAAATGCATTGGGAGGTGCAAATTGACCATATTCAACCGTAAGTTCTGTTACTTCAAAAGTTATGGTATGCACCTCAGATTCTATATTTGGACAGTTGTCGTCATACACAAAAAAATCTACTGAATAGGTGTTGGATTCGAAATTGTCACCAAGAAGACCACATTCTGGAGTCCAGGACAAACTGGAAGATACTCTTCCAATTCCAGTGCTAGGTTCAAATGAAAAGCCCTCAGAAGGTGGTGCAGAATTATTGGATAGTAAATCGAGTGTCAACAAATCTGTATTGTCTCCATCACTGGCCACAATATCCAATTCAAACTCTTCATTGACACTCAAAGTGTAGTTGTTTTCCACTTCGAATGTTGGCGTGTTGTTAGGCGGAACGATCACATTTACAATGACTTCTACAGTGTCTTTATTGGATTCATAACATACATCTTCATCTTCTGAAGTAAAAAAAATCTTATAGGTCTGACTACTTGTAATATTCAAATTCTCACAGGACAGATCCCAAAAGAAATCTGAAGAAACATTTCCATCACCTGACTGGTTTTCAAAAACAGCTCCCATACTTTGAAGGTTAAATCCATCCCCGAAAGCAGTTAACGTGATTGGATCATTGTCTGCATCTGTAGCGCTAACTTCAAAAGGAAGGTTCGTTTTGATTAGACGATTGTAGGTATTAGATGGTACGGATATAGTTGGCAGTGTATTGTCTGGCAGGATAACTTCTAGTTCATAAAAAAGAGTATCACCACTGTCAAGGGCGCAAGTGTCATAATCCTCTAGGACAATACCTAAATCAAAAATATTTTGATCACCAAATGGATATGATTCACAACTCGTATTCCAATTGAATGTAACACTTCTTTCCCCTAAAGTGTTAGTTTCAGGTACAAGAGACATACCATAATCTTCTGGGGCGTATCCATCAGCCACAAAGAAGAATCTTAGCGAATCCATATCGTCATCTTTGCCAATGAGTAAATCGTCAATGGCAATCACCTGTCCTTCTTCTTCTGTTCGCTGAATTGGGAATGCACTACTCGGACTTTCATAAAATGGATCGTTATTGGCCGGAGGCTCCACATTGAAAATCATACGTACAGTATCCCTTTGTGGGAGAGGGCAGGCATTGTCTGAGGCAATCAGATCAATGATAAAGGGCTCGTCTTGTTTGTAGGGGCAATCAGAAATACATACCTCTACTCTTAAAGTATCACCTTCCTCATTGATAATTGTACTGCTATCTATTTTAAAAATATCTGATACTTCTTCATCAAAATTGACACCTACAGCTTTAAAGCTTACATTTTCTCCTGCATTGTCAACAACCAAATATTCAAAGCATTTTTCATCAGCTGTAGAATAACTAATGACAGTTCCTTCTGTGTATAAATCCGTTTCCCCTTCAAGCCTGACTTCTGCAACTGGTGGTGTAGGAGGATCACATCCATCAACTACCAGCATCTGAAAATCTCTTCTGAGTTCACCCAATTTTTCACCATTTCTAAATTCTTCTACCAAAACTGAAAAGACATATAGGCCAATGTTGGTTGGGTTGACAGTGAGATAGCCATCATCTGAGATGGCAAGTGAGGGACTTCCAGGAATCACGTTGTCAATACTAAAACCACCTGAAAAGAAAATTTCTGGGAAAGGCTTGGGTTGAGGAATGGGTAGTGGAGTTCCTCCAACAGAACTGTTCAAAGGTGTTGAAAGCGAATAAGCAATCGAATCTCCATCTGGATCTGTACCAGAAAAATCTGCGTAATAGATTTGGTTTATGCAAGCATAATCACTCAAGGGTGGAAATAGCTGTGGTGAGGAATTAATAAATTGTGCACCTTCTTTCACTACTGGAGGAAACTCAAGCACATAAGTCATGCCTTGACCAGAGGGGTTAACTATGTTTGATATGGAGGCATTTCGACAACATCTTTCCCAAGTTACATAATACCCTTCTTCTTCATTGAAAATATCTGGATCAAGCGTTATTTCAGCAGTATAAGTAACTCTCCCAGTCTGCAGATCACCTATTGCGCACTCTGGGTTAGTATATGCTACGGATTCATCACTCGCTTGAAAAAGAGTCTCAGTTCGAATAAATGTGTGATCACTATTTCTAAAAAAATACACAGTGGCCGAAAAATCTGGCCCCGGGTTAGTGCTCTGTGCACGATCAAAATACTGAATGAGATTGAGTTGATATGTATAATCCTGCAAATGTGTGAGTTCCATTTCGCCACCCACAATATGCCAGGCCCATATCTTTGCGTGCAGAGCTAAGCAAGTGATTATGAGAAAAAGGACTTTTTTCATAACACACAATATAGTGACATGAAGTGATTTTTTTGCAATCAACACTTCAGTTTTAGGATGGTCTGTCTGGTTTTGACTTTTAAAAAGAAAAATGGGATTTAAAAATTGAATATTGGACTGTTGGATTATCTAGTTTTGCAATTCATGGCACGAAAGAAAAAGAATATTGTAATTGAAAACCTGACAGTTGAGGCAGTAGCAGCAGAAGGCAAAAGTTTAGCACGTCAGGATGGGCAGGTGATCTTTATAGAAAGAACAGTTCCAGGGGATGTGGTAGATGTACAAGTACGAAAGAAGAGAAAGGCATATTTGGAAGGTTACCCTTTGAAATTCCATACCTACTCTGACCTAAGAATAGAACCTATTTGCGAACATTTTGGCGCATGTGGAGGGTGCAAATGGCAGAATCTGGCTTATGATTCTCAGCTAGCATTTAAGCAGCAACAAGTGGAGGATCATTTGACTCGTATTGGTAAAATAGAACTGCCAGAAGTTTCCCCAATCATTGGCTCTGCCAAAACTGATCGTTACAGAAACAAGCTGGAGTTTACTTTTTCCAATAAAAAGTGGTTGACTAAAGAACAAATTGAGTCTGATGAGGTAATCGAACGAAATGCGTTAGGCTTCCATGTACCCCGTCTGTTTGATAAGATTGTGGATATAGATACTTGCCATTTGATGGCTGATCCAGCCAATGCCATTAAAAATGAAATTCGATCTTTTGCTATTGCCAATGACTATTCCTTTTTCGATATCAGAGAACAAGTAGGGTTGTTAAGAATTTTAATGATTCGATATACAGATGCTGGCGAATTGATGGTGCTGATTCAGTTTTTCGAAAATGATGAAGAGAAAATTGGGACTTTGATGAATCATTTGAAAAGCAAATTCCCAGAAATTACTTCCTTACTATATGTGATTAATCAAAAGAAGAATGATACTATTTATGATCAGGAAATCATAACCTTTTCAGGGAAGGATCACATTGTAGAAAAGATGGGAGACTTAGCATTCAAAATAGGTGCCAAGTCTTTCTACCAAACCAATTCTGCACAGGCTAAAATATTGTATGACAAAACAGTAGAATTTGCTGATCTGCAAGGAGATGAGTTGGTGTATGATTTATATACAGGTACGGGTACTATCGCCAATTATTGCGCCAAGCAGGCAAAAAAGGTAGTAGGCATAGAGTATGTAGAGGCGGCTATTCAAGATGCATTTGTAAATGCAGAAGTGAATGGTATCACCAACACTGATTTTTATGCTGGAGATATGAAGGACCTGCTTAATGATGAGTTTGTGTCTGAGCACGGCCAACCTGATGTGATCATCACAGACCCCCCAAGAGCAGGTATGCACGAAAACGTAGTGAATATGATTATGAAACTGGCTCCTCAGAAAGTGGTATATGTGAGTTGCAATCCTGCTACACAGGCCAGAGATATCGCTTTGATGGATCAACAATATCAGGTGACCAAGGTGCAGCCTGTAGATATGTTTCCTCATACACATCATGTGGAATGCATCTGCTTATTAGAATTGAGAAAATAAATAGGAAATCAAATGAGAAATTTCTCATGAAAGTTGGGAAATCGGATCAAAAACAGCGTTTTTAGGCTTTTTCCATTTCTTATGCTTTCCTATCGTTTCTCATCCATTCCCAACATTTTCCTAGATTTCCACATGTTTTTGTCCGTTTTTTGTCCAAGGGCAAAGAATTGACAAACATGTCTAGCGGACAATGAACTTTAATGCTTACTTCATCATAAAAGCGGTTTATATTTTCTAACTGAAAAGGACTAAAAGTACCTTTAAGATCGGTTTTTTAAACCAAAAGTTGTTATGGTTTAAAATTCATGATAGATTGGTACTATGAATACCGAAAAAGGAAGTAAAATAAACCAATTACTACAATCTCAACCCAAGGGAATTGTCTTCCTGGCTTCCTGGCTATCAAAAAAAGGCTACAGCCTTGACTTACAAAAGAGATACCGTAAAAGCAACTGGCTTTTATCTATCGGCACAGGTGCTATGATAAGAACCGGAGATGAGGTCAATTATGAAGGCGCATTGCATTCACTACAACAACAAGGTGATTCAAGTATACATCCTGGTGGAAAAACTGCATTGTCTCTATTGGGTAAGTCTCATTACCTTGAATTTTCTACCAAGAGAATAACACTGTTTGGAGGGAAAGAAGAAAACCTACCAGTTTGGTTTAAAAATTACGATTGGGGTACTGAATTCAATCATTACCAATCAGGTTTCCTTCCCAAGGATATAGGCCTCACTCAAATCGAAAGAAAAAGTTTTCCGCTTAAAATATCTAATTCAGCAAGAGCACTCATGGAATGTCTATACCTGGTCCCAAAGTATCAAGACTTGCGTGAATGTTACGAACTAATGGAAGGGCTCAATAATCTTAGACCAAAAGAAGTGCAAAAACTGTTAGAAGCATGTGCTTCAGTGAAAGTTAAAAGGCTTTTTTTATTTCTTGCAGATAAGGCAGAACATGCTTGGCTGAAGCACATAGACCTTGACCAAATAGACTTGGGTAAGGGGAAAAGAAGTATCATAACTGGAGGTGCTTATATTCCCAAATATCAAATCACCGTAAACAAAGACCTGGGCTTAAATGATGAATGAAACTTACAGAGGACAGGTATCCTTATTACTATCTGTTCTACCAGAGATAGCCAAAGAAAAATGTTTCGCATTACATGGGGGAACTGCTATCAATCTCTTTGTGCGTGAAATGCCTAGGTTATCTGTGGACATTGATTTGACATACCTACCGATAGAAGATCGTAAGACCTCATTGGACAATGTTTCCGATGCTTTGGAACGGATACAAGGCCGAATTCTTACAGCTCTTCCCAAAGCAAAAGTTCAACATCAAATGGAAGTCTCCAAACTTCAAGTTTCCAATCGAAGTTTTCAAGTTAAGGTAGAGGTAAATCAAACCAATCGGGGTGTTCTTTCTGATCCTGTTGAATATCAACTATGCGAAAAAGCACAAGATCAATTCGATGCATTTTGCTCAATCCCTGTGGTTCCACTATCCCAATTGTATGGAGGGAAAATATGTGCTGCGCTAGATCGACAGCACCCACGTGACCTTTTTGATGTGAAATATCTATTACAAAATGAGGGCATCATTGATGAAATAAAGAAAGGATTTCTTCTCTCAGCTATCAGTAGCAACAGGCCTATTCACGAATTACTTCAACCCAACTTACAAGATCAACGATCTGCTTTCGAAAATCAGTTTTCGGGGATGACCGCTGAGCCATTTACCTATGATGATTTTGAAGCAACGAGGAACGCCCTTATCTCTAAGATATCTGAGTCCTGGACTGATCCAGACAAACAATTTCTAATCGGATTCTCAAAATTGGAACCTGATTGGGGTATCTATGACTTTGAAAGATTCCCATCGGTTCAGTGGAAAATTCAAAACCTGACAAGGCTTAAACGATACAACCCTAATAAGCACGGGGAGATGGTCGGATTGTTAGAAAAGTCATTTTCAGAAAAATGCAAAGTTTAATACCCCATTAATAGTGAACTCTTTAAAACCTTCGGCAGATCAACTTGGACTTTACAAAGCTCTTTTTAAAGTCAGAGAAGATGTATTCGCTATCCGTTGGGAAAAGGGAAATAAGAAAGGGTATTCTCCAGCTTATCATTATGACCCGTACTTATATAAGCTTCATAAAATGAAGGGAGGTTCTTTTGCTAATTTTACTGAGAAATCCTATCTAAAACTTGATGATTATCAACTCAAAAAACATTTTTCAGGAGAACAACATATTGGGGGATATCCTTTACTAGAGGACAATACTAGTCGGTTTATCGCAGCTGACTTTGACGGTAAAAAGTGGAAAGAAGAAAGCTTAGCTTTTCTTGAGTTATGTTCAGAAAACGGTATTCCATCCTATTTGGAGAGGTCCCAATCTGGAAATGGTGCGCATGTCTGGGTCTTCATTGATAAGAACTATCCAGCTGTTAGAAGCAGAAAGGTGATGATTACGCTTTTAGAACAAACAGGCGCATTCTCAGCATTTGATAAATCTTCCAGTTTTGATCGGCTGTTTCCTAACCAAAATTTTCATTCGGGCAGAGGTTTAGGGAACCTCATTGCGTTACCACTTTATGGAAATTCACTCTTAAAAGGAAATAGCTGGTTTATTAATCCTGTGACTTTTGAGCCTTTTGAGGATCAACTAGGTTTTCTGTCCTCAATACGAAGAATTGATGCACTTGTGCTTGATAAGTTATATGATAAATTCACCAATGAGGCAGGAAAAAGCACTTTCTCAGATTCCTCTTCCAAGTTGGAAATCAACTTGGGTAGTAGCATTCACATCAATAGAACATCATTAACTCTACCCCTCATCGATTTTTTGAAGGAGGAATTGAATGTTGGTAATTCTGAATACTTCGTTAAAAAGAAATCGGGTAAAAATACTTGGGGGACCGAGAGGTATTTTAAACTCATTGAAGAGAAGGAATTTGAGCTAATCATTCCCAGAGGTTTCACAGGAAAACTTATCAGACATTTCAAAGCAAACGAGATAGACTATGAGTTCAATGATCTGAGAAAACTCAAGAAGAAAGTCACTTTCCAATCCAGTATTGAACTCTTGGCACATCAAAAACCTATTATTTCTTCATCTGGAAATAAGGACTTTGGTATCATCGTGGCACCTCCGGGAGCTGGTAAGACAGTAATTGGATTAAAAATCATTGTAGATAAACAACAACCTGCTTTGATCATTGTCCATAGAAAACAGCTCCTCGATCAGTGGGTTGAACGTATTCAAGCTTTCTTAAACATTCCTAAAAAGGAAATTGGAATTATTGGTTCCAGTAAAAACAGAGTTGGAGAAAAAATCACTGTTGCGATCATTCAGAGTTTATCCAAACAGATAGAAATAAAACCTGAACTCAAAAATCATTTTGGTACACTCATCATTGATGAGTGTCACCACATTCCAGCTAAAACATATTCAAATACCATCTCAAAACTAACCCCCTACTACCAATATGGGTTGACAGCAACTCCATTTAGGAAGCACTCAGATGGCAAACTTATTTTCATTCATCTGGGTGAAATTATTGGAGAGATCAAAGTTTCAGAAATCGAAAATTTTAAAAGAGCCAGGATTGTAATTAGAACTACTGGTTTCGACTTCCCTTTTGATCCAAAAACTGATGAATTTGAAGTGCTATCAAAGGCTTTAGTACATGATACTACACGAAACAGACTAATTCTCAACGATGTGATCAATGAACTTAAACAAGGTTTTAAATCCATTATCATCACGGAAAGAAAAGAGCATATTGACACCCTCCATCAGTTTTTAAAGCAATCTTATGAGGTGGTGACACTTTCTGGTGACGATTCGAGTAAGTCGAGAAATGAAAAGCGGGAAAGGTTAAAGAAAGGAGATTATCAAGCACTTATCACAACAGGGCAGTATTTTGGTGAAGGCTCTGACCTTCAAAACGTTTCCAGATTGTTTCTTGCTTATCCTTTTTCATTCAAAGGAAAGCTAATTCAGTATATTGGAAGGGTACAGCGTTCTGAAGTGACTCCTGTCATCTATGATTATCATGACCATAAGATTGGCTATTTGCATCGGCTATTTCTAAAACGAAATGTTCACTACCGTAACCTGGATAGACAAGCTTCTCTGTTTGATGATTCAACTGAGCAACCCCCTCTGAATAAAGACTTAATTATTGACCGTGATGTCAAAGTATCTTTTGATGAGCTAGAATTTCAATACGGAGGTATCTCATTCAGACATTTTATAAAGGAAACCAAAACTGAACTGGATTTTGAAATTGAGAATTTAGATATCCGACCAGAATTTAACATCCTCAAGCCCTATTTTTCGAAGGTGCTGAAGTTGAAATATGTTTCTGTAGAGATTCATGCTGAGTTTCAGGATCATATTTTACAGGCTCAGAGCGCTGAATCCAATGATCTTTTGAAGATAAACCGTGAAGTAATTGATAGTGTAAAGTTTCATTTTGTCAAGAAGAGCTTTCTTAAAAAGAATGCTGAAATCACCGATGAGGAAACAAAACAGAAAGACCTAGAAGCACTCTATGGTTCAGGGAAAGATTTATTGGACGACCTGCTTGACAAACACAATGTAAAACACGGAAGGCAGCTCAAATATTTGGCATCAAAGCATGGGTTTGGCATTTTGAAATTGCGTTTTGTTCTTTCGCCATTTTCTTTCGTCTTCCTCATTTCTGGAAACACAAAGTTTCACATTGTATTGGAAACATTGGATACAGAAGAGGCTACCTACATCTGGCACATTAGCAAAGACCGCATCATTCTCAAGAGTAGGCTTGAAGAAGTCGATCGACATATTAGAGTTATCAGAGAAAAGGGAAGGCAATCTTTCCTGGAACAAGCTCCATCTTATTTCTCTAAGATTTTGCATGATTATAAAGATGATAGAAAAGGATTTGTAATTTGGAAAGATCAATTGGAAGAAAGGTTGAGCTAATTCATCTTAGCATATTCGCAAAGCGTGGAAGACTGGACTTTGAAAGAATTTAATACATTCTTCAGAAATGAACCTATTTATGTCCGTTCTTTGTCCGCGAAAAGTTCCTAAACGCAAAAAACGGCCTATACTAACAAATAAAGACCATTTTTCAGCCAAACAAACACATCATGTGGAGAATATTGTACTGTTGGAAAGGAGAGGGTAGACGATTTTTTTTATTGAAAATTTTAAGACATGATAGAAACTATAAGTTACCCGAAAATCAATTTTACTGATTTCTCATTTCAGGTTTATATGAATCAAAAAAAGACACTCACAGCTTCTTGACCTATTAAAGGTTTAGTCCAACAAAATTTCGCAAAGGAAGCCATTCGTTCTTAACATTTTTATGATCTGGTATTCTGATATGTTACCACTCGTAACTATTCTCAGTACATTATCTATGTCCTCCATATCGATTGACCATTCTACAATGGAAGAATTTTGATTGAGAATATGGCCAGCAGCTTTGCCCCTTTTTTTTGTGGCGAGATTAGTTTTAAAAACTAATATTTCGGTTGGAATGTCGGCTTGACATAAGTGAATTTGACTTTTCATGAGTAGGTATTTAATTGTTTGATGGAATTATTCATTAAGAAATTTTAAAATAACTTCCTGCACTTTTCCAGCTCTCAAAATCTTTAGTTTGAAGGAATTCCTCTCTTTTTCATCCATGAGTGAGACGGATTTGATCAGTTCTATAATACTATTCTCAGATACAATTGGGATATCATTTACTTCTAAAATGATATCACCTCCAATATTCAATTTCTGACCATTTAGATGTAATGGTATATTGCCACCTCTCAAATCAGCCATGAAAGCAGGAGATAAGGCCACTACACTCTCAATAAGTAGACCGCTTGATTGTGGGATATTGAGTAATCGGGCCAATTCTTGATCCACAAGAATTCCGTTTATTCCTGTCCACTTTCTATCACTATCAATCACCAACTGCTTGGTCATATTAATAGTAGCGGCAAAACCTATTCCGTCAAACCCGCCAGACTCACTAACAATATAGCTGACCAGCCCTATAACTTCTCCTTTCATATTGAACATTGGCCCTCCAGAATTCCCGTGGTTTATAGCTGCATCCGTTTGGAAAAATTCAGCGAAGGTAAAATCTGCCATTCGTGACTGTCTCACACCAATGCCACTGATTATTCCTTTAGACAGTGAGTATTCTATTCCAAATGGTGCACCTATTATGAATATGTCATCACCAACATCTGTGAGGTCGGAATTGCCTAATTCGATGACAGGATAATTGCCATTAAAATAGATTAACTTAATTAGGGCTACATCAGCCACCACGGCAAGACGTACTACTTTTGCGGGAACCCGTTGCCCGTCATGAAAAATCACTGTAATGCTCTCTGCATTATTTACTACATGAGCGGCCGTGAGTATCTCCCCTTGGTCAGAAATAAGTACTCCCGATCCTTTTGAGCCCATATAACTCGCATGACCGTAGGTGTTTTCTGTTTTCTCCTTAGTTTCAATTACAACGACACTCGGACTTACTTTTTTGTAAAGGTCACTTAATGACTGAGCGTATAAGACGGAAGGGATAAAAATGATGGTTAGAAGAAAATACTGTTTCATGGTTGTTGTGATCTTGAAATTTGATCCTTAGTGGTTGTTTTTTTTGATGGCACAATGGCAATTCCAAATTGAAAAAATGGACTATTGGATATATCGTAATTTTCATAGTTTGAAAGGTCATCTTGAAGTCTCACTTTTCGCGCGATTGTGAGACCTCCTGAAGCTTCAATAAGTATAACTTTTCCCACACAATAGCTTAGTGAAGGTCCGGCTATCATCCGCGTATATGATAATTGATTCACTTGTACAATTTCATTTAGCGCATCAACTCTTGAATAGTTTGCATTATAGCGTGAGCCATTTACTGTTACTTGTATGCCTGCCGTAAATTTCCCGAAATAGTGATCATAAGTAATACGTCTTGGTAGTAACATTTCAAATTTTGCATGCTTTGAACTGAATGTTAGTTGCATTGTTGGAATAAACCTGGGCAGTCCGTAGCTCGATGTGAGGGCTATGCCGCTACCAAACTCAAAGTGGTCTGACTTTTTCTTTACAAAGTGTAGAGAACCATTAATAAGAAAATCATCTTGGTTGAGTGCCGTATTGAAAGTAGAAGATAATGTAGGGTTTAATGAAAATAACATCTTCCATTTGCGCCCCAACTGATGTAGTGCTGCGAATCGATAGCCTATCACATGTAGTTGCTGTCCTTCCAAATCCAAATTGAGATTATTGTCGACAACAGGAGTGGCCAGTCGGTACTGGAGACCATTGATCAAAATGATCTTTTCATTCTTTAATACCTTGGGAATGTTAAAAAAGAAATTATATTCATTTACTTCCATTTCTTCATTGGATGGAGAGTCTAATACTTTAGCATTTGAGAATTTTGTATAGCTAAGTCCTGCAAGTTGAAGATCCTGTGATGTAGCGAGTGAGCTGCTTAGTAAGAGTAGTCCACACATCGTATTAAATAGTAGTTTATATGAGTGCATCATCGAGCCTTTACTTAATTTTCGTCCATTCCAAATCTGCAGATGCGAATCGGGCAGTTACCTCAAGGAGCAGTTTGTTCCCTTTCACTAGACATAATACATCCAAAAGCCTTTCTCTCTTTTTGGAATATATTTTCCCTACCCATTTACCATTTTTATATTCAAGGTTGAGTACTTCTATTTCTGTGTTTCTCTCTCCCCCTGAGTTGATGGGGTTTCCTATGTATCTGCCATCTACTTTATAGATTTCTATGTGCACGTCACGCGTATCCCAGATTCCAATGATCTTATTTTGATCCCCTTGGTCAAATGGATGAAATGACATAATACATACTGCTATACCTATTAATGTGATGAAGTTTTTCATGTATCTATGTTTTGATTTCGACGCGAAACTATTTGAGAACTCAGCGCGCATGAAAAAAGATTTATTAACCATCCAAATAAATGTACCAAATGGTTATTTTGATGAACAAAGTCTTTCAATTAGTCAAATGAATCTTTCATGCGACAAAATGATCGTTTCATTCATTTGATCGGGTTCAAATAGAATTTGAATATATTATTGCAATGATGAGTCAAGCATTATCGAAGACAGAACGTTTCCTTAAAGTGGGGCCTAATATCCTCTGGTTTGGCGTGAATAGTGGCATCACATTCGTGTTAGCTTATCAGAGAGGCCTGGCGGAGACCATGTACTATTTGGTCTCTTATTTCTTTTTTGGCTCAGTAGTCATTTGGTTTTTTGGATATAAACTTTTTCCAGAATACTTAGCAAGGGAAGGGAAGATTGATCAAAGACTGGGATTACTTGCTGGTATCAATATCATTCTGTTTGTTATAGGAATTAGTGCTCATTCCATAACTGCCGAAGTGTTGGGCCTAACGCAAATCAGTGATAGATATTCTCCTAAATCAGTTAGGATAGCCTTATGGCTGTTGATGGTATTTCTGGGGATGATTTACATGGCCAGCATCCGTGTGGCACAGGTCTATTATCAGAACGCCGTCCAAAAAATTGAGCATAAAGCCCAAAGAGTTGAGGCTGAATTGAAGTTGTTAAAAAGTCAGATCAGCCCACATTTCCTTTTTAATACGCTCAATAATATTTATGGGCTGGCCTATCTGAGAGATGAACGAGCGGCTGAAATGATTTCAAAGCTATCTAAGCTACTGCGCTATTTATTGTATGATTGTGATCAGGAGAAAGTTCTTTTATCGAAAGAAAAGGAGCTGATCGAACATTTTTTAAGCATTCAAATGCTTAAGCATGAAGACCCAATGAATATAGATTTCTACCATGCTGGTATCACCAACAACCATAGAATTGCACCTATGATTCTTATTAATTTTATTGAAAACTGTTTTAAACACTCGGGTCTGGAAAGTAACCCACAGAGTTGGATCAAAATCAGCCTGGAAGTAGATAATGGTGAACTTAGTTTTCGAACAGAAAATACAGTCAAGGAAGAAGTGGAGGAAACTCGAATAAACCGTAAAGGAATTGGACTTACAAATTCGTTAAAATTACTTGAGGTTAATTATCCCGAGAAACACAAAATTAACATCACTCGTGAAGGTCGTGTGTATCTGTTAGACCTAAAGATAACATTATGAAAATGAAGTGCCTGATTGTTGATGATGAAAATATTGCCCGAAAAATCCTTTCGGATTATGTGAGTAAAGTTCCTGAATTGGAATTGGTGGCAGCTTGTAGTTCTGCACTCCAGGCTCTCAATCATATCAAAAATGACCACATTGATGTCCTGTTTCTAGATATTCAAATGCCTGATCTTACAGGACTTGATTTTTTGAAAATTTTACCCGACAAACCTGCCACCATTCTCACTACGGCCTATTCTGAATATGCAGTTCAGAGTTATGAATTGGATGTGGTAGACTATTTATTAAAACCCATAGATTTCGACCGATTTTACAAGGCGGTTGCCAAAGTCATCTCTGCTAAAGACTCCAAAGTCGACATTCTCCCAGAGCACACCTCTTCGCAGCAAACTGATAAACTATTCATCAAAGCTGATAGCAAGATTGTTAAGGTCTCATTTAATGAAATAATTGTAATTAATGGTGATGGACCTTATGTGAAAATCATCACAAAAGATGGACGAAAAATCATGTCGCTACAGTCTATGAGTAAGCTAATCCAAATGCTTCCAGCCAATTTTTTCAGAGTCCATAGATCACACATTGTGAACATTGATCACATAGATTGCATTGATGGTAATGTGATTAGATTAAAAGATCATTCTGCCGTATTGAGCAAAAATAAACGAGACGAATTTCTGAAACTGATCGATCAGTTAAATCTATTGGGAGATTGAATGATGGTAGTTATTGATGAATAGCAGAATAATTGCTCTCGTTTTGTGTGACAATTCTAGAACCAACTTTTTAATTATTCTTTATAAGAAATCAGTCCGTTTTCCCTGCTATTTTTTAGTTTTTGAAGCGTTAAGAAAGATTTCTTATCTTTTTTTGAAATGAGAAAAAGCTGAGAAAGTGACATTTTTTTGTAAGTTCTTGTCCGCAAAACAAATAAGGCCTATAAAAATACCTCATAATTGGCGTAGAACTGATTTTAAAATATTGTGCTTTAGGAAAAGAGAGGGTAGATCAATCCAATTGAATCTAAATCTTTTACTTGGCTCAATGTATGGCTTCTTCAAACGATTATAAAGTATCTTTGTTAGCCTCTATTCTTTAGCAAGTACGTTAGCACATCTGCTTTTGATATGCAGATACCCGTTTTTTCCATTTGAGCAAATAACCGATAATGAAATTATACATCAAGTACATGGTCAGTTTGCGATGCAAAATGATGGTAAAAGAAGAGCTCATTTCGTTAGGTCTTCACTATGTGGTAGTGGATTTGGGAATGATTGAAATTTTAGAGGATATATCTCCAGATCAAAGACTTCAGCTCAAGACCAATTTGATGAAATCAGGATTGGAACTACTGGATGATAAGAAAAGCATCTTGATAGAAAAAATCAAAAATTTGATTGTCGAAATGATCCACTATACAGATGAGTTACCCAAGGTTAATTATTCTGATTATATCAGTGAAAAATTGGGATACGACTATACTTATTTAGCCAATATCTTTTCAGAAGTGAAAGGAATCACTATTCAGCAGTTTATCATATTACACAAAATTGAGCGTGTGAAGGAACTGCTCATATATGATGAGTTAAATTTGACTGAGATATCATATAAGCTGCATTACAGTAGTGTGGCTCATCTGTCGAATCAGTTCAAAAAAATTACCGGATTGACCCCAACTTTTTACAAACAACTAAAGAATAAACGTAAAGCTAATCTGGAGGATTTATAGAGGTGGACAAGATATAATTTGATGCACTGTGCTCAACTCCATTGAAAAACATCATTTCTGCATTTTCATCTCTTGTTAAGAGAGTAGCAATTTTGCATCAAACCAATTCTTTCACTGCATCAAAAAGAGCAAATGCAGAAGTAGATAGGTATCTAAAAAAGGTTGAAAGATCAAATTTATAGCGTATCTAGTGTCACTAGAAGCTATTGAGCTTTTGATTGATGGTAAGTGTGAGTCAATATCTGTATGGTCTGAATTGAACTTGGTTATTGAAAAGGAAAGGCATTTCTACCTTTTGTTCAATAACAGGAAAATCATGTTAATTCTGAAATACACAGTTCAATCCGATTGCTATATTGAGCTATTATATCTGGCAAAGACCAAAGCAAAAACAATTATCTAAACCCCTAAAATCAATAGGACAACAATATTCCTCAAATACTTTCTTCATCACCAGAAGTGGGATATGTGTAACGTTGGTTTGACTCAGTGTAACACATTACTCCCTGAATAGACCAACTTTTGTATTGAACATAAATTGCCGTTATGGCGATTCATTATTAATCAAGATAACCATGTCAAAAGAAAAAGAGGGAAAGAGCAAATCAGGCAAGAAAGCGCCTGAGAAAACACTGAAGGAAAAAAGGGCGGCAAAGGCAGCCAAAAGAAAAGAAAAAAACAAAGGGGAGTAAAGGAAGGAAATAAAAGTAAGGCCTACTTAAGTTATTAAAAAAATAAGCATATCGCAGCTATCAATGAAAAATATTGAACTGGAAAAATCAGCCAATCATCGATTAGTCGATATGGTCGAATATGAACCTGGGTCAGTGGTGACTAAGGTTATCTTAAGAAAAAAAACAGGAACAATAACCATTTCTTCTTTTGATACAGGTGAAACTTTACCTATTAGGGCGTCTCCCTTTGATCACATGATTCAAATCCTAGATGGAGAAGCTGAAATAAGCATAGACGAGAAACCTATCAACTTATGCACAGGTCAAGTCATAGTAATCCCAGCTCATATTTGGAATAGTATAAAGGCCAAGCAACAGTTTAAAATGTTGTCAATCATTATCAAAAGTGGTTATGAGGATGTAAGTCTGTAAAATTTAACTATTAAAACAAACATGGAAGATAGCGATAATAAGTATCAGGTAGGTGATTCGATTTATGCCAAAGTAGCTCCAGATGTTGAGCTGGTGGTGAGGCGATACATCAAGAGAATCTACTATTGTACACTGGCCGATCATCCTGAAACAAAAGATCGGGTGTTTTTCGAAAGGGAAATCCTGAATAAAGGCACGCAATAGATCATACTTAAGAAATTCGACTATATAATGAATATTACTAGAAGTTGGCGAGAACAAATGGTTATGCTCAAATGGAGATTTCCATCACTATGTGATAAGGATTTGATATATGAGGAAGGACAGCGGGAGTCTATGCTCAATAGACTCATGGTGAAACTAGAGAAAACCAGGACGGAGTTAGAAGTGTTACTAGCAGAGTTGCAAACCTATTGATTCATCGCCCTGAGTAGGTTTTATAAAACTACCTGAGGTATGACAGTTAAGAAAGAGACTGGGTTCCAATCAAAACGACAATTATTTCATTTTTATATGTTTACAACAAGCAAGCTCAAAGAAAAAATATGGTATAAGCTTAGAAGAAATATGGTGGCTATCTTAAAGTCTCATGATTCAGATAGAAAAGTGGCATATAGTTTTGCTTTAGGCACATTTATTTCTGCCTTTCCTACACCTGGTTTCAGCGGAATAATTGTGGTTTTGCTGGCTATCTCATTTAAAAAACTGAACAAGTTCGCGATGATTTTGTCCTTGCTTATTTGGAATACTTTCACCATGATGCCTCTGTATTGGATTGCAGGTCTGATAGGTAGCTTTATTTTTAAACAATCAGAAACCATACTATTCAAATATGCCTTGCTTAATAACGCATTTCAATTTTCGAAACAATTTTTGATAGGAGGAGCGATCGTTATACCACCATTCATACTTCTCAATTATTGGCTCATCCGGTTGATAGTAAGAAAAATAAAAGACAGAAAAGCCAATCAATTAAGAGTAATCCCTAAGACATCTGTCAGTTGGTCTTGTTAGTTGTATGAAGGCCAGCTGATGGGGCATTTCATTTTTTGTTCAAATAAGAGGAAGTAGGTATTGGGAATGTTGAGGATTTTTTGTCTGGCAGAAGTGTGATTTGTGTAAACCTCTTATTTGAATGTATAACTCTTCTGGTAAACAAAAGACGACCTTTGTATGGTGTTTAAAACCAAAGCCAATTCCGCATAGCTGTTTACACAATAGTTCAAACATTTCCCAGTAAGCAGACAAAATTCCGAAAACCTCAGGAATGAGAATTTGTCCGTGCGACCTACTGGTTAAATAATGAAACATGAAAAGCATGTTCAACATCTGACTTTCAGAAGGATCTGATAAAGGGATGTAAACCAATAAATTATAAAAAAATGAAAATGACTGCATTAGTCTATAGCGAAAACGAATTAGGAAAACTTGATGGTAAAGTGGCCAATGGCCTGGTCAGGCATTCTGAAAAATATGACATAGTAGGCGTGATAGACAGTACAAAAAAGGGTCAGGATGCTGGAGAGTATTTGGACGGGACTAAAAATGGAATGCCTGTTTTTAGTAGTATTGATCATGCCATCACCTCATTGAATCAAATTCCTCAATATTTTATTTACGGTATTGCGCCATTAGAATCTTTTCTGAATGAAGATCAAAGAAATGTGATTATTCATGCCATGAAATCTGGTATGAATATCGTAAATGGACTGCCTGAGTTTTTTACAGAGGATGAAGAGTTTGTCCAAAACGCTGCTAAATATAGCGTAACCATTAGCGACATCAGGAAACCTCCAGCACGAAAAGACCTTCATATTTTTTCGGGCAAAATTCATGCTATTAAAACACCAGTAATTACTGTTTTTGGGACGGATTGCGCAGTTGGAAAAAGAACAACAGCCGTGAAGTTGGTAGAGGCGCTCAAAGGCGAGGGAATCGACGCCGTGTTTATCTCAACTGGGCAGACGGGATTGCTTCAAGGCTCTAAATATGGAATAGCTATAGATGTTTTGAGTTCAGGGTTTTCTACCGGTGAAGTCGAAAATGCCATTCTAAATGCCGTGGAAAGCGAAAACCCAGATATTATTATTGTTGAAGGACAGGGTGCTTTGAGTCATCCAGCATTTACATCTTCAACTGCCATTATCAGAGGGGCACTGCCCAAAGCCATCATAGTTCAGCATCCGCCTAAAAGAATCAATCATTGCGATTACCCAGCCATTGCTATGCCTACATTGGCGAGTGAGATTCATTTGATTGAAACCTTTTCAAATTCAGAGGTGATTGCGATTACAATCAATCATGAAGATATGTCAGATCAAGAAGTGGATCAAACGGTGTTGGATTATGAAGATGAGTATAAACTACCAACCACGGATGTGCTCAAACATGGGTGTGGAAAATTGATGAAAAAATTATTTGAGGTGTTTCCAGAGCTTGCAAAAAAGAGCCAAGTTCCATGTCTAGTCCAGAAATAGTCGTTGATCTTGAAAAAATCGCGAGTAACGTCCGAGCCCTGAAAGCGCTTTATGGTGCTAGAGGGATTAATATTTTTGCTGTTACCAAAGCGGTTTGTGGTGACCCTAATCTGGCTAATATTCTGGTAAACAATGGGCTCAATTTTCTGGCAGATTCTAGATTGGAGAACATTAAGAACATCTTGGATGCTGGCGTACACGCCAAATTTCTTTTATTAAGAACCCTTCCCAGTGAAGTGGATGCTGTCGTGAAGTATACAGAAATAAGCTTAAATAGCAATCTGACAGTCATCCAGCTGTTATCAAAAGCTGCTGTAAAGGTGAACGTGGTTCATAAAATCATACTGATGATAGAGATGGGCGATTTGAGGGAAGGTGTGATGCCCATTGATCTCAATGATATGGTTAGAAAAATACTCAGACTTCCCAATATTAAACTCATTGGAATCGGAACCAATTTGGCATGTTTTGGAGGAATTAAACCCAATGCCCGTAAGATGAGAACGTTATCTTCATTGGCTGTAGACTTGGAAAAAAGATTCAATATTATACTATCCATTGTTTCAGGAGGAAATTCTGCTAATTATAATTGGTTTACCAAGTCAGAAGTGCTGGGAAGAATTAATAACCTTCGCCTGGGAGAATCCATATTTCTTGGCCGTGAAACATTAGAGAGAAAACCCATTCCTGATCTACATACAGATGCCTTTGCTTTGTCAGTTGAGGTCATAGATTCTGGTGTCAAACCTTCTATTCCTTTTGGAGAGTCAGGTTTGGATGCCTTTGGCAACAAGCCTGTATTTGAGGACCTGGGTCAGATTAACCGTGCCATTTTAGCCATAGGAAAATTAGATGTGCAGACAGATGGCCTAATCCCTCCTGAAAATATGACGATACTTGGAGCCAGTAGCGATCATTTGATTTTGAATACTCACGAAAAAACATTGGAGGTAGGGGATCGGGTTACATTTAGTCTAAATTATGGTGCATTGCTTTCTGTCATGGGCTCACAAACAATTATTAAAAATTATGTCAACACAAATGAATACCGACCAATATTGCAAAATGGTAGAGGAGAAAGACCTAAAGCACAAAATGCTTTTTCCAACCATAGAGATTAGAGAAGATTTTTCTCCCATGAGAAGTCTTTTAGACGCGGGATTCAAATTGGTTTATGAGCCATCTATTAAAGAAGATTATCGATATTTGGTACGAGAGTCTATTTTTGAAAAAATAGGGAGAATTAGTCGTGCTTTGGATAAAGATGATAAAAGACTGATTATTCGCTCGGTATGGCGATCTTTTGATCATCAAAGAATGCTATGGGATGAGTGCGTGGCCTTACAGCTCAAGAAATATCCAGACATGGGAATGGATGAAATTCATAAAATTGTTTCTTATTTCATTGCACCAGAAAAGGAATCGACACACACCACTGGAGGAGCAGTTGATGCTCTTATTTATGATCTGAAAGCTGATTGTGTGATGGATTTTGGAACAAACGATGGATTGAAAATTGATCTCAATAAAAAATGCTACCCTCACCATCCTGAAATATCAGCAGAGGCGAAAGAAAATAGAGCATTGCTCATCGGACTTTTTGAGGCAGAGGATTTTGTGGTAGATCTTAAAGAATACTGGCATTTTGATTTCGGAAATGCTGGATGGGCACTCGAAAAAGGAAAAGATCATGCACACTACGGAATTATAGAAAATCAACCTGATGTGATTGAATAAACCGCAACTACTTCAATGAGACTATGCGGTAAGAAGGGTTATGCCTTGTAGGCATGCGGTAAATAAAAAAGTGAACAAATTTTCACATCTCGTTGCGACCAAATTTTATCATTCGAAATGAGGATTTCCAGAATTGTATTTATTTTTATTCATCATTAGAACTTCACAACTCCAAATTCATGGCTATCTCCAAAACTTCAATATTTTTTTTAATAGGTTGTTTTTTTGCAATTTCATGCTTTGGACAACAGACGATTTCGGATAAGGTAGCCTCACTTCATCATTCAGAAAAAAGCAAAATCAGAAAGCCATTGTACGAATTTCTAAGTACATGGAACACCACGGCTCCAAAACTTAAGCCTGTTGCTAAGGAAATAGAAGTCAAAAAGAAAGAGAACAAGCAGAAAGGGAAAGATCCATTGGCAGGAACAAAAAAACTTCAAGAGACTTATGATGAATTAGTTGTTCTAGATGGTACAGAGCGTTCTTTTATTGCTGAGAGTTTTGCTCTGCCCATGCAAAAGGAGCTAGAGGTAAAAGGGGCTTCTTTGGATGCAGAAGATATCTATGCCGTTCAATATATCACCAAATTTGTGCTTGGTGTCCCCAGATTTAATCATGGAGAATTGGATATCAATGACTTGAATCAGGTAGATCGTGAGCTTGCCAAACTGATTGAAACCTATCCTGACAATGACGCTCATAATCAAGAAGTAGATGGACATGTTATAGATATTTTCAGGGAAGAAGCTCAAGCCTTTTGGAACTCATTTGTAGCCGAAAACAAAGCCCAATACAAAAAAGGGAAGGGTAAAGGTTCCAATGGTGCTGAATTGACAAGCATGAATTGTGGGGAAAAGTATAAGCTCCTAAAGGAAAAGGGGATTATGCATTAAAACAACCCAAAATCTGCGGATCCATCGTTGTCAAAAGAAAGTATCTCTTGAATTGTAACTCTGCGACTCAAGATTTTCATAAAGTCAGATCAAGTGGGATATATTCTTTTGCCGATCAGGCATTCCTCGCTAATTTTGAATCTTGATTCTCTAATTTTTGAATAGACAATGAATAACGATCCAGAACTAAGCGGCAAATACTTGGGAACTATCACCCAGGACTTTATCAAAGTATCAGACAATCTGAAAGAAGCTTCTTATCAAATAAGAAGTAGGGGATTCTCGGAGTATCCCATATTTCCTATTGCTAAAACAGATGTAGGCGTTGGACAGATTTTGATCAAACAGAAAGAATTGGATGCTGAATGGAACTACTCGGCCTCTTATTTGGATGAATTCGTGCAGCGTGATTTAGTCAAAGAAAAGAACGTTGACATTTTCAAGGAGGCTTATAAAAATCCAGATGAATTCTGTTGCCTATTTGTGGTAGATGAAAAGTTCACCAATTTCATTTTCATTCCTTACCCAGAGGATTGATGCCCAAACCTCAGATCGTAGATGTAATTATCCCCGTGCTCAATGAGCAGAATGCTGTTGGGATGGTGATAGATGAAATCCCAAAAGAACGTGTCAGACATATCATAGTGGTAGACAATGGCTCCACTGATGATACCATAGAGGTGGCAAAGGAGCGAGGCGCAGTGGTTCTTGAAGAATCAGCTAGAGGGTATGGCAGTGCCTGCTTGAAAGCTATGTCCTATATCGCCAATGAAATAAACCCAAAACCTGATGCAGTTGTGTTTTTGGATGGTGACCATTCAGACTATCCAGAATATATGCATGCCCTGTTAGAACCCATTAGAGTTGGTAACGCTGATTTGGTGATTGGCTCCAGAGCTTTGGGTAAAAAGGAAACCGGTTCTATGACTCCCCAGCAAGTATTTGGAAATTGGTTGGCAACCTATCTACTGAAGGTTTTTTACAAAGTGCAGTACACTGATTTAGGGCCATTTCGTGCAGTAAGGTATCAAAGCTTGCTTGCCATGGATATGCAGGATAAAACCTACGGCTGGACAGTGGAGATGCAACTGAAAGCCGCCAAGCTAAAGATGCAAATAGCTGAGGTACCTGTGAACTATCGCAACAGAATTGGTGTATCAAAGATATCTGGAACCATTAAGGGAACGCTATTGGCCGGATTCAAAATCATTCGAACGATATTTAGATATTTATAGATGGAGTGGATCGTAGTGATCGTGTATGGTACGGCTTTGTTGGCCATATTTTTGTTTAGTCTGGGGCAGTTGCATCTGACATGGGTATATACGCGTCCAAGAAGAGGAGAGCCCTCTTTATTTGATCCCGAATTCTTACCCATAGTGACTGTACAGCTACCTATTTACAATGAAAAGTATGTAGCAGAACGTTTGATTGATTGTGTGGTCAGGTTGGATTACCCTAAAGAGAAATTAGAGATTCAGGTTTTAGATGATTCTACGGATGAAACGGTAGATCTGATCGCTAGAAAAGTGAATTTTTATCAATCACAAGGGTTTGATATTCGACATGTTCAACGTGAAAATCGAACGGGGTTTAAGGCAGGTGCGTTGGCGTATGGAACTGATTTTTGCAAGGGTGAGTTCACTGCCATATTTGACTCTGATTTTTTACCAACTACAGATTTTCTCAGAAGAACAGTCGGCTTTTTTGTGAATGACAAAATTGGAATGGTGCAAACTCGCTGGGGTCATGTGAATAAAAATTATTCTATGCTTACCGAGATGCAGGCCTTTGGTTTGGATGCACACTTTACAGTAGAGCAGGGTGGTCGCAATCGCTCAGGAAGTTTTATGAATTTTAACGGAACGGCTGGAATCTGGAGAAAATCCTGTGTATTAGACGCAGGGGGATGGTCTGCGGATACCCTGACTGAGGATTTGGATTTGAGCTATCGTGCACAGCTTAGAGGATGGCAGTTTCAATTTGATGAAAGCGTGGAGTCACCAGCAGAACTCCCAGTGATCATGTCTGCGATTAAATCACAACAGTATCGCTGGAACAAAGGGGCAGCCGAAACCGCCAAAAAACATTTGTTCAAAGTTTTTAGATCAGATCAGAGTTTTAAAACTAAGGCCCATGCTGCCATTCACTTACTCAATAGCAGTGTTTTTGTGCTATTACTCTCAGCATCTATTTTGAGTATTCCTATGCTCTATATTAAGGATGCCAATGCTAGTTTAGAGTGGTTATTCAACCTAGGTAGTCTTTTCCTAATTGGTTTCTTTTCAATTGCGGCTTTCTACTATGTGGGTATGAAGCAAATTGAAAAAGTGAATCCCAAATTGGTATTTCTAAAGAAATTCCCCCTTTTCTTATCCTTTTCAATGGGATTGGCTTTGCACAATGCTATTGCTGTTATGGAAGGTTTTTTAGGTGTAAAGACACCATTTGTCCGAACCCCAAAATTCAATGTGACCAACAAAAAGGAAAGCTGGTTTGGCAATCAATATATCAAACCAACGCTTACTTGGGGGATATTGATGGAAGGGCTACTTTGTGTTTATTTTATTTGGGGCATTGTTTCTGCATGGCTTCTTCATGATTTTGGCTTGATTATTTTTCATATCATGCTAGCTGTTGGTTTTGGGATTGTTTTTTTTCACTCTATCAAGCACATCAAACATGCCTAAAAAGCCATTAGGATGGACTACTGCATGGCTTGGTTTTGGCTTGGTTTTGCCCATTCTTTTTTTGCATTATGAAACGGCCAGAAATAGTGCTTGGCTCCTGTCGCTTTTTGGAATTTCATTTGTAGCCTATGGTTTGCTCTATTTCAAATCTGAATTCAGTTTCAAACAAATTTTGATTGTTGCTATTTTCATACGATTGGCCCTATTTTTTGGAGCACCCACTTTGTCTGACGATTATTTTCGTTTTATTTGGGATGGTCATATTAGGGCCGAAGGTATAAATCCTTATGAATCAACTCCAGCTGAGCTGATCAAAGAACAGCCTGAAAATTTGAATGAGGTATTCGAAAAATTGAATTCTCAAGAATATCATTCTACCTATCCACCTTTCAGTCAATACGTATTTTCAATTCCATCTTATTTAGGTATAAAGTCTCTGTTTTGGACTTTGACCACGTTCAGGATTATTCTATTATTATTTGAAATTGGCGTGATATGGTTGCTTTTTCAACTAACGTCTAGTGCCTCCAGAGTAGTGCTTTACGCTTTGAATCCTTTAGTTATTTTGGAGTTGATTGGAAATGTGCACTTCGAGGGTATGGTATTATTCTTCATTCTGTTGGCCTGGTGGTTTTATGAAAAAGGCAATTGGAAAAAAGCTGCTTTGGCCTTGTCTTTTGGTGTGTTGACAAAGCTGACTCCTTTGATGTTTTTGCCTGTATTATTTAGAAAGCTGGGCTGGCAAAAATCCATAAAAAGTTATGCCCTAATAGGAGTGAGCATAGTATTTTTCTCACTTCCCTTTTTGGATTTTCAAATGCTAGATGGAATGGGCAGTGGTTTGGATCTGTTTTTTCGGAAATTTGAATTCAATGCGGGCTTGTTTTTTCTCATGCGAGCCATAGGGTACTGGGTCAAAGGCTACGATGTGGTGCAAACTGTAGGGCCATGGCTTTCCGTCATAGCTTTTGGTCTTATTATGACTTATTGTTTATATAAGGTCAAAGAACATACGGATTGGGCTAAGGCGTTTACTATCATTTTGCTCATTCAATTGATATTTGCCACCACAGTACATCCCTGGTATGTCATTCCACTGATTGCATTTGGTTGCATGAGTGGTTATGCTTTTCCAATTATCTGGTCTGGACTCGTTTTTGTATCATACTCAGGGTATACGGAGAATGGTTATCAGCACCCTATGATTTGGATAGCTATTGAGTATTTTATTGTTATTGGTGTAGCTTCTTTTGAGTTATATAAAAACAAAACATTATTAAAACATGTCTAAAAATGCTTTGATTATTTTTGTTAAAAATTCTGAAATTGGAAAGGTAAAGACCCGTTTAGCAGTGACTGTGGGAGACGAACAAGCACTTCATATATATAAGCAGCTTTTGTCTTTTACCCAACGGGAAACGGCCAAGGTAAATGTGGATGTTATAGTTTACTACACTTCATTTATTCCTGAAAATGATTCCTGGGCGGCCGCTCAAAATAAACTTCAGTCATCTGGAGATTTGGGTAACAAAATGGAAGAAGCCTTTAAGGTAGAATTAACAAAATACAGTAAGGTATGCATCATTGGAACTGATTGTGCACAGTTATCGTCTGACATAATCACTAACGCATTTGACAGGCTTCAACACCATGACTTTGTGATTGGCCCAGCTAATGACGGGGGCTACTATTTATTAGGCATGAAGCAACTGGATTCAGCATTATTTGAGGGTATCAATTGGAGTACGGATCAGGTTTTAAGTCAAACAATCGATCAGATCAAGTCTCTGGGCAAGAGCTATGATCTATTAGCTGAATTAATTGATGTCGATACTTTAGATGATTGGAATCTGGTAAGGGAAAATTTCCAATAATCATTTTAGATTTGAGCATTAAAATCAAAATTCTGTAAAATGAAAAAGAGCTTATCCTTTCTATTTTTGGTGGTACTTGTACTTTCTGCCTGTGATTCAGGAGTCGTAACTTCTGGAGGTGCCGAAAGTATTGACAATCTACCAGACTATGCCGAAAAAATCGAATTTGATCACATGCCAGGCTTAGTCAAAGCCACCATGAAATTTGGCGAAAAATTGGAGCAACAAGGAGATTATTTGAATGGCTTTAGAAATGGTAGTTGGATTACGTATCACCCCAATGAGTTAGTGAAGTCCATTTCTACTTATGTCAATGGCACTTTGCATGGTACGCACCTAGAAATAGATAATAACGGCAATCTGACGCTAAAAGCTGACTATGTCAATGGCATAGAGCATGGTGAATTTATCTATTATAATTATGGCAAGATTGTTGAAAAAAGAAATTATATCGCAGGAGAGTATCACGGCAAGCGTTCACAATTTTATGACAATGGTAAAATCATGGAAGAGAGTCACTGGGAGAACGGAAAAATGCATGGTATTGCCAGATGGTTTGACCAAGATGGAAACGTGACGTTGGAATACGAATACAACCAGGGCGTGTTATTGAAAAAGTAAATAGTTTTTGTTTATCCCTTCATTGCGAAAATCAATCTTTTGGCATCAACTATTTCTACTATATTTGCGTTTTCGGACGCATAACAATATTTTAAATAACAATAGAGATGAACAAAGCAGTAGAAATCACAGACAGCAATTTCAGTGACGTATTAGCAACGGATCAGCCAGTATTGGTGGATTTTTGGGCAGAATGGTGCGGACCTTGTAAAATGATCGGACCTGTAGTGGAAGAGCTTGCTGGAGATTACGAAGGGAAAGCAGTAGTAGGAAAAGTAGATGTAGACTCTAATCCCGAAATGTCTGCTAAGTATGGTGTGAGAAGTATCCCAACTTTGCTCGTTTTCAAAAACGGTGAGGTAGTAGATAAGCAAGTAGGTGCAGTGCCAAAGAATGTATTGGCTGGCAAATTAGATGCTCAATTGGCCTAAGCCATTAAGAAATTTTTAAAAAACCGTATTGAGATTTCGATACGGTTTTTTTGTGTCAAAGCCTTCTTATTGCTGAGAGATAGGTACAGATACCATGGTTTCGTCCCAAGCCATATTCAACTGCAATCCTGTAGAATCACTATCAAAAGTCATGGTCAATAATTCTAATTGCTGAGCATTTGACTTTACAGGTACTTTTACCTTGAGTACATCCAATGTATAGTCTGGTTCGAAAAAGCCAAATTCTCCCAATTGACTATTGAGTGACAACTCCCAGTTGTCCGCATTAGGGACAGCATAAAATCTATAGCGTCCGGCTGCGATGGGTTCTCCTGCGAAATTCACATCTTGACTAAATGTAATCTCTGTGGCGTCATTAGCGCCTAATCTCCAGTATTTTCCATTAGGAACTAGCGCATCATCACTTTCATTACCGAAGATCAATCTTCCTTTTTTAGAAGGTTGACAATAGTCAACAGAAACAGATAAGTCGCCTGATTTTCCTTCTGCAGATGTCAAAGGGCTGTGAGAACGATGGGTCATAAAACCATAACCAAAGTAGCCAATCACAACCACGACAATGCCAATTATTACTTTTTTAATCATAGTATAAGTTGTTTTTTGTAACTAGAAAGCTACAGAATATAACTTGAATGGTTTAGCAAAATCCTCCTAACCTTTGTTACAAATCTGACGATAAGCGCAGTACTGACATTTTTGTTCATCTTCAGTTTGCGAGAATGGAATGTGAGGATTGAACATCTCTGTGAGCAAATACAGCAGTACATCCTTGAACTCCTCTTCGAAATCTGTGTAATTCAAAACGGGTCTATTCTTTCTGTCAATGGTCTGTGTGAGCATAGCATCAAACTTATCATCAAAAAGATCTTTACTGTTGAATAATCCAGGTTGAATAGGTTTTTTGATATCAGGATGGTTTTCCTTGTAAAGCATGCAGTAATAAAACAGTTGAAAAACTGCTTTGTTTCTTTTGTTAGACTTTCCATCAATCAAATCAAACATTAGTCCAAATTTGCGATCATCACGTCCAGACTTATAGTCCAATACTCGTACTACTTCTTTAAATTCGTCTATTCTATCAATAATACCTTTCAGACCCACCTGCACACTACCATCCATGGTTTCTATAGGAAAATCAACAAAATAATCTGTGGCTTCGAGGCCTAGAATATCAAACGGGGCGTGTTGCTCATCAAAGGCTAAAATGCGTTCCATATAGGCTTTAATCACCTCGTAAGCAATTATTTGGCGTCCGGTTTGTTCATTGTTTTCTGTCAGTTTTTGATCAGCAAAAGATTGTTTAATGGCTTGATCCAGACTGGATCTGGCATCTGATATATCTTCTGCCTTCCAGTGTTGTCTGCCAGTGTAGAGGTGCTCCATAGCCCCATGCAATAAATTCCCAAAGAGAGAAGGATCCATGTCTTCTAGGAGCTCATCTGGCTCTCTGATTTTTTCAATATGCTGGAAGTAGAATTTGAGTTTGCAATCTATATAGGTGTTGAGCGCAGAAGGGGAGAGTCTTTTGTTCGTGCCTCCTTCATTGACCAAAAATTCATTAAGTCCATTCAGGACATTCTCTCTTTTTTGAATCGTAATCACGGGTTCTGTACCAGCTGATATAGGATTGACCAGACTCGCTAGCTTAAATGACAACTCAGATTCATATTGCAACTGGCGGACGTATCGGCTGAGTTCGCCATTGTGATTAAACTCAGAGATGTTATTGTACGATATCCATAAGTTCTCTGCGCTATGCAATAATCTATAAAACAAGTAGGACTGCATGGCATCTTGATGTTCTACAGTCGGGAGTTCAAATGCCTTTCTAATGTTGTATGGAATGAAAGAAGTATTTGAACTGTCCTTGGGCCAGCTACCCTCGTTCATGCCCACGACCAGCACATGCTTGAAAGATAGATTTCTGGTCTCCAGAATTCCCATGATTTGAATGCCTTGCTTGTGGTCTCCAGACAATGGCAATTTCAGTGTACTTCCCAGCTTCAGGAATAATTTGTAAAACGAATTGAAATTTAGCTGCACATTGTGCTGTTGCATGGCAGTATTTATTCTTTTTAGCGTACCATGTACCAATACTGCCACTGATCTGTCTATGTCTGAAAGAAGATTTAGGTTTTGATCTTTGATGAATGCAATCAGGTTTACTATTAAGTCCTGTACAGAGTCTACAGATGACAGGAGAACAGCCATTTCAGGAAAAAATTCCTGTGCATTTTTGGTTAGTTGATATACACTATTTGATTTGAGTGCTTCAACATCAAATTTGCTTATTCGATCCGAATCAATAGCCAGCAAATCATTGTATTCCAATAAAGCCAAAATTTCTTTATGTTGGATTTTCTTTAATTGATTGGATTGATACTTATCATGTAAGGCTAGAACTTTAGATAAAAAAAGGTAAGCTCGGGATTGTGCTATGTGCCAACCCATAGTGACATTGGCATGCTCGATCTGATCTGGGAGGGCATGCAAAGTGCTTTGCAGCAATGACTCATCAGTAAGAATGATAAGCAGCTCAGATTGTTCTGCTTTTGTCAATGATAGCTGCTCGATTTTCTGCGCAGCGCCTTTGATCTGTCCCATACTAAAAGGAGCAGATAGAATTTCAATTTCTAGTTTAGCCTGACCAATGGTTTCTTTTAAATCTCTAGAAATAGAAGGTTTGAAATGTTCGTCCTGAGCGTACTCCCTAAAAAAAGTACCAGATTCCTGATTCTGATCATTGTAATAATAGGCATCTACATCCCAAAAAATGTCTGTATTTCCATTTTTTAAATACGATTTGATGATAGACTCTTCTGCTTTGGTCAAGGCATTGAAGCCTGCAAACCAAAAGGTTTCAGAAGACTCTAAAGAATCGACTTGTTCAGCATAGTCGCGAAACATACGCCCCTTATAGATCAGACCGTTTTCATTTAGAAGGTCATTGAATCGATCATAGAGCTCAGTTAAAATCGACCAAGTGGCGATGAATTCATTCTGTTTTTTGTTGGGAGTAGGGAGAAAGCTTTTCCAAAAGCCCTGAATGGTTTGTTGGTCTTTTTCGGATAAATGGCGAAAAGCTTCATCCAGTTCTTTTTGAGATTTGATGACTCGGAAAATGTGTCGGACATCCACTAGATAGTTGTCAATGTCATTGTAATCTTTCAAGATCATTTCCCCCCAGGGAAAGAACGCATCAAAATCTTCAGGCTGTTTGACGATCTCTTTATAAGCCTTATACAGTAGAAAGATCATTTGAAGGTCATCTGCAAAATGTTTGTTTTGCTTCTGTTCTACAAACTCTTCAAAACTTAAGATTGTAGGAGACCAGATAGGCTGGGCATACAGCTGAGCGAGATAGTCAGCAAAGTATACTCCAGCTCGTTTATTTGGAAATATTACAGTCAGTTGATCACACTGAAGTTCAAACTGTGTCTTGCATTTTTGAGCCAGTGATTGAAGGAAGTTGTGGTTTGTTTTCAACTGTATTTTGGTCGATTCGTCAGGCTGTAAATTAATAACGAATTGCAAACGTACACAGGTGATCAACTAATTCTGATTATTTTTTGTTTAATTAGTCATTGTGAAAACACGTCCAGGAATTGCCTAAAGTAAATTGTTTGTTGTTTTGCTGCAAGAACTTGGTAATTCGTAATTATCAATGGATAATAATCAAATGACAAAATTTTATTCTTAGAACAGGGGTCTTTGGTTTTTAAGTTGATATATTTAAAATGATCAATATACTGTCAACCAATAAATTTTATCTTATGAAAAAATTATTACAAACTACACTTTTAGCCTGCTCTTTACTTTTTATTGCATCATGTAGCAGTGACGATGAGGAGCCACCGCATATTGTTGGAAATTGGACTCTTGAAGAGTTTGGTTTGATAAATTTGGGACCTGGATATACAGAATCTGGAGAACCAACTATTCCATTAAACGCATTGAGTTTTGGAGGGGTAGTTATTAAAAGTTATGAGCTTGATATTAGTAAGAATGGAACTTACGTAAGGACTATTGGGATTGAAGGTTCACTTGAAGAATCTGTTGATGAAGGAACCTGGGAATTGAAGGATGATGAGTTTACATTGACTACGACTGATGGTGATGATCAGGGTTGGGAAGTGCAGTTAAATGAAAATAGCAACCTTTGGCTCAGTTTCGAAAGCCAGTCTCCTTTATTGTTAATTTCTGATGAAGTAAGAGATGAAATCAGAAGTGTATATACAACACAGGAAGAGATAGATGATTTTTTTGAAATATATGATCTAGAAGGTGAAGATGGTGACACTATTTATAGTCAACCTACTGTAGATTTTATTTATTCCTTTTCAAAACCTTAAGTAGTAATTTCATTTGTACAATAGGTTTATGAGAATACTTTTCATCCTTATTGCCAGTTTCTTTTTATTTCAGCATTTCCAAGTGCTAGCGCAATCAGGAAAAGTATCTGGAACTGTCGTAGATACGAAGGGCGAGCCAATGGTGGGTGTTTCTGTTGTTATCGAAAACACCAGCATTGGTTCGATTACAGATTTAGATGGTAATTTCAGCTTTCAGGCAAATTCAGGAGATGTGCTGGTGATAAGAATGCTGGGCATGAAGGAGCAAAAGATAAAGGTTTCCAATCAAAATCAAAATTTTCAAATCAAACTTGAAGAAGAATCAGTAGCACTTCAGGAAGTAGTGGTTAATGGCTTTCAAGAGGTAGATCGAAAGCTCTTTACTGGCGCATCTGAGCATCTAAAGATGGCTGATATCAAGGCGGAAGGCATTGTGGATGTGAGTCGGGTATTGGAAGGGCGCGTAGCAGGTGTAAATGTAGACAATGTCTCAGGTACCTTTGGATCTTCCCCTAAAATCAGAATTCGTGGAAATGCCTCAATCAATGGAAACAATCAACCTCTTTTTGTAGTAGATGGCGTGATTCTGGAGGATTTGTCCAACGTAAATACAGATGATTTTATCTCGGGTAATGCCAATACACTGATTAGCTCGTCTATTGCCAATATCAATCCAGACGATATTGAATCTTTTCAAATATTGAAGGATGCCTCTGCGACTGCCATATATGGAGCCAGAGCGGCCAATGGAGTCATTGTGATTACTACCAAAAGAGGAAAGAGTGGCGCACTGCGGGTGAATTATTCAGGCAACTATTCCGTAAAATTAAGGCCTACATATAATCAGTTCAGTTTGCTCAATTCTGCAGAGGAAATGTCTGTCTATCGTGAGATGGCACAAAAAGGACTGATTGATATCACCACTTCAGTGAAAGCCCAGAACTATGGTGCTATGGGGAAGATGTATACACAAATCGCCCAGCACCAAATACCTTGGGGGCCAGGAGTAGGACTGAAATTGAATGAATCATTTTTGAATCAATACGAAAATGCAAACACAGACTGGTTTGATGTGTTGTTTAGAGATTTTGGGTTGCAACAGCAACATTCTCTCAGCTTTACATCTGGGACGGACAAATCCAATAGTTATTATTCTATCAGTTACCTTAATGATGCAGGCCAGACCATAGCAGATAGAGTACAAAGGTTGACAGCCAGTGCTCGCAATACGTATTTTTTATCAGACAAATTTACTTTTGGTTTGAAACTGTCAGCCAGTTACAGAGATCAAACAGTTCCTGGTACCAGAAACAGAGAGTTTGATCCAATAACAGGGAAATACAGTCGAAGTTTTGATATTAATCCTTTGAGCTATGCCCTGAACACCAGTAGATCCATTCGTCCTTATGATGCTAATGGTGAGTTGGAGTACTTCAGAAGAAACTATGCTGACTTCAATATACTGGAAGAATTAAAATACAATTTTATAGACATCAATGTCACAGATGTATCTACACAAACAGATTTTGAATTAAACCCAACAAAAAACATTTCTTTGAAGGGAGTGATGCAATTGAGATATGCATCTACTCAGCGTGACCATACCGTACACGAACGCTCCAATCAATCAGAAGCTTATAGAGCCAATAGTACACAGTTTATTCAGGATGCAAACAATTTGTTGTACAAGGATCCAGACAACCCAGGCCTAAATCCTGTAGTGGTTTTGCCCATTGGTGGGTTCAACTACTTGGACAAAAGTGACATGCTCAATTTTTTCAGTAGAATTAGTGCAGAGTGGTCTAAAACGTATCGCGAAATTCATCAGGTAAATCTGCTAGGGGGGCAAGAAATCAGATTTACCAATAGAAGTGAAAAAAGCACAACTGGACTAGGTGTAGTTTATGAAAGTGGCGGAATTGCCGTAACAGATCCTAATATCATAGAGTTCTTTAATTCCCAGAACATTGATGTTTACTCACAAAACAATTTGCGAGATAGATTTATAGGTGTATTTCTAAATGGTGGGTACGCCTACAAAGGGAAGTATGTTGCCAATTTTACGGTAAGGTATGACGGCTCTAACCAACTTGGTGAGAGCCAAAACGCAAGATACCTGCCCACCTGGAATGTAAGTGGGGCTTGGAATATGCATAGTGAAAATTTTATGTCCAACCTAAGTGTCATAGATTTATTAAAAGTAAGAGCTACCTACGGAATCTCAGGAAACCTTCCTCCAGATGCAAGTGCACTGCTCAATCTCCAGGCAGACGTCACTGTTAGACCTACTGATCAGGAACCTTATCTGTATATACAAGATTTAACAAACTCTGAATTGACATGGGAGAAGTTAAGAGAGTTAAACATAGGAACGGATATGGGATTGTTTGATAATAGAATTAGCATTTCAGTCGATTGGTATCGACGTCAATCATTTGATTTAATAGGCCAGGTAGTTACAAGTGGAGTAGGAGGACAAAGTATAAAAACGGGAAATTTTGCCGATATGGAATCTAATGGTTTCGAATTCACCTTGAACACAGTGAATATGACCAGAGGGAATTTTTCCTGGACTACCAATTTCAATATTGGATACACCAAAGACAAAATTACAAGATTGGATTTTGGACCAAGGTTAGTAGATGCTTTGGAACAAAATGGAGCCGCCGTACTTGGAGGCCCAAGAAGGGGGTTGTATTCTACCAGATTTGCTGGCTTGACTAATTTTGGTTTTCCTACATTTTATGATGAAAATGATGGTCGAGTTTTTCAATATGATTTGCAGAGCAGAGAGAACTTAGCAGAAACCCTCAAGTTCGAAGGATCCACAGAACCCAGAGGTAGTGGCGGATTAAGTAATACGTTTACCTGGAAAGGCCTCTCTTTCAGCTTTTTGCTTTCATATAAGTTTGATTACAAAATCAGATTAAACGATGTTGTTGAAACTGACGCCAGATATACTGATTTTGATGCTTTGCCTGCAGAAATGGCCAACAGATGGGTGGTGCCTGGCGACGAGGAAATCACTAATGTGCCTGCCATTCTTGAGCAAAGCATAGTTGGAGAAGGAGGACAGGATCTTGATAGTTATTCTTTGTACAATCTTAGCGATCTACGAGTAGCAGATGGTGATTACGTTCGTTTGAAAAATGTGAGATTATCTTACCGACTTCCTGGCCCTCTGGTTCAACGAATAGGTTTAAATAATATAAACTTAAGTGTAGAAGGGCAGAACTTATGGCTGATTTATTCTGATGATGCATTGAACGGTCAAGACCCTGAATTTTTTAGTTCGGGAGGCGTTTCATTGCCTCAGCCGAGACTGGTAACATTTACACTGAACATTGGTATCTAGTAATATGAAGAAACTGATTCACATATTTCCAGTAGGTGTTAATTCGTTATTGCGAGCAAAGCGAAGCCATATTGTGTTGGCTGTACTGCTGGTATTTTCGGCATGCGACACGTTTTTGGAGGAGGTGCCTGATAATAGGGTCTCTTTGGATGATTTAGACAAAGCAGCCCAATTATTGACCAATGCCTATTCTAATGCCAGTTATGCTTTTACGGATTGGATGTCAGATGATTTTACCTACACAGTAGGTACTACGCTACGGACAGAGCATCAGCAAATGTATGTTTGGGATGATCCTTTTTCAAATCCTGATGATCAAGATACGCCGGCATTTTTTTGGTATCAAACCTATACTGCTATTTCTCATGCCAATGAGGTGCTACAGATAATTGACGAGCTGGAGGTGGATCAGGAAGATAGAGAGAGGCGGGATGCAATAAAAGCGGAAGCTTTGTTAACCAGAGCATACGGCCATTTCATGTTGGTCAACTTGTTTGGAGAGGAGTTTAACTTTGGTAATAATGGTTCCGGCCCAGGAGTACCCTATATTTTTGAACCAGAAACGGAGTTTCTTGTCGAATATGAGCGGGCATCAGTGCGTAGTGTATTGGATGATGTTGAAGATGATTTGAGAGATGGATTGGAATTGTTGAATGATTCCTACTATTCAAATAGTGGAAAATATCATTTCAACAGAAATGCAGCGTTGGCTTTTGCCTCAAGGTTTTATTTGTACAAAGCTGATTTTATTAGATGCAAACAATACAGTGACGAGTTGCTGGGGTCTAATCCAGAAGCATTTGTCAGGGATATGACTTCAGAGGAATTTAGAGCGTCAAAAGCTTCTACTTCAGGTTATCCACAGCTATATTCTTCACCAGACTTGCCAAGTAATTTGTTGCTCATCAGGAAAATTTCTCTGGTACAAAGAACGGATTTTGCTTATGGGGTGGATGAAAACAATTATGGATCCCTATTTGCCACTCATCCTTTTGATGATGCAACTGATGAACGAGAGAACCCTGCCTGGGTAAAGGGGCTAAATGCACTGTTTCCCGTACGATATGAAAGCCTTTTTGAAAGAAGTAGCATCAATTCCAATGTAGGAACGCCTTATCATATCGCCTTGGCTTTTAGGGGTGAAGAGGTACTGCTCAACCGCGTAGAAGCCAGTATATATAACAATCAATTTGATGACGCTATAGCTGATCTGCAAGTATTGTCAGATAGGCGGTATACTGGAGGAGATGTCACGCTTACGATGTCAAGACTTAGGACTTTTTTTAATGCAGACGATGATGCCAGCTTTACAGATGATTTAATACTATTAAACTATTTGTTGCTAGAGCGAAGGAAAGAATTTATTGGGCAGGGGATGAGATGGTTTGATATCAAAAGATATTCGCTTGCGGTAGATCATCGTGGCCCTGACGGTTCAGTTATAGCAAGATTGGAAAGAGATGATAATAGAAAAGTCTTACAAATACCCAAGTCAGCAATCGAAGTAGGGGGGCTCGAACCTAATGAAAGATAAAATGAAAAACATATCATCTACCATGGGGGGTGGGAAGTATTGGCGCAAGTGTTTGTTGTTATTGGGGATGATTTCAATAATTACTTCTTGTTTTGAAGAAGATAAATTGGAAGAGCCAGTTCAAGGGGTAGAAGAAGCCAAAACAGATCTGGACAAGTATATAGAGGCCAATTTTACAGAAGAATATGGAATTGCGATTCGATACAAATTCGTTGATAATTTCGTGGATCCAGGCCAAAGAGTAACGCCTCCTAAGCTGGAAGTAGTACGTCCCATGCTAGACTTGATTGAGGAGTATTGGATAGATGTTTATGCGGATGTTGATGGTGGTGAAGCTTATTTCAGAAGGTACGTGCCAGCAGAGCTGGTTTTTTTAGGCGGGTTGATTTTCAATGGCGATGGTACGGTAACCTTGGGTACAGCTGATGCAGGGGCAAGAATAACTTTCACGGATGTGAATTCAATTGATTTTGATGATGACGAATGGTTGCTGAGACAGTTACATACTGTCTATCATGAGTTTGCTCATATTGTGCATCAAAATGACAAGCTACCAAGTGCATTTGAAGAAATAGCCGCATCTGGGTACAGTAGTGCTGGTTCTTGGTTCAATCTAACTGAAGAAGATGCGCTTATGAGAGGTTTTGTTTCTCCTTATGCTACAAGCAGTCCAAATGAAGACTTTGCCGAAACCATAGCATTTTATATGGCAGAAGCCGATTTTATTGATGATTATATCACTTTAGAAGACAATTGTACTACTGCTGCTTGTGAAAATCGTAATGCAGGTAGAGTGCTTATTTTAGAAAAATTAAATGCAATTAAAGAGCATTATCTGAGGTCTACTGGAATAGATTTGGATGAATTGAGAGCATCTGCACAATCTAGATTATGATCACTATGGTAAAAAATATTTTATTACTTCTTGTAGCAATTGTTTTCCTTTCATCATGTGATAATGGACTGGAAAAAATAACGCCCCCGGCTGAACGAAGTGCAGAGGCCATTAGTAATTTACGTGATGATCTGGTTGCTCCGACAAACGGATGGGTGCTCAATTATCAGCCAACACTTGAGTCTGGAATATTTTATATTCTTCTCAATTTTAATGATGATGGTACGGTAAGAATTCAATCCGACGTCCCAGGAGATAACGATTATTTTTACGACCAAACTGTTTCTTATCGGATAGATACCAGACTGAGTTTGGAATTGGTTTTCGAGACGTATGCTGTACTGCACTATTTGTTCGAACAAAACCAATCCACATTCGGTGCTGAGTTTGAATTTTACTATGTGGATAAGGAGGGAGACAACTTAAGGTTTGCTAGTAAATCAGATAATGATGGTGAGCAAACCGTCATATCTTTAGAGCCTGCTGGTGCTGATGCTTCAGATGTTTTTTCAAGAGAATTGGCGGAGAATTTATTAGCTTATGATACCATTAGCTCACTATTTATTGGCCCTATGCAGCAAATCGCATTGACAGACAGGAATGTGTCTATTTTTTGGTCAATGAATCTTGTGGAGCGAAGTGTAACCATAAGAAATTTGGCTGAGGGAGTGACGACTTCGGATATTTCTGCCACAAACAATACCCTTGAGCTAGAGCATGAATCTGGATACGGGTTTTTTGATGGAAAATTGGTGCTGACCGAACCTTTGGAGACTACTTTTATGGGAGCAGCATTCAATTTTTCAGAAATGACTTTATCTACCTTTTCGGAAACTGGAGAAATACTTTGTACGGGTGGCACGGCCAACTCACCAGTGTATACAGGTTCGTCCACGGGTCTTGGTAGTGCAACTATGTACAAGACATTATATGATGTAAAAGGGACTGAATTCCAACCCATGGAAGATAGCCCATACAGTGTGAATGTGTTCTTTGTGGCTGATGCAGATGGTATCTCCATGTCACGAGCAGGATCAATTAATGATTACTTCCCAACGGCAACAGGTTTTGCCTTTAATTACGGTTTTATTGATAGTGACAGTGCTTATTACGCTTGCAGTGCGGATTCGTTGGTGCAACCAGAGAACGCTGTGGGATTGTATTATGAGGATGAAAATGGTAATTTAAGATTGGGATTAAGAAAATTTGATGTAGTAAGTGCTGTAGATAACAAAGTGGAGATACAATTCACTACAAGTACAGACCCCTTGGATGATTACTATCCCTGTGATCTTACCAATGAAGAAAGAACAAACTTAGCAGCTATCACTGATGAAATTTTCGGTACTGGAGGAGGTGAAATTCATGCAGCGTATGATTTTTTCAGGAGCAGTGGATCTGATTTGGATGTTTTCACCCTCTACAATGCTTGCAATAACTATGAGTTCTTGCTGGTTCAGTAGACCCTAGGCCATAGCAAATTGCACAATGAATTTGGTGCCCTTGCCTAGTTCACTTTCATACCAAATTTTTCCCTTCATTTGTTCTACATACTTTTTCACGATTGAAAGACCCAATCCTGTGGATACTTCGTTAGCAGTTGGTTTGGCACTTAGCGTTTGAAATTTCTTAAAGATTTTGTCTTTATCATCTTCAGTTAGACCGGGCCCCTGGTCTTGTATAAATATTTGAGCTGCTTGACCTACGATTTCTAACCCAAGCGTAATAGTGGTGTGAGGCTGTGAAAATTTCAAGGCATTTGACACAAGGTTTTCGAGAACCTGATGAAGGTGTACTTTATCACCCAAAATGGCTACCTCTTGTTCTGGAAAGTTCCCAACTATTTTGATTTGTTTGGTTTTGGCACTTGTCCCGAAACTACCAATGGTTTCATTCAATACCTGAATGACATTCACCTTTTCTAGATTTTCTTTTTTTGATTCAATATTGAGTGCTTCTACGTTCAAGATCTTGCTAATCATTGAAAGTATACGGTCAGACTCACTTTTTATAAGATTAAGTGTTTGGTTTTCCTTAGCTCCAAATTCTTCATGCTCAGATTGATGAATTTCTGTAAGACCTTTAATATTATTGATAGGAGCCCTAAGGTCATGAGAAAGAATGCGGATCAGATTATTCTTTTCATTATTTATATCAATCAAGTCGTTATTGTGTTTATAGGCCTTTTCCTTTTGTTCTTCAATCTGAGCATTTAACTTTTTGCGTTCATTGCTAGACCAGAAGGCAACTATCGCGACTATAAGGAACAGCACACAGGCAATAATCGCTAGTGCTATAATGGCTCGCTGACGCTTAATAATTACTTCATTGAGTCGCGTTTGTTCTCTTAGATATTTGGTTTCTACTTCAGTTTTTTCACTTTGGTATTGGGCATGCAAGGACTCGATTTTCCTTGTGTTTTCTTCATTGAAAATGGAGTCTTTGGTAGCCACATACAGTTTGAAATATGATAATGCCTGATCATAGTCTTGTGATTTTTCGAGTATTTCAGACAGCAGTTGAAGAGCTTGTGATTCGTTATTTATTAGCCCGTGAGCTTTGTTTAGAATCATGCTTTTTTGAATATATTCTTTCGCCAATACAAGATTCTTTTTCATCATATAAGTACGTGCAATATTGATATAGCTCAAACTCAAGGTACTGGTGTGATTCAGATGTTTGACATTTACTAAATTCTCTGTGAGCAGTTTTAGTGCTTTGTCAGGCAAGTTTTGTTTGATGTACAGTTCTGCCATATCTACATTTGAAATAACAATCCCTTCAAGATCATTCATATTCAAACGAATCTCTTGTGCCTTTTTATAATTTTCTTCTGCTGCCTGATACCTTTCTAGTCCCACTAGTGATCTCCCAATGTTTAGATAGCAATAGGCAATGATGTTTTTGTTGTCAATCATTTTGGCATTTTCTAACGCACGCTGGAAGTAATCAATGGCGCCTTCATAGTTGGTTTGAAATATATATATGTTGCCAATGTTGATAAGTGTATAACTGATTTCTTGCAGATCTTTTGAATATTCAGAAGACTTGAGTGCTTCAAAAAACAGTTCCAATGCCTTTGAGTAGTTGCTACGATTTCGGTAAGCAATACCTAGGTAGTTTAAGCTGTGATTTATGCCATTCAAGTAATTTAACTCTCTAGAAAGCAGGAGCGCTTGTTCTGCAAAATGAATAGCAGAGTCGATATCAATGTTTCTATAACTCCAACTCAACTCATTGTAAATATCTACCAAAGAGCTATCTGCTGAAACTTTTGTTAAGGATTTCAGACTGTCAATACTTGAAATTGACTGATTCGATTGTGCCATTGTAGATGACACAGTTATCCCTATAAAGTAAGACAGTAAGATCAGAAATCTCATTTCAGTTTATGCTCAATAAATCAAGATAAATATGTGATACTAAGATGGGGTAAAATAAACAAAACTAGCTGACAAGACCGAGTCTAATTATATGGGAATGACTAAGGCTTACAATTAATTTGTTCATTCAGTTAGATGTGTAAATTTGCAATCCAAATAACAATGATCCAATGAATTTCGATGAGATAAGAAAAAACGTCGTTGGCTGTAGCCAATCTTTCGATACACCTTTTGGTAGTTTTGAAATGTTATATGCGGATTGGGTGGCAAGTGGCAGATTGTATGCTCCTATAGAAGATGCGATTTCTAATAAATTTGGTCCTTGGGTAGCCAATACCCATTCTTATTCGAACAAGACAGGCAGCCTGATGACTACAGCTTACAATCAGGCCAAACAAATCATTCGAAATCATGTGAATGCTTCTGAAGAGGATATGCTGGTGTTGACAGGGTCAGGAATGACTGGTGGAGTGCTTCGCTTGCAGCAAATTTTGGGACTGTGCGTTCAGCAAAATATGCCTCAATTGGCAGATGCTGACCGTCCAATTGTTTTTATCACGCATATGGAGCATCATTCTCATCATGTTTCTTGGATGGAAACAGTGGCTGATGTAGTGATCGTTCCTCCAGGCAAAGATTTGAAAATAGATCTTGCACTACTGCAAACTGAAATCGACAAGTATGCAGATAGGAAATTGAAGATTGGCGCTTTTACAGCTGGCTCTAACGTTACTGGTGTGATTACACCTATTCATGAAATGGCTGAAGTGATGCACAAGAATGGTGGATATTGTTTTGTGGACTATGCGGCCACTGCACCTTACGTCTCACTCGACATGCATCCAGAAAATGAGTTGCAACAATTGGATGCTATCTATTTTTCCCCACATAAATTTTTGGGAGGGCCTGGTGCTTGTGGAGTAATGCTTTTTGATAAGAACATTTATAACGGAAAATCGTGCGTACCTGGAGGCGGAAATGTGACTTGGACGAATCCCTGGGGTGAATATGGATTTACATCTAATGATGAGGCAAAGGAAGATGGCGGTACACCAGGGTTTCTTCAGGCGATTAGAGCTGCTCTTGCGATTCGGCTAAAAGAAAAAATGGGAACTGCTGAGATCGAAAAAAGAGAGGAGGAACTGGTTGCCAAAGCTTTCAAAAGAATGAATAATATAGAGGGCGTAAGAATAGTAGGAGAGCAGGAATCCAAGCGGATTGGAGTGGTTTCTTTCAATATTGACGACATTCATTATAATGCAGTGGTTAGGATTATGAATGATCGATTTGGTATCCAGATAAGAGGTGGCTGGGCTTGTGCTAGTACATATTGTCATTATTTGTTTGAATTGGATCAATCTCAGTCTAAACGTTTAACGGATGGAATTGACAATCAAAACCTGACAGGTAAACCAGGCTGGGCCAGAATGTCCCTTCACCCCACAATGACAGATGGTCAATTAGACCGAGCACTTGATGCCATCGAGTACATAGCCAAAAACAAACAGGAATTGAAAGAGGACTATGTCTATGACATAAAAACCAATGATTTCACACTGCAAAAATCAGCTGTAGATAATAATGAGGAACAAGCGGCCAAAATGTTTGAGATATAAAAAAGGGACGCTTGCTTAAGGCGTCCCCAGACTATACTTAAAATTATAATTTTTGACTAGCTAGCTTCTTTGATTTGAATTTGAGCAATGGCTTGACTTTCGCTGATTTTGCCGGCATCCAAGTCCAATAACGTTTGATTTTTTACCAGTACGTTAATTTCATTAGGTATATCACAGCTATTGCATTCTGTAAGCCTGATTTGAAAAAGCATGGATTCGTCCTCAGCTAAACTCTTAATGGTTTTACCATAGTCTATGATGTTCTTTTTGAACTCTCTGATGAACTGCGGATATAAGGCCATGACCTCTTTATTTCTTTCCTCTCGACTAAGATTGCTCTTGCGCTGTGTCGGCATTCGATAACTATCTCTGCCCATGGATACAGACGAATACATTTTCATTCTATAGATGACGCCAAAACTTTTTAATCTTTCGTAAGAAATTGGTGAAGAAGTATAATAGGTAGTTGCCAAATCAGTTTTATAAAGTCGCTGAAGTATACTCGAAAATAATTCTAGATCAGCAGCTACTCGTTCTTCTCCTTTGCTTTCAGCGAAATTGATTCCATTTTCAAAAGCCGTTCGTGAAACTCTACCAGCTTTAAAATCTGCAATATTTTTTCTTGTGGTAGACGCACTAAACTTTCCTGCCTGATCTGTAGAAGTTAAATAAACTGCTCCAAACCCTTGAGGCCCACCTTTAGTGATAAGCATGACTTGTTCGTTGTCTGCAAGTTGCCCAATCAGGTCTGCATAATCAGTTAAGAAAGTGGTCATGACCTTTCTATATAAAGGCTTTAAATCTTCAAAATCCTTCTGATAACCACGAGTTACATATCTGTGACCTTTATCGTCCTCATCATTTTCGTCAGAATTACTATAAGAATAGCGATAAGTGTATTCATCGTCAGTATCTATCACTATTCTGTTTACTTCGCTTCGTTTTATTCGTTCTCTCTCATGCTTCATTCTATCTTCTTCTCTTTCGCGTTGTCGCTCTAGTTGTTCCATTTGCCTTTCTAGCGCACGTTCTTTTTCTTCCAATGCGCGTTGTTGGTCACGGAGCATTCTTTCATTTTCCCTTTCTATGATTTCAGCTTGATGTTCAATTTCTTCAGCTTGTCTGGCTAACATTTCAGCTTGCATTTCAAGTTCTACCATATCATTGATATCAATTCTGAAATCCTCCTCGTCAAAAGAAAATCTGAAGTCGAAGGAAGGGTCAAAATTATTTGAGTAGAACTTACCCGAGCTATTAAGGTCAATCATGACCCCAAAACCAGGGATATAGCTGGCCTTAGGGCTTGCTGCATAAAACCTACCATCATTAGATTCCCCTTTTACAAGAGAGGAGACCACATCTTCAGCAATTTTGAGATCACGATCCATCTTTTCTTGATCGATTTCCTGACCCCAAAGAGAAGTGCCTTGGATAAGGAATGTTGTTGCAATTAGCAAATACTTAATTTTCATACGTGTGCTTATTTACTTTGAGTTTTGACCATGTCGTACAGGCTGGCGAGCAACTGGTCTTGTTCCAATTGCTTCACATCCTGATTGTTTTGTATTTTGCTTAAGCTAGTCTCAATCAATCGCATGTCGTAGTTTCTCTGATTCTGATAGAATTCGTTGAAATCCGCCATGACTGTTTTTACATATTTCTTTTGTTTCTCTGATGATACGGTAAAGAAATTTTGGATAATATCTTTGTTCTCGTCATTGAGTTGTGCCACATATTGTTGCATCAATTGACCTGTGCCAGCAGCGTGACTTTTCATCATGCTAGACATCAAGGCTATGTTTTTCTGATCCTGACTTTCCATTTCAGAAGTCAGTTTGGTCTGTACAGCAGCAATTTTCTGATCTGTACTAGTTTCATATTCATCCATGACCTCAGCCATCCAAACTTTCACGTTTTCCTTGTTCAGCTCTTCATCAGGCAAAGGGGAAAGAGCTCCAAATCCAATTTGGATGCTTTGGGGAGTTCTGGACATATTAAAGTTCAATAATGCTGCAGAAACTAGCAATAAAGTAAGGCCTGCCGCAATAGATCCAATCCATCTAAATGCAGAAGATTGAACAAAAGAAATCGTGTCTTTCTTATCGTTGAATATATAAGTAGGAGGGATGGTTTCTTTATCTTCAAGAGATTCTAAAGCCAGACGTGTGGCTTGCATGCCTGCCATTTCCAGTTTCATTTCTGGATTTTCTTTCAGCAGGGTTTCTATTTCTTTGATCTCCTCTTCGGGCAATTCACCATACAAATAGTCGATGATTTTTGCCTCATCAATTTTATTTTCCATCATGGTATGACTCGTTAAATGCTCTACTTTTTTCTAATATTTTTTTCAAATGGCTCAGTCCGTAATACAATCTGGACTTTACTGTATTTTCAGAAACGTTCAATACTTCGGCAATTTCTCTGAATTTCAACCCTTCATATTCCTTCATGATCAGCACGGCCTTCTGCTCTTCACCCAATTCATTGATCGCTGCAGTTACTATATCGCTCATTTCAGTCTTTACATAATCTGATTCAGGACTACTTGTTTGTTCCTGTTTGTATTTGACTTCACTCACTTCATCAGAGGAAACAAACATCTTGGACAAACGACCAAACTTGCGATCTTCTTCACGACATTGATTCAAAGCAATCACATAAATCCAGGATTTGAATTTTTCTACTTCCTTCAATTGTCCCAGATGGTCGAATACCTTGATAAAGGTTTTTTGTGTTGCTTCTGTCGCCAGATCATGGTCATTGAAATACTTAAGAGAAAAGTTATAAATTCTCTTATGCCAGAGACTTACCAGCTTGTTGAATGCCCCCTTGTCTCCAAGTTTGGCACGATCAATGATGTTCTCCGAATGATTCATCGCAATGTCTAGCAATGTCGCGGTACTCATAAATACTTAATCGGTTAATTGTGCGTTTCGGTATTATGATGAAGGTGACATCAGAAAAGTTTTAATAATTTTAAAAAAGATAAGGATTAAAATTTAATAACTATGAAAAAGCTCAGTTTACTCATATTAAGCACTATTTTTTTCTTAGCATGCTCAGATGAAAAAGATCAATTGGATGATCTACAATCTACGGAACTACCAGATAGTTTTACAGTAGATATTCCCAGTACGTTAAGTAATCCTGCTGGACTTAGTGCTGGAAGGGTGAAGGAAAGTCAAGAACTTTCGGCTTCTGATATTTATGGTGGCCTCAGGGGATTTATTTATGTAGGTGAGAATGCGGCTGATGCGCTGGAGGAAATTATTAAAGTGGCTGCTGTGGCTCAAGTAGCTGGCCTCAGTGAGTTTACCATAGAAAGTGAAGACGATGGAGTTTCTAAAACTTTTAATTTCAACCAAGATGTGACTTATGCTTCAGTAACTTATGATAATGAAATGAGGATTACAGATGAGGATGGGGATCTGGCTTTACAGGTGGTTTGGAATACAGACCCAGTGAGTGGCACTGCGATTCTGAATCCTTATTACCTTGATCACACAGAAGGAGAAGATTTGATAGATACATTTTACCGATTGGACTATAGTGAGTCGGCTGATGGCAATACACAAGAAATGACGGTTTCGATTTCAGGAATTCCCTTAGATGAAGGTTTGAATAACTTGAAAATGACCGTAATCAAGACTGGAGATATCGTGGAAGTGTTTGGCAATTCCAATCATCCAAATTTGACTATCATTAGCGAAGAACTAGTACAGGATAGAAATTATGCATTTAGAGCCAGAGCAGATGAGTCTAATGATATTGCCGTGGCTGAAGTAGCACTGCCACCCTCAAGTGTGGAGACTGCTGACGTGATGGAAGATTACTCAATATATACAGTATTGGACGCAGAAATCAAAAGTGCAGGAGTGACAGATCAGGATGAAATCGATGCCTATTTAGCAAATGCAGTCCCTCCTGCATATTTCGATGATGTTATAGGATTTCTAGGAGCAGGCGAGGAAGTGCCAGCGAATGATGGGTTTACATCAGAATTCATTGATTTATCGGATCTGGCACCCTACGTACCTCATGACATTGCCAATATGACTGTAGGATTCTTGAAATAGCATTTTCAGCATCAAAAGCAAAAAAAGGAGAGTCTATGGCTCTCCTTTTTTTGCTTTTGAATATTGAAGGGTATTACTCCGTATATGGTTGATTGAATTGCTCCCAGGTGATAGCTGTACAAGTGGCTTGACTTTGATCACTTGCAATAATAAGTTCGTCACTATTCAATCCTCTGAGTGTAAATTCGACACTTTGTATGAAAATGGCCTCTTTGGTTTCTGAATCTACCCACTGCCAGCTGCCAACCCTTGTCGCAGTTCCTTCTTTACCAATTTTGGCATAGTATTCTCCCGAAGAATAGAAAGCGTAGTAGTAGCCATCAGTAATCTCTTGATCTTCATTATCCCCACATTCGCCAGAGAGATCCACTTTACTTACTTTTTGTTTCCACCATTTTTGACCTACTGCTAAAATTCGACCACCAGAAGAACTTGCCGTTCCAGATAGTGTAACATCTCTAAGATCTACATCAACGATCTCACTACTAGGAACGCCTGCAAAAGGGTCATCATTATCGTCATCATCTCCACAGCCGAAAATAAAGATTGATAGGGTTAGGATTGAAAATAAAGTTTTTAAATTCATAATTAATTTTTTTAAAAGTTTACATCTGGCATAAAATAAGCCATCTCTTAAAGCTATTGAATTTAGAAACCTAAATACCAATGTTAATCCATGAACTACGGAAAAATACCTAGAATTAGGTACGTTTAAAGTGAATTATAGAAAGCTGTGATGCGCACGATGTCCCTCATTTCATCTGTCTTAAGCTTGTTCTCTTTTATATACTCCTTGACCTGATTTGAGTTTTCGTTTAGTATTTCAAATAAGTGATTCTTCTTTCCATTGTATAATGTCATATTCCCCTGAGTGTCTACAAAGTAATAGGTAAAAGCAAGTTTTTCAGAAGTAGCTGACGGGCCATTGAAATAAGCTTGACTGTAAGGGTCTGTCGTCATGACTATCTTTTCTCTGACCAGCAATGACGTTTTCCCCTCGTACAATACTTCAAACAAGATCGGAACTTTGTAATTTGATTCTATCTGATAGGGAATTGCATAAAACTGCCTATAGGTTTTTAGTAGGTTGTCATAAATTTCGAAGTAAAGAATTTTTTTGCTGCTGTAGGTATTGATTTTTTGGTTGCCAATGACCACTTGTACGGCATTGGTCTCCATATCATACTTCACATCACCTCTTATTGTATCTTGATCTTCTGTGACCAGCCAACCCTTATGAAACAAACGTGAAGAAAACTCCTGAGCCATGCAAGGCAGCCCAAGAGCAATAAGAGCAATAAATACGAAAATCTTTTTAACCATTCTTTAGTATGCTATGACCCATTTTATCTCTTTTAGTTTCAAGATACTTTTTGTTATGCACGTTTGGATCCACTTCGATTGGTATGTTTTCCACAATTTCCAGGCCATATCCCATCAATCCCACTCTTTTTGTTGGATTATTGGTGATCAACTTGATTTTTTCTACGCCAAGGTCATGCAAGATTTGTGCGCCTACGCCATAATCCCTATGATCCCCCTGAAATCCTAATTTTTCATTGGCTTCTACTGTATCCAGTCCCTCTTCTTGAAGCTTATAAGCTCTGAGCTTGTTGAGTAATCCAATTCCTCTACCTTCTTGGTTCATGTAAACGATTACTCCTTTGCCTTCTTTTTCTACCATCGTCATGGCATTGTGCAGTTGCTCGCCACAGTCACATCTACATGATCCAAAGATATCTCCTGTCAAACAAGACGAATGCACTCTAACCATAACAGGTTCTTTAGGTTCCCAATCGCCTTTTACTAAAGCCAGATGGTGTTCTCCGGTACTGATTTGCTTGTAAGCTGTCATTTTGAAATTACCCCACTCAGTTGGCATATCTACTTTGATTTCTCTTTCGATCAATGACTCTTTTTCCATGCGATAGGCAATCAAATCCTTGATAGAAATAAGCTTGAGCTTAAACTTGTCAGCCACTTTTCTTAGCTGAGGCAAACGAGCCATCGTTCCGTCTTCATTGAGAATTTCTACCAATACACCTGCAGGCTCCATGCCAGCTAATCTTGCTAAATCTATAGCTGCTTCCGTATGTCCAGCTCTTCTCAGTACGCCGCCTTTTTTGGCTTTCAAAGGAAAAATATGTCCCGGTTTTCCAAGTTCTTCAGGTTTCGTATCTGGGTTGACCAATGCTTTGATGGTCTTCGATCTATCACTTGCTGATATGCCAGTGGTACAGCCATATCCTATTAGATCAACAGAAACAGTGAATGGTGTTTCGTGAGTAGCAGTATTTTTTCCCACCATGAGTTCCAGTCCCAATTCGTCACAACGCTCCTCGACGAGTGGGGTACAAATGAGCCCCCGGCCATGAGTAGCCATGAAATTTACAATCTCTGGTGTGATGCTTTCTGCAGCACAAATAAAGTCTCCTTCGTTCTCTCTGTCTTCGTCATCTACTACAATGATTACTTCTCCTTTTTTAATAGCCTCTATTGCTTCTGATACAGGGTCTAGCATGTTTCTTGGGTTTACTTCACGGTTACATTTCCAAGGGTTTTTGCGATGGTCATTTCCATGCTTTTTAAATCTCCCTGGATGCTCAAAAATTTATTTATCTGCTCTTCTTCACTCGCTGATTTTATGTTTTCCATGTTTTCAGCAATCATCTTTTGAATGATACGGAATTTGAGTCGCAAGATATTGGTATAAGTCGAATTTTTTAATGTTTGTGATTCATGTGCTACATTAATCTGAAACTTTTCTGACCAATTCGTACTGATTTCATAGCGCTCAGTAGATAAGTCTACAGCTGCTTGCTTGATTGCTTGGTCTTCATGGTCAAGGAACTGCTGGATGGTACTGATCTGACCTTTAGCTAAATTTTCTTTGAAAATTTCAAGAATCTTATTGTAAATGGGTGTTTCAAAAGTGATGTCTTCTGATTCTGCCATAAAATAGTCTGCCAAATGCATTTCACCATCTTCCATTCCATCTATTAGCTCAGATCCATAATTGATCAGCATACGAATGCTTTCTCTTTCCTGAACTTTAATGATCTCGTCGCGACTGATTTTGGTTTCAGTTTGATCAGGCGAAAAAGCTTCAGGAGGTAGTTCTGGAATTGGGGCTTCCCATTTTTCCTTACTGTTTTTTAAAAGCAGCTTATTGGTTTCACTGATCAGTGTTTCCTCATCTACATGTAGCAAACGACTGCATTCCTGAATATAAACTGTTCTCTGAATTGGATCTGGAATCAGCGAGATGCTTTGGACAATCTCACGAATGCTTTCAGCTTTCTTTATCGGATCGTCTCCTCCATCTTTTAAAAAGATGCCAGTTTTAAAAGCAATGAAGTCTTGTGCATTGTTATCTAAGTATTTCTTAAATGCCTCACCTCCCAATTGCTTGGAATAACTATCTGGGTCTTCTCCTTCTGGGAATGGAACCGCTTTAACGTTCAACCCACCGGTGAGCATCATGTCGATACCACGCATAGAAGCCTTGATGCCCGCTTTGTCACCATCAAAGAGTACGGTCACATTTTTAGTATAGCGTTGGATCAGTTTGATTTGATCTTCTGTCAATGAAGTACCAGAAGAGGCTACTACATTCGTGATACCAGCCTGACTCAAAGAAACTACATCAGTATATCCTTCTACGAGGTAGCAGTTCTCCTGATTTCTGATTTCATTTTTTGCCTGAAAAATGCCATAAAGAATTTTACTCTTGGTATAAAGTTCAGTCTCTGGGCTGTTGATATATTTCGGGCCTTTTTCATTGCTTTTGAGCGTTCTGGCACCAAAGGCAATTACTTTGCCCGTGATGTTATGAATAGGGAAGACGACTCTGCCACGAAAGCGGTCATAGGATTTGTCTTCTTTGACTATTTTAAGTCCCGTTTGTTCTAAAAACTCGTCTTTGTGGCCTGCAGTCTTTGCAGCATCTATCAGTCCTTGCCACTGATCTAATGCATAACCTAAATCAAACCTTTTAATGGTTTCTTCACTAAATCCTCGTTCTTTGAAATAGGAGAGACCAATGCTTTTTCCTTCATCTGTTTCCCACAAATTTTCAATAAAATGATCCTTCGCAAAATTGAGCGTGATGAAAAGGCTTTCTCGAATGCTTTGCTCAGCCAAGTAGTTGGGGTCAGCCTCATCTTCTTCGATGGTAATGGCATACTTCTGAGCGAGATATTTCAAAGCCTCGATATAGCTCAGTCCATCTACTTCCATGAGGAATGAAATGGAATCACCGCCTTTGCCCGTACTGAAGCATTTGAAGATCCCTTTAGCAGGAGACACCATGAACGATGGTGTTTTTTCGTTGGTGAAAGGGCTGAGGGCTTTGTAGCTAGATCCTGACTTCTTGAGTGCAACAAAGTCACTCACTACCTCATAGATGTCCATCCTGCTTTTGATTTCTTCTATGGTTTGATTTTTAATCAACTAAATGTAAGGATTTTGATTTTGCCCGTATGGGTTACAAATCTAAAACGAATTTGCTTGATTATTTGATACAAAAACAGGGATATCACTTAACTTGCCAAAAAATTGTAGAACAAGCCATTTTTAATCTTGAAAATCACAGAAAAGGAAGTATTGCAGGCGTTGAGTAAAGTTCAAGATCCAGATTTGAAAAAGGATTTGGTCACGCTGGGAATGATCCAAAATATAGAAATTACAGAAGAGGCTTTAAGTTTTTCTGTAGTGCTAACTACACCAGCATGTCCACTCAAAGAAATCATTAAAAATGATTGTTTGGCTGCGCTAGAGCCAATAGTTTTTGGATTAAAAATCAGCATTGATATGACTTCTAATGTGACAAGCATAAGAAGTAAGTCTATGATTTTGCCTGACGTAAAGAATATTATTGCTGTTGCTTCTGGTAAGGGAGGAGTAGGTAAATCAACCGTGACTGCGAATTTGGCAGTGTCTTTGGCAAAAACAGGAGCAAGTGTTGGGATCATTGATGCTGATATCTTTGGCCCGTCTATGCCAACCATGTTCGACTGTGAGCACGAACAGCCCAACATGGTAGAAGAGAATGGCAAGAACATGCTCATTCCTATTGAAAAATATGGAGTAAAGATTTTGTCAATAGGATTTCTGACTCCAAAAGACAATGCCATTATATGGAGAGGGCCTATGGCAAGCTCTGCATTGAAGCAGTTCATCAGTGATGTGAAGTGGGGTGAGTTGGATTATTTATTGATTGATTTGCCGCCAGGAACTAGTGATATTCATTTGACGTTGGTACAGTCAGTACCTGTGACTGGCGCAGTGATAGTGACTACACCACAAAAAGTGGCAATTGCTGATGCTCAAAAAGGCCTGTCCATGTTTAAGCAACCACAAATTAATGTGCCCCTTTTAGGTGTGGTAGAAAATATGGCCTACTTTACTCCTGAAGAGTTGCCAGATAATAAGTACTATTTGTTTGGAAAAGAAGGTGGAAAGAAGATGGCCGAAAAGTATGAAATTCCATTTCTTGGAGAAATTCCTTTGGTACAGTCCATTCGTGAGAGTGGAGACAGTGGCTACCCAGCTGTGATGAAAGAAGGAGTGACAGAAGAGGCCTTTAATGAGTTGGCGCAGTCAGTGGCTCGTCAAGTAGCTATCAGAAATGCTTCAAAAGAGAAGACAAAGATTGTTCAAATGAACTAAATTTACAGTATCAAGTCATTGACGATATGGATGCAGATAAAAAACAAGAGCTTTTAGCTAGAATTGATCAAGCGATTAACAATATCAGACCTTACCTGGAGGCTGATGGTGGTGATGTGAAACTGGTTGATATTGATGATGATTATGTTGTCAAAGTTGAGCTTTTGGGTGCTTGTGAGGCTTGCCCTATGTCTCCCATGACCATGAAGGCCGGAATCGAAGAAGCTATAAAAAGAGTAGCTCCAGAAGTGAAAGCGATAAATGCCATAAATATTGCACCAGTTAGCTAAGTCAATTAATAACCTAATTCCTCAATTATTTCAGCCAATGAACGTTTTCTCAAAGTTATTTGATGGGAGACGACTTGTTTTGAAATTTATATACTGTCTCTTTTTTCTGGTTTTTGGATATGTGTCTTTCGGACAAGAAAGATGTGGATCCATGGTTTTTAATAGTTCTTCAAGTGGTATTTCTAATGAAGAATCAAAGACTCAATTTGAGAATTGGTTGAAAACCAAAAAGAATCAAAAACTTTCTCAATTAAAATCTACTAGTCAGACAAGAGCAACTGTATATCAAATTCCTGTTGTTGTACATGTTGTGCATAATGGAGAGAATTTGGGAGATGTTGGGAATATACCTACAGAGCAAATACTGTCTCAAATTACTACACTTAATGAAGATTTTAGAAGGACAAATGCAGATCAATCTGAAACACCAGATGATTTTTTGGACGTAGCAGCTGATGTAGAAATTGAGTTTGTACTTGCCAAAAGGGATCCAGAAGGATTACCTTCTGATGGTATTGTTCGTGTGGTGGGGAATCAATCTGAATTTACCATACACGAGGGCGAAGAACTGGCGGCTAATAGTTATTGGCCAGCTGAAGCATACTTCAATATTTGGGTAGCAGATTTGATAGATGGCAGTGGGGATCTACTGGGATTTGCTAAATTCCCAGTTTCCAATGAGCCAGGCATGGATGATGATCCCAATCTCAATCGTATGATTGATGGGGTATTTATGGATTACAAATATTTTGGAACGGGATATAATACAGACGACTTTTCTAAAGGACGAACCATGACTCATGAAGTGGGGCACTGGTTGGGACTACGGCATATATGGGGAGATGGTGGATGCTCGGTTGATGATTTTTGTGATGATACTCCAATGCAAGCTGGAAGTTCTTCCTTCAACAAAACTTGTGAGGACTTAGTGGACACTGATACTTGCACTGAGCATGAAGGAATGGATATGTATCAGAATTACTTGGACTATACAGCTGATGAATGTATGAATTTGTTCACTGAATGTCAAAAGGATAGAATGCGAATCGTGATGGAAAATAGTCCCAGAAGAAAGGAGTTGCTGGTGAGTAATGGGGCCATTGAACCCAGTTTAGTGGCCAATGATTTGGGTATAAGGACTATTGAATCACCTCATTTCGGCAATTGCGAATTGGTTCTTGAACCAGAAATTGAGGTGCGCAATTATGGAACGAATGATATTACTGAGTTCAGTATTGACTTACTGATAGATGATCAAATTGCAGAGACTGTGACGATAATTGAAACGCTAACACCATTGCAAGCCATGTTTGTTGATTTTTCATCCAATACCGTATCAGCTGACACAGAAAATTTTTCGTTCAAGGTGAATCAGGTAAATGGCACTGTAGATCAGAATGTGGATAACGATTGTAAATGGATCAGTATCTATTTTCCTGAGCATGCTACTATACCCTTTGTCGAAAGTTTTGAGGACGTACTGGGAGCAGGAAATTCCTTTTGGCAAATAAGAAATAGTGGTAACAATTTATCTGCTTGGGAATTTGGGTCAGCCCCAAAACTAACAGTAGAGAATGAGGCCGCAATTCTGAATTACCATGGCTCGTCCAATGAAAAATTTGGTGAACTAGATTACTTAATTAGTCCAGTATTTGATCTGTCAGATTTGTCGACTGCAGATATTAAATTCAAATATGCTTATTCAGGCTTTCCTAATAACTACAGTGATGCACTCACAGTAGTCGTATCTACAGATTGTGGTGCTTCATTTCCAGAAGATCAGGTTTTGTTTAGGAGAATTGGAGCTGAATTGTCTACCACTGCCTCTACAAGTTCTTTATTTGTTCCACAAGGGCCTAGCGATTGGGGAGAGTATGAAGAAGACCTTAATGAATTTTTGGGAGCAGAAGTGGTGATAGCTTTCATTGGGAATAATGGAGGAGGGAATAATATCTATTTGGATGACGTAGAAATCTTTTCAACAGCCTCACATGATTTTGATATTGGTATTTATAGCGTTGAATCTTTGCCAATTGTTAGCTGTGCGCAAGAAACATCATTGGCCCTAACTGTAAAAAATTATGGAAAAGAGGTAATTACGAACTTTAGCATTGCGTATACCCTAGAGGGTGATGTCATCAGTATGCCCGTAACAGATGTGGTGCTTGAATCAGGAAAAACAGAGCGTATTGAGCTGGAGCCATTTGAGACAGAAGAAGGATATCAACAAATTTTGATAAGCGTGAATGAGCCAAACGGAATGGAGGATGAAGATATTTCTAATAATAGTGAAACTAATTATTTTGTAATTGACAATGATGCGGCTGTCATTCCCATTCGTGAAAAATTCAGTAGCAGTTTTGAGTCTTCTGATTGGAGTATCGTTCGAACGGATGTAGCCTCTGACTGGATTATCACCACGTTTGGAGAAGGGGTTGAGAAAGACTATGCGGCTACTTTTAATGGGTATGATATTGTAGAATTAGGCATAAAAAATTGGCTGGTTAGCCCTGTACTTGACTTTTCTAATACGAGAGAGGCTTCCATGACTTTTGATCTTTCTTATGCGAACAAGGTTGGCCGTAATGACGAATTAAACGTACTTGTTTCTACCAATTGTGGAAATACGTACCCTTTTGAAATTTATAGTAAAAAGGGTTCTGAGTTGGCAGTGTCTCAGAGTGAAACAGCTTGGTTGCCAGATACGGTTACAGATTGGAGAAAGGAATTTGTCAACCTGGATGATTTTGTAGGTGCCTCAGAGGTGCGGGTGGCATTTGTTGTGACCAATCAAAATGGAAACAATCTTTATTTAGATAATATTGAATTCTATGAATCTTCAGAAGTGCCCATTGTGATTGAAGAGAGTATGAAAAGCTTTCCCAATCCTGCCAATGAATACGTTGAAGTCAAATTTAATTTTAATATTAAAGAAGAAATTTTGCTCAGAATAGTAAGTCTTGATGGTGATGTGATCGCAGAACAGATATTTCCAAATACGCTCAATCAGGTCTATCGCCTTAATCAGATACAAACTGTGCCCAATGGAATGTACTTGCTTCAAGTGCTGGGAAACAACACCAACCTGTCAGATAAAATATTGATCCAGCAGTAGCTTAGACTGAATTTTTGATTTGCTTCTCTTTTTCGAATCTGGCAATTGCCAATTGCAACAATTGATCAATTAAATCTGTGTAGGCAATACCAGATGCTTCCCATAATTTAGGATACATGCTGATTTGCGTAAAGCCAGGGATGGTATTGATCTCATTGACCAAAAGGCTGCCATTTTTCGTGAGGAAAACATCCACCCGTGCAAAACCTTCACATTCTAATACTTGAAAGGTCTCGATCGCCAGGCGTTGTACATCCGAAATTTGCTGATCCGTAATGTTTGCCGGGATGTCTATTTTATAGCCCTGATCGTCCAGATATTTAGCTTCATAAGAGTAAAAGCTATGAGTAAAGGAGATTTCCCCAGGAATTGAGGCCTTAGGATTTTCATTTCCCAGAATAGCACATTCTATTTCACGACCTTCTATAAATTCTTCAATGATAATTTTGTGATCAAAAGAAAAAGCTTCGTCTAGGGCATGTTGATATTGTTCTTCAGTATCTACCCGATTAATTCCTACAGACGAACCAAGATTAGCAGGTTTTACAAAGCAGGGCAGGCCAAGTTGCTCGGTTACAGCTTTAAAACTTGGTCGTTCCTGATGCGAACGAATGGTTAGATATTTTCCGATTGGGATTCTAGCGTCTCGCAAGAGGCGTTTCATAATGTCCTTGTCCATACCTACAGCAGAGCCAAGTACTCCTGCGCCCACAAATGGAATGTTCGCTAGTTTGAGCAGTCCCTGGATGGTGCCGTCTTCACCCATAGGGCCATGAAGAATAGGAAAGACTACATCTATTTTTTGCGTAGTGCCAGACAAATGACCTTCACTCTGAGGGATAAGTGCCACACTATCACTCTCACGATTTAGACTAATTCTTTCAATGTCATCTGAATGGAGAATCAGGGCTGTACGCTCATTATAAAGCCATTGCCCGTTTTTATCAATTCCTATAAGTACGGGCTCGTATTTGTCTTTGTCAAGAGCCTCTATCACGTTTTTTGCAGATCTTAGCGATATTTCATGTTCAGCAGATTTGCCACCAAACAAGATGCCTACTTTGATTTTATTCTCCATATTGGTGGCAAATGTATATAAGAAGAGTTTTAAGTGAACATTATTCTATTTGACTTTTTATCAAGCCTATTTATTTAATTTTTTCAATGATTCCATGTAATTTGCCGCGTCACCTACAGAAAGAAAGAAATGAGTAAATCCGAACCTTCAAAGAAGGACTTGTTGATTCATATTGGGCTAGCTGGAATAGCTTCAGTGGTTATTCTATTATTTGTGTTTTATGTCTATTTGCCTTTTACAACTAATCATGGTGAAAGTATGACTGTACCAAATTTGGAAGGGATTCTCTTGGAGGATTTGGATGAATTTCTGGAAGAGAGAGATTTAAGGTTTGAAGTCGAACCAGATTCAGGCTATTCACCCAAGTTTCCTCCATTGGCTGTGCTTAAACAATTTCCTTTAGCCAATGCCAAGGTAAAAGAGGGTAGAAAAATCTATATCACACTGAATGCTTCGCAACCACCTGTAGTGAAAATGCCTTCTCTGATACAGCGTTCCTTGAAAAATGCTCAGTTAGAATTGAGAAGTTTGGGGCTCTTGCTAGGAGAAATAAGATACAGGCCTGATTTTGCCTTGAATACCATTCTTGGCCAATATTATAATGGAAAGAAGATAAAAGTAGGAGACGAAATACCTAAAGGTTCTAAGATAGATTTTGAAGTAGGAGATGGGTTGGGCAATCAGACCTTTCAAATGCTGAATCTTACAGACATGGTTTTAGATGAAGCTGTATTTGTCATGAGAGGTTATGGCTTGAAACTAGGGGATGTTTTCTATGAAGAGGAAGGCAAAATTGTCAAAGAGAAAGATGGCACGGATGGTGAAGTCTTGATAGAAAGAATAGAGGCTCGGCCTGGTAGAGTGTTTAAACACTCACCTAATGCCAAAAACACAGTGAAAATTGGTCAGGAAATAGACCTTTGGATTGTAGAAGTGGATTCTACAGCTGTGGAAGAAGTACCTACACTAGATTTGACTTCTGATTGATATAAAATAATAGTTTGATTATTCGTTGATTACAATATGCATTTGAATGTCTGTCGTTTTGGTTTGATCTTAGGGTTTGTCCTTATTGTACAGAGCAGCTATGCGCAATTGCAGGTGAGAAACATCAATCGTATGCCAAGAAGTCCATCATTGCCAAGCAATGCTCGGGTAAAGGCTACGGGTGATACGATCCTGCTACCTTTCTGGGACGATTTTTCGTTCTCCTCAATTACGCCAGACAGCATACTTTGGGAATCAAATACTGGTGTGCTGATAAACGGAACGCAGGGCAAGTCTTCACCAACCCTAAATGTGGCATCATTTGATGGTGCTGATATTTTTGGCAATCCGCATAACCCCAGTGGCGTCAATAGTGAACTCGTTGATGTTTTGACATCAAGACATATTGATTTATCTGGGATTCCAGTTGACAAATGGGATTCTGTATTTTTCTCTTTTTATTGGCAAATGGGGGGGCTGGCAGAGGTGCCGGAGCAGAGAGATGCTTTGATTGTAGAATTTTTGGATAGGGACGAAGTTTGGAATGAAGTATTTAATAAGTCTGGAGTAGAAGAAAACCTTCATGATGTGTTCATGAAAGAACCTATACAGCTAACAGAGGAATACTTCCATGCTGGTTTTCAGTTTCGCTTTAAAGCCACTGGCAATAGTCTGGGGCCTTATGATGCCTGGCATATAGACTATGTTTATTTGAATATTGATAGGTATAAAGACAATGAATCCATAAGGGATGGAGCAATCGCTAGTACGCCCACCTCCATTTTTAGCGAATACACTAGGATTCCTTATGATGTATTGTTCAACTTCCCAGATACCATATATAAGCCAATAGAAGTAGAATTATCTACTTTTAAAAACGTGGTTCACCTTGTTTTTGTGGAGGCGACACTTCGCGATACATTGTTGAATCAGGTGCTCGACTATCAAGATCCGTCATCAGGAGATATTGCATTAGGGTCGTTTGCGAGAGGTACATTTATTTCAGACGAAGACCAAATTATTTCGTCAGCTGATTTAATGACTGCGCCAACTGATTCCTTATTTCTTGAATTGGAAATGATATTTGATACCAAAGACGAATATTTCGTGTCAGAAGAGACCAATAGTGGATCAGTTTATTTTGTTGATGACAGTTACAATTACAGGCTAAATGATACAGTTAGGACCTATCATGAAGTCCATCATACTTTAGCCTATGATGATGGAAGTGCCGAATATGCAGCAGGACTAAATAAATATGAATCACAGCTAGGTATATACTTCAACATTCCGAGCGAAGACACCTTGACAGCTGTAGATATTTACTTCCCGCAATTCTCAAAATCTGCTGATGACCCTGTCTCGCCTACAGGAAAGGAAATTGTCTTGAGTGTACTAAAAGATTTGTCTGGGTCGCCTAATTCGGTCGTCAGGTCACAAGAATTTGTTATACCTGGTAGTGCTCAACTCAATGAGTTCAATCGTTTCACATTTGATCTGCCAATAATTCTTTCAGGGGGATTTTATATCAGCCTTCAGCAATTTACAAGTGAGTATATCGGCATTGGGTTAGATAATAATAGCCTCCTGGGTAAGCAGAAGATCTTTGTCAATATAGAGGACGAATGGGAGCCTAACCTCAAAGTTGAAGGAATGGTAATGGTACGAGCCATATTCGAAGATTCTGATTTTGTAGTGTCTGATGTTAGGGATTTCAATGAGGAGTTGAAATTGTTTCCTAATCCCGTAAATGATATGCTGACCATCCAGGGAAGTTTTGATCAATATGAACTCATGGATTTATCAGGCAAAGTCCTGATGTCAGGAAACGCTAGAGAATTTTCTGTTTCAGCTTTAATGAATGGTGTTTATTTCATTAAAATAAGAATAGGAGAGTCTACCAGTACAAGAAAAATCGTAATCCGGCACTAATTAAGATAAGCGCTGCTTATAATCTGAATAGTCAAAAGCTCTAATCAAATCAAATGACCCATCTTTTCTTTGAATACCTATAGCAGGGTGTTGGACACCATTAAAAGTGCTGGTTTTAACCATAGTATAGTGAATCATATCTAAAAACTCTATTTCATCACCAATACTCAGTGGTTGATCAAAAGAATAGGCTTCAAGGAAATCTCCAGCCAAACAGCTTACACCACCCAATCGGTATTTGAAAGCTCCTTTTTCTGAGTCTGAATATCCGTTGGCCAACTTAGGTCTATAGGGCATTTCTAGGCAGTCAGGCATGTGGCAAGTAAACGAGCCGTCAATTATTGCAGTTTTGACACCTCCATTTTCAACAATATCTATTACGGTAGTTTTTAGTATACCTGTTTCCCAGGCAAATGCACTCCCAGGTTCAAGAATTAAATGCAAGTTGTGTTTAGCCTTGAAATCCTTCAATATTTTGATTAGGTGATCAGTGTCGTAACCCTTTCTTGTCATCAAATGGCCACCTCCCAGGTTCAACCATTTTATATGTGGGAGCAAATGACCGAACTTATTTTCAAATGATGCCAATGTTTTTTCCAGTGCAAAGGAATTAGATTCACAAAGCACGTGAAAATGCAAGCCTTCAACATATTCAGGAAGATCAACTTTGATGTTCTCGGACTTTACACCCAACCTGGAAGTGGGAGAGGATGGATTGTACAGATCAGTTTCAACATCAGAGTATTCAGGATTGACTCTCAATCCAATTGATACTCCTAAGTTCTTTGCCATAGACCCAAAACGATCCAGTTGGCTGAGTGAGTTGAAAGTGATATGACTTGAGCCTTTGAGTATGGTCTCTATTTCAGTGTTTTTATAGGCGACAGCATACGTATGGGATTTTGTTTCCATATATTCATTGCACAGCATCATTTCGTGTACAGAACTGGCAGTTGCACCATTGATGAATCGTCTGACAATGGGAAACGCACTCCACATAGCAAATCCCTTGAATGCTAATATGATTTCAACCCCAGCCTGATCAGCTACATTTTTGATCAGGCTAAGGTTGTTTTCTAGCTTTTTCTCATCTAGTATGAAACAAGGTGAAGGTATTGTGCTCTTCATTTATTTGACCTCCAAATCAACATCATGCTGTTCATGCCAGGGTAAACCTTCAGTATTCAACTTGTCCATAAATGGATCTGGGTTAAATTCTTCAACGTTAAACACACCTGCACCAGACCATTCACCTGTTAGTACCATCATGGCGCCAATCATAGCAGGTACACCTGTGGTATATGATACGCCTTGTGCACCTGTTTCATTGAAGGCATCTTGATGCTTGCAGTTGTTATATACATAGTATGTTTCTTCCTTACCATCCTTCAATCCTCTTATTCTACAACCTATTGAAGTCTCTCCCTCATAGTTGTCACCCAGACTTCCTGGATCAGGTAATGTTTCTTTTAAGAATTGTAATGGAACAATATCTACTCCTTTATATTTTATAGGCACTATAGATGCCATGCCTATGTTTTGAATGACCCTCAAATGTGTCAAATACTCTTGGCCAAAGGTCATCCAGAACCTTGCGCGCTTCAAACTCGGAAAGTTTTTGGTAAGTGACTCAAGTTCCTCATGATATAACACATAAGAGTCTCTAATGCCAATGTTAGGGTAGTTCAATTCTTGCTTGATCTCAAATGGTTCGGTTTCTACCCAATCTCCATTTTCCCAGTAGCGACCCTTCTGGGTAATTTCACGAATATTGATCTCTGGATTAAAATTAGTGGCAAAGGCCTTGCCATGATCTCCTCCATTGCAGTCAACTATATCTAGGTATTGAATTTCATCAAAGTAATGCTTGGCGGCATAAGCAGTATAGATACTTGTTACGCCTGGATCAAACCCACAGCCTAAGACTGCTGTAAGTCCAGCATTTTTAAATTTGTCTTGATAAGCCCATTGCCATTTGTATTCGAATTTTGCCTCGTCCTTGGGCTCATAATTGGCAGTGTCAAGGTAATGAACACCAGTTTCAAGGCAAGCGTCCATAATGGTTAAGTCCTGATAGGGTAAAGCCACGTTGATAATGAGCTTAGGCTTGATGGTTTTAATGAGTGCCACTAATTCAGGTACATTGTCAGCATCTACTTGAGCAGTACTTATTTTTACTTTTAAGTCCTTTTCAACATCTTGAGCGATTTGATCACACTTGGACTTTGTTCTACTGGCCATCCAGATATCAGAAAACGCAGAAGAATTTTGTGCGCACTTGTAGGCAACTACTCGTCCTACTCCTCCAGCACCAATAATTAAAATTCTAGACATAGTGATAAGGTTTTTAAAAGCCCAAATTTATATAAGAGAACTATGTATTTACTAAAAATGGAATTTATTAATTCTGCTATATGATAGTATCTTGAATAGATAATTTTTATTTAACTTGTATTGTTCAATCATTATCATAATTGTATTGATGCTTCAATTGTAAATTAAAAAAGCCGATGACAAGAACATGTTTAATATCAATCAGGAATTACTTATTTCTTGCCACTGTAGTGGCGTTAAGTGGTTGCCTTTCCCAGAAGGATTTCATCACTGATTCAGACTATAGTTATGGTGGCAAATTCAAGAAGTACAGAACTTATAGCTTTATGTCTAGCCCAGAAAATGATACGTTGTTTCATCGAGAAATCCTTGAAAAGACTATTGCTTCGCGAATGGGAGCACAAGGTTATTTTAAGGATGTGAAGAAACCCGATTTACTGGTGATGTATAAAATATTTTATGATAATTTTTCTCTCCGTGGGTATAATCAGCCTCATTTTGAGAGTTGGGTAAATAATGACATTGTTTCAGATTCGGATGATAATGAAGAACTTGATGAATTTTTTAGGGATGAACCTGTAGAAGGGGAAGAATACAATGTGAGTAACTATGAAATGAATGATGGCACATTGTTGGTTGTTTTTTTTGACAGGAAAAAGAAACAAACCGTGTGGCAAGGATATGCCTCAGGAGTTTTTTCAAAAGATAATAGAGACGCAAGGAAAAATATTAAAGTAGCGACATCAAAAATATTTAATGAGTTTAGATTAATCGCAGATGGCTATGTCATCAAGGGTGGTTAATTTTTAATAAGCTTTGAGAAATGAATGGGACCCAATGAAAGTTGGGTCTTTTTTTTCGTTTACTTTGTTAAAAAAAACTATAGTATTTATGTCCAAGCCACTCATATTAATTTCCAATGACGATGGGGTCACATCCTCAGGGATCAGAAAACTTGTTGAACTCATGTCTCAGATTGGAGAGGTCGTGGTAGTTGCGCCCGATGGGCCACAGTCAGGAATGGGACATGCCATTACAGTAGGAGATACATTGAGGCTCTCCAGAACTGATATTTTTGGAGGTATTCAGGCATATAAATGTTCTGGAACTCCAGCTGATTGTATCAAGTTGGCGAAGCACGAAGTGCTGAAAGGGAGAAAAGTAGATTTAGTGGTAAGTGGAATCAACCACGGCTCCAATACCAGTATCAGCGTGTTATATTCAGGCACCATGTCCGCGGCTATAGAAGGCGCTATTGAAGGTACTCCAGCCATTGGATTCTCATTATGTGATTTTAGCTGGCATGCAGATTTTTCTCATGTTGACGAATATGTGTTGAAAATTGCCAGTCAAGCACTTAAAAACGGATTGCCTGAAGGCATAGCTCTTAATGTAAACATTCCACCAAAACAGAATGAAGATATAAAAGGCGTCAAGATAGCTCGTCAGGCCAATGCCAGATGGGAAGAAGAATTTGATAAAAGGAAAGATCCACATGGCAGAGACTATTATTGGATGATAGGAAATTTTGTGAATCATGACAAAGGAGAAGACAATGATGAATGGGCGATTGCCAATAACTACATCTCTATTGTTCCTTGTCAGTTTGACTTGACGGGCCATCACGCCTTCAGTCATTTGAATGAGAAGTGGGACTTATGATTGAGTTGAAAGTTTAAAAGAGGAAAGTCTAAAGATTAGAGTCTTTTTACTCTTAAACTTTTCACTTTCGACTCTTTTCTCTACTTTTGCACTTCAAAATTTTTAAACTAAATATTTCATAATGAAAAATTACGAGACGGTATTCATTTTAACTCCCGTTTTGTCTGATGATCAGATGAAGGATGCTGTCGGAAAGTTTAAGAAGGTACTAGTAGACAATGGTGCGAAAATCATCAATGAAGAAAACTGGGGCCTTAAGAAATTAGCTTATCCGATTCAGCACAAAAAAACAGGATTTTATCAATTGTTCGAGTTTGAAGCAGAAGAAACTATTGTGGATGCGCTTGAAACTGAGTACAGAAGAGACGAAAAGATCTTGAGATTCTTAACTACTGCATTGGACAAGCACGCATTGGCTTACAATGTGAAAAGAAAGAGCGGTGCATTTAACAAAAAGAAAGAGGAGGCAAAATCATGACACTAGTAAACGAGCCAATAAATAGAGCCGACCAGAAGAAGAAATACTGTAGGTTCAAGAAGAATGGTATCAAGTATATCGATTATAAAGACGCCAACTTCCTTTTGAAATTCGTAAACGAACAAGGTAAAATTTTACCAAGAAGATTGACTGGTACTAGCCAGAAATTTCAGGGTAAAGTTTCTCAAGCTGTAAAAAGAGCGAGACACCTTGCGTTGTTGCCTTATGTTACTGATTCACTTAAATAAGACAAGGACATGGAAATTATATTGAAAGAAGATATCAAAGGCCTTGGTTATAAGAACGATACAGTAGACGTAAAGCCAGGGTACGGAAGAAACTATTTGATCCCTCAAGGATTTGCCATTATAGCAAGCGTTTCTAATAGAAAAATGATCGCTGAAAACATCAGACAAGCAGCTCACAAAGCTGAGAAGCTTAGACAAGATGCGGAAGATTTGGCTAAATCAATTGGTGACGTAGTACTGGAGATCAGAACTAAAGCTGGAGAAAGCGGCAAAATTTTTGGTGCAATTACTGCATTGCAAGTTTCTGATGCTTTAGCAGCTAAAGGTTTTGAGATCGACAGAAAGAAAATCAGTTTTGATACGCAAGTGAAAAATGTTGGAGAATACAAAGTTTCTTTGGACTTACACAAAGAAGTTCAGCACGATGTAAGCATCAATGTAGTAGCTGAGTAAGCGATATCAAACTTAAAATATCGAAAAGCGACACTAGAAATAGTGTCGCTTTTTTTGTGCCCTAACACGGCTAAATGCGAATGAGATAAGAATTCGATTTTAGACCAAATATCCAATCACTATGATCCTGTTTTAACTCCAAGTAGTATCTGATAAGTGCTCAATAGGGTAAAACACTAGATAAAAACCATTTTGCAAGACTTTTTCGGTTTTTTTAGCAGTTCCGCTACAACCGAATCCCATTGAGCTAAATAATTCCAGAAACAATAAGGGAATACTTAGCTTCTAAAATGGTAAGCGCATACCGAGTTTAAATTAATTGTATATCCAAACTAACTAACTATGAAACACTCATATCAGATTATGAGCAGGAAGTGGTGTGTCTATCGCAGACTGCACCTACTATCCTTTTACTTATTATTGCAGTTTTTGTTTATTTATCCAGCTCAGGCTCAAGTCAACACTGGAGGAAATGCAACGACATCAGATCATACCAAGCAAATCATTGGGTACATCACCAACTGGGATGCATGGAAAGCCGCTAATGCTGGCTTGCCGTCTGCAGGCGCTCTTACACACATGAATATTGATTATTCCAAGTACACCATTTTAAACTATTCTTTTTTTGGTGTGGCCCAAGATGGGTCATTACATAGTGGAGATCATAGAAATAAAAACATCTACCAAGAAGGCCAAGTCCAGGCTCCTAGTGAATTGCTATTTACAGACATTTATAGTAGCTGGGATTTCCATATCCTATTTGGTCAGCTAGATGCAGTTCAGTACATCAATGAAGAGGTGAAAACAAGAGCCGAGTCTTATGGCTATGTCGTAGAAGTAGGCGGCAACTCTTGGAGTCATCCTGCATGGGGACTTTCAGGTTCACTTCCTCTGCCTTTACCTACAGAAGGAGGAGCACCTGGTCTTTTGGAGATGGCTCATCAAAATGGGGTCAAAGTAATGGCTTCTATTGGCGGATGGAGTATGTGTAAACATTTCCCTGAAATGGCTGCTGACCCTATAAAGCGGGCCGCTTTTGTGGCTGATTGCCAAAAGTTGATCAATATGGGTTTTGACGGCATTGATCTTGACTGGGAGTACCCAGGGCCTTATGCGGGTATGAACTTCACAGGTTCAAATGCAGATTATGCCAATTATACCCTGCTGGTTCAAGAAATCAGAGAAGCCATTGGAGCAGACAAACTAATTACGGCTGCCTTTGCTGCTTCTGTTCAAAAATTGCAAGGATTTGATTGGCCAGCTTTATCTCAGACCATGGACTATTTCAATATCATGTCGTATGATTATAATGGGGGCTGGTCCAACATTGCTGGACACAATTCACCACTTTATCCCTATGATGGAGCTGAGGCGCCAGAATTCAACTGGCACAGCACACTTACGGGCTTGATCGGAATAGGCGTTCCTGCAGCTAAGATAAATATGGGGTCTGCTTTTTATGGGAGAGGTGTAATTACAAACGGTGCTGCAGATTTGAATGTAGCTACTGTCAAGCGCAATGAAACGGTACAACCAGACGGGCCGATTACGACTTGTGCTGATTTTACCAATTGGCCACGAGAGGTATATGATGGCACTCCTAATTATTACTACATCAAACAACAGGCTCTGGGGGCAAGTAGCGGATGGATAGAGCACTGGGATGATCAAGCCAAGGTTCCTTATTTGACCAAGGATAACTTTTTCTTGAGCTATGATAATGAACAATCTATTGGCCTAAAAGCTCAGTATGTAGTTGACAATAGTTTAGCTGGAACGATCGTATGGACGGTTTATGGGGATTTGGAAATCAGCGGAACAGTGCAATCTTTTGGAACCAAACTGAAACGTTGGTCTAATGTAAGCTCAGAGTTAATTAATACCATAAACGAAGTTTTCGCAGATGGAAGCAACCCCCTAAATCAACCACCTACTGCCTCCCTAACCAACCCACAAAATGGTGCTTCTTATCAAATTGGTGAATCAATTTCATTGAATGCTGATGCTGCTGATGCAGATGGCACAGTCACCAAAGTAGAATTTTATGCGAATGGGAATAAATTGGGAGAGGACAATTCTTCCCCTTATAGCTATTTGTGGACTAATGCCACATTAGGAGATTACTCTCTAACTGCAAAGGCAACGGACAATGAAGGGGCAACAGGAACCTCCTTGGCTGTAATGGTAAGTGTTTCTGATAGTACAGTTGGCATGGCTCCACAAGTGAGTATGACGAATCCTTTGTCGGGCGCTGAGTTGACTACGGGTACAGCCCTTACATTGACAGCCACGGCTTCAGATAGTGATGGAACTATTGCAAGTATTGTTTTTACAGTGAATGGACAAGATTATGCAGGCACATTGAACGGTTCGAACTATACAGCCAGTTGGACACCTGCTGCGGATGGATCATATTCTATAGTGGTAACTGCAACTGATAATGATGCACTGACTGCGTCTGATCAGGTGTCTGTGAATGCGACTACACCAAGTTCTTGTTCAGTGGCTGCTTGGGATCCTACTACAGTATATCATGGAGGAGATCAAGTATCTCACAATGGTACGCTTTATCAGGCCAATTATTGGACACAAGGAAATAACCCTTCGACAAACAATGGTCAGTATGCACATTGGTTGGAAATAGGGCCATGTGGTGACCCACAAAATCAATCGCCATCAGTATCCATTACAAGCCCAGCTAATAATGCTTCCTTCAGTGAAGGGTCCATTGCAATAGAAGCAAGCGCTACAGATTCAGATGGATCGATTGTTTTGGTAGAATTTTTTGTTGATGGTAGCAAAGTGGGAGATGATAATGCAGCTCCTTATGAGTTCTCACAATCCTTTTTGGCTGGCAATTACTCACTGACTACAGCAGCTACAGACGATCAAGGTGCCAGCACTACTTCTTTGCCAGTTAGCATCTCAGTAAGTGCAACTGGAAGCAATGTTCCTCCAGTAGTGAGCATTACAGCCCCAACAGATGGTTCGAGCTATGTAGAAGGAGATTTAGTGTCTATCACTGCTGATGCTAGTGATGCAGACGGAACAGTGTCAAAAGTTGAATTTTTCTTGGCTGGAGCAAAAATTGGTGAGGACACATCTGCACCTTATAGCATTGACTGGACGAGTACGGAAGGAAGTTTTGCCTTGACTGCTGTGGCAACGGATAATGAAAATGCCACAACTACATCAGACGCGATCAGCATTACAGTCACTGTAGATGGTGGTGGAGAATGTGATTCACCTCAATATCAAGAAGATGGTGGTTATGCAGCTGGGAGCGAAGTGCAAAATGGTGGTAAAAAATACCAGTGCAAGGACTATCCGTTTAGTGGATGGTGCAATGGTAGTGCCTGGGCTTATGAACCAGGCGTAGGAGCACATTGGCAAGATGCTTGGAATGACTTGGGTGATTGCGGAACCAATCCTTCCGAAAATGAGAGCCCAGAGGTTTCAATTTCTTCACCTACTGCTGGTACTAATTTTAATTCTGGCGCTGTTGTGAATATTCAAGCAACTGCGTCCGATACAGATGGTTCTATTGCAACGGTTGAATTCTATGTAAATGGGTCAAAAATAGGAGAAGATTTATCCTCGCCATATAGCTTCTCATGGACGTCTACTGATGGCAATCATCAGTTGATGGTCAAGGCGACTGACAATGAAAACGCTTCTGCGGAATCAGCCCAAGTGAACATTACAGTTGGTACAGTTACTCCTCCAACTGGAGACTTACCTGACCGTGTTTTGGTAGGTTATTGGCATAATTTCATCAATGGAGCAGGTGGCATGAGGCTTAGTGAAATATCTGATAAGTGGGATGTAATTAATATATCTTTCGCCGAGCCGTCAACACAATTGGGTTCCACTATGGTCTTTACACCAGACCATTCTATATACCCTACAGTACAGGAATTTAAAAACGATGTGGCAGCACTACAGAGCCAGGGTAAGAAAGTACTGATATCATTAGGAGGAGCCAATGGTGCCATACATTTAGATGATGCAGCTGATGCACAAGCTTATAGCAGTTCTATGATCAATATCATAACAGAATATGGCTTTGATGGACTAGATATAGATTTAGAAGGCAGCTCCCTCTCACTTAATGCAGGGGATACTGATTTCCGTAATCCAACGAGCCCTAAAATTGTTAATTTCATCAATGGTACGCAAACGATTCTTAGCCATTTTGGAGCTGGGTTGATTCTTACTGCTGCACCTGAAACGCTCTACGTACAGGGTGGACTCAATAATTATGGTGGAGGAGCGGGCGCATATTTACCTGTGATTTATGCCTTCAAGGATCGTCTGAATTACATACATGTCCAGCACTACAATACTGGATGTATGTTGGGCTTAGGACAAAATAGTCCATGCTATCAACAAGGCACTGCTGATTTTCAGGTGGCTATGGCTGAAATGCTTTTACAAGGATTTCCAGTGCCTGGTCATGCGACAGGATTCCCAGCATTGCGGCAGGATCAAGTGGCAATAGGACTTCCTGCTTCGCCTCAGGCCGCTGGTGGTGGATATACCACGCCAGCCACTGTGCATCAAGCATTGGATTATTTGGTGAAAGGCATTCCCTATGGTGGAAATTATACCTTGGTTAATCCTTCAGGCTATCCAAACTTCAGAGGCCTGATGACTTGGTCTATCAATTGGGATGAGTACAACAATTTCGAGTATTCAAACAATCACAGGACATATTTGGATGCTTTGGGCGCTACGAGTGCCAGAAGTTTAAATCAGCCTGAAAGTTTGGACGAGACCATTTTCAAGGAAGAAATGGACGCTTTAGTATGCTATCCAAATCCGTTTAATGATGAAGTCAATCTCTCTTTTACTCTTAGACAGGAAGGTAAGGTGATTTTGTCCGTGTACAATCAAATAGGGGCGAAGGTGGTAGATTTGGTAAACAATGAATCATTTGGCTTAGGCAGTCACAAAGTGACATGGGATTCAGACCAGCTACCTAAAGGATTGTACCTTTTTAGACTTGGGATTGGGGATGAGATCACTACTTATCGATTGATTAAAAAATAAACTGACTTACAGGAACCACTAATTCTAATGAGTCAGTAGGTGTTTTTAAACCAGAAATACTCTCAGGAGTGTTTCTGGTTTTTTCATGAAGAACATTTGAAGAACTGTCCCTAATTCTAGGGGCTTTTTGTGTTCTGCAAATTGAAATGCATTATAGCCTATCTTTGATGCATGATTATCCATAATGCGAATAATTTCCGAACAGAACTTCATCCGAAACCTTCTCAACCACAGATTGGTTTTGATAGCAAACTCTTGACGATAGGATCATGCTTTTCGGAAAACATAGGATTGAGATTGCAAGAGAATAAGTTTCCTTCATTGGTCAATCCATTAGGAACGGTTTATAATCCAATTTCAATATTCAAATTGTTGGGTCAGGAGTCATTGGATGAACATAAATTTATTGAAATAGGACGACAGTGGTTTCATTTGGACTTTCATTCTCAATTTACAGGAAGAGATAAAAAAACACTTGAAACAGTACTGAAGCTGAAAATAAAGGAGCTCTCAACGTATTTGTCTGAAGCAAAGGTGGTGTTTGTTACATTAGGTACAGCCTATGTGTACGAATGGAAAGAGAGTGGTGAAGTGGTCGCCAATTGTCATAAAATACCTCAGAAAAATTTTATAAAACGCTTACTGACATTAGAAGAAATGAAGGTAGGTTTCAGCAAACTGAAGACTAAACTGAATGAGATCAACCCTTCCATTCACTTTGTTTTTACTGTAAGTCCAGTACGACACATCAAGGACGGAATTGCTGAAAATCAACTAAGTAAATCGCTACTTCGAGTACTTTGTCATGAGTGGTCTCAAGAAGAGGATCAGGTGGATTATTTTCCTGCTTATGAAATGATGATGGATGATCTTAGAGATTATCGTTTTTACAAGACCGATATGATTCATCCCAGTGAGATGGCAGAAGATTATATTTGGAATAAATTCCAGTTGACTTATTTTTCAGATCAGATCAGAAAGATCTTAAAAGAGTGGAGTAAAATTAAGGCAGCTTTAGCACATAGGCCGTTCAACCCTGAGTCTGAAAGTCATCAGGAATTTTTAAAGAACCAGCTCAGTAAATTGGAAATCTTCTCAGCATATTTCTCTACTGAAGTAGAGAAGAACATACTTCAGCAGCAGATAGTGTAGCTAACTCATTGCAAATCGTTCAATATTCAGTCGATATTTTAGATGATCTCTAAATATTTCATGATTTATTAAAAATCAAAACAAAAGATTGCGTGTTAATAAATCCTTTGGCTTTCTTTGTAAAACTAAGATGAACAATACGCAAGTACATATCGCTTTCATCACTGCTACTCCTGCACCTAGGAGGAACAACAGGCCCGTAGGGGTCTGCTAATACTGGGTTGCCTATGCGGTAACCTGAATTCCAACATTATTTCAAAATATATTATTTAAACCATTAAAGTTCATTGGTTATGAACGTGGATGTGCAATACGCAACCATAGAGCATATCAAATATGCTCAGGAAATTTGTGATCTGATAGAGTCTGCTGCTAAGGCACGTGGAACTGGTATCGCAAAAAGAGAACCTGATTACATTCGAAAGAAAATCGAATCTGGTCAGGCTGTAATCGCTTCTTATGCTGGTGAGCTGGCAGGTTTTTGTTATATAGAAACCTGGCAAGACAAGCAGTATGTGGCCAATTCGGGATTGGTAGTCAGTGAAAAATTTCGAAATATAGGACTGGCTAAAACAATCAAAAAGAAAATTCTAGAACTCTCTAGAGAGAAATTCCCTGGGACTAAGCTATTTGGTATTACCACCAGTTTAGCAGTACTGAAAATCAACTATGAGTTGGGTTATCGTCCAGTGACGTTCTCAGAGTTGACTACAGATGATGCCTTTTGGAATGGCTGCAAAAGTTGCCCCAATCATGACATTTTGGAACGAAACAATCGAGCCAACTGCCTATGTACAGGTATGCTTTTCGATGAAAAATCTCAGGTGAAAGAACCTGAAAAGCAAAAAGGGTCAATTGCAAAGCGTTTTCAACGCCTGACCAATTTTAAAAACAAAAGAAAATTGAATAAAAAGTAATGAGTGATAAGAAAGTAGTACTGGCATTTAGTGGAGGTTTGGACACTACCTATTGTGCGTTCTATCTCAAGGATAAAGGACTGGATGTTCACACAGTGATAGTAAACACTGGTGGATTCTCCAAGAAAGAACTTGAAGAAACTGAGAAAAGAGCTATGTCCTATGGCGTGGATTCTCACAAATGCTTAGAAGAGACTTCCAGTTTCTACGAAAAATGTTTGAAATACTTAATTTATGGTAATGTGTTGAAAAACAACACGTATCCATTGTCTGTAAGCGCAGAAAGAGCATTTCAAGCTCTAGCCATTGCGAAGTACGCCAAGTCAGTGGGCGCAGATTATATTGCCCACGGAAGTACAGGTGCAGGCAATGATCAAGTGCGTTTTGATTTGATCTTTCAGATTATATGCCCGGATATAGAAATTATCACACCCATCCGTGACAATAAATTGTCTCGTCAAGAAGAAATTGATTATCTGGCCACCAAGGGGGTAAATATTTCGTGGGAGAAAGCCAAATACTCGATCAATAAAGGCCTTTGGGGAACTTCAGTAGGTGGAGATGAGACTTTGACTTCTCATTTAGGTTTGCCAGAAAGTGCATTTCCCAGCCAAGTAGAAAAGGAAGGCAGTGAAGTAGTAGAACTTCAATTTGAAAAGGGTGAATTGGTCGGGCTGAATGGAAATAAATTGGATTCAGTTGATGCAATTTTTAAACTGAATGATTGGGCTTCCAAATATGGAATTGGGCGTGATGTACACGTAGGTGACACCATTATTGGAATCAAAGGACGAGTAGGTTTTGAGGCCGCTGCGCCTGTGATCATTCTGAAATCACACCACACTTTAGAAAAACATGTATTGACCAAGTGGCAACAGCACTGGAAAGAGCAGTTAGCCAATTGGTATGGGATGCTACTGCACGAAGGCCAATTCCTGGATCCTGTCATGCGAGATATTGAGGTATTTTTAGAAAGCACCCAAAAGAATGTGACGGGTACAGTTACTGTAAAATTGGCTCCTTATCGTTTTGAAGTAGTAGGTATTACGTCTGATAAAGACTTGATGAAGTCAGAGTTTGGACAGTATGGAGAAATGAACAATGGCTGGTCTGGAGAAGATGTTAAGGGCTTTACCAAGATTCTGGCTAACCAATCTAAAATCTATAATTCCATCAACTCATGATCAAGGTAGGTGTAGTAGGAGGAGCTGGCTATACGGCTGGTGAATTGTTGAGAATTCTGGCCAATCACCCACAGGTGGAGATTAGTTGTGTGCAAAGCTCTAGCAACGCGGGAAAGCCATTTCACGAAGTTCATCAAGATTTGATTGGAGATATGGAAGGCACATTTGCCACAGATTTAGATCTAAATGTGGATGTGATTTTTATTTGTTCAGGGCATGGTAAGACCCAGGAGTTTTTGGATACTTATCAAGTGCCAGAAAATGTAAAAATCATTGATTTGAGTAATGATTTCCGTTTGGAGGCTGTAGATAATGACTTCATTTATGGATTGCCAGAACTAAATTTGGAAGCTATTAAATCAGCCAAGCACTTAGCCAACCCTGGTTGTTTTGCCACAGCCATACAGTTGGCTGTCTTGCCTTTGGCGGCAAAAGGAGTACTGACTGAAGATGTGCATGTCAATGCGGTTACTGGCTCCACGGGAGCAGGTCAAAACCCTAGTCGCACGACGCACTTCAGCTGGAGAAACAATAATGTCTCGATCTACAAAGCATTTAGTCATCAACATTTAGGAGAGATCAATCAGTCTGTTAAGCAGTTGCAGAACGACTTTGCTCATGACATCAAATTTTTGCCTGTGCGAGGCAATTTCCCTAAAGGGATATTTGCCAGCTTGTATACGACAGTAAAAGCAAGCGAAGAAGAGGTGGTGAGTTGGTACAGAGACTTTTACAAGGAGGCTGCTTTTGTACATGTGTTGGACGAGGCACCAGATATGAAACAGGTTTTGAATACCAACAAATGTCTGGTTCATGTAGAAAAGCATGGAGATACCGTATTAGTGACTTCCGTGATTGATAATCTAATCAAAGGAGCTTCTGGGCAGGCTGTTCAAAATATGAATCTGATGTTTGGATTGGATCAAAAGGAAGGACTGAGACTAAAAAGCAGCAGCTTTTAATCTTGAACCTTGAATTTAAAATCTTGAATAAAGAATTATGAAAATAGCACTCATAGGCGTAGGAAACTTGGGATTCTCTATTGCTCAAGGCATAGCCGAGCAGACGGGATTTCATGTAGACCAGCTGACACTCACCAAAAGGAACGTTACAGGACTTGCTGAGAAATTTGATAGCAACAAAGTGAAGGTAACTTCAAGCAACATTGAGGCTGTGCAGCAGTCAGATATTATCATTCTTTGCGTTCAACCTGGGCAGATCAATAGTGTACTCAATGAAATCAAAGGTGTGCTCTTGGAAGGTCGTCATGTATTGATTTCTACAGTCACTGGCCGTGCCATTGCTGACATAGAAGAGGTGATCAAAAAGGACATAGCAGTGATCAGAAGTATGCCCAATACAGCTATTTCCGTAGGACAGTCCATGACTTGTCTAAGTGCCAACGAGCAGGGCAAGGAGCAAATGAAGATCGCACAGCAGATTTTTGATGCACTGGGTCAGTCATTGGTGATAGAAGAAAATATGATGCAAGCCGCTACTGTCATTTGTGCCAGTGGCATTGCCTTTTGGATGCGATTGATCCGGGCAACTACACAAGGTGCTATTCAGCTGGGGTTTGACGCTCCGGAAGCTAAGAATATGGCTACACAGGCTTGTATGGGAGCGGCAAGCCTATTGCTCAACTCTGATAGCCATCCAGAAGAAGAAATTGATAAGGTGACCACGCCACGTGGATGCACCATTTCTGGATTGAATGAAATGGAACATGAAGGCATGAGTTCGGCATTGATCAAAGGGTTGATGAAGTCTTACGACAAAATTTCAGACATTATCTCGGAGAAATAGATATGGAAAATTATAAGGTATATCCTGTTTTTGACATCAACATAGTAAAAGCGCTAGGCGCCTATGTATGGGATGATAAAGGCACCAAATATTTAGATATGTATGGCGGACATGCAGTGATTTCCATTGGGCACTCGCATCCAAAGTATGTATCAAACATCACCAAACAGGTGCAGCAAATTGGGTTTTATTCTAACTCAATAAAAATCCCAATTCAGGAAGAATTAGCCTTAGAGTTAGGAGAATTATCAGGTTTGACTAACTACAATCTATTTTTGTGCAACTCTGGTGCTGAAGCGAATGAAAATGCCTTGAAACTGGCTTCATTCGAAACAGGCAGAAAGAAGGTATTAGGCTTCAAAAATGGATTTCATGGCCGTACTTCTTTGGCTGTTGCGGTCACTGATAACGCCAAAATTCAAGCCCCTGTCAACCCCACGGATCATATTGATTTATTTGAATTAAACAATCTGGAGGCAGTAAGTAAAGCACTGAAAAGTAAAGAATATGCAGCAGTCATTATTGAAGGCATTCAAGGCATAGGAGGGATATATAAGCCTACCAATGAGTTCTTAATTGCATTAGAGCAAATCTGTAAAAAGACTGGAACCATGCTCATTCTGGATGAAATCCAATCAGGCTATGGTCGCTCAGGAAAGTTCTTTGCCTTTCAATATGCAGGCATCAAGCCTGATTTGGTCACTGTTGCCAAGGGCATGGGCAATGGCTTTCCTATTGGAGGTGTTCTGATCGCCCCCAGGTTTGAAGCCAGTTATGGACAGCTGGGCACCACATTTGGTGGCAATCATCTAGCGTGTGCGGCGGCTTTGGCTGTATTAGACGTGATGAAAGAAGAGGGTCTGATCCATAATGCAGCTGATATGGGGAATTACATCCAATCTCAGCTGGCTGATGTCACTGCGATCAAAGAAGTGCGTGGCAAAGGATTGCTTCTTGGGTTGGAATTTGATGAGCCAGTGAAAGAGATAAGAGGTCGATTATTGACTGAATATAAAATATTTACAGGTGCAGCCACCAGCCCGAATGTATTAAGATTATTACCCCCAATGGGAATTGGAAAACAAGAGGCAGACACATTTGTGAAAGCTTTAAAAGAAATATTATCATGAATTTTTGCTCCATAAACGATGTGGATAATCCCCAAGGGTGGGTAGATGAAGCGTTGGCACTTAAAAAAGAAATAGAGACTTACGGCCCGAAAGTATACACTGGCAAGTCTATCTGCTTACTGTTTTTCAATCCCAGTCTGAGAACCCGCCTGAGCATGCAAAAGGCATCTTTCAACTTGGGTATTCAGTCTTTCATTTTTAATCTGAATCAGGAAGGTTGGCAGTTGGAGTTTGAAGATGGCACAGTGATGAATGGCTATACCAGTGAGCATATCAAAGAAGCAGCTGGCGTATTAAGTAGTTACTTTGATGCTATTGGTGTACGTTCTTTTGCGTCCCTGAGCAATAAGGAAGAAGACTATACTGAGAAGGTATTCAATCAATTTGTGAAGCACTGTTCCATCCCTGTGATCAATATGGAGTCCGCCACCTTGCATCCTTTGCAGTCATTGGCTGATATGATTACGATTAAGGAATTTGCCCAAGTGAAAAAACCTAAGGTGGTGCTTTCATGGGCGCCACATCCCAAAGCTTTGCCACAGGCTGTGGCCAATTCGTTTTTGCAGTGGGCTGGTCAAATGGATTATGATTTTGTAGTGACGCATCCAGAAGGCTATGAGTTGGCACCAGAGTTTATGCAAGGTGCTAGGTTAGAATATGATCAGAAGAAAGCCTTTGAAGGTGCAGACTTCATCTATGCCAAAAACTGGTCTTCTTATGAGGAGTACGGACAGATCTTGTCGCAAGACAAGAAATGGATGATTGATAAAGTAAAAATGAACCTGACCAACAATGCCAAATTTATGCATTGCTTACCAGTACGAAGAAACGTGATCGTTACTGACGAGGTAATTGACAGCGAAAATTCAATCGTGATGCAGCAGGCTGCTCATAGAGTGACTTCAGCGAATCTGGTATTGCGAAAATTAATTGGATAATGGAAAAACTTACAGTTGTAAAAATAGGAGGAAAGGTCATCAATGAAGAAGCTTCTTTGGATGGCTTCTTGAAGAAATTCGCAAAAATAGAAGGGAAGAAAATTCTTGTACATGGAGGAGGGAATATCGCCTCCGAATGGCAACGAAAACTAGGGATAGAACCCAAGATGATTGAAGGTCGTCGAATCACAGATCAAGACGCGATTGATGTGGTGACGATGATCTTTTCAGGGTTAAATAAAAAGATGGTTGCTAAACTACAAGGACTTGATATTCAAGCATTGGGAATGTCTGGTGCAGACCTAAACTTGATCAAATCCCATAAACGAATGAATGTAGTAATTGACTACGGTTATGTTGGTGATATTGAGAAAGTTAACGATGAAATATTGAATTCATTAATCAATCTAAATATTACACCTGTGGTATGTGCATTGACGCACGACAACAAAGGACAACTGCTCAACACCAATGCAGATACGATTGCTGCAGCCTTGGCTACAGGGATGTCTGAGACGCATGAAGTAGACTTGGTCTACTGCTTCGAACAGCCTGGCGTATTAAGTGATTTTGAGAGCAAAACAGTCATTCCATTGATTGTAAAAAAAGACTATGATGGATTGAAAAAGAATGGCACTATCAATGATGGGATGATCCCAAAAATTGATAATGCTTTTCACGCGATTGATGCAGGTGTTGGTCAGGTGAAAATTTGTCATTTTGACGCGATTGATAAAGTACAAGCTGAAGACTACCCTGGGACTGTGATATGTCGAAAATAAGCATAACATACGACCCAAAAACACAGGAAGCTATTGACCTGCTTTCGGGAATGATAGAGATTCAATCCTTTAGCAAAGAAGAAGATGAAGTGGCAAATTTTGTGGCATCCTTTTTCAAGGAAAAAGGTCTGTCACCTAAGCGCTCAGGAAATAATCTCTGGCTCAAATCAAAGCATTGGGATCAGAACAAGCCGACTATTCTTTTCAACTCACATATAGATACAGTAAAGCCTGCCTCTTCTTATACGCTTGATCCTTTCAAGTCACAAGTGATGGAAGGGAAGCTGTATGGCTTGGGCAGTAATGATGCTGGTGGGCCTTTGGTTTGTTTGATTCAGGCTTTTTTGCATTATCAAGATCAAGAGGATTTGCCTTACAACTTGGTTATGGCTGCTACTGCAGAAGAAGAGATTTCAGGAGCCAATGGTGTGGCATCTATTCTTTCTGAACTAGGAAGAATTGACTTAGGGATTGTAGGGGAACCAACCCTGATGGACATGGCTGTGGCTGAGAAGGGCTTGGTTGTCCTGGACTGTGAAGCCAAGGGAGTCAGTGGACACGCCGCCAGAGAGGAAGGGGAGAATGCCATTTACAAAGCACTGAAAGAGATAGAAAAATTAAATAATTTTCAATTTGAGAAGGAATCTGCTTACCTCGGGCCTATTAAAAAAACGGTGACCCTGATAAATGCCGGTACCCAACACAATGTTGTCCCAGACAGCTGCAAGTTTGTAGTGGATGTACGAACGACGGATGCGTATACCAATGCGGAAACCGTTCAAATCATTGATGATTTGATGGATGCATCAGTGACACCAAGATCGATTCGACTGAACTCGTCTGGCTTATCACAAGATCATCCTATTGTGAAGCGTGGGGAAGTTTTAGGAATGAAGAAGTATGGTTCGCCTACTTTGTCGGATCAGGCACTGATGCCGTTTGATACGATTAAGATAGGGCCTGGTGATTCTGCCCGTTCGCATACGGCAGATGAGTATATTGGGATTGATGAAATTGAGGCTGGGATTAAAGGGTATATTGATTTGTTGGATGGACTGTATATTAATTAATACGTCATCACCCGACTTGTTCGGGTGAACTTAAGATTGTCCGAATAAATCGGACAATGACGGTTCTAAAATTGAAATGATTGAACATGAAACTCTGGGATAAAGGAACAAACGAAGTATCAAAAGAAATAGAAACCTACACAGTAGGCAGAGACCGTGAATTGGACTTGCTATTGGCGCCGTTTGATGTGTATGGGTCTATGGCTCATGCCACCATGCTGGAGCATATTGGACTGCTGACCAAACCTGAATTGGAGAAGCTACTCGTAGAGTTGAAAAATATACTGGGCGTAATCAAAGCTGGTGATTTTGTGATCGAGGATGGGATTGAGGATGTACACTCACAGGTGGAATTGCTGCTTACAAGAAAGCTAGGAGATACTGGCAAGAAGATACACAGTGGACGTTCTAGAAACGACCAGGTTTTAGTCGATTTGCGTTTGTTTATTCGTGATGAGATTCGAATCATTACCGAGTTGGTGGGAGAGTTGTTCCACACGCTCAATGACCTAAGCAAAAAACATAAAGATATCCTTATTCCGGGCTATACACACTTGCAAGTGGCTATGCCATCTTCCTTTGGCCTTTGGTTTGGTGCTTATGCAGAAAGCCTCACAGATGATTTACAGTTGCTTTTAGCCGCCTATAAGATCGCCAATCAGAATCCATTAGGTTCTGGAGCTGGCTATGGTTCGTCATTTCCTTTGGATCGCAAGATGACCACTGAACTGCTTGGATTTGAAGATCTGAGCTACAATGTAGTCTATGCCCAAATGAGCCGTGGGAAGGTAGAAAAATCCGTCGCCTTTGCCATGAGCAGTATCGCAGCCACACTTTCACGCATGAGCATGGACATCTGCTTGTACAACTCACAGAACTTTGGTTTCTTGAAACTGCCCGTAGAGATGACGACCGGGTCGAGCATCATGCCACACAAGAAGAACCCTGATGTATTTGAACTGATTAGAGCCAAAATGAACAAGCTTCAATCACTGCCCAATGAAGTGACACTCATTACTACCAACTTGCCGTCTGGCTATCACAGAGACATGCAGACGATCAAGGAGACATTCTTGCCTGCTTTCGCAGAATTGAAATCAACGCTAGAGGTATGCACATTTGCCATGAAAAATATCGAGGTTAAATCGGACATCTTAGACGACCCTAAATACAATGATCTATTCAGTGTAGAAGAAGTGAACCGTCTGGTGAATGAAGGCGTGCCTTTCCGCGACGCGTATATCCAGGTAGGCAAAACCATTGAAGCAGGAGGGAGCACCCTCAATAAATCAGTGAATCACACACACTTAGGCAGTATCGGCAATCCTGCCAATGATGAGATCGAAAACAAATTAAAAAATGTACTGAGTGGTTTTGGGTTTGAAAAGGCCGATGGGGCGATTGGGAAGTTGGTGAAATAAGTCGAATCACAGCTGATGCTGGCGCAAACTTTTTCTTGCTAGGTTGTATATGTTATGCGATTTTACTTTTAGAGCATTTTAAATGCCTAGGAACACACAGTCGCAATATGATTGCGACCAAGTATGAATGGAAGCACCGAACCTTCGGTTGGCACTTTTCCCCACATTACGTATAGCCAATATTGGCGGTTTTTATTCGTCTTTGTTTCGTTCGGTCAAATCCACCAAATTCTGATTGAATGAGGATAATTTATCCCCTAAAGCCGAAAAGAAATCCATATCGGTATTTTCAACTGCTGTCAGTGCTTTCTGAAGGACATTTGCACCTTCATTTGTCAATTTTATGACTTTGGCTCTGGTGTCTGTTGGGTGTTCTTGTCTGCTAATAAATTTCTTTTCTTCCAATGTCCGCAAAACTTTTGAAACCATCATTCTGTCTGCGTTTCCTTGATGAGCAATGTCAACTTGCGTAACATTGTTGTTTTCTCTCGAAAGCCAACCTAATGCGGCCAAAAGAACAAATTGTGTCTGTGTCAAGTTTAAAGGGTCTAAAACTTTTTTGTGTTTTCGTTGCCACAACAATGTTACTTGTCCCAAAAGATAACCCGGACTTTCATTCGGACTTTTGAACTTAAACTCAATTTTTTTCATTTTAAGCGTTTGGTTGTAAAAAAGTCAAAGTGTAGCCGTCGGGGTCTTTCACAATTACAGTTTTTCCAAAAGGTGTGGTGTTGACTGTTCCTAAAATTGCAATTCCTTTCGCTGTTAGGTCTGCTTGCAAATCTTCAATTGTGCCCTCAATAGCGAACCAAAGTTGAACACCAACGCCAAGTTCTTTGTCGTCTATGTTCGTCACAGGCGTTCTTATAGCAAAACTTGCTTCGCCCTTGTTGAACTTAAAAACATAGGCATACGGATTTGACAATTCGGATACTTCAAATCCTAATTTGGTAGTGTAGAAGTCTTTTGAAACTTCTAAATCTCTTACTTGAAGAGATGCAAATTCTAATCTTCTCATTGTATGAAATATTTTTGTTGCCGCAAATATAATATATACGACAACAATATAATAATATTTTTTGTTTCTCAATTTTTAAGCCGTTGAAAAATTTGATGTTTTGAAGTAAATAAGGGTACATTACCTTAGATCCAGAGGAAAAAAACCTATTAGCATTCTGGATGTAAAAGAATAACCTCTGAAATCGACCTCATCAAAAAGAATTGTGTCAAATGTAGTAAGACATAAAATACCAATAATGGTGGTAAATAGTTTCTTAGATAAGTTAGGTTTATTAAAAAATGCTGATAGGATCAACATTATCCCTTGGATCAATCCTAGAATAAGGATGACGTTATAAAAATCAATTTCTAGCTTCAAATGGCACTGGCTGAGTTAATAATGGGTCAGCGAACGATATAAGTTCCTTTTACTAATTTAAAGAATTTGCTGTGAATATTTCAAAATTTGAATTGAGCATATTATATTCTAAAGCTTTTTTGAATGAATAAGTCTTCCTTATTCTTTGGATTCCTTTTCGAGATATTTTATTTGGGTAGAAAGATGGCTGCTTAAGCCATCTCCAGATCCCGCTTTGATTTTCTATAAAGGAAGGAGTTGAAGATGTTTCTTTTGGCAAAGCGGAATTGTTTTTCTGCATTCACGAACTTGAGATACAAGTTTCTATTTACCCCAAAGTACTCGTATGTGGTGCCGTCTGTGAATGATACTTCCAGAAGCAAGCCTTTGTGTTTGAAGTCAGCAATTCCTGATTCTGTGGTGGTTTTGGTGTATTCGTCCAGATTGGCCGCTTTAGTCTCTGGTGCAATGCTCACTAAGAAGTGATACGCGTCAATGATCTCCTGGCTTTTGATTTCAGCTTCAGATTTTTTGACCTCGTCTTGAAACTTGTCTGGATGCCATTCTTTTACCAAATTTCTATAGGTAGATTTCAACTGCTTCAGATCTGTGTCTGCTTCTACGTTGAATAGCTGTTTGTATGCTTTGACGCGTTTCATAGGGGTGTATTTATTTGCAGGCGCAAAGCTACGGATTAATTCTGCCAAAAAACCATAAAGCGAATAACGAGTGATAAAGAGGTGAAGTCGAACGTCAGAACCTATCTCTGTGAAGCAGTCACTTCCCAGCCCTTATTCATTTTAATCACATCACGGTCAGCGTTTTTTAGCATCAGATGCAGTTTGATGCCATAGTAGATGAGTGGGACACTTACCCCCATCAATCCCAGGCCTAATGCAGCATGGCTGCTGATTGTGACTATGCCACCTGCTGCTGCACCTCCACCCAAGAGCAAGGATGTGGCACTGGAAGCACTTACCACAAATCGCACCGTGCCTGTAATGGGGTCTTTGCTTCCCTCATTGTAGGCTGTGATTTTTTTAATGTTGGCCATGGCCAGCTTTTGGGTACTGTTTTTCTGTTTTAGATGAAGTGCTGTTGTAGATCCTCCAGTGAATTCACCCACTAGCTTTTGATGGTCATTGGTTTTGATTTCCACTAGCATCCCTGTAGTTAGGATTACTTTTTGCTCCGTTTTGAAATGAATAAAAGTGAGACTGTCAGATACATCCTGTGCAAACAGTGCATCTACCGAAAACAAAAAGATCATAACCAGTAGGCTGATGTGTATTTTTTGTGTCAATGAGGTTTTGGTCGTAAGCATGAGTTTTAGGATCAAGTTATTTTTCAAACAATTGTACCCGATTGCCATCCGGGTCCAAAATGACGACCATGCGTTTATTTGTGAGGTCATCCGTAACCACGCGGCCATTGAATTGAACTTGTTGACCTTCAAGATACTCAATCCAGGCATCAAACTGATCCACCTGAAAGCCGAATTTGAAAAGGCCAATTACTTTAGTCTTGGCATTATAGTTTGGAATGACTTCTTGAAGACTTATGGCTGAATTCAATTCAATCAATTCCAAATTGGCTGGGCCATTAGAAAGGTTGGCCTGTTTAAACCCCATTTCAGGAAATTGTTTTTGATTCAATATCTCATACCCTAAAATCTTTTGATACCAAACTAATGCGCTATCTATATTGCTGACAACTAGGGCATTGAAGTATGGGGTGAGTGCATTTGGTGGGGTGCTTTGCGCATGGCTTTGAAAACAAAAGCAAATGGAAACAAATATGATAGTCAACCACTTCATAACTAAATGCCTAAGGTCATGTTTGGGATAGTCACAGTAAATTTGGTGCCTTCCCCAAAGGTAGACTCCACCTCGATTTGGCCACTGAGTTTTTCCAAAGTTTCTTGTACAATGTACAAGCCCAACCCTGAGCCCTTGGCTTCTGGTGAAGCGCGATAAAACATATCAAATATGTGATCCAAATATTGCTCCTCAATACCCACACCATTGTCTTCGATTTCTACTTTGAGCTCTGTGGCTGTGATCTCAGCTTCTATATTGATAAAACTATCTTCAATATCTGGTTTCTGATATTTAATGGCATTAGAAATCAGGTTATTGAAGATGATGGAAAGCCTGCGATCATCACTGTATAGCTTGGCATGATCGTCTATATTGATCAGTTTGAGTAGAGTGGAGCAGCCAGGCATATAGTTCAAGTGCTTGAAGCTTTCGTCGATTATGGTAGTGAAATTGACTTCTACACAATTGACCTCTAATCTGGTATTTCTCGAATAGTCAATAATGTCACTGATAAATCTGTCGAGTTTTACTGTGCTATCTCTGAGCAGCTTTAGATAGCCTTTGATATCGTATTGGGTATTTTCATTTTCAATGATATTGAGCAAACCCAGAATCGAGAGGAGTGGAGCACGCAGATCATGCGAGGTGCTATAGACAAAACGATCCATTTCCTCGTTTAGCTTTTTAAGTTCTAGATTAGAATCCATCAATTCATCTGAACTCAGATCCATCACTCTTTCTACGAGTTTTTGATCTCTTTCGAAATTATCATAGAACTCACTGATACTATTGAATAGTGGCCCAAGATCATCTGGAATACCTTCACCATTTGAGTATTTTTTGATTTGCCGATTCAATATTTTGTTGTACTCAGACTTCATACGAGCTCTTTAAAGGTGGTAATGGTCATGGTATGGTTGTGAAGTGCGCTCTTTTGTTTTGGAGCCTGAGGGGCAATTTCTCCATAAGAATAGAAACCAGCCATTGGCATGTCATCACCAAACGCGGTTGTTACTCCTTCTATTTCTTCATTGATCCAGTCCTGAAGTACAAACTGTCGGCCAACACAACTGACACAAATAGCCAAATCAGGTTTTTCTATTTCAAAAGGTTCCATACTTGAAATAGCAGCTTCTCCAGCCGCATCAATCAATGAATTCACATTGGATCGCATCATTCTCACTTTGGCACCTTCAGGCATGTCACCAGCAAAAAGTGCTCCTCCATTTTCTGGATTATAATCCAAAAATGCTCTCAATAACCGTTCATGTCCATGGTCTGTTTTTATGCCTAGGGGATAAATCCTTATGGCTTCGACCATATCTTCAAAAAGACCATCAAGGTATTTTTTATAGAAGTCCAGTATGGGTTCTTCGTTCAATTCGAACAATATATTATTGGTTGATTTAGTGATAAATCGCTCAGGGCCAAATGGTGTCCAGCCTGCTTTTGAGGAATGACCGATCTTCAGATGCTCCCCATAAAAACCAATGCCGATGACTTTGCCTTCTGTACCAACTGTATTTAGCCCTGTATAAGTAGATGAAAATGGGTCGTATGCACCTGCTAGTCCTCCAGTAATGGGTACAGCTTCTGATAGATTGAATTGAAGTCCAGTGAGAAGGTGGGAGCCATTGATTTTATTACCATTAGAAAAAATCATAAGGTTAGATAACCCGTCTTTTTCTATTTGGGCAGAAATGTGTGCGCCTACGTCAAAACTATCTTTTACGTCGTCCAGATTAATTTCTAAAGTTTTGATTGTGGTTTTTTCGAAGTGCAGTGCCGTAACGTTTAGAGTGTGTTGAGACACTTTTCCGGCTATGATTTCTCCTGAGCCAGAGCTTACTACAATTTCAGCATTTGGGTAAGTGGATCTAACTTCTCCAAACAGATTTTGATCTTGTACCAGATCAGTAGACCCAAATACAAATACCAGCTGGGCATTTGATCCCAACCCTAGGTCGGATAATATTTTCCAACCTGCTTTTTTATTCCATTTTCGTTGCTCTACACGCATTCAATAACCTTTTCATCATGTAAGGATCCACAGATAGCTGGCAGGAAAGGCAGTTGTAATTCTAAATATATCACAAGATATTTAAACTAACGATGATTGATCGTAATAACCAAATAATTTCTACGACTGGAGCGATTTATTGACTAAAAGGGACTGAATGGCCTGTGAGAGTAGTGCTGTGTTGCTTTCAATTTCATCCAGAGACATGGAGGCAAAACCAAATCTGCAAGCATATTCAGTGTGTTCATAAATATCAATTTTCAAACTAAGTTTTAGCCTATGGGCTGACTCTATCAGTGCCGCAATTTTTACGTTTTTGAAAGCGACCCATACGGCCATGCCACCATCAGGAATTTCAAAATTTATTTCATCTGCCAAGGTTTCCTTGAGTCGTAAGCAGAATAAATCCCTGCGCGCTTTGTATGTATTCACAGCCTTTTTAAGAAATCGATCAATTTCATTGCTGGCAATCATTTCTGCCAATGCCCGCTCCATGATTGGGTCACCCAATTTGTCGATAATCATGCGAAGTTGACCACATGACTGAATGATTGATGAATGAGCAAACATATAACCTATGCGAATAGAGGGCACAAGGATTTTACTGAATGAGCCTATATAAATAATTCGTCCGTTTCGGTCTATACTTGCCAGTGGCAAGATGGGTGAACGATTATAGTGGTAATCGTAATCATAGTCATCTTCTATAATGTAGAAGTCATATTTTTCGGCCAATTCAAGCAGTCGCATTCTGTTTTCCACAGGCATGGTCACTGTAGTAGGGTATTGGTGGTGGGGCGTCACATACATGGCTCTAATCGCCTTGCTTTTGGCCGCTTTTTCCACTGCGTCTAGGTCTAGCCCATTTTCTGCTACAGGTACTTTTATTAGATCTCCGCCAGCAGTGATGATGGCTCGATCTGCAGAATGATAATTTAATTCCCCAACAACAACGCGATCACCTTTTTCCAACAGTGTAGCAAAAGCCAGATAGATAGCCATCTGACTGCCTCTGGTAATTAGAATGTTGTCAACATTTCCATTGATGGCTCGGGTAGCAGACAGGTAAGAGGCTAGATTCTTTCTTAACGTATTTTCTCCAAAATAGTGATTGCCCAGGAGTACGGATTTTCCTATGGCTCCTTTAGAAACTGATCGAGCCGTTTTGAGCAACAAATCAATAGGTGCCAATCTATAGTCTGGCGTACCATCATCTATTACGTGTTCGCCTCGTGGTATGTCATATTTAGTTGCAATACTAGGCGTGCTGGCTGGTAATTGGCTTGCGGCTTCACCCAAAGGTCTCAGTTTGATTTCAGGAAGTGATTCTTTAATGAAGGTACCTTTAGTAGGTATGATTTCCATCCAGCCTTGTGCCATGAGTTCATCATAGGCTTGTAGAATGGTTTTCCGATTGACCTTTAGAAAAATAGCCAATGATCTGCTTCCTGGCATTTTAAAACCTTTTTGAATTCTTCCCTGCATGATTTCGCTGATGATTGTATCAGAAATTTGGAGATAGACGGGGCGCGTGTCAGATCTATTAATCGTAATTATGGATTTCCAAGGTAGCATAACTGGACCAGTTGTTTTGTGATTAATGGATTACAATGATAATCCAGTTGATTGATACATTTGACCTGAGATTAAAATTTATTACAATGGAACAATACGAAAAGACAGCTAAAAACAAAGTAGTCAGAGGCGCCAAAAGGGCAACTTATGACAAAGAACAGGTTTTTAATATACTGGATGCAGGTTGTATTTGCCATATCAGCTTTGTGATGAATGGAGAACCCTTTATCATCCCTACGGCTTATGGGCGCGACGGAGAAACCATCTATGTGCACGGCTCAGTAAAGAGCAGAACGATAAAGGCTGTAAAAGAAGGTATACCTGTTTGTATGGCTGTCACTCATCTGGATGGGTTGGTGTTGGCACGATCAGCCTTCCACCATTCGGCCAATTATAGGTCTGTGGTATTATTTGGAACAGCAGAGGAGGTGGAGTCCAATGAAGATAAGAACCATGGGCTTTTTGTGATTACCGAAAATATCCTCAAAGGCAGATGGGATGAATGTCGGGTACCGAGCCAAAAGGAATTGGATATTACTTCTGTATTAAAATTTAAGATTGATGCGGCTTCCGCCAAAATCAGGACTGGAGACCCTGTCGATGAATCGGAGGATTACAATCTTAATGTATGGGCGGGGGTATTGCCCATCAACAATCGTTATGATGAGCCAATTCCAGATCAAAAATTACGAGATGATATAGTCGTCAGTGACTCGGCTATACTTGCATGGCAGAATTCAAACGAATAGATTTGTTGTAAACAAATCTTGGGTATGAGTTTGATCAGAAAACTGAATGGCATAGAGCCAAAATATGGAAGTGATTGTTGGTTTGCAGAAACGTCAGTGGTGATAGGAGATGTTACTATGGGGCATCATTGTACAGTTTGGTACAATGCTGTGGTTCGTGGGGATGTCAATTCCATTACCATTGGAGACTATACCAATATTCAGGATGGAGCAATTATTCATTGTACGTATCAGAAAGCTGCAACCGTGATTGGCAATCGTGTATCTATCGGGCACAATGCCATTGTGCATGGATGCACACTAGAAGATAATGTATTGATAGGAATGGGAGCAATTGTGATGGATCATGTGGTTGTAAAAAGTGGTTCTATCATTGGTGCTGGTGCTATTGTATTGGAAAATACCATTATAGAACCCAACTCCATTTATGTAGGTAATCCAGCTCGAAAAGTGAAAGAAATAGGAGAAAAAGGCCTTGGCATGATCGAACGAACGGCAGACAACTATGTGAAATATGCTGGCTGGTTTAAGGAGTAAGCTATGATACTTCGTCTCACATTTTTTCTTTTATGGATATTAGGCGGTTTTGGCTTGCATGCACAAACCATGGAGGAACAGGTGACGATTTATTTGGAAACGTTTTTAGACCAAAATAAATCTACCATTTTTGACAAAATGCTGAACGACTCTGAGTGGACTACCTCTGATCTTATGGGAGAGAGCAAGATAAATTTTGACGCCAATAAAAAGTTCAAAAGAGAGAATGGCGGTTTTCAGGCCACCACCAATAAGGTAAGAGGACATTGGTATATCCACAATGAGTATGTAGTACTGGAAGTGAAGAAAGTAAAAACGCCCATGTACATCTTAAAAAATGGAGATCAGATTGTATTGATTGATGATGACCAAATTGACATATTGAAACAATTGCTTACTGAAGCCTCGTACAAGGATGGTGCACTAAAGCCTTATAGTTACGATGAAATTTTCACTTTTCTCAATGGATTTACTTTAGAAAACAAATGATAAAGATTGCGAAACCTGAAGTCAATGAATACCACGAATTTTATGCAGGCTACATAGGCCATGTGGGTGAGACTGACGTAGTTCAATTGATTGTAGAGCAGAAGACTGATTTTATTCAGTTTATCCATGCCATCCCAGACGATAGGTATAATTACGCCTATGCAGCAGGCAAGTGGACCATCAAACAGTTGGTCAGGCATATCATAGATGCCGAACGGATGTTTGGGTTTAGAGCCATGTCTATTGCGAGGGGTGAAAAAGCCAAACTTCCCGGATTTGATGATCACCTCTATGTCGAAATGGTTGATGATTCCAAAAACTCCATTCAGGATTTATTAGGAGAATTTGAATCCTTAAGAGAGTCTCATATTGAAATGATTTCTAATTTCACCAGTCAGGCCACAGAGCGAATAGGCAATGCCAATGGATCTGACATTTCGGTTCGGGCAATTATATTTATAATTGCAGGGCATGTGGCCCATCATAAACAAATCATTACCGAAAGATATTTAGAGCATGTTTGAATTTGACCCTTCTAAGAAGTATCAAAAAACGACCAAATCAAGGTCAGTTATTCGTTTCCAAGATTGTGACCCATTGAAGCATTTGAACAATGCTAAGTATTTCGATTATTTCTTTAACGCCAGAGAGGACAAGGTTCCTAAATTGTATGGGATGCAAATGTCCGAAATTTATAAGGCATTTGATGCTATTTGGGTGGTTTACAATCACCAAATAGCCTATATCAAACCTGCAGGAATGGGTGAATGGGTGAAGATTTTCTCAAGGATTATCTGGCACAACCACAACTCCATGGTCGTGGAATATTTCATGACAGATGATGAAGAAACAGAGCTGAAGACTATGCTCTGGACGAAGCTTAGATATGTCAATGAAAAAGGGCAATCTACCACACATCCCTCAAAATTGGTGGAATTCCTATCATCCGTTTCTTTTGATGATATCGATTATGAAGATATTGATTTTGATATGCGGGTTCGTCAGCTCAAAAATGAAGTGGCAAACGCTGCCATAAAAATTTTCTAAAGACCCTGGTTCACCAGATTGATGGTGTGGACAGCAGCAAGTCCAGCAGTTTCTGTACGTAGCACATGTGTGCCCAGGCTTACCAATTCATAGTTTGAGGATTTAAGTAGTTCCACCTCATCTGGCGAAAAGTCCCCTTCAGGTCCAATGAGGATTAGGCACTGGGTATGGGGTTTGATCTTCTTTTGCAGCAGGTCTTCAAGACCAGTCTCGACGTAGGCAGCGAATTTTTCAATAGTGTCTGATTGTTGAGAAACAAAGGCTTTGAAACTCACCAATTCATTGATGGTACACTTCCAGAAATTTTTGGACTGCTTCATGGCACTGATAGCCTTTTTTTCTAGTCGTTCCAGATTGACTTTTTTTCTCTCAGATCTTTGGGTTAGAATCAAAGAAACTTCATCAACTCCCATTTCACAGGCTTTTTCCACAAACCATTCCAGCCGATCCATGTTTTTTGTTGGAGCTATGGCGATATGAACACCATAGTTTTTTTTCTCTTTCTGCTCTTTTTTTAAAATTTCAAAGGCACACTTTCTTGGGTTTGCATCAGTGATTTTGGCTAGATAGGTATGCCCTTGTCCATCCATTATGGCTATTTGATCTCCGTTTTTTGCACGAAGCACTTTTATCAGATGAGCTGATTCTTCAGCACTAAGCGTAGTGGATTCTTCAGGATTGGGGTGATAATAGAAATTCAATGGTTTGCTTTTCGGCTAAATTAATGAAATGTTGAAAGTTAAAGGATGCGCAAAAACAAGGAATATTGATAAATACGTAATATTTGATCGAAAAACTGAAAAAAGTAGCAATTCAGGTGTAAAAATTACCTGTTTAGATAAAAAAATACGAAATATGAAAGTGAATAGACTAAAAACGGAAGGGAATATTTATTTTTGTTCAATCAATTTGAAATATAAACTATACACATAACATGGCGCATTTAAGATTCAAAGCTCTGGACATGGTACAATCCAGAAAGAACGTTGAATTCCATTTACCAGAAGGCAAGATCTCGGACTTCTTTGGAGAACTGGCTTTTGGTTCAGACCAGATGAGGGCTTCACTTTCATCTGACGTCTTCAAGAAAGTAGACAAAGCCATCAAAAGAGGTAAAAAAATTGACGCAGAAACAGCCGAAGCTGTAGCTGCAGCAGTGAAGACCTGGGCGATGAGCAAAGGGGTAACGCACTATACGCACTGGTTTCAACCATTGACAGGTGCTACTGCAGAGAAGCATGATTCTTTTTTCGATCCTTCTAAAGGCTTAGAACAATTCAAAGGAAGTGCGCTAGTTCAGCAGGAGCCGGATGCTTCTTCATTCCCTAATGGAGGAATTAGAAGTACTTTCGAAGCCAGGGGATATACAGCCTGGGATCCAAGTTCACCCATCTTTATTATAGATACTACACTTTGTATTCCTACAATTTTTGTAGCATATACTGGTGAAGCGCTCGATTACAAAGCGCCATTGTTGAAATCAATGGATGCAGTAGATAAAGCCGCGACTAAAGTCTGTAAGTTGTTTGACCGTAACGTCACTCAGGTAACAGCATCTTTAGGATGGGAGCAGGAATATTTCGTGGTGGACAAAGCCTTGTATGCGGCACGACCAGATCTGGTCATGGCGGGAAGGACAGTGTTCGGTCATAATCCAGCCAGAGGCCAGCAGTTGGATGATCACTACTTTGGTACAATCACCCCTAGAGTATTCGAATTCATGAAGGAATTTGAATATGAGTGTCAGCGATTGGGTATTCCTGTGATGACTCGTCACAATGAGGTGGCACCTGCTCAGTTTGAGTGTGCGCCAATGTATGAGGAAGTAAACAAAGGAACGGATCACAATCAGTTGTTGAAGGATGTGATGGACAAAGTGGCTTTGAAACATGATTTGAAAGTGCTTTTCCATGAAAAGCCTTTTGCAGGATTGAATGGAAGTGGAAAGCATAACAACTGGTCGCTATTGACAGATACTGGAGTGAATTTATTTCAACCAAGCAGCAGTGCTCGGGAAAATTTACAATTCCTGGTATACTTAGTTTGTACTTTGAAAGCTGTACATGAGCATGCAGATTTGCTAAGAGCCAGTATTGCATCTGCAGGGAATGACCATAGATTGGGAGCCAATGAAGCACCTCCAGCTATCATTTCAGCATTTATTGGAGAGCAGTTGACAAGTGTTCTTGATGAATTAGAAAAGAATAGAGATGTACAAGTAGACAAAGGTGATAATGTATATATGAAATTGGGAATTGATAAAATTCCTGAAATCATCCTGGATAATACTGATAGGAACAGAACTTCTCCATTTGCCTTTACAGGAAATAAATTTGAATTCAGAGCTGTGGGATCTGATGCCAACGTGGCCAACCCAATGACTGTTTTGAATACCATAGTGGCAGAGAGGCTCAATCAATTTTATGCGAAGGTCACTGGTCGTATAGACAAAGAAGGAGTGGATAAGAAATTGGCGATCATAGGCGAACTGAGAGAGTACATCCTACAATCTAAGGCAATCAGATTCGAAGGAGATGGCTATTCTCAAGAATGGGCAGATGAAGCTGAAAAAAGAGGATTGTCTAATGTAAAAGATACGGCAAGAGCACTTGATTTTTATGTGAGCGATGCGGCCAAGGCGGTATTTAAAAACAACAAAATCATGACTGACATTGAGATTGACGCACGTCATGAAATCATGTTGGAAAACTACATCATGAAACTTCAAATAGAATCTCGTGTGATGGGCGATTTGGCACTGAATCATATTTTGCCTACAGCTATTGCTTATCAAAACAAGCTGATTAAGAATGCGCAAGGTCTAAAAGAGCTAGGTATAGATAATACAGAAGTAGTGGAAACTATTAAGCAAATATCTGAGTATGCATCTAGTGTGAAAGCTAATACTCTAGCCATGATTGAAGCGCGTAAAAAAGCGAACGACATAGAAGAGAGCAGAGAAAGAGCCATTGCATATTGCGATAATGTAAAAGGTGAATTCTTTGATAAGATCAGATATGCAGTGGACAAATTGGAATTGTTTGTAGACGATGAAGATTGGCCATTAGTTAAATACAGAGAAATGTTGTTTATTAGATAATTCATCAAATAAACAGGACTAAGTAAAAGCTTCGATTCATTCGAAGCTTTTTTTGTTTGTACCCACTAGTTTTCAAAGCTTGTGATAGTTTTGTGCTAGTATCAAATAAATAAACTTCTATCATGCGTCCATACTTAGTACTGGCCATAATTCTCCTATTTACCTCATGTGGCCCCAACAATAAGCAGAATCGAATTAAAAAAACCTTTGAGTCAGCTACACAAAAGCTCAATGATGCTTATTATGAAGATGCCATTGCACTGTATTCTAAAGTATTGGAGATGGATCATGAGATAGTGGATGCTCATCTGAATAGGGGTGTGGCTTATTATGAGACTGGACACTACGCATTGGCTCTGGCGGATTACAATCAGGTGAGACAGGTTCGCCCTGACTTTGATGACGTATTATTCAATCGAGCCTACACCTATCTCGCTATGGAGCGATACGACATGGCATTGAGTGACTTGAATGTTTTGAAGAAGCTACATCCAGATACGGCATTGGTATATAGTATAGAAGGATACGTGTATGGTCAGCAAGAAAAGTATGTGCAAGCAAAGAATAGCTTTGAAAGTGCCATAGCCAAAGACAACAAGCACTTTGATTCTTGGACTAACCTGGGCGTAATGAATTATCACCTGAAGGCTTATGAAGAGGCAGAAGAAGCATTTAATTCTGCTTTAAATATTCGAAATAATGCACCAGAAGTCTTGAACCCAATATCCTTGGTTTACTTAGCGCAAGGCAAACTTGAACTTGCAGATTCTGTGATAGATGTTGCCATAGGAATAGTAAAAGATCAGCCATACTTCTTAAACAATAAAGGGTTGATTCAGATCCATTTAGGCAACTATGAGTTGGCAGATTCATTAATTGTTAGAAGTCTACAACTGGACTCTACTAATGCCCTGGCTAAGGAAAATTTGGCATTGTTAAAGTCTAAGCTTTAATAGTCTTTGACACAACGTACACTGTTTCTGTGTGTCTGATTGATTTGATCAGAACTGAGGTATTCTTCACCTGTATGAAAGGTGATTAATCCTGGTGCTTTGGCATTTAGATCAGCCGTATTCCAATAGTAGCCATTGACGCCTATATCAATATAGGAGCCATCCTGTTCTCCAAAACCTGACATTTTAATTTCAAGTCCACTATCTCCACCTTCTTTGATCTCTGCTGCAGCAAACTGCACCCCACCATAAGATGTGGTAAGCATATCCCATTCCTCTTGGGTAGAAAGATGCCACCCTGTAGGGCATGCGTCCATGGCGGCTGTCCAGGCATAAAGTCTACCATAAGAGTTGCAATACTCTTGATAGTTTTTGTAACAGAAAGAGCCCTCTTTTTCAAAATTAAGATTGGTGGTAAACCATTCTCTGACAAGGTTTGTTCCATCTATTTCAAATTCTAAAATGACAGTTTCGTACTCTTGCCTATCTCTTGGGTCATAAAATACACCTGCGAGTTCTTGTGCGAACGCCGAACTTAGGCCCATCATAGATAATAGAAATGTAATGATCGTTTTCATTTAAAGTAGAGTTAAGTCTTTAAAATTTTTTTCCTCGAAACAATTTGCCTGTTTTGATTCTCACCTTGCTGTATTTCACCCCATGATTGCCTGAGGTCTTATGTCCATAGCCATTATGGTCATGGCTGTAGTGAGAGATGATGAGTTTGCCTGTTTCTTTGCCTTCTATTTTATAACTGAAGTCCTTATAAATCTGCTCAGTAGGATAGGTGTCTATGATTTCTTTTATTCTCAATCCCCCAAATAAGTACGGATTTAAGTGTTCTTTGAAGTTTGAGTCTTTCATGTTTTCGGAGAAATGACTTGATATTTCGTCATCTATTTCCTCGAACTCCTGATGATCATAAGCAAATTCAATTGTTCTACTATTTCCGTAATCTACTTTTTTTAGTATTCCAGCTTGCAAGTATTCCAGAGAATAATGCTTTGATTTCCCTTCCTCTTGAAGGAGCTTTTCTGGCTGACTATAATTGTAAAAGTCTGAAGGGGTAATGTTGTATAAGTCTTCCTCACCATTGTAATACCCCCATAGGTCGCGAGCATGACTTTCTTTGGATGGGAGCATGGCATCTTCTTCATAGCTGAATTTGTAGCCTTTGGATTGCGTTCTGTTTTGTGTGTTTAAGCTATCTAGCTTTAATCTTTTGTACAAGAAGGCGTCATTCCCGAATAGGTCTTCATTAAAGTAGGAGTAGAAAAATCTGCTGGTGCTGATTACATCACCAGATTTAGAAACTATAACCTCGTCTAGCTGTTGACGCGCATATCCTTCTGGTATTTCTGTTAAATATTTTCCACCAGCCAGTTCCGATTTTTTGACTTTAAGCTCATTTTGAAACTCTTGTTCAGATTTATTGAAAGCTACAGTATAGTCTCCATTCGTGATTGATTTGAGGTAAACATCACGGTGCTGGTTCTCTGATACGATTTGTACATTTTCAATGCCTGGCGGAAAACAATAAGATGAGTAATGCAAATCCCAAATGTCGCCATCATTGATATTCATTTTATGGCTCGTACTATTACTGGCAAATGGGCTAGAGCCACTTTCAGTAATGTCATATTGAAATTGTGCCGTGGCGCCTTGTGGAGATTTTACTTCAGTCAAATACCATGAAGTGGTGGCTTGATTGAAATGTTCGAGAAAATGAAGCTTATGAGAATCCAGCTTATAGTCATAGTAATTGTCGAATGAATTGGTAATTTCTCTTGCTTTGAACGTATACGAAAAACCTCGACTATCTGTGGCTGTCCAGTAATTGTCTTTGACATAAAATCGAACCTGAATTTTTCTAGGTTGGATCATATTGATTTCTATATATGCTTTGTTTGGGTCATGATCAGGGGTCATCAAAAATTTACCCTTCATTCCCATGATATCAAAAAAGAATATATCAGGATCTGAATCGATTTCTCCTGCACAGACTTTTTGATGAAATTCATCATTTTCATTTTCCTCACAATCATCAAAGCAGGGCTTGATATGCTCAAAAGGATAACCTAATGCTTTTTGTGTATCTGTTTCCTCTGTCACGGAAAAATCATTTTCTCCACGGATGATTCTTGTGATAACGCCTCCAGCATTTAATCGCCAACCCAGCCCGACCCATGTGGCTTCTTCTTCTACCTTAATACCTATGGAATGATAGGTTAATGAAATCGGAATGTACAAATCTTTGTTCACCAGCGTTTTGATGGGGTACTTTATTTTGGGTATGCCGTATTTCGAACCTACTGGATGATCACAATACTTTATGAGTGCTGAAGCCTCAAAAGATGGTGGTGTGACCTTATCAATTCTGAGCTGTGCTTGCGCCAAATAGGGAGTAACGAAGGTGAATAAGAAAACGGCCTTACGTAGGATACTGGCAGGTGAGAAGAGTGCTTTGATCAATACTGATGGGATTATTTGATTTGTAAATATAATACAATCGTTCAAAGCCCAACTTCAATGGATAGGAATAAAAAAAGCCATTCTGCAAAGCAAAATGGCTTCCATAATTGGAATTTTATTGATTATTTCAAAGAAGCAATGAGATCTTCGTTTCTTTTGATGTAGCCGAAATCACCACCTTCAAAAGCTTTAGCAGCAGCCATAGACTCCTTTGCTACTTTGATGGCTTCTTTCTTGTTGCCTTGCTTAGCTAGTATTTGAGCTTTCACATGAACATTCCAGAATTGCGTACTATTGTCTCCTGTAGCCAAATAGGTGTTGACCCAGGCCAAGGCCTGATTCAGATCCTTATCTGCTGATAGGTAATATCTAGCCGCAGTCATCAGGTTTCTTGGATTCACAACTGTGTTTTCTGCAATTGCCTTCATCACTGTCTCATCAAAAGATACTTGTACAGGCACGTTTACAGCCGTGTTTTCCCAAGCCAATTGAATATTAGCATTTTCGCTGTTCTCGCTGATCTCTGAAATATTGTAAGTCAGTGTACCAACAGTTTCAGTCAGTTTAGAAGACTTTACTTTTGCTTTTAGCGCAGCTTTGCTGTCGTCATAGGCAGACACGTTTCCTCCTAAAGAGATGTCTGAATAGAAAACAACTTCCCATTCAGAAGCTCCAGGAGTAGCTAAGAATAGATACTCTCCAGCAGCTAAGTCCTGTCCAGCTATTTTTACGTCGTCACTAAATTTTACAGTAGTACCAGCATTTGCGCCAGCTCTCCATAATTGACCATTTGGGACCAACGCATCACTGTCACCAAAGATTTTTCTGCCTTTCATTTGAGGTCTAGAGTAGTTGATTTCAATCTCAGTAAGACCCACTGTAGCTGATACTGAACCTGCAGGGCTTGGTGCAGGTGTATTAATTTGAGCAGTTCCGTTAAAAGAAATGGCAAAAAGTGCCACTGCGAAACTGAGTTTAAACAGTTTGGTTTTGTACATAATTAAGTTCATTTTGATTGTTAAAATTACGGGGTGTTATACGTTCATCCTGATTTCAGGTTTGCGAATGAAGAAAGATAGTTTAAATATTTTGCCGAACGGCTTTTACCTCAGGTCAAATGTCGTGGAAGTAGCTAGGGATTTGCTTGGAAAAGTGCTTTGCACGGAGATAGATGGGCAGCTTTGTAAAGGAAAGATCATAGAAGTAGAAGCCTATAGTGGTAGCCATGACAAGGCTTGTCATGCCAACAATGGCAAGCGAACGCCTCGTACTGAGGTTATGTATCAACAGGGTGGTTGCGCTTATGTCTATTTGTGCTATGGTATCCATCATTTGTTTAATGTGGTGACCAATAAGGAAGGCACTGCTGATGCGGTACTTATCCGTGCTTTGGAACCCGTGAAAGGGCAATATATAATGGCGGAAAGGCTAAAATCAAATAATAAAAAGTTGACCAATGGTCCTGGTATTTTAGCTAAGTCTATGGGGATCACTACACAACTAACTGGAGCATTACTCCATGAATCTTCAGTTTGGATTGAAGAGGGCGAAATGGTCGAGGACTACCAAATCATTGAAACCACAAGAGTGGGAGTAGACTATGCTGAAGAAGATGCGTTATTGCCCTGGAGATTTTATGTAAAGAATAATCCTTGGGTGAGTAAAAAATGATCTGGTATATTTGAATTTTAAATAAATAATATGGTCAATAAAACTCTCATTACGGGATTTTTGGTATTAATCCTTGCTTTTGAATCTATAGCTCAAAATAGTGTGTTCTCAAAATCAGAAGTAGATATTGAGGCCATGGCTGAAAAAATCAGAACTAATTATGGCGAAGATTCCTTAGGAAAATTCTATGATGCTTATCTAGATTATCGTAGATATCATCGCGCACTGAAAAGATTGGAATCCTATCGTATGTCAGAAACATTAGATTCCTTACAAGAGTTGGATTTATCCAATTGTCATTTGACAGAAATTCCATCATTCGCCTATAAATGTACCAATATCACATCACTCGATCTTAGTGGCAATACCATAAAAGAGTTGCCTGATGAGTTAAACCACTTGCCTAAACTTAGAAAGATCAGATTAGATAGAAATGTTTTGTCCATAAAGAAAATGAAGGTGGCTCACCTTTCAAATATTGAAGAAATTACCCTAAAGAGCAATGAATTGCGTACTGTTCCACGACGAGTAAAACACTTGAAACATTTGAAGCTATTGGATGTGAGCTACAATGATTTGAAGCGCGTGCCCAATCGCGTAAAGCGTTTTAAGGATCTGAATTCACTTAATATTTCTGGAAACGAAGGACTAAATCAAAATTTTAAGGTTTCAAGAAAGCTGCCAAACTTGGAGGCACTGTATGCTTCAAGTATGCAGTGGACACTGATCCCAGAGGATGTTTACCAAATGACTAATCTGAAAAAACTGATTGTCCGTGAAAATAAACTGATCAATATCTCTCCTGAAATTAAGAATTTGAATCAACTCACAGAGCTCTCTTTCTATAAAAATGAATTGAGTGAACTGCCTGTAGAAATTTTTGGCTTGACAGCGCTCAAGGAGCTAGATCTTTTTTACAATCAGCTAAAGGAGATACCTGGTGAAATCTCTAGTCTTGTACAGATGAATAGCTTATTTCTGGCTTTTAATCAGATCAGTTATCTGCCTGAGTCACTTGGCGAAATGAATCTCAAGCAAATGTTTATTCATCACAACAACTTATCAAGTTTGCCCAACTCATTAAGCCAGCTGGATGCTTTGCACACCATACGTTTCAACTATAACCAATTTACAGAATTTCCTCAGTCCATATTGCTTTTGAAACAGCTGACATTTATAGACATGAGCAATAACGACATCAAACAAATCCCCACAGAACTAAAAGGAATGAACGAACTAGAGATATTGAGTATTGATAAGTATGATAACAGTATAGATGATAAAATTTATGCTGAGCAAAATGAAGAAGTACTGACTGTGCTTTATGGGAGAGGTGTGAACGTCAATTTTGGTGACCCTGATTGATACTTACTATTACATGAACGGTACTCTTTTAAGTAGGTGGAGTTTATAAATTGATTGTTAGATCAAAAAAAACGTCAATATGAATAACTCAAAATTATACGCTCTATCCATCATTGCCCTTTTCTTTTCATCATGTCAGTCCACACAGCCTGTTGTGGAACAACCCGTTGAACCTGTAAATGCTGAGGTGCTTAAAGAAACTGATCGTGCCTTTTCTCAACTTTCTTATGAAAAAGGCATGAACCATGCATTCGAAACATACATAGCAGATGATGGTGTGGTGTTAAGAAACAATTCATTGCCGATTGTAGGCAAGGATACGGTAATTAATCGTCATTTCAGTAGGCCAGATTCTACTTTTAGGTTGACATGGCAACCTATGTTTGCAGACATAGCCAAATCTGGCGATTTGGGCTATACGTATGGAACCTACTTGATTTCTTCCATAGCTGGAGATTCTTTGGGTGTGGGTAGCTATGTCAGCATTTGGAGACAGCAAGCGGATAAGTCATGGAAGTTTGTATTTGATGCTGGTAATGAAGGATTGTAATTACCTTTCGAATATTTTTAAATCTTGACAACTCATACCATTAAGTCTGGTCAGTACCCCCTGTGGCGATTCCTTGCCATTAGCTCAGGCGTTTGGTTTTTAGTTTTTGCCCTGACTGTTTCAGAAAGTCTGTTTTTCTATCAGATTAATCAAAAACCAGCACCCTATTGGAATATCATTCTCAACGATTTGTTCATTTTGTGTTGGATTCCTATCTCTCCCGTTTTGTACTTTTTTACAAAACGATGGTATAAGCATAAATCAAATTGGCTCAATTTCTCTTTGAAGTTGCTCTTGATATTAATTGGTGCGTTGGCCTTTGTGCTTTTTTCTGAATCCCTGATTCATTACTTTGAAAGATTAGGTTCTGATCGTGAACGGACATTTGATAATATCTATTTCCAGCTCATCTCTTTTCGATTTCATTCGAATCTAATTCTGGGCTTAGGCTTTTTAGCCACTTCTGTGGCTGCTTTGGCTTATACAGAGTCAAGGAAGTTGGCTGAGCGGCAAGAAGCCTTGAATAGAAATCTGGTAGAGGCACAATTGGGCATTCTGAAAGCGCAAATGAAACCACATTTCTTGTTCAACTCCTTGCATGCCATTTCGGGCTTGGTACTTAAAAAGGAAAATGATTTGGCTATTACAGTAATAGCCAAACTCAGCGATTTGCTTAGAGAGAGTTTGAATATGGATGAGAAAAATTGGATAACTCTGAAAGAAGAGATTGATTTCATAAAAAGGTACTTGGAAATTTACGCACTGAGATTTGGTGAGCAACTGACCTATACTTTTGACATAGAAGAAGAAACTGAACTGGTGCTGGTACCTCCAGCATTTTTGCAACCAATTGTGGAAAATGCCTTAGTGCATCGTGTTATTCCAAATGATAATCGTGGACATGTTTTGGTTAAAGCTTATATACAGAATGATAATCTTAATATTTCAGTAAAGGATATAGTGGAAACTGAGCTTCAATTTGATGTCCAATATAAAGAAGGTATGGGACTGGGCAATACCCGAAAAAGGCTAGCCTCCCTTTTTGGTGATCATTTCAAACTTAAGTTTGATCCAGTTATCTGTACTACAGAAGTAGTATTTCCAATCTTAAATACTTCTGATTTATGAAACTGAAAGTTTTAATAGCTGATGATGAGCCATTAGCGCGAGAGATAATCGTTTCGTATTTAGAGGATTTTGAAGAAGTGGGGGCCATCACAGAAGTAGCCAACGGGGTAGAAGCAGTGAAGACAATCAACTTACATGCGCCTGACTTATTGTTTCTGGATATTGAAATGCCCAAAATGAATGGTATATCTGTGTTGGATAGTGGTCAGCTGGAGCATCAACCTTTGGTGATTTTTACTACAGCTTACAACCAGTACGCGATCAAAGCCTTTGAATTGAATGCAATTGATTATTTATTGAAACCATTTGACAGGGTGCGATTTCATGATACCATGAAGAAAGCACTTGAGAAACTGAGATTGGCTCAGTTGGATGATTTTCGAATGGAGTTATCCAAGTTTCAGATGGATTATGCGAACTCAATTTTAGAAAAAGAGTCAGGTCATTTTCCTACCAAGTTAGTAGTGAAAGACTCCAAGAAAATCAAACACATTCAGATTGAGGATATCCATGTGGTAGCTGCTGCTGGTGACTATGTGGAGATACACGAGAACCAAGGAAAATTTCTGCTTTACAAATCAATATCCGAGATTCAGAAAAAGCTACACCCAAAGTATTTCCGAAGAATTCATAAGTCAGCCATCATCAACATTGACAAAATTGCTGAGATTAGGCCACACACCAATTCTGAATTCTATTTTCACATGCACAATGGTCAAGTGGTCAAGTCAGGGAGAACCTACAAGGATCAAATTAATGATCTCACCACTGGCAATATCTAACAGTTCAGCAAGCCATTGTACCAGTTTAACGAGTATCCCAATAAGCAATAGGGCGAAATGAAAGGGGCTATGTTTCATTGTAGTAATTAAAAACTATAACCATGAAATTTTACCTTATTCCCATTTTTTGCTTGAGTTCACATTTTCTGCTTGGGCAATCTTTTGAAAAAGTTGACAATGCTGTGACTAGTCATGCTGGAAGCTCCAGAGCAGCCACATTTGCTGATATTGATAATGATGGTTGGCTAGACATCTTTATCACCAATGGTGTAAAAGGTGGCGAGGACAATGAATTGTATATGAATGATGGGACTGGAGGATTTACTAAAAATGAATCAGAGATCATTGTCAATGATCAGAGCCAATCTGATGGAGCCACTTGGGGAGATACAGACAATGATGGAGACCTGGACTTGTATGTGGTGACCTGGTATGGTGCAAAGAATTACTACTACACCAATAATGAATCGCAATTTAGCATAGACAATTCTATCAACAATTCGGGATTCTCAGAGACTGCCAGTTGGGCGGATTTTGACAAAGATGGTTATTTGGATTTATATATTACCAATAGTTCAAACGGGAGTGGTTCGACCAATCAATTTTATATTAATCAGGGTGATGGATCATTTCTAACTGCTACGGGTTCATCTATTATAGAATCTTCTTTCAATTCAAGGAGTGTCAATTGGATTGATTTTGACAATGATAATGATCTCGATCTTTTTGTATCAAACGAAGGTTCGCAAAATCAACTTTATATAAATGCAGACGGAGAATTCACGAGCCAGAGTAATTCTATTACTACCAACGCGAATAAATCCACGGGGAGCAGTTGGGCAGATTACGACAATGATGGAGATCTGGATTTATACGTAGCCAACTTCGCCCAACCTAATGAGTTGTATCAAAACAATGGTGACGGAACATTTACAGCCCTATCTGCCAGTCTAGTGATCAATGGGTCACACTATTCGTTTGGCACGGCCTGGGGTGATATAGACAATGATGGAGATTTGGATTTGTTTGTTGCCAATGGCTTTAAAGGTGGCACTAAAATCTCCAATAATTTATATTTCAATAATGGTGATGGCTCGTTTACAGAAGATGCTGATCATTTGGTAGTGGAAGAAACAGGTTGGTCATTTGGAGCAGCGTTTGGGGATTATGATAATGATGGATTTTTAGACTTGCTCGTGGCCAATACTTTTAACGAAAGTCAAACGAATGGCCTTTATCACAATTTAGGCAATGACAACAATTGGGTTATTATAGACTTAAAAGGTACGGCTTCCAATCAGTCTGCCATAGGAGCTAAGGTGAAAGTCACGGCAACTATCAATGGAGAGGTGACTGTGCAAATGAGGGAGGTGTCGTCACAGTCATGCTACAATGGACAAAATAGCCTAAGGGCACACTTTGGCCTTGGAGATGCTAGCTCGATAGATTTAGTTGAGGTGATTTGGCCATTAGGCCAATCAGAATCCTTTGATGACGTTGATATCAATCAGATCACAAGTATTACAGAAACTATCCCAACTGATTTTGTTAGAACCAATTTCAAAATTTTGGATCGAGCCATCTTTATTGGTGATAAGATTGAAATTGAGGATTTATCAGTCTACGCCACGTCCAATGAAGTGGAATATGCCTGGGATTTTGACAATGATGGAGTGGTAGATGCTGATGAAGTGAATCCTGATTATGCTTATGAGACAGCTGGCACTTATTCTATTAAGCTAACTATTACTGATGGGAGCGAAGTTTATGAGAAAACCCGAGAGGATTATGTGATGGTGACAGACCCCAATATTTTGAATATTTCCGATATTAACCAAAGTTTGAAGGTATATCCAAATCCAGTAATTGATAGATTAAACCTCAGTACAACATTAGAAATTAGCACCATTGAAATCATAGATATGACTGGCAAGCGCCACACATATATAGAAAATGTTGGGTCTGACTTATCTTACCTGGATATGAAAGCATTTGGCTTGAGAGCAGGCGCATACCAACTAATTCTGACTGACCATACAGAAAGACAGATCATAAAATTTTTAATCAAGAACTAAAATGATATCTACCACAACAACTTTTAGAATGAAAACTAATAAATATTCTTCGGTAGAATGGTTGAAGCATGGGCTGGCGTTGTTGGCCCTGCTTTGTGCCATATCGCCAGCTCTGGCACAAGAACCAGAACTTTTCATGTCGGGCAAGGTCTCCACCAAATACAAGGAAAGAGATCTAACTATTTCGGCTGAGGACAATCATTTGCTTTATTCTATCCATAGCTATAATGATGAGACACGAATGATTGTAGAAATACTGAAAGAAGGCAAGGAATGGGGCGAGCCAAAGTTGGTGTCGTTTTCAGGAATCTATAAGGACATAGAGCCAATGTTTGACCCAAATGGGAAAAAATTGTATTTCGCATCCAATCGTCCATTGTTTGATGGAGACGAAAGTCAAGATTACAATATTTGGTATGTGGATAAACAAAAAAATGGATGGGGAAATCCAATGGCTTTGGATACTATAATAAATACTGAGGGAGATGAATTTTTTCCATCAGTATCCAATAGGGGGACACTGTACTATACTGCCACCCTAGAGGTGGGCAAAGGCAAGGAAGACATTTACTATAGCCTATTAAAAGACGGAGAATATCAAGCCCCCATATCAATGGACAGTGCTATTAATACAGCTACTTATGAATTCAATTCTTTTATAGATCCAGACGAACGTTTTATTATTTTTAGTTCATACAAAAGACCTGATGGGCTGGGGGGAGGAGATTTATACATAGCATATCAAACGAACGGCATTTGGCAAATGGCACAGCCTCTTGGAGACCAAATCAATTCCACCAAATTGGATTATTGCCCTTTTGTTTCGGCTGACGGGAAGATCTTCTATTTCACCAGCAATCGGAAACAGCAGGTTGGTGCTAATTCAATTAAGGAATTGCGACATTTGATGGATAACCCACAAAATGGGTTTGACGATATTTATACCATTTCATTTGACGAATTGCCCAAACCATAAGAAAAACTTAAAAAGGTGTTTAAGTTTTATAAAACACCTTTTTAATGATTTTGTGTTACCCTTCTTTTCTAATTTTTCCACTGCTGCTGGTGTCTACATAGACCTTATCAGGTGAACCTTTGTAGTAGACCCTTCCACTACTACTGGCTTTCCCTTCAAGTAGGCCGTGTACTGTGACTTCTGCTTTGCCTGAACTGCTCACACTTATATCCACTTCCTCACTGTCCAAACCATAAGCAGACAGCCTTCCTGAGCTACTGATATCAATATCTTGATACTTTGCCTTTCCATCTAAGAACACATCTGCACTGCTAGATATTCTTACGTCTAATTTTCTTACATTGAGTAACAAGTCCGCTCTTCCTGAGCTACTGGCTCTGATGTCAAAATCTTCCACGGCTATTTCATCTTTACTAATGACAGATGCGGAAGAGCTTACTGATACGGCTTCTAATTCCTGCGCGTAGGTCAGGTCTATTTCTACATTTTTGGAAAAGTAATTTCCTCTTTTCATTCTAATGTAAAGGGTGGACCCTTCCACCTCAGTTTCTACTCTGTCAGCATCCACACCACGTGTTTCTATTTGAGCAACATTGGCGTTCCCTTTTTTTAGTCTTACAGTGATCGACTCCGAAACACGTATTTCATTAAATGAATCAAGATTTCGAGTTTCGCTAGTTTGAGCATTTGCGAGTAAAGACGCACCTAGCAGGATACCTAGGCAAGTGATAATTCTTTTCATGAGTTTTACTATTTATTGTTTGAAAGTAAAGACAGAGGTTGGATAAGGAAGTTGCAATATTTAAAATAAAAAGCCTCACATTTTGAAGATTCGAAAGCTTGGCCTACTTTAGGCCCTAGACTTTAATTGATACCAACCTAAAGAAAGACGCTTCATTGAGAAAAAGGTAGAGAGATTTACCTTGGAGAAAGCCCCTAGTGGGGCTTTCTTTTTTTTAGTAGCTTTGCGCTTTATTCTATTTGCATGAAAAAAGTAGCATTTTATACCTTGGGCTGCAAGCTCAATTTTTCGGAGACTTCAACCATATCCAGGCTTTTTGAAGAGGAGGGATATGAAAAGGTGGCTTTTGAGAATAGACCAGATATTTTCGTGATCAATACATGTTCTGTAACAGAGAATGCAGATAAGAAATGTCGTCAGATAGTAAAAAATGCTAAAAAGATATCTCCAGAATCTTTTGTGGTCATTATAGGATGCTTTGCACAATTGAAGCCAAAGGAGATCTCTGAAATTCCTGGTGTTGATGCCGTACTTGGTGCTGCAGAAAAATTCAAATTGCTTGAGCACCTTAAAGATTTTGAAAAACAAAAAGAAGCAATTGTCTGCGCTTCTGAAATTTCCAACGCCACAGAATTCAATAATGCTTATTCAGTTGCAGATCGTACCCGTACATTCTTAAAGGTTCAAGATGGGTGCAACTATGGTTGTGCTTTTTGCACCATTCCATTGGCTAGAGGCAAAAGTCGAAGTGATAGTATAGAAAACATACTCAAGTCAGCACATGAAATTGCAGCTACAGAAGTGAAAGAAGTGGTGCTGACTGGGGTTAACATTGGAGACTTTGGTGTGCAAGGTGGGAGAAGAAAAGAACGTTTCCTTGAATTGGTGAAAGCCTTGGATGAGGTGCAGGGAATAGAGCGTTTCCGAATTTCATCCATAGAGCCTAATTTATTAAACAATCAAATCATTGAGTTTGTAGCACAAAGCAAGAGATTCGTTCCGCATTTTCACATTCCTCTACAGTCTGGAAGCAATAAGATATTGAAGTTGATGAACAGGAGGTATCTACGTGAGTTGTATGTAGAACGGGTAGCAAAAATAAAAGAAGTGATGCCTGACGCCTGTATTGGTGTAGACGTTATTACTGGATTTCCTGGAGAGACTCATGAGGACTTTTTGGATACCTATAATTTCATCAATGAGTTGCCAGTTTCCTACTTGCATGTATTTACCTATTCTGAGCGAGCCAACACGCATGCTGTAGATATGGAAGGTGTGGTACCTAAAAAAGAGCGAAATGAGCGCTCGAATATGCTGCGCATCTTATCTGAGAAAAAGAAGCGGGCTTTTTATGAGTCACAGATTGGGAAAGAGTTTTCTGTACTTTTAGAAAATGACATCAAGGATGATTTTATGTATGGCTTTACAGAAAATTATCTCAAAGTAAAATTACCTGCTCAGGAATCATTGATCAATCAAGTCAAGCTGGTAAGCCTTCAAGCTTTGGACAAAGAGGGAGTGATGACGGTAAGAGAGGTAGTAGTGGCTTGATTAAAGCGGCATCACCAAGAAGTCAAACTTAAGTTTGTCCCAAGCAAATTCTACAACACCAGTCTCTTCTATACTAAATGTCATTCGTTCGCTCATTTCATTGTTGGTACTTGGTTCGACTTCAAAGCGTAAAACGTCCAGTGACTCATCATAATCGTAGGCACCCCATACTTCATATTTTGTATTCAGTATAACTGTCCATTTGTCTTTTGTGGGGATGGTATATAAAGCATAATTTCCAGCCAACAGGGTATCCCCATTGACTAGTATGTCTCCTGTGGCAGAAAGGACAGTTGCCTCATTGGCGCCAGTTCTCCAAATTTTATCATAAGACACCAAGTCGCCCCATATAGTTCTTTCTCTGACTGCAGGTTGGCTATAGGTAATAAAGACATCAGTGTCTCCCATGGTAGTGATGGCTCTAGCAGGAGGAGAGGGTCTGGAAGCACATTTTTTTTGATAGGATTCGAATTCCTTCAAGTCAGAAGAGATGAATTTAGATGGATATTCAGGGCGATAGCAGCCACTGAGGGCAATAGGGGTAAGGATGACTAAGAGTTTCCACCAATTGCGCATGTTCATATTTGTTAACCGTTCTTTCAATTTGCCAAATTAATATTTTCTAGAGTTTTGTGTACGTGCACTACATAAATATGTTCAAACATTTATTTTAAATACTCACTTTGCAAAAATGATGCACAATAATCGCACATCTTATGTATCAAAATCGTTCATTTTTCAAAAAACAAAAATATTGTAACTATCAGTGATTCAGTAAGATAAGTGGTTAGGTATATTTTTTGTTAACATAAATTAACTATATCACATAAAACTTGAAATTATGAGTATCATCGGAATTGAAATCCCTAGGCTGGAAGAAGATCAGGACATCAGTGTTGAAGTTAAGATCAATGGAATCAAGAAACAGTACAACTACAGGGTTGAGATTTTCTATTGGGAAGAATGCCCTTTTCCAACAGAAGATAGAGTAGAGTGCATCAAAAATTTGGTATCAAGTTATGATCAAAGATGGGATTTGGCTCATATAGGGCTTCCTACTGATGAGTATATTCCGATAACCTTTAGAAAAAAAAGAGAATAAGCCTACCATCTAATCAAAGGAACCTTTATTATTGTTAATGATTTCAACTGGTTATGTTTCAAATTAGAGTACATAACCTCAACTATATAACCACGTGTAAGCGTGGTTTTTTTGTTGCCATTCTTTTATTTATCTACATCAATATTACCTAGATAACGCTATATTTAAAGTTGAAACTGAGTCTTGATTTTTAATTGGCTCAGTTTTTGGCTAATTGACGATTATGAAACAGATACTTACTTTTTTACTGATTTTCACCTTGGGAGGTACACCTGATGAAGGTTTTGAGATTGGTGATACTGCACCTGACATTGTGCTTCCTAATCTTAATGGGGAGCCTGTAAAATTATCTTCTCTTCGTGGTCAAATGGTATTTCTTGATTTTTGGGCTTCATGGTGCAAGCCCTGTAGAAAAGAAAATCCTGAGATAGTGGAGACTTATCTAAAATATAAAGATCAAGAGTTTGAAAACGGCATGGGATTTACTGTTTATGGTGTTTCATTGGACAAAAAGAAAGAAGCCTGGAAAAAGGCTATTGAAAAAGACAGTCTGATTTGGGATAGCCATGTGAGTGACCTGAAAGGTTGGAGAAATGAGGCAGCAGTGGCCTATGGCATATCTAGTGTGCCTATGAGTTATCTATTGGATGGAGATGGTGTGATCGTAGCGATAAACCCAAGAGGAGATAAACTAGAAAAGGAACTTAAAAAGAATCGTAAATCTGATTCTTGGCTTAAGTCCCTTTTCGATAAATGAAGGTAAACTAATCTCTTTTTAGAGATTAGCTTTTGCTTTTACTACTAGCGCTCGGAATTGCTCGGCTATTCTAGACTTTCCGTCTACTGGCGCCTTATTACTAGCGGAGCATTCCGAATCTTCTAGGGCATCTTCGATATTGTCATATTCATTATCACCCACTTGATATTTGCAATTGTCTGATCCTTCAGTACAACAAACCGTGACGTCCACAGTACAAATACTGTCATCATTTTGACAAGATTCCTCGTCATCTCCACCACAAGAATATAAAGCGAAAGAAGCAATGGCAGTCATAGCCAATATTTTTAAGTTAATTTTCATAGTCCTTTTATTTTATAAGAATTAGTTCTTTAATAAAGCTAATGCTGTCTTTTGATAAAAATTGCATGACAGTCTATATTTTATCAGCTCCAGTGTCAAAATTAAAAAATTGTGGCTGAAATCTGAATTCAAGTATTTTTTCTTGAGTCTTGACTTTGAGTTTCATAGCATCTCTATCTTTTGGATTGTCCAACCCACTCTTATATTTTCCTTTTCTTCCTTCTGCCTTCACTCGAATCATTTTTTTCCTCTTGGTATCTGAGTCGTCATCAAGACTGGAGGCTTTCTTTTTTCCTAAGACCTGACCCAGATTTACTCCCACATGATATCTATAGTCTTCTCCAAAACTTTGCATTCCAATTACGTCTACGTCAAATATACTGGTCACCACATAAGTTCTTGGTACATAGACCGCGTCCTTGAACAAGAACATATGGGTGTTAATGGTTTTAAAGCTCATGGTGTCAAGGTTGTCGACTTTTCGTAGGTACTGTGCCATATCTTGCACTGGAGGATATTGGTAAATGCCACCATCTTCAAATGTCAGATCACATGTCATCCGCATATCATCGTACACGATGGAGTCACCTATCATGGTCATTCTTAGGAAGAAATTATTGGATGACACTACACCATTCAGTTGTTCGTATGTCATTTCTGTTTGGTCGAAATTTTTCATTTCTTTCATCAATCTACGGATGTCCAGATTGGCAATGGTGCTTTTCATTTCGATTTCCATTTCATCATTTTCTTTCATATTCACTTTTATGGAAGAATTGGTTTCGCCGCCAAAGCCTTTTACTTTCAATTGGTCTATGGTATAAACAGTGTCATTCACGTTATAGAGGGCTGAAATTTCCTTAAGCCACGCATCCTCATATTTCATGTCCGTTATTGCCAGTTTTCCTTTGGTTTCATAAGTGGTCATGTCCACCACATATTTAGTTGATAGATTATTGATAATAGTTTGGTCATATAATGTTTGATCAATTTTCACATTGCCTTTAATCAGATTCGTGGCGTCTTTGATGTTATAGTCAGTTTCAATTCCTTTAATAATGATATTGTCATATCTAAAGCTTTGGACAAATGCCTGGCCTGTGATTTCATAATTCCAGCGTGTGGGTTCGGACTCCTCTTGGCTAGGTGGTGTGTCTTCCTCTTCTGATACAAAGGCTCCCAAAATCCTATAATCCAGATCGCCAAAACGATAAATTCCATCTACTTTCAAGGTGCCAGGCTGATTTTGTATAGCAGTTCTAAAAGGGTTGGAGACGGTCGTTTTTTCAATGGCAAAATCGATCCCTTGATACAATCCACTCAAATCATCAATTTGGATGACTTGATTTGCCATTTGAATGCGTCCGTTCAAATTTTGAATATTCATCAATGTGTCTGTCATATCTGTCTCAATATTCTTGAATTGAATATTGAGACTGGTTTGATCATATAGAATAGATTCCATCTGACTCTCTATAGAATCAATATGAAACTGTCCTCTAGATTTGATATCAGCTATGAATTTACCTTTCATGCTTTTGACCTGTGCATCAGGCGCATATTGCTTTAGCTCTTTAAGATTTAGATCCAGATGAGAGTTGAGATCAAACGCAAATATTTTCCCATCTTTAAACGAAGCGCTGCCTCTGAGTCTGGCATTTTTATTTCCAAAATTGAAGGAAGGAATGTTTGCATGCATTTTGTCTGGATTCATTAAATCACCACTAAGCTGCAGCTTTAGCGAGTTGTTGACTAAACTTTGTTTGTAATCGGGGAAGTATGCATTGAGATTCTTAATTTCTATTTCTTTTGTTTGGTAACCCAATTGAGCAGATAACTTTCTTATATTGATGACTGAGTCTATGGACAAGTGAATATTGTCTGCTTTTATATGGGCTATTGTATTGTTGGCCATAGTCTCTATAAATTGACTATCAACAGAGTCTGGCATTACACCTTTGGTGCTAAAACTTGCAATAATCTTCCCACCTAAACTTTTGAAAAGAGAGTCTGGGATATAGGCTTTGGAAGCATCTAAATCAAGCTCAAGTTTTGATATTAAATTAAAATTTAATTTGTCCAAATTACTGAATTGGCCACTGAGTTCTATATGGTTTCCACTACAGTCTGCTTTGAATGTTTTCAAACCAATAGATGTGGTGCTATTGTTTTTTCTCTTGCCATTGGTTGCAGAGGTTTTGAGTTCTACATTATAAACCAATGGGTAATCTTGATATTTAATACTGGCCTTAAATAAGTCCACATTTGCATCATAAAAAGGTAATTCATCTCCTACAATTCCTTTGAGTTGGGTACTCATGCTCAATTGACCAGATACCTGACTGATGCCATATTCCTTAAGCATATCTTCGGGAGCATATTTGGTCAAGGCCGCAAGACTTGGAGCAAATACAGACAAAGATAGATCTGTGTATGTTTGATCTCCCACAAAGACTTTGCCTTTGGCATCCATTGTTACGTCGCCAGCATCTAGTTTGAATAATTGAGCGAAGACAGTGTCTGCGGCATAAGACACATCAAATTCCAAATCAATTTTTTCTACTCTATCAGCTTTTGTGTCCTCAAATTTTAATTTAGATAATTCAACTTTTCCGTTGGCTGTAGCACTCAAATTGATATCATCCATTTGCACAGTTGCGATCAATTCAGGAATAAATACATTGGCTTTGGCCTTGAGTTGATCATCACTATATAAAAGTTTGAAATTTGTAAGTGAGATTTCATCCACGGTCAAATCAAGAGGGGCAGAAGCTTCTTCATCAACTATGGCGGTGGTGTCCACAGGAATCAAATAATCATAAGACATGGCTCCTGTGGAGTCAATTGCATAAAGCACAAAACCATCTTCAATTTTCACATCTTGAATTTTTATCTCATCATCCATTAATGCTTTAGCATTCAAGCTGACATATAGTCTTTGAAACTTTGCCAACGTATCAGTACCAAGTATCTCGTTAGACTCGTCGTATTGGTATCTGCCAAGCCAGATGTTGTCAAATTTCAAGCTAGCCTGGGGGAAGTCGCTTATTAAGGAAAAAGAAACTTTGTCAGCTGCGAGTGGTGCACCAAAGGTGGTGCCCATTTCTTCCATGGCAAAACGGACAATGCGATCTTGAAGGAGCCAACCAGCTGCTAACAGGGTAGTTAGCGTAATAAAAAAAACTAATAAGCTGATCTTTAGGATTTTTATAAATAGCTTCATGAAGTCTGTTGTTGGTCTTTGTGTAATTAGGCTTCAATTTAAGTTGATTTAAAGAAATGAGGTAATCAAACAAGAATTATTCTTGGAGAATTCTCTATTCGCAAATGGTAATGCCAGCAGTGGGATAAAGAAGATAAATAGCAGGGCTGAGAAAGGGAATGTTGAGATCCAGTCCACGGATGATCAGTAGACAGCCAAGGGTGAAAATAAAAATAGTTGAGATCTTATTTAGATTGATCTGTGATAGACCTTTGAGTGTTCGCCCAGACAAGGCCATTGCAAACATGGCAGGAAAGGTGCCAAGCCCAAACACGACCATGTAGATCAATCCATCAGACAAATTAGCAGTAGCCAATGCACCTGCCACTGCGGCATAGACTAGCCCACAAGGAAGGAAACCATTCAGAGTCCCTAAAATGAACGTGCCTGATAATTTGGTCGTTCGTAGCGATTTTGATAGCAGTTTTTTTAACCCTTGAGCAAGCTTATACATAGGTTGGTAGATTTTGCCTCTGAGTGGACTGGAGACTGCTAAGGCTACCATTATCATGAATAAACCCATGCCAATGGAAAATGCTTGTTGGTATCCACCAAATGAGATCATTTCTCCTATCAGACCAAACAAAAGACCAATCAATGCATAGGTACAGATTCTTCCAGAATTATAAAGAAAGCGACTCAGTAGAAATTTGTATAATGATTGTTGACCAGGGAGTGCGAGCGCGATAGGACCACACATGACCACACAGTGTAGACTGCCCACGAAACCTAAAAAGAGTGCCGTCCAATACATTAGAGTACTATTTGTTGTTCGAAAAAGTACTCTTTGTTTTCAGATTTCCATCTGAGTTTTGTCTTCCATAATCCAGCATTAAATACTGAGGCAGGAAAGGATTGCTGATATTGATTGTTTAGTTTGATTTTGATTTTTTTATCTACCCCATGATCAGAAGGTCTAAAGAAATGAACTTCCCCAGATTCTATCTGCCTAGCAATTTGTACCGGGAAACTTAGAACGATTTTGTCTCCATTCCTGACGATAGTAGGTTTGTCTTTGAGTGCCTCAAAATTCCGAATGCGATTCATTTGATCTTCATAGGCCAATTCCTCCTCATAATAATTGTCTGCCACCAAATTGACATCGTGCTGCATCGAGATGGTTACCATAGTAATGATAAGAACAGCAAACAACACAAAAGTTAAGACAATGCTTTTACCCCAATTCATTTTTTTATTTTTACAGGCCCCAAAAATTTGGTATCAATTTCTTCTATCATTTCGCCATTCTTAAAAACACCAATGTCAACACTCGACTTCGTTTGTGAAATGTTGGAAGTAGGCATTTTTATAAAGAATACTCCTTCGTATTTATCATTGGCAGGAATGATAATTTTCTGCGTTCCAACTCTATCTATATGAGCACCTTCTAGATTCAAAACTTTCAGTTCCAATTCCATTTCCTCAAAAGTTTTGTTAATAAACTGAATGTTGTAGAGGTTAGAAATCTGTCCGTCATCAGTTTTTTGATACAGCGTACCTGGTACCTTCAGCACGGTAATCTCGACATCAGATCTCGAAACTAACATGAACGAAAGAAATGTCAACATGGCAATAAGCACAATGGAATAACCTGCTACTCTTGGCGTGAATAGTTTTTTCTGTCCAGTTTCGATTGCTGTATGTGATGACAATCGAATTAATCCTTCTGGTTTGTTGATTTTAAGCATGACTTCGTCGCAAGCATCCATGCAAGCCGTACAATTCACGCATTCCAATTGAGTGCCATTTCGAATGTCAATACCAGTAGGGCAGGCATGAACACAGAGTTTACAGTCAATACAATCACCTGCATCCGATGCCTGTTTGGATTTTTTCAATTTGGATCTAGGTTCGCCTCTCAGCCAGTCGTACATGACGGCTATAGTATCTTTCACAATCAGCACACTTTGCAGCCTGCCATACGGGCACACAGCGGTACAAGCTTGCTCTCTGAAATAGGCAAAGACCCAATAGAAAATACCTGTAAAGACCAACAGTCCAATAAATCCACTCATATGAGTAGCAGGAGGTTGAGATATTATATTTAACACATCATCGATCCCAACTAAATAGGCCATCACAGTATGAGCTATTAGTATGGCAATCGAGAGGAATATGATATGTTTTAGAGATTTTTTCCAGATTTTTTTACTATTCCATGGTGAAGCATTCAATTTTCTTTGTTGGTTGGCATCACCTTCTATCCAGTATTCAATTTTTCGGAATACCATTTCCATAAATAGGGTCTGCGGACAAGCCCATCCACACCAAACTCTTCCAAATGCCACGGTGAAGAGAATGATGAAAACAAAAAAAGTAACTGCCAATAAGGCCAATAAAAAGAAATCCTGCGGCCAAAATGCTTGGCCGAGGATGATAAACTTTCTTTCAAAAATATTCAGTAGCAGCAGGGGGCGTCCGTCTATGGTCATAAATGGCCCAGAGAATAATAGGCCCAATAGTACCACAGTCACTAGAATACGATAGTTGTGAAACCTTCCTTTTGGCTTTTTTGGATAAATCCAAATTCTTTTGCCAGATTCGTCTACTGTCGCAATAGTATCTCGATATTCTTCTTCAAACTCGTAGTGATTATCCATTTTTATTCTGATGCCCCTTCTTCTGCCAGTACTTCTTCTTTATATACATCACCTTGAGGTGCTTTTGCATTGTCTGGGTTTGTTCCTTTTAAGGTATGAATGTAGGAAGAAACATCATTCATTTTGGATGGAGAAAGTACATCTCCCCAAGCAATCATACCTTTATCAGGCACACCATTTTTTATGGTGTTATAAATGTCCTGAATACCTCCACCATGTAACCAATAGTCATCTGTAAGATTTGGGCCAATCCCCCCTTCACCTGCAGCCTTATGGCAAGCGACACAGTTTCTATCATAAACAGTCTTCCCACTCGCTAATACAACTGGGTCATCAGAGAAGACAATATTGGATTCATCAATAGAACTACCTTCCTCAACATTGGGTTTATTAGCTTGAGCTTCGGCCATGGCTATTTCATATTCTTGTACCTGCAATGGAAGCGAACCATTTATATGATACATAAACATGTAGACAACTGCGAAGACTATCGAGGCATAAAACATGTATTTCCACCAGGGTGGTAGGTGATTATCCAATTCACGAATTCCATCATAATTGTGATCTAGTTCTACTGTAGCTTCATGCTCAATAGGAACAGCATCAGTCAATCCTGCATAAAATTTAGACCAGGCACTTGGTTCTTCCACATACTCCACACCCTTTTCTTTGGCTCTTCTGATGGCATCTTCTCTCACCATGAATCGCAAGATGATTAGAAGGTAAAAAGCCACTAATAATACCAAAAGCATCACTATGAGAACCAGAATGGTCATGATTTTTGAAGGATCAAGTGATTCCATCATGCCTAGGCTTTCAGTCTGTGCAAAAGTTATGGGTCCTGTAAGAAGTAATATCAAACAAACCCCTAGCCCTTTAATATATTTTTTGATATTCGCCATTTGATTAAGATTTAAGGGTTTTATTGATCGGAAGATTTTTCATTTCATCAATGTATGAATTGCTTACTCCTTTGAATACCCACCACAGCAGGCCAACAAAAAAGATAAAAAAGATGGATAAGGAAATAATTGGCCATATTTCCACACCATTTACCTGTTCGAAATAGTATTTAAACATAATTTTTTTCCTTTTAGTCTTTTACAGTAATATCCTTTCCTAGTCTTTGTAGATAAGCAATCAATGCTATGATTTCTGCATCTCCTGATATCTCAATATCTTCAGCTGCAAGATTGTCTGTGATGGTTTTAGCCTGAGCTTGCAAATCGTTATTAGCGCTTTCTTCATATCCATCTGGATAGGGTACACCTACAGTCCTCAATGCATTGATTTTACTAGCAGTTAAGCCTTGGTCTATGCTTTGTTCAAATAGCCATGGGTATGGAGGCATGATTGATCCTTCTGATACTTGAGCAGGATCTAGCATGTGATAGAAATGCCAGGAATCAGATTTTTTTAGTTTCCCCACACCTTCACGTGCTAAATCTGGGCCAGTACGCTTTGATCCCCAAAGGAAGGGGTGATCGTAAACAAACTCGCCAGCTTTAGAATATTCACCATATCGCTCTGTTTCGGATCTAAATGGTCTGATCATCTGAGAGTGACAATTATTGCAACCTTCTCTGATGTAGATATCTCTACCGAACAATTCAAGTGGAGTATATGGTTTTACAGAAGCTATGGTGGGGACATTTGATTTGATCAAAAACGTAGGGACCATTTCTATAATACCACCAATTAAAATGGCAACTAAAGACAAAGCAGTAAAAATCACAGGTTTTCTTTCCAGTACGCTATGCCAGTGTCCGCCAGTAATTTCTTTCTTTTCTAAGGCTGGCGCTTCAGCTTCTTCGTCACTTACAAAAGATCCAATACCTGCGGTTTTAATCAAATTGTAAATCATGATGAATACACCAATCAAATACAAACTGCCACCTACTGCACGTAGCATGTACATGGGTAAGATCTGAACCACAGTTTCTAGGAAGTTTTTATAAACTAAGAATCCCTCTGCATCAAATTGCTTCCACATAGAGGCCTGCGTGATGCCTGCAATGTATAGAGGTAATGCATAAAAAATAATTCCTAGCGTACCTAGCCAGAAATGTGTATTGGCTAGATTTCTGGAAAATAGTTCAGTCTTCCACATTTTGGGAACAAGCCAATAGAACATGCCAAAGATTAGAAACCCATTCCATCCTAAACCACCTACATGAACGTGAGCCACAATCCAATCTGTGTAGTGAGCTATGGCACTTACATTTTTAAGCGAAAGCATAGGGCCTTCAAAAGTAGCCATACCATAAGCAGTCACTGCCACCACCATAAATTTTAGTACTGGATCTTCTCTCACACGATCCCAAGCACCTCTAAGAGTTAAAAGTCCATTGAGCATTCCTCCCCAAGATGGAGCGATGAGCATGATAGAAAATACCACGCCTAATGACTGTGCCCAGTCTGGTAATGAAGTGTAAAGTAAATGGTGAGGGCCAGCCCAGATATAGATAAAAATCAATGACCAAAAGTGAATGATCGAAAGTCGATAGGAGTATACTGGTCTATTGGCAGCCTTAGGAAGGTAGTAATACATGATTCCTAAAAATGGGGTAGTTAGGAAAAATGCAACAGCGTTGTGCCCGTACCACCATTGTACCAATGCATCTTGTACACCAGCGTACCAGGAGTAACTCTTAAATAAAGTAACTGGAATCTCCATGGAATTTACAACATGGAGAACAGCTACAGTGACGAACGTAGCTATATAGAACCAAATGGCAACATACATGTGACGCTCACGTCTTTTGATAATCGTCCCTATCATGTTGATTCCGAAAATCACCCAAATCAAAGTGATCGCGATATCAATTGGCCATTCTAATTCCGCATATTCTTTACTGGTCGTAAAACCCATGGGTAACGTAATAGCTGCTGCTAGAATAATCAATTGCCATCCCCAGAAATGAATCCAGGAAAGTAGGTCGTTGAACATTCTGGTTTTCAAGAGCCTTTGCATGGAGTAATAGACACCAGCAAACATGGCATTGCCTACAAAAGCAAAAATGACGGCATTGGTATGCAACGGTCTGACTCTGCCAAATGTCGTGTATTGTAAGTCGAAGTTGAAAGCAGGGTAGAAGAGCTGTATAGCTGCAGTCAGACCTGCCAACATAGCCACCACTCCAAATACAATGGAGGCAATAGTAAAGTACTTGACAATCTTATTGTCATAGCTGAATTTTTCTAGTTCCATATCGAGGCAATTGATTTTATGATTTGAGCACTAAATTAAGTTACAATGTCAGGTCTTGGAATTTTTATAATCATTCAAAAACATGATTAATATCATGTGAAACAGTTTGCTGTTCAGTAATTTCAAAAAAAGAATATTCAGTTTTAAGAGTCATTTATGCACTCAATATTTATACCTGAACCAGTAGGCGATTGGGCCGATAAAAGGCACTAAAATGATAAGTGCAAACCAAAGGATTTTTTTATTCGTACTTAGCTTGCTGTTGGCGACAGCAATGAGTGCCCAAATGGCAAATGCTGAAGCAATCAATGCGAAAATAATTCCGTTCATAGTTCAGGTTATTTTTCGTGTATGGTCATTAGAGGTATGGCGATATGCTTAACCATGGACTTGGTATGTCTTGTTCCAATTAATCTTTCTATGATTGAGTGGTTTTTGGGAAGCATAAATAGCATGCCAAGACCTAAATCGTTTATGGCCTCATTCAATATTTCATCAAGTGGCCTGCTATCAGTGAAAGTGTGGTAAGACTGCTTGAGACCATTAAAATAGTCGGAAATACGCAGTTTTACGTCATCATAAACGAAAAGCTTATGCTGCTTTTCTGTCACATTCAAAAAACAAAGTGATGAAAAATTGAAAGTAGCAAAATCCCTAAGAGGTGCTAATATCTCAGGATCTGTGAAATCTGAGTAATCTACGGCTACACCAATTTTCTTGAATGAAGGTGACTTAACACGCTCAGGAATGACAAGAACTGGGATTTTAGCTCTTTCGACCATGTCCATGCTATTGCTCCCAACTAACTGGGTGAGCCAGTCCTGCTGGGACTTGGTACCAGTGACTATCAGGTCGCATTCATTTTGTATGGTGCAGCTGTATATGGCGTCGTGTAAAGGAGCATTGTACTTAGTGTTTGTTACTGAAACTTCTTCGATGTTACTTGAGGAAATTAATTCTTCGAATTGTTGGTCTAATTGCTCATGATACTCTTGAAGAAGTGGTTGGATAATGCTAGCTGCCCCGACCACCTCTGCGTGTATATGAGGCATGTGTGACACAGATACTACTTGTATATTTGCCTGAGCCTTTTTTGCTAGAATCAGAGCCGTTTCAAAAGCGTTTTTTGCACAAGGTGAATAGTCCATTGGGACTAGAATAGTATTTATTTTCATGACGATTTTATTTGATTGTACAAGTCCATACTGGAAGGTTGCTATGGTTTACCACATCTTCAGCCACACTGCCTACAAATAAATGAATGAGTCCTTTATGACTATGTGTGCTCATGGCAATCAGGTCTGCTTTTATCTGCCATCCAAAAGTTAGTATGCCTTCTTCTGGTTGGAATGCTTTGGTTACGTGCACTTCGTAATTTTTCAAGTGATTATCAATGGCCAGAGCTTTAAGTCTCTCTTTTGCTAGGTCACCATTTACAGAATTATGTGGAGTGTCTACCCACACCAAATGTAGTTTGGCATCAAACAACTCCTGATAATACTTAAAGGTCTGTAATACTTTGCTATGCGTTCCATCAAGGTCAGAGGCAAAGACCACATTTTTAATTGCATTGATATCACATTTCTTATGAATGGCTAGAACAGGACAGTGGGCGTTACGAACGATTTTTTCTGTGTTAGAACCTACAAAGAGCTCTTTGAGGCCTGTAGCGCCTTTGGTACCCATTACTATCAGGTCAGCTTCAGTTTCTTCTATTTGGTCAGTGATGCCATCGTATGCTTTGCCCATGAGTATGGTTCGCTGTATAGTAACATTCTGATTGTGGTCTGATATGACTTTTGCCATTCTCTCATTGGTTTTTTTGATCAGTTCAAGGGCATAAATCTTATCCATGGGCTCATATTCTTCAACTTCACCCGTTACATTAAAGGTTGTGGCGAGCGGATATTCTATCACATGAATGAGCCTGATAGTAGCATTGGTTTTTTCTCCGATCTGGATGGCAAAATCTAATGCGGCCTCTGCGTACTCACTAAAATCGTATGGAACAGCTATTGTTTGCATGATTTAATTGTGTTTGGTTATTTAATGACACTAAGGTAGAGTAGTCCTAAGGGCAATCCTCTGAGCAATCTCAAATCAAAAAATGATTTAGATCAGGTTTAGATCGTTAGACTGAATTTTTGCTGTTGATCAGTTTTATTCCACAAGTGGATATCCAAGGCCATGCAAGCATTTCTCACAAAAGGCCTGCCTTTTTTGGTGATTGTCAAACGACCTGGTATGAGCCTGACCAAATCATCCGCGATCATATCAGTCAGTTTGATGTCAACAGAGCTGAATACTTCAGTAGCTAAATCTGACGGTTCCCAGGAGGTCTCAAATTGGCACATGAGGTTAGTGATGTGTTTGCGAACAAAAGATTCCTTTTTTGTGAGGACGTGAGTTTTGAATATAGGAAATTCACCAGTCTCTACCACTTTTTTATATTCCTCTACTCTTTTTAGGTTTTGCCCATAAGCATTCCAAGAATCTCCAATGGCTGATACACCAAGTCCTATGGAAACCGTACTGTGATGCGTGGTGTATCCCATAAAATTGCGATGCATATCTCCATTATGAGATGCCATATACAATGAATCTGTAGGTAATGAAAAGTGATCCATTCCAATTTCCCCATATCCGATCTCAGTGAGCAACTGCTTGCCTAGTTCATAGAGTTCTCTTTTTTCTTCATGGCTGGGTAGATCTTTCTCAGTAAACATGCGTTGGCCGGGTTTAACCCAAGGCACATGTGCATAACTGTAGAAAGCAATTCGATCAGGTTTTAGAATTTGAACTTTTTGACAGGTGTCTGTAATACTTTTTTTAGTTTGCAAGGGAAGTCCATATATCAAATCAAAGTTGATAGATTCATAGCCTATGGTTCTAGCTTGATCCACAACTTTTTCGACCTGATTATAAGTTTGAACTCTGTTGATCATCTTCTGAACTGTAGGGTCAAAATCTTGAATGCCAAAACTGACACGTTTAAACCCTAGATCATATAAGGTCTGTAAATGTTCTTCTGTTGTATTGTTTGGATGACCTTCAAAACCAAATTTGGCACCTGCCCTGACCGTCACAGTTTGCCTGATACCTTCAATAAGTCTAGCCAAATTTTTAGGGTCAAAGAAAGTCGGTGTGCCACCACCTAGGTGGATTTCTGTCAATTCAGGGACATCCTCAAATAAATTCAAATACAGTTCCCATTCTTTCAGTACGGTGTCAATATACGGTTTTTCTACCGCGTGATTAACTGTGATACGCGTCGTGCAACCACAGTAAGTACACAGACTTTCACAATATGGTAGGTGGATGTAGAGACTGATGCCTTCATTCTTATTTGTGAGGTGGAAGGTTTGCTTGAGTTGTTGTTTCCAATGATCTAGGTCTAATTCTTCTTTCCAGAGGGGCACGGTAGGGTAGCTCGTGTATCTTGGGCCAGGTATGTTGTATTTGCGAATAAGAGAAGTTGTCATGAGATTTATGTTTGTAGCAAAACAACTATCTCATTGCCTGATTTCTAAAGTCCTAAATCATTGGAAAACATGATTTGCATCATTGATTATCCTTGACGTTCGAGGGTCTAGGTTTGTCGTCGTAGAAAATCCTCATGGCTGGAGAATCTGTATCTTCATACTGATCTGATTTCACGGACCAAACAAAAAGCGCTAAAAAAACTAGTGCAATCACCAAACTTACCACAATAAGTATGACGAGAATTTTCATGCATTCAGTTTTAATGAGTGACTTAAATATTTAATACCTAAGGTAGATAAAGCGACTACAGATATGCTACTCAATGGCATCAAAATAGCAGCGATTACTGGTGTGATGAATCCAGCTACTGCTAGTGATAAACCTATAACATTGTAGAGAAAGGAGATTAAGAATCCAGCCATTATTATTTTTTTTGAGTGATGAATTAAAGTCAAAAATTTGGGTAATTGCGTGAGCTGATTGCCCAGTATAATAATATCACTCGCAGGAGTAAAGCTCGATCTGTGCTCAGCTACTGACACTCCAATAAAGCTGCTTTTGAGAGCGCCTGCATCGTTCAATCCATCTCCCACCATCATGGTTTTTTCTTTAACTTCAAGCGCTTGTATGACCTTTAGTTTATCGGCTGGGGTTTGATTGAAAATTAAGGGTGTGTTTTCAGGGAATAAAGAAGTTAAATTGCTGAATTCATGATCATTATCCCCAGATAGTACAGTAAAATGATAATCGTTTTCCAGTTGGCTAATCATAGTTTTGAGTCCATCTCTGTATCCATTTCTAACTAAGAAGTAGCCAAGAACTGCTTTGTCGACTTTTAGGCCAATGATAGAACCTTCAATATTCGAAATAGAAAGTCCCACAAAATCTGGAGAGCCTATTTTCATTTGACAATTATCTACTACACCAGAGATACCTTGTCCCTTTTGTTCATCAAATTGTAGTACCTCCTTGTTAGTTTTGTTGTCACGCAGGTAATTTGAGAGTTGCACGCTCAATGGATGCACGGATTGAGAGGCCAAGACTTGAATTCTTTCTTTTTCTATGGTACTTAACTTTCTTCCGTGCCACTCTATTTTCTCATTTGATAGCGTGGTTATGGTGCCGGTTTTGTCAAATACAATTCTTTTTATTTGCCATATTTTTTCAATGATATGAGTTCCCTTCAGGTACATGTTCTGCAGTCCTAGCGTATTCATTGTCGAACTCAAGGTAAAAGGTGCCGCAAGGGCCAATGCACAAGGACAGGCTACAATCAATACAGAAGATACCACGAAAAGCACTTTCGAACTATCCATAAAAAACCAGTACACACCAGCAGTGAGGGCTATGAGCAAGATGATAGGTGTGAAGTACTGACTCACCTTATCAATGAGTGAAGGGGTGCTTTGTCCAGTTGGGTCGTCAAATGAGGAATGATTCCAGAGTTGAGTTAGATAACTTTGAGACACAGCCTTAGTCACAATCATCTGCGTAGCCGTACCTTTTATTCTTCCTCCTGCATAAATCTGGGCTCCTTTGTCTATAGCAGTGGGTTCTGATTCTCCTGAGACAAAACTGTAATCTATTATAGCCTGTTTGCTCACCAAAACAGCATCACATGGGATGATTTCCTCATTTCTTACCTCGATGAGATCGTTGATCTTGAGTTGTGACACTAGCACGCTTTCTTTCAATTCATTTTCAATTTTTTGAACGGCAAGAGGGAAATAAGACTTGAAATCCCTATCGAAAGCTAACCCCTCATAGGTTTTGCTCTGTACCCATCGTCCAATCAATAAGAAGAACACCAAAGCAGACATAGAGTCCAAATAACCTGGGCCAATCCCAGTGAATATTTCGAACAGACTTCTTACAAATAGCACGAGAATTCCAATAGCAATGGGCAAGTCTATGTTCAAGAATTTTTTACGAATGCCTGCGATGGCAGAAATGAAAAAAATGCTAGAGCAATAGAATAACACAGGTAACGACAAACCCAAACTGAGATAAGTGAAGTAGTTTATGAATTCAGAATCCATTTCTATTCCTAAATATTCAGGGAACGCTAGCAGCATAATGTTGCCAAAGCAAAAACCCGCTATTCCAATTTTCAGATTCTCACTTTTGTTTTTATCTGCTGGTATATCCTTTTTTTGATCCAGTGATATTTCAGGCTCATAGCTGAGCTGGTATAGTAAATCGGCGAGCTTTCTGAGGTTAGTTTTAGTAGGATTGTAGTCTATCGCTAGTTTTTTCTTAGCGAAATTGATTTTTGACTGAATAATACCATGATCAAACCGTTGAATGTTTTCCAAAAGCCAGATACAGCTACTACAGTGAATTGATGGAATGCTCAATGTGATTTTGGCCAATTGATCTGATTTGAAATCAAGTAAATGATCTACTATTTCCTGATTATCAAGGAACAAATATTTGTCTTTTATAAAGTGACTTAGCTGGTTACCTGGGTTGGTTTCAAACGTGTAATAATCACAAAGATCATTTTCAGTTAATAGCTCAAAGACGGTCTGACAGCCATAGCAACAAAAGGAATGTGCATGATACCATATAGGCTTTTCATTGCAATCGTCTCCGCAGTGGTAGCAGAGGGTTTTATCTTTAGTCGCTGATTGTGGCACAGAAAGTTTTAATTAAAATTAATTATTATCAATTGAAAAGTTCCATTTAAAGTGTCACTAAAAATGGGGTATTAGGACGTTTGTAAATTTCATTCAAAAAGTGCTGAGGCTGATTGGAGAAATCCGAGCTGCTTATGGTTTTTTCCACATTGGGAATGTTTTTTTTGAGATTTATGGCTTCTGTTATCAGCATCACAGGAGTAGATCCAGAACTTAATAGTTCAATGAGTTCGTGATTGCTTTTACCAATTTTTAATGCATACACTATCAGGTCAATGTGGCATTCAAAGGACAAGGTATGTATGCCGTTAGCTGTAAATCCTAATTTCATTCCAAATTTTATGTTTGGACCGTATTTATCAAGATCTAAGGTTCTGCTAAATTGATTAAACTTAATTTCTAGTTTTTTTTCAATGGCCATCTTGAGTTTGCGGGGTGCATCACGATAGGAAGTATAGTCGTCAGATATAAGTCTATAGCAGTGGAGTAAGATTAATTGGTCGCCTTCTTTATATTCGTTGGACAATGCGTATTTGACCGCTAGTTTCGAGGCATTTGAGAAATCAATGGGTATAAGCAGCGTGCGATTTGTATTCATTCTGACGACGTTGAAGTTGGTTTCAAAAATAGGCTGGGGTCTAATTATTATTTATGCCAACGATCAAGTGAGAATATGATAAATGTCAGTTTTTTGAATAGTTGATCATCATAAATTTGAAACACCATAAATACAGTACATGAAAAGTCCTAATACCTATCAAAGCATATTTAATTCCTGTGTGGAAGGCATTCTCCTGGTCAATAAGGGGGAAATTGTCCTGGCAAATCCATCGAGTGAAAATTTGTTTGGTTATAAGATTAATGAGTTAGTAGGTATGAAAATAGAGCATCTAATGCCGCAAAAAGTTCGAAAGTCTCACGAGGCAGTGAGGTCGAATTACGAAAAAAAGCCAGAACCCAGACAGATGGGAGTGGGTAGAGACCTAGTAGCACTCAAAAAAGATGGCACCACTTTCCCTGTTGAAATCAGTTTGAACGTAGCTGAAGTAGATGGGGTAGCCATGACAATTGCTTACGTGATAGATATTTCCATGCGCAAAAAGGCAGAACTAGAACTTCAGCGCAGCGAGGAGCAGTTGATCAGTTATGCTGCGGAACTGGAACAGCGCGTAAAAGACAGAACAAAGAAATTGAATGAAGCCATTGAAGGGCTTCAGAAATCCAATAAAAATCTAGAACTGCAAATCAAAGAGAGGATCAAAGCTGAAAATGAAGCAAGAATTGCCTTGGAAAGAGAGAAAGAGCTCAATGAACTGAAAACGCGATTTGTATCTATGGCTTCTCACGAATTCAGAACGCCGCTCAGTGCGGTTTTATCTTCTGTCTCCCTGATAGGTAAGTATATATCAGAGGATAATAAAGAAAAAAAAATGAAGCATATCAATCGTATCAAATCCAGTGTAGGCGAATTGACAAATATCCTCAATGATTTTCTCTCCATGGATAGATTGGATGCAGGCAAAATGAATGTGGCTGGTAGAGAGGTTTTAATTTGCAATTTTTTGCATGAGATCACTGATGAAATGAGCGAACTCATGAAAAAGGATCAGTCACTGGATTTGAAATGCTCGACTCCTGATGCCATATTTTACACAGATCCGCAGATACTAAAGCAAGTACTTGCCAACCTGATATCCAATGCAATAAAGTATTCTCCAGAAGGAGAAAGGGTGGTTTTAGAAGTGGAGTTAGATAAAGATGACCTTCTGGTCAAAGTCATTGACAAAGGAATTGGTATTCCTAAGGTTGATCAAAAACATCTTTTCAATAAATTTTTCAGAGCGAATAATGCTTCTCATATCCAAGGAACAGGTCTTGGATTAAATATTGTACAAAAATACCTTGAACTGATAGGGGGGCATATAAAATTTGAAAGTACAGAGGGCAAAGGTTCAACATTCATATTAAGCATCAAATCTTTAAAAAATGAATAAGATACTATTGATTGAAGATAATGTAGAGGTACGCGAAAATACGGCCGAAATTTTAGAATTGTCTGGTTATAAAGTCATGGTGGCAAGCAATGGAAAGGAAGGGCTTGACATACTAAAAAGTATAAAACCTGATTTGATTATATGTGACATAATGATGCCAGTTTTGGATGGCTACGGTGTACTGCATATTGTTTCTAAAAATCCGTCTACAGCCCACATACCCTTCATTTTTCTTACAGCAAAGGTTGAGAAAATGGATATTAGAAGGGGAATGAATTTGGGTGCAGATGACTATCTGACCAAGCCATTTGATGATATTGAATTGCTTGGAGCAGTAGAAGCCAGACTAAAGCGAACCAAGCAAATTCAAAGTGAATATGATGCTAATATTTCAGGATTAGATAGTTTTTTCAATGATGCAAAAGAAATTGAGAGTCTGAAAGAATTGTCTAAAGAAAAGCGTATTAGACACCACAAAAAGAAAACGAATCTGTACTACGAAGGAGATTATCCTAACTATCTGATATTTATCAATAAAGGCAAAATAAAAACATACAAAACCAATAAAGACGGAAAGGAGCTAATTACTGGCCTATATGGCCCAGGTGACTTTATTGGGTTCAACGATCTCATTACGCAATCAGATCATAGTGACTCCGCCATGGCCATAGAGGATAGTGAATCCTACTATATTCCTAAAGACGATTTCTTACAATTGATTTATAAGGATCGATCAGTAGCTTCTAGATTTATTAAAATTCTCTCGGGAAATCTAAAGGATCAGGAGGAAAAAATGCTTCATATTGCTTATAACTCTGTGAGACAACGTGTGGCAGAAGCGTTACTTACAGTTCAAAAAAATTATGGTGCAGAGGGTAAGAAATTTCAATTTTCTCGAGAAGACCTGTCGAATATAGTGGGTACTTCACCAGAATCTGTGATTCGCACGCTGTCTGATTTTAAGAAAGAGGGATTGATTGAGATCAAGTCTAATCAGATCACTTTGCTTGACATGAATGAATTGACAATTATCATTTCCAGAGGGTATTAGTATCTTACTGATATGGAACTGGACAAGCAGAAAATCAAAGAGATTATTAGAGAAGAGCTTATCAAGGTTGAGCAAGACATTGTTGTTCTCAGAGATTTCACACAACCCATATCACCAGAAAACGCGATTGGAAGAGTAAGCAGGATGGATGCAATCAACAACAAAAGTATCAATGAAGCTTCATTGAGAAAATCAGAAGAGAAGTTGAACAAGTTAAAGGTGGCACTATCTAAAGTAGACGATAAGGATTTTGGGATTTGTATCCGTTGCAAGCGGCCTATTCCTGTGGGTAGAATCCTACTCATGCCTCAATCAAATAAGTGTGTAAATTGCGCTTGAATTTCAACGCAGATTAAATATGAATTTAAAAGTAGGTGACAAGGCACCAAATTTTGAGGCTAAGATTCAAGATGGATCGAGTATCAAACTTTCCGATTATCTAGGTAAAAAAGTAGTGCTTTATTTTTATCCTAAGGACAATACCCCAGGGTGTACGGCTCAATCATGCAATTTGAGAGACAACTATGATTCCTTGTTGAAGCAAGGATACATAGTGCTTGGTGTCAGTACGGATACTGAAAAATCGCATGTTAAATTCATCAACAAGTTTGAACTTCCTTTTGACCTGATAGCTGATCCAGATAAAATGGTTCATAATTTATATGGCACTTGGGCCGAAAAACAAACATTTGGCCGTAAGTATATGGGTACGGTTAGAACTACATTCTTGATAAGTGAGACTGGTCTTATCGAAGAAATCATCTCTAAGGTCAATACCAAAAATCATACAAGTCAATTCATAAATTGACCATATCATAGCCATATTTTTTGACACTTTTATGTTCCATACCATGTTATTCTTTAGTATCATTGTGGGATTAAATAGGGTCAATGCATTTAATGTCAACCCGTTTTCAACTAGCACTACCTCGTATTTTACTTTTTCGTAGAGAAACTTTGCGCATTCGTCCTATAAAAGGACTAAGTGTAGGGTATCTGGGGTAAATTGTTTTGGTTTTAAGCGTAAGCAGCATTAAATGAGAAAGTTACTAGCAGCATTGATTCTGACCTCATGGTCATGGAATGTTTATTCAGAAGGTTCAAAAAACCTCACTCCGTCCAACACTGGTGTCGTCAATGGTACCAATACCTTTGTAGGTTATCTTGAGCATGATGCAGCGGGATTCTCAGGGGATTTCTTGCATTCTGATGCAGTGGCAGAAGAAAGGGTCTATGTGTATATCAAAGCAGGGGAAACATTATACTGGGGTCTTCGGCGTGTACCTACCAACGATGGGAATACCAATCAAGATCTTACGGTTGTGTTGTACGAGAATGATGGCACAATTGCGAATTCTTGGACACTCACCGACGATGACGGAAGTACCAATAGTGCCAGCTTTGATACGCCTCAAAACGGAGTTATAGAGTCTCATGCAGAAGCGGCAGCAGGCCCTGCCATTCTAGTAGGGGCTTCAGGATATGATGCTCTATCCTATACAAACAATACTGGATCCGATCAAGATTTCTACATTGCTTTTGTGCAATTTGATGGAGGTAGTACCAATGAAGCCAACAATATAAACGGGCGTAGCTGGTACGACCTTTGGGACTTCTCAGTTTATGCAGGTACTGAAGAAAAAACCGGTCGGTTACACTCTCAGAAATGGAATTTTACCGCAGGTGACTTTAACAGGCTGTTGTCGACAGATTTTCAGTTGTTTTCTTTAATTCCTTCTACCGTGGGAGGGGTTAATGCCGGCTACTATGTAAAAGAAGTGGATATATCTGGCATTGATCCTTATTCGGTACTGGTATATGCCAATTCTACAGGTGCGGATCCAGTTCTGGCAGGTACGACAGATTTTACTTTACTAAGACAATCACAACTTGTAGATAATGCATTAATTGAATACGATCTGTTTATCAATAATCCAGATTTAGAAATTTATCCTACTAGTTCGTTGCCAGCCGTGACCATTACTGACGCAAATATTTTTTGCAATGCAGCTGGAACAGGAGGTGAAGCTGTGATTTCGTTTGAATCCAATCAAACTGGGCAAGTAGCAGTAATCATAGATTTGAATGGAGTGAATGGCTATCAAGATGGTACTGCTGACGTAATAATGGAGGCCGAAATAGCAAGTGAAGGATATTCCACCATTCGCTGGGATGGATTGGATGGAAACGGAGTAGCTGTAGCTTCTGGTACAGAGATCACTATTACAGGAAGGTTTACTTCTGGGCCTTTGCACGTTCCTCTTTTTGATGTTGAAGACAATACTGCTGGTATACGAATGTTGGATGTTAGGCCTGCCACCAGCTTTGACCTCATTTTTTGGGATGATTCCAATGTTACAACTAATCAAACGCCAACAGTCGAACTAGATGGTTCAAATTCAAACAACCACAATTGGACAGGTACAGACGAAGACCTACACAACACATGGTCTTTTGGATACTATCAGGTCAATGCTCAAACCATTGACTTTGATTTTGTTTGTGATTCAGATGGAGATGGAATTTTAGGTTCAAATGATATTGACAGTGACAATGATGGTCAGACGGACTCTGATGAAGGTGATTACCTCAATGATGCTGATGCCGACAATATTCCTGATTATTTGGATGAAGATATTGTAGGTTATGTTGATACAAATGGTGATGGTATCAATGATAACTATGACTTAGATCTGGATGGCGTTGTCAATGCGCTTGATAAAGACAGTGATAATGATGGCATCCCAGATATTCTAGAACTAGGATTGACAGATGCCGACAATGACGGTTCGTTGGATGATGGTGTGGGTATCAATGATGTGAATACTAATGGTCTTGCTGATGAATACGACCCAAATTGTGCCAGTGGTGCACAAGCAGGAAATGCTACTGCCGTTTTTGATTCGTTTACTGTAGGTGCTCCAACTGATGCGTTAGGTGTGCCAGGAGCTACATTTGCTTTATTTGATAATATATTTGATGTGCTGGTATTGGATATTGGCGTGGGCGTGCCTGCGGGAGAAACAATCGTCATAACCGCAACTACTGAAACTGGCGGAGTAGAAAGCTATACTGTTGAACAGTCTATCAATGGTATCGATTATTCCACACCAAACACTCAGACTTTTGGACAGAATTCAACATTCCCAGCCACTCAAACGGATAACTATGTATTAACAAATCCGGCTCGTTATTTAAGGTTTACATCTTCTACCATATCAGCAACAGAAAGAATTGGTATTTATGGATTGAGTTATAGTTATACAGGTAGTCCGTGTGGTGCGATTACAGGTGTGGCCATTACAGTTCCTGACACAGACAGTGACGGTGTAGACAACCATTTTGATATAGATTCCGACAATGACGGCCTGCTTGACGTTTACGAATTTGGTGGGACAGCCGATGCCAACGCTCAAGTTTCAGGGTTTACAGATACTAATGGCAATGGATGGAATGATGCACAAGAAAGTACCCCACTCTCATTTATTGACACAGATGGGGATGGCGTTTTTCCAAACTACTTGGATATTGATTCTGACAATGATGGGATACTGGACAATACGGAAGCACAAGCAAGTAACGTATTTATAGTTTCAGTTGCTGGAGATGCCAATAATAATGGATTGCTTGATGTTTATGATCCTAATAATGGCGGAACCTTGATCACACCAGTGGATACAGACACTGATGGAAACGAAGATTATATTGATACAGACGCAGATGACGACGGAGTTTTTGATCTAATTGAAGGACATGATGCCAATTATGATGGGTTTGGTGATTGGGATGCTACAGGTTCTAACAACGACGTAAGCGACGAAACTGGATACAATGTAGATACTGACAACGACGGCTTATGGGATGTGTTTGATACCGACAATGGAGGAACGGCAGCAGCAGTTCAGAATTCTGATGGTGCGGATTTAGACAACTTTCAAGATACAGATGATGACAATGACGGTAAACTCACAGCAGGTGAAGATGCCAATAGCAATGGAGATTGGACAGATGACTTCACAGAAGGTCAGGGGTCAGGTACGCCAGATTACCTATATAGAGGGGATTACGACGGAGATGCTATTGCAGATGCGTCAGATTTTGATTCTGACAATGATGGAATAAGTGATGCCACAGAGAGTAATGGTGAATCCATAGATCCAAGTGGAGATGAAGATGGGGATTCGGTACCAAACTACAGAGATTTATCTGATGCAACTGTAAGTGGTGGACTTACATCAACCAATGATATCAATGGTGACGGAGTTTATGATGTGTTTGATTCAGATTTAGATGGAGTACCTGATTTTCTGGATTTGGATTCGGATAACGATGGGATGTTGGATGCTATAGAAGCAAATAATGGAGAAGTTCCATTTGGACTCAACGAGTCTACGGGTATGTTCAATTTACAAGATCCTGATAATGACGGTCTTATGAACTATATCGATAGTGATGCCGTAAATCCTGGCGGTAATTCCACTTTGGCCAATGCAGATTCTGATGGCGATGGAATAAATGACTATCGTGATATAGATAGTGATGGAGATGGAATTGTAGATATTATTGAATTTCAAACAACTGCTGGATATATAGCAGCGAGCGGTTTGGATAATGATGGTGATGGTATAGACGATAGTTTTGATCCAAATGATGGTGGCACACTAATAAGTGCCATAAATTCTGATGGGGCTGACTTGGCTGATTATTTAGATGATGATTCAGACAATGATGGCGTGTTAGATATTATTGAAGGGGACGATACCAATTTTGACGGGTATGGAGACTGGGATACAGATAGTGATAATGACATTACTGATGAAGGAGGCAGTGGATATGGTATTGATAGTGATGGAGATGGTCTTGATGATATTTTTGATACAGTTGCACTGGGTTCAGGAGATAACGCAACTGGGACTAATACTGATTTACAAAATACAGATGGTACTGATTTCAAAGATTGGAGAGACAGTAACGACGATAATGACGGGGCGAATACCATAGATGAAGATAACAATGGAAATGGAAACTATGCGGATGATCAAACCAGTGGCCAATCTGGAGCAATTCCTGATTATCTCTATAATGGAGATTTTGATTTAGATCTTATCGCAGATGCCTCAGATATTGACTCGGATAATGACGGGATTTTAGATACAGATGAAGCCAATGGTGAAATAGTTGATCCGAGTGGAGATGCAGATGCAGATGGTATTCCTAATTTTAGAGATTTAGATGACCCAGGAGTCATCAATAATATGGTCGAAATAGATTCAAATGGAGATGGTATTTGGGATAATTTCGATAGTGATTTAGATGGCTCACCTGATTTTAAAGACCTTGATTCAGACAATGATGGCATTCCTGATTTGGTGGAAGCAGGAGGAGTTGATGTTGATGGAAATGGAGTAATAGATGGTTTAGACGACTCAGATGGTGATGGTATTCCAGATAACGTGGATGTGGACCAAACTGGAGGTGTCGATTCTGACGGAGATAGTATTGACGATATATATGACTTTAGCGTAAGCGGGGGAACAGATACTGATGGAGATGATATTCTGGATACTGGTGATCTGGATATCGATGGTGACGGTTTAGCCAATGTCTATGATTCAGATGATGGAGGTACACCACTAGTAGTTGTGGACTTTGATGGAGATGGTAAAATAGATGCTGCAGACCTTGATTCTGATAATGACGGTTTACCAGATATAATAGAAGCTGGTGGTACGGACGCCGACAATGATGGCAAAGTGGATGACCTGACAGATACAGATGCAGATGGATTTGTAGATAGTGTAGATTCCGATAATGGTGGAAGTGCTTATACAATACCTGATGCAGATGGTGATGGTCTATACGATTACAAAGATTTGGACTCTGACAATGACGGCATTACGGATGCTACAGAAAGCAGGTTAGGGGATACAGATGGAGATGGTATCGTGGATAATGCAACAGACACTGATGGAGATGGTTGGCCAGATGCAGCAGATCCAGACAATGGAGGTACGCCTGCTGGAGCACTAGATGATGATAATGATGGCATACTGAACCACCAAGACTTGGATGCAGACAATGACGGACTTCCTGATATAGTAGAGGCTGGCGGTACAGATGCAGATAACGACGGAATGGTCGATGACGCACTTGATGCGGACATGGATGGTATCCCTGATAACGTAGATGTTACTTATTTTGCAACGAATGGAGGCTCAGGTGTGGATTCAGATGCTGATGGAATTGATGATAGCTTTGATGTAGACCAAACAGTAGGAAACGATACTGACGGAGATAGTATAGATAATACCTTTGATTCAGATGCTGACGGCAATGGATTAGATGATTTGGTTGAGGCCAATCCTTATGATAACTTAGATACTGATGGAGATGGAAACCCTGATTCTCACGATTTAGATTCAGATAATGACGGAATTACCAATCCCTACGAGTACGGACAAACGGTTGATCCTGCTACTGGGCAACTTTCTGGTTTTACGGATGCCAACGCCAACGGATGGAATGATGCACAAGAGGCCACACCAATCACACCTCCAGATACTGATGGAGATCCATTTGGGATCGCGGACTTTGTCGATCTTGATTCAGATGATGACGGTATTCCTGATAATATTGAAGCCCAAAACAAGTCAGCATATATTGGTTTGTCAGGAGTAGATACTGATGGTGATGGATTAGATGATGCCTATGATCCAGATAATGGAGGGACTCTACTCACTCCTGTGAATACAGATGGCACTGGCGATGAAGACTATCTGGATACTGACGCAGATGATGATGGAGTGAATGATGATATTGAAGGGGCCAATAGTGACCGTAATCAATGGGCAGACTGGGATTCCAACAACAACAATGATCCAACAGATGAAACGGGCTGGGACGATGATGTGGATGAAGATGGTATTTTTGATTTGTTTGATAGCTATAATGGTACTGGTGCTGCTAACGTGATTGGAAGTTCTTCCGCAACTCAAGATAGTGATGCAGATCAAATCTGGGATTTTCAGGACGATGATGATGATAACGACGGTATTTTGACTTCCGCAGAAGCTACTACACCTGTTACAGACCCTAACGGTATTATTCCAGATTATCTATATGGAAATCAAGATACAGATGGAGATGGACAAAATGATGTAGCCGATTTAGATGCTGACAACGATGGATTGAGAAATGTCCTGGAAGATGGTGGTTTGGCCATTGATCCTTCAGGAGATGAAGATAGTGATGGACTATTAAACTATCAGGATGCTGATATGGATGGTGATGGTATTGCAAATGCAGCAGATACAGATGCAGATGGCGATCTAAATACAGATAGCTTCAGCCTGACAGATACCAACTCTGATGGAGTGATAGATCAGTTTGATAAGGATTTGGATGGTGTTCCTGATTTTCGAGACCTAGATAGTGACAATGATGGTATTGCTGATATCATTGAATTTGGTCTCACTGATGCCGATGAAGATGGCACATTAGACGAAGGAGGTGGAATTACAGATGTGGACAATGATGGTCTTGACGATGCGTATGATCCATGTACTGCCACGGCAGGGGCAGCGGGCAATGCTACAGCAGTGTTTTCTTCTACAAGTGTAACCAATGATACCAATGTGATAGGAGGTAATGACAATGGGTATGCATTTTTTGATGCTGGTACTGATGAAATGGTCATTGATTTGGGTGTGGATATTCCAGAAGGTCAATCTGTACAGTGGCAAATTGCCACAACTGTTCTAGGCAGTGAAATTACAATAGAACAATCCACTGACGGAAGTGATTTTACTGCCCCTAATCTTCAATCTTATTCATTTGTTGCATCAGGTGTAGAAGAGGATTATTATTATAAGTTGATAGGCGGATCGGCACGTTACTTCCGATTTAGGATTTCCAATTTTGCAGGAGGACTGATCCTCATTGATTATTTGAACTATAACTATGCCGCAAATGCTTGTGGTGTGGATGACGGATCAGGGCTGATTGCAATTGATACAGACTCAGATGGTATAGATAACTACCTCGATTTGGATTCCGATAATGACGGCATTTCGGATAACCGTGAGGCTCAATCAGCGCTTACTTATGTTGCTCCATCTAGTGGGGATACTGATGGTGATGGTATTTTGGATGTTTATGATGAAGACATTTCTGCTGGTAATGCCATTGATCCAATAAACAGTGATGCAGCCGATAATGACGACTTTCTGGATACAGATTCTGACAATGACGGCATTCCTGATGAAATTGAAGGATGGGACGGCAATAGCAATGGCTTTGCAGATTGGGACACTGATGGCGACAATGATATTACAGACGAAACTGGATACAACATTGACACAGATAATGATGGAATCTGGAACATTTTTGACAGCAACAGTGGTTTGGGTTCTATTGCCAATATAGATGGATCAAACCAATCGCTTCAGGATACTGATGGTGATTCGAACCAAGATTTTAGAGATGACGATGATGATGAGGATGGCACATTAACAAGTGCAGAAGATACAGGAGATGGAATGGGTGGAGGTGCTGATGGAGACTGGACCAATGACTTTACTCAGGGCGGTGGAAGCATTCCAGATTATCTATTCGCACCCGACAATGATGGAGATGGTGTATTAGACATTGTGGACCTTGATTCTGATAATGATGGAATATTAAACACAGACGAATATGCTTCAGCAGTTTACAATGCAGGTGGTACTCCTTTTGATGATGCTGATGGAGATGGAATTTATAACTACCTAGATGATGATGATATCAACAATGGATCTTTCGTAGATGTCAATAATGATAATGTTGACGATCAAGTCGATCAGGACAGGGATGGAATTCCAAACTTTTTTGACCTTGATTCAGACAATGATGGCATTTATGATGCCATAGAGGCCAATGATGGAATAGTCCCTGTGATTGGTGGATTTGATCTCAATACAGGTAGATTTAGCGGCACTGATAGTTCTCCTAATGATGGTCTAGTAGATGCAATAGCTGCTTCTCCACTAAACAAAGATAACTTGGATGGTGGGGCACTTGATGATTATCTAGACCTAGATAGTGATAATGACGGATTGACTGACAATATTGAAAGCCAGATTTCAACTGATTTTGTTGCTCCTTCAGGAAGTGATACGGATGGTGACGGTCTGGATGACAGTTTTGATAATGACAATGGTGGTACACCTATCACACCCACAAATTCGGACAGTACGGATGAGCCAGACTACAGAGACACTAACTCTGACAACGACTTAAGTAATGGATTAACGATCCCAGATTTCATAGAAGGATATGACGCCAATCGAAATGGGTTTAGTGACTTGGATTCAGATTTAGATGGTTTAATTTCTGATGAAACAGGCTACAACACAGATACAGATGGTGATGGATTATGGGACTTGTTCGATACTTATTCTGGTAGGGGAGTCAATAATATAAATGGTAGCCATGCTGATCTTCAAGATACTGATGGTGATGAGATTCTTGATTTTAGGGATACAGACGATGATCAGGATAATATTACCACCATAGTGGAAGACGTAGATGGAGATGGTATCTGGACAAACGACAAAACACAAGGTGGTGGTGCTACTCCTGATTATTTGTATTTCAATGACTCTGATAAGGATTTAGTAGCTGATGGACAAGATTTGGATGGTGATCAAGATGGTGTATTAAATGATGATGAGTACTATTTGACCTCAATTGATCCATTTGGGGATGCAGATGCAGATGGTATATACAATTACAATGACCCTGATAACCCAGGTGGGTTGACAGATTCTGATGGAGATGGTGTCTGGGATGAGTATGATACTGATTTAGATGGCGTACCTAATTTCTTTGATTTGGATAGTGATAATGATGGTATTCCAGATTTGGTTGAGAATGGAGGAACTGATGCGGACGGAGATGGTAAATTGGACGGCTTAGATGACGCTGACAATGACGGTTTGCTGGATACTTATGACGTAGATGTGACTTTGGGAACTGATGTAGATGGTGATGGTATTGATGATGCATTTCAAGATGGGCCTGATGCAGATGGTGATGGTATAGAAGATGATGTCGACAGAGATGATGACAATGATGGGCTCATTGATACCATTGATCCTGATGAAGGAGGAACAGCACTTGTTATTGATGATTTTGATGGAGATGGGATTGACAATATGTTTGATAAGGATTCAGACAATGACGGAATTGTTGACCTTATTGAAGCTGGAGGAAATGATGCCAATGGAGATGGTATTTTGGATACTGTAGGAGATACAGATGGGGACGGTTGGAGCAACTTGGTGGATGCTGATAATGGCGGCACCGCACTTACCATACCTAATACAGACAGTGCTGATAATCCTGACTATCTTGATTTAGATGCTGATGATGATGGGACATTTGATTACTTAGAAGGCTTTGATGATGATGAAGATGATGCATATCAAGATGATTATGAAGCCAGGGCAATAGCGTATGGTAATGCTAGTCATTACAATCAATTAGATATGACTTGGTTTAATAGTGATACGGACGCAGATGATTGGCCTGATTTCCTAGACCCAGATTCTGGGTGGTATATAGATTCAGATGGTGATGGTATAATTAACCTATTTGATACAGATCAGGGTGGTGATTTCTATGGAAATGTAAGCGGGAAACCAGATAATGATGCCGATGGGAAGGAAAACTTCATTGACAAAAACGGTGATTTCATAGTGACCCCTACCTTTATTACAACTGGTGAGGATGGAACAGCTGACAGTTTTGATGTCTCACTTACACTGATGCCAATCACTGATGTGGTTATAAGTATTGCAATAACTAATGCAGCAGATGAAGTGTCGTTGGATAATAACAGCCTCACCTTTGATAACGGCAATTGGAATATTCCTCAGACAGTAACTGTCACTGGAGAAAATGACGCACTTTATGACGGAGATGAACCTTTTGAAATAACCGTTTCCGTAAATGATGCCAGTAGCGATGACGATTACGACGATGCAGAGGATCAAATTGTTGATGGTATCAATGAAGACAATGAAGGGTCCATTAGAGTATCCACGAATACAGTGACAACCACTGAAGGTGGGACTGATGTCACATTCTCTGTTGAATTGAGTGTTCAACCAGCTACTAATGTAGTGGTAGATATAGATGATGGTTCTAGTGACGAAGGGACTGTAAGTCCAGCGACACTGGTCTTCACTTCACTGGATTGGGACACACCCAAAGATGTAACTGTCAGTCCACAGGACGACAGTGAGTTAGACGGAGACCAAGGATTCAATATTACTCTTTCTGTCAACGATGCATTGAGTGATGATGCCTTTGATTCTGCTGGTGATGAAGTGATCGCAGTGACAAATGAAGATGATGAATTGGGCGTAGTGTTGAGTACGAATAGTGTGACTACTACAGAGGATGGTACTACAGGTAGTTTCACAGTTGTACTGGATGTCATGCCTGCTACGGATGTAAATATTACCATTGCTGAAAGTAGCGATGAGGGGGATGTGAACCCTACCAATATTACTTTTGACAATGGCGATTGGAACATTCCTCAAGTCATCACTGTGACTCCCGCAGACGATGTAGATGAGGATGGCAATCAAATATATGCCATCACTGTATCAGTGGATGGAACTAGTGATGCCGCATTCCTTTCAGTGGCCGCACAGACTGTTGTTGTGACGAACGAGGACGATGAAACAGTCCCTCTTCCATTGGATTTCTTATCCTTTTCTGGGCACTATGATAATGAGGAAGTCCAGTTGGATTGGGTTACAGCTAATGAAATTAATGTTAGTCATTTCGAAATAGAGCATGGTTTGGATGGAAGTACATTTGTTGCAATTGGAAATACTGAAGCAGCCAACGTAAAAGCCTCTGAAAACGACTATAGCTATACGCATGGATCACCTTCGATTTCTACCAATTATTACAGAATTAAAGTAATGGATTTTGATGGGGAGTTTACTTATTCTGAGATCATAAAGGTAGATTCTCCACTATACACATTTGAAGTGAACTATTACCCTAACCCTGTAGATGAGATGCTAACCATTGAAACCAATGAAAAGTTGGACAATGTTAACATTCAGATTATTTCAATAACTGGTGGTGTAGTTCTACAGCAAGTATTGAGTGGTATCTATTCATCTGAATTCAAAATAGATGTCTCAAGCCTAAAAACAGGCGTGTATCACGTATTAATCAATACCAATCACAGTAATGAGAAATTCAGAATACTTAAGAAATAGATAGTTCACTTATCTGATATATAAATGCCTCTTTGATTATTCAGAGAGGCATTTTTTTTTAACCAATTCAGGATGTATAAGATTCTAAATTCAGTAATTTCTCCCTAATCAAATCCGTAAAAATGCGGAAGGTTTCAAACCACATTTCGCCCTAATATTGAATTCAGATTAGAATTTTAATTATTTGAAGATGAAGCAAATAATAGGTGGTATTATCCTTCTATTTAGCGTTGTAGATGTTTGCGGTCAGGAAGTTGAAGGTGAACTAGGCGGGTGGTTTTTGATACTCAATCATTATTCTATTAATGAAAAATGGAGAGTAGGGAATGAATTGCATGTTCGCAGAAACTATGGGATAAAAGAACAAGAACAGTTTCTCATTCGTCCCTACATAGACTACAAATTAAATGAAAATGCCATACTAACTGCAGGATATACATATCTAAAAACCTCGCAAGTTGCTCAGACTCAATTGCCCATTGCAGTCCCAGAAAATAATGTCTGGGAACAATTGACACTAAATCAAACGTATGGAAAACTAATGATTTCCCATAGATATAGAATGGAACATAGATTCATAGGTATGCCAGAGGAGGATGCTCAAGGAGACTATGTGATAGACGGCCACAAATTCGCTAATAGATTTAGATATAGGTTAACTGTAAAAAGAGATTTGGGAGATATCTGGTTTGCTCATTTATTCAATGAGGTTTGGATTCATCAAGACGGCTTAAAACCATCTTCATTCGATAGAAACTGGTTGTATGCAGGAGTAGGGTATCGCGTGGCAAAAACAGGTAATGTGCAACTAGGCTATATGCATCAATGGGTTAAATCTGGTTCGGAAAACTATATGAAACGTCCCACCTTGCAGTTGACTCTGCAATATGATTTTTAGTAGAGGGTAGAGTATCTTTTGTTAGCTACCAGACACAGAACTTTCTCCATTGTTCTAAATCTGGTAGCTTTTTTATTCTTTTTATTAATGCTGATGTCCACCTGGCCCGTGTACATGACCATGTGCCAGCTCCTCGGCTGTCGCTTCTCTTACTTCTATGACTTCACCCGAAAAGAAGAGATCTTTTCCGGCCATTGGGTGATTGAAGTCCATTCTTACATGCTCATCCGTGATTTCTTTGACTAAGCCTTGTAAGGGGTTGCCTTCTTGATCTTTCATAGGCAGGAAGTTTCCAACCTTCACGATTTCTCCCAATTTACCATCCGCCTCGAACATGTTTCTTGGTAAATTTACAACTGCATTGTCATCCACAGGCCCATACGCCTTGTCGCTTGCTATACCAAATTCGAATGTGTCACCAATCGATTTGTCTTTTAGATTAATTTCAAAATCAGGTAATACCTGTTGTGTTCCAAACAAAAACACGAATGGTTCTTTACTGTCCACTTCCTGGACTACCTCACCACTCTTATTTCCCTCTTGGAGCTTATAGGTGATGGATACTACTTTTTCGTTTCCTATATTCATGCGGCGAAGTTAGGACTATCATTTGACGAATGCCAATTGACTTTCATCGTATATCTTTACGTCAATAAAAGGAGAACTATGATTGAAAAAATTAGTGCGAAAATAGATGCAATCAATGCCGAGGATCCCAACATTGTTATTTATCATGGAGAGGAGTGTCCCAAGGAATTGGTTTATGGACAGCGAATGACTGACATGCTGCATGAGTATGACTCTACACCTTCATTAGCCATGCAGATTGCAGCTCGTGGTCAGCATATTCAACGATGGGCGATCCCAAGGTCTGATTATCCAATGGATAGAAAAGGCTATTTGAAATGGAGAACTGAATTGAAATTGATGCATGGTGAAATATTATCTGAAATTCTTCGAGAGGAGCAAGTCGATATCTCCTTGATTGAGAAAGTGAACGATTTGGTAACCAAAAAGAGGTTGAAAAATGATCCTGAAACTCAAGAGCTAGAGGATGTCATCTGTTTGGTTTTCCTGAAATATTACTTCTCAGATTTTGCTGCTGAGCATGAAGAGGAGAAGATTGTTTCTATCGTTCAAAAGACCTGGGCTAAAATGACAGAAAAAGGTCATGAACTAGCTCTGAAGCTTGACTATTCAGAGAATGACCTCACTTTAATCAAAAAAGCACTGCATTAATTAGATAAAAAATAGATCATATTGAATTATTCTAATGGCTCTAGCCTTTGATTGTTAGGATAATTCATGGTCTTGGGCTATCTTATTCGTCAGAATTTTTAATCAACTAAATGCATAAGAAGAAATGGTCTTTCCTGATTATTTACAAACACTAATTAACTCTCTCCACGAAATCATGCCAGGCGTGTTAGGCGCTTTGGTTGTCTTCATCGTAGGCTGGCTTATAGCTGTCGTAATTCGTAGGGTCGTACATGGTCTCATGAAAAAAACAGATTGGGATGAACGTCTGCTAGGCAATACCATAGTAGACACAAATAAATTTTTAGCTAATCTGGCCTACTACATTTTCATGGTGATCAATTTATTGATTGTACTGGAAATGTTAGGATTTAGCTATGTGCTGGATCCAATTAGAAATATGCTCGATGAGTTTTTGAGCTTTATTCCAAAAATAGTAGCTGCAGGAGCAGTAGTATTCATTGGTTACATCTTAGCCAAATTTGTTTCTAATTTGGTAAAAATGGCCGGTAGCTTTTTGGATAGATTAGGAGATCAAATTGGTTTTAAGGAAACTGATAAGCTGGTTTACTTCCTTCAGCAAATCGTTTTTATTGCCATATTTATTCCTGCTATCATTCAAGGACTAAATGCCTTAGAGTTGGATGCAATAACCACTCCAGCCAATAATATTTTGCACAAGCTGATGGACGCAGTACCACATATTATTGGTGCAGGTCTAATCATGACAATCTTCTTTATAGGAGGGAAGTTTATAGCTACTTTCATCAATGACTTATTGGTCAACATAGGTGTAGACAAGCTGTCAAAACAACTCCACTTGTTCATCATATCGGATGATCAATCATTATCTAAAGTGATTTCTCACGTGTTGCATTTCTTCATTGTATTCTTTGGGGTGATCTCTGGAGTCGAACTTTTAGGAATGGATCGTTTGACTGAGGTCATGCATAATATCTTGAATCTATCTGGAGATATTCTATTTGGATTAGTAGTCATGGTGCTTGGAAATTTTGTGGCTTCAGTGGTTTATGGCTCTATGAGTAAAAAGAAAGAAAATGAATTTGCTGCAGGTGTAGCTAGAATGGCCATCATAGGCTTATTTCTTGCGATTGCGTTGAGAACTATGGGAATAGCCAATAGTATTATTGACTTGGCTTTTGGTTTGACGCTAGGCTCATTAGCCGTAACTGTCGCCCTGGCTTATGGTTTAGGTGGACGTGAAGCAGCTGGTAAGCACATGGAGCAAATCCTCAAGAAATTCAGAAAGGATTAATACTGAGTCTAGTCATAAAAAAACCTCAACTCACAAAAGTTGAGGTTTTTTTATGGATTAATAATTAGAAATGGAGCCAGTGTCCAAAGCTTTTTTGCCATTCATGGCACACGCATTGACCACGCCTATGAGTCCTGCAAAACGTGGGTCTTTCGTCAGTCCTTTTTTATATCTGGCATAAATCTGCTGACAAATCACACCTAGTTTGAAACAAGCAAAAACATAATAGAAGTGTATGTTGGAAGTATCTATGCCCGTTTTTTCGGTATATCTTTCTAATACCTGCTTTCTATTCAGGTTGCCAGGCATCCAGGTCAGGTTAAATGCTTTAAGTGCCGGAGGGTCAATCAGTTCAACCCAATAAGCCAAAGCAGTTCCTAAATCCATGAGTGGATCACCAATGGTAGCCATTTCCCAGTCTAGTACAGCCAATACATCTGAATAGTTGTCAAGAGAAAGTACAAGATTGTCATACTTGTAGTCATTGTGTAGAAGCGTAACCGCTTCACTGTTTGGTATGTTTTGACCTAACCAATCACCAAGTGCTTCCATACCTGGTAGCTGATCTGTCTTAGATTTAGCATATCGATCAATCCATCCATCAATCTGGCGCTCAACATAGCCTTCAGGTTTACCCAATTCCCAAAGGTTGTTTTTATCAAGATCCAATTGATGTAAATCACACAATATGTCTACTGCATTTGTACTTATGGTTTGCATAAGATCAGCAGTCATAGGCATATTTTTTGGTGGTGCATTTCTGAGGATTATACCCCTGACACGTTCCATAATAAAGAACTCATCTCCAATAATGTCTTTGTCTTGGCAATGCAGAATAGGCCTGGGAGAATAGGGGCAAACGGGATTGATTTTGGTTAGTAGATCATATTCACGTTTCATGTCATGCCCACCTTTTACGTCAGCTCCAATTGGAGGTCGGCGTAAAACAAATTCCTGATCATTACATTTCAACAAATAAGTAAGATTAGAGAATCCACTAGGAAATTGCTCCACACTAATGCTCCCTTCTTCAAAGTCAGGAGAGGCTTTTAAGAACTCACTTAGTTTATTCAGATCAAGGCTTTCGCCATGTCGGATCATCCCTGATCGATCCATCAACATGTTTTTTTCTCTCAGACTCATCAGGTTATTGTTCTTTAGTTTGGTAGTCCTTCAAAACGGATCTGGCGATAACAGACTTATGCACTTCATCAGGACCATCATAAATTCTTGCGCCTCGCTCGTGTCTGTACCACCAAGAGAGGATTAAGTCGTCAGTTATACCCATAGCGCCATGCACCTGTATGGCTCTGTCGAGTACCTGCTGTAGCACATGGGCTACATAGTATTTGATGGAAGAAATTTCTTGTTTAGCTGCCTTACTTCCATGGATTTCAATTTTATGGGCAGCATGTAGCACCAGAAGACGGGCAGCATCAATTTCCGTTCTTGATTCAGCTATCCAGTTTTGGATTGTTTGTTTGTCACCCAACACTTCCTTACTCGAAATTTTACGCTTGGTGGCACGTTTGCACATTAAATCCAGTGCTCGTTCACATATCCCAATCCAACGCATGCAGTGATGAATTCTACCGGGACCAAGACGCTGCTGCGCCAGCATAAAGCCTTGGCCTTCTTCATGAATAAGATGACTGGCAGGAACCTTACAGTTGTTGTATCTAACCTCTGCATGACTCACATACCTCGCGCCTGCTTCTCCCATGATAGGAATATTTCTAACCAATTCAAAACCATCAGTTGTTGTAGGCACTACAATCATACTCGCCCGTTGATATGGACTTTCAGCTTCCGGATTTGTGACAGCCATTACAATAGCAAAGGCTGCACCATCTGCCGAAGAGGTAAACCACTTGTGCCCATTGATGACATAGTAATCGCCATGTTTAACAGCAGTTGTGCTTAGATATTTTGGGTTAGAACCAGCGTGTTCAGGTTCTGTCATAGAAAAGCAACTTCTGATTTTCCCTTCTTGCAATGGAGCTAAAAAAGCAGACTTGATATCATTGGATGCGTAACCTTCAAGCAACTCCATATTACCAATGTCAGGTGCTTGACAGTTGAATGCATAATGACCAAACGGGGTCATGCCCATGACCTCACTCACTTGGGCAAATTCGACAAGATTGAGTCCAAGACCCCCATGTGATTGGGATAGATGTGGAGCCCAAAGACCAGCTATTTTCGCCTTTTCTCTTAGCTTCATGAGCTGCTGTTCATGTGCATTTATGTCAGAAACATCTAATAATTGAAGCTCAATCGGGATTACTTCTTCCTCAATGAAAGTAACGTATTTAGGGATTAGCTCTTGGACTTTTGTTGTAGCAAAAAGATCAATCATGGGTATGGTTTGATGGAGTTTCAAGTTAGTAAATTGATTGGATTATAGGAAGGGGCAAGGGTAGTCAAATTTGATTTTTTGGAATTAATAATTGCAGGTTGTTGAACCTGTTAATACTGAATTTATTGATTATTTCATTGCCAAATATTATTTGGTTTGAATATATAAATTACTTTTTATCAAATAGTTATAATTATGTAATTAAAGTAAAATGGAATACATGTGTATGAAATAGAATATGAGACGTTCATAGTCAAGTCGATCTACAGTGATGTTAATAAATTAACACAAGATGATGGCTTCGTGAAAATGAAAGCAACGTATATGTTTTTCGTACTTCGAATTGTAGCTAGTTTTGTGGTACATATATGAAGGCCTCTGTAGGCAAATTAAATTAGAATTTAAAAATGGAAGACATCAAAAAAATCATAGAGTCAACTTGGGAAGATCGTTCGAAACTTGAAGATCCTGAAGTGGTAAAAACCATTGAGTTTGTACTTGAGGAATTGGATAAAGGAAGATTGAGATGTGCGCAGCCAACAAGCGATGGATGGCAGGTAAATGACTGGGTAAAAAAAGCTGTGATTTTATATTTTCCAATTCGAAAAATGGAAAAAATTGAAGTGGGACCTTTTGAGTTTCACGACAAGATGGCTCTCAAGTCGGACTATGATAAGTTAGGTGTTCGTGTGGTTCCTCACGCAGTGGCCAGATATGGTGCTTACCTTTCTAAGGGTACGATTTTGATGCCTTCTTATGTCAACATTGGTGCGTATGTAGATGAAGGAACCATGGTGGATACTTGGGCCACAGTTGGAAGCTGTGCTCAAATAGGTAAAGGTGTGCACTTAAGTGGTGGTGTGGGTATTGGAGGTGTGTTAGAGCCAGTACAAGCTGCACCTGTGATTATTGAAGACAATGCCTTTATTGGATCAAGATGTATCATTGTAGAAGGAGTAAGAATTGGCAAAGAAGCTGTACTTGGCGCTAATGTGACATTAACAGCAAGTTCTAAAATTATTGACGTGACTGGAGATGAACCTATTGAATATAAGGGGTATGTACCACCTAGGTCTGTAGTCATCCCAGGGTCGTATGCCAAGAAGTTTCCAGCTGGTGAATACAATGTGCCATGTGCCATCATTATTGGCAAAAGAAAAGAAAGCACGGATAAAAAAACTTCCTTGAACGATGCGCTTAGGGATAACAGTGTAGCAGTATAAAGTTTACTTTGATTAGATTTATTGGTATTAAGTAAATCCAATCATATGAGAGTTTTATTCCTGATATTTTCCTTGCTGATAAGCTTTTATGTTGAGGCATACGAGACCATTAAAATAAAAGCTTCTGATGGAGTAGAGGTGACGGTAGATTTACATATATCGCATCCAGATACTGTTCCATTCGTTGTTTTGTTTCATCAGGCAGGTTGGAGTAGAGGAGAATATCAGGAAATTGCACCCATGTTGAATCAGTTGGGATTCAATTGTATGACCGTAGATCAACGCTCGGGCAATGCAGTGAACGGCGTACAGAATCTGACCTTTGTGAGTGCTCGAAAATTAATGAAGGAAACAAAGTATGTGAATGCCCTGCCTGACATGAATGCGGCAATTGATCATGCCAAATCCTACCTAGCAAAAGGAGACTTGATTATTTGGGGCAGTTCTTATTCTTCTGCATTGGCCTTGAAAATTGCTGGAGATCGCCCAGGAGATGTAAGTGGTGTGTTGGCTTTTTCACCAGGAGAATATTTTCAATCTATGGGTAAGCCTAAAAATTATATTACCACCAGTGCTATGAACATCAAATGTCCTTCATTCATTACTTCTGCCAGAAGTGAGAAAAACAGCTGGTGGTCTATCTATGAGGCGATCCCTACAGATTCAAAAACCTACTACTTACCCAAAACTTCAGGAAATCATGGGTCTAAAGCCCTCTGGAGTAAATTCACAGATAGTCAAGGATATTGGGAGGTGGTTATTGCATTTCTGAATCAGTACCTCTAATTACTTATTAGTAGATACACTCAATACATTCATAATTGGGCAGAATTTCGTTATTCCTGTTTTCAGTAAAAGGGGAAATTTTATTCTAGGGAGGTGACGGATATTATGAACGACTTGTCTAATGACAAAAATCTAAACAGAGATGGTCTCTAGAAAATCCTCTTACCACAAGAGAACTTGAAATTTTACACCTCATTTGTCATTTGTGAAGAGCATGCTGATAAGGAAATAGAGGATGAGAACTGTGGGCGTGCACAAAAGAAATTTGCCAAAAAACAGGCAGCAAGAACGTTGCAGGCCAGGCGGTCTATGCATTGGAAAGGAATTTATTTGATGATTTATAATTGACTTATTTTTTGTTTTAAAAAAAATGAATAGTAAACCCGTACTAATTTTGTACGATTTTGAATCAAACATCAATTCGAAAAATTCGTATCTTTGGGGTAACCAGGCTATTTTATGTATGAAATTTCTTCGTAAATTTTTTGACCAGATCAAAAAGAAATTTGGGTGGTCAACCCCAAAGACCAATCCAGTGAATGTTGAGTATTTCCTCACTCGAAAGGAACATAATCATTGTTGATATACTAAAATTGATAATGGAATGTTTATCCTTGACTGTTAATAAAAAAACATGAAAGGTAAACTGGTATGTATCCTAGTAAGTGTCCTGCTGACCATTGACTTAGCTTACAGTCAGGGCAAGCTCGATTTTTTAGAAATTGAGGGTACGGCTGTTGACATCTATACACCTCCAAACTACTCGCAAGACAAGAACTATCCTGTGGTTTATTTCAATGATGGGCAGATGTTATTTGGGCATCCATCAATAGGTATGGCACTTCAGGTGACTTTAGACAGTTTAATTCAAAACAACCTTATTCAAGAGTTGATTGTTGTAGGGATTGCCGCAGACAGAATGCGAACTGAAAAATATGTTCCCTATCAGGACGATAGCTTTAAGCGTATGCCAGATGGTGGTACTTATGCTGCATACTACGCAGATTTGATCGTGAACAAGATTGTGCCATTAATTGATGAAAAATATAAAACCATCCAAAAATCTGAGGGGAGAGCCATATTTGGATTTTCATTTGGAGGGCTAAATTCACTTTGGATGATGTTTAATTATCCTGATTTTTTTTCAATGGCGGCTGGATTTTCTGCTTCATTTTGGGTCAATGATTTTGAAATGTTTAATGAAGCACCCAAGTATCAAATGGGTCAAAAGATTTGGTTTGACATAGGAACTGCTGAATGGAACTACTATGTGCCATTTCAAAAGCTGTTGAAAGACAATAGTGCTAAAGTCAATGAGGATGTTTTTTATTTGGAAGTGCCTCATGCAGCACATACAAGTACAGATTGGCAAAAACGAATGGCCATGCCCTTTTTGATTTTTGCAGGAACAAAGCCTCATACCATTACCAAAATGGAAGTGGAGATTGAGATTATTCCAAGCCAGTCTACGCCTGGTAAGAAATTTACCAGACTCAATCCTGTTGTGACTTGTAAAGATGGTCTCAAATACTCGTTGGCCTACGAGGCCAAGTATGAAGTGATCAATCCAGAAGCAGGAAGGGTATATGAGGAAGGCAGATTTGAATTATATGGAAGTGAAAATCTGGAAGTCCTTGTAACCTACAAGGAATTCAGCAAGAAGGTGAAAATCAAAGCCAAGCTACTAAACTGATTAGTCTTTGGTTACAGTGTTCAAGTCTTTTTCTATACTCCTCAAACGATCCTGGCAATATTTGACCAATTCATTGGCACGTTTTACCAAGTCCGTAATTTGATCCACATCTACTTCTTCAGACTCTAGCTGCTCACAGATGGATTGAAGTTCATTGTATGCAGATTGATAAGTAAGTTTCTTTTTGCTCATTTGATTTTATTTATGGTGCTGGTAATTCTATTAGTAGCCGTCTGGGTTTCCAACTCATCACCAGGCTTGATTTTTTGATTCTTTAATGCTTTTCCATTCACTCGAGTAATAGAGTAGCCCTTGTTCAGTAAATTTTGTGGATTATAGGCCTCAATAAGTTTTTCGCTGTGCAATAAATTGGTTTTACTCTGATTGATGATAGACTGGGGTCTATGTTCAATCGTGTGGTTCATTTGCTCTAGTTGATAGTTGCTACGTTGGACTATTTGTTTGGTACTCAACTGCCACCTGAAATTCAAATCACTGATCTTTTCAGTTTGACGATATAATAATTCCTGTGTGTGCTGTGCTATATGCTCCTGCCACTGATTAATCTCTGATTCGAAGGTTAGCATTCTAGATATCAGAAACTCAGCAACAGAGGTAGGGGTTTTCAATCTGGTGTGAGCGACTAAGTCTGCAATGGATTGATCTCTTTCGTGACCAATGCCTGTAAGGACGGGAATAGGAAACTGTGCCAAATGAGCACAGAGTTCATAATCGTCAAAGCAATCCAAATCCATCTTTGATCCACCTCCACGAATTAAAACTATGGCTTCATAATCCTTTTCAGACTCATGAATTTGATGCAGACATTCAATAATAGAACCAGGAGCTGTATCACCTTGCATGGTGGCAGGAAATAGATCCAAAGTGGCTTGATAATGGTATGGATTGTTTTCAAATTGATTCATAAAGTCCTCATAACCTGCAGCAGTTTCAGAACTGATTATAGCCAAATGCTGAACCACAATCGGCAATTCCAATTCATGATTCATTTCCATGATACCTTCTGCTTCCAGTTTTTGAAGCGTCTCTTGCTTTTTTCTTTCCCTTTCTCCAATAGTGAAATTGACATCAATGTCTCTAATGTTGAGACTCACACCATAGACTTCATGAAACTCAAAAGAAGCATTGAGCAATACTTTCATGCCTTGCTTTAATTCTGTGCCCGTTTGCGATACGAACCAAGGATGTATTTCTCTATAGACATTGGCCCAGATAGTACCACGCGACTTGGCTTTTACATAGTTGTTGTCTTTTTCCACCAGTTCCAGGTAGCAATGACCATTGCCATGTAAGTTAATTTGGCCTATTTCGGCTACGATCCAGTAGGATTTTTCTAGCTGTTCAGAGAGGACTTCTTTGACTAGTAAATTGAATTCGTGTAGGGTGTAGTGATTCACAGGCCAAAGCTCATAGGGGAAATGACAATATCCAAATTCCAAGCATCAAATCTCAAAAGCTCAAATGAAATTTAGGCTCATTTTGGTGATTTGTTTTTGATGCTTGTGATTTTAAAGACTATTCTGTTCCCAGCAGCAGGTTCTTAATGTCCTTCTGATAGTTGCGACCGATAGGCAAGAGCTTATCTGCAATCTCTACTTGATTGCCGTCTATGGCTTTTACCTTGTTTTTTGCAATGATGTATGAGCGATGAATTCTCACAAATTCGTCACCAGGTAGAATTTCCGCAATGCCTACCAGGTTATTATGATTGATCAGGCTTTCGTCATAGGTTTTGATCCGAACGTAGTCTTTTAAGCTTTCTATATAGAGAATATCGTCCAAATAGACTTTGATCATTTTCTTATCAATCTTAAAAAACACATGTGCTTTTTCGCCATCATCAGAAGAGCCACCCTCATTGGTTTCTTTTTCGGCACTTCGTTGTTCGATACGATTGATGGTCTTCATGAATCGTTGTAAAGAGAAAGGTTTTACGAGGTAGTCAATAACATCCAATTCAAAACTTTCTACTGCGTACTCTCTATAGGCCGTAGTGATTACCACAGCAGGAGGGTTTTGCAAACTTCTTAGAAAGTCCAGTCCAGATATAGTTGGCATATTGATGTCAAGAAATATAACATCTACTTCTTGACTGGATAAAAAATTAAATCCTTCCACAGCGTCCTTACAAGTGCCTACAATTTCAAAGTTTTTGAAATTGACCAGGAAATTTTTTATCACATTGATGGCTAAAGGCTCATCGTCAATTATCAAGCAATTAATTTTCATTCAGTGGAATATTTAAAATTGTTCTGTACTTTTCCTCACCTTCAATCAGTTCAAGAGAGTAGTCTTCTTCATATATCAATTTAAGCCTTCTTTTTGTATTTTCTAAACCGACTCCATGATTATATGTCTGTAAACCATTGTCGGCAATGGGCCCTGGAGACTTATTGTTTTCTGTGATAAATGTCAATCTACCATCTTTCACACTTAGCGATATGAGGATTGGAATATCTTGTCCAATAAGCCTTGTGCCATGTTTGAAGCTGTTTTCAATAAATGGCAATAAAAGGACAGGAGGGATGAGTTTACCTTCTATATCTCCAGAGATCTCAAGGTCTACATTGAGCCTTTCTCCATAGCGAAGCATTTCCAAATCCAAATAGTTTTGAATATGCTTGATCTCATTGACTAGGGGTACTTGTTTTTGTTTGGCGTCATAGATGACATAGCTCATCAGTTCTGATAATTTCAGTACAGTATATGGTGCTTTATTTGACTTGTCTAAGGTGAGTGAGTACAAGTTGTTCAGTGTATTGAAGAAGAAGTGTGGCTGTATCTGAGATTTCAGGAAAGCCAGCTCTGTTTCCAGATTTACTTTTTGAAGCTGGGTGGTTTTATTTTTGAATTGAATCCAGTCAATGGTCATTTTGATTGCAGTACCAATAGCAACGACATAGATTTCCCCAATGAAAGAGGCCATGACATAGTTGAAATTAAAAAGCGGTAAATCCTGAATACCGGACTCTTTGTATACCTCTGTGGTTACTAATAAATAAGTGAGTATGATTCTAATAAGAGTAATGCCAAGTGTGGAGAGAAACAAGACAATGATATACCAGGTCACTTTTTTAGGGATAAGCCTAGGCATCAAATAGTAGATATTGAAATAGACAATGACAATATGAAGCGGAAACTCTACTAGATTAGATCGAAAGGAATAAGCATAATCATCAAAGTAAGATCCCCAGCGTACCCAATTAAAGGAAAAGTAAGTCACCCAAAACAGGGTGTGATATACAACTGGTCGCTTAGCAAAGCTTATGGTTCCTTGCATGAGAGTATCTTCTGGCTTAAAAAAAAGTTGATCGGAAGTTAACACTATTACTTTCAGTTGTAAAATGAATTTCGGTAGATATGATACTTAATTATATGCGACAGATGAGAATATTTAGCCAAGTAGTACAAAAACGAAGCTAAACGGCATCATGTCAAAAGGTTGGTTAAGGAATTAATCCTGCGCCAGGATAAGTTTTAAATTGCCATTATTACTAGCTGCCAAAACTCCAAATGTGGAACCTATTTGAATACAGTCCAGCGCCTTTACGTCTGAATTGAACGAAATTCCAGATCGCTCAAATTTTACAGGTTCGAAGTTGCCCTTTCCATTGCCAAGCATTAGAAGGCCTCTGCCCGCATCAGCTCTTGGTGTTTCTATTTCTGATGCATACAAATTGCCTGCAATAACCACATCAGCATGTCCATCCTCATTAATATCCTTGATAAGGAAATCATTAATTGGTGCAATTTGGGCTTCCATAGGCAAGGGGTGAGCTTTGAACTTTGCGCCACCAAGATTTTCTAAATAGATGCTAGAAAAACTTTCGACTTGATAAGTTAAAGCACTGGCTAATTTTTCTGGAGTATATACTTGGCTGAGCGTTGCGCCAGCAAATTCAGTATACGTTGGGAATTCTTTTTTCAGTGAAGGAACCTGACTGGCAGAGCAAGACCTGCCACGTAGTGGATACTCCTTGCCAAAATTGTAATAGCTCAGTATAATATCATTGGAATTGTTGTCATCAAAATCATAATAATGAACACTAAAGGGTTCCTTTTCGGAGGCTTTATATTTGTAATTCAACCCTAAGTTGCCGACTAAATAGTCCTGGTCTCCATCTTTATCTATATCTGAGCCCTCTATACTAAACCACCAGCCATGACTATTTTGCAAGGATGGAATTTCTACTTTCCTCAGTACATTATTTTCATTTTTCAGCAGGGTTATTGGCATCCATTCTCCTACCACTATCAGATCTGTACTGCCATCTCCATTGAAATCTGACCACATGGCATCTGTAGCCATACCCATGTCCAAAAGATCTGGTGCTATTACACCTGTCACGTCAGTAAATACCCCATTATTGTTTTGGAGTAATCTGGAAGAAGTAGGAGCAGGATAATTGTGTGGATCTAATCGCCCAGTTAGTAATAAGTCGAGGTCATTGTCCTGATCAAAATCGAATGGTCGGATTTTTGACCCACTCATGCTGATCTCAGGGAGAAGATTATTTGAAAGACTAAATGAACCTAAACCATCATTGATGTACAGACGGTCATGGTAATACTTTGAACCCAATTCAAATTCATTGCCTCCACTTACGATATACAAGTCAAGATCACCATCATTGTCAAAATCGATAAAGGCAGCATCCACATCCTCAAACTTGCTATCTTCATCTTTGAAGTTTTGTCTGCTGAAACTTCGTTCCATCGTTTGAAAGTAGATGGCTCCAGATTGTCCTGATGCTCCTCCCACAAAAAAGTCATCAAGTTGGTCATTATTTAAGTCGCCTATTGCTAGTGCTGGACCAAAATTCGAAAGCTTATGAGGGAGTAAAATTTGTGACTCAAAATCATCAAATTCATTTTCTTCATGAACAAAATCAATACCCATGCTGTCAATAACTGAAGTGAAAAATTTTGAAGTGGGTGGACTTGCAGGAGCAGGGTTCCCTTGTGCTAGATCTGAGTCAATGATCAGTGTTTGGTTTACCTTGACTTCGTAAAGGGTTGATTTTTCACCATTCAGCCACTCTACTTCCAATAAATCAATGGATTCAGTCTTGCCCAAACCAAAATGAATAATACTTTCACTGGTAGAAAACATGCCACGAACATTGGTTAGTTCCTGATACTGAGTCTCTTCACCATATTTTATTTTCACTTTAGTGCCAAGCATGGTTTGATTGATTGTTGGTTTGATCTGCACTCTCAGATAGTTATTTTCCTTATTAAAATTATTTCTATAGATGGAAGCCTTGTCGTTAATGTTGTTTATTACTAAATCCAAATCACCATCATTGTCCAAATCAGCATAAGCAGCACCATTTGAAAATGTTTTTTGATTTAATCCCCATAGATCAGATACCTTGGCAAACGTGAGATCTCCGTTATTTTTGAAGGTATAATTGGCCAATTTTTGAGAAGGAATGATTGACAAGGCTTCTTCAAGATCAAGAATATCCCAAATGCTCACATCACCTGCGTTCGGATTGGCCTTGATGTAATCGTTGATTGTGTTTTCAACATACTTCGGGAATTTCTTTTTAGCATCTGTATTTCGCATATCACGCAATAGGCCGTTGGCTACAAAGACATCCTGATAGCCATCATTGTCAAAATCAGCAAAGAAACTTGACCAACTCCAGTCAGTACTTGACAAGCCGCTTAGCTGGCCAATATCACTGTAGGAAGAGTCTCCTTGATTCATCTGCAACATATTGTACATGTATTGATAGTGACCACCATTTTTCACCACATTCCAAAATGCTTTAGGATTCATCCCGCTCATATTGGCTTTTAGTCTGAAATTGTCTTCAGCAGACATATCCGTGACCATTATATCCAACTTGCCATCATGATTAATATCAGCTGCATCCACACCCATACTGAAATAAGACATATGGTTTAGCTGTTTGACAGCTTGATCACTGAATGTTCCATCGCCGTTATTTATATACAAAAAGTCTGGGGCTTCGAAATCGTTGGTCACATAAATATCGATCCACCCATCTCCATTTAGATCAGTTGTAATGACACTATTGCAAAAACCAGATTTGAGCAATTTCGCCCTCACAGTAACATCTATAAACTTACCATTTCTGTTTTCAAGTAATCGAGGACTATACTGTGGCGCTAGTAAGTCTATCCCATAGTATGCTGAGTAGTTGCCAGGGTTGGGGGGTTGATTAAGCAAAAAGACATCTGGATCTCCATCTTTGTCATAGTCGAAAAATGAAGCATGTCTAGTTCGTTGATTTTCGGCCAATCCATATTCCTGAGCTCGTTCCGAGAAAGTCAAATCACCATTGTTGATATATAATTTGTTTTCTCTCAGTTTGGGAGATTCATCATAAAGTTCACGACTCAGATAGATGTCTAAATGACCATCCATATTTATGTCGACTAACGTCACTCCAGACGTCCAACCTCCATCATTGATGATTCCAGCTATTTCAGTTTGATCTTGAAATGAGAATTCTCCCTGATTGATGTACAACTTATCACTAACCAAGTTGCCGCCGAAAAAGATATCTGTTAGACCGTCATTATTAAAGTCCCCAAGCCCAACACCACTTCCTTGATAGTAATTGTCATAAATCAATATATTTCTTTCAGTTTCGTCTACGATTGTGTTTTCAAAAGTTATTCCCGACTTTTCTGAAGGAATGAGGGTGAATTTTTTTTTCTCTGTGTTGTCGGCCTTATCGCATGCGCCTAGCATGATGATCACTACAGCAACACATGAAGATTGCTCAATTATTCGCAAGAGGACTGTCAATAATTTTTTCATTATTAAATATTTTTGGTCTAGCGTGATTCAAATATTATCAACTACATAATTATATGCCAATATGAATTAAAATACTCTCAGGTGATATAAAGTTTCGCTGAATAGGCAAGCATTGTCTGCGAATAGCAGGAATTGATAGGTTAAGATAGAATTGCAAAAGTCAAGTGCAAACAAAGGATATTTAGCACCATTCAGCTAATATTTTTTGCCTCTAGCTATAGAATAATGAAAATTAAGGATGCTAAAATCTATTAATAATGACTAAATCTAAAATTTAAGTCTATGAAACAGAGAATACTTTTATTAAGTTTTATGATGTGCATCTTTGTATTTGCACACGCACAGACCCGAACCGTATCAGGTAATATCATCGGGTCAGATGATTCATCGGGACTGCCCGGTGTGAACATAACACTAAAAGGAACCACAACAGGTACTATAAGTGATATGGACGGTAACTATAAAATTGAAGCTTCAGAAAGTGACGTTTTGATATTTTCATTTATTGGTTACAATACCCAGGAAGTTACTGTTGGTGGGAGATCATCTATCGATATCACTTTGAACCAGGATGCCACACAATTGAGTGAGGTGGTGGTGACATCTTTGGGTATTGAAAGAGAAAGAAAGTCTCTTACTTACTCAGTATCAGAGTTGAAAGGGAAAAGTTTGACAGAAAGCAGAGAGTCAAACATAGCCAATTCTCTTTCGGGTAAAATTGCAGGTGTTCAAGTAAGCAAAACAGCTTCAGGTGCCTCTGGTTCTACCAGGGTGATTATTCGAGGCAACAATGTATTGGACGGAAATAACCAACCACTTTATGTAGTTGACGGAGTTCCGATTGATAATCAAAACCTTCAAGCTGCTGGTAGATGGGGTGGTATAGATTATGGAGACGGAGTCTCTGATCTAAACCCAGACGATATTGAGAGCATGACCGTATTGAAAGGTGGTAGTGCTACTGCTCTATATGGATTTAGAGCTGCTAACGGTGTCATCTTGGTGACTACTAAAAAAGGGCAAAATAAAGAGGGAATTGGAGTCGAATACAATTCGAATTTTACTTTTGAAAATGCACTTATTACTCCTGATGTTCAAAATGAATATGGACACGGAATTGGAGGTAATTTCCCGACAACTCAAGCAGAGGCACTTAGCCTAGGAACGGGTGTAAATGGTACAAGTTGGGGTGCTCGAATGACTGGACAGTCAGGAGCTGCTTTTTGGGATGGAGTAAGTAGACCCTATAGTGCTCAACCAGATAATATTAAAGATTTTTATGAAACAGGAACAACCTTCACTAATACTTTAGTCCTTTCTGCAGGTACAAAGGCCAGTGATTTCAGAATGTCATTGTCTAAGTTGGATAATAAAGGGATTGTGCCTACAAGTGAATTTGAAAGATATTCTGTGAGCTTTAGAGGGACTTCACAGATTACGGATAAACTATCAGCTGATTATAAGTTAACCTATATTAAAGCTGAAGCGAAAAATAGAGTAAATATGTCTGATATCATGGATAACCCAGCCAACGGTTTGCTTTTTCTTCCACGAAGTGTGCCATTGTCTAGTTTACAGCCTTACAAAACTGAGGACGGATTGCAAAGACTATACACTACTGATGATTTCAGGTTGAATCCTTACTTTGCAATGAACGAAAACACCAATAATGATCGTAAGGATCGTATGATGGGTTATGCTGCATTGAAGTATCAGTTTACTGATTGGTTAAGTTTGCAGCTAAGAAGTGGTACTGATTTCTATGCATCTGATCGATCAAATAGAGTAGTGGTTGGAACCAGATATAGAATGGGAGGCCAGATTATTACAAATCAGTTCAATGTAAGAGAAAACAACTCTGATTTCTTGGTTACTGTAGCAAAAGACGTGACAGAAGATATATCATTTTCAGTAAACCTTGGAGGAAATCATTTATTACAAGACACCAAGCAAGTTGGATTTGATGGTCAAGGGCTAGTTATACCTGGTTTTTATCACATTTCAAATGCTCAAACGGTAACTAATCTTCAGAACAACTCTACCACAGAAGTTAATTCTCTTTATGGAGCTGCTTACGCATCTTACAAGAACTTCTTATTCTTAGATGCTTCAGTTAGAAATGATTGGTTTTCCTCTTTGGCACCTGGAGATGTTTCGGCACTTTATAGTTCAGCTGGACTTGGCTTAGTGCTTACAGAGGCATTGAATGTGGAGTCAGATGTCTTATCATTTGCTAAAATTAGAGCATCTTATGCAACAGTGGGTAATGGATCACCTGCACCTTATTTGAATTCGTTGACTTATGGTGTAGCTACTTCAGCAAATCCAACATTTGGGTTCTTAGGTTCGATTGACAATCAATTTGTACCTACCAGCAATATTCCAAATTTGGACCCAAAACCTTCATCTACCAAGGTTCTTGAATTCGGAGCTGATTTAAGATTCTTCAACGACCGATTGAGTTTTGATTTTGCTTACTACAAAAATCAGGCAGTTGATCAAATCTTAAGATCATCAGTATCTAAAGCTTCTGGGTTTGACAATATTACATTTAGTGCAGGACAGATCGACAACAAAGGTTTTGAATTCCTTGTAAAAGGTACACCAATTCAAACCAGCGATTTGAGATGGGATCTGTCATTCAATTTTGCTAAAAATGAAAATATAGTTCATTCACTTGCAGAAGGAGTAGATCAATTTGTATTGGGACAGGATAGAAATGTATTTATTACAGCTCGTCCAGGTGAGTCTTATGCATTAATTGAAGGCTATGACTACCTGAGAGATGATAATGGCAATAAAGTTTTTGGATCGAATGGGTTGCCATTAAGATCTGAAGAGACTGAAGTACTTGGTACAGCTACTCCAGATTGGACTGGTGGTATAGGAACAACTTTGACTTACAAAGGTATTTCTTTCAACGCATTGATTGATATCCGTCAGGGTGGAGAAATGTTCTCAATATCAAATCGAAATGCTACAATTCAAGGAAATAGCGCTCAATCTCTTGAAGGAAGAGATGCTTGGTACGCAGGTACTGGAGGATATGTAGGTGCTGGAGTAAGCCAAGATGGATCTACCAATACAGTAGCTGTAGACCCAGAAGTTTATTGGAATACGGCTCCTGTAATCGTAGATGCTTCTGATGCCAATGTAGGAACGGGAAGCGTTTCAGCGCAAGGTATTATTACAGACTTTATATATGATGCAAGCTATATCAAGATGCGTGAAATGAGCATTGGATATACGCTTCCTCAGTCACTTGTGGGCAATATCTTTAGCTCAGTTAAAGTGTCTGTTGTTGGAAGAAACTTATTCTTCTTGAAAAACAATTTACCAGGGTTTGACCCAGAGTCAAACTACAACAATGGTAATGCTCAAGGAATTGAATCTGGTTCGATTCCGACTACTAGAAGTTTTGGATTCAATCTAAATCTTCAGTTTTAATTAATTGATTTACTATATAAAATTTATAATATGAATTTTTATAAAAATATTAAAATGACACTAGGCATACTTGCAATAGTATCCTTGGTCAGTTCATGCGACGATGGATTTGATGAATTAAATGTAAATCCTAATGCTTCTCCCGTAATTTTGTCTGACATGCTGTTGGCATACACGCAAAATGGTATAGCGGCTCATAGATATGAAGCTTGGAGATCTAATTTATTGCATGCAGCTACGAATGCCAATCACATGATGACGCCGTGGAGCACGCCTTATGCAACTAATGAAGGTTGGAATCCAGCGTACTGGGATAGAATGTATGTAAGAGAAGTATCCAACATCAAAGAATGCATCTCTATCATTGACAACAACAGTGAGCTTAGTGATGCTACCAAACTAGGTAAAAAGTCAATTGCCAGAATATGGAAAGTTTTCATTTTCCATAGAATTACTGACTTTTGGGGAGATGTACCATACAGTGAGGCTGGATTAGGACATACTGCTGATGGTACTGTTACCCCTGCCTATGACACGCAAGAGTCGATTTATGCTGATATGCTTAATGAGCTTGCAGAAGCGGTAGGTGATTTGTCTCCAGGTGGGAATTCATTTGGAGCTAATGATATTCTTTATGGTGGAGATCATGACTCTTGGATTGCATTTGGCAATTCTCTAAGACTGAGATTAGGGATGAGATTGACCAATGCCAATGCTACATTAGCGCAATCAAATGTAGAAGCTGCTGTAGCTGGAAGTTTGATTTCGTCTAATGCAGGTACTGCAAGAGTTCCTTTCTATTCAGCTTCAAATGATGATCAATGGAGTGCAGAAAGTAATGGTAGTTCAGCACCAATTCAGGCTTTCACTGGAAGTTTTATGACCGCTGATTTTATTAATGTCCTAGTTGACAATGCAGATCCAAGGCTGCCTGTTTATGCATTGCCTACTTCAGGCACTGTAAATAACGGCAATTACATGGGTGTGCCTAATGGTGCACCTGCTACACCAATCACTCCTGCTATTGGAGTAGACTACTCATTGCCAAATAACACAACAGTTTTTGCAATAGATGCAGACGCAGTATTGTTAGGTTATCCAGAAGTGTTGTTTCTTCTTGCTGAGGCAGCTGAAAGAGGATGGAATGTATCTGGTGCAGGTACGGCACAGGAACTTTATGAACAAGGTATCTCGGCCTCTCTTCAGTATCACAATGTAGATGATGGTGGTACTTACAGTGCAGGTGCTAATGTAGTGTTTAATACAGGAGGATCTACTGAGGATAGACTAGATCAAATTGCTACTCAAAAATGGTTAGCTCTTTTTGGTGATGAGTACGAATCCTGGGCTGATTTGAGAAGAGCAAAGGGTAGTGCTGGATTAGATTGGTTTACCCAAGTCAATGGTGCAATTCCAGAGAGATTGGATTATCCAGTGACAGAGCAGACCTTAAATGGTGATCAATACACTGCAGCTGTTGCAAGACAAGGAGCAGATAATGAGGCTACTAAGATTTATTGGTCGAAATAGTTTAAATAATAGTTAAACTGCTGGTTTGAAGATTTTTCGAATTTGACAGTTTGACAATTCTAAAAAGGAGGTGAAATTAAATTCACCTCCTTTTTTTTGCTGAAGAGCTATGATATAAATGCATCCAGCGAAATAATTTCCTTGCCTTGATGAACTACTCTACATTAGTCATCACATGAAGTAATAGTACACAAGAAATTAAATTAGAGTTTTGGGTTAGAAAGGGTCACGTTTTGCGTGATCTTTTCTTTTTTAGACCCTTTAGAAGCTAGTTTCCCGTTTAGCTTCAAAAAATATCCCTTTAGCTAATATATTTCCTCTCCATGCTGTCAATATCTACTTTTATTTCTCAATAAAAGAGGTGAAAGTGTAATTACTCACTTTCTAAAGAAAATTGGATATGAGTGTAACAATGGTAAAAGGAGCTACAATAGCCACATCGAAGAGAACCAGTCGCAAGGAGTGGAGTGCGATGGAATCCACCAAATTCGAGAAGATACATACCGAGATATTTGAAGGTGCAGATGAAGCATCAAAAATCATAGCGCAAGAAATTGCCGCACTGATCAGGTATAAAACAGAAAAGAACGAGAAATGTATTTTGGGATTGGCCACGGGTTCTTCACCCATCCAGGTGTATGCCGAATTGGTCCGAATGCATAAAAAAGAGGGTTTAAGTTTCCAGAACGTAGTTTCATTTAACCTGGATGAATATTATGGATTGGATAAGACAGACAGCCAGAGCTATATACACTTTATGCATCATCACCTATTTGACCATGTGGATATTCTTCTGGAAAACATCAATGTACCAAGCGGAAAGATTGCCTTCGAGCATATTGCAGAATACTGCACCCAGTATGAAGAAAAAATAGAAAGCTATGGCGGACTGGATTTTCAGCTCCTGGGCATTGGCCGTACCGGCCATATCGGGTTCAACGAACCCGGCTCTAAGATCAGTTCAACCACACGGATGATTACGCTAGATTACCTCACCCGTCAAGACAATGCCTTTGCTTTCAACAGCATGGCGGATGTGCCCAGAAAGGCAGTGACCATGGGGGTAGGCACCATTCTCAAAGCCAAGCGAATCGTCATCATGGCCTATGGCATGAAGAAGGCCGAAATCGTACGAAAAACTGTAGAGGGTGAAATGTCATCAGATGTGCCGGCCACTTTTCTCCAACAGCATGACGATGTTTCTTTCATTCTGGATGAAAACTCAGCGAAAGATTTGACCAGGTTCGAAACACCATGGATAGTAGGCGATTGTGAATGGACAAAAGATCTAAAAAGGAAAGCAGTGGTTTGGCTGAGCCAAAAATTGAACAAACCTATTCTCAAGCTTGCTGATCGCAACTATAACGACCACGGCATGTCAGAGATACTAGGCGAAGGTGGCGCTTATGAGGTGAACATCAAGATGTTCAACCACTTTCAGCATACCATTACCGGGTGGCCAGGTGGCAAACCAAATGCAGACGACACCAACCGTCCAGAGCGAGCCAATCCTGCCAAGAAAAGAATTATCATATTTAGTCCACATCCAGATGATGATGTGATCTCCATGGGAGGTACCTTCTTGAGGTTAGTAGATCAAGGACATGAAGTGCATGTAGCCTATCAAACTTCAGGAAACATTGCAGTGGCAGATCACGAAGCCCATCGTTTTGCAGAGTTTGCAAAGGAGCTTTATGAATATGCAGCCGGCGAAAAAGCAGACCATAAGGTATTTGATAAACTTTTAAAAGACCTAAGGTCAAAGTCAAAGAAAGAAGTCACTTCAGTAGATGTCAGAAAGGTAAAAGGACTGATCAGGAGAGGAGAAGCCATCAGTGCCTGTAGGTATTATGGTATTCCGGACAACCAGGTGCACTACTTAGACTTGCCATTTTATGAAACGGGCAAGGTGGAGAAGCATCCGTTAGGCAAAGCTGATGTAGAAATCATCAAAAACCTAATTGCAGAAGTCAAGCCTCATCAAATATATGCTGCTGGCGATTTGGCAGACCCACATGGCACCCATGAAGTATGCCTGAAAGGGATTTTTGCAGCTTTGGAAGACTTGAAAAAACAGAAGTACATGAAAGACTGCTGGGTATGGTTGTACAGAGGCGCATGGCACGAGTATCCGATTGACGAAATCGAAATGGCTGTTCCCATCAGTCCAGAAGAGCTATTGAAGAAAAGAATGGCTATTTTTAGACACCAGTCGCAAAAGGACGGCGTGGTATTTCAGGGAGATGATAGTCGTGAATTTTGGCAAAGGTCTGAAGATCGAAACAAAGAGACTGCCCAAATGTACGACAACCTTGGCCTGGCAGAATATGAAGCCATAGAAGGATTTAGAAGATATCATTTCCTTTAAGTTGGATAATGAAATTGCTCGACGAATATTTCGTCGAGCCAACCTTTAATTCCATAATTTGAATAAAGATCGACTCCTTAGCCTCGATGTTTTCAGAGGCCTCACAATTGCTGCCATGATATTGGTAAACGACCCTGGTTCTTGGTCGTATGTTTATTCACCATTGCTGCATGCCGAATGGCATGGATGCACACCTACAGATTTAATCTTTCCGTTTTTTCTTTTTATGGTAGGAATGGCTGTTTCGATTGGAATGCCAAAAACAGGTGAAGCCAGGAAACAAATCACCAGGAAAATATTAAAAAGAAGTCTATACCTCGTCCTTATAGGTTTATTTCTGAATGCATTTCCAAGTTTTGAGTTTGCTTCACTTCGGATTCCAGGCGTACTTCAGCGAATAGCCATGGTATTCTTGGTCATTGCTTTGATGCATCACTATATGAGCCATAGAGCTCAAATAATTATTGGTTCAAGTCTTCTGATAGGCTATTGGATTATCATGACTTTTGTACCTGTACCAGGTATTGGTGAGGCCAACTTAGAATCAGACACGAATTTTGCTGCTTGGTTTGATCGTCTCTTCCTTACTGATCATATGTGGAGTATGAGTAAGACTTGGGATCCTGAAGGATTGCTAAGTACGCTACCAGCTATAGGTACTGGGTTGTTAGGAATTGTTACAGGGCAGTTGCTTTTCAGAACTGAAGAGAAGTTGCATGGACTGGCCAAGGTCTTTGTATTGGGAAATCTCCTGATCATGGCTGGGTTGATCTGGGATATGTTTTTTCCTATTAACAAAAGTTTATGGACCAGCTCCTTTGTCTTATATACTGGGGGTGTGGCTATGAATTTCTTTGGAGTACTTTATTGGTTGCTTGATGTATTAAGGTATCGATCAAAACTTACCTTCCCCTTTGAAGTGTTTGGGTCTAATGCAATTACTGCCTATGCTTTGTCTGGCATCTTAGCCTCGCTTTTTGGGATAATTCCGCTAGGAAATAGTTCTATACATCAAGTTTTATATGATGGTTTGGTTGACATTTTTGATGATTATTATTTTGCATCATTCATCTATGCGCTCGGATTTGTCGTTCTTTGTTATTTACCTGTACTGTTGTTGTATAGAAGGAATATTTTCATCAAGGTGTAGGTGAAATTTAAAATGTCATAATAAATTTAAGTTTTATTGTAATTTATTTTAAGAAAATCGAGCAATACGAAGAATACATTTAATTTCGAGTTCAAGCCAAAAATTCAATATGATACTCATCGGCACTAGCGGATCATCTAAATGCGACTGGGAGCTTATCCAAGACAACAAAAAAGTGTTGACCTTGAGTTCTAGCGGAATCAATCCATATTTTCATACTGAGGATATTATTGAAGTATCTGTGCGCTCTTTGGGAGAACTGGTGGCTCGCATGGAAGAGATCGAAGTAGTTTTCTTTTATGGTAGTGGCTGCTCTAGCAAAAAACTTCAGAATATTGTCGAACGATCTTTATCTAGAATTTTCACAAAATCGCATATTTATGTCAATCATGACATAGTAGCGGCTGCATTTGCTACCTATGAGGGCACACCCAGCATTACCTGTTTGATGGGCACTGGAGCCAACTCCTGTTTTTTTGATGGGGACATTGTCCGGCAAGAAGTTCCTGGGATAGATTATGTATTAGGAGATGAAGGGAGTGGGGCCTACTTTGGTAAGATTTTGCTTCAGTCATTTTTGCGCAAGCAGCTACCACCTGAAATCGCAACAGCATTCGAACAAACATACAACATTACCAAGCATGATATTTTGCAAAATGTTTATATGAAACCTTTTGCAAATGTGTATCTGGCATCATTTTCACAATTTATTCACGAACACAGAGATCATCCATTTTTTAGAGTAATTCTAAAAGATGGAATCAGAAAGTACGTTGAAATTTATTTGGAGTGTTTTTCAGATCATAAGAATTACACGGTTCATTTCGTGGGTTCAATACCATACTTTTTCGAGGACATTTTGAGAGAAATTTTAATAGAAAAAGAAATTGCTCTAGGCCAGATCATCAAGGAGCCTATTGAGCATTTGGTACAATATCATATTAATAAACACTACACTACAAAATAATGCTTGAATTAATAGTTGGAATAGATATAGGAGGTACCAGTACGAAATTTGGTCTGGTGGATACGACTGGCAAAGTAAGGATACATAGCAGTATTGCGACAGAAAACCCGAATATTGAGGGTTATATTACAGAATTGGCCCATGCGGTCAGACAAGCTAAAGACAGTTTGGATGAACCCGTCGAATTCTTGGGCATTGGTGTAGGTGCGCCAAATGCCAATTACAAAAAGGGAACAATCGAAGATGCCCCAAATCTTCCATGGCAAGGTACTATTCCACTTGCTAGTCTTTTAGAGGATGAATTTAATGTATCAGTAAAGCTAACGAATGACGCCAACGCAGCCGCCATGGGCGAAATGATGTTTGGTGGAGCGAAGGGCATGCAAGACTTTATTGCTATCACCCTAGGGACTGGTTTAGGTTCTGGTTTCGTCGCGAATGGCCAATTGATCCAAGGGCATGATGGACATGCCGGAGAGCTGGGACATATCGCATATAAAATAGGAGGGGGTCGCCTATGTAAATGTGGAAAAAAGGGCTGTTTGGAAACCTATGTTTCAGCGACTGGATTGAAGAGAACGGTCTATAAATTATTGGCTGATCATCACATGGACAGCGAATTGAAGAGATATAGTTTTGATGACCTCAATACCAAAATGGTAGCAGATGCGGCTAACAATGGTGACATTGTGGCAAAAGAGGCATTTGAATACACAGGAAAAGTGCTGGGGGCTAAACTTGCTGATGCTGTTGGGCATACAAGTCCTGAAGCCATTTTTATTATGGGTGGATTGGCCAAAGCAGGTGATCTCATTTTCAAACCTACCATCAAGCATTTCGAGAAGAATCTGCTCAATGTTTATCAGGGAAAAATCAAAATATTACCATCCGAATTGGATAGTACGCACACACCTATCATTGGTGCAGCCAGTTTGATCTTGGAAGATATAGAAAATGGCAAAAGTGTACCAGTTTAATGGAGCCCGTAGAACCGTCTTAAAACGTTTCTTTGGTAAAGGTTGATTTGAAAGGATGACCTATTATTGCAGTTCTATATTTATGGAATTATATACTTTGAACTGTATTATTTAATGACTCTTCTTAAGGTGAAATTTTTATTTTTTTGCTCTGCATTTCTGCTCAGCTTATTTTCCCATGCTCAAACTGGATTTCTGTCAGGTATTTACATTGATGCACCTGACACAGTCAACCTTGTATACTCTGAAGAAAATATCTGGATAAATGATTCTACGGCACTTGTTGAAATTGAAGGTGGCACTGAATTAGCTTTCAAGGCGAGCATACAGTCTGTTCTGTATTTAAGTGGTCAAAAGGTACAGGTATTAAAAATTGATGGTAAGTGGATTTTTGTGAATACACTTATAGACAATGGAAAAATCAATTTGTACAAGACCCTTGTGTCCAGCAAACTTATTGCTCAAAAAGGAGATAGCATATTGGTCTTTGAATTGGATCGTTTTAAATCCGATTTGCAATCTTTTATCAATGACAACCAATCAATTGTAGAACTGATAGATGATTCCTGGGTCGAACCATACAATCTTAATCAGTTTGAAAGTATAGCAGTTTCCGTATGTCAACAATACAATAACGTCACTGATTCTACAGAAAGTCAAATTCAAACCCATAGGATACAGTACAAAAGATTAGCAACTATAAAGGCCGGACTTTCAAATGAATTCGGCGTATTTACTGATGGAGTTTTAACCAATTTCTTTTCCAAAAATATCGCAATAGACCTTGGGTTCAGTATAAAATTCCGTAGCTACAGAAAGGAGAACATGATAAATAATTTAGTGCCAAGCAATACTGATGTTAATTTATATGGATTGATTCTTCCATTTGGGGTAAGGTATTATTTGAGCAGGAAAACAACTAATATAAGTTTGGTAGGCGGGGCTGAGGTTGGTATGGAGTTTTTCAGTAGTTCTCAAGATGGAAAAAGTAAATCCAATTCAGCTGAATCTGGAATTTATCTGGGTCTGGGGATGAGCTGGCCGATCAATACCAAACAATTAATTGGCTTTGAAATGAAATATGCTACGTTAGAAAATTTTGGTTCATTTAATGTTGGTGGAACCTTTACTTTCTAAAGCCAAATTATATGCAATAGAAAATCCAAAATAGCCATTAGATTCAAATTCATATTCTGCCCCATCCAAGTTGCGCGGAATGTTATAGTTATAGCTCAAGTAGAAATTCAGCCTTTTTTTGGTTTCAAATAGTATCGGAAGCGTCAGGTAGTAATTCATCAAACTAAAGGTAGTTTCAGAAGAGTCTGAAAGAAAGAGGAGTTCGTATGCCTGAGTCTGAATGGCGTTAAGTTCCTCTCCTGAATTCACGGCATCCCTCATTCGAATCAGAAAACCAGCAGTAGTATTAGTATAGCCAGCATCACGAAGGCGATCAGCAAAAAATATCATTTCTCTATCACTGGCGTGCTGAAATCTGGTGAGATGATTGGTTCGTGTATATTGAGTAGTTATGTTTTGATTGCCAAACAAAACAGCAATGGATGGAAGAAAGGTGATACGTTTAAGTGGTCCAAAACCTTTGGTTTCCAAATTCCCAGTTAGATTCCAAATCAATCTATGTGCAGTTTCTGACCCAAAAGAAAAGGAATAATCAATACCCGTATAAACGTACTTAAAATCCTGTGTGATAGAACTGCTGAGCGAGTTGGTCAGTGTTTGATAATCTTCTTTTTGGGAATAAAAAGAGTGATCGTAAGAAAAACTGTAAGTTGTCTTTTTTTTGATCTGACCTATATAACCCAAAGTAAAAACAGTAAGGTTGTACTTTGGGTCAAATTCACTATTCCAGAAACCAGTTGCATCAGCATATAAACCTGAGTAATGATAAAAAGATAGGGCTGGAGTGAGGCCTTGCTGATCAATGCCAAAATCTCGGCCTGCTGATGTCACTCTACTGGAATAGCCAAATCTCATCTGAATTTGAGATTGCTTGGGCTCGGGTTTTAGAAGCTCATCTATCAGTGCAAATAGGGAAGTAGAGTCTGATTCATTTTCAAATATGGCATCCAATTCCGCGTCAAGTACTGCCAGCTCATCTTGAAGCTGAGTTTGAGCATAGGTCTGAAAGGGTAGGCCAAATAATCCTGCCCAGAGGGTCATAAATATGGTTAAAGTACGGGTATGCAAAAAGAAGGATTAATTGTTTCTTTTGTTTCTCATGCGTTCATTGTTTTGTCTTCTGAGCTGCTCGCTAGAGTTTTGTTGCTGTTGTCTTCTTTGATCCAGACGATCAAGCAACATTCTTTTAAAATCACGTTCAGCATTTTGAAGATTCATGAGCTGTTTGGAATCTATTACTTTTAGCATTCTATCTGAATACTCCTTTTCCAGATTAAGTTGTTTCTCTTTCACCTCGCGACCAAAATTCAGCATGTCCTGTGTTTCTTGTTCAGTTGCGGTTTCAGGGTTGAAATTTCTTCTGGCCTGAGCAAATTCGTGGTGGTTTTCTCTTCGCTTTTGACTGTACTCATTATATATGGGCCAAAATTGCTGGGCGTCTTCTGGCGTAAGGCCCAGCCTCTCACTGATCAGAGCGATTTTTGCTGACTCGATTCGTTGACGGGCTTCATCATTTTGAGCCTGTGCAATTGTGGCTATTGCGAGCAGCATGATCGCTAGGAATAGTTTTTTCATTAGTACAAATATATTCATGGCTTTTATTTTTAATATCAGTGCTTACATAATTTCTGTTGAGTAATCAAGTTCCGAGTAAATGGATTCCAAATCCTCTTCAGACAAGTTTTCGTCTATGATTACGTCTTCGATTAAACTTATTTCATCTAGCAAATAGTTTTCATTTATGGCTGCAATAATTTCATCAGTGCTGATGTCTTCTTCATATAGATATTCAATTAAGTCTTCCGAATTTAGATCAGCGAGTATCTGTTCTGTTGTGGATAGCTCAGTCCCTTGAGGATACCAAAACCAGCCAATAAAAAAAAGTGCAATTACGGCGGTCGCACTCCACACCATCTGCATTCTAGTTATGAAAAAAACGCTTGATACTCCATTCTTCTGGTTGATCCTTGACTGGATTTTTAATGGTAAACCATCAAAATATCCATCAGGTACTTGATGGATGTTCTTCCTATCAAGTGATTCTATATCTATTTTCTTATTTTTCATAACATAAGCGTCTGAACATTAGACAGTCCATTCGAATGATGGTTTAATCAAGCTGTAAAAATTGTTCAATTTTTTTTACTGCTAAGTGATAACTGGCCTTTAAAGCACCTTCACTGGTTTTCGTGATTTCTGCTATTTCTCTGAATTTCATGTCGTCAAAATATTTCATGTTAAAAACCAGCCGCTGTTTGTCCGGCAGCCTCAATAGTGCTTTTTGCAACTTCATTTGTATTTCTTCCCCACTGACGTGCGAACTTTCATCCAATTTATCAGACAGTTCATTGGCGACATCATTGATGGGTAGAAAAAACTTGTTTCTTTTCTTCTTTAAAAAATTCAGACATTCGTTGGTGGCAATTCGATAAATCCATGTGTAAAGACTTGAGTCCTCACGGAATTTGTGAATATTATTCCAAACCTTAATAAATACATCCTGTACCAAGTCATCCGCATCATCGTGATCAATCACCATCTTCCGAATATGCCAATAAATCCTTTCCTGATACTCACGTACCAGCAAATTGAACCCATAATTTCGGCTCTCCTCATTGCTGAGTTTTTCTATAAGTTCCTGGTCAGTCAAAGTAGTGCAATTTGCAACTTAGATGCTTGAATCGAGTAATGGTTTAAAATGAATCTGATTAAATTTGTTATTCGTATTTTGGATTTATCCAAACTTCCTGTTTTTACTACACTTCTCAAAATATTATCTAGCCCGTCCCAAGATTATTAAGTCTAATACCATAACTTTGAGCCCCGTAACAAAAGTTTCGAATACACATCAAATGACATCTACAAAATACATTTTCGTTACGGGCGGGGTTACCTCTTCTCTTGGTAAAGGAATCATATCAGCATCTTTAGGTAAGTTATTGCAAGCCAGGGGGTTTTCAGTGACCATTCAAAAATTGGACCCATACATCAATGTAGATCCTGGTACGCTCAATCCTTATGAACATGGAGAATGCTACGTCACAGATGATGGTGCCGAAACTGACCTTGACTTAGGTCACTACGAAAGATTTTTGAATGAACCCACCTCTCAAGCAAATAATGTAACGACTGGTCGTATTTATTACAATGTCATTAAAAAGGAACGGGAGGGAGAGTTTTTAGGCAAGACTGTTCAGGTTGTTCCGCACATCACAGACGAAATCAAAGAAAGCATTTACCGACTTGGTAATACTGAAAAATATGATTTTGTAATTACTGAAGTTGGCGGGTGTGTAGGCGATATTGAATCCCTGCCATTTATAGAAGCCATGAGGCAGGCCAGATTCGAATTGGGACCCACCAATGCGATCAACATTCATTTGACATTAGTGCCCTATTTGGCAGCAGCTGGAGAATTAAAAACTAAACCAACTCAGCATTCAGTAAAGCAATTGTTGGAAGCGGGAGTTCAGCCAGATATTTTAGTATGCAGAAGTGAACACAAACTCAGTGCTGACCTCAGGAAAAAAATAGCACTGTTCTGTAACGTACCTGTAAATTGCGTAATAGAAGCACAGGATGCGGATACTATTTATGATGTGCCATTATTGATGAGAAAAGAAAAACTGGATGAAAGGGTACTCGCCAGAATGAAATTCTCTTATAAAAAGGAGCCAGGACTAGAGCACTGGAAGAATTTTTTAGGTAAGCTCAAAAACCCTGTCAATGAAGTGAATATCACGGTAGTTGGAAAATATGTTGAACTACAGGATGCGTACAAATCTATCTCAGAGGCTTTTGTACACGCAGGTGCGGAAAATGAATGTAAAGTAAAAGTGAAATGGTTGTCTTCAGAGTCTGTAACACCAGACAATGCTACCAAGCAACTGGAAGGTGTTGATGGGTTGTTGGTCGCACCAGGGTTTGGAGAAAGAGGAATAGAAGGAAAAATTGAAGCAATCAAAATTGCCCGTGAAAGTGGTATTCCTTTCTTTGGTATTTGCCTAGGTATGCAATGTGCGAGTATAGAATTTGCAAGAAATGTATTGGGACATAAAGATGCCAATTCTAAGGAAATGGCTGAAAAACTGAAACATCCGATCATTGATATCATGGAGGATCAAAAAAATATCACAGAGATGGGGGGGACCATGAGATTAGGGGCCTATGATTGCAACATCCAAAAAGGCACTAAGGCGTACAATGTCTATGGGCAAACGAAAATTCAGGAGCGTCATAGGCACAGATATGAGTTTAATGATGCCTATCTAAAAGACTTTGAAGATAATGGCATGATAGCTTCAGGGAGAAATCCTAAAACAAATTTGGTTGAAATCATTGAGTTGAAAGATCACAGATGGTTCGTGGGTGTTCAATTTCATCCAGAACTAAAGAGTACTGTTCTCAATCCACACCCACTTTTCGTAAAGTTCGTAAAAGCGGCCCTATCATATAAGAAAGATAATTTATCAGAAAATAATAATTAATTAAATGGATAAAAACCAGATCACAGGTTTGGTCTTGATGCTTGCATTGATGACCATATATTTTCAATTCTTTGCTCCGGAAGTGCCAGAGCAGCCTGTCGAAACAGAAACCATTGAAACTGCTGCACCTGCTGCAGTACAACAAGCCAAAATTTCAAATACTACCGTTTCGGTTGCGGAAGATTCTTTGACTTCAGCTCTTCATAAAGAACGATATGGCGTTTTTGCGCCATTTGCTACTGGGGAAGCAGAGGAAGTTAATATTGAAAACGAATCGGTTAAAATTGTTCTTTCCAGCAAAGGTGGTATAGTAAAAAGAGTCGAACTCAAGGACTATTTGACTTATCAGAAAGACCCATTGGTATTAATAGATAGGAATAGTAGTCAATCAGATTTATTGTTGGCTAGCAACTATAAGCCAATCAACGTTTCTGAACTGTATTATCAAGTCGATTATCGCAAGCTTAAGGTGGAAGGGGAAGATTCCTTGACTGTAAGCTTTAAAGTAGCTTTGGATAATGGGAGATACTTAGAACATAAATATACCTTGGGAGGTACAGGATTTCAATTGAGATATGAAATCAATCTCGTAGGTATGGATGGGGTGATTGATAATCAAGATGCTCAACTGACTTGGGTGGACAACATGAAGAATGTTGAGCATACACTCAAAGAGTCAAGAGCAAAAACTACAATCAATTATTTGCCTATTGGCGGTGACTTTGATGACCTGGGAATAAGCGAGGGAGCAGAATCTGAAACGATAGAGCAAGGACTGAAATGGTTTGCTTTTAAGCAGAGATTCTTTTCGGCAGCTCTAATTGCAGAGAACAAAATATCAAAAGCCACTTTAAGTACCTACGTAGATACATCTGATAGCACGACTGTAAAATCTGGTACTGCAGTGCTGACTTTGCCCATTGGTGATTTGAAGACTGGCAAAGGCCAATATCAATACTACTTCGGACCCAATGATTATACGGTTCAAAAGAAGGTAGTTGATGGCTTTGAGCAGAATGTTGATCTGGGTTGGTTTATCTTCAGATTGGTTAACAAATGGTTGATTATACCCATATTCAATTTATTGGAAGGTGTGATTTCAAACTATGGTGTGATCATTATCATCTTGGTATTTGTGATTCGATTGATCTTGGCACCATTGACTTACAAGTCGCACATGTCCATGGCGAAGATGAAAGTACTGAAACCAGAAATGGACGCGATCAAAGAGAAGCATGATGGTGATATGCAGAAGTCTCAGCAGGAAACCATGGAACTCTATAGAAAGGCTGGAATCAATCCATTGAGTGGTTGCATCCCTGTATTGTTACAGTTTCCTTTCTTACTGGCCATGTTTAACTTTTTCCCTAATTCAATAGAATTGAGACAACAAGCATTTCTTTGGGCGACGGACTTGTCTACTTATGACAACGTCCTGAATCTTCCTTTTGAAATTCCATTTTATGGTTCTCACGTCAGTTTATTTTGTCTATTAATGACTGGTTCTACGTTGTTGTATACTTGGTCAAACAGTCAAATGAATACACAAATGCAAGGGCCTATGAAGTCGATGCAGTACATGATGCCTATTATGTTCTTGTTCTTTCTGAATAGTTTCTCTGCGGGTTTGACCTTCTATTATTTCGTGTCCAACATTGTTTCTTTCGGACAAATGGCTTTGTTTAGAAAGTTTGTAGATGAGGATAAGATTCTGAAAGTAATGGAAGAGAACAGAAAGAAGAATGCCAATAAAAAGAAATCCAAATTCCAGCTCAAACTGGAAGAAGCGATGAAAGCAGGCGAAGAACAGCGCAAACAAAAAACTAAGAAAAAGAAGTAGTACGTACTCAGAGTTACCTGCAAGGAACTTTGAGTTAGAATTTAATTTCAGAGTTCTTCATGAAGTAACTCTGAGAGGATAAGAAAAAGAAGTAAATTTAAAGTCCCGCAACTAGCGGGACTTTTTCGTTTCTAGGCAATTAGCTATTTATCAACATTTGGATGTGGAGAAGTTTCCAGAGACAAATAGAATAAATGTGGAAACGAAAATTATATTTGCCAAGGTCGATGAGGTGTAATTATCGACCTACTGACAATTTTCATTAAATCTGACAACGAGCTATATGGGCAAGATCATCTCAATTGCAAATCAAAAAGGTGGAGTAGGGAAAACTACTACAGCGATTAATCTGGCAGCAAGTTTAGCCGCACTGGAATACAAGACGCTTTTAGTAGATGCTGATCCTCAGGCCAACTCTACGTCAGGTATTGGTGAAGACCCTAAGCAAGTGAAAGCTGGGATTTATGAATGTATGGTGGATGCTATTGACCCGTATGAGTGCATCATAAAATCTGAAATTGATTATTTGGATTTATTACCTTCTCATATAGACTTGGTGGGTGCTGAAGTAGAACTGGTAAACTACGATGAGAGAGAAATGAAAATGAAAACTGCATTGGAGGCTATCAGAGGAGATTATGATTTTATCATTATTGATTGTTCTCCGTCACTTGGCCTCATTACAGTCAATGCGCTAACTGCTTCAGATTCTGTAATCATTCCTGTGCAATGCGAATACTTTGCCCTAGAAGGTTTGGGCAAATTATTAAATACGATTAAAATTATTCAATCCAGGTTGAATCCTGATTTGGAAATTGAAGGCATATTACTTACGATGTACGACATGCGTTTGAGGCTTTCAAACCAAGTGGTAGAAGAGGTAACCACACATTTCAAATCAATGGTATTTGACACCTTGATCCCAAGAAATATTAAGCTCAGTGAATCGCCAAGTTTTGGTTTGCCAGCTATCTCTCATGATGCAGAAAGTAAAGGAGCTATAAGCTACTTGAATCTTGCAAATGAAATTGTGGCCAACAATGAACAACTGGCTGAAATGGCCTAACTGACCGATTAAAAAAGATACTTAGATGAGCCAAAAGAAAGCAAATAGAAGAAATGCGTTAGGTAGAGGGTTAGGTGCACTATTGACTGATGATGGTGGCGGAGAGAATAACGTATTGGCTAAAAAGCCTCTTCGTGAAAGAAGTGCTTCTGCTGGTAGTATTGCAGAAATTAATCTGGATCAGATCGAAGTTAATCCATTTCAACCCAGGACTGATTTTGATCAAGAAGCCCTACAAGAACTCTCTGAATCTATTAAGGTTCAAGGCATTATTCAGCCCATCACAGTTAGAAAATTGAACAATAACTCTTTTCAGTTGATCTCTGGAGAGCGAAGGTTCCAAGCGAGTAAACTGGCTGGACTGGAAAAAGTGCCCGCCTATGTAAGGACTGCTGACGATCAGCAAATGCTAGAAATGGCGCTGATTGAAAATATACAACGTCAAGATTTGAATGCCATGGAAGTGGCACTGAGTTATCAGCGTTTGCTTTCTGAATGTGATCTTAAGCAAGAGCAATTGGGGGATAGAGTAGGCAAGAAAAGGTCTACAGTCAATAATTACTTGCGCCTCTTGAAGTTGCCACCAGATGTTCAGGCAGCTGTAAGAGACGGGAAGATATCCATGGGCCATGCCAGGGCATTGATTAATGTAGAAAGCACCTCCCTGCAATTAGAGCTTCTCAAGAAAATACTAAATGAAGATCTTTCAGTAAGAAAGGTTGAGGCCTTGGTGAAGCAGGCATCATTTCCTGATGAGCCACAAGAGGCTCCTGAGCAAAAAGTAGAGAGTAAAGAGATATTAAGTGTTCAAGACAAGTTATCTTCGCACTTTGGGACGAAAATCAAGATCGCCTCAAAAGATAACAACAAAGGAGAGATCAAAATACCTTTCACTTCCGTCGCGGAATTGAATCGTCTTTTGGAAATCATTGACGCTTAAATACAAAGTGAAATCATCGGTACTTGTCTGGATAGGATGTTTAGTCATTAGCACATCAGCTATGTCTCAAAATGAAACTATTATTCGTGCCAATAGGGACTCTACAGTGGTCATGTCTGGGTTCGACAAAATTGACACCTTTCAAAGTAAATCAACACTTGACCCTGATAAGGCAGCACTTTATGCGGCCATATTACCAGGTCTTGGCCAAATGTATAACAGGCAATACTGGAAGCTCCCAATATTATATGGAGGTGCCATGGTGATTGGCCATTTCATTAAGTACAATAATGATTTTTATAATGCCTTTCGCAATGCCTACATAGCGGAAACAGATGGCAATGAGGACACAGTAAACCCATTTGATCAATTTTCTGAGCAAGCGCTGCAATTGAATGCTGAAAGATTTAAAAGAAATCGTGATTTTATGATCATTATGGGGGTGGTCTATTATCTTGTTCAAATCGTTGATGCTCACGTATCAGCTCATCTAATAGAATTCAACATCAATGATGACTTGGCTTTGCAGCCAACTTATTATCCACGAGAAAAATATTTTGCCCAAAATGTAGGGATGTCTTTGGTTTTTAAATTGAATAAATAGTAATAAATCAAAGATGGCTCGCACTAATCAACTGTTTAATAAATTAAAGTACTGAGTAATGAAAGTAGGATTGGTAGGGTATGGAAAAATGGGGCAAGCCATTGAGAAAATTTTGATAGCCAAGGGTCACAGTATTTCTAAAATTATCAATATTGATAACATAGACGGAATCAAAGCAATCAACCCTGAAAATACTGATGTTGTTATTGAGTTTACAGCTCCTGAATCTGCTCTCCACAATATCAAAGCTGTACTAACCAATAAGGTACCAGTAGTTTCTGGAAGTACAGGATGGTTGGATCATTACAGTGAGGTGGTGGATTTCTGCAACCAGCAGGGTGCAGGTTTCTTCTATGCTTCTAATTATAGTTTGGGTGTAAACATTTTCTTTAAGCTCAATGAGCAATTAGCAAAAATGATGAATGGCCAGAACTATGAAAGCTCAATGATAGAAATTCACCATACGCAGAAATTGGATGCGCCAAGTGGTACGGCCATTACATTAGCAGAAGGCCTGATAGCTAATAATGACAGTAAGACCAAGTGGGTAAATAAAAATTCAAACAACCCTGAAGAACTTGAAATTATTTCTGAGCGTGTAGATCCTGCGCCTGGGACACATGAGATTACTTACAGCTCAGTAGTGGATACCATCAAGATCAGCCATGAAGCACATAGTAGAGAAGGTTTTGCTCAGGGCGCAGTACTTGCAGCAGAGTTTATGGCTGGAAAAAAAGGAATTTACTCCATGGACGATTTGCTCCAACTTTAGGATTCATATAATATCATATATTTGCCGAAATTAAATCAACTATGAATTGGAATTTTTTTAAGCCCAAAAAGAAAGTAGAAAAGAAAGGTCCAGTAAAGGAATGGGTAGATGCCATTGTCTTTGCAGTAGTAGCAGCAACCCTCATACGTTGGGCATTTATGGAAGCGTTTACAATTCCTACACCTTCTATGGAGAATTCGCTGTTGGTAGGAGATTTTCTTTTCGTGAGCAAAATCAATTATGGCCCCAGAACGCCAAAAACCCCTTTGCAGTTTCCGCTTACTCATGCAAAAATATGGGGGACGAATATTCCTTCTTATACAGATGCCATCCAATTGCCACAATTTAGATTTCCTGGATTTGGTGATGTAGAACGAAATGATGTGGTGGTGTTTAATTACCCTCCAGAATTTGAGCATCCTACAGATCTAAAAACACACTACATCAAAAGATGCGTGGCAGTGGGTGGTGATACCATAGAAGTAAGGGATTCTCAAGTGTATATAAACGGAGAAAAAGGAGAGAATCCAGAAGATATGCAGTTTGCTTATTACTTACGAACTGATCAAAAAATTAATGATCGCGTCTTTAAGAAAAATGGGGTTTGGGATTATAATCGGGGCGCAAACAATGGATTTTATCAAATGCATGCTCGGCCAGAAGATGCCAAGAAATTTGAAAATTTAGACTTTGTAGAAGAAGTGATCCCTCACAAAGAGCCAGAAGATTTCGTAAACCCTAGAATATTTCCGAATGCCTCAAGATTTCCATGGAATGCTGATTTTTTTGGACCACTAGTCATACCGGCAGAAGGCATGACTATTGATCTTACAGAAGACAACGTGGCTATGTACGGCACTACTATCCGAAACTATGAGGGGCTTGACAATGTAGACCTGAAGGAAACAGAGCTTTTCGTTGATGGCAAAAAGGCAACTTCTTATACGTTCAAACAGAATTACTATTTTATGATGGGTGACAATCGTCACAACTCAGAAGATTCAAGATTCTGGGGTTTTGTCCCAGGCGATCATGTAGTAGGTGAAGCCTCATTTATCTGGATGTCTATAGATCCAAACGAAAGCTTCTTCAGCAAAATCAGATGGTCTAGACTGTTTAACGGGATTGACTAATTGATTTAAAATTCAAGGTTCAAAGTTCAATGCGCTGAGTAGTGAATGAATTTTGAACTTTATGCTTTGAATCTTGAACATAATTACCACTCAATTTCCTTTAAGCCATTTTCTCTCAAATATGTATTGGTCTTACTGAAATGTTTATTTCCAAAGAATCCTCTATGAGCTGCAAAAGGGGAAGGGTGAGGAGACTCTAGTACGCAGTGTTTGGTTTGGTCTATGAGTGCTCCTTTCCGCTGGGCATACGCACCCCAAAGTAAAAAGACCAGTTTTTCCTTTTCTTCAGAAAGTACTTGGATCACGGCATCTGTAAACTGTTCCCAGCCTTTATTCTGATGTGAACCCGCTTGATGTGCACGGACAGTCAAGGTGGCATTCAACAACAATACGCCCTGTTCGGCCCAACGATTGAGGCAGCCATGAGGTGGCAGGTCAATATCAAGATCATCTTTGATTTCTTTAAAAATGTTTTGAAGAGATGGAGGCATACGTGTGCCTTCTTGTACAGAAAAACAGAGCCCATGTGCTTGTCCTTCACCATGGTACGGATCCTGACCAAGTATGACCACTCGTGTATCATCAAATGAACTCAAGTCAAACGCGCTAAATATATTTTTCGCGGGTGGAAATATTTTATGTTTCTGATATTCAGACTTCACAAAGAGCGTCAGGTTCTTGAAATACTCAGCTTCAAATTCCTCTTGAAGTCTAGGCTTCCAGCTTTTTTCAATTTTTACATCCATTATTTTCGAAAATAAAATAAATTCACTTACTTGTACACTCAAGATAGAGCTATTTCATTTTTAATAGTGATAAAAAAGTGATGGTAACAGAGATAACAAAAGGCATAAAAGTGAGCGTGGAGACAGAGTACCAGCCAAAGTATTCTAGCCCCAGACAGTTTCATTATGTCTTTACTTACAAGGTTACTATCGAGAACCAAAGTGAACACACCGTTCAACTCAAATCAAGACATTGGTATATTAAGGACGCTGCATACAGTGATCGAGAGATAGAAGGTGAGGGGGTAGTTGGACAGCAGCCAATTATCGAACCAGGCCAAGAACATGTATACGTATCTGGCTGTAATCTTAAAAGTGGATTAGGTAAAATGATTGGAACTTATCTGATTGAGAGAATCATAGATGGGAAGAAGATTGAAGTGCGAATCCCTGAATTCGTCATGGTCGTTCCAGACAGATTCAACTAGACCACCTGCTTTTCTTGAATTTCAAAATTATTTTTTTTCGAATCTTTCGATACATTAAGTATTGGCTTTTAGCCATGGACGAGCATAGTTTGCAGTCTCCATTCCTATTTCGAGTTTACCAAAAGGCTTTAAATCCAACTTCAAGAAAAAGTGTCCATCATCAAAATATAGAGGAGCTCAGACAGCAGCTATATTTAGATAGTAGAAGTATCAAATCAAATAACTTTGGGTCTGGCTCAAGTCTATCATCTAATCGCTCAAAAGAGGTAAGCTCCATAGCTAAGTCTGGCATCACAGAAAGATGGCAATCTGAAATACTGATCAATCTTATAGAATATAATAAATGCCAAACCTTACTTGAACTGGGGACTTCTCTGGGCATTAATGCTATTTACCTTAGCCATGCAAAAAACATTAATCAGGTGGTTACAATAGAAGGTAATCAAGAATTGGCTCATATTGCGCAGGCGAATTTTAAGCAATTGGCTCCTCAGGAAATTGAATTAGTCGTCTCAGACATTGATCATTTTCTTGGTCAGAATAGTAGGCCATTTGATTTTATATATATTGACGCTAACCATGCTTTTGACGCGACTATGAGCTACTTTGAGCAGTCTATGGAAATCATTTCAGAGCAAGGAATAATTGTTTTAGATGATATAAACTGGTCTTCAGATATGCGTCGAGCCTGGCAAACTCTGATCAGCAAATTCCCCGATCACCTATATATTGAGAATCATAAACTTGGAATAGTTTTTGTAAATGTAGCACTCAATAGAAATCATTTCATTTTGAGATTTTGATTAATATTTTGAGTAAATAAATGGCAATTGCTTATGTGCAATTATCTTATATTTTTGCAGCTATATAATTAACTATGGAAAATCAAGCTTCAACACCAGAAAAGAAATCAACACCTGAAAAAGGACAGAGCAAAAGGATTGTTACAGTTGTTTTGGTTTTGCTTTTGATGGCCTCTGGAGGTGCATTCGTTTACAAATTTATTGAGTCATCTGAGTTGACGAAACAAAATCAATTGACTCAAGAGCAGTTAGATCAAGCTTATAACGACCTGGATTCCATGAGCAATGAGCTTGATACAAGAATACTGAAAATCGCACAGCTGGGAGGTGAGATTGATACCTTGCTGCAAATCAAAACAAAACTTGAAGAGGAGAAAAAGGCGTTCAGGAAGAAAACATATAAGCAGATCAATGATCTTCAAGGGAAGGTTCAAGGGTACAAAGAACTGTTGCTTGCTCAAGATGTAGAAATAGAAAGACTTAAAGTCCTAAATGATTCTTTAATGGTGGAAAATACAGAGCTTAAAGTAGAGGCCAATAGCCTGACTGAATCCATTAAAGACCTAAATCAAAGCAAGGCAAAACTTGAAGAGAAGGTAGCAACTGCATCAAAACTTAAAGTAGAGAGAGTAGATATTTTGGCTATTAGCTCAAGTGGTAAAGAAAGACCATCACCTTTTAAGAATAGACATATAGATCATTTGAAAATTGATTTTGAAATTCTTGAAAACCGTGTGGCACCCATAGAAGGAAAAGGCATCTTGGTTAAGATTACAGCTCCTGACGGGAACGTGATTTTTGATGTCGCTGCTGGATCTGGTACTTTCGTTTTTGATGGTAGAGAGAGTTTTTATACCGTCAAGAAGGATATCCTGTTTGATAGAAACAGTCAAGCACTTACGTTCTTATACAATAAAGGGAGTGATTACGATCTAGGTAAATACACCCTGGAGGTATTTACAGATAGTTATAAAATGGGAACAGCTTCTTTTATAGTAAAGTAGTTATTTGCCAAAGTAAGCAAGCACATTTCCCTTTTCGTCAAACAATACTTTGGTGCAACACATGAGTACAATAAGTGCCATGACCATAAGTTGACCACCATCATTGCCTACAATTATTCCAATAAAAAAGATATGGGACAATATAGCACCCATCATTAGTCCTACACCTAATAAGGCGCCAAGACCAGCGTGCTTTGGCCACAATAAAAGAATGGAGGCAATAAGTTCCAAAATACCCGTGCCCACTCTAAAAATGGCCTCAAAATCTCCGTGACCAAATATGGCAGTTGTTAAATTAATGAAAAGAGATCTTGACTCATTCAAGAAGGCTTCTCCTCCAATGCCAAATTTGAACAATAACGTTTCCAGCAAAATAATAGCTGCTATTATTCTGGGTAGGTACTTAACAATGCTTTTTAAAGTCATCTGAAGAGCGTATGATTTGAGACATAAGTTACAACAAACCAATAAAATGTTCCTCAATATTGGAGTTCAATATTTATGTGACTAACATTAATGTATCGACATTAGATACAAATAATACTATTGTTATGGGACTTAATAAAGACATAAAGCAAAAAAAATTCAAATCTGAATTCGAAAAAGCAGTGGTCAATTTGATATACACCAGAAACTGGTTTGAGCAACAGCAGCAAAGGGTACTGAAACCTTATGGCCTAACATTGGCACAGTATAATGTAATGAGAATTCTAAGAGGTCAGCATCCTGCAGTCTGCACAGTAAACCTAATCATAGACAGAATGCTTGACCGTATGTCTAATGTTTCTAGGATCGTAGACAAGCTTGTTTCAAAAAAATTAGTATCTAGAATTCCTAACAAAGAAGACAGGAGAGCAGTTGATGTGCGTATCACTGATACTGGACTTGAAGTCTTGGATAAATTAGATGTCTCGCTTCAGCACCTTTTTGATGAGATCAATATTTTTTCAAATGAAGAGTGTAAGCAAGTGAATAGTTTCCTGGACAGATTTAGAGGTACAGAACCTGATTAAATCCCTTTCAGAATATCCAAAAGACCTTTTTGTTTGTCCTTAGATCTAACCACCAAAATAGGAATCTCAGAGTGAAGCTGGACTAACTTTTCAGCACTGCCACCAATAAACAATGAAGCTGCTGCCGTAATTCCCTTGGCTCCAATGACAATGGCACCTGCTTTTATTTTTTTAGCAGTTTTATATATGGAAGAGATAATATCTTCATGTCTATCCAAGGTGTAGATAGGCTCAATGCTCAAATCAGTCTTATCGAATTTCTTTTGAAATACTGCATAGTCTTTTTTGGCATGCTCTTCCATGATGGCGGCAAATTCTTCAAAAGACTTACCTGTGTAATGATAACCACTAGGGACTTGATACACATGCTGAGTAATACACTTTGGTTTAGGAAAATGATTAATGTTTAAAAGGTCAATCGTTTGGTTGACTGCATCTAACGAGTTTTTAGAGAAATCAATAGGAACCAAAACTTTACTAATCCTTTTATTGAACCCCTTGGGTATAATGAGTAATGAACAAGCCGCTCTTCTGGCCAGCCTGCTGATAATCACACCACCACCTGGTTTTTCATTTTTTCTACCCACAATAATTAGATCTACTTCCTTGCTAGCACTAAACTTCAGGATGGATTTGGTAGGCTGACCTGATTTAATTTCGACACTTATTTTTGAATTATTGTGAATATAGTAACGATCAATCTCTCGTTCGATCTCTCGTTTTCTTTCGGCAAGTGCATCCTCAACAATGTTTGGAAACTCCTTTTTTATTGCCGCAGGAACATTCAAATCTTTAATTACATTAATAAACTTAACTAGCTTGGTATCAGCAAGTTTAGCAATCATAGACGTAGCATAAATCAACTCCTTGTCTAGATCTGAATGATCTAGTGCTACCAATATTTTTTCGAATTTATACATCAGATTCGTTCGTTCAGGTCGTAATAAAACTTACAGTATTCAATTTAGCACAAAAAGATAAATCAAATTTTAAAAATCCAACTGATTTATCTCATCAACTAACATTTCTATCTGTTCTTTGGAATGTGTGGGAAAAGAAGCAATGCGTATGTGTTGATTTTTAAATTGACCATAACCACTACCTATATTGAGCCCTTTTTTAGCTAATGCTTCAATTAACTTTTCAGAGCCGCCTTGAACCTGAGCAACACCCACGGTCTGAGACCTAAATTTTTTCTCAGTTACAAATGATGTTAGTTTAGGGTGAGACTCAAACAAATGGTATAATACAGCACTTTTGTATGTTGCTTCCTGCCTGATTTGACCAATGCCCTTCCTAAGCATGTCTTGTACTACCTTTCCTAGTAGGTATATATTCATCACATTTGGCGTACACGTGGTTTGGTGCTTTTTGGCCATTTTAGCAATTTTTAATATACTGTTGTAGGAATCGTGATATTTACCTTCAGACTTTAGTTTCTCAGCCTTTTCTATACATCGCTCATTGAATGTCCACACACCCAAGCCAGCCGGAAGACCAAAAGATTTTTGCACTGAAAAGTATAAACTATCCAATTGATGGAAGTCGAATTCAGGTATGGGAAGTGAGCTTACGGCATCAACAGCCAGAAGTGGGTCTGGATATTTGCTGCGTAGCAAATTTATGTCTTCTACAGGCATAGCAGCGCCAGTACTGGTTTCATTTTGAGCAAGCCCAATAAGCTCTACTTCCTTGTCAATTTCAACTGTAGCCAGGTTGTGATGGGTTCCAGCCTCTGTGATTCTAGCTTCAGCATTTTTACCGTGCGAGGCTACTGCGCTATGAAATTTCTTTGAGAAGTCGCCATTTACAAAATGTAGTGAATAATTGGCAATCAAATTTTCACTCATTCGATCCCATATTTCTGTGGCTGAAGAGGTAAATCCAATGGTGAAATTGTCTGGCAACTGAAGTAATTCCTGTAGGGCCTCACAGGTTTCTTGTTGCATTTTTACATAGTCTTTACTTCTATGACTTATAGAAGGAATATTAGACCTTAGAGCTTCCTTTAAATGTTGCTCTACTGTGAAATAGAGACCAGATGGGCCAGGAGTAAAGAATATGTTTTTCATAAGAATTTTGAATCAAAAAAATAGATAATAAAGAAGAATTTGACTGCTAATATTCATTGCAAAATGAATACATTTGTTGGACAAATCTCTGGGTTTTTGAATGTTTATTAAGCTAATACTATAAAAATGACCGAGTGATTTCTGTGGCTAAATCGGGCCTCATTCCGACCTCTGGTCGGAACTCTTAGGAGATAACAGAGGAAGATTGAATCATTTGAATAGCTCAAATCCTTACATTTTCAGGTTTAATTAAACCGATTCCCAGAGATTTATTAAAAAGTCTTCCCGATAATATCGGGAAGACTTTTTTTCGTTAATACAGTACTCTGAAACGTATGGTGCCTTCAATTTTCCTAAGGTCAGCAATAGCATCTTTATCATAATCCTTATTGATATCAGTGATTACATAGCCCACCGTATCGTTTGTTTTTAGATACTGTCCCATCACATTGATGTCGTGCTTAGCCAATGTATTGGTAATTTTGGCCAAGACGCCAGGCTGGTTGTGATGTACGTGTATAAAACGATGTGCGTCCTGAAGAATTGGGAGGGTAAGATTCGGAAAGTTTACGCTATTGGTGGTCGTCCCTGTGTTGATATAATCAATGATTTTGGTAGGAACAAATTCCGCAATATTTTCCTGAGCCTCAAGAGTGCTTCCACCAATATGTGGTGTAAGGATGACATTTGGAAGCCCTCTAAGTTCGGACACAAACTCATGGGCATTACTTAAAGGCTCTTCTGGGAATACATCCACAGCAGTACCAGCAATTTTTCCACTTTCTATATTCCTTTTGAGTTCTTGAATGTCAACCACATGACCTCTGGAAAGGTTCATGAATATGACTCCATCTTTCATGTAGCCGAATTCTTTCTTGCCTATGACATTGGCATTTGTTTTTCTTCCATCTACATGAAGTGAAACTACGTCTGCTTTTGACAATAATTCTTTCAAGGATTTGCATTTGGTTGCATTACCTAAAGCCAGTCTTTCATCAAGGTCATAGTAGAACACATTCATGCCTAATGCCTCAGCCAATACTGACAGTTGTTTGCCAATGTTGCCATATCCAACTATGCCTAATTTCTTTCCTCTGATTTCAAAACTACCATTGGCAGACTTATCCCATTTGCCCTGATGCATAGAGAAAATTTTATCTGGCAAGTTTCTGATCAATAGGATCATTTCGCTGATTGCCAACTCCACGACTGACCTGGTGTTGCTAAATGGAGCATTAAACACAGCAATTCCTCTCTTGGTGCATTCAGCTAAGTCAATTTGGTTGGTGCCAATGCAGAAGGCCCCAACAGCCATCAACCTATTGGCGTGCTCTAGCACTTTTTTGGTTACTAGAGTTTTTGAGCGAATACCCAAAATGGAAACGTCTTTGATTTTCTCACAAAGATCGTCTTCGTCAATACCCGCAGGGTAGATTTCTATCTGATAACCTTCCTCTTTTACTATTTTCACGCCTTTCTCATGGATGTTTTCCAAAAGCAGGACTTTGATTCTATTCTTAGGATATGATAATGCTCCTTCCATTTTATTATGATAAAGTATTTCGTCTAAAGAGGGGGCCACGTGATCGGCATTTTTCACCACATCTTCACGAGCAACATTCTCAGTAAATGCATAAAACCTGTTGGCTTTTCCTTCTTTTCTTATTTCGTAATCATTGTAACCATCACCTATCACATGAATTTCCCCTTCCAATTTCAAGGCTTCTATTTTTGCAGGCTTACCCTTGCTTTGTGATAAGATGTTGTTTTCATCAAATCCTATAATATTTCCGTCTTCGTCGAATACAAAGGTGTTGGCATGTACGTTTTCCTCTTTGATTCCATACTTCTGTACAATAGGGTAGATAAATTCCTTGAACCCATTAGACAGAATGAAAACGTGGTCTGCGTGTTCTTTAAGAAAAGTTTTGTTCCTTTTGAAGGATTTAGAAACCAATTTTTTGAGCATGGTAATGAGAATTGGAATATGCTCAGCCTTAGCATCTAGGATTTGTATGCGCTGGTTCAAGGATTCCCTAAAAGAGAGCTTTCCACTCATAGCCAAATCCGTAACTTCAGCTATTTTTTTTAGCCGATCAATTTTTTCTGGGTGATTCTTGAGTGATATGGATCCCAGCACATCTAATGCTTCAACACTTGTAAAAGTGCTGTCAAAGTCTATCACGAAGTTTTTTGTAGCCGTTTCCGTCATGCTATGCAATGCCTAATTAATTGAATGACTATTTACTTTTTAATATCACCAGGGGTTTGTTGGTGCAAAATTATTTTGATTCTTTGTATTAATGCTTATATCTGCTATAATTTATAACAACAGGTTGTATATTTTGATAAATCTTTAAAAAAATGAAATATTGTTAGTGAATTTCAAAAAATACAGGAGTAAACCAAATGAAATTTTCCTTCAGTGAAAAGGTCAGCAGAAGATTGTTATCTCAAGTCTACTGCTAGATTTTATAGACCATGAATAGAATCCATTCTATGGTCATATCTTTAAGGTATGCTCAAAACCTGTGGATTGAATAATTGTGAATGTACGGATAGTTTATTTGTAGTATATTGGTGATATTCTTAACAAATAGTATAATTGCACTATTGGAAGAAAATTGAAAGTGGAATTATTATAGCAACTAAAACTAAAACTTTGCTCAAATGGGTATTTTAGACCTTATCACCTTACTTATTTTCCTAGCCGCCGCTTTTACACTTATCAATATTACCTTTCTAAAATTACCTTCGACGATAGGATTGATGGCCATTGCCTTGGCTTCATCTGTTGCCATTGTTTTCTTAGGATTTGCTGTTCCTTCAGTTATGAATGGAGCCAGCCATATTGTTGAAGAGTTTGACTTTAAAGAGGTATTGCTGAATGTAATGCTTAATTTTTTATTGTTTGCAGGAGCCTTATCAGTTGATCTAAGCAAACTGCTGCAGGAACGATTGCCAATTATTGTACTAGCTACCATAGGTACTTTAATGTCCACATTTATTGTTGGATTTTTAATGCAGTTTGGTTTTGGACTGGTTGGTAGTGAAGTTGATTTGATTTATTGCTTGCTGTTTGGTGCTTTGATATCACCTACAGATCCTATTGCAGTATTGGCGCTTACCAAAGAATTTGGTTTGGATAAAAACTTAGAAATTAAAATCGCTGGAGAATCATTGTTTAATGATGGCGTTGGTGTGGTTATATTTTTAACCATTTCTGGCATTGCTATGGCAGGCCATGGTGGTGGACATGGAGCGCACGGAGGTGGAGAGGAAATTACGGCCATGAGCGTAGCTGTTTTATTTATTAAAGAGGTAGCTGGTGGTTTACTATTAGGAGCAGGTTTTGGGTATTTAGGTTTTAAGCTTCTGAATTATATTGACAATGATCATGTGGAGCTAGAAGTGTTGGTGACATTAACACTCGTGATGGTAGGAGGGAGAGTAGCTGAACTTATTCATGTTTCTGGTCCTCTTGGCATGGTTGTGATGGGTCTTTTCATTGGAAATGAAGGCAGAAGCGAGCATTTGGCCAATGCCACTGGCGAATATGTTTTTAAGTTTTGGCACTTATTAGATGAAGCCTTGAATGCCATACTTTTCATTTTAATAGGACTTGAAGTAATCATTATAGCGCAAGATTTTAAAATGGAATTCTTAATGATTGCACCTATAGCTATTGTAGTAGTTCTCTTTGCTAGATTTTTGGGGGTGTCCATTCCCATCAAAATCATGGAAATGATGGGCAAGAAATTTGAGGATAAAAGTATCATTATATTGACGTGGGGCGGTTTAAGAGGAGGAATTTCTGTAGCTTTGGCGCTTTCATTGTCAGATGAGATACCTCACAAGGATATTATTTTGGCAGCTACCTATGCAGTAGTTGTTTTTTCAATTCTTGTTCAGGGTTTAACGATCAAAGGGATATTGAAATAAAGATTGAAATCAAATTAGTAGAAAATAAATTACGATTAGATGAAACTAAGTTTAGCAGAAGGATTGATGTTGATTGCACTGGATGACGAAGAGGGAAGATTGTTGTCAGCAGCTGAGCATTCTATTGATCACGGGCTACTGTCCATTTTGATATTGGAATTATCCCTTATCAAAAGAGTTGGATTCGAAGACAATAAGATCATTGTGAAGGATACAACAGGCACTGGAAATAAAGTACTTGACAATGTACTGAAAGCAATTGGTGGGGGTGGAGAATCAGTCTCCAATACCGTAAAGAAAATTGCTCCTGGATTTGATGGTATTCAAGATGAAATGATTGAACTGTTGGTTCAGCGAGGAATATTGAAAGTGGAATCAACCAAGCTTTTGTGGATTCCTGTTTCTGAACGAATGGATAATGCGAATTATGCATTTGAGCAAGAAATTAGAGATACGCTAAAGGCAGTGGTTCAAAAAGGACAAAAACCTACACCTGCGATCATTATACTAATGTCTATGATTTCTAATTGTAAAATATTGGAAGAGGTGTTCAAAGAGAAAGATGAACTGATAGATGCAGTAAAGGCTGCAAAAGACATTACTAATTCACCAGTAATTGACCCAGAAACACAGAAAGTATTGAGCGACTTAAAGACGCATTTCTTGACTTTATAAAAGTAATCAAGCATAAAAAAAGGGAGCTGATCAGATTTGATCAGCTCCCTTTTTTTATGGGTTTATTATCCCTTAATGATTTGCTGTTCCTCAAATGAAATTGGAAAAGCGAATTGACACTAGATTCGGCCTCTTCCACAGATATTTCATTTTCCTTCGCCAGAAGTTCTACCTGAATATCAATCAAAGTTTTTAAGTAGGCCTTAATGGAATCTTGATTTGCCATGGTTTTATTGGCCTTCATAGCCATAAAACCAAAACCCTCGTGAGGATTGTTTCTATCTCTCTCAAGAATGTAATATTCATGCCCCTCTATCTCTACCTGATCAAAGTGATATTGAATGTCTTCATGTATCTCGCTAAAATTCGGGCCATCTGCGTGATTTACATCTCTGTTTTCGCAAGCACTCAGGCCTACAAGAATGAGTCCTGACCATATTAATTTATTGCTCAAATTCATATCAACTTTCTTTAAAGTAACCTTCTTGCACATTAAAAGCACTTTGAATTTGCTGAAATGAGCTGCCATTGACAATAATGATCAGATAGTCTCCTAGCGAAATAGTAAATTTTTTCTCGGGGTTTTTGATCAATTGCCGTTTGCCGTTTTTATCCCTTTTGCTCATACCAATAAGTATCCCATTATAGATTTTTTTGATATTGTCGAATGACTCATGATAGTCTTTGTTGAGATATGGGTTATCATAGGTGACCAAAAACTGCTTGATATCATAATCTGTAGGTGTATGAGCAAATGACATAATATCTTCTGTATAAGCTGCTACATCCGGCTCGAACATATAACTGGCCAATATTTTGGATGAGATGTCATGGGGTGAAATGGCGTTGGTTACTCCAGCACTAATAAAGGTATTTTTAAGATTAGCATTTTCTAGCGTTACCACAAATTCAAGGTTCTCAAATACCTTTTTCATATTGAGAATGAAAACCAACTTTTCTGTGTCATCATCTAAGTTTACAAAGACTACAGTAGATTCTTCTATGTTGGCCTTTTTAAGCATGTCAGTATTCTCAAAATCAGAATAAAGCGTAAAGACCATATTATTGTCATATTTCTCGTGAATATGTTCAATGTGGCTTTTGATATTGGTAACTATGGCTACCTTTTTGTTAGCACCAATAAGCTGTTCTACGACGAGTTGTCCAAAGTCGCTCCAACCAATCATTACGACATGTTGTTCAAACATGGTTCCGTTGTACCCTAACATTTTGTTTTGTTTTAAAGTGGTAATTAAGTTCGTGATTTGCCCTATGAGTAATCCATAGATGCCTACACTAGTCAGTACAAAAATAAATCCGATAAATCTTCCATAAAGCGTTACTGGATATATATCTCCGTATCCTACAGTAGTTAGGGTGGCGATAGTAAACCACATGGCTTGGTGGTAATCAGTGATGCTAGACTGGCTGCTATCTTTCTCAAAGTTGATGAGCAAAGTAATAAGTACTATATAGATAATGGCTCCTACAATCGATCCAAATATGAAGCGATTTACTCGTCTTCTTTCACTTGCGTTTAGCATTGATTAGTTATAAAATACAACTCAATTTATAAAAAATGAAGATATCCAAAATTGATATCCTAAAGAAATTTTGACAGGATTATTCTTGAATTGAGTTAGGCCAATAAATTTGAATGGGAGTGATATTCTAAATAAAAAAAGCTCCAGAATATCTTCTGGAGCCAGCAGCATTTTGAGAAAAATTAATTATGACTCTAAAGTAGAAGGGGTCGATTTCAAAATGCTGCCAACGTTGTTAAAAATCTTGCCAAAGCCCCATTGCAGCCGCTCAGCTACTTAAATTCTATGGGAGTTTTGCCAAATCTTTTTTTGAATTGGGTATTGAAATGGCTGACATTGTTCATTCCGATCGCTTTGGCTACTTCCGAAGCGCTACTCACATTCTTTTCTTTGAGGATCTGAAGTGCATATTGCATTCTTACTTCTTTGATAAATTCAAATGGCGTGCTATCCGTCATCTTCTTGATCATACGATAGAACTTGCGCTCACTGACTGCAATCTGATCGGCTAAATAATTCACTGATAAATTGGGATCATCAATTTTTTCAAGAATTAAATGCTCTACCTTTTTTAGTAAAGATTGCTCTATTTCATCAAGCGTTTGTTGATTGTTTATGAAGAGAGCTCCTTCATTGTTGTTGTTCCAAATCTCTTTCCTGTTCAGTAAATTTTCAATTCTTTTAAGGAGCTCTTCAGGATTGAAAGGTTTACAAAGAAAATCATTGACGCCCTGTGACAGCACCTTGGTTTTGTCTTCTTCAGACGTTCTTGCTGAAAGAACCAGAGCCGGTATTTTTCTGAGCTTATCGCTCTCTTTCAGCTTTTCCAGTAGTTCAAATCCATCAAACCATGGCATCATGAGGTCTGTAATGATCAAATCAACCTCTTCTTTGTCCAGTACTTTAAGTGCCTTTTGTCCGTTTGGTGCCGTGAGTACATTATACTTTTTTTCTACTATGTTTTGAATGAATTCCCTTACTTCTGGATGATCTTCAACAATGAGCAGGGTTGCTTTATCTGAGGAGCGTTTATTTACATTAACAATAGGGTTGTCATTCCCTAATGGCTCGTCCAATTCACGGAATAGTACTCTCGTTTGATCACTATAGGTGAGCGCATACAGTTGAGTAAGGTTCTCAGATGGAACTGATTCTTGCTGAATTGTGATTATAAATTCGGAACCTTGGCCAAGTTTACTTTTCACCTGAATATTTGCATCATGCTTGTTGATGATTTCTTTAACCAATGCCAGGCCTATGCCAAATCCTTCTTGAGTTTTGAAGGTGGTATCTGGTGCTTGATAGTATCTTTCAAAAATATAGGGTAAGTTCTGCTCAGGTATCCCTTCGCCAGAGTCAATCACAGATATTAGTAATTGATCGCCGTCTTTATTTAGTGCTACCGTCACGGAATCATCCTTTTTTGTATGCTTTAACGCATTGGTAATCAAATTGAATAGGACCTTTTCAAATTGAGAAGGATCTATATGCACATAAGAATCTCCTTCAAAAATAGATTTTGAATAAGAGAGGTGTACACCTTTTAACTCGGCCATTGAATTGAACATTTTGACAAAGAGATTCAACATCTTATCAATGTCAACGTATTTTTTATTGATGGCTAATTTCCCATCTTCCAATTTGATCAATTCATTAATCTCATTAGTTAGGTGAATAATTCGTTCTCCGTTGAGCAGTCCTGTCTTCAGCTGCCTTTCTGCTTTTTCTGTAAGCAACAAATCCTCACTTTTCAATACCTGTTCTATGCCGCCCATTATTAATGTCAATGGTGTTCGAAGATCATGTGAAATATTCGCGAAAAACCTGGATTTGGCCTCATCCAGTTGCTTTAACCTGTCAGACTGTTGCTGTATTTTAAACGAGAGTCTTTTGTTTATCAAATAGGTTCTATAGATGATCAACGCAATAACCACAACCAAAAATAAGCCAAGACCCACACTATAAAGGAGAATATTTTGCGCTCTTATGGTTTCTTGATCTGCAATTTTTTGTTGCTTAAGTAATTCATTTTCATTAGCTCTTTTTTCGGTCTCTAACCGCATTTGTATTTTATACTTGTAGCTATTGTTTTGAATCCGTTCAATAGAGTCTTCTATTTGTTTGAAATTTTCTTGAACAAAAATGGCTTCCTTGTACTTTTCATCCTTAATTAATGCCTTGTACATTAATCTTGAAAAAAATACAGCAGCATTCAAATCTCCTATGTTGTACGCTATTGGAATCTGTGATTCGCATAGGCGGTAAACTTCAGAGTACTCTTTTAGATTGTAGTGGATATAGGCTAATTTTAATGAACAGTCCAGTGAGTGGTCTATTGAATTGATAGAAAGATAGCCGTCGTATGCCTTTTGATAATTGAAATAAGCTTCTGAATACTTTTCTTGTATGAAGAAGTTATATCCCAAAGATCGTTGGGCGTAATATTGATCTTTAAGTTTGTTTTGCGTCAATGCTAACTTCAATGCACTGTCCAGATACAATTGAGCCATCGCATAATTTTCGTTTCTAGTATACAGTCTGGCAATTTGCGTGTAATTATGACTTTCAGCTTGAACGTTATTTTTTTTTAGCAATTCATTAGCCTGTACATAGTATTTTAATGCCTCATCATAATCTTCTAAGTTGTTATATATTAAGCCAACACTAGAAAGCACCTTGGAAACTTCAGAATATCTTTTTTCTGAATCATAAATCTTCTTTGCTTTAAAATAACAATCTAGTGCAATATCGTAATCGTCAAATTGGTAGTAAGCGTTGCCGAGGTAGCTATAAGTATATCCTAAAAGGGAATCCTTTTTAGGATATCTGAAAATAAACTCTCTGGCCAAAGAAATGGACTCAAGGTAGTTTCCTGATAAATATTCACTCTTTACTCTATTGTACAAAAGTTCATAATAAAGCGTACTAAACTTTTCTCCTCCAAGTATTATACTTTCAGATTCATCACTGAGTAGGTTATAAGCCATGTCAAACTCCTTGTAATTGACAAGTGAGTCAAAAGTCTTGGTGAATTTTTCGTATGATGTGTTATTAGTTTCTTGAGCTACAACATTGTGGCTAAGCACCAAATATGTATAGACTAGAAAGATAGGTTGGTATATAATATTCTTTATCAATTAATTAATACTAATATTTCTCAAAATGCTGCTTTTCTAATTAATTACGCCCGTCTGGTACTGGAGGTGGATCATTTTCATCATCCTCGTCTTCTGGCAATCTACTGATGTAGTTTAATTCATCAATAAGTTTCATAGCTTATGTATTTAAGTTTAAAATTATTTTAATGTCAAGGTAGTTAAACATTGATATTTCATCAAATTTTTTCTAGTCTTTGATTGGCATAGTATGGTTGTATTCTGGACATTTGGGGCAACAAATAAAGTATCTGTCATGAGGCCATCAATGGCTACAAACAATGTCTTACACATCTAATAGGTAGTTAACCACAGATGAATGAGATGAGCTGACAGTTAAAAATTTGTTAATTACTTAGCTACTTGAGTCAATTTTGTTTGTTTTACGTTCCTAAATCATTAATCACATTTTATGATGAACAAAACTAATTTGTTAAGCCTGTTTACTCTCCTATTTATTTGCTGTCATCTTATAGGGTCAGCACAAGATATTGATACTGAAAAGCGAGCATACAAGATTGAAATTATTGTTGAAGGTATTGAAGACAGTGTAGCTTACCTGGGTTACTACAGAGGAGATAAAAGATATGTATTGGACACCACATCAATTTCAAATAAGGGTTACATGCTTTTTGAAGATAAAAAATTGATCAAGACTGGTGTTTATTTTCTGTATACAGGCTCTTACACCATGGATTTTTTAATTGATCGTTCGCTGGAATTTAGTCTTACCACTAAAAGGGAAACCACATATCCCGATTTATCAATTGAAAATTGCCAAGACAATGAGCAATTCAAAGCGTTCCAGCTTGTAATGATCAATCATCAGCAAAATATGAAAGAGCTGACTAGTACTCTGGATTCTACCAGTGTATCGTCTGATACCCTGCGGGTGAGAAAAAGAATGTCCGAGTTGAATGAGCTGAATACGAACAAACGGGATAGTCTGCTTCAGTCGTTTGGTGATACGTATATGAGTCAAATTTTGATCATGATGGCCAAATCGCCAGAGTTAGAGATTGATTCAGACTCACTCACTATGGAGCAGAAAAAGGCTCAATACAATTATTATAAAGATCACTTTTTTGATGGTATTGATTTTAGCTCTGATGGATTGATTCGTGCACCTAATTTTTATGGAAAAGTTAGAGAATATATTGAGCGGGTAACTTTTCAACATCCCGACTCAATTATTGCCTCTATAGACTACGTACTGGCTAAGTGTGAAAGCAATCCAGAACTCTTTAGATTTTGGATGGGTACTTTTTTTCAAGAGTATCAAAACCCAAAGATCATGGGAATGGACAAAGTGTTTGTACATCTATCAGATAATTATTATCTGAACGGAAAAATTGACTGGGCGGATAGCACTTTGCTTGCTGAGTTGGAAAAGGAAATGAAATTTCAAAGAGAAAATCAAATAGGGCTCAAAGCGCCTCAAATTCATCTCATTGACACATTGGAAAACAGGACGAGTTTGTATGACATTAAATCAGATTATATGGTGTTGTATTTTTATGACCCTGACTGCGGACACTGTAAGAAGAAGACCCCTGTACTCTATGACCTTTACAAAAAAATGGAAGGTGATTTCGACGTAGCTGCCATCACGGTAGGAACAGACATAAAAAAGTGGAAAGATTTTATAAAGAAATTTGACCTCAAAGGATGGACCAATTTAGGAGATCCTTATTACAAAAGTAATTTTCGTGTGCAGTACAATGTACGCAGTACACCACAAGTTTATATTGTAGACAAGGATAAAAAAATAATCGCCAAAAAACTAGACGTCGAGCAAATTGAAAATTTCATAAGTGATCGAAAACGGATGGATCAATTAAGCCAATAGGGGATTTACTTAGTGCGCTCGTTTAATACGTAAATTACATTGAAAATTTTCTGATTTAGTTGAATTAGTTTATTTTCGATTTTTTAAACCAATAATAAATTTCAATCAGATGATTAAGGAATTCAACACGTTGCGTGATGATGAAATAGAGGTGTTGCTGAAGGCTCCAGTCTTGGTATCTATTCTTATAGCAGGAGCCGATGACAAGATAGACAAGACTGAAATCCATCAAGCTGTGGAAATTGCTAATAGCAAACAATCTAGAGCTAGAGAACAACTTATCGAATACTACAAAGAGGTAGGTAAAGATTTTAAAGAGAAGTTTGAGCAAATAGTAAATGAGATGCCTGACTCACCTGAAGGTAGATCTGAAATTATTGGCAAAGAGTTAAGAAAATTAAACTTCATCTTACCTAAAATCGAACATAAATTTGCCATCAAATTACACGCAAGTTTGAAAGATATGGCTAAGAAAGTAGCAGAGGCTTCAGGTGGTATATTAGGCTATATGTCTGTGAGCTATGAAGAAGCAAAACTGATGGAACTGTCAATGATTGACGATCCCTCGGATTACTAAAATCCTGAAAACAATAACCCCGCAAGTCGGGGTTTTTTTTGCTCCAAACCTGAACTATGTACACCAGATATCGAGCTGATATAATTTACCCGCTACGTTTGACATTTGTCATTTGGTTGGTGTTCACCTTTCAATTTTATTCTCACGTCGATCTTGGGTTTCTGGGCATTTATCCAAGAACCATAGAGGGCCTAGTAGGCATTATTACTGGACCTTTGGTTCATGGAAATACACAGCATATATTGTCTAATACATTGCCTTTGTTGTTCTTAGGGGTAACAATATTTATTTTTTACAATCGGATTGCACTTTGGGTATTTGCGAATTGCTATATCCTCACAGGCATATTGGTTTGGTTTTTTGGAAGACCATTTTATCATATTGGCGCAAGTGGGTTGATTTATGGTCTGGCTTTCTTTCTTATTTCATTTGGATTGTTTCGAAAAGATTTTCGCTCATTGGCTATTTCCATAATAGTCGTTATTCTCTATGGAGGATTAGTTTACGGCATGCTGCCCACAGTTTCAAATATTTCTTGGGAGTCACACGCCTTTGGTGCTTCAGTAGGGATTGGACTCGCCTTTATGTATCGCAACACACGTAAGTTGGATTAACTATAAGTTTAATACAAATCCATAAATCTGCTTGGCATAGTCAGATTCGTTAATGGTGAAGTTGTCCATTCTGGAAGCTACATCAAATTGATACAATTCTTTGAAATCCAAAGAGGTGGCGTTCATGAGCTTATCCATATCTTCTGAGGAATATAAAAAGTTTTTTGAGCCATGAAGATAGAGGATGCCGCGCAAATTTTTTCCAGGTGTTTTTTGCACTACTGTCAAGGCATTAAAATCATTGTTTTCTATACCATCTGGCAATGTCATTACCGCATTTATTTTTCCAAATTGAGCTTTTAATGCAGTGAAATCCACAAAAGGTTCATCCGCAATAATTCCTGCTATATCTTCTTTTTGATACCCTCTGCTTACGGAAATACCAGCACCTATTCCCCAGCCATAGGCAATGAGTTCGTGATGAAATCTATTTTCACAATAATTGTAAACAGCATCAAAGTCATCGTAAAATTCCTTGTACACATATTGAAACTTATTAATCTTAAAGTCACTACTTTGACCAAACCCACGATAATCATAGATCACCACACTAAAACCGTAATGCACTAGGATTTTCACACGCTCCAGATAATCACCCATATTGCCGACACCATCATGACTGATAATCATGAGTTGATCACCCAAATCAGATGGGAAATACCATGCATTGAGCTGAGCACCACCACTAGAGGGTATGGTAAGCTTTTCGTATGTCATATGAAAATCATGGGGCGTATGATTGTAAGTGCGTTTAGGAGACAGTGCCATGAGCACAGTAGAAAAAGTTATTATAGTCAAAAGGACAATCAATCGCATAGTAAAAATTCAATTTGGGTTAAAGAAAGCATTTTTCTTTTGGAGAAAAAAATCAAGCATTAGGTTTAGCTAATTTCCGTCGAATGGCGATAGATACTATTCCTTCAGAAGGAGAGAATAGAAAGGCAATCAAAAACAATAGGCCAGCAACTGTAGACATGGCGCCAGCAATAGATCCATCCAAAAGGACAGCCAGATAATACCCAGCAGCTGATACTATGACGCCCAATAAAGCCGTTACTACCAACATTTTTGGGAAGCTATTGGTGAGCATATAGGCCGTGGCTGGAGGAGCTATGAGAAGTGCCACCACCAGAATTGCACCCACAGATTCAAAAGATGCAACTGTGGTGAGAGAAACTGCTGCCATCAACAAATAATGCCAAAGCACTGTAGATACTCCAATGGCAGTAGCAAATGCAGGGTCAAAGGTAGTGAGGTACAATTCCTTATACCCTAAGACAATAAATCCAATAATGACCAAAAACACAAAGCCCGAAACATACAACACCCGTGGCCCTAATATCACACCAGAGTCTGTAATCCATAAATCAAGCGGCACGTATGCGATTTCACCATGTAGCACACAATCCTGATCCAAATCGACTTCATTGGCGAATACAGAGATCAAAATAACACCAAGGGCAAATAGCCAGGTGAAAGTAACACCAATTGAAGCATCAGCCTGTAAATTTCCTTTTTTATGAAAAAATTCAATTAATACAGTCGTTAAAATGCCTATGACACCCGCACCCAAAAGCATCACCACAGAATCCCTACTTCCGCTAATCAAAAAAGCCAATACAATCCCAGGCAGTACTGCATGAGATATGGCATCCCCAACCATCGCCATCTTCCTAAGAATGAGAAAACATCCCAATAGTCCACAAGTAATGGCAACTAAAGAGCCTGCAGTTATGATGTATAGTGCATCCATTAATTCTTAATTGGTTTATTGTATGGAATATTGGATTCATGAGGATCACTGGTAGGGTATTGCAAGAGGGCCTCTAATCTTGCTTCTAATTCTGGGGTAAGAATATGCTCGATATTATCCGCATCCTCGTGCACATGATCTGGCGCGATACGCAAATATTTGGTCAGATAGACCTCCCAAAGTCTATGTAGTTTCACAATCCTTTGGCCTTTTTTCTGACCTTGACTTGTCAACTGCCAGCCTCCATTTTGGTATTTCAAAAACCCTTGATTGGTTAATTTGTTGAGTCCTGATAGGAGGGTGGGTGTTTTTATTGGTCGCTTAGCTTGAATCTGTTCTCGATTTCTTTGCTCTTCAAAATTGTTATCGATTTCCCCTAGTTGATAGAACAGTTTAAGGATATTCTCACTTAGAATACGTTTCTTGATTTTTGACTGACGAACCAATTTGTACAGAATTCCCTTTTCGGGCGCAACGAAAAAGGAGACTATAGCGATCATTGATATCACCATCACAATCCACGGCCCAGTGGGCATAGAGGGAGCTACATAAGAAATATATGCGCCACTCACTCCAGAAAAAGCCCCAAAAATGGCAGCCAAAAGAAGCATGATATTCAACTTGTTGGTCCAGAATCTTGCAGCAGCAGCTGGAGTAATAAGCATAGCAGCCATCAGAACAACACCTACAGCTTGTATGCCTGTCACTACCGCTAAGACAGTTAAAGTTGTTAGGGCCAACTCAAGTCGTTTGACTGGAAAACCAATGGATTTAGCAAAATCTTCATCAAAGGAGATTAAGGCAAATTCTTTATAAAACAGTATCACACCTAGCAGAAGACAAATACTGATCACACTAAAGATCATTAAATCCTGACCCACCAAAGCTGCCGCCTTTCCAAACAAGAAAGAATCCAGACCGGTTTGAGCAGCATTGCCTGAATGCTGAATCATGGTCAACAACAGGATGCCAATTCCAAAAAATACAGAAAGGATAAGCCCAATGGCTGTGTCTTCTTTAATTTTTGATTTTCGCGTAATCACATCTATCAAAATCAGAGACAGCCATCCCGTGATGAATGCCCCAGTAATTAGATATATCGGATTTTTGGTGCCAGATATAAGGAAGGCCAAACAAATGCCTGGCAATACAGCATGTGCAACTGCATCTCCAACTAGTGCCTTTTTCTTTAGAAAAGTGAAACACCCAACCAGCGCTGAGCTAATCGCTAACAATACTGATCCTCCAGTAACATATCTAATGTTCGGATTCTGAAATGAGAAAAATGTGATAAGGTCTTCCATCAATAGTCTAGGTCAAATCACGTGTTGGAAATTGTTGTTTTTTCAGAAGATTCCCAACCTCAGAAAGAATACTCAGTTTGCCACCATAAGTTTCTTGTAGTAGTTCTTGAGTGAAAGCCTGATCAATGGGGCCAGACGCAACCAATCTGGTGTTCAATTGCACCACCCAGTTGAAATATTGGGAAACAGTTTGTAAATCGTGATGTACGACTACCACAGTTTTGCCTTCTTCAGACATGTTCTTCAGGATGTTGATAATGGTCTTCTCTGTTGCTGCATCTACACCTGCAAAAGGTTCATCCATGAAATAGATTTCAGCATTTTGAGCTAAAGCTCGCGCCAAAAATACGCGTTGCTGTTGCCCACCAGATAACTGGCTGATTTGGCGACTGGCAAATTGCTGCATATTTACTTGTTCAAGTGCATAATCAGCTGCTTCATAATCGGCTTTTCTTGGTCTTTTAAAAAGGCCTAATTCAGCGTATCTGCCCATCACAACCACATCTCTAACTGATGCAGGAAAATCCCAGTCTACAGATTCCTTTTGAGGCACATAACTTACTCGATTTCTTATTTCAGTAATAGGTTGACCCAATAACTCAACCCAACCACTGCTCAGTGGAACAATTTCCATTATAGCTTTGATCAGCGTGGATTTTCCCGCACCATTGGGGCCAATTACACCTACCAAAGCTCCTTTGGGCAAAGTGAGGTCTACTCCCCATAGGACTGGTTTTCTACTGTAGGTAACCGTCAGGTCATGAATTTCCAAGACTGGGTTTTCGACATTTATAATCATTTCAGTGCGTTTACTATGGTTTGAACATTGGTATGAACCATACCAATATAAGTGCCTTCAAATTGGCCAAAAGGCCCCATGGCATCAGAATATAAACTTCCACCTATGATCACATCATGTCCGTTCTGTTTGCAACCTTCCACTACTGCGTTGATGGCTTTCTTAGATACTGAAGTCTCAATAAAAACGGCTTTAATTTCATTTTCAACAATAAGATTGACTAAATCAGCAACGTCTTTTAGACCTGGCTCAGATAGGGTAGAAATCCCCTGAAGTCCTTTAACTTCTATGTTGTACGCTTCTCCAAAGTAGCCAAAAGCATCGTGCGCAGTGATCAGCATTCTCTGTGACTCAGGTATTTCTTGTATCGCAGCATTGACTGCAAGATGTAAGGAATCTAAGGAGTTCAGATAGGAAACTGCATTTTGATCGTAATAAGCTTTGTTTACGTCATCTATGAGGATCAGATTTTTGTGCACGTTTTTTACTGCTTCTTTCCATAGAGATACGTCAAACCAGATATGAGGATCGTAAGTCCCAGGATACAATTCACTGGCACGGAACCTGGAGGTTGTTATATCTTCAGACACGGCCTTCACAGATTTAATGCGACCTAGTTTTTCAAATATTTCACCCATTTTGCCCTCCAAGTGCAAGCCGTTGTAAAATATCAGATCTGCCTCCTGAAGTTTTTTTAAATCTCCTTGTGTGGCTTTGTAGAGATGTGGGTCTACACCTGGCCCCATCAAAGCCAAAGCTTCAACGCTGTCACCAGCAATATTAATAACAGCATCATAGATCATACCCGTGGTAGTCACTACTTTGAGCTTGCCATTTCTGGCATTCTTATTTGGTTGGCATGCGCAGATTAAAACCGCCATAACCATTAGGTGTATATATGAATTGTTTTTCATTCTGTTACTAATAAATTGTCTGCTACTTGTTTTGAGATGAAAATGGTTTTCTGATTACTCAATTCTATTTGCATAGACCCATCAAAAGAGTTCTTTTCCTGTATTAAAATTTTAGTTCCTAGCGCAATTTGAATCTTGTCCAAATGTGATAGGAATTCCGAATCAGAATCTTCCACACCTGTGACCAGCACCGTTTTGCCTACTTGTATCTCTGATAAGGGTACTTTCTTTCCTACCACTATTTCTCCTCTTTCATCAGGAATGGGGTCACCATGAGGATCTATCCTCGGGTAGCCTAAAAACTTATCCAGCTTCTGGGTAAGGATGGGGGACTTGATGTGTTCCAGTTGCTCAGCAATATCATGCACCTCGTCCCAATTGAACTGAAGTTTGTCTACCAAGAACACTTCCCACAGGCGATGCTTTCTTATGATCTGTAAGGCCTCCTTTCTGCCCTTTACAGACACGTTCACTCCTTTATATTTCTGATAATTGACAAATCCCTTATCTGACAACTTTTTGATCATATCACTTACGGAAGCTGGTTTGGTTTGAAGTACCTCTGCAATGGCATTGGTGGATACATCAGATTTGTCAGCTTGTGATAAATGATAAATAGCCTTGAGGTAGTTTTCTTCTGCGTGACTTAACATTTACGTTCAAATGGGTTTATGCAAAGAAAAACAATTTTTAGATTAATCTAAAAATATATTTTGATGCTATTGAAATAGTTGCAATCACTACTTCTAGTGATTTTTATTTCGTATTTAGAATTTGTCTAGATAAAGGTTGTGTCAATTGGATTGCCATGTACTTTTGCAATATTATTTATAATCAGTCTTAATAAACATAATATATTTGCGACTTATGAAATTCAGTAAGATTTATATTGGTATACTATTCGGGGTAACATTGGTATCGTGTAGTGATGATGATACTACTCCATCTATTCAAACGCCAGATACATACACTTTTACCAGAGATGGAGCTAGCACAGTTTCGTTCAGTGGGCAGACCACCAGAATAGCTATGACACACGAACTGGGCACTGCCATAAAGGACGAGACAAAAAGTAAAGCCGAATTATTAGCTATGTTCGATCATGCTGAAGGTGATGCTGATTTCTCTGATGCAGACCTTAATGCTTCTGATAAAAACATCAGAAGTAAAACTGCAGCTTCTTCCGATTATTTTTCCGACAACGCCACTGACGCTGCGGAAATAAAAGCTCAAATTGATACCTGGATAGGCAACCAACATGATGAAGTATTTCCACAATGGGAGGCTTCGGCTTCAGCCGGAATGGCAGGCCAAATGGCAGATGGCACTTCTACAAGATATGTAAGTGCTGAAGGGATAGAATACAATCAGGTGATAGCAAAGTCTTTGATAGGTGCTCTTTTTGCTGATCAAATTCTAAATAACTACTTGAGCAACTCTGTTTTGGATGAAAGCACTAACGTGGAAGATAACGATGCTGAAGTACTAGCTGAAGGCAAGACATATACTACCATGGAGCACAAGTGGGATGAAGCTTATGGCTATGTATATGGAGGTACAGATGATGACCCAAGCTATTTGCTCAATTACATTGGTAGTGTAGATGGCAACGAAAATTACACAGGCATTGCCAAGACTATTGAAGATGCTTTTATTCTAGGAAGAGCGGCCATTGTAGCTAAAAACTACACAGTTAGAGACACACAAGTAGAAATCATAAGAGAGAACGTTTCAAAGGTGATTGCAGTGAGAGCTGTTCACTACTTACAAGGTGGTAAAGATTTGCTTGAAACACAGGAATTTGGTGGTGCTTTCCATGATCTATCTGAAGGTTTAGGATTCGTGTACAGTTTGCAATTCACTAGAAAACCTAATACAAACTCACCTTACTTCTCCAAGGAGGATGTAGAAGAATTTGTGGATGATATTCTGGCCAATGAAAATGGTCTTTGGAATGCTTCATCAACTACACTAGATGAGGTATCACAAGAAATAGTAGATGCATTTGGCCTAGTGATGGCTGAGGCAGCACAGTAAAGTAATTGATGATTTAAAAATATAAATGAGGCCATTATTACTATTGGCCTCATTTTTCAGTTTGTATGAAAGTATCTAAAATTCTCTTATCCGTTTTTACCATTGCCTTGGCTTCCTGTGATTCTGGTACCAATGAATCAACAGAAGATAGTTTTGATCGTGGAGCCATGCTCACTAATTGGGCAGACCACATCATTATGCCTGCTTATGAGAACTATTTAGATGAAATTGAAGCTTTAGTCATAGCGACAAATACATTCAATACAACTGTCAATGAAGCTAATTTAGCCTCCTTAAGAACCCAATGGCAATCGGCTTATCTGGCCTGGCAGTGGGTAGCTATGTTTGAAATAGGACAGGCAGAAACTGTCAGCTTGCAGAGTTATACCAACCTTTTCCCAACCAATTCAACAGAAATCGAAGCAAACATCACTTCTGGCAACTATAACCTTGAGCTTCCCTCACGCAGAGATCAGCAAGGTTTTCCGGCCATAGATTATTTGATTAATGGAGTTGGTGAATCAGAGGCTGCCATTGTTGGTATTTTTTCTGACACGCAGACTGGAGAAAAATATAGAAATTATTTGTCCGACATAGTGGGCAGACTGAATTTGTTGACTACTCAAGTAGTTGATGATTGGCAAAATGGCTACCGAGAAACATTTGTGAACAATGATGGATCGAGTGCAACTGGAGCAGTAAATAAAGTTGCCAATGATTACATATACTATTTTGAAAAACATCTCAGAGCAAGCAAAATCGGCATTCCCGCTGGAGTATTTTCTGGAACACCAGATGCCAAAGATGTAGAGTCTTATTATGGCTCAAGTTTTTCAAAAGCCTTATATGAAGAAGCATTGGCAGCAAGTCAGGCTTTTTTCAATGGACAGCATTTTGAAAGTAGTACCACAGGAGAGGGATTCAATAGTTATTTGGATTATCTGAATTCTATCAAGCAGGGAGAAGACCTGACCAAATTGATCAATGACCAATTTGTAACTATAGAATCAACAGGCAGTCATTTGTCTGATGACTTGTCAGAACAAGTAGAGACTGATAATGCCCTGATGCTCAATACTTATGATGAGTTGCAGAAGAACGTGATCCATTTTAAAGTTGACATGTTGCAGGCCTTGAATATCAAGGTAGATTATGTAGATGCTGATGGTGATTGATACCAGATCTTCATATCCCAACCAAACGATACAGGCCGCTCCACTAGCGGTCTTTCGTATTTTATTTGGGAGCCTCATGTTTATCAGTATGATTCGATTTTGGGCTTATGGTTGGATCGAAAAATTATACATTGATCCAGCATTTCACTTTTCTTATTATGGTTTTGAATGGGTAAAGCCTTTGGGTGAATTCACCTATGTTCTATTTTTTGTTTGTGGAATGTCGGCATTATTTGTTGCCTTAGGCTATAAGTATCGTGTCGCCATTGTGATTTTCTTTTTGAGTTTCACTTACATTGAGTTGATGGATAAGACTACATATCTCAACCACTACTATTTTGTCAGTCTGGTAAGCTTTCTCTTAATTTTTCTTCCTGCTCATACTTGTGCATCATTAGATGCTTTTAGCAATCCAAAACAAGCTTATGATCGAATTCCCAAATGGCATGCAGATGCCTTGAAACTCATGCTTGGTATTGTCTATTTCTATGCTGGCCTGGCCAAACTCAATTCAGACTGGTTGGTACATGCCATGCCGTTAAAAATGTGGCTGCCAGGCGCGTATGACCTGCCACTATTAGGTGATTGGCTACAGCAGACCTGGGTGCACTATGCGCTAAGCTGGATAGGAGCCTTTTATGATCTAACAGTGCCCTTTTTACTATTGTATGCTACCACCAGATGGTTTGGGTATTTTATGGTCATTGGATTTCATCTGCTGACGAGTATACTTTTTCCTATAGGTATGTTTCCTTACTTGATGATAGCTTGTACGCTGATTTTCTTCACACCAAATTGGCATGCCAACCTACTGAACAACTTGGGTCAATATGTACATTGGATGAATCCAAACCCAAACCCTGGTCGGGAACTGACCTTAAATTATAAATCTTTTAAGCAGAGGGCAAAAGTAAGCTTGATTATCGTTTTCTTTGCGCTCCAATTGACGATTCCATTCAGGTATTTAAGTTACCCAGGTGAGTTGTTTTGGACTGAAGAGGGATTTCGTTTTTCCTGGCGCGTGATGCTTATGGAAAAAGCAGGTGTGGCCAATTTCAAAATTGTAAACGGAGAAACTGGTCAATATTTTTATGTGGACAACAGTGATTTTTTAACACCATTTCAAGAGAAACAGATGTCTTTTCAGCCTGATTTCATATTGGAATATGCGCATCACTTAGGCAGGCATTTTATGCCACAGGGTCATAGGAATGTCGAGGTATATGTAGAAAGCTACGTCGCGCTCAATGGAAGATCTAGTCGTCCATTCATCAACTCTGAAGTTGATTTAATGAAAGAGAAAGAATCATTTGAACCTAAGCAGTGGATTTTACCATTCGAAGATGAAATTAAAGGTCTGTAGTATAGTGGGTATGTTGATGTTGCTGGCTCAAATTTCTTGGGCGCAATTTGAACTGAAGGGTAAAGTGACTGACTCAGTATCCAAAAAAGGTATTGCCTCAACTCAAATTTATATTGAGGAATTAAAGAAACTCGTTGATACTGACAAGGATGGAAACTTTCAGTTTAAGGATATTCCAAGTGGAAAGTACACTTTAGTTGTTTTCTCTTATCAATACGAAACACTCGCCACCCAAATTGAATTAAGTAAGAATCAAACCTTAGAATTTGAACTGAGCGAACTTACTACTGAACTCTCAGAGGTTGTTATTAATCAAAAGAAAGAGGAGATATTTGGTCTCAAGCGGCTACAGCCTGTAGAAGGCACAGCAATCTACGCGGGTAAGAAAAGTGAAGTAATCCTACTTGATCAGATGGTTGGGAATCGAGCCAGCAACAATGCCCGACAGGTTTATTCTCAGGTTGTGGGTCTCAATATCTACGAAAGCAATGATGGGGGACTACAGCTAAGTATAGGAGGTAGGGGGCTAGACCCAAACAGAACATCCAATTTCAATACACGACAAAATGGCTATGACATTAGTGCAGATGTATTGGGTTATCCAGAGAGCTATTACACACCACCTGTAGAAGGATTAGAAGAGATAGAAGTAATTCGAGGTGCTGCTTCGCTACAATATGGAACACAGTTTGGTGGTTTGATCAATTTCAAAATGAAAAAGCCAGTGGCTGACAAGAAAATAGAATTGAAATCACGCCAAACCATTGGCTCATTTGGCCTGTACACTAGTTTCAACAGTTTGAGTGGTACTGTTGGCAAGTTTAGTTATTACACTTATTTCAACTATAAGCAGGGCAATGGCTATCGTCCAAATTCTGAATTCGATTCGAAAAATCTCTTTGCCAATGTCAGATATGCTTTCAGTGATGAAACGAGTATCACAGCTGACTTTACGTATCTCAAATATCTGGCACAGCAAGCTGGTGGGTTAACAGATAGTCAGTTTGCAGACGATCCCATGTTCAGCAATCGCGAAAGAAATTGGTTTGAAGTGGATTGGAAGCTCTATGCTATACGATTGGATCATAAATTCTCAAATCGAACAGACTTCAGCCTCAACGTGTTTGGCTTAAATGCAGAACGAAATGCCCTTGGTTTTAGAGGGATTCCTGGTTTAGGAGGACTTAATAGAAACCCTGTAAGCGAACCAGACTGGAAGGATGAACAGGGAAATTATATTTATCCTAGAGATTTAATTAAAGGCACTTTCAATAATTGGGGAATAGAGGCAAGGTTGCTCACCAGATATGGTTTGTTCAACAGAGACGCAGTACTTTTGGTGGGTTCAAAATACTATCATGCTGAAAATGGCTCCATACAAGGGCAAGGAGCTGATGGTTCAAGCGCTGATTTTAGTTTCCACAATAGCCTTTCTGATTATCCTAATAATTCGAATTATATTTTTCCAAATAGAAATTTGGCCTTTTTTGGCGAAAACATCATCTACTTGAATGACCATTTTTCCATTACGCCTGGTATTAGAGTAGAGCATATTCTGACTCGAAGTAAAGGCACATATCTTGTAAACAGCCTTGGATCCAGTGCTGTGGATACGGATTCTACAGAATCACTTTCATTACCAAGAACTTTCGTGCTATTTGGTCTTGGACTAAGCAATGAATTCAACCCCAATCTGGAGCTTTACTGGAACTTCTCTCAAAATTATCGCTCAGTTACTTTCAGTGATATCAGAACAGTCAACCCCTCTTTTATTATTGATGAAAATATACAGGACGAAAATGGCTATACATCAGACATTGGGTTGAGAGGAAAGTGGAAAAAGTATGTTTCCTATGATGTGGGTGCTTATGTGATGATGTACAAAGATCGAATTGGTATTGTGTTTGACGATCGCGCCAATCGTGTCCGTACCAATATTGGTGATGCCATGATTTATGGGCTTGAGTTTTTTGTTGATTGGAATCTTATAGAAACATTTCAGGGGGATAATAAAAAGATGAAATTCAACTGGTTTGTAAATGCTGCATTCACAGGGTCTAGGTACCTCAACTCCATTGAGGGCAATAACAATGTAGATGGGCATAAGGTAGAATTCATCCCTGACGTCAATATTAAGACTGGACTCAATATGGGGTACAAAAACCTACTCTCCAGTATTCAGTTTACAAGCTTGTCCAAACAATTCACTGACGCCGAAAACTCAAATGTGGCGGAATCAGGAAGCGCAAGGGAAGGGGTAATAGGAGAGATTCCAGCCTATTATATTGTGGATTTCTCATTATCCTACGCATACAAAATGTTGAAGTTGGAAACAGGTATCAATAACCTGACAGACAATAACTATTTCACAAGAAGAGCCACAGGGTATCCTGGCCCGGGAATTATTCCTTCAGACGGAAGAAGTTTCTACTTAACTTTAGGCATCAAGTTATAGTTAGCCAAAAGCACATATCCAACAATGAAACAGTGGGTCTTATTTTTCTTTGTACTGATAAAGCATGGCAAATTGTTTCAACCACTTTTATACCCAGAAAACGAGATTGACCCAGACCAGGCCAAATGGAAAACGATAATGCTCAAGACACCAATTGTTTGCCAAATAGCATCCTTATTTGGACTCTATAGATTGAACAAACAATGGCCGCATTATGTATATCATTGGCCAGAAAAGAAATTGGCTTACATCTGGATATGTAAAACGGGAAGTACATCAATTTTGGCTGCTATGCTACAAGCGCATTATCCAGAGTGGGATGTTGCTTCAATGTCTGTGACTGAAATTCATCAGAAGGCTAAAGCGAATATGAAACCTTATGTTGAAGACGGGTTTGAAGTATTTACGATAGTCAGAGATCCTTATGATCGAATGGTATCTTGCTTCAAGGACAAAGTATGGAATCGGAATCAACAATCGTATTTTCATAGCTTGTATTTCGGGCTATTTTCTAATCAGACGTCTTTCGAAAAATTTGTCCATTTGATTAAAAAAATCCCAGATTCAATCAAAGAAATACATTTTTTACCTCAATATATCTCACTACAAAACGTAGGAAGAGTGAAAATTTTCAAAGTGGAAGAAATTGAAGAGAAGGCAGTCCCATACCTGATGTCTTACCAAATAGAATGGACAAATCAAAGGCTCAATAAGAGTCAAACCATAAATGTTTCAGATCAATCAAATATAGTAGCAGAGATCTTCTCTGAAGATTACGAGAGATTTGATTATTGAATTGCCACTATTTCACACCTGGCAAACTCTTGACCCAAGTGATTAATTTTTTCGTTTGTTCATCCGTAAGGCTGGCTTCACCATGGATCAAGGTATATGAAGTCAAAGGCATCTCACCTTCTTCCACTTCTTCGTAAAATTCTTCCAGTTTATGCAGCGCTTTCTTCTCTGAGTATGTGCCCCATTCTGACAAGTTGAAATGTTCACGACCTTCTTCAATATGATCTCCTATCCACCATGAAATAGGCGCAACACTTGTATACCAGGGATACTTTGTATGATATGAATGACAATCATAGCATGAAGTTTTGATGATTTGAGCAATTTCTGTAGGCGGATTCATAATTTCGATAAAATCATTTTCAGCAGCATAAGATGGGTTTTCTTTGTCTATGCCAAAGAATTGAATAATGATAAATAGTGCTAAAATGCCAGTGGAAATTTTTGTCTTTAGTGTCATTGAATTAATCTTAATTTGGATTCGAATATAGTAGTTTTAGATAGTAAATCCACCGTCTGCTGTATAAACACCCCCTGTGCAATAAGAAGAGGCTTCAGAGGCCAGAAACAACGCCAATCCGGCAATTTCATCTGATTCACCAATTCTTTGGAGGGGCAAGTGCTTCACAAATTTTTTAGTCAAGTCATCATTAGTCCAAAGGGCTTCACTAAACTTGGTTTTGATCAAACCAGGGCAGATCACATTGGCTCTAATGCCTTGTGGTCCTAGTTCTTTAGCCAATACTTTGGTCAGAGATATCAAAGCAGCCTTACTCACACTATATATGCCTAGATGAGCTTCTGGCGAAATGCCCCCCACACTGCTGATGTTGATAATAGATCCTCCAGCTTCCATGTGAGGCACGCACAGTTTGGCCAATTCAAAAGGCCCTTTTACATTCACATCCATGATTTTGTCAAATGCATCAGTGCTGGTCTGAACCACTGGACCAAACACTGGGTTGGTAGCTGCATTGTTTACCACAATATCAATTTTACCATACGCTTCCAAGGTCTGATCTACCAAATGTCCAATTTGATCCATATCGCCAGTATTACACGCAACACCTATGGCTTTAAATCCACCTTCAGTGATTTTTTCGGCCACTTCATCCACGGCCTCCTGTTTTCTGCTGGATACCACTACTTTGGCACCTGCGGCTGCATATATACTGGCCATGGCTTCGCCAATACCTTTACTTGCACCTGTTACAATTGCTACTTTGTCTTTAAGTGAAAATTTGCTCATTGGGTATGATTTGATTTAATGTGAATATCTGTTTGAGGAAAGGGTATTTCTATTCCATTCTTATGAAATAGGTCATAGATTTCGAATCTAATATCACTCTTGATTGACTCTATCTGCCACATATTTTTGCACCAAAATCTAATTTCTAAATCAAGAGAAGAATTGCCAAAATCTATGAACCTGGCAAATGGCTGAGGTTTTTTGGCTACTTCAGGATGGTTGGTAGCTGCTTGTTCTATTAAGGCTGTTGCTTTTTTTACGTCCGTGCCATAGGCAACTCCTACCTTAACCACAAAACGAGTGGATTGACGGTTATGTGACCAGTTGATCACTTTATCACTGACTAATTTGGAATTAGGCACTATGATAATGATTCCATCCCTGGTAACCACCTGAGAAGTTCGGATATTGATTTCTGTAATTTTGCCTACCAGTCCCTCCAATTCCACAATGTCTCCAATAGACACTGTACCTTCAAAAAGCAATACTAAACCAGAGACCAGGTCATTGAACTGCTGCTGCACCCCAAGTCCAAAGCCTACCAATAAAGCCGCCGAACCTGCCAATAGCAACGTCAGCTGAACACCTATCAGTTCCAGACCAATAGCAATAGCTGCTACAATGATTACGTATTTAATGATCTGATAAAAAGCCCAAGCCCGGCCTTCATCAAATTGACCAACTTTAATCTGCCTCTTGAAAAATCTTCTGAGCAGGAGCAAGGCCAGTTTGGTCACAATCACCACGCCTACAATGGCCAAGATATGATACACCATGATATTGATGTCTCCGAAATGGATAAGCTTGAATTGAAGGAATTCTTTCATGTGTAGTCAGGAACTAGTAAGTACTAATCCATAATTTCCATAATTGGCTTCTGTACTGCAAGATTATTGGGGTAAAAAACAATTTTTTTCTTCTCAACTTCAATGTGCAATGAGAAGAGTGTCATATCTACAATAGACCCCTCTACAGTATTGTCTCCATCTATAATTCTGATTTTGGAGCCGATCCTATGTGGAAAGCTAAAGAACAAAACGGCGCTGGCTGTAATATTGCTCAGGATAGACCAGCTAGCAAATAATGCGATACCAGCCACTGTGAAAAAAGAAGCAAAATAGATGGCAAGGCCTTCAAAAGTGATATTCCAGATAAAGCCAAGAATAATTAAGCTAACTATTAAAAAGGTGCTGTTGATGATCTTGGCAGTATCTGCTGCGCGACCTTTTTTGAATTTTCGACTTGTGGCAAATTTCTCCGTGTATCTTCTGGTCAGGAATTTGGCGATCGAATAAACAATCAGCAGACCAACTGATAAGACACTTTGTATGATTAACTTCTCTTGCATTGTGAATGACTGTCCTTTATTGTATTATTTAATATAGGGCCGAAGTTATGATTTAATTATTCAATTTATAATCACTGATGAAACAAAATCAGTCTAATTTTGATTGACTGAAAGAAAAATATTATTATGAAACTTACAAAAGGGATAATTGCAATTTCAATCTTGCTTTCTGCGATTGGATGTGCTGAACTAAAGACAATCCTAGACCAAAATTTGGGCTTGTCTAATGAAGAAATTGTAGCTGGTTTAAAGGAAGCCTTGAATATTGGGCTTGACAAATCAGTAACATCTGCCTCTACCGTGAATGGATATTTAAAAAATGAAGCTATTATGTTGATATTGCCTCAAGAGGTAAAATCCCTTCAACAGGAAATTAATGCTGGCTCAGTGTCCCTACTAAATGGTGCTGTGAAAGTATCCTACAAAAAGATGCTCGATACTTATGTGTCAGTAAACCCAAATTTGAATTCAGATCCATTCGATGAATTGGTAATAGCTATGAATAGGGGTGCCGAGCAAGCTGCAAAAAAGGCTGTGCCTATTTTTGGTGAGGCTATTAGCACCATGAGTTTCTCAGATGCACTTGGTATTTTAAAAGGAGGGGAGCAGTCAGCCACAGATTACTTTTACACTAAAACCAAAGCCAATTTACAATCAGCTTTCAGACCTGAAATCAAACAAGCCTTGAATAATACACATGCTACTGAAATCTACGGATCTGTTGCTGATTTTGTGAACTATGAATATGAGGTTAATTATTTGATTAACAGCTACACTATCAAAACAAGAGATTATTTGAAGTCAGAAAAACTACCAGCAACACTTGATGGTTATGCCACTGATAAAGCGATTGATGGGCTTTTCTACCTCATTGGGAATGAAGAGAAAAAGATTAGAGCAAATCCTATGGATTACACGAGTGCAATAATTAAGAAAGTGTTTTCAAGTGACGAAGCACAAGGAAATTAATCCTTTGATTCCTATCGACATTATATACATTTGTGGTTTGAACTGACGCAATAAGATGATCAAAGTTACCAAGTTACTTTACACCCTTTCCATTTTCGTTTTTCTCGCCATCCTACTTTATGTGTATGCATTTTTACCAGATCAGATAGGTGTATTTTTCGAATCCAATGGTGATGCCAGTGTATTGATCCAGCGTGCTGATTTTTTCTATGCGGCTTTGGGGTTATTTGTTCTCACGAATGGCGCTATTCTTTTGTACAGAAAAATGAATAGGGGCCACTTAAATCTTGGGAAGACGGATTTTGAAGACATGTCCTCAGCAGAATTGGTTTATCACTGGCTGATGGGGCTATCGTTCGTCATCAATGTGATTTACATCTTCTCTATCATGTTCGTGGGTATGTATCACAACTCAGAGCATTTTGACATCACCAACTATGTTGCTTTGATTTACATTGGGCCAATACTTTTGGCAGGTTGGATTTTTTGGTTTATTTATTTACAATTTTCAAAGAAGTAAAAAGTTCTTGTCTGTCAATTAGTTATCTAGATTGAATTAAATAATCAGTCAAATAATTTAATCGTTTTGGGGTTGACGCATAGGTATTTTGGGTTGATATTTTTACTCCAAATGCTCTATATTCACCTCCGATTTTGGAAAGTGTAAAACCCCCATTTTTAGTTTTTGATTAATAATCTTTAGGAATAGGAGACGTATGGCTGCTAGTGTAGAATATAATGAAGATAGTATTAAGTCACTCGATTGGCGTGAGCACATCAGGCTAAGACCTGGTATGTACATAGGTAAACTCGGAGACGGTTCGGCTGTTGATGACGGGATCTATGTCTTAGTAAAAGAGGTGATAGACAACTGTATAGATGAGCACGTGATGGGACATGGTAAAACCATCCATGTGAAAGTAGGTGATCACAGGGTAGAAGTTAGGGATTATGGTCGCGGGATTCCTTTAGGAAAAGTGGTAGACTGCGTGTCTAAAATCAATACTGGAGGTAAGTACGATTCATCTGCATTTCAAAAATCAGTTGGACTGAACGGGGTAGGTACCAAGGCAGTAAATGCACTGTCCACGTATTTCAAAGTACAGTCCTTCCGCGAAGGAGAAACCAAATTAGCTGAGTTCAATACAGGTGAATTGACCAATGATGCTAAAATCGTTAAATCAAGTGAGCGCAATGGGACGCTGATTACATTTGAGCCAGACAATACCGTTTTCAAAAACTACCATTTCATTCCTGAGTATCTCGACAATCAAATTTGGAACTATGCTTTCTTGAATGCTGGACTGACCATCAATTTCAATGGTGAGAAATATCATAGCGAGAATGGACTGTTAGATCTATTAACCAGAAAATCAGATGTGGATAATATCAGGTATCCAATTATACATTTAAAAGGAGACGACATTGAGTTAGCCATTACCCACTCCAATCAGTACGGAGAAGAATACTACTCATTCGTAAACGGTCAGTACACGACCCAAGGCGGTACACATTTGGCTGCATTCCGAGAAGCTGTTGTCAAGACCATAAGGGATTTTTATAAGAAGGACTATGATGCTGCAGATATTAGAGCCAGTATTGTTGGTGCCATAGCTGTAAGAGTACAAGAGCCAGTTTTTGAGTCGCAAACTAAGACAAAGCTAGGTTCTTTGAATGTGGCGCACGAAGGACCTACCATGAGAAGTTTTGTGCTTGACTTTGTGCGAAAGGCCTTGGATGATCACTTGCATAAAAATCAAGCAGTTGCAGATGCGTTACTCAAACGTATTCTACAGTCAGAACGCGAAAGAAAAGAAATAGCGGGCATAAAAAAATTAGCCAATGACAGAGCCAAGAAAGCAAACCTGCATAATAAGAAATTGAGAGACTGCCGTCTTCATTTTGACGATAAGAAAGGAGATGAGGATCGCTTGGCAGAAACCATGCTGTTTATCACAGAGGGAGATTCAGCTAGTGGGTCTATTACTAAATCTCGGGATGTACAGACACAAGCTGTATTTAGTTTGAGAGGGAAGCCATTTAACTGTTTTGGACATACCAAAAAGGTAGTTTATGAAAATGAAGAGTTTAATCTGCTTCAGCATGCACTCAATATTGAAGATGGAATAGAAGGACTCCGTTATAGAAAGATAGTTATCGCTACTGATGCGGATGTAGACGGCATGCATATTCGACTTTTGTTGCTTACCTATTTCTTGCAATTTTTTCCTGAACTGGTTAAAAGTGGCCACGTATTCATTCTGGAAACCCCTTTATTTAGGGTTAGAAACAAGAAAGAAACCATCTATTGCTACAGTGACGAAGAGCGACAAAGAGCCATTGCCAAATTAGGCAATAAACCTGAAATCACCCGATTTAAAGGGCTAGGAGAGATTTCACCAGAAGAATTTGGTGAGTTCATTGGAGAGGATATCAGATTAGAGCCAGTCATTCTCAAAAAGGATACTAAAATCGAAGATCTCCTGAAATTCTATATGGGTAAAAACACCCCAGATAGACAAAATTTCATAATTGATAAGCTTAGAGTAGAAAAGGATCTAGTAGAGGAAGAATTAGTTTAACCAATGGAAGAAAACAATAATATCAACGGTCAAAACAAATCAAACGAGCCCATACACGATGTCATACCTGTATCAGGTATGTACGAAAATTGGTTTTTGGACTATGCATCTTATGTAATTCTTGAAAGAGCCGTGCCGGCCATCAATGATGGATTAAAACCTGTGCAACGCCGCATCCTTCATGCCATGAAGGAAATGGATGATGGTAGATACAATAAGGTGGCCAATATCATTGGTAGCACCATGCAGTACCACCCCCATGGAGATATGTCTATTGGTGATGCCATGGTCAATATGGGGCAGAAAGAACTGCTGATAGATATGCAGGGTAACTGGGGAGACGTACGAACTGGAGACCGTGCAGCTGCCTCACGATATATTGAGGCCAGACCTTCCAAACTGGCCTTAGACATTCTTTATAATCCTCAAACCACAGAATGGCAATTGTCATACGATGGACGAAAGAAAGAGCCTGTTACACTTCCAGTGAAATTTCCCTTGCTATTGGCGCAAGGCGTGGAAGGTATAGCTGTTGGTCTGTCAACCAAAATATTGCCACATAACTTCTGCGAACTTATTGATGCTTCTATCAAACACCTAAAAGGTAAGAGCTTTAAGTTGTATCCAGATTTTCAAACTGGAGGCACTATTGATGTAGAAGAATACAATAAAGGACATAGAGGGGGGAAAATAAAGGTTCGTGCGAAAATAGAAGAATACGACAAGAAACAGTTGGTGATCAAAGACATTCCATTTGGCACCACCACCACCAGTTTGATTGAATCTATCATCAAGGCCAATGATAAAGGGAAAATCAAGATCAAAAAAGTAGTAGACAATACAGCCAAAGACATTGAAATCCTAGTGCAACTGGCACCTGGCGTATCACCTGACATTACTATTGATGCCTTGTATGCATTCACAGATTGTCAGGTATCCATTTCACCCAATGCCTGCGTGATTGTTGATGACAAACCTTTGTTTACCAATGTACATGAGATTCTGAGGATCAACACAGATCAAACTGTTGATCTGTTACGTCAGGAATTGGAGATTCGAAAAGGGGAGTTATTAGAAAAGATACTCTTTTCTTCTTTAGAAAAAATATTTATCGAAAATAGAATCTATCGTGATATTGAAGAATGTGAGACTTGGGAAGCTGTAATTGAAACCATTGATAAGGGTTTGGAGCCATTTAAGCCTCAATTTTATCGAGTAATCACACAAGACGATATTGTTCGTTTGACAGAAATTAAGATTAAACGGATCTCTAAATTTGATTCATTCAAGGCGGATGAATTGATGAAAAAGCTTCAAGAAGAATTGACGCAAGTAGAGCATCATTTGGCCAACATTATTGACTACGCAGTAGCTTATTATCAGAATCTGCTCAAAAAATATGGGGAGGGCAGAGAGAGAAAAACAGAAATATCATCAATTGAAACCATTGCTGCAACTGCCGTGGCAGCCAACAATGCCAAGCTATATGCCAATTATAAAGACGGATTCATTGGCTATGGTCTAAAGAAGGATGAATTCATCTCAGACTGTTCAGATTTGGATGACATCATTGTCTTCAGAAAGGACGGTCGTTGCGTGGTCACCAAAATACAAGACAAGGTCTTTGTTGGTAAAGACATCATATATGCGGGAGTCTTCAAAAAAGGAGATGAGCGCATGGTGTATAATTTATGCTATTTGGACGGGAAGTCAGGCCGCACCATGATCAAAAGATTCAATGTGACCTCTGTGACCAGAGACAAGGAATATAACCTGACCAAGAGTGAAAAAGGCTCTAAAGTCCACTACTTCACTGCCAATCCAAATGGTGAAGCAGAAGTTGTCACAGTTTATTTGACTGCAGGCGCCAAGGCACGTAAGAAAGTATTTGATTTTGATTTCGCTGAAATCGACATCAAAGGCCGGGGGGCTGGAGGTAATATCCTAACCAAATACCCAGTCAGAAAGATTGATTTAAAAACTGCTGGTAAGTCTACACTGGCTGGAACCAATATTTGGTATGATGCCACTATTGGTCGTTTGAATCGTGATGAACGTGGTATCCATTTGGGTAATTTCAATGCAGAAGATTATGTCATTGTTTTCTACAAAGATGGCAGCTATGAGCTCACGTCATTTGAGCTATCTAATCATTACAACCATGGCCAGATCTTCAGTATCCATAAATTTGACCCAGATCAAGTATTAAGTGTAATACATCAAGATGGGGAGTCTAAAGTGGTGTATATCAAGCGATTTACCATTGAGACTTTAACTGTAGGCAAAGCCTTTTCATTTATTAATGAATCACCCAATTCTAAGTTGCTGCATATTTCCGTGGTGGATAAACCACAGGTGAATGTGACTTATAGAAAGAAAGGAGAGCGATCTAAGAGTGAAAGAACGTTTCATTTGGCCGAACTGATAGATAAGAAAGGTTGGAAATCAATCGGAAATAAATTTCCAGTTCAGAACATCTCTAAAGTTGATGAACTGAATACTGGGGAAAAATCTAAAGAAAACGAAACTACAACCGTAGATCCCTCTCTACTTGCAGACTTAAAAGCTGAGGTGCAAAAAGAAGTGGAGGAAGAAGAAACGAAAAAAGAAGGTTTTGATGTTGGTAGTTCTATTGACTTAAGTAGCTCCAAATCTGAAGAAGAGGAGGATGATGAAAAACCACAATTGGGGCTCTTTGAATAATATCCAATATCAAAAAGCACTATTGGCCTATTTATCCGAATATGTCACTGAGCATAAAAAGAAGCGTTTTGAAGACATTCTCAGCCAGCGAACACGTTATTTGACTGTGGTGTTGGAAGATTTATTTAAAGCTCACAATGCAAGTGCAGTGATGCGTACGGCAGAAGGATTAGGGATACAAGACATACATGTGGTCGAACAGCGCAATGCTTACGATTATAATCCCTATGTGCTAAGAGGGGCAGGCAAGTGGCTGACATTGTGTAAATACAATAAAACGCATCAAAACATGAAAGTATGCTTTGATCACCTTAAAAGTGAAGGATATCAGATTCTCGCTACTTCACCACATGAATATGCAAAGGACTATCGCGATTTTGAAGTGACATCTAAAACGGCAGTTGTGTTTGGGGCTGAGGAAACTGGCATTAGTGACTATGTAAAGGAAAACGCAGATGGGTTTGTTAAAATACCTATGTTTGGTTTTACAGAAAGCTTCAATATATCTGTAAGTGCTGCTATTGTGTTAGAAGAATTTTCAAGACAAATTCGTAATAAAGAAAATATTGGCTTATCGTCAGATGAAATATTTTCGCTGAAACTAGAATGGTATCAGAAAATGGTGCCAAACGTAGATGCGCACATCCGCGCATTTGATAAAATTTATACCAATCCAGAGAACAACTCCTAGATGCTAAAAACAATAAAATGGCTAGTAATCTGTACTTTTTCATTCATTGTAATTTGCAATGTTTGGATCGTGGGGTCGACTCATCAGGGGATAATTACAGACAGCAGAGCACTTATTGGAGCCGAAGTGGGCTTGGTATTTGGCACGAGTCAGCATCAGGTAAATGGAGAGTCCAATCCCTTTTTCGATCATAGAGTAGAATCGGCCAAACAATTGTTGAAAACAGGTAAGGTTGAACGTCTGATTTTAAGTGGTTCCAAAGATTCCATTTATTATGACGAGGCCGAAGCCATGAAAAAGGCTTTGGTGAACCAGGGGATTGAATCTGATGTATTGGTATTGGATAAGTATGGCAATCGTACCATAGAGTCTTTGGAACGTCTAAGAGATGTATATGGCTACAACCAATGCATTTTGATTACACAAGAATACCATGCCTATAGATGCCTGTTTATAGCAAAAAGCCTTGGGTTGCAAGCGCAATGTTTTGTGGCAGAAACCCCTGATAAAAAATCGCATATCTGGGCACTTCTGAGAGAATTACTGGCTCGAACCAAGGCAGTGATCGATTTGTATATCCTTTCTGACAACGATTCTTAGTTGTTGATTAAATCAAATCAATATTTTTTTTCTTAACCCCTTATAATAACTTCGCTTCAAACTTGGTGAATTAGGCGGTATACGCTTATTTTATCAGTCTGACTTAAATGAAGCCTGAATAAATGGAGATCCTAGATACTTATCTTGAAGATAAAAGTACTTATCAATTTGGTGAAGAACCATTATCCCTACAAAGTGAGTATTTCAACGTTAGCATTTTAAAAGCAATTGAGCAACTTGGAGGTAAGATTGACCTCAAGCCAGTCCTGGTTGTTTCTGCCCAAGTACTGAGTTATGCGCAGTTTTCTAAGTTTTTCGAAGAGCAGCGCAAAATGAAAGAAGAGGATCGCAAGAAGTTTATTGAAAACTATTTTGCGCATTGTGGATTTGGTAAATTATCTGTTCGCTCAATTTCCAACAAAGGAGGTCATGCCGATCTCAACTCAGATCATTATGCATCAACCTGGATCAAGTACTTTGGTGAAAGACCAAAAAATCACCCTGGTGTGGGGTATTTTACTTGCGGTTTTTTGTGTGGTGCTATAGAAGCCATGTATGAAGTACCTTGTGGAACCTTTGACGGAAAACAATCGCAATGTATGTCCAGGGGGGAGAGCAAGAGTCGTTTCGAAATATTTAGGGGGCTCAGAAGAAAATTAAACCCATCCCCGTCCTTTGGCAAGCAGCAGGAAGAAGACGAGCCCTTGACAGATACGAGTGGAATCAATGACTATAAAATCATTGAGTTAATAAAGAATTTACACCTGACAGGATTAGCCACAGACAACGGTTTCATAGACGCATTTGACTCTACGTGGACCAAGCATTACGCCAATTATCACCCATTGGTGATGATTAAATTGCTTATGCAAGCTGAAAAAAAACTCGGCAAAGGTGGTGTTGGACATATTCGTAAAATATTCACAGAAGCAGCAGAGGGTAATGCCTATTTTACTCTGGGTAAAATATTGAACTCGAAGTTCTGGAAAGAAAACGTGACTGGAATTGCCAGTACGGACATGAACGGTAAGTGGCATTCGTGTCTAGATATTATGACTGGATTTGGTTGTGGTAGATGGGAATTGGCGGAAGGCAGTTCCACTGAGTACAAAGTGAATGTAATCAACAATCCTGAGACGAACGCTTTCTTAAAATTAGTGGGCAATACTAAAGCTCCTTTGGGTTATTCTACAGGCGGTTTTCTAATGGGATTAGCAAACTATATTCAGAAAAACCCAAGTCCTGAGGCTGTGGATACCGATTTTGTGGAACAGATGAAATCTGCTAAAGGAGACATATCTTATAAGGAAGAACAATCTAGAATGGTCGGATCAGAAAAAGACACGCTCATGATTCTTGTTCATTAAATCACGAGCGCATTACTAAATTTTAGTCAGATAGTTGGCCAGACATATACCAAGCACCACCAGCCAACGCAACATCTTTGAGTAGACTTGGCATGCTCATGTCATTCCCATTCATTACAGAAACCAGGTGAATGAGTAAAGCAAACAACAGGAGCATCAATCCTAATAGTTGAGTAGCCAATTTTGCCTTCTTGCCAATTATAATGGCTACGGCCGCGGCTATCAGAGCTGCTCCAGTTAGGTAAACCCAGAATACACCTCCTGGAATAAATGAAGGCACCATTCCCCCCATATCACTGGCACTCATAAAGTGAAATAGCCCAAATACTGCCATGGGGATAGCATACATAAATTTTCCAATTACTGGTAAGTTGTTCATAATTGTGTTGTTTTGTTGAATGTTAATAAATGTATCAACACAGAAATTACTCATTTTTGAGCAGACTTGCAATAAAGATACGCGTCCTATTCCAGGTGGTTGCTGTCATAATTAGAGTATCCAAAGGCACCTGAGCCAACGGGTTGTAAAGAATTATTAAGCTTTGTAAACAGGTTACATCTATTTTTTTGTTAGACTTGTATTCTAAATGAAAGGCATCAAATCCACATCACTATCTGTGTTCTTTATTATCGCGGCAATCGTGATGGGGTTGGATTTGTGCTGCGAAATCAAACAAGTTCCTAATCTGATAGATCACTATACAGAGCATAAAGCTCAAGATGGAGACTCTTTTTGGGACTTTTTGGTGGAAGATTATATTGATCATGGCAAAGGAGAAAACCACCATGACGAAAATGAGCACGACGACTTGCCTTTTCATGGTAACCACCAATGTCAGCATACAAATATTTTGATTTCTTCTACGATCATCTTTTCTGTTGAACTTGACATTAATCCTTTAGAGCCTTCTAAAGGAATTTATCAATTTATGTTCTCCTCTCGATATTTGGAGACTCCTTTTCAGCCGCCTCGGGCTTGATAACTCTCGAATAGTTTAGTGTTGCTATCGCTCCAGGTATATGGAGTCGATGGGCCATGATATTTACTGTTCGACAAGTTTCTCAGGACAATTCATGTCCCATTTAATAATTATCAGAAATTATAAAAAAATATTATGCTGGATAAAATCATATTATTTTCAGTTAAAAACAAACTGATCATTGGCTTGCTCACGCTTGCTCTGATTATTTGGGGAAGTTTTTCACTCACGAAACTTCCAATAGATGCGGTGCCAGATATCACAAATAATCAAGTGCAAGTCATCACAAGCTCTCCCTCTCTGGCGGCAGAAGAAGTAGAGCGACTAATAACTTTTCCTATAGAGATTGGTATGGCCACCATTCCTCAACTAGAAGAAATTCGATCTTTCTCTCGCTTTGGATTGTCCGTTGTTACGGTAGTATTCAAAGAAGATGTTGATGTTTATTGGGCAAGGCAACAGGTAAGTGAGCGACTGGTAGATGTCCAGTCACAAATACCTCCTGGAGCAGGTCAGCCAGGTATGGCTCCTATCACCACAGGGCTTGGAGAAATTTACCAATATGTAGTAGGTACGAAACCAGGATACAAAGACCAATACGATGCTCGCGAGTTACGAACCATTCAGGATTGGGTAGTACGTAGACAACTCTTAGGAACGCCTGGAGTAGCGGACGTGAGCAGCTTTGGAGGTTATCTAAAACAGTACGAAATAGCTGTAGATCCAGACAGACTAAGGGCCATGAATATTTCAATTGCCGAGATATTTCAAGCATTGAAAGATAACAATGAAAATACTGGAGGTGCTTACATTGAAAAAAACAAGAATGCCTATTTTATACGCAGTGAAGGCTTGGTTGGTAGTATGGATAACATCAGGAGCATCTTGGTTAAAAGCAATGCAAATGGCATTCCAATACTAATCAAAGATGTCGCGCAAGTTCAGCTAGGAAGTGCCGTTCGCTATGGGGCTACCACTCGCAACGGCGAGGGAGAAGTAGTCAGCGCTATTGTTTTGATGTTGAAGGGGGAAAATTCGGCCGAAGTCATTGCCAATGTAAAGAATAGAATTTCTGAGATACAAAAAACATTACCAGAAGGTGTCACCATAGAGCCATTCTTGGACAGAACCAAGCTAGTTGACACAGCTATAGGTACAGTGACCAAAAATCTAGCTGAAGGGGCACTAATTGTAATATTTATTTTGCTACTGCTTTTGGGGAATTTCAGAGCAGGCTTAATTGTGGCATCAATGATTCCATTAGCGCTGATTTTTGCATTCGGAATGATGAATCTATTTGGGGTGTCAGGTAATCTCATGAGTCTTGGGGCAATAGATTTTGGGCTAATTGTAGATGGAGCTGTGATTATAGTTGAAGCCACTCTTCATCATTTGGGCTTAGTGAAATTGGGAAGAAGGTTGACACAAAATGAGATGGACGAAGAAGTCTACCAATCGGCTAGTAAAATTCGAAATTCAGCTGCATTTGGAGAAATTATTATTCTCATCGTATATCTGCCCATCCTGGCTTTAGTGGGGATTGAAGGTAAAATGTTTGGGCCAATGGCTCAAACTGTAAGTTTTGCCATCTTGGGAGCATTCATTCTTTCTTTGACTTATGTGCCTATGATGTCAGCCTTGGCACTGAGCAAAGACACGGTCTACAAACCCAATATTTCAGATAAGATCATGTCATTCTTTCACAAATTGTATGAGCCTACAATTCTTTGGATGATGCATAAAAGGCCATTGGTTTTGACTGTTACTTTAGGAATGTTTGGTATTTCTCTATGGGTATTCTCCAATATGGGAGGAGAATTCGTTCCTACTTTGGAAGAAGGTGATTTTGCTGTAGAAACCAGGGTGATTACAGGGAGTTCATTAGATCATACGATCAGCGCAACTACTCAAGCAGAAAAAATTTTATTAGATCAATTCCCAGAAGTAGAGCAAGTGGTTTCTAAAATTGGATCAGGCGAGATACCTACGGATCCTATGCCTATTGAAGCCGCTGACCTCATGATCATACTAAAAGACAAATCGGAATGGGTATCTGCTTCAAACAGAGAAGAATTGGCTAACCAAATGGCCGAAGCACTGGAAGTGATTCCAGGTGTCACTTTTGGCTTTCAACAGCCAATTCAAATGCGATTCAATGAGCTGATGACAGGTGTTCGACAAGATGTAGCTGTCAAGATTTATGGAGAAAATCTCGATGAACTTTCGGAATATGCAGACCAAGTAGGTCAAATAGCCTCAAATGTAGAAGGAGCTGTTGATTTGTACATAGAGGAAGTAACAGGTATTCCACAGATAGTCATTAACTATAAACGTGATCAATTGGCCAAATACGGCTTGAGTGTCAGCAATGTGAATAATGCTGTGCAAGCGTCTTTCGCTGGAGCATCCGCTGGGCTAGTTTTTGAAAATGAAAGGAGATTTGATCTAGTAGTCAGGTTATCAAAGATAAATCGCCACGATGTGAGTGCTGTGCGTAATCTCTACATCACTCGTAAGGATGGCCATCAAATACCATTGTATCAAGTAGCAGATGTGGAAATAGAAGATGGCCCCTATCAAATTCAGCGGGACGATACGAGAAGACGAATCATTGTAGCATTTAACGTTCGAAACCGAGATGTCGAAAGTGTAGTAACTGAATTGAAGAATAAAATTGATAAATCGGTTGTTTTTGCTCCCGGATACTTTGCTGCTTATGGCGGACAATTCGAAAATCTACTGGAAGCTCGCGAACGACTAAGTTATGCCGTTCCTCTAGCTTTACTTCTGATTTTTGTCCTGCTTTATTTCACATTCTCTTCTATCAAACAAAGTCTTCTCATATTTACTGCCATACCCCTTTCCGCAATTGGAGGAATTGCAGCCTTAACGGTTAGGGATATGCCTTTTAGCATATCCGCAGGAGTTGGATTTATCGCACTTTTTGGAGTAGCAGTTTTAAATGGAATAGTCTTAATCGGTGAATTTAATCACCTGAAAAAGGAAGGTGTGCAAGATGTATTTGAACGAATCTACAAAGGTACAAGCATACGTCTCCGACCAGTTATTATGACTGCTGCAGTAGCATCTTTAGGATTTTTGCCCATGGCACTCTCTCAATCTGGAGGCGCAGAAGTTCAAAGACCTTTAGCTACTGTTGTTATTGGTGGGTTGATAAGCGCTACTTTCCTAACCTTGATCGTGTTGCCAATTCTGTACTATTATCTAGAAAGAGGGATAAAATTGAAAACAAAAGTGATTACTCCCTTGTTGGCTATAAGTCTCTTACTTTGCCAAACTGTGAAGGTAAATGCACAAGAGGCTAGCCACACTTATACATCTTTAGATGAAGCTATTCAAATGGCTATTGCCAATAACCCTAAAATGAAAGTAGCAGCACTCCAGACACAACAAGAGATAGTACAAAAAGGGTCTAGTTGGAATTTCCCTAATACGAACCTTAGTTTGACCCATGGTCAGTATAACAGTGTCCTTGACAATGATAGCCAGTACAATATCAGTCAAAACTTTGCGTTTCCGACGGTTTATAGTAATCAAAACAAGTTAGCCAAAGCGAAAATTGCGGCTAGTGAATGGATGCTCACAGCTACACAAAACGAGTTGGTACAGCAAGTAAAGTCAGTTTGGTACACGTTATGGTTCGAAAAATGCAAGAGAGATCTGCTTCTAGATCAGGACAGTATCTATCAAAGTTTTGTAAGGGTTGCCACGTTACGTTATCAAACGGGCGAAAGCAATCTTTTAGAAAAGGCCACAGCTGAATCACAGGTAGCTGAAATAAAAGTGCTCATAGATCAAAACAGATCAGACATAGAAATTTTTCAAACACATTTGAGAATCCTATTGAATACTGAAGAACCAGTTGAAATAGAGACTAAAGTTTTGGAAGCCAGAGAAGTCAAAACTTTACTAGAAAGTACCGACCTATCAGGTAATCCTACGTTAGCTTGGTTTCAGCAGCAAATTGAAGTGGCCAAACGAGAAAAATCCTTGGAACAATCTCGTTTTATGCCCGACTTTTCAGTGGGTTATTTCAACCAATCGCTCAATGGGCCCAATCAGGATATTAATGGTAATCCTATCAATTATGTATCAAGTGACAGGTTTACTGGTTTTCAGGTAGGCATTGCCATTCCAATATTCGGAGCTAAATCTAATCTTTCGGGAATAAAAGCTAGTGAGTTGAAAATGCAAGAAAGTGAGGCTCAGCTAAAAGTCATAACTAACGAATTAGAAGGCAAACTGAAATCACTCCTGCAACAGTTCAAAAAATTTCAAAATAGTTTGGAATACTATCGAGCCAATGCACTTCCGCAAGCAGACTTAATTCTAACGCAAGCTCAAAAAGGATTTGAAAGTGGAGCGATTGGTTATGTGGAGTACACACAAGGACTCAGTAGGTCACTTGATGTTCGATTCAATTATTTGAACTTATTAAATCAATACAATCAGGTTATTATACAAATTGAATTCATCTCAGGAATTCAATAATCAAAAATAGAAATTCGATGAAAAATTTATTTCAATATATCAAAGGCACATTTGTGCTTGTCCTACTGGCGCTTGTTGTGCTAGCATGTGAGACTAAATCAAAAGTAGAACAAGAAAAACATCACGTAGAAGAGAATATCGTTGAGCTGACTCAAGCACAATTTGAACAAGCCAAATTGCGCATCGGCTCTATTGAGAAGCGGATTATTGGCGAGGAACTACAGGTGAACGGCATGATTGATGTTCCCCCTCAGAGCAATATTTCCATCAATATGCCTTATGGCGGTTTTATCAAGTTTATAGATATGCTACCAGGGACATCAGTAAAAAAAGGTCAACTATTGGCTGTCATTGAAAACCCTGAATTTATCCAATATCAGCAAGACTATTTGGAAGGCTTGGCTAATCAAGAGTATCTAAAAGCTGAATTTGATCGTCAAAAGGAATTGTATGCTGAAAAGGTTGCTGCTGGAAAAACATTTCAACAAGCTAAAAGCATCTATCTAGCCAATGAAGCGCGCATCAAAACAATGAAGGCTAGATTAAAAATGATAGGACTAAATCCGACAAGTATCCGAAATGGAAAAGTCTCTACTTCAACCAATATCTATGCTCCAGTATCAGGTTACGTAAGGGAGGTTTACACCAATATTGGCAAATTCGTCAATCCACAAGACGTTATCATGGACATTACCAATGCAGATGATTTACATGTAGAGCTCACCGTCTATGAGAATGAAATCTCTGGAGTAAAAAAAGGTCAACGGATTCGTTTTTCTCTAGCAAATGCACCAAATCAATGGCGTGAAGCAGAAGTATTTTTAGTTGGAAGAAATGTTCGGGAAGATCGCTCTGTCACAGTGCATGGACACCTCAAAGAGAAGTATGAAGATTTACTTCCTGGCATGTATGTATCAGCAAGAGTGGAAACTGACAGCCGAGAAGTGTGGGCTGTGCCAGAACAAGCAGTCGTTCGTTATGGTGGCAAGCACTTCGTTTTCGGATATGTGGAAGAACATAATATAGAAGGAGGCGAAAAAACACTTACTTTTGAAATGTTGGCAATTCGCACAGGCAATTCTGAAGATGGCTTCACACAAATAGAATTTCTAGATAGCACTACAGAATATAAAGAAGTGAAGCTGGTTACTCAGGGTGCTTTCACATTGTTGGCAAAAGCTAAAAATACTGAGGAAGAAGGTGAAGGACATGGGCATTAGATCTAAGACAAGTTAATTTTAGATTACCGCATTATTTTATGTAAGTACATCTACATAAAATAATGCGGATATTAAAGCACAGACCTATTGATCATGCAATGAGCAGCTAATTCTTTTGTCTTTTCGGCTCGACCAACACCACTTGTTCTTTAGACAGAAGTACTTGCCCAGGCAATGCCCCTTTTGGTTTTCTAACAAATTTTTTAGGGGTGTAGATCACTGGACATAATGTGTCAGACTTGCGTTTAGAGTGCCATGCAGCTATCTGAGCCACTCGTTCTACTACGTGCATAGGAATATTCAACCCATTCGGATTTCTAATAATCACATGCGAACCTGATACATCTCTGGCGTGCAGCCAGAGATCATCCTTTTTTGCGAACTTCTGTGTGAGTAGATCATTGTTTCTGGCATTTTTTCCTACAAACACCTGAAAGCCCTCAATATTGAATTCCATAAATGGTGTAGACGTCTTGATACTCGTAGAGGTGGGCTTCTCATGAGCTTTGAGTCCTTTCATATCACGAATAGACTCAATCTCCTGTGCTTTGTTTTTTAGAGATTCAAGCAGTATCCTCTTGGCGGAAATGTTTTTCTTTAATATTTGAATTTCTTTGTTTTGATTTTTGGCCTTTCTGTAAAGGTTTTCCGCATTTAATTGAAGAGATAGATTAGGTTTCAATTTGATTTTGATAGGCTTATTGGAGTAAAAATCAAACAATTCAATGTTGCTGGAGGCTGGTTCTACTTTTATATGCAAGTTGGCCATAAGGATATTGGCCAACTCCTCATAGCCTCTGCGATTCTCAATCTCGGCTAATTTGTTATCATTCTGATTGATGTAAGATTCGCTTTTCTTTATTTCTTTATTGACTTGAGCCAATAACTTATTCTTGAGCTGACTGAATCCATGATTGGTAAAAAATTCACGGGCCAAATGATTTGACGCTGAAATGGGACTTGTAAAAACCTGGTGTTCAACTGCTGGTTTCAAAAGTTTTAAATCAGGGGAATCCACTGATACATAAAACTGACCATCATTTAATTGATCCAGCAACTCATGTAGTATGCTAAGTCTAGTTTTTTGATTCACCTCATCATAGAAGCCCTGAGATTTTAAGTGAGCCTTGATGTGCTTATCGAAAGTGGGGTAGATTTTAAATAAATTAAACTCAGCCGCCCTAATCGCTGCATCACTTTGATCAATTGGACGGTCCAATGCAGCTAACGTAGTCTCCTTATCCTTTTCAATGCTCTTTTTAAACATGGATTGCCATGCACCCTTATGGAAGAGTAAAACATTCGAATGCCTTCCATGGAGTTTAAACAACAATTCATAGTCTTCTGTCAACTTAATAGAAAAAGAACGCTCATTGAGAAACTGTCTGATATCAATTACTTCTTGTCCTTGCAAATCTCCAAATAGGTCTATCGAATTTTTCTTGGCACGTGCAAATACAGTTGGAAAGGAGAGGAGAGACGTCTGACTATCCAAGTTTGCCTTGATGAAGCATTCCGACCCCTGACCAGTAAAACACAAGATCAGCTCATCTTTGTTTTGAGAAAAGGCAGAGGATATACGTTGGCCTACCAGACTATGGCATAGCTCTTCAGAAAGGGATTTAAGAAAATAATAGTTGAACTGCATTTATCCGTGCAATATTAGACCATCATAGGCCAAATAAACATTTTCGGGCAACTCGTTTTGGACATCTTTGTGTAAGCCCATATAGTGCCCAACATGGGTAATGTATGCCCTTCTGGGATTTATATCTGCTATAAACTGGATGGCCTCTTCTAGTGTAAGGTGAGAGATATGTGATTTCTTTTGTAGTGCATTGATGACTAGGACATCCAAATCCTTTAGTTTTTCTCTTTCCGTATTGGAAACGGTCTTAGCATCAGTGATATACGCCATATCACCAATACGATAGCCATATACAGGTAATTGGTAGTGCATCACTTCAATAGGCTGCACCTTCACCTGATTGATAGTGAATGGCTTGTTTTCGATTTCGTGCAAAGTGACACTGGCAACACCAGGGTATTTGGACTCGGTAAACATGTAAGCATAATCTCGCTTGAGCTGGTCTAGAACTGACGGCCTTCCATAAAGTGGCATATCCATTTTTTGTTTGAAATTATAACTTCGGATATCGTCCAAGCCAGCAGTATGGTCTTTATGCTCATGGGTGTAAAGCACGGCATCCAGTCGTTTTACTCGATTGACAAGCATTTGCTGTCTGAAATCGGGGCCAGTATCTATTAGAAGATTAGTGCCTTCATATTCAATCAGTACAGAAGTCCGCAATCTTTGATCATGGAAATCTACACTACGACATACTTCACAATTGCAGGCAATGACAGGAATACCTTGTGAAGTACCAGTACCAAGAAAAGTGAGTTTCAAATCTTAAGTGCAGTTTGAGAAAGCTCTTTGAGCAATGCTTTATTTTTATCGTTGAGATGAGTCGTATCCAGTTGCACCTCTTTTAGAATTTCCAATAAGCAATTGATTTTTCCATCCAGTGTATAGAATTTATTAACTATCGCCACCTTAGTGTCTTTGAGGACACAATATCCAGATTGGAAATTTCCCTTTTCATACCTCAGCACATAGTCCGACTCTGAAAAAAGATCTTCCAGTTTGTTCAGAAAGTGCTTAGAGTATTTAATCATCTGATGAAATGTAGTTCTTTACTTTATCCACCAGAATATCGAAATTCAGTGGCTTTGGAATATACTCATTGATTCCTACTTCTTTGAAATCATTGATTGAGTAATTTTTGGCATTACCTGTAATGGCCAAAATTGGAATTTTGGACTTGATGGGATCTGCCATTTTTCTTATGGCTTTGGCGCATTCCATACCATCCATTTTAGGCATATTGATATCCATGAGGATCAAATCATAATCTTCTGCATCTAATTTTTCTAAGACTTCCTGCCCATTTTTCACAGAAGTGATACTGAAATTTTGAATCTCTAGTATTTTTTTGGTTAAGTTTTGAATGACTGAACTGTCCTCTGCAATAATTATTTTTTTCATAGAAGATTAATTAAATGACCTGCTTCCTCAAGCGCTAAACTAGGCGTCAAGTTAAAAACAAATCAATCACATTTGAAGTATATTTTTGTAATTTTCTTTAAACTCAATAAAACACTCTTGAATCGTATCCAATTGAGGCTTTAAGTTTGTGGTATCAGCTGTTTTGAGTTGTAGTTCGAGCTTGATCACATAATTTGCCAATTTTTCTATCCCCAACGTACCCGCACTGCCTTTTAGCGTATGAAGTTCCTTTCTAATCTCCTCGATTTGGTTGTCGGCAAAATGAATCATGCATTTTTTTATTAATTCATTTGCTTCAGATTCAAAATCAGACAACACAGTTTCCAACAATTCTGGCCCGCCAAATTTAGCCAACTGATCAAGCGTCTCTTTATTGATTAGTAAATCCGTATTGTCACCTGTCTGCTCAGCCACTGCAACTCCAGAGGCGTCATATTGAATGTATTCTTTGACTTTTTCAATAATTGTAACTGCTCTGATCGGTTTTGCTACATAATCGTCCATGCCTTGAGACATGAATTTTTCGCGATCATCCTCCATGGAATAAGCCGTCATGGCCACAATAGGGGGAAGGCCCTTTAAGCCAAGTGCTCTTATATTTTGCATCGTCTGAATGCCATCCATATTTGGCATTTGAATATCCATAAAGATCAGATCAAGTGTATTACTTTTAACAATTTCAATGGCCTCAGGGCCACTTGCAGCTACGTGTACCTGGCATCCTGACTTTTCAAGAATCTGACTCGCAACCGTTCTGTTCACTTTATTGTCATCTACCACGAGTATTCGCGGTACCACGGATATGAACTCTTTTGTAATCTGCATAGGTTCATCAGGGTCAGAAGTACTTGCTTCTGTATTGTCCTCAAGCATTTCTCCTTGGAAGGTGAACCAGAATGTACTGCCAAGTCCAGGTGTAGAAACCACACCAATCTCTCCACCCATCGAACGCACCAACTCCTTCGAAATAGCCAGACCTAAACCCGTACCTGAATAAACTTTCGTACTAGAGTTGTCTAGCTGATTGAAGTTAATGAACAGGTTCTTAATTTGTTCTTTAGGAATACCTATTCCCTCATCTTTGATTTGTACTTTGAATGTATATTTCTCATCCGTTATGGATTTCACCATTAAACTAATGTCAATGGTTCCTTTTCCATCAGAGAACTTTATCGCATTGCTCACCAGATTGGACAAGACCTGCAACAATCTAGTTTCATCTAAAAGAATGACTGCAGGAGTTTCCGTATCTAGATTGTAGTTCAGGTATATATTATGCGCATTGGCTTCCTTAGAGAATAAATCGTACAAACGTTGGAAAGATGACATAAGGCTCACAGGACGTTCTTTAAGCTCCATTTTACCTGCTTCTATTTTAGATAGATCCAGTATATCATTGAGGATGTCCATCAGGGTTTGTGAGGACTTCTTAATTGTCTTCACATAATCCATTTGCTCAGTATCAAGATCCGTACTTCCTATCAAGTCAATCATTCCAATGATCCCATTCATTGGCGTACGTATTTCATGACTCATATTAGCCAAGAAGCTTTCTTTGATTGCCAATGATTTCTCTGCAAATTCCTTGGCTTTAGAGAGTTCTTCGTACGCCCTTTTTATTTCAGAAATATCACGGGCCACACCTTCAAAACCAACCGCCTGCTTATTCCTGAAGAGTACTCTAACGTTGCATAAGAAGTCGATTTTCTCATCATCTTCGGTTTTGAATGAGGCCTCAAGATTTTGAAATTTATGCTGTTTCAATAAGTTCCTCAAGATAATTTCGGATGATTCAGATGAGGTGAAAAAATGAGTGATGTTTCTTCCAATTACATCTTCAGGCAACAAACCCAAAGACTCCTTTGCGGACGGGCTCACCATCAACAGCTTGCCATTGAGATCGCATCTGAAATAAATATCCTGAATGGATTCGAATATCTCTCTAAACTTAGATTCACTTTCGGAAAGGGCTAATTCCGCATTTTTCTTTTCAGTAATGTCATTTGAGATAACAGAAACCTCGTCGATCGTACCGTCCTCTTTTACGATAGGGTTAATAAATACTTCTGACCAGTGAGCAGTTCCTTGTTTGGTCTTCACTTCGTTTTGAAAGTTTAAAGCCTTCCCTTTAAATGCAGCATTGTATTTCTTCTCCCAAAATTTATTGACTGAATCTGCGAGCTTATTTTTTTCTTTGGCATATTGCTTCCCCACCACTGTATTGATACCAAAGCTGTCTTTCATCCAATTGGTATGATTGATATTGAAAGAGGTAAGGTTATAATCATCATCTACTGACCAAATCTGATGACTACTGCTTTCAAAAATTGCCTTCAAACGAGCGGCCTGATCCACAATTTTTTCTTCATTGATTTTTCGTTCAATGGCCAATGAAATCTGACTGGCAATGAAGTAAAGTAATTCCAAATCCTTTGCGCCAAAATCGGATCTGTCATCAAAGGAATGGGTGCTTAGTAAGCCAACAGGTGAATTTCCAACTGTAATTTGAACTCCTAACCAAACCTTAGGATACTCACCATCAAATTGTTTTTTTGATACTTGCTCTTTGATTTGCTCCTCATAAATGATCAACTGTCTGGTTTCACCATTCATCAGTTTGGCAATCAAATCATTTATCGTCTTTTGATTTTCTAGCCGGATCGGATCCTTAAACTCTGACCGCACGTAGGGTGCTGAAGCATTGGATTTATCGACAACATTAAGCTCAATAGACAGGTTCTTAATATTTAAAAGACTTTTGAGCTCTTCAAACAGTTTTGAATACAATATCTCTAGCTGGGGGCCTTCAATGTTGAAATCTGCAATTTTGTAGTACAGACTTTGCGCTTTTTCTGCTCTTATCCTTTCTGTAATGTCATAAAATATGCCCCTGAACTGGGCATTGCCATTGATGTCAAAAGAACAGTTGACTCGACCAGATACGAAGATGTTTTTTCCCATATCCGAAACAAAAACTGTTTCAAATCTATCTACAACCTCGCCTTTTATGAGTTTATCTAGATTGGCTACAGTTTGTTCCCAGTTTTTCGGGTGAACCAAGTCTTTGAATCTGATATCATCCAAACGATCGCGGTAGCCCAATTTTTCTACCCAGGCCTGATTAACGAACTGAAAAACGCCATCATGATCGAATGTTTGGATCAAGTCATAAGAGTTGTCGAAAAGTTCTTTTAACTGGTCATTACTTTTTTCTAACTGCTTTTTGACCTTATTCTGTTCAGTTACATTTTCTCCAATTAGGTTGATTCCCGAAACTTCATTGAAACTATCTTTAAGTAGGACCACATTAAATCTCACATAAATATCCTGTTTCTCTTTGGTGAAGAATTTACCTGCTAATGCACCACTGTATTTCCCATCAATAGCGATCTGACCATATTTTTTTTGATTGATTTTAGTAGCAGCGTCAGGAATGAATATGTCAAATAGGTTAGACCCAACTATGTCCGTCTTTTTTAGCCCAAGCGTGCCCAGTAGTTTATTGTTACAGAATGTAATGCTACCTTCTGTATTGGTAGTCATGGCGACTACTTCTGACTCATCCAAAGACTCCTGAATTTTATGTTCAGATTCTGTAATGGCGCGCTCTCTAGTAGCTTCTACTTCAAGACTCTTTCTCTCTGTGGTATCTATAGCGGCTGCAGCATAACCTATAAATTTCTTGTTCTTAGAAAACCTGGGTGTACCTGATTCTAATAACCATCTGTATGCTCCCTTTGCATCTTTTATTCTAAAAGAATATTCATAATTTTTTTTCTTAGAAACAGAAAAATCCACAGTAGAGGTATAGGCTGAGATATCCTCTTCATGAATATTATTGATCCATTCTGTGTACGTCTTTTCGTCTTTACTACCCAAGAGATCAAACCAGCCTTTGCTGAAATATGTAACCTTATTTTTCTCGTCTGTGATTTTAATAAATACTGGTGCACTGTCAGTAATTGCATTTCCTGACGAAACCAAATTTTCAGTATTTTCCACAAGGTCAAAATGAACTAGAAATCTTTCATCTTTGACTTTGCTTATAGAGGCTATAGTGGCAAAGGACTGGCCATTCTTGTCGAGAAATTCAAATTCAAAAGGTTCTGACTTTGATCGACGAGCAATTTTAAAATTGTCTTCCCAAGTTTTGCTGCTACGATCCCCACTCACTTGATAAATGGGCATGAGTTCATCAATAGTTTTATCGGCAAAATCACTGGCAAATACGAACTTTTCTTCTGCTTTAGGACTAAACTCTATCACATTCCCTTCCTCGAAAATCACGAAGTAACTCGCAGATGACTCAAGCAATAAGTCATACTTGTTATGAAGCTCTTTTAGTTCAGATTTGAGCTTCTCTACTTCATTCAACAGTTCAGTCCTGCCTTGATTGAGCATGTGCAATCGAAAAGTGATTAAGGTTATCTTTGAGTAGGCTAGTAGAGTAATTTATATTTTTTCGTTAAAATATCTATGGATAAAGAACCTCATAATAGGATTTTTCGACCAAATTATTTTTTGAGCTCGGCTAAAACTTTTTTTCCACGGCTAATGAGACCAGCACTTCCATTCTTAATCACATCTTCAACAACAATAAATAGCTCATTTTTCAGCTCAGGGTATATTTTAGCCATATTGGATAGGACTGTCATTGAAAATGCTTTCACGGCAATCGTTTCTTTGCTTGATAGTAAATATTCAAAGCACTTTTCTACTAATAAACCTTGATGTTCTTCAGGGATTATTTGTTTCTGAAGTACTCGAACTGTATTTCTCTTAATGGCTACCTTGGGATTATTGTTTAGGTTATTAACCATTTTACCAATGTATGGTGTGATAAGTTCGGGAAAGACATCCACACAATGACTAACGGCATGTGCTGCTCTTTGTGAGATGCTATAATCTTTATGAAAAAACAAACTCATCAATTCTGCAAACAGATTGGCATCATCACTTATATGTTGAGCTATATACTGAGCATTCTCTTTGCTATGCGCTTTTTCGAGTTGTGCAAGGAAGTCCATTTTGCTAAATTTTTGTCATAGGAAAGAGCAAGGTAATTTGGGTGAACTTATTTTCTTCAGATACCAATTCAACTCTACCACCATGCAAGTTTAGAATTTGTTGTACCAAGCTCAGACCAATCCCAGAGCCAGTATTTTTAGTCGTAAAAAAGGGTACCAAGGCTTTTGATAATACGTCTTGATCCATCCCTATACCACTGTCTCTTAAGCTCAAATTCATCCATGACTTTTCACAGAAAAATTTGACAGTAATACTCTTTTCTTCCTGATCTTCTAAGGCTTGAATACTATTTGTGAAAAGATTTACCAAAGTCTGTTCCAGCAATACTGGGTCTGCAAATATTTCCTTCTGTTCATAGACTTCGAAAACTTCAATAGTATCTAGCTGGCTTTGAAATAAGTTTAGAATACCTCTTATTTTTTCTTTAATATCAAACCATTCTGGCTTGGGTTGAGGTAGTTTGATCATCTTCCTATAATCCTCCATAAATGACAATAAACCTTCAGAACGATCTTTAATCGTTTTAAGACTCAATTCAATGTCTTCCAATCCTGTTGGTTTAGTTTTTTTCAGGATCAGTAAAGTCGTTTCTGACAATGAGGTGATGGGGGTAAGTGAATTGATGATTTCATGTGCCAAAATTCTGATCAATTTTTGCCATGAGGCTATTTCCTTGGATTCTAAAGGACTAGAAATGTCTTTAAATGTGTAGATGGTTTGTGGTTTATCCAGTAGTCTAAACGAAGACTGATTTACCAATAGTTCGACTTTCTGGCCTGATGAATTTTGACCACTCACAATCTGAGAATCATTTATTTGCCCTAGTATGGAAATCAGACCTTGGTTGTTTCCAAATTGATAATCTATTCTCATTTGACGGGCCACTTGATTGATCAGTACAATTTTGTTGTTTTCATCAAGTGCCAACAAACCAGTTTCTATGTTGTCAATAAGCTCCTGAATAAAAAGAAACTGAGCCTCATACTTGGTTTCCTTGGTTTTATAAAAGTCAAGTGTATTTTGAAACCGCTCATATAATAGTGCAAAAGATTCATTATCGGCCTTTGAAAATTTGGCAGTATAATCCGTATCTCGCAAGGCAAGTATAAACTTAGACAACTCATGGTTGGTTTTATTCACAAATCGAACCAGGCTAATGGTTTGAGCTATGACCAATACAGCTAACGCAAATAGCGTATAGAGCAAATCCCCACGATCAAAAAGATAGGCCAGCCCAATTAAATTCAGCAGGATGAGCAAAATTCGTAAAACGATATATAGAGAAAACTTATTGTATGCCATATTTCTCTAGTCTTCTGTGTAGCGCCAGGCGGTCTATACCGAGTTCTTTAGCAGCATGCGTGATGTTGCCTAGATGGATTTTCATTGCTTTTTCAATAAAAGCTATTTCCATATCTTTTAAATTCAGAGAATCCGATGGAGGTGAGCTCTTTTCTGCGGCTCTGATATTCTGAAAGTCAGAAGCACGCAGATTATCTTGATCAGCAAGTATCACAGCACGTTCTGTAGCATGCTGAAATTCTCTTATGTTTCCTGGCCAATTCATACGTTGTAGCTTGGCTACTTCATCTGGGGATATGTTTAACGCTCGTTTTTTGTACCTCGCTTTAAAAGCACTCAAGAAGTAATCCAACAGAATAGGTATATCAATCAATCTATCGTTTAGTGAGGGCATCACCAGTTCCACAGTATTGATTCTGTATAAGAGATCTTGCCTGAAAGTTCCTTGTTCTACCATTTCGTACAGTGGCATATTGGTAGCACATATCAATCGCACATCAATATCTATTTCTACATTCGACCCTAAGCGACTGAACTTTTGATTTTGAAGCACTGACAACAATTTGGCCTGAGCTGACAGTGACAAGTTGCCAATTTCGTCCAAGAAAAGCGTGCCTTTATGAGCTAACTCCAGACGACCTTTCTTTTGCTGCGAGGCATCTGTAAAAGAACCTTTTTCATGACCAAACAGCTCAGATTCCATGATAGATTCGCTTAGTGCGCCCATGTCTATCGTAATCATTGGGCGTTCGTTTCTGAGAGAATTTTGATGTATAAATTTGGCAGCCAGCCCTTTTCCAGTACCATTTTGACCTAGTAAAAGCACACTGGCATCAGTGATGGATACTTTCTCCATGGTATGCTTCACCTGTAGAAACAGAGGAGCTTGTCCTATGAAACCTTCGGTTTCTTTAGCCTCTTGCTCGGACAGATATTGTCTCGAGTTTTTCAGATCTTCTATTTGTCTTCTACTCTGAGCCAATTTATTGGCTGTTTCTATCGTGGTTAGGAATTTTTCATTTTTCCAGGGCTTGGTCACAAAATCAATGGCGCCTCCTTTCAATGCCTGAACTGCCATATCAATGTCTCCATAAGCTGTCATGAAGATGACTAATACATTGGGTTGAATCTCTAATATTGTTTTGAGGTATTTGAACCCATCTTCACCGTTATTTTTACCCTTTTGGAAATTCATGTCCAATAGCACAATATCTATTTGGTTCTTATTGAAGTGATTCTTTATTTTTTCTGGATTGAGTTCTACATATACTTTCTTGAAGTATTGTTTGAGAAAGAGTTGAGCAGAGGTTAAAATACCTGCATCATCATCAACAATAAGTATATTTCCATCCTGATAATTAGGGAGTGATTCCATTCTTTAAAACTATCAATAAAGGTTCGCAATCAAACAATGGACTGTTTGAAATCAAACAGTTGAAAGAGTATTTTTAATACGAATAAATCATAGTATGCTATATATCAATAAGTTACAAAATGTGGCATTGGGGTTGTATGTGGATGTGCTACGCTAAACACCAAGCATTATGTTTAAAAATTATCTCAAAACAATTTATCGAAACATCAAAAGAGAAAAGCTCTTTACCATGCTCAACCTGTCCGGATTAGGATTAGGACTGGGTTGTGTGTTGGTCATATTCAAGATTATTACTTACGAGATTAGTTTCGATAAGCATCATTCCAACTACGACAACATTTACCGAATTGTACGTGAATCAAAAATCAGTAGTGGAATCAGTTACAACGAAGGCGTCCCACATCCAGTAGGTGAGGCACTCAGGGCCGACTACCCTGATCTGAAAGTAGTCAGAACTCATTACGAACCGTACCATCAGCTTGCGATCAAAAGAGAAGATGGAGAATATGATCGATATCAAGATGATGAAGGCTTAGTATTTGCAGAGTCTAGTGTCTTTCAAATTTTCGATTTCGAATTTATTGAAGGAAACCCTAATAACTGTCTGGATGAGCCCAACTCAATCGTGTTATCCAGATCTCAGGCCAAGAAGTTATTCAGTCTCAATGACGCTAACCTCAATGAGGCCATGGGAAGACAAATATTATTCGCAAACGAATTGGATTTGACAGTCAAAGGATTGGTGGAAGACTATAAAGTAACGACCAATATGCCTTTCAATGTGTTTGTTCATTATGAACATCTGGATGGGATAAATCCATATTACAGAAAGGGTAATTGGGGGAGCAACAGTTCTGCCACCAACTGTTATGTACTTGTTCCAGATAATTATGATGTGGATAATTTTGAGGAGTTACTTGTCGGATTCGTGGAAAAATACCACGGAGAAGGCGCTTCTATTGATGGCAAGTATCTCATGCAACCACTTAGTGATATACACTTTAGTGAAAAGTTTGACAACTATAATGAAAAGTCGATTTCCATGGAGTTCATTAAAGCACTTGGAGTTATAGGCATATTTTTAATTATCACTGCTGCCATCAATTTTATCAACCTCACCACAGCACAGTCTATCAAAAGAGCTAAAGAAATTGGCATCAGAAAAACCTTGGGTGGAAAATCTTATCAGCTGGCCATACAGTTCTTATCTGAGACCTTAATTATCACATTAATTTCTTCTTTTATAGGTTTGATATTCGCTGAGGTTTTGCTTATTTATTTGGAAGATATTTTGGGCTACAAGCTTTGGATCAATCTATTTGAAGAACCCAATACACTTCTATTTCTGGTTATTAATATTTTGATCATAGGTCTATTGGCAGGAATCTATCCCGCATTGTCCATGTCCAAACTGAATCCAATAGCTGCTTTACGAACTAAATTCAACGTAAAGGATGGTAGTGGTTTCTTGTCTTTCAGAAGGGTACTGGTCATTGTTCAATTTATAATTACTCAGGTCTTGATCATAGGGACTATTGTGGTTCAGACTCAGATGGATTTCTTTTTGAACAAAGATTTGGGCTTTACAAAAGACAATATCATCCTTACTGATTTACCAAACAAAAATGAAGAGGATCTCAAACGCTTAAAGACCAATTTGCTGTCAAACCCAAATGTCAAACAAGTGTCTTTTACTCTGAGCGCTCCTATGGGTACATCCAATTCAAATTCTCATATTAGTCACCACAGCATACCTGAAGGTGAAAATGTGCGTGTCAACTTCAAATTTGGCGACAAGGATTTTCTTGACATGTATGGATTGAAACTAGTAGTAGGAGAATGGGTGGAGAAAACGGATACCAGTCGAATCTTGGTCAATAGAAAATTAGCTGAAGCGCTTGGGTATTCGAATCCAGAAGACGTCATTGGAGAAAAGATAGGTGGATGGTATAGAGATATGCAAGTTGTAGGTGTGGTTGAAAACTTCCATACGCACTCATTGCATCAGGACTTTGCGTATTGTATTTTTATGAACAATCCCCGAATGTTCTACGAAATGGCAGTGAAAATCAACTCTGCAGGAAAGGGAGTAGATGAAGTAGACCCAACACTGGCATTTGTACAAAAAGAGTGGGAGAAGGTATTCAATAAGGACATTTATGATTTTTACTTCTTTGACAAGCAAGTGGCTGACTGGTACGAAGAAGAAAAGAATATGGGTAGTATGTTCAAATTGTTTTCAATCATTGCTATTTTCATTGGGTGTCTGGGCTTGTATGGATTGATCTCATACATTGCCAACAAGAAGACCAAAGAAATTGGAGTGAGAAAGGTGTTGGGGGCAAGTACTTTCAATGTGCTTCAAATATTTTCGAAAGAAATGGTCATTCTGGTCTTTATCTCATTCATAGTTGCGGGGCCTGTCAGCTATATAGTAATGAATGACTGGCTCGATAATTTTGCCTACAAGATTGAATTGTCCTATTTGATCTTTGCCATAGCGTTACTGATCAGTTTTGGTATTGCCATTTGTACTGCTGGATACAAGGCAATCATGGCAGCAAGAGCAAATCCAGTGCTTTCTTTGAAAGACGAATAGGGTACAACAGTGCATTAAAAAACCGATTCTAACTTGGGATCGGTTTTTTTCTTTTGATCAATCTTTTTAATCTTCCTCTTCAAGCGCCTCTAGGATATCCGCTAGCTCGTCATATTCTTTAAACCCAGGCTTATCTTCTTGAGATCCTTTCAATTCAATACCCGAAAACGGCTGTACCTGAATGATATGATCTAATTGAGATAACTCTACATCGTATGCTTTGAGCAATGGAGTTTCACTTCCTGTTGCCAATATATCCTCCACGGCTGGGATTAGTTCTGGCGCCTGACATGAAACGATAATATGTGCATATTCATTGGCAATAGCCTGAGACAACTCGTTGAGACCCTCTTGAGACTTAATATTTACTTGAAGTATGACTTGATGGTTCTTACCTTTTAACTCATCAGCTACGGCCATCAAATTTACTTGCACGTATGGAAATTTATTTTCCTCCTGTAGTTTTAGTATTTCAGCGGCAGTCATATCACCAAACTCCGCAACAAATGCTGGCCCTGCTACCCAGCCCATAATTTCATTTGCCTGATCCAAAGAAATATAGTTTTCTGAAGAAGGGTTGATGTCAAAACCCAAAAGATCTACACCAAAGCCTGCACAAAATCTGGCATCACTCAAATTAGTGATACTTCCTACCTTCACAAACGTTTTTAATTTCATATCAATAGAGACAATTGTCCAATCAAATAATTTTATGCAAGAAAAATTTCTTCGTGCGCAAACTTCAGTAGAATTGCATTAATAATCAATGATAAAATCATGGAAGTAAAAGAAACTATAGATAGCCATTTTCAACAAGAAATTTCAACAGCTGATAAAGCCATTGTAAAATATTACGCCGATTGGTGTGGGTCATGTCGATTGTTCAATCCTAAGTATAAAAGACTAGCCAAGGATGACAGATTCAAAGGCATTTCATTTTTGAACGTGAATGCGGAGGAAAACCAAGAAGCACGAAAAGCTGCGGGTGTCACTAACCTTCCTTTTTTTGCTATTTTTAAAGGTGGAAAGTTGATTGATACCATTGCAAGTAGCAAGGAAGAAGCAGTTGTAGAACTATTGAACAAATTGAATTAAGATGCAAATACCTGTAATTAAGAAATTGGTAGAAAATTACTCAGTTGAAGAACTGGAAAATGCTGAATTCTGCTTGATGGAGGAAAAAGAGCTTCCTTTTGAGGTAGAAGGGAAGGATGATGGAGAGATACTAACACATTTGATAGCAGCAGGCTGGATCATTGAAAAAATGGAAAAAGACGATATTCCATTTCCCAAAGCACTTAGAGCCTATACTGAAAAGGTGAGAAGTTCGATTTCTAGTTAAAGACTATAATAAGCGGAGACTTTATCACCGGTTATGGAGGTTTCGAATACCAGTATTTTGTATTCGTCACCTTTTTTTTAGAAGAAATCCTTAACCCAATAGGTTAGTAGAAAAATTACTAATCTATGAAAGCACATAAGGCACTAATAGCTACGATTTTAATACTGATTATATACTCCGTTGAGTCTAAGAGTCAGCAGCACACAATTGCCAGCGCAGGCAGCTATAGTTCATCCGGCAACCACCAATTATCCTGGACACTTGGTCAAGTGTCTAATCTTTCCGCCACTAAAAACTCCATTTATTTAGGTGTTGGAATTCATTCTGGACAAAAACCTATTACCATAGTATCTGGATTGTCTGATATCAATCAGCAAATAAGCATTTATCCAAACCCCACCACTGATTATGTATCGATAAGTCCTTCCTCTGGTCCTTATAGAGGGAGCTATTTTCTAATCAATACGCTTGGAAAAATTGTCCTAAAAAAAAATGAAGTTGATTTCTCTGATGTAGAGATAATCGAAATGCACCACTTTTCTAATGGAGGATATGTGCTAAGGATAGACCTTGAAGGCCAGCCAACCCAACAATATAAAATAATCAAAAACTAAGCTTCGCAACTGAATTTTAAATCATGAAAAAAATAGTCTTAATCATATCCCTTTTGACTTTAGTTCAAATAGGATTTTCACAATCTTCTAGCCAAATACCAACTGGATTTCAATATCAGGCAGTCATCCGAGATGATAGCGGTGACGCGTTATCAAAACAGGATGTTACCATTCGATTTAGCTTGCTACAGGGTTCAGCCTCTGGCAGTTCTGTGTATGCAGAAACGCAAGAAGTAAGCACCAATGCTTTTGGATTAATTTCTTTATCCATTGGTCAAGGGGAGATTGTATCTGGCAATCTAAGCACTGTGAACTGGTCACTTGGGTCTTACTTCCTTCAAACTGAAGTAGACTTTGGCTCAGGTTTTGACGATTTTGGTACACACGAGTTACTATCAGTTCCTTACGCCTTGTATGGAGAAGATGCAGATGCGGACGCTACCAACGAAATTCAGGATATTAGTCTGGATGGAACTAGTCTAACCATTTCAGGAGGTAGCACTGTTGATTTAGGTGTGCTAGAAGCTAATACTGATGAGCAAGATTTAGCTGATGTCCTTGGTCAAGGTGCTGATGCCAATTCACTTGTAATTTTTAATTTGGCAGATCCCACAAATGCGCAAGATGCAGCAACCAAAAGCTACGTAGATGCAAATGATAAGGGAGCCTTTTCAAACGAATCAAATGTTATCTCAGCAGGTGACTCTGATGACGATTTTGTATTCGGGTCTGATCAGTTGGTAGATGATAATTCATCTTCGGAAGATGATTCAAGAATGTTATTTGACAAGAGCAAAGGGGCTTTTCGTGCAGGCAATGTAAACGCTGACCAGTGGGACGAAACGAATATTGGAAATTATTCAACCGCTTTGGGCATCAGTGTTTTAGCCAGTGGGTACAGTTCTGTAGCCATTGGAAATGATAACATAGCAACGCTAAGTGGTGCTGTTGCTATAGGTACGGGTCTGACAGCTTCACAAGACTATGCTGTCGCCATTGGTCAGTACAATGAAGCCAGTGGTCTCAACTCAACAGCCTTTGGTATCAACACTAGTGCTTCCGGCTCGAATTCAACGACTATGGGTAATAGTACAATAGCCCGAGGAGATAGCGAATTAGCCATAGGTAGCTTCAATACCGATTATACTCCTGCAGGTGATGATACAGATAGGATATTCGTAGTCGGTAATGGAACAGAGTCAGGATCAGAATCTGATGCTTTTACTATATATAAAAATGGTAATGCCTTGCTGGATGGAACCTTATTTGTGAATGAGCCTACCGATGACACACATGCTGCAACAAAAAAATATGTTGATGATAATGATGAAGTAGGTGCATTCACCAATACTTCAAATGTAATTTCAGCAGGAGACGATGATGACGATTTCGTTTTTGGCGCGAGTGACTTATACAACGATGGAACCAGAATGTTTTTTGACAGAAGTGGTGGTGCTTTCCGTGCAGGTGTAACTTCTGAAAGCGAATGGGAAGAAGCTTCTGTGGCTCAATGGTCATTTGCCTCTGGATACAAAACTACTGCTTCTGGTATTGGTTCTGTCGCATTGGGACACTCTACTACTGCTACAGATCTAGCCGCCACGGCAACAGGTAGATTAACCGTAGCAGCTGGACGAAACTCCTTTGCCGCTGGCATTGGCACAACTGCCGGGTCTTATGCAGAAACGGCAATAGGATCATATAACACAACCTACAGTGTAACTAACTCACAAAATTTTAATTCAGCAGATCGATTATTCGTAATTGGTAATGGTTCTTCAAGTGTAGCCTCAGATGCTATGATTGTGCACAAAACTGGTGACGTGATTATCAATGGCAATTTATCTATCGACGAGCCAACAGTAGATGAGCATGCAGCCACAAAGGCTTACGTAGACAACTCAATGGCTAGTTTGAATGATTTTGATGAGGTTGGAAATATTGATTTTGAGGTGCTTGTTCAAGGAGAAACAAAAGATGTCGATTATTCATTTGCAAGTGTAAGCAAATCCACAAAAGAATCGAGAGTAGGGCAGTCTTTCAAAGCACAAATTTCAGGAAAAATAACCAGAGTCGTTTATAGAATGATATTTAGTAGCACTACGGGAAATGAATTTGTACTATACGATGGAACTGGATTCGGAGGAAGTGAGTTGGCTCGCATCCCATTTACTCCGGGTGGTACTTCTATTCAAAATGTGGATATTACATTTTCGGAAGACATTGAGTTAGTAGCAGATCAATCCTATACCGTGGCTGTGGAAGGCACTGATGTAGAATGTGTTTTAACCAATGACAATCCCTATAGTGCAGGTACAGCCTACTGGGGATCTTCAAACGGTGGAGGTACATGGGATTCGTACCAACTCACCACCTATATGCTGGATAGAATTACGCCACAAACGGCTATTTCTGCAAATGAGACATCTGTAGGTGTATGGACTGATGCACCGGATGCAAGTGCCGCACTAGAAGTTAGCTCTACGAGTGGCGGACTTCTCATGCCTAGAATGACTACCACAGAAAGAGATGCGATTTCGTCCCCTGCAGATGGCTTAATGATCTACAACACCACGACAACAACTTTTCAAGGAAGAGCAGGTGGAGCTTGGGTTGACTTAAATTGATTAATTTTCTCCCATAGCTGGTAAAACCGGTCATCTTCGGATGACTGGTTTTTTCTTTGTTCATTAAGAATTAGTTTGCACGATCATTATTGTTTTCAAACATGTCTCAATTCATCAAGCGAATTTTACTTCTCTATTTGACTCTTTTTTTTATTCCAAAAGGTCTTTTCTCGCAGCCGTCGACAACCGTGGTCAAGGGAGCAAATCCGCCGATGGTAAAATATGACGCAGATGATTTTGAAGGCAATGCGCAAATCTGGGATGTCATTCAAAACGACCAAGGCTTGATTTACGCTGCGTCATTTGGTGGCATTATGGAGTTCGATGGAGAGGTCTGGAAAGTCATAGATCCATCATTGATTCAAAGTTTTGAGCCTGATTCAAGCGGAAGGATTTATGCGGCTGGTTATGCTTCTATGGGCTATCTAGAACAGGCAAAAGATGGTGGCGTAGCCTACCATTCTTTGTTGGACAGGTTGCCAGAAAACGTGGTAGTCACTTTAATAAGAGATATTCATTTGCAGAATGGAAAGGTGTATTTTATCGGTCATGAATACGTCTATTCGTATGACCCAAAGCAAAATGCGATTACCGTCATATCTTCAGACTTGCAATTGTACCCGAGTTATAAATTTGGCGATCAGATAATCATCATGGTAGACCAAAAAGGCTTGCATCAAGTGTCAGGCGATAGTTTAAAGTTGATGCCTGGCGGAGCCTATTGGGCTGATTTGTCAATAGACAAAATAGTTGACTATGACAAGAATAGCTTTATGACTTTGTCATCCAAATATGGTGCCCATATTTACAATAAAAACAAACCTTATCCTTCCGAACTCCTAGATGATCCATATTTTAAGAGTAATCAGTTGTTTGGAGCTAACAAACTGAATAACGGTGATTATGGCTTATGCTTTCTTACTGGAGGCTTCGTTCTAACCGATGGTGAAATGAATCCGAAATTGGTGCTAGACAAATCCGCCGGGATCAATAATCAAGTTCACAATGTATTTCAAGACCAAGAGAGTAACCTGTGGATTTCCACCAACGATGGGTTGATATACTTAAACATCACATCACCCATCAACAAAATCAGCAAGCCTCAAGGATTAGAAGGTAATGTCAACGAAACAGTTATTTATAAAGGAAATCAATATGTAATAGGGTATGCCGGAACTTACTATAGAGGCTTGCCTGACCAGATCAATATTCTGGATCCAAATGAACGCTTTTTCAAAAAGGTAGATAATTCTGAAATTGGAGGCATATCTATATTGGCTTCAGAAGATTGGTTGTTTTCAGCCCATACCAGAAAAAAAGGAGAGATTCGAGATCACCAATTTATTCCGCTGCTAGAAAACAAAAACACCTATCATGCTTTTGCAGTCTTTTCTAAGGATGATAACGTGATATTAACATCCAAAGAAAGTGGAAATGAAATAGAGGTTTTTAAAAGTATCAAAGGGAGTTGGAAACATGACAATTCAATATTAGATGATCGATTGCCTAAGGATCACATCCATACTATAGCCTATGACAAACTGGCAAAATGCTATTGGGCGGCTTCTCTTTACGGTTCAGTCTTCAAGTTTAAATTAAATCAATCAAATGATTCGATAGCGGAAATTCTTATGCTTGATGATAGTCATGGGTTGCCTCCAGATTCGCAAAACAAAATATTGGCCTTAGAAGACAAAATTTACATCGCTACTTCCAAAGGACTCATGTATTTTTCAGATTCAGACCAAAAGCTAAAAAAAGATATGCGGTTTGGTGATTATTTTGATAACACAGGAGTGTACTCCTTGGCAAAGGAAAATGATAGTAGTTACTGGTATGTTACTACCAGTCAGGAAATTGGTCATTTAATAATGAATCCTCTTACTTCTGATAAATCATCAGAAAAATCATTATTCTCAACGATAAATCCAGGATCAATCACTCATTATTTTGAAATTTTAGATGATGGTCATTTGGCTATAGGTGGACTGGATGGATTCTATGCCATTCAAACGAATAAAAAAGAAACGCATAGTTTCAATTTTGACCCTATCATTCGGTCGGCTTCAATTATTCAAGAGGACTCGATCATATATAGAGGTTCAAAGGATAAAACGGTGGATTATGTTTTAGACCATGATTTTAATTCCCTAAACTTTAGATATGCGGCTCCTTTTTTCAAAGGAGTGTCGAAGGTTTTGTACAAAACTAAATTGGATGGGTTTGACGAAGGTTGGTCTGAATGGAATGATAAAACTGAACAGGATTTTACAAATATCCCATTTGGGAAATATACATTTTCTGTTCAAGCCAAAAATGTGTTTGGTGAATTGAGCTCAGTCGCTTCTTTTGATTTTGAAATAGAACCCCCTTCATATTTGACGTGGTGGGCCATCATGATTTATATTGTCATATTAGTCATTATAATTATGGTGATTGTCAGGTTGAATGCCCGAAGACTTATACGCAAAAACGTAGAACTCGAAGCAACTATTAAGGAAAGAGTAAAAGAGATAGAAAAGCAAAAGGATATTATAGCCAAGTCATTAATTGAAAAAGAATCCTTACTTAAAGAAATCCACCATCGGGTAAAAAACAATCTTCAGATCATAGCAAGTCTCTTGTATTTACAATCAGGGAAGTTCGAGAATGAAGACTTTAAGCGGGTGCTAGAAGAAGGGCAGGGTAGGGTAAGGTCTATGGCGCTTATTCATCAAAAATTATATGAAAATGACGATCTGAAAAGCATTCCATTCGATGAATATCTCACAGAGTTGGTAGGAGAGATTAGAGCTTCTTTTGGTATGGTTCAAATACAACTCAATGTAGAGGCCAAAGACATCTTCTTTGATGTGGATACCGCAGTGCCGCTTGGTCTTATAGTTAATGAACTAGCGACTAATGCCTTTAAATATGCTTTTGCTAAAGTGCCTAAAGGATCGTTTAGTATTTCACTTACACAAGAAGGAAATCGCTATATGCTAAGTGTTAAAGACGATGGCCAAGGTATTCCTGACGAAATAGATATTAAAAAAACAAAATCTCTCGGGCTTAGATTGGTTCGAATGCTTAGTCAACAATTAGAAGGAGATTTTGTATTCGAAAGCAAAGATGGAACCAATTTTAGTTTAACATTTGCCGCATGACAGCACTTAAAATAATGATCGTCGAGGATGAGATGATTACTGCAGAGTCGATCAAAGACATGTTGGAAGAGTTGGGTTACGAGGTGGTAGGCATTTGCATGAGAGCCGAAACCGCTTTGAATGCTATTATGAGTGAAGAGCCCGATTTTGCTTTGCTGGACGTAAACCTCAAGGGAGAAAAAACGGGAATTTGGCTAGCCGAACAATTGAAGCAAAAGCACAACATTCCCTATGTATTCTTAACTTCCTATGGTGATAAAAAAACTATAGAACAAGCCGCAGAAACCAATCCATTCGGATATCTACTAAAGCCAATCGATAAGCATCATTTGTATGCTGCCATTGAAGTGGCGATCAAGAAGTTCGCAGAAATTAACAACTCTGCTTCTTCCAATGTTTTGGAAGAGATTGTATTGAAAGATTCACTGTTTATTAAAGATGAATACCTCTTGGTAAAAGTCAAATTTGAGGATATTAATTTAGCAAAAGCAAATGGCAATTATATTGAAGTACATACCAATGGTAAAAAGCATTTGATCAAAGGGACACTTTCAACCTTTATGGAAATTCTACCTAAAAGACAGTTTTTTCAGACACATAGATCTTATCTCATCAACATAGAAAAGATAAATGCCATTGGTGGGAACTATGTGAAAGTCGATCAAATCAATGTGCCAATCACCGCAACTAATAAAGAAGAATTAATGACTCAACTAAACCTTTATAAAAAAGGGTAAAATGGGTTGAAATTTAAAAACAGATAGGAAGAAGAAAGTAATCTAGACTACCTTATACATAAGCTGATCCAGATGAACAGCATCCAGCCTGCCTAAAACTTCTTCGCTCAGCTTCATGAAGTCATCTCCTACCTCATTCTTTTCTTCAAAGCTATAAATGGATCGATGACTCCAATTGGCCTCACTCACCTTAATGCCTTGTCTAATTGTCTGATTGAGTAGAAGTTCCCCAAGTTCTTTTGCTGCTTCATCTTTTATCATACGGTGATGCCGGGTGTTTTTACGGTACAAGTTGAAAAATATTCCTAGTACGTTGAGCCGAGCATCTCGCTCCACCTCGCTTAAATAAGTAAGTAATTTCCTAAATCCAAGTGTTGAAAATGAATCAGCAAGCGCTGGAATTAGTATACTTTTCACGTTGGCAATAGATGATTTGACTACCGTACCAAAATGTGTAGGACAGTCCAAAAGTATAAGATCATAGTTTTGCTTTAATGGTGAAAGGAGTTTGTAAAACAACCCATTTCCAAAGGAGATGAATTCTGAATTCTCTTCAAGGTTAGTCATTTTATAGTCACCAGGGATGATATGTAAATATCCAGACAATTCGACTGGTTCGACCTTGCCCAGTCGATTATGTATGATGTCCTTCAATATGGTATATAAATTGGACTTATGATTTATATGACCAGTCAATGTATGCGTGAGATTAGCTTGAGGATCACAGTCAATCACTAAAACCTTGAACGATCTTGACCAACTTAATGCCAGATTGAGTGTAGTTGTAGTTTTGCCCACACCGCCTTTGAAGTTATAGATTGCTATTGTTCTTGACATTTTATCATAGTAATGATTCGGTCATCTTACCAATCTAGCCAAGAAAAAAGCATCTTTTGAAAGGGGTTATTTTAATTTCAAGAAAAAAATTAGAACGGTTTTCTTAAAACAAACCAATGCAAAGTCAAGAAATATTTTTCAAAATACTACTTAGTTATCAGCTGATTGAGGTAAAAATATAGCTAAAAAATATGGATTTTTATAATCAACCTTGAACTGATTATGCTTGGTATTAAAATCCCTTACACTTAAGACCAATCTTAATCTCAAGAAAACAACTTCTCATTTCAATCACACCTAAGGAATTTATGCGAAGTTAAAAGATGCTAAATCAAATTTCAGCATTTGTTAGCTATAGCATTAGCAATAGATTCAGTGTAGATCAAATCCTTTTTATTGATGTAGTTTTGCAGCTCAAATAGAAATAATGAGTGCAAAGCAAGGAGCGTCTGGGAAATTAACTAAATATCAAATCAGTCAGTGTATTGCCATTTTGCAGTCCTTGAATGAGGATACTGATCAAATTTTTGATATTCCCAAAGACCAACGTCTTGCACTTCTCATGGCAGCAGGCAAACTATCCAGACCAGAGAAAGAAGAACTACTCAAACGCAAAAAAGGAGCGCGAAAACTCGAAAAGAAAAAGAGCCAACTAAAGGATAGATTGGCTAGAAATTCTACAGGCATACGCAGTGCCCGTGAAGCGTCAGTTTTTGTGGCTCCTACCATGATAGCACTGACGGGCGAAGCGTTAGATAAAGAAAGTGAACTGGTTTCCCCCAGAACTTGCTACGTATGCAAGGAAGAGTTCAATAAGCTTCATCACTTTTATGACACCATGTGCAAGTCATGTGGAGACTTCAACTATGCCAAAAGATTTCAAACGGCTGACATGTCAAATCAAGTGGCTTTGGTTACAGGCTCTCGGCTCAAGATTGGTTATCACATTACACTAATGATGCTAAGGGCAGGTGCAACAGTAATTGCCACCACTAGATTCCCTAAGGATTCGGCCATTCGATTCGCCAAAGAAAAGGATTTCGAAAAATGGGGTCATCGTTTGAAAATCCATGGCCTAGACTTAAGACATATTCCAAGTGTCGAGATATTCTGCAATTTCATAGAGCAGCAATACGATCGACTAGATGTGCTCATCAATAATGCTGCTCAGACCGTACGACGACCTTCTGGTTTTTATCAGCACTTAATGCCCAATGAAGAGCGAGCCACAAAAGACCTTCCTCCATTTGCTCAGGAAGTTCTTGCAGATCATGAGCGCTGTCTTCTGGAATTGAAGACTTTGAGTGAAGGGTTTGAAAAAGGAGAGAAGAAAAACCTGCCAGTTTCCTGGCATGGAAAACAATTAGGAGTTGGGTTGAGCGCATCTGCACAGCTCTCTCAGATTCCTTATAGTATTGATGATTCATTGACGCCAGAGGAAGTTTTCCCAGAAGGCAAACTGGACGCAGATCTACAGCAAGTGGATTTGAGAAAGACCAACAGCTGGCGCTTGAAACTTGGAGAGATCAATACCATTGAAATGGTTGAAGTTCAGCTCGTAAATGCTGTGGCTCCTTTTGTTTTAAACAACCGCTTGGTGAACTTAATGAAAAAGGAAAACACGGGAGCTAAACATATCATTAATGTATCAGCCATGGAAGGCAAGTTCCATCAGTTTCACAAAGAAGCTCGCCATCCTCATACCAATATGGCGAAAGCTGCACTAAACATGATGACTCTGACATCTGCTGCTGAATTGCCCAAATTTGGCATTTTTACCAATGCTGTGGATACAGGTTGGGTTACAGATGAAGACCCATCAGAACTGGCCAAACGCAAAGAAGAAGAGCATGACTTTCAACCACCACTTGATATAGTGGATGGAGCTGCAAGAGTATTGGACCCGCTTTTCGAGGGTATAAATACTGGCAAACATTGGAATGGAAAATTCTTAAAGGATTACAAACCTACCTCTTGGTAGTTCTTCCATTTGCGCAATTCCACTGACGTACTTTTTTATTACAATTGAATGCTCACTCCAAAGTAGGGCGAGACATATTTGGTCGTCTTATAGCCGCTTTCAGTCGCAGTGAAAGAATAAAAATAATCTACGCCAGTCACAAGAAATTTATTCAAATGATAGACGAATCTAACCTTAGCAAGAGATCTTTCATCTAAGCTAAAAGCATCCCCTAAATCCGTCAATCCTCCTTTGTAATATCTGGCGTGCATGGAGAATTTATTGAATAATCGATCCACGTCTGCGTTTAGCGTCACCACGGCAGGAGCCGTTTCACTAATTTCGTCTGGGATCATCAAGCTGCCTCCTAATGTTAGCTTTTTCAAAATATGACCTTTCAAACTACCATAAATACCCTTCATTTTTTCAGCACTTGCCAAAGCCAGAATTTTTGAATCTTTATCTATTTCATAGGCTCCATCAAAGAATTGAGGGAGGTAATAATCTGAATAAGAGAGCCTCTCAATTCTGATGTCAGTACTTAGTAGGTCAGCTATAAAATTGAATCTGAAATTGAATCCAGCGCTGACGCCACTTCCTTTCTCAAATGAATTCGTAGGCATGGAAATAAAACCAGCCGTTTGCAGTACGCTTAAGGTATCTGCTAGTGCTTCTGTAGCTACATCCAACTTTGAGTAATTCGCAAATAGATCGATTTGAATAAAAGGCACGGTCAGCAGTGTGACCCCCATGTCTATACCAAATGCTCTGATTCCTTCTTCAGTAAATGCATAAGTAGAACGAGCTTCTTCTGAGCCAATCAGCGTGGTTTGGTCGTGATCTGATAAAATGGTGGTGCCAATTTCTAGTGTTTTTACAATAGGAATAAATGTCCAACTCAAAGGTCTCACATAAGGCCTAATGACAAATAAATTGAAAGAGGCAGGATCAAAATCACTGCACATACCTTCTATGCCTGCAAGACCTTTTACATTAATATCATAATGTAATCCTATCTTTCGTTTTTCATAACTGACACTATTTGTATAATTGTTTACCAAGCCACCAAAACCTATCATCGTTCCGCTGAGATCACCTACCTTCACATATACAGGGTCTACTTTTTGCTGACCATACCTGACATACCTGATCAATCTCAACGCTCCCACACCATCTTCAAACATTTCAGTTCTGATGGTTTTATCATCTAGTCCATACAGTATGGGAACATCAATACCCACGCCTACTTTTCCAAACTTAAGCTCTGGAGCTAACACAAGCCCAGCATACGCTTTTCCATCAATATTAGTATAGGTGAGGCCTCCATTTAATGACGAGCCAGCACTCGGCGATGGCAACCCTGCACGAAAGTCTTTGGCAGGTTCTTTATCCTTTTGTTTTTCTTTTCGTGCCTCACGTTTTGCGTCTTTTTCAGCTTGGCGTATAGAGTCTTGAGTACTATTGACTTCTTTTGCTACCAAAGAATCTTCTATGAGATTGGTGGAATCGACTACAACAAGCTCTTCTTCTAAACTTGTACTATCCACTTGCACTGAATCCACAGGTATGGAGGATGTTGTTGTTACGCTAGAATCTGCGGCTACGTCTGCAACCTGCGCCTCAACTTTCTGCTTTTTCTTTTTGTCCTTTTTCTTCTTTTTAGAATCTTCCCAGAGGTAGGAATAATCCGAAAACGGGTCTTCTTCAGTGCTTTCCTGGGCAAAGCCCAGAGAGGCAAATCCAGTAATAACCAGTAAAAACAATACAGTTCTTCTCATAGCTTATTTCTTCAATTTACACTGCAATTGGCGCATTATTCTCCACCACAGCAAGTTTGAATGTTAACGTACCAATCAGAATTAATTGTCGGAACATTCATTTTTTCAAGCGCAAAAATGCCTGAATAAAACCATAATACAAAAGGACAGGGAAGGGGCGATCCTAATTGACAGTATTAAATCATGGATACTTATTTTGAATCAAACTATTTGCTTTAATTTTGCGGATACAATAAATGTCAACACCAGGCTGTGAACCTGGCAATAAAACATCAGAATGAGTACAAAAGGACGAGTGCTTGTAGCCATGAGCGGCGGGATAGATAGCTCAGTAGCTGCAGTGATGCTTCATGAACAAGGATATGAAGTTATCGGAATGACAATGAAAACCTGGGATTACAATTCATCAGGTAGCAGCAAAAAAGAAACAGGCTGCTGTAGCCTAGACTCTATCAATGACGCAAGAAATATTGCAGTCAATCTTGGGTTTCCCCATTACATATTGGATATCAGAGAAGAATTTGGCGATTATGTCATCAATCATTTTACAGACGAATATTTAGCTGGGCGTACGCCCAATCCATGCGTACTTTGTAATACACATATCAAGTGGGATGCACTTCTTCGTCGAGCAGATAAACTGGGCTGTGATTTTATTGCCACAGGCCATTATGCCAATGTGCGTGAAGAAAATGGTAGATATGTGATCAGCAAAGGAGTGGACGAAATGAAGGATCAGTCCTATGCACTCTGGGGGGTATCCCAACAAAGCCTGAGCCGAACGCTATTGCCACTTGGTCATTTAAAAAAATCCGAAATCCGAGAAATGGCTCGTGAGCGAGGTTTTACAGATCTTTTGAACAAATCAGAGTCCTATGAAATTTGCTTCGTTCCTGACAACGACTATCGAGGCTTCTTAAAACGAAGAGTGGATGGATTGGAGGAAAAAGTAGCTGGAGGTGAATTCGTTTTGGAAGACGGGACAGTAGTAGGTACGCATGAAGGCTACCCGTTCTACACGGTTGGACAAAGAAAAGGGTTGGGTATCGCATTAGGCTTTCCAGCTTATGTTGTCGAGATTATTAAAGAAAAAAATCAAGTGGTTTTGGGTACGTTTGACGAACTATCCAGAGATGGCATGTACGTTAATCAATTGATTCTTGGTAAGTACAGTGGCCTTTCAGACAGAATGGATACCATCACCAAAGTACGCTACAACGACTCTGGCAATCCTGCCGTCATAGAGCAGGTAGGAGACACGATGAAGGTGTTTTTTGGAAATGGCGTATCTGCCATTGCGCCAGGTCAGGCAGCAGTATTCTACGAAGGCAATGATGTCATTGGTGGGGGCTGGATCAGTAATAGTTTTAACCAATCCAAACAACGTGCGATATAGCGTCCTTCTACTTCTTGGATGGATGTTTATATCCTGTTCGGAGTCTGAGTTGGCTTCTGACACTGATCGACTGGGCTTGAACTACTTTCCATTAGAAGTGGGCAATTATCGTATTTATGACGTGGTTGAAACTAAGTACACAGTATTAAAAACCACAGTCGATATTTATGAATTGAAAGAATCTGTAGCAGATTCTAGCCTTAATATCAGTGGTAATCTTCAGTATATCATTCACAGATCCACCAGAGCGGATGGTACAGAGTCTTGGACGTTAGATTCGATTTGGACGGCTCAAAAATCCACAAGTATAGCGGTCTTAACAGAAAATAATGTCCCTTTCGTAAAACTAAGCTTCCCCATAGCACACGAACGGGAATGGGATGGAAATGGTCTCAATGCGCTTGATAGCGAATTTTATTGGTACAATACGGAATTGGCTGACACTGCATTATCAGGTGTCATCTATCAAGACCTTGTCAAGGTCATACAAAACGACAGAGGAGAAGATTTTCTGGGATTTGAAAACAAGTCCGAAATTTTTGCTCCTGATATTGGAATGATCATAAAAGAAAGTGCAATATTGAGTTACTGTCAGACAGCGTGTGCCACTGAAAAGGAAATTCAGTCGGGACGGGAATTGATGATGACCTTAAAAGAATATGGGAAAGAATAGAGGTAGAAGGTTGATTTTCGGGTTGATAATGGTCTGTTATAGCCAAATGCTTTTGGCTCAGACTGAAACCAACAGATACGTGGTATATCTGAAAGACAAGACGAACTCACCCTATTCAGTTGACAACCCTTCTGCCTATTTGTCTCAGAAAGCCATAGATAGAAGAACCAATCAAAATATCTCTATTACGACTGAAGATTTTCCTGTCAATGAATCCTATGTTCAATCCATTAGGGATTTAGGAGTTGAAACCTATTTTACCTCGCGCTGGATGAATGCAATTTTGGTAGAAGCGACGCCCGATCAGATAGATCTGATTGAAGCTGAAGAGTACATTCTACATGTGGACTATGCAGCTCCTGGTCAGAAATTAAATGAGATACCTGATCAAGAAAACACTACTCGCGAAGAGCATTTGCCCAGCAACTTAGATATGTTGAACTCCGATAAGCAAGTCACCATGCTTTTTGCTCATACCATGCATGAAGAAGGTATTACAGGAAACGGCGTTTGGGTGGCAGTTTTTGATGATGGTTTCTTAGATGCCAATCTATCTGCAACTTTTGCGCACACTTTTGAAAACGACAAGCTAAAAGATGTCATGGATTTTACTACTGGAGGCAAAAATGTATTCCAATATGATGATCACGGCACAGGTTCATGGAGTTGTTTGGGAGCAAAATTAGAGCCTTCTTTCATTGGCACGGGTTATAATGCGGATATCAGTTTATATGTAACAGAAGATGTATTTACTGAATATAGGATAGAAGAATACAATTGGCTATTTGCTGCAGAAAGAGCAGATAGTGCTGGTGTAGATATCATTACTTCATCGCTCGGATATGACGATTTTGATGATCCATCCATGGACTATAGTGTGGAAGATCTTGATGGAAACACTTCCATTATTTCACAGGCAGCGAACTTCGCCATTGACCGAGGCCTATTGGTCGTGACCAGTGCGGGAAATTCTGGAAATAGCACAGATTGGCCTTATATATCAATGCCAGCAGATGCGGAAAACGTAATCGCTGTTGGAGCATTGGATCATAGCTATAATTTGGTGGGTTTTAGTTCAGTAGGCCCAACTGCTGATGGGAGAATTAAACCAGAAGTGGTCGCGTTGGGTTCGCAAGTTACAGTGCTGAGTGAAGGCCATCTGCTAGCGCTCAAAAACGGAACAAGTTTCGCAGCGCCTCTGATTGCAGGATTTGCAGCTGGGCTGTGGGAGAAGTTTCCATCATTGACCAATTTGGAATTGAGAGATTTGATACTCTCTTCATCTAATAACTTCGCGTCGCCCAACAATCAGATAGGCTATGGTCTTCCTGATTATAATGTAGCTGTGGGCAACGAGCCATTGGCTGTAGCTCAGGTTGTAGATGACGCTATCAAAGTTTACCCTAATCCAATCACAGGAGATCATATTAATTTATTGATTGAAAAGCATTCCATTCCAATGCCACTAAAGATGAGTTTATATTCGCAGAGCGGAAAACTCATTAATGAAATGACTATAAAAAGAGCTAAAAAAGGCATGATCGCGGAACTGGGCTTCAAAGAAAATGGTCAGGGCATATATTTTCTTCACATAGAATGTGATAACTATTCCAAAAATGTTAAAATATTGCGCTACTGATTCGCAGGGCGATGTATATATTGCGGTCGATTTGTAGCAATGAATTCATGGCCAATCACTTGAAATATACCTTCTTAACTTTTCTGTTCCTTACGGTTTCCCAAACCAGTCTAACAGCCCAAACGATGATAGTCAAGGGTGAGGTCAAAGACTCATTGAACCTTCCCATTAGTGATGTTTTTGTTTTGTTGCTGCCTGATTCCAGTTCTACACTGACAAATAAAAAAGGTGAGTTTTCAATAAAAGTTAGAAATGCCAAAAAGAGAAAAGTAATATTCTCACACCTGCAGTATGAAAATTTCGCAATAGATATAACTACAAGTGACAAAGTCAGTGTAGTTCTCAAGGAAAAAACGCAAGTCCTTTCTGGTATAGATATACAAGAGCGGCGTTTTGAAGAAACACAGGAAATAGGCAGTATAGAAATTGATGCAAAAAATGCCTATACCTTACCGTCAGCTACTGGTGATTTCAGTAAAATACTAGCCACACTACCTGGAGTGACCAGTAATAATGAACTGGCTTCCGTCTATTCAGTTCGTGGAGGAAACTATGACGAAAATCTCATTTATGTAAACGGAATGAAAGTCTATCGCCCTTTCTTAGTAAGTGCAGGTAGGCAAGAAGGACTGGGCTTTATTAATACGGACATGGTTGGTCATGTGCAGTTTTCTGCAGGAGGGTGGCAAGCAAAAGACGGAGATAAGTTGTCCTCAGTACTCAAAGTTCAGTACCGTGTGCCAAAGCGCAATGAAGCCACGATAAATGCGAGCCTTTTAGGAGGGAGCTTGCACTATGGCGGCGTGAGCAAAAAAGGGGATTTACATTATTCATTTGGCGTACGCCACAAAAACAGTAAGTACCTGTTAGGAACTTTAGAAACAAATGGCAACTACTTACCAAAGTTTACGGACTTTCAGGGGTTCATTTCCAAGCAGCTGGGCTCAAAAACTACACTGGGCCTACTAGCATCCTCAGCGCACAACAACTACTTAACTATCCCTGAATCAAAAGAAACTGAGTTTGGAACTATTCAGGCATCATTCAGAGTCTCTACGGCTTTTGAAGGTAGGGAGAAGTTAGACTATCACACCAACCAAGTGGGATTGATACTCTCTCATTCCTTTAGCGAAGATTTCATTTCTAGACTGGTCGTATCAGGTGTCCATTCTAGTGAGCGTGAAAACTATGAAATAGAAGGAGCCTATTTGTTATGTGACATCAATAGAAATCCAGGGTCGAACAGATTTAACGAATGCGTAACAATCAGAGGCATAGGTAGCAACTATGCTTATGGAAGAAATAAGTTGGAAGCTGAAGTGTTGAGTATAGATCAGAAAAATGAAATTTACCTTGGCAATGATGTCCTGTCGTTTGGTATGTCCTGGGACTATGAGAATTTAGACGATAGATTGAAAGAGTTTGCATTTACTGATTCGGCCGATTTTTCAAATGTGACCTTCAGCGCTAACAATGCCATAGCTATTCAATCACATAAAGTGTCTGGCTTTGTACAGTACACATTGAATTCTAGAGATTCTCTTCATACAATCAATGTGGGAACAAGACTGAATTACTGGACTTATAGTGAGCAGTGGCTTGTGAGTCCAAGAATACAATACGCTTATAGAATGGGCATAAGAAGGGCTTCTATCTTAAGATTGGCTACAGGCGTGTATCAGCAGCATCCCTTTTATCGAGAATTGAGAAACAGGACAGGGGTAATCAATCCTGAGGTAAAAGCACAATCTTCTTTTCATGTTGTTGGGGGTATAGATCATTACTTTAATGCCTGGGGCAGACCTTTTAAACTGTCTTCAGATTTTTATTACAAATACTTATGGAATGTCAACCCTTATGATGTCAACAACATTAAGATAAGGTATTTTGGAACCAATCAAGCCACTGCTTATGCGTATGGTTTGGATTTTAGAGTCAATGGAGAATTCATTGAAGGTACTGAATCGTGGTTTAGTCTTGGTATTCTGAATACAATGGAAGATTTACAAGAAGGGGATGGCTACGTGAGAAGGCCCACAGATCAACGTCTCAACTTAGGTATATTCTTTCAAGATCATCTGCCTAATGATCCAAGCATTAAAGTCAGCGTCAATACCCTGTTTGGGAGTGGCCTTCCCTTTGGCCCGCCTGGTCGTGACGATCTGAGGAATTCATTTCAAGGAGATCAATATTTCCGACTGGATTTAGGCTTTTCAAAAAGCTTTGAATTTGAGAATGATAAAACTTTGAGCCCTAACTCATTATGGATTGGGCTAGAACTGCTCAATGCATTAGGGGCTGATAATACAATTTCTTATACTTGGATACAAGACGTAGTAGGCAATCAATTTGCAGTGCCCAACGCATTGTCGGCAAGGTTTTTGAATGTCCGGGTCATAGCAAAATTTTAACTTCAAAACGTTTCGATAATCAATTGGTGAAACAGAAATATCTGAATAATTTCATATTGTAGTATTTTGCAGTACCAACTTGATTAACTAAGATTCAAAAAAAATAAACGATAAACAGATGAAAAGACTAACCATTATTTTGACAGCAATAGTTCTCATGACATCATGCGCACGAACAGTGACGCGTGTGAGTCCAGATCAACAGATTGATCTGAGTGGCAGATGGAACGATACAGATTCTAAACTAGTAGCTGAGGAAATGATCAGAGATGTACTCAGCAGACCCTGGATCAGCGATTTTAGAAATGCCAATGATGACCGACCTGTAGTGATCGTAGGGATCATTGCCAACAAAAGCTCTGAGCATATTGAATCAGAGACTTTCATCAAAGATGTAGAAAGAGAATTCATCAACTCTGGAACTGTAAGAGTAGTTCAAAATTCTGTTTTTCGAGAAAAACTACGAGAGGAAAGAGCACAACAGGGCGATTTTGCCTCTATAGAAACACAATCCAAATGGGGAAAAGAACTGGGAGCTGACTTTATGATGTTTGGTGTAATTACTTCAGTTACTGATTCTTACAAAAAAGAAAAGGTAGTCAACTACAAAGTCAATCTTGAGCTGGCCAGTATAGAAACAAGTGAAAAGGTATGGATTGGCGACAAAGAAATTAAGAAGTACATCAAAAACTAAGTAACCAGATTCAAAAAACTTCTCCTTAAACTGATAATGAAACGATTTTATCAAGTACTGCCGCTATGCTTCTTGCTGAGCTGTGCCACCTATTATCAAATGAATCTTGCCTTTAATCAGGATTTTGAAAGTGGTAATATGGAAGCAGCTGAAAAGGTGTTGGTGCAAAACCCCAAAGCAGCAGACAGTAAGGAGAAGTTTTTATACTACCTCAATAGAGGAACAGTGGCTGCCATGCTAAATAAGCCTGAAGAAAGTAATATTTACTTTGAGAAGGCTTTTATCTATGGGGAAGATTACCGAACCAATTACTTCAATGAGGCAGGTGCTTATCTACTGAACCCAACGATCATTGAATATAAGGGGGAAGATCACGAACATCTCATACTGCTTTACTACAAGGCTTTGAACTATATAAAATTAGGAGATAGAGAAGCTGCCCTTGTTGAGTGCAGGAGATTAAATAATCGATTGGCCAAACTCAATGATAAATACAAAAGTGATTCTAAATACAAACGAGATGCCTTTATACACAATCTAATGGGATTGATCTATGATGCCGATCGAGATTACAATAATGCATTTATTGCTTACCGAAATTCTTACGACATCTATAAGGAAGATTACAGCAAAATGTTTGGTGTAAAACCGCCTAAACAACTCAAAAAAGATTTATTAAGAACGGCGTATCTCATGGGATTCCAGACGGAGTTAATGCAATATGAAGATGAGTTCAAAATGAAATTTTCCCCTGACAAAAAGGAAGGTGGTGATTTGATCTTTCTTTGGAATAATGGCCTTGGACCAGTGAAAGATGAATTTTCGATCAATTTCACTGTCGTGCATGGCAAGGATGGATTGATCACATTTGTAAATAAAGAACGAGGATACAACTTTTCCTTTTATATGGATACCAATGACGAGGAGGATGAAAAGAAAACTGACCTTTCTGATTTGGAATTTTATCGAGTAGCCATCCCAAAATACAATGAAAGAAAACCAATTTTTAGCAATGCCACACTCAGTGTAGGCAAGAGTAATTTCAGACTAGAAGAGGCTGAAGACATCAATAAAATTGCTATATATTCTCTAAACCAAAGAATGGGGCTCGAATTGAGTAAATCTCTTTTGAGGCTGGCCATAAAAAAAACTGCTGAAAAGCAACTCAGGGAAGAAAGTGAGGGATGGGGAGCAGCATTAGGTGCTTTCAATGCTTTTACTGAGAAAGCTGATACCAGAAACTGGCAGACCATTCCCCATACCATTTATTATACACGTGCCCGTTTGCCTGTGGGGGTAACCAACGCAAAACTTTCCATAAAAAGTGGCAAAGAATTAAGACAAGAACATGATTTCACTTTTCATGTTCAAAATGACCAAACTATATTTCACTCCTTTTACTCCCTGGAAAGCGTTCCACAAAGTAGGCTTTATTAGTTGATCTTAGCATTTACGGCTTCCACGATTTTTTTCGAATTTCCAATAAATATTTCCTCATCAATTATAAATACTGGGCGCTTTAGAAAAGTGTACTCTTCTACAATCAACCTTTTGTAATCCATTTCCGACAAGTCTTGACTGCCCAAGCCCATAGACTTGTATTTCATAGCTCTCCTGCTAAACAACGACTCATAACTTCCACTCAAAGCTTTCATTTCATCCACCTGTGCCTCAGTCATGGGTTGCGTTTTTATGTCCTGCATTTCAAAATTTGTTTCGGTAATGCCCAACTCTTTAATTATTCGAATGCAAGTACTACAGGTCGAGAGATAGTATATTTTTTTCATTGATTATGGTCTTTATGATTATGTTGCGAATATAATTACTCTCGACAATCTGCTGGATTAATCCACATTTTACTTGACATATTGAACCATGAGGCCTTTATTCGTGATTGGTTTAACTGTTAACTATTAATAATTACATAAAAATGAAAAGTGTGAAGTTGAAAAATAGTCTACTTGTTTTTGGTTTATTGATTGCCTGTCTGGCTATCTGCCCAAAAACAATGGCACAAGACACAGAAATAACAAGTGAAGAACTAACTCAATATGCTCAGGTAACTGCAAAAATTGACTCACTCAAAGCTGATATGAAAGCGAAAATAAGCGAGTCCGTGAAAAGCAATGAACTGATGGATGGAGGAAGACTTTACAACAAACTAAACAAAGCGAAAGGTGATGAAGCAAAAATGGCTGAAATAGGTGCTACAGAGGAGCAGCTTGCAGCTTATGCTGAGATTCAAGCAGGCATTGAGGCTTTTAAGGCTGAATTTAAAGAACAATATACCACAGTGGTGAAGGATGAAATAGGTACTGGCACTTTCAATAAAGTAAAAAAAGCGTTGAAAGCTGATGAAAGTGTGAAAGCACAGTATGATGATATTGTGGCTTCATTGACTACTGTTTCTGATGAAACTGAAGGTGAAGAATAAGTTCCCCAGTTTTTAAAACAAGAAAAAGGCATATCACTCGGTATGCCTTTTTCTTTTGCTAGTTTTTCTAATTCGATAATACGTGGTAAATTTCTAAAGTAACAAAATGCTCAGGTATGTTCACGGAATATGAAATAGAAACCTTAATTGAAAATGAGGTCATAAAGAAGGCTACGTTTGAACTCAAAAAAGAATTTATTAAGAACGAGGCACCTTACCTGGAAATATCTGACCAGGATTTTTTCTCCCTCATAGTAATGACTCCCACAGTAGGTGTTGCCCTAGCTAATGGCAGTGTAAGTCTTTGGGAAGAAATGGCCCTCAATAAAAAGGCAAGAAAATTATCGAAAGGTGGTTATTTCATGAAGAAAGATCCTGTAGTCTTTGGTTTGAAATATTTGATCAAGCAATACGACAACTGGGAGGATTCATTTCTTGGAATCATTAGACTCACAATGGAAGAAACTTTTAGTATAAGTAAGCTGGAAGCTCCCTACGACAAAAACCAATCAGTGAGTGAGTCTGCCTATCGAGATGAAGTACTCAAGGCCCCTTATATTCTGATCCGTTTTTTGTCCTCTTTCTTTTTGGACGACGACGAAGACATCATCAGTCAGCGCAGCATTTCAAAAGTTGATTTTGGGCGTGTACAGTCCATTGGCGAAAAATTGGGACTCCATAAGATTCCTCTTTTTCACTATTTCTGTAGCACCTTCAAGGTGAATTGAATTGGCAAAAAGATATTATCGAAATTTATTTCCATTCTCGTCGTTATTTCATCAATTTGTGAAAAATAGCTGGACCTTGATTTTCAATACAAAAAACTTACGTTTCTTATTTGCCCTTACGAGCTTGTTTTTGCTTTCCTATTGCAATGATAGCAGCGACCCTACCATAGATCAAAATGCTGGAGATCAAGCAGAAATTGAAGCCTATCTTGCAGAAAATGATACACTGGCTGTAGCTGATGAATCTGGTATTTATTATCATGTAATTGACACAGTGCCTACAGGTACTTCGGTAAATAGCGGCGACATATTGAGCATATACTATACGGCTCAGGTGATGAATGGAAGTGTCATTGATCAAATTACTAGAGGTGAAGAAGATTCATTATTACTCAGGCATGGTGTTGACGCTATTTACCCAGTAGGTTTAGATATAGGTTTAGGTTTAATGAAAGAAGGTGAGACTTACAGGTTTTATATTCCTTCTTCTTTAGCTTATGGTGATTATTCATTCAGTTCTTTAATTCCTGAAAATGCGATTCTCGAAATTGTGGTGGAGATAACGGCCATTCACAGCATAGCTGATATCATAGACAATCAATATGATCAGATTATCGAATACATTTCTGACAATCAGCTAGACAGCACTATAATAGATAGCACATTTAATACGACACTTGGTCAGTGGGTACATACTGATACCACATTGTTTCATCCACTCGATTCAGTTAGATATTTTGCCTCTGAGCAAATTTTTTACAAGCGTTTGGCTGAAGGCACAGAGAATGATACCCTCAGAAGAAATGATCTGGCCACTATCAGTTATACTGGAAGCACATTGGACGGAGAAGTTTTTGACCGAATACCCAATGCTACACCACTGACCTATACGTTTGACGTTGGAGAGGTTTTGGAAGGATTAGATGTAGGTATATCTGCCATGGAACGAAGTGAAGATGCTTTAATTATTATACCTTCGCATAAAGCCTATGGAGAAAGTGTTTTTGTAATCCCCAGGTTTACAAAACAAGATTTTGTGGATTTAGAAATCATTCCTCAATATGCGGCGAAAGTGGCTCCTTATGAAATAATTATGTTTGAAACCAGCCTGCTAAATAATCCATAATCATCGATCTACAACTCATTGAAATTTAGATTACTACTATATATCACCTTATTCTCAGCTGTTGCCAAAGCACAAGAATATCCCATAGACCCTGATGATATATATCGACCTCCAGCTCGGGCAATACTCAATCAGTTTTCAATAACAGTCACCACGGGTTACAACTCTACCAATTATAGTCACGACCTGTCTGGTTTCTGGTATCTGCAGTCAGCCAGTCAACAGTTTATATCTCCAGATCTGGGCGAGCCCTTAGGAGAAGAATTTGATGTTTATGACAACTGGTTTAACAATCCCGTCTTAGCACAAGCTGTGGTTTTGATTGACACATTTGATGTGCCATACCCACCACTGTCTAACCCTGTCAATAATCCTTTGTTGATCAGGGATTTGGTGCCATACCATGCAGACTCAATAGGTTTGGGATTTGAAGGCAGAGGATGGGGCATACCAATAAATCTCGCCGTCCGATACAACTATCAGAAATTCCGAGTGGGATTGGGGTTGAGCCTTGAGTTTCATACCATCAAGTCATTGAGTCCTACACGTGATGATTTGGGTATTAGAAATTATGAACCAAATTTTAAAAAGGCAGTTTTCTTTAGCTATTATATGAATCTGGGCTATCGTTTCTACGATTTCTGGGATTGGTCTTTTGCCGGAGAATTAGAATTTGGCAAACAAAAAATGGGGAAAAACTGGAATTCAAGCCTGATGAATCAAAGTTTGTTTTTTAACCTGGGTGTTTCAATTGAGAAAAACCTTTCGGAATATTTCAGAATCGTAATCAAACCATCCTACGACTTTAAGAATTATGGAATCAATGTGCCAGAGACAGGACTGAATATTCAACATAAGAATCCGGCTTTCGAAGTCAACTTTGGTGTCAGTATCACTATTCCAGAACTTAGGAGATCACCTATGAAAAGTGACCATGTACAACTCAAACACCTCTATACTGATCCCCAAACAGGACGAGTGGAGGAAGTAAGAGGCCAGCCAATCTGGAAAAAGCAGAATCCTAAAGTAGGAGAGAATCATAGAAAACTTTGGCGATACAAGTTCAGAAACAGAAAGAAACTGAACCCTTATTGATAAGTACACTAATTCCTTGTTTTCCTGTCCCATTCAGGCCAAAAAAATACTTTATTTCTTTGCCCATATTGTTGCAGCAGATAGTGAATTTTAGGTTTAATTTTCGTTAAATTGCGCTCTTAATTTTGCTTGTCATTATTTAAAATTTTATGGCTGAAGACAACGAAAACCTACCTCTAGGGGATCAGAATATAATACCTATCAATATCGAAGATGAAATGCGTGGCGCATACATTGATTATTCAATGTCAGTTATCATTTCCAGAGCTTTACCAGACGTAAGAGACGGATTAAAACCAGTGCATAGAAGAGTACTCTATGGTATGCTGGATTTGGGTGTTTTGCACAACCGTGCCTATAAAAAATCTGCTAGAATTGTCGGGGAAGTATTAGGTAAGTATCACCCGCATGGTGATTCGTCTGTTTACGACACCATGGTGCGTATGGCTCAAGAGTGGTCATTGCGATACCCGTTAGTGGACGGACAGGGTAACTTTGGTTCTGTGGATGGTGATTCACCAGCTGCCATGCGTTATACTGAAGCCAGATTGAAAAGAATGGCTGAAGAGCTTTTGCATGACATCAACAAAGAAACAGTTGATTTCCAGCCCAACTTTGACGACTCGCTAAAAGAACCAACTGTACTACCTGGAAAATTTCCAAACCTTTTGGTGAATGGCACATCAGGTATTGCTGTGGGTATGGCTACCAACATGGCTCCTCACAACCTTACTGAGGTCATCAATGGTACCATTGCCTATATAGACAACAATGACATTGAAATACCTGAATTGATGGAACATGTTACTGCTCCTGATTTTCCTACAGGTGCAACCATTTATGGCTATCAAGGCGTAAGGCAAGCTTACGAAACGGGTAGAGGCAGAGTAGTCCTTCGGGCAAGAGCGGAATTTGAAACTTTGAAGTCAGGTAAGGAACAAATCATCGTATCCGAGATTCCTTATCAGGTGAATAAAGCAAACATGATTGAAAAGACAGCTGCTCTAATCAATGATAAGAAGCTGGAAGGCATTTCTGATATCAGGGATGAATCGGATAGAGATGGTATGCGTATCGTGTACGATATAAAAAAAGACGCGATTCCTAATATTGTCTTAAACAACCTCTACAAGTACACACAACTACAATCTTCATTTGGTGTAAACAATGTAGCGTTGGTAAAAGGTCGTCCCCAGACCTTAAACCTTAAAGACTTAATCAAATACTTCGTTGAGCACAGACACGAGGTCGTCATCAGAAGAACGCAGTACGAGCTGAATGAAGCTGAAAAGAGAGCTCACATCCTTGAGGGCTACTTAATAGCTCTTGACAATCTGGACGAAGTCATCAATTTGATTAGGGCTTCGCGAGATCCAGAAATTGCAAAAGCAGGATTGATGGAGAAATTTGGTTTGAGTGAAATTCAAGCCAAAGCCATTCTTGAAATGAGGCTTCAAAGATTGACAGGTCTTGAAAGAGAGAAAATCCAGAAAGAGTATGATGAGATCATGAAGTTGATTGATCATTTGAAGGCCATTCTTGAAAGCGAGGAAATGAGAATGGACATCATCAAAGAAGAACTTTCAGAACTAAGAGATAAATATGGGGATGAGCGCCGTTCGGATATAGAGCATGCGGCAGATGATTTCACTGCCGAAGACATGATCCCTGATGAGGAAATGGTCATTACCATTTCGCACGAAGGGTACATCAAAAGAACACCACTTACAGAATATAGAACGCAGGGCAGAGGAGGTGTAGGTTCAAAAGGAGCTACTTCCAAAACTGACGATTTTACAGAGCACTTATTTGTTGCTTCTACTCACAATTACTTGTTGATATTCACAGAGTTAGGTAAAGTCTTCTGGAAAAAGGTTTGGGAAATCCCTGAGGGTCAAAAAGCTACAAAAGGAAGAGCTATTCAGAATCTCATCAATATCGAAAGTGAAGATTCTATCCGTGCTGTCATCAATGTAAATACCCTTTCAGACGAGGATTATATCAATAATAATTACATCGTGATGTGTACTAAGCAAGGAGTAATTAAGAAAACCTCTTTGGAAGCATACTCACGACCGCGTCAGAATGGTATCAATGCCATTACCATTCACGAAGGAGATGAATTGCTAAATGTCAACTTGACCAATGGCAACAATCATATTGTGATTGCTAAAAAGTCAGGAAAGGCCATTCACTTTAACGAGCAGGATGTTCGTCCAATGGGAAGAACGGCTGCAGGTGTGAGAGCTGTACGACTGGAAGGAGCTGATGATTATGTCATTGGTATGGTTTGTGTAGCCAGAGAGGACGCTAACTTGTTGGTAGTGACTGAGAAGGGCTATGGTAAGCGATCTGACATGGATGCCTACAGAATTACTAAACGTGGTGGTAAAGGCGTGAAAGCCATGAACATCACAGAAAAGACTGGCGCATTGGTAGCTATCAAAGAAGTGGTAGACACGGATGATTTGATGATCATAAACAAATCAGGAATTACCATTCGATTAGCCGTTGCCAACCTGAGAATAATGGGAAGAGCAACACAAGGTGTTAGATTGATTAAACTTGGAGACAAAGACGAAATTTCTTCAGTAGAAAAAATTGAAAAGATAGAAGGAGAGGAGCCTGAAATTGAAAATCAGGATGATTCTACTTCAACAGAAGAAAACAACGATAAAGAGTAAAATTAAACCAGATTAGGAACCAGCAGGTTCTAGTAAACATTAAAAATTATGAATACAAATAAACTGTTTGTGCTCACGCTTACCCTACTTATAAGCGTAGCTACTTTCGCACAGAAAGGGTCTGTTACTAAAGCAGATTCTTATTTGGTCAAAAGCGATTACGCCAATGCGAAAGCAGAAATAGATGTAGCTATTACAATTGAAAAAAATGCTACAAAATCTAAGACTTGGTTTGTAAGAGGTAAAATCTATCAAGCGATCGCTACTAGTGCTGATGAGGCCGTTACGGCAATTGATTCAGATGCTTTGAGCAAAGCGATAGCCGCTTACAACAAAGTATTGGAAATGGAGAAAGAAAATAGTCCAAACCATTTGATTGCTACCACAAACCTTGATGCGATTTGGGGTAATTTCATTAATAATGGCGGAACTTTATATGGAGAGGAAAAATATGGAGAAGCTCTCCAAAATTTTGAAAAGGCACTTATAGTAAAACCCAGTGATTCTGTCACACTTTTATATGCGGGTGTTGCTGCTCAACTATCTGAAAAAAGTGATAAAACTTTGACCTACTACTACAAAATGCTGGATTTGAATGTGGCAAGTTCAGACGTAGTATCCACTCTGATTTATATTGAAAGAGCAGAGAAAAAGAATGATGAAAAGGCACTTGAGCTGGTAAGAAAGGCTAAAGAATTATTTCCAGAAGATACCAAATTTGGGCAAGAGGAAATCAGCTTGCTTTTGAAAATGGAAAAAGTAGAGGAGGCTAAGACCAAACTCGAGGCTGCCATTGCTGAAGACCCAACTAACGTGAACCTACACCTGAATCTTGGTGTCTTGTATGACAACTTAGCTAGTGTAAAACTGGATGAGGGCAAAAAGGAAGAGGCCAGAACGAATTACGCGAAAGCAAAAGAGTCTTATTTAAAAGCCATTGAAATCGACCCTAGCAGTTATATCGCTAATTTCAATACAGGCGTGATCTATGTAAACATGGCAAAAGAATATTACGACGAAGTTCGGGATATGAATTTGAAGGACTATGATAAATATGGCCCAGCTAAATTGGCCAAAGCTGACAAAATTTTGAAAGAAGGCTTGCCATACATGGAAAAAGCCACAAGTATTGAGCCTGATGATTTGAGTGGACTGAAAGCGTTACAGCAAATGTACACACAACTGAAAATGATGGATAAAGCAGAAGCTATCTTAGATAGAGTAGACGCTTTAGAAGCAGGTCAATAAAAGACATTAGAAGTCATAGACTTCATGACCGGGTAACTACAAGAAGTATATTCCGTATGCTTTCAAATGGTTACCCGGTTTTTTTATATGCTCATCCTTCTTATACTACCGTTTCAAGGCATTGCACAAACTGAGCATATCCGAAAAAGCATTTATTTCCCAGGTGGACAATACTACATCACACCCTATCAACTAGAGACACTTCGGGAGTTTTTAGACTCCATACCAGACCTCCATCACTATAGTATTACGATCCATAGTCATACTGACAATATTGGAGGAGTTTCCTATAACCAATGGTTGTCTCAGATGCGAAGTACCACCACAATCAATGAACTTTTGAATAATAATGGCATTTTGCTCGAAGCGATTGAACAAAAGGACTTTGGCCAATTTAATCCTGTATATGACAATAGTACACCACAGGGCAGGCAAATGAACAGGAGAGTAGACATTGTCTTTTGGCCTATTTCATTATAATGAAATAGATATAGAATTTTCGATCGTAGTATATCAGCCAAATTTGGAAAAGATTGGGGTCTTGATCAAATTACGGGTGGTAAGCATTAACTTCTCCATTCATGGATTCCCTTGAAATAATTGTAAGCATTCGTAAAATTGTACGTTCATTAAACCTTGAATCAAAAGGCATTCAGAAGGAATTTGGCTTGAGCATCACGCAGTTGCTCTGCCTGGGGCATTTACAAAAGAGTCCAAACTATCAATCCAACCATAAAGAGTTGATGAATCTGTTGAGTCTAAATTCGAGTACTGTCACGGGTATTATCAATAGATTAGAGAAAAGAGGGTACGTGGTTCGATTACCCAAACAAGGTGATAAGCGAGTTACTTCTATCACGCTTACGGCCTCAGGAATCAAATTACTGGAAGAGACTCCAAATGTTCTACACGACCGATTGGCTAAAAAATTGGACAACTTAACAGATGACAATCGTTTAATGATAAAAAATGCTCTGGAAATAATAACATCAGCCATGCAAATTCACAAATTGGATGCTTCTCCATTGCTCACACCAGAAGAACCTATAGATTAATTTACTGTAAAGAAACATTTCGATATTGAACTATTTAATAATATGTTCTGTAGAACCTTTTTATTACATTTGTCTAAATTTATTTATGTCGTATAGAACATATCTATACAGGACTGACATTTAAAGAGAAAGGACAGTAGTATTTATGGGTAGAAAAAATTTCAACGCATTTATTAAAAGACAAAAAGCTGAGAAAAAGAGAAAGAAAAAACAAGAAAAACAACTCAGAAAAGAAGACAAAAAATACGAAGAGACGAGTGGAGATCTACAAGATATGATTGCGTATGTAGATGAGTTTGGCAATATACTCGAAGAGCCACCAGAAGAGCAGGAATCTACGGCTGAAGCCAAAGAGGACAGTGATCAAGAAAAAAAGTAAAACGCTCAAATTATGACAGTACTAGCCATATTATCCTGGGTTTTATCAGTCAATTCATCAAATATCGAATTCTCGAGCGCAAGTTTGGATATCAAATCCAATAGCGGCTATATCCAATTAGAGTGGACGAGTAGTGATGTGACAAATCACATTTTAGAACAATCTATTGAGCCAAATTTCAGACATGCCAAAACAATTTACCAAGGTCCTGATCAAGCTTCTTTTATATCTGGACTAGATAATGGCACCTATTACTTTAGAGTGGGGGATCAAAAGGCCAATTGGTCTGATACACTCAAACTAACTGTAGCACATCAACCTTTATCACTCGCCTACACCTTATTCGGAATAGGTTTTTTGGTGTTTGCCTGCACGGTCTTCATTGTTGTCAAAGGCGCTAGAACTTCCAATACTAATTCATGAATAAACAATCATTCATAATTTCCCCAGAAACAGGATGGATTCTGTTAGGCACGCTAGGTTTGATGTGGATCGTTTTAGGCATCTATTGGGGTAGAAAAGCCAAAAACATGGATGGTTTTATGGTGGCAGGCCGTAATGTAGGATTGGCTTTTGGAGCTGCTACTGCCATGGCCACCTGGGTGACTTCAAATACCACCATGCTCGCTCCACAGTTTGCACTCCAGCTAGGTATCTGGGGAATGATTGCCTATTCTACTGCCTCATTTGGATTATTCCTTTTCGCACCCTTAGCCAAACGAATTCGGCAACTGATGCCATCTGGCTATACCAGTGGAGATTTTATTAGACTTCGGTATGGTAAGCCTACCTGGGTATTGTTTCTAGTCATAAGTATATTCTATGGTTTTACCTGGCTGGTGAGCATGGGTATGGCTGGTGGTATACTCATGAATGCCATAGCCGGCATACCTTATGAATTGGGTATGACAGTTATCCTACTGGTCTGCGTCATATATACCTTGTTTGGAGGGATGTATGCGGTTATTGGGACTGATTTCATTCAGTCATTGATCATATTGGTGGGGATCGTAATTGTAGGGATTGGTGTTCTGACACAAATTGACTTTAGTGCCATATACACTAACGTATCAACTGAAAAACCCATGCTGCTTAATGCACTGATGCCAGCAGCTATCATGTCCATATTCAATAATATGCTATTTGGTCTGGGCGAAGTGTTTCATAGCAATGTATGGTGGAGTAGAGCTTTTGCCATGCGACAAGAAGTAGGGAAAAAGGCCTATTTACTTTCTGGTTTATTTTGGTTCCCTGTACCTATTGCTGCTGGGTTCATTGCACTAACCAGTGGCTCTTTAGGGATCAATATCACCAGCCCTGATATGGTAGGGCCACTAGTTTCAGCAAGCGTTTTAGGCCAAGCAGGCGCCATCATTGTCTTTGCAGTATTCTTTTGTTCACTCGCCTCTAGTATAGATAGTTTACTGGCCGCTACTTCTGATTTGATCACTGAGGATATCTACAGAAAGATGCTAAATCCTTTAGCAGGAGAAAAGACATTGAGAAAAGTTTCTGGCAGTATCATCATTGGCTTGGGGCTTTTAGCCTGGGCTTTCTGCATGCCAAGAATAGGTACGTTGGCCACAGTATTGTTTTTTGCTGGCCCTATGGTAGGCAGTACCATTTGGCCTATTGTCACTGGATTGTTTTGGAAGAAAGCCAATGCCAAGGGCGCCATCTGGGGCATGTTATTAGGAAGTACAGTAGGCCTGATGGCCTATTTCCAACTGGGCTGGTATACAGCCTCATTGATTGGAGCAGCCGTGTCTATGCTCACAGTGCTTTTGATGACCTACATCTATCCAGACAATTTTGAATGGAAGACCTTAGACGAAAATCCACAACCTAAATAATTGGACATGTATTTTTCACAAACTTTTTTGAGCGTATTAATAATGCTAGCCCTGGCTGGAATTATTGCCACAGTGGTGTCATTGGTATGGCTTTTCATAAAGGACATTAAATCGAAGAAACTATGGTAACAGATAAATTTAATCCCGAAGAAAGCACGCTTGATCAAGACCCCTTAGAATCAGATGGACTGAATCTGGATCCACAGGGACTTATAGAAAAGGATCCCATCAATCTTGAGGTTTTAAAAAAACTAACTGGCCAAAGTGTACTTTCCGTAGATCAGTTCGACAAAGAACTGGTTCTCGAAGTCTGCAAATTTGCTGCCTTACTTGAAAGCAAAGAAATTGCCAAATCTCATCCATTAGATGGTAAAATTATCATTACAGCCTTTTTTGAGGCAAGCACAAGAACGCGCTTATCGTTTGAAAGTGCAGTGTTAAGATTGGATGGTAAAATCATAAGCATACCAGAAGGCAAATCCACAGGGCAAGCCAAAGGAGAATCTTTACCAGACATTGGAGAAATGTTCAATGCCTATGCAGATTGCGTGGTTATGCGCCATACTGATACAGATGCAATTGATGAAATTATGCATAATCTAAGGGTTCCTTTGATCAATGCTGGCAATGGTACTGGAGAGCACCCCACACAATCACTGGCAGATTGGTTTGCCATTCTGAAATGGAAACCCAAGCTCAAGGGGAAGCTAAAACCTGAAAACAGAATTCATTTAGGGATACTGGGAACACCCGGAAGTATGCGGGCAGTCAATAGCTTTTTGCGTATGTCATTGCTGTTTAAAGACAGTATCAAAAAGATCTCTTTGATTTCTGAGATGGCCGACCCATTGGGTGAAGAATTGACTGAAAAAGTAGAAAAATCTGGCATTGAAGTCTTTATATCCAATGATGTCAACGATGTGGTGAGCGACTTAGATATTATCTATATGAACTCCATTGCCTTTTTGGGTGATAGTTATAAATCTCTGGATTCCAGATTCAAACTGGACGAAAATACCAAAATGAAAGATGATGCAGTAGTGCTACACCCATTGGCTCGACTCGACGAGCTCGATCCCATGCTGGACGGCACCCATCATAATTTATACTTTACCCAAGCGCATGGAGCTGTCTTTGTAAGGCAGGCGCTATTTATCTCCATTCTCAATAGATTTCATAAAATACCAAAAGACGAAATACAATAGGTCATGTGCGGAATAACTGGATACTGGAAAGCAGGGAGATTAGAGCCTGCTGCGGAAATGAACTTAAAGAATATGGCCAGCAGCCTGCATCATCGCGGCCCGGATGGTTATGGGTTTCATTTCAATGAAGAAAAAGGACTGGCCATGGGGCATGCCCGTTTGTCCATCATTGATTTGGATACGGGTTCACAGCCCTTATACAGTCAAAACAAAAAGAACGTACTGACTGTCAATGGTGAATTTTATGACTATAAAAGAATCAGAACCAATCTCAGATTAGAAGGGTTTGCATTCGATTCTAAAAGCGACAGCGAAATCGCGTTGCCGCTGTATCAAAAGCATGGTTTGAGTTTTGTAGATCACCTCAGAGGAGAATTTGCCATTTCCCTTTACGATGAAGAAAAAGATCGTTTGATCTTAGTCCGAGATCGCTTTGGTGTAAAGCCCCTGTTTTATCATATCAAGGAGGCAAACGTATTTTGGGGTTCAGAGATCAAATCGCTCTTTGCTCACCCAGAAGTGCCCAGAAGTTTTGATAATCAGGCAGTGCTACATCAGTTGATGCATACCATGGTGCCAGGCACCAGTGCCTACAAAGATATTCATGCCCTCAGACCAGGGCACATGCTCATCATCCAACGTAATGGAGACAGTCTCGACATTCAAGATCAGAAGTACTGGGATATGGATTTTCCAATGGAGAACGACAGAGATCTGAGTAAACCAGCAGACTACCATATCAAGCGAGTACAAGATGAACTTTTAGAGGCTGTCGCCTTGCGCTTGGAGGCTGATGTACCCGTGGGGTGCTATCTATCAGGTGGTATAGACAGCTGCTCCATGTTGGGATTGGCTTCTTCCATGCAGCAATCGCCAGTCAAAGCGTTTACCATCAGTTTTGACAATAAAGCCTATGACGAGGCACCAATTGCCAAAGAAATGGCCGACCGTGTACGGGCAGATCAAGAGCAGATCAACCTGTCTGCCAGCGAGTTATATGGCGATAATTATATCAAAACCTTATGGCATGCAGAGCGCACGTTCTATAATACACTAGGGGTCGCCAAATATCGCATGAGTAAGCGAGTCAATGAATGTGGCTATCGGGTAGTGGTGACTGGCGAAGGCTCAGACGAACTATTTGGTGGTTACCCAGCACTGAAAAGAGACATGCTCAAATATGGCTATTCTTCACTCAATGGTACCAACAGCGCCAGCAAGGAAGAGCTAAAAAGCTACCAACAATTGATGGACAAAACCAACAGCTTGTTTAAGGGTGCCATTCTTTCTGAAGAGCATTTGAACCATCCAGTAATGGACGGCATCTGTGGATTTACCCCTTCATGGATTCAGCCGTGGATGCATACTTTAGGTATTGCAAGGCCGTTGCTGCACGATGACATCTTGGATGACATCAGAGATTACGATCCGATTGCGGCCATCGCGCAAAGCTTCGATCCCAACCAACTCAAAGGCCGTCATGCTTTGGACAAAGCACAGTACACCTGGAGTAAAACCATGCTGGAATGTCAAATTCTCAACTGGGGTGGTGATCGCGTAGATATGGCGAATTCAATGGAGTCTAGACCAGCTTTTCTAGATCACCATGTGGCGGAAATGGCTCGGGATATTCCACCACATTTAAGAATCAAAGGCAACACAGAGAAATGGGTGCTACGTGAAGCCATGAAAGAAATCTTGCCTACCGTGCTTTATGAGAGAGAAAAATTCGCTTTCATGTCTCCACCAGCACATACAGAAGAAAAGAAAAAACGAGCCCTCAATTCATTATTGGATCAGTACATGAATGAAGATGTAGTCCGTGAGGCAGGATTGTTTGACCCAAAACGTTTGAATCAATTCATGAAGGATTACCAAAACGACAAAGATCCTGTTTCGCTCGTGCGAAAAGATGCGCTGATCAATCATTTACTAGGATTGCATGTATTACACAAACAATTCGTGGTGGGTCAAGAGCCTGAGTTGGTGGTTTAACTCTCCAGTAGGAGCAACAGAAAAAAGTGCATCATGTTTTTGGTATCATTTCGACGAATGAATGGAGAGATCTAAACGACAATTATGACGATTAATTTTGACAGACTGAAGGATCATATCAATACACTGGCACAAATTGGCCGACAGGAAGATGGTGGCATCTATCGCATGGCTTTCACTCCAAAAGAACAGGAGGCAAGAAAATGGCTGAGTGCTCAATTGAAATCTGCCCGAATACCCTCACACCTGGATGGAGCACTCAACATGATTGGGCGACTAGAAGACACCAACAATCAAGAACAGCCAGCTATTCTGATAGGTTCACACATAGATACTGTACCCAATGCTGGTGCATTGGACGGAGCTTTGGGCGTGCTTGTTGGTCTGGAATGCCTAACCAGAATCAAAGAAGAAAACATCCAAACCTCAGTTCCTTTGGAATTGATCGCATTCAGTGATGAAGAAGGCAGATTTGGTGGAATGTTTGGTTCCAGAGCACTGTCTGGTCAATTGAACCCTGGCATAATTGAAGAAGCAACAGACTTGGACGGACAGGCGCTGAAGGAGGTCGTTAAAGCCTTAGGGTATGATCCATACCAAGCATTGGACGCATCCAGACCTTCAGAACAAATCAAATACTATCTGGAATTGCACATTGAACAAGGGCCTGTATTGGATGTAGAAGAGTTGTCCGTGGGGATTGTTACTGATATTACAGGTTTGTTTAAATGGCAAGTGCAACTCACAGGGGCAGCCAATCACGCAGGTACTACGCCCATGGAATTGCGCAAAGACGCCTTTATGGGCTTGGCAGACTTTGCCCATGAGATTCCCAGAATCCTGGATGAAAATGGGAGCGAGGCTTCCCGTGTCACCATAGGAAACGCCGCACTGTATCCAGGATCTGCTAATACCGTTCCGGGTAAAGTCGAGTTTAGCATTGATGCCAGAGATGTAAATATTGAAGTACTTGAAGAAATCAAAACAGCCTGTAGAAAGACTTTGTCTGCGATTGCACGTAGGAGAGGACTCCAATTTGATTTTAACGAAGTAAGCGTGATAGAACCAGTTGCTTGCGATGCTGTCATTAAAAAAAGTATTGAGGCGAATGCCAAAAAACTGGCCTATGGTTATAAATTGATGCCTAGTGGCGCGGCACATGATGCACAAATGATGGCAAAAATAGCGCCCATTGGAATGATTTTCGTTCCCAGTAAAAACGGAGTGAGTCACTCGCCTCACGAATGGACTGACTGGCACCACATCGAACAGGGTGCCAATCTGATGTTGAACACCATCTTAGATTTATCAAAATGACAGATATAGACAGACCCCTTATTCCAGCAGATTCTTTAGACCCCCTCAAAGAATATTATCATGATATTGTAGATGACAAGACTGAAGAGCGGATTGAACATCTGGAGAACCATGAAGTAGCCCTTCTGGTGATAGACATCCAATATTTGGATGCCGCCAGAGGCCATGGAGTCTTCAAGGATGTAACGACATCTGGAATTCCTAAGGCCCAGCAAGATTATTATTTTGACACCCTGCAGGCAAGTGTTTTGCCCAATGTACAAAAGCTTTTGAAAACCTTTCGTAACAAAAAAATGGAAGTGATTCATACCAGAATTCAATCACTTACTCAGGACGGAAGAGATCGTGGTAACGGTCACAAAAGATTAAATCTACTGGCGGCACCTGGATCTAAAGAAGCAGAATTTCTCCCAGAGGTAGCACCTCAAGGAGATGAAATAGTGATCAATAAAACCGCCAGTGGGGTATTTTCTTCTACCAACCTGAATTACGTGCTTCAAAATCTTAAAATCAATGAACTGATCGTGGCCGGAGTGTATACCAATGAATGCGTAGAAACTACCATTCGAGATGCCTGTGACTTGGGCTACCTGGTCACGCTAGTGGAGGACGCTTGCACCACAGTGACTCCTGAACTTCATCAAGGCAGTATTGATAGTCTGAAAGATCGATACGCCTCAGTACTCACTACTAAAGCAATTGAAAAACGATTCAAACCTTTGGAGGAATGTGCCCTAGACCCAGATGAGGTATCGCTCATCAGACGCAGTAGTTAGTCCGTGCAGGTCGTAAGGCCATCAAAAAGCAGAAGATTAACTCATAAATTCCCTAATATCCATAACATACTATACTTTACTCAGGTATTAACTATTATGTGCAGTTACGAGCAACATACAAGTATCAACAATTCAAAATAGATGGATATGAAGTGGACTTATTCGATTAAGCAAAAATTCAAAGCAGCCATGTCTTTGGCTATGGTTTTTCTATTGGTGCTGGCCACCAACTTGATAGACAGAAATCATTTTACCGAATTGCAGGAATCCTTTTCATCTGTTTACAAAGATCGCCTGCTGGTAGAGAATTATATCTTTAAGCTTTCAGGTTTAATTCACCAGAAACACATGCTTTTGCACCACAGTGAAGCAAGTGAATGGAGTGCCAAGAATCAAATACAAATAAACGAAGCCATTGACACCCTGCTCATGGCTTATGAAAAGACCAAATACACAATAATAGAAACACAGTTGTTTGAGGAATTCAAAGCAGAATTGATGCAGATCAAAAATCTGGAGCGTCTCTACTATGCAGACAGCACCTCAAGCGAAATGATCTCTGAAATAAAAAATAAACAGCTACAGCTGATGACTTTATTAGAAGGCTTGTCCAACGTGCAAATCGAAGAGGGAGAGCGGCTGATCAACGAATCCAACAGTGTGATAAATACCAGCCACTCTATATCTAGAATAGAAATAGTCATTCTTATCGTGATTGGCATTTTTGCGCAAGCTTTGGTGCTCACATCCAAAACGTTGAAACCCAAAAAGCCTCAAAATTTTAATCTCAACTAAGAATCTTTCAGGCTTTTGTTCGGGCAATGGAAATCAGCTAAAATTGCAGCTGACCAATGACAGAGCAGCTCAAATCAATCATTCTAAAGGCTACACAAGCCCAATCCATAATTCAAATCACTCAGATCCAACAGCTCTGGAGTGGCTATGGGCAGATGATGCGTTGCACTTTGGCAGGAGGGATTCAACCTTCCGCAGTAGTGAAGCACGTACAGTTCCCTGAAGCCACCAATCACCCCAGGGGTTGGAACACCAACTTGTCGCACCAGCGAAAACTCAAATCCTATCATATAGAAATGAGCTGGTATGACAGCCTGGCAACCAGATGTGACAAAGCTTGTCGTGTACCACAGATCTATCATCTCACGGATCAAAGCCATGAAATGCTCATGGTAATGGAAGACTTAAATGTGGCTGGATATCCCATCAGAAAATCAGAGGTTTCCAAGATAGAGATGAAAGCGTGCCTTAGCTGGTTGGCGCATTTTCATGCGAAATTCATGGGAGTCAGACATGGGAAGCTTTGGGATATGGGTACGTATTGGCATTTGGCAACTCGACCAGATGAACTGGCCGCCATGAACGACCGACCACTGCAAGGCGCAGCCTCAGCTATAGATCAGACCCTGACGAATGCCAAATACCAAACTTTGGTACATGGTGATGCCAAACTGGCAAACTTTTGTTTCTCTGTAGATGGCTTACAAGTAGCTGGTGTAGATTTTCAATATGTAGGCCATGGCTGTGGCATGAAAGACGTCGCTTATTTCCTAAGCAGTTGCTTGCATGAAGAAGACCTAACTCACTGTGAATCAGAGTTGTTGACATTTTATTTTGAAGTGCTAAAAAAAGCTTTGACACAGTATGGTCAACGGATTGATTTTGAGGAAATTCAGCAGGAGTGGAGCTACCTTTATGATTATGCGTGGGCAGATTTTTATCGTTTTTTAGATGGCTGGAGTCCAGGACATTGGAAGATGCACAGCTACAGCAAAAATATCAGAGATAGGGTTTTGAAGGACTTGTCATGAAGCTGAATACGAGCAATATAGAAGAACTAGCCCAACTGGCACAACAAGCTGCACAGCTAGCTGCAGACTATATTCAGACGCAAGTACGTAAAACACACGAAATTCAACACAAAACGGGTGTATCCAGCCTGGCCACTCAAGTAGTAACCGCCATAGACGTAGAAAGTCAGCGCATCATTTTGGACCATTTAGCACCAAGTATTAAGTCTTACAAGCTCGGCATACTGACAGAAGAATCGATAGATGATGGCTCCAGATTTGAAAAGAACTATTTCTGGTGCATTGACCCACTGGATGGTACGTGGCCATTTACGCAGCAAAAGCCAGGCTATGCAGTGTCTATTGCGTTAGTCAGCCGCTTAGGCGACCCGATCATTGGAGTGGTAACTGATCCGTATCATCAGGTGAGCTACCTGGCTATGGAGGGTCGTGGCGTATTGAAAAACAATCAAGCCTACGAAAAGGCTAAATCCAAGCCATCAGGTGTCTTGCATTGTTATTTTGATGAGAGTTTTTTGGCGTCAGCCAGCTATCCATCTACCAGAGATCAGTTACATCTTATTAGTGAACGTCTGGATTGTACAGACCTAGAAATTCATTCTGGGTATGGAGCAGTGATGAATGCGCTGAGTTTGCTGGACACGGACACGGGGTGTTATTTTAAATTTCCAAAAACTAACCGTGGTGGTGGCTGCAGCTGGGACTATGCGGCTACCAGGCTGATTTATGAAGAATTGGCTTTGTGGGCCTCTACAGCCCAAGGAGAGCACATTCCACTCAACAATTCGGACACACCCTATTTGAACGAGCACGGCGTGATCTACGCTACGACTAAAGAATTGCATCAAGAATTGATTAGTTTAGAAGCTCAACGCAAACAGCCCCACTAATTTCCCTAACAATCATAAGCATCAGTTTACCCATGGATAATAACAAACCAGAGCAGCCCAACAATCACAGACCCATTCCTAAATTGTTTTTTGATGACCTCACGGGTGCTAGGATGAATAGGTGTATTTCTTGCGAGCAGGATTTGCTAGACAGCCAAATGCCATACTTTATAGAGAAAGCCATCAAGCCACATCTGGGTTACAAAGCCTATGCGACAGTGTTCGAATATGCCATGTGTATCAACTGCATGAACGAACACAAGGGAAAGATATCAGCTTCGTCTTTGACGAATATCAATCAGTACTTTCAAAAGCACATAGACATCAGCAGACGGCAGTATTTGGTGGCTCATGAACTGTATGACGATTTAGGTTTATGGATGGATCATTGCATGGTCACTGACAGGCACATCACCACAATTGGTGAATGCCAAATCTATGCACAGTGTGTGGGTGATCAGCTGGCGATGGGAGATTGTCCCTACATGATCAGTGGCGAAGCATTGGACGCTGTGATCAATTTGTTGTCCGCTGAAACGATTGATGCTTTCGACAAGCTTAAGGACGAACTGGTTGGGCCTTCAGCTTTTCAGGATTTATTGAAAGGAGGGCCACGGGTGCTGTTGTAGGAGGATCAGTTTTATTGTCATCAATTAGAAATATTAGCCAAAAACAATCACAGGGCAGAATTGGATAAAGTATTATGCTAGTAAGGTCTATAAGTTGAAGTTCATTTTAATCATAAATACTTGAATCATACGTTCTTAAAAAAAAATTAAAAATATATTGTTCATTTAAGATGTTCATATTTGACATATTAACCGATTTTAATTTTTCAGAAACCATTTGTCTGATTAAACGACCGTTTGATTAAACCTTTCAAAAGTCCTCACATATATCTATATTCAGTCTCATAAACTCGTCTCACGAATGAGTTTTACAAATAGACGTTTAATTGAACTCAAATGAAGATAGGATATGCAAGGGTTTCCACTCAAGATCAGAAACTAGAACTTCAGGTATCTGAACTTGAAAAGTATGGATGTGAAAATATTTACAAGGAAAAGAAAAGCGCTATTAAGGACAGACCTGAGCTGGATAATATGCTTGCTCATCTTAGGTCAGGTGATGCAGTTGTAGTTTGGAAATTGGATCGCCTTGGAAGATCCCTGCGGCATTTGATCAACCTAGTCGCATTGTTTAAAGAAAAGGGAGTGGACTTCATTAGCCTTAATGACAACATTGATACCACTACCATCCAAGGAAGACTCATTTTCAACATCTTCGCCTCATTTGCCGAGTTCGAAAGAGAGTTGATCAGCGAACGAACAAAGGCTGGATTGAAAGCTGCAAGAGAGAAGGGTAGAGTAGGAGGAAGGAAACCAGGACTCTCGGATGAAGCCAAGACTAAAGCTTGGGCAGCTCATCAATTATATGAACAAGGAGAAATGCCGGTGGCTGATATACTGAATCAGTTACATTTCAGTAAAGCTACCTTTTACAGATACCTTGAATGGGCGAAAGAAAATCTTAAGGATAAGCCAAAAAGAAAGAAGAAGAAGTAAAATCCATGATTCGAATTGAAGAAGATATTAATATTTTAGGAAAAGTTTCTGTGAATTTTCTGGATCTATCCTCTAGAATATATAAGATATACGAAAAAGAGAATGAGACTGTCAGACAAAGTACAACACCACATTTAGGGTTGATATCAAGAGCATTTCCAACAGTTAATCATTCTAGGTATGAATATTTGATTTTGCAGTGTGTAATTTCTGAATTAGTTGAGAATACCTTTAAAGGAACAACAAGTGCTCAAGGGTCAATCAGAATTAATGGTAAGGAATATTTAGGCAATGACATTATTAAAGCCTGGTGCCTTTTGTCAAACTTTGGGCATTGTAAGAATACTATAGGCGATGAAAAATCACTTCTACTGGCAGCCTTGCAAAAAAGAGGATTACGGAGTTTTCTGATAAATTCTTTAAGAGATCCTGAATTAAGGAAATGGGGCGAGAAAGTTATTGATTCATATGATTACCTTGGTTTTCATCATATTCTTTCAATCTGGCGGTTGCATAAATGTTTGCCTAGAAAGCTTGAATTTCAAAACGAGCTTCTTTCTATCTACAAACTTCTTCTTCTTGACTCTCATTTAACTGCTGGAATCGCAGAGCAATTAAAGGTGGAGCAATTAAAAAATATCTACAAAAACATAAGGGTTTTAGCAATTATTGCTCTTGACTCTCGTAATTCTTCATTGCCAATAACTACTGATATATTATCCACGGTATTGTCATTTGATTTTTATGAAAACAGATTTAACCAATCGAATGCAAGTGAATTGCTTAATCCTCAATTAGTTATACTTATTGATTACTTATATCATAGTATACGTTGTCAAGAATATCAGAGGTCTTATGAAATAGATGCAATTTCTAGTATGAACTCTACTAACTACTCTGACTATTGTAGTCAAGCTATAAGTTTCGGGTTAGGTAATTCTTCGAAATGTGACTTAAAACACTTCTTGAGGTTAAAAGGCAATCTCGATTATAATAAGTTGAGTTCTGATCTACGTACTGCTTTGACGATTAAAAGAGGTGGATTAAATGTTGAAGCTTCCCTTGATTATAATTCCATTTCCCAAACCCAAATAATAGACTTTTATTTAATTGAAGAGAAGTTTCAACTCTCAGAGTTTCCGAGTTTTCTAACAAATATTGTTGGTATCATCCGAACTCAAATGAGTCAATTTATTGATGCTATCAAAAAGTCTACAAGTAAGTTAAAAGAGAACATTGATAAGGAGTTGGAAACGTTGGGAATTGATGATCAAGCTAGAAAGGTAATTGAGGGACCAGTTCAATCCTATATATATGGTGAAGCTAAATTGGGAATGGACACTCACTACATTCCTGCATATAAAGAAATTCTAATTGCCATACTAAAATTTCATTTAGGTGAGAGTTACTATTTTGATATTGATCATCATGTTCATAGAAACTTTAATTACTTCGGTATAAAAAAAGATAATAGTTATGATCTGATGACAAGAGATATTAATAGCGCAATAAGTGAGTCAAATGATCCAGACAGAAAGCATGAGTTGAATCATTTGAGTAAGTCCGTCAATAGAAAATTTGATGGAATCAAAATAGCCTGCTTATCTAGAATCACAATTTATGACTATTCTAAGAACCCTAGCGAAAGAAAAGTAACCGACATTGATTCAGTTTTATTAAAATTCAATTCAGAAGTGATGATACTAGAATTGAACGAGTCAAAAAATACTCGTAGACCAGAACGAGATGCTAGGAGGGATATCAATAAATTGAAAAAGGTACTCAACAAAAATAGCAAGGGTTACCGGATACAGGAAGTGAAGGGATATGGAGCGAAATTGGTAATTAAACACTAAATACCATGCCAATATGCACGAAACTTATATGTCTCACAAAACGAGAAATAATAGAACCTAATATATGTCAATAAGGCCAAGAAGTCATATCCTCGAAGATGAATCCAAGATAGCTCTTAAGAATACTTTACCAAGTAATTGGTTGGTATCGGAAAATTCTCATGATTATGGAATCGACTTGCAAGTAGAAATATTTAACGAGGATGGAAATTCATCGGGTTTTGTATTTTGGATCCAATTAAAAGGTACTGATTCCAAAAAAGAATTAGATCAATGTAATTTGCGCTTATCACACGATAAACTGAATCAACTAGCTTCATATTCCATCCCTGTTGTCATTTTTAAATACTCCAGCGTTTCTAAGAAGATTTACTTTCAATGGGTTGGTAAATTGTATTATCTCAGTATTGGGAAGAAATCTAAGACAATTACCTTAGAATTATCTAGTGAGTGGAATCCTGAGCATTCTCCTATCGAAATTCTGAGTTATTTAAAACTACATAACAAAATTCTTGAAGGACAATATCAGCTTCCCCTTACTTGTAGGATTAATCCATTGGAACCAAGTCTGTCTCGATTTTCTAGAAAATTAAGGAACTCTATAGAGAACTCAAGTAAGACACTCAAGATAAAAAGGGGAGATAAATCAATGGTTCAACTAGAAGTCTATCTAAGCAATAATGAGATCATTTTATCGCTTGGTGATCATCATGGCACATATTTTACAGGAAATAATTTATTTGCAGAAGAAGCTGACAAATTCAGAATTCTTGTTCATGTTGGGCTATTGATGGTTTTGGGGCAAGCATCTAAATACGACCTTTTTCAAGCTGTATTGCACAAAGAGGGCCTCTGGAATCCGATATCATTAGATAAAAGTATGTTCACTTATTTATTACCGCACTTACTTAACCCGCAATATGCAAGTCAGAATTTGGAAAAATTGGATAGTATTCTTCAAAAGAAAAAGGAACCTGAGTTAGAAGCCGTTGTGAGTTCGGTTTTATTGAACCTTAGAAGGAATGAAGATGAACAAATACACAAATCAGTTGAGAATTTCTTGAGAAAAAGATACAGAAGAGCTGTTAAAGAAGGCAACAGTTTACAAGCAGGAGTAGATTCATATAATCTAGGTAATTTTCACCGTGTAGAAGGAACAGTAACCAGTGCCTTTAGATATTATAACCTTGCGAGAAAACACAACTCTAAATATTTGGAACAAGATTATTACTTGAGAGAGGTAGGTAATGTTCTTTACGAAGGAATGAGGTATGAAGCGGCATTAGACTTCTTCGATAGGGCACTGAAGTTGAACCCAGAAGACATTTTGTTATATTCATTTAAAGGAGATGCCCTTTTGTTTACAGGAAACTATGGAGAAGCCATGGAGGCTTATGATACATTCCTACTTAGAGCGGATCCAAAAAAGGTTAATACCCATGAAGCACATCTAAAATTCACATGTCTTGCTACTCTGATTGAGAACGGGTATCCTCAAAAACAAAAGCGCACTCCAAAAAAGGCAACTTTGTTAGCTGATATAGATAGCCTTAAGAAAGGAGAAGATTATCTAGAAAAACTAGAATGCGCCTTGATAGAACATGATATGATGTCTGCTTTGGCGTGGTATAATCTAGCATGTCAATTGGGATTAAAGAAGCATGAAAAGAAAGAAGATGAAAATATAATAATGGTTGCGATTGGATACATAATGACAGGCCTAATAAATAGGGGAGATAAAATGGCCTGGAGAAATGCTATACTAAGCTATCTATATTCTCCTGATTTGATTTCATCCATTGGCCATGTGTTAAACACAGCGTTGTTTTATTGTGGTCCGGGATTGCTTGAAGAAATTCAAATGCATATTGAGAACAAGTATGAGGAAAGTGGCGTTAAAAATCAAGGCCAGATTGAAAATCTCATGCAGATGCTAGATGGGTTGATAAGTGAAGTAAAAGAGCCAAATACACTCATGACATCAGTAAATGACGAGGGAATAATAAATCTGAGACTTGAATATATTTAAGAATGGTCTCTCAAAAGAAGAATCTTCTTAATTGGCTATTTTTGATGTTAAGATATATTTTAATTTAACGTAATAAGTGGTGTTCACACAATTGTTACCTACGATCCATGTAAAAAAATGATGCTTCTAGATCTAATATGTTTTGATTGCTTAATGGAACAGGTAAAAAAAGGAGCTCCTCATTCTACTGGGGCTGATCCTATATTAACTCCATTTGAACCAGTTAATGAGTCAGGGATTTATACTGTTAATTGCCCAAACGGACATACTTCAACCACGATTATTCATAATATAAATTTTGAAATACTGTTCGAATATGGTATAAACGGACTGGCAGATGAATATTTTAGAGAGGCAGTTTCTTCATTTACTTCAGCGACAGAACGCTACTATGAATTCTGCATTAAAGTACTTCTTAGGTCTTCAGGCCTTGAGTTCAACAAAATTGCCAGAGTGTGGAAACTAATTTCAAACCAATCTGAAAGACAACTTGGAGGATATGTAATTCTGTTTTCTCAAGCGTTCAAAGAAGAACCAATACTTTTGACAAACAAGGAAGTTTCCTTTCGGAATTCGGTAATTCACAAAGGATATTTTCCAAATAAGAATGAGGCAATTGAATTTGGAAATTCTTCTATGCAAATAATAGAAACATCATTAATAAAATTGAAGGAGAAATTCCCAACTCAGGTAGAAGAAACATTTGATTTTTTTGGATACAAACGAAAGGCTGAAGAACTCCTTGATAAAAAAGAAAAAGAAACTGGTGAAGAACAAAATTTTGCGTGTGTTAATATTATGACAGCATTAGATGTAATGCACGGAAGAGAAATAAACATTAATGATGGGCGAAATGGAGATATGAAAATGCAAATTGAACGTGTTCTTCGCAGGAGGCTTCCGAGAAAATTAACGTTGCTAAAAGATCTCCCAGAACTAGATTAGCGGCAGGTAACATACGATTTGAACGTATGCCTCAAACTACCAGTTTGAATCTAATCTACAAATCGCCTATTTTAGAAAATATTTATTGCGTCGAGAGGCACAGCGTCATATCTGGTCGTTTTCAACAATATTCTTCCACCCTTGATAAACTTCATTATTAAATTCTTATTTCGAATGCCTGAAGACCTTGTGGTACTTCTAGGAAAAGAAAAGCAGAAGGAATCAATATTTGCTGCAATCTATACAAGAGAACTCTGGAAGGCGGAACCTTTCAGAAATAAGCTTAAAAGTATAATAACCATACACTGGCAACCAAATGAAAAGATTATTCAACAATTTGCTAGAGAAACCCTACTTAGAGAAGTGTTTGGAAGCAAAGCGGATTATGGTGATAAATTATTCGAACTGATTGACTGGCACCATTCAAGAAAGTGGAAACTTGATCACCTAACTAAGATAGATAAGATGAAATCGGATGCTTTTAACGGTATGACTGGGTTGACTAGGATACGATTTTGGGAATTACTTCCAGTTTCATTTAACCTTAAGCTATTTGAAAGGGCTCCTCAAATGTGCGTTTTAGTCGATGCTATGGTTGTGAAAATCCCCGTTGTATCTTTTCAATACTATATGGACATCCATATGAGTTTTGCCTTTAATTCGATTAGAAAGGCTGGTCATCCATTAGCAACCGATTTAATATCATACATTTACGACCTGCAGTTTATCCAGCAAAAAATCGCAATTTCACTACACGAATTTCTTAGACTTGTGATTTATGCTGAGAATCAAAAAGAGAACGCTTTTTTCATTAATGCTGAGATAAATGCAATTATGGGTGCTGATCTCGTATTTTCATACTTGAAGGCCTCAATCGAAAAGATAATCTTAGTCGTAGCAATAACTCATGGAATAAAAAATCTCGACGGCAAAAAAGAACATAGACAAAAGCTTAATGCATTGAAGGAAAAGCTTCCCAAACATGTAAAAAACCAACATTATTGTCAATTTATCTTAGAATTCATAGAGTCAGAAAATCTCTCTGAATTAAATAATTATCGATCAGGAATTCTTCACAAAAAAGGCATATCCGACTTGCAACCACATAATTATGTTGGAAGCAAAGCCTCTGACATTCCTCTAAGAAAGATTTTCGAAGTTCTTGTTGAACAACATTCCAAAAACACTGCAATGCTACTTGGAGCATATGCACTATTAACAGACGAACTTGTTAGAAAAGATCCTCCTAATATTAATCCAACAGAAATACCCAACTAGAGCTGATAACAGATGCTAAGCTCCTTAGGTTTACTCAGCTATTTGTGAAATGCTATGGGAAGAGATACTTTTATTAGATATTTGGAAAGTTCAGCTTACTGACCTTAGCTTTCAGCCACAAGAATAGAAAGAGTGCCTCACAAAACGAACACAATATGGATGAAATAGAACAGCAACTAAACGAAATTCATGATACTCTGAATGCAATCCAATCCAGGATTCTACCGGATTTACAGGGCTACTCTGACAATGATGTAGACTCGGGAGTAATATCAAGTTTGACCAACATTGAGCAATTGTGCAAAATAATGAGGGAAACAATTGAAGGTGGTTTAGAATCTTAATTATCTCGGTAAGGAAATATGTTGTAGTCTCACAAAACGAATGAAAAAGATTATTCCAATTCTGCTATTGACACTTCCCATTCAACTACATGGCCAATCATTATCCGATACTTTAACGGTGGATATTGATGGGAAAGGAGCACTTGAGCTAGTATACTTTGGTACAGGAAGTTGCAAAACATTGATTATTTCGGGTGGCGACCTAGATTACAACCTGGTTATGGGTTGTGGAACAAAAGTCGCTCATATTGATGAGTTTAATTGGGTCGAAAACTGGAAGGTTGTAGAGAAAAAGGAAACCTGGAAAACCACGTTTTTGGATAATGGAGATATTGATGATACAAGAATGATCCAAATGCAAAATGATGGAATCTATGTTGGGCAAACAGATCCAACTGGAGGCGGTATAATTACCTTTATGGACGGGAAACTCACGTGGATTCACCAAGGAGATTAGTCTGACAAAACGAGAAATGGATATTAAAAAAAAATATAAACTGAATTGGATTATTTGGATTATGAGAGTTTGTGGAATAATAGTCGCAGCTCTAATGCTTATTGCAATTTGGGTTTATATAGATTGGATTGAGGTATCTGATAAGAAAATGACCATGTTCATGCTATTAATTATTATGGGAATTGGATCGTTTGTTTTAACATATTCAGTTGCTCTTGGTTTTAGAACGCTAAGGGAGCGAACAAAATAGTTTCACAAAACGAACAATGAAGATTGAAAAGGATTACATTAAAGATCTCTTAAATAGAGTTGAAAAGACAGAAAGGTCGGTTTTTAAGATAAGTGATATCGCAGATCAACAGGAGTATCTATCTGAAAAATTCATTCAGCATATGAGGATACTATCAGAGAAGAGCTTAGTTGTTTGTGATGCACATAATTCCATGGATATTGGCATTAACAGATTAGGGAATGGAGCTGCAATATGGGGAATCAAGTGGTTGAGATTAACTTCGGAAGGTTACGACTTTCTTGAAGCTATAAATAACAAAACTGTATGGAATAAGATTAAAAAGGAACTTAAGGCCCCTAGTATTTCAACCTTAATGTCAACTTCAAAATTCCTGTTACAGGAAGCAATTAAAAGTCAAATGAGACAATAGAAAACATCTCACAAAACTAATGAGTGAGTCTTTAAGAGTTCTAATTCTTAATATCTTTTAGAAGAATGATTATAAGTCCTAATACTTGGAATGTGATTGAAAAATTTCTTGCCAAAGCACTGTCTCTATTAAGTTCAAACAACTCTTTCTCTAAAGAAGCTTTACTTTCCGCTCTATTTTTTGCAAATTCTCTAAATTGATTTGAATATACAATTCGAATGCTATCAAGATATTTATAATCTTCGCGCTTTAGGGGAATCGAATTTCTTGTTTTAATATCTGATATTTTTTCTAAATGCAGCCAAATGGTTGAATCATTTTTGTTTATTGGATACCCTGCTTTACCTAAAATAGCATCAGTAACACTCGCAATATATATTAATTCATATTGGCTTTGAATTAGGGCATGAAGAGATTTTTCTCTTGGTGTTTTAGGTTCGAATTCTTGGAGTTTTATCTGAAGTAGGAAAGATCTATAAGAATTTTCTAAAGAAGCTCGCTGCATTTCTCTGGCTAAATTACTTCTATAGTTCAAACTATCGATATTCTCTTTAACATACAATTTTCGGTCATTAGTTGGTCTTATGTACGTCCAATTTATCACAAGTGATAAAAGCGAAATGATGACTCCTAAGACAGCCACTTTTATTTTGTTCATCCGAGATACATGATATGTGAATAAAGTAATTTACATATAAGTGCTCATTTCAAATAGGCTGAAAGATTATAAGTCTCACAAAACGAACCTCAAACCTTTATTCAAGTATTTACTTAAATACTGAACGCGCTCTCCTTTTGTTACGTATATTTAAGCAGTCACTTAAATACGTTCCGAATGACAAAATCATGTATTAGGGTTTACGCCGACGTTGAGCAGATAAGTCAATGTAAGCAAGACATAGAAAAAGTAGATGCAGCTATCAGCAAACTGGCCAAGGCACTTGACCTAGCAGGTAACGAAGTTCGGCTCAAAATGCTTTTCCTCTTAGACAAAGAATCCAAAATGTGTCCTTGTGATCTAAGTGATATTTTGGGTATGACAGTACCTGCGATTTCGCAACACCTAAAGAAGCTAAAAGATGCTGGGTTAGTCGAATCAAACAAGGTAGGACAAACCATATTTTATTCTATCGCTAAATCGAGCAATCTAATTCTAAATCCTATACTCAAGCTCATAGAAAACGAAAAAGTCACAACTCATGAGTAGCAAAAAAACGAATCCATGGGTTATTTCAGGTGTTTTAGCTGCAATTAGCGCGTCACTTTGCTGCATAACTCCTGTACTTGCATTTCTTGCTGGATCTAGCGGTGCTGCAGCATCATTTTCTTTGATTGAACCATTTCGTCCTTGGCTAATTGGTTTAACCGTTGTTGTGTTGGGGTTTGCATGGTATCAAAAGCTGAGATCACGAACTGAAGCGGAAATTGAATGTGTTTGCGAGGATGAGGAAAAACCTTCCTTCTGGCATACCAAGAAGTTCCTCGTAATAGTAACAATATTCGCTGCAACTATGCTCGCCTTCCCATATTACGCTGACTCGTTTTTTCCAAAAACCGAGTTGTCAGATTCTATAAATGTCAACCTAGAATCTACTTATGAAATTGAAATTTCTGGAATGACATGTGCAGGATGCGAGGAACACGTAAAACATGAAATATCTCAGCTAAAAGGCATTTCAAAATTGGATGTGTCGTATCAACAAGAAAGTGCAGTTGTATCTTTTGACGAGTCCAAAACAAGCATTGAGGAGATCAAAACAGCAGTAGCCCGAACAGGTTACAAAGTAGAATCCGTAAACAAATCAAAATGAGTGAGGTAGTTCTTGAATCAGCGATAACATGTCCGAAATGCGGACATCAGAAAAAAGAAACAATGCCAACAGATGCTTGTCAGTTTTTCTATGAATGCGAAAATTGCAAAGAAGTGCTTAAACCAAAACAAGGTGACTGTTGCGTTTATTGCAGTTACGGAACCAATGCGTGTCCACCTATTCAGGAAGGCGGTAAAAGCAATTGTTGTTAGTATTTTTGCCAAGTATATCATGCTCGAACAAAAACTAGAAGACAAAAACATCAAACCAACTGCCATGCGGCTATTGGTTTTAAAGCAATTGGTGGAGAATGCTGCAGCTATCAGTCTTAAGGACTTGGAAGCTAAATTTGAAAAAGCAGACACAGCAACGCTTTACCGTACGCTCAAAACCTTTGAACAGAAAAGACTCATTCACAGTATTGAAGACGGAACAGGGTCTTTGAAATACGCTCTTTGCGAAGAAGGTTGTGAATGTGCGCCGCAAGATCAACACATTCATTTCCACTGCGTGGAATGCGGTGAAACTTATTGCCTAACGAAATCCAAGATACCTCAAACACAAATTCCTTCTGGCTTCAAAGCTTCAAGTGCCAGCATGGTGTATAAAGGAACCTGTGCTAATTGTAATTAACCAACTATTGAACTTTGCAAACAGGTTGCATTGTTTATTTCCTATGTTTGCCTTATGCGATCAATAGCAATCATATTGGCATTGTTTATTTTGGGACTATCCTTAGTTCCATGTGCGGATAATGATTTGAGTCAAGTTGACTCGGTATCGATCTCTGCATTGAATGCAGATCATGATCATGATGCCGATGTTGATTTATGTTCACCGTTTTGTGTGTGTCAATGTTGCCAATCGCATTTTACCACACATCCTTCTTTTTATTCTAATCTAGTAGTGCTTCCATATATTCTTCTTGAAACCAGCTATTCAGACCTATTAACCGATGGGTTTCAAATGTCGGTTCTGCAACCTCCCAAAGTTTAAATTCAGTCTATCATAGGGATAAATCTGTTCCTATAGTTGATTGTGAAGATCGGCTATTCATTATTATTTCAAACTGAATATTAAACTCATTTTAATATGATCAATGCTTTAATTGAGTTCTCAATTAAGAATAAACTCTTAATTGCAATACTCACTATAATACTTATTGTCACGGGCATTTGGAGTATTACCAAAGTTCCGCTCGACGCTGTACCAGATATCACCAATAATCAAGTACAGGTAATCACGCAAGCTCCTAATTTAGGAACTGAAGACATTGAGCAATTCGTCACCTATCCAGTGGAGATTGCCATGTCCAATCTTCCAGGAGTAATAGAAATTCGCTCCATCTCTCGGTTCGGTCTTTCTGTAGTTACTATTGTTTTTGAGGATGATCAGGGAACCTACCTGCCTCGTCAGTTAGTTGCAGAAAAACTAACTGAGGTGAAAGAGGATATTCCAAAAGGTTTTGGTGAACCCTCGATGGGGCCAATTAGTACTGGATTGGGTGAAATCTATCAATACACTTTAAAGGTTGATGAAGATCATCAAGGTCAGTATACACCTACAGACCTTAGAACAATTCAAGATTGGATTGTCCAACGACAAATGGCAATGGTGCCCGGTGTCGTAGAAATCAATGCTATTGGTGGTAAAATCAAACAATATGAGGTGGCCATAGACCCTGATAAGCTCAAGGCCATTGGTATCACTACATTGGATGTTTTTCAAGCGCTTGAAAATAACAATCAAAACACAGGCGGAGCATATATTGAAAAAGACCATCAAGCAAATTTCATTAGAGGAGAAGGATTAGCTCGAAGCCTTAAAGACCTAGAGAATATCGTAGTGAAAACCACTAATGGTCTGCCTATACAGATAAAGGATGTCGCAAAAGTTCAATATGGATCAGCCATTCGCTACGGTGCACTCACTCAAGATGGAGTTGGTGAAGTTGTCGGTGGGTTGGTAATGATGTTAAAAGGAGCTAATTCCAATGATGTCATTTCCAATGTCAAAGAGCGAATGAAGCTAATCCAACAGTCACTTCCGGAAGGAGTGATTATTGAACCGCTGCTTGACCGAAGCAAACTGATTGCGAAGACCACTGGAACAGTTGGACAAAACCTAACAGAAGGAGCTTTGATTGTCATTTTTGTGTTAGTCTTTCTATTAGGTAATTGGAGAGGTGGGCTAATCGTGGCATCCACCATCCCTCTTTCATTACTATTCGCATTCATTCTGATGAATGTGTTTGATGTGTGGGCAAACCTCATGAGTTTGGGAGCCATAGACTTTGGGATCATTGTAGATGGTGCAGTTATCATTGTGGAAAGCACCGTTTTCCTATTGCATGACAGGGTACTCAAAAAGCAATCCGTCACTAAGGAATTGAGAGATGAAGTTGCATATAGTGCTTCTAGCAAAATGATGAATTCTGCCTTTTTTGGACAGTTAATTATCCTAATTGTATTTATTCCAATATTGGCCTTAGAAGGTGTAGAAGGAAAAATGTTCCAACCTATGGCACTTACTTTCATGTTCGCCATGATAGGTGTCATGATTTTGTGTTTGACCTATGTTCCTATGATGTCGGCTTGGTTTATAAGAATGGGCAATACGGACAAAGTGTCCTGGGGAGATCGTTTCGTAGTATGGTTAGAAAATATATATGAACCTGTTTTGGGCAAGGCTTTGAAAAAGAGCTGGATATTGATGTCCTCTGCTATCGTGTTATTGGTACTCGCAATATTCACCTTTTCCCGAATGGGAGGTGAATTTATTCCTGAGTTGGATGAAGGGGATCTTGCCTTCCATGCCATATTGAAGCCGGGCAGCTCCTTAACTGAAACAATTGAAACCACGACTAAGATTGAAAAATTAGTCAAGCAAGAGTTTCCAGAGGTAGAAAAGATAGTTAGTCGTATTGGCGTAGCAGAAGTCCCTACAGACCCCATGCCCATGGATTTGGCTGATGTTTTTGTTATTCTCAAACCAAAAGATGAATGGACGTCTGCTTCTTCAAAAGACGAGCTGGTGGAAAAAATGAAGAAGACTGTTGAGCAAATTCCAGGAGTTAATTATGAGTTCACTCAACCCATTGAAATGCGTTTCAATGAATTGCTTGAAGGTGTCCGAGAAGATATAGCCATTAAGCTTTATGGAGAGGATATCAATATTCTGGCCAGCAAAGCAGAAGAAGTAGCGAAAATCATAGCAGGCACTCCGGGTATTGGAGATATGCGCGTGGAAGCTACAAAAGGCCTTCCACAAATGACAGTAAAGTACAATAGATACAAACTAGCTCAATATGGGCTTAATGTGAATCAGCTTAATTTGATACTTGAATCATCATTTGCAGGAGGAAAGGCAGGAGTAATATTTGAAGGAGAAAAGCGATTCGACCTTGTGGTGAGGTTGAATGAAGAGCATCGAAAAAGCATTGATAACCTTAAAAATCTTTACATAAATATTCCAAACGGTTCACAAATTCCATTAAAGGAAGTAGCTGAAATAAGTTACCAGCCAGGGCCAATGCAAATCAGCAGGGATAATACCAATAGAAGAATCTATGTAGGTATCAACGTCAGAGGTCGAGATGTGAAATCCTTAGTAACTGAAATTCAGAAAAAATTAGAATCCAAGTTGGAGCTGCCAGCGGGATACTACATTCGTTATGGCGGAGCATTCGAAAACCTAGAAAGAGCAAGCAAAAGACTTCAGGTGGTTGTACCAGTAGCTTTAGGCTTGATCTTCTTATTAATCTTCTTTGCACTGAAATCGTTTCGACAGTCTCTTATGATTTATATGGCCATTCCCCTCGCTGCTATAGGTGGTGTCTTCGCACTTTGGTTGCGTGGCATGCCTTTTAGTATTTCAGCTGGGGTAGGCTTTATTGTGCTTTTCGGAGTAGCGGTATTAAATGGACTCGTCCTTATTGGCGGTTGGAACGAATTGAAAGAGGAAGGAATGACCGATCTCAATCGACGGATTCGATTGGGTGCTAAGAGACGGATAAGACCCATCTTGTTGACAGCTCTTACTGATGTGCTTGGGTTTTTACCTATGGCTATTTCCAGTTCTGCTGGCGCAGAAGTACAACGTCCATTGGCTACTGTGGTAATAGGTGGAATGATCACCGCAACATTTCTGACCTTGTTCGTGCTTCCTGTTCTTTATCAATGGGTTGAGAGTAGATCCAGCAAAATTACCTTACCAAAAGCAAGTCTAGCATCTGTGGTGATTGGTTTACTCTTTGTATTCTCAGTAAATGAGTCTAAGGCACAGGGCTCGGAACAACAACAAATTACCACCCTTGCGCAGGCTATTGAAATTGGGTTGGCCAACAATGGGAATGTGCAGGTAGCCAAAACCAATATCGAAGCAGAGCGACAAAATAAGCGAGGAAGTTTCAATCCTGGCAAAACTGATTTCGGTATTCAATACGGACAATACAACAGCTTTGAAAATGATTTTGCCTGGGAATTGAACCAGAGTTTTGAGTTCCCAACTGTATATTCAAACCAAAGCAAATTGGCCAAAGCACAGATTTCTGGTTCTGAAAAGCTGCTCAAGGTTACTGAAAACGAACTGAAAAGGAATATCAAGCAATCCTGGCTCCAACTCGTCTATCTCAGAGAAAGGCAAGAATTATTGGCCTTTCAGGATAGCCTTTTCCGACGTTTCTTACATGCTGCCAACATCAGATATGAGACGGAAGCATCTGGCTACTTAGAAAAAGCAGCAGCGGAAACACGGGTCATGGAAATACAAAATAATCTGCAATTGTTACAATCAGATACCGAGATTCAAGAGTACGAGCTTAGGGTACTTTTGAATGCAAAAGATGAGATGACCTTTAATCCTGAACAATTGGGAGTAAGAGGCCTCATTTCTAATATTGATTCAGCTCGAATAGATGATAATCCCAAGATGGCTTATATCATTCAGCAAATTGAGATTGCAGACGCAAATGTGTCGGTCCAATCCTCAAAAATGCTCCCTGGTTTATCCGTTGGATATTTTAATCAATCTTTAACGGGTACAGTAAATACCAATGGAGAAATTGCTGGTTCTTCGGATCGCTTCAGTGGCATACAAGCTGGCATTTCTATTCCATTGTTTTACGGATCTGACAAAGCCAAGATCAAAGTTGCCAAGCTCAAGAGTGAAATGGCACAAACGAGGGCTGATTACTTTTCAACAGTTTTAAAAGGTCAATATGACCAGCAGTTACAAGCGGTTTTCAAGTATCGAGGTAGTCTGAATTACTATCAAGAAAAGGCGGTGCCTCAAGCTGAATTAATTATCCAAAACGCTCAAAAGAGCTTTGAAAATGGAGCCATTGATTACGTGGAATACTTTCAAAGTCTCAATCAGGGATTGCAATTAAAATTCAATTACCTCAATACTATAAATGAGTACAACCAAGCCATAATAGAATTGGAATACCTCATAGGCCAATAATTAATAGAAGAAATTAAACGAAATCGAGGGTGTTAAATACTCTCTGAAACGATAAGAAAAATGAGTATAACGAATATAAAATCAAAAATTCTCTTCCTACCAGTAGTGATATTGATGGTGGCTTGTGGAAAACCAACAGTTACTGAAAACAATGATCATGAAGAGAAAGAAGGGCATGGAGACAAGGTGCACTTTTCAGTTCAGCAATTCCAATCACTGGAGATGAAAGTAGATACGATTCCACGTAAGAACTTGTCATCCTATGTAGAAGCAAATGGCGAATTGGAGGTGCCGCCTCAAAATGAGGCTACTGTCACAGCCATTATTGGAGCCAATGTCTCACTTATAAAAGTAATAGAAGGTGACAAAGTACGAAAGGGGCAAGTTCTAGCCTACATCAGTCACCCTAATTTGATTCAGTTACAGACAGATTATGTTAACGCATGGAACCAATTTCACTACTTAGAAAAAGAGTATCAAAGACAAAAGAAACTCTATGAGGAAAAGGTTGGCTCAGGAAAAGAGTTTCAAAAAATTCAGGCCGAGTTTAAATCGATGGATGGTACGGTAAAAGGTTTAGAAGCTCAGCTCAGATTATTTGGGCTCAATACGGGTAAGATTCAAACAGGCAAAATTTATGAACAGGTGCCCGTGAAAAGTCCAATTGAAGGTTTTATTCGGTTAGTAGAGGTGAAAACCGGACAATATGTTCAACCTCAGACAGAAATGTTTGAGGTCGTCAATATTGATCATATTCATGCAGACCTGATGGTCTTTGAAAAGGATATGAGCAAGGTGAAAAAGGGTCAAAAAGTAAAATTCAAAGTAGAGTCGTCGCCAGATAAAGAGTTGGAAGCAGAGATATATTCTGTTGGCAAGGCGTTTGAACAAGATCCAAAAGCCATCCATTTACATGCGGAAATTGAGAACAAAGAAGGGCTACTCATTCCTGGCATGTACGTTCGGGGACGCATATTGGTTGACGAAGTTAAAGCTTATGCTCTACCTCGTCAGGGGGTCGCTCAAGAGGGAGAAAAATTCTACATATTTTCTGCAACAAAAGAAGATGAAGGAGGTGAAATAGAATGGGAATTTGAGCCCATTGAAGTGGTTTTGGGAACTGAAGATGATGGTTGGGTTGAAATTAAGCCACTTGAAACTTTGAATAAAAACAGTATTGTTGCCTGGAACAATGCCTACTATTTATTAGCAGAAATGAAGAAAGGAGAGGCGGAACACGAACACTAAAATTACAACAATGAATTTCTATCAGATATTCCTACCAATTGCGACACTAGTTTACTTGTTATTGGTCTTTGTTCTAAGGTCAGTTATTCTCTGGAAGCAGACGGGTGTAAACCCGTTTGTTTTCGGAAAAACAGATAAGGCGCATGGCTACATCGGACGTGTGTATAAATTAATGGTTCTGGGAACATGGATGTCCATTGGGTGTTATTCATTTTTTCCTGACCAATATCAATATCTTATTCCCATTGATTATTTGGAGTCTGATCCCTTGAGGGTTTCAGGACTTATCCTGTTAGTTCTTTCTTTTCTCTGGACTAGCATATCCCAATATCAAATGTCCAAATCATGGAGAATTGGAATTGATTATAATGAGAAGACCGAATTAATCAATCATGGACTATTCAACTATTCACGAAATCCCATATTTCTAGGCGTGCTGATTTCGTATTTGGGTACTTTTTTGATCATTCCAAATACACTTAGTTTTTCAATTCTATTTGTGACCTTTATTACTATTCAGACACAAGTTCGACTAGAAGAAGAGTATTTAGAAAATGTTCAAGGGCAGGATTATTTAAAATATAAAGCAAAAGTAAGAAGATGGCTATAATTCAAAAAAGCACATTCATAATTACAAAGATGGATTGCCCTTCTGAAGAGCAAATGATTCGAATGAAGTTGGAAGGCATTCCTTCTATTCAGCGGTTAGATTTTGAGCTTGCGAATAGAAGGCTTACGGTATTTCATACAGGGGAAGTCTCAGTTTTCGAACAAGAGATCTATGCTTTGAAATTAGACGCTACGCTTATTGATAGTATGGAATCAAATGATGAAATAAAAGAAGATAGCGATGACCATCTCCAAAAGAAAGCCCTATGGTGGGTACTTGGTATCAATTTCGGGTTTTTCATTATCGAAATGACATTTGGGTGGATTTCCAGATCGATGGGGTTGGTGGCTGATTCATTAGATATGCTGGCAGATTCCATAGTTTATGCATTGAGTCTCCTTGCCGTTGGAGCAGCTGTTGCCAGGAAAAAGTCCATCGCCAAGATGAGTGGGTATTTTCAAATCACACTGGCTGCCGTAGGTCTGATAGAAGTGATTCGAAGGTTTGTAGGAGTAGATGAAATGCCAGTTTTTCAAACAATGATCACCGTATCGTGCTTGGCTTTAATTGCCAATTCAGTCTCACTATACTTGATTCAAAAAACAAAGAGCAAAGAGGCCCATATGCAGGCTTCTATGATATTCACTTCGAATGATATCATCATTAATATTGGTGTGATCGTAGCTGGTCTATTGGTTTATTTCACTTCCAGTCCATACCCGGATCTAGTTATTGGATCGATGATATTTTTAATAGTTATCAGAGGGGCACTTCGCATTCTTAAACTTGCTAAATAATAATAAATGAAAATTTGATGTAAGTCTGTTCGTTACAAATTTCACATGAGTCAATTAGTATTCAGATTGAAAATTATGTAACGAATTCTTGTAATTATATAAATCTAAACCTTCTATAATTACGTATCTTTGGTTGTAGTGAGAAAATTTATATCCATATCGTTAGCAATTATTCTACTCGCAGGCAACTCAGGTTTCTCGTTGGCCACTCATTATTGTAGTGGTCTTGCTGTTGAATCTAAAGTTGTCCTTGGGCATAAAGCACTTGATTGCGGAATGGCTAATATGGATAAAGAGTGTGAAAACGATTCTCCGATTGGCACCCACATTAAAAAAGGGCCCTGTTGTGAGAATACATACCAGTCTCTTGATATAGAAGATGATTTCAAACCTTCTATTGTTCAGAGTAGTGTTAATGTTGAGTTTGTAGCTGCATTTATAATCACATTTCTTCACTTACCTATCTCCTCAATCAATGAAGAGGTTCAATACGCAAACTATTCACCCCCTCTGATCGATCAGGACATTTCTGTTCTGCATCAGGTATTCCGCATATAAGACCGCATAATATGATTTCTTAAACCTGGCATTTCTGTCGGGTCAAAAGGCTATTCGCCTTTTTGAACAAATTCTTTATGTTCAATTCTAATCATTCATATTATGCTGAATCGAATAATAAAATACTTTTTAGAGAACAAGCTCGTCACTTTACTTATTCTCATTGGCTTTATTGCCTGGGGCATAGTAACCGCTCCATTTGGCTGGCAGGTTGGAGCTTTGCCTTCTGATCCTGTCCCAGTTGATGCCATACCTGATATAGGTGAAAACCAACAAATTGTTTTCACTCCATGGCCAGGGCGTTCTCCTCAGGACATAGAAGATCAGATTTCATATCCTTTAACTACATATCTTTTAGGAATACCGGGAGTAAAGTCTATTCGGAGTTCTTCCATTTTCGGGTTCTCTAGTATCTATATCATCTTCAGTGAAGAGATAGAATTCTATTGGTCACGTTCACGTATTCTGGAAAAACTAAACTCCTTGCCTTCCGGGTTATTGCCGGATGCTGTACAGCCGGCACTTGGTCCTGATGCTACTGCTCTGGGTCAAGTCTATTGGTATACCATAGAGGGGCGGGATAAAAATGGAAATCCTACCGGAGGTTGGGATCTGCATGAGATTCGTACCGTTCAAGATTTCTATGTGAAGTATGGGCTTAACGCTACGGAAGGGGTTTCCGAAGTGGCTTCAATTGGAGGTTTTGTAAAAGAATATCAGATAGATGTTAACCCTCATGCACTGAAAGCATACAACATCCCATTGCATAAAGTAATGATGGCGGTTAAAAAATCTAATAGAGATGTAGGAGCCAAAACCATAGAGATCAATCAGGCTGAATATCTAGTGAGAGGTTTGGGGTATGTGAAAAAGGTAGAAGACATTGAAAAGGCTGTGGTCACTGTTCAGGATAATGTTCCAATCCGTATTCAAGATATTGGAGTAGTCAGTCTCGGCCCAGCTACCCGAAGAGGTCTTTTGGACAAAGATGGAGCTGAAGTCGTAGGTGGAGTAGTTGTAGCTAGGTATGGCTCCAACCCTTTGCAGGTGATCAACAATGTAAAAGACAAGATAAAAGAAATAGCACCGGGGCTGCCCAAGAAAATATTGAGTAACGGAATAGAAAGTCAATTGACCATTGTGCCTTTCTACGATCGCTCGCAGCTCATTTACGAAACATTGGGCACACTGGAAGAAGCCTTATCTCTGGAAATCTTGATTTCCATTTTGGTAGTCATTGTGATGGTTTTCAATTTGAGAGCCTCTTTACTTATTTCCAGTATCCTTCCCATTGCCGTCCTTATGGTATTCATCTCCATGCGGTACTTTGGTGTTGATGCGAATATAGTCGCATTGTCAGGCATTGCCATTGCGATTGGTACCATGGTCGATTTAGGGATTATTCTCTCTGAAAACATCATCAAGCACATTGATGAATCACCACCGGGCCAAAAACTTATTGATACAATTTACAATGGAGCGTCCGAGGTATCATCTGCAATACTCACCGCTGTTTCTACTACCATTGTCAGTTTTGTTCCAGTCTTTACGATGCAAGCTGCCGAAGGTAAACTGTTTCAGCCTTTGGCTTTCACCAAGACTTTTGCCTTGTTGGCTGCACTTATTGTAGCACTCTTCATTTTGCCAACACTGGCTCACTGGTTTTTTGGACTAAAGATCAAAAGAAAAAGTACAGCCATGTGGCTCAATATTGGACTGATTCTAATCGGCCTAATCGTATCGATCTTTCAAAGCATGTGGATGGGCATGGTGCTCATAGGATTTGGAGCATCTTATTTCATTCAGGAATACAGCCCAAAACAAAACTGGTTTACCCGTAATCTCACATTGATCATCTCGGTATTTACCGTCACTTGGTTGCTGGCCAAGTACTGGCTTCCATTGGGTGCGCAGCAATCCTTGATGATCAACTTCATCTTTGTGACGCTACTCGTCGGTTTGATCTTGGGCAGCTTTACCCTACTTGAAAGGTATTACAAACCTCTGCTTGGATGGTGTCTGGACAACAAACTCAAATTCCTATTAATCCCTTCATTCATTGTACTGTTTGGAGCTACGGCTTGGTTAGGTTTTGACAAAGTTTTCGGTCTGGTTGCAAAAGCAGCTGATGCTGTTAATTGGGATCTGAGAAGTTCAAAGGGTTGGTCAGGTTTGACGAGTACTTTTCCTGGTGTTGGTAAGGAATTCATGCCTTCTTTGGACGAAGGAAGTTTTCTTTTGATGCCTACTTCAATGCCTCATTCCGGCATTGAATACAACCGCAAAGTTTTGGGGCAATTGGACATGTTACTTTCCAATATCCCCGAGGTTGAGTTGGCTGTGGGCAAATTGGGTCGAGTAGAATCTGCACTAGATCCAGCACCTATTAGTATGTATGAAAATACTATCAACTATAAACCTGAGTACCTACTTAATAGGAAAGGACACAGAGTTCGATTTGAAGTAGACAAGGAAGGTAAGTTTATTTTAAAGTCTGGTGAAGCTGTCGCCCATAAAGAAGCACTAACTCAAGGAATCGTCTTTGATGATTTGACCGAAGATAGCAATGGGACGTACTTCCGAAATTGGCGCCCACATATCAAATCACCTGATGATATCTGGGAAGAAATTATCAAGGTGACGAAAATCCCAGGAGTAACATCTGCTCCTAAACTGCAGCCCATCGAAACCCGATTGGTCATGCTTCAAACCGGGATGCGTGCACCCATGGGAATCAAAGTATATGGGCCCGACCTGCTTACCATCGAAGCTTTTGGAATGCAGTTAGAAGGAATATTGAAGGAAGTCTCTTCGGTAAAAGCAGAAGCAGCATTTGCTGACAGAATAGTAGGTAAGCCGTACTTGCATCTGAATATTGATCGAGAGGAAATTTCAAGATATGGTCTGAATGTAGAAGATGTGCAACAGACCATTGAAACGGCCATCGGTGGAATGAAGGTAACGTCTACCGTGGAAGGTAGAGAACGCTTCCCAGTACGGGTGCGCTATCCAAGAGAGTTAAGAGATGATCCAGCCTCATTGAGTAAAATTCTTATTGCAACTCCTACTGGAGCGCAAATTCCGATGGGTCAGCTAGTAGATTTTGAATATGTCAGGGGACCACAGGCCATCAAAAGTGAAGAGACCTTTTTAGTGGGCTATGTTCTGTTTGATCGAAATGACGGTTATTCAGAAGTAAGTGTGGTAACTGATGCACAAAGAGCAATCCAGGAAAGGATTGATTCAGGGGATCTGAAGGTACCAGCCGGTATTAGCTACAAGTTTTCCGGCAGCTATGAGAATCAAGTAAGAGCAGAGAAAAGACTATCCATCATTGTACCTCTGGTTCTGGGAATTGTCTTTCTGATCCTCTACTTCCAGTTTGGTTCGGTTTCCACCTCACTCATGGTCTTTTCCGGAATAGCCCTAGCTTTTTGTGGCGGGTTTATCATGATTTGGTTGTACGGTCAGGGATGGTTTGCCGATTTCGCCGTGTTCGGAACTAATCTCAGAGACTTATTTCAGATGCATACCATCAACTTGAGTGTAGCTGTTTGGGTAGGTTTCATAGCTCTTTTCGGTATAGCCACCGATAATGGAGTTTTGATATCGACCTATCTCGATCAGAGCTTCACACGCAATAAGCCTGATACAGAAGATGGTATCAGAACATCAGTAGTTGAAGCCGGAGTAAGAAGAATCAGACCGGCATTGATGACAGCTGCGACCACTATGATTGCCTTACTTCCTATCCTGACGTCAACAGGTCGAGGATCAGACATCATGATACCAATGGCCATACCGTCTTTTGGTGGCATGGCTGTTTCGTTGGTCAGCATTTTCATCGTGCCTGTACTATACAGCCTCAGAGAAGAACGAAAACTTAAAAAACTACAATCATGAGAAAGAACATTATTATATCATTAATACTATCTGCTTGTAGCTTTTATGACCTTCAGGCTCAATCGTTAGTGGATTATTTCCATCAAGCTGCAGAGCATAATCCTGGACTTCAAGCCGAATACAAAACGTTCGAAGCGGCCTTGCAGAAGATCCCGCAGGCCAAGGCACTGCCAGACCCGACATTTTCAATTGGATATTTTCTATCTGCTGTTGAAACAAGAGTTGGTCCGCAAAGAGCAAAGTTTTCATTGACTCAGATGTTTCCCTGGTTTGGTACGCTCAAGGCCAAAGGAGATGCAACAGCACTATTGGCAGAGGCAAAGTATCAGGCATTTTTAGATGCGCGTAACCAACTCTACTATCAGGTGGCGGCTTCCTATTATCCATTGTATGAGTTGGAGCAATGGACTGCACTCGAACAGGAAAACATAGAGATACTGGAGTCCTATAAAACTATTTCAACAAAGCAGTTTGAGAATGGCAACGGTGCAATGGTTGACGTACTGCGAGTAGACATCATGTTGAAAAATGCAACTACTAATCTTCAAATTCTGAAAGAGAAGAAGAAGCCGTTAGTGGCTGCATTCAATGTATTACTCAACAGAAATGAAACGGAAAACGTGATTGTTCAGGACTCACTTGTGATCGAAACTCAGCGCAACGATTACCGAAGGGACAGCCTGCTTGCTGACAATCCAATACTAAAGGAAATAGACTTGAAATTGAAAGCAAGTAGGGAAATGGAGCAAGTTGCCATTAAGCAAGGACTGCCAAAGTTCGGTGTGGGACTAGATTATGCCATAGTAGGAAATAGATCGGATGTAGAACTACCAGATAATGGCAAGGACATTTTAATGCCTATGGTTTCAATGAGTATTCCCATTTTCAGAAGTAAGTACAAAGCTTCAGTAAAGGAAGCTCAGTTAATGCAGGAAAGCTATCAGTTCCAGAAAGGAGAATACACCAATAAGTTAATCTCCAACTATGAAACAATGGCATTTGAACTTAGCAAACAACGACAAATGATTGGATTGTACGATCAACAAATAGCTGAAACTCAACAGGCACTAAATCTACTATATACGGCCTATGGCAATTCAGGTATAGCGTTTGAAGAAGTACTCAGAATGCAGCAGCAACTATTGAAATATCAAAAAATGAAAGCCACTGCACTTACAAAATACCATACAGTATTGGCAAAAATCGATTACATCACAGCTAAAGATTACTAAGATGAACATCTCAATAAAAACACTAATTACCGTAGCACTCGCCACTTTAGTAGGAGGTTTATTGCTAGGTTGGCTATTCTTTGGAGGTTCAGAGAATGGCACAAAGGAAGAACACAATCATGCTACAGGGATAGCTAGTGAAACTACCTGGACATGTTCAATGCACCCACAAATAAGGAGCGATGAACCAGGTTCTTGCCCGATTTGTGGAATGGATTTAGTTCCTGTCGATCAAGATCAGGGGGAAGTAAATGCTATGGCCGTAAGCATGTCTCCAACGGCCATGCAATTGGCCAATATATCTACTGAAGTAGTAGGGAAAATGAGACCCATCAAATCCCTTAGGTTAAATGGTAAGGTACAGGAAGATGAAAGGCTAGTCTACTCTCAGTCTTCTCATATTCAGGGAAGAATTGAAAAACTTAATGTTAATTTCACTGGTGAATATGTGCGCAAAGGCCGACCCATTGCCTATATCTATTCCCCCGATTTGGTCACAGCTCAGGAAGAACTCTTTGAAGCAGTAAAGATCAAGGATAGTCAACCAGCGTTGTATCAGGCCGCCAGAGGAAAACTTAAAAATTGGAAGCTGACCGATAGACAGATTGACGACATCATTAGCAGTGGAAAACCGATAGATGAGTTTCCCATCAATGCGGACATTTCTGGATATGTAACACAAAAGAAAGTGAACCTTGGGGATTACATCAACAAGGGACAGTCCATTTATGAAATAGCCAACCTTTCCAAGGTTTGGGTGCTATTTGATATCTACGAAAGCGATATGGCTTGGGCAAAAAAAGGGGATCTGGTGACCTTTACAATCGCCTCATTACCAGGAGAGGAATTTGAAGGTCAAATAACCTACATAGATCCTGTAATTAATCCTAGAACAAGGGTAGCCAAAGCAAGGCTGGAGGTTAACAATAAAGGCTTAAGACTAAAACCTGAGATGTTTGTCTCCGGTACTTTGGAAGCGCAACTATCTTCTGGTAGCTCTGATGCTGTGATCATTCCTAAAACGGCAGTAATGTGGACGGGCAAAAGATCAGTGGTCTATGTCAAGGAAACAACGGGCAACGGCATAAGCTTTTTGATGAGAGAGGTGAAATTAGGGTCGACTTTAGGAACCAGCTACATCATTGAAGAAGGCTTAGAGCAGGGAGAAGAAATTGCTGTCAATGGCACCTTCAGCATCGATGCTGCAGCACAATTAGCAGGAAAACCGAGTATGATGAGTCCTGAAGGAGGGCCTGTGATGACAGGCCACAATCATGGAGGATCAACAACGATAGCTTCAAAGCCTTCGATTCAAGAACAAAATAAAAAGGTAAATGTTAACACCAAAGCCAAGGAAGCTTTGAAGCCCTTGTTGATGGATTATTTAAAAATCAAAGACGCATTGGTCAATGACGATTTGGAAGGTGCGAAAAAGGCAACAACCTTGTTTCAGGACGGCTTAGGCAAGATAAATATGTCAGTTTTTACTGGCCAGTCGCATCAGATATGGATGGACTACAGTAGTGAGGCAAAAGAGGCAATGCAACATGCAGCGCATTTTCAGAACTTAGGGGAAATGAGAAAAGCTTTTCAGCTATTGTCCAACTCCATGATCGGCCTAGCAAAATCCTTTGTTCCATTAGAGAAGGATATTTATGTCCAGCACTGTCCAATGGTAGATAATAATAAAGGAGCAGATTGGCTCAGTCTTTCAGACGAAATCCAAAACCCCTATTTCGGAGCGGACATGCCCACTTGTGGAGAAATAACAGAAACTATAAAATGAAAGAGTGTTGTAAGAAAGGGGATGTAAAACCTCAATCCAAACTAAAAATATGGGCTACTCGAATCATCTGGGGGATTGTGATCCTCCTGGTGATTACTATAGCCACAATTCAAATGTTTAACTATTAAAATTCATAAAATGAAAAAGTCAATTTTAACATTAACAGCTTCGATACTTATTCTATGGGCTAGTAGCTTATATCTGACAGGATGTAGCCAAAAAAGGAATGAAGCTAATCATGAAAACATGATGGAAGAATCATCAGAGAGCAAGGTCTATGCCTGTCCAATGCATCCGGAAATAGTAGGTAAACAGGGAGACAAATGCTCGAAATGTGGGATGGCACTAAAAGAATCTGATAGAACTAGTAATTCAGATCATGAAAACCATAAACACTAGAATTAATTTTTAGGCTATGAAGTAGGAAAATATAAATTCAAATATTCAAAGTACAAATATGAAACATACCTATCAAATTACTGGAATGACCTGTGAAGGATGCAGAGGCCATGTTGAAAAAATTTTGGGCCAAGTTCCAGGAATCACAGAAGTCTCGATTGATTTAGGCAAGGGAGAGGCGATGGTCAAAATGGATAAACATATACCAATTGAGCTTTTGAAACAAGCACTTAAAGATGACGGTGGCCGATACGATATTCATCCTCAAGGAACACATACCCAGACCCATCACCCCATGCCTGAAATCAAACAAAAGGATATGGATAGCACTGGAAAATACTATTGTCCAATGCTTTGTGAAGGGGATAAAAAGTACGATAAGCCTGGCGATTGCCCTAAGTGCGGTATGGATTTAGTGAAAGAAGAAGCATCGTCAAGTTCCGGGACCATCTATACTTGTCCAATGCATCCCGAGATTGAACAGGACCATCCTGGTTCTTGTCCCAAATGTGGAATGGACTTAGAACCCAAAGAGGTGTCAAGTGAAGACGGTGCAGAGGAGCAGAAAGCATATAAGAACATGCTTGCCAAATTCTGGACTTCAGTTGCTTTTACGCTTCCGGTATTTTTCATTGCCATGAGTGATATGATTGGTGTAACACTTTCAGGAATCAGGAACGAAGAAACATGGGGTTGGGTACAATTTGCCTTGAGTACTCCTGTCATTTTTTACTCTTGTCGGAATTTCTTTATTAGAGGGTACAAGTCTATTGTCAATCGTTCTCCAAATATGTGGACATTAATCACCCTTGGAGCTGGAGCAGCGTACCTTTTTAGCATTTTTGCTTTGATATTCCCTGAAATTTTCCCTGATCAGTTCAAAACTGAAGGAGGAGTTGTGCACTTATATTTTGAGGCAGCAGTCGTTATTCTAACGCTGATTCTCTTGGGACAATTACTAGAAGCGAAAGCAAGGAGTCAAACGAACTCAGCTATCAAGGAATTACTCAACCTGGTACCGCCTGAAGCAACTGTAATCAGAGATGGTGTCGAAATGATCATTCCTATGGAGCATGTTAAATTGCATGACATTATTAAAATTAAGCCTGGAGAGAAGATACCCGTTGATGGAGAAATTACTGAAGGAAAGAGCAGTATTGATGAATCTATGATTACAGGAGAGCCCATTCCGGTTGAGAAGTCTGAAGGAGCTAATGTCATTGGTGGCACGATCAATGGTACCAGTGTATTTCAAATGAAGGCACTTAAGGTAGGAAGTGACACATTGCTAGCGCAAATCATCGATATGGTTAACAAGGCCAGCCGAACTAAAGCACCAATCCAAAATTTGGCAGATAAAGTCTCGGGTTACTTCGTTCCAGTTGTAGTTGGCATTGCCATTCTTTCATTTATTGTTTGGGCTGTTTGGGGTCCTGACCCAGCACTGGTCTATGCTTTTACCAGTGCAGTAACTGTTTTGATCATAGCATGTCCATGTGCATTAGGATTAGCAACTCCAATGTCCATTATGGTAGGAACCGGTAAAGGTGCCAAACAAGGAATCTTAGTAAAGAATGCTAGCGCCATAGAGGAAATGCATAAAGTAACAACGTTGGTCATTGATAAAACTGGGACTATTACTCAAGGCAAACCAACACTGCAGCATGTTGAGTCTTTAAACGATAAGTATACCACGCAAGAGATTCTTACATTGGCTGCTTCTTTGGAACATAACAGCGAACACCCGCTAGCTCATGCAATTGTTTTGGGCGCAGAAAAAAAAGGATTTAAAATTCAGCGTGTTGATGATTTTAACTCGATTACCGGCAAAGGAGTAACGGGAAAGGTTGCTGAATTGAATGTGGCTATAGGTAACAGTAAATTGTTAGAAGAATTCAACCTGCGGTTAGAAACCAAATTTAATGAAGAAGTAGAGAAACGACAGCTAGAAGGTGAAACCGTAATGTTTGTTGTTATTTCAAAATCTATCGTTGGGTTTATTAGTGTAGCCGATTCCATCAAAGAAGCATCTGGTTTAGCCATAAAAACACTTCAGGACCAAGGTTTAGAGGTAATAATGTTAACCGGAGATAACAAGAATACTGCGCAAGCAGTAGCTAACAAATTGGGTCTAGATGGCTACGAGGCTGATCTTCTACCAGAACATAAATATGAAAAGGTAAAGGAACTTCAGAGAGAGGGAAAAATAGTAGCCATGGCAGGAGATGGTATCAATGATGCTCCAGCCTTAGCCCAAGCCAATGTTGGCATTGCCATGGGAACAGGTACAGATGTAGCCATTGAAAGCGCAAGTCTTACACTAGTAAAAGGGGAACTTGATGGGATCGTCCGGGCACGTAAGCTTAGTACAGATGTCATGCGTAACATTAAGCAAAATCTGTTTTTTGCTTTTGTCTACAATACGCTGGGAGTGCCGGTAGCTGCAGGAATTTTATTTCCATTTTTTGGCCTTCTACTTAGTCCAATGCTTGCCGCTTTGGCAATGAGTTTGAGTTCGGTTTCAGTTATTGGAAACAGTCTTAGGCTTAGATGAAATGGAATAGACGTTTTTTGATTGAATGGAGCTAATTGAAAATTAGTTAAATCTAGTCAAGCAGCTTCCTCAATTTTCTTTACAAATTCATTTGGTAGATAGCCTAATTCTTTGGCTATTCTAAAAATCACAGACAGGGAAGGTTGTCTTTTGCCTGTTTCTAAAAGAGAGATATAAGTAGGATGTAGGCCAGCTTTAAATGCAAGCTTCTCTTGCGATATTGATTTCTCAATACGCAGCTTTTTTAAAGTCTTACTATACGCCGCTATGATCTGTTTGTCCTCCATTTATGGAGACCAAAGTAGATTATGCGAAGACTGCTATCCACAGACTATAGTCTGTGGATGTAATTTAGTTTTTATATCTTGACCGCCATTTTTAAGCAGAATAATTTGATTATGGAATTAGAACAGTTTGTTAAGGCGAGAACTGAGCCAAAGAGTAGTAAGTATAGGACGGTAAATTTGGATGAAGACTTACATTTATTTCTCAAAAGAACTGCCAATCACTATAATATAGCCTTAGCTGATTTAACATATAATATTTTAGCTCACTGGAAAAGACAATATCAATCCGATATCAATAGAGATATTATGAACCAATTTCGAGATTGAATTTAGTTATGACTGGCAAAAATGAGCTAAGACCAGTTCTTGTAAACGACAAAGGAAAAAGCATAAAGGGATTCTTTCATCGTTTCGTTTACAAGCTGGCAAATTACCACAGTGAGACTCATGTACTCGTAGAACTTGAAGATGGAAGATTAAGGTACTTTGAACCTTTTTATGTTCAATTCTCTGATAGAAAAAAGAACTCAGATAAGTCAAATAATGACAAATGCGAAAAGCCAAATAAAAAGAAAGAAGAAACGCCCTAATATGAGATTTCAATACGCATCTGATCTCCATGTCGAATTTGACGAAAACTATCACTTTCTTATGCGGAATAAGATAAAGCCTGTAGCTCCGTATCTGATTCTGGCAGGTGACATAGATATCATTTCAGGTGGTCAAGTCACTCGACCCGAGTTTTTTCAATACTTATCCGACCATTGGCAGGAAGTATATATTATTCCAGGAAATCACGAGTTTTATAAAAAAGGAAATGTTGCAGCTTCATTTAACCTAGAACTCACCATCTACACGAATGTTCGATATTTGAATCATCAGGTGGTTACCATTGAAGGAGTAGATTTAATATTCACCACACTTTGGTCAAGAGTCAACACCTCTTTAATCAAATCACACATTGCTGATTTCAGACAGTGCAAATACGCAGATGGTCCATTTAAATACACTCAGCATGATAACCTTCATGGGAAAGCAGTTACCTGGCTCAACAAAGTACTGAGTCTCGATAAGAAACGCCCTAGAGTTGTGGTTTCCCATTTTGTTCCATGTCAGCAAGCGAATGGCTATCCAAAAAGTAATGACAATTATTTAGGACCTATTATCAACCGGTACTTCGTAGCGGATCTAGAAAACCGAATCCGAGACTGGGATATCGACTACTGGATCTATGGCCATAATCATTGGAATAAAGATGTAGATATACTTGGGGTGAAGTTTATATCTAACCAATTCGGCTACAGTTTTCAAATGGAGCACACGGATTTTGAGTATAAAAAATGTGTTGAATTGTAATATCGGAGTGAGTGCTAATAAATTATTGCCTTGACATATGAAAACGAAAGAGATTACCTTTGAACTCATATACCAGTTTGGTGAGGATGTGTTCGAAGACAGAGAATATTTTATCGAATGGCTAACGTTGCCTTGTAGAAATCTTGCAAACAAAAAGCCAGTTGAACTGCTAGATAGTGGTATGGGTAGATTGGAGGTATATAATGCATTGGGTAGAATTGAGTATGGTATATTCGGCTAGCTAAACATTTTTGTTCTATCTAATGATAGTGAATAAAATTATTCGTGTGGATTAAAAATAGGGTAGAGGACATCTTCCAAATTAATGCCTTTCATTTTTAAACCATTCATTATTGATGCATAGTCAGCAACAGCTTGGTCTCTTTCTCTTTTTAATTGTTCATTTTCAATTCTGAGTTTAACTAACTTTTCATCATCTGTTTTTTTCCTAATTCCTGTTTTGGTGATGTTAAAATTTCTGCGTTGCTGATCTGCATAATGATCTATAAGTTTACCTCTTTCTCCTACTAACGTAGATCGGCTGGATTGACCAAGTTTTCTTTGAATTAGGGATCTAGTAATCCTTGCTACCCGAGGGTCCTTACTTATATACTCCTGGCATATTCGCTCTATTTCGTCAGTTAACTTTTGTCCCCTTAATTTACTAACCTTAGTCATCTGTTGTTGAACTTGTCTTATCTTTTCCTATATTTTGCATGTATTGGCTATCTGGAAATACTTGATATGGCTTTTTACTATTATCAATTGTATCATTATCCAACACTTTCCTTAAGTTACTAATCTTAGAATTCAAATCTGATGTCCAGACCGATCCTTCTTGTAATTCTTTGGCTTGTTTTTCTTTGAGTTTTTCTAGACTACCTAGCAATTCTGTCAGTCTTCTTGTTTCATTCTCAGTACCAGTTCTATGAAGATGCGAACAACCATTCCAGCACTGAAGATGTTTCAAACAAGGGTTTTGACTAAAATCATGTGTACAACCTCCAAATGGAGTAATGTGCAGTGAATTGGCATGTATGGTTAGAAATTCATCAGCATCTCTTGCGGATTGCTCTTTTCTAATCTTTTCATAAAGATTGGTTATTGAACCTTTTATGGTTCCATTTTTTATCCCTTTTTGAAGATAAGTGATTTTTTCCTGATTGTTATTAAAACGTAAAAAATTTCTGTGATTTTCCGTTTTTTCTTTTAATGTTTCATGTTGATAATATTTGTTTTGGGAAATGTCATTTCGTCCCAATGCCAAAGCTTGTTGAACGTCTGACATACCAGTTAGTTGATATATGGTATTTCGCCAGTGCCGAAAGGAGTGAGAAGTTGCTCCTAGTCTAGTCCCATCCTTTTCTGTGAGGTTACGTCTTTCAAAAATTGTTTGATAAACACTCTTTGAGCCTAGAGCACCATTTATTTCAGGTAATGTTGTTCTATGGGGAAATATTTTTTTCAAATGTGATCCCCTTATTTTGAACTGAAATGCTCCATTAAATCTAATACTAAGGATTTCCGATGTTTTTAGTACAGTTTCAACTTTTGAATCAAATTTGGAACGGAAATCAAAATGATCTGGTAAATCATTTTTCAATACATTTTCAATGTCACCAGCACGATAATAGTATCTATAATTATAGAATCTATTGGAACTGAATTTCTCATTACGATCATGATCGGCATCAGAGCTAACTTTATAAACTCCTTTTCGTCTCAAGTAAGTATGTAAGTTTAAAAAAGTCTTAAACTGTAAATATTTCGATATTTCGGTGTCGCTAATTATTGAATCTGGCTTGATCTCCCAAATTCTATCTGGATTTCCTTCCTGAAACAATGCCACATTCCGAGCTTCTTTAGTTAAAATCTTGAGTCTGTCAATTGCTCTTTTTGCAAAAGGCCAATCAATATCTGATAAATAATGTATTTTAGGTTCAAAGTTTTTTTCGCTAAAGTATTTTAAACCATACGTCATAATAGGTTTACCATGACCATCATTTATTATTTCGCCTGAATCAGTGTAATTATATTTTTCTATAATGCAATCATATGGTATAACTGTTACCTCATTTCCTCTCTGTCCAAGAGCTATTAATAAATCGATGGTACGTAAAAGTATTTCTTCATTTTCATTAATAGGATTATTGGTACAATAGGCATATGCTTGAAAGAATTCTAAACTGGGCAGTTTATCAATATCTCTTTCATTGTCATTGCTGACAATGTTCGATTTTAATGAGTTATGGTGGTGTTTACTTTTTAATCCATGTTGAAAATTTATTTTTGTTTCACAAATATTCAACCTGTCAATTAGATCGGCTATGAGTTTAATATTTGCAGCTGAATTATAAATATTTTTATAATTCTCTTCTTTTCGAGTTCTAAGAAGTTGTTCAAAATGCCAATTAGAAAGTAGGGAAGGGGCAGATTCACCCCTAATAAATAAGACCAAAGAATACATTCGTCGTAATTCATTGACATAGTTACGGACTGACATAAATCCTGTTTTTCTTGATCTATGCATATAAACTGCTAATGCCTTCATAAATTCAGAAAATTCAAGAGGAATGATTTTACATATATTTCTACTCTTAATTAATTTAGATTTAATAGGTTGAAAAATGATATAGCGATCCACCCCACGATTTGGTATCCAATGGGAAACATCCCATCGATCATCATCCCAAACAATTGTAGGTACAGATTCCTTGAAATACTTTTTTTGTTCATCAATAAATTTTGATAGCTCTCTCATTTATTGAACCTTTCAATAGTTCGAACAACAGATTCTATTGTTAACTCAAGTTGGTCAATAGAGCGATTGAATTGTATATCTCCAGATGATGTGGCTTGTTCAATAAATAGCTGTACCTCTGCTTGTAATTTATCTAGCACTTCCTGATGAGGACCATCTTTGAAGGGATGAAATTTTTGACAGGTATAACAGGAGTAAATTGGATTTTTGGGACATTGATTATTGGAAGGTAATCCACATCCACCTATTCCACCTATATAGCCATTGCCGACTACTCCATGAACCCAGCGGTCCTTTTTCACTTCATCTTCTTTTTTTGGCTCTCCAGTCATCAGCATATCAATTATTTCTGTAAACCTTTTGCTTTTCCCAAGAGCTTGTGTTTTGATTTTTGAAATTGTTGGTACAGCTTTTACATAAGCATTTGATGCTGTAGTAGAGTTATGACCCAATATTGATGCTATTATTTCGGAAGGGCTGCCTTGATTTGCAAGTGATTGAGCCAAATTATGTCTCAATATTGTATTTCCGAAATAATCCTTAGTATTGATACCAATTTCTTGAAATTCTGCAGATATGAGTTTGCAGATTTTGGTAGATGAATACCTCACTAAATTACGAGGAGAGAAGAACATTGGGTCTAAATGATCAAGCTTGTTCGCAGATATATACTCTGCTATCTTATTCCCCAATTTAATGGATATAGCTCTTTTTGTTTTTTTGTATTCCTTTTCTGATCTTTTTTTTACACTTAATATATTTAGAGAGCATAACCTTTCAGTTTTATGAGTATGAATGGTTAGGTCAGCAATGTTAAGCGCATGTATTTGAATCGGACGTAATCCGAGTTCATAGGAGATCATAAGCATAAGACCAGTTTGAACTTTTTTCGTATTGAACCGGGTAATGTAGTTTAGTTTATTCTCAAAATGTTTAATCAAATCATGTTGCGTTCTTTTGGAAAGCTCGTAGTGTTTCGACTCCAAATTGTGATAAGGCTTTCTTGATTTTGGGCGTAATTCTATAATATCAAAGTTTAATTTAGATTCAATTTTTACAGAAGTATTTTCATTGAGCCATTGAACATATGATTTAAAGGAGTAATAGTCTAATGAAAGATTTTTGATTCTTACTTTTAGTTGATCAGGAATTATCTGAATATCAAGAAAAGACATTTGACAACTATTAAAAAATTTTAGTAATCGCATGTCTTTAGTTATAACTGATGGCGACTTTGTCTCTAATCTTGAAGCAATAAAACCTTTATAAGTCTCCAATTCTGGTCCTTTTGAAAATTTTTTCCACGCTACTGTGTAGAGAATTCCTGAGTGACGAATGAGCCATACGTCTTTGGCTAAGTCTATTTCAAAATATTCATTGCCAACTTGTCCTATTTTTTGAATCTTGATAGTATCGATTCGATTAAACTTGTAGTTCATGCTTTAATAAATTGAATTTAATCGTTTGATGTTATCTTGATCAGCAAGCTGGGCAATGTAATTTGCAGCATATTTGTCTGGCATGGTTGATTTGCTGTCCCAGCCCATAGAAGAACGGAGTTTATCTTTTGCTAATTCGAGGGAACATTGTTCAATTTCAATAAGATATTTTAGAAAACTATTTGCAAATGCATATCTAAATGCATGTGGTTTTAAATCATATGATGAATTATTTAATATGTTGGCTTTGTCTTGAGCTTTGTTCAGCACTTGATATATCGTATGTTTTGATATTGAACGCGCTCTATTTGACACTATTAAAAACTGCTGCTTATGTTCTTTTAAATTAATAACCTTTCTTCGTATGACAGTTACATAATGATGAATGATTGAATGCAGTTCGTCTGATATTGCTACATTTCTAACGCTTTGGGGATTTTTTATTAGTCCAGTCGAAAATCGGGTGTCGTTAATTTTATCACTTAATCCGATACTCAAATAATAGTTTTTATTGGAGGAAAAATATGAGTTTAAATCTAAACTCATTAGCTCTCCAAGACGTATTCCGGTCTCATATAAAATTCTTATTATAATGTAGTTTCTCCATCTCAGACCCAAATCTGGGTGATATGGATTTAATTCGCTTTCCGGAGATACAACTTGCAGGACAATTTCAAGATATTCTTTCGTAATTGTCAGATTTGATTTTTTAAATTTTGTTGAAGTTTCAATCCTTAGTTTAGAGAATATAGAATTGTAGGGTAGAAGGTTAATCGTAAGTGATCTGGATTGTACATAATATTCTATGAAATCCCGAAGAGCTTTTAATAAAACGTATCTGTACTTATTTGAATATTCTTGTTTTGATTGAGTATTGAGAATATATATTTTATAAGCATTTAATATTTTTTCGAGTTCGTCAGAGCTGTTTTTTTTAATTAAAGCATCAATGTTTTGATTGAAATTTTGATGGGCATAGTTATAAAATTTTGAGACTGCATATGCTTTGTCTCTTAAGGTTGATAAAGGGTGAGCATATCTTAGTTTAAAGAGAAGATATTCGAAATAGTAATAACTAGGTTTAGATGTACTGTTGATAAAGAGTACAGGTAGTTTATAATTTTCTTGAAATGAAATTGTTTTTACGTAGCTCATAAGTCTTTACTTATGAGCAATAATAGATTAATAATATTTTGAAAGTCAATATCAAGACAATATGAACAAATTGAAGTATAGACCTTATTTAACATAATATAAATTATATAACATTACTAGTGATTTGCGTATGCGCAGCATTTAGCATAAAATCAGTTATCGGATGTGAGTCCGATCAACGGCAATGATTTTATGTTAAAGCAAATCACGGCTCATGCCAGTACCCATCATTGTTATATAATGATATTATGTCTGCGCTCATTCTTCGCTTGCCCTCGCCACGGCGCTCGGGTAAATTATCTCTGCGTGCTGACGCTCCTGGACGTACACTGGTTCAGTGCTCCTTATGATGTTGTTATATAATTAGACGTTATATTAAATAGCCGCTCGGCCAGCGCACATTCCATCGCTCGGCCGTTCCCTGACCAAACGACTATTAATAGTTTTCCCACCCGCTTGTGAGCTAAGGCTCACTGACCAGCCCTGAGCAAGAGAATCTCAGGCAAAGCTTGTCGATCAAAATTTCGTTATTCGGGTAATTGTTCAGTTCGTTTTCAAATATGCTATTCTCAGGCATTAGGATTTTGCCTGCGATACACTTGCTGGCCAACGCTCTGTTTGGCTCACAGCACAAGCCTTTGCGTCATTCCTGACGAAGTGCAACGGAGATCAGGAATCTCATCGTATAGTTATGACGGAATTTGTAAAGCTCACAGTTCAGTTTTCATTCATCTGTGTTCGCTGTATGCCCTCATGCCGGGCAGGCAAATACTTTTGGCATTGGCCCAAAAGTATTCAAAAACCCTAGACAAAATAATCACTCCCAACACACGACCCACCGCACCCTCGGTATTTTGCCTTGCTGACCCGCCTGGACGAAACAGATTATACTTAACATAATGTTAAGTCAGTATTGCTTTATCAGGTTCTATAAATCTAAAATAGATGGCTATACTGCTTGCCTGATATCGTATTTGGTGGACCTGTTCGCTCCCAACACACAACACCTAACCTCTGGATAAGAATTCATAGCATAAAAAAACTGCTCCAGATATGAAGCAGTTTATTATAAAAATATTTTTTGTTAAAGAAATAATTATAAAGCTCTTAATCTCTTCATAAATAAATCAGCATCATCTTTCGTTTTAATTGCTTTATCCAGTGCATTGGAATCATCTGATCTTAGATGATTCTTTTTGGAGTTACTTTTACTACTACTTGCAGCTTTAACTCTTATTTCTGCTATTTTTTCTAATAACTTTTCCATTACTACAACAGTTTCAATAACTATTATAGTGTAAATATACGAAATATTACACTAGCTGTTGTATCTAATACTACAATTCCTAAATCTCTATATCCAATTCTATGGTAATTGAACTCCTTCTTTAAGTTTGAAAATAAAGTAATTGTACATTTTATCGCTACTAATTTTTTCTCCTTTTTGAATAGGTCTAGGAATTGCTTCCATATCATTACTATCAACTGGATGGCTACTGTCCGTATCTTTAGTCTTTCTTAGGATTCTTACGTAGTAATTCACTCCAGATATTTCAAAATATTGAGATAATTGATCATAGTTATTTTGAATTATTCTGAAGTACAGATAAGCCCTAGCATTATTTGATCCATCAATACCGAGATATTTATCGGGGTTAGCAGATAAAAAAGTCAATGAGGCTAATACAATAGTTGAAAACGTCTTTGAATGATCTTTATGAGTCAGTTTTGCCGTATCATTAATTGCATTATTCTTATCAACAGGACCAAAAGCAAGGTTATATACCTCAGTCAACAGAGTGTGAGAGGTATTGCCAATTAATACCCCTATTTCGACCTCTGAATCGTCACTTAGAGTTGTTACAAATTTCGAAGAAGATAAGTCGTTTGAAACATCTTCAAGCTCATAACAATCACCTAGATTTATTTTAATATTTAATGCCACGCCTTATGCAATTAAAAGTATTTACGAGCCTTCAGCTTGAATAGCTCTTCTGTACATTCTTGTAATACTTTCCATAAAAACGTAGGAACTTTCTGTCTTACCCATATGCTGAGGGTTTGCCCTCGATAAGTCAGAATAAACTTGATGTATGAACCCAATTAAATCATTTTCATCAAGGTGAGAAGGAATCATCAGAGTCCATCTGTCATTTACTTTCGTAATGAAATTTGAGTATGCAGCCAATATAGGAAACACAAATCCATCAGATACTTCTTTTATTGACCTTCCCTCCCATTTCAGGCCATTCCGAATATTTCTCCCAATGAATCCTTGATGGTGCTTCCATTTTTGATACAAATTGTATCCATCAAAAACTAGGTCCAAGTAAAACTGATAAAGTTCTTTGAGTTCAGCATGTTTCGAATCTTCAGGATTTTTTGCTGCTTCGTAAGCATCAGCAAATTCTTTAAGACATTTAGACTTCATTGAATATGCATACGCTTTATTATAATGAGTCTTTGGTTTGGTTCTTTCCCAGAGCTCTTTGGGAATTAATGTCACTAGAATTTGAAGAAGCTTTTCTGTTCGAATAATATCTTCAGATAGATCACTTTCACTTTTTTGAAGTTTTAATCCTCTTTGACCTCCTGGGTCTAAGGCATTTTGTAATTCATCAAATTGCCCTCTTCTTCCTTCAATGCTTAATAGTCTAACCGCATTTTGATAGTTTCTAGATATTGATGTTTCAGCAATTAGATTAGGATCTCCTGTTACAATAATTTCAAACTTGACGATACCTTTGAATTCATTACGAGCATCTTCTGAAAGATTATTGTAATGATCTCTAATGACACCCTGAGTTTGTGAACCATTAATAATCGATGAACCCACAAGTTTCATCTCTTTTTTGTTATCGTCTATTGACAGGGATTTGGCGACTACAGTAATACCTGAGTTAAGCACATTGAAATCAGCATCATTATTCTCTAGGGTTTCTAATATTTCCCTATGAACTTGAGTATAGCTTCTCCTTTTGGGACTCGCTTCAGGGAGGAATTCCCTGACGTTTTCATCAGAAGGAAGATCTAGAATTGAAAAAGCTGAAATTTGACCAGTGTAAATTTTCCTATTGTTTTCTTGGTCTTGAATAGTCGAAATGTTCCTCAACGTAAGGAACGGAAGGACAATAGGATCCTTCCCATGTTTGTTTTTTGTCATAAATGTTATTTTATGCCTTGCCTCGCTATTGATGTCAATCTATCCAGATTGCATCTCTTAAGATCAAGACTGATTTATACTGGTTGTAAAGATACAATTATTTTTGGATAATATAAACTTTCTTGATTCGCACACATTTGCCATTCACTCTTCCCTCCCACCTGCCAAAAATGTCAAAAGAGTGCTCGCGAGTGCTAGAAATTGAAGTGATCGTTTTTAATTGATGTTAAAGGCCTCCCCTAAACTATTAATGCCACCCCTCAACCCAAGCTATATTAACATAACGCAGGCCATTATATAACATTCATGAACGTTTAGAAGGTTGCCTGTGGCAGGATTTAGTGAATGAAGGCTTGCAGAGCTGGCTGCTGATAAGGTCATTTTCTTCGTTTTAAAGAAAGGAAAGAGTCATTCACTCCACGATAGAGTTCTTGTAAAGATGAAATCCACACTCGGGTAATATGAACAGCCCGTTCCTGAAATTCCTCATGATCTTTACTCATTTCAAATTCCATTTTAAGTCTTGCAATGTATGATGGTCGAATCGTTTGCGGCATTCCCAATTTCAAGAAATCTTGCTTTGCCTTTTTTTGTTCTCGGGCAAAAATCAAATCATTTTTATCATCATCATCTGACATGGTGAAATCGAGATACTGTTTTATTCCATTCACAACCTCTCCGAGCGCATTGAGAGATTCCAACTCGTAAATTTCGTAAAGTCGTGTTCTCAAATTATCCGAAACGAGACTGTCATCCAAAATCACATCCCAAACGTTGTGATTTATATCAATAGGCTCTTTACTCTGTTGGAGAATCTTCAGATATTTATGCAAAGACCTAATATAATCCTCATGCACTACCTCGAATGATACTCGTATAGGTTCTACGGTTTCTTCATACCATTTCTTACTTCGGGATTCCCAGGATTCGGCCAATCCATATAGACTCCTGAAAATGCCTATAAATTGAATAAATTCCATGAGATTCTTTTTTATTTAATTATTCCACAAAAAGTGCTCGTGACTGCTTCTAAAGATAAAAACAAGCCAAACCCTAAACTATTAACCTATAACCAATATTGTTGCATCCAATTACACATGGAAGATTACCATTAGATTAGATTAGTTCAACAATAATTCCAACTCTGCTTCTTTTACAGCCAGCTCGATCATTATACTATCGGAAGTCGTATGATAACTATTGAGCTGAGTTTGAATGTTTGCTAGCTTCTTTGCTAGCTTCTGTCGATCTGTTGGACCCAGAGCCGCACTCATTTGAGCTTCAAGTAAATCAGCCTCATCAGCCGACAAGTCAATCACCTGGTCTTGAATGGCCTGATACTTGGCTCTTTCAGTCAAAATTGCCTTACGGACATTGAAAATCAGGGCCTCCTTTTCTTCTTTTTTAGCCGTTTCTTTTTTCTCTTTTTCCTGACTCTCCTTTTTCCATTCTTCTACTTGAAAACGCTCTGCTTTCAACTGAGAAAAGACTTGCTTGGCTGAAGTTGCCGAAGAAATAATAGCTCCTGACAAATCGAATCCTGGATTGGCCAGCTTTTCAAAATAGTTTTTGGTCTCCTCTTGAAGGATCTTTTTAGACTCCTGAATCCCCTGACTCAGTGCCGTTCTGAAGGTAGCCGTGAGTGCCTGACCACTGCCATCCAAGGCAAACCCTCTGTGCTCATTTTCTATTCTAAAAAGGACATTGGACAGGTCTATTTTAGCTTGGTTAAAACTACTGATGAAGTTTCTCTTTTCTATCCAAGCTGTCAACCATTTGTGAATGGCAAAAATAAAGGTCAACACAACAGTGACGATAGAAGTAATTTGTTGCCCAGTTTCCCAATCCCTATAATTGACAAATTCAGTAGTACCCCAAATGGCAAAAGGAATCGCTACGATCAATATCAAGGTGATTAGATTATACCTCTCTCTGTATGTCTCTTCATCAACTATTTTGTATTTGTACCAGAGGATATTCATTATATTCTCATGACAAAATGAACGAATTAATTCTTTGTCTTTAATCGCCAATGTAAGCTGCACCCAGTTCGAAGCAGGGTTCATTATTTCTACACGCTCAGCAAACGTTTCTGCCTGTTCTATGAGCTCTTTGTGATATTCAGAATCTTTCTTTGGCGTAAATGCATATTCTCTGGCCATGATCTTATAGTTTGGTCCAACTGGTGAACTGATTGAATAAACCAAAATCACCTTCTTCTTTTAATAATTTTAAACTCTTTAATTCTGCCATGCGGCTATCAAAGTACTTGGTATTTATACCATCATAATCCAGGTAATCAACTGATCCCTGATACCCATCCAGTAAACTGTAGTTATCGTCTATTAGATGAAAGACATATTCACATACCTCATTGGGCTGTAGTTTCTCCCAGGTTTTGTACAGCTTCATTCTTTTCTTTTTGGCCAATTTTTTTATCCTGTGTTCGGTAAGCTTAACTAAGCCCAGTGGGCCATAATGGGCAGAGTGAAAAAGATCGGGCATTTTTGGCGGGGAGGCCATTTGATTTGTGTATACGCCAATTTCTTCTGCAAATTCATCAATGTGATCGACATCCTTTTGCCTGAAAAGGTTTTTAAATGCAATCTGAAAGGCCATTTGCCCTACAAAAAAATCATGTTTGATACCAGGTTTGGCATGTACGGATCTGATGGGGATTACGGGATGATAGCTATTGGCTACTTTGACAAGTACATCAAAGTAATCTTTGACAAAATACAACGAATTGAAATGCACACTTAAATGCTTGACTCTTTGATCAGGGAGAATAGCGACCAGTCGGTCTATTTGAGCAGTGATTTCTGTCTCCAACTGGCTCAGTTCGTCTGATCTGTGTGCCTGCTTGGGTCGTTTGATGTTTCCGTAGTGCTTGAATTTTGAATGTTTATCTGTAAAATAGGTAGCATCTGTAAGGGCGTAACCCGAGCATATCGTGAGATGTACCCCAACATCAATATTGGCATTGGCAGCTAGTAATTTTTCCACTGAATTTTCAAACCCATCTCTATTGGTAAATGTAGCTACCGAATTGATCAATCCATGTGCAGCTGCATAGACGATCCCTTTGTCAATGGCTGGCACAACGCCAAAATCGTCTGCTGTAAAAATTAGTTTAGCCATTCTTCAAATATTTTTGTTACTCCTTTTTATTTAGCTGGCCTAGGTATTCTATGATGGGTATATCAAATCCCAGATTAAAAAACCAATTCTTGCTTTCTATAGAGCCCTGGGTGAATGGCACTGCCATAGACGCACTTATAGCCAAACCATTAAAGAAAGTCATCCCAAGACCTGTGCCCACAATCGCCTGATCAAAACTCTCTTCTGATTTGAGATTGACAAGGTTGTACAACAATCCTGAGGCATAAACCATGTAATACATGTCGCTAACTACTGTCTGTTTTCTGGGTCTTTTCCATACCCGCCTCGTTCCTTTGTAAGTAAAAGTTTCTCCAGGTTTAAATGACCGAGTATATTTTGTATCAAACAATTTTACCTTCAAACCTACTTTTTCACTGGCATAATAATAATTGGTTATATCATTGACATTGCCATCTGCATCTGTTCTCAATACATTGGTATCATCTATAAAATAACCATAGTTAGTTCCTATCGTCAAAAATGGTCTGGGATTGATGATCCAATATTTCGATGACATGCTGCTCTTTCTGGATGAGCTGTTGTAATGCTGGTCGAGTGCTGATACCAAACTCTCAATATCCACATAAATAGTAGTTGTTTTCTTGTCATGATCAGTAGTTTCTTCCTGGATCAGGGTATACTCCAAAACGAAATCTGAAACTTTGGCCACCACACTATTTTCAAACTTTAAAGATAGTTTCTCTATCACATCCCTAATGATTGTGCGCATAGCCAAATACTGTTCTTGGGTGAGCTCAGTTAACCCAATATCCTCAGCCTTGAGATCATTATAAAACTTATAGAGGGTGACGAAACGTTCTACATTGTCCTTGCTAAATAGCTCGGCAACCTTATCGTACTGAGGCATACCTGTCATCGTCTGATACAGTTTGTCTAGTTGTGCTTTCAATTCTGCTTCAGTCAGACCAAGATTTTTGAAGAGTTCGGTTTTAACCAGAGCGTCCAAAGCGGCTGTCAGGGTTATATTTCCAGCTTTGACCTTTCCGAAATAATCCATGACCATGGTTTTTGCGTCATGGGTAGTCTCCAGAAAAACAGGCACTTGCTTCACCACCTGTTCTACAAAATCATAATTTTTGATAAACCCGTCTACATTCTTTTTCATTAAACCTCTGATAACCTTAGCTGCCTTGCTGATACTATCTACTTTAGAATTGGCATATAATTGATATCTGCTATCGGCTTGATACCAAATCGAAACCTCTGGATCTTTCTCAAATTTGTCTTTAAAAATTTTCCGTGATTTAATTTCTTCGTTATTAATCAGCAGATCAAAAACTACATCCAATAACAAATTGATACGTTGATTATTTCTTGGATTGCTATAGTCGATCGCCCCTCTTCCTACTGCTCTTAGTTCGCCCAAATTCTCTTTCAGGTCTGACATTTTCAACGAATAATCGTCACTAGGTGCTGCCGTCATGGCCTGATTTACATCATATAGAGCCTTCGCTTTGGCCTTGGTCAATTCACCATAAGGAAAAATGACACCCAACGCTTCGAATAGATTTTCCCTCTCTGTCTGGCTCAAATGATTCGCATTTCCGTATTCCAGACAGTAGGCTGTGATTGCATAAGTTAAGGCAAATTCAGAGGTATGCTGTAAGATATTTCTGGTGATGATGGTTTTGTTTTTCTCCGCAATGATGGTTTCCATCACATTGTATATGTAGTAGTAGGTGGCGAAGTTGTTGAACTTTGAATTGGTTCTATTGAAGTAGTTGATAACCACATCTCTAAACACCTTTTCTTTAAGTTCCTCTTGCTTACTTTGAATAATAGCAGTTAGCACTTCTGTGTCAATTGTGCCTTTGGTCAAGCCATCAAACCCTACCTTTTGGGCAATAATTGGTTTGTAGCAGATCATTAATATAATCCATAGAATAGTAAAGCGCGAAGTTTTCATTTTGGTTGATTTAGGAGTTAATACAAATAGTTAAGTTTTGAAGTCCAATATGATATAAAAGCAGGCTTTAGAAAACTGGGAAAACATGCCATAGCCCAAACCCATCTGAGTCTGTCAAAAAGCAAGAAATTGAAGAAATCATCTCGGAATAAAAACCCAAACGCTCTGATAGAGCAATGACCTTTGGTAGAATATGTAGTGCACCCCAGCATGGACATAAAATAACTTTTATGTAATTCTCAAAGTGCTAATGAAATTTAAACCAATTCAAAGACAAATGGAAATATGCCTACAAATGCATCAATTTTAGCATACTCAATATTAGATGATTACTATTTTATTGTAAAACCAGATATCATTAACCCCTTGCCATTCGATCACACAAACTAAACATCTCTAAATTTATACCAGTAGCTTTGGGGCATATCTAATTTACGTGCATGAATTCTAATTATTTCTCGGAAAACCCAAGATGGCTCCTTGCCATTATTCTGCTGATATCAATTACACATATTGGCTCTGCCCAAATCAACCCATCTGATGTGGATGACTTTATCCGTCAGACGGCCTATCAACAAAAAAGAGCCCTGACTGATCTTGAAACTATTATCAATCAGGCGGAATTTCAACAGGGTATCATTGAAAAGATGAACCGTCCGGCTGAAGGGAGTATGACTTGGGAGCGCTATCGAAAAATCTTCATGACGCCCGAACGCATAGCAGTTGGTGTGGATTTTTGGGCGACCAATGCGGCCATACTAGACGCTGTGAGTAAAGAAACTGGTGTAGCTGAAGAAGCAATCATTGGGATTCTTGGAGTAGAGACTTATTTTGGTCAGCGAATGGGAAACTATCGCGTGCTGGATGCTTTGTACACATTGGCTTTTGGTTATCCCAGACGTGCTTCTTTTTTCAAAGCTGAATTATCAAAATTCCTAGAGTTGTGTGAAAAAGAAGGCCTAGATCCTCTGGTTATCAAGGGTTCCTATGCTGGCGCCATGGGCTATGGACAATTCATGCCAAGCAGCTATTTGGCGTATGCCAAAAGTTATAACGGAAATTCTGGTGCTGACCTGATGAACCAGACTGATGATGCCATCGCGAGTGTCGCGAATTATCTAAAAGTTCATCGTTGGCAGCAGGGAGGTCTTGTGGCCATCCCGGCCAGCAAGAGTGCCCATGCTCAAAATCTACCCAAACAAAAGGTGAAGCCCACTCATGCCCTATCTTACTATGCTCAAAAAGGCTATGAACCATTAAAATCAGTAGATTCAGCTGAATCAGTTTCTCTTCAGGTCATGGACATGGAAAATGGAAGTCTAGCCTATTGGTTTGCTTTTCATAATTTCTATGTGATCACTAGATATAATCACAGCCCACTGTACGCTCTGGCCGTCTTTCAGCTGGGTGAAGCCATCAAAGCTGCACGTAAATCAACCCAATAGAAACTAATACTCTAATACCCAAACTGCATCTCCATCAATCGAACTGAATGAAGTGGAAGCGGCTATGGCATTATCCCAATTGTCGTAATCACCCAACGATACCCGATAGAACTTGATACTCCCATAAGGCTCGATAATTTTCACGCTATTGCCTTCTTCAGCCATTTTGTTGCCATAGTCCATAGCCAAATCACCATCTATGCTACTAGATACGACCACATAAAAACGTCCAGTAGCAGACGAAAGGGTTTCTACAGTCCCAGCCGAATTTGTTTGAACAGCTATTTCGTCCAGTTTTTGATTGACCAATACCAATTGATCTTTAGGGTACTGCTCTTTAGGAAAAAGTGAGGAGGCTTCAGCATAAGAGGACTTAGCCGTCTCCCAATACTCTTGTTCAAATTCCTTATCGGCATTTGTGATCAATTGATCATATTTAGTCTTTTTCAGTGCAGCTGCCTCTTCCCTCTTTTTCTTAGCAGCTGCTTTGGCAAGTTGCTCCTGTCGCGCTTTCTCTTTGGCTTCTTGCTCAGGCTTGTAGCTAAACCAATACCATGCACCCCCTAGGATCACTATGACTACTAAAATGACTATGATGATACCTGTTGCTTTATTGGTGCCGTTCGAATTTTCTTCCATTAAGTTTAATTGTTGGTTTCTTAAAAGTACAAAATCGAATCTTATTCCCAATTTTCACTAAACTTTTATTTTGATAAAAAACGTCAGACATAAATTAAAATCAATTCTTTCCCTGTTAGGGATGTGGCATAGGTCTATGAAAGACACTCGGCAAGGATGATGAATTCAGAACAATTAATGCAGAAACAAGTCTTTAAAACCCTCAATCACCTGATCTGGCTCAATATCAGATTGTCAAACAAAGTCCCCATCATACTTCCCTGTTTGCACCAGATACGCTGATATTCCAAAGCGCTGTGCCCCGTCAATATCACTATCATTCTGGCTGTGGCGCCGAAAGTTCGGTCTAACATAGTGATCTCCCTCTTCTCCACGGCTCATAACGCAAATCAATATCAGGAAACAAAAGAATTGTTTTGATCAAATGAATAAGATTGTTCATTACAATATTGTCATTCCATAACTGCGTACATGTGACCTACTGTAGCAGAGGTGGTTCCCGCATCTGAACCCTGGATCCAATTGAAGGTTGATGAAACCCTAAGCCACATACTTTGTCCTCCGTTTCCAAAGAATCTGCCTTTGTTCTCAGCACTAGCATCAAAGACGGCAATTTTATTACCTTGAGTTAAATTACCAACTCTTACAGGCATAGAAAAGCCGATTTCATCACCACCAGTATCAAATCGAAATACTCCAGTGCCAACTAAAATCTCTCCTTCAGGATTTTCAAAGTTTTCGAGGTTGGTTGTAAAATTGGTAATTTGGGCAGTTAACGTCTGAGAGTCAAAATCTACTGTTAGCTCTACATTTGCGAAGTAATCAATCTTAGATTCTGATGTATTGTCTCTTGCAAAAAACTCACCGCTATGCATACCTGTGTATATCGCTACTCCACTTGTAGGTAGTTCATCAATTCTAGTAAGCGCAACATCTAATCTATCTTTTAGTATTTCATACTCTTCTTTAGCCTCTTGGTATGTAAATGTGGCGATATCTTGTGTATTTGATTCATTATCATCAGCTCCACAGCTACCAAAAAGCAGGCTCAAAAATAACATTGGGATATTTTTCATTCTTGATCAATCTAAATTTTGATCAAAACACGTACATGATTGACTAAAAGGCTTGTCCTAATCCGTCAAATGCTATAACAAAACCGACTAGGAATAATTAATACAGAATCAAGTCTTTAAAACCCTCAATCACCTGATCTGGTTCAACATCAGACTGAGAAACAAAGCCCTCATCGTACTTCCCTGTTTGCACCAGATACCCTGGGATTCCAAAGCGCTGAGCCCCATCAACATCACTATCAATATCATCTCCTATCATAATCACTTCTTTTTTTCCTAATTCCATGCCTTGGAGAGCGGCTTCAAAAAACGAATGGTTGGGTTTGCCAATGACTGTGGCTTTTTTTCCAGTAGCGAATTCTAGACCGTTTACGAATAGGCCAATGTCTAGCTGAAGAGCGCCCTCACTTTTCCAGAATTTACCTTTGTGCAAGGCAACCAATTCGGCACCTATCATCAGGCATTTGAAAATATCATTGAGCAAATCGTAATTCCAATCCTTGCCTATATCACCTATGACAACAGCCTCTGGTTTGTTTTTGTCTATCCTGAAAGCTTTGAACTCAGATAGAATATTAGCATTTACCACTGGGTAAATGCTGCTATAGCCCTTGGTGTTTAAGAACAATTGAGCTGCTACTGGAGCAGTAACAATCTCCTGCACGTGGATATCAAATCCCAATTGGTTCAGCATTTGATGAATTTCTCCTACGGTCTTGGTTGTGGTATTGGTGAGTAACCTGACTTTGTATGTGTGCTTTAGATTGTTCAAATGATCAACAGCACCTTTGATGGCGTGTCCATCTTCAACTAATACGCCATCTATATCTATCAGAAGCCCTTTTATTTGATTCATTGAAGTTATTGCAACACTCAAATGCCGCTAATTTGCAAGACTTATTTTAGATTCAGAATACAGGTCATAAACTGCAATTAATGCCTCCTGGATAGTAGAATAGGGATAAATTTCGAATGACTCAATACTCTCTTTATCCTCTACGAAAACTGGCAAGTACTGCTCTTCTAAAGCATCCCAAACAATGAGTAAATAACAATATGGGATTTTGCTTTCGCGACCCATTTCAAGCCAGTTATCAAATTGTTGTTCATCTAGGGATTTGGGGTAGTCTGATCCATCAAACATTTACACAGCAATTATTTTTTCTTTGGTGCAATTTACCAGCTATCCTTTCAATCACAAAATGAGCTTATACCCTTCTTCTCTATGAATGCCAAAAGTAAATTCTGAGACAAACTAAAAATTAAAGTAGGGAAAAATACTACTTAGCCGTCTTAGACCAAAGAACAACGCTAACCATTTGATACCCCCTAATCAATTTATTATAAAGTTTAAAGCTACAGTTTAGCGACCAAATACATCTAGTCAGCAACTTATATATGAAGATCTCAAATTATTGCTTTGTTCTCTCATTTTTCATCTTATCTATTTCGTCAGTCGTCCAAGCTCAGTATGCCATGACTGAGACTGGCATAACTATCACTTTTGATAATTTTGATGCTGACACTGGCCCATTAGCTGCCAGTCCATCATCTACTCAGCTTGATTCTGACAATTGGGCAGTCGACTTAGACAATGACAATAATTTTGACATGGATGGTGGTGGTGGATTTGGAGATGCTTATGCCAATGGAGAAAAATTTACTGCTAATGAAGAAGGAGATGAATGGGATGACTACGATTCTGAAGATATTATTCACTCTTACGATTTTGATTTAGATGGGCTCAATGCTTCAGCACCATCTATTGGTATGGCAGTCACTGCCAACTTTGGTACTAACGTAGATGCATTGATCACAAAAATTCAAAATACAGGTACTCTGGAAATTACTGATCTAGAGCTTGAACTGGATGCCTACTATTATTATGAGATTGCTTCATCTTCTATTGCTTATGGTACTATTGGCATTTATTATTACGTTTCATCTACTAACATTACCAATGATTTATCCAGTGCAAGCTGGACTGAGTTAACTACTTTGAACAACAACAATGAATATTCCAATGGATGGAAAAAATTTGAAGATGAGACTTTCGAAATCAATGGGGTTTCGCTCGATGTGAATGAATACCTTTATGTCAAGTTTACTTTTGATCCCAATTCCCCTCCTCAATATGGTAATGATCAAGCATTGGCATTGGATAATATCTTCATTAAGCCAGTAGGTTTTGGTGGTACGGATGCCACTACCACTTTAGTTATTGATGAATCAGGGTCATCCACTGCTGTGGATCCCACTTCAAGTTCGGTAGAAATATTTCAGTTTGACATTGTAGACGATGGTGCCTCAGACGGCTATGCCACTACATTCTCTCAATTGGTTATTGCAGATGGTACTAGCAATGCTATCAATGATTGGACTGATCTATTTGAGACTGTGACACTTACAGATGAGACAGGTGGTGGAAGTAGTACGGCTACTATTGATGCAAGTACACTCACCTTTTCAGGGTTAAATTATGCTACAGCCACTGACATGGGATATGTAGGAGATGGAAGTACTAAAACCTATTCATTGACCATTGATTTTGTTGACACCTACTCAGGTACACAAGGCATTGATAATGAATTACTTCAATTTCTGGTTCAAGCCTCCACATTCGAAATAGAAGGTGTATCTAGTACTTTTCAAACGGCCAATCAAATAGAAACTAGCAGTTCCAACAATATATTGGATGTGACTGCATCTGTATTGGAGCTTCAAGACGAACCTACTGTAGTCGGTACTGGTACTACTTCAGATGTGTATTTTGGATTTAGTTTGAGAACAGTAGATGCTGCTGGACATTTGGACGAAGATGTGACTAGCTCTTTTACTATTACAGAAGCCACTGAGGTTCTGGAGTCTGGTAGCCTTACTTTTACTTCTGGAGCTGCTACAGCAAACTTCACTGCAGGTGTTTATACATTTTCAGACCTTTTTTTTGACACTTCAGGCAACTATACGCTCTTGTTCACATCAGGAGCTGGATACACTGGAACTAACTTCGCAGTAACTGCGGCTACTTCCTGGCGGACTGCTGCTGATGGAGACTGGGGCAACAGCTCAGGAACTGTATGGGAATATTTTGTAGATGGAAGTGGATGGGTCACAGCAGGAACCAATGAGAATCCCAATGCCACATCTGCCAATGTAGGCCCTATTTATATCTATAATACAGTGGCTATTGAAACTACGGGCTATAATGCTGATCAGCTATTTATAGAATCCGGAGGGATATTGGATGTAAACAATGCTTTTACAATAAACGATGACGGAACGAGTGAATATGATCTCAATATTGCCGACGGAGGGACATTGGACGTAGAGGCAGCTGTAACCATTACTGGTACGTTTTTGGTCGAATCTGGCAACTCTACAGCTGGAGGAGGAATAATTACATCTAGCAATGCAGACTATGTAATCAACTTTGGCGTGAGTACTAACGGATATTGGGAAACCTACAGCCTTTTGAGATATACGACAAATGCATCCATAGTCTTAACAGGAAATGAAACATTCTTTCCAAATGCAAATTCGAATCAATATCCTATTTTGGAAATAACTGCTATACGATATAAAAGTCTATCTACAGGAGGGTTTACTATGACAGTAAATGGTATTCTGTACTATACAGACACTGAAAGAATAGAATTGATCACCAATGATTATGTGATCAGAAATGGATTGATTTCAGAATCAGGTTCAGATCTCCGATATGATAATTTAACTTCTATGCCTGGAGACACTTTGTTTTTTAGTGGCAATATATATAGTCAAGGAGCTGAACTAGACCTGACTATTTCCTCATCAGCTCCTTCGGTTATTGAGCTTTTGGGTGATGTGACATCTAGTGGAAACGACAAAATTAATTTTGAAATGCAATCAGGGGGAACTTTGATTCTTGGCGACTACGATTGTGATTTTGGTGACTATACCTTTCAAAGTGGCTCAACTATCAAAGTCTCTAATTCTTTGGGGTTTGGTGCCAATCAATTTGCAGATGCAGATGCTTTGGTGATCAACAATGGCACGATATTCCATTTTAATGGCTCAGTAGCACAAACTACAGGATTTGGCACATTAAATGGCGGAACTACCTCAGTGGCTAAAATAGTAGTTGATAATTCGGCGGGCTTGACTCTGGACAGTGACATCACAATCACCAGTCTCCTAACATTTGAGGATGGAATCTTCAATGCCCAGCCTACTGCACCTGGGGTTATGACTGTTTCTTCATCTGCTAGTTTTTCAGGGTTTTCCTCATCATCTCACATTCAAGGACCTGTGACATTTGAAGCTTTTGCCAGTTCCAAATTCATCCCAATAGGTGACCATGACGCAGGTACTGATTATTACCGACCCGTAATTGTGGATCCTGATGCCAGCATGACTGTGACCACAGCATACATACGCTCTGATCCATCTGCCATTAGCACAACTTTCGATATTGACGGTTCATATAATCCTCAGGCTATTACAACTTCAGGCTATTACGATATCACTTTAGGAGCAACTGGCACTGTAGACATCGGGCTCTATTTTGACCCAACAGATGATGCAATTGCTAGCAGTGATAACTTGGTGGTAGCCAAATACGACAATTCAGCAGGTGAATGGGTAGGATATGAATCCATAAGCTATGGTGCTGATTATATATTGGCCTCGGTAACAATAGATGATCTGGCAGATACCTATTTCACTGTAGCTTCAGTGACTTCGTCCTTGCTACCTGTAGAGTTGGTTTCCTTTTCAGGAAAATATGACAAGAATGACATCGTTTTGGGTTGGACTACAGCATCAGAGCTTAACAATGATCGATTTGAAATAGAGCATAGTGAAAATGGAATTGACTTTCACAAAATTGGTCAAGTCACTGGTGTAGGAACAAGCAATAAGAAACAATCTTACTCCTACAGACATAGCTATCCTAATGTACCGATCAACTACTACATGCTGAAGCAGGTAGATTATGATGGCATATTCGAGTATAGTTCAATAATAACTGTGAGCCTGAATTCCTTTGGAAATGCACTCCACCTTTTGGGAAATCCAATCAAAAACCAAAGGTTAAAATTTTCATACCAAGATTTATCAGAGGTAGATGTAAGGATAGTGAACTTGTCTGGTAGGAAATTCCTAAACAAATCAATCACTTCAACTTCAGACACTTTCGAAATGCATGTCAATCAATTGCCGCCAGGCATGTATTTTCTTTTCGTAAATGAAGCTGTTGAGCGATTTGTTATTTACTAAATGCAGAACAATCAAGATTTTTCAAGCAAAAAAGCCACCTTCATAGTAAAGGTGGCTTTATAAAACTGCTGTGTTGTCGTGAGTTAATTTTTAATAATTCTTCTAAAATACTGCTGACTCCCTATGACAACTTGCAATACATACGTCCCACTATTCATATTCCCCAAATCTATTGACGTGGTATCTCGATAAGTAGCAATCAACTGTCCGGACAAGTCAAAAAGCTGCAAAGACTCTGTCATCTCATTTCCAAATTCAATGTTGATGATATGGCTGGTTGGATTTGGATATATCCTCAGTGTATAGCCCTCACCTATTCCTCCCAAAACGTATGGCTCAACTGTCACCAAAAAATCGTCAGCTACTTGCCCACCATTGTTGTCACTCGCAGTTAGCGTGACCACTGCATCTCCAGCCGAGACTTCAGTAATCACCAATTGATTATTTTCAATGGCAACAGTCACGACAGATTCGTCACTTGAAGAAGGTGTTATATCCAAATCGTCGTCATCTGCATCGTCAAAAACCAGACTGATATCCACTGTAGATGTAACAAAACTATGTGCCAGCACCATATCTGAAAGTGGATTCATGACAGATGGCACTCTGTTTACATCCAGCACTTCTACCACAAAAGTATCCGTGGCTTCTCCCTCATTGCCATCATTAGCTGTAAGGGTAATGGTAGCCTGACCTACTCCCACCTCAGTAATGGTGAGATCAGTTCCTGATAGACTTAATGTAACCACTGAAGTGTTGGAAGAAGAAAATTCATAAGTAAAGGAATCCCCATCTTCATCACTGAATACCTCACTGATATCAACCACAGTTGAAGCAAACCTTTCATCTAATTCCAAATCTGAAAGTGGATTCATCACGGATGGTATTCTATTCACTTCCAATACTTCTACCACAAAAGTATCCGTAGCTTCTCCCTCATTGCCATCATTGGCTTTAAGTGTGATGGTAGCCTGACCTACCCCCATCTCCGTAATGGTGAGATCAGTTTCGGATAGACTTAATGTAACCACTGAAGTGTTGGAGGAAGAAAATTCATAAGTAAAGGAATCCCCATCTTCATCACTGAATACCTCACTAATATCAACCACAGTTGAGGCAAACCTTTCATCTAATTCCATATCTAAGATGGGGTTGGTTGTCTCAGGTATAGTATTTATTTTTTCTTCAATTATAATTGATTGATTTACTGATAGTTGACAAGACTCATTGTAAGTAATAATCAGAGATATATCATATTCATTGTCTGATCCAAAACTGTGTGTTGGGTTTTGATCTGTACTTGTTTCATCATCTCCAAAGTTCCAATACCAGGCATCAATTGTATGTGCTCCCAGATCAGTCAAGTCTGAGAAGTTGATGGTCTCTTCAGCATGCAAAGTGCCATCATACTCAAAGTCTACCTTTCCAACATAAGCACAATCTGACAAGGACATTTTTGTCACAAATTGAGAATAATTATCATATATAGGAACTGCTATGGTATCGAGACTGACCTCTCCTACGAACTGTCCTGTGATACTCAAATCATTATTGGTGTCAACGTATATACTTTTAAAAACATCTTTATCATCTCCTTCCAAATAGTTGGTAGGGTATCCCCAATGGTACCCTTCCATCAATTCTCCATCAGTTGCACTATAAAGAAGCAGCAAGGCTTCAATCTCATATTCTCCAGATCCGCCTGGCTGATAGTCATCAAACGTGGCGTCATCACCTTCATATTGACCCACCACGATCACGTTTCCTGCTGTATCCAGTGCAATGGCCTTACCTTGATCTCCAGGTTGGGCACCACCACCAGACTTCATCCATTGGTAAGTACCTTCATGGTCATACTTTACTACAAAAAGCTCCTTGTTGGTACCTGTAACTGATTGGCCTGAAAGTGTAAGATTATTCGTGAAATAGCCTGTCAAATACACACTGCCATCAGTGGGGTCACTGGCGATACCATTGATGACATCAGCAGATGGGCCTCCCCCGCCAACTACCCATTGAAAATTTCCATCATAATCATAATTCGCAAAGAAAATATCTTCGAAGCCTTCTGCAATCAGATTTGTACCTTCAAAATCAAGGTCATCTGTCGTGTATTTTCCAGAAATATAGATACCGTGCTGAGCACTCACGCTCATTTTGTATTCATCCGTATCATTCACAGATTGTACCCATTGGGCTTCTCCAGAATTATTGTATTTCGCTAGAAAAAAGCCTTGTTCGTCGTAACTCATAGCCACGTCATTTCCGAAATGCTTTGGGCTTCCCCCTCTAGCGTCGCCATACAAGTAAATGTTTCCACTCTGATCTATTCCCACGCTCTGAACGAATAAATCTCCTTCCGTACTAGCGGCCAGCATAGCAAAATCTAAATCTCCAGATTCTGAATATTTGGCCAGGAAAATTTCCTTGTCCTCATCACCTGATAATTCCTCTTCCTCAATATACATGGAAACTGACCCGTCATAGACATCGAACACCCCAGTCACATACAATTCATTATCGTAAGTGGTCAGATCTCCTAAATAATCATCCAATTCTGAACCAAATACTTTTCTATAAACCAGACCACCTAAGGCGTTATATTTTTCTACTAAAATGTCGGTACCCCCTTTAGATCTGATCATCCCCTCACCATCTTTCATGATACCAGAGAAGCTACCACCTACATACGTATTACCCTCATCGTCCAAAACTGATTTGGCATAGGTCATAGAATAACCATAGGTTGATGCCAACCAATCTGGTTCTACCGAGAGATTGGATTTGCATAAAAATAGATTTTGGTCGTTTGAAGTCCAGTTCCCTAATTCTCCATAATATATATTCTGATAGAACCATCCTCCAAAGACGATTCGGTTACTTGAGTATGCTTCTATGTCATAGATGTATTCTCTATCATTAGGCCCCTTAGAAGTGGATAAATTAGATTCAATACTAACTCCTGTAGCATCGGATAACTCCTCTATATAGCTTTGAAAATTCATAAACCTACTTAGATAGACAGAATTACCATTTTTGGCTATGGCATATCCATAGTCGTAGTTTGAGTTCCCAACTTCTGTTGCCCATTTATATATTGCAGACCCCTCATTGTCAGTAATCTTGAATGCCAGAGCCTGATACTCTGTTTGCGTCAATGGTTCATCCTGCCCGTCCAGTTGAATACCTCCTCTGAAATAACCCGCAACGTACAAATCACTTCCATAAGCTTTTAAATCATAGGCTTGATTAAAAAATGCAACTCCTGAATCAGTTGATCCTGCTTCATGGGTCCACAGCAATTCGTTATCCGAGTCTAACTTAATCACGGATATAAAGTATGATTTGGAAGTGGTGCCCTCTCTATAGTTCACTCCCCAATACACCGAACTACCGCTGACCTCTACTCCATAGCTCAAATCATAATTATCAGCATCTCCAAAACTTCTAGCCCATACCGTCTGACCTTCGTCATCGTATTTGGCTATGAATGCATCATGAGAACCCGAACTTGTCAATGTTGTCTCAGATGGATCATTAAAACCTAAATCGCCAGCATAATGTCCAGCTACATACACTTGGTTTAATTCATCTACCGCCAGATCTACTGCAACTGCGTGGTCAGCTCCTTGGCCCCACGCATATTGATAGGTTCCATCTTTAGCATATTTGGCCACAAAGAAGTCACTTGTGGCTTCTGAGTTGGTCAAAGTTTCTTCATCAAAAATAAGCTTGCCATGATACACAGATGATATGTAGACGTTGTCATCATCATCAACCGCCAATCCTACTTGATTATGAGTAATTGTCAAATAGTCATCACATTCAATCTTGTTGGCCCACTCTACATTTCCATTAAGGTCGTACTTGGCCAGAAAGAAACTCGTACCACTCTCAGACTCTTCTAATTCGAAGTCTCCTATATGAAGGGCGGAATTGAATGTGCCGAAGGCAACAATTCCTCCATCCTCCATGACTTCAATAGCTCTGATATCACTGGTATGAGCATGTGATTTGGCCGATTCAGCCCAATAAAATTTTTGCCCGTAAGATGTTTGGGCGAGAAGCGCAATTGCTAATAGTATTAAAGCATTTTTCATTTCCACATTTAGATATTTGGTTGTGGCGAAATACGGAAATGGTTGTGCTGTTTGCTAAAAAAGTAGGTAGACAAGAGGTGAACATGAGTGTTTTTGATTCGATAAAGTCGATCAACATGGATTTTTCTTGGATGAATAATTTTACTTCCATACATTTTTTATGGTCAGAAAAAACATTGCAAATCTAATTTTGTCGATTTGAATTAACGATTTGTTCCATTATTAATAGAAAGATTTTGATGTTTTAAGAGCTTATCCTAAGAGGAAAGGTTTCTTTATTAAAAGGATCAGTTATCCTTTTCCAGTTTGGATTGAATATCTATTAGGACTTTGTCAATTTGATCTGATTGTCCTTTGACCAAATCAAGCATTTCTTTGGTCTCTTCGTAAGATCTCTCAACATCAAAAAGCTGTATAATGCCCTGAATATTGGTGATAGGTAATCGAAGATTGTGAGCATTCATAAATGCGTATTCTTCAAGTTTTCTATTTTTTTCAATCAATTGTTTGGTTCGTTCGGCTACGGTTTGTTCCAAATTTTCATTGAGTTGGTTGAGGTTGTCGTTGTAAACAAGCAATTCTTCAGCTTGCTGAACTATTCGTTCATTTTTTTCCTCTAGTTCCTTCGTTCTTTCAGCAACTACATTCTCAAGTACCTTTTTTTGCGACTTCAATTTTCTCATTCTCAACTTATACAAATAAGTAGCCATGCCAATTACTGCTGCGATCAATATAATTCTCGCCCATATTGTTGCCCACCAAGCGGGTAAAATTGTTAATTGAATGCTTGTTCCTTCGTTGTTCCATAACCCATCGTTATTGGATCCTTTCACTCTGAATACATATTTGCCTGGGGGTAAACTTGTGTAAGAAACGTATCGTCTGCTCCCTACATAATTCCATTCATCCTCCAGACCCTCAATCATATATGCGTACTCATTTTTTTCTGGGGTAGCGTAGTGAAGAGCTGCATATTCGAACGCAAACACCCTATCAGTATGGAATAATTCTAATGATTTGGTTTTGGTGATTGATTGAGATAGAATGGTTCTGCCATCTTCCATAACTCCAATTGGAACTTCTTTGTTGAACAAAGTAAAATTGGTAATTACAATATTTGGCACATCTGGATTATTGGCTATTTGCTTAGGATAGAACGAGTTAAATCCATTGATTCCACCAAAAAACATTTCTCCTGTTTCAGATAAAAATGAGGCTCCTGTATTAAATTCATTACTCTGCAACCCATCTTTCACATCAAAGCTTTTAAAATCCATCTTCTCAGGATCAAATCTAGTAAGTCCACCATTTGTGCTGATCCAGATGTCACCATTGCCATCTGATATAATCGAATAAACCACATCATCAGGGAGCCCATCCTTTTTAGTGAAAGTCACGAAGGATCCAGTTTCTTGATCCATTTTGCAAAGACCAACGGAGGTTCCAACCCAAATGTATCCTTTGCCATCTTTATAAACAGATAGTACAAAGTCATTGCTAATAGTCGAGTTCTCACTTATCGAATTTTTGTAGTTGGCAAATAGCCCTGTTTCTTGATTTAATTTCGAAAGGCCTCCTCCATAAGTTCCTAACCAAACATTTTCAGAAGCATCAATATACATGGCGTATATTCTATTACCTGCTATACTATTGCTATCGAGTGGGTTGTGCCTATAATTTGTAAATTTTTTTGTTTCGGGATCGTAAGTATCAAGCCCACCTCCATTTGTTCCTAGCCATAATTTTCCTGATTGATCAATATTAACTATTCGGACATGATCATTGCTCAAACTATTAGCGTTCAAAGGATCATGATTGTGATGTTTGAAAGTGTTAGTTTCAGAATTATACTCATTTAGCCCACCTCCATCAGTAGCTATCCAGAAAATACCATTTTTATCCTCTTTGATATCATATACATGATTGTTACTTAGGCTATTGTTATCTGAATTATTGTTTCTGTAGACTTTGATTTCATTATTACTTCTATCAATTCTATTTAGGCCTCCTCCATCAGTGCCAACCCACAAAAAACCTTTGCTATCTTCGAAAATGGGCCGAATATCATTGTGACTAATGCTATTGATATTGTTGGGCTCATGCTTATAATGGATAAATTTTTGAGAATTTCGATTATAAATATTTACACCTCCTATCCAAGTCCCCACCCATATAGAGCCAGTTTGGTCTTCGAATATGGAAGTCACGCGATTGCTGCTGATACTATTTACATCTTCTTCGTGTTTTTCGTGGCGATAGAATATTTTAGATGTGCTATTCAATACATTAACTCCAGCTGAATAAGTGCCAATCCAAAGCGCTCCATTTTTGTCTTCATGCAAAATACTGATATGGTTATCCCCAATACTCAATGGATTATTAGGATCATGACGGTATTTGATGAAAATATTATTTTCATCATCAAATTCATTTAAACCACCAAATTCCGTCCCGATCCATAGTATACCACTTTTATCTTCGAGCAAACACAACACATTGTTATCGCTCAAACTTCCAGCAATCTTTGCATCTTGCTTGTATCGAGTAAATGTCTTCTGATCTTCATTAAGTCTGTTGAGTCCACCGCCCAATGTGCCCACCCAGATTTGGTTTTTGCTATCTTCTAGAATGGATGTGATCGTATTATGACTGACACTATTGGGATCTGTTGGGTCATTTTTATATCTGATAAACTGATCCTTTTGATTGTCGTACTTATTCAACCCATTTTCCGTACCTATCCAGATTGAACCATTCATGGTTTCAATAACTGAAAATATTCGATTGTTGCTTAAGCTATTTGGATTCGATGAATCGTGGAAAAACCTTTGAAATGTCTCTGTCTTTGGATCAAACCTGTTCAATCCTTTGTCCGTCCCTATCCAAAACGAACCATTTTTAGCTTTGAAAATCACATTTACGATATTATTGCTAATGGCAGAAGTATCGCTTAAACTTTCGAAGTAAACCTTAAAATTATAGCCATCATACTTATTCATTCCGCTCTCAGTTCCGAACCACATAAATCCTTGTTCATCTTGAACAATCGTATTAATGGTACTTTGAGACAATCCATCTTTTAATGACAAATGTTTGAATCTGATATTTGCTCCATCAAATTTTGATTCGGAAAAAACGGTTGATTTTGTAGCGGAAGGAAAATCGAACTTTGGTGCATGCTCAAGCGCGTTTCCAAGTGAGGACATATAGGTCAGTCCCACTAAAAAAATAATTTTAATTTTTACCAATCGGTAACGAAAGTACATCCAGTAAAAATGATTTTTCACAAAAGCAACTTTCATCTTGTCTCAATTCAATTATTAGACACTCATTGAAAACTTCATTCTGCGATTAAGTGGCAAAACAAATGATAAGTAGTAATACTGCTGCTACTGTAAAATAAGCAATTATTGCTGGACGCTTATTATTTTAAGGTCAATATTCAAAAGTGTGCCTATACAAAATCAAAAAAAGAAAAGCCAAAATCAAGTTCTGTAAAAAGTTTGATATGGCTTGTATGAACCAACACTAGGCGGCTATTTGTGATTATAATTCTTCTGCTTGGGTTATTAAACATATTCCATCCAAGGTCAATCTAGGCGCATGGGGACATTACACAGCCAATCGTCAACAGAAATATTACTCGGGAAGTCTAGTATCAGAATGGCAATTAATTATCTTTAGCCATCAGCCAATAGATACAAGCTGTCCATATCAATTAGATCTAAATGAGCTACTCACGCAGAATAAATATGCACCATTTCACCTTCCTTGTTTTGCTAGTACTGCTTGTGTCCACGCCCAAGACACTAGCGCAAACCTGCTTGCAAAAAATGGACAGTGTCTACCACTTTAAATATTCAGAACCAGAAAAAGCCAGATTTTATGCTACTGCTCTACTCGAAGATTTGGATTCTGGAAGATGCGTCACTGAACTGGGATTGGCTGCGCTATACAACAATATTGGGCTATCCCTTTGGGAAATTAGTGAAAAGAAAAAGGGATTAGATGCTCTGCTTCGTGGTCTCCACGAAGAACTAAAAACCAAGCCAGAAACTCACCCTGACTTGTTGGGCCTGTATTATAATTTATCCACTTTTTATAGAGAGTCTGCAAATTTTAGAGCCGCTCAAGAATCTCTCGATAAAGCTGAACACATCATCACAAGGCACTTTGCAAATGACCAAAAGAAAAAAGTAGGGTTCCTGTACAACAAGGGCGTTTACAATAGAGAAAAAGGGGACTTTTCCGAAAGTGTTGATGCATTAGAAAATGCAATAGACCTGATCAACAATCCCTCTGACTCCACTCAGATCGCACTACAAATTGAGCTGGGTACGACTTACCGTAATTTTGGGGATATGGCTCAAAGTGAAGCCACCCTGATCAAGGCAATCCAAGCGGCGGAAGGAAATCAAGAACTCCTTTTATTGAGAGCTATCGATCGGCTGTCTGCTTTGATGATTGAACTGGGGGATTTTTCTGACTCGGAAACTTACCTTCTTGAAAACCTAGCGCTCAAAGACAGCCTCTTCAGCAGCAGACCCATTCTTAAACTTGAAACCTATAACAATCTAAGCATACTTTATTATCAGCTTAATGATTTAGAATCCGCCGAAAAGTATATAGCCATGGGCTTGGATGAAAATAAAGATATACGATCTGTAAAACCCAAATTGCTCAATAATCTGGCTACGATCTATATGCGTGAGGGTAAATTGGACGAAGCAGAAAAATATTTCAATGAAAGTGCTGAAGACTTTCAAGAAATATACGGTAGCATCAACCCAGATTATGCCACCACCCTGAGCAACTTGGCAGGTATTTATAAATTGAGGGGCGAACTAAACAGGGCTTTAGACACCTACTCCAAAGTATTGGATATGGATCGTGCCATATATGGCACCAATCATCCCACGTACGCAACTTCTTTGAGCAACGTGGGGCTTTTGTATATGCAGTTTGGCAGTATGGGCTTGGCTAAAAAACTACTCAATCAAGCCAAACAAATTAGATTGAAGACCTTAGGCGGCTATCATCCATTGTATATCAAAACAGTGAATGATCTGGCAATCTATCATCTTATAGCAAAAGACACCCTAGCGGCCATGGATGCTTTCGACCATGCATTAGATGCTGAAATCCATCACATGCATGATATTTTTCCAGTACTTACAGACAACCAACGCAAGCTATATTTTAACGAAACAAGAAGCAATATTGAACGATATTGTGCCTTGGCCTTTCAACCCAGCTTTGTACATACCCCTTATGCCATCCATGCCGTAAATCATTTCATCAACACCAAAGGCATGCTATTTTATGCTTCCGAAAAAATGCGTAGAATCATATTGGCTAGTGGTGATGAGGCGATTATTAAAACCTACAATACCTGGAGAGAGGAAAAATACTTGTTGGCACAGGCCTATTTGCTCACAAAGGAAGAACGCGAAAAACAAGGATTGGATATAGAAGAAATGGAGGTCTATTGTGCGAATCTAGAAAAAGAACTGGCTCAGACTTTCCATGTGTTTCTGGAAGAAGAACGAAGTGCCTATCACACCTGGGAGGAAATTAGTGAGGTCATTCCTGACAGTACCGCTATGATTGACATCATTCAATACAGAAATTATCATGCTAAAGTAGTGGATCAGAAACTAGATCAGGGTTTTGAAGACCAAGCCCACTACGTGGCATTTATTATAAAAAAAGACAGCGTGATCGAGGCAGTCACATGGGATAGAGCTATTGATTTTGAAAAAGGCCTGAAACTCTACAACAATGCTATCAAGTTTGGGATAAAAGATAAACTTACCTATAAGATATTTTGGGAACCAATTCAGACACATTTGTCTGATGTCAAAAGAGTCTACCTCTCTCCTGATGGGATTTATCACAAACTCAATCCTGCCATCCTCTACGACAATGACAATCAAAAATATGTAGCAGACAAAATCAATATATCCAACATTACCAGTGGCAAGGATTTGATTTATAAAGAAAACAAACCACTCATCAGGGAAGCCAGAATTGTGGGAAACCCCGACTTCTCCAACGTACAAACTGAGTACATGCAACTCAAACAATTAGCGGGTGCTGAGGAAGAAGCCAAAGACATTACAAAAATATTGGACGTGAGAAAGTGGCATACTGAATCCTATTATTTTGCAGAAGCTACTGAAGACCAAATCAAGGCATTTCAGAATCCTGGAGTAATCCATATTGCCACGCATGGTTTCTTCAAAGATGATCCAGAGAACGTAGATCCTTTGCATAGTTCAGGCATCTTCTTAAGTAAGAAGGAAGGAAGTTCTAATGACGGTATACTGACCGCCTATGAAGCCATGAATCTTCAGCTTGATCAAACCAGTCTGGTGGTACTAGCCGCGTGCGAAACTGGTCTAGGAACAGTCAAAAATGGCGAGGGTGTATTTGGGCTTCAAAGGGCATTTTTGGTAGCAGGTGCAGACAATGTCTTGATCAGTTTGGTGAAAATAAATGATCAAGCCGCACGGCGTTTTATGAACCTTTTGTATGAGCAATTACGAGATTTAGAAAATCCTCAACAGGCCTTTTTCAAAGCCAGAGCACTCTATCGACAAGAAGATGAAAATCCATACAATTGGGGTGCCTATATATTGGTAACCAAAGGCTGATCAAAAAACATCCCAGATATTCTCTTCAGTAATAAAATATTTTGAATCGAGTTTCTGATTCTTTGGAATATACAATCGGACAGACGTACCTGGCACCAAGACTTCCTGATTAGATCCATTCCACTGATACACTTCCAAAACATCAAGGTTTAGCTTTTCAGCAATCATATCTAAGGACAATGGTTTTCGCAAGATCACTTGCTTTGCCACAGCCAACTCAATAGGCTCAGGGCTATCTACATGAAGCTCTACCCTTCTATCCATAACTCGTCTAAACCAATGGTCTCTTTCTTGTTCAGAACGCAACTCCCCTCTGGCCAGCACTTCTATTTTTTCCGAAGGCATGCCAAGAGAAACCAGATAGTCCTTGGCTGCGTTCCCCCGTTTTTTGCTCAAATCCACATTGCCCTCATCAGACCCTAAGTAATCTGAATACGAAAGTAAGTTGACACGTGTGTAAGGCTGAGCTTTAATATTTTGATACATATTATTCAGAGCTTTTTCAGATGCCTTGCGTAGACGAAAATCACCATAATCAAAATACAAACGTTCCACATCATCTGCAGATTCATAAATCTTTAATGGCTCTGGCTCTGTCGGTTTGGTTTCAGCAATAGCTGCTCTGCGTGTTTTCGTTTTGGCTGATCTCACTTTACTTGCAGATTCCAAATTGGATGCTATGGTGCCGTGTTCTACTGCACTGGAGTTAAACAATTTCCTCAAATCTTTTTTCTTGGCCACTACAGGCTGAAACAGTGCATAACCTTCATAGTCTTCCGCTCTGAAAGTCACCAAATCCACGGCTCCTACATCTCGATATTTGGACATGATTTGTCCATCTACCATCAATTCCCCTGCAAACAATAGCGCCAGAAAAAGCTTCTCATCTGGAACTGAAAATGTGTATAAATCCAGCACTTCCTTGTTTTCCTTGTTGGACGACAGGTAACCTGTGCTATCTCCAATATAGAAATAAGTGTCATCCCAGGTAGAATTAAATGGAAAACCCATGTTGAATAAATCAGGCGTAAAAAATGAATTGCCCTTGGCTCCATAAAGATCATAACCACCATAGCCTACGTGTCCATTGCTACTAAATACCAGGCTCTGGTGTGGAGAGGAATAATAAGGTGTGATCTCATTTTCTGGTGTATTGATCACCTTGCCCATATTAATAGCAGGCAACCAAGACTCTCCATCATCACCTCTCAAGCTCATCCAAATATCACTTCCTCCCTGACCCCCTGGTCGATCTGAAGAGAAGAATAAAGTGTCTCCAGTAACAGATAAGGATGGGTGTTTGTTTTCAGAATTTGCTTCGTTTATAAAGTCATTGAGAACCACTGGGTCAGACCATTTGTCATTGATGAGCTGACTAAACTTAATCTTGCAACCCGTATTTCCTTCATCATTTTCACAAGAAGTGTAATAGAACTTATCACCTGAAGCCTTGAAAACACCAGAACCCTCTGACCATTTGGTGTTTAACCTGTCGAATCGCTGTTTACTACTTATATTATGATAGTTGCCATTCTCCTTCAACTCGTACATCATCATATCAGGTAATAGACCACTGTACTGACTGCCCTGGTATTGTTCACCAGACAAGTTTCTAGATGTGGCAAAAACAACGTTTCCATTGGCTGGGTTTTCTGTAGCTCCATAGTCATGGAAATGGCTATTGAGCTTTTTGATAGGGTCTACCTTAAAATTTCTGTTTTGCCCTTGCTCTCTTTTGGCCAACAGGCACCCTTCACGCTGACGGTTGGCAAGATCTAGCAAGGCAGGTGAAATATCTGGCATTTTGGCCAGCTCCAAATAGATGGAGTCTGCCAGATCAAAATTACTGTCGCGTTTATTGAGCGTTGCATACTTATAGATGGACTTTGTTTGATAAGCATGTCCTGATTTCTCGCTCAACACCCTAAATGTTTCCAAGGCCTCTTGAAACTGTAAGGTTTGTTCATAGCATAAAGCCAACTGATAACCAGCATAATAATTGGCTTTGCTTATCGCATACACTTTGTCGTAGTAAGGTATGGCCTCCAAGTACCTATTATTCTCAAATTGCTCATCACCTAGTTGCAAAATCTTAGGGATGGATTGAGCTCTGAGACCAATCACACTTATGATGAACAATATAAAGAGTAGAGCTTTTTTCATTTAGAACATGGGGTTAGACAACCTTCTGTAGGATTTGTGAAGTTCAAAACTATAGCCCAGGGTTATTTCATAAGCAGACACGTTACCTCCCACCTGCTCATTCAAGCCTTGGTTAGTCGCGTTCATATCTACACTAAATCCTACTTTCAACTGATCAATCTTTAGTCCAATTAAACCAATAAAGGAGTCATCTACACGATACCATGCGCCCGTTTGTAATTCCACTCCTAAATTCGAGCGGGATGAACTCACAAAGGTTGAAATATACATCCCCAAATTGAATTGTGTACTACCGTTAGAATTTAGAACGTAGGCAGAAGGGTGTCCATAAAATCTGGCACCTATTGGAAATTGAAAAACAGCAAAAGCCTTATAAAGCATGGCCTTTTTTGCATCAAACCCTTCTACTGTACCTATTTTAGGGCGATTCAAATTGTCGCCACTAATACCCACAGAAAATGCATAGTCTCTGATTTTATAATCATCATTATCATAGGTGGTATACAAGGCCCCAAAATTGATTACTGGATACCAGACAGGATCAAATGTCACGCTTTCTCCTGCTAAGTCACCATCATATCCGCCGTCTAAGTACTTATTAAATTGAGATCCCCACCTATATCCATCATCTGAAAGGTTTAGCTGGGCATAGCCCCCTTGAATTCCAAAAACCAACAATTGGTTCCTGAGTTCTGAAAGGTTTACTACATAAGAGAAATTACCCAAGATTTTCTGGTTTCTGTACACCCCTTGATATCCTCTGTTTTCTCTAAAAAAGGTGACACCTACACTGCCAAAGTATTCTTCTTTGGTGGTTACTCTTCTCAAGGGGTAAGAAAATGAGCCCTGCATCAGCTCGACATGATTTTCTTGATCTGGACTGCCTGCTCGTTTGTAGTTGGTATTGAAGTTTATTGTGGTAATCGTCCCGGGAAAAGCAGGGTTCATCAAGGCACCACTCGCAAAATATTGCGAGAACTGTCCCTCCTGCCCTGTGGCAGATAGCGCACTTAGAAGAAAAATAAATAAAAGCGCTTTTCTCATTTTTATTTAAGTAACATCACTGAACCCAACTTACTAAAAGACTGCGTTTGATCTCTTTCACCAGAATTGAAAAATTCATCACTTACCTCTTCACTGATCAAGTATTCTATACTGATGCTGTAGTAATACACTCCCTCAGGTGCTTCCAGTCCACTTTTCAACGTTCCATCCCAACCCAAATTCTCTAATTCTATATCCTCTCCCGATTGACTAGAAGAGAATACCTCTCTATTGAATGAATCAAAGACAGTGAACGTGATGGCATTGACAATGGCTCCTCCTATGAAGGGTCTAAATATTTGATTATCACTCAAAGTGGCTCCTGGTGTAAAAATGTTGGGCACGTAGACTTCTGGTTCAGTAAGCACAGGAGACAGGCCTAAGGCAAACCTGCTCGGCTTCGCCGTGATCCATATTTGATTTGAAGTTTTGATTGTGCCTTCTGTGGGAATTGAAGTGCCTGTATTAGCATTATTCGACTCTGTGGTTCTTAATGCATGAAAAAGTGAATCGCTCTTATCATATTTTTGAAGTGTGGCATCATACGCTCTTGCATTAATAAAATTGGGGGAATTTGTAAAATCAACACCAGAATATTCTACGGACACGCTCATCTCTGCGCTATCAGACAAACTTTGAATAGTCCATTCCACATCCGCTGCCAAACCCATAGTTTCATCATCTGTAAATAAACTATCAGGATCTGGCATTTTGCATTCCACCTTTACAGTTATTCCAGACTGATTACTGTTTAATGTCAAATAATTTGGAAACCCATTAATTCCCATTGGGAAAGTAGTTTCACCATCAGAGGTAACTGCCAGCATCTTGCCTTCTACATAAGCGGGGGCAGATGAATTGGCCGCATTCACATTTATGTTTCCTGCGACCAGAAAGTTTTCCTGATTAGTAGTATTTAATACCCCCTGAGCTATCGCCAATTCAGACCTAATCAATACAAAATTAGATGGCAAGGTTACTTTTCCAGAAATATTTATGCTCAAATGATCTATAAATATCGAATCTGCACTGCTCACCAAAATTACCTCAGCAATTGATACACCCCGACCAACATCATCAAAAGTCAGGTCGCCCAAATCTCTGTTATGTTCAAAGTTTAGTTGTGCGTCTGCAAATGAAATTATTTCTCCGCTATTAGACAGATCACCAGTAAAATCTGTAGTGCCCCCAAGAAACATTTTTTGAGTGTTAATCATATCACTTCCAAAGGAAGAAGTTCCATTAAAAACGGCTTCATTGTTATTCGTAACAGTACTGTAAAAAACGGCATCACCAGCTACCTCAATGATTCCACCATTCTCAAATGGGCCAATTTGATCTAAATTACCTATTACCGTAGAAGACGCACCATCAGGGTTTGCATAGGTGCCTGTTCCAGTCACTGATAAATTTCCCAAAACATTCAATACGCCTATGTTATTTAAGCTTCCTGTCAGGCTAACATCACTTTCAAAAGTCAATTCATTATGGTTCTCCATTTGACCGTCAATTGTGGTTTCGGAATCTGCTTTTATGAAAAACTCTCCGTCATTGACAAGGGTTCCTTCTAATCCAGTATCACCTTCAGAAGACCAAACAGCGCCCGAATTATTATTGAGAAGTGCAGATGTAGATACAATGGTTTCTCCCAAAATATCTATAAATCCATTATTTTCTGTTATACCATCCAACAAAGCATTTCCTTCAATCGTCAATGAGGCTTCTGCATTATTTGTAAAAAATGATGACGGCAAAAAGTTAGTATTCCCTTTTACAGCTAGTAATCCACTATTAGCCAGTTTGCCCTCAATTGAGGCCTCACTGTTTATATAAAAAGCAGCGTTGCTCCCTACATCCACACTTGTAGAAGATCCAAAATTGGTGGATTGAGAAACCGCCACTTGAGCGATCAGGGTAAATATGAAAATTGCAATATATCTCATGCCCTTAATCTACGCTTGTGACGGTATATGTAATTCTAGCACCAGTAAAATCCGCAGTCGATCCACTACTAGTGGGTATATCAATATAGATAAAATAGTTATTAGAAAAGTTGTCAATTATTTTACCTACAGATGCTGCTATTTGAAAACCCGTAATACCAGAGGTTCCATCTGGAACAATCACAGTATCGTCGAATGTCACAGCAGTAGAGTATGACTTAGCCATAAAATGTACTGTTGCATTAATGCCTGTTGTATTTCGGCCAAATATTTCTACAGCCTGAATCTCTGCACCATCTGGCAAATGCACTGGAGCAGAAATTTGTGCTCCGGCTGCTGCAGATGCAGAAGATATGTAAACCGAATTGCCATTATTGGCCACTAATACATTATCAGCAGCAGCTTGTTGAATCATATTGAAATCGCCAGGCGCAATACCGTAATATTTGGTTATTGGGTTATTGTATTTGTAATAGTTGGCATTTACTTCACCTACATCATCTATCTTAAGCCCTTCAATCAAACTACCACTGGTTACCACACTCAATACTAATTCTGAAGACTCAGCTCCTGAGGTAGTACTGGTCATTAGAGTTTCAATTTTCCCCAAAGTAGCTGGATTCGAGACACTGTTCATACCTTCTAGCACCAATGAACCCCCAGTTCCAATGCCTCCATTATCATTATACAGATGCATGGTGGGTGCGTTTGATGCAGACCCTCTCCTTACTGTAAACTCGAAACCATTTGCTGCTATTTCTGTAGTGGTATTGAGATTGCCACCCAGTTCAATATTTGATCCATTCACATTTAGTCCATTAGTTGCTCCCGTTAGAGTACCAGCGCCTAAAAGTTGCCAAGATCCACCATTCCAATATTCATAACCAGAACCCAGAACATATTTGAGCATACCTTCATCTGAGGTGTCCATTGTATTCCCTGTATCTCCAATTTTGATAGCTCCAGACAACTCAGCGTCGCCATCATGTTTTAGGCTCAGGGCTTTACTTAGTACCGCTCCGTTGCTCACCTCAAACTCCAAATCACCAGCAAACCCGGCTGCGGTTCCATCTAACACATTGCTCGTAATTCTAGATACATTATGCAAAACGCTTCCATCGTCGAAACTGGCCAAGGTAATACCACCAAGTAGACCTGTGCCTCCAATACCTAAATCAGTATATACCTTCAGGGTGGCGTCTAAATCAGAACTGTTTCCAAAACTGGCGGTAGTACCTCCTCCCACATCTGTATTGATCAATTCGAATAGGGGAACTGCACTAGACCCTAAACCATCAGAATAAGGTAAGGTCAAAGCAGAACCACTTCCTCCCAATGGTTCCCAAGAACCCAACACCAGGCCTTCAAATCCTTCGAATCCAGATTCATTACTGTATCTGATCATACCATCCTGAGGAGAAGCTATGGCACTTCTGTCTGTATCATTGCCGACAGGTAGTGCTATAGCTTCATTGGACTTGAATGTGACATTCCCTTCAAATTCTGCTGAGCCATCTGATAAAAGCGTCAGAGAAGATTCTACGTCGGCATTCAAATCTGCGGCGGCATCTGCTGCACCTGAATTTACATGTATAAATGAAGTCTCACCATTTTCAAAGAAAATGAAACTTCCAGGAGCACCTGAAATTCGTCTTAGCTGATTATCTGTTGTATTCGACTTGTCCACGTACAATTCAGATCCTATAAAATTCCCAAAAATACCTTCAGTAGAGTTTTGAAACCTAAAAAAACTCAACCCGTCTTCTACCTGCAAAGGTGATAATGGCGTCACTGTTCCAATCCCGACATTTCCAACCGAATAATTGATATCACCTGCGTTTTCTGCCCACAGGCCAGTGGTAATGTCACTTATCAAGGCAATTTGTCCACTGGCGTCTGGCATCAAATAAGATTGGTTAGTGGTTAGTCCACTCAGTTCAAATGCCACATTATTTCCTGTACTTTCATCTTCTAAAAGGAAAGTATTATCCGCTTGGGTCAGGCTTGAGCCTGTAATAGTTCCTCCAGTTACATTAATATCTGAGAAATTCGATTGTGCACTAAAATCAGCCAGAGCATCTATGTCCAATGTACCAGCACCATCTATCAATACGTCTGAACCAGCAGCTGTTATTATGTTGGCAGTCTCCGTAAGTGCTCCACCCAAATTCAAATTGGTTCCTGACACGGTAACTCCATTTCCCGAATTCACGGACGTAGGCAAGTTGATCAATTGTGAACCATCTACTGGCGGTAGTAGCCCTGCGGCATCTAATTGCACAATTTGATCTGAACCTGTCCCTACATTTACAGCCAGTGGGGTAGCTCCTCCATCTCCATTGATTGTAATGCCATCCGTATTCACTACTGATGCACCTTCAATCGCCATAGGCAACCATTCTCCACTGAACCAAATGTAAAGCTGGCCAAGATCGCTGTCAAAAACCATCAATCCATTATCCTCATCAACCAATGTCATACCTATTCGTTCAGCAGTTGTTAATCTTGGAATCAGTACACCTTGAACTTCTCCACTTACCGGTCTAATATCTAAGGCTGCATTCGGATTGGGCGTATCTGTATTCACGCCAATAGAATTTTGAGCATTTGCATAAAATACAGCCAATAATAAGGCTACAGTATAAAGTATTTTTTTTGCCATATTCATTTTGCTTAAAGGATACTTAGAAATAAACCTAAACACTTTTATAAAGTGATCTAATGCTAATGCATTAGAAATTATGGGGAGGAACAGGAAGGAGGTTTGCGGAGAGGGTGAATTTTTTCGCATTTCTATGTTAGCTACAATAGTTACATCCATACACCTTCTTCATTTTACAAAGTAACTAGGTAGAAATGATTTTAAAGAAAGATTTCGATGAATATTTAAAATAAGAAGATCAATAATGGGCAGTATAGGATTTAAGCCATGGATCAAGCCTTTCCTCAATCAATTCTGAAAAAAATCCTTGAAATCAAGTTCCACAAAAAGTTTGATAACTCTGATCATAGCCAGCTGGCACGTGTTGCATGTCCTGGCGAGTGTATGGTTCTGACAGTTTTTGCATCAGATTGATGAAGGTGGACATCTTTCCGTCTACTGCGTCTGATAGTGCGTCCTCTACCAAATGATTTCTTGGTATGATTACAGGATTACTTTGATCCATCAGAGCTAAACCATCCTGCTTGTTTTCAGATCGGTTGAAAGCTTTTTGCCATCTCTTGTGCCAGGCAATAAATGCCTCATCTGCAAGCAATTTTTCATCTATAGATTCATACCTCATGGAGACAAAGAAGTTGGTGTAGTCGATCGAATGCTTAGTAAGTATTGATAGAAGTTCTTCCACTAGTAGTTGATCTGATTTTTCGTGATATACAAAACCCAGTTTCTGGCACATCATGGATGTAAATCTCTTGGTGTATTCTTCAGGAAAAGTGTGGAGGATAGATTCTGCCTGAGCAATAGCTTCTTTCTCATTATGGTCTATCAATGGCAGCATGGCATTCGCCAATATAGACAAGTTCCAATGTGCCATGTAAGGTTGGTTGCCATAAGCATATCGACCTTGGCGGTCAATGGAGCTAAAGATCGTTTTTGGGTGATAGGCATTCATAAACGCACACGGGCCATAGTCTATCGTTTCTCCTGCAATTGACATGTTATCCGTATTCATTACACCGTGAATAAAGCCCACACGCATCCAGTCTACAATCAGATCTATCTGTCTGCTCATGACTTTTTTCAGAAACTCAATGGCATAATTGTCATTTCCTAATAATTCAGGATCATGTCGTTGGATGACGTATTTGGTAAATGTCTCCAGTTGATCAGTATAAAATCTTGCATATTCAAAAGTTCCTACACGAATATGGCTTTTCGCTATTCTGGTTAGGATTGCACCTTCATTCACGTGTTCTCTATATACTGAATCACCTGTTTTAGCCACAGCCAAACTTCTTGTAGTTTTAATACCTAAATGATGCATGGCCTCGCTCATCAAGTACTCACGGAGCATGGAGGACAAGGTAGCCCTGCCATCCCCTCGTCTGGAAAATTTGGTTACACCAGAGCCTTTGAGCTGAATATCGTAGCGATAGCCATCCACCACCTGCTCTCCCAATAATACTGCTCTCCCATCCCCCAGCATGGTAAATTGCCCGAATTGATGTCCCGCATAGGCTTGTGCTATAGGGTTTGTATGCTTAAGCACTTGTTTTCCTGATAAGATGCCTTTAGCAAATTCAGGACTTGAAAATTCCTTGGTCAGGTTCAAGGACTCAGCCAGTGACTCATTGAAACAAATCAATTTGGGATTTGCTACAGGCTCTGGTGCCTGATCGTCATAAAATATTGAGGGCAATTCTGCACGATACGAATTTTCTAATTCCAGCATAGGTTATTCGCTATCCACAAATGCTTGCAAATCGGCTAGCATTTCTTCTACTTCTACCTTTTTTAATTCAAAGACTTCGTCGTGTTTTACATTATTTTCATAATGATGCCAGGCTTTAGTCGCCTTCTTGATTACCCTGGGAGTAATGTCAAATTCCTTGTGATCTAATAAATCCTGAGCCACAGTTGCTACTTTGAAATTGCCAAAAAGAGAATACTTAAAGATGGGAACGTACTTCGCACTCAAATCAAACCCTTCCAATTCTACCAAGAGTTCTCCAGCTATAGCAGGATTGTTGTCGATAGCCTGAAGCAAAGCATCCAACGCACTTTGATTGTTTTCAATTGCCCCTAAGGTTCGGGCAGCCATCACTTTGGAGTCGTCTTGAGGATGTTCCAGCAATTTGATCATTTCAAGAACCACTTCCTCTGATCCAATTTTTGCGAGTACGTCAGAAGCCTTATATGTTTGATCGTCTAATACTCCTGACAATTGATTGACTAATGCTGATATGTCCATGTGCTTTCGTGTGCTGATATAAATTAGAAAAGCTTTTGCTTTCCTACCTATGGTTGATTTGATGCTACTGTCAACTTGCTAGTTACTTGAAAAGGTATGCCAGACTGACTAATTCCCTCAATATTTACAAAAAAGTCTTTTTGCACATCTGAAGTATAAAATACCATTGATAAACTATCTTTCTTTTTAATAGAAACACTGGGCTGCCAATAAAGCAGGTGTCTTAAATCAGGGATACGATTAGTATAAGTATTATTCATCTCATACTTTGGTGAATAATATTCTCTGGTCAGTGAAATACCATAATAGTCTACAGCATTGGAGGTTCCATTCAAAATGCTTTTTTCGTTAAAAATATCCTTTGTTGTAATTGAAACAAACCCATAAAATCTGTGATCGGAATAATCATATTGACCAATAAACACTTCCACTTTTTCAATATTGTCATATTCAAGGTTGTTAAAAACAAATTCTTCATTGAAAATGGGTATTCCATTTAGAAAAAGTGTAGCAGGTTTATCATTAAAATCTGGAATTTCCCTTCTGATTTTGTTTGGCAGTTGCTGGTACTTATACACGAAAATTTTGTTTTCTCCATCTACTTTTCTCATTGAAGTGGAAGGAAGTAATTCCCATAACAACTCCTTAAGGTCATTTAATTCGACGTACTCTTCAGGCTTTACGACGTACTCAGGTGAAGCCAATTTTTGCCCTACTTTGAAAGATTCATAAGCCTGAGGGGTACGCCAATTTAACGAAGTACTGGGCGCATACAATCTATAATTGTCTATGACAAGATCATCTGTTTTTTTAGATTCTAAGTAGCTTGTCCAAGGCGTGCTAACTCTATCTTGAAACGGTATATGCGTAAACTCAAAAGGATCATAGGATTCAGATGACCATAGTTGATATTGGTTTAAGGAATCTTGGCCAAACATGTTTACGAACAGCTTTTTCTTATCGTAGAATTCATGGAGATGGAAGGTAAACTCACCGTCTGCTTTAGCTCTGTCAAACAGAAAGTTCGCTCTTCCATAAAGTTGTGAAAGCATAAATAAAGTATCTGTGACGGGCAAATTAGTTTTCCTATTAATCAGCTTCCCTCTAAAAACAATTCCTTGATTTTCAGCTGAGTATGACAAGTTCATAGCAGTAGAGTCTCCTATCTGCTTCCAATTAAAACGCACCCATCCCTGAGTGAGCATGAGGTGGTCAGCAGCAATTCTTGCACTGTCCGTATCATTCAAATAGAATTTGGGTTCTTCCACCTGACCCTTCAAATCCGAGTCAAGAAGCAAATAGTTAACAATATTATCAGACCCAACTGGCGGGCGATCATGAACAGAAATAGTAAAATTCGCATCTTCTGTCATGGCTGAACTTACGCTCAGTTCCACCTCAGTCCTTTTGCCATAGATATTACTTTGCTGAGAAATAACCAAATCCGAATCCACTTCTGGTGGTATGAACAGTAGTCTTTCAGCTATAGGCAACCCATCTTGATCAAAAATTGTAATATGGTTAATGCCAGCTTGCATTTTGGCTCTGGGGATAAAAATGGTGCTTTTGGAAACGGCCTTACCTTCTGCAGCAAAACTCACCTGTCCCCTACAATGTGAAATAAGAATAATTTTTTGTAGATTTTTAACTAATTCCTTGGTCAGGTTTATAGCTACACTTACATCATTCATGGAATCGAGATTCACTCTTAGATTTGCTCCATTTTTTTCAGCTTCAGGTAATTTATATCTCCTTACCTCACCCTGCCATTCAAGATGTAGCTCATAAGCTTCCTTTTTCTTAGGCCAAAGAAAAAAACTTCCCATACCCAACTTGTAGGTATTGATCTTTGCGATAGTATCCATCTGATCATTGAGCACGTAGCCTTGTACGTCTACCCCTAGTCCACGACTATCAATTACTTTAAACCCTACTTTGTTGGTCATTGATTCGATTAGCGTACCACCCTCAGGGAAGAAGGTCACATCTATTTCTCTATCATTCCATTTCACAGCATCTATTTTTTCACTTGATTCATTCACAACAAAAATTTCTTTGCTGAAGAACATATCTTGAGAGAAATTCTTCATCCATTCTGTATAAGCCAATAGGCTGTATGTTCCGCCAGATAAAGTGTCTTCTAGTAATATATCAGCATGCCCCACACCATCAGTGGTTAGAACTTTTTTATGACTGCGTTCATTACCTTGATCATCTAAGAGTTTCACATGCACGACCCTACTCAACTTCGAATAAGTGTGATCCTGAGCGTCTAATAGTCTGGTACTCAACCAGACCACGTCTCCTGCAAAATAAACATCTGTATCAGTTTGAATATAAATTTTTTCCTGATAATACTTGAGATGGTATTCTTGTAGGCTCAAGATTAATCGTTTCACAGTGTTGGTATTACTTGTGAAAATAAAACCTGAACACACCAAGAAAAAAAGGCCGCATATTACCTTAGAACTCGTTCTCATTTTTTTAGCAGAATTTCCTTTCCTCATGGCCAAAATATAGGTTTCTTACTTGTACTTGATGGTAGTGCAGTACAATCACTGCACCAGTCAGGAGGGTTCAGCTTTTCTGGTGCACAAGCTGCAGTTGCCAATATGGGAGACTCAGCGAAGTCCGTTGGGTTAATAAACAAACGTTTTTTTCTGATTGAATTGACCTCAAAAAAGCCCAATATTGTTTCCTCCTTATCACTATAGCTAAGATTACCTTCTATCCTGGCTGGTGGAGAATCGAAAACTGAACCCACATTATTCTGCTGATCGTCAATTTTTTTCCAATAGTTGTATGCATCATCAGTCATGGTATATTGGCTCACTTCTATACTGTACCCTATGGAAAATTTTCTACCATTGGGTTCTAAAAATATTAAGCGTTTCGAAAACAAGTCCTTGTCAGAAGAGATGCTTTCAGCCAATCCAAAAAAACCAAAGTAACCATCATTCACATAACATGAAAATCCTGGCACAGCAGGAGCCTGAAACTCGTAGGTACCGTGCAATGTCCATTTATAATAATGTGATATTACTTCACTTTGATTCATGTACAGATTGAGATTCAAACCGTCTACACCTATTTCATTATTACCCACTTGTTCTAGCTCAGTAAATTGCTCCAAGAGCAAATCGGCTACTTCAGGCCCAGGTTTTAATGTTTGAGGGCTTGACACAATTTGGTCACCATTAGGCATCAAGATTTGAATATGATAAGCTCGGCCAACTACACCTACTGATACCCCTGCATAATTACCATCTCCCTGATCTAAAAGCACTTCTTGCGGACCGTCCTCATCATATAAGGTAATCTGTAAACCTGTGATTGCTTCATTCACTTCCGAACCAGTAGACAAGTCATTGGTGTTTATCGCAACAGTTCTTTCAACTTTAACTGAGGTAGCAGAAATATCAGAAATACCACCAGTCACAACAATATAAGACGCATTCAATTCAATACCAGGCTCGTAAGACTCGACACAACTACTAGCTACTAGTACTAACATCACCAATCTCTTTATCATCACAGCATTTTAATGTTTAACGTAACTGAAGGTACAGGATTAGCTAAAATCGATAGTTTTTTAGCTGAAGGTAGATTTCCCTCTCTTACAAAATATATGGAGTACGCATTGCTTCTGCCATACGCGTTGTACACAGAAAAAGACCAGCTGAAGTCCCAGTTTTTCTGAATTTTCAAATTGGGGGTCTTCCAATTTAGTGATAGGTCAAGGCGATGATAATCGGGCATTCTATACTCATTCCTTTTGTTATAAAACAAAACAGGTGTACCACTCTGATTGTAAATAGCTTCTGGATAAGAAATTGGTCTTCCAGAGTTATAAAGCCAATTAAAAGACAAACTCCACGTTCGGGTCAATTGATAATCGCCTGTAACGGATAGGTTATGTGGGATATCATAATCAGAGGCGTAATACTCTCCTCCGTTAATTTGGTTTTCCGAAATACTACTTTTCATCTCGATCAAGGAACGGGTGAAACTATAGGCCAGCAGTCCAGATAATTTACCCGTTTTTTTAATTACCTGAAATTCTGCTCCATACGCCCTGCCTGTGCCTGACACCAGATCTCGATCCAGATGTGGATTGTTTATGAGTACAGCGCCATTTTTATAATCAGGTAGGTCATTGATTTTTCTAACGAAAACTTCACTGCTCAGCTCAATAGTCTTATTGTGAAGTGTTCTGAAAATACCAATTGAAGCTTGATCAGCTTTTTGAGGTCTCAGGTTGGTATCACTCAATTTCCAGATACTCAGAGGAGAAACTGAAGCTGCATTTGATACCAGATGGATGTACTGGTAAGATCTTCCTGCATTGAACTTCAGTGCCAAATCATTATTTATTGCATATTTAACAAAGAGCCTTGGCTCTAAACCACCATAAGATTGTATGAGTTCGCCTCTTGAATAGGTAGTAGAATCTATTACACTTGATGAACTTTTTGCCTCTTGAGATTCATATTGGTAAGAGGTCCCAGATCCGATCAGGAAAAAATTAGAAAATCTCAAGCCATAGCTTAACGTAAGTTTATCATTTATCAAGAATTCATCACCTGCAAAAACAGATACTTCAAGACCATGCTCTTTTTCTATTTGTACGGATGAAACACCATCCGTCTTTGTCAACTGTTCTTTTCCTGGATCAACGTTTGTAAAATTCGCCTCAAGGCCTACATTGATGGAATGATTTTCAATGCTGTAAAAGGAAAAATCTGATTTTATCAAACCTGTTGTGATTCGATTTTGAGATGATCTGTTTAGCAGAGAATCTTGTGAGCCTATGTGACTTTCGTATGTGCTATAGGCCAGTGTGAGATGGTTGATAGAATTTTTAGAAAAAGTATGACTCCATTTTAACGAAGCCAGTCCAGTGTTGTAATTGATCTCATCACCATTAGGCAGTGTGAAATCATCATTGCTCAGCAAACTATTGATACTAAGTAAATCATTGTCCGAGGGGCTATAAGTGAGTTTTGCATTGACATCATAAAAACCCCCTCTACTTTTTCTGATATTAGAATTTTTCAATCTGTCCAGATATCTATTGATATAAGACACTCGTCCTCCCAGTACAAAATTCATTTTTTTTGACAATGGGCCTTCCAGATTTAATCTGCTAGATATCAACCCTATGCCAGCTTCACCTACAATCTTTTCATTTCTTCCATCTTTTACGTTGATATTCATTACTGATGCCACACGCCCACCATATTCCACTGGCATCGTACCCTTATAAATTGTAGTGTTTTCTATTACTCCGGGATTGAAAATTGAAAAGAGGCCAAATAGATGAGCTGAATTATATACTGGAGCGCCATCTACAAAAAGAAGGTTTTGCCCCAAATTACTTCCTCTCACAGAGTATCCATTGGTTCCCTCTCCAGAGACAACACCAGGCAGCAGTGCAATGGTTTTTACTACATCTCTTTCCCCCAATAGTGATGGTACATACTCAATTTGTTTCATCTCCACGACCGACATACTCATAAGAGCCTCACTCACTACATCTTTTTCTGCCTGACCAGTAATGGTAACCTCATCCAGGGAATTGGTATTGCGAACCAAAGAGACTTCTATCTGTCCATCTGAAAATAGTACTAAATGAAGTTTGTCCTCGTGAAACCCCACACTACTTAGTGTCATAATATGTTCGCCAGCAGGGAGTGAGATTTCAAAATTTCCTGTATAATCTGACGCGGTACCTTTTTTTAGCGTCTTGGAATACAGCGTAGCACCTACTACTGGTTCGCCACTTTCAGCATCCTTGATGTGTCCTTTGACTGTAGCTATATCAGAAGTCCGCTCAGCATCTCCTACAACCATTTTTTTTAAAACTTCACCATTTTCAAGCCGGCTTTCTATCACCTGGCCGTCTTTCAATGCTTTCAAAAAGATGTATGAATCTTGGTTGTATTTAATAGTACTTAGTCCAAAAGGAAAAAGCAATTCATCTATTAAGTCCTCTAAAGTCCTCGCGGTATAGGTTCCATTGACATTGAGGCCATCAATCCAATCATTCACATAATAAAACTGAACCTGATTGTCCTCTTCAATTTTTGTTAATGCGGATTCTAGAGACTCCTCCTCAAAGGTGTAAGAAACGTTACCCTGACCAACAGATTCAAATGAATTGATTGCAATAAGAATTGCTAAAAATATGAATCTAAAAATAATATTATTTGGCATGACGGTTGGTCACTCAATTAGTTAAGAATTATCTACTAAAATGCAAAATATAAATGAACTGTAAATTAGAACATATAAATAGCTTTTTTTTATTCAGAGTGAATTATCAGCTGCTGACAATCCAAGAATAGAAGTCTGAGTGGTAGAAATTTTGAGTAATCAATTTTAACAAAAGCAGTTAATGCTTGATCCATTATTCAACTGCTAGAGAATAGTCATGAATCAGCTGGTAAAGTGGTGGCGAGAATAATTCCGATATCTGAGTAAACTTATGAACTCGGGGTCATCCCGTACCTCCCGACGAAATGACTTTTAGTTCGCAAAACTTACTGACCTAGGATGAGGCAGCTGTTTAAAAACTATACGTTAGGATCGTCAAATCTACCAGAAATACGGAGTGATCCATAGTCCTATTCGAAATCCCTATCTAGAGAAATGATTCAAATGCTGTATCATACTTTGAATCATAAAAAAGTATGGGAGCCAAGAGTTTTTTAATGGTCTTATCCAAATGGGTGAAATTGGATTGAGAAATGTGCAATGGGATTTTGTACAGTCGTGCATCCTTCTTTCCGAAAGGACAAGCGACCTTAGACTGATGTAAGTATGGAACTAAAGTAGTACTACAGTTGATTGCTATTCGATCTACTTTTTTTTGACTTAATACTTGAGTCAAAGTAGTATTTATTTCCTCAAAGAATTCTAACGTTTTGGCCAATCTCACTCTAGATCCAGCTCTTGATTTGCCCTTCTTGTTTAAATATTTAATCTGGCTGACCCCTTGCTTCTTTCTGGTCATATAGGCGGAGAAAGTGGTATGATAAGCGTTGATCTTTCCGTCCATCAAACAAATGGCTCCATTACCTGATTCTATGCTAACGTAGAGTACCCTTGCCTGATCACTCAATATTTCAAGCTGATCATCTATGACCACATGCATGGGCAACCGAATATATCCCAGCCTATCGCGTTGATTGTTTTCAATTTTGATCATGTGCTTCTCAAAATCATATTGAAACCTTGGAAAATGTTCTTTGACCCTGCCAAACAGTTCCTCAAATGGTATTTCGTACAAATTAAGCGAAAGCTGAGACATGAAAACCTGTAACTAAACTCTTACAAAAAGTCGCAAGTTAATCAATAGGTCTCAGCTATTTCATTGAATAATCTACTTACCAGCCACTACCATCATTCGGCCAGACTGGGAGCCATTGATAGCACTCCACGCAGAAGTAAGAAGTAGGTCTACCTTTCCATCTCCATTCACATCTCCAATTCCAGTAGCATCAAAGCCCAGTGTTTCGCCAGCCACCTGTCCAGTCAAGGTTCGCAAAAGGCTGCCATCCTTTCCAGAGTACAGATAGATTTTGCCTCCAGAAGGTGCCGCAGAGGCATGCTGCCAGGCTCCTATCACAAGATCATCAAAGCCATCACCATCTGTATCTCCTGCATCCGCTACTCCAATACCAAAACCATCACCTGCTGCCTCTCCTGTCAATATCATCAATTGCTCACCATTTGCACCTGAATGGATATAAGCCCTGCCAGTAGAGTTTCCTAAAGCTGCATTAGCAAAGTCTGAAGCATAGACATCTTGTACACCATCTCTATCTACATCCCCGACTACAGACATAAACATGCCACCCAGTCGACGACCTGTTGTATCTGGTTCTATCTTAAAAAATGGTTTCTTTTCCATGCCCTGATACACATACACTTGCCCACCATTGGTCACGCCAGGTGCACCTACCATCAGCATGGAAGCACCATCAGTAGTTTTGCCTCCCAGCGCCGTTCCAAAACCGTCACCTATGCTTTCCCCGCTCCATGATTGCAAAATGGAACCGTCCTTTCCAGAATATAAATAGGCTTTTCCCGCATGCTCTACTTTGGTACTATTTAATGGCCCACCCCAGATCTGATAAGGTTCACCAATTAGAATATCATCATATCCATCTTTATTTACATCTCCTGCTCCTCTCACTCCTCTGCCAAATGCACCTTTCTCATCAGCACCTTTCCATTCATAGAGTACCTTCCCGTTTTTACCAGAAAACACCCAGGTCTTATTTACATAAGGGGCACCTGCAACCACATCAGGCGTGCCGTCACCATCAACATCGCCAGCAGCTTCAATGCTCATACCCAGTTGGCCATTGGCATCCTTGGCTGCATAGGCCCATATAAGCCTGCCAGTTTTTCCAGAATAAACATAGATTTTTCCAGCTCCAACTGCTCCATCATTATTAGTTGGGGCAGAAGAAGTAATATCCATTACACCATCTCCGTCCACATCTCCAATGTTTCTACCAATCCACCCAAACTGATCTCTGACATTTTCTCCCTTCCAATCATGAATAATTTCAGCACCAGCTTCCACAAACGGATTTGAGTACTCCTCAGGAGTTGGAAATAGATTTTTGAATCTGGGATCAGGTTTTAGAATCTGAGCAGCTGGGCTCAAACCCACGTTGGTAATATTGAATGTATTACTCTCCTTTACTTTCATTAATGTCTCAAAAGCCAGGTCCTTATTCTCTGCCAAAGCATAAGCTACGCCAAGGTTGAATTGTCCTTGTGAGTTTTCTGGTTGGGCTTCAGCTGCTTTTTTGTAATACTTCACGGATTTTTTATAATCCTGTTTTCTCCTGTATGCCAGCCCTAGCATCCCTAAGGCACCCACATGATCTGGATCGTCTACAAGTATGGCATTAAGATCAGCAATCGCCTCGTCTAGACTTTCTGAGTTGATTTTTTGAAAAGAGGACTGAACAATTTGTCCAGAGTTAGGTTGCGAGAAAAGTGGAGCATATAAGCAAAATGAAATAACGAAAATGAGAATTGACCTAAACATATTTTTATACTTTGATTTTGGTATAAAAATGCGCTCTACACATGAAGCACTGGGTAAACCCGATCAAAATTTACTTTTCTTTCTCAATCCATCCATGATGCAAGCCCAAGCACTACACTATAGCCTGCTAAAAAACAAATGACAAAGGAGATGTCCTTGGGTTTTAAAGTAAAATCTTTGACTTTCTTTTTTTCAATTCCAGGGAAGCTTTTTTCTGTCCTCCCAATACGAACTTGTCTCAAAGGCAAATGACTGTAGCATGCCTATCTCTTCTTGAGCAAGTTCGAATGTTAAAGCCATTAAGTTTTGGTCCAATTGGAATCCATCAGAAGCTCCACTCAGCACTATAAAGGGATCAATACTATCCATGCAAAAACGAAGGGCTACGGCATCCACACCCACATCGTATTTATTGCCCAAAGCTTCCAGATAGCTGTAGACTTTTTTATACGCTGGATAATTGCCATTTCTAAAAATTCTTCCGTTTGCCAAAGCTTCTTTGATGATCACACGCTTTCCATTCAGGCCATTCGCTACAGATGCGAAACTCTGATCAAATACGTTGTAGGTAACCTGATAAGTATCAAAGAATTGTGTACCATTGTTTTGCACCTCCAAAGCAGCCTTTATCACCTCTGTTTGACTACTACCTGTCGTGGTCAACCCTATGCTGATCTTATGCTTTGCTTTTAGTTCTGATAGTCGCTCAAGAACACGATCATTAGTCAATACTCCTGTTTCAAAAGTGGCCGAGTGAATCTGAAGGGTGGTTAAGTAAGGAAGCAGTTTCTCAGACGCTATCCATTGCTTGTCTAATTGTCTAAGGCTGTGATCTTTCACTTCATGAACCTTGGCATTTGGAGAAAAATCAGCTACATAACTATAACCCCATTTGGTTGCAATTTCAATAGAGTGATCTTGTTTCTTCTTTGCCCAATCAATCATCAATTGTTCGGCCATGCCATATCCAGGAGCCGTATCAAAATATCTTACCCCCCTTTCAAATGCCAGATCTAACAACTCAAACCCTTGTTTTTTAAAGGTTTCAAAATCAAATGGTGCATTCGGTTTTGATCTTATATTTATATACTGTGGTCGGCCTAGGGCTGCAGTGCCTAAACCTATCCTATCAATGCTAGACATGATTTAATCTAGAAGTTTTACTCATTCGATTTCAAACATAACTAAGTCGTCAGACACTTAGTTTATCGAATTGATTTAATAAATTTCTATATTGAGAAAGGATTTATAAAAATATCCTATTTAATTTTCGGGTTGCAGTTGATGGGAAAGCTATGATTATTTTGAATTTTGTACTGATTTTATCCCCACCAATCCAAACAGAAACTACATCTACCTTAGAGTCCTACAGTATTTTGAATATGGCACTCTTGGTATTGTTGTGCTGTATAGGACTGTATGCCCTTTTCAAACTTTATACTCGTCGGGCACAAATTCAAAAACTCGTATTGCAAAAAAAAGTAGAAAAAAGAACCTCAGAAATATCCAAACAGAAAGAAGAGCTTCAAAAGCAATCTGAAGAGCTTAAAAAAGCTTACGAGGAAATCAAAGTAAAAAACATTGCGATTGAAGAAGCTTTCGAGCACTTGACTAATTCGTTTGCCAAACTCTCTGACTTAAACAGAGAGAAGGATGGGATAATTAGTATTGTAGCTCACGATTTAAGAACTCCACTCAACAACATTGAAGGATTAATTCAGCTTGTATCCATGGATGGCAACTTGAGCGATGACCAAAAGGACTACATTATTAAAATTCGTACTGTAGTAAAACATGGGAATGAAATGATTCGTGATCTTCTTGACATCAATCAAGCTAAAAACCAAAAACCTGAGTTAAAAATTTCAACAATTGACCTCACAGAATTCATTACCAACTGGAATGTACACTTTGAAAAATCTCTGGCTGCTAAAAACCAACAGCTAGTCTTGACTAATGAATTTCAGGATTTGACCATACAGACTGACGCTGGTCTTCTATCCAGAATTCTGGATAATCTTATGACAAATGCCATTAAATTTTCTGAGAAAGGCACTAGCATATATATCAATATCAACTGTGAAGATGACAAACTCATTTTGAGCATTAAAGATGAAGGCCCTGGTATCAGTGCGGCAGACCAGCAGAAAATGTTCAAGCCATTTACAAGACTTTCAGCAACTCCTACAGGTGGAGAGCCTTCTAATGGACTTGGCCTTTCTATTATTAAGAGCTTGTGCCAACAATTAGGTGGAAAAATAAGAGTTGAAAGTGAACTGGAAAAAGGAACAACTTTCATAGTTTCTATCCCAATGCAGATTGAAACTGCCAAAGCCTAGTCCAAGAACCACATCCTTTACAAATTTCAATATTATCTTTAAATAAAACTATTTATGGCTCGTTAGTCAGAACTGGAACGCTATTTGTAATAGTGCACACGTTTGAACAAATGAATATTAAAACACATTTCAATTATTTCAACCATGACAAAAAACATATTGAATAATTCACCATTTGTGCTTGCCATTTTGGTGGCTCTTATCGTCGGCACCTCTTCGTGCAAGACCAAAAAGAACCTGGCACAAGTAACTCCAGTAGAGGACGTAGAACCTATAGAAGATGAAATAGTAGAAGAATTAGAAGAAATTCCGGAAGCAGTAGAAGTAAGAGTTCCGGAGAAAATTGTTTCTAAAGAACAAAAATTGAACAACTATTTCAAAGCAGTAAGTGGTGCCTCTTCTACAGAGGCAGCTAACAAAAGCATCAATGAGGCTTTGACCATGTTTAATAATCCAGATGCCCCATTATTGATTGTAATCTATAATGATGGAGCAAATCCAGATTATGACGAGCCTACCACAATTGGTAAATATCTGAACTACCTAAAAGACACTAAGAGTAAGCCAGCAGCAGTAGAAGAAGTAGTTTATGATTCCAATGGACGTATCAAGGAATTGGTGCTCAAAAAATAAATTTTAACCAGAAAGAAATAAAGACATGCAATTGATAAAATATACTGTGCTCTCGTTAGCCATTTTGGTTTCGACAGGCGCATTTGCACAAAACAATATTGACCCCAGGCGTAAGCAAGCCATAGATTCATTGGCTCTCGAAAAGGTCAAAGATTTGAGTAAGTACATTAGCATAATTGGGAAAAAAGATACCCAGTTCTCAGAAGCACAGCGTGTCATGGACAGAGCAGAAGAGCTTTTTGCAGAAGGAAGTGAAATGGGTGTTTCTTCTTTAGAAAGAGAAGAAGTCAATTACTACAAAGTCAGAGCATACTTTGAAAGGCTAATGGCCTTGAATTACGACCAAGTTAAAATCCAGTGGTATGACATCCACTATGTGAGTGATCTTGAGCAACAACCTGATGGCACTTTTGTAGGTGTAATCACTGTCTATCAGCGATTTGAAGGCACCTCTAAGGATGGTCGGCTTGAATATAAGGACACCACTAAAAAGGATATTACCATATTCGTGAAACGTAAGGAAACTCAGATTGCGGGACGTATCATAGAATTTTGGGATGTCATGTTGGGAGATATCAGAGTAACAGAAACTTCTGCATGAGAACCCTCCTATTCGCGTTATTAACAGTTTTAGCAATTCATAAGTCAGTGGGTCAGGGACTCACTGACGACATGAAGGACACAGAAGAACAACTCCGTGCTTCTACCAAGCAGATCAATCAATTCTTTAGAAGATTTAATGGTGAAGAAGATGAAAATGGTAAACGCTACTACCCTAGTGATAAAAGGTATCGTGACGCCAATTTGAGAAGAAAGTATGTGCCTGTTTTATTCGACACCCAAACTGGACAGCTGGATGCCACAACAGCCAAAGAGTTTGTAAAAGTAGTCACAGACAAAAAATCTCCAGCCTTTCTGAACTTTCATCAGGATGACTGGTGTGCCGAGGTAGAAACTACCTTCAAGTACAAAGGGAGAACCATCAATGGCACCTTATATATGAAACTTCAGCCTCAGGGACAAGGCTATGAATGGGTCATACAGGATGTAGCTTTTAGACAATTGAGCCAATGGTTTGACAAGGATACTAGCAATGAAAAACAGTTTCTACATCCTATGAGTCATGAGTTGGATTTCATGACTTTGCGCAAAGCACTAAGCAATCAAAAACATGCTGAACAATACACGAGTGATGACTACCAACCAGATTATTTGAGTATTTTTCTGTATGAACTGAATCAAGGCAATTTAACATTTGTATCTGCTCGAAATGTTGCTTTTCACTTTTTTGCCATTGATGGCTATTATTTTTCAATTGCCAATTTTAACCGACCAGGATATAATTCAGGTTGGCTCATATCAAGTCTCGTTCCCCTGGCTAATGAGGATCAAAAACAGCAAATGAAAGACTATATCTATCGTAAAAACTAACTATGAAATACCTCTTTTCATTTATACTCATCCTTTCTTCTCTTTTTAGTCAAGCACAAGAATCAGTGGACTCTACCCGAGTGGATGAAGTGCGCAGCCTTGTGAATTTTTACGAATACATGCTCAATACTATTGGGGCTAGTAAGACTTCTACGCGCGATAAGGAAGTAATCATCAAGGAGAGTTATAAAAAGGTATTTAAAGATCAGTTTGTGCAAATAGAGGATGATCTATTGCTAGACAGAAAGGTTATTACCAACAAGGATGTTTCTGCCTATTTGCGTGATGTGGACTTTTTCTTTGATGACATACAATTTGACTTTAGCAATATTGAAATCGAAAAAATTGACAAAGAAAATCAAAGCTTCTACTATCTGGTTTCTTTAGAAAGTGCACTGGAAGGAACCACAATTGAAAACGAAAAACAAACCAGCACCAAACAAAGATTTATTGAAATCAATCTCAATGAAGAGTCCAATGACTTAAAAATAGCCAGTGTCTACAGTACCAAAGTCAGTCGTGACAAAGAACTAGAGCTCTGGTGGGAAAGTCTGTCATTTGGTTGGGTCAATATCTTGAGTGACTATGTGCCACACGATTCCATTTCAAATAAAGTCTTGAGAAAAATGGCAGCTATAGACAGCTTGAATCTATCAGGAAATCAGTTTATTCTGGACTTAGAACCTTTATCAGCACTCAAGAACTTAAAGAAGTTAGACATCAGCAATACAAAGATTTCTGACTTGAGCCCATTGAGATATGCCAGAAACCTCAAACAGCTAAATGCCTCTAATACAAGTATAGCAGACATCTCTGCTATGCAGTATTTCGACCAGTTAGTCAAGCTAGATTTATCTCAAACACACATACGCGACATTAGTGTTTTAGAGCGCTTCAATGATTTAAAGGAATTGAATTTATCCAGCACTGAACTGACTGACTTTAAGCCAATAAAACAACTTAAAACATTGCAAAGCATCAATGGCTCGAATACCAAATTTGATGACCCTACCATTCTCGCTTCCAGTACTGGACTGAAGCAAGTAGATTTATCCAGAACACTTGTTGATCATCTGTTTGTTTTTCAAAGCTTGCCTGCAGTAGAAATACTCAACCTATCTGAAACACAGATAGTTAATTTGAATGGACTAGAGCAGCACCCTGCTTTACAAGAGTTGTCCATCAATCAAACACAGGTAAAAAGCCTCCTGGCTCTGGAGGCTACCCCCAAACTAAAAAAAGTATATGCTGATCTCTCAGGTATTACAGCGGTCACAGCCAATAATTTTATGACCAGTCATCCACAAGTAGTGGTTGTCACCAATAGCCAGCAAGTCCTGAAGTGGTGGGTAGAACTCCCTACCAATTGGAAAACAGTTTTCGAGGAAATCATAGGTCACAAAGAACCGGGCAAGGAAGACTTGGCTAAACTTCTTATTCTTGATTCATTGAATATATCTGATCGAAAACTTTACATAGAAAAGCCATTGTTAAAATTCAAGCGTTTGCGCTATCTGGACATCAGCCACAACGATTTTGTGAGCTTGGCTTTTGCCAAAGAAATGCCTGATCTGGAGTATCTCATTTGTACGCATGTACCCATTGAGTCTACTTCAGATTTAGCAACCAATAAGAAACTAAAAGTGCTAAACTTGAGTAGATCCAAATTAAAGAATATGACCTCTCTGGATCAATTGCACAAATTGGAAAGATTGGATGTAGAAAAGACACAGATTGGGCAACAACAAGTGATTGAATTGCTATCCACCAATCCTGGCACTGTAGTCATCTTCCAATCTGACTCATTGCTCGCCTGGTGGAACAACTTGTCACCTACTTGGCAAAGCACTTTTGATTTATCTTCCAGCAGCTCTTTTGAATTACATCAATTAATTGAAAAACAGGAAATAGAAATTTCAAATCAAAAGATTCAATCCTTAGCCCCTCTTCAGACCTTCATCAATCTCAAATCTGTGACGCTAGACAAATTGCCACTGACAAATTTGAAAGAATTATACAGACACCAGGGTTTGAGATCATTGACCTACACCAATGGTCCTTTACAAAGTCTTGAGGGTATAGATCAGCTCAGACAATTGCAATCCCTCAATATTTCTAACACAGCTATAGAGGATCTGAAAGATTTGTATTATTTAAGCTCACTCAAACATCTCAACTGCTCTCGTACGGGTTTGAAAAACCTGAGGGGCATAGAAAAGTTGGTAGACCTGGAAACGCTAGACATCAGTAACACACGTATTTGGAGACTTGATAGACTAGCTGGGATGAGGAGAATCAAGACTTTGACTTGCAACAATACGCGCATAAGCCAATCTAAAATAGATGACTTCCAATTGTTGGTTCCAGATTGCGAGATTACGTTTTACTGATCTAACTCAATGGTCATTATTTCTCTGACCTGATGGTAGATAGTTTTGCCTTACTACCTTAGCTCACGTCGTCAATCTGTCAGGGCTTCACAACTGAAACCAAAGGTTTGTACCATATCAATGACATCATCTTCTGATAAGCTATTAGAGGCCTCCACCCTTAACACTTTGTCAATATCTTGAAGATCAACATTCCAATTAATGATGTATGGATGCTGATTGAAAACCCAAGCGAATTGATCCATTCGTTTACGGGTTTTAATATCAGTTCTAAATACTAATACTTCCATGGTATTATATTTCAAGAAAACGAAAGGCTTCATATACGAAGAATACAGGCCAAACGACCGCCTTGAAGAAGCCTCCTACGCCCAGCCAAAATCCAGCGGCTGTAGAAATAAAATAATAGGCAGCGCCAAAGAATCCTAAGAAGTAAAAGCAACTGCCGCTTGAGCTTGATGATTTGAATTTATCTTTCATGGTTTTATATTTTCTATTGTTAATCTGTTATTTATAAGGGTCATCCAAAAATTCTATTTTGGAGTTTCCGATAGTTTCATAAGAGGTATAAATGAACTTGTTTTCTTTTCCAGTCAAATGGCTTGCATCTAGTTTAATAGTCATGGAGTCTAATTGAAAATTTTTAAGTGTGACATAAGCATTTTCGGCCTTGACCCCGCGCAATACTGGCGTGATCACTTTGGCTTTCACTGCTATGGAACTATCCCCTTTGATCAAGAAATGAAGGGTGTCGTTTCTATTTTCTAATTGAGGTAAATACCGATTCTGAGAATCGAAAGCCACTTCCACTTGGTACGTTCTACCCTGCCGGACCTGCACATTCCAATGGCCTGCAAAGTGTAACACGCCAAATGCTTCTACAGGTACAGCGGTCATTTGCACATCGGCGGTCTGACTCGCATAGATGGCTTGCACATCACTGCGCATGACCATCAGACTGCTGATAAATAGTGCCAAGAGAATTCCTACGGTGGTGATTAATACTTTCTTACTGGTTTGCATGGTTTATATCGTCTTAAGTTTTTTGGTTAGTTCTTTTGAGTTTCTTTCAAATGCTGCTGGTAGTACTTCGAAATGTCTTCTATGGATAAATGAAGTAAATCCATGGCTTTAAACAATCGTGGCAATTCACTGGTAACAAAGTCCTCCTTCCTCAGTGCGTTGGTCTTGATTTTGCCATCTTCCGACACGAAGTAGCCTATGCCTCGCTTGTTATAGATAATTCCTTTTTCTTGTAGATAGGTAAATGTCCGCATCACAGTATTGGGATTTACTTCTATGCTTACCGCCATTTCTCGGACTGATGGAATCCGATCTCCTGGTTTCCATTTTTCCAACAGGATGGTTTCACAGAAGTGATCGGCAATTTGGAGATATATAGCTTGATCGTCTCTAAACTCCATCTTACACCTCCCTGTCTTTCAATCCCAAATAGGTCACCACCCAACAAAACGGAGCCAATAACCACCAAAAAATCCACTGTGCCAACAGCCAAATTTTGTATATGGGCTTGTCCACCAACGGATTATTGTCAGATAAGCACTCCTGATCATCCTGCATCAAATCACCCATGATCAGGTAGAATAGCGTACCAACTACAATAGCCATCAGGATTACGGTGAAAATAGTTTTCGGAAACACGTAACCTTTGAAGTGTGCTGCGCCTAACAGAAACAGACCTTGTAATATGAAGTAGTATTTCATCACCGAAACTGCAAACGGACTCAGTGGATCAAAATCCTCAAATCGCATATTACTATCGATCATAGTCCCGATAGGATTGGCGACAAATACAGTATACAAATAGTAGGTGAAGCTGAAAAAGGCTATCCACCCCACAGAAGTCAACAACCACATGGATAGAAACTTCTCGAAAGTAGAAGCAGGTAAAGTAAGGTAATTGCAGCTTTTAAGTGAGTTACTTAAATCATTGAAAGCCAGTGAACTAAGCACAAATCCTCCAATAATCAATGTAAAAGCATAACCACCCGTATGCTCAAAGAAGACCATGCTGTCCTCTACGATGATGGACATGAGCAACCCGACAAAAAAGAGCATACCGAAAGTGATCTCAAAGGTCATGAATATGCCTCTAAAACTCCTAAACAACTCCAGCTTGAGCAGCTTCAAAAACCGATGGATATTAAAATATTGACTCATCCTTCTACCGTTTGATTTTTGAATATTTCTTGCACTTTTTTCGTGTTGTTTACCACTGCATTGAATAGGATCTCCAGATTCATATTGGACTCCACATCGCTCCTGTTTTCTTCTACCACGGTGTAGCCACTAAAGTTGGACTCGGAGTACACTACCTGGTCGCTCGGTGGAAGGGTCTTGACTTTGCTTACAGTTAGCTTCTTTGATATTTGCTCGTAGTCTTCAAAGAAGACGATCTGGCCTTCATCCAGAATAATGATCGGATCGATCAGATTCTCCATGTCTCGCGCCTGATGCGTGGATATGATAAAACTTCGCTCCTCGTGAATGGCACTGGCTACTACTTTGCGAAACTGACTCTTGGATGGGATGTCCAACCCATTCGTGGGCTCGTCCAGAATCAAAAGCTGACAATCAGTAGCCAAACCGAACGACAGTAGAAACTTCTTCTTTTGTCCGTACGACAATGCGGTCAGCTTTTCATCAGTCGGTAAGCTGAATTCGTTCAAATACGTTTGAAATAACGCCTGATTGAATCTGGGGTAAAACGGACTGTACAAATCCACAAATCGTTTCATCCCCATGGCGGGCACTTCAAACTCCTCAGTTACCAAATAGATTTCGCTGAGAAACTCGGGATGCCGCTCTTTTGGTAGACATCCACCGACATGCAAACTTCCCGCTCTAGGAAACAATAAGCCAGCAATCAGTTTGAGCAAACTGGACTTCCCTGCCCCATTCTTACCCAGGAGCCCATAGATATTTCCCAATGGCAAAGACACGCTCAAGTCCTCAAAGAGCTGCGGTTTGGAAGGATATCCAAAAGAAACATTTTCAATATGTACCATACTTTTCTTGAAGTAAATTAGTGTACTATCATACTAATACACCTCAAAAGTAAATAAGGTTTCATTTCAGAAAAAATAATTTTAGTTTTTATCCTTTATGATGAGGAAACTATTTGGGATATGTGATTAAATCAACCATATTAGGCTGGTAAAGCGCATAGTGCACTTTATTCGAATGTTATAGGCAATTCAGACTGACGAAATGAATTTATACAAATATGTATCATCAGAAGATGCAGTCAAGAACATTATTGATGGCAAAATAAAATTTGCGACACTTGAAAGTTTGAACGACCCAACAGAATTACTTCCCAGAATCTACGAAGATGAGTTATTGAAATCTTTAGAGGACAAAAGGAAGAACGGATACAACCATGAAGACCTTGAAGATTTAAACAATCAGGAACGACTATTCGGAAAACTGTCACCTGAGACTATGGTTATAAGTGCTCCTAAATCAATTGAACAAGCAAATTCTATTGTAAAACTTTCAGTTTATGATAATGTCGATTACCTAAAGAAAATGTTTGATAAAACCGTTGAGTTAATGTCTTCAAGGTGTGGAATTTTTTGTATTTCGACCAGAAACAATTCATTACCGATGTGGGCACACTATGCCAACAATGCATCGGGATTTGTAATTGAATTCGAAGATTTGGAAAACGAATTTTTAGGGGATGGAACAGGAATATTGAACCAAATCAAAGATGTAGATTATAAACTAGTAAGATCAGGAGTTACTTTTGAGAGAGGCTCATATCATTCCGTATTCTTTGAGAAAGACAAAGACTGGGGATATGAATCCGAAAAAAGGATTGTTGTAGATCTAGCTAGTTGTACAACACTTCAATTTGAGAATGGGAAATTGTTCATTAAAGAAATAGATAAACGTAGAATATCGAAAGTTATATTTGGCTGGAAAGTAACAGGCAAAAAAATCGAAAAACTTTCAAAAGAGATAAAAGAAATTAACCCGAATATAGAAACTGTTGCTGCAACAATTAAAAATGGATTTATCGAAATAAAAAGCCTATAACAGATGCTGTGAATGAATGGGGTTTCATCGGTCATGATATTTTAGTGAGGATTGGAAAGTCCATCACAAGTTATAATTTTAACTCACCAGGTCCCGTAGGCGCGACATGTACGTAACGTGAGTTTATAGCTTTCTATTAGCCACTCGTTCAAAGCTGATCATTATACCACCTTCACATATCCTTTCCCAACTAAACAATCACCCAACTTTTAAACAAAGTAAAAACGACTTTTGAGCAAAGTCATAAGTTTTCTTTCTCTTGATCTTTGTTTCACATAAATTGAAACAAGACAGAAATGAAAAACAATAATCAATGGAACTTTTAAAAGTGGCTCAAGAGTGGGCCAAAGCGGAGGTATTCTCCACACGATTCTTTATCCTATTTGCCATTTTATTTTTAGCCGCCAGTGCAGGTTTTTGGCAACTCGGCAAAACCGAATTGGCCAAGGCATACATTATCCCTATGCTGGTAGCAGGCAGTTTACTGATGACTATAGGGCTCGGACTATTTTTCACCAACAAGTCAAGAATCAACCAATTTGAAAAAGCATACCATCAAGATGCTTCTGCTTTCGCAGACTCAGAAATAGCTCGTGTGGAGAGTACTTTAAAAGAATACACAGTGGTTTTTAAGGTTGTTCCTATTATTATCGTCATAGCTGCCTTATTGATTGTTTTCGTCAATACACCCACTTGGCGAGCGATTGGAATTACTACGATCGCCATGATGGTTGTCATTTTATTAGTTGATGGTACAGCGTACGCAAGAATAGATGCTTATTATAAGCAGCTGATTGCTCTCGTACGGTAAAAAGCTATAGCTCAGAGACACAATCATCCATAAGCTTACCTATTATTTGTAATGGCTAATGCGATCCTATACATTTATAGCACCCAAAAAAAGGCTAGGGTACGGATGTTAACTGACCTTTCTTTACTCACTCTCAATTAAATTCAATGAACCTCACAAAACTCTACTCCATTCTTGAGCGACTAACTACCAAACGAGTAATCCTTGTCTTATTCGTTGTGGCTCATCTGGTACTGCTCCTAATGATGCTATTTACTTTTCCTCGCATCAATGCCCAATTGGAAACAGAAGCCTTTGATTTGAAAGCTACAGGCTATACCGTAGAAGAAGCCACAGCAATGCTTCAAAAACTTGATCAAGCTACCATAAATCTCTATCTGTTTCCACAGCTATTTCTACTGGATGTCCTCTACCCTTTCTTGCTGGCACTTCTACTGAGTACCTTGATTATTCGATTGTCTGGTTTGATAAAAATGAGGGCTCATCCTCTCCTCTCTCATCTCTACCTATTGCCCTTCCTGGCTATGGCATTGGACTATGCAGAGAATGTTTCCATAGCCCTAATGATTACCAATACATCCCAAATATCAGCAGGTACCATTCAAACCGCCAGTCTTTTTACTCAATTGAAAAGTGGAATAACTACGATATGCTGGCTGGTGGTGATTATATTGTTTTTTGTTTGGTTGGTCAATCGCAAAAGAAGCTCTGCCGAAGCTAATTGAATACACCAAAATATGATCTGTTTGGCTTTATGTGAAAAATTAAAGAAATTGATCCAATACCAAACCTATAAGGTTTTTAAAACCTTATAGGTTTCGAAATCAGAAAATGAAAGGCCTAGAAAAATTCCAACCAGACATCTTCTATCACCTTGTCAATCACGCTGTAGGTGATGAGAGTCTCTTCCGAACGGATGAGAATTATCACTACTTTTTAAGAAAGTACGCCTACTATATTTCTTCAGTATCGGACACGGTTTGTTACTGCCTAATGCCCAATCACATTCACATCCGCATCAGAACGCATAGCGAAGAAGTGCTCCAAAAGCATCAAAAGTATAAGGGCGATTTTCATAAGCTGATCATGCAACAAATAAGTAATCTATTGAACGCTTATACTAAGGCATACAATAAAAAATATGAACGAAAAGGAGCACTTTGGGTAGACTATACCAAACGATTTGAAATAGAAACTGACAGGCATCTCACAACAGTCATTAATTACATTCATCAAAACCCGATCAAACACGGATTTACTCAAAATCTGAACGATTGACCACACAGCTCCTATCCTTCCCATATCTCAAATAAACCAACACTGTTGACAAGAACTAAGGTGCTAAAATGGTTCGGAGGTATCAATGAATATGTGAAATTTCATGTTGAAAATACAGCAGAACTTTTAGATCACTGGGAGAATTAAACCTATAAGGTTTTAAAAACCTTATAGGTTTGGAAATCAGCCTATTCAACCTTCAAGCCATCGGCAGCATTGGATTGAGAAAGCTTACGCACCTGCACCCAAGTCACGATACATAAAACCGCTACCAGAAACACACCTGAGATGATCAAGCCTATATAGTTCATTGGCATGTGGTAAGCAAATACTGTATCAAATAAACTTTGGATGAGCCAATAGCCCAAAGGCGCTCCCAGTAGCATTGAAACAGTGAATAGAGGCACATACTGAGTAGATATAATTTTTGCGATATGACTCAAACGGGCACCTAATACCTTGCGGATGCTAAATTCTTTGATACGTCCGGATACATTGAGCGTAATCAATCCATACAAGCCCAGACTAGCCAGCAAAATAGACACAAAGGCCAGCGCCCGCATGAATTCCGCACTACTGTCGAGGTACTCAAAATAGCCATTGAAAACGCCGCTCTGATAGCCCCCACGAAATGGTGTGTTAGGTAAATTAGCTATCCATTGCTCTCGTAGCGCCTGGTAAACTTCCGGCTGTGTGCCTTCGCTGACTTTCACAGATAAGAATCTGAAATCGTTTGTATCCGTGAGACTAAATACAATGGGCTGGATTTTGATATCAAAATCACGATTATGAAAGCTTTTGACTACTCCTATGATTTCGTACCTGGCACTATCCACTTTGATCACTTCTCCTATCGGATCATCCATCATCAGGTTACTGGCAAACTCTTCATTCACTAGAATTTTTTGTTTGTCCTGTTCGCTATGATCTTCGAAAACCCTACCTGTCATCAGTTCTATACCCATGGTATGTAAGTAATTACTCCCAACCCTCATCATACCGACTGTATAGTCTCGATCTGGACGTGAGATACTCTTTTGCGGAATATGGTGGCCCATGTGCTGGGTAGAGCCCGAGATGGAGACTACATCTGGGTTTTGTGACATGGCGGCGTGCATTTGCTCAAATGCCAAACGATCTGGCACATCCACATACAGCACTTTTTCAGCATCGTATCCCCAGCTTCTAGTCGCCTGATAGGCATTATTTTGGGTAAACCAAACACCACCTGAAATAGTAATGAAAGCCAGTATCAGCTGAAAAGTCAAAAAGGCCTTAGTTATGAAGCTTTTCTTACCTAATGGTATGGACCCTCTAAAAATACCCACTACTTGAAATTTAGAAATGTACAAAGCCGGATAAATACCAGACCCCAAACCTGTGATCAAAAGCATACTTCCTAAGAATAACCAGAGCGTAGGCTGGGTAAGTACGAGTTCCAATCCACGGCCAAAAAGACTATTGAACCAAGGAATGAAGAGGCTGTAGGCCAAAAACAAACCAAACAAAAGCGCAAAACTGGTCAGCAAAATATTTTCAGTAAGTAACTGCACCAGAACGAGTCTACGGTTAGCACCAATCACCTTGCGTACCCCAATTTCCTTGAGTCGTTTCGCTGCGGATACAATACCAATATTGATATAATTCATGCAGGCTACCAGCATCACAAAGCTTGCCATTATAGACAAGATGACCCAGCCTTCTTTGCGAACACCATAAGAAATGCCATTCTGAATATCATTTGAGACCATATGCAGATCAGCCAATGACACCAATGAAACTGCATTAATGGTTTGCTTAGGATTGGATTCGTTTTGTAATTTCCTATAGCGATCCAACTGGTCAATTACCAAATCTACATCGGCAACCTGATTGATTTGAATCAATGTAGCTGCAATCAACTGATCCCAATTGTCTTCATCATAATTATCAGTAGCTTGTTTTATATTGTCAAATTTGATGAGGAAATCAAAATCTATGGCATGGGCTTTCGGAAAAGGTTCAGCTACCCCTGAGATGGCAAAGGATTTCGTTTTATCATTACCAAAAGTGATTAATAAATCTTTTCCAACAGGATTGAGGTCTCCGAAATATTTGATCGCCATGTCATTACTTAAGATGATACTTGAAGGGTCATGGAGTGTTTCTGGACTCCCCCATTGCATCGGGAAGGTGAGCATATCCAGAAAAGCGGGATCTACGAGGCGAATCCTTTCATGGAATACCCGATCTTCATATTTGACTATAGTATTGATATCCTGCACCCTACTGCTTTTCTTAATCTGAGGCAAGTCCGCAGTCATGTGCGTAGCAAGTGGCAATGGTGACTGTCCATATTGAAGTTCTTCGCCATCCCGATCTGCAAATGCGGTCACTAAATAGACTTGATGTTTGTTTTCATGAAATTGATCCACGCTAATATCCTGATCGATAAAAGCATACACAATGAGGCAAATACCGATAGCTACGGATAAACCAAAGATGTTGATAAATGAACTGAGTGGGTTCTTCATCAAACTCCGTATGGAAGTTTTGAAATAATTTTTGAACATAATAAAATGGTTAAATTTTGAGTGAAATTGACCGAATCCAACAACTGATGGTCTTAACATTTTAAAGACTTCTAGTCGATAGATGTGACGCGCTTTGGCTACGCCGTGAGTATTAATATTTTCGATAAAAGCTTCTTCTAGATCCCCTTGCAACTCTTCGTACAAGTCAGATTTGCAGAACCATTCGAAGAATCGAGCAAACCATCTGGGTAAATGAGAAGGAATCATGATAAGCTGAGTTTGGGTATCAAGCTCCACATCTCATCGCGCAGCTCACGGGCTTGTTTGAGTGCTTCTTTGCCAGCATTAGTCAACGTATAATAGCGCTTTCTTCTGCCACCCCTTTCTGCAGTGGCGCCACCTGTATGTGAAGTGATAAATCCCTTCTCTTCTAATCTAGTCAATGCCGTATGTAGCGCTCCCCTGCTCAAAGTACGTTTGAGCCTTGAACTTAATTCTTGCTGTATTTTCAAACCATAAGCCTCATCGTCCAGTATGAGAATGGACAACAATACCACTTCCTGAAACTCGCCCAGATTTGATCCTTTCATGATTTATTTGTTTCTGTTTTGAAGACCAAACGTAACAAGTTTTTATTTGTTTCACAAATGAAGACTAAATGAATGATGTGACTATTTCACATGCTACGGATTATATAAAGTAAAAACTAACACTTATGAAACTCAAGAAACCAAAATTAGAACCTAAGGTATCTGCTGGCTCAATGGCGGACATTGCCTTCCTTCTTCTTATTTTCTTTCTGGTAAGCACCCGTCTACTCCAAGATAAAGGCCTTATGCTCCAACTGCCTACTGACCTAGAGCCCACTGAAACACCCATTCATGAGCGAAATCTCTTCAAAGTACTTATCAACTCAAAAAATCAATATTTAATTGAGGGTCAAGTCAGGTCTGACCTATCTGGTTTGGTAGAAGAAATTAAAAGCTTTGTTAAAAACCCAAACTCAAACCCTACCCTTTCAGAAAGTCCTGAAAAAGCAATTATTTCTATTAAAACACAGCGTGGTGCTCAATATGCATCATTTATATCCGTACTTGATCTTATCAAAGAATCTTACTATCAGCTATATGGAGAGAGTGTTGGACTCAGTTCAGATGAGTTTAGAAAACTCAGCAAAGCCAATCCCTCCGAGCTGGCCTTATATCAAAAGGCTCGAAAGGCATTTCCAATGAACATTTCAATTGCAGACCCAGATAAACTTAAATAATTATGAAAATCAGAAAGAAAACAGCAGCTACTGCAGAAATATCAACCGCCTCTATGCCGGATATTGTCTTTTTATTATTGTTCTTTTTTATGGTAACAGCTACCATTAAAGTGAATGAAGAGCAATTGAATGTTCAAATTCCAAATGCACATTCACTTACATCAGTGGATAAGAAATTCTTAATCAAAGAGCTTTTTGTAGGCATTCCTAAAGACTCAAAACTTGGTGCTTCGCCAAGGATTTCAGCTAATAACAAACTGATCAGTCTAGATCAAATTGCACAATGGGTGCAAGAACAAAAGTCAGACCTAGGTGAAGTTTACAAAGATCAGCTGATCGTCATGCTCAAAGCGGATGAACATGTGGATATGGGACTTATTGGAGACATACAAATGGAGCTAAGAAAAAATAATGCAAGAAAGATTTTATACCGAACGCTAGATCATCCGCTGAACTATTAATAGCTTTTTTTGTTCAGACTTTCAGTCCATTTGGTAAAAGCAATTAAGGCCTCATTCTGCATCAGCTGACGTGTGAATAGCTTTCGATCAGTAATTGGTTTGGCCAATTCTTCATAGATAAATTGGTCATCAAATTGAATAGCAGCTGCATCTGCTTTGGTATTTGCAAAGTATAGTTTGTCGGGTCTAGCCCAATAAATTGCACCTAAGCACATGGGACAGGGCTCGCAACTGGTGTACACTTCACATCCATCAAGTTGAAAAGTGCCCAAGGATTGGCAAGCTGCTCTTATGGCTACCATTTCAGCATGTGCAGTAGGATCACTGTTGGCTGTTACTTGATTGGTACCTCTGGCAATTATTTCTCCATTTTTCACTATCACCGCACCAAAGGGGCCTCCAGCATTAGATTCGACATTGTGAATAGAAAGTCGAATGGCTTCCTTCATGAAATTGTTTTCGCCTTGATTCATTTGCTTACTTTTAAACATAAAATTCCTAAAGTAACACTTATCTACAAAATATTTTTTTCAAAGAAAGAATCACAATTATACAATTCATTTATAACTCAAAATGCAGGGATAAATGTTTCTACATATAACTACTACTATCATCTATTAAAGCCTATCATTCAAATATTGAAGGCCAATTGGGCTTAATTTTAATCCTAAATATTAAATTCATTCTAACACAATTATATAGTATATAAACTTGATTAAGTACTATTTAGACCTCGCAGTATTTGAAAACAAATTTGCTTTATTAAAATGCTAAACATATATTCGGGGTTTCGTTAACCAAAATATTATTCTTTAAACAACCTAACCGGCCGTGAAAAGACTTTGCCTGACCTACCTAAATGAAATATTCTATGGAATATGCCATTTAACACAAAGCAACTACCCGATGAGAAAGCTATTCTACCCCAACTCCGCTAGTCGTCAATTGCAGAATCACAATCTTGAGATATACTGCAGTCAAGAGTGGGTCGTATAGACTTATCCCCTCATTCTTCTTGAAATACTCTACCATGCGCCAGGTCGCATCAAGAGGAAAATACCGTCTTTATAAAATCATAATTTCAAATGACGAAAAGAACTTCATTGAAACAATAATTATGTTGTTTCAATCAAAAGCTCAATTCAATAAGGATGGTCATTTCTTAATACTCAACAACTATTACTAACTAATTATTCTTATTATCTAAACCCATTTAAGATGAGAAAAGCTTTACTAATGCTAATTTTTCCACTCGTTTTTGGAACTGGCTTTGCCCAGACCAAAAACAATAGCTGGACATCCAGTAGTCCTACTGGAAACACCCTGAATTCCAGGGTAAAAACCACACAATCTGAGGTATATGACCTTGATCTCGATGCGCTAAAGCAAAACCTGACCCATGTTACGAGTAGAGAAAACTCAAACGGTCGTACCAATCACATGATTAGTTTTCCTACTGCTGATGGCACCATTGAGGCATTCAGAGTCGTGGAAGCTTCTGTGATGCATCCTGATCTTGCTGCTAAATACCCAGGTATAAAATCGTATGCAGGACAAGGTATTGATGATCCAAGTGCTACTATCAGGTTCAGTTTATCTGATCAGAAAGGATTCCATGGTATGATCCTTTCTGGAACGAAGGGATTGAGCTACATAGATCCTACTACTGAAGACCTTAAAAGTTACCGTGTTTATGCACGTAAAAACATTGACAATCTGGTTTCAGAATTTCAATGCATGACAGATGAGGAAATAGACTTGCCATCCCTAATGAATGATGGCAATGGCAGCTCTCTACGTACCAATGACAAAAAACTTAGAAAGTACAGATTGGCTATGTCATGTACAGCAGAATACGGAAATATATTTGCTGGATCAGGAACCAATGCGCAAAAAATAGCAAACATTCTGGCACAGATGAACATTACCATGACCAGAGTCAATGGTGTTTATGAACGCGATTTAGCTATCACCATGGAACTAATCGCAAACAATGACGCCATCATGTATTATGGCGCTACTAACTCTGATCCATGGACGAATGAATACAATAACAAAACACAACAAGTCATTGATGCGGCTATTGGTGATAGCAACTATGATATCGGTCACAACTTCAACACCACTGGTGGAGGTAATGCTGGCTGTATTGGCTGCGTTTGTACTAGTGGTAGCAAAGGAAGTGGTTATACAGGTAGATCAAACCCAACGGGTGATGCCTTTGACATTGACTATGTAGCCCATGAAATTGGACATCAATTTGGTGGTTATCACACGCAAAGCAACTCAAGTTGTAGAAGTGGCAGTGGCGCTACAGAAGTTGAACCAGGTAGTGGTAGCTCAATCATGGGTTATGCAGGTATCTGCTCTGCCAATGTACAAAACAACAGTGATGCCTATTTCAACTATGTAAACATTAGAGATATATCATCTAATATTCAAACTGGCACAAGCTCAACGTGTGCACAAATCACCAACATCTCGAACAACCCTCCTTCTGCGAATGCAGGAGCAAACTATTCAATCCCTAAATCAACCGCTTTTGTTTTGAGAGGTCAGGGTTCTGATCCTGATGGTGATGCTATTACTTACACATGGGAGCAAAATGATCCAGAGAATCCAAATTCTAATTCTGCTCCTTCTTCGACCAGAACTTCTGGCCCTATGTTTAGATCTAAGGAAGGAACAACTTCTCCTGACAGATACATGCCACAGATTTCTGATGTAGTAGCTGGCAACCTTACGCCTACTTGGGAAGTGGTACCATCTGTAGCCAGAAGTATGGAATTTGCACTTACCGTGAGGGACAACAAAGCAGGAGGTGGACAAACAGATGATGATTTAATGACTGTTACTGTAGTTAATGTCACTCCATTTACCATGTCTGCACCTAATACAAACGTGACTTGGAATGTAGGCCAGACAGAAACCGTGACCTGGAATGTGGGATCAACTGGTTCTTCTCCAATCAACTGTGCGAATGTGAATATCTTATTATCAACAGATGGAGGATACACCTACCCAATCACACTATTGTCAAATACAGCCAATGATGGTTCTGCCAACATTACTGTACCAAACAATGTTTCTACTTCATGTAGAGTAATGGTGGCAGCAGCTGATAACATCTTTTATGATATCTCTAATACGAACTTCTCTATTGAAGGAGCTATTGCGTGTAACGCAACTGTACCAACAGGATTGGCTGCATCTAGCGTAGGATCTACTACGGCCACCCTTAATTGGAATGCTGTAGCAGGTGCTTCTTATCAGGTGAGACATCGTGCAACTGGCACTTCAACTTGGACCACTACATCTGCTGGCAGCAACAGTCTTTCGCTTACTGGATTGTCTATTCTTACTGAATACGAAGCGCAAGTAAGAAGTGTATGTACAAGTTCAAATTCTAGCTATAGTTCGTCTGTGGTATTCACTACTACTGAGGTTCAGTTAAACTATTGTTCGTCCAATGGCAACAATACCAGTGATGAATACATTGGCAGAGTTCAGCTGGGTAGCATTGACAATAGCACAGGTGCTGGCTCTGGTGGATATGCAGATCACACCAACTTCAGCACCAACCTAATCATTGGTGATGCTAACACCATTACTGTAACTCCTACATGGACAGGGACGGTATATAATGAAGGCTATGCAGTATGGATTGATTACAATCAGGATGGTGATTTCACGGATTCGGGCGAACAAGTATGGTCTGCATCTGCCTCAAAAACTACACCTGTAGGTGGTTCATTCACTGTACCTGGGTCTGCAGCTGTAGGGAATACAAGACTAAGAGTTTCTATGAAATACAATGGTGTACCATCAAGTTGTGAATCATTTGACTATGGTGAAGTAGAGGATTATACTGTAAATATTCAAAATGCGACAGCTGACACTGAAGCCCCAAGTGTTCCTGGTGGATTGGCCACAGCCAATATTACAGAAACGTCAATGGATCTTACTTGGAACGCTTCTACTGACAACGTAGGAGTCACAGGTTACAACGTATATCTGGACGGAAGTTTGGATGGCACAACCACTGGAACTTCTTATGCATTCACTGGACTAACTGCAGGTACAAGCTATACACTAGCCGTAAGTGCTGTGGATGCAGCAGCTAATGAGTCTGCTACTGGAAGCACAAGTGCAAACACATTGGATCCTGTGACGGGATGTGTTGGTGGAGTTTCTTCTTTTCCTTATTCAGAAGGGTTTGAAAGTGGTATTGGTGCCTGGACACAGAGTACTGCTGACGATTTAGATTGGACTGTAGATGCGAGTGGTACTCCTTCAAGTAGCACTGGGCCATCTTCAGCAACTGAAGGGTCAAACTATCTATATGTAGAGTCTTCAGGTAATGGTACAGGATTTCCTAACAAGGTAGCTACAATCAGTAGCCCATGTTATGATCTTTCAGCCGAATCTGCCGCTACTTTCAGTTTCTCCTACCACATGTATGGCAGTACCATGGGAAGCCTCAACCTTCAGGCCAGTGTTGACGGAAGTTCTTGGGCATCACTTTGGAGTCTTTCTGGCAATCAAGGAAATGCTTGGTCAAATGCTTCTATTGACTTGGCAGCTTATGTTGGCGGATCAGTACAGCTTAGATTTGTAGGCACTACTAATTCGAGTTATACCAGTGATATGGCTATTGATAAACTGAATCTATCATCTGGAGCTAGTGGTGGCTGCACTGATGTTACTTTGACACTGACATTAGATAACTATCCAGCAGAAACTTCGTGGTCTATCACTGATGATCTTGGCAGTACAGTGATGTCTGGTGGATCATATACAAATGGTGACAAAAACACAACTAAGATTGATACCAGCTGTTTGGAAGATGGATGTTACACATTTACAATCAATGATTCTTATGGTGATGGTATTTGCTGTAGCTATGGCAATGGTTCTTACGCGTTAGAAGATGCAAGTAGCAATTTATTGGCATCAGGTGGCGCTTTCACCAGTTCTCAGGCTACGAACTTCTGTCTCAACAGCTCATCAGCAAGAGGACAATCTTTGGTTGAAAGATTTGAACCTACTCAAGAACCAAACATTTACCCCAACCCTGCAAGTACCATGCTTTATGTGAATACACCAGCAGATTTGGTCTCTATTCGGATTTTGACGGTAAGTGGGCTTTACGTTAGTGATGTGAAAATTACAGACAATGGCATTGACGTATCAAATCTAAAAACAGGCGTATATATTGTATCTGTCCTGACAGAGAAAGCAACAATCAATTCAAGGTTTATTAAGAACTAACCCATACTATTTACTTTCTAAGTAAATTGAACAAGGCCTCTGGAGTAAATTCCAGAGGTTTTGTTTTGTAATATGTGGTATCATTATTGACTCATTGTTTTAAAAAGACCCCTATTAATCTATGAAGATTCGAGTTCTAAGCTTCTTTCTTTTACTATCCATTTCTGCACATGCTCAAATTGATACAATAGTCAAAATTGAATTCCAATCTCTGTCCAGAGGGTATTATGAACATATCTCAATCACTGAGGATAGCTTGGTTGTAAGAAAAAATGAAAATCGTTCAGCTGAAGAATCAGTGAATAAAAGAGCTCTTTCAAAAAAGGAATGGAAATCCCTTCTCAAGGAGTTCAATCATGTGAACCTGGAATCACTTCCAGTTTTAGAGTCCCCTACGATGAAGCGTGCGTATGATGGTGCTAGGCATTCGTCCCTTAAGGTTTACAGCACTAAAAGCTTTTACGAGCATTTATTCGATGATGACAATCCACACACCAAGCTGCAGCCTGTAATGAAATGCATCAGGTCAATAGCTAATTAGTTATTAATTTTTTGTTAAAAATCACCTTTGCAGTAACTAATCAAACGTTGAAGTGCTAATTTTGCTCTTTCTTAATTAACTTAAGACAAGTCATAAACCACATTTTACTTGTTGACAGAGATTCAACAAATAAAATATAGCCACTAAACTTATTGATTAATCTACAGTCTATAGAGTCCTTTTTTCTGGCGGGTTCTGCTTCCAATCAAAGCCATACTTCAAAAGAGCGAGTCATTTTAGCTAATGTGCTCTTTCTGGTTGTGCCAGTGATCATCCTGATTTCCTATCTGTTGGACTACAAGGAATATATAAAACCCTGGTCCGAATTCAACTTTGATCAATTTACGAGGTTAATGTTTGCTATGGCCTCTGTGCTGTGCTATTTCATCAACCGTCAAGGACTTTTCACCATAAGCAGATGGCTCTATTTATTGTCATGGATTGCCTTTTGGCTTGTTCTGGATCCAGTCATACAAGGCACAGAAGTCGATTACTATTTTCACTTCGATCTGAGTATTATAGGTTTCGCTGTGGTTTGTCAAATACTTTTCTCGTTCAGAAAATCACCTTTTGCCTTTGGTTTTCTGCTGCTCTTTAGTCTGATAAGCATTTTTTATCAACAATCGTATCTGTTGTATTTTGATAATAACAGAATAGAGACAGAAAAATTTCTGGACAATGACTACACCTACTTTACCTCCATCTATTACTGGGCCATATTCAATATAGTCATTGGCTATTTGTTATATATATATGAAAAGTCGAATGTCCGTCTGCTAAATAACAACATCAAACTAGACCAACTGACTACGAATCTTGAAGAAGTGGTCAAAGAAAGAACAACTGACCTTAGACAAAAGCAAAGTCAGTTAATCGGAATTACAGAACGACTACAGGAAAGTGAAGAAAAGTACCGCAAACTATTTACTAATAGTTTTGAGGGCATTGCCAGACTTGATTTGGAAGCGCCCATGCGCATTGATTTACCCAAAGAAGAACAGATTGATTATCTGCTCAATCATCTGAAATTGGTGGAATGCAATCATGTATTTGCGGAACTCTACCTCCACAAAAATCCCAACGAGCTTATTGGCAAGAGTCTGTCATTTGTCATGGATCATGAGGAATCGGCTGTAAATCTGCTCCATGCCATTGTTGACAACAGTTATCACCTCAATGGCAAAGTGCTTGCCGAATCTATACACGACACAGACTGCTGGTTTATCAGCCATGTCACCTCGCAACTTGATGATGGTAAGTTGAGCTGGATGTGGCTCAACAAATTGGATATAACAGAAAAAAGCAGACAGGATCAGGAACGTAAATTATTACTTCAAAACCTGGAAGAATATGCTTTTCAGACTTCGCATGAATTGCGTGGCCCCCTCTCACGATTGCTTGGATTAACGAGTCTGATGCAGGATAAAAATACTTTCAAACAAGATGAGCTGCCCGAAATGCTCAAACATATCAATGATACATCCATTGAGATCGATGATGTGATCAGAATGATGAATCAAGTGCTAACCAAGAGTACCTTTGAAAGCAAGCTAACTAAAGACAGGTCTACAAATCATGACAGTTGATACCCTTTAAGATTATCTCCTCTTCTTTTTATTTTGATTTTTATCTCCTCTGGTCTTTGGCTTTTTGTGCTTTGATGCCAGTTTGCGCTTGTATGAACCCCCTAAGTTTACCTTTTTGTTTTTCTCCTTTTTTTCTTCGTCTTCCGAGGTTGCTACACGTGGCTTAGTGTTTCTGTTGTAATTGCTCTCTGCCACTTTAGGTCTTTCTTCAGGTATCAATTCATTAGTGACTTCAACTGCTTCCGGAAAATCCATATTTGGGATTTGGTAATCCATCAGAGTCTCAATCGTTTCTTTGAGTACCTCTTCTTTTTCTGTATAAAACAAAATTGATTTGCCAAGCTCCTCTGCCCTACCCGTCCGACCAATTCTATGCATATAATTCTCAGCATAATTGGGTACATCAAAGTTAATGACGTGAGACACCCTTTCTAGATCAAGTCCACGGGCTATCACGTCTGTTGCAATCAATATTCTCTTACTGCCTTCATCAAATTCTTCTACAGATCTCAAACGGTAGTTCTGTGATTTATTTGAATGAATGATACAAACCTGTGAGCCATAAGATTCTTCCACAGCATCAAACAATCGATCCGCCAATTTCTTATTTGAAATGAAAACCAAAACTTTGTGGAATTCAATTTTGTTCTCCAACAAATGATTGAGCAACCTGGTTTTGGTATGAAAATTCTTAGCTGCATAACTGGATTGAGCAATGTTGTCTAATGGTGTTCCACTGACTGCAACAGCTATTTTCTGAGGTGTAGTGAAAAAGTCTTCAATCAAGGCGTCAACTTCCTCAGTCATTGTAGCTGAGAACATGATGTTTTGTCTACGCGTCGGAAGTAATTCAAAAAGATTGGTTAGCTGAACTCTGAATCCTAAGTCTAGCATGACGTCCACCTCATCGATCACTAATTTGTTGATATCCCTTGGTTGTAGTGCTCTATTTATGATCAAATCATAAAGGCGGCCTGGTGTAGCCACAATGATATCCTGACCTTCAAGTAAAGCCTCCTTTTGTACTTTGATATTAGATTCCCCATAGACACCAAGTACTCTCACATTGATATATTTTGCTAATATTTCAATTTGTTCTACTACCTGCACCACAAGCTCTCTAGTAGGGACAAGAATCAAAATTCTGGGAGTGCTTTGCTTTGAAAATTTAAGCTCTTGCAGCAGGGGTAGTACGTAAGCGAAGGTCTTTCCAGTTCCAGTTTGTGAGATTCCTACTAAGTCTTTACCTGATAATATGACAGGATAAGCCTGAGCTTGAATAGGTGTAGGTTTCTCAAAGCCCAAATCAGTAATAACATTAATTAGAGGGTTTTTTAACTGTAGGGAATCAAATGTATCCATGCATGAAATCTTTCGGCAAAACTAGATATAATCCAAGGGACGAAAAAGTCTCATTACTACTTCTCCCATTCATTTTCACTTTTGTGTAACTTTGTTGTTGCCCATTTGTGGTTTGATTATTATGTAACCAAAATTTGTTCAATGAGAGAAAGTAAACATATTCTTTACCTACTGATAGCTGCTATTTTCTTAAACTCGTGTAGTGAAGCCACAGATCAGCTTCTTGGGCTCACACCTGCCAATGACGTAGAATTAGGTAAATCAGTAGTTGCTCAGATTGAGGCGGATCCAACCAACTACCCCATTCTTCCAGAAGCAAATTACCCTGAAGCATACGAGTATATCCAGAATATGACAGCCGCCATAGTTGCCTGCCAGTGATGATGTTAAATATAAAGACCTATTTCATTATAATGAGGTGAAAATTATTGACGCGGATGTTTTGAATGCTTTTGCAACGCCTGGAGGCTTTATTTATGTTTATACAGGTTTGATTAAGTACTTGGATACTGCAGATGATTTAGCGGGTGTTATGGGACATGAAATTGCTCATGCTTCAGAGCGCCACTCAAGTGATCAAATGAAGCAGCAAGTTGGACTCCAATTGCTTAGTCAGATTATTCTAGGTGAAGCGAGCAATTCTCAACTGGCGCAACTAGCTACTGGTTTCTTTGGTCTTAAATTTAGCAGAGATGACGAAGCCGAATCAGATGAACACTCAGTTATTTACTTATCAGATACAGAGTATGCATGTAATGGTGCAGCTACCTTTTTTGAAAAGCTCACTGCCGAAGGACAAGCCGGAGGGCCAGAATTTCTAAGTACACATCCATCTCCAACTTCGCGAGTTGCAGATATCAATGCAAAAGCTAATGACATCAATTGTAGCACTGACAAAATTAAAGAAAGTGGAATGAGTTATGATGATTTCAAAGCTAGTCTTCCATAGAAGCCTAAGAATTGAATAGGTCAAAAACGTGTAAACACGATATTTTTTCGCTAGATTAAGTACTAGCTATGTGACAAATTTCCTTGACTTAACCAAAGACAATTCATGCGTTGGCTCAACATGACTGACTATAAGATCCAATCCAATAAGGTATTCTTCTCTGTCCTTATTGTAAATCTTATGGTGTCGGGTATAATGGTCATTGTTGACCTTACAGTTGATCTTAGGTCTGGGTCGATTATAGTATATACCTCTTATTTCGTGGCCAGCCTTGCTGTCACCTTGCTCAGTATAAGATTTGCTCATGCTACGTGGATAAGGTTCCTTATGCCTCTACTCATATTTATATTAATTGAATTTCTATTCCTCGCTCAACCCCAGACATTCAATACTACCATTTATTGGTTTCCATTTATACCCATTTTGGCAGTATTAATTCAGGGACTTCAAGCCTCTAGAATTTGGTTTATTATTATTTTGGTCTCCTATCTTTTCAATTTTTTGATTGTGCTCGAATCTGTAGGAAGTACTTACAATTTATTAGTTTCAAGCAGTGCATCTTATTGGTCAGGAGTGGTTTTTCTTGGTGCCATTCTAGCGTCTACCTATTTATTGTATAATCTTCTGGGCGAAGCTTATAGCAAAACAGTCGAAAACAATCAGGAGCTTACTAATCTTAAAAATAGCGTAGAGCAAAAAAGCCTGCAACTCACTGCATTCAATGCTGCACTGATTGAATTGACAAGGAATCCTGAAGCATTTAAGACTACTAAAAATCTTTTTGAGAATGTTTGTGCCTTGGCTCAGGATTCATTGGAAGTAGATCGCGTTAGTATTTGGCTGTTCAATACGGATCGAAACATATTGGAATTGAAGTATTTAGTTGAAAATGGCTCAGAGAATACAAAAGAGATTGTCATCAGTCAGGTTGATTATCCATCCTATTTCGAAGCCGTAGAAACCAAACCCTACATTATGGCACATAATGCCATTTCTAACCCTGACACTTCAGAGTTCAAAGACAATTATCTGGCACCTCTAGGTATTAAATCCATGCTCGACTGCCCTATTTTGCTAGATCAGAAGGCCATAGGCGTGGTCTGTTGTGAGCATATCAGGAACACAAGAAAATGGGAAGCAGAACACGCCCTGATCACTCAATCTTTAGCAGATTTTATTGCTTCTCATTATAAAAACAAAAAAATAAAAGAGCTGCTAAACACACTGAAAAGTCAAAACAAAGAACTTTCACTGAGCAGTACCATGATTGAATCAATGAACAAAGAATTACATCAGCTCAATGAAAAATTGATTGAATCTAATGGCTCACTTGAAGCCGCAGTAGACAAAAGAACCCAGAAGCTTCTCATACAAAACAATCAACTTAAGGAATATGCTTTTGTCAACTCACACATGCTGAGAGCTCCTCTATCCAGCATTCTGGGAATATCAAACTTGCTTCAAATACACAATACATCTATACAAGATGAAGAGCTTTTGAAAGCCCTACATGAATCAACCAAAAATCTGGATGAAATTGTAAGGAAAATAAGTTCAACACTGGAAGATGGAAGCAACCTGACCAGAAAGGATATAGATTACATTATCAACAAACGCTTCAAAAATTCTGAAATCAAGTAAGAAGTATCTTATTCAAATCTATGAAGTAACCCCTGTGATAAATACTTTTCAGATAGGGCAAAAAAAAAGCGAGTTCAAATGAACTCGCTTGACTTTTTTGTATGATATCAAAAGAAAGGATTAACCCAGAACTTTTACGTTTACTGCGTTGATGCCTTTTTTACCTCTTTCGGTGTCAAATTCAACTTCGTCGTTTTCTCTGATTTCATCCACTAGACCTGAAGTGTGTACAAAAATGTCGTCTCCTCCATCTGATGGCTTAATGAAACCAAATCCTTTGGCGTCATTGAAAAATTTTACTGTTCCTTGCATTGTTTATTAAATTATTAAAAAAAATCTTTGTTTAAGTTCTTGGTCGCGGAAGGGAAGCATCTTTTTTTTCATCCTTTTTTTCGACTTTTGGCTCTGGTGGTTCGGATAAAATATTTCCAAATTCATCAACGTACGCCATCATGTCAGATAACTCTCCTCCTTTGTTGTTATTTTCTTGTCTTTCCTTTCGTCGCTCCTCTTTTTCCTTCTTCTTCAGCATTTTTTTCTTTGCCTTCTGATTCTTGATGAAGCTATTCTGGGATTTTGACATATCGTATATTTAGATTTAAAAATTGAGCACTTTACCCAACTATGGAAATACTAAAACCTAAACAGATAAGCCTAAAAAATTATGTAGAAAGGACAAATACGGAATGGTTCTTCTTGATTCCAGCGACAAAGGTAGTTCTTTAATTTAATATAAATACCAACATTCTGTTTTATCAAAAATATCCTTGGAGTTTCTACACGACCTAATGATCAATTCTTACGGAAAATGATTGAATCTGATCTCTAATTGCAAGTTTTAAAATATAAAAACCTGCCTCAAGATGCGCAATCGGAATGAACAAGTTGTTTGACTCAAATCTGTAAGTAACTGGATAATCTCTCCCTGAAATATCAATAACGTTTAAGGAAGTAATTTCGCTAATTGAAGTTTTATGTTCAAAAGATACATTGATCACTTCCTTGGCTGGATTAGGGTAAACCTGAATACGAGTATATCCACTTTCAATCATAATCACATCAGATGAATTGGATTTCCCATCGTTATCTACCTGAGTAAGCCGATAATAACTTTTCCCTTGTAAAGGTTTTTTGTCCAACCATTTGTAATCTACAATTTCGTTGGAATCGTCATTGCCATCTACCCTCACTATCTCTTCAAATGAATCTACATGCTGACTTCTTTCGAGTATAAAGTAGTCATTATTGAGTTCACTCAAGGTACGCCATGTGAGTTCTATTCCAAGATCACTATTCAACCCTTTGAAAAAGGCCAGATCAATCGGCAGGGCAGAATTAGGGTTCCCAGGTTCAAAAAAAGCTGCAAAAGATGAAAAACTATTCACACTAAGTGTGAACTGGTAATCACTTCCTCTAAATTGTTCTCCTCTACTATGAATAAGTTCCGTACTACTCCCTTCTTCAAATGGATTCAGGTCATTTATACCACCCTGTTTAGTGAAATTGATGCTATCCTGAACGAAGTCAGCCATCACATCAGGGTCGTGTCCATCATTAGTTACTTTGGTCCAAAGATCTTGAGGCTCTGAGGCAAGTGAATAAAATCGTAAATAAACAGGATAATCTCCTGCTGGCTGAGTAGTGGGACTGATCCACCAATTTCTATTTAATACATACTCTTGAAAAGCACCCAGCATTCTGTTTCTTACATTAGACTCACCATCCAATTTCCGAACAGCCCAACACGTCTCTCCCAGATCATTTCCAAGCGGGTTTATTGAAAAAACAAGGTTGCCCAGATTGTCTGTGACGTCTACCCATTGATAACCATCAAGTATTTCACAATTGGGATTAGTGGCTTGATAATCTGCTTGCAAGCTCCTGATAGTGGTAATGTCAGATGAAACTGTCGGGCTATTTTCGTTGAAGGGGTCTGTATTGCCAATTACTTCAATATAATCAGGAATGCCATCTTCATCTGTATCACTTGAAAGTTCAATGGGTGCTGTTGCACCAGATTCGATGAGTAGGCTTTCCAATGCATCACTAATGACAGGGGCTGATCCTTCAGCTGAGCCAGTAGCATCATTGACATCGCTTAGGGCTCCACCTCCTGGCAATGGTTCGTCGGCATCACTAGGATCGTAACCATTCAATACTTCATAATAATCAGGAACGCCATCATTGTCTGTATCTGTACTTGAATCTGGGTCTACTGCCCCTCCTTCAGCTGCTATTATAGCTTCTAGTCCATCACTCAATCCATCTCCATCAGAATCAACATTTCCGTCACTAGTTGGCGAATCTGCATCAAAAGGATCAGTTCCATCCCGAACCTCCCTCCAATCTGATAGCCCATCTTCGTCTGTATCTGTATTTCTTGATACAGGGGCTACTACACCCTGATCAATTAAGAGCTGTTCTAATGCACTACTAATCCTACCAGAATTTAGTGAAAGGGTAGTTTCTAGTGGGCCATTGGCATCGTCTGCATCAGTAGGTGGAGATCCAGCTCCACCAGCCACAGGACTGTCTCCATCATTGTAGTCGCTTCCATGCGCCACTTCAAAATAGTCTGGAATTCCGTCACCGTCAGTGTCGCTAGTGATGTCTATTCCTGTAGCCAGACCAAAATGAGTAGCACCTGAGAAATCTACATAGTTAATTGTTACAATTTCAGAATTGAATGAATGAGCAGCAATAATGTCAAGTACGCCATCCGTAAAGTCATCATTATCATCCAATATCAATGCAAAGTCAGCTACTACATAGCCTGTATTGTCTTCCGATGATAGATCGAAAGAAATGCTCACAGTTCCTACATCATTGACTTCATACACACCCCATTTACGGGTGACACGTTCTGTTACCGAAACTGGAAGGCCTGAGGAAATATAGTTCAAGGAACCATTATCATCTCCAATGACTAAACCATCTAAATTATTTAATGAAGATGGGTTATTCACCTCTATCTCGTCACTTCCATTTATACTGCCCGTAGAATCCAAGTACAAACCTTGATCATTATTTGCCACTATTCCACGCACCCGAGTATTATAACCCGTTCTATCGTAGATGGTCGTTCCGCCATTGTATGTATAGTCACTGGCAGATATATCTAAATCAATTCCGTATTTTAATGCATAGTAGCTTTCAACGTCTCTTCGATCTGAAGCAGAAATTGCCGTACTCCAAAATCCAATTTCGGCCAAATCACCATTGAATCCAGAGCTGCCAGTTGGGGTAGCTCCAAGGCCTAAACCTGCACTGCCTCCAGCTAAAGTACCAGCATTTGAAGTACCATCACTTGAATTTCCGTTGACATAAATATTATTGCTCGTGGCAGAAGTAGATTGATAGGTGATAATTTGAAACTCTGAAGGAGTGACAATATCTGTACTGCCAATCGCTTGTTCACTTGAACTAGCGTCTACAAATATCATAGAGGCATTGCTTCCATTCAAACCAAAACCTGCCCTGTTGGTACTTGATGTTTCCCATACGGCCAGATAAGTGCCTGAATTAGGCCTTACGACCGCCATGACCGTGTTATCAGTAGTTCCGAAAATTGTTGTCCCTGTTATAATTCCGTTGGATTCTAGATAAGTGGAGCCATCAAATGAAATATAATTGTATCCATTCACTGATGCTATTTGAGGAGGTGAGCCATCTACATCCTCTAAGGCACTTAAGCCTGCTGCCGAAACTTGGTTGTCCCATTGGGTGACATCGCTACCACTGGTAGTAACGCCTGAATCAGATGTAATCCATAAGGTGCCATTGCTGATACCAATTGCACCAGATGGTAAAGCTGGTAGCGTAAGCGTAAAATAATCATCATTTGAAAAAGTGACATTATTAAATATGATGGTGTCACCAGAAAAACTGCTGCCCTCTATGGCTGTTTCAACAGTAGAAAAATCATTCGTGTTATTGATCAATAGAGCATATAAAGAAGGTGCCTTGTTCAGTAACGAATAATTTGTAACTCCTGCCAAATATGCCTTGACGGTCACGGCTCCAGGTGAACCTGTAACATCCACTTGCCATTCGGTAGTGAGGCGTGTACTATATGCTGATGGTAGCTCTGTTGTCTGCGTCAATGTTTTATCACTTCCATCATTCCCCCACATCAAATATTCTCCTGACTCCAGGGCTGAACTTCCAGATACTTTAACTGCTGATCCTGACGCGGTACTTTGAGAAGTTAACTGAATGAGTCCATGATCCAAATTATAACCAATACCTGCAATTTCATTAGCATAGGCATTATTATCGTAAATAGTAGCGCCATTGGCAGTATATCCCTCGACTGAAATATCTAATGAAATACCATATTTAATAGCTAAATAACTCTCAACATCTCTATGATCAGCATCTGAAAGTCGAGAATTGAAGCTAACCACTTCTGAGATTTTGCCGTCATAGCCATTTGTTCCAAGAAAGTTGTTTCCTAATCTGAAATATGAATTAGATCTGTTGGCAAAAGTTCCGTCATCTCCATTGTCAACTTGGATACCATCTACCAGCAATTCTTGTGCTGTTCCACCGTCATTATTTCTGGAGTTGAGCATAATGACTGGACTAGTTATTGACGCCACACCGTCTTCGTAGGCAGACCTATAGCCATCCACTTCATGTCCAATCAGGGTATCTGCCCCCACGCCCAAGTACAAACCTGCATCTGTGCCATTTTGAAGTCCTAGTACCTGACCATTGCTTGCACCCGCAGCAATGGCTAAATCAGGTTTTAAAATGATGAAATACTCCTGCGTGTTAAACCCTGCAATGCCATCCAGAAAATCATCTGAAAAATCAATAGCATCATTGTCATTGATTTCTGCACTAACCAAGCTAGGCTTTTCATCACTATCCCCTTGATCAGCATCATTTCCACTCCCGCTCACATCTTTCCAAGAAGTAACCAAATTACCGCTCGTTTCTAGCCCTTCGTCTGGACGCAACCACAGGGTAAGTCCTGATGATATTCCTCCAGGAGCAATAGTTTGAACATCTCCACCTATGGTGAAGAAATCACCATCATTAAAATCCACATTACTAAATGTAAGAATATCATGTCCTCCCTGATCTGTTACATTTCCTCCAATGATCAAAGCCGTTACTGCGTCATTGGCTAAATCCGTAGGCATGGTCGCAGATGATGGAGCAATTAACAAATTCAGTGTGGTATTGTCCTTATCTACAGCCAGATTAGTGATGTCAAAATTGATTGTAACTGCACCCACATCACCAGTCTCCTTTACCTTCCAAATTCTCTCCAAGCGTTCCGTAATTCCTGATATGACGTCGTCTGTGGTAAATGAATTCGTATTATCATCATTTCCCCAAACAAGGTATTCGCTATCATCCAAATCGTCTGCGGCTTCAATATTTACAATTGTCGCATCATTCACACTTTGGCTACTAGACTGGTTCAATTCCTGTGCTGCTTCATCCTTGCCAATACCAGCTACATCATGATGATAAATTTGGTAATTGGCATCTGTAGTTCCAGGCCAAATGAGAGTTCCTCCGTTGATTTGATAATCAAAATTAATGGTAGCACTCCCTGGATTAGTATCTAATGTAATTCCATATTTAATGCCCAAATAAGTAAATATATCTTGTTGATCACTATCGGTTAGCCGTCCGGTATAACTAATCACCTCGCCTATGCTTCCTTGAAAATCATCAGCAAGATCAAAACCATAGCCTAAGATATAAGGTTGATCACTGAAAGACACAAAATCACCATCCGGGTCTACCTCAATGTTGTCCACACGTTCTCCATTTACAAAAATGTTTTGCCCGTCACTTGTTGCATTAATTCGATCATTAATAATCATAGGGTTGGCCAAAACCACTTCACCAGTCAAATCCTGATAAGCAGATCTATAGCCAGGATTTGGGTCTATTGTATGAGTAATTAACTCATCATCTAATTGTACCGTTGATGAACCAAATTCAAGACTGCCGACGCCACCCACTTGATAACCCAGTATATCTCCCGTTTCGGCAGACGAACTGCTGATAAAATCGGGATCTAGTACGATAAAAATTTCTTGCGTGTAAATACCTGCTGCGCCCTCTATGTGACTATTGTCAAAGTCAATAACAGAGTTATTATTGATCATTTGACCACTTGCAGTTGGTCGATCGACACTGGTTTGCTCATAAGCATGATTCTCATTGCCACTTTCATCTGCCCATGCTCCAAGCTCACTACCGTCAGTTAGCCCTCTAGAACCTGCTTTGAGCCATAGAGACAAGTTGGTGGGCACATTGCCCGGTGAACCATTTGAAGAAGAGTAACTAGTAACTGTAAAATTATCAAAGCCAGCACCTACTCCAAGTGTTTCGTTGTTACCCAGACCTGTGGTGCCTGAAGCGAACCTTATCCTAAATAAAACCTGTGCATTATTCTCTAAAGCATCAGGTAACGGCATTTGGCTAGTAATCCAACCCCCACTTTGTCCATCCCAGCCAGGTAAACCAAAAGCGGTGACATCATCATCATTGAACCAGTTTATACCCTCCTGATCACTGCCAAGAGTAAACCAACCTCCTCCATTATCAGGGGAATATTCTATGGTGAACCCATCTTGTCGATTATCAAACAGGCCAGGGCCAGAGTCATCTGTATCATAACTTATATCCACGGACAGAGCCAAATTATAAAATCCTGTCAAATCAATGACTCCACTTGTAGCCGTCACATCTATGCCTGCAGCGTAATCATCAAAACTTGTGGGATGAAGATAATCTCCATCTGAAGTCCCTAAAGCACCATCGGCATCTCTTGTCCAATTGGTTGTAGTCCACCCATCAGTATCGACTTCGAAGTCAGCTGAATAAACGGTTGTTTGAGCCGTAGAAAATGAACATAAGAAAACTTGGAAAGCGCAGCATAAAACAATCCTTTTCATTTGAAATAGACTTAGTGTTAGAAATTGAACTAAACATCCAAATCAATTAATCTCAGCTGCTGTAAAAGGTGTTTTTTGCTTCTTTATTATGATGATTTCTCAGATCATCATTTATAAGATAGATATATACTCCATGATTTACAATAGTTTGAATTTATATATGAAATATATAGGCATAATCACCTAGATATCATAACGGCAATTTACCTAGTGAAAAATATTGCGTTTTTTACTCTTATTGGCACATTACCAAAAACTCGGACAGGTGTATACCTGACTCTTATTTTCACTAGGTAGAAGTTAATCTTAAAGGTTCTTCCAGGACTCGAAAGACACCAATGCAGACAGGTCAAAGTTAAGAAGTGCCCTTTGTTCTGCCATTCTACTATCAAAATAGCTAGAATCTATACCTGTATATTTTGATTTAGAAAATTTTGTTTGATTGCAATACTCACCTAATTTGGCGTAGTCATCATCTATAAGATGAAACACATACTCCATGACTTCTTCTTCAGGTGCCTCCACACTCAGGTCTTCTCTAAGTGCCAGGTTCTTTTCGTCAGCAAAGGAGCTTATTTCCTCATTGTTTAGATTATTAGTAGGCAATGCCAATGGGCCATAGTGCACGGTATTTAATGCAATAGGCATTTTAGGCAATGCTTCGAAATGAGCAAGAAATGTTCTCATATTGCGTGAGTGGTTTAAAATGCACTTTCGGTTTTCTTTGCTCATATTATCAAACATTCTTAGTACGACCATGGATATATAGAGGTCGTTCATTGCCTTGGGAATGTTTAGTGGTGAGCGAACCGCCAGGCCGTTTTCTTGTGCGACTTTGAAAAATATTTCATGAAAATCCTGAAAGAAAAACAGTGTGTTGTGATGACTACTCAAATTGGTAATGGGTACATTGTATCGATCAAACTGCTCTACTTGTTTACTTAGTTCATAGTGCAAATCATTAAGTTCACGATCAGTATGCTTAGACCTGCGCATCTGAGTGTACTTTTTAAAGTACTTTCCTTTACGCAAGCTCAGTGTACCCGACCTTGTCAATAGCCCAATCTTTCTTCCAGAGACGGGTTTGCCTGAAGAGATCGTCAGATGACAACCTATTTCAAAAGTTTTTTCAGCACAAGCGTCTTGCAGTTTTTTAATTTTGGTTTCAAAATGATCGTGATTTGAAAACGCAGCAACAGAGTTAATTTTACCAGCATTTACTGCTTTAATAATTCCTTCGTCTATAGCAGGTATGGCTCCGTAGTCATCCGCTGTAAAAATGACCTTATTCATGGGCTATGTTTTTTAAATCATTTCTATTAACAGCATCTCCTCAATGCTATTTTAAGTTACTCTATTTTTTATGTAATGCGGCAAGATTTCTTAGTGTAATCACAAAAGAGGTTCCTTCATCTTTTTTCGATTGAATTTCTATGATGCCATGAATTTTCTCCAAGGTCTCCTCTACAATATAAAGTCCCAATCCTGAGCCCTCACTGGCTGTTGTTGCTCTGTAGAACATATTAAAAACCTTTGATTGATCCTTTTTCTCTATTCCCGGGCCATTATCTACAACTTGTATTTTCACGTCTTTCTTGACGTTTGACACCTCAATGGAAACAAACGGGTCATCAACTCTATCTGGTGTATGATGTTTAAAGGCATTGGTTATGATGTTGCTTAGAACCACTTTGAGTCGTTTGGAATCGCTATAAAATTTGCCCTCCAATGTATATTTTGTATTGCATCTTATGATATCAAAATTTTTGGTATGGCTGATGTCAGCCAATATATTCGATATAGTGGTTTCAAAATCTACTTCATCAACTTCAATTCCCAGGCGTGCATTCCTAGAATAATCTACGATGTCCTGAATAAAATCATCTAACCTGTTGACGCTCTTTTCGATATGATCAAAATACTGGTGTTGTTTTTCGACCTCACCCATTCTTGCTAAGTTGATCAACCCTAAGATGGAAGCAAGAGGAGACCTGATTTCGTGAGATGCACTATAAACAAATCTGTCCAATTCGGCATTGACCTTTTTGAGTTCTATGTTTTGCCTATTTATAAATGAAATTCTCCATTTGTATATGATCAGAAATAGACCAATAATAAAAAGTACTACTAATAAGTAAAACCAGATGGTCTGATAAAAAAATGGCTTCACCCGAAAAGTAAAACTGACTGGCTCTGTGTTCCAAATGTTACTTTCATTTGCCCCTATTACTTTAAAAGTGTATTTGCCTGGAGGCAAATTAGTGTATTCGACCCGTCCATCATAAACAGGGTCACTCCACTCCTTTTCAAATCCTTCCAGATTGTATCTAAATTGATTTCGTTCGGGAGCAGCATAACTTAGTACAGCAAACTCAAAAATATACCTGAGTGCACCTGCCTCTATGACCGTTTGGTCTTCGTCAATCCGTAGTGACTCACTATCCACCAAAACATTTCTAATACATAGCCTTGGCTTCCGCTCACCATCTTTAAGTCCGGTAGGGTTAACTTCACAAACACCACCAAGCGTAGGAATCATAATCTTCCCTTGAGCGGTTAATAACGATCGTGTTGCTCCCGTACATTCCTTGTTATTCATTCCATCATTCTCATCCAAAAGGATATAAGGCAATTCTTCTATTTTTCCATCACGATATTGTTTCCATTGAGACTTTTCGATTTGTAAAATTCCAAGGTTTGAGGTCATCCAAAAATTCTCTTTCTCATCATCTACAAGATCAAAATATGTCTTACTTCTTTGATCAATCGCCAAATCAATCAATCTCAAACTATCTTCATAAAAGTGTATCAAACCAATATTCGCAGTAATTAATGCTTCTGAGTCAGAAATCAAATCAATGTTAAACAGCAACACGCCTGAATCATCTTCTTTTAAATGGTATGTAATGGTCTGTCCAGAAGGCTTCAGTATGGTCATCCCACCACTGTGAGTTCCAATATACAAATCACCATTCTTTGATTCTGTTGCGCTCAAAATGAAATTAGATTCTAGTTTATTTTGGTTGTTTAAGATTTCCAGAATCTGACCATCTGCAAACTTCACTAAGCCACCTGACCTTGATCCAAACCAAAAAAATCCATTTTTGTCTTTGATAACTGTTCGGAAATTATTGGCTGGCATTCCGTTCGCGGTCGAATAAAGTGTTTCTCTATTTCCCATCTTATGTATGATTCCCACATAAGTGGCCAGCCACAAGGAACCATCACGATCATGATATATATCACGCACCCCATTACCCCCTAGATCAGTGTTAATTTCCAACTTGCTAAATGATGAGCCATCATAGATATCAAGGAGGTTCTGATCCGTTCCTATATACAACTTACCGTTCCAAGATTCGTGAATTATATTGACTCTATTGCTAGATATATTGGGTTGGGTCAGGTTGGATAGCTGGCTTTCTTTTAATCTCATCAAGCCAGTCCTGCTAGAGGTCAACCACAGGCTATTCTCTTCGTCCTTTATGATCGAACTGATTCGTACTAAATCAATACCACTCTTCCCATAAACCCAATCCACTTTATCACTCATTGGTGACCACCTGGCTAGTCCGTTTTCCGTTCCTGCCCATACAGAATTCCACTCATCTACCTGTAGGTAATTAATATAAACGTTGGTCAAACCTTTCACTTCATTGAGTTGCCCATGATCATCAACAAATTGCAACCCTTGAGTAGTGGCAACCATCGTATATCCATTACTTGTGCAAATCAAGCTCTCCACATAATCATCAAGCAGTCCATTTTTTATTGAATAATGAGATTCTACTTGTTCATCTCTAAGGCCAAACAGACCTTGGCCTTCAGTGGCAACCCAAAGTTTACCTTCTCCATCTTCCTTAATATTACTGATGGTACTTTTATTGAGCATTGGAACATCTACTTGTGAAGCTATTCCATTCTCTAGTTTGAACAAGCCTTGATTATTGCTACCCACATAAAGTGTCCCAGATTTGCTTACTAGCAATGACGGCACGGACTTTGGTAAAGAACCAGAAGAAATCTCAAGTTCAGAAAAACGACTATTTGAATAGCTGATTATGCTACTTCCTTGAGAACCTAAGTAAATCACACCATCATCGTCTTCAACAACAGTATAAAAGCCATCTGTTTCTAATAGGTCAAGATTATTTATGTCATACACTTCGATTCGCTCACCATCATAGATCATTACTCCATTGAATGAAGTAACCCATAGCAAGCCTCTACTGTCTTGAAATACGTTTGTAAGATTATTGGATGAAAGTCCGTCTTCAGCTGTCCACTGTGTCAGACTAAAGTTTTGTATAGGCTCTTTTGGGTCGAAAGTACTGCCTTGTCCTTTTGCAACTACCGTTACAAAAAAACTAAAGACTAAAAAAACAAGGAGTAATCTCATGCATGACTTTTTTAACTAACTAAAAATGTAAGTACCTCGTTCACAAAAGATAAATCAAAATCCTTTGATAAAAAAGAACCTACATTTTTAGTTGGCTTACAAAGATCCCTTGTGATTTAGAATTCAACAATTACGAACTCTGTTCTGCGATTAGCTTTACGACCTTCTGCAGTACTGTTATCTTCTAGCGGCACAGACTCTCCATATCCCTTGGCTTGAAGGCGAGCTTCTTCTACTCCAGCTAATTTCAAATACTTTACTACGGCATCTGCTCTTGCCTGTGAGAGTCTCTGGTTAGCTTCTTCCGAACCAAGATTATCTGTATGTCCACCTACTTCAATCACCATGGTTCCATTCTGCTGCATTAATTCTACTGCCTTATTCAATTCAACGTAACTGATTGGCTTCAATTCTGCTCTGCCAGATTCAAAGAAAATATTGTTCAGCACCACTTTAGTACCTTTTTCGATCGGCTCTAAGTTGATGTTTTTTGTAATCTCTTGATAAGTGGTGTCTTTTGGCAAGTCAAAGCTTTGAGAATAGAAAAAATAACCATCCCTACTCGCAGAAACACTGTAATTTCTACCAGCAGGTAGCACCACTAAGTATTCTCCGCTTTCTGAGTTACTCTTGTTAATCGCAATAAGCTCCCCTGTATCAATATCTTCAATCATTACTAATGCTCCCAAGGGCTCTTCTGTATTAGCATTCGCTACAATACCCTCAATAACAGCAGTTGGTTTTGGTTTTAAATAATCCGGCAGATCGGTCTTGTATATATTGTAGCTATCACCCACTCTAGATGATGAGAAGTACGCATCTCCTGAACCAGAAATACTGAAATTTTTATCTTCTCCAGATGAGTTGATTGGTGCTCCTAAGTTGATTGGTGTAGCCCATTTTCCATTCTCAAATACACTATAAAAAATATCAACACCACCATGGCCTGGATGTCCACTGGTGGCATAGTACAAAGTTTTACCATCAGCTGCCAGAAAAGGGCTATTATCGCTTAATGGCGTATTAATAGTACTTCCTAGATTTTGAGGGATTCCCCAATCTCCCAAATGATTTAGCTCCGTCATATACAAATCCGCGCCACCATAGCCACCATCCCGTGATGAGGTAAAAATGATTCGAGTACCGTCAGAACTTATTGTGGGTTGAGATTCCCAGTCTTTACTATTTACCACATTACCCATATTTACAGGCTCTGACCATTTAGTGCCGTCAAGTGTGGTGATGTAGAGGTCACAATTACCTACACTTTCTTCACCTCCACATCTTACATATACCATGGTCTGACCATCACCTGTAAAAGCTGAACCAAAGTCGTCATTAATCGAATTGATAGGCTCGGGCAACATTATGGGTGTACTCCATGCACCATTCTTGAGATTCGAAACATATATATCTTCACCATAATGGTTCGCTCTTGAGCTATCTTGCACGTTATCAAAGCCACCTTGACGAACACTAGTAAAATAGAGTCTGGTGCCCATAGGGTTTACTTGTGGGGCATAGTCATTTGAATTACTATTTAGCTGTGATACCAATTCAGGTTCGGAGGTAGCGTTTGGCTGTTCTCTCACTTCATTGCTCTTCTGAGCGTAAACCAGTCTATTTTTGGCTTCATGCCTTTTTAAGGTGTTGTTCGGAATATCTGGATAATCTGCCAAAAATTTCTCATAATATCTTTCAGCCCTTGATAACCTGTTCAACTCGATAAATACCTCACCACCCTCAAAATATTGTGCCGGGTTATAATCAGGATTAACTGCTCTGAGCTTTTCAAATGCAATTGAAGCCTGCTCAGGCTGATCATTACGCTTGAATGACATGGCTAGATAAAACCATGCCTTATCTGATCTATTATTGTATTTCAACGCCTCGTTGAATTTTTCTATGGCTTCGTCATATCTCGCATGTTTAAAGTATTTCCCTCCATCTTTGAAAGCTTCAACAAAATTTTGAGCCTGAAGATTAACCGCAAATAGACAACTTAAAATAATAATACAGAATATTCTCATAGTGATAATTGGTTGATGCAACTGCAAAATAAGAAATCTTTATTAAAAACAGGCACAGCTTCAATTTCACTAGAGATTATGAAAAGACATACAAGTGACACTTATGGATTTTTATATCAATCAACCCTAAGCATTAAGTATATAAATTCTATTTTTGATTAAATTGAATTCGTGTAACTCAAAAAAACTCATGAAAAACCGATCATCCATACTCGTAATTCTTCTTCTAATTTCATTGCCACTTCTTGCTCAGAAGAAGCCCAGAGATATCATATTTATTGTGGATGAATTAAGAACAGCTTGGGATATTGAAGCGCTCAAAATGGAGAGCTATGAAGGAATGAAAACGTACTGTCATTCAAAAACATACAGGAAGGAGATATTGGATTTGCTTCGTCAAATTCATCACTATGATACAACTCTGTATTTTACTGTTACTGATAAGTATGACACCAATGCTGATCCAGCGGCCAAGGAAACATTGGATGACATTGTGACCCTAGAGACTGACTATACAAATAAAAAATTCGTGGCCTTTCTCAAAAATGAATGCGAAAAAGTAATTCATATTGAAAAGAATTTGGCAAAAAAAGATAGTGGCGGCTTTGATAAAGATATTGCTGCTCTTGAGGATGAGCTCATTCTATATATAGACGCAGTTACGGAAAGAGTCGATCTCGTAGACGAACACATTCATCATCTCAAAGAATTGGATCCTACCGCTTTGGAAGTTCCTAAAGAAAAAAATGAAGGTACGGGTTTTTAATCCATTTCATTTAGGTGGACAGTAAACTTGGCACCTTGTTTTGGACGACTATCTACAATCATTTCACCATGATGATAACTCAAAATCGTGCTAATAATATACATACCTAGCCCACTTCCATTTACATGAGAATGTAGCCTTACAAATGGCTTCATGATCTCCTCCTTGTATTTCACAGCATCAAAACCTAATCCAGTGTCTTTAACTACAAGCGTAACCCTGCCCTTATTCACTAGAGTTTTAATCTCTATCACTAATGGCTTTTCTGGGTTCTTATATTTCACGGCATTTGTAAGGAGATTCTGCATGATACTCTTCAGGTGCAATGGAGGGTAGTTGATTTGCTTGCAGGCTGAAAAGTCCTTTCTAAATGTTGCATTGGAATCTTTAATATCCTGAAGCATGCCTTGCGCCACTTCAGCCAAAACTTTGTCGAACGAAACCATCTGGGCATCCTGATTTAGGGAAGCTCGAAGGTGATTCACATCATTCAAGGCATTTACTGTCATAGATAATTGATCCGCACTTCTTTTTACATTTTTCAGCACGGTATCATAGCTATTGTCACCCATCTTTGTGTTCTCCAGCATTTCAATGAGTGATTTCATATTATTCACAGGAGCCTTCAAATCATGTGCTGTACTGTAAGAAAAATGCGTAAACCTTTCTATTTCTTCTTGTGCATCCTGTAAGCGATCTGCCATATTGTTAAAGGCATCTACCAAATCTTCCGTAATACTTTCTGGTTTTAATTGTATTCGTGTATCCAAATTACCTGCACCCAATCTTTCCGCTCCCTTTCTAATTTGCTCAAGAGGCACCCATATTTTGTAGCTAAAGGTATAAACTGCCACTAGGGATAGCGTGGTGAAGAAGATGGTTAACACTACAATCCACTGCATGGATAGCTCCTCTTCTTGCTCAACGGATTCTACTTGAGATTCCGTGAACATTTCTAACCGCATCAAAACACCTTCAATCTGACTGTTAAATTCATTCTCTTCAGATTCTACCTTATCAGACTTCAACATAGCAGATGCTACATCACCTTCTTCCAATAGCTCCATAACTTCTATGGCATGATTTTCATAACTGGTGTGTTCAGATTCCAGCTTGGTAAGCGCCACCTCCAATGTCCTGAGTTTCGATAGCTGACTACTGCTAGTTGTATTCCTTAATGCTCGTTGAACCTGCTCATCTGCATCCAATAAATCTTGATCCACAATCGCAGCCAGATACCTAAACGTGCTATCCGCCCGCAGGAAATTTTCTCTGGCAAACTGGTGCTTGTCAAACTCTTCAGCATATCTTATGGCTCTTTCGAAATTAATAGATTGCTCTAATTGGTTAGTTTCTATTTGGGTCAGAATTTCAACCAGTGGCAAATCAATTCGTGCAACATCATCAATATCCTGATGTGTAGCAAGCATTCTAAGCAAAGCAAAGGCACTTAGAATGAGCAACATCAAAATGATAAAACTGCTTCGTTTTAATATGGTATCTCTTACTTTATTCTTCATGCTTTTGAGCTTACAATTCTTGTGATATTGTTTTTAATCAAGGTCTAATTTAGCATTCATTACTCTAATTACCTCATCCAAATCCATAGTGGCAATTTGCAGATTTGCCATGAGTTCTTCATAGCTTTTTCTATCATCCCAGGTCATTTTTATCAAATCTAAAATTCCTAAAATAGATGATATGGGTCTTCTAATATTATGAGAGGCATAAAATGCATAGTCCTCCAATTTGGCAATCAGTGCTTCCTTTTCTTCGCGCTGTTTTTTATCCTTGGTAATGTCTATGGCTACTGCAATCCTCGCCTTTTTTTCTCTATACGTAGTGGAGTGTCCAGAAATCTGAACTATAAAAATTGAGTTGTTTTTCTTCCTATGCTTCCATTCAGAAGCTTCCCATTTGGCATTGATTTTTTGTTCGTAATCTAAGTCATCAGACTTAGAGGTAGCCCCTGCATTGGCTCTTAGATCCAAAAGGGTCAACTCCCTAAATTGATCCAGATCATAACCATACAAAGAAATGGCTCCATTGTTTGCATCCAATATTGTATAAGTACCAGGGTCGTAGATAAACATTGGTACTGGGCTATCATTAAATACAGAATGATAACTGGCTTCTGTGAGCTGGCGCAACCCCTTTTCCTTAATCCTTAATTGAGAGCTGTAGGATTGTGAAATGTATGAAGCAGCAGTGGTCAAATAAATTTTGTCGTGCGTAGTCCAGCGATGTATTTCGGATTGTTTCTCTACAAATATCACCCCAAGGATTACTTCTTTGTACCATACTTGAATCCCTAACATTGATTTAAGTCCGTTGGGCTCAACGTAGGATTTTCTAATCTCTTCAGTAAGTTTTGTATTGGCAGCATCATCAATTTTGATAATGAGCTTTGTTCTCAGTGTATCATAGAAATTAGGACAGGCCTCCTGTTCAAAGGTATTCCCTTTAACAAAGGTGTCGTTTTCTTTATCATAAAGAAACAGATTCTTAATCTGCATATTCTCCTGACTGAAAATCCAAAAACCAGCACGCTCCACATCCAACTCAAAACTCAGTGCAGCCAAAACTTCATGCACCAATTCCTTGAATCTACCATTGTGCAGATAGTCTGATTTAGAGAGTTGTAATAAAGTTTTGTGTTTTGATTTTGTCCTAACCATTAATTTTTCATTCACCAAAAATGCACACCCAAGCCTTCGCTAATGGATCAATAGGATATCGGGGAGAGTCTAAAATAGCTGAACTACAATAGACCCGCAAGTTAATGATATTCTATTTTTTGCTATTCTGTTAATGAAAAATAATTTACAGGGACGTCGAGATTAATTTACTCGTCTCTTAGAGATCTTGCTGGATTTGCTCTTGCCACTCGCCCAGCCTGATTTCCTACTATCAGCAAGGAAAAAACAAGGGCAACAACCCCAACAATTGGAAATATCCACCACTGTACATCCACTCTAATGGGGTATCTTTCGAGATATTGATCAAGTAAATACCAGGTAACTGGAGTAGAAATCAAAAAGCCTATCAGTACGAGTTTTGAAAAATCCTTTGACATCAGACCAATCAATCCAAGGATGCTCGCACCAAGGACTTTGCGAATACCAATTTCTTTAGTCCTCTGCTCTGCTGTAAACGAAGCCAAACCAAACAAACCAAGCCCAGTAATGAAAATTGCTAAAAGAGAAAATATAGTAGCGAGACTTTGCGTCATATTAATAGTATCAAATTTGCGTTGAAACTCAACATCTGCAAACTGATAGTCAAACGGGTAAGCCGGGTTATAACGATCAAATATAGATTCAACAGTCTTGATATTTTCATTCATACTTCCATTATTCTTTAGCCGAACAGTAATGGCATTGATCCAATTGGGGTTGACTATCATAAACAGAGGTTTCACTTCTTGATAAGGAGAGCCCATGATCACATTGTCCACTACTCCTATAAGTTGTCTTTTATCACCCCACAGATCAAGTGTCGTCCCTATTGGATCCTCTAAGCCCATGAGGTCTAGCGCGGTTTTATTGATAACAATTGCTGAAGTATCTGTCGAAAATTCTTTAGAAAAATCTCGTCCGTGCAATACCTTCACTCCCATAGTCTTACAATAGTCATATTCGGTAGAAATTGTGGTAAATATGACCTTTAAGTTTTCGGGTTTGCCAGGCCAGCTAAGGAAGTTATTTGAATTGATTGAAGTAATACGGCTATTCGAACGGGTGACTGCGTCTACCGCACCGGACTGCAAAAGCTGCGTTTTTAGTACATCATAATTCTCTGCAAGCTCATCACTATAGTCAATGGAAATAAGATTAGACTGATCATATCCCAGATCTCTGTCCTTCACCAACTCAATTTGCCTAAATATAACCACTGTGCTCACAAGCAAAAGAATAGAAAATCCGAATTGCATGACAACCAGAATCTTACGAGGTGAAGTAGCCCCCCTCCCTACCTTGATCGTTCCTTTGAGCGTCTCTACAGGTCTAAATGAAGATAAATAAAAAGCTGGATAGCTCCCCGCTAGTATACCCGTCAGGAAAATGATACTGAATCCTATCTGCCAAAATTCCCATGACTGATAATCAACAAATAATTCTTTGTCTACCAAATTATTATATGCTGGCAACACCAGCTCTGTCATAGCAATAGCCAACACAAATGAAATAATGGAAATGACTAATGACTCTCCAATGAACTGTAGTATCAGATACTTTCTGGTTGAACCCAAACTCTTTCTAATACCAACTTCACGAGCCCGCCTTTCAGATCTGGCGGTTGCCAAATTCATAAAATTGATACACGCAATAACCAAGATAAATATGGCAATAACAGAAAAAAGCTTCACATGATCATTTCTTCCTTCTTTGGCCACACCATTCACAAAATTGGAATGCAGCCTCCATCGCTCCATTGGGTGCAAAAACAACCGTCTAGGCATGTCATCTTCACCATTTTCAGCAAGCATTGTAGCAATAGTTTCATCTACAGAAGCCTGCGCTTGTTCATTGCTTAGTTCCACGAAAACCTGGAAAGAGTAATTGCCCCAGTTAGTTTTATTATTAACTACCCATTCATTCAGTATTTCTCTCTGTTTCCAAGGCACTAAATATTCAAATTCAAAAGAAGAATTGTTGGGGACGTCTCTCAGAATACCTGTTACATTTAGATTCGCCTGGTCTTCCAACCTAATAATTTTCCCAAGTGGGTCTTCGTTTTTAAAAAGCGTCTGAGCAAGAGACTGACTAATCACAATGGAATAGGGATCATCCAATACTGTGGCGGGATCTCCACTAATGAGTGGATATTCGAACATTTCAAGAAACTCTTCACTCACATAATACCCTTGTTTAATCACGCGAGTTTCATCCACAGTTAGTAATTTATCTCCTCCCCAGCCAGTCACGGTAGAGTTTATTATACTGCTGTTGGCAGTCTTCATCGCTTCATAAGCTGGCAATGGTATCGACCGCCATGTATTGACCTTTCCATCAAAAGTGGCATGTACCCATACTTGATGGAGGTTCTTATATCGAGGTAGAAATTTATCAAATGATGCTTCATCAGCAACCCAAAGCCAGATCAAAATACTGCAAACGATACCTATCGACAGCCCAAAAATATTAATGGTGGAATACAGTTTGTTCTTAATAAGATTTCTTAGCGTAATTTTTAGAAAGTTTCGCAACACGGTTATGCATGAGTTAGTGAACTCATTAAGGATTGTTTAACCTTAACAATAGTTGCATTGATCGACTAATAATTTGTCCTAATCGAATTAATTCTTCTTAATTCTATCCAGAGGTCTAAAAAATGCATTAATATCAGATTATTTCATAGCTTTGATACTTGAAGCAAACCTCAGGAACAATGAAAAATTTATTGATTTTAGTTTTAATGCTCAGTTTACCGATTCTAAGTTCATTCGGTCAGACAAAAAAAGTAGCAGAACTTGAAGATAATTCTGGAGAAATCACGGAGTTTCAAGTTGATGAAAACAACCAATATATTGCAATCGGAAATGAAATCGGAATTCTAACCGTATTCGATTTTTCTACAAAAGAAGAGCTCTACAAAATCAGACCTCATAAGGAAAAAATCAAGTTTATTCGATTTTACTCAGGACAAAACCAAGTTGTCTCCTTTACAGATTCTGAAATCGTATTTTCAAATGCTTCTGACGGCGCTCAAATCAGCAAAATTTCGCTGTTCGAAAAAATTGACTGGGTTGATCTGAATAACAGTTCACAGATGCTCTATTTATTGAGCACAAAAGGTGTTTCAGACCCTTCTAAAAGAATATATAAAGTCGAACTCCAAAGTAGAAAATTTGATGTCTTTCATGCGAGCACAGGCGGCATTGGTACATTTAAAACTAGTTATGATGGAAAGCTCATGTATTTAGCTAAAGGAGATGAAATTTTGGTGAAAAATATTGATTTGGATATCATAGACAAAAAACTAAAAGGTCACGAGGCTAATATTGAGCATATTGACTTAAACCCTTCTAAGACAGATTGGATGACCACAACTGATAAGTATTCATTAAGGTTTTGGAAGATCTCTTCAGGTAAAAGTTATTTACTAAAATGGAAAGCGGTACCTACCCCTGAAGATTTTGACAAACTCTATTATTCTTGGGTATTGAATCAGCAGAACAAAATTTTAATACATGGAGAAGAAGGCCTAAAAATCAGAGATGTTTCTAATCCTCATGATGAAGTTTCTATTATTTCTTCGACTGGCTTGAAAATCGAAAAAGTTGCGTTAAGTCCTGATAAATCTAGCATATTGATTCAATCGCGTGATAATAGCATTGAAGTCTGGAGTTCGGGTGAAGCCCCACAAATCGCATCAAACGACACCAATACCCGATCTACCGAAACAACTACACCTGTAATCAATAGCAGTGATGAAATTTATAAAAAATATAAAGTTGAAATAGATAAGGAACTTAATCTTCGTGCAGAACTCTACAAACCAAGGGGTGAATTTGAGCGTACAACTGACTATGAAGCGAGACTGGATGAAGCCGAAACTTATAAAGAAGGAATTTTTGATTATTACCGTGATTTAGCAAATAGAGAAGCCGAAGTTGCAAAAGAATTAGAAGCTGCAAGACTCAAAATATTAGCTGAAAGAGAAAAAAGAGATAGTGAAAGAAGGGCAGCACTTTTCAGAGATAAGATCAAAGGATCTTACCAAGAATACTATACACGTATCTCTGAATTAGGGACTTATAATGCGGACACTGAGGAATTTCCGATCACAATAGATGGTATGACCCACAGTGTAAAGGTACCTTTTGATAAAGCACGTGCCTTTAAGCAAAACTCCCCTTTCTTCAAAGTAGTTGGCAACAGTCAACTATTGGATGATGCGGTTACGTTGGAAAAATTCAACTATAAAATTGTCACAGACTCAAAGGAAGTATATGAATTTGGTAAGCAAAAGAAAGCGCTTTTTGTAGCTGACGAAGCTGATCTGTTGCTAAATGGCTTGATAAAACCCACACAAGCAACTGCTGCGGCAACACCTGTTGTCTCAAGACCTGCTACGGCCAGTCCAGAAACCGAGGAGTCAGAACTTGACAGCAGAATTGTTGATTATTTCAGCACGAAAACTTATCATGCCTTGTTAATAGGTGTAGACGAATATAGAGACCCATCTATTACTCAACTTGATGGCCCTATTGCTGATGCAGGTAGATTAAAAGATGTCCTTACCAGAAATTACACATTTGAAGAGGAGAATATCACATTTCTTCAAAACCCAACGAGAACAGAAATCATAGAAACTTTTGATGAACTTCAGTCAAAAATTGACGAGGAAGATAATTTATTGATTTTCTATGCTGGTCACGGTGTATGGGACGAAGACCTTAAGCAAGGATTTTGGTTGCCTAGTGATGCCAAAAGAACTTCTAAAGCAGCCTGGTTATCCAATGCCATGATTAGAGATTACATTGGAGGTATTCACACGAAGCATACACTTTTAGTTGCTGATGCTTGTTTCAGTGGTGGTATATTTAAAACTAGAGACATGTTTATACAAAACATGGCTTCACTAGAACTGGCTAAGCTTCCAAGTAGAAAAGCAATCACAAGTGGAGCCATGAAAACTGTTCCAGACAAAAGTGTATTCATTGAGTATTTGACCAAGCGACTTGAAGAAAATGAAAGAAGTTTGCTTCCTGCAGAAATATTGTTTAGTTCATTTAAGATTGCAGTGATGAACAACAGCCATGGTCAAGTACCTCAGTTTGGCGATATCAAGGGTGCTGGAGATGAAGGCGGAGACTTCATCTTCCTCAAAAGATAGCTAATCAATGACATCAGATTTATAGGACAATGGAGTTTGTCCTGTAAATTTTTTAAAAGCTTTATTAAACGAGACTTTGTTATTGAATCCAGCACGATAGGCTAATTGAATAACGTGCTCTCCTTGACATTCTGGTTTAAGGAATAGCTGCTGAACATAGTCAATCCTATATTTATTAATGAAATCAAAGAAATTTTGATTGAAGTACTTGTTGATTACCAGAGATACATTGTGTCTGGTAGTATTTGCCTGAGCAGCCAATTGATCAAGGTTTAGATCATTATTCAAAAAAAGCTGCTCTTCCTTCATCAATTGAAGCAATTTCATTTTCAATTCCGCTTCTCCCCTTTCTGTTAATCCCGAGTTCTTATACTTATGCCTTAGGATAATATTAGTTACTGGCTTACCAGCCAATACTTGCGGGTATATATAACCCAGAAAGCTCACACAAAAAATGAAGAATGACATGGCAAAAGAGATCATATAATCCCATGTAACATCAAAAAAGCTAAGATTTACCAATGCATAATAGAGTACAATGGTCAGATAGTAACCTGAATAGCTTATCAACAAATAATGAAACCAAGGTTTCAAGTAGGAGTCCTTTAGATTGGCTAAAAAGTAATGTCTAAAGCTCAAAAACAAATACAACCCCAGGTATACCAATTTCAAATATGTACTGAAACCAATCAAAAGAAATGGACGATATCTGTCATCTAAAGTTAGATGGCGCACGCCTTGGAAATTATCAATATAAAGAGGCAGCAGACATAGCGCCACCAAAAGTGGAATTACAAAATGCAACCCATCAGTTTTTTTGAGCACCTGCTGATTCACAATATTTCTAACGTAGAGATAGAACAAAGTCCCTGACGTCAAAAGCAAGGGATGAAACCAACCATTTAGATAGGCGAATTTCTGATTATAATTCGTCCAATAAAGTACATAGCTAAAAAGAATCACTGCAAAAGTGAGTAATAACAATGCCAGAATTTTATTGGCTTGAGATTGTGCTCCTTTCAGGTTGAAAAGGGCCACAAACACAAACAGTGCCTGCAATGAAACAAATAGAAAGAGAGATGTCCATGTGTCAAATGAAGGTTCTGGTAATTGATTTGAGGATTGTCCAAATGCAAGACTAGATACCAATATAAGGCCTATCACCCACCCAATTTTTGAGACTGCTATCCTAAAACCCACTTTCATTTGATACCATTTTGTAATTACAAATAATACTACACGTTTCAATTTAGAGGTAAATCCGATAAAGGTTAACGGAATATTCGATAATTCTAACGCTTCATATAGCTTTGCCACCCTTACGATAACAGACAAATATGATTGCAGTCATCTCGCCAGCTAAAACCTTAGATTTTGAAAAAGAAATCCAACAAGACTCTTTCACTACACCAAGATTACTGACACAAACCAATAGACTCATACGCGAATTGAGGCTTAAGAAATCAGGAGAGATCCAGCAGCTGATGAATGTGAGCGAGAACATTGCAAAACTAAATGTCGAACGATACAGGGATTATCGGCGCGAACACACTGTAGAAAATTCAAAACAGAGCATTCATGCCTTCAAGGGTGACGTGTATGTCGGACTGGATGTAGACCAATTGAATGCAGATGATATTGAATTTGCTCAAAAGCATCTCCGAATTTTATCTGGGCTATATGGCCTCCTTCGTCCTAAGGATATTATCCAACCCTATCGATTAGAAATGGGTACTAGTTTGACTGTAGGTAATGAGCCCACGCTCTATAAGTACTGGAATGATCGAATTGTGAAACTGGTACACTTGGACCTGAAAGAACATGATGATAACACAATAGTGAACTTAGCCTCAAATGAGTATTTCAAGTCTATAAAGCGTAAAAGCCTTAAAGCTCGGGTAGTAAACGTTGAGTTTTTAGATTTAAAAAACGACAAGTACAAAGTCATTTCTTTCTTCGCTAAAAAAGCTAGAGGGATGATGGCTAGATATATTATCAAAAACAGAATTAATGAAGTGGAGCTGCTCAAGGCATTTGACTATGAAGGTTACTACTTTGATCCTCAACCTTCTTCAGACACTCACCTGGTTTTCAAACGAGATCAAGCATCTGCTTAAATTCAGGGAAAATCTTTTCATAGTTTTCAGACCTCATCTCATCCATTACTTTGAGTTGTTTTTTCAATTTAGGAAGCTGATGTGTCCAACTATCTTGATTCATAAAATCAATGACTGACCTGAATTCAGAAATGACAGTTGTTGTTGCACCCTGAGTAGATAGCCAATCTATATGTTGTGAGATAGCCTTGCTGGCCTTCTTTTTCACCTCACTTGGAAGAATTTTTACATTGAAATGGTCAGGACGCGAAAGCACATTTATATAAATAGAATTGATATCAATCAGGCCTGCATCTACAAAGTAATGGTGAAGCTCACCTAGCTTTAGAACATTGAATATGCTGATGGTAGGAGCGATTTCTAATTTTATATGTGGAAGGTTAGATTTGATGCTATGCATATTGCTCTCAAACTTTTCCCAAACCAGTCCTTTGCGAATATATTCCCCTTGTTTCCCCAGCCCATCAATACTCGCTGAGACAGTAACTCGATCAAATTTCTCCCATAAGTCTAATACATTCCGACCCTTCAGTGACAGGATACTCAGATTGGTATTATATCTGAGATGAACTTTGGTTTGAGCATTTTTAATAAGTCCTTCAAGCAAGTCATAATGCTCTTTCATCATCAATGGCTCACCTCCTGCAAAGTATATTTCTTCGATATCTACTTGTAGACCAAGTACTTGATCAATAAATGATTGGCTGTCCTTACTCGCCTCTATGATGGCTTTCTCTCCAAAATTTTGCTTTAGAACATTCGCTTCTTCAAACCAGCTCGAACTGGCTCCATGCCAGCAAGTCCTGCATCTTAGATTGCATAAATTATTAAACCTAATATCAAAATAAATGGGCTTAGAATCTGGTGATATTCCATCAATATGTGTGTTTTTTACCCAACTCATTTTATGAGAAAATTTTGCCAGCGTTTCTTTTCTCATGCTATGCTTGCCAGCCTTTTCTCTGTCGAAACAAGAAGCACAACGTTTATCCTTTTCTCCTGCTAGCAAAAGCCTTCTAAACTTCCGAATGGGTTCGCCCTGCCAAATCTCATCTATGCTTTGCTCATTGATATTTCCAAATGTAATGTTGCCATTGCAGCAAGCTTTTGCTCTCCCACTGGTATCAACGTACAAGTGCAACCAGGGCATCAGGCATAAGTTTTGGTTTGAATTTTGCAAGAACTCGGATTTGATGAATTAAATTTAGTGTTTGGTAGCATTGGCTAAGTCAAAATTACATTTTTTAAGCGTTCAAAGCTGTACCATTGTTCACCCAATAGTGAGAAATATGATTCTAAAATTTGGTAAGTCCTTTTTCCTTCTGATCATTTTCATAGCTCACATGCTCAGCGCACAATCAAATGATTTGGAAAAGCCAGAAGAAAAAAAAGTTGAAAACCTGAAATATAAATTAAAGTTAGGTTGGTTCTCAATTGGTAGTGGAGAAGTCACGATAGATAGTGAAGCTAAATGGAGGGGCTTCCCATGTTATAAGGTGGGAGTCTATGCAGAAACATTAGGTTTGGGCAATTGGCTTGGAAGCCTAGATGATTATTATACTTCTTACATTGATAAGAATTCTATCAAGCCAATTTATAATGAAAAAAATGTGGTCAGTGGTCATGCCACCTGGGAACAATGGACGAATTACAACTATGATTCAATGGTGGTAGATGTTAAAGTATTGGATCATAAACGGGATGATCCAAATCGAGCATGGAAAGTCAAACTTGAGAATGACACACAAGATGTGCTCGGAACTTTTATGTTTTTCAAGCACTACAATTGGTTCGGAATGAGCGTTGGTGATTCTGTCATGCTCACCACCCATTATGAAAAAAAACTTTATAAAGTAGGCGTACGATTTATGGGGCAAGAAGTCATAGAGTTTAACGGCAGAAATGTAGGTGCTTATCGCTTACATCTGCTACTCCCAGAAAATGAAAAGCTAAAAAAAGATCGTCCTGTTGAAATCTGGATCAGCTCAGACAAAAACCAATACCCTCTATTGATTCAAACTAAGCTTCCTTTCTTAGGAAAAGGTAGAGTAGAGCTTGTAGAGCTCAACCATGGTGAACCCATATTTTAGGATAATTTGAATGTCTCTAGAAATTGAGACTTTTTCTTTGGTGATACTTCCAATTCTGCCAGATTTTCCATCGTTACGTATCCGCCCTTACCTTTGGTGTACCTCACGACATAGTCTGTATTGATCAAGCTAGACCTGTGAATACGAACGAATTTGCCCTTAGGCAACATGTCTTCAAAATACTTCAATGTCTTGGAAATCAATAAGGGTTTTGCTGAATTTTTCAGATGAAACTTGGTGAAATTATCGTCTGCTTCACAATAGATAATTTGATCTATAGGTACTATTTCGAACCCTTCAAAAGTTGGGAGCATGATCTTCTTTGAGCGTTCATTTTCTTGTTTGATATTGTCCAATAGTACTTGGACATGAAAGGAATCCCTGCTCTGTTGTCTTTCAGCATGAATTTTATCAACAGCACTCACTAACTCATCAATATCTAAAGGCTTGAGTAGATAGTACGCAGCACTCATATTTAAGGCCTGAATGGCATAATTGTCATACGCCGTGACAAAGACTGTTTCGAAATCTACCTCATCCACCTGCTCAAGCAAATCAAAGCCAGTGCCATAGGGCATTTCTATATCCAAAAAGAGTAAATCTGGCTGGTGTTTTTTGATTGCAGCCAGGCCTTCCTGTATATTTTTACATACTGCTAATAGTTCCACTTGAGGGCAATATTTAGACAAATAGTTAGATAGGATTTGCCTGCTATCCTGCTCATCATCTACGAGTATGGCCTTGAGTTTATCCATGATTTTTAGGTGTCAATATCTCTACTCGAGTACCAGATTCATCATCATTCAAGTCAGAAATTTTGATTGTATAATCTGTTTGGTACACTTCATTAATAATGCCTATTCGTTCAAGGGTATTTTTTAGCCCTACAGAATTTTTCTTTTTTTGATTGGCCGTTTTTATTCTGGCAGATTCAGTTCTTCCTATTCCATTATCTTCAATGCTAATTTTGACGCCTGCACCATTTTGATAAACGCTCACCAGCAAGTGGCCTTTGTCTGCTTTATATCTCAGTCCATGCCAAATCGCATTTTCAATATAAGGTTGAATAAGCATAGGAGGAATTTCAATTTCATCCAAATCAAGGTCAGGATCAACATTGAATTCATATTCAAATTGATCTCTAAAACGATAATGTTCTAATTTCAGGTAAAGGGCAATCATCTCCTGCTCTTCTTTTAACGTAATAAATTCCTTTTGGGAATTGTCCAGTACCATGCGCATGAGCTTTGAAAATTCTGCCAAAAACTTATTAGCTGCTCTTTCGTCATTAAGTGCTACAAATTGATTCACAGAGTTTAGTGCATTGAATATGAAATGTGGATTCATCTGTGATCGTAGTGATTTCAATGCAAGCAACTGCCCCACCCTTTTGATTTCCTGAGCCTTTCGGTAAATAAAATAAGCACCTGTAACGACCACAATCAACAGGCCTAATAGCCCATATATCAAAACAAGCTGGTTTCTGAGTTGCTGGTCTTGAAGCTCTGTGGTTGTCTCCTCAAGCAAATAGCTCGATTCATCCAATGCCAAATCTTTTGTTAAAGTCTGAATGTTTTGCTGCTTCTTTAGTAATGATTCTCTAACACTTCTTTGTGTTTGTTGCTCCTGGATCCAGGATTGCAGAGCAAGGCTATGTTTTTGATAAGCTGAAAGTGCCAAATCCTTTTTAGCCGATTTAATATATGCTTCTGCTAATGCCAGGTAAGCACTAGCCTGTGCTTGCGAGTCCCCAGTAGAATCCGCCAACATTGCCGCTTGTTCTAATTGGAGTACTGCCTCTGAAGTTCTGCCTTGTTCGATCAATACTTTGCCTATAGCTTGTCTCTGCTGACTCGCCTGAAGTGGCAAATTAGCATCAGACTTGGAAGAAGCTATTTGCTCTCTCAATTGCATTTCTTCATCCCTTTTATTCTGCTGCTGATAGATATTTATTAGCTCATCAGCCTCAAGGTTCTCTAAAACCACTTCTTCTGTTTCTCCTAACATGGCATCAGCAGTTAGGTCTAACACCTCTTCTTGTTCTGGAGCTAAAATTTCTTCAGCAGCAGCAAAATTTTCCTCTTTGGCATACGCTCTGGCTTTTACGACCTTTCCTTTGGATTGTAACCGTCTGGACTGATTATAGGTGGCGGATGGTTCCAATTGATTCACACGTTCAAGCGCCTGAGGTGTTTCTCCAAGTTCCACTTCTATTTCGGCCAATTTCAATTCAATCTCTAAGCGTCTATTCTCGTCTACATCTGTTTCAATGAGGCGTTGATAAAATCGTTTTGATTGATCAAAATTCTTCAATGTATAATTAGCGACAGCTAATCCTTCCAAAGTCTCTTGATAGGATAAAGTATTGGTATATACCCTTCCCAACTTTTGATAAGCATCCGTATAGTTCTGAATGGCCAATTCAAACTCCTTTTGACTTTCATTAATTTTGCCCAGTACCAAATAACATTTGGCTTGATTTTGCACATTTTGCTCTGTAATACTTGTGGCTAGTGCCCGTTCGACCAAATCAAGTGCAACAGAAGGATCAGAATTTATCAACCCTTCAGCTTCATCAAGCAAAGCCATGGCATCTTGACCTGTCGTGATATTACGCTCAGATAGACTTTTATACTTAGACGCTTTCTTACTCTTCTCTTGAGCGCAGATGCCTGCATTCAAATTCAAGAGAGCCAAGAGTATCCATATCGTTTTTGATGATATCAAGAATCTAATTTTTTAATCGGGAACCAGACTTCTTCCTCAGAATCAGGATGGTTATTGATATACTTATCTCCTAGCAACTCATATTGAGGCCGTGAATTGTCAGGCTCATAACCCGAAGTTGGCATCCATTCATTTAGTATGTATTGCAGTGTTGTTGGAAAATAGCTTGGCAACCCCCTATGGACAAATACAGCGTAACGTCCACCCACCAAATCTAAAGCCTGCATACCTTCAGGAATACTATTCTTATCACTAACTTCCATAGTTGCCCATTTCACAAATTGCATATTGGCTTCTAAAGTGTGCCAATCAAAGTCTTTGTTGAATACTTGTAGCGAAAATTTATCCTGAGACACTGCATTGGCAATTTCCATTCTTCTTGGCATGAACTGGCTCCATAGCTTTCCCGTGGACGATTGGGTCGCAAAGGTCATCTCCATGGAAAGTCCAACCAGGGTTTTTGGCAATGATTCAACAATTCTAGGTGCTTGCATTTTTTTGGTTCTTATTCCTACTCCAACAAATTTGCACACAAAAGCAAGGAATAAAAAATGCCATTTTCTGTCAATTGAACCAAAAATACAGCACCACTAAATCAACCCCCTCCTTCCCTAACTGAAAACACCCATTCCCTCATTGCAGCTATTTTGTTTCATTGAAGCCATCGACTTTTGAACCATAATTTTAAAATAAAAAGTCATGAAAAATTCAATCTCAGTATCCGTAAAAACTATCGCTTTCTTTCTTATTACCGTGTTTACCATTGGGTGTTTCTCACCAAGTAGTCAAGCCAAACCTAAACCCAGTCCTGACAAACAAAAAATTATGCTGGCTTTACTCCTTGATACAAGTAATAGTATGGACGGTTTGATCGATCAAGCCAAATCACAACTTTGGACCATTGTGAATGAATTGGCAGCAGCCAAATGTGGGAATGGCACAAGACCAGAGATACAAATCGCATTGTTTGAATATGGCAATGACGGACTACCACAATCCGAAGGGTATATGCGAATGGTCACTGACCTTACGACTGATTTGGATGATATCTCTGAACGTTTGTTTGGCTTGTCTACCAATGGTGGTGACGAATACTGTGGATATGCGATAGACAAATCTATCAAAAAATTGAATTGGTCAAAATCCAAAGCGGATTTGAAAATGATCTTTATTGCTGGCAACGAGCCCTTCAGTCAGGGAAATGTGACCTATGAGTCAGCTTGTAAATTGGCTAAGGAGCATGACATAGTAGTGAATACCATCTTTTGTGGTGATTACAATGAAGGCATTCGTACCTCCTGGAGGCACGGAGCAACCCTCACAGGTGGATCATACATGAGCATAGAGCAGAATCAAAAAACTGTATATGTAAGAACCCCCTATGATGACAAAATAGATCAGCTAAATAATGACCTGAACAAGACCTATATCTACTATGGCTCCCAAGGAAAAAGCAAAAAAGAAAAGCAAATGAGACAGGATCAAAATGCTGAATCTTATAGTCAGGCCAACAAGGTTAAACGAGCCATATCAAAAAGCTCTCATGCTTATAAAAATTCGAGCTGGGACTTGGTAGATGCTTATGGAGATAATGAAGAAGTCCTTGAGACAGTGGAGGAAGAATACCTTCCAGAACCTATGCAAGAAATGGATGCTGACGAGCGCAAAGCCTATGTCAAAAAAATAACTGATGAGAGAGAATCAATCAAAAATGAAATTCAAAAATTGAGTACTCAGCGTAAACAATACATAGTAGAGAACAAACCAACTGAGGCTCCAGAAAACACTTTGGACCAAGCCATGGTCAACGCAGTGAAGGCTGTAGGTAAATCTAAGCAATTGATTTTCGAGTAGGGTCAGCAGATAAATCAAAAAGCCACCATAATTAAAGGTTACTTATGGTGGCTTTTTTAGTATTAAGTCAAGACTTAAGGTTTAAAACAAACCTATTGCAGTGCTAGAAATCATGCGTTTAAAAAATTTGAAAATAGCATTAATGTTGGTGTTACATTCTTATTTTAATGCTATAATTGGACTATAATTCCTAAACTAATCTGTCATGATTTACATATTGTTTGTTCTGGGTTTTTTGCTACTGATCAAAGGGGCAGATATACTGGTTGAAGGCGCATCTTCAATAGCTAAAAGAAACAATATCCCAGAGTTGGTCATAGGCCTTACGATAGTTTCATTTGGCACGAGTATGCCAGAACTCATAGTAAACTTATTAGCGAGTTTTGATGGCAGCTCTGAACTCGCCATAGGCAATATTTTAGGCAGTAATGTTGCCAATGTGCTTTTGATACTTGGAGTTGCGGCAATCTTTAGTCCCCTTCCTATAAAGAAGAGCATCTATTTTACTGAAATCCCCATCTCACTTCTGGCCACCTTTATGGTTGGCTTTTTGGCCAATGCAGATTTGTTCGTAGATGTAAAGGGGCTTACACTGAGTAGGTATGATGGAGCGATACTTTTATTCTTCTTTGGATTATTCATGACCTACATCTATGTGGTTTCTAATACCAAACAAGAAGAACAAAATGCTATACATGCTGATTCAACATTTTTATCTAATGCCAAATCAATAGCCTATGTGGCTGCTGGATCCATAGGACTTTTCATAGGTGGCAAGTGGGTAGTTGATGGTGCTTTCGAAATCGCTCTTTTATTTGGTCTAAGTGAAACATTTATTGGCTTAACTGTTGTTGCTATTGGTACTTCACTTCCTGAGCTTGTTACGTCCGTGATTGCGGCTCGGAAAGGTCAGGCAGATATGGCCGTTGGTAATGTGGTAGGCTCCAATATCTTTAATTTACTTTGGATTTTAGGCATTAGTTCTTTGATCAGACCATTGCCTTTTGATGTGGTTTCCAACTCTGACATATTAATGGTCATAGGATCTGGCACGCTATTGATCGTAGCAATCGTCATTGGGCGAAAAGCAATGATAGGGCGAACGATGGGGACAATTTTCGTTCTTACTTATATCTGCTATCTAGCCTATTTAGTCAGCAGAGGTTGAAATAGTTTTAAACCCTTAAGGATTAAAAACCTTGGAGGTTTTCTTATGAAAAGACCTAGTTTTGCCACATGATCGAAATTGGTAAATACAATACACTCACAATAGCCCGAATTGTTCCTCCTGGAGCCATACTAATCGACAACGAAGAAAACGAGGTTTTACTGCCCAACAAATATGTCCCTGAAGGCGCCAAAGACGAAGATGTGTTGGACGTATTTGTATACACGGATTCTGAAGATCGCATAGTAGCGACTACACTCACACCCAAAGTCATGCGCAACGAATTTGCTTGTCTAGAAGTGAAAGACGTGAATAATATTGGCGCATTCATGGACATGGGATTAGAAAAGGACTTACTCGTTCCATTCAGCGAACAGCAAAAAAACATGCGCCCAGGTCAATGGCACATGGTGTACGTTTATCTGGATCAGATTACTAAACGTCTGGCTGGCAGTGCCAAGGTTCATTATTATATAGAATCCGAAAATATTGAATTGGAGAGCAATGAAGAAGTTGACTTAATCATAGGGGAAACTACAACTCTTGGTACTTCAGTCATTGTGAACAACAAATACCAAGGCTTAGTTTATGAAAACGAAGTTTTTCAAGAATTGCTCAAAGGGGCTAAAATGAAAGGATTTGTAAAGGAAGTTCGTGAGGATGGCAAGATTGACATCAGCCTAAGAAAGACTGGTCTAGAACAATTAGAAGATGGTGCAGCTAAAATTATCGAGAGACTAAAATTGAACAATGGCACGTTAGCTCTTCACGACAAAAGTGCACCTGAAGAAATTCAAATGATGCTTCAGATGAGCAAGAAAAATTTCAAACGCTCACTAGGAATTCTGTATAAACAGAAGCTTGTTGTATTGAAAGATGATGCAATACAGTTGATTTAAAAGTCATTACTGATCAGCAGTATGCGCTGTGATGTGCTTTTTAAATGAACGAGAAGAACTCACCTTAAATCCATTTTTCAACGTAAATTGAAATTCATTATTGCCCTGATAGCTCTGTTTTACAATCCAATTCTTATTAAGGATATACGTACGATGAATTCTGACAAAGTGCTTAGGATCCAATTCCGTTTCTAATATATTCATAGCAATCCTGAAGAGGTAATGTCGCGATGTGGTTACAAGCTTTACATAATTGCCCTGAGTCTCCATGTAAATAACATCATCCACTTGCACCTCATTTTCAAACCCTTTTTCCTTTATCAAAAAAGAGTACCTGAATTGGTCGTTTGGACGGTCAAACGTCTTCAATAAACTCTTCATCTGATTCGTCAACAATGCTGATTGATCTGCACTTATTCTTTCTTGTACAAGCTTCAAAGAATCATCCAAACGATCCTCGTCAAATGGCTTAAGCAAATAATCCAGAGCGTGTATATCAAAGGCTTTAAGTGCATAATGATCATAAGCAGTAGTAAACACTATATATGGAATCTTGTCAAGCTTATTAATCACTCCAAATCCATCCAAATCTGGCATTTGGATATCAAGAAACACCAAATCAGGAGCTTTGGTCTGAATGAGTTCCACTCCCAACTGACCATTTCTTGCCTCACCAATTACCACCACATCAGATTGACTATTAAGCAATTTTTTGAGCCTCTCGCGTGCCAAATATTCGTCGTCTATTATTACGCACTTAATCATGTCTTAATTGGTATTCTAATTTCAGATTTGTAATGCTTGTCATCCACACGGCCAAATTCACAAAAATACTGTTCAGGGTAGTTTTGTGCCAATCTTTTCTTTACGTTCTGCAATCCAATCCCGAAGCCATTTCCATGACTAAGATATGCTCTATTGCTCTCAGAATTGTTGATTTCCAATTTAAGCCATTGATGATTAGTCCCATTTTGACAGATAGTCGCCGAAACTAAAATATGACTCTGGCCTGTGCTTTTCGATACACCATGTTTAATGCAGTTCTCTACCAATGGCTGTAAAATGAGACTCGGTACCTTATTTTGAGCCAGGCGGTCATCAATATCAAACGAAATGCTCATTCTGTCCTGAAACCTAATTTGCTCCAGTTCCAAATAATTACGAATAAAGTCTATTTCTTCTTTTAAAGTCACGAATTCTATCTCATCATAGGCAAGCATACTTCTGAGTAAATCGCCCACTTTAGTAATCATGCGTTGCGCCTTTTTCATATCCATATCAATCATGGATGAAATTGAATGTAGGGTATTAAATATAAAATGAGGATGTAGCTGCATCTTGAGTGCGTCAAGTTGAGCTTTTGCCAAATCCCTTTCCTTGTTCGCCAACTTCCTTTGATAATCCACGGCCATAAACAGGCCTATAATCACCACACATTCGATCAAGCTGGTGAAAAACCCAGTGATTAAATCTGAACGATTATTATCTCCAAAAAATGAACGCATATAGCCACTTTGAAGATAATAACTGAAATTGTACAACCACAAAGATGAAAGATTGTGCAGGAACGCAATAGCTAGAACTAAAACTAATTGAATCAGGTTTTTAGATGACAACCTATTAAACGTTGTCAGTGACCTTGCCAGTGACAAAAGAAGTGGACTTAAACCTGCCCATAATAAGTTGCCAATTAACAGTTTTGCACTAATGATTCGCCAACTGAAATCGAAATCAAATCCATTGGCCAGATGATAGGCATATTGCTGTAATAACTGAAAAATAGTCACCACACTCACCAATCCAGCCACTGCGACAGCTGAAATGGGCAATCTTCCAAAGTAAATTTTTATAGCGTTTTTGTTTTGCACTTTAGCACGTCATTGAAGCACTAAAGATACGATAAGACGCAAGTCAAAGATGAGTAAGTGTGACTATTTGCATAAATAGTGATGACTAGGCCGTGGGAACTGGCCCGTCACCAATATTATTATTTCTCTTGAGCTTCCTCTGCAACTGCAGCTACTTCCTCAGGCTCAGCTACTTCTTCTTTGGCTTCCTTAAGCGTGATTTCCAGATTGTACTGCTTGTCCATAGAAAACTCATATATAGCCCCTTGAGACAAGTCCACAGCAGTCATTGATTGATCCAAGACGGCAAATAGGCTCTTGGCCACCATTGAGGTCTTCACTTCCTTGCTTGGACGACCATTAGACAATTCCATGCTAAACGAATGCCCTCCCTTTTCTTTAGGGTTGATATCATGAAACTCGTGCTTCTGAAATTTATACTGCTGAGGCTTGTCTGCTGCATCCTTCATCAGCTTAAGAACCATAGGACGGTACTTATTCCAGAGATATGAATATTTAAGATTGTCTAATACATGATTTTCCATGTCAGTTCAATTTTTTAATTAGTTAAAAAGTTAATATTTCTCAAGCCATATTGAGAATGTGCTGCTAATACAGGTGGTGGTGAATAAAATTTCAAATAAGAAGTGAGCGGGAAATCCCAAAGAGAAAAATTAATAGAGCTGTAACTCTGCAAATACTGTCTCTAGTTCGGCACGAGTCTTACTCAATTTAGCAGCAAGCCGATCCAACATGTGTTCTCTCTCTCCAGGTTCAAACAAAAAGTCCTGATCTCTCAAAACAGGAAACCATATTTTAAGCATGATTTTTTGTTCTCTCCAACTTCTTACAATATTCATACCCGCAAGTTACACATATCCCTTGGCAATAAGAAATTCAACGATTTTTCACTGATCCTGCCAAGAGATATGAAACAAAAAATCATGGATGCTTGTTTATGCCTATCGTTGGTGATTATATTTCCTGTTAACTTTAATTATTATTGCAACAAATTCAACGCTATACTACTCATGCATAAACAGTCTGTTCTTATCTTGGTACTTTTTCTAAGTATTTGCTCTTGTAGCAAAAGAACAACAGACCCTTCTGCTCCTCCAGAGGAGAAACATACGAGTGAGTTAACTTATATGGACATTTACAATCTCGCCCTTGCCTCTGAGAATGGAGGTGGGATGGATTTCCATGGAGACGCATTCGGCAATGAAGCATCTGATGATTTAAGTATATATGCGAATGGTAGTTGTGGAAAAGGAGATTGTGGTATTTCATTGATAATGGAAAACAAAAATATTGAAAGATCCATATCAGCAGTGATCAAAGCAAAATTTAGACTTCCTGGTAACGACATCAATGAAATGATTCGTATGTACCAACTTCAACCAGGAGAAGCCTTATCTATTGGTTGTTCTCACATTTGTCATCAGGACAATTCATATATGATTCAAAGAGAAGTAGTTTCTGCTGGCTATATAGAAGATGACGCAGGTGTAAGCACTTTGGATGCAGTTGAAAGCCCGTCATAAATTTATTTCATATTGAATGCTGGAGATATATTTAATTGATCTCATGTCAGATATGAAAAGGCCATCATTTTTTGCTTTATTTCACATAGTTTCTTTCAAATGAGCAATTAATCCTAGATATTAGGCTGTAAACATATCCCAGAATTGATTTCAATGTTTAACCCGCTTAAGGTAGAAGTTACATGGATAGTAGAATCATTTCAGATTACTCAGAAATATTTGAGACATATCAAGAGTTCAAGGGTGACTTTCTTGAAAGTCACATCTCAAAACTCAAAGAGCTAGATAGATACATCCCGCATAGTACGACCTTCTTTTGCATAACCAATACCACTACACGATCCTTTGAATACGTAAGTAAAAACTTTCATCCAAGTACTGGATTAGACACTGAAACCATGTGCCAACAAGGCATGACTTTCTGGTGGGAGCACATGCACCCTGAAGAAATGAATCTCTGGCTTCAATCTTTAAATGACTTGATGGCTTTTACCATGTCCGACATAGACGTAATGGATAGGAAAAAAGTCAGTTACACCTGGAACTATAGAATCAAAACGGGCGATGGCACTTATCAGCCCATCCTACAGCATACCACACCAATGTACTTCGACGAGGAAGGCAAGCCAGTCATTGGTCTAGCACATTACAGCGTACTGCCATCTGCTGCCAGTCCATTACCTATTCGTGCAACAGCCAAAATACTCAATGAAAAAAATGAATACGAAACTATCTTTTTCAAAACCTATAGTGAACAAAAACTAATCACTGAACAAGTTACTTTTAGGGAAAGAGACATTATCAGACTCATATCATTTGGTTATAGTACAGACGATATCGCGGATAAATTATTTATTTCTACCAATACAGTAAACTCTCATAGGAGAAACATACTAAAAAAAACAGATTGTAAAAACACCTCCGAGCTTGTTTCCAGAAGTATCAGAGAAGGTATGATATAAACCTTTTTTGACATACTCTATCATTTCCAAAGCAATGCTTATCATTGCACCTAGGTATCAAAACCGATTGCATGAATGAAATAGTTCAAGAAATACTGAGCTATGCACTTAGCATTGACCTATATGAGTTTTTTGGACTTGTTTTTGGACTGCTAGCCGTATGGTATTTAATCAAAGAAAGCATACTCACATGGCCTGCTGGTATCCTTTACGTGATAGTTTCTTTTGTAGTCTTCTGGAAAATACAACTCTATGGAGACCTTTTACTTCATCTAATTTTTCTAGTCCTCAATATCTATGGCTGGTATTTCTGGGTGTTTGGCAAAAAGAAGAATGAAAAAGAACTACCCATCACAACCTATAGTTTAATGCAAAACGCTTACATCTTGCTTCTATCAATAATGGGAATATTAGGGTTTGGATACTTTTTAGCTCATATCCATTTCGTCTGGAGTCACATTCCTCCTGCGGCACTTCCCTATTGGGACTCCACCACTTCTATTCTAAGCGTTACTGGTATTTGGTTGATGACCAAAAAGAAACTAGAGAATTGGTATTATTGGTTTATTGTAGATGTTTTGGCCTGTGGTATCTATTTTTACAAAGGCATTTATTTTTATTCATTTTTATACGGCATATACATTGCCATGGCAGTGTCGGGCTATCTCGCATGGAAAAAATCACCAAACCTACTTTTAAGGTCGTAATCACTGGACCTGAATGCACGGGCAAGTCAACTCTGTCTAGACAACTGAGTGAGTACTTCGAACAACCATGGCTACCCGAATACGCCAGGACCTACCTAACGGACCTGAATCGCCGCTATAAAGACGACGATTTGCTGGAAATCGCAAAAGGACAGATCAATAACGAGGATGAAGTGTTGTCTAATGGGGCATCATTGGCTTTTTTTGACACCAGCATAGAGGTAATAAAAGTTTGGTCAGAATGGAAATACAAGAAATGTGACCCGTACATCCTGGATCACTACAATACTAGAACTGCAGATCTTTATCTTTTACTTTTGCCTGATATGGCTTGGGAAGCTGACCCCTTAAGAGAAAACCCACATGATAGGGATATCATTTTCGATATTTATAAACAAGAGCTAGAATCACGCAATAAGCCATTTGAAATCATTTCAGGACTTGGACTTCTACGAACAAAAAGAGCGATTAGAATAGTTGAGAATGAAATAAAAAAAATCAACCAGTAAATACACTATTTTAAGAACATGAGACCCATAAACTTTCATGTGTCGAATCTAAAATTCACCTACATAGCTCTGGCATAGTAAGATGTTATCTTTTCTTAAAACCTCCATATCAAAATTTTGATCTACCTTAAACACACAATTCGAATCAAATAATTTGGTGCTCAATTAACTACTTAGCTAGCAAGTTTGCTTTTTTTAAAACTATTCTCCTACCTTTGTCTCATAAGGGGGTGCCTAAATAGAATATACCTACAGGCTGAGATTATACCCATAGAACCTGATGCCGATAATGCGGTCGAAGGGATGTAGTGGTACGCTAAAGACAAGAGTGCCCTTAGCTTTTGTCAAGTATTAACTAAGAAAAATCTGTAATGAAAAAGTATTTATTTGCCGTAGCAATGCTGTGTAGCACCATCGCGTATGCGCAAAAAGCAATTGCACCAGATTCCATCAAAACGGTAGATTTGAAGGAGATAGTTGTTTCTTCTACCAGAGCGACTACAAAAACGCCAATGACTTTCAATGAAATCAAACAAGAGGAAATTGAAGAGAACAACACAGGCAAAGATCTACCCTACCTCCTTGAAATGACTCCATCAGCAGTCACTACGTCTGATGCAGGTGCAGGTGTGGGATATACAGGAATAAGAATCAGAGGCAGTGACCCTGCGAGAGTCAATGTGACACTCAACGGCATTCCTTACAATGATCCGGAGTCTCAACAGGTCTTCTGGGTAAATCTACCTGATTTCGCATCTTCTGTTTCTTCTATACAAGTACAGCGAGGCCTAGGGACTTCTACTAATGGAGCTGGTGCTTTTGGAGCTTCAGTAAACATTGAAACCAAAGGATTAAACAGAAATTCATACGCTACTCTGGACAATTCCATTGGCTCTTTCAATACTAGAAAACATACTGCTATGTTTGGCACAGGGCTAATTGCTGACAAATTCGCTTTTGATGGTCGTTTATCACAGATCACATCTGATGGTTATGTAGACAGAGCTACTACTGATTTAAAATCCTATTTTTTGTCTGGTGGATACTATGGACAGAAATCGCTAGTTAAGTTCAACATTTTCTCAGGTCATGAAACTACTTATCAAGCTTGGTATGGTGTCCCTGAATCAAGAATGGATCATGACGTTGATGAAATGAACGCCTACGTGGCACGCAACTTCATAGGTTCGGCAGATTCGCTCAATCTGTTGAATTCAGGTAGAACATACAATCAATACACCTATGACAATGAGATAGATGACTATGATCAAACGCACTATCAATTGATTTCTGCCTTTGATCTGAGTGAAACCATTACCCTAAATGTATCAGCCTTTTTGATTCATGGAGAAGGCTATTTCGAACAATACAAGACTGATAGAGATTTGGCTGATTATGGTTTGAATGACATTACCATTGGAACGGAAACCATTACAAGCACAGACTTGATCCAGCGTCGTTGGCTGAACAACAACTTTTATGGTACTACTTTCTCGTTAGATTATCTGCCGAATAATGGTTTTAAGTTCACATTGGGTGGCGCTTGGAATCAATATAATGGTGATCATTTTGGGAAAGTTATATGGGCTCAATATGCCAGCAATGGTACTATTCGTCATCCATATTATTTCAACAACAGTTTGAAAAAAGATTTCAATATTTTTGGAAAGGCTATCTACAACCTTTCGGATCAGCTATCGCTATTTGGAGATTTACAATACCGAACAGTGGATTACACCATGGAGGGTGATGACAATGATGCTCAAACTATTGACCAGTCTCATAATTACAATTTCTTCAACCCTAAATTTGGTGTCAAATTACAACTCAATGACCAGTCTAGTGCTTATGCATCTGTAGCCATTGGAAGCAAAGAGCCTGTTCGCAATGATTTCACAGACAACGTTTCTACCGCGACGCCGAAAGCTGAAAAAATGACAGATTTAGAGATTGGCTACAACAGAAAGACAACCAAGTACACTTTCAACGCCAACCTCTTTTGGATGGACTACAAGGATCAGTTAGTAGTTACAGGAGAATTGAATGATGTTGGATCCTCACTCAGAACCAATGTCGACAAAAGTTATAGAGCTGGTATAGAACTCCAGTTAGGCTATCAATTGGCAGACAAGCTTAAACTAAATACCAATGTATCCTTTAGTCAGAATAAAATTGATGGCTACAATGAAACCATATACAACTATGGCATAGGTTGGGATGAATATAACGCTGATGTAATCTCTTATGGAAAAACTGATATTGCCTTCTCACCAAATGTAGTAGCAGGAGGAAATTTAGAATACTCCCCTATTAATGGATTGAATCTTAGATGGATTCACAAATATGTAGGTGAGCAGTTTCTAGACAATACCTCTACAGATTCTCGCAAACTGGATGCCTACTACGTAAGTGATGCCATTGCGACTTACACGCTGACCGGGAACAGCTTCAAATCAATAAGCCTCAAATTTGCTGTCTACAATTTGTTTAACCAAATGTATTCTGCAAATGGTTACACTTGGGGCTACAGAGGTGGTGGAGAAGAAATCAGAGAAAACTTCTACTATCCACAGGCGGGTACCAATTTCATGATTGGTTTGAATATCAAACTATGAAAGTAAAACTCAATGATCGCGAAATTCAGATTCATACAGAAAACAATCAGCTCATAGAATTAATGAAAACCAATCAGCTCTATCACGAAAGTGGTATAGCTGTAGCGATCAATGAAGAGATCCTGCCCAGAACAATTTGGGAACAATACCAAGTACAAGACAACGACAATATTTTAATCATCACTGCCACTCAGGGTGGCTAATAAAAAAATATGGCTAAATCAGACCAAATACCTTCAGAAGAAAAAATTACAAGAGATCCATTTCCGGCATCCAAAAAAATTTATGTAAAAGGAGAAATTCATGATATTCAAGTAGCCATGCGCGAGATATCCTTGAACGACACAGTCTTAAAATTCAATCCTTCAGCACCTAAGGAATGTAACCCTCCTGTAACTGTCTATGACACCAGTGGACCATATACTGATCCAAATATTAAAATTGATGTAAAAAAGGGTCTACCTAAACTTCGAGAACCATGGATACTTGGCAGAAACGACGTAGAAGAAATGGAAGGCATCTCTTCCAAGTATGGAAAAGAAAGGCTGAACGACAGGTCTCTTGACGAATTGAGATTTGAATATTTGGCTAAGCCTAAAAAAGCAAAGCAGGGAGAAAACGTCACCCAGTTACACTACGCAAAAAAGGGCATTATAACCCCTGAAATGGAATATATTTCCATTAGAGAAAATCAAAAAATAGAAGAATGGGGCCATCTCAACGATCAACACCAGGGAGACAGTTTTGGTGCCAATACACCAAAAGGTAAGATCACACCTGAGTTTGTGCGAGAAGAAATTGCTGCTGGTCGCGCCATCATCCCCAACAACATCAACCATCCAGAATCTGAGCCTATGATCATAGGTAGAAACTTCCTAGTGAAGATCAATGCCAATATTGGAAACTCAGCCGTTTCATCTTCTATTGAAGAGGAAGTAGAAAAGGCAGTGTGGGCATGTCATTGGGGTGGTGACACCATCATGGATCTATCTACAGGCAAAAACATCCATGAAACCAGAGAGTGGATTTTGAGAAACTCTCCAGTACCTATTGGAACCGTTCCGATCTATCAAGCACTAGAAAAGGTGAATGGTAAAGCAGAAGACCTGACTTGGGAAATCTTCAAGGACACGTTGATAGAACAAGCTGAGCAAGGTGTGGATTATTTCACCATCCATGCGGGTGTACTGTTGAGATATGTCCCAATGACTGCCAAGCGGGTGACTGGTATTGTGTCTAGAGGTGGCTCCATTATGGCCAAGTGGTGCCTCGCGCATCATAAGGAGAGTTTCTTGTACACCCATTTCGAAGAAATTTGTGAGATCATGAAGGCCTACGACGTGGCTTTCTCTTTAGGTGATGGTTTAAGACCTGGTTCTCTAGCAGATGCCAATGATGAAGCACAATTCGCTGAACTAGAGACACTTGGTGAGTTGACTAAAATCGCTTGGAAGCACGACGTGCAAGTAATGATTGAAGGACCAGGTCATGTCCCCATGCACATGATCAAAGAAAACATGGACAAGCAATTGAAAGAATGTCATGAGGCACCTTTCTACACACTTGGGCCATTGACTACTGATATTGCCCCAGGATATGACCACATTACATCTGGCATTGGAGCAGCCATGATTGGCTGGTACGGCTGTGCCATGCTTTGCTATGTGACACCAAAAGAACATTTGGGTCTACCCAATAAAAAAGATGTGAAAGACGGGGTGATTACCTATAAGATTGCCGCACATGCTGCAGACCTCGCCAAAGGTCACCCAGGTGCACAATACCGAGACAACGCGCTCTCCAAAGCACGATTTGAATTCAGATGGGAAGATCAGTTTAACCTGTCGCTTGATCCTGATACGGCCAAAGAATTTCATGACGAAACACTTCCGGCTGAAGGAGCTAAAGTGGCTCACTTCTGCTCTATGTGTGGACCCAATTTCTGCTCAATGAAAATCACACAAGACGTAAGAGAGTACGCAGCCGAAAAAGAAGTGGCAGAATCAGATGCCCTATCCAAAGGCATGGAAGAAAAAGCGAAAGAATTTGCAGAAAAGGGTAACGAACTATACCTCGAACAATAAGCATTGAAAACCATAGTCATCACACCAGAAGCGCAAGCAAAAGGCGAAATCGAAACTTGTAACTTATTGCTACAAAGCAATATAGAACGGCTGCATGTAAGAAAGCCTTTTGCCAGTGCTGAAAGTCTGAAGGATTATGTGGAGCAGTTGGATAGCCGATATTATTCCAAAATAAGTCTACATAGCCATCATGAGCTGGTGGATGAAATGGAACTGGGTGGCAAACACTTCAAAAGCAATCAAGAAGTAAATGCCAAAAGTTTGGCTTCCAAGTCTTTTCATTCCTTTGATGAAATAGAAAATGAAAGCACCCCCCTGTCCTACGGATTTCTCAGTCCTATTTTCGAGAGTATTTCCAAGGTATGTTATGCTGGAGAATTCGACCAAATGGAATTAAAAAAATGGTTAAGACGCTTCAATCGGTTTCCTGTTTATGCCCTTGGTGGCATGACCGCAGACAAGACACATGTCGTGCGCGACATGGGCTTTGAAGGTATGGCTCTTTTGGGTGATCTATGGAGTGACTCTATTGTGTCAAAAAGAATTGAAAAAGTAGCATCTGTATTAAATGCCTGACAACGAGCAAAATATCGTATTGAGTGTTGCAGGTTTCGACCCATGTGGCGGCGCAGGTCTTTTGGCTGACGTACAGACGCTACAGCAATGCAAGGTGCAGGCCATGGCCGTGCAAACAGCGCTCACTGCTCAGAATGAAGATGACGTTTCAAAGGTCATTTGGCACGATATGGATGGCATTAAGATACAGTTAGATACACTATTTAGAAAATACAAATTTGAAGTAGTCAAAATTGGAATTATAGAGGATTTGGAAAAATTAAGTCAGGTCATTGACCTTCTACTTTCTCAAAACCCTAAAGTTCAAATCATCTGGGATCCTATTTTACAATCTTCTACTGGCTTTGATTTTCTGAAAGATTTAAACCCAAAGTTGCTATCAAAGGTATTGAGCCAAATACTACTCATTACCCCTAATCTTCCTGAGTATCAATCATTGGCAAATGCCTTGGAAGGGAGGCCTTTTGCAACCAATATTTTACTCAAAGGTGGGCATACTGATGGAGACGATACGTCTGACCACCTTATCGACCAAGAGGGCAATCAAACTAAAATAGCTGGACACAGAATCAAGAACAGCAAACACGGCACAGGATGTGTCTTGTCTTCTGCGATTGCTGCTGGGCTATCCAAAGGGATGAAATTAAAAACTGCTTGTACCTTTGGCAAAAGGTACGTTGAAAGCTATCTTAAAAGTGGTATCAACAAATTGGGAGCACATTATACAATAGAAATATGATAAGTCGATTACACTACATTTCGCAAGAAACGGACGAAAAGAGTCATCTGGACAACATCAAAGAAGCCTGTGCGGCAGGTATAGACTGGGTACAACTTCGGGTGAAAGATCGTGAGTTGGATGAAATTGAAGAAATGGCTTTTGAAGCCAAAACCATTTGCAAAAAATACGGAGCCAAATTAATTCTGAATGACCATGTGCAAATCGCCAAGGCAGTCCGCGCCAATGGTGTGCATCTCGGGCAAGAAGACATGGATCCTGTGGAAGCTCGTGCCATTCTTGGCGACAAACCTTACATTGGCGCCACTGCCAATACCTGGGAACAAGTGGAGTTGTTGTACGAATCCAAGGTGGTAGATTATATTGGCTTAGGCCCATTCAAATTTACCACCACCAAAGAAAATCTGAGTCCTGAACTTGGCATCAGGGGCTATACCAATATCCTAAATAATATGATCATTCAGGAAGTTGATATCCCTATTATTGCCATAGGTGGTATAGAAATGGAAGATATTTTTGATCTACAACTGACCGGCTGTCATGGCATAGCTGTGGCCACATTGATCAATAACTCTTTCAATAAAAAAGAAACAATAGAAGAAATTAAACTACTCCTTCCAGATGGAACATTTGACGATAGCGGGGAAGACTTTTAAGTCTCGTCTGTTTACAGGCACTGGCAAATTCAAAAGCAACAAAGACATGCAAGAAGCCCTGGAGGCTTCTGAGTCAGAATTGGTCACTGTGGCCTTGAAGCGAGTAGATGTGAAAGATCAAAATGATCAGATTGTCAAGCACTTAGCCCATCAACGGATCAATCTACTTCCAAACACTTCAGGCGTTAGAAATGCGAAAGAAGCGGTTTTTGCAGCAGAGCTGGCACGAGAAGCTTTGGAAACCAATTGGATAAAATTGGAAATTCATCCAGACCCCAAATATTTAATGCCAGACCCCATTGAGACTTTGAAGGCCACAGAAGAGTTGGCAAAAAAAGGATTTGTAGTGATGCCATATATCCATGCTGATCCGGTTTTATGTAAAAGATTAGAAGACGCGGGCACTTCAGCTGTCATGCCACTAGGCTCTCCTATTGGGAGCAACAAGGGACTGAAAACCATTGATTTTCTGGAGATTATCATAGAGCAAGCTAAAGTGCCAGTAGTAGTGGATGCGGGTATAGGCGCACCATCAGATGCCGCCAAAGCCATGGAAATTGGTGCGGATGCCTGCCTGGTGAATACGGCCATTGCTGTAGCGCAAAACCCTGTGCAAATGGCCATTGCTTTCAAAATGGCCATAGAATCTGGACGAATGGCCTATGAAGCCAAACTCGCCAAACCAGTCTCCAATGCTGTGGCCAGCAGTCCCTTAACAGCTTTTTTGGATGCCTAATTTTAAAGACCTTTTTGAGCAATACAATTGGGATGAAGTGAAGGCTTCCATTTATGGCAAAAAAGCCATTGATGTAGAAGCGGCCCTTAACAATTCTGATCGTACCTTGGGGGATTTTAAAGCACTGATCTCCCCAGCTGCAGCCCCTTACCTGGAACAGATGGCGCAAAAAAGCCATGAATCAACCTTACAACGTTTTGGCCATACCATGCAGCTATTTGCGCCCATGTACTTGTCCAATGAGTGTCAAAATATTTGTACCTACTGCGGGTTTAGTCTGGACAACAAGATCAAACGCAAAACGCTAAATGATATTGAAATAGCACGAGAAATTCAGGCCATCAAGCAACTGGGGTTTGATCATGTGTTACTAGTGACAGGCGAAGCCAATCAAACCGTTGGAACAGATTATTTGGAGCATGCGATTAAAAGGATTCGTCCACACTTTGCCAATGTGAGTATGGAAGTACAACCCCTAGATCAGGAGGATTATGAACGGTTGATACCTGCAGGCTTACATGCTGTGCTCGTTTATCAAGAAACTTACCACGAATCTGATTACAAAAAACATCACCCAAAAGGCAAAAAATCTAATTTTCAATATCGGCTAGATACGCCTGACAGATTAGGCCGAGCTGGTATACACAAAATGGGACTTGGGACATTGATTGGATTGGAAGATTGGCGAGTGGATAGCTTTTTCACAGCCTTGCATCTGGACTATCTGGAGCGTACCTATTGGCAAACAAAATATTCCCTCTCTTTCCCCAGGTTACGCCCGTTCTCTGGTGGCTTGGAGCCAAAAGTGGCTATGAACGATCGCGAACTAGTCCAGCTGATTTGTGCTTATCGACTTTTCAATCAAGAGGTTGAATTGTCTTTGTCTACCAGAGAAACCAACACTTTCAGAAATCATGCCATCAGACTTGGAATCACCACCATGAGCGCAGGCTCCAAAACCAATCCTGGCGGCTACGAAGTGGAGCCACAATCACTTGAGCAATTTGAAATTTCAGATGAAAGGTCTCCTCATGAAATCAAAGAAATGCTGCAAGCTAATGGTTATGAACCTGTGTGGAAAGATTGGGATGTGGCTTTGGAAAGTACTACATAAAAAAGTGGCTTAAGCCACTCCTATCTATTTCTTCTTACCCTTTTTCAGTTCTGCCACCTCGTCATCGCTCAAAGCTCGGATATATTTTTCTTTCACTGCACCTTCTCTTCCGCTGTGCCATTGGCGTACCCAATATTTTTTCTTAGAAAAATGACTGTGAACCACAGCTTCTACTTGAGACCCGTCCTTCATAGTGACCATCACGTGCTGATGGACATGGAATGCTTTAGGCTTTGTTGATTCCTTTTGTGGCTTTGATTTATAGTTCTTCTTTTGAGCCAAACTGACTTGAGCTGTAAGGAAAACTAGCAATAGAGTAGTTAGAATTAGTTTTAAATGTTTCATAGCGAGTTGTTTTAAAGTATAATTCAAAACTAATAAGCCCGTATCAAAAAAGGCAATAAGTGGACATAAAGAGGGGTGAAAAAATTCCCCTGTTTTTTTTCAATTATTGCCTCTCATTTTGGGTGGAAATTATTCACTGATTACTATCTTGCGCCCATGGAAAATTTTGTAGTATCGGCACGAAAGTACAGACCACTCGGCTTCGCTGAGGTGGTAGGTCAAAGCCATATTACAACTACACTTAAGAATGCCATTGACAATAATCACTTGGCGCAAGCCTTGCTGTTTTGTGGTCCGCGTGGTGTAGGAAAAACAACTTGTGCCAGGATTTTGGCACGAATGGTCAATAAGTTCGATGACCAAGGTAATGCTGAGTCAGCCAATACACTCAACATCTACGAACTTGATGCTGCTTCCAACAACTCAGTAGAAGATATTCGAAACCTGATAGATCAGGTGAGATACCCACCACAACAAGGTACGCATAAAGTATATATCATTGATGAGGTTCACATGCTCTCAAATCAGGCCTTCAATGCCTTCCTGAAGACACTTGAGGAACCTCCTGCTTACGCCATTTTTATATTGGCTACTACAGAGAAGCATAAAGTCATACCTACCATTCTTTCGCGATGTCAGATTTTTGATTTTAACAGAATTGAAGTTGAAGACATTACCTATCAGTTGAAAAAAATAGCTGAGAAGGAGGGGATTGACTGTGAAGAAGAAGCCTTGCATTTGATTGCTCAAAAAGCAGATGGTGCGCTCAGAGATGCACTCTCCATATTTGATTTGATTGTCACCTTCTCATCTGGCAGTAAAGTCACCTATCAGGATACCATTAAAAATCTTCACATTCTTGATTACGACTACTTCTTCAAACTTGCAGGGATGTTGGATCAGGGCAATGTGTCTGAGGCACTTTTGATCTATGATGAGATTCTGAAAAATGGATTCGACGGTCACAACTTTCTGATAGGGCTATCTGAGCATTTCAGAAACCTCATGGTATGCAAAGACCCTGAAACGGTTAAATTGCTCAACGTTTCTAAAAATATTCAAGAGAAATATCTCGAACAGGCCAAAGCCATTTCCCTTTCCTTTTTGATGTCAGGATTGAATATTCTGAATTTGGCGGATTTGAATTTCAAATCGAGCAAGAATCAAAGACTTCACGTAGAGCTTGCCTTGATGAAGCTGGGCTATTTGGATCAAGCTTTAAAATTATCAGCTGGTGCGCCAGCTGAACTAAAAAAAAAAGTGACAGCTTAGCAGCTTCAAACGCTCCTACCACTTCTGTTGCAACAACAAATCCTTCTTCCGAACCAGCTAAGCCAAAACCAGTTCCACTAAAATCTATCACTGCTCCAGTTCAAAAAACACCAAGTCTAAAGACCATATTCAATAAAAAAACAACTTCAGACGAACCCAAACCTGAAGCTCAAAACCTAGCCCAACAGGAACTACAAACACCTATAACTGAAGCAGATGTTCGTCAAAAACTAGATCAATATATTATTGACAAGAAGGTTTCCAACACCATTAAAATTATCTTGTCAAAACCGATTAAGGTCATTGAACATCAAATTCAGCTGACCATTACAAATTCTGTTGAGATCGCCATGGTAGAAGCAGTTGAGGTTGAATTATTGGGTTATTTGAGAGGTGAATTGAAAAATACTTCAATAGCATTTAACTATCAAATTTCTGAAGGTTCTGAGGAACGTCGCCCATATACAGCCGAAGAAAAATTCAAAGCAATGGCCAAAAAAAACCCAGCTCTTTTGAAGTTGGCCAAAGAGTTTGGCTTGGATACAGATCATTAAATCAGGTATTGCAAGTATCAAAAATAAAAGTGGTACCTTGATTTGATTTGGATTCCACTTTTATTGTCCCTCCCAAACTTTCCACTAATTTCTTTACAGTAGCTAGTCCAATGCCTGTCCCTAGCTCTCCCCTTCTGTCTTTCAATCCTGCAATTGAAAACAGGTCAAAAGCCTGGTCTAAAAATTCACCAGGCATCCCATCACCATTGTCGATAACTTCAAAAGCATTGAGAGATTGGTTGGCCTTGATTTTAATGGTCACCAGGCGCTCAGATTTACCATTATATTTCAATCCATTGACCACCAAATTCAATAAAATTTGCATGATGGCCGCTCTATTGATTTGAATGCTTTTTGTATTGCATTCAAACACTAACTTAGCATTGGGCTCATTCACAGCCATATTCTCTAGATCGTTGATTAAGTCTTGAACCCGTACCTTTTCAACCTTGTGATGCACAAGCTCTTCACTCTTGTAAAACTCAAGCATACCATCTATGTACCTTCGAAGTTGATTTGAGGATGATCTCAAATGCATCAAATAACTTTGGGCTTCTTCAGACAATTTGCCCTGACTTTCTCCTTCGAGCATATCTGTCAAAGAACTGATGTTAGCCAGGGGAGATTTTAGGTCATGAGAAACTGTAGCCGCAAACTTTTTGAGTTCTTCGTTCCTTCCCATCAGGCGCTTTTGCAAACGCATCAGTTGGAAATTTTTATATCGCTGATCGAATAGGTTGATTACTTGTTTGGACATGGCCTTAAGCGCCATAATCTGTTCTTCATTTAGCTTTCTTGGCTTATCATCATATACACAAATAGTACCTAGTTTAAAACCAGAGGGGTCTACCAGAGGCACTCCAGCATAAAAAACGGCCTTGAAATCTTTGACTAACGGGTTGCCAGCAAATCGCTCATCTGCTCGGGCATCTTCTATAATAGTAATATCATTTTCTGAATTGATGGCGTGTCCACAAAAAGAGATTTCTCTTGGTGATTCGTTGATATCAACACCATGGTGGGATTTCAAAAAATTACGATCATTATCCAGTAAAGTGATTAGAGATATAGGCACGTTGCAGATATAGGCCATCAGTGCCGTGATGTTATCATAACTTTCTTCTGGAATGGTATCGAGCAGCTGGTATTTTTCCACAGCCTTCTGCCGAAGACTTTCATCATTAGGTAATTCAGGAGGTATCATTTGCTGGTTGTGATTCTTTACTCAAGGTCACCCACGACCTCTGGCTAAATATAACCAATATACGTAACAATAGGTTGCAGTGGATTTTGTAACCACTGTGCTTCCATATGGACTATCTTACCCTCAACCTTTCCCCAACATCCAAATTAAAATTTTCCTTTTGGTTTAACTTCAAAAGTTCGGCTACTTCCAAACCATATTTTTTTGAGATTCCATACATGGTATCTCCTGGCTCTACCACATGAAAATTGACTTCAGCTTTTTCAGGGGTTTGGATGTTTTCGTCTACTAAACCATGGATGATTAGGTTTTGTCCTACTTTGATTGAAGTATCATACAAGTTGTTCCACTCAATGATATCCGCAACGGATACTCCTGTTTGAGTAGCTATCCCATAGAGGGTTTCCCCTTTCATCACGAGGTGATTTGTAATAGCCATAGGTTCGTCTAATGCTGAAATAACCTGAGTCACTTGATTGTTAGCCTCTGGTAAGTCTATCTGCTCTGTCTCAAGTTTTTCCTCTTCACTGGGTAAAATCTCCTGTTCTTCCTCCTGTGTTTCAATTTCTTCTTCAATTGGTTTTGGCACTTCCTTGACTGGTATTACCTCATCCACTGGCATTTTTGGTAATTCTCTATACTCTATGGGCATATTAGCTGGGCGCTTTTTATGAAGCCATAGTACACGACCAGGTTTGATTTCGTCAATCGTGGCCATGCGATTGAGCTTGGCCAGCTTCACCAGTTTAATCCCAAATTTTTGTGAAACATCCCAAAGCGTTTCGTTCGGCTGTACTGTATAAAAGTATATTTTACCCCTATTCCTCTTGGATCTCGTATAGTATATCTCTCCTTCTTTAATTATACTATTCATTTTAAGGTCATTGTATTTTACGAACCGCTCTGGCGTCAGATTGGCCTTCTTAGCTAAGGCATTGATGCCATCTCCACTTTTTGCAAGAATGGATGGTAGTCCATTGATTTTGATATAAATGGTACCTGAGATATTGAGGTCTTTATCAATGGATGGGTAAATTTTCACCGAAATCAATCCATCCTCATCTCCTTCCTCTTCTTTTGCCTTTTTGTCATCAGACTGATCAGATTTCATTTTTGGAGCTTTTCCTCTTACGGGAATCATGACAGAGTATTCCTTTTCCCCGGGCACTTTATTGGTCTTCAGCCATTTGTTGTATTTCTTTAATTCTTCCTCATCCACTTTAGCTTCTTTCGCAATAGCAGCAAGTGATTTCCCTTTTCCTTTATTATATTCAACTAATTTCAACCCTTCTGAATTGGCTCCTCCAGTAATTCCTTCATAGGCAATCTTGTGAGCCAAAAAGCGCACTACATACCAATGGGTTTTTCCATCTAAGGTCATTCTTTTCTTTCCAAAATTACCTTTGTCCACATACTTTCCTGCTCCACCCCTTCCTGTCATGTGAGCAAGGATGGTATACACCCAGTTGTCGAAATAGAAATTATGTCTTTTGAAATACTTGGCTGCACCATGTGTAGAAGCCACAATATTCAATCTTTCGTCCACACTTCTATCAATTCTTAAACCCACCTCGCGTCCAGTAAAATCTTTGAATTGCCAAAAACCCACGGCATTGGCTGATGACACGGCATCAGAAATCAGTGCGCTTTCCTGCAAGGCCAAAAACTTAAAATCTTCAGGAACCCCTTCTTCTTTAAATACTTTTTCAATAATTGGAAAATAAATACGGGCACGATCAGCTTTGATTTCCATGAACTTTGGACTCTTGGTCAAAGCATCTACATCCTTCTGAATATTTCTCCTGGCTGCATCAGAAATTTTGAGTTTCATGTCACCCAAGGTGATCTCAGAAGGCACTCGCACCTTTCTGATGTCATCACTGGCAAAGAGCTGAAAGGAAAGAAAACACGACAGGCAAATAAGGATTTTCTTCATAGCACACGCAGAATCATTAGTCCATCACGAACAGCCATTAAGACATTTTCCACTCTGGAATCTTCATGAACTTTTTGATTGAATTCGATCAATGCTTTGGTGTCTTTGTCATTGGCCTTTGGTGTGGAGGTCACTTTGCCGCTCCACAAAATATTGTCTGCAATAATAAAGCCTCCTTGAGTTACCTTATTTATAACTAAATCAAAATAGTTTGAATAGTTGACTTTGTCCGCATCTATAAACACCAAATCAAATTTTTCATTCAGGGTTGGAATCAATTGCATGGCATCACCAATCAGGTATTTCAATTGATCAGTATATGGTGATTCATCAAAATATTTCTGAACAAGTGGTTCGAGTTCCTCATTGATATCGATTGTAACTAGCTCTCCTTTCGAATCCAAACCTTCTGCCATGCACAGTGCTGAATAGCCCGTATAAGTACCTATTTCCAAAACACGTTTGGGCCTAATCATGTGAGACAGCATAGACAAAATGCGTCCCTGAACGTGACCAGAAAGCATGCGTGGTCTCAGCACGTTTAAGTGAGTCTCTCTATCAATCTTCTCCAATAGCTCACTGGCTTGCGTGGTATGGCTTGCCGAATAGTCCTGAATGTCCTTATTTATAAAATCCAATGGTTTACTTCTTTGTCAGAATTTGATTCAAAAATATATACAAAAATTGTACATCTGACTGACCGAAAGAATTTATCCACATTCTATGTTTGATGCCACTATTAATCCACCCAACTATTACCTTTGTTCACATGGCAGATCATCCCAAACATATTGCAGTATCAGGAAATATTGGTGCTGGAAAAACAACCTTAACAGCCATGTTGGCTAAGCATTATGGATGGCAGGCTGAATTTGAAGCCGTAGAGAACAACCCATATTTGGCGGACTTTTATGGAGATATGAAAAAGTGGTCCTTTCATCTTCAGGTCTATTTTTTGAATAGTCGTTTTGAGCAGATAAACAAGGTGAGAGAAGGTGAAAAAACGGTTATTCAAGATCGTACCATTTATGAGGACGCCTACATTTTTGCCAAAAGTTTGCATCACCAGGGTTATTTCAGTGATAGAGACTACCAAAACTATTTGACGTTGTTTGACTCTATGATCAAATTTGTACAAGCTCCTGATCTTTTGATTTATTTAAAATCTGATATAGATAAGCTGGTTAAAAACATAGAGAAACGTGGGCGTGAATATGAAAGTGCCATTCGCATAGATTATCTACAAGGGCTCAACGCGCACTACAATGATTGGATTGACAACTATAACGAAGGCAAACTTCTGATCATTGATGTCAATCATATTGACTTTGTCCAAAATCAAGATCATTTCGCAGACATCGTTTCCAAGATTGATGTAGAATTACACGGTCTTTTTAGCTAGTCATCCCATATATTATCCACTCCCAACAATTAGATATGGTCATTTCAAACATGAATCGTATATTGCAAAATTGTTTAAATAACAAACCCTTTAAGACATGAGAAAACAGTTAATTTATTTATTATTAATTCCTTTGACTTGGGCTTGTACTCCTTCTGCCCAGGAAGAGCAACAACCAGTAGTTGAAGACGACTTTGTTTGGAAAACAGAGCAATTTGCTGATCTGAAAATGATCAGATATCAAATCCCAGGATTTGACAAACTGAGTTTAGACCAGAAAAAATTAGCCTATTATTTAACACAAGCTGGCCTATCTGGCAGAGATATCATTTGGGATCAGAACTATAGACATAATTTGGCCATTCGTACTGCTTTAGAAAACATCATCAATAATTATGAAGGTGATCGAGAAAGTGAAGATTGGAACGAATTGATGACCTACGCCAAGCGCGTATGGTTCTCAAATGGTATTCACCATCACTATTCAATGACCAAGCTTGAACCTGGATTCAATCAGGAATATTTTCAGAGTCTTCTTGAATCTACTAATACGGCATTGGCAGACGAAGCAATCAATACCATTTTCGATCCGTCAATTGATGGTAAAAAGGTAAACCTTGATCCTGACAAAGGGCTCATGGTAGGCTCTGCAACCAATTTTTATGATCCTGATATTACTGCTGAAGAAGTTGAGGCATTCTATGCGCAAATCACAGATAAAAATGCCGAAGAACCTATCTCCTACGGATTGAACTCCAAATTAGTCAGGGATGAAAATGGCCAAATGAAGGAAGAAGTTTGGAAATCTGGTGGCATGTATGGTGCAGCTATTGATGAAATGATTGGTTGGTTAGAGAAAGCCACTACAGTAGCTGAAAACGAAGAGCAAAAAAGAGGTTTTGAATTGTTGATTGAATATTTCAAAACTGGCTCACTCAAAACCTGGGACGAATACAATGTAGTATGGGCAGCAGCCACCAAAGGAGACATTGACTACATTCTTGGTTTTATAGAAGTGTATAATGACCCTAAAGGTTACAGAGGATCTTATGAATCCATCATTCAAATCAATGATTTTGACGCTTCTGAGCGAATGAAAGTATTGTCTGAAAATGCACAGTGGTTCGAAGACAACTCACCTATCATGGATGAGCACAAAAAAGAAAATGTAGTTGGCGTAAGCTATAAGGTGGTAAACGTAGCTGGTGAATCAGGTGATGCCTCTCCCTCTACTCCTATTGGTGTCAACCTACCCAATGCGAATTGGATCAGAGCAAAACACGGGTCTAAATCTGTGAGCTTAGGCAACATCATTGATGCCTATGACAAAGCGGGTACTTCAGGCTTCTTGGCTGAGTTTGCCTATGACGAAGCAGAAATGGAAAGAGCCAAAAAGCATGGAGAAATAGGTGACAAAATGCATACAGCTTTGCATGAAGTGATTGGCCACGCTTCTGGTAGATTAAATGCCGGAATAGGTACACCAAAAGAAACTTTGAAAAACTATGCTTCTACGATTGAGGAAGGACGAGCTGATTTAGTCGGACTATACTATTTGATGGATCCAAAATTGGTTGAACTTGGACTGATTGAAAGTCTGGAAGTAGGAAAAGAAGAATATGATGGGTATATCAGAAATGGTATGATGACCCAACTCAGAAGGTTGAAGATGGGAGAAGATATAGAAGAGGCCCACATGAGAAATAGAGCTTGGGTTTCTGCCTGGTCTTTTGAGCAGGGCAAAGCTGATAACGTAATTGAAAGAAAGCAAAAAGATGGCAAGACTTATTTTGTGGTCAATGACTACGAAAAATTAAGAGCAATCTTTGGTCGATTATTAAGGGAAACTCAGCGAATTAAGTCAGAGGGTGATTATGAAGCGGCAAAAGCACTGGTAGAAGGATATGGTGTGAAGGTTGAGGCTGAGTTGCATCAAGAGGTTCTTGATAGAGCTTCTAAATTGAAAGGTGCTCCTTATGGTGGATTCATTAACCCTGAACTAGTGCCAGTCATGGATGACGCGGGAAATATCACTGACGTAGAAGTGACTTATCCAATGGACTTCACTAAGCAAATGCTAGACTACGGCAAAAAATATGCTTTCTTAACGAAATAAATATGTGTAGAACTGTTTCAAAAGTCAGTACTGGTTCACAAGTCACTTTGAGATTCTCGAAATATCTGTCTGCAATTGCAACATGGTTTCGAGTGTCTGCGTGGCGTTCTGCTCAGCTGACAGTTTAATTGACTTTTGAAACAGTTTTTTTAATTAACTAAGAAAAATTGTATTATTAATAAATGGCAAAAAAGGATCAAATACTAGATGCAGCCAAGTTGCTCTTCAATAGACAGGGATATGCAAAAACCAGTGTAGATGACATTTCACAGGCAGTAGGCATGCGCAAATCCTCTCTCTATTATTATTTCAAAAACAAGGAAGATCTTTTCATGTGCTCGTTTAGAAACGATTGGGAAGAGAAGTTCAAAAAATTTGAAACTGAGGCCAACAAAGAAAATAATCCTACAAAAAAAATACTCACCTATATCACTCAATCACTCAATTATTATGAAAAAGTAGTTATTGAGCACAAGATTCCAGTAAAGGCACTTATAGAAACTCGAAACCTATATCGGTCGTTCGTCAATAAGATCAATCGTGGTGGCATTAGTTTTTATGTTGGGGCTATCAATGAAGGTATAGCCAGTGGAGACTTCAAAGCATGTGAAGTAGAAAAGGTGGCTGAAGCTTTGTTCTTGATTAAATTTTCGATTCAGTATGATCAACTGAGCATGTTTCTGCACAGCTACCCTACTGAGGATGACTGGACTCATATTCGAGAGCAAATACTTTATGCAATAGGTTTGGTTTTAGACGGTATTAAAAAGAATTGAAAAATAATTTTCGAACAAAACAACCTTTTGTTCGAATCTTCGTTTAGATTTGCAAATGACTCCCGAAAGGGATTTTATTTTGATTCAAATTCGAACGTTTAACCAATTTGTTCTAAATATCTAAATCATGAAAAAACTAGCTTTAATTATTACTGTAGCCATATTATCTTCACTCGCTACTGTTGCGCAAGAAATTCCAAAGAAGGAATTTACCATCTCGGTATCAGACAAAAACATTGCTGTTCAGCCAGGAGAAACTAAAAAGTACTTTGTGACGCTCAACAGATCAAAATCATACAAGAAGACTGAAATTGATTTGTTAATTGATTCATCTCTACCAGAAGGGATTTCTGTTTCATTTGAGAATGGACTGGATCCAATGATCAACCGTGTGATGGTTGTCTCTGCCACTGAAGGTGCGGCGCCTTACAACAAGGCCGTGATTCTCAAAGGGAAATCACTCAGAGCCAGCAAAGGCATTATGCTTAATTTAAGTGTAAATGACCAAACCTATACGGCCAACTAAAAATATCATTATTGTTTTGTTGAGTAAAAAGACAGTCTTAAATAGGCTGTCTTTTTTTATGAACACGCGACCCTAATATCGTCTAGCACCTCTCGATAATCATACTGCAAATCTTCATGCAAAGTGGCTAAAGCCTTTTCAACCTTTTTGATTTGATTCAATAGCAGATTCAATAATACCTTGCTTTCATTTAATGGTAAACTGAGACCAATCAAGCTTTGGCAGAAGAAAAGCAATATTTCTACTTCTGTCTGCTTATTTCCTGAAAACCTGATCTGTTTTGTAGCTAATCTCAACGCCTTTCTGATAGTCTTCTTGGCCAAATACAAACTGGAAGGATTGATAGTGGAAAATGCCTCTGTAATATCGTCTTTGACTTGCTCTACATAAAAAACCTCATTTCCAGACTCAAGAAGCAAATAATGCAGCAACTCCTTGTTGTCCTTTTTGTATCGTGCCAGCCTTAAACACACGGCCAATAATTCTACTTCTGACAATAGTTTGAGTTCCTTTTTTAGTTCGCTAAGAGAAGCCGTATACATATTTTTTTATTGAGTTTGTAATTATTTTTAATTTCATGCACCTAACCTGCAACTATTGGACATAAAATGGCATCTAATAAAACAGGCGATCTAACAGATGCAATTTGCAATAAGAAAACTCAAATCAAAAACTCAAAACCATGCTTAAAAATTTTTATCTCACGGCCATCAGGAATCTACTGAAACACAAAAGCTACTTTCTGATCAACATTAGTGGTCTTGCCATTGGCATTGCTAGTTTTATTTTCATTTCACTTTACATTATTAATGAACTGAGCTATGACAAATTTCATAGTCAATCAGAAAACATTTATCGCGTCCATGTACAAGGGCAAATGATGGGGCAAGGCATGGATATGGCAGCAACTGCTTCTCCTATGGCACAAGCCTTACTCAGTGAATATCCTGAAGTAGCTAAAGTAACACGAATCAAAGAAAGTGGTGCCTGGTTTATTGGACGGGGCAACAAAAAATTTAACGAAGATGGCGTGCTTTTTGGAGACTCAACCTTCTTTGATGTGTTCGATTTCAAACTGCTCTCTGGTGATGAAAAAACTGCCTTAATCAATCCTAGATCAATTATACTTACTGAATCCTACGCAAAAAAATACTTTGGCGACGAAAACCCTTTGGGTCAGAAGCTGACAGTAGAGCAAGACACTATTTTTTACACAGTTACAGGCGTGATGGAAGATGTCCCAGATCACTCTCACATGCAATTCGATATGATGGGATCTATGAGTACTTATAAACACTGGAACAATAACCAGTGGGTGAGCCACAATCACTATACTTATGTTACCCTTCATGAAAATACAGATGTAGCAGTATTTGAAGAAAAGATGCAAAATTTGGTCTACAAGTATGTAGGCCCTCAGGTGGAACAGTTTTTGGGTACGACAATGGAAGCGTGGGAAAGTGCTGGCAACTCGTTTGGGTATTATCTCATGCCCTTGGAGGACATTTATCTTTATTCCAATGTAGATGAAGAAATGCAAGCCAACAGTGACATATCCTATATCTACATCTATTCACTCATTGCTCTCATTATTTTATTTATTGCTATCATCAATTTTGTGAATTTGGCGACTGCCCAATCTTCTTCACGAGCCAAAGAAGTAGGCATCAGAAAAGTCGTAGGCTCCAGCAAGCAAAGGCTCGTTTCTCAATTCATATTTGAGTCTATTGTAGTTTCAGCCTTGGCAACTATCCTGGCCTCTCTTACGGTATTTTTACTCACCCCGTCATTCAATCAACTCATTGGGAAAGAAATTGCCTACTCACTGACCTCTAGTGTATGGAGTATTGCACTACTTGGTGCATTAGCCATTGTCATTGGCATTCTAGCTGGCTTCTACCCTTCTTTTGTGTTAGCAGCATTTCAGCCCGTACATGTACTAAAAGGGACTATGAGTGCAGGTGCCAAGTCTGGTTGGATGAGAAATTTGCTGGTTGTAATACAATTCACGGCGGCTATCGTCATCATCATTGGCACCATGGTCGTATACAATCAAATCGATTTCATGCTCAGCAAAAACCTTGGCTTTGATAAAGAACAAACTTTGGTAATCAGAAGATCTGACGTGTTGAGGGGTAACATAGAGAATTTCAAAAATGACCTCTTGAAGAACCCAAACATAAAAAGTGTGGCCAATGCTTTATCTATTCCAGGAAAGAGCCGATACAACAACAATGCATATATGACTGAGGATAGTCCAGATTCTCCATATCTATTGTATGAAAACAACGTCAGTTTTGGTTACGCAGAACTTATGGGACTGGAATTGGTTGAAGGTCGATTCTTTTCTAAAGACTTTCCATCGGATTCCACAGCGGTAATTGTAAACGAATCTGCCGTAAAGGCTATGGGCTATAATGAACCCATAGGCAAGCGCTTCGTGAATCAAGATCGTCAGGGCAATGTCCTCTATATGCCAATTATTGGTGTAGTCAAAGACTATCATATAGAATCGCTGCATAAGCCCATTCAACCTGCCGTATTAAGAGTAATGCGTGGCAATCAAGAAGGCTATGCCATGATCAAGTTGAGCAATACGCACAACATCCGAGAAACGATACAATTTGTAGAAAACACTTGGTTTGATCATTCTTACAACAAACCATTTCAATATTTCTTTTTTGATGATGACTATGCCAACTTGTATAGATCTGAATCTACAACTGCTCAAGTTTTTGTCGTTTTTGCAGGCCTATCTATCTTCATAGCCTGCCTAGGACTGATCGGACTGGTCACCTATACCGCATCCATCAGGAAGAAAGAAATTGGCATTCGAAAAGTTTTAGGAGCTAGTACAGGTACTCTTGTCAAATTGCTTTCCAATGAAATAGTGAAACTGATCATAGTGTCAACACTAATTTCCTGGCCTCTCGCCTACTTTGCCACTGATTATTGGCTACAAAATTTTTCTGACAGGCTCTCCATTAGTCCATGGATTTACATTCTATCCACCGTTATAGTGGTATTCATTGGCAGTCTGGCCATTAGCTTTCAGACGATTAAGGCCTCCATGAGTAACCCTGTGGATTCGTTGAGACAGGAATAGCCAAGCCATAAGAAAAGAGTCAGCACTATCAAGTGCTGACTCTTTTCTTATGCAACTGACATGAAGGATTAACTTGTCCTAATTGCTGTTATCCTTTACGACTCAATAGCTGTTTGTAATGAACTGACATATACTCTTCAATCGTGTCATAAAATTCTTCTAGCTCCATTTCATCCAAGTCAATCGTCAGTTGAGCATGATCAGTCATGGACACATCAAGCTTACTTAAGATTCCATCCTCATCTCTAATCAAAGACATCGTCTGTATATCTGCCACTTGTATGGTACCCTCTAGCTCATTGTTTTTGTATTCTATCTCCTTTTCGGTCAACCTTAAGAAGTCATTGTAGTTATTGATTCCTGTGCCAAGTTTTCCAGCTACAGGTGCTATTAAGCAGACCAACGCAAATGGAATAAAACTGAATAGATTGACCTCATAATTGACAAAAAGAAATACAACAATAGCGGGAATGGACAAATAGATAAGCACTTGTATTTTGAGCTTATTTCTGTGATTCCTGAATATCACTTCTTCGTCGGTAGGATCAATCCTAACTGGAAAGAGTAATTCCTCCCAAAGTATCAATACCATAATTATCACAGCCACACTGGCCAATAACATGCCAACATACAAGTTGGGGACTTGATCAGCATCAGCCATCTGTGTTTCAAACAAGCGGCCTGATAAAAAATATGATAATACAAAAATTAATAAAAGGATTCCTATACTATACTCAGTTGGAAGTTTTTGTCGAATTACTTTTCCCATAGATTTACGTTTTTGTTGAATGACAAAAGAGGCCGTCTCAAAAGCTTGTCATTTCGACTAGAAAGGAGAATTCTCATTAAACTTATTGATGATAAATAATAAGTTAAGATCCCTCATCTCTTCGCTATGCCAATTTATTTCGCTTTTAGACAGTCTCTTCATTATAATCTTTCGCTCATGGATCAATCCCATCCGCCACCAAGGGCCTTGTAGATATTAATCCAAGTATGTAATTGTTGCATTTTAGTTTCTATTAAATCAAACCTTGAATCCAGCGCCTCGCGCTGTGTAAGCAATACTTCCATATAGTCAGCTCTTGCCGATCTAAATAAGAAATTGGAAATCTCAATGGATTGATTCAATGCTTCTACCTGCTGTGCTCTCAAATCGTAACTACTTTGGAGGTTATCCTCTTTAGACATCAGATTGGCCACCTCTATATATGCATTCAAAATAGTACGCTCGTAATTATACACGGCCTGAATCTGAGCTGAATTGGCACTGTAGTAGAGGGCTTTGATTGCATTTCGATTGACTAATGGCGCTACCACATCTCCTGTCAAAGAAAACGCCAATGACTCTGGAGTAGAGAGCAAATGACTCGGGTTGAATGCCTGATAACCTACGCCAGCCGAAATGCCAAGAGAAGGATAAAATCTTGCCTTGGCTACTTTGATGTCCAGCTTAGCTGCTTCCAAATCCAATCCAGCTTGCTTGATATCTGGACGATTTTCCAACAGCTGTGAAGGAATACCTGTTTTCACCACGCCAGGAACAAAGCTTACAAATGTATCCGCATTTCTTGCGATTGGCTGAGGGTATCTACCTAACAAAAAGTTGAGTTCATTTTCAGTCTCTACGATCTTTTGCTTGATGTCGTATTGAAGACTTCTAGTATCCAATACCTGAGCTTCAAATCTCCGAACAGCCAATTCAGTAACACGAGATGCTTGTTTTCGTAATCGTACGATTTCCAAAGCATCAGACTGAATCTTAATATTCTGCTGCACCAGAGCCAATTGATTGTCCAGTGCCAGCAACTCATAATAGGCATTGGCTATCTCAGCTATCAAGTTGGTGACCATAAAGTTTCGACCTTCTACGCTAGATAGGTACCTCGTGAATGCCGATTTTTTAGCATTACGTAGCTTGCGCCAAATATCCACTTCCCAGGTAGCAGCAGCCCCTACCACAAAATCCGGTAACGGCTCTGGAAATTCTTCCCCAGGTTCAATATCTGTTGTGGCTTCTAAGGCTCCATTTCTGGTATATCTACCTACCTTGTCTACTCCTGCACCTGCACCCACATCTACTGAAGGTAATATTTCACCTTTTTTTGCTCGAACTTCATTACGAGCAATGGCAATCTCCTGCATAAATATATTGAGCTCCTGATTGTTAGACAGTGCCGTGTCGATCAAAGCAATAAGGTATGGATCAGTAAAGTAAGTTCTCCATTGAATATCTGCTGTATTCGTCGAATCCTGCTGAGCGTCAAATTGCTCAGGCACATCTAGATCAGCCTCCATTATAGTCAGTTTAGGAGCACATGCCTGGATGGCAATTGCTGCGAAAGCAACTACCAAACCTTTATTAAGAAATTTAATTTTCATGTCTCTCATTTGCTTTTACCTTTTTGATCCGCATCTAGTTTGCTTTGATGTATTTGTTTGAGCATCTTATCCCGATCCTCCATGGTATGTACATATTCTTCAGATAATGGCTCGTGCTCTTCTCCTTTTATGAGGTTTCGCCCTTCGGCCAATGTGTCAAACACGTAGTACAATCCTGGAATAATAATTACGCCGAAAAATGTTCCAATAAGCATACCCCCCATGGCAGATGAGCCAATGGTTTGGTTACCTACTGCTCCGGCACCATGAGAAATCACCAAAGGAATCAACCCTGCTATAAAAGCAAATGAGGTCATCAAAATTGGTCTAAACCTCACTCTGGCGCCTTCAATTGCGGCATCCAAAACCGACATGCCTTGCTGGTGTTTCTGAACCGCAAATTCTACGATCAATACTGCATTCTTACCCAGCAGACCCACAAGCATAATCAAACCGACCTGTGCATACACGTCATTGGCTAAGCCCATGAGTTTTAGGAGTAAGAAGGATCCAAAAATTCCAACTGGCAGAGAGAGAATAACAGCCAAGGGTAACAAGAAACTCTCATATTGTGCTGCAAGTACTAAATACACAAATATGAGTACTACGGCAAAAATGTAGATGCCTTCATTTCCACGTCTTGATTCGTCGTAAGACAAATCTTCAAAGGCAATATCATACCCACGAGGTAGGTTTTTTTCCGCTACTTCTCGAATGGCTGCAATCGCATCCCCAGTAGTATATCCAGGTGCTGGCAACCCTCTGATAGAAGCAGAGTTGTACAGGTTAAATCTGGTAATCTCGTTAGGTCCTTGACGCTTGGTCAATTTCATAAATGATGAATAAGGCACCATTTCTCCGCCTTCATTTTTGACAAAGTATCCATCCAAATCCGAAGGATACCTTCTGTATTCTGGAGAGGCTTGCACATAAACCTTAAAAAACCTACCAAACCTGATAAAGCCCTGTTCGTAGGTGCTTCCTATCAGAATATTGAGATTCTCCATAGCTGCACCAATGGACACTCCTTTTTGCATGGCCACCTCATTATCTATCTCAATTTCATATTGAGGATAATTCGCAGCAAAGAAGGTAAATAGTCCTGTGATCTCTTTACGCTCTTTTAGCGCATCCATGAAGCTACTGTTAATTTTGTCAAATTCCTGATAGTCAGTAGAATTGGTCTTATCCAACATCCTCATAGAAAATCCACCTGAGGTACCAAAACCAGGAACAGCTGGCGGCTCGAAAAATTCGATAATAGCCCCTAAGTTTCTTGTTTCCTCTTCCAGTTCTTCCATAATCTCATGTACAGAGTGTTGGCGTTCTGACCAGTTTTTCAAGTTGATCAGGCAGGTACCTGCGTTAGATCCGCGACCTTCCGTCATGATCTCATATCCTGCCAAAGCTGAAACTGATTCAATACCATCAATTTCTTCAGCTATTTTCTGAAGCTGCTGAGCCACTTGGTTCGTTCGTTCCAGAGTAGCACCTGGAGGTGTTTGTATAATCGCATAAATGGTTCCCTGATCTTCATTTGGAATAAACCCTGTAGGGAGTACCTGACCCTCAAAGTAAATGCCTACACAAAAGGCAATTAAAATTCCAAAAGTTACCAATCTTCTATTTACAATTAGCTTCAAGAGCTTCACATACTTATTGGTTACCTTTTCAAATCCACCATTGAAGCCGTCAAGTAGTTTATTCATCAATGATCGTTTCTTCGGACGACCATGTGTATTTTTTAATAACATGGCGCAGAGTACAGGAGTCAATGTGAGTGCTACCACTGCCGATAAAATTATAGAACTGGCCATGGTAATGGAAAACTGTCGATAAAAAGTACCCACTGGACCAGGCATGAACGCAATCGGCACAAATACGGAAACCATTACTAACGTAATAGCGATAATTGCGCCACTGATTTCTCCCATCACTTCCTTTACTGCATGATAGGGAGACAGGTTCTTATCGTGCATTTTGGCATGTACTGCTTCTACGACTACAATGGCATCGTCTACCACAATACCTATAGCCAATACCAACGCAAATAGTGTAATGAGATTGATGGATAATCCGAACATCAACATCACGAAAAAGGCTCCAATCAACGAAACTGGCACGGCTATAATTGGAATCAAAGTAGATCGCCAATCACCCAAGAAGACGAAGACCACTATGGCAACAAGTATAAATGCATCTCTCAGTGTATGAACCACCTGTTCGATTGAGGCATCCAAGAAATTGGAGACGTCATAACTGATCTTGTAGTCCATGCCTGGAGGAAAATCTCCTTTCATTTCATCAAGCTTGGCTTTAACATCTTCAATGACGCGAGAAGCATTACTTCCTACCGTTTGTTTTAAAACAATAGACGCGGATGGGTCGCCATCTAGGTTAGAGTAGATATCGAAAAATTCACTACCCAACTCTACATTTGCAATATCTTTTAAATGGATGTTTTGACCTTCTTCATTAGATCGAATAACAATATTACCATATTCCTCTGGCTTGTTATATCTTCCCTGATAAGTCAACACATACTCTAGCGATTGTGCTTCCTTACCATCAGCTCTTCCCAGTCTGCCCGGTCTACCAATGATACTCTGGTCAAGCATAGCCTCCATTATTTCCTCTGCTGATACTTTATAGGCTCTCATACGATCAGGTTTCAGCCAGATTCGCATGGCGAATTGTCTACTGCCAAGTATTTGTGCTCTGGCTATCCCGTTAATTCGCTGAATCTCAGGAATCATTTTGACATTGGCGTAGTTGTACAGGAATTTCTCATCAGCGTTTTTATCCTTGCTATATAAATTCACATACATCAACATACTTGGCTGGATAGGTGAAATAATCACCCCTTCCCTTTGAACAAGTGGAGGCAGCAAAGGCATCACCTGATCCACCCGTGTCTTGACACGAATCACGGCCTGATTGGGATCAGTACCTGGTTCAAAAATCACTCGAATAGTGGCCTCTCCCGCACTTGTCGCATCTGAAGAGATGTAGCGCATGCCTTGCACCCCGTTGATGGCCTGTTCCAATGGTATGAGTGTAGAATTAACCAAAACTTCTGCACTTGATCCAGGGTAGGCAATAAACAAATTTACCGTCGTAGGAGCAATAGATGGAAATTGGGAAATGGGTAACGTCCTGATTGCTAGCCCACCTAAGAACAAAATGACCACGGATATGACAATGGCCAATACGGGTCTATGTATTATTCTGCTTAAAAACATTTTATTATTGTTTTTTTGAAAGATTAGATTACTCTGCGTAGAGTTCAAGTTGAGAAAGAACTGTGATCGGCTCCACAAACTCAGTTGCGATTTTATCACCTTCTCTAACCTTTCGAAGACCCTCTAATAGGATTCTGTCCGATTCTTCAAGCCCCTCGATCACTTCATAGATATGTGGCAACTCCGCCCCTACCTGAATATGTCTGGATCTGACTAGTCCATTTTTATCAACTACAAAGACGTATTTTTTATCTAAAATTTCATAGGTGGTTTTCTGTGGAATCAATAAGGCATCTTTTAGAGAGGCTTCCACTAGAACATTTCCTGTTTCTCCATGTCTCAATAGACCTTTGGGGTTAGGAAATGTTGCTCTGAAGGCTATATTTCCCGTTTCATTATTAAAATCTGCCTCTATGGTATTTACTTCACCCATATTTTCAAATAGCTTGTTATTAGCCATCATCAGTTTCACTCTCAGAGGATGCTCTTTATCCGCACTTAGTTCCACTTTATAGTCCAAATACTCAGCTTCGGGTACATTGAAATAAACCCACATTTCATGATTGTCTGAAAGTGTAGTTAGCAACTCCCCTTCTTCTACCAAACTGCCAAGTCTCACATGCAGGTGATCCATGATACCATCAAATGGTGCTCTCACTTGCGTAAAGTCCAAGTGAACCTGTGCTAGTGCAAGCTCCGCCTTGGCCTTATCATATTTGGCACTGGCTAACGCCAACTCTGTTGCTGCCACTACATTACTTTCTGCCAGTCGCTTTGTGTTTTCATATTCGATTTGTGCGTAGTGCACTTCTGCTTCAGTTCTTTGCAGCTCTGCTTGATAGAGCCGTGGCATAATCTGAAACATCAATTGACCTTTTTTTACGAATTGCCCTTCGTCAACAAATATTTTCTCCAGATAGCCTCTTTCAAGTGCTCGGAGTTCAATATGCTGGGATGAATGGATTTGGCTCACATAATGCTTAGTTACGGATGTATCCATTTTGATAGGGCTAGTCACCTCATATTTACTTTCTAGTTCATGATGACCTTTGTGTGAGTCACAACTTGAAAAAGCAATTGCGCTCAAAGCCATCAGTTTATAAATACTCTTCATCATAATTTCTCTATTATTGAGTGTTTGAATTGTAAACTCATGTTGAATTTTTTTAGACTTAATAAGTCAATCAAGACCTATCTTTATTTGTTTAGAATTCAAAACAAGAACCCAATTCTGAATAAAATCTGCAGATTCAGAGAATTTGAAAAAAAGTAAGGGAAATTTTATTTATCCTATGCTATGAAACCTAGAGTTGGTTTTCTATTTAGATAGAACGTGAAGTAGCCTATAAGGAATACTGATGATTGACCAAAACAGTCGAATTCTGATTTAGCCTTTAGATAAACTTCTAAATCAGAAATGAATTTCTATTTTGTGATTTACTTCCTGAACCGTATAGGTCACTGTCATTTGATGAATATCACATACTTTTTTGATCAAGGCCAGACCCAATCCAGAAGAATCGTGTGATACGTTGCCCTTTTTGAAACGCTGAAATAAAGACTGGGGATCAACATTGGATTGATGACCAGAGTTTTCAAAAACCATTCTGTTTTGAAATGTATATATCCTTAAATATCCTTTATCCACATTGTGGCGGATGGCATTCTTTAGAAGATTATTGATAAGCAAAAAGGCTAGTGTACTATTCATCTTCAGTACGGGATGAAACTCATAACTTTTTTTCAAATATATTTTTTTCAGGTCAATCAGTTCTTCAAAGTAAGTGAGTTTATTTTCAATGAAATCTACCAAATCAATGGACTCCATATCTTCAAATTGATGGTTTTCCATCTGTGTCAATAGAATAAGATCCGTGTTCAACTTGGAAAGTCTATTGGCAGCTTCATTTATCTTATTTATCTCGTCAAGATCCTCTTCAGGCAAATTTCCATCTTGGAGTAGAAGCTCAGATTTTGATTTAATGATGGCTAGAGGTGTTTGAATTTCATGAGAAGCATTCTCAGTAAATTCCTTTAGGTTGTTGTAATCAGCTTGACTTTTGTCCAGCATTTTTTTAATCTCGTCATTCAATTCTTCAAACTCAAAGATTTTACTTTCCTCAAAATTCACTTCAGAGGTAGTAGAAATTTTGAACTTCTTGAGTTTCGCAATCGTCTCATAAAATGGCGACCAAATCCGTTTGGAAATCTGACGGTTGACCACCAATAATGTGACGATGATACTGCCCATCAACAACAAAATGATCTCGCTTATCCCAGTAATCAAATCCTCATTGGGCAGTAGTGACTTGGTGATAGAGACCGAGTAGTTTTTACCATCTAGTTGATCTGAAAATCTCAATACCCTAAAAGGGAGTATACGCTTTTCATAGTCATCCCACATGAGTGTATCTCGCATGGTCATAGGAGCCAAGGTACCTACAGGCAACTCTTTGATACTAATTCTATCTCCTACATTCAAATAAAAAACTTCCTGAATCTCTTCATAGGTGTGCCATTCGAACAAAAATTGTTGGCGATCAGCCAGTAGCTTCTCATTGAATTCATGATTCACTATATTTTTGATAATATAATAGGCAAACACGCCGCCTATGGATAAAATGATTACGATAGATAAAAAATAATAACGACTGGTAAGAGAAAGAAGCTTCAAAACTGAGTGAATTTATAACCAACACCATATACAGTCTGAATATAATCATCTCCGCCAAGAGCAATGATTTTTTTTCTTAGATTTTTGAGATGTGCATAAATAAAATCATAAGAATCTGCCATATCCATATAATCACCCCAAAGGTGCTCTGCAATGGAACTCTTAGAAATCACCCGATTCTGATTAGAAATAAAATAGAGTAATAAATCGTATTCCTTTTTGGTAAGATTAAGCGGTTTGCCGCACACTTTCACACTGCGCTCAACGGGTAAAATCGTGATTTCTTTAAATACGATTTCGTTATGCCCACTAAAATTTCTACGTCTAAGTACTGACTTGATCCGGGCATTGAGTTCGGATAAGTCGAATGGCTTGGACAGGTAGTCATCGGCACCAATATCCAAGCCTTCTATCCGGTCGTCTACCGAATTTTTAGCTGAAATGATAATTATACCTGACTCAGATTTATTCTTTTTCAATCTCTGCACGACCTCCATGCCACTCCCACCTGGCAGGGTGATATCTACCAGCAGACAATCATAGGTATAGAGATGAATTTTCTCAAATGCCTCATTTAGTGTAGCTACCCATTCGCAGTGATAGCCATCTTTATTCAGGTATTTGATGATAGACTCAGCCAAAGCTGGCTCGTCTTCTATAATTAGAATATTCATAACGTCAAGTAAAATAATTAATTCGTTGACAAGGCTGCAATGGGTGATTTCTTTTGTTGTCTATGACCACAATATGAGCACTCATAATGCTTCATCATTTCGCCTTGTTCAGTTTCAGAAGGCTCCTTTACTACTTCCTCTTTGATGTCTCTGGCGGTTCGATAATTGCATTCATTACATATAATCAAATGTCGGTTGACCTCATATTTCTCAATGATCTTCTCTCCATTGGTTTCATCCAACCAAACATCATATTCATACGCACGAATATTCTCATGTTCAATCATTTCCTTGGTTAGATGTACATCTTCCTCCTTTTCTGTAAGCAGTCTCATTTCAACTCCAGTTTTTGGCGATATTCTGCTACGAAACCTAAGTTTGTTCAGCCTTTTTTCCAAACGAAACGGGTAGTATACATTGAGATAAGTCTTGATGGCGCTAGCAAAAAGCAACCCTATAATCAAGGAAACAAATGTCTTGACCCCAAGAATAAACTCTGTTCGAGTGACATGTACTCTTACGATTGACGAGTTGAGAAAAAAGGCAAACGTCAATGATAAGCTCATTCCAGCGTACCACAGATATTTAATCTCATTGGTACTTATGAAATTGTATTGCTCTACCAGACTTCTCTTCATATTGAGTACAATAAAATAGTACATGAGAATAAGAACAGAACAGCCTAAAAGAATTTGTGACCAGATGACCACCACTTGATGCCAGTGATCTACGAAAATATCAAAATTGTTATCCATGACTTTTTTTCTTCAATCTTAAATGGCAATTCTGAATAAAATATGAATTAAAGAACTTTTACAAATGGCCAGTAAATAATTTCATAACCCTATTAATTCATCTATACAGCGCCTTTTGATCTCATTGAGTTGCTATGATGAACAAAATAAATACTACAGAAATTATTCAGAATCCAGTTTTACTTTCACTTTAAGAAGCAAGATTAAAGCCATGTCGAAAACCTTAAAATACAAACTTATTATCATCACTACTCTGACCATGATTCTCATGGCCATCTTATTAATCATTCATTACCCGTAATGATATTCTCGACTCACTGGCCAAAACTAGCACATATCAAACACTGCATTTTGATGAAATCAATCTAGAGATTGAAGCCCTTTTAGGAAACGGCTAATTGAGCATGCAACTGGAATAATCTATGAATTACAAGGACTTAATTTACCTATGATGAAAAACAATACTATCGCCATTTGGAGCATCGTGCTCATTTGCGTGAGCATGTTTTTGCTGTCCCAGTTTAGTAAGACTTATTATAAATCCAATCTCAGCGAATGGCTAAGTACAGCACCTATATTTTTTCTATCAAAAGCACAGCTGGAGTTCAACAGGCACCATATTTATGATGCCACTGAAATGCTCCAAAAGGCAACTCATGCCATGCAGTCCATAGAACGATACAGCACACCAGATGCTAATTCCTATGTGGACAAATCAATATTTGAGCTTCAAAAACTGACTGTATTGATCAGTCAGGAAAATATTAGTGAAACCGAATTGAATCAAGCTTATTTTAGATGCATCAATTCAGTAGCATACGCTGAGCTTAGGATTTCTGAGAAGGAATTTTTAGAAGGCCAATATTTGAAACCACTCGGGCTTATGAATACTGTATTGATCCTATTAAATAAATCAATCACATATATAAAGGATGAAAATTCCGCCTATTTATTGAAAGAGAAATCCATCATCAAGCACGTACACCATCTTATTGATCAAATAGAAAAGACTGGGAAGTTGGATGCAGTTGATTATGAAAAAGTCAATCAGGAAATCAGGGACTTACTGGATTCTTTTGAATTAGAATATTACTGAAGAAATAATATTTTTTTCAATATGAAATTCAAGAATTGCAGAAAATACGGATTGACTCTTTCATTCTTTATGATGCATATTTGTTTATCTCAATTTTAGATAAAAAAATATGAAAACGTCATACAACAAACTAATCAAAGGCAATGAAGAATGGGTAAAAGAAAAACTCGCTCTTGACCCAAACTATTTTACAAATTTAGCGAAGGGCCAGAAGCCCGAATTTCTTTGGATTGGATGCTCAGATAGTCGAGTTCCTGCCAATGAAATAACAGGTACTGAATCTGGAGAGGTATTCGTCCATCGCAATATAGCCAACCAAGTGATCCACTCAGACACGAATATGTTGAGTGTACTACAATATGCTGTCGAGTACCTTCATGTCAAGCACATTATTGTATGTGGTCATTACGGTTGTGGTGGTGTTCAAGCTGCCATGGGCAATGGCTTTGTAGGCTTAGTAGGCCGATGGCTGGCTTATGTTAAGGATATTTACCAAAATAATAAGTCTGAACTTGATAAAATTGAAGACCCTGTAGCCAAAGAGAATAGAATGGTGGAACTCAATGTTATCGAACAAGTTCACAACCTAGCCAAAACTTCATATGTTCAGCGAGCATGGAAAAATAGAGAACTTGAAATTCATGGCTGGGTGTATTCACTGAATAATGGAAAGATCAAAGATTTGGACTGCAAATACTCCAATATTGACCAGTTAGAGGGTATATATAGATTCACTGGCTTAGATTAAGTCAAAAAGTGATGTTGGGTCTGATAACACAATCTCTGGAAAACGAGAATGATTAAAAGGACATCCTCACAAAAAAGGCTCATCAGAAAATCTGATGAGCCTTTTTTTATATCTTTCAAAACAGAACCTACTTCCCAAAGACATATCTGGCATTGATACCAAAGCTATCTCCCCTAAAGTCCGTTTCTTCTATTAGCCAAAAGGTAGGGCGCCAATCAGCTCCCAAGGCCAATGGAAAATCAAAATGATACTCGATTCCTATTTCACCACTTGCGCCTAAGAAAAGGTCATTGGCAATCAACACGGATGGCCCTACCCCAATATACCAATTGAGTCCTGGCACATCGCCCACTGGTTTATAAAAAAAGTCATACAGGACTTCCAAGCCAACTGTACTTTCGCCAAACTGCTTGCCAAAACTCGCATCAGCATGTATTCTGCTAAAATCACCTATCGAAAAAATGGCGTCTACTGCTGCATCATTGCCCAACACATCTCCCAATCTAATCCCAACCTCCTGGGCTCTAGCCGATGAAAGTATACTTACAAATACAACAGTTAAAACTAATATTTTCTTCATGTTAAGATCATTTAAGATTAAGTAATTAGAAACCACAAAGGAGAATAGCTTCATTGAATATTACAATGTTTTATTGATTAAGTTTTAACTAAAGGTATTCAAATTAATCAAAATCGAAGTTGTGCGATTCTATCTTAACCTCACCTGTTCAAATCAATTAATGAACCTCATGCATGAGTTTCTTCAGAAATGGTGCTAAAATCAAAGCAAGCAATCCGAGTCCCAGGCCAAAAGTTCCAATTTTTTCAAACCCTTCTACATATACATTTAATGAATCCATGCCAGAGGCTGCTTCTATATCACTGGTATTGATAGCCATGCTTCTACCAATCCATCCGCCAATATTGAAGGCATAGGCTACTGCCATAAACCAAATACCCATCATAAAGCCTACTAATTTCTTTGGGGTGAGCTCGGTAATCTTGGACAAGCCCACAGGAGACATATTTAATTCCCCAACTACTAAAAGAAAGTAGGCCACAACTAGAAATAGCATAGGCACTTTGCCCTCACTATTGGCAAATCCACCACTCATTGCCAATACATAAAATCCTACACCAATGAGCAACAAGCCTATTGCAAATTTATAAGGTGTTCTTGGGTTTAAATTTTTCTTCTTTAAGGCGATCCACATGGCTGAAAAAGGGATGGCCAGAAGCACTACAAAGATGGCTGTGATGCCATTGGTACCTGCGGCAGTAAATCCAACAAGCTCTACATTTCTGTCTGCAAAAAGTGTCAGCAAACTCCCTGTCAGTTCATAAAACGCCCAGAAAACTGTCATGAGCAAAGTCATATAAAGAACCATAAACAGCTGCCCTCTCTCCTTTCCAGACACTTTCGTAAATGTATAAATGAGATAGCCCAACACACCCAAAACCAAAATATTGAATATGAAAGAAACAATTGTTCCTTCAAACATGACACTTCCAAAGGCCTCTAGCACAAAATCACCAAACTGGATCAAATAAGCAATGACTGGAACCAACAACACAGCCACGACTGGCACCCAATGTTTCTTCTTTAAACCAAAAACATTTTCATTTAAAGCTTCTTCTGATGGTGGTAATCCATGATCTCCAAAAACTCCATTCACTGTTCCATTGTAGAACACAATCAAACCAGTAAGCATACCAATACCTGCTGCTCCAAATCCATAGTGCCATCCATAAGTTACACCTAACCAACCGCAAAGAATTGGCGCAACAGCTGCGCCCACGTTGATTCCCATATAAAAGATGGTAAAACCAGAATCTCTTCTCACATCTCCTTTTTCATAAAGTGTCCCTACAAATGAGGAAATATTAGGCTTAAAGAAGCCATTGCCTATAATCAACAAACCTAAGGCTGTATAAAATGCAACAGGGTGCTCAATGGCCAGAATAAAATGGCCTGCCGTGAAAAACACTGCACCCAACATAACTGCACGTCTAAATCCTAGCAACTTATCTGCCACTACGCCACCTATAGCTGGCGTGGCATATACCAACATACCGTATGCGGCGTAAATACCAAAGGCAATGCTATCTCTTTCTGCAGATGCACTAAACATCTCATTGACCATGTACAGTGTGAGCAATGCCCGCATCCCATAGAAACTAAATCGTTCCCAGAGCTCAGCAAAAAATAAATAAAAGAGCCCTTTGGGGTGGCCGAATAACTCGGGTTGTTGTTTTGCATTCATATATTCAATCTTAAAAATTTGACGAATATAATAAGATTGAACTATTTGGCCTGTCTGCGTGCTATCAATGGTTAATAAAACGGCTGAATGGATCAATTTTGGCACAAAAAAACCGCAGGACTGACCTGCGGTTTTCTATCAAAAAATTTAATACCTTCTTAATTTACGCCATGCATACCCTTTTTCATTAAAGGAGCCAATACAAACAGTACCACGCTGATAGCCACTCCTACCCACATCAATGAAGAGAAAAAATCAGCATATACAGCGCTCGCAGCTGCTACGTCTGTCACTATACCTCCATCTGTGTCTATGGCGGCAAATTTGGCGATTTGTGCTGCTACGAGCTCTGAATAAGCAGTGGCCAAAAACCAGACGCCCATCATGAAACCGACCACCTTAGGTACAGAGAGTTTGGTGACGGCAGATAGCCCTACAGGTGATAAGCAAAGCTCACCTGTGGTATGTAGTAAGTAGGCCAATACAATCCAGATGTAGGCCACTTTTCCAGAAGCATCAGGCATGGAAGCGCCAATTACCAGTGCGCCAAAACCTAAGCCAGCTTGCAAAATACCAAGTCCAAATTTCAATGGAGTTCCAGGTTCTAATTTATGCTTGCTCAAAAATGTCCATAACCAAGCAAACAAAGGCGCGAGTAAGAAAATAAACATTGCATTCAAAGAACCCGTTTGCACAGCTGTCACTTCCCATTTTACAGGAAGTCCAGAAGTGGATGCTGCAACTGCACCTGCAAAACCCAAAGCATCAACTCCTAAGTAAATCAAGGTAGCAGCTATCAGAATGAAAATAGACCCAGAGATTTTCTTTTCGGAATCGTTCATAGCACCAAATTTTGCGCGGCCAAAGAATCCTACGACAAATGGAATAGCAATAAGCACAAAAGCCATTAGGTATAGCCCTATCGTTTCATCAGGCATGTAAGTCACATCTACCAAGACGCGATCCACTACTCTATCAGCATACAAGGTCATAGACGCAGCACTCTGTTCAAAAAGTGCCCAAAAAACAACAGTAAACAATGTCAAAGAAGCCAATACAGTCATTCGCCCACGTTCTACTTTATCACATTCCTTGTAAAGAAACCAGACCAGCCAAGCCAGCACGCCAAATGCCATGGCGTTCAATGTATTATGTACAATCGCGTTCGACTGAACCAAAAACCAAATGAGTGGCACACTTACTAATGAACCCATATAAATCGTCAATTCTTTATTCAGTCCCAGAAAGCCTTTTTCCTTTAAAACCTCTGGATTATCGGGCTCGGCATGTCCTTGAAGAAAACGCTGCCCCCAAAGAAATACCACCAAGCCCAACAGCATGCCAATTCCTGCTAAGCCAAAACCATAACCCCAGCCATAATTTTCTCCTAAATACCCACATAGTATAGTAGCAGCAAATGATCCAAGGTTGATGCCCATATAGAATATCGTGAATCCAGAATCTCTTCTTTCGTCTCCTACTTCATATAGTTTACCTACAATAGTTGAAATATTTGGTTTCAAAAATCCCACACCAACAATGATTAATGCAAGTGATAAATAGAAAATATTCAAGGCAAAATTATCCTGTACAAGTGCACCATCTACCATGGTCGCCTGATCTCCTTCAAAAGCCAATCCCAAATGTCCGAAGCACAACATAATTCCTCCAAATATGACAGCCTTTCTCATGCCCAAATACCTATCGGCCAGCATGCCTCCAATCACAGGTAATGCATATACTAAACCTGCGTAGGCACCCAGTACATCCAAGCTCAATCCATCAGTAAATAAGTGGTATTTCGTAAGGTACAAGAGTAATAAAAATTTCATTCCATAGAATGAAAATCGTTCCCACATTTCTGTAAGGAAACAAATATAAAGTCCCTTGGGGTGTCCAAAAATTTCTTGTCTGTCTTCCATAATGATTTTAAGAATTCTAATTTCTAACCGCCTCTACCAACAACTTAAACTCTCTCTATTTCCATTTCAAATACAGACCATTCTCATGCCTTACAAACCATGTTCTGGCTGGACAAAAGATGTCTTAAAAAGTAAAATGAAATTCGTTTGAATCCGACGAGGTTAATCAATTTTGGATGTTGTTTGATATAGATCGAACCGCCAAAATAAAAAGAATAATCTTAAATCAAATGGATGTGAAGTTTAATTCATGGCATTGATCAAGAATGTATCAGTACCTGACCAAGGCACGTAGCATCTGAATGCTACTATCAACAGCCAAACATTTGATCCTTGATTCAAAGAAATTTTATGAATTTCAGATCTTCTATGGCTGATCTCAATGGTTCATGGATGTAAAATCCAATTTCCTGATCTTATTAACTTAATTATTGACTTTTAAGCATATAAATACACTGATTTATAAGTATTTAAACATTGATTTTTAGATACGTCTAAAAGTAGAATTTCAAGCCTAATTGAATTGTTTCATAAATTTTTTAACGTTTTTACTGACATCTGGAGTTTCTGCAATTGCTTTTACAAAAGCGCTACCTATGATCCCTCCTTTTGAATATTTACAGACCTGATTGAAGGATGTTTTATCTTTAATACCAAATCCAGTAATCAATGGATTCTTCAAATTCATTGCCTCCAATCTCTTTGCAAAGGCTTCAAAGTCTGAAGTGAAATTCTTATTTTCACCCGTGGTACTAGAAGACGAAACCATATAGATAAACCCATCAGTATTTTCATCTACCAAGCGAATTCTTTGGTCAGTAGATGCTGGGGTAACGAGAATGATATTTCGCAATCCGTTAGCTTCAACAATCGATTTGTAATTGTCAATATATTCTTCCACGGGTAGGTCAGGAATGATCAAGCCATCCACATCTATCTCTTTACATTTTTTACAGAAATCCTCGAAGCCATATTGAATAATGGGATTGAACGAACTCATCATTATAAGCGGTATATCCACTGCCTTTCTTACATCCTTCAACTGCTCGAAAAGTAGTTTGACGGTCATGCCATTTTCGATGGCAACCGTATTGCTATGCTGAATGGTAGGACCGTCTGCTACTGGGTCAGAAAACGGGATTCCAATCTCCAGCAAATCCGCTCCCAACTCTTCAAGTTGCTCTATGATATTCATTGTATCATTCAGGCCAGGATATCCAGCAGTGAAATAGATTGAAAGGATATTATTTTTATTCTGAAGTAAGTTATTTATTCTGTTTTTCATCACTGAATTTAATTCGATATTAGAAGCATAATAATTATAGTCTCTCAAGATAGGTTTCCAAATCCTTGTCGCCCCTACCAGATAGGTTAATAACAATGGTCTCCCCAGGTCTGATATTAATTTTATCCAAAGTGGCCAAAGCATGCGCAGATTCCACTGCTGGGATGATACCTTCCAAAAGACACAATTCCTTGCCAGCAGTCATGGCCTCTTCATCAGTGACGGCTTCGTATTTCACTCTACCAGACTCAAACCAATGGGCCAAAGCTGGTCCAATACCAGGATAGTCCAAACCCGCAGAAATAGAATGTGGCTCTACGACTTGCCCATCATCCGTCTGCATAAAAAGTGTTTTACTTCCGTGTAAAATTCCACTCTTTCCCTTGAATGTAGCAGCAGCAGTAAACCCTGACTCTAGGCCTTTACCAGCAGCTTCGGCTGCAATCAGCTCTACCTGTTCGTCCTCAATGAAGTGGAAGAAGGCACCAGAAGCGTTGCTCCCGCCTCCAACACATGCTATTACTCGATCTGGAAATTCAGTTCCAGTTTTCTCCTTTAATTGCTTCCTGATTTCTTCACTTATCACGGACTGAAAGCGCGCTACCATATCAGGATATGGATGAGGGCCTACAACAGAACCAATAATGTAATGCGTATCAAACGGATTACTGATCCAGTAACGCATGGCCTCGTTTGTGGCATCTTTTAACGTCTTACTTCCAGAAGAAACTGGAACTACTGTCGCCCCTAGCATCTTCATTCGCCCAACATTTGGTGCTTGTCTGGCTACGTCAATTTCACCCATGAACACCACGCATTCAATACCCATCAAGGCACAGGCCGTAGCTGTAGCCACACCATGCTGACCAGCTCCTGTTTCAGCAATGATTTTCTTTTTTCCAAGTTTTTTAGCCAAGATGATTTGACCCAAGGCATTGTTGATCTTATGTGACCCTGTATGATTGAGGTCTTCCCTTTTCAGGTAAATATGAGCCCCATACTTGTCAGAGAGCCTGGTTGCCAAATAAAGTGGAGACGGCCGCCCGACATAATCAGACAGCAATTTTTCAAACTCTTGTCTAAATTCGTCACTAGCCATAATTTGCTTGTAGTTCTCGCGCAATTCAGTGACATTGGCCTGCATCATTTCGGGAATGAACGCACCACCAAAACTTCCAAAATAACCACGCTCGTCTGGTTTCAACTTGGTTTCCATCTATCTATTACTTCTTTAGTTCTTCAATAAAATTTCCTAATAAATGCTCATCCTTTAGCCCAGGAGCCATTTCAAACTTACTATTCACATCCACTGCATACAATAGTGGGTGTGACAAGCTTTTCAATGCCACTACATCTTGAGTACCAATACCACCACTGAGGATAAAAGGTGTCTTTAATTGGTATTCATCTAATACCCTCCAATCAAACTGCGTCCCATTTCCACCATAAGAGACTCCTTTCGTATCAAAGAGAAAATAATCAACTACGGATTCATATTCTTCAAGATTACTGGGTAGTTGGTCATAGATGGAAAAGGCCTTAAGGAGCTTATATCCTTGGGTTTTTAATTGCTTACAGTACGCTGGTGACTCATCCCCATGAAGTTGCAGGTAGTCTAGTTGATAAGCTTCAGCCAATCTCTCGACTTCTTCAATGGCTTCATTCACAAAAACACCTACTTTTTTCTTGCCCGACTGGATAGCCCCCTTTATATCACCATCATGAAAATTCCGTGAAGATTTACTATAGAAGATGAAGCCAATAAAATCCACCTCAGCCGCATTAAGAAAGGCTAAATTGGCCTGATTTCGGATGCCACAGACTTTGATTTTCATCTTTGAGCCCATTGAGTAGTCATAAATTTCTTTAGTTCATTTGCTGGATCTACATGTTTCATAAACTGCTCCCCAATCAAAAAACCTTTATATCCTTCTGCGGCCAGAATATCCATTTCCTTCGTGGAGGATATACCACTCTCTGATATTTTCAGTTGATCCTGTGGTAGGATCTTAGCTAAGTCAATTGAATTCTGAATGGTCGTCTTGAAACGTTTCAAATCTCTATTATTCACTCCCAGAATATCTACAGCATCATAATACCCTTCATTAAATTCTTCTTCATTATGAATTTCGAGCAATACTTCCAACCCTAATTTATGAGCAAGATCTGTGAATTTTACTATGTCCTCCTTAGTGAGTATTGCTGCAATCAAGAGCATCAAATCTGCTCCAATGGCTTTCGTTTTATAGATTTGATATTCATCTATGATGAAATCCTTTCTCAGCACAGGACAAGTCATGTGTTTTCTAGCCCTTTGCAAATCTTCAATACTTCCGCCAAAATAATCCTGATCAGTCAAAATCGAAATAGCTGACGCGCCAGCCTGACAATAACCTTTCGCCACTTCTGCCACGTCCACTTTATCATTTATAATCCCTTTGGAAGGAGATTTGCGTTTGAATTCGGAAATAATACCATAAGGTGATGCAGACTCTAAGTTTGCAACTGTAGAATGGCAGGCACGATCGAAATAACTTGATTTGATTAAATCATCAATGGATATTACCGATTTTTGGTAAGCCGCTTCTTCTTTCTTGGTCTGTACTATTTTATCTAAGACATTCATGACTAGGAGACTGGGATTTGAGTTTTGTTTGGATTTAAAAATGTTTTGAAGCTCTGGTAGGCGGCACCACTGGCAATAGACTCCTTTGCCAGTGCTACACCCTCTTTGATATCCTTCAACCCTTGACCTACAGTCAACGCTAAACCAGCATTTGCCAATACTACTTCTGTTTGTGCTTCTGTGGCCTCACCTTTTAAGACATTCAAGAAAATTTGAGCTGAATCTTCCACTGTATGACCGCCATTAATTGATTCTTGCGTGACTGGGTTCAACCCTAAATCTTCGGGATAATAAACTGTTTCGGCTTGATTGGTTATCACTTTAAAAGCACCAGTCAGTGATATTTCATCATAGCCATCTAAGGCATGCACAATCGCGCAATCGCGATTTTCGTTTTGATGTAGGTATTGATATAACCTAGCTAATTCAAGATTATACACGCCAATCAACTGCTTTTCTGGTCGACTAGGGTTCACCTGGGGACCAAGCATATTGAAGAACGTTTTTAAACTAAGATCTCTGCGAACTGGCGCTACATTCTTCATGGCAGGGTGAAAAAGTGGGGCATGCAAAAAACAAATACCAGCTTCATCCAGACTTTTTCTTAACTCAGATTCTTCTGCTTTAAATTCATACCCCAAATGCACTAGCAAATTGGACGAGCCACACATAGATGAAACGCCATTATTGCCATGTTTGGCAATATTTTGACCTGCTCCTGCTACTACAAAGCAAGACGTAGTTGAAATATTAAAAGTATCCTTGCCATCTCCGCCAGTTCCACACATATCCATGGCACCATACCCACTCAAGTCTATGGATTTACAAAGCTCCAGCATAGCTTCTTTGAATCCTGCCAACTCATGGGTACGAATGCTTCTCATCAAATAAACAGTCATAAAGGCCGCCATTTGACTCTCATTGTAAGCGCCGTTTGCTATTTCCACCAGAGTATCCTTGGCCTCTTGCTGAGTCAGGATATAGTTATTGGTTAATTTTTGAAGTATCTCTTTCATCAGCTTATGCTTTAATCCAGTTTTCCATGAGTTTGATTCCGTGCTCAGTCAATATTGATTCAGGATGAAACTGAACACCTTTCACATCATATTCTTTATGGGCAATGGCCATGACCTCTCCATTATCATCCACAGCTGTGACTTTCAAATCACCAATTTGCTTTGGGTCTATGGCCCAACTGTGGTAACGGCAAACTTTGAAGTTTGCAGGCATACCATTAAACAGCCTGTCTTCACCATCTACTTTTACATTAGTGGCGATTCCATGCAGCACAGTAGGTAAATTATAGAGCTTGGCTCCAAAGATTTCTCCTATCGCCTGATGTCCCAGACACACACCAAATATTGATTTATCCTTGGCATACTTTTTTATCACCTCTAACAAAATTCCACTGTCAGATGGGAGTCCAGGGCCAGGTGAGAGCAAAATACGATCGTATTTGCCTACTTCATCAATTGCAATTTCATCATTGCGAAAAACCTCCATATTTTCATCTCCTTCCAGCTCGCGTAGAATATGAACCAGATTGTAGGTAAATGAATCGTAATTATCTAATACTAATGTCTTCATTATTGCTGTGCTTCAAGTTTTTGATTGATATGATCCGCCTTTTGAATGGCCGATTGAAGTGCTCCTACTTTATTGTAAACTTCTTGAACTTCACTATCAGGATCAGATTTGGCTACTACGCCTGCACCTGCTCTGAAGTGTAGTTTATTATTCTGACTTAGAAATGAACGTATCAGAATCGCATGATTGAAATTGCCATGAAAATCCATCAATCCAATCATCCCTCCATAATAGCCACGTTGTGAACTTTCATACTCGTCAATCAACTGCATGGCTCTATGCTTAGGCGCTCCAGAGAGCGTTCCTGCGGGAAAGGTGTCTGCTGCCAAATCAATTGCAGTTTTTCCATTCTTGAGGAAAGTAGATACTTTAGATACCAAATGAATGACATGAGAAAAAAATTGAATTTCTTTGAACTTCTCTACAGTCACCTGATCTCCTGACTTACTCAAGTCGTTTCGTGCTAAATCCACCAACATCACATGCTCAGACGTTTCTTTTTCATCTTCTGACAGCGCTTTTGCCGCCACTGCATCCTGTTCGTCATCTCCAGTCCGTTTATAAGTACCCGCTATAGGGAAAATGGCTGCTTGGCCATCATTCACTTCCAATTGCGCCTCTGGGGAGGAACCGAAAATCTTAAATGAACCATAATCAAAATAAAATAAATAAGGAGATGGGTTGATACTACGAAGCGCACGGTACAACAAGAATTCATCTCCTTTAAACTCTGTATTGAAGCTTCTCGACAATACCATCTGAAAAGTATCACCAAGCTGGCAATGTTGAATGGCCTTTAACACGCTGGCTCTATATTCTTCATCAGTCATATTTGATTTGATCTTTCCATTGGACTGAAAAGAATACTCTGGCGTATTATTAGAAGAAATCAGCATTTCTATTTCATCTAAGTTATATGACTGACTCTTATCTGCCAATGCATTGTGCGTAATGAATATTTTATTAGAAAAATGATCAAAGGCAATGACATACTCGAAGAAGAAATACTGCATCAGTGGAACATCAAAGTCCTTGGTCTTATCTGGATTGAAAACAATATTTTCGAATAACTGCACCCCTTCGTAAGCTGTAAAACCAAAAAGTCCTGCCTTAGTGTAGCCTGCACTTTCATCCTTATCAGTTTTGAAACTCCCTAAGAACTTTTGAAAAGCCGCTAGAGCATTCGTTTGATCCAGGGGTGTAAAGTTCGCAGCCCTGCCAGGCATTTGCTTAATCACATACCCTTTGTCTACCTTGAATTCAGCTAATGGAGAGAATGCGATATAAGAAATACTATTTTCCTTGGCATGATAATCCGAACTTTCAAGAAGAAATGAATTCGGAAAACGATCTCGTATTTTGAGATATATGCTCACTGGGGTCAATATATCCCCTAGAATTTCTCTTGTTTTTGAATAAATATTAATTTGTTTCATGTCGATTTTAAGCAAAAAAAAAGCCCCGTCGACCGGGGCTTTTGTTATCTATATTTTTCAATACATACTAGTTCCGATCACATTTCGCTTGCAAAATGCTCCACCACCAGTTTGTATTGTTGTTTATCATTTTCATTAATGCAATTATATTCTAGGAATAGACCAGAACCAAAATTAAATTCAAATTTTTAAAAAATATTTTCTCCGAAGAGCTATTATTAAATTATATATTTCAAAATTTCATTTAATTTGAATATTAGAAACAAATTACTGAACTTGTACTTTCTTTAAGAATCAAGAACACAGCCTAAATCAATATATATATGTCTTCAGAGTTAGATGTAAAACAGCAGTTAAGTTTGCTTGTTCACCTGTCAAAGGTTGATAATTTTATCGCAGAACCTGAATCTAAGATGATTCACTATCTGGGCAATTTGCATGGACTTACTGAGGATGATATTGAAACAATTATCGACAATCCTATGCCTATTCCCGATCTACGAGATTTGGCACCAGATACAAAATTTGAATACCTATTCAATATTGTTCAGCTAATGAAAGTGGATGGTAAAGTATTTCAGTCTGAAATAGATTTTTGTGAGAAGATTGCTTTGAAACTTGGCTACAAGCCTGGTGTTATAGCTGATCTATCAGCTTACGTATATAGTGATCCCACTATCAATACTAGCAAAACTTTTTTGAGGAGTATAGTCGATGAGCACTTGATGCCACGTAAGAAATAATTACTACCTCTTATATTTCTTGGCTTTCTTCCCACCTACATTTGAGGAGCTTTTGCCCTTGACATTTAAAGCAGGATTGAAACCAAACATATAGGATACTGATATCATTAGCATGTGGGATCTGTATTCCATATCTTCTTTATAGTTCTCGATATTCGAAAAAGCTACTCCATCATTAAAAGCCATATTAGAATGTGCCCAACTAATTTTCGCATCAACTATGACTCGTTGTGAAGGTGTAATATCAAATAACCATCCCACACCAAAATCAAGTGCGTACTGCAAGCGATTGGGCTTGGTCACAATCAATTTATTTTCATATTCAGTTGGATTTATTTCATCCAATTCTTCATTTAGAAAAAGAACTTTATAATCTACCGCCTGCCCCAGGACAGTCGCATTTTCTTCTGTTTCATCAGATACGATACTACCCTTTCCTCCTAGCCACCAACTCAATCTTGGCCCAGCTTCTGCAAACACTTTAAAACGGCTGTTTTTCATAAATACCACCCGAGCCATCAAGGGTGCGGTTAGGAAATGATTGACCGTTTTGTTATCCAAACTCTGATCAGGAAATATGGACTTTGCTCTAGTCCGATTATTTATCCGAGCATACACTATTTCAGTATGCACTTCGAAGTGGCCTTCTGTTGAATAATCCATGGCAATACCCGCATGCCAATTGACTTTATTCGATACCTTGAAGGTATCTGAATGAGACTTTGATTGATACTGAGGTATAATAATTTGAGTTCCAAATTTTGGTCCAAACCAAAATTGAGCTTGACTAGAGAACGAAACCAACAAAAACCCTAATATTAATAACCTTTTCATGTTTCTATTTATTACTCACCTGTTTAAGCATCAAGATTTGCAAAATACAATAATAAAATCATTATCGTCAATCATGCTGCACAATGCACAAAAAATATTCTCGTTTTGATAATAATATCGATTTTTTCCAATTATTGTATAGAGTCCAATCTAATTTCTGTAGTTTGTGAATTTTCAATTAGATTTGAACAATACAAATTGTCGAAATAAAAGATCTAATTAGATAGCCTTTTACTTTAGCAAAACAGGTGTGTAGCATATGAAAAAAAATACATTAATATTCCTGCTTTCAGCATTTCTTGCAGGACACGGTCTTATGGCACAAGATCAAAAAATCTACAGTCAATTTTTCATGAATCCTTATGTAATCAATCCAGCTTATGCTGGAGCAACTGGTTACACTACTTTCTTTGGAGTACATCGTCAGCAATGGCTAGGCTTGGAAGGTGCCCCTGCCTACTCCCACATCAGTTTTAGTACGCCCTTGGAAAACAATATTTCTGTAGGCGCCATGGCCTACAACAGCAGTGTAGGGCCTCTCAATTCATCTGCCGCAAAAATCACAGGAGGATATTTATTGGAATTGGATCGAAAGCAATTTATTCGCTTTGGTATGTCAATTGGGGGTGGTTACACTTCCTATGATCTGGACAATTCATTAGACCCTTCCATCATACAGTTTCAACAATCAAGCACTTCTTTTATAATGGCCGACCTTGGGGTCTCCTATTATTATGAAAATTTCAATGTAGCCCTATCTATTCCAAATCTGATAGGTCGAAATGAAGTGGATGCCAATGGATTTAGTGAAATCAATATTGAACCATACAAAGATTTGACATTACAGGCCAATTACAGGCACTTTGTAAACAAAGATTTTTCAATAGAACCACACCTTATTTATAGGTTTTCTGTTGATAATTTATCTGAGTATGAGGGAGCTGTTATTGCGCACATTGGCCATGTCATTTGGGCAGGCTTGAATTACAGACAGGATTATGGGATGGGCGCCTTATTTGGACTGAAAATTCAGGAAAAAGGCGCTGTTGGTTTTGCCTATGAATATGGATATTCTGAATTGGAAGGAGCTACTTCAGGCACTTTTGAAGTTAGTCTTGGATTGCAACTAGGTGACAACAAGAAAAATCAAAGACAAGCAGTTTCTTTTATTCATAATTTCAAAAAATCGAAACATGAAAAATCTAAGAGTTCAACGCGAAGTCAGTACTTAGCGCAACAAAGAGCTAAAGCGGCAGAAGAAAGAGCTCAGCAAGCTGCTACTGCAGCTACAGCTGCCCAAACTGCACAACAAACAACAACGCCTGCTGAAACAACCCCAACTGAAGAACCTGTAACTAAGACTGAAACGGCAACTACAAATACATCTTCATCTACGGTAGTAAGTGAGACCATAGATCATGATACTCCACTTCAGCACAGAACCACAGATAAAGGGATATGGGAAATTGGCGCTACTTATATTCAAACAAGGGCAGATAGTACTAAAACCAAGGAATTGAAATGGCATGATGCATTAACTGACACACCAGATCATGCTGAATTGCCACCAAACACACATCGTAGAGTTCCTGGCAACATTTTGGAATTACCAGCAGGACACCATGTAGTAGCAGGAGAATTCGACACGTATGAAGAAGCTGAAGATTATAGTGATAAAATCTTTGAAATGGGATTTCATGGTTCTTTAGTTGGTCACCTCGAATCCCTGGAAGACAAAAAATACGTAGTTGTGGTGCACAAAGGTGCTACCATGGGTATTGCTAGAGAAGAGCAGGACAAATGGAGTAAGCGTAAGAACCTGAATCATGTATATATATTAAACGTGGTAGAGTAATCAGATATGAGAATGAACAATCAATCAACATATAAATATTATATCGTCTGCTTCTTGCTAGTTTTTGGAAGTTTGACAGCCATCGCTCAGGCACCCTATATCAACAGCATCAATCCTTCATCAGCAAGTGTTGGGGAAGTGATTAATATCTCTGGAAGTAATTTTACTGGCGTCTCAGTAGTACTATTTGGTGGGACACGTGGCACAAACCTGACCATACTTGATGATAATTTAATCACTGTAGAGGTTCCCTTTGGCGCAACGTTCGATCAAGTCAGCTTACTACATACCACTAATGGCAGCGGCTACTCCATAGAAAAATTCAATCTCAGCTTTGACGGACAGTCCATAGATGATGGAAGCGAGATGATAAACAACGTCAGTAGTCAAACCCCCTTTGCCACTGGCAAAACCCAAACACAAGATTTATGTACTTGCGATTTTGACAATGACGGAAAATTGGATGTGGCCGTATCTAATGCTGGAAGCACGGATGGGGTTATTATATATATCAATGAATCTTCAGCGGCAGGTACTGTTGATTTTGTGGAGCCAGCAGTTGTAGTAGAAAGTAGATTCACCACTACCAATGTGATATGTGGAGATATAGATGGTGATGGGTTTCCAGACCTAGTGGCCAACCAACTGGGTAATCAAGGAAGCATTTACACTTATTTAAACGATGGCGCCGGAAATTTTGCTACTGGTGAAGAATGGGTTATCCCAACAAATAGCGAGGGTGACTTCAGAAAACCCGGGCGTTTGGCTCTTGGAGATTTAGATTTGGATGGATTGCCAGAAATTGCTGTAGCCACTGAGGATGAAAATATAGTTTATTACTTCAAAAACACCAGTACATCTGGAAACATCAATTTTGTGTCAGTTCCCCTTTCATTGTCAGCCAATTCAAATAGCGGATCAGCAGGACTTGGTGGCCTTGATATTGCCGATATGAATAATGATGGCTTTCCAGAGATTATCACTTCCAATTTCACCGAAAGTGGTTTCTACATTTTTCAAAACAACAGTCAAATTGATGACATCTCGTTCAACGCTCCTTTGTTTACACCTACGGGGACAAGTATCAGAACCTTAAAGACTGGTGACTTAGATAATGATGGGTTTATGGATGTGATACTTACCAATTCAGATATTTCAAGCAATAACGTCATTGAGATTGTAGAAAATACCACAACCACCTCTGGTACAGATGTGGTCATGGGCACTTCATTTACCCTTTCAGGTATAAGACAGAGCTGGGGGCTTGACTTAGGAGATATTGATGGTGATGATGACTTGGATATAATTATAGGCTCTGAAATAGAGAATGGATTTTACACAATAATGAATACCAACTCATCAACCATTGCAGCATCAAGCTATAGTGTAGGTCTGGTCGCAGTGAGCAATGCCAACAATGCAAGAAATATCGTAGTCGCAGATGTTGATTCAGATGGGCGTCCAGATTTTATTTACGCCAATAAATCTACTTCTTCAGCCACTGGAAACCTTGCCCTTAGACTGAATGAAGTTTGCTATGTTCCAGTCATTAGACCAGATGCATCTACTGCACTGTGTGACGCGTCTACAGTGAACTTGATTGCGCCAGCATCAGGTTTTACTTATAAATGGATGAAAGATGGAGGGGATCTGGCTGAAACTTCGAACACACTATTGATTGATGAAAGTGATGGAGCCGTGGGAGGAGATTATACTGTAATCATAGAAGATAATGCAGGCTGTCAGCTAGAATCAGCTGCTGTGACCATTACTACACCAGGAGAGTCTTTTGATGCACCAACTATTACAGTTTCTGACAATACTGCTTGTAGTGGTGATGATATTTTATTTAATGCGACCGCAGGCGCTACTGGAACCACAATCTCTTATGTATGGACAGGCCCAAATGATTTCACCAGTACTGATGAGGATCATGTCATTACAGGAATAAGTGCAGACCAGTCCGGTGAATATTACGTCACTGCCACTTCTAGTGCGGGCTGTGAAAAGTCTTCTGCTGTTGAGGTGATATCTGTAACCAGTTTGCCCATAGTAAGTGTACAAAACCCAGCACTAGATTTTTTCTGCGAAGGCAATTCACTTGATCTTTCTGCAACAGATTTTGGAACTGATTATACTTATGATTGGAAGTTGGATAATGTGAGCTTGGGAGAAAGTGACCCTTCCCTACTGGTGGCAACTACTGCAGGTGATTACAGCATCTCAATAAGTGATGGTACCTGTACTAACACCAGTGCCGCAAGAAATATAACCAGCATCTCTGCTCCCACCTCGTCATTTACAGCGTCAGATGTTACAATATGTGAAGGTGTGGAAGTAGACTTTACTGCCACGTCAACTGGAGATCATGAAGACTTAACTGTTATTAATAATTGGGATTATGCCGGAGAAGGCACAGATATGGGTAATAGTGTAAGTCATGCTTTTGCCACGATTGGAGATAAAATTATCAGCCTCACGGCTAAATATGATGGCATAGCAGATGATGACTGTGATTATCAGCCCGTGACACAAACGGTAAGTGTGGAGGCCGCTCCCACAGATGTGGATCTCATCATATCTGACAATACGGATGCAAATAATTTTGAAAAATGTGCTGAGGCTGATTTGAGGATCAGAGTAGATGGCACCTTTGAGTCCTATAATTGGATTATAAGTACCGAAAGTGTAGGGTCAACTGCAGTACTGGATGTAAGTGAAGAATCAACCGTTTATGTTGAATTGGAAAATTCAATTAAATGTCAATTTTCGACTGACCCTGTCAATATAACAAACTACACCAATGGTGGGATTGAAATTGGTGTACAAAACCCAAATACTTTAGAAATAGACCCTACGTTAGGAAAAGTAGTGAATGTGGAGGAAAGTACATCCATTATCACTTTAGGTGTGTTAGACGCAACAGATCCAGCATGGGAACCAGCAATTTTTATTGAGGATACCACTCTGACTACCGTCCAAGTCGCTGTGAAAAACAATAGGCTTATAAAGGTCTATGGAATAGATGCATTAGGTTGTCAGGAAGTGGATTCAGTCACTTTAAGAGTGCCAGGTATACGAGCAGATAAAAATTTTACGCCCAATGGGGATGGTATAGGAGACTGCTGGAGTGTATCTAATGTAGGCGGCACAGATTGTAAGGTGGTGATATTTGATAGCAAAGGCAGGCGAATCAGGGAGCTATCCTACAATGCAGACAGTGATGATGATTGTGTCTGGGAAGGTGATAAATCGAATGGTTCACCACTTCCTGATGGTGTGTATTATTACTTTTTAAGTTGTTCAGATAGTGAAAATGAGAGTAGCGGATCGATATTTATGGTGAGATAACGGGCGTAATTTTTACCTAGTCCATAGGGGATATCCGTAAATTCATCGAAAAACGACCTTCCATTAGTGATATTTTATATTAAAATAGTACACAACATTTTTTTTCAAGTACCTTTAATGCAAAATTGGCCATGTTGAACTCAAGAATGAAACCAAATCAGCTCAAAAGCACCTCGGTTACTTTTCAGTTCGCAAGGGCATTAAAAAGTAGAACTTTTTTCTTCAATCGTATGAATAGCTATAGAAAGATTTTTATCCTCGTCCTGTGTATTGTCCCTAACCTACTGCTTGCGCAAGAAATTTGCGACGATGGTGTTGACAATGACGGCAATGGATTTGTAGATTGTTATGATAGTGCGTGTTCGGGTACAGAAGAATGCTCAGAATTTTATTTTGGAAATTCAGTAGTCTGTGATGACCCTGCCACTCAAAATCCTGTATTCCAAATCAAACTGCAATGGTCTTCCGCAGACGAAACAGCTTTTAATTCTGTAACTCCTGCTATAGGCGATATTGATAATGATGGAATTCCAGAAGTAGTATCTACTAACCGTGTTCAAAATACCGTTACTGTATTAGATGGAGCTACAGGAATCACACAGCACGGCCCAGTGAATGTAGGATTCGACGTAGCTAAGACTGTAGCAATCGCAAATTTAGATGATGATGATTGCGCTGAAATATTCGTACGAGGATTCAATAACAACAATCTAGCCATGTACAGTTGTGATCTTTCCACAGAAATTTGGAAAGTAAACACTACAGTGTCCAAAGTAAATATGATTTCTCTAGCTGATTTCAATGGAGATGGTGTAGTAGAACTTTTGCATGGAAATGAAATCAGAAATGCCCATGACGGAACCGTTATTATTGCTGGAACCGGAAATTTTGGATCAGAGGTAATTTATGCCTCACTACCCATTGACATATTACCAGATGCAGCTTGTGCTAATTGTGAAGGCCTAGAAATAGTGGCAGGCGGTAAAATCTATTCAGTAGATATAGCCAATCAAATTAGAACTTTAGAAAGAGATATTAATGACGTATTGCCAGCAGGTAGCCAATACGCTATTAAAGGTGGTAGCTTCAATAAAAATGCAGTATCAGTAGCTGATTATAATCAGGATGGTAATATCGATGTAGTTTTTAGTGGCGCGCAATATGTTGGTAGCTCAAAAAAGACTGCAGTTTTTTTCTGGGATGTCATAAATTTCAACGTTATTTCCTATCTCCCACCTCAGAATCATGGTGCAGGGACTGGTAGAATCAATATCGCAGATATTGATGGTGATGGTGAATTGAATTGTACGTTCGTCTCCAAAGAAAGACTTTATGCATTAGACGAAAATATGGTTCCTCTTACCACTTGGAATGGTGGTTTAGGATACAAAGATATCACAGAAGGTTCATCAGGGTTTACGGGTTGTACCGTTTTTGACTTTAATGATGACAAAGCTGCTGAGGTAATATATAGAGGTGAGCAATACGTACATATTATTGACGGAACTACTGGTGAATCACTGAAGCAAATTAAATGTACTTCTAGAACATTTGAAGAATATCCAATTGTAGCTGACGTAGATGGTGATGGTGCGAGCGAAATCTGCGTTTCATGTTCATTTGATGACAATACACCTTTTACTCCATATAATAATGGTCAATATGCTCACATAAGGGTTTTTGAGGCTGATGGAGGAGAAAACTGGCAACCTTCGAGACCCATTTGGAACCAACACGGGTATTTTAATGTCAACGTAAATGATGATTTGACCATACCAACCAACCAACAGGATCCTGGCAAAGTATTCTCCACTAATGTATGTACCACTGGGGATAACAGACCACTAAATGCATTCTTAAATCAGGCACCCTATCTCAACGAAACTGGGTGTCCTTCTTATGTTTCTCCAGATGTAGAATTGGTGGAGGTCACAGGTGTGGGAGCTGCACAATGTCCAGAAGGAGATTTTGACATTACTGTAGTGATACAAAACACTGGAGATATCGAACTGACTGGTTCTTTGCCAATCACATTTTATAACGGTTCTCCTGATGAATCTACTTCCACTAAATTAAATACAGTTTACACCACTTTTACCAATTTTGAAGTGGATGCCACTATGGACATCAATACATTCGTTTCTGGAAGTGGGGGAGATTTTGATCTGTATGTGTCCGTAAATGACGATGGATCACAAGCCCCACCAGTTACTACTTTCATCAGACCAGTGCCTGAATGTGATGAAAATAACAATTTGACATTTACTAGTGTTGTTGCAGATCCTTTTGAACTTACACACGAAGTAGTCAGTAATAATATAAAATGTGATCCGACCAAACCTGACAACGGCGATGCCAGAGTATTTTATTTTGGTACTATCTCGGCTACAGTTGAAGAAATCTGGAATGAAGATTTTGAAGATTTATCTCCTGGTACAGAGGTAGATAACGGAAGTACTGCATGGAGTTTTATAACTGCTCCTTCGAGTGCAGATAATTTAGAGGTTTCGTTTACAGGATCTACCAATGAGTTATTTTTTGCAGATACCGATAATCAAGCCGACTGGAGAACAGAATATGTGGACTTCAGTGCCTACGAATCTGTCAATGTTTCTGTCAGTACACGTTCGAGTGCAACTTGTGAAAGTGGTGATTATTTGAGACTTTGGTATCAGGTAGATGGAGGTAGCTGGGTCGTGCTCAACAGTGGGAAAAGAAGTGGAAATTTCGGGACTTACACTGCAACTGCAAGTGGCATTACAGGTAATGAAATTAGAGTTATTGCCCGAGTAAAAAATAGTGAGGACAACGAATTCTATTATATAGATGACGTTGTTTTCGAAGGAGTGAAAGACGAACTCAGTGGAGAAATTACTTCAGGATTCGACTTCTACTGGTTTCAAAATAATAATTTCAATGATACCGTTTTTGTTGGTAGCAGATACACGGCGCTAGCTGCTGGAAATTATCAAGTAGTAGGAGAATCACAAAGTAACTCTTGTATTTCGAACGTCGAAGAAATCACAATTACAGCAGAAGACAACTCTCCTACTGTTGGTATTACCAAAACGCAAAACCTAACTAATTGCGAGGTTCCAGATGGGATATTGGATGCCTATGTCATAATAGATGGTGTACAGGTGACAGACGGGTTTGATTTCACTTGGTATGTAGGAAATGATTTCACCACTATTAAATCTACAGGTGCTACTGCCAATTTTCTGAATGTGGGCACCTATTCTGTAGTGGTAATAGACGAAACTTCTGGTTGTGAAACCACACTTTCGGAGACTGTAGACTCAGATCAAGAGCAACCTGGAGTTTTTGAAGTGGAGGTGCAGCATATCACAGATTGTACCGATCCGAATAGTGGTTATATAATCGCTGGTTCAGATGGCGCTAATTCAAGTTATACTTTTAATTGGTATGATGGATCAGAAATAAAAGCATCACCTGATTTTAGTGCATCTGGAAATAATGGTTCTGGAAACTCGGGACAAAAATACAAAAATATTGAGGCGGGATTTTATACTGTTACAGTTCAGCACAAAACCTCAAAATGTATCTCAGATCCATTGACAATAGAGGTACGTGATGATTCTAGTTCTCCAGAAATCGTGATGACCATAAATGACAATACCTCATGTTCAGAAAATGGAAATGGATTGGCATCAGCAGCAATTAGTGGGGAAAATATTAATGATTACACGTTCAAATATTATACGGGCTCAAATGCCCTGGCCGAAAATGAAATTGAAACGGTAAGTGGAACACAAGGAGAAGTAGCTCAACTACTCTCTCCAGGAAACTATTTGGTTACAACAGAAGAAACAGCCACAGGCTGCGTTGGCCGTTCATATTTCACTATTAGCGATGATTCAACCGAACCCATAGACATTTCTCCTGCTGGATTTAGCAATGTTGTTGTGGCACATGTGGCCTCTTGTAATGGCACATTGGATACGGGTACTGGTATAATAGATGCTACAGGAATGCCACTCCCAAATGTGGATACAGACGAATTTGAAACAGTAGTTAATGGTAGTTTTGAAGTTCCAAATATTTCCAACCCTCCATATAATAAAGGTGGGAGTTGGACGCTTCTTGATCAATCGGAAGCATTGGGATGGTCTACCACAAACTCTTCGGGCAACCTTGAGTATTGGGATGATGGATTTCTAGGCGTTCCTGCTTATGAAGGAGAACAATTTGCAGAAATTAACTCTGATGGATTTGGGGCCTTTTATTTTGATGTAGTTACTAAGCCTGGTATACGCATGGTTTGGTCTTTTGCTCATAGAGGTAGAAATGGAACGGATGTAGTCGCCCTGAGAATAGATGATCCAGCTGCCGCGACTCCTGATATACAATATACAGCTACTACAGGAAATACTGCGTGGGGTGAATATTCAGGGGAATATGTCATTCCAGATGGCCAAACAGTCACCCGATTCTCTTTTGAAGCTATTAGTGCAGCCGGAGGAGCTACTATCGGCAACTTCTTAGATGGTATTGTATTTGAAGTGGCACCTTATTACTACCAGCTTTTTGCTGGGGGTAGTTCATCTGGTACTCCTCTAGATGAAAATACAACAGGATATTTTGATGGATTAGATGTAGGCACCTATACCTTATCTGTAGTGGATAACATTACTGGTTGTAAAGCCAACGATATTGTACTAGTGATAGAGGCAGTAGAAGAGTCCCCTGTGTTAGTAAGACAGCTCAAAACAGCAGACACCTATTGTATTGATGGGAATGGCTCACAAATTATTAGAGCTTCCGCGAGTGATGCAGACTTATTGGGAGAGCCAGTAGATGGTTATAAATTTGAAATTTATTCAGGCACAGATACTACTGCCACGCCATACGCAGGTCCGTTTACAGGCACTAGAGCTGATGACGACTCCCCTACTACGTATCAATTCACTGATTTAGAGAATGATACTTACAGAGTCTTAGTTATCAATCGTGACAATGAATGTACAGCCTTTACGGATATTACAATTATTGATAATTCAGAAATCCCAGCATTCTCTAATATGATTGTAAACAACAATACGTCCTGTGATGCTGGAACACCAAATGGGCAAATAATTGCTAATGTTTTTGGGGAATCCAAAACTGACTTCACCTGGTCGTGGTTGGATGACGGAGGCAATCCTGTAGCGGGAAAAACTGCCATTGATGGAGCCTCAGATACAGAAGCTAACTTATTGTCAGGACTAGGTGCTGGCACTTATCAGGTATATGCTATTCATACTGAGACTGGATGTGAAACGGGTTTTGCTTCAGTAGATGTAATAGATGAACCTTCAGGTAATTTTCCTGTTCTGTCATTAACAGAAGTTGCTGAAAACACAAATTGTGGTGTAGGCAATGGATCTTTGCAAGTGCAAGTGGATGAAGGAGCTGGTTTTATTGACCCAGACGGCTATACTGTTGAATGGTTCTTGGGTGATGACACTTCTACTTCAATCTCTGATGGAGTGGATCCAGGCAACAATTCTTTGCCAGACGTTTCTGGTAGTGCCAACCATATCCTCTCTGGATTAAATGCTCCTATAGGAAATAATGAGTACACTGTTCGCGTGACAAATGCTGATAATTGTGCAAATACATCTACGATTACTTTAACTAACAATCCATCTGCTGGAGAAATTACTGGCAATTCTATAACTCAAGTAGAGAGTTGCCCTGGTGGTACTACTCACCCTGATGGAGCCATTGAAATAACTGCTGTGACAGAAGTTGGTTTTGGCGATCCTGTCAATGATTATACTTACTCATGGTATTTTGGGTCTTCTAATGATATAGCCAATGTTCTGGCCAACGGTGATAATATTGGAACAAAAAAGGGCGCTGATGCAGTCGCAGTAACTATTTCTGATGCAACAACTAATCACATAAAAGGGTTAGACGCTGGCTTCTACACCGTAGAGGCTACCAACACCACTACGGGCTGTACTTCTGATCCTGTCACTATTGAATTGACCGAAAACCTCGCCACCATCACCATGGGTGAGGCCAACAATACCAACCAAACCAATTGTGACGACAACTTCAATGGCAGCATCGATATCTCGGCTACTGGCGCAGGGGAAACCTTCGTCTACACCTTCTTTGTAGGGGCCAATACAGATGTGGCCAACCAAATCGACATCAACCCTCGTGCTGCCGAAGCAGATTATGATCAGGTGGCCATCTCTAACGATGTCAATACCAACTTGGCAACTATAGAGAACCTGCCAAAAGGTACTTATAC
>NZ_FWYF01000002.1:1097660-1101025 GCF_900176375.1 Reichenbachiella faecimaris | reverse complement strand
TATTTAGTGGGCAGGACAGGTTTTGTATTTAATGAAAAAGGGGGCACAAAAAAAGGGTTACTGATTGCTCAATAACCCTTTGACCTGCCTTCGCTAAAGCTCTGGCAGATAAATAAAAACTGGCGACGACCTACTCTCCCGCGTATTACCGTAGTACCATCGGCGCTGAGTGGCTTAACTGCTCTGTTCGGAATGGGAAGAGGTGGACACACTCGCAATAATCACCATAAAATTTTACTATTCAAGATTTCAAATTTGAGATTTAAAATTCTTGAAAGAACAAAGCCTACTGCTCTGTTAAATTTCTTAAAGTCTATTCAATTTTGAATTTCTGATATCAAATATTGAATTCGCAAGCTACGCTTGCCCTTGACATGAATATTGTGAAAGAAAGAATGGTATAACACTGTTATAGAAAGTTTACAGGTAATTAGTACTACTCAGCTTTGACATTACTGCCTTTACACCTGTAGCCTATCAACGTCATCGTCTTTAACGACCTTTAAAAGAAATCTCATCTTGAGGAGGGTTTCGCACTTAGATGCTTTCAGCGCTTATCCTCACCGAACGTAGCTACCCGGCGGTGCAGTTGGCACCACAACCGGTAGACCAGAGGTTCGTCCAACTCGGTCCTCTCGTACTAAAGTCAGAGCCTCTCAAATTTCTTACGCCCACAACAGATAGGGACCGAACTGTCTCACGACGTTCTGAACCCAGCTCGCGTGCCACTTTAATGGGCGAACAGCCCAACCCTTGGGACCTTCTCCAGCCCCAGGATGTGACGAGCCGACATCGAGGTGCCAAACCTCCCCGTCGATATGAGCTCTTGGGGGAGATCAGCCTGTTATCCCCAGAGTACCTTTTATCCTTTGAGCGATAGCCCTTCCATACGGAACTACCGGATCACTATATCCTACTTTCGTACCTGATCGGCTTGTTGGCCTCACAGTCAAGCACCCTTATGCTATTGCGCTCTACGCACGGTTACCAAACGTACTGAGGGTACCTTTGAAAGCCTCCGTTACTCTTTTGGAGGCGACCACCCCAGTCAAACTACCCACCACACAATGTCTCCCGCCAGGCGGGATTAGGCATCAGATAAATAAAGGCTGGTATTTCACCAACGGCTCCACCATGCCTAGCGACACAGCTTCAAAGCCTCCCAGCTATCCTACACATCATTTACCCAATACCAATGTGAAGCTATAGTAAAGGTTCATGGGGTCTTTCCGTCCCGTTGCGGGTACGCGGCATCTTCACCGCGACTACAATTTCACCGAGCTCATGGCTGAGACAGTGCCCAGATCGTTGCACCATTCGTGCAGGTCGGAACTTACCCGACAAGGAATTTCGCTACCTTAGGACCGTTATAGTTACGGCCGCCGTTTACCGGGGCTTCAGTTCAGCGCTTCTCTCCGAAGAGATAACGCCCCCCCTTAACCTTCCGGCACCGGGCAGGTGTCAGGCCTTATACATCATCTTTCGATTTCGCAAAGCCATGTGTTTTTGTTAAACAGTCGCCTGGGCCTTTTCACTGCGGCCAGCCGAAGCTGGCGCCCCTTCTCCCGAAGTTACAGGGCCATTTTGCCTAGTTCCTTAGCCATGAATCACTCGAGCACCTCAGGATTCTCTCCTTGACTACCTGTGTCGGTTTACGGTACAGGTACCATATTCATAAGTTTAGAGGTTTTTCTTGGAAGTCTGATTAGGCGCATTATCCCGTCTCCCGAAGGATCAAGGTACTATCAGGTTCAGCTAGTCCGGCGGATTTACCTACCGGTCCAATACCTACACCCTTCAACGAACTATTCCGTCAGTTCGCAGCGCTTTCACTACTCCGTCACCCCATCACTGAGTATGGTAGTATGGGAATATTAACCCATTGTCCATCGACTACCCCTTTCGGGTTCGCCTTAGGTCCTGACTAACCCACGGCTGATTAGCATTGCCGTGGAAACCTTAGTCTATCGGTGTGCGGGTTTCTCACCCGCATTATCGTTACTTATGCCTACATTTGCTTTTCTATACGCTCCACCATGGCTCACGCCACAGCTTCAATGCAGAATAGAATGCTCCCCTACCAGTGTAATAAATTACAATTCTAAGCTTCGGTGATATGTTTGATGCCCGATTATTATCGATGCCCTGTCGCTCGACAAGTGAGCTGTTACGCACTCTTTAAAGGAATGGCTGCTTCCAAGCCAACCTCCTTGCTGTCTCGGCAACTGGACCGCCTTAGTTCAACTTAACATATACTTTGGGACCTTAGCTGTAGATCTGGGTTCTTTCCCTCTCGGACAAGGACCTTAGCACCCATGCCCTCACTGCGGAGTATATCTAACGGCATTCGGAGTTCATCAGGATTTGGTAGGATTTGACTCCCCCTAGTCCTATTGGTAGCTCTACCTCCGTCAGACTTAACCTCCACGCTGCTCCTAAAAGCATTTCGGGGAGTACGAGCTATTTCCCGGTTTGATTGGCCTTTCACCCCTACCCACAACTCATCCAAAGACTTTTCAACGTCAACTGGTTCGGACCTCCATTGCATGTTACTGCAACTTCATCCTGGTCATGGGTAGATCACCGGGTTTCGCGTCTACCTCCACTAACTATGGCGCCCTATTCAGACTCGCTTTCGCTCCGGCTACGCGACTTAATCGCTTAACCTTGCTAGTGAAGAGTAACTCGTAGGCTCATTATGCAAAAGGCACGCCGTCAGCACACTAAGTGCCTCCGACCGCTTGTAGGCGTGCGGTTTCAGGTTCTATTTCACCCCTTTATTCAAGGTACTTTTCACCTTTCCCTCACGGTACTGGTTCACTATCGGTCTCTCAGGAGTATTTAGCCTTACCGGATGGTGCCGGCAGATTCAAACGGAGTTTCACCTGCTCCGCCCTACTCAGGATACTACTAGGTAATATAAGCTTACTTATACGGGGCTTTCACCCTCTTTGGCTCAACTTTCCAGTTGATTCTAATTCAATTATATAGTCCACATCGTAGTCCTACAACCCCACAACTGCCGTAACAGTTATGGTTTGGGCTAATCCGCGTTCGCTCGCCACTACTTACGGAATCACTATTGTTTTCTCTTCCTCCAGGTACTTAGATGTTTCAGTTCCCTGGGTTAACTCTCCTTGCGGAGTGACTAGTCTTCAACTAGCCGGGTTGTCCCATTCGGAAATCTTCGGATCAATTCATATGTGCTGATCCCCGAAGCTTATCGCAGCTTATCACGTCCTTCATCGTCTCTGAGAGCCAAGGCATTCCCCACACGCCCTTATCTACTTTCTTATAACGATAACCTCTTACCCTATACTAATTAATAAATCAATTAGCACAGAATAACAAATTATTAAAATTGA
>NZ_FWYF01000002.1:160160-1092660 GCF_900176375.1 Reichenbachiella faecimaris | reverse complement strand
GAAATATAAGAGTCGAACGGTAGTAAAAGGTATTTCCGTGAAGGTAGACCAAGGGGAGATCGTAGGCCTGCTGGGGCCAAATGGTGCAGGAAAAACCACTAGCTTTTATATGACAGTAGGGTTGATCAAGCCAAATAGTGGCCACATCTATTTGGACGATAAGGATATCACAGACCTGCCAATGTATAAACGATCTAAGCTGGGTATTGGCTACTTGGCACAGGAAGCTTCTGTATTTAGAAAACTGACGGTTGAGGAAAACATTCTCGCTGTACTCGAAATGAAAAATTTCACCAAGAAGGAGCAAAAAGAAAAAGCCGAGGCCTTGATGGAAGAGTTTAGTTTAACTCATGTAAGGAATAACTTTGGTATTGCCTTATCTGGAGGAGAGCGACGGAGAACTGAGATAGCCAGAGCACTTGCAATAGATCCCCATTTCGTCCTGTTGGATGAACCATTTGCAGGTGTTGATCCCATTGCTGTTGAAGAAATTCAAATGGTGGTGGCTCAATTGAAAAACAAAAACATTGGCATCTTGATCACTGACCACAACGTACAAGAAACGCTTTCCATCACAGACCGAGCCTATCTAATGTTTGAAGGTCAATTGCTCAAATCAGGAACAGCAGAGGAATTGGCTGCGGACGAACAGGTGCGACGTGTCTATCTGGGAAGGCATTTCGAATTGAAAAGAAAAATTTAAGCTAGCGTGCCTCTTTTTAATTCCATCCTTACCTGGGTCATGAGAAAGCGAATCCATCAAATGGAGCTTTTCATGAAATACCCACACGAAGTTCAGAAAGAAATCTGGACTCGCTTACTTCATGCTGCCAAAGACACAGAGTTTGGCAAAAAGTATGATTTCAAAAGCATCAAAACCTATGAGCAATACAAGGAAATAGTACCTGTTCAGGCCTATGAATCACTCTACCCATATATAGAACGCAGGATGAAAGGAGAGCAGAAGTTACTTTGGTCTTCGGATATTAAATGGTTTGCCAAATCCTCTGGTACTACCAATGCGCGAAGTAAATTCATTCCTGTTTCGCCAGAGGCCCTGGAGGACTGCCACTTCAAGGGTGGTAAAGATCTCATCTCCATCTATGTAAACAACAATCCAGATACACAGATGTTTACTGGCAAGGGATTGGCTATTGGCGGCAGTCATCAAGTGAATGAATTTGATCCCAAAATGGATTCGCACTATGGTGATGTGTCTGCAGTAATCATGCAAAATTTACCAATCTGGGCCCAGTTCATTCGGACCCCTTCTTTGGACGTAGCCCTCATGGATAAGTGGGAGGAGAAAATACAGAAGATGGCGGAGTCAACGGCCAATGAAAATGTGACGAATATCTCGGGAGTACCCACCTGGACTATTCCATTAATTCAACGCATCAAAGAAATGAAGGGCACGGATAACATTCTGGATGTCTGGCCCAATCTGGAGGTATTCTTTCATGGAGCAGTGGCATTTGGCCCATATCGCTCTTTGTTCAACCAGTTGATCCCATCAGATCAAATGAACTATGTAGAAACCTATACTGCTTCTGAAGGATTTTTTGGTATCCAAGATCAATCGGATTCAGATGAACTATTGCTCATGCTTGATTACGGCATCTTCTATGAGTTTATCCCTTACGATGAAATCCAAAAGGAGCATCCCAAAACCATTGGATTGAGTGAAGTGAAGATTGGCGAAATATATGCCATGGTAATCACTACCAATGCTGGTCTTTGGCGATATAGCATTGGAGATACCATCAAGTTTACTTCCACTGATCCTTATCGCATCAAAATAGCGGGTAGAACGAAACATTTCATCAATGCTTTTGGAGAAGAATTAGTCGTTGAGAATGCGGAGACAGCTATTACGCATGCTTGCGAAATGACTGGGGCAGTAATAGAAAATTTCACAGCAGCGCCTATCCATTTCACAGATAAAACAAGTGGTGGGCACGAATGGGTGATTGAATTTCAGAAATGCCCAGATAGTCTGGAGAGATTTGCCATCATACTGGACGAGAAACTGAGAGAAGTCAATTCTGACTATGACGCCAAACGGCACAAAGATATCGCGCTCAAAATGCCAACACTACATTCTGCCAAACCTGGCACCTTTTATGAATGGATGAAAAGAAGAGGTAAACTAGGGGGGCAGAACAAAGTACCTAGATTGGCGAATGACAGACAATATATTGACGATATTTTAGAATTAGTCAACAGCCAATAAATTTAGCCTGGGGCTAGCCTCTCAGTTTCAGTTGGAAGCTGGTTCTAAAACTTGCCTAGCTGAATAGATACTACGCCAGAATATCCAGTCAGGTCATCGTCACTCAAATTTTCTAAAGATGACCCCCTAACCAGTCTATACCCAACGCCAAATCCTAACCTGAAGTGATGAGAAATATTGAGCTCCACAAGTGCTGTAGGTTCGAAAACAAAAAAAGAAGTAGACTCCAATACGAATTCATTATCTCCATTGGCCAAGTCAAAATAATTGTCGTCAGAAACATCTAGCTGGCCAGCCCCTATGATCATTGGCACACTTAAGTGAATGATTTCCCTGGAAGCCACTTTGAACCCCAATAACATACCTGCATATCCGCCATATAAATTGAGCTCCCGAGTTTCATTGGTTTCTGGATTGTACCCTTCGAATTTTGATTCTGTGGCCAGTCCATAACCTGCCACTCCAAACATGAAATTTTTATTGATAAGCAGGCCCCCATAGGCTCCTATCACCAGCGCCTGTTGATCCACCATTTCTCCAACTCTAAAATCAATATTTCCAAAACCAGTAATATCTTTCTCTTTTCCAATTAGCGACTTTACCTCACTGTTTTTTGGTTTGTCGGTATATTGCTGAGCTTGACTTTGGTTGAAAGCCATACACCCCATAATAATTAGTAGGTACTTCAATTGCTTCATGATCATAGAATTAGAATACATATTTGATGGCTATTGATGCGTCCCAGAAATCTGCCTTTACTTTCCTAAATCCCACATAATTGAGATAAGGCTTTAAATCCATACTCAATGTGATAGGCACACTAAGCATTCGGTACTCTATTCCAATCATTCCATCTATTCCCAGTGTCAGATAGTTTTTATCAACATAGTTGAAATCATTTGGGTCAAAATTGGATAACTCTTTCTCTATCCCACTATGCTTTTCTGATCCTACGTGTCCACCTACTCCATAGTAGAAAAAGAAGTTTTCGTTGAAGGACACATGCATAGGCTGGTGTAGCAGATGCAGTATGGTCAATTGGATGCCATTTTTACGATTACTAACAATCAATTCAACTGCCTGTTCGTCTATAATAAATTTCTTGAATGTTAATCCTGAGCTGCCACCCAGTCTGATCCCTGCCGAACGATCATATTGCTGAGCCTGGGTTTGTCCCCAGCCTAATATCAGCAGCATGAAAAACCACACTGCCCTAGTTAAATACATTTGCTTCATCGAGTTAGACCTTGATTAGTTTTTATTGGTAATTCCACCAGTTTCTTCTAGATAGACAGTCACTTCTCCAGACTCCCCTTCTATGGTCACTTGGCTTTGTTTTGGTTTTATCATCCCAACTACGCCCGTAAGGGTTATGATTTTGTCATTTTCTGAGCTTCGAGTTTTGTTCATTCCCATGAAATTGGAAGTCAGGTACATACGGTCGTCGCGTCCTGTGAGTGTGGCCGAAAAATAAGACCCCATGTCCAAACTGATATTGACATCTGCTGTTTTGCTTTTTAAGTTTACAAGATTAAAATTGCTATTGACACTATGCACTAATAAATCGCCATAATTGAGTTCCATATCTATACGATCGAGCATACTATCTATCAATATATTAGAAAAGCTAGAATAGCCTCTCACAGCAGTAGCTTTCTCCAAATGTATCTTGTCATTGCGTGAGTCTACTTTCAAGCTTTGGACAGTCTTCACCTCAAACGTAGATGAACTACTTGTAAGGACAAGATCTCCTCCGTCCCTCAAATACAATTCTGCTCCTTTCAATTCTAAAAATGCCTTGTCCAGCTTTTTAATTCGAGCCTTACAAAAACTCAAATTCAACCTACTTGTGCCAGATAATTCATCAGCTTTGAAATCCCCATGTGCTACGCTAATAGTGGACTCCTGAGTCAGACTTTCTATATATACATCACCATATTTATTATCCAATTTCAACGAGGCTTTCTGAGGAATGGTCAACTGATAATCTATGCTGATTTTGTTCTTGCTAATCAGCGTTTTGGAATAATCTCCCAGGCTGTTGATGACTTCTTTAAACACACTTGAATTGCGGTCTAATATGGTTTCAATAGTCAATACATCACCAAAATTCGTGAAGTCCACATCCACGCGTTCCATGTTCTTTGACAGGGTTTCATCGTTTTTGCCATAAGCAGTAATTTTCACTTCTACCCGTACGGAGTCTCTATCCCAAGTCTCCATAATCACCTGCCCATACTTATTGGTCAGTTCTACTGCTGACTTGGGATTTACTTTAAAAGACTGAGAAATATTTTTGACCAAAGTCCTAGACTGGGCATGAGTCACATAAGCAGCCAATATGACTCCAATCAAAATCAGGATGGCCTTACCCCAAACACGATATGGGTTTTGCTCTGTCATAGTTCTTTTCTATCCTCTAGTTGCTCAATGATTTGTTCCAAAATCTCTAATTTGATTTTGTAGTTATCTATCATGGCGTGAATCACCTCTTCATTGTCAGCATTATCCTTCAAATCTGATTTCAACTCATTGAATGCCTGATCCATTGTTTCCATATTTCGAAACACCACCTGTTCTGCATTATGGTCTAACTGCGAGATGTGTGCCACTTTGGTAGCGATCAACTCGCCATAGTAATACTCAGCTTCTTGCAACTCAGAACTCATCATTACTTCTTGCGCCTGATTGTTCCAATTGACCCAGCTCATATAAAAGGCAGCTCCAGTCAGTAGTAGAAAAACTGCTGCTGATCGCCAAACATACTTGAGTGGTATCACTACACTTTTAGCGCGCTTCTCTGATTGATCTAGTTTATCTGAAATGGAAGGCCAATCCTCTTGTGGATAATCGTAAATCTCAAAAGACTCACGATTCACATCAATAAAGTTTTTTAAATCATTTGTTTCCATAGCTACGGAATTTTTGGGTTTCTAACAAATCACGAATTTTCTGTTTCGCCTTGCTGTATTGTGATTTAGAAGCAGACTCTGAGATACCCATTATCTGACTGATCTCCTTATGATCATATCCTTCAAACAAATACAAATTGAATACAGTCCTGCATCCATCTGATATTTGTTCTAAGGCCTTCATTATCGCTTGAGCCTCATGCCCAATAATTTCTTTATCTATAAACTCATCCTCATCAGCAGGGTCAACATTCTCATCTATAGAAATGGCAAAAATCCGTTTCTTTTTGATCGCATTAATGCATTTGTTGACCGTGATTCTTTTGATCCAAGCACTGAAAGTGCTCAATTCCTTGAGGTTATGAATTTTCATAAATGCCTCAACAAAAGCATCCTGCAACAGATCACGAGCTTCGTCCTCGTCATTCATTATTCGTCGACAGATGTTGTACATGGCACCAGCATACCGCTTATACAATTCATTCTGCGCCACACGATCTCCTGCTTTGCACTGAAGTATAAGTTTATTATGTATGTCGTATTGAATGTTTTTCACTTCTGCCTTTGAATACTTTATAGACATGCCTGTTTAAGAATGGTTTCCATTTTTAGAGACTTCTTTTTTATAAACAGCACTAAAGATAAATTGAGAAAAAAAATCTGCATCAGAATCCCTATGAAAACCAGATGCCACAATTGCGCAATCAAAATCTTCCAATTTATTACTTTCTAACCCTGTGGTGAATTTAAAAAAAACATGCATAACCATAGATAGTCCTTTTTGCCACCATGTTCCTTTTCTATTCTGAAAATCAGATACTAGCAAAATAGCCTGATTATTCATCAAGGCTTTGATATGTGCTAAGTGCAGGTTCAATGATTTTTTTTTGAATAGGTCTAAAAAATAGAAACAACACACTGCATCATATTTGTCACTTGTATCAAAAGACTCAAACCTTGTTTGATAAAAACTTACATCCAAATTTGACGATTTCAATTCACGTTTCCTTGCCTTTTCGATCATCTGTTCTGAGGGTTCGATGAAGTGGATGGTGAGTGGAATGTCTTCTTGAACTATGGATTCGAGTACTCGACCACTACCACCGCCAATAATTAGCACTCGGTTGTTCGGCTGCAATTGGGAAAGAAAACGAGTCTGAGATTTTAGAATATTGCCTCGAAAAACCCAATGAGCCAACACATCATAAATCCAGGCGATTCGATTGTAGTCATTCAAAACAAAAATATCATACCAGGGAAAAGAAAGACTAAATCACCCACCCAGCGAAACCTTTCGTTCTGCTTGAACCAAGTAGGCTTTAGGTAGATCATTCCAAGAATGACTGACATCCCCATAAAGATCATTTGCAAAATAAGCTGATCATTTGAAAGCTTGAATAAAAAAGTAGATCCAATCGAAACTCCAAGTAGGATAAGTAAAAATCGCATGTGATTGAGGGTTTTGACCACACCGAAATGCGTCGCCCAAGATTGATGCCCATCCTGGGTATCTTGCCCTACTTCATAGTAAGAAAACAGCAAGAGGTTGATTGAAGCCATCAATACTGTTTGGATAAACAATAGGTATGTCACCATATCCAAATCAGGTTTCAGAGAAAAGCTACCTAAGTATATGCCACAGGCATAGAGCACAGCTATGAATATTTCTTTGGCGAAATAAATTTTGAACAACCAAATGGACAAAAAGTAGAGCCCGACCAAACCGAGTAATACGCACCCATAAATTAGCGTTTGATAGGGCAGGAAGAACAACACTCGCAGTCCAAAGCAAGAAAGCAAGGCAAATGCTATGAATATGGGCTTTCTATATTTTCTGTGAAAAACATGGCGTTTCATGCTTGGATCTCGGTCTAGACTATTCCCGTCAATCAAATGATCCAGTGTATATATGAGCCATATACAGCAGCCTAAAGCTACTGGAATGCTCCACTGGATATCTATTCCTGCTACGCGGCTTATGGCCAAGGTAAAAATGACTCCTCCAGCTACCACGTCGAGTGACAACCAACGAAAAACTAATACTATTCGCCAGAAGAAATTCATTATACAATCTAAAACAAAAAAGGCTGAACTTAAATAAAGCTCAGCCTTTCGTTTGTGTTTTATATCACCTTATCCATCACTCGCCAATGCCTCAGCACCGCCTACGATTTCAAGTATTTCCTTAGTAATAGCTGCCTGACGCGTTCTGTTGTAAGTCAGTTTCAACGCTTTCAACATTTCGCCAGCATTGTCTGTGGCTTGATCCATGGCAGTCATTCGAGCACCGTGCTCAGAAGCATTAGATTCAAGCACTGCTTTGTAAAACTGAACTTTCAGCGACTTCGGGAGCAATTCCTCAACCACATATTGCATAGATGGCTGATAGATATATTCCTGATTAGTGAAAGCTGACTCAGCCTCTTCTGCAGCAGCCTCTACTTGCTCTACTGGCAAGAATTGCTCTACTTGAAGGATTTGAGTGGCTACATTTTTAAACTCGTTGTAAACTAATTCTACTTTGTCGTAATCACCATCAACAAAAGACTTCATCACGTACTCCGCAGCCACTTTCGCCTGATCAAATGACAGGTTTCCAAAAATTCCATAGTAATCTTCAACAACCTGATAATTTCTCTTAGAGAAAAACTCAAAAGCCTTTTTACCCAATGGCAAAATGTGAACACCATCGTGTTTGCTTTCATAAGAGTATTTTTCTTCTATCAGATTTACTGTTGCTTTGAACACGTTGTTGTTGAACGCGCCACACAACCCTCTGTCAGAAGAAACCACTACGAGAAGTACATTGTTTACTTCACGTTCCTGACCGTAGATATTATCAGCATTATCATCCATACCTGCAGACACATTTTGCAATAAGCCCGTAAGCTTTTGCGAATAAGGTCTCATCTGAGTGATCTTATCCTGTGCTCTTTTCAATTTAGCAGCCGCCACCATTTTCATGGCACTAGTAATCTGCTGAGTTGAGGTTACAGACGATATTCTGTTTTTTACTTCTTTTAAATTAGCCATTGCAGCTTCTTAGTTTTCAAATCTTGTAGCTACTTCTTTCGCTACTTCGCCCAATTTACTTGTTGTATCGTCGTCGAACTTACCAGCAGCTAGGGCAGACAAGATGTCGGCGTGCTGAGTTTTCATTACGGTTACAAATTCAGCTTGGTAAGCTCTAGCTTTTTCTACAGGTACTTTATCCATGAAACCTTTAGTAGAAGCATAAATAGTAGCTACCTGCTCACCAACTGGTATTGGAGAGTATTGTGCTTGCTTCAAGATTTCCTGGTTTTTCTGCCCTCTTGAAATTACCAAACGAGTAGCGTTATCCAAATCAGATCCGAATTTAGCGAAGGCTTCTAGTTCTCTAAACTGAGCTTGGTCTAGTTTCAAGGTACCTGCTACTTTTTTCATTGACTTGATCTGAGCATTTCCACCTACTCGTGATACAGAGATACCAACGTTAATTGCTGGTCTGATACCAGAGTTAAACAAGTTAGTTTCCAAGAAAATCTGACCATCTGTAATAGAAATCACGTTGGTAGGGATATATGCAGAAACATCGCCCGCCTGTGTTTCAATAATTGGAAGTGCGGTCAAAGAACCGCCACCTTTGACTTTGCCTTTTAATGACTCAGGCAAGTCATTCATGTCTTTTGCAATGTCATCGTTATCGTTGACCTTAGCTGCTCTTTCTAATAATCTTGAGTGAAGATAGAATACATCACCCGGATATGCTTCACGCCCTGGAGGTCTTCTCAAAAGCAAAGAAACTTCACGGTAAGCAACTGCCTGCTTAGATAAATCATCATATATCACTAATGCAGGACGTCCAGTATCTCTGAAGTACTCACCCACAGCAGCACCAGTAAATGGAGCAAAGAACTGCATTGGAGCAGGGTCAGAAGCAGAAGCAGAAACAATTACTGTGTAATCCATCGCACCTGCTTTGTCCAAAGCAGCATAGATACCAGCAACAGTAGAAGCCTTTTGTCCTACAGCAACGTAGATACAAAATACTGGCTCTCCTTTATCATAAAATTCTTTTTGGTTGATGATGGTATCAATGGCCACGGCAGTCTTACCTGTCTGACGGTCACCAATGATCAACTCTCTTTGGCCTCTTCCAATCGGAATCATAGAATCGATAGAAGTGATACCCGTTTGAAGTGGTTCATCTACAGGCTGTCTGTAGATTACACCAGGGGCTTTACGCTCCAATGGCATTTCGTAAAGGTCACCAGAGATAGCACCTTTACCATCGATAGGATTACCCAAAGTGTCGATTACTCTACCACACAAGCCGTCACCAGCTTTGATAGAAGCAATTTGCTTTGTTCTTTTTACGGTATCACCTTCTTTTACGTCAGAAGATTCACCAAGCAACACAGCTCCTACGTTGTCTTCTTCCAGGTTCAAAACCATAGCTTTCAAGCCATTTTCGAACTCCAAAAGTTCACCTGACTGTGCTTCAGTCAAACCGTAGATTCTGGCTACACCATCACCCACTTGTAGTACTGTACCTATTTCCTCTAATTCAGCCTCTGTTCTGAAGTTCGAGAGTTGCTCTCTCAATATCGATGAAACTTCATCTGGTCTTACATCTGCCATTACTGTAGTTAATTTTAGATCTTTTAATTTCTTATTGACAAATCACCTTGTGGTGATTACATTTTACTTTGATAACCTTTATCAACAAACTGAAGTCTTAATTCCTTCAATTTGCCACTTACGCTATCATCTATTTGTTTATCACCAATTTTTAAAACGAAACCACCAATCAAATCTGGATTAGTTTTTTCGGTAAGTACCACTTCGCTATTTGTGATCTTTTTCACGATGGCACTGATTTCTTTTCTTACTGCATCAGAGATCGGGTGTACTGTAGTAACTGTACTCTCCACGATACCTTTGAAAGTATAATACTGAGCTTTGAACGCTGCTGCTACCTCAGGCAAATACATCTCTCTATTCTTCTTCGCAAGGATTTCAAAAATAGCCATGGTCAAATCATTGACTTTGCCTTTGAAAATTTCCTTAAGGATAGCTAGCTTCTTGTAGTGGCCAATGATCGGGTTTTTCAACATCAAAACAAGATCATGGTTGTCTTTACAGACTGCAGCAAATTGCTCCATGTCAGCTACTACCTCATCCAGACACTTTTTTTCTTCAGCCAGCTCAAGAAGAGATTTTGCATATCTCGATGCTATCCTAAATTCTGACATACTAGTTTACTTTTATGTCTTTGATTAAATCTTTAACTAAAGTCTCTTGAGCCTTTTTATCAGCCAGGCTATTTTTCAAGACTTTCTCAGCGATATCCAATGATAGTTCAGCCACCAAATTCTTCACGTCAGCCAAAGCAGCGTTTTTCTCAGTGTTGATCACTGATTTCGCATCTTCTATCATTTTTGCCGTGATCTTAGATGTTTCGTCTTTAGCGTCTTCCTTGATTTTGTTAGCAATCTCGGTCGCATCTTTGATCATCTTGTCTCTTTCTACGCGAGCCTCTTCTAGCAAATACTCATTGTCTTGCTTCAGCTCTTCGATTTTCTTTTTGGCATTTTCTGCCGCGTCCAAAGAGTCCTGAATAAACGACTCTCTCGTTCTCAACGCATCTGTGATTGGTCTCCATACGAATGCAGCCAATATTCCAAATACAGCTAAGAATACGACGGTCTGCCAAATGATAAGTCCAATACCGGGGGTAACTAATTCCATTATATTTTTTTTAATTGAAATAAGACCTGGCCCTGATGCCTAATGCAAACAGAGCCAAGCCAGAAAAATTAATTTCCTGCGTTTACAGACATAAAGCCAATTACTGCAGCAAACAAGGCAACACCTTCAATCAAGGCTGCTGCGATAATCATTGCTGTTTGAACTTTACCAGCTGCTTCAGGTTGTCTAGCGATACTTTCAGTTGCGCCTTTACCGATCATTCCGATACCAAGACCTGCTCCTAGTACTGCTAATCCTGCTCCTATTGCTCCCATTACAGTTAATTTATATGGTTAAAAAAAATAATTTTCTTAATGATGTTCTTCTACTGCCTGACCAAAATACATAGACGTCAACAGTGTAAATACATAAGCCTGAAGTAGTGCTACAAATAGCTCCAACATATTCATCACAGTGGCGAATGCTGTAGAAGCAACTCCTACTGCTATACTCTGCGTAATGAAAGTCAAACTTATGATACTCAATATAATAATGTGCCCAGCTGTGATGTTCGCAAACAAACGAATCATCAATGAGAAAGGCTTAATAAATATTCCTAGAATTTCGATTGGCCAAAGGATAAGATACAAAGGAAACTTAGCCAACCACGGCATGCTGTTACCTAATGGATCTAATATATGCAACCAATAGGTTTTTCTTCCTGAGGCCAAAGTTATTATCAATGTAAGACCAGCTAAAGCCATACAAACAGCAATATTACCCGTAAGGTTAGCTGCAGCTGGCAAGAGCCCTAATAGGTTTCCAAACCAAATAAAGAAAAATAAGCTTAATAGATAAGGCAAGTACCTTTCATATTTAGGGCCAATGTTTGGCTTTACGATTTCATCTCTGACATAGATAATGATCGGTTCGAAAAATGACTGAACACCTTTAGGTGCCCGCTTTACATTTTTCTTATATCCTCTGGCTACTGCCAAAAATATCAAAACCATTACAGTGGCATTGATCAGTAGCATAGCTACATTTTTAGTAATAGAAAGGTCTAGCGGATGGGCATTGGTGATGGCGCCTGCCTCGTCATACTCCAAAGTGCCATTTGCATCAGTTTTATAAATGTGCTCATGTGCATTGAAATAATAATTGCCATTACGCTCTACAGCGTCATGACCATGATGAAACTCGGATGACATAAATATCTGCAACCCATTGTCCCATAAAATAACAGGTAAAGGAATGCTTACTGGATGTACTTCACCATCGTCATCTTTGAGATCAAAAAGATGCCAATCATGTGCATCCATGATGTGATGATTGATCATCACACTAGGGTCAAATTTCTCTCCTTCTTTCGCTTCTCCTGCAAAACTCGCCTGTGATACAAACAGACCGAAAACCGTAAATAAAATGCTGATTTTCAGATGCTTAATTGTTGTCATAATTCGACCGTTAATCATGTATTTTGATCTTGACTTGAATTTCGTCGCAAGTTAGACAATAAGGCTGTGATTTCAAACACTACGTAGATTAAATAGGCAGCCATAAAATTGAGAACGAACAATGCGGAATTTTCTGGAAACTTGATGAGGTAAATCATCACTGTAAAAAGTGATACTAAAAACCTCAGACCCAAACCAACAAGTGGTAGAATGGCACTTTCAATATTTGGGTTTTTCGCTACCAGTAAATGGGTAATATGTATGCTGGTGTACAGAAACCAAAGAAACCCCAGAATTTGATATATGGCAGGGTGCACAAATGAAAACTTGAACACCTCCATAAGACAGTAGCTTACTAAAATTAAAATCCCTGTGAAAACAGAGATTTTAGACAATTCTTTCATGAATTAATTTTTTGGAAGTTTTCGAAATAAGTTGATCAGCGCGCCTGCTATACCTAACAATATTCCAATGAGTGTGAGAATGGATTCGTATTCGAAATACTTATCTAATTGACTACCTATCCAGTAGCCCAAGATAATATAGGCAAGCATTTCGAAAGCCATCCCCGAAAATTTTAAATAAGAAAGGGACTGTTCCTTTTCCTTATTCGGCTTTGAGGAGTTTTGATTTTCCTTCTGGTGTTTCTCCAATTTGAATTTCTTTGATGGTTACACCCATTTTACATCCACCATTAAAGGTAGCTCCAGATTCTACTATCAATTTGTTGGTAATAATATCTCCATTGATGATGGCTGATGGCTTAAGGATCAACAATTCAGAAACCTCCACCTTGCCAGTCACCTGACCGGCAATTTCAGCGTTCTGTGCGACCAAGTTGCCTTCGATATGAGATGAATGCCCGCAAGCTGCTTTAGACTTGGTTTTCATGTTGCCAACGATCTTTCCTTCTACACGGATATTACCGTAAGTTTCGATGTCACCATTAAGAAGGGTTCCCTTGCCTATGATGTTGCTTGAATTACTTAATTCTTCCACTTCTTTGATTTCTTGCTTATTATTAAACATTAGTACAGGTGTTTATTAAAATCTAATCAATTCCTCTGGGTTAATGGGATTACCATTGTACCACAGTTCAAAATGCAAATGCGGGCCTGAAGTAAGCTCACCAGTGTTGCCAATGATAGATACTACTTCTCCTGCAGTCACAAAATTACCTACGTTTTTCAACAAATCCGAATTGTGCTTATACATAGAGATCAGATTACCCCTATGCTGAATGGCCATAACATAGCCACTGTCTTGGGTCCAGGAAGCAAATATCACTGTGCCATCTGCTACAGATTTCACAGGCTCATCCTGTTTGGCCACAATGTCGATGGCCAAATGATCTATCTGAGGATCGAAGTGTTCTGACACAATACCATCTACTGGTTTAAATAAAAAGAAGTCTTGTAATTCTTCAGACAATCGATTATCAGTCAGTTGAAATTCCAATCCTCCTTTTTCAAATTCTTCTCTGAACTGAGAATCTATGGGATTAATCACTCGTGATTCTACTATTTCAGTAATCTCACTACTTTCTATAGTCCCAGAGTTATCTACATCAGTGTATTGTGCATCTTCACCTGACATGATGGTTTTAATGTTGGATATAAAATCATCTTTCTTCCTTACTTCTAATTGGAGGGAATCGACTCTGGTTGCCAATTCCATGACTTCTTTGGTTGCCTTTAACTCTGCAAACCTAGGATCAAACCAAGCCTCAAGCAATGAGGTAGATAGATAAAAGCTCAATCCAAAGAAAGCAAAAAAGGAAAGCACCAATACCAAGATAATCTTTGAGTAGGTGAAACTATAGGTGGATTTTTCCGCAAAATTTTCCTCATTTCTTACAATGAGCAAATATTTGGTTGTTAGCCGATTAGATAAAGTTCTTTTTTGTTCCAATGAATTTGCTTCTGATTTGTGGTAAAAATATATATTAATAGATATTTAGTAAGCCAATATTGTATTAATTGCAATTGAATTGGCGTTTATTCGAAAACATTGAATTTGATCCATCGAAGTATAAAACTGTTGCTCGGCCTTGCCGTTATTTTATATTCCTGTGCCCCGGAAAAAAATAACGTGATGAGCAATTCCTATCACAATATGACAGCTCATTACAATGCTTACTTTATAGCACTGGAGCATGTCAAATCTATCGAGCAATCCATTGAAGACCAATACGAATGGAACTACAATTTGATTCTTCCGATTTTTCCTCAGTTTGATTCTGCCTCTGCCAATTCATTTTCTGATCAAATAGAAGATTGTATTGAGAAAGCTTCCTTGGCCATTCAGCGTCATAAAGGATCTAAATGGGAAGATGATTCTTATGTACTCGTGGGCAAGGCAAGGTTTTATAGTTTGGACTACCCCAACGCAGTAGAGACCTTCAAATATGTCAATACAAAAGGGAAGGATGACAATGCCAAGCACGAGGCACTTGTAGCTCTGATGAGAACTTTCATTGAATACAAAGAAAGCAATAATGCAATAGCAGTTTCAGATTATTTGAAGAAGGAGAAGCTGAGTAAGAAAAACCTTAAAAATCTATACCTCACCCGTGGGTATCTCTACCAAAAAAGTGGTGACTATAATAATATGGTACAAAACCTGGTTCAGGCCGAAGCATTAATAACCAACTTTAAGGAAAGAGCAAGAATCAACTTTATCATAGGTCAAGTTTACCAATCCTTAGGATTTGATGGTGAGGCTTACAATTATTATAAACAGACACTTAAAAACAACCCACCTTATGAGTTGTCTTTTTACACCAAACTCAACATGGCTCAAGTGACGCAGTTGGCTAAAACCAATGATGCGAAAAAAGTGAGAAAATACTTCAGGAAATTATTGCGAGATAGAAAAAATGAAGAATTCAAGGACAAGATTTATTACGAAATGGCCAAATTCGAAGTTCGTCATGGCAACTTGGATCAGGGTATAACCTACTACAACTCATCTGTACGATCTAGTGTGAACAACAATCGCCAGAAAGCTCATAGCTATTTGAGTTTGGGGAAGATCTACTACGACAGTTTGGCTGAATATAAATTGGCAAAACTCTATTACGACAGTACGCTCAGTGTACTGCCTAAAGATGAATTGGAATACGCTGAAATTGAGGCACGTCAAAAAATACTCGAAAATTTCGTTAAGCAGTACGCTATTATCCAAGTCAACGATAGTCTACTGAATCTCACTAAACTGCCCGCTGATTCTCTAGATCGTTTTCTTGATTCATATATAGCCCGAGAAGAGGCCGCAGAAATGAAAAGAAGAGAGGACGAGAAAAAAAGAAAGCGAAATGCAGAACGGCTGGCTGCTAATAAAAGTGTATTCACTCAAAATACTGGAGGCATTGGTGCCAATAATTATGAAGGCACCACATGGTATTTCTACAACACAAGTGCTGTTTCTAGAGGCAAGTCAGATTTCAGAAGAATTTGGGGAGACCGTGTACTAGAAGACAACTGGAGACGCTCGAATAGTGCTACTTCCATAGTCATAACGGATGAAGGAGCGGGTATTAGCACTGATGGAGAGAAGACCTCTGAAGCTGAGGAAGACCAGGAAGCGGAATTCAAAATAGATAAAGAAGAACTCTTAGCTACTTTGCCTCAAACCGATGAAGACAAACAGAAACTGCTCAATGAAATAGAAGAGGCCACTTATCAATTAGGCAAAATATACAACTTCGACCTAGACGAAAAACACAACTCAGCAGAAACTTATGAAAGCCTATTTAATCGTTTTCCAGCTTCTGAGTATAGACACGAAGTCATGTACTTGCTCTATATTATATTCAAGGAAATAGAAAATATTCCAAAGTCCAATTTTTACAAGAATCTGTTGCTTAATGAAGCACCAGAAAGTATCTACGCTAAAATTATCATCAACCCCAATTACAGAGCAGAGTCACAAGCAGCCAGTGAAAAACTTAAGCAAGTATACGCACAGGCCTACTCCCGCTACAGATTAGGGGATTATCAACAAGCCATGAACTTAATCAATGACGGTTTGCGCGATTACCCTGATAATGACTTTATCGACAACATGGCCTTATTGAAAATTCTTGTCCAAGGCAAGTCTGAATCTATCTACAAGTACCAATACGAACTCAATAATTTTATTAAGACTTATTCGGAAAGCGAATTGCTTCCTTACGCAGACTCTTTGGTAACAGCCTCTGAACAATATCAAATCAACTTAGTCAACAGTACTAAGGCAAAGTATATTTCAAAGTTCGACAAACCTCATTTTTTCATTTTTGTTTACGAAACAGGCCAAGAACTATCAGACGCTTTGCCACAATACTTTAAAACACAAATACCTGAAGGTAGTTCATTAAAAATTGGAAACTTAATCCTTGACGAAAAACGCTCCATGATACTGATATCTGAGTTTGCTGACCAGCCATCTGCAATAGACTTCAACAAAAAGGTAGAAGTCGAAAAGCCCGCAGAAAAAATTAATAAGACTGGCAAATTCTATAATTTCGTAATTACGAAAGACAATTTTAATATTCTTTACCAGACCAAAGAATTAGACACCTATCTTGTGTTCTACAGGAAAAACTACCAGCAATGAAAAAATACAAAAGACTAATCACGTTAGTTTGGGTTTTGCTTTCCACTGGCGTGTTGGCAATTTTTCTCCTATTTTATTCAATCAAGATAGACGCCTTTGGACTGTTTGGTGGCCTACCCAGTACCAAATCATTAGAAAAGCCAGATCCAGATCTTTCTTCTGAATTGTTTTCTGCAGACGGTGTTTCCCTTGGGAAATATTTCAGGCACAATCGAACTGAGGTTTCTTACAACGAACTTTCTCAAGAACTCATTGACGCATTGTTAGTCACAGAAGACATTCGCTTTACCAAGCACTCAGGCATTGATCTCAGAGGACTTGGCAGGGTACTTTTTCAAACCATACTCTTGGGCAACAAAAATGCAGGAGGAGGGAGTACATTGACTCAACAGGTAGCGAAAAATCTTTTTAAAACACGAGACCTTGGAGGCAAACTTAGTGATGTGCCTGGCATGGGTATTTTTATTATCAAAATGAAAGAATGGATAGTGTCAGTCCAGTTAGAAGCCTCCTACACCAAGGAAGAAATTTTAGCGATGTATCTCAACACCATAGAATACGGAAATAATACCTATGGAATCAAAGTAGCGGCTCAGACCTATTTTAATAAACTGCCCAGTGAACTAAATTATAAAGAAGCAGCAATCTTAGTTGGACTGATAAACAAACCCACGAGATTCAATCCAATAAGAAATCCAGAATTCGCAATGGACAAAAGAACTGAGATTTTTTATAATCTTCTCAAATACGGGAAAATTGATCAAGCTGCATATGATTCTTTAAAGACTTCAGATTTTGGCTTGCAATACAAAGTCCAAGATCAGAACGAAGGCTTGGCGACTTACTTCAGAACCGTTATGCGAAATTTTCTTATGAACTGGGCCAAAACTAATGATTACGATTTGTTCGCTGATGGTCTAAAAATCTATACTACTATTGATAGTAGAATGCAGCTTTACGCTGAACAGGCTATGGCTGAAGAAATGGACACCCTACAGAGTGTATTCATTGATCATTTGCAAGGAGATTTGCCTTGGATAGACGAAGATGGCAACGAAATACTGGATTTTGTAGATAAAGCCATCAAGCGGACACCAAATTACCGTGAGCTAGCAAATAAATATGGCGAGAACTCAGATTCATTAGACTATTGGCTCAATTATCCCAGAGACATGAAAGTATTTAGCTGGGGCGGAGAAATCGACACTACATTTAGCCTGATCGATTCTTTAAAATATTATAAACATTTTCTTCAAGCAGGCTTTATGGCTATGGATCCACAAAGTGGACATATCAAAGCTTGGGTTGGAGGCATCGATCATAAATATTTCAAATATGATCATGTCAAGCAAAGTAAACGTCAGCCAGGATCTACATTTAAACCTTTTGTATATACAGCTGCTATTGATTTGGGATACTCCCCATGCTACACTGCAGTAGATGCACCAGTTACGTGGATGCTAGATGATCCTGAAAAACCTACTTGGACTCCACAAAATGCGAATGGCAAATTCACAGGGCAAACCATGACTATCCGTCAAGCCATGGCTGCATCAGTAAATTCTGTAACTGCACGTATCATGCAAAAAATTACTCCTAGGGCAGCAGTAGATATGGCACATACCTGTGGAATCGAAAGTCCACTCCCAGCTGTGCCAGCACTTTGTCTAGGAATTGGTGAAGTCTCACTGTACGAATTAGTAGGTGCTTATTCCACATTTGCGAATCAGGGCGTTTGGACTCAACCATTCTTTATTACCAGAATTGAAGATAAAAATGGTGTGGTCATACAAGATTTTATTCCTAAAAGGAGGGAGGCACTAAGCGAAAAAACTGCCTATCTCATGATCCATATGCTCAAAGGTGCCATGGAAGAACGAAACGGATCTGCTCACGCATTGGATTATCGTTTGAAACAAAATAACGAGATAGGATCTAAAACAGGAACCACTCAAAATGCGTCAGATGGCTGGTATATGGGAGTAACCCATGATTTAGTTGCTGGTGCCTGGGTAGGTGGTGATGACCGAAGTATACACTTCAAACATTGGGCACTTGGACAAGGAGGTAAAACTGCTCGCCCGATCTGGGAGAACTTTATGCTTAAAGTCTATGCAGACCCTAGAACTGGTGTAGAAAAAGGTTACTTCAAAAAACCCAGCATACCACTCGGCGTAGAACTAGACTGTGACCTGTATGAAGGCGGAACCGTGGACTCAGACTCCTTAAATCTAGATTTAGGATTTGACGACCTTGATCTTTAACAATTACTAATTTGGGTGAAAATAAATATCCCATAGATTTAAAGGTTTTACCTAGCGCTCCAGGCGTTTATAAATACTTCAATAAGGAGGTATTAATCTATGTAGGGAAAGCTAAGAACCTCAAAAAAAGAGTATCGAGTTATTTCAACAAGCAAACTGGCAATAGCCTTAAAACTAGAAAACTAGTTAAAGAAATTGACCACGTAGAATATGTGATCGTCGACTCCGAATACGATGCGCTCTTGCTAGAGAATAATCTAATCAAAGAAAATCAACCCAAGTACAATATCTTGTTGAAGGACGACAAAAGTTTTCCTTTTATATGTATCTCGGATGAACGTTTCCCTAAAATATATTCAACAAGGAGAGATGAACTCAATGAAGGTGAATATTTCGGTCCTTATACAAGTGTTAAGGCTTTGAACAATGTGCTTGAACTCATTAGAAGTTTATACAAAGTCCGAACTTGCAACTACCTGCTTTCAGAAAAAAATATAGAGAACAAAAAATTCAAAGTTTGTCTCGAATACCATATTGGCAACTGTTTAGGTCCTTGTGAAGGCTTGCAACGAGAAAATGACTACCTAAAAGAAATCGACCAAGCTCGACATATCATTAAAGGCCACTTGAAAATAGTAAAAGATCATTTCTTATCATCCATGAAACAAGCAGCGGAAGACTTAGAGTTTGAAGCTGCTCAAGAGTATAAATCAAAAATTGAATTCCTAGATAAGTTTCAGTCTCGAACCGTTATAGTCAACAAGAAATTAAAGGGTATTGATGTCATTACCATTACTTCCACAGAGAAAAAGGCTTTTATTAATTACATGAGAGTCGACAATGGAATTATTAATATTTCAGATTCTCTGACAGTAACCAAACGTTTGGATGAGGGCGACGAGCAAATCTTAGAATTATTGATTGTTGAATTGAGGGAACGATTCAATAGTGAGTCCAAAACCATATTAAGCAATAAGCACTTTGATTGCTGGCAGGACGCTTTGGAAATAGTGGTGCCACAGATTGGAGACAAGAAGAAACTGGTAGACCTTTCACTAAAAAATGCACTCTATCACAAAAAAGAAGCCTTATCACAAGCACAAAAAACTAAACAAAAAGAAAGCCGAGTTACTAAGCAACTCCAGAATGATCTTAAACTGAAAACTGTTCCTAATCATATTGAGTGCTTTGACAATTCCAATATACAAGGTACAAACCCTGTAGCCTCTATGGTGTGTTTCAAAAAAGGAAAACCATCTAAAAAAGACTACCGTCACTTCAAAATAAAAACTGTAGTAGGCCCAGATGATTTTGGGTCTATGAGAGAAATTGTCTATCGCCGCTACAAACGACTTCAGGATGAACAACTTCATTTTCCAGATCTAATTGTCATAGACGGAGGAAAGGGTCAATTACATGCCGCCTGTGACGCATTAAAAGAATTGGGCATCTATACGGACATACCAATCATTGGAATTGCTAAAAGACTCGAAGAAATATACTACCCTGAGGACAGTATTCCTCTACATATTAGTAAAAAGTCAGAATCCCTTAAGCTCATTCAGCAGCTTCGAGATGAGGCCCATAGATTTGCGATTACTTTCCATCGTTCGTTACGCAGTAAAGGGCAAGTCACTTCTGAGCTAGATCAGATTGATGGTATTGGAGAGAAAACCAAACAAAAATTGTTGACCAAATTCAAGTCGTATAAGAAAATGACAACTGCATCTGTTGATGAAATAGCAGCTGAAATTGGCTCGTCAAAGGCAAAACTTATTATGGCTTATATACAAAAAAAGGGATCTAAATGATCCCTTCAATTTTATAAGTGCGTAATTGAATTCTAGAATTCCCAAAGTTCGTTTTCAAACTCAACCATATCGTATTCTAATTGTTTAGATGCCAAAATAGCATCTCTTCTTGATTTGGTATAAATATCAACGATCCTGTCATCCCTAGGATTGGCAATTTTAGTCAAATTGGATCCAAACAACCTTAGGTTAAATGCATCTGCCATGTTTCTATGTTCAGACATGTTTTGAGCATTGTACCAAATCGCTTCGTCAGGCATACTTCTCCAAAGTGCTACCAAATCCTTATACTTGAAAGATGCAAGTGGCTTTTCAAATAACGCAGGGTTTTTATCTGCAGGAAGAAAAAGTGTGATTGACTGAATATCATAGAATATTCTTGATCTCATTCTATCAAAATAAACCTCTTCTTTCATTTCTGCAATTGAGAAATCTCGAGTAGCAAATTCATTGTTGTCAACAATTTCCTCTTCTGGCTCTTCTCCTTCGTCACCTCCACCGCCAAAGAAATCGTCCTCAGCATCAGCACCAAAGCCCATATCTATTTCCTCTTGAGTAAGGCCACCACCCTCCTCTTCAAACTTTAAGTTCTCCAAGAAAGTCTCTTTAGACATTCTAGTATTTACGGAGTCATTGGTATACGGAAATAACAATCCTGCTTTTACTGCATCAATAATGATCGTTGACAATTCTCCATTTCTAGAAAAAAATGGAGCATTTTGTTTTTCCTCCAAATCAATTCTTCTCCAAACTGTTTTCTTGAACATTTTGTACGCCTCATTCACAGGGTAGACGGAGTCTTTATTATATCCATCCGCTTTTTCCTGTGCATTACTCAACTCAACATTGAATAGAGCAAAACATACAAAAAGGCCAATTACATAACAAAATTTCTTCATAACCTATTTGTTTAGTTTATTCTTATCGTGATGATTCTTGGTCCAAAATTAGGGAAGTTTTCAATATCACCCTTGAAATTTCTTCTTTGAACCTTCTTCACCTCAATTACCAATGCATCACCCTCTCTAGCTTGAGAAGCCAATGATGACAAATTAAGGTCTGGACCCTTTGGTCTCACACTACCAACTGATCTACCAGCTCTTACCAAGTTTACTTCTGATTCAGACACTCTGAACTTCGCATCTTTTGGCAAGAATTGCGCAAATGATTCGTCTGGTTCAGCAGCCAATTTCAGAGACCTTGGAGCACCTTTTACTCCTCTCTTCAAATTAACTGGGCCTCCTTTACCATAAACAACTATTTCTGGCTTAGGTATTCTTTTTACTTTGAAATCTTGAGTTCCTATTAAGTTTCCACTACTTGACACACTTAATGTAACCTTAGCTGAATTTGGTATAATCACCACTTCACCTTTATTAGCTCCAGAAATATTAGAGCCACCTTTAGTAGTAAAAGAAGGATTATAAGATGTTCCCATTGCTGGTACTTGCACATCTAATTCATTACCACAGTTCAAGTATAACGCCTGAACAGACGCAGACTGAATCTGCATCACTGGCTTAGAAACAATATATTCGATCGTATCAACAAAGGTTGTGTCTCTTCCTCCAGGCATTTTTACACTAATCGCTCCAATGAATGATTTTGTAGAATTACCAGATTTATCATAGTTTCCAGGTGTTGCTGTAAACGATACTTTGCCCATTCCACCTACAACTTCTATTTCTTCTCCATCAACTGTCATAGTAGGGGAAACAGAAGAAGAAGAAGCTGCGATAAACAAATCTGCCTCATACCTTGTACCAGCAGCCACTACTTTAGAGTGAGGTTTTACCATAGGTACAATTTGGTCGAACTTCAAGTCTTGTGCTCCCACTTTTGCAGCCAAGTCCTCCAATGCCTTTGTTTCTTCGCTTATTACATCTGACTGAAACTGGCTAAGAGAGGCCAATGCTCCAACCATTGGCGTATTATGACCAAAGTTTAGCTCGGCAAAACCTTTCATATTTTGGTTTTCGTCATTCGCAAATACTGGAATATCTTTGGCATCCTTTGCTAAATTCCCTATAGACTCATCACCAGTCAACTCTCTGAGAAACGCAGAATATCCGTTAAGATTTTCTTTCAAGACTTCTCCTTCATTTTCGTTGACAAACATAGTAGAAGCCTCGTCGATATTTTTCTGTCCAAGATAGACACCATCAACAATTCCACCAGTTCTTTCAACCAACTCATCTTTATAAACCTCTATATCCTTAAGCAGTTTAGTCGTTCTCGCTCGCACTTCTTGAGCCTTTGTCAAAACTGCCACGTCAGCTTCTCTATCGCCCGCGTCAGAAACAGTTTTTTGAATACTTTCTAATTTTTTAGCGTTGTTTTCTACCTTCTCATCATTAGTAACTTCAAAAGCCTGATTGATGAAAATGAATTTTTCTAAAACGCTATTACTTACTTGCAGAGCCAATAGGGCAGTCAGTACCAAGTACATCATGCCAATCATTTTGTCTCTTGCGGATTGTTTACCTCCAGCCATAATTTTCGCTTTTTAAGGTTAAAAAATTATTTAACTTATTTAGCTGATGAAGTATCTCCCCCACCTCTCATAGCCGCCAACATGCTTCCATAAATTTTGTTTAATGAAGTAATGTTGGTATTCAAACTTGTCATTCCTGATCTGAATTTTTCAGTGTCCTTAGCTGCTTCAGCCATACCTTCCATTGCAGAAGTTACATTTGAATAGAACTTGTTCATCGCTTTCACATGACTGTTTGCGTCTTGAAGCTCCATTTCATATACTGCATTGAGTGCTCCTAAATTCTTGGTAACGTTTTTTACTTGCGAGTGGTACTCAGAAGCATCTTTTGAAGCATTTGCCATATCGGCCATTGAAGTGGCAGTTGAAGCATAAGACTTGTTCATTTCTATGAGTGACTTAGATGCATTTTTTACATTATTTGCGTACTCACTGGTCGCTACAGAAGCATCCCCTAAGCTTGACATTTTCTTGGCAGAATCAGCCATGTTGCGCATGCCATCTCCTAAACTTTTAATCAAATCTGGGCCAACCTTAGCTTCTGCTAGCATATTATCCATTTGCTGAGAAACCCCTCCTGTAGCAGCAGGTACAGCCGCACGTGGTTGTGCTTTAGGGCCATCATAATCATCTGCAAGTTCTGGATAAACTTTTGACCAATCTGTTTCTGCGTGTTTTGGTTCAAACGCACTTAAGAAAAATATCACGGCCTCAGTACTCAACCCAATGGTAAGCATTTCACTAGCACCTGGCAAGTGAAGAATTTTAAACATGGCACCAACAATTACTACAGCAGCTCCAATACCATATACCTTAGGCATTATTGTTGAAAACAAAAGCTCTTTAAATCCACCTTTTTTCGCACTCATATTATTTAATATTTTAGGTTATTTAATACAGTTTTAATAATTAAAATTCATTTCCTCCAGATCTTCCCAAATGGGTCATGGCACATCTAAAACCGATAGACGCTCTTGTTGAATCTTTAAATTCGTAAGTTTTGGTTCCTGTTTCCAGGTAATAGGCAATGTCTTTCCAAGATCCCCCTCTAATAACTTTTTTGGGTTCATCCTCGTCAAAATAAGTTGGGTTCAAATCCCATACTAAAGGCATAGCAGAAGGGTTGAAAGCATCTTCCACCCACTCAGCTACATTCCCTGACATTTCATACAACCCATAGTCATTGGCAAAGAATGTTCCGACTGGTGAAGTGTATGCAAAACCATCATCAAAGTAGTTACCTCTACCAGGCTTAAAGTTTGCCAAAAGACATCCTTTCTTATTTCTGATATAGGGGCTACCCCATGGATATTTGTTCATATCCCGTCCTCCTCTGGCAGCATATTCCCACTCAGCCTCAGAAGGCAATCTGAAATTTGGCATTGGGAAAAGTCCACGATCGGCTCTAAAGTTATTCAAATGATCTGTTCTCCACTTGCAGAAGTATTTGGCAGCTTCCCAATCCACCCCGACTACAGGGTAGTTATCAAACGCTGGATGTGACCAATAGTACACCATCATTGGATCTCCCATGTGGTGCGTAAAGTCTCTTACCCAAACAGTAGAGTCTGGAACCAAATCCTCAACCACAAATCCTTCTGGAAGATCTGTTTCTGATCCTTCCGTAATATCCTCAACAAATTGTCGGTATTCATTATTTGTAATTTCCGTATCGTCCATGTAAAATGGCCCGATAGTCACCTGTTTGTTGTAGTTGATCTGAGTAGCAGCTACATCTTCATCCGCCTGCCCCATGTGGAAGGTTCCCGGAGGAATTGCTACCATACCAAAAGGCCGAGTCATTTCCCAACCTTCACGTCCCTGTGCACCTATCAACTCTCCATTGCTATCCATTGCTTCACCTTTCCCCCCAAAAATATTGAGAAGGCTACAGCTCTGGGTACCAATAAGGATAATGAATAGGAAAAGAAACGAAAAAATTCGGCTTACACTAAATTTATTCATAACACAATTTTTATAACATTCATACTTTAACATAACAAGTATACACAAAATATATTGCACGGTTTAAACCATAAATATAATCTTTACAATTCAAGATACATTAAATCTTGAACAAAAATTATAACACGCTGCTAAAATAAGAAAAGCGCTTGTTTTACAACCATTTCCAACCAACTAATTGCTTATTTAATAGCGAAATCTTGGGGTTCTTATAATCTTTTTGGCTCCAGTAGAAATAGACGGGAGATCATAACGTATGAATATTTCGTGAGAGGTTGGTTGTTTAGCAGATTGCTCTTTGATTACATAATCAAAAGAGTATCCAGCCTTCAACTGATTATTGTCCAAGAAAGAATAACCCATCAATAACGCCATGGCTTCATTGTTTCGATAGCTCAATCCAGCCCATACTTTTTTGTTATAAGTGGCCATTGCGCTAAGATCTATTGAATAGGTATTCAAATCTGAGGTGACCAAAAGTGATGGCGTCAAATCAATATTGTAGGTCAGTCTGTAATTGTATTCTCCATAGAGATTATATACTATACTTGTTTTGTTATCTACCAAACTTGAACCGTCCAGCCCATAATTCATTTCAGGTCTTAATAGATGATTCACCCCGCCTGCTATTATATAATTATCAGTTGAGTAGCTGATGCCCAATGCCAAGTCAAAAACAGATTGAGATTCCCTTGTATTTGGTATGGCAGGATCTGGCACGACAGTCCTCAATCTTGTGCCATCCAAAGTTTGATTCATAAATTCTGGCCTTATACCAAGACTTAGCACTCCTCTGTTTAAGCTCTTATGATATGCTATCGAAATCTGTGTCCCAACATTGCTCAATGCACCTAGTTTGTCATAAACTACATTCATACCTATACCTAATGGTATTTTTTTGAGCGTAATTGGTGTGGAAAAATTCAGGAACTGTGTAGATGGCGCTCCTCCATCTTGCTCAAATGTGGGCTCATAGCCCAGCCATTGGGCTCTACTCAATACACTAACACTACCTTTTCCATCCAGTGCAGTTAGCGCAGGGCTCCAATAAGATTTATTAAGCATGTACTGAGTAAAATGAGGATCCTGTTGCGCATTGGATTTATAGCCAAACGCAATCAGTACAACAATGATAGTGATGATTCTCCTCATAGGGGTTTTACAATTACATTACGTTGTAACAAACAACGTGTTATGTAATAATAATCAAAAATTGAAAATACCCTTACCTAGGCTGTCACTATTTGGTGAATTCTAAATATTATTGGCCTTCTTGATGTACAGTTCCAAAGCACCAGTCATTGATGGGGCATTTGGCAAAGGCGCTTGAATATCCAGAATTAAGTCTGCATCTCTTACCGCCTGGGCTGTTGTGGGGCCAAAAGCAGCGATTCTTGTTTTCTTTTGCTCGAAATCTGGAAAATTAACCATCAATGAGTTAATTCCTGATGGACTGAAAAAAGCAATGATATCATAATTAACATCTGCCAAATCAGATAAATCGCTGGCTACAGTTTTATAAATTATAGCTTCAGTACAATCAAACCCATTTTCGTTCAGAAAATCAGGAATGTCATTTTTTCTGATATTAGAACAAGGAAAAATATACTTCTCGTTTTTGTGTTTTTTCAACACTTCAAGTAATTCCGTTGCTGTCCTCGATCCAGTAAATATTTTCCTCTTGCGGATAACAATGTACTTCTGAAGGTAGTTAGCCGTTTGCTCAGAAATACAGAAATATTTCATGTCTGACGGAATTTCAACTTTGCTTTCAGCAGCCAATCTGAAAAAGTGGTCAACAGCGTTTCGACTTGTAAAAATTACAGCCGAATGTTTCAAAATATCTATTTTCTGAGCTCTAAACTCTTTAATATCGACCGGATCGATTTGGATAAAGGGTCTGAAGTCAATTTTAATATTATACTTTTCTGCGAGATCAAAATAAGGTGACTTGTCACCTGTTGGCTTTGGCTGAGAAACCAAAATGCTTGATACTTTCTTTAGCCTAGCTTTGTCTTCAATCAATAATTCTTCACTCATTCCAATGGACCTATTTGAAAACTATTATGTAACTATTTTAAGAAAATCTTAAAGAATAGTAACAGTGGGATCAATTCTGAACTGCAAAGGTATGAAAATAAATGAAGTTTTCTAAACGTATAAATCTTATTTAAAACAAAAAACATAAGAACAAGACGTCCTGTCCAAGCCAATACGATAATAAGTTGTAATAATTTCCAATATTCATTGACAATCACTCCCCCAAAAATTCCATTAATAAGGCTCAATGAAAACATAATCAAAGCCATAATTAATGACAGCCTGAAATAGGCAAAGAAATGCACAACCCTCACCTTATTGATTTTAAAAAGTTCAGTGCCAAGGGTTATTAAAAGTAGCTTTCCCAACATGAACACGAAACAGATAATACAAACCATAATTCCAACAGAAATACTACCTACTTGCAATAAGTCCATGGGGATTTCGAAAGTCGATTCGGTCTGAAATAGACCAATGTTCATGACTGTGTTTCCAACTAAAATGGCATAAAATAGCATAAACGCCAGATTAGGCCAGGATAATGGCGCATGAGCAATAATTAAGTCAAAATTCTGACGAAGCTGTAAGGATTTTCCGAACGAAAAATATTCTCGGAACAATCTAAAATTAAATGCTCTAAAAAGCGCAATTAAGGATAAGGTCACAATCGAAATAATGATAAACTTATCTAATTGTCCATTGGTTCTTTTTTGCAAAAAAACGCTCTCATTAGTGGAAATAGAATCTTCTGCTTGGATGCTAACAATTGAAGTGCCTACCAGAGGCTCATTAAATTCAGCGCTATAAAGTGTGATGAACAATCGATCTTTTTCAAATACATCCTTGAGGCTATCCAAACCCCAAAAATGCGTGGTTTTTTCAAGATTGGCAAAGACTAGTTCTCCATCAATTCGAACGAAATAATTTTCCGAAAGGGCAAGCTTCAAATAGGACGATTGAAATTTGTTAAGGTCTAATTTAAAACGAATAGCTTTTGACTTGTTCTGTTTAAAATACGGCTCATAATGTCCAGTCTTTTCATTGTAAACTTCCCAATCCCAACGCAAATTTTTCAGCTCCGTGTCTAGTGCTCTAGCGTCATAAACTAGCAACAAGCTAATTGAACAGATAAACCAGCTTGCCCACTTACACATTTACTTGCCTTCTTCTTTTTTTGATAAGTACTTCCAAAAGCACGCTGCTCATAACAGCGAAGAGGCCAATAATGACGAGCAAGATTGAATTGCCCAGGTGAGCAAAGAAAATTGCAAATGAAATTACAGCTATGTTGACTACAGACAACGTCACGACTACCTGCAAATGAGTGAGGCCAAGGTCGCACAGGTAGTGATGGACATGATTTCTATCTGGCATAAAGGGAGAAACTCCTCGATAAACTCTTATAGTGAAGACTCGAATCGTATCAAATATTGGGATAAAAAGAATACTGATTGCAAGGGCTGGTGCAGAAGCAACTTTATCCATTTCTATAAAGTGAATGGCCAAAATGGATATAATAAACCCACTCACCAAAGCTCCAGTATCTCCCATAAAAACTCTGGCATTGAGTAAATTGTATCTTAAGAATCCGACCATAGCGCCCGTAAGGGCAAAGCATACATAGGCGTAGCTAGCCTCTCCATATAGATAAAAAAATGTTCCGAATGTCGTACATATAACAACCACAATGGAACCTGCTAATCCATCTACTCCGTCAATGAGATTAACCGCATTTGTAATACAGAGAATAACCAAAAAACTAAATGCATAACTCATCCCTACATCCAAATCGTAGATGCCCAAAAAACCTTGAAAACTGGAAATTCTAATGTCTGCATAAAAAAGAACAATTCCTGCGGCCAGTACCTGGACGAAAAATTTCTTGAACACGGACACGCCATTGATATCATCTTTGACACCTACAAAGAAAATAATCAAACTGCCTGCAAGTAATTGCTGAATACCGAGAGACATTTGACCAAATATGGCTACTCCAGTCATAAAGCCAGCAAAAATGGCTAACCCGCCTAGTCGAGGGGTGTTAATATCATGGAATTTTCTAAAATCTGGCTCGTCCAATATGCGCTTACTGTGCGCTACACTAATAATGGTAGGGATAGAAAACATAGAAATAAGTAGCGCCCAGAAAAATATCAGAATGGATTCGATCATGAGTTAGTGAGTATTTGACTCAAAGTAAGTCAAAAGTCAATACCTTTTCAAAAAATAGCAGTATATCCAAAATGGATTTTCGATGAGGCAAACGAAAAGGAAGCGCCATCTCTTTTCCCTAATCCATAAAGTATTTTAAAATTACCCTGGTCAGTATTGAATTGCATACCAGCACCAAGCCCAGAAGGCTGATCTGAAAAAGACCCACTCAATATCTCATAAGAAAGAAATGATTGATCATAAAAAGCAACCAAATAAGAATTAGTATCTACATAATACCTCCATTCCAAATTAATCAGGGCATATCTAGATGCGAAAAACTCTAGCTCATTAAAGCCTCTTATGGTCTTTAATCCCCCCAGTCGAAATAAATCATTCAGATATAGATAATCATTAAATATGACTCCATTTTTAGAAGCCAAATAAAGTACAGATCGAGCAGAGATTTTTTTATAATATTCTAAAGTTGCTCGTAATCTATACTGTGTTGATTCAGGAATAGGAGTGCCTGTATTAGTTACGGACTTTTTCCCAATATTTATGCTCCACTGAGTTTGAAAGCCGCTTTTAGGATTATAGAGTTGATCCAGCTTGTACCAATCAATAGAGAGTCCGTAATAGTCAATATCAAAATCTCCACTAGCTCCTGATCGATCGTCTAACTCATTTCCCAACAGATTTTCATAACTCATGCGCATACTTACGCTTCTTGATGGGCGATAATCAAAAGCGAATTGTAGAGATCTATTAGAGTAAATGGTATCCTGCCTGATTTGATCCAGCGAAAAGTAAAAATCCAGAGGAGACCCAAGCAATATGGGGTGCAAGTACGCAGCGTGTAATTGCTGAGCACCTGGTTCAAGTTTTTTCCAATTCACTTCAACCTTTTTTCCAGATTGAAATAAATTACTGATACTCAAATCCAACTCTCCCGTCACCTCTACACCCTCACCATCTTGCCCTGGCACTAAGCCAAGTATACCATCAAAATAATTTACCTTTCTGTGGATTAAGTCCATTTCTACCCTCGCCTTTTTTAGCTGAAATGAGGTACTAACTTTTTCCAGGGATAGGAAGGGCAGGTGTTGAATTTTGTCTTCTACTTGAGCTAAGTCTCTTTCGTCGTAATTTTCACCAAAATCCAGTCCAAGATACTTACTCAGAAAAACAGGCTTGACCAATCCAGCTGGATTGACGACCAAACTGTCATAAGTGATTTTTGAACCTATATCCAGTCTAAGCTGAACCCATAATTTATCATCAATCATGGACGATGAGTCCATAAAAAAAGTAGCAAACGGATAACCATTCATTTCAAGGTAATCTAAAAGTCGTTCTATTTCGGACTCAATCTGTTCAGGTGAGGAAATTTTGTTAGACTTTATTTTTGGAAAACGAGTGAGGTTATTGATCATGTCCTCAGCGTCAACAATGGAAATTTCCACATCATCAAACGACCTTCCCTGATAACCAAATACTTTAAGTGTATCAGAATCCATTCTAACAGAGTCAAAACTTGCCAGCCAATAACCATCTTGTCGCAACTCAGATATAACCGATTTTTTTGTCGCTTCTATTTCATTTACATCTAGCACTGATCGTTTTGGCGCATACTTGTCATCGATCCCTACGAAGACAACAACCTGTGAAATGGAATCCGCTGTCTGAGCAAATAAGTTTCCCAACATCCCAAGTACGAGGCAGCAAGAGGTGATATGTTTTCGAAATTGTCTATACATTAGCGTCTCACTATCATTCGAACGCTTTGGCCGGAATCTACATTCATATTCCTTATTGTAAACAAGCCTGCCATTATTGTGATTTCCATTTTTCCACCAATCTAAACACCAAAACAGATTTAATTGATGCAATCCTTAAGGAAATTGAATTACAAAAAAATTATCTAGGGGGTGAAACTGTCGAAACCATATATTTTGGTGGTGGAACCCCGTCACTTCTAAGCAAGCAAGAGCTCTCATCTATTCTCAAAACTATTGGTGCAAATTTTACCGTTGTGGCAAAACCAGAAATCACATTGGAAGCCAATCCCGACGACTTGACTCCCGCTAAGTTAAAAGAATTGAGGGCAGCAGGAATCAACAGACTGAGCATTGGCATCCAATCCTTCAATGATCAAGTTCTCAAATACTTCAATCGTGCTCACAACGCGCAAATGGCTGCCTCAGCAGTTCAAGAAGCTCAGGCTATAGGATTTCAAAACATTTCTATTGATATCATATTTGGTGTGCCCAATCAATCAGTTAATGATTTACAGAAAGATCTCGTGCGGGCATTAGAATTTAAAACTCAACACATCTCCATATATGGCCTCACGATCGAAGATGACACGGTTTTTGGTAAATGGGAAAAACAAAAAAAATTAACCCCACTAGATGAAGATATTGCCGCCAAACATTTGGAAACAATCATGAAAACATTTGCTCAGGCAGGCTATGAGCAATATGAGATTTCTAACTTTTGTCTACCAGGATTTGAATCCAAGCACAACTCTTCTTATTGGCATGGGAAAAAATATCTTGGACTAGGGCCAGCTGCACATTCCTATAATGGTCAGGAAAGACAATTCAATCAAGCACACAACATCAAATATATCAAACAGTTGACGTTGAACAACTTACCCTGTTCTGTTGAGATCCTGACTAACGAAGACCAGATCAACGAATTCATTCTCACACAACTTCGATTGAAACAAGGACTTGATTGCGCCAGCCTAAATGAAAAGTTTTCTCACGACATCATGTATCTGAAGAAAACTGAAATTGCGCAATTTACTGATTTGAAAATGCTGGATGCATCAGGCGATTTTCTTAAGCTGACACCAAAAGGCAAATTACTTGCCGATTTCATTACTGAAAAACTTATAATCTGATTATATTCATCATTTATTATTGGCTACTACGCTTTTGTATATGTTGGCCAGTCCAAATATTTGAATTTCAAAAAGGCACAACACAAAACAGAGCCGACTTCTAGCATGACAAGACAAGAAAAACGAGCATTGATGTTATTAAAATCGTTGATATTCCATTATCATGGTTTAGACGAAGATGAGAAGGCCCTGCTAGAAGAAAGTGCCAATCAATATGCCGCTCATAGAGAATTGGATTGGGCCAATGCTTTTATTGCAGAAGATTTTTTGTCGGCATTTGAAAGGGCAAGAGAATTTCTAAACAAAGTCATTGGAGTTTTGCCAAAAGAGAAAAAGCTCGATCATCTGATTGCTGTATGGCAAGACAACCACAAAAAAGGCTACATGACTGAAATGGAAGCCACAGCAATGATAAATTTGGCAAAAGACTGGGATATTCAGAGTGAGCTCATGGAACGTGTCAGAGAGGGCTAGAGGCTCATGCGTTCCTTAAATTTGGAAGCTTGTCTCCTGCTCACCTCCACTTTTTCTCCATCCTTGAGCTGAACCATCAAGCCACCATTGAACCAGGGCTCGATAGATTCTACCCACCCCAGATTGATGATATGTTTCCTACTTGCCCGAAAAAAAGACTTATCATCCAATTTTTCGTCCAGGGCATTCAATGATTTATGAATCATTGGGCGGAAGCCATCAAAATATACCTTGATATAATTCCCATCTGACTCGAACAATCTGATTTTCTCCAATTTTACAAACCAACATTTTTCTCCATCCTTCACAAAGACCTGATCTGAAGATTTCAATTTCTCTGAAGATTCTTCAACATCCACAGTTGGCTTGATTGATTGATCCAAGACTTTCTTTACCACATCTGCCAGCCTCTTGGTGTCTATGGGCTTAAGCAAATAGTCCAATGCATTAAACTCAAAGGCTTTAATGGCGAACTGATCATAAGCAGTTGTGAAAACAACCAATGGCGTTTTCTCCAGCATTTCCAACAACTCAAAGCCAGTTTTATCTGGCATTTGAATGTCTAGAAAAATGAGGTCAGGATCATGCTGTTGTATTTTTTCAACAGCATCATCAGCATTGACTGCCTCATCTACAATTTCGATCTCTGGAAACTCTGCCAATAGTGTGGTCAGTTCCTTTCTTGCTAGCCTCTCGTCATCTATTATTATTGCCTTCATATCTAATATCCTTTGGGTAAAACCAATTCTGTCAGCACTGTATTTTCGCTTTCATTTTTAATGCTAAAACGAGCCATTTCCCCATAAATCAGCTCAATTCTTTTCTTTGTATTGTCTAGTCCATACCCTCTTTTGGTGATTGGTTTGTGATCTAAATATACACCTGAATTTCGAATTTGAACAACCAGAAAATCGCCTTCAATTCTTGCCATCACACTTATTGTTCCACCCGATTTCAATTTAGAAATACCATGTTTGATACCATTTTCTACTAATGTCTGGATCATCATGGGCGGAATTTTAATTTTATGTGTACGCTTGCTTACCTCCCATTCTACATTCAATCGCTCCTCATATCTGATGGATTCTAAGCTCAGATAATCCTCCACTGTAGCCATCTCATCCTGTAGCAATACCAGCTTCTGTTTGTCCACCTGAAGCGAAGTCCTTAGAATATTCGACAATTGAGTAATGGCCGATTTTGATTTCTTTGGATTTTCATCAACAAGGGCCCTGATGCTATTCAAGGCATTGAAAATAAAATGTGGATTCAGCTGAGCCCTGAGGTTGTTCAACTCAGTATCTCGTATGACTGCCTGATATTGCAAAGACCTATTGTACTCCTCAAAGTAGTGATAAGTAAAGTAGACTAAAGACCAAAGAAAATACATAGCTGCAGGAGCCAAAATACCAAGTAAGATGTGGGGAGGCCTCAATTCAACTGACACCACCAAAGTACCCATGAGAAACGATACCAAAATCAAAGAAAAATAATTGAGCAAACCCAATAAAAAATTTGATATTAGGATTCTTGGGATGAGCCTGATAGAAGAAAAGGTAAACCACTGTTTTTTTTTGATCAGGTAACGTAGAAAATGCGACGAGCCAATATAAAACGCCAGTTGAAAAACAGCACCAAATAGATCAGTAAAAGCAATCTTATTGCTCTGCATCAATAATACAGCAAAGTTGAGCAAACCCCAGGAGGACCACCCAATAATTTGGCACAACCAATAGGCACGTGGCTTTGTCATCTGCATAGCTGCCAAATTTATAGAAACCCTTGGATTGCACCACTACGATTTGATTAGTGGCGAAATGAGAGGGCGATTGGGAAGAATGGCACATTTCCAAAGTTCAAAAACTTTGGAAATGTTAACCAGCTCATGCTCAAGCCACCAAAACCTCTTTATCCTCCTTTGGCTTTTCCTTCTTTTTGGCTTTGGCTTTTACAAAAGGTCTAATTATTAGGCGTGTGCCTCTGTCGTAAGTGAAATAGTTCCACAGCCAATTACCAAAAATGACAATCTTGTTTCTGAATTCTACTATTAGGATCAAGTGCACAAACATCCAGGTGAGCCAAGCCAAGAATCCGCCAAACTTAAATTTTCCGAGTAACTCAGTCACGGCTTTGTTGCGACCCACAGTAGCCATTGTTCCCTTATCCGTGTATGAAAAGGCCTCCCAAGGTTTGCCTTTTTTCATTCCGTTAAGGTTTTTTGCGAGTAGTTCTCCTTGCTGTATGGCAACAGGCGCTAGCATTGGATGGCCCTTTGGATATTCTTTATTGGCCATACTGGCTACATCACCAATGGCATAAATATTTTCAAAATCAGCCACTCGATTGTATTCATCAACTTTGAATCGTTTATCTGGTGTAATATCAAGCGTCAAGCCCGAAATGGCATTGCCCTTCACTCCAGCAGCCCAGACTAAAGTCTCTGTTGGAATTTGCATACCATCATTGAGTGTTACTATTTCGCCATCAAATGCCTTCACAATTTTGCCAACGTAAATATTGACATCAAATTTCTTAAGGTAGTCAAACGCTCTTTTGCCAGAATACTCAGACATGGCTCCCAGTAGTCTTTCTTGACCTTCTACCAGGTAAATCTGCATTTTGTTGAGATTCAGTTCAGGAAAATCCTTGGGCAACACATGCTGCTTCAGCTCTCCCAACGCCCCAGCGACTTCTACACCTGTAGGCCCTCCACCTACGATCACATAGTTCATCAGTCGCTGCATCTCATTCTCATCTGTCATCAACACGGCCTTTTCAAAATTCTGCAAGATTTGGCTTCTGAGGTTTAGCGCATGAGGCACCTGTTTGAGTGGAAAACTTTTGTGCTCAAACTCGTCATTCCCAAAGAAATTAGTCAGTGAGCCGCAAGCCAGCACTAGTCGGTCATACTTTAAGGTGCCAATGTTGGTTTCGACCTTTTGATTTTTTTCATCAATGCGATTGACTGTTGCCATTCTGAAATAGAAGTTCTTTCTATTTTGAAAGCTCTTCCTAAGTGGGCCCGCAATAGAATCTGGTTCCAAACCAGCCGTAGCCACCTGATAAAGCAGTGGTTGAAAAGTGTGATAATTGTATCTGTCGAGTAATACAACCTGAAATTTTGAGGAGTCTAATTTTTTGAGGAATCTGAGGCCTCCAAAGCCTCCACCTACTACTACTACTCTGGGTAATTCTGACTGAGGAATTTTGATCTCCTCATTTTCGCCTACCATGTTCATTACGATTTGTGTGCTTTAAAAGCTAACGATCTTTGAATGGCGAAGTTGAGAATTTTCAAAGTATTTATCGCTGTACAAATCACAGAGATTTAGGTATTAATTCGCACTCAACATCCCTTGTTTCTTTAAGATCAAACAAGTAAGGAATCCGCTGGTAGCAGACATAACATGGATAAAAGAAATATGGATATCAATTCCGATCACTGTCAGATTGATCACCTCAAAGCAAGCAATCATCAAAAGCAAAAACCACTGCTTACAACTGGTGCAAGCCAAGGCTCCAATTACGGCATAAAATCCTACGGATCCTCCCATCCAATTGCGTTCAAATCCGAAAGAGAAAAACTCTACATTTGGCCAATAGGCAATGCCTACATTAAAAAATATGCCAAAGAATACGCCAACAAAAATGTAGGAGATGAAAAATATGATTACCGTGGGCTTGTAGCCATTCTGTGCCTCAAAGGATTGCACAGGCATCATAAATCCAAAAATGGAAACAAACAAGATGTGATCCAGTCCATTATGAAAAAAAGGAGCAGTAAACCAGCTAAAAATATAGTCCACAGGCTCAGTAACCATCTTAATCATCCAAATGGCTTGATCACAAGCAAAGGCCTGTTGCCACGTGTCACAGTGTCTGGTGGATGCAAACCCCAGTACTCCAATGATTGACCATATTACAATGAGATAAAGGATTGAAAATGGCCTTGACTTGATCCAGTCCATAAAACCCATGCGCTCACCATATACATTGGTCCAAAACCATTGGTAGGGAATGAGTTGTTCCTTGGTATGCTTCTTTTGCTTTGCTTGCTTGCTTTCTTCCATTGCTCCTGTTCAAAGCGGCCAAAATAGATGAAATATTTTAAGATGATAATTCCTCAGCCAAAAACTTGGCGGTATAGCCGGCATTTTTTGCTGCTACCTGCTCGGGCGTGCCTTCAGCAATAATCTGGCCACCACCATTACCCCCTTCAGGCCCCAGGTCAATTACATGATCAGCAATCTTGATAACATCCAGATTGTGCTCAATGATCATCACTGTGTTGCCTTTCTCCACCAAGATATTAAGTACATTAAGCAAATGCTGAATGTCTTGAAAATGCAGTCCAGTAGTAGGTTCATCCAAGACATAGAACGTTTTTCCCGTATCTTTTTTAGAAAGCTCTGTGGCTAATTTTACACGCTGAGCTTCTCCACCAGATAGCGTAGTCGCATGTTGGCCGAGCGTGATATAACCCAAACCTACATCATTCAAAGTTTTAATTTTTCGTACAATTTTAGGCTGATGTTCGAAAAATTCTACGGCCTGCTCTACCGTCATGTTCAATACGTCAGCAATCGATTTGCCTTTAAATCTTACTTCAAGCGTCTCACGATTGTATCGCTTGTCTTTGCAAGTTTCGCATGGCACATAGACGTCTGGCAAGAAATCCATTTCTACCAATTTCATCCCTGCTCCTTCACAAGTTTCACATCGTCCACCTTTTACGTTGAATGAAAATCTTCCAGGTTTATACCCTCTTATTTTGGCTTCCGGCAATTGAGAAAATAAGGCTCTAATATCTGTAAAGACACCTGTATAAGTAGCTGGATTGGATCTAGGCGTACGCCCAATGGGAGACTGATCCACTTCTATGATCTTATCCACATGATCCACACCATCAATACTTTTGTATGACAATGGCTCTTTTCGGGAGCGATAGAATTTCTTATTCAGAATAGGAACAAAGGTCTCATGAATCAAAGAAGATTTTCCACTTCCAGACACACCCGTTACGCATATCATTTTGCCCAGAGGCAAAGTCAAATTCACATTCTTCAGGTTATGACCTGAAGCTCCTTTCAGGATAATTTTTTCACCATTTCCAGCTCTTCTCACTGCTGGTACAGCAATACTTAGTTGGCCATTCAGATAACCAGACGTAGTGGTAGGTTTTTTAACAAATTCAGCTGGTGCTCCTTCTGCCACTATCTGCCCACCATGTCTTCCTGCACCTGGCCCAATGTCTATGATGTAGTCCGAATCCAGCATCATGTCTTTATCATGCTCCACTACGATTACTGTATTTCCAAGGTCTCTTAAGTCTTTTAATGCCTTAATCAACTTTACGTTGTCGCGTTGGTGCAAACCAATACTCGGCTCATCTAAAATATAGAGCACACCAACCAGCTGTGTACCTATCTGTGTTGCCAGTCGTATCCGCTGTGCTTCTCCTCCTGACAGGGTTCTTAGCGATCTATTAAGCTCCAAATAGTCCAGCCCCACGTCCAACAAGAAGCCCAATCGCTTTCGAATTTCTTTTAGAATTTCTGTAGCAATAATATTTTGTCTATCCGTCAGTCGGCTCTCCACATCTTTAAACCATTCGGTCAGGTCATGGATATTGAGTCTAGCCAATTCAGAAATGTTTTTATCTGCTATTTTGAAATGCAAAGATTCTCTTCTCAATCGAGCGCCTTCGCATTCTGGACATGTGGAGGTAGTAGTGAAGTCTTTGATCCACTTCTGAATTTTTTCCGTTCCACTGTCTTTTTGCTTTTCCAGAAAGGTAGCTATACCTTCAAATTGGGTATTCCAATCTGTTCCTGGATATTTTTTAGAACTGACAGCCACAGGCTCATCATCCCCATAAAGCAATACATCCAACACATCAGATTTGATATCCTTGACAGGAGTCGTGAGACTGTATTTATGTTTCTTTAGAATAGCTTCGATTTTTTTAAAGATCCAGATGTCTCTGAATTCGCCCAAAGGCAAAATAGCTCCACGACTGATACTCAATGTATTGTCAGGAATGATATTTTCTTTCTCAATTTTTTCAATTACCCCCAATCCATTACAGGTTTGGCAGGCGCCATAAGGCGAGTTGAATGAAAAATTGTTTGGCGCGGGATCGTCATAAGCCAGGCCAGACTTGGCATCCATCAGATGTTTGGAAAAGTGATGCATGTCGCCTTGCTCATCCAAAATCATCATCACACCTTTGCCTTGCTGAATCGCAGTTTTCAAGGACGCATTGATTCTAATTTTATCTTTTTCCCTCACCTGCACGCGATCAATGACTACTTCTATATCGTGGGTCTTGTATCTGTCGACCTGCATCTTTGGGATCAAATCTTGCAACTCCCCATCTATACGCACTTTAGTGAAGCCCATTTTGGCTATCTGCACAAAGAGTTCACGATAGTGACCTTTGCGACCTTTGACTACAGGCGCCAGAATGGAGATTTTTTGATTATCAAAAAAGGACAGCACATGAAAGAAAATTTGCTCTTCCGTCTGTTTCTCCATTTTCTCTCCTGTCACATAGGAATAGGCAATACCTGCTCTAGCAAACAGCAAACGCATGAAATCATACACCTCCGTGACTGTCCCGACAGTTGACCTTGGGTTTCTACTGGTAGTCTTTTGCTCTATTGAAATCACAGGGGAGAGACCATTGATCTTGTCTACATCTGGGCGTTCCATATCTCCCATGAAGCTTCGTGCATAAGCTGAGAAACTTTCCATGTACCTTCGCTGACCTTCAGCGTAAATAGTATCAAAAGCCAAAGAGGATTTACCACTTCCACTGATACCCGTGATCACCACCAACTGATTTCGTTTGAACTTTACATCTATGTCCTTTAGGTTGTGCTCACGTGCTCCATAAACTTCAATGTAATCCGTGTGTTCTCCTTCTAAAGCATCTAAGGTGCTTGGTACTAGTTCTTCTGTGTCTACTGCTTTCGCCATTATTTTCTTGCAGGTATTTTAACTTCAAATTTTTGTCCCGATTTCACTCGCATGTCATACGCTCTGATCCAAGGATTCAGCCGCTTGAGCTGATAGTAGTTGGTGCCATTTTTGGCCGCAAAGTCGTTCCAATTATTGACTGAAACTTCTACTATAATATTTTCCATACGCTCTGGAGAATAGGCTTCATCCACTACGAACCCAAAGGTCTCAGGATTTTCCAGCATATTTTTTAATGCCAATATCCTGAAGACATATCTAGAGGGTTCCTCAGACATCACCATGTCATAGTAAGAAGTCGCACGCTGGTTTTCTATCACGCTGGCAGCACCACTCATTCCCATATTGTAAGCAGCCGCCACTACCGTCCAATTGCCAAATTTCTTATACGCCTTTTTCAGGTATTCTACAGCTGCTTCTGTAGAGCGAATAGGATCATATCGCTGATCTATCTGCTTGTTTACAATCAGACCAAAGTCCTCAGCCGTACTTTTCATGATTTGCCAGAACCCAACTGCTTTTGCAGGTGAAATGACTTGATCCAGACCACTTTCTGCCACTGCCAAATATTTGAAGTCTGTTGGGATGTCGTTAGCTGCCAATATAGAATCCAGCAGTGGCAACCATCTCTGAGCCCGTTTCAAAAGTATGATTGAATTGGAGTGCCAGAAGGCATTTACTTGTACCTCTCGATCCAATCGTTCTCGCACATCCATCCGATCCAGAGGTACTTTTTCGCCAGCAAAAGTCATTGCTTCAGGTACAGGGTACCCCTTAATGGAATGATTGTTTTCTTTAATCTCAACCACAGGAGTTGGTGCTGTATTAGATTCAGGTGTATTATTCGAAAATATTCGCTCTGCCCAATAGATAACTGCACCTCCAACAAGTAATCCCACTAAAAAATACTGATGTTTTTTTAACATTCAACTACTAGAAGTTTGGCGATAATTTATATTCGTTGTAGAATTTATCAATCACTTCAACAGCCTCTTCTTCTGTTTCCACCAGATGGAAAAGATCCAAATCTGCCTCACTGATGTTCTTTTCTGTCAGTAGTACATTTTTAAGCCAATCGACCAGACCACTCCAGTAGTCCTTTCCAACCATGACGATTGGAAATTTTTCGATTTTATGTGTTTGGATAAGTGTCAAAGCCTCAAACATTTCATCAAGTGTACCAAAGCCGCCTGGCATCACAATAAAACCCTGTGAGTATCTCACAAACATGACTTTTCTGACAAAGAAGTAATCGAAGTTGATCAGCTTATCCTGATCAATGTATATATTATTATTTTGTTCAAATGGTAGATCAATATTCAAGCCTACAGATTTCCCTTTTTCGCTATGCGCACCTTTGTTGCCAGCTTCCATAATACCTGGCCCGCCTCCTGTGATCACGCCATAACCATGCCTTACTAATTTGGCTGATATCTCTTCGGCCATTTTATAGTATTTATGATCGGGTTTTGTCCTAGCCGAACCAAAAATGGAAACACAAGGGCCAATTTTGGCAAGCTTCTCAAACCCTTCTACAAACTCTGACATTACTTTGAAAATCACCCAAGAATCGGCACTTTTGATTTCGTTCCAGTTTTTGTCCTTAAACGCTTTTTTAATCTTCTCAACGTGCGCTTTTTTCTTACTTCCGTCTCCCATGTTGTTATATGTTGGTTATTAATTTTTTTGACTAAAAAATGCCAAGCCGGCAAAGTTAGAGATAATTGAGCAAAGCCTCAATCCTGACTTATTAATTCAAAAAGTGCTCTGCTTGCTGATTTATATTCAAACCTATAACCCGACTCTTCCAGTTTTTCACTTGATACCTTATGCCCACGGAGCACTATAGATGACATTTCACCTAGTATAAGCTGGAGCACAAATGCTGGTACATTTGGTAGCAGTAAGGGCTTGCGAATAGTCTCGGCTATCAAACGAGTCAGCTGGGCATTGGTTACAGCTTGCGGAGCCACTAAATTAAAGGCTCCAGATAGTGCGCGCTCCTTCACTAAATGATCTACTGCACCACACCAATCCTTCCAATGGATCCATGGTACGTATTGTTTACCAGATCCCAAAGGGGCTCCTATAAGGTACTTAATGGGTTGCGCCATTTTCTGAAGAGCTCCACCAGATCCGTCCAAAACCACTCCTGTTCTTAGTTTCACAATTCTTAATCCCAAATCTTTGAAACGATCTGCCTCTGCTTCCCATTGCTCGCATACTTGCGCCAAAAAATCCAACCCTGGTTTTTCATCTTCTGAGGATGTATGATCAAAATTTTGAAGTCCATAAAAGCCTGTGGCGGAGGCACAAATCAATGTTGTTGGTTTATGCTCTAATTTTGCGATCGTATCATAAAGCAATTGAGTAGAATCAATCCTACTCTCAAGAATTTCCTTTTTTCTCCGCTTTGTCCACCTGCCTTCAGCTACATTGGCTCCAGCTAGATGAATAATCACTTCAACATTTTCTAAAGAATTCAAATCAACTTTCTTATTCTTAATATCCCATTCAAACTGAGGAACTGTAGCATTCAAATCTTCTCGCCTGCTCAGCAATCTTGGAGACATTCCTTTACTCAATAAATAGTTCACCAGCCGCTGGCCCAACAAACCTGTACCTCCAGTGATTAGTATGTTCATATTTCAGTTTTAGTTTTAAAAGCCGTCCATAATTTGAACCCTTTTAAAGATATTGACTATTTTAGAATTTAATCCAAATTATGCGCTTGTAGATGGGTCTCAATTTTGAAAGTATAAAACTTACGATTATTCTGATCGCTGGATTCGGAGTTGTTTCCATTGCAGCCAATCGAATTGCCTCTCTTTTTCAGAAGGCCAATTTACCAATCATCACGGGTTTTTTGATGACAGGGATTCTTTGTGGGCCTTTTGTATTAAACCTTATCCCATCAGAATCTATATCAGAGCTAAATTTCATCAATGAGATGGCCTTAGCCTTTATTGCCTTTGCTGCTGGGGCGGAGTTGTACTTTCGTGAATTGATTTCTAAAATCAATAGCATCAAATGGAATACTCTGGGACAGCTATTCTTCTCTTTTGGGATTGGGAGTATCACGGTTTTCTTTTTAGCAGATCATATTTCATTCATGACTTCCATGAACTTCAATACCCGTCTGGCCGTTTCGCTGCTGGCCGGAACCGTCTTCGTGGCTAGATCGCCAGCGTCGGCTATTGCTGTCATCAATGAACTGAGAGCCAAAGGTCCTTTTACCCAGACCGTGATGGGAGTCACAGTCCTTAAAGATTTTCTTGTCATCATCCTGTTTGCCATGTGTTTTGCATTGAGCATTTCACTAGTATCTGGCAACGAGTTCAAGTATATTGATGTCTTCCTGCCAGTGTTGGAAATGCTAATCTCGGCAGGCGTGGGCTACCTGTTGGGTCGTTTACTGGATTTGCTGCTGGCGTGGCGGATAAAGTCCGAATCCAAAGCTGTCATTATTGTATTGTTGGGCTGGGGGGTTTATTTTTTAAATCATGGGCTGGGCGTACTTACCATTATCCCTGACCATCATATCCGATTGGAACCTTTGATCACGTGCATCATTGCCAGCTTATATATCACCAATTATTCAAAATATAAACCAGAATTTTTATCGATTTTGGCCAAAGTTGGCCCAATGATCTATGGTACCTTTTTTACGCTTACAGGGGCTTCTTTGAATATTAATATTCTCTTTAGCATTTGGCCAATAGCCTTATTTTTCTTCGCGATTCGTCTGATCACCATTATTGGCGGGTCTTATGCTGGGGGTTTTATAGCCAAAGACCCCATGCGTTTTGTGAATGTAGGCTGGATGCCGTACGTGACTCAGGCAGGTGTAGCGCTTGGTCTGACCGCATTGGTCTCTAATCAATTTCCAGAATGGGGGCCTGAATTCGCCACCATTATGATTGGCATTATTGTGCTCAATCAAATTGTTGGCCCTCCACTTTTCAAATATGCTTTGCGCAAAGTCGGAGAAGACAAGACACGCGCCAAGTTTCAAACAGACGGAATTCGAGATGCTATCATTTTTGGATTTGAGAGTCAATCTGTAGCACTGGCCAAACAACTGATGACCAATAATTGGCAAGTGCAAATCGCAACTCTGATGAAAAAGGGCAGTATTGACGAGCCTGAAGGCATCAAAATCCACTACATGGACAAAATCAACCTGCCCCAAATTCAAGAAATGGGCGCTGCGAAAACAGAAGCTATCATTTGTATGTTGGCAGATAAGGAAAATTTAGAAGTGTGCGAATTGGCTTATCATCATTTTGGCACACCTGACATTATTGTCAGACTGGCAGATAGAAGTTATTATGACAAGTTCTTAAATCTGGGGGTTCGAATTGTAGATCCTTCTATGGCTATGGTCAGTTTAATGGATCATTATGTAAGATCACCACAGGCTACCTCTCTATTGCTAGGCATGGAACCTGGACAAGATTCAAGAGACTTAGAAGTAATGAATCCAGATTTGCATGGTGTTCCATTGAGAGATTTACGCCTTCCTGCGGACGTCATTATCTTGTCTATCAAGCGTGGCGGACAAATGATTATATCACACGGTTATACCAGATTGCGTTTGAAAGATTTGGTCACCTTTGTTGGTTCCAAGAAAAGTTTGGATGACCTGACCAGAAGGTTCGACTATTAGTAGCATTTTAATAGTCTGAAACTTTCGAAATATTATTCTTCGTACGCCCAGTCAATACCCGTTTTCATGTCCTTCAGCACTACACCCTGCGCTTTCAAACCATTTCGGATTTCGTCTACTTTGTCATAATCCTTGGCCTCTTTCGCCTCTTTGTAGACATTGAGCAAAACACTGATTAATCCATCAAAATCGACATTACTTTCTTCTTTCAGTCCTAAAACGTTCAAGACGAATGTTTCAAATGTTAACTTCATACGATCAAACGTTTCTGTTCCAATTTCGCCAATAGAAAGCACGCCAGTATGAATCGAATTAATTTTTTTCAAAAGATTGAACAAGTGCCCAATGGTCAGAGCCGTGTTGAAATCGTCATTCATGGCACGGTAGCAATTGTCACACAGACTATTGATTTGCTGAATGGCCTTTTCGTTGAGTTCGGCCTCAGAAACCCCATCAGCAGACATACCACGTAGCGTCTTCAGCCCGTTCATCAATTTGCGATAGCCTTTCTGTGCTGCGCCTAATGCCTCATTGGAGAAATCCAAAGTACTGGCATAGTGGGATTGCAACATGAAAAATTTAGTAGTCATTGGGCTATAGGCCTTATCCAATAGTGGATGATCTCCTGTAAATAATTCTCTAGGTAAAAATGAGTTGCCCAATGACTTGCTCATTTTTTGACCATTCACAGTCAGCATATTAGTATGAATCCAATACTTCACAGGATCTGTACCATGTGCACCTACAGACTGTGCCAATTCACATTCATGATGCGGAAATTTTAAATCCATTCCTCCACCATGAATGTCGAAAGTTTGACCCAAGTATTTTTTACCCATCACGGTACATTCCAGATGCCAACCAGGAAAACCTGCTCCCCATGGTGAGTTCCATCTCATAATGTGTTCAGGTGAGGCATTTTTCCAAAGGGCAAAGTCAACCGGGTTCCTTTTTTCGTCTTGCCCATCCAGGTCTCTAGTGTTCGACAATAATTCTTCTATTTTTCGGCCAGATAGCTTTCCGTAATTATGGTCTTTTTGATAGGCATTTACATCAAAGTAAACCGAGCCACCCACTTCATAAGCGAGCCCTTTATCTATCAACAACTCAATCATCTCGATCTGCTCCAGGATATGACCAGTAGCAGAAGGTTCAATACTCGGAGGTAAGGTGTTGAACATAGCCATCACCTGGTGGAAGTCCTGTGTGTAGCGCTGCACAACTTCCATTGGCTCTAGGTTTTCCAGTTTGGCCTTTTTGCCGATTTTATCTTCGCCTTCATCACCATCATTCACCAAATGCCCAACATCTGTAATATTTCGTACATAGCGGACTTTATAACCCAGATGCATGAGGTATCTAAAGATGACATCAAAGCTCAAAAAAGTTCGAACGTTGCCCAAATGTACGTCGCTATACACTGTAGGCCCACATACGTACATACCTACATGAGGAGTATGTATTGGTTCGAATAATTCCTTTTTCCCGGTTAGGGAATTGTTGATACGAAGATCTTTGAGCATTGATGATAGGTTTATGAAAGAAGGTTTATACGAGCTAAGTCCAAAAAAGTAAATTAATTCAGGTTAAAAGTTACTTCTAATTTGATATCCGGGTGAATACTTAAAGCAACGGGACAAGTTTTAGCTGCATTGATCAGCATGGTTTTTTGTTTATTGGTCAAGTCAAGCACGGGCCAATTAAAATTGATATGTATTTCGGACACCTTTCTGGGACTTGCAGACATTACTTTGGTGATATCTGTGGTTAGGCCTTCCATCGCAATGTTTTCTCGATCGGCAACTTGTCCCATGATAGTCATCATACATGCACTCAAAGAAAATGACATCAGATCAGTTGGGGAAAAGGCTTGTCCTTTACCCATATTGTCAACTGGTGCATCTGTAATGATCTTATTTCCCGAAGGGATATGAGTCCCCTCTGTACGGAGATTACCCAGATATTGGTTTTTTAAGCTGCCCATTAAACTTTAAATTTTGAAATAACGTTATTTTGCAAAGCTTAAGTACCTACGCTTCAAATCAAAAGTTATCAGAATTTTATTTTGTCTGAATAATGTAATAAGTGTAGTTAGTTGTTAGATTTATTGAGAATATGAAGAGGAATCTCCTACTGATATCGTTTTTAGCCTTGTTTGCTGCTGGTGCAGCAGCCCAGTCGTCTGGTCATTATGACTATACGAAGGAGTTTATCTGGGGTATTAATAAAAACACCAATGGAGGCTTGATTGGTGGGTTTATAATGAAATTTTCAAGTGCTATCAGCGAAACACAATTTCAAACCATTGGTTTTGAAATCATGAATGTGAAGCACCCTAAAGAACACAGACGAACCTCTGCGGCAGGCAACCCATTTATCTATGGAAAATCTAATTATCTATATGCGATACGTGGGCAATACGGACGTGACTTTATTCTCTTCAAAAAAGCACCACAACAAGGGGTGCAAATAAATGCTTCCATAGCAGTAGGACCTACCATAGGAATCGTAGCTCCTTATTATGTGAAAGTAGGGGATAGCCAAACAGCAGTGCCGTTTGGGTATGACCCTAAAACAACAGGTTCTGCTACGCCACTACTCTACTCCTATCAAACCATCACGGGCACAGGTCACCTCTTCCAAGGGCTGGGCGAATCGAAAATAAAGCCAGGCCTCAACTTGAAGGCCTCTCTGACCTTTGAAATGGGAGCCTTCAAAAGCAATGTCACTGGATTTGAAATTGGCGGTCTCGTGGAAGCCTATGCTGGCACCATAGAACTGATGCCTGAAGAGGACAATAATGCAGTATTCTTGTCTGCATTCATTACGCTGTTTTACGGCCAAAGAAAGTAAATCCATCCATGGCAGTAACTATTGCCTCATAGAAAAAACCTTTCATAAACCAACACAGTTAATCTACTTGTTTGTTTCTTTGTACAAATTTCAAGATTGATGATAGAGTTACCAGTAGTCGACGGAAAGCAAGCCAGAAAACGCACCAAACCAGATTGGTTGAGAGTGAAATTGCCAGTAGGCCAGAGCTATGCTAATGTGAGAAAGATCGTAGATGAGAATAAACTGCATACGATTTGTGAAAGTGGCAATTGCCCAAACATGGGTGAATGCTGGGGAGCTGGTACTGCTACATTTATGATTCTAGGAAATGTATGTACTAGAAGTTGTACATTCTGTGCCGTAGCCACTGGCCGGCCACCAGAGTATGACACGGATGAACCAAAACGTGTAGCAGATGCCATCAAAACTATGGGTGTGAAGCACGCGGTAATTACTTCTGTAAACCGTGATGAACTCAAAGATCGTGGGGCAGAGATATGGTATCAGACTGTAGTAGAAACAAAAAAAGCTTCTCCAGACACGACAATAGAAATTTTGATCCCAGACGTAAAGGGAAAATGGGAAGCCCTATATCGCATGATAGATGGTGGACAAGAAGTAGTCTCTCACAATATGGAGACTGTGGAAAGTCTCTACAGGCGAGTTCGCCCTCAAGCCAAATACGCCAGAAGCCTGGAGCAAATCAAATTGACCAAGGCATATGGCCAACGTACTAAATCAGGTATTATGTTGGGATTGGGTGAAACTGTAGACGAAGTACACAAAGCCATGGACGATTTGGTAGAAAACGGTTTGGATATTTTGACCCTAGGTCAATACCTACAACCTACCAAGATGCACATTGAAGTGGCCGAATTTATTCATCCAGATCAATTCGAAAAATACAAGGAAGAAGGTTTGAGCCGTGGCTTAAAGTACGTTGAGTCTGGGCCATTGGTGAGATCGTCTTATCATGCTGAACGACATGTGAACGTACCTATCTAATCCAACAAACTATAGCGTCATGGCGTAGGTGATTTGTCAACTACTTCACTTCAATATTTTTATTTTCAATTTGAGATAACTCAATTAATGATGCCTCTATGAAAGCTTCATCCAGGGTCTCAAGTGCCGCATCTTTATTGGCTGGCTTGAAATTGATATAATCCTGAAAAACCATGCCCTCTATGGCACGGCGGTTGATGGCCTGACGAAATCTAATGCCTCCACCATCTGTCAAGTAAGAATAGGCCAAATAATCGAGCGTTTTAGTTTTCGTTTCAATCCAATAAACGAATACATCTTCAAAGTCCTTGCCCCCATTTTCTTGCTTAAAAGTGACCTGCACTTTATCATATAGTCGTCCATTAATTACTTTTTGCCCTATATATTTCTTGACCACAGCCGCATCATTCAGGCCATAAGGCAATTGGAAAAAGTATAAAACAGAGTTGACAGAATTGGCATATTTAAACTTCCATTCAGAACTGATATCTTGCAGTGTGTCATTAACAAAACGTTCTAATTCCGTACTATTAGCCAGGACATCTTTGACCTGACCCAGACTATCATCCATAAAAGATCGAATGTACGTGTAGCCTACTGGTTTTCGCTGAACCAGATAATGCTTACCTCTAAAATCAAAAGTGATCGTCCTCCCCTCAAATAATAAACCTCCATGCGCCTGAATAGCTTCATCTATAATTTTTTGAGGGCTTTTATTCGGCGTGCAGGCCATAGCTATGACTAAAAAAAACGCTGCGTAAGATATCTGTTTCATAATTATTATAATCTATAGTTTGGCATACGACTCAGCCCACTTTGGGTTTGAGCGAATCGCCATTCAAAGACATAATATTACTAAGAATGGTTTCGCCAAAAGAGAAAAATAAGATTACATTTGAAATGAAAATTAAAGAAATATACTCATGGCCATACTAGGATTACGTACAGCAATTTATAAAGTAGGAGATATAAAAAAAGCTGCTGATTGGTATACCAAGGCATTTGAAGTAGCTCCATATTTCGAAGAAGATGGTTATGTAGGTTTCAATGTGGCTGGCTACGAACTGGGTCTGCAGCCAGAATCAATCCCAACAACTGATAAGGCAGAAAGTGTGATCAACTACTGGGGTGTGGAAGACATCAGAGGGAGATATCAGCACTTTTTGGATCTAGGTGCAACTGAGCATGAGCCTCCTACTAATGTGGGCGGTGCGCTAGAAGTAGCAACCGTAAAAGATCCATGGGGAAATATTCTTGGCCTGATTTATAATCCTGATTTTAAGCTTTAAGCTTAGGAGATTAACCATACATGAAATCCAATTCCAGATGAGAATCAATAACATTATTTGGCTTCTTTATGTGGTTCTTGTAGCTATAGCGATTCTATTCAATGGAGAAGAGCATCCTTTTATTAGCCATGGTCCGTATCCCATTGGGAAAAGTATCATTTGGTGTGCGTTTCTTGCTTTTTCGGGCTACAGTTATTTCTGTAGTGCAAAGGAGAGTTTGTTTCGGACTATAAAGTCCATGCTTAAATTGCACTGGGGACGCCAGATTGGAACAGACTTGTATCTTGGCCTCGTCCTATTTATGTTGTTTATGTTTTTCCATCAAGAATCATGGCTGATTCCCCTTTTTTGGCTCCTCCCTGTGCTTGCTTTCGCCAATTTGGCTACACTTCTTTACCTAGCCCTTCATTACGATTCGATTGTACGGTTACTATTAAGTTGATCTAACTTTAATCGACTTAGTCCCAAGTAATCGTAGTCTCAAATACATTTTGACCCAATGCCATGGACTTGGTAATCTCTACTTTAAGGTTTTTGCAACCACATATTTCCAACGCCATCTCCATCCAACCCGCAATGCGATATTCGATCAATTCATTTTTGATTGGCAGTTTGGTGAATTGAATAATCATTGATTTATCACTACTATCCACCACCATGAGGTCTGTAGGCTCATAAAAAGTGGCGATCACGCGAGAGGCACGTTTTAGCATAAAAGACGGAGAGCTCACCAGTACAAACACTTTGTAAATTCCTGTCAATCCCATTTTAGCACTATATCGACCAGACTCCCACGCACCCTTCTTTTTATCCGCATAAAACATTTTACAGAGCACCTCAGTAGGTGCGATCACTCCTGGTTCAACAGGATACCAGTTGGAAGTAGAAACTGAAGAAAGCAAGAGACTAGAGGCGGAAGACAGGCCTTTTTTCCAATCTTCATATTTAGCCGAATGAACATCTGACACAAAACTGTCTATACTTTTGATTACTGATCCGCGTACTTGCATTGAGAAATGGTTTGAAATTGGTGAATATCAAATATAAGAATTATCAGGAAATCACCTTAAATTATTAGGTGAAACTAATCATAAAATAAGCTGTTTAGATACAAGACACCTATAAAAGGAATGTTCATGCGCTTCAACAAACTCAAAATCGGATTAAAAAACTCAAATAAACAACAAGTCTTTTATAAAGAAATTTTGGGATTCACTGTCTCAACTAATGAAGCCTCTGAAATAGTTATTAAAGCTGGTGCGACACAATTCATTTTGAGCAAACAGATAATTGCTCCCCATCTTTATCACTTTGCTTTTTTGATACCTACAGGAAGTTTAGAGTCAGCCATTGAATATATAGAATCCAGAAGCATAGATTTACTTCCATTTCAAGGTGAAAAAATTATTCATTTTGATACTGGGCGATCTATTTACTTCTTTGATCCTGACGGCAATATTGCCGAATTTATAGAGCGACCACTTCTCAATTATCCCACCAAAAAGAAATTCGAAATAGATGACATCATTTGTGTCAATGAAATAGGACTCCCTGTGGATCAGCCACTGGTCGTCAGTGGTGAATTGATGAACAAACATGGCATTCAACCTATCAATCACAAAAATTGGAATGATAATTTTTGTTGGGTAGGAGATCATGAGGGGGCAGTCATTGTAGTGAAAGAAGGCAGGCACTGGCTACCTACCCAAATTTCTGGCGTCTTGAATGATTTTGAATTGCACTATACAGGTTTTAACAAAAACCTTCTAGCACTAAAAGTAGAAAACGGTCAAATCACATCAAGCAATTTTTGAGCATATTTTGTTGTCTTTATAAATGAATTCGTGAGGTTTGTCGGATGAATGAACGCCCTCAGCTACTCGTTTCGATCATCATGGCTACCAAAGATACAGCGCCATATTTGCCTGCCTGCCTGGATTCGATATTGGCACAAACCTATTCCAATTGGGAACTTATTGCAGTCAATGATCATTCGAGTGATCGAACACCTGAAATCTTAGAAACATACGCCAAAAAAGATAAAAGAATCAGAGTGTTTCATAGCACACGTCCCAAACTGATCCCCACGCTACAAGAGGGATATAAACACGTGAAAGGTACATTAATCAATCGTATGGACTCTGATGACAAGATGCCTGCAGACAAGCTTGAAGCCTTGGTTGAAGAATGGCAAAAACATGGAAAAGGAACTGTAATTGCGGGAGGTACAGCGCACTTTGTAGATGAAGGCGAGGTTGGAGATGGTTTTTTGAGATACGAAAGATGGCTCAACGACGTAGCAAGGAGAAGTGCACATTATGAGGAAATTTATAAAGAATGCGTGATTCCATCTCACAGCTGGTTGGCACACAAAGATGACTTTGATAGGGCAGGTGCTTTTGATTCTGAAATATACCCAGAAGACTATGACCTGACCTTTAGATTTTACAAGCACAACCTTAAGATCGCAGGATTAGACAAGGTTTTACATCACTGGCGCGACCGATCCAACCGTATCTCTCGTACCTGGGATGAATACAAAGACAATAGATATTTCGACTTGAAAATCCGAAATTTTTACGAATTGGACAGGGATACCAATAGACCACTGGTTTTGTGGGGAGCTGGTAGAAATGGAAAGGACATGGCCAAGCTACTGCTCAAAAACGAAAGTTCCTTTCATTGGGTTTGTGACAATCCAAATAAAATAGGCAAAGATGTATATGGAATAAAACTGTCCCATTTTGAAGAAATCCCATCTTTGGATCGACCACAGATCATGATTGTAGTGGCATCACCTGACGGGCAGGTTGAGATCAGGGAGTACTTGACAAAATGGGACAAAAAACCAGCTGCTGATTTCTGGTTCTTTGCCTAATGGAATTTAATCCATAATTTCCCTTACGTTTTTTTCGATTTTACCAGCCAATATATCTGTAGGCAGGTCATTGATATCAGACCCAAACGGATCTTCAATCTCCTCTGCCAGTAGCTCAATACTCATCAAAATATAGAGGATCAAAACGACGATCAGAATTGTCCAGTAGTGATATACTGTCACAAATGCGAACGGTAGTGTAGCAATGAAAGTGAAGATAAATTTCTTCATGAACATACTGTAAGAGTAGGGAATAGGTGTATTTCTGATTCGCTCACACTTACCCATGATGTCGGTCAGTGCTACCAGCTGCTCATCCAATACCCTGTACTGCTCTTGATCTATAGTTTTGTCCTTTTTCAGAAGATTTGTAATTCCAATCAATCTTTTGGCAATGGCGTTGGGTATATGATCCAGATTGTCCATTTTCAACTTCTCCACCATCTCTGTAGCCATTTCGGCTGGTACTCCCTCTCTCAAATGTTCTTTTAGCGCCTTTGCATAAGCAGCAATACAATCAGTTATGTACTCTCGCTCAGCATGGCTCTTAGGAACCATAATAGAAAATTTAATTGCCAGATTTCGGGTATTGTTTACAAGCTCTCCCCAAACTTTACGTCCTTCCCACCATCTGTCATAGGCACCATTGGTCCTAAATACCAAAAAGAAACCCAATACAATACCTAGGATACTGTGTACAGAAGTGGTACTGACAAAATCAATATCCAACTCATAGAAAACATAGGTAATAAATGAGGTATATACTGTGACATACATCAATGCTGGAAGCAATCGCTTAAAAACGTATCTACTATAGCTGTGAAAGAGTAAGTTTAGCCAACTCTTGGGATTATATTCTACCATGTGCCAAAACTATGAAAAAAAGCCTAATAAAAGAGCCTAAGCACTTTTATGGGTGTAAAATCCGTATTTTTACTGAGTGCCTACTGATCCCTCAACCTCCCTCTTAGCAGACTCACATTAGAATTAAATGGATTTCCTGACGCTCTTCTGAATGATACCACTTGTCCAACATGCCAGATAGCATCTGCCAATGGGCCATTCAATTGATTCCAAAAAGGGTACTCTGACGTTCCTCTTGAGCTGATAAATATAATTTTGTACGAGGCTAAATCTTCAGCTGAGCTCCTTTTTAATATCTCACTGGCTTCTCTGATGTTTTGTAGTGTCTTCGCCCTTTTCTCTTCAAAGGTCAACTCCTCTTCTTCCTCTTCTTTTGTAAAATCGTTTGGCAATTTCCTGGTTGAATTTACCAGCACATTTGTCAATCCATAGATATGATCAATAGTCTCTGCTGCTGTTCTTGCTTCTGGTGACGGCTTGTAATCCAGGTCATCAGCTCTAAGTCCTACAGTGCCCCAGTAATATCTGAGACCTAATCCATCCACTACGCGAGCGGCAACAGTACCTGCATTATAGTTTTCTGGATAGTCTGGTATTTTGTAGTAGTAGTCTGTGGAATCTTGAGCCAAGGCCGAAGTGCTTAGGCAAACCAAAAAAAGTAAAAAGGTTCTCATATAGTATTTGATTAGTGAAAAATTTTCAAACGAATGAATCATTTTAATGTTCATTTATTTACATAAACGGGATTAACGTTGAACAAAAAAAGGCAGCCATTGCTGACTGCCTCAATCTTCTCTAGTCGGAATGACAGGATTTGAACCTGCGACCCCCACGTCCCTAACGTGGTGCGCTACCGGACTGCGCCACATCCCGAATTCCTATTTTGGGTGGCAAATTTAAGCAAATTTTAAAGTGATAATCAATAAGAAAATAAAATTGTCTAAAATTCAATGCGGTAACTCAACACAGGAATTAATCCAAATTGACCCTCTCGAACAATTTTTTCTAAACCACTCGAATAATACTGCGCTCCATAGTTCATTCGGCCCGTTACATTTTGTAAATCTAAACGCCATTCAGAAGTGGACTTTGGCTTATTCCTTCTATAACTAAATTGAAGATCCATTCTAAAAAAATCTGGTGCACTTTCCTCATAGGCTCTCTCAAAATCATTGACTTGTACACCTTGGTTAATTGATTCTTCAAGATCAATAGGTATCAGTCTTTGGTTACCTGCATAGGAAACTTTGGCACTTAGCCCAATGATATTGTTTCTGCCATTTTTGCCAACTTTCCACTCTTTGCCTCCAAGTGCATGATAGGTATAATTGCCATTGAACCTCGTATTCCGCTCGATCCCATCACCTCCTGTGTATTTAGAATTGAATATAGATCCATTGACCATGAAGTAGTAGTTTTGAGAAAACCTCTTGTCCAGCGTCATTTCAACTCCGTAATTGATTCCACTACCTTCATTGTCCAATGGAATAGTAGAGTAGTCATCTGACGAATTGATCGAAGAATACCACCCAAATCGAGGATCGTTAGAAATGGGTATATTGTACAAATACTGATAATAAATTTCTGTTTTGAAATATAAATTTGGACTTATCACACGATCATAACCCAATACAAAATGATTGGCCTTTGACATGCCCAAATCCGGGTTGTGATCAATGGTGGAACCGTCAGGGTTAATAAAATTTCCTAAATAATATTCTAGTGACTCCAGTCGACTGTGCATGCCAAACCCAGCACTTATGGATTGATTTTCTCTAAACTGCCATTTCAAACTTGAGCGTGGCTCCCAAGAATCTTCTCCAGTAAAACCAAATCTGAAATAATGCAGGCCATTCACCAAACTCAACTCCTCTGTAATTCTAAATTTCCATGATACGAAAGCCTGTTGCGTACCCGAAGCTCCTTCGTCATCGAATAAAACCAAGTCCACAAAAGGGTCTTCGTTATTGACGTTATGCTCCTGTTCTACAAAATCATAATCCAGTCGACTGATGACAGTCCCCAATTCTACTATATGCCTGGAGTTGAATTTTTTGTTGAGAATGATAGACCCACGAGTAAAGCTTTTCTTAAATGACTCCTTGTTGCTATAATCCACACGTATGGTGTCCTGTTGGTATTTTATATACTCATCATTTCCCACTTCTGTACCTGATACAGATAGACTCGTTTTGATAAAAGTGCTACTGTTCAAAATATAATCATTGGATAAGCCAATGACGCCCATATTGTACTTTTCTACATCCTCTCTAAAACTCTCACCAGTCCGGGAATATTTGCTCAATCCACCCATCCCGAAAACAGAAAATGTACCCAAGTTCTCAGTTGGAAAATTTAGTTTGAAGGCTAGGTCTTGAAAGGTGTTTTTCTCATTTTCATCAATCTCTACTAGCCCTAAATCACTCAATATGGATAGTGTAGAATATCGATAATTGAACAAATATGAACTTCCAGAAGATTGATTAATAGGTCCTTCAGAAGAAAGGTCTATTCCCAATAGTCCAGCCTGAATGGTATGCTCATGCCTCTCATTATTTCCTTTTCTCAGATTAATATCAAATACGCCAGAAAGCACATTGCCATAGATGGGTGCAAAAGCTCCAGTATAAAAATCCGATCTTGAAATGACCTGAGTACTGAACATGCTGATACCACCTGATGAGGAACCCTCAGTCGAAAAGTGATTGGGGTTTGGAATTTCCACTCCTTCCATTTTCCAAAGGATTCCTCTAGGGCTATTTCCTCTTATCACGATTTCATTGGAATCATCGTCCGTGCCCATCACACCAGCAAAGGAAGATGCCAGGCGCATAGGATCACCTATACTGATGGGGTATCTTTTGGTCTCCTCTACGGTAAACGAGCGTCCACTGATCATACCCATTTCATTGAGTGGCTGAGAACCAATACCTGCTGCACTCACTACTATTTCTTCCATTTTAATCACAGATTCTATCAGTTGCATGTCTAAAATGAGTTCTTTGCCCGAACCAAGCAACACATTAGAGACAGCACTTTCTTCATATCCTAAGTAGTCGTAGCGCAACGTGAGTCTACCTACGGGTACGCTATTCATTCTATAGCGACCATTCATATCTGTGGTAGCACCAATCAAAGGATCTGAGCCTACCACAAATACAGTAGCACCAAATATGGGTTGCTGGGTATCCTTGTCCAGGATGGTTCCACGTATCGTCTGAGTCAGCTTATTGTACTTCAATACAATATTTTTGTTAACCACTTCATAAGTTACAGGCAAGTATTTGAGCGACTCATCCAGTGCAGTCCAAAAAGAAATATTTTGTTCCTTTAGGGTCACCTTTTCATCCACAGGAATAGCGCTAGAGCTATAGGAAAAGGTGTAATCTGACTGCTCCTCGAAATAACCCAGCACCTGTTCCAAGGGCAATTCATGAAAATACGTATTGATCCTAAGGTCAGGTCTTTCTTGTGCCAATAAGCTACTTGTAGCCAGCAGTCCAAGTACTGCCATGCCAATTAATTTGTACATTAGTTTTGATTTTGAGTTTTGAGTATTTGACTATTTTTCAATGGCGCATCCCTCTCCACTGATGATAAAACGGCCATTATCTTCCGTATAGGTGACATTGGTAGAAATCGATATCACCTTCAAAATTTCTTTCAGTTTGGGTTTCTTAAATTCTCCTGTGAAACGGCAGTTTTTTATTTTGTCATTCGTGATGACCATGTCTGCCTTAAAATAGCTCTGAAGAGCTGCAAAGACTTTGTCCAATGGACTGTCTTCAAATTTGAGTGTTTTGGACTGCCAAGCCAAAGCATTGAGCTCTTCCGAATCGAGTGATAGTAAGTCACTCGTCCTATCAAAATTGGCAGCCATACCCTGAGTAAGAATGAGTTCAGACCCATTAGCCGTAAATGACACTTTGCCGTTTACCACGTATATTTCAACTTTTGGCTCTTCTTCTATCGCGCGAATGTTGAAGGCAGTTCCCAGTACCTGAGTTGTAGCTTCATTGGTTTGAATAATAAATGGTCTTGCTTCGTCTCTGGCAATTTCAAAATATGCCTCACCTTCTAACGAAACATTCCTGTCATCTTCGTTGAAATCTGCAGCTACCGTGAGTAGAGAAGACTCATTGAGTCGAATTCGACTGCTATCTGAGAGTGTAATCCATTTTGTTTCCCCTTCAAAGGTGGCATAATGATAGGGCTCTGATTTTCCAAACTCCCTCATCAGAAAGCCTAATCCTACAGTAAGAACCACCATGGCTGCCAGACGAATTGCGAAATGAATCCAACGAACAGTTTTAGACTCATGGTCAGATTTCAATTCAGAAAACTTTTCCCAAGCCAATTGAGGGTCTGCTTTGTACTTTAGCCTAAGCTGCCCACTGATTTCCCATTGTTGTTGCAGTTCTTTGAAGGCATCTAACTGATCTGGGTGTTCTTCCAAATATTTGGTCAGCGCCAACTTATCTTCATTAGATATGGCGCCAGATAGCTCTTGGGTACATAAGTCGAAAAATTTCTGATTCTTCATGTTTTTACCTTTGGGATTCAATACAAAGACGATCTAAAAAACCAAACACGTAAAGACCAAAGAAAAAAAGTAAAGAACCTAGCTGATAGATTGGCTAGCAACGAATATGACCCACCCCAAAAATTCAACAAAATAATGTCTGAGGTCAGTACGGAAAGATTTGAGTGCATTGGAAATTTGTGTTTCCACTGTGCGAATAGAAACATCTAGATGTTCGGCAATTTCAGAATTTGAGAGTCCTTCGAATCGGCTGAGTGAAAATACCAATCTACATTTGGGACTTAGTTCGGCCACTGCTTTTTCAATGGCCTGCCGCATTTCTTCATTTTCGACACTTTCATCTGCGAATTCTTCCTCAAACACCAGAGGTATATGCTCCTCACTCAAGTGCGCCACCTTTTTTATGACATCCAACGCACCATTTCTAGCCATCTGAATGATATATGCCTTAGGATTATTGAGTTGATCCAATTGATCACGTTTATCCCAAAGTTTTAAGAATACATTTTGAGCAACGTCTTCTGCAGCATCCGCTTGCTTCAAAACATACATAGCCGTACGCTGTGCTGTCGCATAATACTCGAAATAGAGTACTTTGAAGTTTTGATCGAGATGGTTTTGATCCAATGTATGAGACATGAAGTCTGTTAGAGGTTCAAGGCAAAAATCAAGAAAAACAGATTTAACATCAAAGCCGAGACAAAATTTAATCGCATAGTATGTCTAAAATCCGCTTGGCTTTCGTCTTTTCTTACTTTCAAAAACCAATTGAAAAAATATAAAGTCACTGGAATTAGGAAGATAATAAACAACAGACCCATCTGATCAGAAAAGGTTGCCCTGAAATACAAAAAGAAACCCAAAGTGGCCACTGTAAAGAAGACTCCTGTAAAATAAAAGGTACCTAATATGCCGAGTTTCAAGCTTATAGTCATATCTCCGCGCTCACGGTCTTCCTCATGTTGATAGACCTGTGTCATAGGGTAGCTGCCCCAAAGCAGCAAACTGCTTAGTAGTGCGGGGCATTGCCATTCCCATGTCATTAGTGCATCAAATGAAGTCAAAGTAGTCCCATACACGGTCATCAAGAAGGTGAAATAGCCTTGAAAGAGACCTACTGCCAACCAGCCTAGCACGGGTCGTTTCTTCAACCTGACAGAGGGGTGGCTGTAGGCTTTAGACATTAATCCATAGATCAAAAGCATGAAACTAAACTTCCAATCAATTCGCAAAGCCAACAGCAAAGCTGCTCCATCTAGTATCAATGACCAATAATATAAATTCTTTGTAGTTTCTGGTGGATGCTCCAGACCTCCTATACTTCCCTCATCCTGATCAAAGTAGGAATTGTATCCATTGCTGGCTGGATAGAGGAGCAAATGAAGGACAAAAAAGACCAGTGCGAGCTGAGTCCAGTCTGTAGGCTGAGAAACTGCCACAGCAAAAAGAAAAACTGGAAGCAGAAAAAAGGAAAATGGGAAACGCAGATGTAAAAAGGTGGATTTGGTCATTGCAAAAGCATAAGGTAACAATTTATTAAATGCCTGGCTAATCCGTTTCCCATTCTACCATTTTATTAATTCGTTCGAATCCCGAAAATTTCTTTATTTTCCAGTTTAGAAAAATGGGAGCCTTCATCACAGCTATAGGAACAGCCAATCCGGCCAATCGCTACTCGCAAGAGGATCTTGCGCAGTTTATGTGTGATCATCTGACCAGCAACCCAGCAGATCATAAAAAAGTCAAAGTACTCTATCGTGCCACAGGTATCCAAAACAGATATTCCATTTTGGATGACTACAAAAAGAAGCTAGGCACTTTTACTTTTTACTCTAATCAATCTGATCTCCAACCTTTTCCCAGTACGCAAAAGCGGATGAGCATTTACAAAGAGAAAGCCCTTCCTCTGGCGATTTCTGCCATTACTGATTGTTTGGGCAATGACCATCCCTTTTCAACCTTCACACATCTGATTACAGTAAGCTGCACAGGCATGTATGCGCCTGGACTCGATGTGGACTTGATCAAGGCACTGAACTTATCGTCTGATATCAGAAGAAACAGCCTCAACTTCATGGGTTGTTATGCCGCCATGAATGCCATAGGTATGGCCAAAGAGATTTGTGACAACCATAAAAAGTCGAAAGTGCTCATCGTAAGCGTGGAACTCTGTAGCCTGCACCTACAAAAAGACCAAACTGAAGATAATCTGCTGGCCCACTCGTTATTCGCTGATGGTGCCGCAGCATTGGTAGTATCTGGCGAGCAACCCCTACATAACTCTGGACTTGAAGTCATCCACTCTGCCAGCCAGTTGTTTATCAATGGACAGAGCGATATGGCTTGGCAAATTGGTGATTTTGGTTTTCAAATGGCATTGACCACCTATGTACCTAAGATCATTGAAGGGGGCATTAAACAATTGACTTCAAAAATGCTGGCACAGATCGATCAATCACTTGCTGATATAGATGCCTTTGCCATTCATCCTGGTGGCAAGAAAATTTTAGAAGCCATCGAAAATCAATTGGGTATTACAAAAGAGCAAAATCTAGCCGCCTATGAAGTCCTAAAAAATCACGGAAATATGTCTTCACCTACTGTGCTATTTGTGCTCAAGCAAGTATGGTCAGAATTAAAGTCACAACCCAATAAAAAAATCTTATCCTTTGCTTTTGGCCCTGGGCTGACGCTTGAAGGCTTATTGTTTAAAACAACCTAATCTATGTTTGAATTTCTAAATCAGCGTTCATTGAAGGAAGAAATTATGGATGATTTCTTTTGCCATGGAGAGGTTGTAGACCAAACACTTCGAGAACTAAATCAGATCAACACTTACCTGGGAGGAGATCAACTTTCACTAAATGCAGTGAAAAAATTGATGGCCAAAAACCCAAAGCAGTTATATGAAATCGTGGATCTGGGATGTGGGGGAGGAGACACTTTGAAGCTATTCTCCAAATGGGCAAAGAAAAACAACCAAAACCTGAAGCTAACTGGAATAGATGCCAATGGGTACATTGTAGACTATGCCAAAAGAAACTGCAGGAAACACTCCAATATTTCCTTTAGTTCAGAAAATATTCTTGGCGAAAGGTTTAGAGAAAGCATGTTTGATATTGCACATGCCAGTCTGTTTTTTCATCACCTGCAAGAGGAAGAAATAGTAGAATTGCTGAAGCAAATTTTAGGACAAGTCAGCTTGGGCATCGTGATCAATGACCTTCATCGTCATTGGGTGTCTTACCTCTTCACCAAACATTTGATTACCAACTGGTCTAAATCTGAGATGGTACAATACGATTCGGTATTATCTGTTGAGCGTTCTTTCGTCAGAGAAGAACTAGAAAATTATTTGAAAATGGCTGACATCAAAAACTACTCCCTTACCTGGCGTTGGGCTTATCGTTGGGAATTGATTATTTGGAAATAATCTTTCAATTTGGTCTTCACTACGACAAACGAGCAGTTCTTCATCTTTTCTCTGCTCGCTTCAATGGTTTGATTACTTAGATTTGAGATATAAATATTTTATTGACCTAACCATTATTACATGCGTCTCCAAATCCTGGGTATATCAGCCCTTGGGCTAATGGCCATCTTGGCTATCTCCTGTCAGGAACAATCCGAAATCAACACTTCCAGAGTAAACCAGCAATTGGCTTTTCAAACTCAAAACAAAGACGGTATTGGGCACCTCGTCGGACTTGACATGAATCAAATGACCGTAGACTGGTCTGATTATCAAAAGATCAAAACCAATACTGGTATAGTCTACAGCTATCCCATTTCCTTGGATCATGACCAGTTTGGCTATATGATCAAAGAAGGGCAGAAAGATGGGGTGCTACTTGAGGCCAAGGAATATCAACTAATCGCGTTTCCAGTCGGAGACAACGAATACCACTACTACATAGAAGCCGTGGTGGATTTGAGTGATTACAAAGACCACGCTGTTTCGAATACTCCTTTGTTTCAAAGTTTTGAAACAAGCGGAAGCAAACTCATATTATACTTCACCACGGACCATGTTATGGTTATGGGATACATAGAGGATATGGCTAGAACGGATTATATCCATTACCTGGAAGAGCCTGAAGACGAAAGCTCAAACGCCCGACTAGAAAAACCAACCTATATCGACCCTGGCACGGGAGGCGACCCAGGAGGAAGTGGATCTGGAGGCGGTAGCTATAGCTGTGGGCAAGTCACCACCGTCAACTATGCCACTACCTATACGGACTGGTATGTCAATGGCAGCTATGTGGATACCAGCATCAAAGTAGCCACTAGTACCAGCACCACTAACTCCTATTGTCCGGTAAATGTATCAAATACAACCGCAAATCAATCCCCAGAACAAGGCCTCCGGGTAACCAATGGGCCTTACCAAACCAAGAATGAAAATAATATTAATGCTGAGGTATTGAGTCTTATATTAAAATTTTTGAAGATCAAACTAGAGAACGATCCTTATGCCTTACTTGAATTTTGTGATCAAATTGAGCATTGGCAAAACCTTGTGCAACATGCGCCAGCAGAAGAAATAATAGATAAATTAAATACATTAAACTCGAATAATTTTGGAGACTTTAATATCCAAGACATTGAGGATGCTTCTGGTGCGGTTGTAAACATGGATTATTTTCCCGTGACCATCAACACACTTCCCAAAAAACCTGGTTCTAATGAAAGATTCACACCTACTCAATTTTTGAACTACATTCGAAAAAACATCAACGACTTTGTCAATACGAATTATTCGTCCTTTAGCCCTTCCACTATAACTGGAACAGACGAATCTGCATTGTGGCTATCCAATAATCCCGAAGGAGCTATACTTCACATCAACATTCCAGGTGGCCCAGGCGACGGTTCTGTGATTTGTTCTTATCGGTCTTCTTCCAAATGGATATTCACCACGATTGAGGTTCCTTATTGGCCTTCTCAAGAATTTGACGGTGAACATCCCGTAAGTGGACACCGAGAGTTTGGCATCATTGCGAATAGCGATGGTACTTATACTTTTTATACCAGAGCCGTAGATCGAATAACAAGTGCATTCGATGCTACCATTGCTGAAAATTTTTTAGGTGGTGGATTTGACGACCCTGATGCTCTTTGGAACAGCCTGAAGAATAAAGTACATAACTATGTAGAAAATCATGAGGGGTCATCCATGCCTCCCAAATCGTCAGATAATGTTATTTATCGTCCCGATTGGGAGAAAGTTCGAGACGTACTTTTAGGAAAGAAACAAATTAGTGAGCTAGGCTGTAACTGAGAAAAATTATGAATATTATAAAGAGAGCATTACGCTACATACTTATCACGGTTGGTTTAGTTTTTTTAATCACATTGATTGCTTCAATGACAATATCAGATCGTATTATTAGTCAAAATTTCATGTACATTAATTTAATCAGCATGATAGTCTTTCCTATATCGTTATACCTCTACATTATAATTAACGATATCACTCGGGATAATTTTCAATGGACGAGGCTAATATTCTATGTAGGTATTTCTATTGCATTTTTAGCAACACTTTTTGTAAAGTACAATAATTATTTGAATGGATACATTGTGATAATTCCTACTATCGCTAGTTTTTTTTCTCTCTTAGTCGTCACATTTATTGACATTAAATCTTACAAAAAATTAGTTTATCCATGGGGCTATTTAGCCATCATCATTTTGGCGACCTACATTGTGGTAAATTACTTCTAAGCACTCATGTCTATATTAAGATCAAGGTATTTGGTAGTTCAATTTGCAAATATCCATCTTACCTCAGACAACATCATTTACTGGCCCGAAGGAGAGAAAGTCCGAGACGTACTTTTAGGAAAGAAACAAATTAGCGAGCTAGGCTGTAATTAATATGAAAAAATTGATTGAAATAATATTCTACTTTGGAATTACACTTACTTTTTTTGCAATATTAATTGTAAGGTATTACAACTATTTAAATGGTTATATAGTTGTGATTCCTGCTATCACTAGTTTTTTTGCTCTCTTGATCATCACATTTATTGATATCAAATCTTACAACAAATTAGTTTACCCGTGGGGATATCTAGCTTTCATTATTTTGGCGACCTACCTTGTGGTGAATTTCTTTTAAACGCTTAAATCCAAATAAGTATAGGTCTGATATACGCTAGTCTAATGTGCAAAACTAGTATTGCCTTTAGACAACATTATTTACCGGCCGATTGGGAAAAAGAATGGCACCTTTAACATATTAGTTGATGGAAAATTATCAGATTATAGACTTTATATTGGGAACTAGGATATAAACCTAGAATAATAAATGATAGACAAAAGAAGACTTCTACAGAGGACAGTTTATACTTACTTAAAGACTCTACAGCGCATATAGATTTCACCCCAAAGCTCTAGGCCTTCAGATTAAATTTGACATGGCATGGGGTGGATTACATGAAACAAACTCATTTAACTCATTAAGTGCAACCGATCAAAGTCGAATATTAAATAGGAATGCGATAGAACTTACGGGCAAAAATCTCAACAATGTGACGAAAGCTCAAAAAGGAAAAGATCCTGGTTGCTAATTTATTGATTCAAAAACCTACTAAAAATAAATCTGTTTATGAAAGCTATATGTACTTTTCTATTCTTGTTAACTACTATATCCTCTTGCAAATCTCACAGTGAGGATTCGGCTTACAAGATTATAAACCAAATCTACTTAGAAAAAGAATCTTCAATTCAATTGGTAGAAAGACCAGTCTTGTTCTTGAACAACAAACAGGTTTTGGAAAGTTTTTTTACTCTCGACTTGTTTAATGAAAAACTATCAACCTATAATCTTGGCTCACAAAAAATTAATCTAAACATCACACAATCTGAATTGAGCTACATGGAGAAACAAATTTCTGAAACCAAAACCGATCGATTTAATAAATCATTTCTTTCAGATAAAATCGTGTTAGTCGAAAAAAATAAAGTCGAAGGTACAAGAAACAAGAAAAATTTATTCCCCAAAATGCCGCTCTATGAGATTTCAAAGCCTTTATTCTCAAAGAGTGGGCATATAGCCCTCCTGTATGAAGAAGTTCACTGTGGTATCGAATGTGGAGGGGCGCAGGTAATTATTTTAGTTAAAAATGATGATCTCTGGAATCAGGTAGGCACAATACCAATCTCTCTTAGATAATCCATTATGCGGGTAGCTTAACTAAGAATCGTGAAAGCAAATATTAAACTTATTCCATTGCTATTGTTACTAGGCTGTCTTGGTAAAACGGGCAACTTTCAGTCAACTTATAACAATGGTGGATATGTATTGTCAAACTTGCGAAGTTCAACCAATTCTGATATTGCTTATATATGCGGAAAAGTTCAACCAGTTGACACTACAAATAGCAATCTTTATCCTATGGTATAAAATATCACTTTTGGTTGTAGCGAGGTGGCAAGCGGTATGCAAGGTGATTATTATATTAAAATAAAACCTTCAGAAGTTAACTATCAAGTAATCGTTAAGTCAATAGGTTTTTCAAATATAGAAACTAACTTTCTTCAGGTCAACCCAGGTGATTCTATCAAGATAGATTTTTATTTAGCTCAAGATGAAAAGCCGCTGATTAATTGTGTGGGGCAAAGCTTTTAGTCCTAAAGTCAAAAATGAAAAGACGCTGGCCGCTGACCTATCTACCTTACAACAACCAAACAATTTCAAATTAGGAGGAACAGCCCCAACTAACTCTGGATCATGTCCTTAAATAAAAACCTATGAAAAATATTATAATTATTGTCATTTTAACTTATTTATTTGGTACTACTTGCATGTGTCAAAATATAAATGATCAAGAGCTTATTCAGTCATTCCTGAATGAGATTACCTCCAACCAGGACATCACCTTAGAAGAATTTAGTAAAAAAGGAATTTTTGCCTCCTCTATAAACCAAGAGGTTGAAGCACAACAAGAACGAGAGTCCTTATTTAGTCTTTTAGCTCAATCAGTCCAAGATGAAATAAACGGATGCAAATCTCTGGATGATCGTGTTGAAATTTTGACTCTTGAGGAAAGTAAAAGACTGAAGAGTTTTGATGAAGATTTAGAAATTCCCGACAAAGGAAAGGTGTATATACTCTTTTGTGGAAATTCTGTAATTACTAGAATGTTGATTATAGATAATAAAATAGCAGCTATTTCTACCTTAAACAAGAGCGGAAAGCTGTTCTTTGCCCTTCTCTGAAGGAGACTTCCTCTACTTAACTTACTGTGAGTGACAAAACCAGCGATGGAATAATCACAGGTAGGTGATTATTTGGAAATAGCTATTTCTCCACCCACTTCACCTTTTTATCAATAGACTTTCGCTTGCCCTTGGGCCATTTTCCTGACTTAGGCATGCCGATGTAGAGAAAGCCCATGAGTAAATCCTTTTCCCCCAGATCGAAAAAAGAATTGGCATTTTTATCATAAGTCACGCCGCCTGTGCTCCAGTATAGACCTACGCCATGCGCAGTAGCGGTCAGGTGCATGTTTTGTACAGCAGCAGCCACAGCGGCTATCTCCTCCATTTTGGGAATTGATTTATTTCTTTTCAATCCAATGGAAATGATATGAGAACACATCAAGGGCTTGGATTTTAATTTTTTTACTTTGTCCTTGTCAGGTTTTTTTCCTGCCGTCTTCAGATACAACTCAGCCTGAAAATTGGCGAATGCCTCTATCCCTTCATCACAAAAAACGGTGAATCTCCATGGCTCTGTCATCTTATGGGTCGGCGCCCAATTAGCATTCTCAAGCATTTCTGCGATCACTTCGTCAGAAACCCTTTCTCCTGAATAATTCTTAGGGAAGACGGATCTACGATTCTTAATCAGATCCGAAATTTGAGTTTTATCGTAATTCATTGGTTAATAAGTTATTGGGTAATTGATTATATAAGTTAATGGGAGTCTAATAACTTAATAACCAAAATATGAAAAACAAATCTGTCTCAATGACTAATGCTCGCATAAATCACACTGTCAGCAGTTACTTTAGGGAGATTCATTTGATCCAGACGTTGCTGCCATACAAGTCTTACAGAATCAAAGGTAGCCATATGCTCAGCCAAAATAGGTGCTGATGGTGGTAAGTCTACCTTGAGTGCATCTACTTGCACACCATTCTTCCAGAATCTATAGCAAAGGTGAGGACCACTTGCCAATCCCGTGGAACCCACAAATCCAATGGTCTGACCACGTTTCACTTTTTTGCCATATCTGATCCCACTGGCAATTTTTGACATGTGCAGGTATTGCGTGGCGATATTTCCATTGTGCTGGATCTTCACAAAGTTGCCATTGAATCTATGATATTTGGCAGCAATGATTTTGCCATCTGCTACAGCTCTGATAGGCGTACCCACTGGAGCAGCATAGTCTGTACCTAAATGGGCTTTGTATCTTTTTTGCACGGGGTGATATCTACGACCAGTATAACGAGAACTGATTCTTGTAAAGCTCAAGGGTGCTTTCAAAAATTCTCTACGCAGACTTTGTCCCTGATGGTCAAAATAGTCCACTCCCACACTGTCTTGCTCGTAGCGAAATCCATAATAAGAGTCTCCTAGATGCTCAAAATAGGCCGCCTTAATCTCCCCAATACCTACTAGTTCATCGTCCACATATTGCTCTTCATAAATCAGCTTGTAGTTGTCTCCTTTTTGAATACCAAAAAAATCCACTTGCCAGGCGAATACATCCACCAACTTATTCACCAAATCAGCATCTCCACCTGCCTCCAACATATCCACATACAATGAGGTATTAATTTCACCCACCATTTCTGTTTCTTTCAATTCGATTTGCTTACTGGCTTGGTACATCTGCACAGAGTCCTGAAAATCAATCACCACATAGTCAATCGAATTGGGTCTATAAATAAAATGAGTGGCTTCCTTCAAACTATCTCCTTTGTAAAGCATAGAATAAGATTTGCCAGAAACAAATTTTCTTACGTCGAAAACGTTTTTAGAATCCTTAGCCACTTTGTGAATTTTCTCATAAGGCACATTAAATGGCTTAAGTATATCAGCTAGATTTTGATTGCGTTTTATTCTACCCTCTTCGATCTGAAGAGAGTCTACATTAATGCCAAAGTACTTTTTTGGTATATAGGCCTGAACCGTATCTTCAACAGGTACCTCTACAAATTCCACCTCAGGAATGGGCTGATACAAAAAGGCAAAATAAATGGTCGCTGGGACGATCCCTAGAAACAACACCAAACTCCAACTCCACTTCTTCAAAAACTGCATACTTGTATTACTGTCTTTTTTCAAATTCCGCTTTGGCTATATCCAAAAACGCCACAAAATTAGCAATTTCTAGGTCATAAGCCTTAATTGGAGGAATAAGCTTTCCATTGGTATCTAGGATGACATAGTAGGGCTGAGCGTTATTATTGAATTGGGTAATTTGAAAATCGGCGTTTTGTTTGCCGATAGATTTTTTTGTTTTGCCATCGTATTCGGATTTGAACCATTGTGATTCAGGCAACTCTGTTTTGTCATCTACATATAAGGCAACTACCACAAAATCGTCCTTGAGTCGCTGAAGCACTTGAGGGTCTGACCATACTCTGGCCTCCATTTCTCTACAGTTTACACAGCCGTGTCCGGTAAAATCTATGAACAAGGGCTTGTTTTGTTCTTTGGCACAAGCCAATGCCTGCTCATAATCGAAGTAGCCCTGAATGCCATGCGGCAAATGCAAAAAATCAGCATACTTGGGTGCCTCACAAATCGTGCTTTCTGTACTTACAGAGGAGTTATTGACTGAGGTCAAATCAAAATCCAAGGTGGTCTGCGGAGGCAAATACCCAGAAAGAGCCTTGAGTGGCGCTCCAAACATCCCCGGAATCAAATACACCACAAAAGAAAAAGTAATGACAGCTAGAATCAGTCCACCCACTGAGGTTTTTTCAGTTTTACTATCGTTTGGCAGTTCAATTTTACCCAAGAGGTAAAAACCCATCAAAGCAAAAATCACAATCCAAATGGCAAGGTAAATTTCCCGATCCAACAAATTCCAGTGATAGGCCTGATCGGCAATACTCAAGAATTTGAATGCAAACGCCAACTCCAAAAAGCCAAGCACCACTTTGACGCTATTGAGCCAGCCACCCGACTTGGGCATATTACTCATCAAACTTGGAAACAAGGCAAAAACAGTAAATGGCAAAGCGAAAGCCATTGAGAAAGCAAACATGCCCAGGATAGGCTTAAGAATTAATCCTCCTGCAGATTCTACTAATATGGTGCCTACCAAGGGGCCTGTACATGAAAATGAAACCAACACCAAAGTGAAAGCCATGAAAAACACGCCTACAAAACCTCCCTTGTCTGCCTGCTTGTCTACATTGTTTACAAATTTGCTTGGAAGTGTAATTTCAAAAAGCCCCAAAAACGATAGGGCAAAAATGACAAACACTGCAAAAAAGATGACATTAGGAATCCAGTTAGTTGCCAGCTCATTCGCCGTCTCTGGCCCCATAAAGGGAGCCAAAATAGATCCAATAAGTGTGTAAATAATGATGATTGACAATCCATACAAGACGCCTAGACCCTTTTTCTTCCCAGTGAAAAAACTCACAGTCATAGGAATCATTGGGAAAACGCAAGGCGTAAATATGGCTGCTATACCCGCGAGAAAAGCAGCAATCATAAATGCCCAAAGACTGTATGGATCACTAACATCTCTCTGATCAAGCAATCCTTTTTCTTTGGCCACTGACTCCGTCGTCTGTTCTACTTTGTTCTCCTCTTTGCTGGGTGTGGTAGAAGTCTTTTCAGTATTTGACCCAATAAGTTGTCCAAAGTCAAACTCATCATCAAACGGGATGCATTTTCCGTCTACGTCTGTACAAACCTGATAGGCATAGCTGCCCTTGATATCTGGGTTTTTGGCAAGGATTTTTACACGCTGAACGAATTTTGCCGTATGACGAAAGTAGGTATACTCGCCTTCCCATAGCTCATCGTATTTCTTTTTTGCTCCTATGGGAGCTAATGAATCTACTACTGCATAGCTGACATGAGGAATAAATTCGAACTCAGTGACCATGGGACCCAAATCTGGATCGAAATCAGTAGAGTATAAATACCAGTTGTCATCAATTTTTACATTGAAGATCAGGTCTACTTCCTCTCCCACTTGTACAGTTGGATTAGAAACTTTGATCGACCAGGTGGCAGGTTTTAGGATTTGTGCCCAGGACTGGACACTAAGGAGTATAAAAAAAATTGCGATTACCTTTTTCATTCTTATCATTTATAAGTCAAATGTAGTAATCGCAATTTATAGCAAAAAGTTCGGGAAGATTACAATCCGAACGACTGCTTTACCTGATCCACATAGTCTAGTTTCTCCCAGGTAAAAGTCTCCACCTCCTGTGTAACGTCAGCCGCAGCTGGGCTAGAAAAGGTTACTTTTTTGATTTCTGAGGCACGCCCCATGTGGCCATAAGCGGCAGTTTCAGAATAAATAGGGTTCATCAACTTCAATCGTTTGATCAAAGCTGCTGGTCGCATATCAAAGATTTCAGTGATTTTTTTTGCAATTTCTCCATCATTCATGTCCACTTTAGCAGTACCATAAGTATTCGCAAAAATACCCATAGGTTCGGCCACGCCAATTGCGTAAGAAACTTGAACTAAGATTTCATCTGCCACTCCTGCCGCTACCAAGTTCTTCGCAATATGTCTGGTGGCATAAGCGGCAGATCTATCCACTTTTGACGGATCCTTTCCAGAGAAAGCACCACCACCATGTGCACCTTTCCCTCCATAAGTATCTACAATAATCTTTCTGCCAGTCAATCCTGTATCGCCGTGAGGACCACCAATTACAAATTTTCCTGTAGGGTTGATGTGATATTTTATATCATTATTGAACAATGCCTGATTTTCAGGTTTCAATTTGGCTACCACTCTCGGCACCAATATCTTAACAATGTCTTCTTTTATTTTTGCCAACATGGCTGGCTCCTCGTCAAAATCGTCATGCTGTGTTGATACTACAATGGCATCAATTCTCACTGGTTTGTTATCGTCGTTGTATTCGATAGTCACCTGAGACTTAGCATCCGGCCTCAAATATTTGATCGCATCATTCTCTCTTCTCAAAGCAGCTAGCTCGATCAAAAGCATATGTGAAAGCTGTAAGGCCAATGGCATGTAGTTTTCTGTCTCGTTGGTCGCATAGCCAAACATCATTCCCTGGTCTCCAGCACCCTGCTCTTCTTCACTGGCTCTTTCTACCCCTTGATTGATATCTGGAGATTGCTCATGAATAGCTGATATCACACCACAAGAATTGCCATCAAACTGATATTCTCCTTTGGTATAACCAATTCTGTTGATTACATCTCTGGCGACAGTTTGCACATCTATATAGGATTCTGTTTTCACCTCACCACTCAAAACTGTCAATCCTGTCGTAACTAAAGTCTCACAAGCCACCTTAGATTGGTTATCAAATGCAAGAAAGTGGTCGAGTAAAGCATCTGAAATTTGATCAGCTACTTTGTCTGGATGTCCTTCAGATACAGATTCTGATGTAAATAAATATGGCATAGTACTATGTAATTTCTATTTTGAAGTCGGCAAATTTAGGTTAAATGATTTGCATCTAAAAAAAGGTTTTAATTCCTCACGCATAAAGCGAAAAGATGGTTGGCGTTTTGTGCACATTAATTTTTACTCGCTTCCATTCCCCAATGGTTTTGGTAGATATAAATTCTTCATCTCCTGTGATTCCTTTGGCCACAGATAGCAATGTATTTGGATGGCAAACCTTGATTAAATGTTCAAACAATTTTTGATTTCTATAGGGCGTGTCCATGAAAATCTGTGTTTGTCTCAACCGAGCAGCTGCATCTTCCATTTCTCTTATCTTCTGCTCTCTATCCTTTTTGTCAATGGGTACATAGCCATGAAAAACAAAAGACTGACCGTTGAACCCTGATCCCATCAAGGCCATAAAAATAGAGGATGGGCCACTCAAGGGAATCACTCTCAAGCCTTGTCTATGTGCCACAGATGCCGCCACTGCTCCAGGATCTGCTATGCCAGGACAGCCTGATTCTGAAAGTATTCCAATGTTTTTTCCTTTGGTTTTCGCAAAAAACGCCTCTACCTGCTCGGGTTTAGTTTTTCTATCCAACACATCAAATTCCAACTCCTCTATAGTCAGCCCTAGTCGTAACTTGCTGATGTACCTGCGCGCTGTACGCACATTTTCCACCAGAAAATAATCCAATGACTTAATGACATGTTTGACCTGATCACTGATTACATCCTGCTCCGTGTTATCAGCAATTACCATAGGGATCATAAATAGTTTTCTTTCGCTCATGCCAGAAAGTTAATCACAAGCTCATAGAATTTGTCTGGGCTTTCTGCATGAAGCCAATGTCCCGCACCATCTATTGTAGCTAATCCAGCATTCGGGAAAATTTCCTCAATGTCCTCCCAATCTCCATCTGGGATATAATCAGAACTGCCCCCTCTGATAAATAATGTGCCCGTTTCAATTGGCAAATGATAGCTAAGTTCTTTCCCGATTTCAGATATTTTGTCGCAAAGGACTGGGAGATTCATTTTCCAATCAAACCCTTCTGTTGTTCTTTTTAAATTCTTGAGCAGAAATACACGCGTACTTTCAAATTCCACATATTTGGATAAAACATCATCTGCTTCCTGCCGTGATTCTATTTTTTCGACAGGGATAGCTTTCAACCCTTCTAAAATCCGATCATGATGGACAGGGTAGGCCTTTGGCCCTATATCCGCCACAATCAATTTAAGAATTTTTTGAGGATGAAATGCTGCATACTGCATAACCGTTTTCCCTCCCATAGAATGCCCTAGAAGTATGGGGTTTTCAAGCTCCAATGAGTCAATCAGGCTTTCTAAATCACCAACCATTTCATCATATCCAAACTCATGAGAATGAAATGATTTACCATGATTTCTCTGATCTACCAGAATGACTTCATAATCTGCTGCAAACCGTTTTCCCAATGTCAGCCAGTTGTCGAGTGACCCCAGAAATCCATGAAGAATGATTAATGGCTGACCTTGGCCGAATCTTTTATAGTTTAATAATTCCATTTATTGCAATTCCCTTCTGTACAGTTCGATTGTATTTTCCAGCCCATAGTACAATGCATCACAAACCAAGGCATGCCCAATGGAAACTTCATCCATAAATGGTAATTGCTCTTTTAAATATTTCAAATTATTCAAATCAAGATCATGGCCAGCATTTACACCTAACCCTAAATCTTTAGCCAGTCTGCCTGTATTGGCGTATGGGCGAACTGCTGTCTCTTTATTCTTTAAATATCCAGTAGCAAAAGCCTCTGTATACAGTTCTATTCGATCAGCACCCACTTTAGCCGCCCCTTCGATTCGTTCTGGAACGGGGTCTATAAAAATGGATACACGTACTCCTGCAGCTTTTATTCTCTGGATTGTGTCCTGAAGAAATGAGGCATGTTTGATGGTATCCCATCCGGCGTTAGAAGTAAGTACCTCTGGAGAATCAGGCACTAAAGTGGCCTGAGTTGGCTTGACTTCTTCTATTATTTTCAGAAATCGCTCATCAGGATACCCTTCTATGTTAAACTCAGTAGCTACTACTTCACTCAACTGATAGACATCATCCGTGGTGATATGTCTTTCATCTGGCCTTGGGTGAATGGTAATTCCTTGTGCTCCAAATTTTTCACAGTCCTTAGCCACTTTTACCAAATCAGGATTGTTACCACCTCGTGCATTTCTGATGGTAGCAAATTTATTTACGTTTACACTCAGTTTTGTCATACTAGATATACGAGCCTTTTGTATCTTAGGCGACGAATTGGGTTAGAATTCTTTCTGATTAAATTTGCCGCAAAAATAATCAATTCATCGATTAAGAAAACCAGAATTATGAGCTTGAAAGATCAGATAAACGCAGATATAAAAGCCGCCATGTTGGCTAAAGAAAAAGAAAAATTGACCGCCTTGAGGTCAATCAAATCTATGATCCTTTTGGCCGAAACAGAAAAAGGCGCAAGTGAGGGTATTTCTGAGGATGCAGAAATGAAGCTTCTGATGAAGGCCGCGAAACAGAGAAAAGATTCTGTTGATCTATTCCGAGAACAAGGCAGAGATGATTTGGCAGACAAAGAACAAGGAGAATTAGCTATCATTAACCAATATTTACCTAAGCAATTAAGCGAAGAGGAGTTGAAAGCCGAATTGCAAAAAGTTATTGATCAAGCGGGAGCATCTGGGCCACAAGACATGGGCAAAGTAATGGGCATGGCAACAAAAGCATTAGCTGGCAAAGCAGATGGAAAAACGATTTCGGCCCTGGTTAAAACACTTTTGACTTAAGAGTGAATAAAATAGACATAGTCATTTTAATATTTCTGCTGATAGGAGCTTACACTGGGTTCCGCAGAGGAATGTTAATGGAAATCATCTCATTAGTGGCCTTTTTTGCGGCTATCCTGGCAGGCATCAAATTGCTGGACTGGGGCATTTCTATCTTATCCGAATATATCGAAGGGTATGATTCATTGCTCCCTATCATCGCGTTTACCATTATTTTCATTGGCATAATTGTTCTCTTAAATGTAATTGGGAAAACAGTAAAAAAGATAATTGACATGACATTGTTGGGCAGTTTGGACGACATCATTGGTAGCCTGATGGGAATCATCAAATGGGCATTGTTTATTAGCATCTTTTTTTGGATTTTCGAGTCCTTTGGTGGAAAAATAAGTGAATCAACTAGTGAAGGGAGTATGTTATATGAACCTGTTGCCTCATTTGCACCAGGATTGTTCAATCTGTTTTCAGGTCTATTTCCATACTTTATGGACTTTTTCGAACAATCAAAAGAAATGGTAAATCAGCAAGAACTTAACGTTTGATTCATCAGAAATTAATATATTATACCTAATATTAGCAAAACTACAATTACAGAATGCTAGAAGTACCCAACATCATAGAAGAAGGAGAATTCAAATACATAGAAGAAGGTGAGGGCAAGGTGATGCTTTTGCTTCATGGATTGTTTGGTGCGCTTAGCAATTGGGAGGCAGTAGTCAATAAGTTTTCAACTCAATTTAAGGTAGTCATCCCAATGTTACCCATTTACGAGATGCCAGTCCGAGAAACTGGACTGACCAAATTAACGGAATTTGTTGAAGCATTTATAGATCATAAGGGTTACAACAATTTTGATATCATGGGCAATTCACTTGGGGGACATGTAGCACTCATGTACATCATGAAACACCCAGAGAAAGTAGATCGTATGATATTAACTGGTAGTTCGGGGTTATTCGAAAATTCTATGGGCGGATCATATCCCAAAAGAGGAAACTATGCGTTTATTGAAGAAAAAGTCAGATATACATTCTACGACCCAAATACGGCAACTAAAGAATATATTGATGAGATTTTCGAAACGACCAATGACGTACCTAAATGTATGAGAATCATTCAGATGGCAAAATCGGCACAAAGAAATAATTTAGCAGACGAATTGCACAAAATAGAAAACGAAACACTCCTTATTTGGGGGCTTAATGATACCATTACCCCACCTAGCGTGGGTCACGATTTTAACCGCCTAATTAAAAATTCCACCTTACGTTTCATAGATGAATGCTGTCATGCCCCAATGATGGAACAGCCAGAAAAATACAATATAATTTTGGACGAATTTTTGAACCAAACGGTACCCGTATGAGAGCAAAAGATCTAATTAATTATACCATTCCGCCACTAAAGCCTTCAGACAGTATTGACAAAGCGCAATCCTGGATGAGTGAATTTCATGTGCATGAACTTCCAATCGTGGACAATGGGAATTTTTTAGGTTTCTTCAATGAAAATTTACTGTTTGATCATTTCACTGGTGCTGAAAAAATTGAAGACTATCAGTTTATGGGAACTGGCCTCTTTGTAGACCAAAACGAACATTATTACGAACTACTCAAAAAAGCCTATGAAGCCAGTTCTAATTTAGTGGCCGTACTTAACGAGGATCAAAAATATCTTGGGACTGTAACCATTCAGGACGTAGTTGAAGCCTTTTCAAAAATGTCCTCTATCAATAGTCCTGGTACTATCATCGTGCTTTCTATGGAGCAGACAGATTATTCTATGACTGAGTTGAGTCGAATTATAGAATCCGAAGGAGGGAAAATTTTGAGCAGCTTTATTGAAAATAATGAGCAACAACCTGGCAAAATAAGGGTGACTATCAAACTCAATCTTGAAAACGGTTCCGCCATCATATCATCGTTAGAAAGATTTGGATATACAATAAGTTCTATCTTTGGCAAAGGAGATGAGGAACTAATCGAAAAAGAAAGACTCGATACATTACTCAGATACCTCAAAGTCTAAATTCATTAACACATGAGAATCGCGCTGCATGGAAGAAAGTTCTCCAAAGAGTCCTTTCCGTATGTCAAAACCATCGCAAAAAAATTATTGGACAACGGGCATGAGATATTCATTACAGACGTCTGTGCCAAAGAAAATAAATCAGAGGCAAAAGCCTATTTAGATTCATACCCACAGATCAATATCTTAGAAAGTCTGGAGCCAATTGATTTTTTCTTTAGCCTTGGAGGAGATGGCACACTGCTTGAAACAGTCTCCTTGGTAGGTGCTTTGGAAATTCCAATACTTGGTATAAATCTTGGGACGATGGGATTTTTAGCGACCACAGCCAAAAGTGAAATCGAATCAGCCTTAAATCTTTTCTTTGATGGGCAATATGAGCTAGAGAATAGGACTCTACTTCATCTAAATAGTAACACGGAATTATTTGAAGGTCAAAATTTTGCCCTGAATGAGGTCGCCATCCTAAAAAGAGATACTTCCTCAATGATTATCGTCCGCTGTTTCATAGATGGCGAATTTGTAAACACCTACTGGGCAGATGGCCTGATGGTTTCAACCCCAACAGGATCTACAGGCTATTCATTAAGCTGTGGAGGCCCGTTAGTTCTTTCTGAATCAGACAGTTTCATAATCACTCCTGTCAGTCCACACAACTTAAACGTTCGCCCATTGGTCGTATCAGACAAAAGCGAAATTTCATTTGAAATCGAAGGCAAGGGTCGTTCATTCCTAATCTCCCTTGATTCAAGATCACATACTGTAAATAGCACGGTTAAAATTTCATTAACTAAATCACAATTTTCAGCTAAACTCGTGAAAATTTCGGGCTCCAATTTTTTTGATACCCTTAGGAATAAGCTAAATTGGGGACAGGACGTTAGGAATTAGAACTTAAAAACAATAATTTTAGCGTTTGGAATAAATTGCGCCTAAGTATATTGTAAAAGATTTTTGGTCGTTTGATTATTGGAAATGCGTAAAAATTTATTAATCTCTTTCACTTTATTGCTTCTCATGGTATGTGCTACTGACTCATTTGGTCAGAAAAGGCGCTATGGCTACAATAAAAGTAGAAATAAAAAATATTCAAATTATAGTGGTGGACGCACCAGCTATAGAGGAGTAGGCAACACCAACTACTGGACGGTAGGGGCTAGCATCAACGTACTCAACTACTACGGCGACTTATCTCCGAACAACAAACGCTTTAGTACTAACTATGGCGAAACTAAGTTTGGATTTGGTATCACTGGATCAAGAATGGTTTATCCTGGAATATTTTTACGTGCTGGCTACAATTATGGTGTCATTGAAGGGGACGACTTTGACAATGGAGATGAGAACTCAGATGATGCCAGTCTTTATGGTAGATATTTAAGAAATTTACATTTCAGAAATAAAATTCATGAATTGTCTATAGGTTTTGAAGCGGACATGATTCCTAATAACGGTGGTGTTCGTGGTAGATTTCCAATCAACCCTTATCTCTTTGCTGGAGTTGCTGTGATCGCTCATAGCCCTGAAGCTATAGCTCCAGCCACCGACCAAGCTGGGAACCCTCTTGATGAAGCAGGTCAATGGGTTAAGCTTAGAGAATTAGGGACTGAAGGTCAAAACATTGATAGCGTAGGTGCAGATCCATACGGAAAGTTTGCATTCGTTATTCCTGTTGGACTTGGACTAAAAATCAAATTACATCATAATTTAGACTTGAATTTTGAGCTTGGTCTTAGGTATTTATTCACAGATTATCTCGATGATGTAAGTAATAGTTATATAGATCTGGACTTGTTTGGAGATGATAATCTCGCACGAGCCATGTCCGAGAGAGGAGCTGAAACCACACATGCACCTACTGGTGCAGACAGAGGGTTGAATCCAACTGTTGGCGCTGGAGATATAAGTACAACTAGCCCATATACACATGGATCAGGATATACACCAAATTTTGAAAACTCAAGAGGAGGATCAGAGCAAAATGATTTCTTTCTGACAACCCAAATCAGACTCGTGTATATATTCGACCAAAAAGGGGCGACACGAGGGAAGTTTAGATAAAAAAGTATTTGAAACTTAATTTCATCCATATTTTTCAAACAAAACTGCCGATTTTATCGGCATTTCTTTTGGTGCAAACTTTTTGTTTTGCCCAAAGAACAGAGTATGGAATAGCCTTAGGAGGCGTAAGTTATGCAGGTGATTTGTACAGAGGCTATGAGATCGCTAATCAAAGTTTGGGTATTCAAGGGCTTTATCGAATCAATTTTGAAAAAGATGTGAGTTTTAAAATGGCTTTGCTTTATGGCAAAGTTTCTGGAGATGACAGCCATCCGTTTGACCCTTTGGGTGAAATCCGGAACACTTCATTCAGCCGATCCTTTTTTGAAGCCTCAGCTACATTCGAGTATCATTTTCTTGATTACAAAAACAAAAATTCAACAATTAAATGGACTCCCTATTTTTTTGCTGGATTTGGACTGACAAAATTTATCAATCTTGACGAAAGTGATAATTTCAGTAGCATCCAACCTGTGCTGCCATTTGGTGGTGGAATTAAGCATTTGGTCGGCAAACAATTTAGCATGGCCGTAGAGTTTGGTGCTAGAAAAACTTTTTTTGATGAGCTAGATGGCATTTCTGATGGAGATGTCTTCGACAAGACAAATACTCAGTTTGGAAATCCAAATGATAAGGATTGGTACCACTATTTTAATATTTCAATTTCATATTTGATATATAAAATTCCATGTACCTATAAGTACATCCCAAACAAGTCCATGTACTGATAATAAAAGTCTACATAAATTCCTTTTAACTAAAAAAAAGCACAAATTTGCGGTTTGGTTTTGGCCAATGGCCAACAAAGAGGGCATGAAAGAGAAGATTGATCCAGCAAAAATTCCTACACATATCGCCGTAATCATGGACGGCAACGGGCGATGGGCAAAAAAGCGAGGAGCAGCTAGACTGTTTGGTCACAAGAATGCTATTCAAGCAGTCAGGGATGTCACAGAGGGCTGTGCCGAACTAGGAGTCAAACACCTTACTCTTTATGCATTTTCAACAGAAAACTGGAATAGACCAAAATTAGAAGTTGATGGTCTCATGTCTCTGCTAATTTCTACAATCAAAAAGGAGATTCCTACCCTGGTAAAAAATAATATCCGTTTACAACCAATTGGAGACATTGAGCATTTACCATTAGATGCACAAAAGAATCTCGCATTAGGCATGAAGCAAACTGAAACCAATACAGGGATGGTGCTTTCACTTGCGCTTAACTATGGTGGCAAGTGGGAAATTAGTCATGCGGTTAAAAAATTGATCGATGAGATAAAACAAAACATAACTGAAATTGACGCTATTGGTGTTGATTTCATCAATAAGTATATAGATGAACATACCGCACCAGAGGTCGAACTAATGATCAGAACTAGTGGAGAGCATCGTATAAGTAATTTTTTATTGTGGCAAGCAGCTTATGCAGAGCTACATTTTACAGAAACGCTTTGGCCAGACTTCAGAAAAGAACATTTGTATGATGCTATTTTAGACTTTCAAAATAGGGAAAGACGCTTAGGCAAGACAAGTGAACAACTGATTCAAAAATAAATTCAAAGCAACAGACACGTCAGAAAAAAAGATGAAATTCAAAATACTTTTACTATTTCTTTGCATTTCAACAGTAGCTGTTGGCCAAATCAGGTACGGCACTCAGGGCAGAGTAGACCCTAACAATGTCAATATCAGCTACTCCAATCCACAAGAGTTTACTATTGCAGATATTGAAGTAGAAGGAGCCGAATACCTTGATAAGGTAGCGCTGATCTCTATCTCAGGTCTTAAAGTCGGTGACAAACTAAAAATCCCAGGTGATGGTATCACTTCAGCTATCAAAAAACTTTGGAAGCAAGGTTTGATAGGAGACATTCAAATTTATGCCTCAAAAGTTGAGGGAGATGATGTATATCTTACTATTTCTCTGGCAGAAAGACCACGACTCAGTAGGTTTCAATTTACAGGACTTACCAAAAGTCAAGAATCTGACATTAGAGAGAAGGTTAATTTGATTAGAGGGCGTGTAATGACTGATGCCATTCGGAAAAATGCTGAACTTACCATAAAAAAGTATTTCTATGAAAAAGGGTACTTAAATACTGAAGTTGAAATCAAATATCGAACAGACAGTACACTTCATAATAGTGTGTTACTAGATGTGCATATAGATAAAAATAGAAAGGTAAAAATCAGGAATGTGAATTTTGTGGGTAACGAGCACTTTACTGATGCCAAGCTAAAAAGTAAAATGAAGAACTCAGGTGAAAGAGCCAGGTTCAAATTAATCAGCGGACTCCTTGCTTCCAGTTTTAATTTATTCAAGCCCAAATCAGAAAGGTTTAAATTTGTAGATGACAGTGTGAAACACAATGTTTCAAAAACACTGCTTGAAATCATTCACGAAAACGCGAAATTGAACGTATTCAAGTCTTCTAAATTTGTCAAAGAAAAATATGAAGAGGACAAAGTAACCCTGATTGCCTTCTACAATTCCAAAGGGCATAGAGATGCTGAAATAGAGGAGGACACCATTGTGTTTGTCGACCGAAAATCAGTAGATATAAATATTAGAGTAAATCCAGGACAGCAATATTACTTTAGAGATATCAACTGGGTAGGAAATTTCATTCATGATGATAGAACCTTAGATCAAATTCTAGCAATTGAAAAAGGTGATATTTACAATCTCGAACTTGTTGACAAAAAGCTAAATTTCAATCCTAGCGGGCCAGATATCAGTTCTTTATATATGGATAATGGCTATCTGTTTTTTAGCGTTACGCCAGTAGAGACAAAGATTGACGGAGATTCTGTGGATGTAGAAATGAGAATTTATGAAGGAGCTCAAGCTACTATCCGCAAGGTATTTATTACAGGCAATGACAGAACCAATGATCACGTAATCATGCGCGAATTGAGAACCTTGCCTGGCCAGAAGTTTAGCCGTGCAGAACTTATTAGAACGCAAAGAGAACTTTCTCAGCTTGGCTATTTTGACCCTGAACAGGTCAATCCAAAACCTTTGCCCAATCCAGCAGACGAAACTGTGGATATTGAATGGGAACTCGTAGAAAGGCCAAGTGATCAAATTGAACTATCTGGTGGATGGGGAGGTACCTTTGGCTTTGTAGGTACTTTAGGACTAACGTTCAATAACTTCTCGCTAAGAAACATTCCCCACTTTGATAAATGGAGACCACTGCCAGTTGGAGATGGACAAAAACTGTCATTGAGACTTCAGGCAAATGGCAAAAGGTACCAAAGTTATTCTGTGAGCTTCTCTGAGCCATGGCTGGGTGGCAAAAAACCACATTCCTTTGGGGTCAGCTTCAATTATTCCATCCAGCGTAGTATAGACTTCTTTACAGACAAGACGATTGGCTCGTTGCAAGTATTTGGAACTACCATCAGCTTGGGAAGAAGAGTAAAATGGCCTGATGATTACTTTACATTAAGTAATTCTATTTCCTACTTGAGATACAATTTATTCAACTATGGCAACTCACTTGGATTTAGTACAGGTGTCGCGAATAACATCACGTTTAATACTACCCTTGCCAGAAATAGTGTAGACAACCCCATGTATCCAAGATCAGGATCATCCCTATCACTAAGTTTGGCCTTGACGCCGCCTTGGTCACTATGGAATGACATCGATTATGCTACAGCTGAGAATAGTGAAAAATATGAGTATGTGGAGTATCACAAATGGATGTTTGATGCGAAGTACTACATGCAATTGGCTGGAGATTTGGTATTAGCCGCAAGAGCGCACATGGGCTTCATGGGACATTATCGAGAAGAAGTAGGTGTAGGCCCATTTGAGAGATTCCAGCTTGGCGGTGATGGCTTGACGGGTACAAACTTCCTGTTGGGTAATGACGTCATTGGTCTTAGAGGATATGATAATAACTCCATTACTCCATACGACCCAGTGACTAATATCACGGGTGGTAATATCTATAACAAGTTTGTGATGGAATTGAGATATCCAGTGTCACTAAACCCATCAGCCACCATTTATCTATTGGCCTTCTCTGAAGCTGGTAATAACTGGAATGGCTTTGAAAATTTCAACCCAAACAAACTTTATAAATCATCAGGTTTTGGTGTAAGAATATTTATGCCAGCCTTTGGATTGTTAGGTATAGATTGGGGATATGGATATGATAAGTTACCAGGTCAAACCTCCAACCCTGGTGGGCAGATTCACTTCTCCATAGGCCAGCAGTTGAGGTAAAAATGAAGATTGCGTGAGATTATTAGATAAAATAAAGTGCAAAGACTAATTTTAGTGGTATGAAAATTGCAACCCGACTCACATCGCTCATTTTAGTGCTTTTATTTTTCATTTTAAATGATACATTTGCACAGAAATTTGGGTACGTGGACACTGACTATATCCTCAGCCAAATGCCTGAATATAACGAAGCCAAGGGAGAAATAGAGAAAATTTCTAAGGCCTGGGAACAAGAGATTCAGAACATGTACAAATCCATTGAAGAAATGGAAACTTCCTTGCAGGCCGAGGAGGTATTGTTGACAAAGGAAATGAAAGATGATCGATTAAAAGAAATTGATCTAAAATGGGACGATGTAAAAGCATACCAAAAGAAGGTATTTGGATTCGAAGGCCTGTTTTTTTTGAAGAAGAAAGAATTAATCAAACCTGTACAGGATCAAGTATTTGATGCTGTCGAGAAAGTTGCCAAAAATCATCGCTTGCAAATTGTATTTGACAAGTCTGGAGATTTGGTGATGATATATACCGATCCGGTTCATGACTATACGGATTACGTGCTGGAGGAGCTCGGACTCGGTGATAAAAACGATGTAATAAGTAACAACTAATTAGAACTGAATTATGAAAGTTAAATCGATAATTTTTGCAATTGTATTGTCTGCATTTGGCCTGACTGCAAGTGCGCAGGGCGTAGTCATGAAAATAGGCTATACCAATGTAGAGTACATCCTTAGCCAAATGCCAGAAGCCAAGCAAGTAGATTCTGAGTTCAAAGCTTATGAAACTCAACTTCAAAATCAATTGCAGTCTAAGGGCACTGAGCTACAGACTAAATTGCAAGAATATCAGCAAGGTGCTGCTACCATGACTGATCTGGTAAGAGCTGACAAAGAAGCTGAATTGCAATCTCTAAATCAGAGATTTGAAGCCTTCCAAAGAGAAGCTCAAACTTCTTTGCAAAAGAAACAAGGTGAACTGTTTGCTCCACTTTTCGAAAAAATTGGAAATGCTGTTAAAGCTGTTAGAACTGAAAACGGTTATGACATGATTTTTAGCACAGGAGTACCTGGTGTAGATATCCTTTTGGATGCAGATGAGAAATATGATGTTTCTGATTTGGTATTCAAGAAAATGGGGATCACTCCTCCTGCGAAGTTGAATTAAGGGATTCAACCCAAAGAAATCAAAGTCTCAGTTACTCAGTAGCTGAGACTTTTTTTATGGCCTGTGCAAGATTCGTCCAACATTGTCTTCTGATATGCCACAATAAAATATTGAGCCCTACTGCTGGAACTACTTCATAGTAGTCAATTCCTTTTGCTTCGTTAAGCTTATACCCCAAACGGATTATTTCAATTGCGATCCTATGATAATCAAATGTGGTTAATTCCACGTCCAGGTACAATTCGGACAATATCGACCATATAGATTGTCGATCCGCCCATTCCTGAGGCGTCATAGGATTACACCCAATATCAATCCAGCCAGGATCAAAAATGGAGTAGGTATTTTCTTGGTGAACATAATGACAAAAGTGCCAAGCATAACAGCATAGTTCAAGTAGTCACCCATGAGTGGCTGGGAAAGAAGTACAACAGCTGCTAAAATCATCCCTGAGCTGGCTGCGTTCACACCATCCAAAGAAGCCTTTACAATTCTGAATTTTTTTAACTCCTCCCAAAATCTAATGACAAAAAAGATAAGAAACGTCCCGGGAAGAAAAATGCCCAGAGCTGCCATAAAGCCACCCATCATCTGTCCAAGCATGCCATATTCTTTCATGGAAATTGATCCAACGTACGACGCAAATGAGAACACGGGGCCTGGAACTGCCTGCACTAAAGCAAACCCTGAGAGAAACTCTTCGGAAGTCAGATACTCCTTAAACTCAACAAATTCCGTATACATAAATGGAACTAACACTTGGCCTCCACCAAAAATCAAACTCCCAATACGATAAAAATTTTCAAAAATTCTGATTCCCAGCCAATCTATAGATGCGCCAATCAAAGCTGCCCCTATCAGCACACCAGCCCACAAAATGAAATTAGACCACTGGATTCGGATTCCTTCCTTTTCTTCTCGCTCATGACGTTTGTAGTCAAAAGCAGTAATGCTTCCTCCAATTAAAAGGATAACAGGAAAAACATAGGGTGTACGCACCAAAAAACTCGCTATAGCTGCCACAATCATCAGCACCACAGCCAATTTAGTAGTCACCACTTTTTTAATGATGATGTAAGCGGAATACGCCACAATCCCCACGGCCATTGGTTTTATAAAGCGGGCAAATTCCATGGAAATATCGTATTGCTCTAGCGTAGAAATGAAAATACCTGCAAAGGTCATAATCAAAAATGCAGGCGTGATCCAAATGAGCAAAGTGAGATAGGCCAAATTAGGGCCACCTACTTTAAACCCTATGGCGGTTAATGTCTGGGTAGATGTAGGGCCTGGCAAGAATTGGCACAATGCCGTGAGTTCGATCAAATCCTTTTCATCCAAATAACCTCTTTTGTGAACCAAAAGATCCAACATCATAGCAAAGTGTGCTTGAGGCCCGCCAAATGCTGAAATGGTTAGTAGAAATACATCCTTAAGAAAAATGTAGTATCGAACCTTCCTGATCATTACTTCTTCAGCCCTATTTCTGCTAATCTTTGATGTAAAAACTCTCCGGCAGTAATATCTTCAAATTGTTTAGGGTGATTCTCATCAATACAATTCTCCAAACAGGACAAATCCATATCTGATCTTGGGTGCATAAAAAATGGAATTGAAAATCGAGAAGTTTTCATCATCTCCCGTGGTGGGTTCACTACACGATGAATGGTAGACTTCAATTTATCATTGGTATGTCGAGCAAGCATATCCCCTACATTGACCACGATCTGCTCTGGCAAAGCTGTAATCGGAATCCACTCTCCATCTCTACGAAGCACTTGTAATCCATCTGCACTTGCACCCATGAGCAACGTAATCAGATTGATGTCTCCATGCTCTGCCGCTCTTACTGCATCATCTGGCACTTCTTCTGGGTTTTCAATAGGAAAATAGTGAATGGGCCTCAAAATGCTATTCCCATTATGCACACGACTTTCAAAGTAATTCTCTTCTAATCCCAGATAGATAGCAATAGCTTTGAGCATTTGCCTTCCTGCGTTTTCTAACGTCTGGTAGGCCTCCAGAGCTATTTTGTCAAAATTTTGAATCTCTGTAGGCCAAATGTTATCTGGGTATTCTTTTTTGATGGAATCGCCATCCGTCACCTCCTGGCCAACATGATAAAACTCCTTGAGGTCACCCGTTGCCCTGCCTTTGGCGTGCTCCTTCCCTTTTCCAATATATCCTCTCTGGCCAAAGAGTTCAGGCACTTCATACTTCTGCTTTACCTCATCTGGTAGTGCGAAAAAGTCCTGAACGGCTTTGTAGAGCTTTGTACAAAGCTCATCTGACAATCCATGGTTTTTTACTGCTACGAATCCAATACTATGGTAGGCAGCTCCAAGGTCAGCAACAAATTTTTGCTTTCTTGCTTCATCACCTGAATTGAAATCAGCCAAATCCAGTGATGGAATTTCGTTATACAGTTTTTCACTCATGAGAACATACTTTTGGGTTAGACGCTAATTATTCAACAGTTACAGTAACAGAAGCAGCCATTTTTTCTCCATAAGACGCATGCACACCATCTGCAAATTGTAAAGAAAGCGTGTAAGATCCAGGCTCAAGTTCCAATGTTGCATCCGTCTGACCTTTGCCATAATGAAACGTTGAATCTGACATTGGAATGACTGTGCCTTCTGGCCAGTTCGCTTGATTGATCAATATGTGATGATGGCCAAAGCCTTCTTTTACTTCTCCTGCTGGTTCGATTTGCATGCCTGACACACCCATTTCTATGTAAACAGGGCTTGGAACCGTAGCTCCATCTGCTGGATGCTTGAAAAACACATAAGCAGAATCTGCCATTGGCTTCTCTGCTATGGCTGTCTTATCTTGGACAGGAGTAGATTGTTCTGCAGATTTGTTTGGTGAAGAGCAGCTAAATATAACGAGGCTCAATAGTGCTATTGATAGATATTTCATAATTGTTTGCTTAGAAAATGTTTGAGATAAATTTATAGATTCTTTCGGGAACGGCTGTGCGCCTATCGAAATATTTGAGTTAAAACATCCAAAGATTTTAGCTCCTTAAATCCATCAACGTGTAGTTTGTAGTATTCAATCATGTAGTTCAGAATGTCACGTCTCAGCATATTTTGAATGTCAAAATCATCAGAAATTTTACTTTCATTCAGTTTTAGAACACCCGTGTATATGGCTTCATAACTCGTGGAAATTTCCGACACAAGCCCATCATTTTCAAGCTCCTTTTTGTTGTGTATCCCAAACCCAATGTAATGAGTAAGCTGCACCATCAAATAAAGGTGCAAGCTTTCAAAACCATCCTTTCTTTGATCTAACGTCAATATAAATTGAAATAAAAATTCAAAGACTTGTCCCCGATCCACTTCTTCTTTGAGCACTTTAGTAAGTAATTCTGTCACAAATAACGCTACTGCCGATTTTTTGATATCAAACGGGATGGAGGTGAAACTGTGGGCTGGCTTATATTCAGAAATTCTTTGCAATCCATCTGACTTCTGATTTTTGAAATAAACCACCATGTCGAGAACGGTCAGAGGCTGTAGCAGAGCCAACCCTTTTTTAGAACGCTGGCTTCTTACGCTATTAATGATGTAGGATTGGATACCAAAATTTTCTGTGTAGACTCGAGCGATAATAGAAGTTTCTCTGTATTTGATATAATTAAGTACTATGCCTCTTGTCTTTTGGAGCATCAGTCTATGACAGCAATTTTTCCAACAAAAGTCTCTTTACCCTCCTGATCCGCGCTAAAAATTAAGTAAACACCTGTGCTTACCCTGCGGCCAGTATAATCTCTCACATCCCAGGAAGCCCCACCACCTACGGCATTCATTTCTCTGACCAATTGTCCAGCAATGGTTGTAATCTTGACACGCACATTATTAGCAAGACCAGACATTCCCACCAGGCCTTCGAATTCTGGCAAAACTGGATTTGGAAATATTTTCACCTGATAATGTACATTCGTTCCTTCTGTAGCCTCTGAACGGTAGGAAACCATTCCTTGATCAGTGGCCACAAAGAGCTCTGCTGTTTCCGGGTGGATAGCCAGGTCTCTGACGCTGTTGGATGGCAATGGACTATTGTCAACCGTGAAATGCTCCTCTAAACTGCCAAAATTCTCTTCAAAAAGCCAAAGGCCATCTTGCGTTCCTACCCACATTCGATTTCCTCCATCTATTGCCAATGCATTCACTTGTTTATCTTCAAACAAAATACTTTGCTCAAAAATTGGAAGTGAAACGTCGACCGTTTGGTCTTCAATCACGCCAAAAGAAAAAGGGAAATACGCGATACCCAGATCTGTTGCAAACCAGATTTCGTTGTCCTTCCCAAAGGCTATGTCATTTACACGATTGGAAGGTAGACTGGTAGTGGTAGCCGTCACATACCTGCTGACATCCGCCTCAATGTCATAGGCTAAAACTCCTTGTCCAACAGTTAAACCCAAAGACATCCATACTTGATTATTTTCATTAATTCTAATGGACGTAGGTTCTGAAGCAGCAGAAGTCCCAAAATCAAATGCCTCCCATTCTTCTTCACCATTCCATTTCAGAAGAGAATTGACGCTGAAATTAGCTATCCAAATGTTGTCTGAATGATCTGCAGCCAACCCAGAAACAAGTGTGTTCCCAGTTCCTGCTTCCCTTTCATCTAAGGGGCTATTGGTAAAATCAAAGACTTCATTGCTTTCACTATTTAGTATTCCATCACCAAAAGAAGTAATCAAAACCCCATACTTAGTGCTCATGGCATCTGAGATGTTTGAAAGTTCTTCGATTTCATCAGGCTTGATGGTTTTCCATTCGCCATTGCTGAACATTGAATAGCCTAGATTATTAGAAACGGGATTGTTATAATCTGTATCCAGTTCAGAAAAAGAAAAGACATCTCCATCAACTAATTTTAGTTTATTCACATCTTTCAGCGGACCATCAAGAGTAAAATGCACATCAGAATAAGTCGGCCATGTCGTAAACCTTGAAAAGCCCTGGTTTTCGTCAGCATACCAATAGGTGTGTGGTTCTTGTTTAGGCTCCTCTAGAATATCATTTATAACGGCTCCTTCTGGGACTTCAACATTGTGATAAACATCAAAACCAGAATCTATATAACCGAAATCACTTTCAGCAAGAACAAGTAGCCCAGTTAATCCAGCTCGGATTTTTTTTAACGAGTTCCCCAAACTTGCATCTATGGTTATTTCTACCCATTGCTCTCCTACAAATTTGTATACCGTATTGTTAGAAGCCGCAAATATGCTTCCGCTTGATTGTGCAATTGACAATATGTCGATATTATAGACAGGACTTGTTTTATACCTCTCCCAATTGTTGAAATCTTGTAGGTTATCTCCTGTGGTGAGTTCCCCAGCCAACACCCCTTCCTCAGTTGCCAAATACATGACATCCAATAGTATGGCTGAGCTTCTCACAGCTATGATTTCACCGTTTTCTCCCAAGTTTTGATAAGCCTCTATTACCTGGTTTTCTGGAGTTAATACCAACAATCCAAAATCCGTGGATAGATTCATGTTGCCATTGTAAAATGAAATATGATTAATTTTTTTGCTTTCTGTGATATCACTGTTGAGAAGGATTGGTAAATTTTGAATTCCGTCAGAAGTAATGATATCAACATTTCCATTTTGATAACCTATCGCCAGATATTCGTCTTCTCCATTGAATGCCAGAGCACTAATGCCTACATCACTTAGCCCATCAACTTTAGTTAATTTATTTACACTCTCATCTTCAGGATCATAATACATCAAACCCTGTGCTGTAGCAGCAAAAACGTTAGATGTTGTTTTTTCAACCAGATGGGTTTGCTCATAATTGAAATGAGATCGCCAAGTTCCCATAGGGATCAACTCCTGACCATAGCTGTCGAAAGTTAGGAACAGAAAAAAAAGAATCAGCGCGTTAGCTCTTTGGTTCATCCTTAAAGTCTTGGTAAAAACAATTTCTACATCTTGCTTCATAAGCATCATGTTCACCTAGGAGCACTTTTTTGTCCGAGGCTGTCAACCTATAAGAATAAGAAGCCACACCTCCACATTTCATGCAAATGGCATGTACCTTGGTTACGAATTCAGCAATGCCCATTAAGCTAGGCATCGGGCCAAATGGCTCTCCTTTAAAGTCCATATCAAGACCTGCCAGAATCACTCTTTTCCCTTGGTTTGCTAAAGTTCTGGCCACATGAATTAGCTCCAGATCAAAGAATTGTGCCTCATCAATTCCAACCACGTCACTATTGCCGGCAAGAAGCAATATATCATCTGCAAATTGTACGGGTGTAGATCTAATAGAAGATTCATCATGAGAGACCACACTGGTTTCATGGTATCGCGTATCTACTGCAGGCTTAAATATTTCAATTTTTTGTTTCGCTATTTTGGCTCTGTTGAGGCGGCGAATAAGTTCTTCTGTTTTGCCCGAAAACATTGAGCCGCAAATCACTTCAATCCAACCAGCTCCTTTACGATCTGCTTTGAAACTATCAATTCTGGGTTCGACAAACATTCGATTTAGTCAGAGTATTGGATATGATTGAATTTATTTTCGTCTGCCACATTCACGAGAATGTCTCCATGGATCTGACATTGGCAAGATAGTCTTTCATTGTCTGCCAATCGTTTCATTCTCCTGTATTTTAATTCCGCCTCAGACTCTTCAGAGAAGTTATCTAAGCCCTCCAAGACTTGAACTTTACAGGTCGTGCACCTACCTTTTCCTCCACAAGCGTGCATCCAATCGATATAATTTTCATGTATTATATCTAAAAGATTCTTATTTTCGTTTTTGATGAAAATCTCCTTGTTGTGAAGGTTTTGTATAACGATTTTCGGCATATTCTTTAACTTAGCAAAAGAAGCAAATATTATGCACGGTAGCAAATTAAATCAAGAAGCCACAAACACCTACAGCCAGTCTTACTCAGCCAAAATAGCCGAAGAATTTTTTAGCCAAAATGACTCTATATCAGGTCAGCAAATTATTTCGATTACGCCAGTTAAGCAGGTCAATTTCTTTATACTGAAGGCCTTGTTTGATGAATGGCAGGACGAAATTAAAAAATTTAGAAGCCCTTACTTCGATTATAAAAACGAGGACGTAAATCAGGCGCTTAAAGCATTTATCAACACGCTATCTAAGCATATACAAATAGACAAAGAGCATTTTCAACCACTACTTGAGAAGTCAGTAAAGGCAACTTTGGAATTACTCTATGATCCAGCGAGCTATTACACCAAGGAATTGTCCAAAACCGCAAGCGTTGATAAGAGTAGAGAGCTCAAGGCAAGTAGCAAATACATCAAATTACACAAGGCGCTATTTGAGGATTTATGGAGTAGGCTCAATCAAGGAAATGATTTGCAGTCGGCCATCCAAAGCGCCCTCGCGTCTTACACTGATTCCAATCAGGAAATAGAACATATCACCGAATTGTTCAATTCAACTCTGCCTCTCAATGTGACAGACAAACAAGTAGACCCTGAGCAATTCCCAATGCCCGAGCCTTTGGATACACTAGAAGAAATTGAGACCGTTGCGCCTGAAGAATCCACTTCTCAAGACGAAATCAATGATGAATTCGAACCTGTTGAAAAAGAAGAGTTAGAGGCTGAATCTCATAGTATAAACCAACAATACAAGGGAGACATCAAAACTTTGAATCAACGATACGAGGAAAAAGAGAAGGCCAAAACAGTAGCTGCAGCTTTAGAAACTAAGTCGCTGTCAAATCTTAAAAACAATATCAACATCAATCAGCGCTATATGTTTGTCAACGATCTTTTTGAAGGCCATGACAAAGATTATGAAATAGCCATGGATCAAGTTGAAGACTGTGATTCCTTTGACTCATCAGTCGAGCTGCTGGTACAGAATTATGCCAAAAAATACGATTGGGATATGAACTCGGATGAGGTCAAGGAATTGCTCAAAGTAATCTTTAAGAGGTTTAGATAATCGTCAGATAGGGACTTGGCACTTATCATTGTTTCAAATGAAATGTGACCCTATGGCAAACTTTAAATTTTTCTTGTTCCTACTGGTAATAGGTTGTTCCTCAAAACCAGAAGTTAGTAGTTTATATTCTATTACATCAAAAGCCAGGTGCAAAGGGCCAACCAGATCATACCATACAGAATTGCACGCCACAGCTGATGGGTATACCCGTTTCCATCAAAGTTACCCAAGCGATTATCCAGATTATGATGCTATCATTTATGGTGACACATTAGGATTTGTCCTCACTAGTGATACAATAGAAAGGTGGACAGAATCTAGAGAAATATCCGTGGGTAAAGGGCATTCATTTCACATGATATCGCACAATCCAAAACTTGTTTTTAATTATGTGGACGGTAAATATTTCGACACAATTGGAAATGAAGTTGATTTTATATTCCATGAAAACTCTGACAGAGTGCAAAGCTTCCAAATCACAAATCCATTTGACGAAACGGAACGGATTGAAATATTCTTTTCTAAATGGGAAGAAGTACAAGAATTTGAATTTCCGATGCAGGTACAAATCATTCAGGGAGGGAAGAATGAATATTTTTTTGAATTCTATGAAGTCAAAATCAATGATCCTACCTTTTCAAAAATTCCTCCAAGCTGATTAGCGCATCAAAATCTGCATGCGATGAGAGTCCAACTTAATAAGGATAAATAGCAGAATCGTGAAAGACCATAACGATGAACCCCCATAGCTAAAAAAAGGTAGTGGAATGCCTATTACTGGAAAAAATCCTATAGTCATGGCAATGTTGACGGCAAAATGAAAAAAGAAAACACTCAACACCCCATACCCATAGATCCGAGCAAATTTAGATTTTTGCCGTTCCGCAATCGCGGAAATTCGAAAAAGGAGTATCACAAAAAGAGAAATCAGTACCAGACTACCAAACCACCCCTGTTCTTCTCCTATCGTACAAAAAATGAAGTCAGTGCTTTGCTCTGGTACAAAGTCAAATTTGGTTTGTGTACCCTCTAAGAAACCCTTACCAAAAAAACCTCCAGAACCTATCGCAATCTTAGATTGAGTCACATTCCACCCTGCCCCTAATGGATCAGCATCTGGATTTACCAAAGATATTACTCTACTCCTCTGGTGAGGCTTAAGCACATTCGTCATCAGAAAATCCACACTAATGACAGTCGCAAATACCAAAGCACCCAATACCACTGTAGCAACAATTCGTTTAGGATGCTTGAAAGACACACCAATCATGATCACACATATCACAGTAGTGGCAATAAATAATACGGTCTTACTGACTAGTAGCGTTAGAATAAATAGTACAACAAATGCAATACCAAGTATGAAATAGATAGGCGATATTCCCTCTCTAAAAAGTACGATTAAAAAAGAACCAAAAACCATGGCCGACCCTGCGTCACCTTGAAGTAGAATGAGTAGCATGGGGCCTCCTAAAATGGCTAAGGCAATGAGCTGAGTTTTGATCTCTTCGAACTTGACATGCACATCACCCAAATATTTGGCCAAGGCTAGTGCAGTGGCAAACTTGGCAAATTCAGCTGGCTGCAATCTGAAACTTCCAATCTGAAACCATGATTTAGAGCCTGCCACGACCGTTCCTGTTGTAAGCACAGCAATTAGCAACACAATCACTACACCATAAATCACATAAGCCGAATAGTCGTAAAACTTAAAATCCAAACTCATCACGCCAATGATAATGATCATGGCTGTACCCATCCATATCAGCTGCTTGCCCGGGTTAAAGGCAAGTGAGATCAGGTCTGCAGCATTTTCTTCATCATACACGGCTGCATAAATACTGGCCCAACCCAAAAGCACCATGACGAAATACAAAGTAATAGTCGTCCAGTCTACTCTATCTAATATGCTCTCTCCCCTCATTGTACCTCTTCGCTTTCGAGTACCTGATTATTTTCTGTGCCCACTGAATCTATCAAAACAGGAGCTGCTGGTGTTTTTCTTTTTCGATCACGAAAATCACCAAGCAAGACATAATCTTCCAACCACTGACGTTTGTGTGACCCTTTTAGATAAGTTTCAATGAGCAAGCTTGCAGTTGAGGCAGCTGCTCGGCCTCCCCATCCTGCATTTTCTACAAAAACTGAAATTGCAATCTTGGGATCATCCTTAGGGGCAAACGCCATAAATACAGAATGATCCTCTCCATGCGGATTTTCTACTGTTCCTGTTTTACCGCAAATTTCAATATCTGGTACAATTGCTCTCGGGGCTGTTCCGCTCAGGGCATCTGCCATGCCTTGGATAATTACTGGAAAGTGCTCTGCACTGATACCCGTCTCCACTTTCTCCCGATACTCTGGTAGCAGATAATTTGACTCCCCAATGGATTTTACAATGTGCGGTTTATAGTAATAGCCTCTATTAGCCATTATGGCCGCGAGATTGGTCATTTGTATGGGATTCATTAAAATTTCGCCCTGGCCAATACTCAAAGAAGTCAAATTGGATACCTTCCACCTGCCCGTCCCATATACGCGGTTATAATAATCGGGGCCAGGCATGAAGCCAGATTTTTCATTGGGCAGATCTATTCCTAATGGTGTTCCTAATCCGAATCGACTTACTTGCTCTTTCCAATTGGCCAATCCTAGAGGAGCTTGTTCAAATTGACTCATCTCCGGGTGTTGATTGATCACCAAACGAAAGACTCTGGCAAAATAATTATTTGATGAAAGCATAATGCCTCTTCTCATGTCATATATTCCTTGAGGCGCATGATCTCCAATCAAAGAATGGTCACAATAGATTTTATCATAGGCACCAATCACTCCTTCTTCCAGAGCAATAAGGCCTTGAACAATTTTAAAAATAGAGCCCGGAGGATACATTGCCATCAATGGACGATTAAACAGTGGCTTTAGGCTATCTGTACTGAGTCCTTTGAAATTTCCACTGAAATTTCGGCCAGCAAGATCTCCTGGATTATAAGTAGGCGCAGAGACGAATGTTAGTATCTCACCAGTAGCTGGTTCAATGGCTACTACGCTACCTATTTTGCCTTCCATGAGTTTTTCGGCATAAGCTTGTAGGTCGATATCTATACTCAAGGTGAGGTTTTCGCCAGAGATCGCCAGTGTATCTAGCTCACCATCCTTAAAGGAACCTTTTTCTACCCTTCGTACATTCACCATTTTGTATTTGACACCTCGCTTCCCTCTCAAATAGTTTTCGTATGAAGATTCCAATCCTGTAATTCCCATATAGTCACCACTCTTGTAGTAGTTGGTGGTGTCTCGATCCAGCTGGCGCTTGCTTACTTCGCCAATGTATCCGAACACGTTGGCCAAACTATTGTATTGATAGCCCCTGATTGTTCTTGCTTTTGGATAGATCCCATCATAATCCACTAATTGATCCTGTACTTGGGCAAAAACATGGTTGGGCACCTGCTTCACGATAGTCGTAGGCTGGATAGAAGAATAGCGTTTTGCTTTTTGAAGATTAGTTAATAAGTCTTCATATTCGATCCCCAGCATCCCACTTAGCATCAGGGTATCCTTGATATGTAGTTCTTTTGGCACTGCATCAAGGTCAAAAATAGGCTCATTATAGACCAAAAGTTTACCATTTCTGTCGAATATCAGCCCACGATAGGGATACTCGGTAACTGTATGAATGATATTACTTTCTGCAGCAGCCTTATAGTTGTCGTCTAATACTTGAATAGAAAACAGCTTAATCAAGAACGCAGCTGCGACCAAAACAATCGCTATCCTGACAATATATTTTCTATCTTCATTCATGCTATTTCATCTTTTTATAAAACAAATATTGAATGATCAAAATGATAATTAACGTAAAAACAGAACTATAAAATACCTTGGTTAAGGTTTGCCAAAATAATCCGAAGCCAGCTGCCTCTATAAATAGAAGCAGCAAAATATGTACAAAGATCAGCGGATAAGTATAGGTTACAAACCACCCTAGACCCTGTGTTCTCAAATTGATTTTGGGGCCCGAATCGTACCCTCCACTTGGTGTCATCACTCGAGACCAATAGATCCTCAAATAAACCAAAAGCACACTGGCAGCAGCATGAATCCCAAGTGTATTGTAAAAAGAATCAATAACTATTCCCACGACAAACCCAACCAGAAGTTGCACGATAGGATTGGTATCCATGGGCAACATCAGAAATATCAAAATATACCCAAAGCAAAAGGCACTATCAAAAAGCACCAAATTTTTGAATAAAATGACTTGTGCCAGAATGAGCAGCAAAGTTCTAAATAACCCCCCGAAAACATTAAACCTATTCATATTCGAGTTGTAGGTTTAAAGAATCAATTTCATTTTGCCCAGTCAATTTCAATAGATAGACATGCGTAAGTGTGTAAAAATTTGTAGCGAGTTTAATTTTTACCTCATAAAAAGTAGCATCATCTTCCAAGTTCACGTCTGTAACGACACCTATCATTTCATTTTCTGGATAGATCGAATTGTAACCAGATGTACTAATCAAATCTCCTGGGGCTATTGAAATATGTCTGGGCAAATATTCCAAATCCGCATACAATGGATCTTCTCCTTTCCAAACCACAGAACACAACGTCCCAGTGGGCATGTGATGTGCTGAAATCATAGATTTGCCATGCAAGACAGAAATAAGAGTTGAATAATTTTTCGAAACATTTAACACCTGGCCAACTACACCATCTGGCCCTACTACACCCATCCCACGCTCAATTCCATGTTCAGACCCTTTGTTTAAAGTCAGGTAATTATTCCTGAAAAAGAGCGAATTATCTATCACTTTGGCCTTGATACCCAAATGACTAGAATCCAAAACGAACCTTGCCATATAAAGTGAGTCCGTTAATTGTAGCAATTCTTGACGAAGCCTGGCATTCTCTTCGGCCAATCTATTGTTCTGATCTGTCAAATTGAAATAGTCGCCAACCTGATCCGAAGCAGATGTGATAGAGGCAATCAAACGATTGGATGAGGTAAAGTATTTCGCTCCCTGATAGTTGTTTGAATTGACAATAATCCAAAAACAGATTCCCTCCAGTACGACCAACAGGATGAAAGTTCTATACTTATATAGAAACTGGAAGAGTCTTTCCATTTATCTTATTGCATTAATACGGCACGGTAGCGCTCCAATTCTTTCAATGCCTTGCCAGTACCGCGAACCACAGCTTTCAATGGATCCTCGGCGATGTGGATAGGTAGTTTTGTCTTCATTCCCAATCTTTTATCAAGACCTCTGAGTAAAGCACCTCCTCCAGTGAGGTAAATTCCATTGTCATAAATATCAGCAGACAATTCTGGTGGAGCTATTTCTAGTGCTTTGAGTACTGCCTCTTCAATTTTGGATACTGATTTGTCAATCGCAAAAGCCACCTCTGAGTAGGACAGCTTAATTACCTTAGGAATACCCGTCATCAAATCTCTCCCTCTAATATCAAAATCCTCAGGGCCTTCATCCAACTCAGTCAAAGCTGACCCCACCTGAATTTTCACTTTCTCGGCAGTTCTTTCTCCAATCAGCAAATTATGCTGTCTTCTCATATAATCAAGTATGTCCTTGTTGAAGGCATCACCTGCCACTCTGATAGACTGGTCACAAACTATACCTGACAAAGCAATAACAGCAATTTCTGTGGTACCACCACCAATATCGACAATCATGCTACCATCAGGTCTTTCAATGTCTATACCAATGCCTATAGCCGCAGCGATAGGCTCGTGAATCATAAATACTTCTTTAGCTCCTGCATGCTCGGCCGAATCCCGCACGGCTCTTTTTTCTACTTCAGTAATACCTGACGGAATACAAATGATCATTCGATGAGAAGCTGGGAATAATCTCTTCTTATCTTTATCAATCATTTTGATCATGCCACGAATCATAGATTCAGCAGCCTGAAAGTCTGCAATTACACCATCTTTAAGCGGTCTGATGGTTTTGATACTCTCATGTGTTTTCTCGTGCATTTGCATCGCCTCTGCACCAATAGCAAGCACCTTATTTTTAGACTTATCAATAGCAATAATAGAAGGCTCATCCACCACTACTTCTCCTTTGCTAATGATCAAGGTATTTGCTGTACCCAAATCAATCGCAATATCACTCGAGAAAAAATCAAATATTCCCATAACTTTAGTTGACTCAAATATTTTTGGTGATCAAAAGATCACAAATTACGCACAAAAAATTAGGTAATCAATACTAATAACAATTGATATTAGGTTATTGAATACTTAGTGTTTGAAATGACGAGTGCCAGTCATAACCATAGCCATATCCACCTCGTCGCAATAATCAATTGATAGCTGATCCTTGATAGAGCCTCCTGGTTGTATCACGGCAGCTATGCCCGCATTGTTGGCAATTTCTACGCAATCAGGAAATGGGAAAAAGGCATCTGACGCCATCACGGCACCATTCAAATCCATTCCAAAACTCCCAGCTTTTTCAATAGCTTGATTCAAAGCATCTACTCTGCTTGTTTGGCCCGTACCACTCGAAAGCATCATGTCATTATTCGTGAATACGATAGTATTAGATTTGGTATGCTTACAAATTTTAGAAGCAAACAACATGGCCTCGATTTGCTCGGCAGTTGGGGCCTTTTTGGTGACGATCGTCAAGTCTTCTTTGGTATCTGTTTTCAAATCAGCATCCTGAACGATTACTCCATTTAGCAAAGATTTGAATTGAACTGGACGAGGAGTCATATCTTTGATTCTCAGAATAATCCTATTCTTCTTAGACTTCAATAATTTCACAGCTTCCTCATCATACTCAGGTGCAATCAGCACTTCACAAAACAACTTGTTGATTTCTTCAGCTGCAGCCAAATCAACTTTTTTATTTGTTATCAAAATCCCTCCAAAAGCAGATACGTTATCTGAGGATAGTGCCTTTAGGTATGCGTCCTTCACATCTGTACCCTTGGCTACTCCACAAGCGTTGGTATGCTTGATAATAGCAAATGCGGTCTCACCCTCAAACTCTCTCATCAGGGCTACTGCTGCATCTACATCTACTAAGTTGTTGTATGAGAGTTCCTTGCCATTGAGTTGATCAAATAACTCTGTCAACTCTCCAAAGAAACTACCACTTTGGTGTGGATTTTCTCCATACCTCAAGGACTGAGAATGTCTTACACTTTGTTTGAAAGACGGTTCCTCTTGTTCTTTGTTGAAATAATTGAAGATCGCAGAGTCGTAATGCGAAGAGATGTCAAATGCTTTGCAAGCAAAAGATTTTCTCTGCTCTAATGAAGTCTCGCAGTTCTGAGAATCTAACATACCCTGAACCTCTTCATATTGCTCCATTGACGAAACAATGAGTACATCATTGAAATTTTTTGCTGCTCCTCTAATCAATGAAATTCCTCCAATGTCAATTTTTTCAATAATATCAGCTTCACTTGCTCCTGAAGCTACAGTAGCTTCAAATGGGTACAAGTCAACAATCACAAGATCTATATCTGGAATATTATGTGTGGCTTTTTCTTCCTGATCGCTGGTGTTTTCTCTTCTGTTTAAGATGCCTCCGAAAATGGCTGGATGTAGGGTTTTGACGCGACCTGAAAAGATAGAAGGGTAAGCAGTAAGATCCTCTACGGGGGTAACTGCAATATCTAAATCCTCAATAAATTTTTGCGTCCCGCCAGTAGAATAGATGGTTACATCATTGGCGGCGAGTACTTTGACGATATTGTCAAGATTGTCTTTGTGAAAGACAGAAATAAGTGCTGATTTAATTTTTTTTGATCCCATTTTCCCCTTTTAAAAATAAGGGGCAAAAGTACTTATTTATTTAGCAGATGTGGAAAAATACGTTAAAGTTTTACCCTCTAAATCGCTAAAATGTGGAAAGATACGCTTCGATGGTTTTTGGGAAATATTCATATTCCAATTTGTGAATCTTTTCTGCCACATTTTCTGGTGTATCTGACGCCAATACTTCACACTTTTCCTGTCGAAGAATCTCGCCATTATCATAAATTTCATCAACCAGGTGAATGGTAATTCCTGTTTCTTTTTCCCGATTGGCAACCACTGCGTGATGAACATGCGCTCCGTACATGCCTTTACCCCCATATTTAGGCAGTAGTGCAGGATGAATGTTGACAATTCTATTCTGAAATGCCGCAATAAGATTATTCGGCACTAGCCATAAAAATCCCGCCAGAACAACTAAATCAATTTTTCTGTCCTTCAGCGCTGTAATGATTTCATCTGAACGATAAAAAGCCTCTCGATTGAAAACCAAACTTTCAATTCCGAGTTTTCTGGCACGCTCAAGGACAAAGGCATTGGGTTTGTTCGTTAAGATCAAATCTACCCTTGCCTCTTTTTTGTCTTGAAAATAGTTAGTAATCTGTTCAGCATTAGAACCGCTACCTGAAGCAAAAATGGCGAGTCTTTTCATTGAAACACTTTAGAATTTTAGAATGACCATACTGAAAATTCCTGCAATGATAAGCCATTTGCAATAGCTACTTAGGTAAGCAAAATGTTTTTTGGTATCGGCATATATGAGCTTGTAAACAAAGTATAAAAAGGGAATTGTCAGTGTGGCAAAATAATACAGTAAGTACTGATTTTGAATCTTAAGCAAGAACACAATCAAACTGGTGACGAAAGGCACAATAATGACCAATACTATAATCTTCGTTCTCCGCATGCCAAAATACACAGGCAACGTCATGCCGTCATAATTAGCATCGCCTTCCATGTCTTCAATATCCTTGATGATCTCTCTAATGAGCGTAATGCCAAAGGCAAATATGGCATAAATTATAGTCAACAAATCTGGGGATCTGTAGTAAACCAAAAGCACTAAAAGGGTAGACCCTGTCAAGCCAGCTACCACAAAGTTTCCTATAAAAGGAAGCCGCTTAAGCTGATTTGAATACCACCATAGCAGAAAAGCACAAATCAAATTGATAACTCCAATCCAAAGCGAAACTGTCGCTCCCAAAAGAATACCAACTGCATTTAGCGTAGTATGGGCAATCATGACTGGACGCCGTTTGATTGTATGGCCCACGATAACCCGCTCAGGCTTATTGATTAGGTCGATTTTAATATCATAATAATCATTGATATAATATCCTGCTGCGGCAATAATAACCGTGCTAACCACAAGAATAAAAAACTTGAAATCACCAATGACATACCAGATAGATAAATCAGCATTGAGCAAAAAAATGGCTCCTGCATATTGGGTGATAAAAATAATGATCAGATTGTTGAATCTGCTCAGTCGTAGGGCATCTATGAGCAACTGAATATGAGACCTTCTTTGCATATATCAAAGCTACATAGACTCCCACTTTTTTCTAAGTGTGGCAAGGGTTAATGGCTTTTCGCCAAGGGCTGTGGTATCTGTACCAATTTCTACAGAATGAGCCTTCCAGGCAGCATGGAACTTTGACAAAGTCAAGCTCTGAAGCTTAACTCCATTTTGTATCAAATTATGAGCGATTAAAATCAAGTCTTCTCTTTTTATCGAATCCCCATAAAAAATAGCGTTGGATTCGTAATCATCAAAATCATCTTCAGCTGGCCGCTCGTGGATATAAAAACCAAGATCTCGCAACTTATATACCCGATCTTCATCCTTATTTTTCTTGTAGTACCTGATTACCACATCCGTTCTAGATATTCTCCCTTTAGAATTTTTCCATTTGGAATGATACTCACCAATCAAATTTGAAATGAAGTCAGAGTCGCTTACAGTAGCTGCTTCCATTTTTATTGAGTCTTTAGAAGTGCTCAATTCTTCAGTACTCACTAAGACAGTATCTGCTTTTAGTGTCTCATTCTCGCTAATTTTTGAAATCGCCTTTTTCTTGGTTTTCTTAAATGAAGCCTTTTTCTTGTTCTTGTCTATATTCCTAATTTCAATCTGATAATAATGTGCCCCTATCACTTCACCTAAATGGATAATGAAAATACTGAGTAGAACAGTAAACAGATAAATTATTGGTAGATAAGAAGAAATATTCCTTTGGATCATTTCAAGTTAGATTTATTCTGAAATATAGATTATTTAGTTTTGAAATATATAACTTCCTCATTAGCAGATAATTCCATTTGGTATGGATATTTGTTAAATTTAATACATTGTTTAAGATTTGCAAAATGAGGTCGAGTCATAGAAATTTTATATTTTTGGTCTGATATAGCCAATTTTTGTATTATTTTCAGAATTAATAACTAATCCTCGATTAAACCTTAATAAATCGAACATGAAAAGAATCTTTACTCTACTTACCATTTATTCACTTTGTTTCGGGGCCTTTGCCCAAGAGATGAGTTCTTTTACTGACTCTAGAGATGGGAAAACTTACAAATCTGCCGTGATCAGAATAGAACTAGAAGGCGGCATTTTTATTGAAAGAGAATGGATGGCTGAAAACTTGAATTTCGAAACCGAGGGTTCAGTATGCTACAAAAACTACCCTGCGTACTGCGGGAAGTTCGGGCGTTTATATAATTGGGTAGATGCGAAACTTGCCTGTCCAGAAGGTTGGCATCTCTCCACTCAGCTTGAATGGCAAGAATTGATGTTGAACTATGGCGGCTACAAAACGGCTGCTTCAGCTCTTAAGGAAGGCGGTGCAAGCAATTTGAACATTCTAATGGGAGGATTTTCGAATGTCGAAGGACAATTTAGTGACATTGGGAAGACTGCTCATTTGTGGGATGCTGAAATTGGAAATAAGAAGACTGCAGGTCTTATTTCACTCTATGCCGACTATAATGAAGTAGCGCATGATGTGATTAGCGCACGAAATATGAACAGCTGTCGCTGCGTGAAGGATTACTAATAGTACTCTGGAGCTAGATAATTAGGATAAATTTTCATGTGGTGGTTTTTGACTTTTTCAAAAATCACCTTTCTGAATTCTGCAGTGTTAGTTTTCTTCACTGCTGAGATAAATATGTTCGTTTTGTTTTTTGCTGTGGTATCAATACCTGCCACAAAATCGAAACCTTCTTCTTCATCTGGAGAAGTCAGCTGATCAATCTTATTGTAAACAACAATCATCTCCTTGTCAGCAGCCCCTAATTCTTGTAAGGTATCATTTACTACTTGCATGTGCTCTTCAAATGAAGGGTGTGAAATATCCACTACATGCAAAAGAATATCTGCTTCTCGTACTTCGTCTAATGTAGATTTAAACGACTCTATAAGATTATGTGGAAGCTTTCTGATAAACCCTACCGTATCAGATAACAAGAAAGGAATGGTGTTGATGACCACTTTTCTTACCGTAGAATCAACAGTGGCAAACAGCTCATTTTTTGCATAAATATCTCCTTTTGAGAGCATGTTCATGATGGTAGATTTACCAACATTGGTATATCCTACAAGTGCCACCCTCACTACATTAGCTCTAGCTTTTCTTCTGGTTTCTCCCTGCTTATCAATTTTAACAAGCTTTTTCTTTAGAACAGAAATTTGATCACGAATCATACGTCTGTCCGTTTCGATTTCTTTCTCACCGGCACCTCCTCTAGTTCCTGTACCACCTCGCTGCCTTTCGAGGTGAGTCCACATGCGAGTCAGTCTTGGCATTAAATATTGATACCTCGCGAGTTCTACCTGGGTTTTAGCTTGCGAAGTTTGAGCCCTTTTCAGAAAAATATCTAAAATAAGCAAACTGCGATCATAAATTTTGACCTCCAGTTCTCTTTCTAAATTTCTGAGTTGGGAGGGAGATAAATCATCATCAAAAATCACTACATCAATCTCTTGGTCTTTGACGTAAGTTATGATTTCTTCAAGTTTTCCTTTGCCCACAAAACTCCTGATATCAGGCTTATCCAGCTTTTGAACAAACGCTTTTTTTGTCTTAATACCCAAGGTCTCTGCCAGAAACTCAAGTTCATCCAAGTACTCATCCGTTTTTTCCTCTGACTGCCTACTCGGCGAGAGAGCTACTAAAACAGCTTTCTCTACTTCCTTCTTGGTTTCGTAATAATCTCCCATTTCATGCGATTTTTGCAAAATTGTTCAATTCTTAGGATTTCCATCAAGTAAAATAGAATATTCGTCGATCTATACTCTACATAATCGCTCGGCTAAATATATTTGGCAACATAGTAATGTCTTTGCCTTAGAATTAGAGAATGAAAATAGCCATAACAATCAATACTTCATGGAACATCTATAATTTCAGAATGGGATTGATTCGAGAGCTTTTGAAACTAGGACATACAGTAGTCACCATAGCTCCTCAAGACGACTATTCAAAAAAACTTGAGGAAGAAGGATGTCATTTTGTGTCCATATCAATGGACAATACGGGTTCAAATCCTTTTAGGGATTATTCCCTTTTTAAACAATTAAAAGCCGTATACCAACAACAAAAGCCTGACATTGCTTTTCATTATACTGTAAAACCCAATATATATGGGACATTGGCTGCCAAGTCCCTGGGAATTCCAGTAATCAACAATGTCAGTGGCCTAGGGACTGTTTTTCTTTCCAGAAGTATTTCTTCCTGGATAGCCAAAAAACTCTACCAACATGCTTTCGCAAAAGCTGACCTGGTATTTTTTCAAAATGCAGACGACCAGGAGGCATTTCTTTCCCAAATTGATCTCCCCAAACTCAATATGGACTTACTGCCAGGGTCAGGCATCAATCTAACGGCGTTCACAAAAACAGCCCCTATCACAGGCGGAAAAGTCTTTCTTATGATCTCCAGACTCATTATCGACAAAGGGGTCTTAGAGTATTTGGAAGCTGCAGAAACAACACTTAAGAAATATCCAGATGCAAAATTTCAACTGTTGGGTAAATTGGATCCTGATCATGCCAGAGGTATTCCAGAAGAAATAATAGCCAAGGCCCATGACAATGGCTTTGTAGAATACTTAGGTGAGACAGACAACGTCAAACCCTATATTGAAGCGGCCAGCTGTATTGTATTGCCGTCTTATCGAGAAGGTACTCCACGCACCTTGCTAGAGGCTGCAGCTATGGGTAGACCCGTTATTACTACAAATGTAGCTGGATGCAAAGAAGTGGTGTCAGATCAAGTGACTGGCCTCCTATGCAAAGACAGAAACGCAGCAGACCTCTCTGATAAAATGAATATGATTTGTGACATGGTAGAAGAAGAACTTTCAGAAATGGGAAAAAAGGGGAGACAACTGATTGAAAGTAAGTTTGATGAGCAAATTGTTATCAACCAATATTTAAAACATCTTTCAAATATTATGAATCAATTATCGACTGTATAAATTTGTTCTGTTTTATATTACGATTTGAATGGAAATCTTCCAAAACAACTCATAGTGAAAAGGTTTAACGCTTTTATTTTTCCAATTGCCATTGTTATTTTCCTGGTTAGCTGCAAAGCATACAAGCAGGATGTTATGTTCAAATTGGACGACAATTTTACAGAACAAGATTTAACTTCTGCTGTGAGGCAGGCCGAGAAAAATTACCTCATACAGGTCGATGACATGCTTTCACTTGATGTATTTACCAACGATGGGGAGAGAATCGTAGACCCAAATAATGAGCTCCAACAAAATGTGCAGGGTCTTAAAAACAGACCCACATTTAATTACTTGGTGAAAACAGATGGTACAGCAAAGTTTCCCATAGTAGGTCAAATTAAAGTAGACAGTCTGACGCTTGACCAAGCTGAACTCATGCTTCAAAAAAAATATGATGAATTCTATAAGCAGTCATTTGTAAAACTACAGTTTAGCAACAAACGGGTAGTAGTCTTAGGAGCAACACCCACAGGTGGGCAAATTATCCCACTCACCAATGAGAATGTATCACTTGTAGAAGTGCTGGCCATAGCTGGAGGGCTGGATATGGGCTCAAAGTCGCAAAATATTAAAGTCATTCGTGGTAAGCTTTCCAATCCAGAAATTTATCAAATCAACCTATCTACTGTATCTGGCATGAAACAATCCATGCTGGACATCGAGCCAGGCGACATTATTTATATCGAACCCTGGAGAAGGCCATTCATTGAAGGCACTAAGGATGTAGCCCCTCTTCTAAGTTTATTGAGCAGTACGTTAGCACTCATTCTAGTATTACAAAATTTATAATCCTTGAACCCTAGAAACGTACATATTCCTCAAGACATACGCAGTCATCATAACCCTGAAAATGACGGTGCGTTTGAGAACTTCGATTTTGAAAAATTTAGGCAAGTTTTTGCTTCAGGTTGGCCATGGGTGCTCGGAATTTTGATCACAACAATGAGTCTTTCCTTCTTGTATATGAGGTACACCAAACCCATATATAGTGCCGAATCGATTCTGAAATTAGACATTAAAAATGACGCTAATTTATTAGGCCTTCAAAATCCGCTCGAACAAGATATCAAGGGTATAGCAGGGGAGATAGAAATTCTTAGGTCAAGACTATTCTTTAGTAAAGTAGTGGACGCCATTGGGATGGGTATTTCTTACTATCATCCTGGCAGAAGTCATCTGGTAGACGAGCGTTATGGCAATTCACCATTTGAGGTACAATATGATTTGACAAATTCAGCCCTTCTTGATAAGCGCTTCGATATTGAAATATTAAACGAAACTGATTTCTATATTTCCTCAGAGTATCTGGGTGGACGAATTGGGGAGAAACAGCAATTTGGGAATCCAATAGTGACAAAGGACTTTAGTTTTACTTTAGAGAAAACCAATTTTTTTGATGATCAGAAAAATTTAATTGATTTCTATTTTGTACTAAACAGCAAAGAATCACTGATTAATTACCTGGAATCTCATGTCACTGTTGAACCCATCAACTTCAATGCCAACACGATAAAAATCTCTCTTTCTGACTTCAACCAGACCAAAGCCAGAAACTTACTTCAAGCCATTGACACCATATATTTGGCTTTCACCAAGAATGCTAAAAATCAAGCCGTAGAACAAAAAATTAGATTTCTGGAAACCCAAATGGCTAAAACCTCCAAGGAGCTGGTGGAGTATGAAGATTACTTTGAAAAGTTTACTATTAAAAATAGAACAACTGATTTATCGAGCGACTTGACCAAAACCATTGCACTGCTCAACGAACTTGATTCTCAACGTTACAATTTGCGGGAGCACTTGGCAGAAGTGGATCTTGTGGGTGAAAACTTCAGAAATGGCCAACAAGTCAGCATCTTTAAAATGCCGACGCGAATTACCGAACTGGTGAACAGTTATAATGATTTGGTAAATGACCGTGCCTTAAAACTTAACTCTTACAATGAGAACACTCAAGTAATAAAACGGCTTGATCAGCAAATAGAAATCGCTAAAAATTCGGCAAATTCACGATTGTTGGCCTACAAAAACAATCTGGCTCAAGACTTGGCAGATCTAAATAAAAAGAGAACCATTTTAGAGAACAATTTTGTTGAGTTACCTTCCATGGGCACCTCTTACAATAAGAACAGACGCCTATATACACTACAGGAAGAGTTCTATTTTTCTCTTATTCAGAGCAAAATAGAATTGGAAATCGCACGAGCTGGTACAGTCACCAATTTTGTGATTTTATCTCCAGCCTCAGTGGCTAACACACCTATCCACCCAAAAAGCCTACTTATATATGGATTAGGACTTGTGGTTGGGCTTATGATAAGTATATTATTTGTAGCTATCCAATTTTTGTTGCACGATAAGATTACCAGTCAAAAAGAGCTAGAAAAGATCATGCATGCACCTATTTTGGGGCTCATTCCTAATTACAAACAGGAAAAACTGGCCAATTCCAAGCTCATAGTAACCAATAATCCAAAATCTTCTATCAGCGAATCGCTGCGCTCGATTCGTACCAATATGGAGTTTATGGCTACCAATGGTAAAAATCAGTTGGTTTCAGTCACGTCAACCGTAAGTGGTGAAGGGAAAACTTTTATTGCCGTAAACTTAGGAGCTGTATTCGCATACGCCGGACAGAAAGTAGTAATTGTGGATCTGGATATGCGTAAGCCTAAAGTACACATTGCGTTTGAATCTGAAAAAGTTCAAAAAGGAATGAGTACGATTTTGATAGGTAAAGAAAAGGTGGAAGACTGTATTCAAGAATCTGAGCTTGAAAATCTTCATTTTATTTCAGCTGGGCCTATGCCTCCCAATCCATCCGAACTTCTGCTTAGCCCAAGGTTTGACGAGTTTCTTGAAAAGCTGAAAAAGAAATATGATGTCATATTTTTGGATTCACCTCCAGTCGGATTAGTGACTGATGGTATATTGGTAATGAAAAAAGCCGATCTTCCAATTTACGTGGTACGAGCAGATTATTCGAAACGTTCTTACCTCAAATCCGTCCATAGTCTGATTTCTAATAACAAATTCGAACACCTCTCTGTCATACTCAATGGAGTGAAATCTGGCAAGGGATCTTATGGGTATGGTTATGGATATGGCTATTACGAAGATTAAGCGAAGCTAACGATTAACAGATACTTACTTGTTTGACTGGTTAAAACCGAAAACGAATTTTTTAGAAGTAGATCTTCACTCACACCTGATTCCGAATATTGATGATGGGGTGAAATCTTGGAAAGAATCTCTGGAAATTATTCACCAGTTGAGTTTGATGGGGTATAAAAAACTTATCACCACACCCCATATTATCCAAAACTATTATCCGAATAAGCCAAGCGACATAAGAGAAAAGGTAACTGAGCTCAACGCCAGAGTTTTAGAAGAAGGCATACCACTGGTGGTAGAAGCAGGAGCCGAGTATTTTATTGATGAGCACTTCGCGAATCAAGTAGAAACAGAAGAAGAGCTTCTAACTTTTGGTGATGGGCATATACTTGTTGAAACCCCTTTTATGAACAAGCCACTTTTCCTTGAAGACATCATTTTCAAGTTGCAATCCCGGGGACTTAAGCCCATTTTAGCTCACCCCGAGCGATACACCTATTTGCATGACAACTTAGAACTTCTCCACAGCCTAAGTACCCTAGGCCTTTTTATGCAGGTTAATATAAGTTCGCTAACAGGGTATTATTCTAAAGAGGCTAAGAAATTTGCCAAACGTTTGATTGAAACTGGAAATGTCCATTTTTTAGCTTCAGATATTCATAATCACAAACATCTGGCCGAAGTTCAAAAAGCAATTAAATCCCAATTATTTCAAAAGTGTAGGCAACTGAATCTGCATAATTCCTCATTGTATTGAAGATGGCAAAACCCTACTTGGAGATAATTTCACCTCCGAGTCTTTAATTTGAAAATTAATCTATCTTTGCCAGTTCAAAAATTAGAATGCTGTTCGACAGATACACGATGAAGAAAATAATTTTCGCATTTTTTGCAGGCCTACTACTTACCTCTGGCCAACTAGCTAAAGCCCAACTTACTGAAGAAGTCAAGAAAAAAACACCAGAGTTACCTGGTCAGATTATGCTCGACTTTGGGTTCAACTCTTCATCCAACCAACCTACCAATTTGCCCTATCACTGGTGGAGATCGAAATCTGTGGGATTGTATTTTGTGAAATCTTTCGAATTTGCTAAGAAATTTGAGCTTCGACCAGGCATAGGCGTGAGTCTCGAAAAATTTGGCCACAGTAAGAATATGGAAGTGTTTGCCTATGGTGAAGATGCTGATGGTACTGATACGCTTGGTTTTTCTACCGTGCTTGGTGGAAGTCTGAAAAAAAATCAATTGGCTGTAAATTATTTTGACATCCCAGTTGAGATTAGATTCAATTTTAATGGCAATGAGAAAAAGGACGGTCTTTTCTTAGCGGTTGGTGGATCAGCAGCTTATCGCTTTGAGTCACATACCAAAATCAAATACCAAGATGAATTTGGTAATAAAATGAAAGACAAAAAGAAGAATGACTTTGGGTTAAACAAGATCAGATTGGGTGCATCTGCACGACTTGGATACAGAAGTTTCAGTGTCTTTTACAAGACTTACTTCACCAATATATTCTATAGCAGTGGCCCTACTGGAACTGCCGACATGACCTATAGCACAATTGGTATCTCCCTGACAGGACTCTAAACAAACCAGTACAAAGTTCCAAAGCAAATACCAAGGCCAGTACACATACCCGCCCATATTTCTTTTGGTGAGTGAGCATTGAGTTGAAGTCTTGCACTCATGACCAAACCCGCGCATATCAACAATCCTAACAAAGGATAAAATGCCATACTGTCTGGGTATTTAAGCCCAAATACAAGAAAAAAACCTACCACACCACTAATTCCTGCTGCATGGATGCTGACTTTGAACCAAAGCGTAATGATGGTTAGGACGGTCACCAATAGCGTAGTCGCAATCAACAGCAAGGCAATGATTTCATTGACCTGAATTTTAAACACAAATAGGTAAGTAGTCAAACCATAAAAAATGGAAACAAAAGAAAATGGCATCACGCGTTCTTCTCTACTTTCTAATTTAAAATTTGAAATTGATCCTGAAAATTTCAGCATTGAGATGCTTAAAAGTGGTATCAAAAAGGTCGTAATAAAAAGAAAGGGCAGGGTAACAATAGTCAATGGTTTAATCAGTTCTGGCATGAGCCAAAACAAAATCAGAAAAGTCATGGTCGGCATGAGCAGTGGATGAAATACGTATGAAATAATAGTATTCGTTCTGTGCTCCACTACAATTCTTTTCTCAATCTAGCTACAGGCAGGTTCAACTGCTCTCTGTATTTAGCGACCGTTCTGCGGGCAATGTTGTAACCATCTGCCTTCAATAATTTTTCTAGTTTGTCATCCGACAATGGTTTGGACTTGTCTTCCTCCTCAATGTGTTTTTTGAGCTTTTGTTTGACTTCTCTGCTACTTACATCTTCTCCAGAATCAGTTGCAATTCCTTCAGAGAAAAAGTACTTCAGCGGGTAAATGCCAAACTCCGTTTGAATGGATTTGCTATTAGCAACTCGTGAAACAGTCGAAATATCCATACTGATCAGCTCAGCAATATCTTTTAGAATCATTGGCTTGAGCTTGCTCTCATCCCCTTCTAAAAAGAAATCATACTGATACTTGATAATGGCATTCATCGTATTCAGTAAAGTATTCTGACGCTGCCTGATTGCATCTATAAACCACTTGGCAGAGTCCAGCTTTTGTTTCACAAAAGAAACCGTTTCTTTCAGCTTTTTGTCCTTCTTATCACTCTTGTGATAACTCTGAAACATGTCCGCATAAGATCTGCTTATTCTCAATTCTGGCGCATTGCGAGCATTCAAAGTCAGATCTAGCTTCCCCTCATCATTCGTCAGAATAAAATCTGGCATCAGGTATTGAGTTTTCACCAATCCATCTGTAATCCCTCCTGGTTTAGGATTCAATTTGGTAATGAGTTGTACTGCTGACTTCAATTGTTCATCATCAATACTTAGCTTTTTCAGGATTTTGTCGTAGTGCTTTTTGGTAAACTCATCAAAGCAGCTAGAAACAATTTTATGAGCCAGCTGGTTTTCTTCTGAGTGATCATCACGCTTCTCCAATTGGATAAGTAAACATTCTTTTAGATTTCTTGCAGCAATTCCTGGAGGATCAAAAGTTTGAATTTTGTATAAAATTTCTTCAAGTTCTTCCTCAGTAGTTTCTATATTTTGAGAAAAAGCCAAATCATTCATGATAGCTTCCAAACCTCTACGGATGTAGCCATCTGCCTCTATACTTCCCAGCAACTGCAACCCGATCTGAGTCTGTCTCTCATCAAGTTTCTCAAACCCCAATTGAATGATCAATTGCTCTTGCAAAGAAGACCCAGACGAAATCGGCATCTCACGTTCTTCTTCCTGGCCATTCCCGTCTCCTTGCATTTTGTAGCCAGCATAATCATCTTCATTCAGATAGTCATCAATATCCAGCTCATCACTGGCTTCTTCTGCAACTTCTTCTGCCTGTTCGTCAGCTTGCTCTTCTTTTCCTTCTTCCAATGCCGGATTTACTTCCATCTCTTCCTTAATCCTCGCCTCTAATTCGGCAGTGGGTACCTGAAGCAGTTTGATAAACTGAATCTGCTGAGGGGACAGCTTCTGGCCTAAAGACTGAATTAAACTTAGATTTTGCATTCGCTACTGTTTTAGCACTAGTTGTAGAATGTCAAATTTATTCTTTTTAACAAAAAGATACGCTGTCTTATTATTAATTTGATCAATGGAATTTTATAAGTCTATTACTTGTTAGGTTGCTATCCATAAAATTTTATACCATGAAAAACCTCCTGGTTCTACTCCTTTTCGTTTTCCCATATCTGATCAAAGCACAGCCTTCACATGAAGCATTTGATATGCTACTCAAAAAACATGTTGACACCAATGGGGGGGTCAATTATAAGGCGTTTAAAAGTGACGAAACACCCCTCAATGATTATTTGGTGGAAATGATGATTGACCCACCTACTCGTGACTGGAGCGACCATGAGAAACTAGCCTACTGGATCAATGTTTACAACGCACTCACCATCCAACTTGTGCTAAAATACTACCCTATAGAGAGTATCAAAGACATTGGTGCTTCTATTCAAATCCCATTTGTAAATACCCCCTGGGATATTGAATGTTTTGAAATTGAAGATGGCAAAGAGCTTTCGCTCAATAACATTGAACATGGCATCATCAGAAAGGATTTTGAAGAACCACGCATTCATTTTGCACTGGTATGTGCAGCAGTCTCATGCCCCAAATTGCTCAATGAAGCTTATGATCCTGCCCGATTGGATAGGCAACTGACTGCACAAACTAAAGCCTTTTTGGCCAATACCAGCAAAAATAAAATCAGTTCAGATCGGCTGGAACTTTCCAAATTGTTCAACTGGTATGGGGGTGACTTTCGTAAAAATGGTTCACTAATAGATTTTTTGAATCCATACACTACTGTCAAAATTGATGCTAATGCGAAAACTTCCTTTTTGGATTATGACTGGCGATTGAATGAGCAGTGATATTTTAGTTTTAAGGTCTAAACCACCCATCACAAATTCATTGGCCTAAAACAAAACTTTTTCTAGCTTAGGCACATCTCAAACTAGAAAAACTCAACTCATGGTCAAAAACTATTTTAAACTCGCACTACGAAATCTTTTTAAGAGTAGGTCTACTGCCTTTATCAATATTGGTGGTCTCACCATTGGTTTTCTATGTGCACTGCTCATCTTTACCTACATCAAGAAGGAATTGTCCTATGACAGATTTCATTCCAATATTGATCACATCTACAGGGTACTCACCATAGATGAGGCCTTGGGTGTGACTAGTAATCTCGTAGGCATCACACTTCCTGCACTGAGCGAAACCATGAAAAATGAGTTGACGACGGTAGAAAATAGCGTGCGTATCAGCTACAATGGTCGTTCATTGGTAGAATACAATAAGGTGCCACTCTACACAGAAAATATGGTTTACGTGGAGCCCAGCCTTTTTGAAATTTTTGATTACGAATTGGTAGCTGGTCATCAGCCTACGGCTCTGCAAGCGCCAAATACAACCGTGCTTACTGAAACCATGGCCAAGAAAATATTTTCGAAGGAAGACCCTATAGGTAAAACAATCAAAATTGATAATTCTACAGACCTGGAAGTGGTTGGCGTGATGAAAGACCCTTCACCATTTACGTCCATGGAGTTTGACCTCCTGGTTTCCATGGTTCCCACAGAAAGCGACAGCAATACCATCAACTATCTGAATAGCTGGAGCAGTATTTCAATGGTAGAATATGTGTCACTAAGCCCTTCAGCTAATATTGCTGAGGTGAAAACTAAGATGGAGGAAATCATTCGCAACAATAATGTAGGTGATAACTTTAAAGTGACTTTACAGCCCTTGAGTGAAACACATTTAAGTTCTTCAGGCATCCTATTTGACATCTTCAATGCAAACAAAGGTGATATCAATTATCTATACACATTAGCCATTGTGGGACTTTTTGTGGTGTTGATTGCTGCGTTTAATTTTATGAATTTGTCTACAGCCCGTTCGGCCAATAGAGCCAAAGAAGTAGGTATGCGAAAAGTCATGGGTGCGAGTAAAAGGCAACTGGCTTTGCAGTTTTTATCTGAGTCTGTGGTCATTTGTTTCTTCTCTTTGATACTTTCATTGGTTGGACTTTTTGTGACCAGTTCCTTTTTAGATTTTGGAATTGATCAGAATCTATTCATTTACTTGATTGGAGACACTACTACTGTACTTTGGATGATTGGGTCAGTGCTTAGTTTGGGCGTAATAGCCGGACTATATCCTGCCTTTCTATTATCTGGTTTCTCGATTCTTAAGGTACTCAAGGGTAATTTCAAAACAGGCACTTCTGGTGTCTGGCTGCGGAAGGTGCTAGTGGTGGTACAATTCACTGCTTCCATAGCTATGATTATCGGAACGATTACTGTATACTATCAGCTAGACTATCTGAAATCGGCCGACAAGGGGTTTGATGATGCGCAAATTCTCTCCATCAACTTAGGAGACCAGAGCCTAAGAGCCACAGGTGAAAGGTTTAAAAATAGACTAGCTCAGATTCCAGACATTGAGACCATGGGATTGTCAGGGTCAATGCCTGGTCGTCAGGTAGGTCGTACGGGTATGTTACCTGAGGGATCAGATGAGAACGACGTTTGGATTGTGAGTACAATGGGGATCAATCACGAATACTTCGATTTGATGGGTATGGAAATGGTGGCTGGTCGCAACTATTCAAAAGAAATCAAATCTGACTCAGCAGCTGCTATTATCATGAATGAGGCTGCTGTAAAAGCGATTGGTTGGGATGATCCAATTGGTAAGAAAATCAGTCAGGGGCCCAATGAAAAAACAGTGATAGGGGTGGTGAAAAATTTTCACTTCGCAAATATGAGACATCAGATTGAGCCCATCATACTCCCTTATCAGCCTACTGCATTGAGCAATGGGGTACTATCTCTAAAAATTCGTCAGGAAAATTTAAAGAACACCCTTCAAAAAGTAGAGGAAATTTGGGCTGAAGTAAACCCCAACTACCCTTTTGAATACGTATTCTTCAATGAAGAATTTGGCAGACAATACGAAAACGATGAGAACTTTGCTTCATTAATTGTGAGCTTCACTTGGTTGGCCATTTTTATTGCCTGTCTGGGACTAATTGGCCTGTCTATGTTTACAGCAGAACAAAGGATCAAGGAAATTGGAATCAGAAAAGTACTTGGTGCTAATATTAAAACAGTCGTTCTGTTGCTTTCCACTGAGTTTACTAAACCCGTTTTGGCAGCATGCTTGATAGCTACTCCCATTGCTTATTATTTTCTGAACGAATGGCTATCAGGGTTTGCCTATCACGTAGATATGCCTTGGATAGCCTTTGTATTGGCATCACTATTGGCTGTGATTATTTCACAACTCACTGTAAGTTTTCATGCCATCAAAGCTGCCACCTCTAATCCAGTGCATGCCCTAAGAAATGAATAATGAAGTAATCATTGCATGAGAGGATGCTTATTCTCTCATGCTTTGTACCTGATCATCCAATATGCTAATGCCTTCTTCAAAAGTATGCGGCTGGTAGCCCAATACCTTCTTGGCTTTGTCCAAAATAAAACCAGTTTTGGGCGGGCGTTTTGCTGGCTGAGAGAAAGTGCTGGCGTCCACTTTAGTTACCAAAGAGAAGTCCAGATTAAAATAATCAGCAGTTTTCTTAGCCATTTCAAAAGGTGTGAGCATTTCTTCACCAGAAATATTGAATACTCCTGTAGCGTTTTTAGTGGCAACCAAAAAACACCCCATCGCCAAATCCTCTGCCAGCGTGGGGGTACGCCACTGATCGTCAACGATTTTTAATGGGTTTTTATTTTCCAAATTTTCTTTTACCCAAAGAATGATATTTGAGCGACTCATGCCAGGTGTGACACCATAAACCAGGACAGTCCTGAGAATAGACCAGTCACAATTTGCATCCTTTACAATCTGCTCTGCATCCCACTTACTCTTACCATAAAAGCTAATTGGATTGGGTTGATCTTCTTCCTTGTATGGGCCAGATGCTCCATCAAAAACAAAGTCTGTGGACAGATGTACGAAATGTATGTCATGCATTTCGCATGCACTGACTAAATAGCCTACAGCATCCACATTAAGAATTCTGCAGTCTGCCTGCTCTAGCTCGCATTGATCCACATTAGTCATGGCAGCCGTATGTATCACCACATGAGGCTTATATTTACTTATTACCTCATTGACCTGACCCTGATCTGTGATATCCAATTCACTATATTCAAACGGTTTCGATAAGTAGTTCACTCGACTAGCACCACGAGAAGTGGCTATTACTTCTATATCCTTTTCCAACAGCAACTTGACAAGCTTTTGTCCCAAAAGACCATTAGATCCAGTGATCAATATTTTCATAATGTTAAGAAGTAAATAATTTAAGACGCGATTTGCGAATGCAAACTTAGAAAAATTAAATATTTTTTATATTCGCCTGAACACCCGAAGATAAGCCAACAATTTTGAGAAATTAATTTTTGACCTAATGGAAACTGAAGAATACCAAAAATCACCTGGGTTTCAAAATCTGCTCCTTGTACTATCCATCTATGTAGTCATAGAACTATATGTTGGTACCATAGTAGATTATCCCGAAGAATTCAAGGAAACCTTGTCATGGATTGATTTTGTCATTTGTATGCTTTTTCTCTATGATTTTTTCAACGGGTTTTTCCGCTCCAACGACAAATGGAAATACTTCAAGGGTAATTGGATTGATTTAGTTTCTTCTATCCCTACAATCGAAGCACTCAGGATGGGGAGAATTGTCAGAATCATCCGCATATTACGTGTCCTCCGCTCGGCCAAATATATTTTCAACGCCTTTAGTAGAAAAAATTCCTTTAATACCTTCAGAAACCTCATGCTCATCAGTAGCATGATCATTTTGTTTTTCACGCTTAGCTTTTATCACTTAGAAAAAAACGCCAATCCGCACATCACGTCTATGTCTGATAGTTTGTGGTGGACCACTGTCACTACCATCACTGTGGGTTTTTTGCAAGACATCCCCCCCGTTACAGTAGAAGGGAAATTTTTAAGCGTCGCACTGATTTTATTGGGTATGATCATGTTTTCCACGCTCACGGGTACGATTACAGATTATTTTATTGAAGATGAAGACATTCAAGAAAACATCAATGAACTCAAAGAAAAGGTTGAATCTCTCGAGCAAAAAATTGACCTAATGACGAGTAAAATAGATCAACTTAATAAATAAAAACCGTGGATATGGCTCCATTTGACGCATTAGGAAATCAGTCGAAGTTGCCTAAAATAGATGTGCATAAATATCTGAAAAGGATAAAATGTCAGCGAGAGAGAGTCCCTAATCTCAGATATTTAAAAACACTTCATAAGGCTCATCAGATAAATATCCCTTTTGAAAATCTGGACATTCATATGGGCAACCAGATCATATTGGATATTAAGAAAATTTACAATAAGATTGTTTTAAGCAGACGAGGCGGATTTTGCTACGAACTGAACGGCCTATTTTATCATTTGCTTTCGCAACTCGGATTTACTTGTCATTTAATTTCTGCACAGATTTTTAACGAGGGTGAACTTGGACTCCCCTTCGAGCATGCAGCCATTCTTGTCTATTTTGAAGATCAGGTTTACTTGGTTGATGTTGGGTTTGGAGATTTATTTCTTGAACCCAAATTATTGAAGCCAGGAGCAATACAAATGGATTATACCAAATATTTCAGAATTGATAAAAATATTGATGACGAATATATTGTCTACACCTCTGACAACTCCTTTGACTATCAACCCAAATATCTATTCACAACAAAAGAGCGACAGTATATCGAATTCATAGACATGTGTCAGTATCATCAAACCAATGAAAAGTCACACTTTACCAAAAAGAAAATGATTACCCGTGCCACTTCTAATGGTAGAATTACATTGACTGATTCCAAATTGATCACCTCTGTAGGGGGTAAAAAGGAAGAACAAAACATCTTAAATTTTGACGAATTTCGAGTCAAACTTTACGAATACTTTGGCGTCCAATTTGTCCGTAATAACTAAACCAATGCATCCCATAGCACCTCCACTGGGTGCTTTGCCATTTTGCCTGTGCCATCCTTGATTTGGTGACGACAGCTGGTGCCTGGTGCAGCAATAATGGTATCCACAGGAGCCTTTCTTACTTCTGGGAAAAGCACCAATTCGCCTACTTTCATTGACACCTCATAATGATTCTTTTCATAGCCAAACGATCCTGCCATACCACAACAGCCCGATTGGATTATCTCTACTTTATAGTTCTCCGGAATGGAAAGGGTATCTTTCAATGTCTGAATAGAGGACAAAGCCTTTTGATGACAATGTCCATGCACTTTTAAATTTCTTTGCTCACGAGAAAATTTTTCTTTTTTGATATTTCCTCTACGCGATTCGCGAGCCAGAAATTCTTCAATAGTCATAGAAGCGTTCGCCAATGTTTTCGCCTTTTCCCTCCACTGATCATTCACTAAATCTGGATACTCATCCCGAATAGTCAGAATAGTAGAAGGCTCTATACCAATCAGCGGAATCTCATTAGACACCAAGCCAGCCAACAATTCCACATTCTGATCTGCAATCGTTTTGGCTTTTTTCACCATCCCTTTCGAAATCAAGGCACGGCCAGATTCTTTGTGCTCAGGAATAATCACATGGTAACCCAATTTGTCCAGCAGCTTGATCGCCTTGATGCCAATTTCGGCATCCAAATAATTGGTGAACTCATCACAAAAAACATACACCTTTTGGTCTGATTGCCGGCTCAGAAATTTACCTTTCTTCTGATTATACCAACTGCTCATTGTACGAGAGGCAATAGGCGGCATGGAACGATCCTGATGCACGCCCATGACTGCTTTGGCTATTCTACCTGTTAGTTTGTTGCCAAACACGAAGTTGTAAAGTGCGGGTAGCTTAGAAGCCAATTTCATGTTGGTAGCAAACTCACCCATCATACGGGTTTGAATTGGCAAACCATTGGCATCGTAATAGTTCTGCTGGAATTCTGCTTTGAGACGAGCCATATCTACGTTTGACGGACATTCAGATTTACATCCTTTGCAGGAAAGACACAAATCAAGCACTTCTTTGATTTCCTCATTGTCAAACTTATTGACCTTGTCAGAATGCGTTAGTATTTCCCTAAGGATATTGGCTCTAGCCCGAGTGGTATCTTTTTCATTCTGAGTCGCCATATAGCTTGGGCACATCGTGCCTCCACTTGCGGCAGATTTTCTACAATCACCTGAGCCATTGCAAAGCTCTGCCGAGCGAAGTACACCTTGATTCTTATCCCAGTTGAAATATGTTTTGATTTCATCATCTTTCTGATCTGCTGTGTATCTCAAACAAGAATCCATTGGAGGTGTATCCGTGATTTTGCCAGGATTGAATATGCCATTGGGATCCCAGGTTTTTTTTATTTCCTTAAGCAGTTCATAGTTCTTGGCTCCAATTTGCTCTTTGATAAATTCTCCTCTCAGACGTCCATCACCATGCTCACCACTGAGCGATCCTTTATACTTTTTTACCAGCTTAGAAATCTCTTCAGCCACCACTCTAAACATCTTATGGCCTTCTTCAGTCTTCAGATTGAGTATAGGCCTCAAATGCAATTCACCAGAGCCAGCATGTGCATAATGCACACATTTCATGTCGTATTTGTCTAGTGTCTCGTTGAATTCTTTGATGTAGGCTGGCAAATCATTGACATCCACAGCAGTATCTTCAATCACTGGCTGTGCTTTGGCGTCTCCTGGGATATTTGCAAGCAGACCAAGGCCAGCTTTGCGCAAATTCCAAATCTTGCCTACATCACTACCTTTGAGCACTGGGTAGTGGTAGCCCAATTTTTCTTTCTTCAAATCAGCAATCAGATCAAGCACCAGATTATCCAAATTTGCATCATTATCTGCGGCTAGCTCCACTACCAAAATAGCACCTGGATCACCTTCAATGAAGAATCTGTTTTTTTGCTGCTCAATATTCTCTTTGGTGCATTCAAGGATATAATGATCAATCAGTTCACAAGCATGAGGCTCATATTTAAGTGCGACCAAATTAGCCAGCAGTGATTCATTCACATCTTCACAATGAATACAAATTAGTGCCTTGTCTTTTGGAGGAACAGGTATGGTTCCTACTTTGATTTCAGTAATAAACATCAGCGTTCCTTCTGACCCAGCTATCAGTTTACAGAAATTAAAGGGTTCCCCATCCTTTTGGAACGGCTGATTGATTGCCAATAGATCAATGGCATATCCTGTATTTCTCCTGGGAATAGAAGGTTTTGGAAATTCCTTTTCTATCTCAGCCTGATGCTCTTCAGAAGAAAGCATTTTTTGTACGTTGCGATAAACTTCACCTTCTAATGTATCCAGTTTTAATTTTTCTTCGAAATCGTTTGTCGAAAGGCTTGAAAAAGTGACCTCACTACCATCTGACAAATAGCCTGTGACCGCTAGCAAATGCTCTCGTGTACTGCCATAAACCACGGAGTTAGATCCACAAGAATTGTTGCCCACCATACCGCCAATCATGGCACGATTGGCAGTAGATGTCTCTGGGCCAAAGTACAGATGATATGGCTTCAGGTGTCTGTTTAAGTCATCACGAATCACTCCTGGCTGCACTTTTACCCAGTTTTCCTGTTCGTTGACCTCAAGGACTTTATTGAAGTTTTTAGAAACGTCTACCACGATGCCATCTCCTACCACCTGACCTGCCAGAGATGTACCAGCAGTCCGTGGGATCAGAGAAGTATTGTTGGCATTCGCAAAAGCTATGAGCGCTTGTAAATCGGACTTAGTTTTAGGAAGTGCTACTGCCAATGGCATCTCTCGATAAGCCGAAGCATCCGTAGCATATAGTTTACGCAAGGTCTCATCCCAATACAGCTCTCCTACGAGCTTTTTCGCCAATCCTTTAAGTGCACTTTCCATGGTGGCAAAATTATGGATTTAACAACATAAACTCATTTACCTTAGATGCACTTTTATTCAACAATGGGTTATTTTTAATTATTTTAAATTTCGTGCTGAAATATTGAAAATATAGTAGAGCGCTTTCAATTCCCTTTTGGCAAGCCCAATACCTCGCCATTTATAAGAGATTATGCATAAATTATTATTTTTATCATCATTCCTATGATTAACTAAATTTACTTCATCAAAGTACACGCGATCAAAATGGACAATGATTATTCTAATATGAAAAAATGGCAACAGAAGATACATGAAGTCATCTTTGGCTATCACACTGCTGCTGGTAAAGTATTTGACTTGGCCTTGCTTATAGCTATTGTAGCCAGTGTGCTCATTGTGATGTTAGAAAGTGTGAAGGATATAGAAGCTCACTATGGCGAAGAGCTCAGAATGATTGAGTGGGGATTCACCTTTCTATTTTCAGTGGAATATCTCGCACGCATTTTATCTTCTCCCAGACCCTTGAAATACGTGACAAGTTTCATGGGCATTGTGGATTTGCTTTCTCTGATTCCAACATATTTAAGTTTCTTCATAGTTGGCACCCATTCACTTTCTGTTATTAGATCCTTTAGATTGATTCGGGTTTTTAGAATTCTGAAATTAACCCACTTTATGGGTGGGGCACAGCAGCTTGGGACAGCGCTCTGGGGCAGTAGACACAAGATTGTAGTCTTTATGGGAACGGTAGTTTGTATTGTGGTGATTGCTGGTACCATGATGTACCTTATCGAAGATGGTCAAAATGGGTTTACGAGCATTCCAAAAAGTATCTACTGGGCTATCGTTACGATTACCACTGTGGGCTATGGAGACATTGCTCCTCAAACCATATTTGGTCAAACAGCTGCTTCTATCTTGATGATATTGGGTTATGCCATCATAGCCGTACCTACTGGCATTGTGACTAGTCAGATGATGACAGATGCGAAGAAATTAGGCACTATCACCTGTTCCAATTGTGGAGAAGAGGATTTACCCAATCGATCGCGATTTTGCCTGAACTGTGCCGCTCGACTGAACAACCCTCCAATTCAACAATAGTATTCAAAGAATTCCTTTCGTTCGTCTAGCATTAAGATTAGCCTAATGTAGATGAACTGCGCTGTGACAATTCCATTATCTCCTCCTACATACTAGGTATAGAAAACAAACAGTGTTATGATCATCCATGTAAATAATAGTACTGGCCAATAGGAGATTTTCACCAGCAAATTGTCTTGATAATGTAGGAACCTTGAATTATTTCCTTTTGTAAAGGCGACTACATTAATCGCCAAGAGCGCCATGATGACATACATGGTTAGGTAGTAACTTTCAATGTAGGTAAGCGAAGGTGTACTCAACCTTCTTCTTAGGTCAATGTGAGCCACAAGTAAAACAAAAAAGAATCCTGCACAACTTTGAACCGCTCCCATCATACTTACGCCCGACTTGTCATCCTTGTCCTTGGTAATACTATAAAAAATCAAGAATATCATGGAAGCAACAACCAGAATTGGAATGATGTTCATCACCAGTACGTTCAACAACCTTCGTTTTAGATTGATAGAATACTTCATAATTGGAAATTGATTCGTGCCACTAAATTTCTTGTGGCCAAATCGATCATGATAATTCACTAAATCAAAAGAAAATTGGGTAGATAGGAGCTGCGAATCATTCAGATAAATATCCTTATTGATCCCTGGTGAGCTGAATGGTATGATATCTGAATAACCATCTACATCCGGCACCAACAGGATACCAGAGTCCACATCCGGGTACATCACTTCGATTTTGACATCGCGCACGTCGAACGGATACTCTGAGTAATCGAATGGCATTTTCAACATGACCTTCACCGACCAAGTATGTGTCACATAGTTTTTATCCTCTTTCTCTGAAATTTTGGTGATGAGTGTCCTACCAGCCAGTGCCTCTTGAGGAAATCGAAGGCCAGCATCATAAAAGCGTGCCAGATGTTTGGGCCATTTCTGCCAGACTTCTCCCCGAATAATGACGTTGTACGAATCCCTAAATTCAAATTCTTCTACAAAAATCCCGGTGGCCACAGGGATGAATTTCTGTAAGCCAAGTTTAGATACTTTTTGATTTTCACTATTTATAAATGACGCTAAGCTGGTTCTACTGTCAATAAAGACTTCGTTGTCATCCCCCACTGAATAGTCATAATTCAAATTGAGGTACCACATAAACATAATATTCCCAACAATAACTATGGATAAATAAATTGAAATGGACCACAGCTTCTGTTTGGCCTCGGCTCTTGGTTTTATCAGCAGCAGCAATAGCATAAACAGTAATGCCGATATACTCAGACAAATTTTGACCAGTTTTCTATGAAGCAAATGTGCGTTGCCAAGCAGGTCTGAAGAATTGAATACCACTAATGTTTTCCAATTGACTCCTGGTATTTGGGCATAAAACGCATGCGCATGTTGCCCAGTGTATCGGGTATAATCCAAATTGCCTTCTTCCGTAAGCAAGATCAAATCGACCATTTCTCCCAACCCCAATTCTTCGGCTGTAGACTGAAGTGTCAAATCCAAAATGTATTCTGAGATAGGGTGTGCGACTAAATTTCCACTTTCGGAAAATATCATGGCTGTGCCCGTTTGTCCAACGGCCAAAGAATCCATTTTGGCATTGAGTTTTTTTAGATCTAAGGTCAAAGAAATGACACCAGATGGACTAGTTGCATTATTTAGATAAAAAGGCAATCCATAATCGGCAACTAGTAGCTTGGCACCTGTGCCAAAATATGGATCGGTCCAATGTGGCTCATTCTCTTCGAGCGGACCAAGGTACCACTCATTGGTAGCGATAGAATCAGTTGTGTAGTCATATTTATCTTCAAGTTGGATGAGCCGGCCTTGTCGCTTATCATAGTATGGAGAAAATCGCGCAACAGACTCATCAAAGACATACGGTTCATAGGCTACGGTCAATCCCTGAAGGTAGAACAGGTCTCTGCTTCTGGTTTGAACTAAATTTATAACTTCCTCTTTCGTAAGCATGGCAGACTCCAAAATTTCTTTGATCTTATCACCTTCGGCAACGATATCATCCAAAATAGTGATGATTTCTCGTTGAATATCATCCAAAGATTCGCGACCCAAAACAACACTTTCTTGTTCACGCTCCTTCATATAATTTAGGTAATCGTATACAAAATAAGTGCTCAGTATCGCAAAGGCGAACGTGAGGAACATATAGGTCTTGTTTCTTATTTGGATCATAATCCTAACTTATTCTTCAATTATAGAATATCAATAGCGTAATTAACATCCAGGTAAAAAGCAGAACTGGCCAGTAGCAAACCTTCACAATTAAATTATCTTCATAATGTAAAAATCTGGATTGACTCTTGCTCTTGGTAAACGCAACCACATTAATGGCAAGCAAGGCCATGAAGACATACATAGTTAAATAAAAAGTCTCAATATAGGTGAGAGACGGCGTACTCAACCTTCGCCTGAGATCTATATGCGCCACGAGCAACACAAAGAAAAATCCTGCAGAACTCTGCACTGCGCCCATCATACTTACGCCTGATTTATCATCCTTATCTTTAGTAATACTATAAAATATCAAGAAAATCATGGAGGCCACCACTATGATAGGTATGATGTTCATCACCATCACATTCAACAATCTTCGCTTGAGATTAATTGAATATTTCATGATTGGAAACTGATTCAATCCTGTAAATTTTTTGTTTCCAAATCGATCTTGAAAATTGACTAGATTAAATGAAAATTGTGTAGACAACAATTTCGAGTCGTTTAGAAAAATGTCCTTGTTGATGCCTGGAGAACTGTATGGAAGAATATCAGAATACCCGTCCACATCAGGTACCAGCAAGACTCCGGAGTCAACATCTGGGTACATGATTTCAATTTTTACATCACGTACATCAAAAGGGTACTTTGAATAATCAAAGGGCATTTTTAGCATGACCTTGACTGTCCAGGTATGAGTAACAAAATTTTTATCTTCCTTTTCGGAAATCTTATTGATAATAGTGAGTGCCCCTAGTGCCTCTTGGGGAAATCTAATGCCTGCTTCATAAAACCTCGCCAAATGTTTAGGCCATTTCTGCCAAACCTGCCCTCTAATAGTTACATTATACGCATCCCGAAACTCAAACTCTTCCACAAAAATTCCGGTAGATACAGGTATGAATTTCTGCAATCCCAACTTTGAAACTCGCAGATTTTCACTGTTGATAAAGGATGCCAAACTGGTCCGATTATCAATAAATACTTCCTTCTCCGTGCCTTGAGAATAGTTGAAGTTTAAATTGAGATACCACATGACCATGATATTGGACACAATAATGAGAGATGCGTAGACAGATACAGACCACAATTTTCTTTTTGTATTTGCCTTTTTACCAATCAAAAATAAGACGACCATAAAAAAGAGTGCAGAAAGACCATGGCAAATTTTTACAAGTTTATTATGAAGGAGGTCTGCATTTCCTAGCAAATCGGCCGAATTGAAAACGATTAAGGTCTTCCATTGCACATGAGGAATCTCGGCATAGAAGGCATATGCTTTTTTTCCTAAATATCGGCTGTAATCCAGATACCCTTCCTTTGTGAGCAACATCACATCCACCATGTTTTCTAGTCCCAACTCTTGGGCTATAGACTGGAGAGAGACATCCAAAATGTACTCTGAGATCGGATGTGCTACCACGTGCCCGCTCTCAGAAAATATCATAGCCGTACCAGTAGTTCCGATGGCTAGTGAATCCATTTTTGCACCCAATTTCTTTAGATCCATGACAAGTGAAATCACTCCGGATGGCTTACTTGAGCCTTTAAGATAAAATGGCAATCCGTAATCTGCTACCAACACTTTAGCTGCTGTACCGAAAAAAGGATCACTCCATTCCGGGGCTCTGCTTTGAAGCGGTCCATGGTACCATATATTAGAAGAAGCTGTATCTACTGTATAGTCGTAGCGGTCTTCCAGTTGAATCACTCGTCCTTGGCGCTTATCATAAAAAGGTGCAAATCGGGTCGTTAGGCTATCAAAGGCGTAAGGTTCATAGGCAATTGCCACCGCCTGGAGGTAAAACAGATCCCGACTACTCTTTTCTGCAAGAGCAATGACTTCTTTTTTTGTAAGACGCTGGCCTTCTACGATTTTCTTAATTTGATCTCCCTCGGCAATGACTTCATCTAAAATTTCTTCGATTTCATTTTGAACTTTCAGAAGAGATTCCGTTCCTATCTCAATACTCTTCTTTTCGCGTACATTCATATAATTCCATAGGTCATATATGAAAAATGCGCTTAGGCCTAAGAAAACGACCGCAAAAAATATGAAAGTCTTATTTTGAAGATTTATCATCAAAGTTAGCCAGCTGGGAGTGAAATAAAATTAGCCGTCATTTCTAGGTCCGTTATACTTGAATCTCCGCGAAAACCCCAGTCCAAAAGTATAATCGTTTCCCGCGTCTATCAAATATCCACCGTTCAAATCAATTTGGGTTTCGGAATTGATCAAATAGATGAACGAAGCATGTAATTGCTTCCAATCTTCGTGATGCCAATATTCTCCTGTTATTGTGATTTTATCTGCCAGCGCATAGGCCAGTGTAACATCTCCAAAGTATCCCCCAGAAGCATACCCTGCGTTTACAAAACCTATAAGATTATCCGTTAATTTTTTGTTTACCGCTACCCGATAGCCGACCACCTTAAGCTCTCCGTTCTGATTCGCTAAATTCATCGAAACCCCTACTCCAGGTTTGTTGCCTTCAGGCTGAAGCATCATCCATTTTACGCCAAACACTGCTGCACGACTTTCAAGGGTTGGGATCAATATTCTTATCTCCATTGATCTTGACAGGGCCGCTCTAAAAAAAGCGTCATATCCCCATTCTTCTCCTTCAATATCTGAATACTGTGCCCCTTGTTCCCATTGAAAACTATGTTCGGGAAGCACCCACGGACCTATAGATAAAGTTGGCCTGGCAGTGGCAATAGTCTCTTGGGCATTCACGTTATGGGCAAAGAAAATCAAGAAAAGTGAAACGACAAGAAGCTTATTGGTCATGTTAATTTTTACCATGGTTTGAGCATTTTTATTGAGCCCCTGAATTTAAAACATATCTGGATTATTTTAATCCATTATAAGGACAATTCACGATCAGGTGAGAAAGTTACTTAACCAAATTATTCTTACTTTTGAACTTGTCATCTATTTAGAATGGTCTTCTGACCAATTGAATGGCAACAAAAATTCATTTTTCCGTATAGATAAATATGAAATTGAAGGGCAAAGCAAAAAATATATTGATTAGTGGGATTCTACTTCCGATTTTCCTGTTCGGCATTTTTTCATTTTCGAATGATGACAAACACTTCGAAATGGCTAAGAACTTGGAGATTTTCGCTTCACTCTATTCTGAAATCAATAAGTACTACGTTGATGATGTAAACCCGAACACGTTGATTAAAACAAGCATAGATGCTATGCTGGAAAAATTGGATCCATATACTGTCTACATTCCTGAAGATGATATTGAGGACTTCAGAACCAATGCCACTGGAGAATATGGGGGGCTAGGCATCCAGTCCAACAAAATCAACGATCAACATATTGTTCTGAACCTGTATGAAAATTCTCCTGCCATGAGTGCTGGTATAAAAATAGGAGATGTAATCACTGAAGTGGATGGCGTGCCATTGACCAATCTTTCTGATGATCAGGCAGGCAAATTGATGAAAGGCCAATCTGGGTCTGACATTCAAGTAGAGGTACTTCGCAACGGAACTGAAAAATTGAGTTTCCTAACAACAAGAGAAAAAATAGTAATTCCCAACATCAGCTATAGTACCCTACTCGGAAATTCTACTGGCTATCTTCGCTTAAGTGAATTCACCAGAGATGCCGCAGAAGACGTCAAAAAAACGGTCTTGGAACTAAAGGAAAAAGGAGCAACAAAACTGATTATTGATTTGAGGGAAAATCCAGGAGGGTTGCTCAATGAAGCAGTTGATATTTGTAACCTATTTGTACCAAAGGGATCCAAAATAGTAGATACCAAAGGCAAGATTGACGCGCAAAGTCATTCTTACCAAGCCAAGTCTGAGCCCTTAGATCTAAACATCCCAATAGCAGTAGTGATCAATGATGGCAGTGCTTCTGCCTCTGAGATTGTATCTGGTGTACTTCAAGATTATGACAGAGCCATCATTATAGGCCAAAAGTCGTACGGCAAAGGGCTGGTACAAGTATCCAGAAAGTTATCCTTTAACTCACAGCTCAAAGTAACTACCGCTAAATACTATATCCCAAGTGGGAGATGCATACAGGCACTCGACTACGCCCAGCGAAAAGCAGATGGCAGCGCCACTAAAGTACCGGATTCGTTAAAAACAGAATTTCGCACGACAAACAACAGAGTGGTCTACGACGGCGGAGGTATCGACCCAGATATTTTTGTAACAAAATCGACGCCTTCTTCCTATTCGGAAAATCTATCCGAAAGTGGTTTGATATTCGAATATGCTACTAAATATTATTACGCTCATGACAGCATTGCTTCACCTCAAGTATTTGAATTATCAGATATTGAATATCAAGCATTCGTAAAATGGATGGAAACGAAAAGCTTTGACAACCCATCTCAGGTAGAAAACACACTTGAACTTCTAAAAGAAGCCGCAACAGAAGATGATGTTTATAACAAGTTGATTGCAGAAATTGAAGACATAGGCACCTCGGTAGAAAAAATAAAGTCGAACGGACTCATGACTTTCAAACCAGAGATAAAAGACTTGCTGGAAAAGCAGATCATATTAAGATACTACTATACATCAGGGCAAGTGGAAGCTGCACTCAATAAAGATGAGGAAATCAAGGAGGCGCGTAAAATTCTTGATGACGCCAATACCTACGCTGCCAAACTGAAGGGCTAAAATATGTCTTTGCTTTCAGATATATTGCAAGCCTACTCCATTTGATATGTACGAAAACCTGGATCACGTCACCCTTTCTTTCAACAAAGAATCTCTATTATTGTTAAATGCTTGCATAGCACTTATCATGTTTGGAGTTGCACTAGATCTAAAAATCGAGCATTTTAAGTACCTGATCAAAGCGCCCAAGCCGATTTTCGTTGGATTGGTGTCTCAGCTTATTCTTCTACCTCTACTTACTTTCGTGTTAGTACTCGTATTAGAGCCGTCTCCAAGTATGGCCATGGGGATGATGCTAGTAGCTGCTTGTCCAGGGGGCAATGTGTCAAATTTCTATGCCAGTTTGTCCAATGGAAATATAGCATTATCTGTTAGCCTCACGGCCATTACTTCCTCTTTGGCTTTCATAACTACTCCACTAAATTTTACTTTTTGGGCAAACCAATATGGTCCCACTGCTACGATTCTTCAAGCAGTAAAGCTTGACCTTATGGAGGTCATCATAACTGTTGTTTTTATTCTGGTTATTCCATTAATCCTTGGCATGTACGTGAATAAGAAATATCCCAAGACAACCCTAAAAATTGCCAAGCCCATAAGGCGTCTCTCGATTCTCATTTTTGCGGCATTCGTAGTTGGCGCACTTACTTCCAATTTTGATCACTTTGTCAATTACATTTTCAATTTCCTATTTCTTGTACTCGTTCATAACGCCTTGGCCCTAACTTCTGGCTTTTCACTGGCCAAACTCTTCCAATTAGGGCAGCCAGAAACGCGAAGTATCACGATCGAAACAGGTATACAAAACTCTGGCTTAGCTCTGGTGATCATATTTGAATATTTTAATGGATTGGGAGGTATGGCCATCATTGCAGCCTGGTGGGGGGTGTGGCATTTAATCTCAGGAGCCATCCTTTCATGGCAATGGTCTGTCCGTACTACTGTCGCCTTGAAATAATATGCTTTTTCGTCTTGTTGTATTTTTTAAAACTCGCCCCTTTTTTGTACTTTTGGAATATTCCATTTACTAATTCTACTATCTGGTAAGATGAAGACTGAATTTATTTGGTACAATCCCGCAGAACGGGAATATCAGTTCGGAGACAAAAAACGATACATTGATACTATCAGAAATAGTAATCAGTCACACAATTTTGTCATCTTAGACAGGTTTCCCAATTTAAGTGCCGACTTCAGAAATAAACTGATTTCCAAATTGAAATTCCTTAATTCAATGAGCAAATCAGGCGTTATGGAGTTTATATAAGCTTCTTAAAATCTTTATCCTCAATATTCGCGCACTGATCGAAGCGTACCTCCATCCTGTCGAATCAACGTTTTTTTCACAATGGTGATCGAGTCAGACATGACGTCTATCGAATATTAAATTTAGGTGTGCTTTTACTTTATATACTTGTATCAAGAAAGCGCAGTTTATGAGAATCCAAGTTCGGGAATAGAACTTGGGTTTTCTTTTAAACTAAAAAAATTACCATAAGGTCCGAATTAACTAGCTATTGGAAAGATTCGGAATAGGTCGTATGAATTGGAATTTTGAAACACTTCTTCATTTCTGAAGAGGTGTTTTTTATTTCATCAATTCCGCAGCCTCCTTTGCAAAATAGGTGAGTATTACTTTTGCGCCCGCCCGTTTCATGCTCAACAATGTTTCCATCATGGTCGAATCATTATCCAGCCATCCCTTTTGGGCCGCGGCCTTTATCATGGCATATTCTCCAGAAACATTATAGGCTGCAATCGGAAGATCAAAATTATCTCTGAGTAACTTAATAACATCCAAATAAGCCAAAGCTGGTTTGACCATTAGAAAATCTGCACCCTCCTCCTCGTCCAGCTCTGCTTCAATTATAGCCTCTCTCAAATTTGCCGGGTTCATTTGGTATGTCTTCTTGTCTCCAGACTTGGGTGCCGAATCCAAAGCATCCCTAAATGGGCCATAGAAAGCACTTGCATACTTGGCTGTATAGGACATAATGGAAGTATCCTCAAAACCATTGTCGTCCAATATATCCCTGATGTATTCTACCCGGCCATCCATCATGTCTGACGGGCCTATAATGTCAATACCAGTTTCTGCCTGAGCCAAGGCCATGGCACCTAAAACCTCAAGTGATTCGTCGTTAAGAATATTTCCATACTCATCCACAATCCCATCATGACCATCTGTGCTGTAAGGATCCATGGCCACATCAGTCATAATACAAGCCTCAGGAAATTTTTCCTTTATTTCTTCCAACGCTTTTAAATAAAAGAAATTAGGATCATGGCTCTTTGAGGCCAATTTATCTTTATGCTTTTCTTCTACAACAGGAAAAATATCAAACGCATTAATTCCAAGATTCATACAAGTCTCAATTTCCTTGAGCATCAGATCTATTGATAGCCGATTGATGCCAGGCATGGAATCGACCGCCACAGACTTTGATTTACCTTCAAGTAAAAACATGGGATACATCAGATCATGGGTAGAAAGCCTTGTTTCTTCTACCATATTTCTTATCGTAGCCGTTTTTCTATTTCTTCTTGGTCGTCTAAGCATGATATTTTTTCTGCAAATGTAAAAAGATGAACCCAAATGAATCCTGAAATACCAAGCTTCCGAATTTTGGTTATGATTATCGAAGACATCTATTCTAATTATCTACCGTTCGTGTAGCTATTCCAGCATTTTTATCGTAAATTATTGCTTTCTGTAAGGGATTCTTCTGTCCCTGATTGTTAAGTATTCAGACACTGAGGCGAGAGATATGAAACAATTAAGAACATACTATTTATTATTTGTCCTTTTACTCCTGACAAGGCAGAGTATGTCTCAGCAGGTGGGTTTTGATTTCCCTCCTGATGTTCATAAAACCCACATCCCTTTTGAGCGATACAACAATCTGATCGTTATTCCTGTCACTATCAACCATTCACTTACACTTAAATTTATTTTAGATACTGGTGTGCAATATCCAATTCTAACTGAAAAAGTATTCGGTGATTACTTAGGTCTTGATTACACCAGAAACATCACCATTCAAGGGCCTGGAGATCAAGATTCAATAAAAGCTAGAATTGCTCAGCAGGTATCTTTAAGCCTTCCAGGAGGAGTAGAGTCAGGGGTCAATCAGGCACTATTGGTGTTGGAAGAAGATTATTTAGAGTTGAAAAATAATCTTGGAACTGATGTTTTTGGTGTCATCGGCTATGACATATTTAGCCGATTTATTGTTGAAATAAATTATGACGATAGCTACATCGTACTTCATGAGCCAAGAAAATACAGACCTAGAGGTGCCTATAAAAAAATCCCGATGAAGGTGGTCAACACGAAGCCGTATATCGAAGTCACTCTCATGAAAAATGAAAAAGAAGGAAGAAGAATGCATCTAATGGTTGATTCAGGTGCTAGTCACGCCGTACTCGTAGATAACCCAGAAGATGAATCCCTTATCCCAGAACAAAATATTACTTCTGTCATCGGCCGAGGCCTTGGTGGAAATATAAATGGATACCTTGGCAGAATGACCTCTATAAAAATAGGGAAATTCGAATTTGAAGAGCCTATAGCTACATTTCCTATTGAAGGAGATTATGGTGCTGCAATAAAAAGAGGAAGTAGGAACGGTACGATTGGAGGGGAACTACTGTCTCGATTCAACGTGGTTTTCGACTATTTTAGTAGCAACTTATACCTCAAAAAGAGTAGCATGTACAACAAAGGGTTTGAGCATGATATGAGTGGCATGAATATAGTAGCGTATGGTGAGAAGCTAAACGAATTAAAAGTCAGTTCCGTACGATTTGATTCACCCGCATTTCAAGCTGGTATACGCGAAGGCGATCACATAGAGACCATCAATGGCTATTCACTTGAAAGCCTGAAATTTTCCGAATTCTCCTCTCTATTAAGGATGAAACCAGGGAAAAAAATTGTGGTTCGATATATCAGAGATGGAGAAGTTCAAAAAACCTCCTTTAAACTTGAACGATACATCTAATTTTTTAGCGAAAATTCTCAGTCAACGCAATTGCTTATCCAGCTAATACTTATCAAAAAAGGCTTCTAATCGCTTATAAATACAATTATTTGATAGGCCGCTTTATTTAAAAAAATCAGCGAAAAACAATTTATTCCTTAGCTTTGCGGTCTGAAAAATTCACAGGTATGACCCAAAATAAAATCAATCCATATCAACCAAACAATCACATTCGTATAGTAACCGCAGCCTCGCTGTTCGATGGGCATGATGCCGCTATCAATATTATGCGAAGAATTATCCAATCCACTGGTGTAGAAGTAATTCATTTGGGTCACAATCGTTCAGTAAATGAAATTGTGAACTGCGCCATCCAGGAAGATGCTCAGGCCATAGCCATTACCTCATATCAGGGTGGGCACGTGGAGTACTTCAAATATATGTATGACCTCTTGAGAGAGAATGGAAGCAACCACATCAAAATTTTTGGTGGGGGCGGAGGCACCATCTTACCTACCGAAATAGACGAACTTCATCAATATGGAATTTCGAGAATTTATTCTCCTGATGACGGTCGTGCCATGGGCCTACAAGGCATGATCAACGATATGGTAAAATCGAGTGACTTTGCTATTGGTGAAAATCTGAATGGTGAGTTGAAAGAAATAGATAAAAAAGACGCCAAATCAATCGCTAGAATTATTTCAGCTGCTGAGAACTTCCCTGAGCAGTCGGCCAACTTGCTAAAGGCTATTGACAAAAAATCAGAAACTTCAAAAACGCCTGTATTGGGAATCACTGGTACTGGAGGAGCGGGAAAATCTTCTTTAGTCGATGAATTGGTCAGAAGGTTTTTGATTGACTTTGAGGATAAAAGTATTGCCATCATTTCCGTAGACCCTTCTAAGCGAAAAACGGGAGGAGCACTACTTGGCGATCGTATCAGAATGAATGCGATCAACAATTCGCGAGTCTATATGCGCTCATTAGCTACTAGGCAGTCTAATTTGGCACTATCCAAATATGTCCAAGAAGCAGTGAATGTAGTAAAAACGGCAGGCTATGATTTAGTCATCCTTGAAACAAGTGGTATTGGTCAGTCTGACACAGAGATTATCGAACATTCTGATCTTTCACTTTACGTGATGACCCCTGAATATGGCGCAGCCACTCAGCTAGAGAAAATTGATATGTTGGACTTTGCAGATATCATTGCGCTCAACAAGTTCGATAAAAGAGGAGCGCTGGATGCGCTTCGCGATGTGAAAAAACAATACCAAAGAAACCATCAGCTCTTTGATGCCAACGTAGATGATTTGCCTGTTTTCGGTACGATTGCTTCTCAATTCAATGATCCTGGCATGAACAAACTCTACCGAGTGATCATGGACGCTATTGCGGAAAAAACAGGCGCCGACTTGAAATCCTCTTTTGAAGCCTCGGAAGAAATGTCTGAAAAGGTCTTCATTATTCCACCAAAGAGAACCAGATACCTTTCAGAAATTTCTGACAGCATCCGTGAGTATGACCTTTGGGTAGAAAAACAAAGACAGATTGCTCAAAATCTTTATGGCATTGATAAAACCATGCGTTTGTCGCAAGACGAAGATTTGAACCATAGGCTTAAAGAACTCTACAAAGAGACTTCACTTGATTTTGACCCAAGAAATCAACAAATTCTTGACGAATGGCAAACCAAAGTAGACAATTATAACTCTGACGAATTTGTCTATCAAGTAAGAGGAAAAGACATCAAAGTTCAAACCAAATCTGAATCATTATCTCATACTAAAATACCTAAGGTCTCCTTGCCAAAGTATGAAGGTTGGGGAGATGTTTTGAAATGGAACTTACAAGAAAACGTGCCTGGAGAGTTCCCTTATACAGCAGGCGTATTTCCATTCAAAAGACAAGGCGAAGATCCAACCAGAATGTTCGCAGGTGAAGGCGGCCCTGAAAGAACCAATAGACGATTTCACTATGTGTCTAAGGGCCTTCCAGCAGCCAGACTGTCTACTGCTTTTGATTCCGTAACCCTATATGGAGAAGACCCAGATCACCGCCCGGATATTTATGGAAAAATTGGAAACTCTGGCGTAAACATTTGCTGTTTGGATGATGCCAAGAAGTTATATTCTGGCTTCAATCTTTCAGCTCCTACTACCTCTGTGTCCATGACTATCAATGGGCCAGCAGCTACGATTTGTGCCTTTTTCATGAATGCCGCTATCGATCAGCAGTGCGAATTGTACATCAAAGAAAATCGGCTTGAAAAGGAAGTAGAAAAGAAAATTGCTGCCATCTACAAGGGCAGAGAAGACAAACAGCCAAGATACAATGGTGAATTGCCAGAAGGGAATGATGGACTTGGCTTGATGCTTCTAGGGGTCACTGGCGATCAAGTTTTGGATCTTGATGTTTACAATAAGATTAAAATTGAGACTTTAACCAAAGTAAGAGGAACCGTTCAGGCGGATATTTTGAAAGAAGATCAGGCACAAAACACCTGTATTTTCTCAACAGAATTTTCTCTACGAGTAATGGGTGACGTACAGCAGTACTTCATTGATCAGAATGTAAGAAATTTCTACTCTGTTTCCATTTCTGGTTATCATATTGCCGAAGCAGGAGCCAATCCAATCACGCAATTGGCATTAACCCTATCAAATGGTTTCACCTTCGTGGAATACTATGTGTCCAGAGGCATGAATATCAACAAGTTTGCACCAAACTTGTCATTCTTTTTCTCTAATGGTATTGATCCTGAATATGCAGTCATTGGCCGAGTAGCCAGAAGAATTTGGGCGAAAGCCATGAAGTTGAAATATGGAGCTGACAGCCGTTCTCAAATGTTGAAATACCACATCCAGACCAGTGGCAGATCACTCCATGCGCAGGAGATTGATTTCAATGATATCCGTACTACACTGCAAGCGCTTTATGCGATATACGACAATTGTAACTCCCTGCATACCAATGCTTATGACGAGGCAATTACCACCCCAACTGAGGAATCTGTAAGACGCGCCATGGCGATTCAGTTAATCATCAATAGAGAACTTGGACTAGCTAAAAATGAGAATCCTATCCAAGGCTCATTCATTATTGAAGAATTAACTGATTTGGTTGAAGAAGCTGTGCTCACTGAGTTTGACAGAATTACAGAAAGAGGGGGTGTATTAGGTGCCATGGAAACCATGTACCAGCGCAGCAAAATCCAAGAGGAAAGCCTGTATTACGAGACATTAAAACATACTGGTGAGTTTCCTATCATTGGTGTGAACACTTTCTTATCGTCCAAAGGTTCTCCTACTGTAATCCCTCAAGAAGTTATCAGGGCTACCTCAGAGGAAAAAGAATATCAGATCGAAATGCTGAATAACTTAAAAGAGTTTAGCAGTAAAGCATCTAACGAGGCACTGAGGAAGTTGCAAGAAACCGCCATTCACAATGAGAATATCTTTGAAGCCTTGATGGAATGTGTGAAGCACTGCTCTCTTGGGCAGATCACCAACTCATTATTCGAGGTGGGCGGGCAGTACAGGAGAAATATGTAAAAAAACAGCAGCCGACTCGTTTGTCGGCTGCCTATCTATACCAAACTAAGATAAACTTAATTAAGTCACTTTTATCGCCTTCCTTCCCAGAGGAATGCTGATGGTTTTGTTGGCGATCATAATACCCGATAATATGAGTGCCGCTCCAATAATTGCTTCTACAGCCAGAATTTCATCCAAAAATATGACCCCTAAAGCCACGCCATATATTGGCATCAAGTAGGTCACAAGCGACAGATACGAGGCGCTTGCACTCGCTAATATTCTATAATAAATCACAAAAGCCAATGCAGTGCCCAGCGTGCCTAAAATGATCAAAGAGCCTATGGATTCCCATGACAGTGCTGACCAAACCACTGGCCCCTCTACTGCCAGGGCAAAAGGTATCAAATAGATCGAGGTGACCAGAAGTTGTGAGCTTGGTGCATACAGTGGCTTTTCTTTCATCAAATGCATTCTCGAATACACCAGGGCTACTCCATAAGAAATCGCGGCCACTGCGACGGCCACTATTCCTAAAACAGATGCGTCTACACCAGACACTAACTCAGGAGAAACAAGCACCAACAAGCCTATAAAGCCAAGGGTTGTACCCACAATTCGTTCTACTGTCATGCGTTCATCAGCTATTGCGAAGTTGGCGATCAAAACTGTAGCCAAGGGAGTCAAACCATTCAAAATAGAGGCAATGGAGCTATCAATGTACTGCTCACCCCAGTTGATCAGGGCAAAAGGTACGGCATGAGCAAAAAAGCCGGCAATGGCTACGTGCTTCCAGAATTTCCATGATTTATTAAACTCATAGCCTTTGAATAAGAGCCAAATATTTAAAAGCAATGCTGCCAGTCCTATCCTTAAGGCTGCCAATGTGATTGGGGAAATCTCTACTACAGCTATCTTGATAAAAAGAAAAGACGGCCCCCAAAGGGTAGCTAAAAACAGCAGCAAGAGTAGGTTTTTTAGTTTCATAAGTGCAAAATTAAGATAAAGTTATTGGCCATCGCCAACAGCGTTTAATCCCACTGGCGATGGCACCAACGAGAATTTCGTTGGCTATTTGGTGAAAGACATTAACCCTATATGAGGAGTCTTTACTTCTTTGAGATATTCTACCAAATCGAATTCGCTCGTCGCGGTCACTCGTCTTTGCAGTTTCTCTGGTTGCTCGATCTGAATGCACCCATGTCCATTCAGCTTGGCAATTTTCAAATGTAGTGCTGGTGTTTCCATATCGATTATGCTTAAGTTTTGACAGAAAAGTTCCCGTCTTAAAATTTAATTGATGAGGAATGAAACGCCCGACTAAAAATTTCGTTCCATGAATTGGATGAATTGATTTAGTCAATTCCATGAATAAAACTAATACCTCAAAACAAACCAATGGAACTTCGTCATCTCAAACTGGTACGGGAAGTGGCCGACAAAGGCAGCTTAACCAAAGCCATGGAAAACCTTTATTTATCACAATCGGCACTGAGCCACCAACTCAAAGAGATCGAAACGCACCTTGGTGCTCAGCTCTTTCATCGTGTCAATAAGAAACTCATTCTGACAGGCGCTGGTCAAATCGTACTGGATTCAGCCAAGAAGATTCTGAGTGAAATAGACAAGACCGAAAATTCGGTAAAAAAATATGTGAATGGAGACAAAGGACTCGTCCGTCTCGCTACCCAATGCTACACCTGTTACCATTGGCTCCCTACATTGATGATCGATTTCAACAAAGAATTCCCCAAAGTAGACATTGAAATTTTTCCTGGTGTGACCGAAAATCCAGACAAATTGATACTGGATGGAGAGCTGGATTTGGCCATTACCAGTGATCACAATGATCATCCGGCACTGACTTATACAGAGCTATTTCGAGATGAAATGATGGTAGTAGTTCCTACTGGTCATGCCTGGACTAAAAAGCCTTATGTGGAGGCAGAAGATTTCAGAGAGCAGAATGTATTCATTCATTCATACCCTATTGAATCTGTAACTCTTTTCAATCAGGTATTAATGCCAGAAGGTGTAAAGCCAAAAAAAGTGATGCCCATACAGGTCACTGATGCTGTACTTCAAATGATCAAAGCTGGATTAGGTGTACAGGTCATGGCCAGCTGGATGGTGAAACCGTATTTGACTGACAACAATCTTGAACTTGTACCAGTCACTAAAAAAGGACTATACAGAACCTGGTACGCCGCGCATCTCAATCAGCCTGAGGCACCTGCTTACATCAATAATTTCATTGAGCATTTGAAGTGCAATGTGGGAGGAGTTTGCGAGTGCGATGGGGATTGTTGATCTGCTTCCTCAGAGTCCTCTACGAGTGACTCTGAGGGCTATGCTGTCTTATTCTCTTTCTTCTCTATAAGTCTGCTCTACCATGGGACCCAATTTCATCCCGCCTAACAAGTGCATGTGTAGGTGAAATACACTTTGGCCTGAGTCCTCATTGGTATTGATACTTAGGCGATAGCCCGTTTCGGAAATTCCTTCTTTTAAGGCCAGTCGCTTAGCTACTAAATGCATTTGACCTATTACCTTCACGTCCTCTTCCTGCAAATTGTTGATCGTAAGAATTCTCTTTTTAGGTACAATCAAATAATGAACAGGCGCTTGTTTTCTGAGTGGCACAAAAGCAATAATTTCATCATCCTCATATACAATGGTAGCAGGTAGCTCTCGATTGATGATCTTAGTAAAAGGTGATTCTTTGGCCAGTTTTTTGGCTTTATTTTCAGCATATTCAGGAGATTGTGCAGATAGCTGATGAGAGTAAATGACTAAGAGACTTATCAGAATTTTTTTCATCTGTCATTTCGTTTGATTCCTCGTAAAACTACCAGATCAGTACAATCCCTTAGGCACTTTCAGTCAATATTTTATATTTGTGATCCGTCAAACAACCAATTACTATGAAACTGAATCTCTCCTTACTTCTCCTACTTATTTCTTTAGCCACTTCCGCACAAAAGAAACTCACAGTTTCTGCCATCTACGAGAAAGATCTTTTTCAGGAAGAAACCATGAAAAGTCTGAATTGGATGAATGATGGGCAGTATTACACGGCGCTAGAAGAAAATAAGATTTTACGCTATGATGTGACCACAGGACTTCCTGATTCAGTAATCATTGATGGAAAGGCACTGAATCTAAAAATTGACGACTACAATTTCACCCCTGATGAATCGAAACTCCTCCTTCAGACTGACAAGCAGAAGATTTATAGAAGATCCTTTACGGCCGAATATTACATCTACTCTTTCAAAGGAGAAGAACTGAAGAAACTTTCGCCAAATGGTCGACAGTCTTATGCGACCATTTCACCAGACAATAAAAATGTAGGATTTGTACGCGACAACAATCTCTTCTTTGTGAAACTGGCCAATATGAGCGAACATCAAGTGACCAAAGATGGCAAAAAAGGGAGTATTATCAACGGGTCTACAGACTGGGTGTACGAAGAAGAACTCTACATTACCAAAGCCTTTTTCTGGTCGCCCAATTCGGAAAAATTGGCTTATTACAGGTTTGACGAAACTGACGTAAAAGAATATAATATTCAATTCTGGGACAATGGTGCACTCTATCCTAGAGACTACAAATACAAGTATCCTAAGGCAGGTGAAAAGAATTCTACGGTCACCATCAAAGTCTACAACCTGAAAGACAACACCACACAAGTTGTAGATTTGGGTAAAGAAACTGACATATATATCCCAAATATCCAATGGACGAAAGACCCTGATATTCTGGCCATCAAGCGACTGAATAGATTACAAAACCAACAGGACATCTTTCATTACAGTACCAAATTCAAGTCAGCTACAAACATCCTCACTGATAAAACCAAAACCTACATCCACGCTACTTATACCAATGAATGGATTTACTTGGACAATGGCACCCACTTTTTGATGTCTTCTGAACGCGAGGGGTACAAGCATTTTTATATTCATCGCATGGACGGCCAGCTAGAATACAAAGCCACTTCAGGAGCATTCAATGTAGAAAAATTGATTGCGCTGGATCAGCGCTCAAAAACACCAGTGCTTTATTATACTTCAACTGAGGGGTCTTCTCTTGACCGACAGTTATATCAGGTAGACTACAAAGGAAAAGGAAAATTGAAACTCAGTACCCAGTCTGGTGTGAACACGGCCGATATGAGTAGAGACTTCAAATATTATATCAGTTTTAATGAATCTGCCTCCAGCCCTATGAAAGTGTCCCTTATGACAACAAGAGGCAACAAATTAGTAAAAGTGATAAAGGATAATGCTAAGCTGAAAGAAACAGTGGCAGTGTATGGCCTAACCGAAAAAATACTTTTCGAAATAGAGGCTGCCGATAAAAAATTGCTCAACGCCTACATGGTACAGCCGACAGACATGGACAGCACGAAGAAGTATCCGCTACTCATCTATCAGTATAGCGGGCCTGGTAAACAAGATGTAAAAAACGAATGGCAAGGCCGACACTTTATGTGGCATCAATTATTGGCACAAAAAGGTTATATCGTAGTAGGAATAGACTGCAGAGGTACAGGCGGAAAAAGTGAAGAATTCAAAAAAATGACTTATTTGAAAATGGGTAAAATGGAAGCCGAAGACCAAGTAGCCGCAGCGAAATATTTAGGCACACTTCCGTTTGTTGACAAGAGTAGAATTGGCATTTGGGGATGGAGCTATGGTGGATATATATCTACATTGGCTCTTGAAACAGGGCCAGAAGTATTCAAGGCGGGAATTGCTGTATCTCCATTTTTATGGAAGTACTATGACACCATTTTTTCTGAAAGATACCTTCGCCGCCCTCAAGACAACCTAGAAGGATACAATGAATATTCGATCATTAGAAATGCTGGTAAACTTCGCTCTGAATACCTGCTCATTCATGGGACGGGAGATGACAACGTTCATTTTCAGAATGCCGTGACGCTACAAAACGAGTTAATCAATCAAGGCAAACAATTCGATTCCTTTTACTATCCTGACAATAATCACTCCTTAGTGGGCAAAAAGACCAAGGTTCATTTGTACACCATGATGACTAACTTCTTGTTGGAGCATTTGTAACGCGCCTCTGCGCGGCTTTAATACCCTACTCCATTTTTTTATGGATAGACTAAACATTATTTATTATTATATTCCGAAAAAATAACTAACGATAACATGAGTACAATTGGAATTATCCTGGCCATTATTGGCCTTATTATTTATTTACTGAGGCCTCAACTGGCTGAAGAAAATGTATTTGAAGGAGAGCAAAAAGTGCGTACCAAGGCACCACCCTTTCTTTTGATGTTCAGTAAAAAAATGGGCGCTGTTATTATGGGTGCAGGCACCACGTTGGCACTATTACCTTATCTATTTTTCTGGGCAGACGCTACAGAGCAATATTTTTTGGTTTACCCAACAGGAAATACCAGTGTGGTAACGAGTCAGGGCATAAAATTCAGAGGATTTGCTAAAATCACACCATGGCAAAAATATATTGACGTAAAAGTCGTGGATGACAAAGGGAGCAAATATGGCATTGAAGGCGTAATGAAACCAATACCCATCCGGTTTATAGATCAGGTAACAGCTACAGTCTACATCTCTTGTAGGTTTCAATTGCCACTTGATGAAGAGAGTTTTGAAACTTTGGCTATTAAATTTAGAAGTATGTCAAACCTGGTTAACAATACATTAATACCTACTGTCAGAGAGCAGACAAACAATACTGGATACATGTTTGCTGCTCAGGACTATATCTCAGGAGAAGCCCAGAGCTTTCGTCAAACGCTCGATGAGCAACTGAAAGATGGCGCCTATGCAGTCGAAAAACTCGAAAATAGAGACACAGTGTACGCTGATATCCAGCAGGCGAACGAAACTAGGAAAATCAAGGAGATACAAACCTCCTATTCTGTAAACAAGATTTTGATAGATGGCGTCCCAAAGCGCATCTCGCACGAGATTACAGAAAACAACATCATTGTGTCACAAGTAATTGTGGATGACGTGGTGCTGGAAGGTGCATTCAAAGAACGACTTGAAGCACAGCGAGATGAATCAGCAAAAAGACAGCTCGAACAGCAGAAAATAGAAACAGCAAAATCGTCTCAGCAAAGAATTTTAGCAGAAGGTGAAAGGGATAAAGCTGCAGAAAGGGTAGCGCAGGAAACAGAGCAAGTAAAACAATTGATCGCGATCGAAACCAAGTTGAAGCAAGAAAAAACTAACAAGGAATTAGCTGCTATTGCATTGGAGACAGAACGCTTGAAATCACAGCAGAGAAAAGTAGCTGCAGATGCTCAGGCCTATGAAAATGCCAAATTGGTTTCTGCGGGTCTTACCCCTCAGGAAAAAGCAGAATGGCAGTACAAAACCTCTGTGGGCGTGGCTACAGAAATTTCCAAGATACAATTCCCACAAACTATGATCACAGGAGGGAGCCAAAAAGGCGGTACACCATTGGAATCTTTGATTGGTGCGGCTATGGCGAAGCAACTTTTGGATTCGAAAGGTGGGTTTACACAATAAAAAACAAAGCTCCTCGAGATAATCCCGAGGAGCTCGCCTTTTTGAAACTGGTAGTCTCTAGTTCTTTACCAAAAATGGTTTGGTTTGTGTTACATGATCTCTGTAAGCAAATTTATAGAGGTAATAACCCGTTCTTAAGTTTTGCACATCTAGCTGAATGGTATGATGACCAGCCGATTTCTGAACTTCAATTTGTCGCTCTGTACGTCCCCACAAATCAATAATTTCTATCCACACGGTTCCGTCATCTGGCAAATCAACTTCGAGATTAGAGAAGCCATTGACTACTGGATTAGGGAAAATTTCAGAAACATTAAACGCTAACTTATTATCCAATTTGCCTTCAAATCCTAAATCCACAGTTCTAGCTGATGGTGCCGAGTAGGCTACATATTCACCCTGTTTTACATATACGGCATATCCACGAGCAGGCGCTTCCACCCACGCTCTACCACTTCCATAGACCTGAGTTGTTTGGCCATTATCAAAAGCGTTCACCAAAACGGTATTGTCCCAATTAGACCAGCCAGAAGGTGTAATATCTACCCAAAGGCCTTTAGTAGAATTACTATTATTGATCACAACAATGGCCCCATCTTTAGTGCCATTTCCTGCTCGTCTGGCTACATATACATCAGCTGCATCACCCGAAGGGTAAGGATTGCCTATATCACTGAGTACTTCAAGGCTTCCTCCCAAATAAGTGGATCTTACAAACATCAATTTGTTTATATCCTCTTGTAAACTCGCTGGAGAAGTCACAGTCGTATTCGAATCGTGATTGTCTACCAAGGTCACGTTGTAGTAGTGCGGATAGAATACACAAGGGCGACCTTCATGAGTAAGGATATAGGCGTACCCCATTTTCCAATCCTTGGTTACCCATTTGTCATGTTCCTTGCCTGTATCATGATTGTCTAGCCAAGTCACCACAGAAGTGCCAGGTAGTGCATGTCCATTTCCATTTCTAACCATCCCTGCATTGTTCAGCCATCTCATATCATAACTGTTTGTACCATTGCACATATCAGTCAAAGAAGATTTCAATGGAAAATCAAATCCATCCGCATCTGCTCCGTCTGCAGCCAGATCATTGACCCAATCATTGATTCGAGAATCTGAACCCCAGTATTCACCTACAATAAACCTTTGGTTTCCATTGAGCAATGGCAAGCTATTGACCCAATCAGCGGCATAGTCAGCCTGAAATCCTCTTACAAAATCAAGTCGGTAACCATCAAACCCGATTTCATTTGACAACCACTCTCCCCAATCCTCAAAACGATCTTGGACAACAGCACTGTAAGTATTAAAATCATTACCAAAGCCTTTGGTATTAGGGATGATCTCATCTCCTCCCCAGTCTCCCAACCAGTCATTACCATCCACTGGATGAAAATGAGAATAGTTCCAGCTATGATTAGGTTCGCCCGTGCCCGTATGGGTTACATAACTGATACCTGTATTGGTTCTGGCTTCTAAAGTTGTGCTGGCCAGGTTATTCCCATTGTACCAAACTTCTGCTGGATACAATCCATGATTTTGGTTGCCCCAGTTCCAGCCATTGGTATTGTCAATGGCCTTGAGTTTAATGACAATGTCATGAGCACTTGTTAGCGTCACCTGATATTCATCAATATCAGATGAAGAGCCAATAAACCCTCTCATAATTTGTCCCGAACCTGGAAAAACATCCGTATCTCCATTGCCCCCATTAGGTTCACTTTCCCAGGTATAAGTTGTATTGTCTCCTGAACCAGTCCAATCAATGGTCACTTCGTATCCACGACTGTCATAACTACCCCAGTCCATTTCAAACCCTTTGATTTTGATATAATAGTCGCCTGTTCCAGCATTGGGAATCACCCATTTGATTTCGTTTGACGGATATGGCACGTGTTGTGAACCATTGGTATAAGCCTCTGCAAATGTGTATGCTTTTACGGCAGGATTGACTTCTTCGTCTTCATCACTGGAGTACACGTGGTTCAATATGATATCTGCATACACTTCTATCTTTGGCTGACCTCCACTGGTATCATGCATGTCTGCAATCATGGCCTCCAATTCAGAACGACTTCCGAACCGCGTTTCAGTTGACCCTTTTTGATTGTAGTTGCCCAGATCATAGTGGTCATAGATGCCATAACCCATGTCCACAATACCCCAATTCCCTTTGGATGGGGAAGGGAGCCATAGGCCTGTAAATCCAGCATTTTTTAAATAGGTTGACTTATCAGCTAAGTTGTCCCACCAGTCACCATCTAGGTTGGTTTCATCTACTGGCAGATTCCAGTAAAATGCCTGCATCATCACATCATCCTGTGCCTGACTGGCCGTGGCAAACAGAAATGTGCAAAAAATCGTTAGTGTCAGTTTTTTGATCATATCGATTAGATTTTGAAAGTATCAGCCATCTGAGATCGCTGCCTGATTAACTATTAATCAAGTCTTCAAATGTGCTATTCAGGCTTTTGAAAAACGTCCTATTTTCTAAAATCAGCCAAGAAATTAAATCTCAAAACTGACTAGATCAATCGCTAATTCGCTGATAAACTAACAGTTACAAGGCGTATGACTTGAAATACTCACGTGGGCTCTTTTGAGTGATTTTTTTAAAGGCTAGGTTAAACGTAGACTTAGAATTGAAGCCAACCTCGTGAGCCAAACCCAAATAGGTGAGTTTTTCAAGTTTGCCAGTATTGGCCAAGTCAATGAATTCATCAACTCTATAGCCGTTTACATAATCCCTGAAATTTTGCTCAAAGTGTTCATTCAAAAGTTTAGACAGAATATGCGGCTTAGTGTCCATCAATTCGGCCAGACGATGCACATTGAGCTCGGCCTCATGATATACCTTTTCCTTTTCCATCAATTCTCGTAGTTTCAGTAGCAATTCATCCGCCTTATCAATATGCAATACCTGAGGCCGTTCTTTAAAAAATTGTGGGTCTCTCCAGAGAACTACTACTTCTGTCCAAATCACAAAAGAGAGTAGAACAAAAAACCACTTGTATTCTCCAGGATCTTCCGTGACCATACCCTGGCCATCTATATATAGATTGACAAAAACAAAAGCAAGACATATACCATTGACTAGGATCATGATCCGAAAAAATGAAGGTAATCTTCCTTTTACATTCCAGTCAATTTCTCTAAACAGTTTAGCCAAAAACCAGCAGGTCATCATTCCTCCTGTCCCAACCATCAGTAATTTGCCCCACGTCAGCAAACCAACTAACGGAATCGAAAAAAAAGCCATAAGTTCAATGTTCATCAATCTCAAAACTGCGATCAAGGAAGCTAAAACTATGGGCAAAAAATATTTCCAGGATATGCGTGCATTTTCCTTTTTTCCAATGTAATTGATAAACAAGTATAAAGTTGACCCCCATGCAAAAATGAGTGCCTGCCCTAAAATATGTAAATACGTCTGCCAAATAGGATTGACTACATAATAAGCTACTGCTCCCAGATACAACAGCCCAAGTATTCCGTGCATGACGGCAAATATTCGCTGTTTCTTTTGGTCACTTTTGAATATTCTCAATGAAAGTATCAAAAGAATAAACGACAAAAATGCAATGGCGAAATAGTAGAAGGTGAGATATTCAAAACTTCGTGCACCACCTAAATCCTGCCAGTTCTGAATTCGAATAAGTATGGTTCTTGAGGCTCTGTTTTTTACAAGTGTTCGGTTCGGAATGTATTCATTCTGATCGCCTGTCTCTACTTTCAACCAGCCTCCCCTAGTGAATTTGTATTCAATTACGGATTCAGTAAAGTTTAAAACAACAGCCAGTTGACCGTTTGGCTGCTTTCGCAAAAGATATTTTGGGTCTGTCGTATTCCAGTTGTTGAAAGTCCCAGTGATAAAAATAGAATCTTGTGCAGGAGTGGTTTCAGGAAGTGATTCAATAACGAACTTGATCTGACCAAAAGATGGGTAAGACAAGCAAAGAATAATCAAAAGCCCGTAGTAGTTTTTCACTGTCGTTTAAATTCAAATTGACTTTGACAAATTCAACGAGAGTATCTAATCAATAAAGTGAGGCGCTTGATTCACTTATGACCTGATACGCTGATTGAAATAAAACGTGCTTTTTGAAGCTTCAATTTACGTAGAAATTATAAGAAGTGTTCGTTCCCCATTTCAATTATTCTTTTATAAAGCTATTTTGATAAATCGCGGGAAAGACGGAATTTAGGGCATGGCAAGTTTTCAAAAAGAAATCTCACTCAACCCAAGACCAAGAGGTTTTCATCTGATAACAGATGAAATTTTGGATGGCATTCCAGAACTTAGAAATGTGCAGATTGGCATATTACAGATTTTCATCAAACACACCTCTGCAAGTCTTACGATCAATGAAAATGCTGACCCCACAGTACGTCAGGATTTCGAAAGTCATTTCAATGAATTTGTTCCAGAAAATGCCAGTTACTACCGTCACACCTACGAAGGTTCGGATGATATGCCAGCTCATATCAAAGCGTCAATGCTCGGAAGTTCAGTGTCTGTCCCAGTCACCAATGGGCGACTAAATCTAGGTACCTGGCAGGGCATATATCTCTGTGAGCATAGAGATTATGGTGGATCTAGAAAGGTTATGCTTACCGTTTTAGGAGAATAAAATTACTCGTAGAGCCTCAACTTTTGTGTATATTGACCTAACGCTGTAGTAATTTTTATCACATAAATACCTGGCTGTAGACCAAGTAAAGACGAGTTGACTTTGACCCTTTCCAATTGTTCTTCGTAGGGCAAATCCATATTAGTTCTTCCAGATAGATCGTAAATTGATGCTGTAATTATTTTCTCCTCATCCAACGATATATAAAAATCGGCCCCGATGGCCAAAGGCACTGGATAAATATCCAGCTCGTAGTTTTGACTCAAATTATAATTGATCTGCTTGACAGGAAAAAATTCATTCTTTCCATCATAATCCACTTGCTCCAGTTGATAATAGTAAATGCCTTTCTGAGAGAGGTAGTCCTTTATCTCATAACTTTTTTGCTCATCTGTAGTCCCATTTCCTGGCACCCAATCTATGATTTCAAAATCCACGCCATTGGTAGAACGATGGATATTAAAATGATCATTGTTTAACTCTGTGGCAGTCGTCCAACGCAAAGTAACATGGCCAATTCCTCTTTTGACGTTAAAAGAAATCAGCTCGACTGGCAAGGATGAGCATGCCGCGCCGCAACATCCACCACCTCCGCCACTACAACCTTCGTCTGCGCCGCCACTTACATCAGGTTCATTTCCTTCAAAATCACCTCCTACCACTACACCTCCGCCATCAACAATGAGTTCAGACCCTCCTCCATTATTGTCAAAGTCGCCCCCGACTTCCAGAGTTCCCCCATCCTCAACTGTGGTATGACCCGTTCCAGAGTTGTCATAATCACCATCTACCCTAAATGTCCCCCCGTTAGTTACGGTCACGCTACCAGTTCCAGAATTATCAAAGTTTCCAGTAACATATACATCAGAGGCATTAATGTTTATTTCTGCACCACTTCCTGCATCTACATCTCCTCTTACATCCATAGAAGCGCCATTAGAAAAATTTAAAACAGAACTACCATTGAGGCTTACTACAAACGTACCCGTAGTACCTGCATAACCAATCCCCACATCAAATGATGTTCCATTGAGTTCATGAGGACCACTTCCAAAACTTAAATCCCCTTCCACATTGTAATTTGAATTGGTGTGAGAAGTTGAATTCCCACCTATAGGTAAATCTCCGCCAATGTTGGCTGTGATGTCGATAGCAAAAAAATCTCCAGCAGTTGTGAAATCTCCAGCGACGTTGTATGTGCCTCCATTTAAAGTACTAGAAGCCCATTGCTCACGCATCGAACCTGCCTCTATTATCGCACCAGAAGCATTAATGGTACGACCCGTGTATGTAATTCTACCTGTGACTTCATAAGTTACCCCTGGGTTAATATTCAAAGTACCACTAACTGTCAAATCACCAACTGTAGTACAATCTGCTGAGATAGTACCACTTGTTGGGCATTGTGCAGACACACGCATACCTATAATAAGTATGCCTGCGCATAATATAATTTTTCTCTTCATTATTCTTTTCAACTTGCTGCCCGCTTAGATGAAGCACATACGAAGCGGAAGTGCAAAAGAGATTTAAAAGAATGATAAAAAAAGAAATTTTCGACGAAATGAATATATTGCCAGATAAATAATATTTATATCACTTAAAATTGAGATAAACGCAACTTTGTATTCTAATAGTACAATTTTAATACTACTAGAGCTATAAAATTATAAAACATAAATTTCCTGTTGATATAGCTACATGCGTATTGTTTGGTACGAATAAGCTCATATTGGAGAGATTTTAGACTCCCTGCGAGGAGAACAAATCGTATGATTAATTCCTAAAAATGGGTAGGTTCATCATCAATGCGCCTCCAACCAATTCACCCCTGTGCCCATACCCACTTCCATGGGTACATCTAGCGGAATGGCATTTTTCATGAGCTCTTCTACCTTCTTTTGGAGCATTGGGAGTTCATCCTTATGTGCATCAAAGACCAATTCATCATGCACTTGCATAATCATCTTGGATTGGAGTTTTTCCTTTTTCATCCAGTCATGAATGTTGATCATGGCCACTTTAATGATATCAGCGGCACTTCCCTGAATAGGCGCATTTACTGCATTTCGTTCTGCAAATCCTCTCACGGTAGCATTGCGAGAGTTGATGTCGCGCAAGTAACGACGTCTCCCCAGAATCGTTTCTACATATTCATGCTCCTTAGCAAAATTCACCTGATCATCCATATATCTTTTGATATTCGGGAATTGGGTAAAGTAAGAGTCTATAATCTCCGCCGCTTCTGTGCGTGAGATTCCGATATTTTGAGACAATCCAAATGCCGAAATCCCATAGATCAAACCAAAGTTTACCTCCTTGGCCTTGCGTCGAATGTCAGGAGTCATTTCGGCCATAGGTACATCAAAAACCTTTGAAGCTGTGGTGGAATGAATGTCCTGTCCGTCTTTAAAAGCCTTGATCATACTCTCATCCCTAGCAAAAGCGGCAATGATTCTTAGCTCGATTTGTGAATAATCAGCCGCAAACATCGTGTAATCTTTGCTTCTGGAAATAAAGGCCTTTCTTATTTCTCGTCCTTTAGCCGTACGAATAGGGATATTCTGAAGGTTTGGGTTGTTCGAACTCAATCTGCCTGTAGCGGCAACAGCTTGCCGATAATCCGTATGGATCAACCCATCCTTTTTGCTAATCAAAAGTGGCAAGGCATCCACGTAAGTGGATTTAAGTTTTTGGTATTCTCTGAATTCCAGAATTCTTTCAGCAATCTCATGTTCGGGTGCCAATTTGGATAAAATTTCTTCTCCAGTAGCATACTGACCTGTTTTGGTTTTCTTTGGTTTATCTACCAGCTGCATCTTATCAAATAAAATTTCACCCATTTGTTTAGGTGAATTAATATTGAATTCCTGACCAGCCAATTCAAAAATCTTATCCTGAGCGATTACACTTAGTTCGTTGAGATCTTTGGACATTTCTCCAAGTACATCAGTATCTATTTTAACCCCAGCGTACTCCACATCTGCCAATACAATGCTCAGTGGCTCTTCTACCTCGTGCAATAACTTCTCCAGCCCTCTTTCTTTAATTTCTTCTTCTAGTTTGAGCTTTAGCTGCAAAGTGATATCCGCATCTTCGCAAGCATAATCCACCACATCTGCTACAGGTATATCACGCATGTTCTTTTGTGACTTGCCCTTACCAATTAAATCCTCTATTGGAATGGCCGTATAGTTCAAATAATTTTCGGCCAATACATCCATCTTGTGTCTGGACTCAGGGTCAATAAGGTAATGCGCCAGCATGGTGTCGAACATTTTGCCTTTCACCTCCACCCCATAGTTTTTCATCACCTGAATATCATATTTCAGGTTCTGACCAATTTTAAGTATATCATCATTCTCTAACACAAGTCGGAATTCTTCCACAATGACTTGAGCCTCTTTTTGATCGGCTGGTATTGGCACGTAATAAGCCTCTCCTGGCACATAGGCAAAGGCAATTCCTACTAATTCAGCCTCTTCAGGATTTACACTGGTGGTTTCAGTATCAAAACAATACTCTTCCTGAAGTGATAAATATTTTACCAATGATTTCCTCAGCGCTGGGGTATCAATGCAATGATAATCGTGTTTGTGATTCTTGGCATTTTTCTTTTCTTGAATGACTGGCTGAACAGACACTTCTGTCGCAGCATCACCAAACAGCCCAAGTTGGGAGGGAGCTGGTGCTTTCTTTTTTGCAGGTGCCTTTGCCGCAGGAGCTGAAGCATCATCTATATCAAAGATTCGCTTGAGCATTGTACGAAATTCCAACTCTTCAAATATTTCTTTGACTTTGGCCTCATTTGGGTCACAATGTTCTAAGTCTTCAGCATTAAATTCAATAGGCACATCAATTTTGATGGTGGCCAATTCTTTCGAAAGAATGCCTTGCTGTCCAAACTCCTCTACCTTTTCTTTCATCTTACCCTTCAGGTCAGCCGTATTTTCTAGCAAACCTTCAACCGTTCCATAGGACTGCAAAAATTTGATGGCCGTTTTCTTACCTACTCCAGGTATACCCGGAATGTTATCAGCAGCATCTCCTTCTAGCCCCAATATATCACGAACTTGATCTACATTCTCAATTTCAAACTTGGCTAATACTTCAGGAATGCCAAGTACATCCACACCATTGCCCATATATGCAGGTTTGTAGAGGTAGATATGTTCTTCCACCAACTGCGCATAATCCTTGTCTGGGGTCATCATAAACACTTCGAAGCCATCGCGTGCGGCGGCTTTCGCCAAAGTACCTATCACATCATCTGCTTCAAAACCATCCATTTGCAATATGGGAATATTGAAGGCTTTCAAAATGTCTTTAATGATAGGGGTCGCTGTCCTAATGTCTTCAGGCGTTTCTTCCCTATGCGCCTTGTATTCGGGAAACTGGACATGTCTAAAAGTGGGGGCACTTGTGTCGAACGCCACGCCTATGTGAGTAGGTTTTTCTTTTTTTAGAATCTCCAACAACGAATTCATAAACCCAAATACTGCACTTGTATTCATGCCTTTGGAATTGATTCTTGGATTTTTGCTAAAGGCAAAATGGGCGCGATAGATCAGGGCAAATGCGTCTAGAAGGAACAGTTTTTTCTCAGGTTTACTCATGTGAGTAAAGGTAAGAAAATGATCGGAACAGTGGAGGTACGACTCACTTGATTCAATCGCATGTTATGAAAAATTATAGCAATCTGAATTGCTGTCTATAGTGGAATCCCATCAAGTCGTGCCTCCACTCCGCATCAAAGATCAAGAAAAGGAAGCATGTGCCCGGCAAACTTCACAGCCCAGGTCATGGGATATCCCCAAAAGATACTGCTCATCCACATGTATTTGATAATGTCATTTTTACGCCCACCAAAAGCATTGACCAAAATAGCTCCTCCCAAAGGAGACAGCAATACAGGAGTGAGGAAAGACATGCCTGCCACACCATACTTGAGCCAAAGCTGGACGTACTTTCTGTTTTTTTTTGTAAATACCTTTTTGTCCCTAGATCGGAACACACGCTGAGAAAAATGTCTAATGTGTGCACCAAAATAGGTGAAAACGTAAACTGTCGTCATCATCCCCAGAATGGTCAACGTACCCGTGAAGAAAACACTATAGCCAAAGGAAGCGCCAAAGACAGGCCCAAAAACAAACTTCACGCCACTAGAGCCATAAATTAATAAGTACTTCAGGATTTCTTCGAGCATAGAATTATTGGATTCAGCGGTAAAATTACGCGCGCCTATTTGATTTAGACGAAAAACAATGATTTTTGTGCTTCGATTTTCAAAAGAATACATGCAGCCTGCAGATATAGAATTATTAAAAACCCTTTGCGGCATTTTTGCCCCTTCTGGTAATGAGTCCGCTATGACCGAATTTCTAATTGATTATGTCAATAAGAACAAGGCTAATTGGAAAGTACAGCCAGCGCTCATTTATGGAGATGAATTTCAGGATTGTTTGATCCTAAAATTTGGTAACCCCAGAACAGCCATTTTTGCGCATATAGATTCTATTGGATTTACTGTCCGTTACGAAAATCAATTGATTCCGATTGGTGGGCCAGAAACTGAATCTGGTTATCAGCTGGTAGGTCAGGATTCCATGGGACTTATAGATTGTAAGCTCAAAGATGAAGATGGGCACTTGTTCTATGATTTTGGCCGGGGGATAGAATCAGGAACAGATTTGGTTTTTAAATCGGATTTTAGGGAAACTGATGACTACGTACAATCCTGCTACATGGATAATCGCTTGGGCGTGTTGAATGCACTAAAAGTTGCCGAAACACTCGAAGATGGACTCATCATTTTCTCTTGTTTGGAAGAACATGGAGGCGGTACGGTTCCCTTCCTTTGTAAATGGATGTATGAAAATCATCAAATCAAGCAAGCACTTGTTTCTGACATTACTTGGGTAACTGAAGGAGTAACTCATGGCAATGGTGTAGCCATTTCATTAAGAGACATGAGTATTCCCAGAAGAGAGTATGTTGATAAAATAGTCGCGCTAGCAGAAAACTCAGGAGTGAATTATCAAATAGAAGTTGAGAGAAGTGGTGGTAGCGATGGTCGTGAAATTCAACTCTCCCCCTATCCTATAGACTGGTGTTTTGTTGGTGCACCAGAAGATCACGTCCACTCACCAGATGAAATCGTCTACAAGGATGATATAAATGCCATGATCAGCCTTTACACATATCTAATGAAACACTTATGATCAAAGTTGCAGACAAACATTTCGAAGAGTATCTGACTGCAGATCAAATTCAGTCTTGCGTTAGACAATTGGCACAGCAACTAGATAAAGACTTTGCGGATAAAAATTTGCTGATCCTTGGCATCCTGAATGGCTCCTTCATGTTTGTGGCTGACTTGGTCAAGTATATGACCATAGACCCTGAAATCAGCTTTCTCAAGTTTGCTTCTTACGAAGGAACGTCCTCCAAAGGCGAGGTAAAAGATTTGATAGGCATCAATGAAGATTTAACAGACAAACACATTTTAATCGTAGAAGACATAGTGGACAGTGGCACCACTTTAGGTCATATTCTGGAACTTTTGAAGAATAAAAAAACGGCTTCCATTAGTACCGCAACTCTCTTTTTTAAACCAGAGGCCTACAAGCAAAATATAGAGCTTCAATACGTTGGGAAAGAGATTCCCAACGTATTTGTGGTTGGCTACGGGATGGACTATCAAGGCAAGGGTCGAAATCTTACTGGATTGTATCAATTAAAGCCCTGATTTCACCCCAATTAATTTATTATATTTGCCCCTTTTTTGTAGAATACTAAGTAATACTCACTAATATATAAATCATGCTAAACATCGTATTATTCGGCCCTCCAGGTGCTGGTAAAGGCACTCAGAGTGAAAAAATAATAGATCAATATAATTTGGTACACCTATCAACTGGTGATTTATTTAGAAAGCATTTGGGCGAAGGAACTGAACTAGGCAAGCTAGCTCAGAAATACATGGATGAAGGAAATCTTGTGCCAGATGAAGTAGTTATCGGAATGGTAAAGGACAAGATTGCTACTACTATAGATCCTCAAGGATTCATTTTTGACGGTTTTCCAAGAACTGTAGCACAAGCAGTTGCGCTTGAAGATATGCTCAATGATTTTGACACCTCCATCAGTGGAATGATTGCCCTTGATGTACCCGATGAAGAACTAAAAACAAGGTTACTCGAAAGAGGTAAAACTTCAGGTAGGTCTGATGACCAAGATGAATCTAAAATCGACAACCGCATTCAGGTTTATAAAAACGAAACGCTACCTGTAGCTGAGTTTTACGAGAATCAAGGCAAATACAACAAAATTCATGGTGTAGGAGCTATCGAGGAAATCTACTTGGCCATTCGCCGAGTGATGGACGGGCTGTAAAAAAACCAATTCACAAATCTCAAATGACAAAATCCGAAAGACGCGATCTGGGTTTTGTCATTTTTTTGTTTGAACAATGGTAAAGAGGGGTTTTTATAACCCTAATAAAGAAACAATGTACTTTTGTCACTTCGACGAAAGGAGAAATCTTAACAAGATAAGGAAGATACCTCCTCTGTCGATATAACAAAATAAAAAACAAACAAGTGGCATCTTCAAACTTCATTGATCACGTAAGGTTTTGCTCCCGTTCGGGAAATGGTGGGCCAGGTTCGGTACACTTTCGTAGAGAAAAACACGTGCCTAAAGGTGGCCCTGATGGTGGAAATGGTGGCCGTGGGGGGCATATAATACTACGTGGTAATCGTCAACTTTGGACATTGCTTCATTTGCGCTATAAAAAACACGCCATTGCCGAAGATGGCAAACCAGGTGAAGGAGGTAATAGAAGCGGGTCAGAAGGCAAGGATATTATTCTCGAAGTGCCACTAGGAACTATTGCCAAAGACGCTGAAACTGGAGAAAAAAGAGTAGAAATTCTTGAAGAGGGTCAGGAAATTATCCTGACTCCAGGCGGACGTGGCGGCCTTGGCAATGACAATTTCAAGAATGCAACAAACCAAACTCCTCATTACGCACAGCCCGGAGAAGACGGCATAGAAGAGTGGATCATTCTAGAACTGAAAGTTTTAGCTGATGTAGGTTTGGTAGGCTTCCCTAATGCAGGAAAGTCAACGCTCCTTTCAGTCCTGTCAGAAGCCAAGCCGGAAATAGCCAATTATCCATTTACTACACTTGTCCCTAACCTTGGAGTAGTAGCTTATCGAGACCATAAGTCTTTTGTGATGGCTGATATCCCAGGGATCATTGAAGGAGCAGCAGAGGGAAAGGGATTGGGTATTCGATTTTTAAGGCACATCGAGAGGAACTCTATTCTATTGTTTATGGTGCCAGCAGATGCAGATGACATCAGGAAGGAATATGAAATCCTGCTAAAGGAATTAACCAAATACAATCCAGAACTTTTGGACAAACAAAGAATGTTGGCCGTCACCAAGTCGGATATGCTGGATGACGAACTGATGGAGGAAATGAAAAAAGAAGTACCTACGGAGCTACCTTCCATTTTCATATCTAGTGTGGCTCAAAAAAACCTGGATCCACTGAAAGATATGATTTGGCAAAGTATCAACACCTAACCTGACACGATTTTATTGTAATAAAAAAATTTAGGACAATCTGTCACAGATTGCCCATTGGCAAAGTAATTGTCAAACCAATGAAGCATTTAATTGTGAATACTAATGGCAAAAAATAATAAAAAAGCTGACAAGAAGTCGGAAGAGACAGTAGTGGAGGAGCCACAGGTGAAGAACGAAGAAACTGTCGAAGAAAAAGAGGAGCAAAAAGAAGAACCACAGGAGGAATTAAGTGCTGAAGAAAAACTTCAAGCAGAGGTAGCAGAGTCCAAAGACAAATACCTCAGACTGTATTCTGAATTTGAAAACTTCAGAAGAAGAACCTCAAAAGAAAAGCTGGAGTTAATCAACTCTGCAAGCGAAGGTTTGATCAAAGCATTGCTGCCTGTTTTAGACGATTTCGAGAGAGCAGACCAATCAATGACTGAAGATGCAGATGTTAAATCTGTGAAAGAAGGAGTTGATTTGATTTACAATAAATTTAAAGGCATCCTTGAGCAAAAAGGAGTGAAAAAAATCGAGGCCGATAAAGGTTCCGAATTTGATGTGGAGTATCACGAAGCCATCACACAAATTCCTGCACCTGAAGAAGGGCTGAAAGGAAAAGTGGTAGATGTAATTGAGAAGGGATACCAACTCAATGACAAGGTGATCAGATTTGCGAAAGTAGTAACCGGAGCATAATTATGGCAAAAAGAGATTATTACGAAGTACTAGGTGTCTCGAAATCTGCTGCAGCAGATGAGATCAAAAAAGCATACAGAAAGCTAGCAATCAAGTACCATCCGGATAAAAACCCTGATGATAAGCAAGCTGAAGAAAACTTCAAGGAGGCTGCTGAAGCCTATGAGGTTTTGAGTGATGCCCAGAAAAAGCAGCGCTATGATCAATTTGGTCATGCGGGCATGGGCGGAGCAGCTGGCGGTGGCGGATTTGGCGGCGGAGGCATGTCTATGGACGACATCTTCTCGCAGTTTGGAGACATCTTCGGAGGTGGAGGAGGAAGTCCATTCGATAGCTTTTTCGGAGGCGGTGGAGGCGGCCGTGGAAGAGCCAGAAAAGGCACGAATCTTCGCATCAAACTCAAGTTGACACTCGAGGATATTGCTCATGGTGTAGAAAAGAAAATAAAAGTTAATCGTCTGGTTGTAGCTGAAGGAGTAACCTTCAGAACTTGTCAGTCTTGTAATGGCAGCGGTCAAGTAAAAAAAGTGGTCAACACCATGCTGGGCCAAATGGTTTCGGCTTCTACTTGCCCTACCTGTAACGGAGCTGGCCAGAGCATTGATAAAAAACCACATGGTGTTGATAATTCTGGATTGACATACAAAGACGAAGTGATCCCTGTAAAAATACCTGCAGGAGTAGTGGATGGTATGCAGTTGTCTATGTCTGGCAAAGGAAACGAAGCCCCAGGTGGAGGAATGCCAGGAGATTTGTTGATCGTAATTGAAGAACAGGAAGGAGATGAGTTGAAGCGCGAGGGCAACAACATTGTTTTTGACTTGTATCTCAATTTTGTAGATGCAGTCTTAGGCACATCCGTAGAGGTGCCAACTATAGATGGCAAAGTAAAGATCAAGATCGATCAAGGTACCCAAAGTGGTAAAATCTTGCGATTAAGAGGCAAAGGCATCAAAGACATCAATGGCTATGGCAAAGGAGATCAGCTGATCCATGTGAACATCTGGACGCCAAAGACTTTGTCGAAAGACGAAAAGGAAAAACTCGAAAGCATGAGAGAATCTGACAACTTCGCACCAAACCCTGGTAAAGGCGAAAAAGGATTCTTCGAAAAGATTAAAGAATTCTTTTAGGATCTTTAAAAGTCATAACAAGCAAAAAAGACCTCTTACAATCATCGAATAGTAAGAGGTCTTTTTTGGTACATAACGGTTTAAATTTTTGATTTCCACTTAAACCATCTATTTTCGACGTTTGAATAATGGCAATCGTCGAACGAATCGAACCAGAATGAGAAAAATTCCGTACGTAGGGACATGCTAAGGGTTTATATTGTTGTACTAGCAACATTGGTTTGTGGGTTGAAGGGGCATTGCCAGTTAAAAAAATTTTATACGGTAAAGGATGAAGCCTCTTTTGACACGGTCGCTTTTTCATTAAAAGCCACCTCGGGCACCTGTTTTATTAACCCAGCCGACAATAACGACCCTGTCACCATCTATGGCAATCCCTCCTTTTCAGAAGTCAACCCTACCTTCCATACCGAAATCAAAAACAACAGAAACCAAGTCAATCTTTTCCTAGAAGATTACAATCAAAAAGGACTCAGTCAGGCCATTTCCTATAGCATGTTTGGTAATGAAAAGTCCGAAAAGAATTTCTGGAAGATTTTCTTAGCGGATCAAAAAGTCTATGACCTGGATTTAAAATATGGAGTGGGTGATGCTTATGTCAACTTATCTGATCTACCTGTTTCAAAATTTAAGATCGAGTCTGGAAGTGCCAATGTCAAAATCATGTATGACGACAACTCCATGAATAAGTGCGTCATGGATACGTTTTCTGTCAATGTAGATGTGGGGAATCTCATGACCAAAAATGTAAATAAATCAAAAGCCAAAGTGGTAATTGCCGACGTTGGATTTGGTACAGCTGTGCTAGATTTTAGCGAAGGTGTTACAGAATACTGCAAAGTCAACGTGAGTGTAGGGGCCGGTAAGCTCAAGATTATAGTCCCCGAAAATGATTACCCTGCTATCATCTATTTCAAAAGTTCCCCTCTTTGCAATCTCTCTCTCAGCCAATCTTTCGAAGAAGTTTCTGAAAATGTATATGTCAACAGAAGCTATTCAGCTAGCGCTAAAAACCTGATGGAATTCAATGTAGACGTTGCCCTAGGTAATATCATATTTGAATACGTGAAGTAATTTTCTTCCCTCTGTAATATTTCAATACCTTTAGCTACCTATGTAGCAAATCAAAATCAATCGTATTGAACTTAGTAAAAATCAACGGGGTCTCTAAATCCTATGGAGACCATCAAGCCCTAGACAACATAGCATTCGGCATCCCAGAAAATAGTGTTTTCGGATTACTTGGCCCTAATGGTGCTGGTAAAACCACACTGATTCGAATCATTACTCAAATCATTATGCCAGACAGCGGACAAGTGCTCTTCAAAGAGGTACCTATGCTCGCAGAGGATGTAAGAAAAATTGGCTACTTACCCGAAGAGCGTGGACTGTACAAAAAAATGAAAGTCTCTGATCAGTTGATCTTTCTAGCTCGCTTGAAAGGTATGAGTAGACCTGATGCAGTGGCATCTATCAAGCACTGGATGGAAAAACTGGACATCATGGCATGGCACAATAAAAATGTGGAAGACCTCTCCAAAGGCATGCAGCAAAAAATTCAGTTCATAGCCACAGTGGTTCACAAACCATCGCTAATCATTTTGGACGAACCATTTTCTGGTTTTGATCCTGTGAATGCCAATCTGATTAAAGATGAAATTTTAGAACTAAAAGAAAACGGCGCAACTATTATCTTTTCTACACATAGGATGGAATCTGTAGAGGAATTATGCGATCAAATTACCCTAATTCATCATTCAAAAATATTAATTCATGGAGCCAAAAAGGACATCAAAAATCAATACCGAAACAATACTTTCATAGCTGAATATCAGGGAGATATTCCTATTTCGGACAATGGGTTTGACGTTCTCAAAACCAAGTCTTTGGAAGATGGTATCGTTCGATCAGAAGTGAAAATTGCCGACAATCACTCCGTGAATGATCTGGTCGATTTTATTACTTCCAAAACAAAAATTGTTTCTATCAACGAAAAAATCCCTTCCATCAACGACATTTTTATTTCCACTGTAAAGCCTACTAGCCATGAATAAAATCGGACTCATCATTGCACGCGAATACATTGCCAGAGTAAAAAAGAAATCATTTATCATCATGACCATCCTGGGTCCCATTTTGTTTGCAGGCATGATGGGCATTGTCTTTTGGTCGGCCACACGGGAAGGTGATCAAAAGCTAATTCAGGTAATAGATGAAAGTGGCTGGTTTGAAAATAATATTGAAAACACGGAAACCATCACTTATCAGTTTATTCAGGCAGATGTGGAAGAGACTAAAGAATCGCTTTTAAATAGTGACGCCATTTTTGGTCTATTACACATTCCAAAATTAGATCTGGACAACCCAAAGGGGATTAAGTTTTATTCTACGCAAAGCCCGGGCATCGCCGTAGAAGGAGGAATAGAAAAAATAATTCGAGGAATCATAGAAGATGAAAAACTAGCCAACTCTGGCCTAGATCAAGAACTCATTGACAACCTCAGAGCGCATGTCGATATTCAAACAATCAATTTATCTGATTCGGGTGATGAAAGTGAAAGTAATTCAGGAATTGCTTTTGGTGTTGGATATGTCTCTTCCTTCTTGTTGTACATGTTCATTTTCATTTACGGCATGCAAATCATGCGTGGCGTAACTCAGGAAAAGACAAGCAGAATCATAGAAGTAATGATTGCTTCTGTTCGTCCCTTTGAATTGATGATGGGCAAGATCATAGGAATTGCTGCCGTGGGACTGACCCAGTTTGTACTTTGGGCTGTAATGACCACTGCTTTGACCTCGGTAACCTCATCTCTGATTCTGGATCAACCCACAGCTACTGAACAAATGGCCTTTCAAGCAGGGGTAGATGCCGAGCAAATGGAGGCTCAAAACGAAGCTTTTGATATCTATAGCATTACGGACAAAATTGACATCCCAATAATTCTTGGAAGTTTCTTGATTTACTTTTTAGGCGGATATTTACTTTATGGGGCGTTGCTCGCAGCAGTAGGCTCTGCCGTAGACAGTGAAGCGGATTCTCAACAATTTATGCTGCCCATTACACTGCCACTCATATTCTCCATGATGATGATTTCGATTGTCATTCAAGAACCACATGGTACCATGGCTTTTTGGCTTTCTATAATTCCTTTCACCTCTCCAGTGATCATGATGATGCGATTGCCATTTGATGTACCCATGTGGGAATTGGCTTTGTCGATTTTGCTTTTAATTGCTGGATTTTGTAGTACAACTTGGATGGCAGGAAGAATCTATCGCATTGGTATCTTCATGCATGGCACCAAGGTGAATTACAAAACCTTAGCCAAATGGTTTGTGATGAAGATATAAAACAAGAAAGGCCGAGAACATTCTCGGCCTTTTTATTATTCTTTATTTATTCTACTTCACAAAAATCTCCACTTCATCAGATGTAGTTGAGTTGCCTAGCTTATCTGTGGCTCTAACTTTGTACGTAACCAAACCACGTGTATCGATTTTGACTGGTCTGGTGTATTCCACTTCTGGTGCTCCATTGAGCGAATAAAATACTTTATCTGTATCTACCACATGGTCTGTTGCTCCAAGAAAAAGCTTAACCCCCTTGGAATACACACCAATGGGTTGCCCATCCTTTTCATCAAGGATAATCTTCCCAACTGCCTCCATGCTCAAGATGTGCTCAACTTTAGGTCCAGTGTTGTCCACCACAAAGAAGAATGATTTGGTGTTTCTGTTATTCACCTGATCGGTACCATAGAAGTCAATAGTATAGAAACCCTCTTCTTCAAGCTTTATTGGCCCAGTATATTGCTGGCCAGTTCCTCCATTAATTTTATAACCCAGGTCTTTCACTCCACTTTCTCCATCTATAGCGGCTAAAGCAATCTCTGAATTGCTTGTCACAAATGCTGTGTCTCTTGAGTGGTATTGACTACCTGTAAACTCGTACTTGATTTCTGGAGCTTCCATGTCAATGTCAAGCGAAGATCTACTCAAGTTAGATTCCTCCAATTTGCCATCAAATCTATTGTTCACTTTGTCAATCGCATAATAGGTAATCACATGATTGCCACCTGTTTTATCAAGAATAAATGGTTCATAATACGTTTCGTGGTCTGCACCATCAATGGAATACTTGATCGTCTTCACACCAGCCTTATTGTCTTCTGCAGTCAATTTTACTTTGGTTCTCGTAGACACAAAAACGCGACCCCTATTCTGATACTGATCACCTACTATGGTAGCCTCCACAGCAGGTACCGTCTTATCTAAGTAAAATTCGATCACCTTATCCACTTCTTTATTTTTCACATTGTCATAACCATAATATTTAATAGTATGAGCACCATCAGCCAAACCAGAAAGATTGATTTGATCCCCAAATATTTTTTCTGGGCCGTCGTCAATCTTATATCCTACACGATTCAGTCCTGAACTAGCATCCACAGACTGTAGTTTAATATACGTTCGGGGAGAGAAGATCATCCCACTGCGATCATTATGTACCGTATATTCAGAAACTGGGCTGGTGAGATCCACTCGGAATTGATACATCTGAATGGGCTCTACATTGCCAGTGTTATCAGCAGAATAAATTTTAATATCATACGCTTTGTCCTGATTCAAATCCTGATCTTGGGTGAAAGCCAAAAAATTATTGTTATCAACAGAATAGAACGTCTTCTGTACGCCAGACTGATTATCTATAGCCTTACTTTTAAATTTTAGTCCTTGTCCATAATATTGCTCCCCTTCAGCATTTTTGTACCTAGGAGATTCCTCAAAAGACACGGTGGTTCTAGGTGCTTCGCTGTCTCGATAAACTTCAAAAAGCAATTCAAACCTGGGCTGAATTTGCTTCAATGTAGAATCAGCCGCCCAATTCGATCTAATGTAATTGACACCTTCAGTATCCAAATACATAGGATTCGTATAGTCTTCATGGATTTCACTTTTCAGTCTATGAAGATTTTTACCATCTGGACTTTCAGAAATAAATAAGTAAACAGGGTTTTTACCATGCCAATAAAGCTTACCATCTTCGTTGATGTAATATTGCTCTTGTAGGACAGGTTTTTGTTGGGATAAGGCAGCAAGTGGACATAGGATTAACATTAAAAGCGCCTTTCTCATAGTAACGGATATTTAATTTTTTTTGTGAATAACTAATTCAATATAAATGCATTAAGGACGTAATATCAAATAAATTCTATCAAATTAGCATTTCAGACTGCTAATTCATCGAAATATACAAATAATGAAATTCAATATTGTAATCGTTCTAACCTTGCTTTTAGGGTCACTAAGTCATGTACTTCACGCTCAGAAAGAATTAGCTGATTATCATTTTCATCAGGGAGATACATTTCTTCTTTTCAACAGACATGATAGTTCAATCATGCACTTTGAAAAAGCAAAAGATCTTTACTTAAAATCTCAATATTGGAGAGGTGTGGTTGCCAGTGACAATAAAATCGCAGAAAACCTTTGCGGCACCTTTGAGCTCAAGAAAGCCATGGAAATTGCCGAAGAAGCCTATAATATGGCGCATGAAAAACTAGGTGAATGGGATATCGAAAAAGCCAATGCAATGAATAACATTGGCAACATTCATTACCTCACTGGTCAGCATGAATTAGCTCTTGAGGAATACGAAAAAGCGCTCGAATTAGCCAATCATGAAGTACACGAAGAGGTTTTGTTTTCTGCACCTACCAGTTTGGGTATTGGAAACGTCTATTTCGGCAAACACCAATATGAAGAAGCCTTCAAACATTTTAAAGCTGCCCTTGAAGCAAATCGTAAAATTCTGGGAGAAAATCACCCCTACGTAGCCAACTCCTATTTGAGTTTGGGTAACCTTTATAGAAACAAAGGCTCCTATAACCTGGCCACTGAATATTACGAAAAAGCATTGGCAATAAACATATCTGTTTTTGGAGAAAATCATCCAGATGTAGCTACCACCTATGTAGGCATTGGCGACATCTACAAAAACAGAAGCGCCTATGATCTGGCTATGCAATATTACCGACAAGCATTGGTCATCTATCAGAAGTTTCTTCATGAGAAGAATCCAAAATTTGGGACGATTTATCTGGGTTTTGCAGACGTGTATAAAAATCAAGGCAATTACGTTAAGGCCTTGGAATACTATCAGAAGTCATTAGATCTATTCGAACAAACCATTGGCTTAGAGCATCAAAACAGTGTGAGAAGTTACTTAGGCATTGGCAATACTTACATGTATCAAGAGAAGTTTAGAGATGCACTGGACTACTACAATAAGGTGATGGATATCAACTTTAATCTAGTAGGCGAAAATCATGTCAACTCCTCAGCAGCCAATAACAATTTGGGTAGCATTTACTACTTTTTTGGGGATTTCGAGCTGGCCATTCGGTACTTCGAAAAAGCCTTGGCCATAGATAAAAACATTCATGGAGATGAGCACCCAAATGTGGCCAATGGCTACTACAACCTATCCAGGGTATATGGTGAAAAAGGAGATATCCGAACAGCCCTGGAATATTGTCAGGAAGCTATCAATGCCAGTATCATTGACTTCGACGACAAAAATGTTTTCATGAATCCTGTATTGGTGAATTTCTTTGACAACAAGGATTTACTCTGGTATTTGCAGTTCAAAGGGCAACTATTGGAAGAGGGCTTTAGAAGAAGTGAAAATGTAAAAGGGCTAGATATTTCCCTCCACAGTTTTGTATTGAGTGATAGTTTGGTAGAGCAAATCAGACAATCTTATACAGACCGTAGAGACCAAATCGAACTAAGTGAAATGTCGAGCAAAATATATGAGTCCTCTGTAAACGCCGCCTACTCATTGATCAATTTGATTAATGAAGAAAATGTCAAATATCTAGGTGTGGACGCTACCTACAAGGGCAAAAAAAGAGAGTATGAAGACCGTTTTTTCTTTTTTACTGAGAAAAACAAAGGAGCCATTCTCTTTTCTTCTTTAGCAGAATCAAATGCAAACTCTTTTGGAGGAATCCCTGATACTTTGCTAGACCGAGAGAAAGAATTAAAAACACTTATCAATAGCTACACTCAAGAACTGGCAGCCAATCCTGACCCAGACATGATAGAGTTCTATCAAAGAGAACTCTTCAAAGCCAATAGAGAATATGAAGGACTAATCGAAAAATTCGAAACAGAGTATCCTAAATATTACGACCTCAAGTATGACGTACAGATCACAAAGTTAGACGACATTCAAAAATTTCTAAATGACTCGACCATGATGCTGTCCTACTTCTTAACTACAGATAGTATCTACGTTACACAAATAGATCAATCGGGCATGAAAATCGACAAAGTATATAAAAAGCGAGATTATGAAAAAGCCGTAAAAGCAGTAAGAAAAGGAGTGCTTTATAAAAGTGATAAAATATACACCACTTATGCCCGCATGTTGTATGAGCAGCTCTTCCCCATGGAAATTCCGGATCATATCAAAAACATCATTGTGGTGCAAGACGGCATCATGGCCACAATTCCATTCGAAGTATTGCTCTCTGCTGATGTGGATCACAATAATGTAGATTATGCCACACTACCCTATTTGGTCAGGGATTATAATATTTCCTATACTTTCTCTGCCAACCTGATCTACAAGACTTTTATGAATGATAAAATTTCTCGACCCAAAGCACCCAAAGAAGGCATGATCATTGCGCCAGTTGATTTTGAGCACTCGTTTCAGGCATTGAAGGAGGCAAAGAAATTGTCATACGACAAAGTTGACAAAGCCAAAAATCTCAGGAAAGGCATTTCAATATCAGCAGAAGAGCTCAAATCGCTACCTGGTACAGAGATAGAAGTAGAGGAAATTGATACACTTTTTGTCAAGAATGGAAAAAAGGTTGACAAATACATGTACTACAATGCTCAGGAGGAAATCGCCAAATCAGGCACCATGGATGAATACCAATACATTCACATTGCCTCGCATGGTTTTGTCAATCAAGAAGAACCAGAGTTCTCGGGTATATTCATGACTCGTGATACCTTGACAAAGGCTCAGGACGGCATTCTATTCTCTGGTGAAGTGTATAACATCAACTTGAATGCAGAGCTGGTTTCTCTTTCCGCCTGCGAAACAGGCCTTGGAAAAATATCTAATGGCGAAGGTATTATTGGATTGACCAGGGCGTTGATATACGCTGGTGCTAAAAATATTACAGTTTCGCTTTGGAAGGTTTCAGATGAGTCTACCAAACGGTTGATGATCGACTACTACGACAACTTTTTGCCTTATGATGTGCCTAAGGATTTGCACGAAAGTTTGAGCTATGCATACGCCTTGAAGAAGGCCAAGCTTAATATGATTGAGCAAGGAGGTCAATTTGCGCACCCCTATTATTGGTCTCCTTTTGTCCTGATTGGAAAATAGACTAAGCCAATACTTTTCTTGGACGGCCTTTGAAAATGGTACCTGCTTTGAAGCCATTTTCATACTTTTCTTTACGGGTTCTCCAAACCTTGAAGTTATTCTTGTTACCCACTTCAAACTGAAAAGCCATGTGCTCAGAAGGCGATACCCATTCAAGGTTTGAACTGTCATTGTTCATAGGATCATTATCCAAATGAACAATCATAGTAAACTCTTCTGGCAGAATATTAATACAAAAGGCTGAAGCCACTTCACGATGAGGGTAAACTGTTTTTCTTTTCCCTTCATCATTTAGCAAATCCATGAAATAACATTTACAGGTTTTGTTCCAACGCTGCTTCATCACCTTTTCTTTGAGAGTGATATCCTTATTTGAACCAGCATGAAATGTCTTTCTCCCCTTTCTTCGAATCCTTCCTAAGTTAGATACTTCATAATTGGAATAACCTTCAATGGTTTTCCAAACTTCTTCTATTCGTTCGATCTTGTGCGCTTCCATAATAGGGTGGGATTTAGATTTTACTTGATTAAATGTAAATCCCACAAATGCCAATTGTAAAAAAGTTCGATGAACCTCTGGAAAAATATGATAACTTGGTTTCTATAGAAGACAAAGGGTTTTGAGAATTAGCTCGAAACCCACTGTTTAATAGGAACAAGCAACATTACCCATGCATACTGATTTAGAAATTTCTAAAAAGGCTCCCCTTTTGCCTATCGCCGAAATTGGCAAAAAACTGAATATCAATGCTGAGGACCTGATCCCTTACGGGAAAACCAAAGCCAAAATTCCCCTCACGTATATAGACAAGGAAAAGTATAGCAAGAACAATCTCATTTTGGTATCTGCCATTTCCCCTACACCAGCTGGTGAAGGGAAAACCACCATGTCAATTGGACTGACTGAAGCGCTCAATAAAATCGGAAAGAAAACCACGGTAGTACTAAGAGAACCTTCTCTGGGTCCAGTTTTCGGCATCAAAGGAGGTGCGACAGGTGGGGGCTATTCACAAGTACTTCCCATGGAGGACATCAATCTCCACTTCACTGGTGATTTTTCTGCCATAGAAAAGTCCAACAATCTTTTGGCAGCCCTTATCGACAACAACGTTCAAAATAAAAATAACTCGCTGGGTATTGACCCAAGAACGGTGACATGGAAGCGAGTGATGGACATGAACGATCGTTCGTTGAGAAACATGATTGTAGGGCTTGGGGGTACTACGTCAGGAGTTCCCAGAGAAACTGGTTTTGATATCACAGCCGCCTCAGAAATCATGGCCATCCTTTGTCTGGCTGAAAATTTTTCTGACCTCAAAAAACGATTGGGTAACATTTTCATTGGCTTCACCTACAACAAGGAACCCATCTATGCCCGCGACTTAAAAGCCCATGGTGCCATGGCAGCCTTACTCAAAGATGCCATCATGCCCAATTTGGTTCAAACCATGGAAGGCAACCCAGCCATTATCCATGGCGGGCCGTTCGCCAACATTGCCCAAGGTACAAATTCGATTATAGCAACTAAGACTGGATTATCATTATCAGATTATGTGGTGACAGAAGCAGGCTTTGGTTTTGACTTGGGTGCTGAAAAGTTTTTTGATATCAAGTGTGTATCAGGTAGGCTTTCGCCAAAGGCCGTGGTGCTCGTAGCTACTGTTCGTGCGCTCAAATATCATGGGGGTATAGCTGTTGCAGATTTGCAAATAGAAAATCTTGAGGCGCTCGAAAAAGGACTTGCCAACCTGGAAAAGCACATAGAAAATATTGGCTTGTTTAATATTCTGCCCGTGGTAGCCATCAACAAATTCACTTCTGACACGGACGGAGAAATTGATTTGATAAGAAAGAGATGTGAAAAATTAGGTGTCACAGTAGAAGTAGCTGATGTCTGGGCTCATGGAGGAGAGGGAGCCATAGCACTCGCTAAAGATGTAGTGGCTACGGTCGAAGCTAATCATGTGAAATTCACACCCATGTATGACTGGTCTCTACCTGTAGAAGAGAAGATTGATATCATTGCCAAAAAAATCTATGGAGCTAAAGCTATTGATTATACGTCAAAAGCCAGAGCCAACCTAAGGAAAATAGAACGGCTTGGTCTTTCTGGATTACCCGTTTGTATTGCCAAGACACAAAAATCGCTATCAGACAATCCAGCGTTATTAGGAAGGCCCAAGGATTTTGTGGTGACTGTGCGTGAGATTGAAATTGCCGCTGGCGCAGGGTTCTTGGTACCTATCACTGGAGACATCATGCGAATGCCTGGGCTGCCAGAGCATCCTGCTTCTGAAAAAATTGATATTACGGATGACGGTACGATTGAGGGGTTGTTTTAATTTTTTCGATTGAGAAGTTTTATGAGGCGTTGCTCTTCTTTCGTCCATTCAACCACATTTAGTGGAAATTTTCGCCTTGCTGAATCGTAAAGATCTCCTCTGAAATTTTTATTATAAGGCTTTCCAAATTGGACGATTGAATATTCATTTCGCAATTTTTCAATTTGAGTATAAAGGATATCCTTAATTTCTATATAGTCTCCATATGAGATATTGTAATCTGGCATATAAACTATTACACAATTAGGAGAGTATTTTTTGATAAATAGCTTGATAACATTTTGTATTTCATCAATCTCAATTGATTCATTGTTAATAAGAACTCCATGAGCATCCCTTCTAACAACAACCCTATTTACCTTTTGTACGTGTGGTACCCTAAAATAATCTGATGCTGTTGGCGAAATTTTATATTTAATAAAGTCTAATGACTCTATCGAGTCCAAAAAAACTTCCAATTTAGGATCATAAGGTGGCAAGTATTCATGAATACCAAGATTTTTAAAACCTGAATAATATGAAGGATATTTTGAGTGCTTGACCCCAGTAGAATATTGAACTCCCCAGTATCCACATTTTCTAATATTATGAACTATGTCCTTTACATATTTTAATTTTACTCTCTTGTCAACAATTAAGTTATAAGTTAGAATACTGCCTTCTACACTAGAATACTCTTCCTTTTTTCGCTCTATTAGGACTTTAAGTTGGTCCAGATCGATTTCATTTCGTTCATCTCCAAAAAAGATTTTGGTCTTATTATTTTGTTCAAAGTCTAATACAACATACAAATCAATCGCCAAAGATATTCTTCTTATTCTATCTAAATACTCCGTCCTCGGCAATTCTAGATCATAGGCATACTCTACTGAAGTTACTTTGTACTTTTCTTCAATGGTTCCTTTAGGGATAAAATGCTTAAGGGCAAAAATGGAACTCAATATTAGGAAAATGACAAATGAAGCAAAGAAATACAAAATTGATTTTTTGCCTAAGATTAGATGTAAACCAAGCCAGGAATTCGTAAAAACTACAATCGGAAGAACTAATAGAAAAAATGATGCATCTTTTAGAAAATCGATATCAAACTGAAGAGGAAAAACCAAGTACCAAATTCCGAGAATTACAGTCATTTTGCCAAACCAGAACAGAAATGACCATCTGAAGAAATTTTGATTATTTACGACATTCCTTACACGAAATCGTTGTTTCGTTGCTCTTCCTAAACCACCTGAAAATATAAACTTTAAGGTGAACGAAAACCCTATGGCAGTTGCAATTCCTGCATAGAATAGGTTATAAAGATAAATTTCATTGTCAGATAAAATAATGAGCATCTGACCTCCCATATCACCAGAGAGAAATCTAAAAGTTTCTCTCAACATGTAAAAAAAAGCATAAAATATATAGGAGATAGTGATCCAAAGTATGACCCAACCAGCTAGTCTTTCTGTCCTGATCACATCACTCTGTCTAAGAAACCCTTTCCGAAGCATCTAACTTTTTTATCCGTCAATATAATAACTAAAAGCGAATGCTTGATGCAGTTATAGGAATCAAAATCTACCTAAATTTGCCCCATGATATTATACAACGTAACGGTAAGCCTAGACGAAAACATTGAGGCTGATTGGCTGCAATGGATGAAGGAAGATCATATTCCAAAAGTAATGGACACAGGTATGTTTGTAGACCGAAAAATCTTCAAGCTACTATCGCACGAACAAGAGGGAGCCATCACTTATGCCATCCAATACTTTGCTGATAGTATCAATCACATCCATGAATATCAGGAAAAGTATGCCGAAGCGCTACAGGCACAGCATACAGAAAAATTTAAAGACAAGTTTGTGGCCTTTCGTACCATGCTAGAGCATGTTGATTAACTGAAATCAATATGGCAATTGAGCCACTCTTCATCAAAGGAGGTGTTGTATTTTTTATAGAAATTGATGGCTGGTTCGTTCCAATCAAGCACTTGCCACATCATGCCACTAGCGCCTTCTGACTTCCCGAATTCAATCATTTTGTCAAAAAGTATTTTTCCTCCACCTCGACCTCTGAGGGCTTCTGTTACGATTAAATCCTCCAGGTATAAGCGCTTACCTTTCCAAGTAGAATAGCGCCAGTAGTACACGGCAGCTCCTACTACCTTACCATCCAGCTCAATCACCCAAAAGCCAAAAACAGGAGAAGGTCCGAAACCTTCCTGCTTCATTCTTTCCACTGTATTAGATACCTGATCCTCGCCCTTTTCATAAATGGCAAGCTCCATGATCAGTTCATAGAGTCTTGGCAGATCTGCTTCTGTTCCTTTTCTTAGATTCATGCCTATTGTTCGTATATCCTACGAAATAGTTTCGAATCCAGCATATTGATGCAAAGCAGCTGGAATTTTGATGCCTTCAGGAGTTTGTCCGTTTTCTAAAATTGCAGCAATGATCCTAGGGAGAGCCAGGGCACTGCCATTCAAAGTGTGAAGCAGGTGTTTGTTATTGTCCGCATCCCTATATCTCAATTTCAAACGATTGGCTTGGTACGTTTTGAAATTACTCACAGAACTCACTTCCAACCACCTTTTCTGAGCAGCAGAATATACTTCAAAGTCATAAGTGATATTAGAAGTAAAGCCTAAATCACCCGCGCAAAGCTTCAATATTCTATAAGGTAATTCTAGACGTTTCAAAAGTCCTTCTACATGATCTCTCATTTCTATCAATGTATCGAAAGACTTATCAGGATGCTGTACCTGTACGATCTCCACTTTATCAAATTGATGTAATCTGTTTAACCCCCTCACATGCGCGCCCCAAGAACCTGCTTCCCTTCTAAAACAAGGCGTAAATCCTACGTTCTTAATCGGCAAATCTTTTTCATCCACAATCACATCTCGGTAAAGGTTGGTGATAGGCACCTCAGCAGTTGGGATCAGGTACAAGTCAGAATCAGTAATGTGATACATCTGCCCCTCTTTATCTGGCAGCTGACCAGTCCCACGGCCTGAAGCTTCATTGATCACTACTGGTGGTTGTACTTCATCATAGCCCTGGTGATCAGCCTCATCCAAAAAGAAATTGACCAATGCACGCTGTAGTCGAGCACCTTTGCCTTTGTATACAGGAAATCCTGCTCCAGTAATTTTGACGCCAAGGTCGAAATCAATAATGTCATAATTTTTTATCAATTCCCAGTGAGGCAGGGCGTCATCTCCCAATTCAGGTAATTGGTCAACTGTGTACAATACCTCATTGTCATCTTCACTGTTACCAGCTGGTACTTCTTCGTTTGGGATATTCGGAATTTGATACAATTTATCATCAAGTTCCTGTTTTGTTTCTTCTAGTACCTGTCCCAGCTCTTTGGTTTGGGACTTTAGTTCAGAAGTTTTGGCCTTTGCTTGGTTTGCCTCGTCCTGCTTCCCTTCTTTCATCAACAAGCCAATCGACTTAGAAATTTTATTGGACTCGGCAAGTAGCTCATCAAGTTTGGTTTGCGTACTTTTCCTTTTTTCGTCCAAAGCCAACACCTCATCCAGTAAGGCGGTGGCGTCAGCCATGCCTCTCTTTTCTAATCCTGCGATGAATTCAGGCCTGTTTTCTCTAATGTCTGAAACAATTAGCATAGTATTCTGATTTTTTGAAAGGGCAAATTTATACGATCAGTTGAGACGAAAGCTATAGAACCACAAAGAATCAGGTAATAAAAATGTACTTTTTGCTTATTTAAGGGCAATACAAATATTTTTGAGTAAATTTGTGTTATAATATTTGTTGTCATATAATTGTGGCACTTATATGCATTTGGGCTTAGATAGCCATCCAGCTAATCACAATAGGCCAATCTTCATTACTATAATATTTCAAAAATATTTCATTTCAATACGCTTATATCATTAAGCACAATTTCTACTAATTAATTATCATGTATAAAATTGAAGAATTGAATGACAGACTGCTATCTGAGCTTAAAGAAATTGCTGAGAGTCTGGGCATCAAAAACTACAAGAAAGCTGCGAAGAAGGATCTGATATACAAAATTCTTGACGAGCAGGCAATCAACCCAAAGCCTGCCGCTGATAGAAAGGCTGAAGAGCAAAAGAAAGAACAGCCTGCTGAAAATGCAGAAAACAAAAAAGAATCAAAACCAGAGAAGACAAAATCAAAGTCGTCTGACGATCTTTTGAGTGACTTCAATCTGGAAGCTGAGTCTAAATCAAAAAAACCAGAGGCTAAAGACAGAACTGAAAAGTCTGACAAACCCAAAGGAGAAAAGAAAGACGATGCCAAACCAGAATCTAAGGACAGAGCACCAAAAGATAAGGAAGAAAGAAAAGACAAAGGTGATCGCAACGATAGAGGAGAGAGAAGGGACAGAAGGCCTGATCAAAAATCTAAGAGAGCCGAGTACAACGAAAAAGTGAAAGAATTTGACGGTGTCATCGAAAATGGTGGTGTGTTGGAGATCATGCAAGATGGCTATGGCTTCTTGAGATCTGGTGACTACAACTACCTGGCCAGCCCAGATGATATTTATGTGTCTCCTTCACAAATCAAATTGTTTGGTTTAAAAACTGGAGACTCTGTTTTAGGTCAGATTCGTCCACCAAAAGATGGTGAAAAATACTTCGCTCTGCTTAGAGTAAGTTCTGTAAACGGAAAGACTACTGAAGAAATCAGAGATAGAGTTCCTTTCGAATACCTAACTCCACTCTTCCCTGAGGAGAAACTAAACTTGTGCTACAAAGCCAGTGATTACTCTACTAGAGTAATGGACATGTTCTCTCCTATTGGGAAAGGCCAAAGAGGTATGATCGTAGCTCAGCCTAAAACAGGTAAAACCGTTTTACTTAAAAATGTAGCTAACGCTATCGCTGAAAATCATCCAGAGGTTTATCTAATGATCTTATTGATCGATGAAAGACCTGAGGAAGTAACAGACATGGCAAGAAGTGTAAAAGCTGAAGTGATTGCTTCTACTTTTGATGAGCAAGCTGAAAGACACGTAAAGGTTGCCAACATTGTTTTGGAGAAAGCCAAAAGAATGGTAGAATGTGGACACGACGTAGTAATCCTTTTGGATTCCATCACTCGACTCGCAAGAGCGCACAACACAGTGGTACCATCCAGTGGCAAAATTCTTTCTGGTGGGGTGGATGCTAATGCACTACACAAACCAAAGAGATTTTTTGGAGCAGCCAGAAACGTGGAAAACGGCGGTTCGCTGACTATCCTTGCAACAGCATTGATTGAGACGGGCTCTAAAATGGATGAAGTGATCTTTGAAGAATTCAAAGGTACGGGTAATATGGAACTTCAGCTGGACAGAAAACTTTCCAACAAGCGAGTTTATCCTGCTATCGATATTCCTGCTTCTGGTACGAGGAGAGAAGATCTATTGATCGACAAAGAGGAGTTGGCTCGTATCTGGATTCTGAGAAAATTCATGGACGACATGAACTCAAACGAAGCCATGGAATTCTTGCTTGGCAAAATGAAAGGCACAAGAAACAACCAAGAATTTTTGGTTTCCATGAACGGCTAAAACCGTTAGACAAAATACATGAAAAAGCCATTCCGAATTATCGGAATGGCTTTTTGCATTTTATTCAGTCACAATTATAATATTCCAACAAGAGTGCCGCTTAATTAATCGTTTGAACTGATTGATTTTTTTTATAAATTTAATTCCGCTTAACTCCTACAGAAGATCATTTTATCTATATTTGGAAATAAGCTGGAGCAACTCATGACCAGAATCATTTGTTGAATTTTGAAGGCAAAGAATATTAGAATCCACTTTACTTAAAGCTTAACGCTATGAATAAAATTGATCAAGGCCTACTAGATACCTGGAATCTGTACGGAAATTATGTTTCGTATGCGATTGCGGCTGTCGGTTTATTGATCCTTGTCGGTCATCTATTCAAACTGATGATCACCAAAGACCATAAAGAAAAGTATGACTACATCAACATGTATGAAATCAACTTACTATGGTACAGTGCGCTGTTGATCATCATCGCATTGGCCGTATATGCCAATACACTGGTAGCCGAATCTGGCATGATGTGGTTCTTTGTACGACTATTTGTAAGCACCATGTTCGCCATTATTGCTGGTGTTATTGTTCAAAACATTTTGAAATTCTATTACCCATTTTATATTGAAAAGAGATTAAAGCTTTTGAGATTCTCTCCCAGGATTTCTCCTGAAGGCCGCCAGATGAAATTATTGAGTGAGGAGGAGGAAGATGTTTATCTAGACGAGGGTATGCAGGCTGAAGAAGATGCATTCTCAGTGGACTATGATGTATGGATCGATGAAGAGACAGGATATACTAAAATCGAAAAGTATAATGGCAGACTTCATGCACTCAAATGCAATGAGTGCAATTACCAAACGTTGAGAGTCAACAAGGAAGAAATCATACAATCGGCTACTGCCGAATCTGATGGGGAATTGGTGAAATATTTCACTTGTGGATATTGTGGTCACAAGGAGAAAAAATCATTTACTATTGCTCGCTTAAAGGCACCAACTGAGGCTGGTTCATAATTGCCAGTGAGCTCAAGAAATCAAAACCATTCCAAAAGGAATGGTTTTTTTATGCCTAAGAAATGGCACTCCACTTTAGTGTAGCTATCTGATTTTTGTTAAGATGACGTGACATTCGAGCATGTGCTGGACTGGTTAATTCTGGATCATCAGCAATAATCCTCTCTGCCAGCAATCTGGCTCGTTTCAAGAGTACTCCATCTGTGGTCAGGTCTGCCACTTTAAGATCAAGTAACCCACTCTGCTGTGTGCCCATCAAGTCTCCTGGCCCTCTTAGCTCCAAATCCTTTTCCGCTATTTCAAAACCATCAGTAGTGGCCACCATGCAGCCTATTCGTGCCCTAGCCTCTTTTGATATTTTCTTCTTTGTCATCAAGATACAGTAAGATTGATCAGCTCCACGACCAACCCTGCCTCTTAGCTGATGCAACTGGGACAAGCCAAATCTTTCTGCATTTTCAATCACCATGACAGAGGCATTGGGTACGTTTACGCCCACTTCTATGACAGTAGTTGCTACCATGATTTTAGCTTCTCCACGTACAAAACGATCCATTTCAAAATCTTTGTCCTTGGCCTTCATTCTTCCATGAAGTATGCTTAAGGGTACTTTTGGAAATGCTCTAGAAATGCTTTCGTAGCCATCCATCAAATCTTTGTAATCCAAGGTGCTCGACTCTTCAATCAATGGATAGACGATATACACCTGCCTGCCCAGATCAATTTCTCTTTGGATAAATCCAAATAATTTCAACCTGGAAGAGTCGTAGAGATGAGAGGTTTTAATGGGCTTTCTGCCTTTGGGCAATTCACGAATGGTAGAAACTTCCAAATCTCCATATAGTGTCATAGCCAATGTCCGTGGAATAGGTGTAGCTGTCATCACTAGCACGTGTGGATAGACATGTTTGTTTTTTTGCCAAAGTTTGGCACGCTGAGCCACACCAAACCTGTGCTGCTCATCAATTACTGCCAGGCCTAGGCGATTAAACTGTACATCATTTTCGATCAGTGCATGAGTGCCTACGAGAATATTCATTTCACCAGAAACCAACTCATCCAGGTATTTTTTACGATCACTCTTTTTCGTGGAACCAGTAATCAGCCGAATGGTGAGTCCAAGCTTATCACAGTACTCAGAAAGCCCCTGATAATGCTGAATGGCCAGTATTTCTGTTGGCGCCATGATGGTGGTTTGAAAACCACTACCTATCGCAATCAGCATGCAAACAAATGCTGTAATGGTCTTCCCACTACCTACGTCACCCTGCAAGAGCCTATTCATTTGATAGCCAGATTGCAGATCTGAGTATATTTCTTTGATTACCTGCTTTTGAGAACCCGTTAACTCAAAGGGAATGTGCTTTTCATAAAACTCATGCACTAAATGGCTCTTTTGAAAAATGATCCCTTTATGAACTTCTTTCTGATCTGACTTCTCTCTGAATATTTTAAGTTGAATAAAAAAAAGTTCATCAAATTTGAGTCGTTCAAGTGCTTTATTTTTTACAAGCGCATCCGTAGGAAAATGAATATTTCGCAACGCGGTAGTCAAATCGACCAAATTCATTTCGTTCAGTACTGCTTTGTCCACAATCTCTACTACACTAAACCCTCTAGTGCTAATCAGCTCCAACTGAAGCTTAGCGATAGCTTTACTGTCTACAAATTTTCTTTTGAGCTTTTCCGTGGTAGAGTACACGGGAAGCATGGTTTTTTTACCCACCTCATTCGCAGGCGTCATGATTTCTATCTCAGGATGACTAATTGAAAATTTTGTTTGAAAGAGTGAAGGTTTACCATAAACAATATATGGAATCCCGAGTTTCAGCTTACTTTTCATCCATTTCACACCCTTGAACCAAATCAATTCAATTTGACCTGTAGGGTCTCTAAATACAGCTGTAAGCCGCTGTTTCCTTGCTCCTCCAACGACCTCCACTCGATCTAATACTCCTTTGATCTGAACATTTTCGCTATCTGGTCCAATCTGGTCAATGGTATGAAATTGCGAACGATCCTCATATCTGAAAGGAAAATAATGAATAAGGTCGTGATAGGTCTGGATACTCAGTTCTTCATTTAGTAGCCTGGCCTTGGCTGGGCCTACTCCTTTTAGAAACTCTATTTTTGTATCCATGAAGCTTGACATGCCTATGGATTATTGATCCCAAGTAAGTGTGTTGAGCATGTGCAACATATCCATTTTCACATAATTGATCACTGGTCGAAGCGAGTCATTCTGTGTAGCCGTCTTGAAATATAGGGCACACCTCAAGAAGTGCTGAGCGGAGTCGGTGACATGAAACTGAAACTGAGTAGGCACTTCACCTGAAAGTTCCATAATAGTAGCCTTAATTCCATTATTCAATGTGATTACACTTTCATCAATGGCATACGCTTTCACCTTGTGCTCAGATGTCAGCCTGTACGAATCCATCAAATACTCTTCCAGAAGGTCGCGATCATTTTTTACAGGCTTATAAGTTACTTGAATATTTGCGCCTAATTTTTCATAGTAAAGATCAAACCAGTATCGTTCCGCGATCCAAGAACTGTCCTTTAAAATCTTCGCTTGTGTGGAATACTCCATTTGGAATGGAAAAGAGTCTGCCAGCACTTGATAGGCTGATGGATTTAAGTCAATCCTATTAAAACCTTTGGGTTTGGGATTGAAGTTATTATTTCCACATCCAACAATCACCAACATTAACATCACAGGCCATCTCCTCCTCATCTTGTAATATGTACTCTTATTTTCTTAATTCTTTTATCATTTACAGCCACTGTGGTGAATAAGAATTTCTCAAATACGATCTTCTCACCTGCATTTGGCAGCATGGAATTGATCTCTAATAATAAACCACCTAGCGACTCACTCTCACCTTTCACTTTATCAAAAGTCTTGTGATCTACTCCAGCTAATTTACAAAAGTCCATCAGTGACGTCTTGCCTTCAAAAATAAAAGTATTGCTATCTAATTTACTGTAGGCTACATCTGAGTCTTCGTCAAACTCATCATTGATTTCGCCGACAATTTCTTCAATCACATCCTCCATGGTAATCAAGCCTGAAGTCCCTCCATACTCATCTACTACTATGGCGATATGGATTCGCTTTTCTTGAAAATCTTTAAAAAGTGTATCTATTTTTTTGGTTTCTGGCACAAAAAAGCCCGGCCTCAGCAAATCCTGCCATTTGAAATTATCTTCCTCGCTTACATGCGGCAACAGGTCTTTGATATAGAGAATACCTTCTATTTTATCAATGGTTTCCTTAAAGACAGGTATTCTGGAATAACCAGTCTTATTGATTTGATTCATCAATTCATGAAAATCAGTTTCCAAATCTATGGCCGTGATATCCATTCGAGATTTCATTATCTGCTTCACAGATAGCGTTCCAAAATTTACAATTCCTTTTAAAATCCCTTTTTCTTCTTCTGTGGTTTCGTCCTCAGCAGCCAGATCTAAAGCCTGATTCAGATCATCTACTGACACTCTATAACCCTTTCTTTCTATTCTTCGCTCAATGACATTACTCACTTTAATCAGTAGCCATGCCAAAGGATGAAAAACCTTAAATGAAAGTGACAACAAAGTAGCCGTTCTTTTGGCGAAAGCCATATTATTTTGATTGGCATATACCTTAGGCACAATTTCACCCAAGAAAACCATTAAAAAAGTGATGACCACAGTCAGGGCAACTATAATCGCGCCACCCGAAAGTACATCACCCAGTAAGGCAGCTGTCACGTAAGTGGATAGCATAACTATCGAGATATTGATAAAATTATTCAATATCAAAATAGTGGCTAATAGCTGCTTGGGGTGTCTCAGCAGTTGTCCAATCTTTTTTCTAGCCTTTGTTTGTGCCTGCTCTGTATCTAGCAGCTGATCATGTGAAAGAGAGAAATAGGCCACCTCAGATCCTGAAACTAGGGCAGACCCCAAGAACAAGAGACCAATGCCAATAAGACTAAAAACCAATAGGTAAATTTCACCACTGGTAAGTAAGGCTGTCAATACAAAATTTCCCGGGAGTGGGTCGTCCATTAGCGTATATTACAATTTTTGATTAGAACGGTAAATCGTCGATTTCGTTGGATTCTTCAACAGGGGCCGGATCACTTGATGCCTGATTGTTACTTGTACTATTATCTGCGGCAGGTGAAGCACCTTCTGGTCTAGACGGCCCACCAAGCAACGTCATTTCGCGCCCAACCACTTCAGTGATATATTTGGTCACGCCATCTTTGTCTTCATAAGAACGAGAGGTCAATTTCCCTTCTATGTAAACCTGATTCCCTTTGTTTAAATACTTTTCAGCAATTTCGGCCAAAGGTGTCCAAAGCACTACGTTGTGCCACTCTGTGTTGGTTACTTTTTCGCCTTGTTTGTTTTTATAGGTTTCACTCGTAGCGATTGAAAAATTCGCTACAGCTCTGCCGTTTTCCAAATGTCTTACTTCTGGGTCTTTCCCCAAATTTCCTAAAAGGATTACTTTATTTACTCCTGCCATCTTTTGTTGTTATTAAGGTTGATTCTAATCTTGAATTTACTGACAAAACTCCTTATTCAAAAACAATTCAATCGGTTTTGGAACAGCATAATCACTTAAATCATTTACCGAAACAATCTTCATCATTTTATCCTTTCCCAATTGTTCGAAAACCTTCCTATTGTCCAATTCATAAACATGAAACTGTATGTGCAACTTCTGATGTGTCAATTGGTGAACTATTTCTTCAGACGAATACTGCAGTTTTGCATTTTCAAAGTTACTGCTTTTTAGACTCTTTTCCGTCTCTTGCAAATCGAATTCGAATAACCCTGTCCAAATATCTCCAGATGACCGCTGCCTGATCAACAACTGATTTTTAAAGGCAAAAACATGATAGTTGAAATACCTGTATTTTATTTTAATGTTTTTGGATTTAATGGGCAGCACTTCTATCATATCCTTTCGCTTGGCAAAGCATTGGCTTGAGAACATACATTCACCACAGTCGGGTGCCTTAGGTACGCAGATTGTAGCTCCAAACTCCATCATCGCTTGGTTAAAATTTCCAGGCTCTTTCTGAGAGATGAGCCTTAAAGCACTATTGAAAAAGACCTTGAAACTGCTAGCTTTAGCAATATCATCACTGATGCCAAAAAGCCTTGACATCACCCTAAAGACATTTCCGTCAATCGTAGGCACCGCCTGATCAAAGCAAATAGATGCAATCGCAGCCGCAGTATACTTTCCCACACCTTTGAGTTTTTGCAATTCCTGAAAATTGTCAGGGAAGCGACCAGAATAATCAGCCACTACCATTTCAGCACATTTGTGCATATTTCTTGCCCGAGAATAGTACCCAAGCCCCTGCCATAACTTTAGTATTTCATCAAGATCAGCATGAGCAAATTCTTCAATGGTATTGAATGCCTCAGTAAATTTGACGTAATAAGGCAAGCCTTGACTCACCCTCGTTTGTTGCAAAATAATCTCCGATAACCAGACTTTGAATGGGTCTTTGGTTTCTCTCCACGGTAGGTCACGTTTATGGATATGATACCATTCTAATAGTTGTCGTGAAAACCAATCTTCTTTTGAATGTCGCTGATCTACCTTTAAAGGCTTATTAATATTTCTCAATAAATGATTTTTTGTGTTTATTTGCCCTCTGAAATCGCTGAATTTCAGGCAACTAAATTACTTTGTAATTTATTTATCCTATTATTTATACCTAAAAAATTAGAGGTGACAAAGGCAGATGTGATCAACGAGATAGCAGAAAAGACAGGAATTGACCGATTGGACGTTCAGGCATCAGTGGAAGCTTTTTTTTCTGTAGTAAAAAATTCAATGGCTGATGGAGAAAACATCTACGTTCGTGGATTTGGCAGTTTTATCAATAAAAAGCGAGCGAAGAAAATTGCTAGAAATATCTCAAAAAATACCGCTATCATTATTGACGAGCACTACATTCCTAGTTTCAAGCCTTCCAAGGTATTTATAGAGAAGATCAAAGGCAGCAAGAAAATAGGGTAAATAGCTCACTTTTTGCTGACCCCAAATTGGTCACTGATTTAGCTTGATTTTACGTCATGTATTTCAAGCACTTTCCGAATTGAAATTATTTCTTTTTAAGATTAAAAAAAGTACTATCTTTGCGGACTATTTGGGGAGGTGCTATCCTTAATGAATAAGGGCAGTGCCAGAAGTACCCCAAGAAAGGAATTTAAGAATTGCCCTGATTTAAGATCGTAAACGGTAATTTGAAAATATAAGGAATGCCGAGATGATGAATTAATCTTCAGCGTCAAAGCGAAGAAATTAAACGAATTTAGAACATTTAACGAATTAGATTATGCCTTGCGGTAAGAAAAGAAAGAGACATAAGATATCTACTCACAAAAGAAAAAAGAGGCTAAGAAAGAACAGACACAAGAAAAAATAATTGTGCTTTCTTGGGTTGTTTGAATTAATATTTGAACCTATAAAACATATCAATTTTGAGTAACGAATTAATAATCAATTCAACTCAGAACGGATGTCGAATAGCCCTATTAAAAGATAAAAAATTAGCCGAGTTCCATCAGGACGATGATGGGCATCAATTCAATGTAGGCGACATATACTTGGGATCTGTTAAAAAAGTAGTTCCTGGGCTTAATGCCGCATTTGTAGACATTGGATATGAAAAAGATGCCTTCCTGCATTATTTAGATCTCGGCCCCCAATTGCAATCCTTAATGAAGTGTACCAAGCAGGTGCTCTCCGGAAAAATCACCGGAAAGAACTTGAATGGATTCAAAAGATTGCCCGATATTAACAAGTTGGGGAAAATGAATCAGGTTTTAACGAAAAACCAACGAGTTCTCGTACAGGTTGTTAAAGAACCTATATCAACAAAAGGGCCTAGACTATCCAGTGAGTTGTCGATAGCCGGAAGATATTTGGTACTCGTACCATTCTCCGATGCTGTCAGTGTTTCCAAAAAGATTGGAGACAGTAATGAAAGGAAGCGTTTGCTTCGACTAATCACCTCTATTAAGCCAGAGAATTTCGGAGTCATTATTCGAACAGTAGCATCTGGCAAAGACGTAGCTGAATTAGACAGAGATCTAAGCGGATTGGTGGAAAAATGGTCTTCAGGAATGCAAAAACTGAAGAAAGTAAAGCCAAACGAAAAAGTCATTGGCGAAATGAATCGCGCCAATTCTATTCTTAGAGACGTATTGAATGAATCGTTCGACAGTATAGTTGTAGACGATAAAGAGCTATACAAAGATGTAAAAAGCTTCATTCATGACATTGCTCCTGAAAAAGAGAAGATTGTAAAATTATATACTGGAAGAGTCAAGATGTTTGAATCTTATGGTATTGAAAAACAGCTCAAAGGGTTGTTTGGACAGTCGGTAAGTATAGATGGTGGTGGTTATTTGATCATTGAGCATACTGAAGCGTTGCACGTGGTGGACGTAAACAGTGGCAATAAATCTAATGCTGAAGACAATCAGGAGAATACTGCCTTGAAGGTGAATCTTGATGCTGCCAAAGAAATTGCTCGTCAATTGCGTTTACGTGACATGGGAGGCATCATCGTGGTCGACTTTATTGACATGCGAAAAGCAGAGAATAAAAAACTGCTCTTCCAAAAGATGAAGGACGAGATGAAGACAGATCGTTCGAAATTTACTGTTCTTCCATTATCCAAATTTGGCTTAATGCAAATCACGCGACAACGTGTGAGACCAGAGGTAGATATTAAAACTCGTGAAGTTTGTCCTACCTGTGATGGCACTGGCAAAATCACAGCTTCTATCTTAGTAACTGATCAAGTCGAAAAAGATTTGGAACATTTGCTCATGAAGCAAAATGAGAAGAAGCTGACTATTTCTTTGCACCCATACTTGTACGCCTTTTTTACGAAAGGCCTCATTTCAAGGCAATGGAAATGGTACTTCAAGTATAGAAGGTGGGTGAATCTGGTGGAAGATTCCTCAGTACCAATTACACAATATAATTTCCTTAATGGATTAGGAGAAGAGATCGAACTTTAAGTTCGATCTTTTTTTTGTCTAAAATTTAAGCCCCAATTTTAAATCCAAAGTATGCATTTTGGAAGTCAGGGAATTGTCGGCTATGGAGGATTTCACAATATTTACCAATCCTCGATCATAAAAAATCCCTCCAAAAAGTACAGTATTGATTCCAGCGCCATATTCTACACCTACGCCTCCAGTAAACGAACAGTCGAACAGATGAAACTTTTCTATTAAGTCATAGTCTTCTTTGAAAGGTTCATCAAATAATTTGATTTCCCCTTTGAATCCCAACTGGAAAAAGAGCTTAAGGTCTGGTTGGATTTCGCTCGTGAATAACTTTAAAGTGACTGGCAATTGTAAATAGTGAACTTTATAATCTTGTGTGCTAGGCGCTGATCCGTCTGTTGGGTTAATTGAAAAACCTGCCCTTTTGGGTGCAAATATTGCGCCCGTACTAAATGCATAAGTCTCAGACAACATAAAGTCTGCTTCCAAGCCAAACCTAAATTTGAATGCGGCGCCATCATTCGAATAATCGAAATTGCCATCGTCTATATATTTTACCTGATTCATCGAAAGACTGGGTCCGACAATCAAGCCGAGCTTTGGCTGTGCATAGCCCAAAAATGCAATCGATACTAAAAGCAGTGCAGGAACAATTTTCTTCATGAGAAATTAAAATAAATAAATAGTTTTGTCATTCTTTAAATGATTCCCCAACTAGGGTTTAAATCCAATACAAATCTAAAGTCCATAGACTTGATGCAGCGAACAATTTATCAATTTATTCTAATAATATCTGTCAGTGCTCTCGGAATACTAACCCTAGCTTCGTGCGAAAGTGATACCTGCGGGCACGTTGAGCAATATAAAGGCATAACCGTAAATATTGAAGTGGAAAGACTTGAGGATAAATTGGTTAGCCTCAAGGACGTTGATCAGGTGCTTCTGTTCTTTCGGGAAAATAGGGTGATGGCTGATTTTTTTCTTGACGCCAGTCAATACCCCAATGACACCATACTGGCCAGACGCTTGTTCAAATTGCTTCGGCAACCCTCCATTGATACTTTGATAACGGACTCTAAGTCGTACTTTTCAGATTTCAGTAAAAACATAGATGAGCTGACCTCTGCCTATCAATTCATTAAGTATCATTATCCAGAGGCACGAATACCAAAAATTCAAACCATAATTACTGGCTTTTACAACGACATGTATATTTCCGACTCCTTGATTGTGCTGGGGCTAGATTATTTTGCTGGGGAGAACGGAAGGTATTTTCCAAATGACATACCAAGGTATATCGTCAAACGATACATGAAAGAAAGCCTTTCCCCCATTCTCTTGAGCTTTGTTTCCAATGAATTTAACCTCGCAGACCAGTCGCATGGCACTTTGCTAGCCGACATGGTTAATCTGGGAAAATCTTATTATTTCGTTGAGCAGGCGCTTCCTTGCAAGGCCGATTCACTGATTATAGGGTACAGTACAGAGGAATTACAAGCTGTCATATCCAATCAAGAGATTATTTGGGCAAACATCATTGAGAATGAAATGCTTTATGAAACCAGCCATTTTCTGAAGAATAAATTTATTGGCGAACGACCTAATATTGCGGAGATCAGTGAAAACTGTCCTGGAAGAGTGGGTGCTTGGATTGGCTGGCAAATTGTAAGAAAATATATGGAAGAAAACCCAGAGGTGTCCTTTACGGATTTGATGGCAGAAAGGAATGCGCATAAAATCTTTCAACAATCAAATTATAAACCAAAAAATGAGGCTAACTGAAAAGTTGGGTCATAAATTCTTGCTGCTTTTTAGCCTGCATGCTGAGATCAAACCTTTCCTCTGCCAAACGTCTGGCATTGGATTGATAAACCTGCAACAATTCTGGGCTATTTAAAAACTCCTGAATCTGCTTTCGAAAGGATGATGGTTTTTCAGCATAAAAGCCACACTGCTCGTCTGAAATCAAATCACCAATCCACCCTCCAAAATTGGTGATGACCAATTTTCCAGCCGCCAATGCGTCAAAAAACTTATTAGGGCTACCCGTGTGGAGTGAATCATAAGGAGCAAAAGACACCAACATAGCATCCGTGATATTTACGACCTCCAAAAGCTGAGACTTAGTCATTGAATCATAGACTTGAATATTTTTCGAATCATTCTGCTGTACTAGAGCACTAATTTTTTCTTTCTCTGCGCCCTCTCCAACTAATATGAATTTAATTGGAAGATCTCTAACTTCTTTAGCCAAATCTATAACCTGAGAAAGGCAGTTGGCCAAACCAAAAGTGCCTGTATAGGTAATGACGAACTGTTTTTGAACTTTATATTTTTCGATCCAAATAATTTCTTTCTTAGCGGGAACAAACCACTCACAATCAGAAATATTAAAGACTGTTTCGACAGGGACTTTTGGCGCAATCTGTTGTAGATGTCTGGTAATAGGCTCCGACAATCCCACGAGTCCTCTGGCATTTCTATAAAAAATTCCTTCTAGCCAGATCAACAATTTTTGTTTCCATTTGCCTCTCAATAAGCCCATTTCTATTGGAACTTTAGGCCAGAGATCACCAACTTCAAAAATGTAGGGCCTGCCCAAAAATAGTTTATTGAACCAGGCAACTATACCAGTGGAAAGTGGTGTGGTCATCACATAGCAAAGATCAATGCCTCTGTACTTGGTAGACTCAATGGCAGCAAGTATCATATATTTCAAAAAAGCTTTTGCTCTTTGAGAAAAACCCATCAAATTATTATACTCAACTGGAAGATAAATAACTTCTATCCCCTCTACATAGCCTCTTGCTTTAGAAGGTTGGTTATGAGTAGTGAGCATGATCACATGATGCCCCTTTTTCACCAGCTCCTTTGCCAAATAGAATGACCTCAGGCTACCTCCATCTGTAGGCGTTTTGAAATACTGGTGTATGTATAATATTTTCAATGATCAAATTTCCGTTTGGAATTTGCTATTTTCGTATAATTCTCAATTAGCAACCTTCTACTAAATTACTCTGGGTATGAACGAAAAACTAACTGTCAGACTAAAAACACTGCATTGTTTTCAAAACGATGAAGAAAAATTTGACGACATATTCTTAAAATTCAATGGAAAAAAGATTTGGCCAAAAGACAAAAAACATGAAGATGTGAGGGTCAATACCAAACATGAATTAGAGGTGGAATTGTCAGGCATAGCCGCCAATGAACAAGCAGCCATAGAAATCTGGGATCACGACGTGCTTTCTCCAAATGATCTCCTAGGCACAGCCTACATAGTACCCGACAAACCTGGAGGCCCATATACAGTAGATATGCGACCAATAAATGATAAAGAAACTGCACGATATAGTATAGACTGGGAAATTCTCTTTTAGAGACAATGCAACATTACCCACAAATAGGATTTTAACTTTTTAAAGAAGAACGCCTTGAAATTTTTTTGCTTCTTAATCATTCTTTGTGGTTCGATCACTATGTCCATGGCACAGCAGGATTGGCATAGCCTATACAATCAGAGCGTAGATGATTATAATAACTACAATCTTACAGCTGCTAAAGAAAACTGCCTCAAGTCACTAGATTTACTCACGCAGGTTGAGTCTGCAGATCACCCAAACGTAGCTCCTATTCTTCGTCAATTAGCCCTAATATGCTATGATGAAGGGACTTTTGAAGAAGGTCTGGGCTACGCAACTCAAGAAAAAGAACTACTGATCAAACTACAAAAAACTGGAGATGAGAATTATGCCATTACGCTCTATAATATTGGATTGCTCTACTCTGCCAGTGGGAATTTCCAACTAGCACAAAAAACATTAGAAGAAGCTAAAGTCTTGTTGCTGCAATTTCATACTCTTGACGATTTGGAAATAGCAGAAGTAGATGGCAATTTAGCCATTACCCATTACTACCTTTTGGAATGGGAAGCATGCCAGCCACTATTCAAATCGGCCCTTTCCACCATGGATCGTTCTGAAGAACAATCTCCTGAATATGCAAATATTCTTTATACCTATGGCGACTATTGTTTGGTCAGCGGTCAACCAAAAGAAGCCATTGAGGCGCTTCTTCCCTTAGATGAAGCTTACAAAGAGCAAGGTTCATCAGAGCAATTAGCTAGTATTGAAGTCAAAATTGCATCTGCATACGAAGAAAATGGTGAGATGAATCATGCGGTTAAATATTATGAGGCAGCCATCAGCATATTCGAGAATTTAAGTGCCAGTGATCATGAAGATTATTTGATTGCTCTAAATAATTTGTCTCTTCTTTACCAGCGAACTGGACAACTCCAAAAGGCTGAGAACTTGATGTCCCAAGTAGTAGACAAAAACCCTGACCCCAGTGATCCAGCCTATCTAATCGCTATGGCAAATCTCGGCAGCATCTACTTTATGAATGAGAACTTTGATTTAGCTCAATCTACTTTTGATAAAATCATAAAACACGCTGACTTGTCAGAGACAACAGCACTAAAGCCTTACTTACTGGCAATGAATGGAATCGCCTTAATCAAGGTTGGTAAAGGCTTGTATGCAGATGCGCTCGATACGAGCAAAAAAGCCATCACTCAGGCCGGAAACAATACACCACAACTCGTCCCACTTCTGAAATCAAAAGCTTCAGCACAAATAGCCATGGGTCAATATGCAGAAGCAGAAAACACATTGAAACAAATACTTCCACTGGCCCTTCATCATCAAAGTGAGACCATGGATGTAAAGGCTCGATTGGCCTCCCTATATACCAGTATGAATCAACTCTCCAAAGCAGAGGCTCTTTATAAAGAAATCACACCATTCTATGAATCTCAGTCACAAATAGCTGAATTAGAATATGTCAATTTCCTAGGTAACTATGCGGCCTTCCTACAGGCAAACAGTGATTTTGCACTAGCAGAAAAAATGCTGATTCAGTCCATGGAAACTAAAAAAAGGCTTTTTGGAGCAGAAAGCCCCACTTACCTGTCATCATTCGAAAACTTGGGTGTATTGTACCTTACGCTGGGGAAATATTCCAAATCAAAGGAGATTTTAGTAGCTGTGCATCAGACCAAAACCGCTTCAAAAGATTTTGATGACGTATCCAAGGGATATACGCTTAGCAATCTTGGTGTAATCAATAGAGCTATGGGAGATTTCGGGGAAGCAGAGGAGTATTTTATTCAATCTCTAAAATCACACGAAAATAGCTTGGGCAGGGAACATATCTACTATGCCAACACCAGTAACGAGCTGGGACTTTTATATATGAAAATGGGCAACACCAAAGCAGCCAGGGTAAGGCTGCAGGATGCATTGAGCATTTTTAAATCCTCCTATGGGAAAAACCACATTGACTACGTTTCTGCTCTGGAAAACTTGGCCTCTCTAAATTATATGGAAGGTGAAATGGAGAAAAGTAAGTTACAACTAGAGGAAGCACTTGAAATTGACAAAGTGATTTTAGGAATAGAACACCCCCTGTACTCCAAGACCTTGCACAATCTGGCATCGATCCTGGAAGAACTGGAGGAATATGATAAAGCATCTCAACTATATACTGAGTCGTTAGAAATCGCAGAAAAGAATTTTGGCAAGCAGCACCCGTCTTATGCCAATACCCTTTATAATTTGGCCGTGCTCAAACAGGAACAAGAGCAATTTGAAGAAGCCAAAAATCTATTTCAAGAAGTGGTAGAATTGCGTTCCAAATTGCTCAATGCCAACCATCCTGACATAGCCTATTCTTACTATGGGTTAGCGTCTGTCAAACAGAAGACTGAGGACTATGATGGAGCACAAAACGATTACCGAAAAGCGATAAGGTCTTACTTAAAAAGTATCAATAACTACTTTCCATCACTCAGTGAAGAAGAAAAAAGTGCTTTTTACGCTAAAATAAAGCCTGTTTTTGAAGCTTATCAGGATTTTGCTGTTGAGTTCGTCTATCATCATCGCGGAGATCAAACCCAGATGAATCAGATGCTAGCAGATCTGTATGATCTGCAACTTCAAACAAAAGCACTCTTGCTGAACGCCAGCAACAAAATTAGAAATACCATCATGAACAGTGGCAATGTGGCGCTCATTGCCAAGTTCAACGAGTGGCAAGCATCCAAAGAAGAGCTGGTAAAAAGTCTTAATCTATCTAAAGACGAACTGGAAAGAAATAATATTGACCTAGCTGCTATGCAGGCAAATACTAATTCTTTGGAAAAAGAGATTTCAAAAATATCTACAGCATTTGCAGGGGAATACGATCAGCAAGCCATTAGTTGGGCGGATGTTCAAGAGAAACTTGGAGACAAGGAAAGAGCCATTGAAATATTGAGAATAAAAAAGAATACTAAAAATGATTCGATCTATTATGCTGCACTAATTCTCTCAGGGGCTTCAGGTACGTTTCCTCAACTGGTAGTAGTCGAGGACGGTGTGAATATGGAATCCAAATACTTCAAGCAATACAAAAATATGATCGTCTATAAACTAGAGAATCCAAGATCGTATGGACAATATTGGGAGCCAATTGATGAATTTTTAACTGACACCAAAAGAATCTATTTGTCTTCAGATGGAGTCTACAACAAGATCAATATCAACACCCTTTATGACCCTGGTCAAAAAGAATATGTATTTGACAAATATGCTATTGACTTATTGAGTAATACCAAGGAGCTGACAGAGAGCAGCACATCCAATCAAACACCACAAGCGAGTAAAGCTTCTATATTTGGCTTCCCCGATTATGAACTTGGTGCTGGCGAAATGCTCGCTACCTCTGCATCTGCAGAACGTGGCTTTGAATCGGGCATATCAGCACTTCCAGGTACTCTGATTGAAATAAATAATATCGCAGAAACGCTAGATCAGCATTTCTGGAAATATGAAAAATATGAAGCCGCGGAAGCCAATGAAGTCAATGTGAAAAATATCAACAATCCGAAATTACTTCATATTGCAACCCATGGATTTTTCATGTCCGACATGACGATTAAGGCAGATGCCAATGAAGGCATTCAAACACAAGAGGCTCGTTTCAATCCTTTACTCCGTTCAGGATTGCTCCTTGCAGGTGCATCCAAAACCTTTAAAGGCGAACCACTCCCTTACGACGAAGACGGCATTCTCACGGCCTATGAGGCAATGAATCTGAATTTGGACGAGACGGAATTGGTCGTGATGTCAGCATGTGAGACAGGTTTAGGAGAGGTGAAAAATGGAGAGGGCGTTTATGGTCTTCAGCGAGCATTTATTGTGGCTGGTGCCGACAACCTCATCATGAGCCTCTGGAAAGTAAATGACGAAACCACCCAGAAATTAATGTCTAGATTTTATAGCCATTGGATGAATGGAAGTACCAAAAAAGAGGCCTTTCACGAAGCTATCAAATCATTAAAAAAAGAATATAAACAGCCCTATTATTGGGGCGCTTTTGTAATACTAGGGAATTAATTGCTATGAGAATATTGCATCCCCTGCTGTGGTTTACCTGCTCATTTCTTGTAATGATTCATGTAGCCCAAGGACAGGACGTGGATTCAACACCCACTTTTGACTCGCTTGCATACTATAAGCGTACGAGCAAAAAAGTTGAAAACATTAATACAGAATCTATTGAATATGCGCCATCCATTTCGGCGGATGGCAAAGTCATGATATTTGAGTCGAACCAAACTGGTTCTTACAAATTGTATGAAGCCCTTTTAGATAAGGACAGACATTGGGGAAGCCCAATTCCTGTGGACAGCGTAAACAACTATGGCAGTGACAACGACCTAATAGGAGGACCAAATATCAGCTTTGATGGCAACACCATGTACTTCTTTAGCTCGTTTTCTGGTGGCATAGGGGCAGATGACATATACTATTCTACTAGAGAAGAGTTTGGCTGGTCCAGTCCGATTAATATTGGAGAGCCTATCAATACGCCTGGGTTTGATGGCTTCCCTTCTATTTCTTCAAATGGGAAAACCCTTTATTTCGTTCGGGTAAATGATGATGGGCCTGAAGACGAGGAACTCAGAGATCTGACAGCTGGTCAAACTTGCTACGCCATTTACAAATCTGAAATTGACAAAGAAGGAAAATGGTCTAGACCTACGAAGCTCCCATATCCTATCAATAAAGATTGTGAAAAAGCACCAAGAATCATGGCGGATAACCGGACGCTTATATTTTCATCCAACAGATTGGGTGGCCTGGGCAAATACGATCTCCATCAGTCATTTTTGGATGATGCTGGTGATTGGACCACACCCGTCCCATTGAGCTACGTCAACTCTGAGGAGAATGATCAATTTCCGTGTATTGCAGCTCAAGGTGATAAGATGTACTACATCCATACCAATGATATTTATGAAGTGGATATTCCTCCCAGCTTCCAACAATTTCGCAATAATGTGATTCAAGGTTATGTGAAAAATGGAAAAACGCATGAAGGCCTTTCAGCCGAAATTATTGTTAGGGATGCATTTACTTCTGAGGAATTGATGTTTTTAAGTAGCAATGCCAAGGACGGAAAATTTAGCCTTGTGCTTGCAGTTGGTGGTAGCTATAATGTAGAATTTCGGAGAGCGGGGTTTACAACCTACGCCACTCAATATGATCTAACAGCTGTGGATGAGTATCGCGAAATCGAATATGATGTGGAGTTGCACGAAAGTGCCAAGCTGATACTCAATATTTATGACATAGAAATATTTGAGCCTATTAGCGCTTCTGTAAAAGTAAAAGTGGAAGGTCAGCGCAGCATGCTTATGGATTTGGAAAGTAACCCTGTCAGCGGGCAGCTTGAATTGGATCTACCATTAGGAGAGGCTTATGAAATCATTATTGATAAAAAGCATTTTCAAAGTGAGTATTTTGTTTTTGATGCATCTGGTTTAATGATGTATCCCTCATTTGAAAAGGATATTGAACTGATTCCAGAGAAAAAAGAAATTACCATCAATGTGGCAGACCTTACCAACAACTCCAAAGTCCGATCCAGAGTTCGAATCAGAAACAGAAATCGGGATGAGACTATCATAGTTGAAGGCAACGAATCTGTTGGGCTCCGTGTAGGGGATCGTTATGAAATAGAAGCAACAAGTGATCAAGGATACGCCTTCAATACTACGGTTTTGGATGTAACAGAAACGGGTATTGTCAGCGAAACTGGCGAAACTTTGACAGAAGCTGCAGTAGACATGAAACTCCAACCTTTGCTTGTCGGCACTAATCTTACACTAAAAGACATTCTTTTTGAATCCAATTCTGATCAGCTTACTGAAAACTCTTATGACGAGTTGCTACGTGTTGTTGGGCTTATGTACGCCAATCCCACCATGGCGGTCGAAATCTCCGCTCATACTGACGATGTGGGGTCTGCCAACTATAACAAGCTCTTATCAGATAGAAGAGCGAAAAGTGTGGTAGAATTTTTAAGGGAAAACGAAATTGTAGGTGCGCGTTTTACCCCCGTGGGGTATGGAGAGGCACAGCCTCTAGTGGGGAACGACACAGACGAAGGCCGTGCCAAAAATAGAAGAGTCGTTCTAAAAATATTGAAAATCTAAGTTGACCATGAAAAGGACATTTTTACTTTCTCTTTTATTCATTTTTCAATTAGGCTTCTTACATACAATTGAAGCACAAAGGAAATTAAAATATGAAGATTTATTGCCTGGCATTCTTCAGGATGAGCCTGGAGTAGGTGTTGCTAATCTTGAAAACCTAATAGAAACAGATCCTGAAAATCCAAGCATGTATCTTCAATTAGGCTTGATTTACAACAGACGCTTTCAAGAAAGCGATCCGATTACAGGGTACAAAAAAGCCATGGCCAACATCTCTTTAGCCAAAGCCGCTTTTGAAAATTGCGAGAGATTTATCACTGAGAAAGAGGTGAAAAAGAACAAGGAAGAATATATCAACTTTGCCATCTATGATGACAAAGGCAAATTCACTGTATCTCTTGATTCAATTTCAAAAGCCATACTTATGGCCAGACAAGACATGGAAGCATTTGAGATCAATATGCCTGGCATCTATGATGACTTCACCAGGAGCTATACCCATTATTCCAAGGCCAACCAAATCTTCACCAAAATCATCAGTCGACATGCATCTATCAAGGACCTATATTTATTGTATGATGATAAAATGTCCGAAGAATTCGAGCAAATAAAGTCGAATTACAACGAAAGTTTAAAATACTTCAGCGCATATAAAGAAAAAACCAACGGGTACGACATTGGTTATTATCAGGAAATAAAAATTGACCCCATTAACATCTATAAGTTAGACGGCCTTGCAGTAGAAATCAACTTCCTCAAGCAACAGCAAATTCCAATATGGAATTATGCCAAGTGGGTAGATGATACTAAAGCCTATATCGATCAGAACATCACGGCACTCAGAACCATGATGGTAGAAAACCAAAAGATCATCTCTGCTAAAATCAATCAAGTAGAGGAAGATGTATTAAATGGAAAAATAGAACCTATAGAAGTTGACAAAGAATTTCTGTTTACGCTCAGAAAGTATGATCTCATTTCTGTTGTTGAACCTTTGTTTTTATACAATGAAAAAAAACATGAATTGCTCATACAAGAGCAACTCAATAAGGTATCAACTGAAACCATGAAAATCTCACCAGAACGTCAGATCAGTCACTATGGCTATTTGCTGAGCTCTATTCGAAAATCAGACACACTTTTGCAACATGTGGAAACCAGAAATACTGATTTTTCATATCAAAAGTATAAGGGATTTATAGACAACTATTATTTAGGCACTGCTGGTTTGCAGAAAATGATTTCAACAGAAAAAACTACCAATCAGAAGCAATTTGCTGACTACTTGGCTGATACACGGCAGCTACTTCAGCTCAAGTACACCTCTGATTCTATACAGAGTACTGTAAAATATCGCAGAATATCAATCCCAAACTATATCAGCAGGCCAAATCTAGATGCTCTCCAACCAGCAGAAAGAATCACCATGCACAAAACCACTAATCTTGATGGATCAGCCTATCTGGGTGGGATATATTTAGATGATAAATCAAGTTTAATTACTGCCTACGTTTGCAGAGTGGAGCCAAACCATTCTGTACGCTGGTACAAGGATTTTTCCTTACAAATGGACAGCATAAAGGCAGACTCGCATACAATTCTGGCTGCCATGGTTGGCGGTCAAGCTGGATGTACTTTTGTTCTTAACGGAACACACATGGAGAGTGGAGCCAAAATCAACACGCTCTTTGCATATAGTGAAGAAGGTAGCCAAATGATGGTGCGAAATTTGACTATTGATGAATTTCCTCGAATCATTGAATTCGAAGAACAGACCAACACTTTCTTGATTGGGTTTAATGGTCGTGATCTAGCCAAAGACCTGACGCAATCAAATCAGATAGTATTGGCTAATTATAATGTGATTGGGGATCTACTCTGGAAATACGAAAAAGAAATAGTCGGAGATTTGGTAGGAGTGGTAGCACTGGAAGATGGTTATCTGATTACTGGCAACTATTCTCGAATTCAGGATAGTTCGGGCAAGTTTGTTAGGGTAGAAGATGGATACGCTTCTTACCTTATCAAAATGAATAATACAGGCCAATGGTCTAATGAAAGATTTTTGAATACCACCACTCCCTATCGCACCACGCATTTTCTTAAATCAGGGGAACACTCTATACATGTACTGGGCAGTACTGATCTTTCTCAAGAAAATTTTGAAACAAAATCTGACCAGCTTGTGCATTTCGTAGTCAACCGAAACTTAGACATTGTAAGCAGCCCTCTCCAGTAAATTCTATCTAATTATCTCAAAACTATGAGTCAAGTCAATAGCTGGATCCAAAGATGAGGCCACACTACAATAATTATTCACTGCTAAGTCTATCACCTTTTCTGCCTCCTTCTCGGTGAGATCAGGTGAAGTGATGAAATATTTGATATGGATTTTAGTGAATTTTTTAGGGTGAGTATCCGCTCGTTCACCCGTAGTCTCTGCCTTCAAATCCACAAATGTTCTGCGCTTTTTTTTGATCATAGACACCACGTCCACAGCTGCACATGCCGCTACTGCTGAAAGCATCAAATCCATAGGTGATTGATCCTTTTTTTCATCTTGAGCGTGCATATCAATGGCTACTGTATTGCCCACTTGATTAGTTGCTTCAAATTCGCTATCAGCTTTGTAACTAAGTGAAGATGTCATATTAGATTAATTTTTATCAAAAGTATTCAGAACAAAAAAAGAAAAGGTTTTAATAAATTAAAATCTTCTCTTTCATGATGAAGATCACCTATCCCAAAAGGTAGTTTAGCACCTCCTTGGCCTGAGCAGTTTCCAACCTTGGTCCGAACTGGGCTACTACTTTGGAAGAAGCCAAACTAGCCAATTTTCCTGCCTCAGCATAGGAATGTCCGTTGGTAATGCCAAACATAAAAGCTCCGGCAAACATATCACCTGCTCCATTAGAATCTATGGCATCTACTTGATAGGGCTCTATATCAATGAAGGTATCACCGTCAAAAATAGTAGCTCCATTTTTACCCAAAGTGATTGCAAAACGTTTGGCAATCTTTTTTAGTTCTTCTCTCGCCTCCAGCAAATTGTCTTTTTCTGTATAAAGCATGGCCTCTTCTTCATTACAAAATAAAAAATCAACTCCATCACCTACTACTTCTTGCATTTCAGTTCTGAAAAACTTCACCATACTAGGATCAGAAAAAGATAAGGCCACTTTCACACCATTTTCACGTGCAATTTGCATACCTCTAAGCATGGCTTCACGACCAGATGGTGAGGGCACCAAATAACCTTCAGAATAAATATATTTCGATTGTTTGATCGATTCCTCATCTATCTCATGGACAGAAAAATCTGATGTAATTCCCAGGAAAGTATTCATCGTACGTTCTGCATCTGGTGTTGTCATCACCAAACATTTTCCTGTGATGCCTTCTGGAGCCGTTTCCTTAGTTAGTTTGGTATCGACCTGATTTGCCGCCAAATCCTTCAGGAAGAATTGACCAAATTCATCATTCGACACTTTACATGAGTAGTAGCACTTGCCACCAAACTGACTGGTCGCCACTACTGTATTGGCCGCCGATCCTCCACCCTTCATCATGTTCTCGTCAATGTCAATTGCGCTGATCAATTCATTCTGTCTGTCTTCTTCCACCAACGTCATCAATCCCTTTTCTACTTGATGCTCCAAGAGAAACTTTTCGTCAACTTCGAACACTAGATCGACCAAGGCATTGCCTATTCCATACACATCGTACTTCTTCATGATTGCTTGTTTTGCTTGGCGCAAAGAGAATGAATTTTTCGTTATATGAACCTATAGTTGTTTCAAAAACTACAACCAGAGCCTATGGTTAGGATTAGAGTAATTGGCGAAACAGCCAGAATTTTGGAGATAGAAGACGGAAGTTGACTAAAACCATGATCCAGACTTCATGCTTCTGACTTCCCTCTCCAAATAAATTGCACAGGAACATAAAATACTTTTTTTTTGCGCTCTGCCTTCATTATCAGGCAATTATTGAATTAAAAATCAGAGAGACGTGAGTACGGAAAGACGAACCAAGGTATTAGAGGTTTTAAAAACAGCAGAAGTAGGCGCTAGCCTACTTGTGAAAGGGTGGGTTAGAACCAAAAGACAAAACAAGAATGTGGCATTCATTGCCCTAAATGACGGCTCTACAATCAATAATTTGCAGTTGGTGGCAGACCCTAACCAGATAGCTGAGGAGTTGCTCAAGTTGGTGACCACGGGTGCTTGTATTGCCGCCAAAGGTGATATCGTAGCCTCTCAGGGTTCAGGTCAATCTGTAGAAATGCATGTAAAGGAGTTGGAAATATTGGGAGAAGCCGATCCCGAAAAATATCCATTGCAACCAAAAAAACACTCTTTAGAGTTTTTGAGAGAGATCGCTTACCTACGTCCAAGAACCAACACTTTTGGTGCCGTTTATAGAATTCGTCACGCCATGATTTTTGCGGTACACAAGTTCTTCAATGATAAAGAGTTTTTGAACATTCACACGCCAATAATAACAGCATCAGATGCTGAAGGTGCTGGTGAAACGTTTAGAGTGACTTCTTTGGACATGGATAACCTTCCCAAGAATGAAGAAGGAGCCATAGACTATAAGCAAGACTTCTTTGATAAGGAAACCAATCTGACCGTTTCAGGTCAGTTGGAAGGTGAGCTGGCTGCTATGGCCTTGGGCCAGATATATACCTTTGGCCCTACATTCCGAGCAGAAAACTCGAACACCACGCGACACTTGGCAGAATTCTGGATGATTGAGCCAGAGATGGCCTTTTTTGATGCAGACGATAATGCAGACTTGGCCGAAGAAATGCTTCAATACCTGGTGCAATATGCTCTGGACAACTGTCAGGATGATCTAAAATTCTTGCATGACAGAGAAGTAGAAGAGAATAAAAACAAGAAGGAAAGTGAGCGCCCTGAGTTGTATCTGATCGATCGTTTAAAATTTGTGGTTGACAACAAATTCGAAAGAGTCACTTATACGGATGCCATTGATATTCTTAGAAATTCCAAGCCAAACAAGAAGAAGAAATTCAAGTACCTTATTGATGCCTGGGGTGCCGACTTGCAGTCGGAACACGAAAGATATTTGGTAGAAAAGCACTTCAAGAAACCTGTGATTCTTTCTGATTACCCAAAAGACATCAAGGCCTTCTACATGCGTCAAAATGATGATGGCAAAACCGTAGCGGCCATGGATATTTTATTTCCAGGTATTGGAGAAATCATTGGTGGATCTCAGCGTGAAGAAAGGCTGGATAAGCTCGAACAAAGAATGGATGAAATGGGTGTGCCTAAAGAAGAACTTTGGTGGTATCTGGATACACGTAAGTTTGGTTCTGCTCCACACAGTGGTTATGGACTTGGGTTCGAAAGAATGATCCTCTTTGTGACAGGTATGACCAACATCAGAGACGTGATTCCTTTCCCAAGAACTCCTGGAAACGCTGAGTTTTAAACGCACAGAAAATAATTCTTGGCTGTTACTAACCACATGCAGCCAAGAATCTTAGTAACTTTAGAAGACATTTAACCCAAAACATCATGTCATTTCTATTCGAAGATTTCAAAGGCTGGAAAGCGCTTTGTGAAAAAGAGGGTGCCCTATTGTTTGAGCCCGTCTTGAAATATGAAATTGAGCAAAAAGGAGCTTCTGAGGAAGCTATTTGGTCAGGACTGGGACAGGCCTATCAGGTAATGAAAGAAGCTGTGGAGACAGGACTGACTGAAGACATGTCCTCACACTCAGGTATGATCAAAAACGGGGCAAAAAAAGTAGCCCAGAATAAAACAATTGTCCTTTCCAAAGAATTTCAAACACTGATATCAAGTGCGCTAGCTGCCAAAGAAGTTAATTCATGCATGGGACGTGTAGTAGCCGCTCCCACAGCAGGAGCCTCTGGAATCCTTCCAGGTGTGCTGACTACGATGCAAAAAATTCATACCGTAGCAGATCAAAAAATTTACGAAGCACTTTTGATTAGCGCTGGTATTGCGCTCATTTTGGAGCAAAAAGCATCTCTGGCAGGAGCAGTAGGAGGTTGTCAGGCAGAGACAGGCAGCGCGGCTGCCATGGCCTCAGGTAGTATTGTGTACTGTCTGGGTGGCTCCATTGATCAAGTATTTAATGCAGTGGCTGTTACTTTGCAGTGCATGCTAGGCTTGGTTTGTGATCCTGTGGCAGGCTTGGTAGAAGTGCCCTGTGTAGTACGAAATGCAAGTGCTGCTGCAATTGCCAATTCTTCCGCTCAAATTGCCCTCTCTGACGTAGACAGCGTCATCCCTGTTGACGAATGTGCTGAGGCCATGGGCGAGGTAGGACAAAGCATGGAAACCAGATATAAAGAGACCGCAATGGGTGGCTTAGCTGCCACAAAAACCGGACAGGCCATTTCCAAAAGAGTATTGATTCAAGACATTGATATGCTGGATGATGAGTGATAAGTGTGATAACGGCCAGTGAAATAAAAAATGCCTTGTCCAAACATTAAGGACAAGGCATTTTAATATCTGATTGGTTACAAGCTTATTCTGGTTCTGTTGCAGGAATAGGGAATTCTGTAAATACGATCTGAGGAATAACGATGGCATTGCCATCTTCATCTTCACCCATAATTACATCCACAGGAACATTAGCTTCATTCAGCCTGTCAAACCTTCTCAAGTCTGCCATCCTATGACCCTCACCCCATAAAGAATACCTTCTTTGATGTAGCATTTCATCAATTAGATCTGTTTGATTAACTAGCCCTGTATAAGGCCCTATGTTGGCTGCATTTCTAATAATATCCAATGCTGTCACAGCATCAGCCAAGTCAGAACCTGTATTTCTCATTATCATGGCTTCTGCCTGAATTAAGATTAATTCTTCATTTCTGATAATATCAACAGGAGAAATATTAGTCGCATATAACCGAGTCTCGTGCGTGCCTCCAACTCCACTTGAGGTAGTAGCAGAAACGCGAGGAGCCATTTTATTGCTCACTCTCAAGTCACCTGTCTCTGCATCATTAATATGGCCATTATTCACAACAATCTGATTACCATTTTGATCTGGAGACTTAAAGAGCCCATTTAGGATATCCGCACCAGCAGTACTAAAACTCATCTTAGGCCCTACAGTCAAATCACCAGCCAAATCAATGAATGAGCCTCCTAGTTCAGTTATCGCATTCGCGTAATTTCCTGCATATAACTCAGCTCTAGCTGCTAAAGCATTGTTAAAAGTGGCAAAAGTTGCTGGAGTATCAAACCCCTCAAATCCAGAAGTCAATGTGAATGCAAATTCTGCACTTCCCAAAGTAGTTTCTGCATCATCCAGAATTGATACGATTTCTCCATAAACTGTGGATTTGCCTTGGATGGTACCCAAATTATCAGGGTCTGCCACATCTAACCTTATTCCATTATCATTAAAATACGTAATGAGTAGTAAAAATTGATGTGCTTTAATGGTATTAGCAAAAGCTATATATCCATTTCGTTCTGCGGTCGAAACAGACTCATTTGCATTTTCTGCTGCTTCCACCAGTATGTTACAGTTTTTAATTGTCCTGTATCTCTCATTCCACGGACCAGTAGTATAAAAAGTATTGTTATCCAAGACGGTCTGGTCCTCGTTAGCCCCAAGTAAATCAGTTCTATTTCTTGGGTCAGCATCAAATAAATAAAGCTCGCGAGCCAATGTACCTGATGATGTCACATAGGTGTCGTGTGATTCTCTCATTCTTGCCAGAATTCCTGTAACAAGGTTATTCAAATCCACATGTTTTGCATCCAACAACACAGCTTCTAGGGACTGATTGTTTGGGTTGACCTGATCATCAATTTCACATCCTGATAAGATGAAAAGAAAGATGAATATTTTATATATATGTTTTTTCATGATTTCTTATTTATTCAATCAAAAATTGACGTTTAAATGAAAGTAAAACTGCTTCGTGCTTGGAAACGGCGTTACATCTAAACCATTTGATATTACACCACTTCCATTGGTTGATACTTCAGGGTCATAGCCAGAATAGTCAGTTTGTGTCCAGAGGTTTCTGCCTGATATACCTACTTTGATTCCACGAATCACCTTATTAACTGAGCCAAGTGCGGACATTGGTACTCTATAATAGAGCGCTACTTCTCTGAGTCTCACATAAGCTGCTGATTCAATATAAGTGTCCTTATATTGACTGCCTCTACCATCTATCTCAGGGTTAATACCTCCATCATCCAACAGAAGTGCTGATAAGTTCAAAGCATCTCCACCTTTCTTCCAGTGTAACAAAAAGGAAAAGTCGAAGTTTTTTAGAAATGTCAATTGATTCATAAAAGACATTTGAAAATCGGGCTCTGTATTAGCCACATCAGTAGCAACTCCATTCGCATCATTTTGTACAATAGCTGTAATTCTATGGCCTTCTCTCAAATAGAATGTACCCAACCCTAAACCAAAACCATTATCTGGTGCAGGGAATGGATCAACACCCAACCTGGTTAAGGTAGATTGGTTTTTCCACCAATTGATATTAGTGGTCCACTGAATCGCATCATTTGAAATTGGTCTTGCTGATAAGCCTAGTTCGATACCCTTGTTTTCTAAATCGGCTTCATTAAGCACTTCTGATGTAAATCCAGAAGAAGTAGGTGTACTTCTATCAAAAAGCAGGTCTTCTACCTTTCTTATATAATAAGTAGCTTCCAAGCCAACCTTACCATCCAAGAACCCTAAATCTGCTCCAAACTCAATCTCTGATGAAGTTTCAGGGAATAGCGTTGGGGTACCTCTCTTTGGGTCAATGGTTGTTCCACCATTTCCCTGAATATTGGTTGCATTTAGATTGGTAAAAAGTGAACCATAAGTAGCACTGCTACCTGTCTGACCGTATGCTGTTCTCAACTTAAACTGGCTAATTGGCTCAAAAGTCCAGAAATCAAAATTGGCAATGTTGACAGCAAGCGAGGCCTTTAGGAAATTATAATATTTATTGGGGTCTCCATTAAGGCTTGACTTATCCATTCTCATGCCTATTGTTCCAATAACTTTATCGTCCCAATTGACCTCTTCCTGAAAAATAATACCAAATTCTTCGTCATTTTCTCTCGTCTGCTCTATCGAGCGGGCTCCACTTTGTTCCAAACTGGTTTGGCCAGGAATCAATTGAGTGGCTTGATTGTAAACAAAGTTTCGATCAAATTTTAAATATGAAATACCCGCTTGCGTGCTGAATCTAAGTGCACCCCCATTCAAGTACTTATCAAAGACTACAAATGATTGAAAGTTTCTGTTATTGAAGGTATTTTTTCCTACACCAACAAAGCCATTTTGTTGTCCTACCTGACCCTGATGGGTTTCTGGTACGTAGACATAGGTTTCATTCAAAAAGTAATCAATACCCCCATTAAAAGTCAATTTAAGAAGTGTATTGGTTTCTTTAATGATGTTGTAGTTGATTTTAGCACCTGTGATAAATCGATTGACTTCGTCGCTATTTTCAGCTTTATCTCTTACAAGTAGCATATTACCAAATGAAGTTGGGTTATCTGGATAATTACCAAATTCATCTGGGTGCAGGTCGTACCATGGTCTTGTATAAGCCAAGTTGTACCCATAGGAAAGTCCTCCTTCATTTTCGTTACCCGTAAATCCTCTGTTGGTTTTGGTATTGATATAATTGGTATTAAACGCAATGTCCAACTTATCACTTAGTTTATGCTTTAGATTTAATCTAATCGAGTTACGATCAAAGCCAGTTCCTTTGATAATTCCTTCTTCATCTCTGGTTGATCCAGCCAAATAGAAAGAGCTTTTTTCATTACCTCCAGAAACACTTATTTTGGTATTTGTAATTAATCCTGTCTCTCCATATATCTCCTCTTCATAATCATACAGCTGATCTGCCGCACTAAATAAAGCTGCCTCATCATCATCATAAGTCGCAGCCACGCTGGCAGCAGTCCAATTTCTCAAGCCAATGAGTCGCTGCACCTTACTGAATCCTATGTCTTGAGAAAAATTAACATCTGTTCTTCCACTTTTTCCCGTTTTGGTTGTAATGATTACAACTCCTGCATTAGCTCGTGTACCATAAATAGCTGCTGCAGATGCTCCTTTTAGCACTTCAATACTTTCTATATCAGAAGGATCTAAATCAGCAATTCTATTTGCAGAATTCTCTTCATTGCCTCTGTTCGCACCTGAAGCATTTCTAACACCACTTGGAATTTCAGAGTTGTTAAGGTAAACTCCATCAATAATGAAAAGTGGTTGGTTATTGCCTTTGATTGAGGATATACCTCTCAATCTTACGCCAATACCTCCTCCTGGAGCACCAGAACTGGCAGTAATATTTACACCAGTCATTTTACCATACAGAGCGCCATCCAGTGTAGGTTGATTAGTCGTTCCAACTAATTCTTCTCCCGAAACTGTTGCTACAGCATTAGCCAAATTACTTCTTTTGATGCTGGAAGCAAGACCAGTCACGACAACCTCTTCCAAATTGGTTACATCTACAGTCATGCTCACATCTACTGTACTGGCAGCACCAATAGCAATTTCAGCTGTAGCATATCCTACATAAGTAAATAATAATGCAGACCCGTCGGCTACCTCGATTCGATAGTTTCCGTCTAAATCTGTCAACGTACCTGTTGCAGTACCTTTTACAATCACATTCACCCCAACGAGCACTTCGCCAGACGAACCATCCGTAACTGTACCCGAAATGGTCTTTTGGGCATAGGCTACAGAAACCGATAACATAAGCATTATTAATAATGCTGAGTAAACTTTTTTCATAAGTTTGGTTTAAGAGTTTAACAATACAGCTAACAATCGTTAGCACATGGATATAACAACCATGTATATATAGTACCATTAATCACGCCTTAGCACCTACTATAAAAAAAATAAAATTGAATTACTTAAAATTAACGCTGAGCTTAGCTGAAATGACAGTGCCTAAATAGCCAAATTGATTCACCTCCCACGCATATCTAAACCTCCCGCCCAAATTGGTCAATGGGTCTCCTTTGGCATCTATCTCATCAGGATAAACATTCAACAAATTGTTTATGGAGATCCCAAACGATGCCAGTTGACTCAGTTTGTAATTGATGCTGATATCAGTAATAATTTTGGAAGAATAGGTTTGATCTTTCAGTGGATCAGTAGCATGTCTCCATGTGACTTCTCCAAATCGAGTGAAACGCAGTCCTGTTGAAAGTTTTCCTAATCCGTAGTCCAATGCCAGCAAAAATTTACTCGACGGTCGTGCAGATAAAATTCTTGCCTGTTCTTTTCTATTAAATATTTCATTCCCAGAAGCTGCCAATGGATCTGGAGTTCTAATGGCGCTTTCAATAGATGTTGTGGTAAGGTTTCCTGCAAAACTGACATCCAGCAAGCCTGATCCAAGGGTGATTTCTTTGTAGCTCAATACGCCATCAACTCCTTTGGTTCTGGTATCTGCCGCATTAATAAAAAACTTCAAACTGGTTACATTATACGATTTTAGTGTGTCTTCCAGTGCTGTAAGCGTATTTGGATTTCCGTCTGAGCCTATTTCGTTTGTAAATAAAATTCGGTTGTTCACTCGTATGTCATAATAGTCACAAGTAAACTCCAGTTTTCTGAAAGGCTGAAGTGTTATGCCCCCTGAGAAGTTCAAAGAATTTTCTTGCGTCAAATTAGGAACTTCGAGTTCACGAATAATTGGACTGTTATTATTAAATGTTCCCTGATTAGATATGGTGCCATCAGACACCAGTGTTTGCACATTGCTCAAATGGATTTGATGCAATGATGGTGCTCGAAAGCCAGTACTGGCAGAAGCCCTTAAAGACACCAACTCACCAAATGGTCTGTACCGAGCGTTAAACTTCCAGGTGAAGTTTTTTCCGAAATCATCATAGTTTTCAAATCTGGCAGCGCCTCCCACGAGGATGACCTTGTTGTCAAACTCTACGTCAGTGTAAACACCCACATTGAAACGATTTTCGTCTACCTCATCTGCAGGTCTTATACCAGGAAAGGAGATAGACCCACCACCTTGATAAGAATCCTCTTCACCTGCAAAAGCTTCAAAAAGTTCTGTTCTGAATTCTGATCCAAAACCAATATTAAAATTGTCAATACGCCTGAATAAATCAATATTGTTAATCAAATTCCTAAACTGATAACCACCTGCATCAAATCGAGTTGGAGATTGCCTACCCAAAGTTGGGTTCATGGTTTCTCCAATATGATAGGCCACAGTATTGGTACCTGAGACTGCGCTTATGTCCACGTCCCATTCTCTTATTTCACTTCGAATGCCCAAACCAAGGGTCCTATCACTGATGTCAGTTTCAAAAGTTGGGTGAAATCCTTTATACACTTCATCATCTTTGTGAAAAATGTGATCTGGATCAGGCACCCAATAAGGGGTCCTATACAGGGCAAAACTTGTACCTTGCCTGAGGGTAATACCACCAAAGGAATACAATTCTGAATGGTTATTCAAAGGGACTTCAGCATTATAAAACACATCAAAGGTGCTCATATCAGGTTGCCCGACAATCATTCCCAAATCAGGATTTTCTGCCACCCATTCTTCAAACCCTTCCTCATCGAAAAACTTATCTTCACCAGGTTTTCCTGCTCGGTTGGTATACTCTTGTTGTTTGTAGGATGTCGTAATATTCAAAAAACCACCAGCCAGTAAGTCAAATCCAGTATTCGCACTAAACCCATAGTTAAACCCGTCACCCTTGGTAGTAATACCCGAAAAAGCCTTGATCGTGGTCTGCTCTGCCTCCTCTTTCAATATAATATTGATCACACCCGCAATGGCGTCAGATCCATATTGAGCCGAGGCGCCATCTCGCAAAATTTCAACTCGCTCTACTGCTTCTATAGGAATGCTTTGCATATCTACTCCTACTTCTCCCTTTCCTGGCGTGTCGTTGATATAAACCAGCGCACTAGGGTTTTTTCGTTTTCCATTGATCAAAACAAGCGTTCTACTTGGACCTAATCCTCGCAGATCTGCAGGGTTGAAATGAGCAGTTGCATCAGACACCGTTTGCTGAGAAGCATTGAAGGATTGCATTTTGAAATTGATCATTTGATCCAATGTCAACTGCCCCGTGGCTTCCAGCTCCTGGCTGGATATGTTGTCGATAGGAACTGGAGAATCTAAAACTGACCTTGGGTTGAATCGAGTCCCTACAACAACTACATCGTTTAGGCTTTGCAAATCAGTTTTCATTTCGATATGCAAATTTGTCATGGAAGATTCTGCATCTAATTTGATCGTTTCAAAGCCAACATAAGAAATAGAAATCCTTGCCGTTTTACCTGGAATGGTCAGTTCAAAATTTCCGTCAGTATCAGAAATGATCCCTATTTGAGATCCGCTAACACGCACAGATACGCCAGCCAAGGGTAAGCCATCTTCTTCATTAAGAATTTTTCCTGATACTTTGAAGTGTCTCCTTGGCTCATCAGCTGCATCAACATTTGTTCGTACCTTATAAACGTTGATGGTCTTGTTTATTTGTTTGAATTTTAGTTGGCTTTTTTCAGAAATTTTGAGGAGCAAGTCTGCGAGAAGAATCGTTTGCTTGGGGTTGTTAATCCTTACGTCCGCATCGACATCGTGAATGTCGTAGGCAAATCTAAATGGTGTGAGTTTTTCTATTGCCTCAAAAGCTTGTACAATAGTGGCTTCCTCCAGTACCAAGCTAACTTTAGTATTTTTAATATTATCATACTTTCCTTCTCTGCCAGATGCTGCTAATAGGGAATATGAAAATATTAAACCAAGAAAAATTAGTCTGGTAGAGGTTTTTGGCATAGGCTATATTTATTTAAACATAATTTCCACCCTTTTGCGCTCCATTTTATATTCAAAGTTTTTTGTCAACTTCATTCCTTCTAGAATCATTTCCAGTGACTGATTCTCAAATACGCCCGTATACCTCCAATCTTCAGCTGGCTGCTTATTACTATGAATATTCACACCAAACCATCGTCCCAATCTATTTTTTACTTCCTCGTAATTCGCATCACTGAATTTAATAAGTCCATCTTTCCAACCAGTAATTTCATCTTTATCAAACGGAATTTTTTCGATCTTTTTTGATAGGGATGAATAGCTCAGTTGCTCACCTGGCTTCAGGTAGTATTCAGCACCTAAGGTTTCAGAATCAACCTTAATTTTTCCTTCTGTCAAGGCAATATCTAGTTTGCTTTCTGCTCCATAAGCCCGGACATTGAATGCGGTCCCTAACGCTGTAGTCGAAAACTGTTTAGATTTTACCACAAATGGTTTTTGTGGATTTTTAGCCACTTCAAAATAGGCTTCTCCTTTTAATTCTATCTCTCTAAGGCTACCCTCAAAATCAGCCGAATAGCTAATGGAACTCTCAGCATTGAGGAATACTTTACTCCCGTCTGGTAAAAAATGGGTAGATTTTTGACCGCTTGGATTGGATTTGACAATGCGATGAGGTTGGTTTAGGGTCTGTAACTCAGGAAAAATCAAATATGTTAATCCTGCAAATGTCACTAGCAAGGCAACTGCTGCCGCTATTTTCGAAAAATAGCCATTTCTTGCATTTTGTGAACGTTCCTCTTTGGTCTCCTCTTTAATCTGACTAAAAATCGATTCCAATCTCGTCTCATCTGTAGCCTCTTTAGCATCCAGATAATTCCAATCCTCCTCAATTTCCTCTAAGATCTTTTCCTCCCCTTCTCTAGAATTCATCCATGCCACAAACTCCTCAGTCTCTTTCTGAGTTAGCTGGCCCGCCTTGAAAGCTCTGTATTTGTTAAAAAAATTCAATCCTTTATAGTTTACACATTAAATACAGCTTAGGTATCAACAGCACCCACTCTGATTTTTCTTTTTTACGAAATATTTGAAAGGTTAGATTTTAAAGTTTTGATCGCCTTATTCATTTGGTTTTCAACTGTACTTTCGGCTATACCCAGTTTGTCAGCTATTTCCTTGACTGATAAGCCTGAGTCTCTTCGTAGCAAAAAAATCTGCTTCCGTTTAGGTGGGAGGTCTTCAATATTAGTTCTAGCTATTTGCTCAAGATCGGAAAAAATAATCTTGTTTTCTGTTTCGTTGGTTATAAGATCTGATTTTTCAATTTGTTCGCGATACTGCCTACGACTAGCCTCCTTTTTAATTCTATTGAAAATATGATTTTTCGCAATAGTTATTAGAAATGCATTAAAAGAAAGCTTCGCATTAATGGTATCTCTTTTGTTCCAAATTTTGAGGAAAACTTCTTGAACAATCTCTTCGGATTCTGCATGTGATTGGGTGTATTTGTAAGAAAAGTTATACAACTTTTTTCCATACAAATGGAATAGGGTAGTGAAAGATTGGTGACACCCGCCCTTTAATTTTTTGACCAATTTTTGTTCTCCCAGAATAGGCAAGACGATCTATTTTTTGAGTTAGCCTCACAAAATAGATAAAATTCAGGAGTTTCGCTTTAATCTCATCCACAAATCCACTAACAATCAGCTATTATTGATTTACATAGTTGATGCCAAACTGCTTGCTCAACTTCTTTTTGGAGACTTCTTCTACTTCTATGGTAAGGTAAAGGTCCTCAACGGGTTTGTCTCTTACGCACTGAGTTGATGCTATTTTATCAATCACCTCATATCCTTCGACCAATTGGCCGAATACTGTATAAGCATCATCCAAGTGAGGCGTACCACCAATTGTGGTATAAGTATTTATTCGATCATCAGAGACCTCTTTTCTTACAGAGATACCCAGTTCAGATTCAATTAATGACGCCTTGCTTGTTACAAGCTTATTTATTCCATCATAATCTCTTTTTTCTTGTAGAGCAACTAGCTCTTCGCGCAGTGCGATAAATTGATCATTTTGCAAAAGTTGACCAATGCCAGCATTGAGCTTTTTCTGATCAATCGTCAATTCGTCTTTTGTCCAGGTTTTCCCCTGAACAATATAAAACTGACACCAACTAGAAGCTTTTGCTGGGTTGTTTGTACGTGCGGCAGCAAGGGCTCCTTTTACGTGGAATAATCTGGCATCAAATTCTGCTGGAATCGTTTCTATTTTCTTAGGAGCATTTGGCTTCATATCCACACCTCCACCTTGAATCATAAAATCTTTAATCACTCGATGCCAAATGGTGCTATCATAAGACCCCTCCTTTATCAATTTCAAAAAATTGTCTCTATGCAAAGGGGTTTCATCATAGAGAATGGCTTTCATGTCTCCCATAGAGGTATGGATAGTAACTAAAAAGTCCTTCTTTCCTTCCGTTTTTGTGTATTTCTGTACTACGAAAGAGCGCTGTTCTTGAGCACAAGCACTCAATACCATTGAAATTGTAAAAAATAAAAATAATTGCTTCTTCAAAGTCATTTTATCCAAATTGATGTTTTCTAATATCTTCTAGTATTTCACGTCCGCCATTTTCGAGTACATACTCACCTAACGTTTCTCCTACTTTTTGAGCGGCGTTTGTAGTAGAGCAGCAAGATTTTTCAACAGTTGTTTTGCCATCCAAACTAATGATGCCTCCAGATAGAGTTAGCACTTCGTCCGTAATGGTAGCCAACCCAAAAACAGGAATGCTACAACCTCCATCCATTTTTTTCAGAAATGATCGTTCTGCGATCAAGCATTTTTCACTAGGTTCATGATTGACTGCTCCACGAACAATATCTTTTTTTTCCTGACCAAGTGATGCATAAACTTCAATAGCAATGCTACCCTGTCCAACTGCTGGAACAAATCTTTCTGGGTCAAATTCATGTACGATCATATCCTCGTATTTCATTCGATGGACCCCTGCATAAGCTAACCAAAGCGCATCACAAGCCCCCTCTTTCATTTTCTGAATACGAGTTTGTAAGTTGCCTCTAACAGGTACTGTTTTGATATGAGGATAGTATTTTTGAAGAAAGGCCAATCGTCTAGTCGAGGAAGTACCTAAGATAAGGTTCTTATCATCCAAATCAATGGACTTATGACTGACCAGTACGTCATGAGATCTTTCCCGTTCACCAAAGGCGATCAACTCAAAACCTTCTGGCAAGGTAGACTGCATATCTTTCGCACTATGCACGGCAATGTCAATTCTTCCATCTCTGAGCTGTTCTTCAATCTCTTCGGTAAAAACGCCTTTGCTCCCTATCTTGGCAATAGTCACGTCCAGGATTTGATCTCCTTTGGTTTCTATTTTGATAATTTCTGAATCTGCACCTTGCTGTTTTAGCAAGTCCTGCACATGATAGGCTTGCCACAGCGCCAGCTTACTTCCTCTGGTTCCTATCTTTATGGTCATGCTGCTGTCATTATTCTGCCGACAGTGAGCGACAAGTCCAAAAATAATATTTTCACATTGGCATTTCGTTCGAGGTGATAATGTGCTTTGCTGAATTCTTCACTGATTCGTTCGAGCTTGTGTGTGGTCAAAGCCTTACCAAATTTCACTGCAAAATCCTTTTCTGATTCATTGAGTTTTTCCTTTTCATCTACCAGATACTCTGATACCACAGCTTGGCGCATCATGTTCAGTGCATATTGCAGAAACAGTTTTTGAGCCGTCTTACTCAGTTTACTAAAGGATTCATTCGTGCCATTGAGAGAGGTAAAATCTTTGATCCAACACTGGCGCATCCAATCACGAAACATGACATGAGCATCGTCCTCAGTGCTATCAATATTTTCTACTGCTGCGCTCAAACTGCCTTCTGCCAGAGCAGCTATTTTCTTAGCTTTTTCGGCCTCTACACCCTTATTGTCCACCAAATACTGCTGTAACTCTTCATCACTAAATGCTGGGACTTTAAACAATTGGCATCTTGAAAGAATGGTTGTCAGTAGTTTTTCATATTCACAAGTCACTAAGAGAAACAGCGTCTTCTCTGCAGGTTCTTCGAGTATCTTCAAAATGCCATTGGCTGCTGAGATATTCATATATTCTGGCAGCCAGATGATCATCACTTTGTATTCTGCCTCAAATGATTTCAGTGTCAAAGATTTGATGATGTTTCTACTTTCTTCTTTAGAAATATTGGCTTGCTTGTTTTCCGCTCCATAGTGAGCACTCCAGTCAACCAGTGTTCCATACTTATTGGTATTCAGGAAGGTGCGCCATTCTTTGAGATAGCTAGAGCTTACGACATTTTTTCCAGTTATGCTTTTGGTAGAGCTAACTGGAAAAACGAACTGCAAATCAGGATGAACCAGTTTGTCCATTTTGGTACAGGACTCACAGGTACCACATGAATCTGTTTCGTTTTGGTTTTTACAATTGATGTAGGTGGCATAGGCCAGAGCCAAGGCCATATTCGCCGAACCCTCCTGCCCATAAAACAGTTGGGCATGCGCTACATGATTGCCTTTGATGGCATGAATCAACTGCTGCTTGGCTGCGCTAAGTCCGGGAATATCTGCGAATCTCATGACTATTTTTTTGTCGAGCGGTCAAAGATAGTTTTTAATATCTTTTCGTCAGCCTCTGTCTGTTCGATATTCTTTCGAGCCCAAACTTTTCTTGCTGTTGCTATCGCCTTTTCAATTTTATGCGTCACCATTTTTTCTTGTCCGCCCCATGAAAAAGATGGGATATAAGTAGGAGGGAATCCACTACCAAATACATTGGAACAAACGCCAATAGTAGTACCTGTATTCAGTGCTGTGTTGATGGCTGTTTTAGAATGATCTCCCATAAATAGGCCACAAAACTGCAAGCCTGTTTTTATAAAATCATTCGTTTCAAAGTCATAGACATTGACTTCGTCATAATTGTTCTTGAGATTGGAATTGTTGGTATCAGCTCCCAGATTACACCACTCACCTACTACAGCATTGCCAAGATAGCCGTCGTGTGCTTTGTTGGAATTTCCATATACAATAGAATTAGACACCTCTCCACCAATCTTGCAATTAGGCCCTATGGTCACGCCTTCTCTGATTTTAGCATTCATGTTTATTCTTGAGTTTTCGCCCAAAGCGAATGGCCCACGAATGGTAGCACCTTCTTGCACGATACTATTCTTGGCCAAATAGATTGGTCCTTCCTCAGCATTCAGAATAGCTGCTTTGATATCTACACCTTCTTCGAGAAAGACATTGTTCGTACCATATACAATGGTATGTGGATCACTGATTTTTTGAGAAGTTCTGCCTTTAGTCAGTAGGTCAAAATCCGCTTGCAATTGTACTTTATTGTTGGCAAACAAATCCCAACTCCTATTGATAGCTGTACAATCTGATTGATAATCTATCGACATAAACCCTTGCAGATTGATGTTTGTTTCTAGTGAATCAAATGATCCTTTAGCCGCTATAAACAATCCATCTTTTCGTAGTAGCTCATTTTCATTCAAATTTTTGATTGTATTGACCAAATCCACATCTGGACAAACAATACCATTGATCATCAATTGAATTTCACCCTTGGGCTTAGGGTATTTTCCCTGTAATTCTGGGACTGCCAGAAAACTTATGGATTGATTAAAATGCTTTTCCCACTTTTCTCGAATAGTGAGGATGCCCACCCTGAGGTCGGCCACTGGTCTGGTGAGTGTAAATGGAAATAGCTTAGTCCTATGCTGGGATAGGTCTGCTAAGGAGATGTTCATGGGCTAGAAATAAAAAAGTCTTCAGGAACAAATATCCTGAAGACTTCAATCTTTTTTCCCGAAAGGGGTGATTATTTTTTCTTGTATCTTTTGTTGAATTTCTCAACTCTACCCGCAGTATCCACAAATAGTTTCTTACCAGTGTAGAATGGGTGAGATGCAGAACTAACTTCAATCTTCACAACTGGGTACTCATTTCCATCTTCCCACTTGATGGTCTCTTCAGAAGTCATCGTAGACTTTGTCATGAATTTAAAATCACTTGACGTGTCCCAGAAGATTACTTCTTTATACTCTGGATGAATATCTTTTTTCATGTTTTTATCTTTTGTGCGCCATGGTTTTTGCCATAGTGCTTTTCTGTTAAAATTTTCGCCTATTAACGAAAAGGATTGCAAAAGTACTTAAACCTCAATGAATTGCAAAACTATTAAATAAAAATGCTTTAAGCTGTTTTTAGTGTGGATAAACAATATTTTAGCAGTTGCGCCACTTCTTATATTAATACTACATATTTGGGTTGCAAGTAAGCGGATCAATGAATAAACATACACTCCTCTTAATTCTAGTTTTTTCGGCCTATTGGGTCTCAGCCCAAAGCATCTATGCCCCGTTGAATGCTGATTATTATCACTTGATAGATCGTGCTGATGTGCTGAACAAAGACTTTAGCGAAAGCTTACATAGTAGTTTCAAACCCTATAGAGCCGCGGATGTAGTTGCAACTATGGATTCTGCTGATTTCTTGAACTCTACCCAAGATTTATTCAATGCCCAATACATCAAAACGGATCATTGGGAATACTGGAGTGAGGATTCTGTTCGAATTAAAAAACCGTTTCTGAAGAAAATTTATAAATCAAAGGCGGATTTTCTTCATGTAAATACTAAAGATTTTAAACTCAGGGTCAATCCTATTTTATATCTGAGTGCAGGCCGAGACAGTCAGAGTCCTTCAACGCCATTTATCAATACGCGTGGCGCACAGATCAGGGGATCCATTGACGGCAAAATCGGGTTTTATTCTACCATTGAGGAATCTCAAGCTGTGTTTCCCAAATATGTTCAGGACTATACGGCTGATAGAGGCGTGGTGCCAAATGAAGCCTTTTGGAAAAAGTATGGTGATCATGGTGTAGATTTTTTCACTGCGCGAGGCTATTTCACATTCAATGCCAGCAGACATGTTGCCTTGCAATTTGGGTATGATAAGAACTTCGTAGGTCATGGCTATCGTTCACTCTTGCTATCAGACTTTAGTGCGCCAAGCACCTTCTTAAAAATTCAGACCAAAGTATGGCGCATTCAATACACGAACTTATATACAGAACTTGTTGCTGACGCACCTTTCAGTTCCTTTGGTTCGAATGGCACTGAACAATTTCCAAAGAAATTTCTAACCTCTCATCATTTGAGCATCAATATCACGAACAACTTCAATGTTGGTGTTTTTGAAGCTGTTATATTCAATAGAGGAGACAGTACGAGTTCGGCTTTTGAGTGGAATTATCTCAATCCAATCATTTTTTATCGCTCTATTGAACAGTATACTGGAAGTCCTGACAATGCATTGTTCGGCATAGATTGGAAATGGAATATTGCCAAAGGTGTACAGTTCTACGGGCAAGGGCTCTTGGACGAAATGGTGATCAGTGAACTCAAAGCTGGCAATGGCTGGTGGGGCAATAAATTTTCGGTTCAGCTAGGAGGCAAATATTACAATGCTTTTGGCATCAGCAATCTTGATCTGCAAGCCGAATACAATGTATCCAGGCCATTTACTTATTCGCACGAATCGATTTTTACCAACTATGCGCATTATCGACAACCACTAGCCCATCCACTAGGCGCTAACTTTAAGGAAGCTGTTTTCATCGCACGTTATCAGCCCCTGCCTAAATTGTACCTTAGTGGAAAGTTTATCTTGAGCAAATATGGAACTGATCCCGCTGGTCAAAATCTAGGGTCAGACGTCCTGAAAGACTATACTACCAGAACTCAAGAATATGGCAACAGTATAGGCCAGGGAGTTTCAAATGATCAATTGTACGCAGACCTGACCGCCAGCTACATGCTCAAGCACAATCTGTTCATTGACCTCAGACACATCTATAGAGATCGAGACAGTGCTGATCCTACATTGAGCTCTTCCACCAATTTTTCTTCGATATCTATACGACTGAATGTGGCGGCTAGGGAGCAGAGTTTTTAGATACTTATTCTAATTTTTTTGAGTTTGGATCTTTCCGATTGGCATAAAAAGAAAGGATTTCAATCTTATCCTCCTGCACTCAGAAATAAATGCTATTGAGCTTAGCTACGACGGCTCTACGTATTTGTTTCTCTTTTCCTGCGGACTGAAAAAGATAAGGATTTAGAGAAATAAGTTTGATTTTTTGTTCTATGGCGATAGAAAGATTTTGAAGTTCTTTAGTCGTCCAATTTTCTTCGAGATAGTTAATAGGTCTCTTCTAATTCAAGTAGAGCATGCGCTGTCCACTTGATTTTATAACCACTTCTCATAAATCTTACGGGCTTCAGAATGGGGTTTTAGGTTCCTTTTTCTGCATCTGCCAGACCTAATTCTATGGACTGTTTTTCATTTTCCGAAATTTCTATCCACCAGTCAGAGGTTTCTTTCTCTCGAATTGCAATCAGTTGGTTCAAGATGTTATCATCCTCTACAGACGCCAGCCACTGGATCAAATCAAGTTTCTTATTTTCTAGTTGAGTTGACATAACTTAAAGATAAGATTTTTTGAATTTATAAAATCGGTTTGTTAATTGTTATCTTCCCTAGAAGTAGCACTCGATTTCTCATTGATGTACTTGACTAATTCAGTCCTAATTTCAATTATTCTCTTATCTGAATTTTTTGCAAGATATTGGATTGAATTCCTCCAAGAAAAACTGAATGGAACATGTATCCAATCTCTCTCTTCAAGCTTTTCATAATAGAAATGAATCTTACATAAAGTCTTCAAACGCTCGTCCAAATCTGTTATCTCACAGAAAATTTTTAAATCATTCCTAATTCCACCTCTAGTTGATATACATCCATAAGAAAATAGAACTGCCTCGCCGAAATATATTACTTCAAAGTTTCCCGAGGGAGTTTCTTTTCCACCGTTGTATTTTTCACATAGCAATGTGTAAATTTTTTCCTTTCGTAACTTTTCTATTTTATGGATATAGAACTCTTCTTTATAAAAGAATACAAGCCAAATAATCGTAACCGAAATAATAAAGTACCAGTTTAATATTTCTATCTTAAAAAGAATGAATAAAGAAATTACATACATTAATAAATACAAAATGTAACTCGGTTTGTATTTTGTACTCTCCACACAGAATTATTTTTAATGCTTACTCTCCGCCAATTCCTTCACTACTTCATGAAATGGACGGCTGGTGATCTTACTCTCTAACCAGCTCATGATGTCAAAGTAAAGCAACGGTTTTGCTTCGAATTTGTCATCTAAAAGCCCTTGTAAGCTGGTTCGCAAAGTGATCAATTCTCCTTTCACATCTAGTGGCATGATATCTTCCGTCTTCTTTAAAAACTGTAGAATGATGTGGTGAAATTGACCCAGAATATTGCGCTGACGCAAATACACAAAAGCCCTATTTCTCATGGCTTTGAGATTTTCCAAATCTCGCATATCGTAAAGCACGATGAGGTATAAGATATAAGCAAAGCTTTTTAAGTCCTCACGGAGCTGATCATTTTTGTTGTCTATCACGCGATCCAGGTACTCCAAACTTTTCTCGTACTTGCCCAGTCCAAAATAAAGAATAGCCGACTTGTAGAAGACCACCAACTGGTTATTACTATCTATGTATTCAATAGATTCCTCAAGTTTGCCCAGATAACGTTCTAGCTTAGAACCGTACATCTTGAAGTCCCCTTCAAGGAAACACTTGTTTAAAGTCTGAATAGTGAGGCACCTTACCAACAGCTGCTTGCTATTGCTATCAATTGCTTTGGCGTACAATTTTTCAAATTCTAATAGCTCTTCATAGTAGATGCTGAATCTATCTACATCATTGATTCTAAAAAGCGACTGAAGCAATCTATTCAACCCTCTGAGGAATTCCGCGTGACGCAGATGGGTCAAATTGCTCTCCTTGAAAATACTTACCCAAATCTCTGTGTATTTCACACAGGACTGGAAGTCTTGTGTGATATATGAGAACCAATAGTAAGCTCTACACATGTTGTACTGCTCACTAAAAGATAAGTGCGTCTTATCATGCTCAGGCAAGTTGCCGTAGAAAATTTTATTGATTTTTTCCAACTCATCTTCATTTCTTGCCATACCACTTCTGAGAAAGTGGGCTTTCATACGAAGTGCCAGCGAAAAAAAAGCTTGAGCCACATTGATCTTGCGCAACAGGCTCTTGGTATCCTTATCAAGTTTCAAACAAGTGGTTTGATCCAATGAGAGCATTTGCTGGTTCTCAATGTTCTTTTCATAATTGAGCAAGGCCAGTTTGAAGATATTTTTTTTGTAGTTATTGGCTGTTGCCTTGGTCTTTTGGAGCATTTTCATGCTTTGCTCGTAAAGTCCTTTTTTGAATAGCAATCTGACATAGTCAAGATTCTCACGCAGCATAATGTCTACATCCGTTTTCATTTGGCTCTGGCGCAGTACCATGAGCACCTGTTTAAACAAGTGCGATTTCATGTTGGCCAACTGAGAACGCTTGAGTTCAGGTATTTTTTTGAAGATTTGGTCTTCGTCATAGACCTCCATGACTTCCAAAACATCGAAAAGCTTTACGAATTTCGCTTCTGTAGGATCACTGACTTTTCCTGCGTATAATTTGAAACTTCGCTTCTCCGATTTGGTTAAAGCATGGATTAATTGAAATAGTGGCTGTGCGTGTGAAGTTTTGGCCATTGTATTTTCTAAGTTCGTAATAGTTTGACAATCAATTCATTATACATTATTGGGTTAATGTTGAACTTCATATCATTTCTAGATACTTAGTTTTTGCAATATATAAAAAATATAGTTTTACTCCTTCAAAATCGGAAAACCTCTAGTTAGCATCCCAAGCAACAATTTCCCCAAAATGAGTGAGGTTCTTCGTGTAAGCATTTGATCTATTATGGAAAATTACCAGAAAACAACGGGATTATACTCTCCGGACTTTGAAAGAGACTCTTGTGGAATTGGGTTTATCGCACAGATAAAGAATGTTCCCTCCCATCAAATCGTACAAGATGGTTTGACTATGCTCGAAAAAATGGAGCATCGTGGTGGTGTAGCAGCAGATGGCGAAACAGGTGATGGAGCAGGGGTACTGACCCAGCTGCCATACAACTTCTTCAATGAAGTAGCTCAAGAAAACGAAATCACACTGCCATCCAAAGGCAAATATGGCGTGGGCACTTTGTTTGTCCCAAAAGGCCATGACAAAAAAGGCATATTAGAAATTGTACAAGAATCAATCGAAACTTTAAGTTTTGACAAAATTTGGTTAAGAAGAGTCCCCGTGGACTCTAAAAGAATAGGGAAGATTGCTAAACAGTCTGAACCATCCATCTATCATCTCTTTGTAAAAAAGGGTGAATACGAAGGCAAAGAGCTCAACAGAAAATTATACGTACTAAGAAAATATATCGAGCACAAGGTAAGAGAAACTTACCCTGTGTCCGATTTTTACATTGCTTCTTTCTCCTGTTCTACTATTACTTATAAAGGTGAGCTGAGAACATGGCAAGTGAACCAGTACTATTTAGACTTGAATGACGAGCGATACACCTCTGCAACAGCCATGGTTCACTCTCGATTTTCAACCAACACATTCCCAGAGTGGAGACTCGCACAGCCCTTCCGTTTCCTTGCTCACAATGGCGAAATCAATACCATCAAAGGAAACATCAATAAGATGGTATCAAGAGAAGCATTACTGGCTTCCACTGATTTTACAGAAGAAGAAATTGCAGTTTTGACACCAATATGTAATATGCAATTTTCGGATTCTGCCAACTTGGATGGCATCTTAGAATTACTGATCATGGGGGGTAGAAGCCTACAACACACCATGGCCATGCTGGTGCCAGAAGCCTGGCAGCAAGAGGATGATATTACACCAGAAAAAAGAGCCTTCTACGAATTCCACTCTACTATATTCGAGCCTTGGGACGGACCTGCTTCATTGGTTTACACAGATGGCTATACTATTGGTGCCAGTTTGGATAGAAATGGATTGAGACCCTCTCGAATCATAGCAACTAAAGATGACAGATTAATCCTGAGTTCAGAAGTAGGTGCTGTGGAAATTGCACCAGAACTCATCAAGAAAAACGAGAGATTAGGACCAGGCCAGATGATCATGGTAGATCTGATGACAGGTACTATTTCTTTCAATCAAGAAATCAAAGACAAGCTGGCCAAAGATCAGCCATATCAGGAATGGGTAGAGAAAAATTTAATTCACCTGTCTGACTTTATCAAAGACAAGCCATTAGAGCAGGCACTTCAGGCAGACGATTTACTTCAAAAACAAATTGCCAATGGGTTTACTCAGGAAGACATTAAGTTCATTCTTGAGCCAATGATTAAAAATGGCACGGAACCATTAGGATCCATGGGTAATGATACGGCACTTGCTGTATTCAGAGAAAACCCAACCCATTTGGCTCAATACGTAAAGCAAATTTTCGCTCAGGTCAGTAACCCTCCAATTGATCCAATCAGAGAACGATCTGTGATGTCTTTGATCAATTACTTGGGTAATAGCGAAAACATTCTAGAACACAAGCCAGAGCATGCGCAAAAAATCAGAATAGAGAATCCTCTGCTTTCTGCCCATGAGTTCGAATTCATTAGGAATGTGAAATTCAGTGGTTTCACCTCTGAGGTAATTGATTCTACATACGACCCCAAAGACAACGATCTTCAAAGTGCTTTAAAATTGTTGTCTAAAAAAGCAGCAAGAGCTGTAGAAGCTGGTGCGAACATTCTAGTTCTATCTAATCGAGAGGTTTCTATTGATAGAGTTCGTATTCCAAGTTTACTGGCTACTGGTGCTGTTCACCAGTACTTATTGAAGAAAAAACTCAGAGCTAAGACGAGTTTAGTCATTGAAGGCGGAGATATAGTCGAAACACACCATATCGCCACATTGGTTGGATTTGGCGCAACTGCTGTTTATCCATACCTGACGGTAGAAACGATCCTGCACCAAGGTGCTTCTTTGGGTCAGTCAGGCAATGAGCTGTTTGAGCAGTATAGGAAATCTATTGGCTATGGACTGCGGAAGATTCTCTCCAAAATGGGAATCTCTACTATTCAGTCTTATGAATCAGCTCAGATTTTCGAGATTATTGGCTTAGATCTTGAAGTTACTGATCTGTGCTTTAGAGGGACACCTTCAAGAATTTCAGGTAAAGGGTTCGAGCAAATCGAAAAGGAAGTTTTGGAAAACCATCAAGCGGCTTTTGTACCTGCCAATGAGAAAGCCAATTTAGAAACTGGCGGATTGTACCAATGGAAAAGGGATGGTGTCCGACACCTTTTCACACCTGACGTCATTCACTCACTTCAGAAGTCCACCAGAAGCGGTAACTACGAGTTGTTTAAAACTTATAGTCAAGCCATCAATGATCAGGCTGAAAAGAACATTACACTGAGAAGTATGTTCGAGTTCAATGGCAAAAAATCTATTTCAATAGACAAAGTAGAGCCTGCTTCAGAGATCATGAAAAGATTCGCCACTGGCGCAATGTCTTTTGGATCTATATCAGAAGAAGCCCATACGACTATTGCCAAGGCCATGAACCTGATTGGTGGTAAATCCAACAGTGGAGAAGGTGGTGAAGATGCGATCAGATATACACCAAATGCTGACGGCACCTTGTCTCGATCAGCAATCAAACAGGTAGCATCTGGGCGATTTGGCGTCACCGCACACTATCTAGTAAATGCAGACGAACTTCAAATAAAAATAGCGCAAGGAGCAAAACCAGGAGAGGGTGGTCAGTTGCCCGGCAAAAAGGTGGATGAAACTATTGGTAGAATCAGACACTCGACACCCGGCGTATCATTGATCTCACCTCCTCCTCATCACGACATTTATTCTATAGAGGATTTAGCGCAATTGATCTACGACCTCAAAAACACCAACGAGAAAGCAGACATCAACGTCAAGTTGGTGGCTGAGGCTGGTGTAGGTACGATAGCAGCTGGTGTAGCTAAAGCTAAGGCCGACAATATATTAATTGCTGGTCATGATGGCGGTACTGGAGCTTCTCCGATTAGCTCAGTGCACCACGCGGGTATCCCTTGGGAAATTGGCTTGGCAGAAACGCACCAAACACTTGAGAAAAATGACTTGCGTAAAAAAGTGAAACTCCAAGCTGACGGCCAAATGCGCACAGGTCGAGACTTGGCCATTGCAGCTATTTTAGGAGCTGAAGAATGGGGGGTCTCCACTGCCGTATTAGTTGTAGAGGGCTGCATCATGATGAGAAAATGTCACTTGAACACATGTCCAGTGGGAGTCGCTACACAGAACCCTGAATTGAGAAAACTCTTCTCTGGCAAGGTCGAGCACATCGTAAATTTCTTCAACTTTTTAGCCGAAGAATTAAGAGAAATTATGGCAGAGCTTGGTGTGAAAACAGTAGCCGAATTGGTGGGAAGAACTGACTTGTTAACCTTTGACAGAAAGAAAGCAAAAGATCATGCTGGTAACATCGATTTGGATGCCTTACTACAGAATCCATTCAAGCCAAAAGATCACCTGTCATGCAAGTTGGAAAATCAGGATCATGAGTTGACTAAAGTTTTAGACAGACAATTGATCAAGGAAGCCCAGCCTGCACTGACCAAGAAGGAAAAAGTAAGAATTGATGTGCCCATCAATAGCCAAAATAGAACAACAGGTGCAATGCTGTCAGGAGAATTGGCACAAATCCATGGGCCTGACGGATTGGATAGAAATACGATCAAGGTGAAATTCACTGGATCAGCAGGGCAAAGCTTTGCAGCATTTTTAGCCAAAGGAATCACTTTTAATTTAGAGGGTGAAGCCAACGACTATGTAGGCAAAGGATTGTCTGGAGGAAAGGTAGTTTGCTATCCACATACAAAATCAGACATCGTGCCAGAAGACAATATACTGGTAGGTAATGTATGTCTCTATGGAGCCACTTCAGGTGAGTTGTATGTAAACGGGAAAGCAGGTGAGAGATTCGCAGTAAGAAACTCTGGAGCTCAGGCGGTAACAGAAGGTCTTGGAGATCATGGTTGTGAATACATGACTGGTGGGCGCGTCATCGTGCTAGGTGAAACAGGTAAAAACTTTGCTGCCGGTATGAGTGGTGGTATCGCTTACATCTTTGTAGAAGACTTCGATTTTGCTTCGAAATGCAACATGGAGCTAGTAGAGCTAGAATTGCCTAGTAGCGAAGACTTCGATTATATCCAGGATCAAATCAACAAGCATTCGAGATATACCAAGAGCAATAAAGCATTCAAAATCCTGGATCAATGGGAGACTGCTAAAAACAAGTTTGTGAAGGTGATACCAACTGAGTACAAGCAGATATTGGAAAAGAAAAAGTTAGAACAAGAAAAGATCGCATAATATGGGACAGGTAGATGGATTTTTGACTTATAAAAGACACAGCCTCGACTATGAGGAGGTAGAAAAAAGAACGGAGCATTACAAGGAATTTGTAAAGCCTGTTTCTCCAAAAGAAACCAATGAGCAAGCCGCTCGATGTATGGACTGCGGGATTCCGTTTTGTCATAGTGGGTGTCCACTAGGCAATAAGATTCCAGATTTCAACGACGCCGTTTATCGTAATGAATTCAAAGAAGCCTGGGGCATCCTCAAGAGCACCAATAACTTCCCAGAGTTTACGGGTAGAATTTGTCCGGCGCCGTGCGAAGGTTCGTGTGTATTGGGTCTAAACAACGATCCAGTGAGTATCGAGCATATTGAAAAAACAATAGCTGAGGAAGCTTTTGCTCAAGGATGGGAAACTTCTCACACGGTAAACATTAAATCTGGCAAAACTGTGGCTGTGATTGGATCGGGTCCTGCTGGGTTAGCAGCAGCAGATCAGCTATGCAAGCAAGGACATGATGTGACGGTATTCGAAAGAGACACGCAGCCAGGTGGCCTACTCAGATTTGGTATTCCTGATTTCAAATTAGAGAAAACTGTTGTCGAAAGGCGCGTGAATCTGATGAAGGCGTCTGGAGTGAAATTCGAGTGTGGCGTAGAAATTGGTAAAGACATTACTGCCAAAGAAATTGAAACAAAATTCGACGCTATAGCTATCTGTACAGGCAGCACGGTAGCTAGAGATTTGCCTATCCCAGGTAGAGCATTGAATGGTATTCATTTGGCCATGAGATTCTTGAAGAACTCAAACAAAGTAGTATCAGGCGAGGATACTGAGATCGTAAGCGAGATGAATGCCAAAGGCAAAAACGTAATCGTAATAGGTGGGGGAGATACAGGCTCTGACTGTGTGGGCACTTCTATTCGTCAAGGCGCAGAGAGTGTGACTCAAATAGAATTGCTAGACAAGCCTTCAGAGGATAGAACAGAGGGTAATCCCTGGCCAGAGTGGCCAATGATACTTAGAACTTCCACATCGCAGAAAGAAGGTTGTGAAAGAAATTGGTCTGTACTGACCAAAGAATTTATCGGCAACGATAAAGGAGAGGTCACTGGCCTTAGAGTAGTAGATGTAGAATGGACAGATAAAGCAGCATTCCAATTCGAAGAGATCGAAGGGTCCGAGCGGGTTTTGCCGTGTGAGAGAGCTTATCTGGCCATTGGTTTTATGCACCCTCAAAAAGAAGGATTGCTCGAAGAATTAGGCATAGAAACCAATGAGCGAGGCAATATCAAGGATGAAATGTATCGTACAAACAAAGAAAATGTATTTGCGGCAGGGGATTGCAGAAGAGGTCAATCCTTAGTGGTTTGGGCCATTAGTGAAGGTCGCAAGGCAGCTTATTCAGTCAACAAATTCTTAACCAAATAAAAATGATAAATCTAGATAGAATACTAAGTAGTTTTCTCATATAGAAGTTGGTAAGGACTTCAACCTTTCGGAAGTCATTTGTTGGATTAAAACCCCGGTACCAGTTGGTTTAGGTATCGGGGTTTTTTCGTTTAAAGTTGAATGGCTTGATTTGCACATGAATCAAACATTAGCCAAAATTAACTCCTGCTTCTACGACCCGAATCGTCTAATTATCTCAAACTACGCAGCAGAACCAGAAAGCCAGAAATATGGCGCTTGTCGCTTTGAAATTAATGGAAAGAAAATCATCAGCCGAAATGCTCAAATGACTCCTAAAAAAGTAGGGCAGTTCGTGACCACATGGAAACGGTCGCCTGAAGGGATCACGCAGCCCTTAGATGAATCTGACGATTTTGATCTACTGGTGATCAACGTCGTATCTGGAGAACATTTAGGCCAGTTTATTTTCCCAAAAAAAATTCTTGATCAAAAAGGAATTATCACTGTATCTAATAAGGAAGGTAAACGAGGTTTTCGCGTATACCCGCCTTGGAATCACCCCAGTAGCACACAGGCCGCCAAAACACAAGCATGGCAGCTTGGATATTTTATAAAACACACGGATTCAGCCGCAAGCGTCACAGCACACTATGCTTAGAAATTGATCTATTTTTAGTATTTTTAAATACCAATACGCCTATGAAAATTTCGCTGCTTTTATCGTTTGGCCTGTGGGGCATATTCCAATCAATACAGGCTGAGGAAACCGGGATTATCCAAGATGACATTTTACCAGTTTTTCTCAATATTGATCCTGGTGAAAACAATAAATATACGGCTGACTACTATCATACCAAGCTTGCCAGTCACAGTGACCCCACCAATACCTTCTTTTGTCATATCGCCCTGTCCCTTCGCCTCGCAGGTGGCAACATACCAAAAGCTACGCAGGAATTGATAGAGGCAAAAACCAGTTTTTTCAATCATGACAAACTGGAAAACTATCTACACCACCTTCAATTGGCTGAAGGTATCTTATATACACATCTTGGGAAATATGAACGTGCGGCTCATCTGCTAGAACAAGCCATCACTGGATTTGAACATTTAGAAAACCCAATACTCATGGAAGTTGCTAAGCTCAGCTACGTGAACACACTTTCAAATTGGGGTCGCTTTGATCAAGGATATCTTCTGATGGAAGAACTGTTGCAAAACAGAAGTTACGATTTGTTTCAAACAAGAGAACAATACAACAGATTCGAAATGGCTTTATGGAATCGAAAAGCTACTTTAATGACAGCCCTGACTAGCGTCAGAGGTGATAGTTTAAATGCAACCAGAAACATACTGGAGTTTGTTATAGCCTTGGCCAGAGAGAGAAAAGATGAATATGCCTATTACAACAACACAGGAAATCTTGCTTACCTTCATTTCTTAAATCGTGAATATGAAAAAATGATTCCGTTGGCGCTGGAAGACTTAGGATATTCTGAACGAAGAAACAATGTGGAAAGCATAGGTGGTCTTCATACCATTCTGGCGGATGCATATTTCAACCTAAACTTAAAGGACAGTGCCAGGTATCATTTAAAAAAGGCTGAGTACTACTCCAAAAACCTACGAAATAAGTTTTTTCATGAGGTTTTTGTGGAGGTGGCACGCCAATACTATCAGCAATCGGGAAACCTAGAAGAGGCCTTCCAATCTCTCAATGCGCAATATGCAGCCATCAACTCCATTTATAAATCTATTGATCAAATCAATTTTGAACTCTCTAATGCTGAAAACAGTCTTTCACAGGCAGAGGAAAGAATAGAAAGGCTCGACCTCAAAAACCGTCAGAATATTATCATCAACTGGCTACTGGGTTTACTCGTCCTCAGCATAGGTTTATTGGCCATTATCTTCTATCGCATGCATCGTAACCAGAGACGTTTCCGCAGCGAACTTGAGCGAATCAATCAAAATCTAGAAAATGAAATAGAGCGAAGAACCAAAGAAGTGGTAGAGCAAAGTGAGAAAATAAAAGCAGCAGCATACCACAATTCGCATCGTACCCGTGCCCCAGTCGCCAGACTTCTTGGCTTGGTAGATATACTTAATACAGAAATTTCTTCTGAAAGAGAGGAAATAGCAGAATACATCAGACAGTCAGCCAAAGAGATAGACGAGGTCATTATAGATATGAATGAAGTGCTGTCGAACAGACCTGACAAATAAACAAATAAAAAGCCTGACAGCTATTTGGCTATCAGGCTTTCAATTTCTTCTAGGTAGTGCTTAACCTAGCGCTTTCTCTAAGTCTGCAATTAGATCCTCAACATCCTCAATGCCTACGCTCAAACGAATCAGAGAATCTTTGAGACCAGCTTTAATTCGTTCTTCTCTAGGAATAGCGGCATGAGTCATGCTTGCTGGGTGACCACACAGTGATTCTACTCCTCCCAGCGATTCAGCCAAGGCAAATAGTTTTAAATTTTCCATCACTTTAATGGCGTCTGCAATTTTATCGTTTTTCAAAACAAAGGAAATCATACCTCCAAAATCTCTCATTTGCTTTTTAGCAATGTCATGATTTTTGTGCTCCTCAAAACCTGGCCAATACACCTCACCCACCTTGGGATGGGATTTTAGAAAATGAGCCACACGACGTCCGTTTTCACAATGACGTTGCATTCTGACGTGTAAGGTTTTGATTCCTCTAAGTGCCAAGAAACAATCCTGAGGACCTGTGACAGCTCCACTTGAATTTTGTATGAAGGCCAATTTTTCCTTCAGCACATCGTGGTTGGTCATTAAGCATCCCATCACTACATCCGAATGGCCAGCTAAATATTTAGTTACTGAGTGCAATACTACGTCTGCTCCCAAATCCAATGGGTTTTGCAAAAATGGCGTAGCAAAAGTGTTGTCCACGCAGAACATGGATCCAAATTTTTTGCAGACGCCTGAAAGCCCTTTGATATCTATGATATTCATCATGGGGTTAGATGGCGTTTCAGCCCATACCATCTTGATCTTATTAGAAAAATGCTCTGATATCCGAGTCAAATCTCTCATGTCAATAAACTTGAACTTGATACCAAAATCTTGATAAATCTTGGTAAAGATTCTATACGTACCTCCATACAAGTCATTAGATGCCAATACTTCGTCGCCTGGTTTCAGCAATTTCAATATCGCATCCGTAGCAGCCAATCCAGAAGCGAAACACAATCCATGTTTCGCATTTTCCAATGCCGCCAAATTATTTTGAAGGGCGTCTCTTGTTGGATTTTGGGTTCTTGAATACTCGTATCCTTTGTGCTGACCTGGAGACGGTTGCACATAGGTAGAAGTTTGATAAATTGGGGTCATAATTGCCCCTGTAGTTGGATCCGGCTCGACACCAGCATGAATGGCCTTAGTACCAAATTTCATAATTTCTTATTTTATATGCAGTGATGCCTTCAATCGAACGGTTTATCTTCGAATAGCACCACTTTAATTTAAGTAATTCTCCTGTGATTTTGAGCGACAAATGTAATCAATATCGCATATTCGCCATGTTTTTTCGTCTAGACTATTTTCACAATTGAATAACCATAGAAATTCTTCCTATTTCAATAAACCCAAGGGTATTTTCTTCCTTATGATCTGGATGACAATAATTCCATGGCTTTCTACTTTGACCATTACTTACGTTGTACTAGCCGAAGAAGATTGGATAAGGACATTCACGCTTTCTTCGTGGTTATATTTCTTTATTATTAGCATATTTAGCATGGGTCTGGCTATTACTCCCACTACTTTTATCTCATTACTTGGTGGTTATTTTTTAGGTGTCAAGGCCGTCTTGCCAGTAGTTATCAGCTATCAATTGGCCTCGCTAGTTGGATTCTTCCTTGCACAAAGAATGGACAACAACGCCCGTCATTGGATACAGAAAAGATTCCCAAAATCAGCATCCATATTCGACAATGTCGAAAAACAGCCCTGGTTGACTACTTTTCTGGCCAGAATTTCTCCCGCATTGCCCTTTGGGTTAATGAATGTTGTCTTAGCCATCTCAGGTGTCAGATTAGCTCCCTTCATTTTTGGCGGTCTTATCGGCATGTTGCCACGCACTCTTTTATTCATTTGGATAGGGTCTCAGGCATCGTTTCTTATTGAAGCGTTAGAAACCAAAGACCACTTGGTTTGGTTAATAGTTTTGAGTGGGATAGGTATATTTGGACTGTATAAATTGCTTAAACCTAAACCTTAAAATAATCATCCAATCTGCTGTCAAGTGCTTTTTGATCTTTGATATATTTGGGATCAAAAAAGTCATGCCCTGGCATATTTTCAACGTGCAGTGTTTGAGTAGGATAGGCAAACTCAACACCCATGTACTCTGCCAGCCTCAAAATGTCGAGTAATATTTCTTGCCTGAATTTCAATTCTTCTGTCCAGGTGGCTGCTTCAAAAAAGATGTAAAACAAGATATCCAGTGAATGCGCGCCCAAATCGTTGAAGTGAATTTCATATTTTTCATTATTGGTTTTTGGATGCTGCTTCACGATGCGATTGAGTCCTTTTACAAAAGCCTCTATGAGATGAGGTGGCGTGTCATATTTGATTTGAATGATGGTCCTGAACCTTCGCATTCTTCTCAATCCATTGTTGTCAATCGTGCTATCAGCCAATTGTCCATTTGGCACGGACACCACAGAATTTCTAAACGTACGGATACGAGTAGATCTAAAACCTACCTCTTCGACCATCCCATCTATGTCTCCAGATACTATCCAATCCCCAATCTGAAAGGGTTTGTCCACAAAAATCATCAGTGAGCCAAAGAAATTTTTAATCGTATCTTGCGCTGCCAAAGCAAAAGCCAAACCACCAATTGAAAGACCAGTCAAGAGCGGCAAAATAGGAACATCCAAACCATCCAAGATGACAAGCCCGCCAATGACTACAATACCAATGCGTAAAACTTTTCTAATTATTGGAACCAGCTGATCGTCTAAAGAGCTCTCTGTACTATTGACTAGTCTGGTCAGGTAAACATCTACTACACTTGTCATTTGATAAAGTGCAATCATGCCGTATAGGGGGATCAAACCTTTCAAAGCCAACACTACATAGAAGCCAATCAATCTTGGCAATTCCAAACTTGGATACAAAGCCCCAATGAAAAAGAAAACCATGAGCATACCAGCTGGCTTTGCGACTGGAAGAATATACCTGCTCCCGATATGACGCTGACCTATTTTATCTAGGAGACGAATAAAAATTCGCTCGAAAATAATCATGAAGACATATCTGATAAGAAAACATACACCAAATAGAATGACAATCCCCAACCACTGCCATAATTTCAAACCTAAAAAATGGGCGTTCAAACCAGTTTTTTCAAACTCTAAATTGATTAAATTCTTGGGGTCAAACTTGAAAAGCTCTTCATGAACCCGATCAATGGATCCCATGACATCTGGCTGAATTTGCCAACGCCCCCTCTGCTTCTGCAAATAGATTTCAGGATACCTGCTATTGATTACATATCTATTTTCATTATTTAGCGAGTCAAAGTAATCTGGATTGGTAGGTACCTTGTCAAAGAAGATGAAAATACCTGCCCCTTCAAACACACGCTCCAGGCGTTTGACATATTCCACTTTTTGATTGATTGTAAGGCCAGGGCTGTTAAATATTAGCGAAGCCGCCTGAGGATTGTAGCTTTCTTCAGCCACATTCGACACAAAAGTATTCAGTGCCAAATAGGGTGTTTCCAATCTACTGGTGATCGTATCTTCAGGGTTTGCTGATACAGATTGAGCACAAATGATAAGGAGGCAAATAAAAATATTTCGCATAATGATCAAATTTACAAAGGCAAAGTTATTTCTGATGGCCTAAAAACCAATTATAAAGATCCTCACCTCCATACACGCGCTTCCAAGTATCATGGCCCATATCGGATTCGATCGTAAATCTTACCTGATGTCCCAAACGCTCCAATTCGTTGAGACCAGGATAAAAGTATCTTTCTCGGATCACTAAATCTCTCCCTCCAGCAAAACACCAAATAGGTGTTTTGTTTTCGGCAAGTGGCTGCATGAGATTTTTGTGACCCCAGCCAACCACTGGACTAATGGCTGCAAATCTTTCAGGGTACTTACTCCCCATATACCAAGTGCCAAACCCCCCATAACTCAATCCCGTCAAGTAAACTCTGGATTGATCTGTTTGATAATTTTCGGACACATAGTCCAACATATTGACCAAGTCCTGCTCTACCTGTTCCCAGCCCATAGGTGGGCCAAAGTTTTTGTAAGGGTAGTTCTCGTCAGATATGCTTCCCTGCATGAGCGTATCAATTTGCCATTTTGTCTCACGTTCTGGCACCCCTTTTTCTAATCTTCTGGGCAGCTGATCCAGCGTGCGCTTGGCTAAATAATCCGCATAGTGATCCATACCAAACATCGGAAGCTGCGGTCCGATAATAATAAAAGGCAAATCTCTTTTCTGAATCCATGCTTCATAAAGTGGGCCATGAACCATGACAAAATCTAATTCTGTCCTTCCATTACCCCTTTCACCATTGCCGTGCAAAAACAACATAACTGGCCATTTCTTGTCTGGGTCATCCTCATAGCCTTTCGGCAAATAGAGTAAGTATTCTCGGCTGGATTCATCTACTGTGCTGGTATAGGATACTCGCCTCAACTGAGCATCCGTTTGTGCGAAACCGAAAGTGGCACTAACAATAATGGTCATGAATAACATGACCGTGCTAAGTTTTCTTGAAGACATTGGCAGATGTGTTTCTAAAAAATAGAGTGCTTTAAAAAAAGAAAAGCTCCGAGTTTCGGAGCTTAATATTAAATCAATTTAAAATGTTTATTCAGAATACTGCGGTACAAATGGCCGAATTTATCGTAGCACCATTTTTTTAGAGCTTCGAGCTCCCTTCCTACTAGCCTGATTGCTTTTGCTAGTTCTTTGTCAAACAAATTTTTATCAAAACTGACTTTTGAAAGAATTGTTTTAGAATATTCCAGCATGGATTAAGTGGTTTGTTAAATTTTATTAAATAAACCTGATGGCACGTTTGCCATCCATCAAATTGCACCTGAAAATAAGAAATATCATTTAGATTAGCAATTTTATTCTTCTAAACGATCATGCGGAAAGTAGGGTTTCTATTCACAATTATTTTATTGTTAACAGGCGTTAAAGTTCTTGGACAACAGGTGAGTATTGATCTGGGCCCAGATCAAATTGCCAGCAATCAAGCTTTTACCATTACACTCACGATTCACAATGCAAGGCTTGAAAATTACTCCCCCTTTCCAGAAATTCCTGGATTTGTGAAAAGAGGTACTTCCTCCTCTTCATCCACCAATTTTGTTAACGGCCGTAGAAGTTCTTCTCAAAGTATCATACAAAATTATGTGGCTACAGCAGAAGGCGAATACACCATAAAACCCTTTTCCATGGAAGTGAATGGAAAGAACTATAATGTACAGGGCAAAAAAATTAAAGTAGGCCCACCCGCACAGCGCAGGCAGCGCAATGACCCCTTTGGAACTGACCCCTTTCAGGATCTTTTTGGTAGGCAAAATGCTCCTCAAGAATTTGTCGATGTCAAGGCAGATGCTTTTTTGGCACTCACTACAGATAAGTCTGCCGTGTATCCTGGAGAGGGGTTTACGCTCACTCTGGCCTTTTATGTTGCCAGCAACAATCGAGCAGATATGAGATTCTATGAGCTCAGTAAGCAGATTCCTGAAATTATGAAAAAAATCAAACCCGCCAATTGCTGGGAAGAGAACTTTAATATCGACAATATCACTGGAGAACCTGTAGAAATCAATGGAGAGAGCTATACACAGTTCAAGATCTTTCAGGCAGCCTACTATCCACTCAATAACGAAACCATCAATTTTCCGAAAGTTGGATTGGAATTGATAAAGTATAAAGTAGCCAAAAACCCAACTTTCTTTGGGCGCAACAAGCAGGAGGAAATCGTCACTTTCAGCACCAAACCCAAAAAGGTCACTATCAAAGATCTACCTCCTCATCCTCTGAGAGAAAGCGTTACTGTGGGTAATTACAGACTAAAAGAAAAAATCTCTAGCGAATCACTAAAGACTGGTGAAAGCTTCAATTACTCATTCGACATAGCAGGAGAAGGAAACATCTCGGCCATAGGAGAACCAAGGCTAACGGAAGATGATAATTTCGATATCTATTCTCCCAACATCAGACAGGACATCAGTCGTGGGCATGGCAAAGTTAGAGGAACGAAGTCCTTCAGTTATTATGGCATTCCAAACGAACCTGGAGAATATGCCCTTGGGGATTATCTTCAATTCATTTATTTTAATGTGAAATCAGAAACTTACGATACGCTAAAGTCTGAAATTGTACTAAATGTAAGTGGGGAGAGTAAAAAGAACGAGTACATTCTGTCTAACGACATGGGCTCCTTTTATGATGCTATGGATATTCAAAGCAATCAGCTGACTGCACTGGATGCCCAAGACCGAATGCGTAGCATGGCCAACATTGCGATATTCGTACTCATCGGGCTGATCGCTTTGGTAATGTTCAAAAAATAGGACTTCCTGTTAATAAAATCGCACTTCAGAAGGTATTTTCATTTAATTTTGGTCTCTAGTCAAAACGTCAGTTTTTGTCATTTCGACGATAGGAGAAATCTTACTAATAAATACAAAAAATCAATTGATGAGCAATTCATTCGGGTCATTATTCAAGATCACTACATTTGGAGAATCACATGGCAAAGCTATAGGCGTAACGGTCGATGGCTGTCCAGCCGGAATTGATGTTGATGAAGCCTTTATCCAGTCTGAGCTGGAAAGAAGAAAGCCTGGTCAATCCAAGATCACAACTCAAAGAAAAGAACCAGACAGCTTTGATATTCTATCTGGTGTATTCGAGGGCAAAACCACAGGCACACCCATAGCCATGGTGATCCACAATACCGATCAGAAAAGTAAAGATTACGCTCATATTGCCAAATCATTTAGGCCTTCTCATGCCGATTTTACCTATCAAGAAAAATACGGAATCAGAGACTATAGAGGAGGTGGCAGAAGCTCAGCTAGAGAAACAGCCGCTCGTGTAGCCGCAGGGGCTTTGGCCAAATTGGCTTTGCGTCAATTGGGCATTGAGGTATTTGCCTACGTGTCTCAAGTAGGCGAATTAAAGACTAAAAAATCTTATCTGGAACTTGACCTTTCCAAGACTGAAAACAACATAGTGCGTTGCCCAGACGAAACTATCGCCGAAGAGATGATCGCTTTCATTGATGGTGTTAGAAAAAATGGAGACACTGTGGGTGGTGTAGTTACAGGTGTAATCACAGGTACACCTGTTGGATTGGGAGAGCCGGTATTTGACAAGTTACACGCAAGACTCGGATCAGCCATGCTTGGCATCAATGCCGTGAAAGGCTTTGAATATGGCAGCGGATTTGAAGGCGCCAAAATGAAAGGTTCAGCACACAACGACATTATCGAAAAGGACGGAGATCAGATAAAAACCCTCACCAATCTATCAGGGGGCATACAAGGAGGAATCTCCAATGGAGAAGACATTTATTTCAATGTAGCCTTCAAACCAGTAGCTACTATCATGAGAGATCAGGACTCAGTCGATCAGGATGGAAATAAAATAACTGTTTCTGGCAAAGGTCGTCACGACCCTTGTGTAGTCCCAAGAGCTGTACCTATAGTAGAAGCTATGTCTGCCTTAACTATTCTTGATTTTTATCTGCTCAATAAGTCTACAATATTAAAAGCTTAGTATCTTGGCGAATTCCATAGAATCCATGGGATAATTAAAAAGGATCAAACTAGGCTTAACATATTTTGGCTGATGCATTGGCTTTAGTAAAACAAAACCCTCAGAATGAAAAATTTACCCCTTCACATCAAAATAGTCATTGGTTTAGTCTTGGGTGTCATCTGGGCATTCATTTCTAGTGCTTTAGGTTGGAATAATTTTACTATTACTTGGATAGATCCCTTTGGCGTCATTTTCATTCGATTACTCAAATTTATTGCTGTTCCATTGGTGCTCTTTTCTATTATTAGTGGAGTGTCAGGCTTAAGTGATGTGTCCAAATTGGGTCGATTGGGCGGTAAGACCCTTGGTGCTTATATGATCACTACAGTGGCTGCTGTTGGAATCGGATTGCTCTTGGTTAACTTAGTCAAGCCTGGGAATTTTGTTGAGAAAGACCAACGTGTAAAAAATCGAATTGCCTTTGAACTTTGGCTCCAAGATCAAAAAATGGGCATCCCACAAGATGGAGCGTCTTATCTCAATGACCCCGCCTATCAGCACCTGATCACAGATGCGCAAAAAGCCAATCAGCTTTCGGAAAAAGACAAAGCTGAAGTAGCCAAACGAATGGCCAGTGCTCAAAAACAGAAGGAGGTTAGTCCGCTACAATTCATTGTAGACATGGTACCCGAGAATGTGATTTTCTCTATCTCCAACAATGGTTTGATGCTGCAAGTCATCTTCTTCTCCATCTTCTTTGGTATCACCTTGGTCATGGTGCCTGATGACAAGAAAAAACCTGTAGTGGATTTTATCCAAAGTATGAACGAGGTCTTTCTTAAAATGGTAAATATGGTGATGGGTGCGGCTCCTTATTTTGTCTTCGCTTTGCTGGCTGGTGTGATCGCGAAAATGGCAGATACTCCTGCAGAAGTATTTGAAATATTTTTAGGCCTGGGTTCCTATTCGCTCACTTTGTTGGCTGGGTTGTTCTTCTTGGTATTTGTGTTTTACCCACTGATCATGAGGCTCTTCGTGCCGAAACTGTCGTACAAAGAATTTTTCAAAAACATTAGCCCTGCTCAGTTTCTGGCTTTCTCTACGAGCTCTAGTGCGGCTACTTTGCCAGTCACGCTAGAATGCGTAGAAGACAATATGGGCGTATCCAATAACATCGCCAGCTTTGTGCTGCCAGTTGGCGCCACTGTCAATATGGATGGTACGAGTTTGTACCAGGCCGTAGCCGTAGTCTTTCTGGCTCAGCTTCACATGGTGGATCTCACGGTAGCTCAGCAGCTCACGATCGTACTGACGGCTACATTAGCATCCATAGGCGCTGCCGCTACACCAAGTGCTGGCTTGGTGATGATGATCATCGTCCTACAATCCGTAGGCCTCAACCCTGCCTGGGTAGCTATCATCTTCCCTGTAGATCGTATCCTTGACATGTGCCGTACAGTCGTAAATGTAACTGGTGACGCCACAGTAGCCACACTTGTCGCCAAGAGCGAAGGGGAGTTGAGTAAGTATTGAATCTGAAATTCCATAGATGAATCAGAATTTAACTATTTCTAGGGTTGACAGGATTGTATTTGTACTTAGGCAATGTAGTCTTTCAGCTATAATTTCCGTATTGCTGGATACAAATATGAATTTCAGTTATTTAACCTTCATACTAGTTTTTGGATTTTTGTTAGTGACTCTTATATATTTTCAAAGAAGAAAAATAGGTATAAAGTCCAATTATCCATTGCCATTTTTTTGGTTAAAGCTTAAAAAAGTTGGAGCGCATGTGTATCCAATCATTTACATTGTAATAATAGTTTATGTATTTAATTATAGACATTCTGTATATCAATTAAATAGAGAATTTGATCTATCTAGATATTCTTGGGCATTAAAAAATGTAATAGATGGAGGTAATGTTTTATTTGATGATAATTATCAAGTTGGATTTTACAAAGAACAATTGTCGTTACCATCAAAAATGGATTGGTTGAATCTCTCATATAGAATTGAACCAAATAATAGAATTCGACTTTTTAATAGAACTGGAAATAGTGAAATTTTCAAATTCTTAATTGATGAGAACCCTCTTACTTATGATTATTTTACTAAATCAGATTTTTTGACAATTAAGCATCAGAACTTCACAATGGTTTTTGAAAAAATATAATTTCACCCTTCTCGGTCGCAATTACCTTACAACTGGATTTCCTTGGCATTTCAAATGCCCTTGGTAGATTAATAACGCATCACAGATGCGCTCAAGCTTATTCCATTCAAAATCAAAAGAGTCTCAACTGAACCAAACAAAGAACCTAAGTGTTTCGTATCTTTGTAATCTCTAGTAAAAAGAAAAGAAGATGTCTGAAGCAGTAGCAAACACCCCAGTAAATATATATTTCGAGTCTAATCCGAATCCAAACACGTTGAAGTTTGTAGCGAACTTTATGTTGGTACCTGAAGGCACCAATTTCGATTATCCATCTCCAGAACGAGCAACCAATTCTGAGTTGGCGCAAGAGTTATTCACTTTCCCATTTGTGAAAGGTGTATTCGTGATGAGCAACTTCATCACCGTATCGAAAGATGAAGCTACAGAATGGGAAGAAGTACGCGACGGCATCAAAGAACACATCAAAGGTTATTTGGAGTCTGGTAAACTGGCCGTGAATCTCTCTCAGCCTTACGCAGAGCCTAAGCAAGAAAATGCTGCGCCGAAAGCACCAGTTTCTGATCTAGATGAAAACATCAAAGGCATCTTGGACGAATATATCCGCCCTGCAGTAGAGCAAGATGGTGGCGCCATTGATTTCCATTCTTTTGAAGATGGAAAAGTGAAAGTGGTACTACAAGGCGCTTGTAGTGGATGTCCTTCCTCTACCCTCACACTCAAAGCAGGCATCGAAAATCTTCTGAAAAGAATGGTACCTGAGGTGCAGGAAGTAGAGGCGATAAATGGTTAACCAAAGCACGTCATTACCCGATGGCTTTGACGAAGAGAAAAGACATTCGGGTAATCCGTCAGTGTTGAGCCCTGCCTTTTCAAACATTCTACTGCCTAATGGAGATCGCCCCAACAAACAAGGGCTATGACTATCAAATAAAAACGTCATTACCCGCTTCGACAGAGGAGAATTCGGGTGATCTGTTAAGATGACAGCTGCACTTTTCGATCATTCTGCCGTGCTTGAGATAGCCCGGATAAACACGGGATATGACGTTGTTTATTGTTACTTTTATTCATGGCCAAAGGTGGATATATCTACATCGTTTCCAATAAAAACAGAACTGTTCTTTACACAGGTGTAACTTCCAATCTCCACAATAGAATCTACGAACACAAAAATGGTCTCGGTGCTTCGTTCACTAAAAAGTATAATTGTACTGATTTGTTGTACTATGAATTCTTTACAGATATTGAGTCTGCAATCCATAGAGAAAAGCGAATTAAAAAGTATAAGAGAGAGTGGAAGGAAAACCTTATCCATGAAATGAATCCTGAAATGAGAGATTTGTTTGATGAGATTAGTGAAATGAAGTAACAATATATTAACCGTCATTACCCGATGGGTTTGACGGAGGAACTTCCGATAGCTATCCGTAATGGGTAATCTGCAAATGGTAGGAGCTACCCTTTCAATCATTGTGCAATCCGAAGGGGATCACCCGGATAAACCGGGTGATGACGAATGATTGCGAACTAGGATGGGGATTAAATCATTTCACCCCCAAAACCTCCTTCGAGATATGCATAGTCACGAGCATATTCGGGGCATCAACTACCTCAGCGATTTTAAGATCTCCTGCCAAAGAGCATAGGATGTAAGCGTCCTCCTTACTCAAATCATGTTCACTGACCAAATACTCAATCATGTATTGGACTGCTTTCTTAGTGGCAATATCAATGGACGGGCCAAAGGCAGTTACGGCATAATAGTCGTCCGTTTCGTACTGGGGTTCATTGAGATAAGGTTTTTGCCCTTTCAGCAACTTCAACTCAAACACAAATCGCATGGGAGATTCTACAGCCGTACCGGACACTTCACCCAGCCCTTGTACCGCATGCGCATCACCGATTGAAAATAAAGCACCCTCAACAAAGACAGGGAAATAAACAGTGGTACCCTCGACGATATTTGGGTCATCCATATTGCCTCCATTTGCCCTCGGAGGAATAGTCGAAAGCAACGAATCAGTATCTGGTGCCACCCCCATCACACCAGCAAATGGACGTGTCGGTATTTTAATCTTATCAGAGAAATGAATCACTTTTTCTGTACTGTCAATCTTGAACGTCTTAAGATAAGGTTCCATATAAGTATCCGCCAGAAAACCAAACCCCGGAAAAATGGCAGACCACCCCCAGTCACCTACATCTATCTTGTGCATGGTCACAGCGAGGACATCACCAGGCTGCGCTTCTTCTACATAGATGGGGCCTGTGAGGGGGTGAATCGGGTCGAATGAAACATTCGCCATATCATTCACAGTAGAATTAACATTTAACTGTGCATCTGTAGCCTCTTCAGTAAAGGCTTCCACTATAGCACCACTGGGTACAGACAGGACAGGAGCAATGGTTCTACTCCATTTGTTGTGCTTATGTGTCGCAGGTAACGTGTACTCTGGAACAACTTCTGGTTTTCCCTTTTCAGACATGGGCTGACATGAAAAGAGAATGGATAGAGATAAGACTGTGGTTAATGCTTTCATATTTTAAATATAATCAAAATTGAAAATCACAGTGTCAAAACAAAAACAGCTCAGGGTTTAAACCCTGAGCTGTTCATCGTTATGAAATTTTTATATTTAAAACTCAAACTTGATACCCTGAGCCAAAGGCAAGTCTGTACCAAAGTTGATCGTGTTCGTTTGGCGTCTCATGTAAACTTTCCAAGCATCAGATCCAGACTCACGTCCTCCACCAGTTTCTTTCTCTCCACCAAATGCACCACCAATCTCAGCACCAGAAGTACCAATGTTTACATTAGCAATTCCACAATCGGAACCACCATGAGATAAGAACATTTCTGACTCTCTCATATTCTGCGTCATAATTGCAGAAGACAATCCTTGTGGCACATCATTCTGAATCGCAATAGCGTCTTCAATATTTTTGTATTTGATCAAATACAGGATAGGAGCAAAAGTCTCATGCTGTACAATTTCAAAATGATTTTCTACCTCATATATGGCTGGCTTCACATAGCATCCAGATTCGTATCCTTCACCAGAAAGGACTTCACCATCTACCACTACTTTTGAGCCCTCGGCTTTGCCTTTTTTGATCGCCTCACTATACATATCTACGGCAAGTGTGTCAATTAATGGCCCTACGTGATTGGACTCATCCAGAGGATTACCAATTTTCAATTGCTCGTAAGCGCTTTTCAATTTGCTTTTCACATCCTCATAAATGTCTTCGTGAATGATGAGTCTTCTAGTAGAAGTACATCGCTGTCCAGCCGTCCCTACGGCACCAAAAACAGCACCAATCAAAGACATATCCAAATCGGCATGCTTAGAAATAATGATGGCATTGTTTCCACCTAATTCTAATAATGCTCTTCCTAATCTCGCGCCTACTGCTTCACCAACAGCCTTACCCATGCGAGTAGAACCAGTGGCAGAGACCAAAGGCACTCGCTTATCATTAGACATCAATTGTCCAATTTTTGCATCCCCAATGATCAGATTATTTACACCCTCAGCAACACCATTCGCTCTGAATACTTTGTCTGTAATGTGCTGACAGGCAATCGCGGTGATTGGTGTTTTTTCACTTGGTTTCCAAAGACAAACATCTCCACAAACCCAGGCCAAAGCACTGTTCCATGCCCAAACTGCCACTGGGAAGTTGAAGGCTGAAATGATGCCCACAATACCTAATGGATGATACTGCTCATACATTCTATGGCTAGGTCTTTCAGAATGCATAGTCAAACCATACATCTGACGAGACAGCCCTACAGCGAAATCACAGATGTCGATCATCTCTTGCACTTCGCCCAATCCTTCTTGGTATGACTTACCCATTTCGTAAGAAACCAATTTACCCAAATCTTCTTTGTGCTCTCTTAAGGCTTCGCCTACCTGACGAACAATTTCACCTCTTTTTGGTCCTGGAACCAGTCGCCAAGATTTGAATGCTTCAGAAGCTGTTTTAATAATTTCTTCATAAGTTTCTTCTGAGCCAGAAGTCACTTTTCCGATCAATTTTCCATCTGCTGGAGAATAGGATTCTATGACTGCACCATTGGATTTGATCCAATTAGAACCAGTGCTTGATCCCATGTTTAGTTCCTCAATGCCGAGGTTTTTGAGTGCTTGCGCTATGCCGAATTTGTCTGCCATTTCTGTGTTAATTAGAGTTGCCGCAAAAATAGATGATCCTATTGATTAATAGGATTGATACATAAAAAATCCCCGAACGAGCGGGGATTATGTTAAAATCGTATCAGAAAGAAAGGTTTTTACCAGCCAATGCCATAATAGGCTTTCTCTCCGCCCTCATACATTCCTTCAATTAACAAACCTGATCCGTCATTGGTTCTTGTTAATGCTCTGGACAAATCTTCTACGGAAAGAATGGGTCGCTTATCTACTGCCGTGACTATAAATCCAGCCTTGATGCCAGCTTCTCTCCACTTGCCCGCTTCTACGTTCAACAGCTTGGCACCCCCTTCTATTTTCAATGTTTCCTTTTCATCTTTAGACAAGTCTGCGAAAGTGCCTCCTTGAATCGTCATGTTGTTGGATGAAGCAATTGTGGTAGTGGTGCCCAAAGTATTTTTCAAAGTAGCAGTTACTGTTTTCTCCTTTCCATTTCTGATGAGTGTTACTTTTACTTTGTCCCCAGGTCTGTTCAAAGCTACTTTCTCTTGCAACTCAGAGGTTTTGGTCACTTTTTCTCCTTGTACTGCTATGATGACGTCTCCATTTTCAATGCCTGCATCATCTGCTCCACTGTTCGGATTTACGTTGATGACATAAACCCCCTCTAGCACATTCAAATCTTCATCTTCGGCCAACTGAGCGTTCACGTCCCTTATGTTAATTCCAAGTAGTGCTCTTTGTACCACACCAAACTCTTTTAGATCTGCTAATACTTTGTCTACCAAGTTAGATGGTACGGCAAAAGAATAACCAGCATAAGTCCCTGTAGGGGTGGCAATCGCAGTATTTATCCCTACCAATTCTCCTCTTAGGTTCACCAAGGCGCCTCCTGAATTTCCTGGATTGACTGCCGCATCTGTCTGCAGAAAAGATTCTATTTGAAGGTTATTCCTATTTCTTAATATATTAATGTTTCTTCCTTTGGCACTTATGATGCCTGCAGTTACTGTAGACCTAAACTCAAACGGATTCCCAACTGCCAATACCCATTCTCCAATTTGGACCTGATCAGAATTTCCCACCTTCACAAATGGCAGACCTGAGGCTTCTATTTTCAACAAAGCCAAATCAGTGGTAGGGTCTGTCCCCACAATTTCTGCTTTATAAGTTCTGTTGTCATTCAGCAGAACTTCAATTTCAGTGGCATTTTCAATCACATGATTATTAGTGGCTATATAGCCATCTTGACCAATAATGACACCACTACCAGACCCCATAGATTGGCGCTGTTGTGGCTGGCTGCCTCCTTGTGGGTCACCAAAAAACTGCCTGAAATATTCATCAAATTGATTGGTTCCTTGCCCCATTCGTGATGTGCCTTCAAATGTACTTCTAATATGCACCACACCTGGAGTTACTGCTTTAGCAGCATATACAAAATTGAGCCCTTCTGGAACTATCATTGCAGATGAGTCCAGCTCATAATTTGAAAATCTGACTGGCTGACTTTCTGCCTGAATCACACGAACCTGATCCTCTTTGACCAGCTGATATCCACCTAGTGCTACTATTCCACCCAACATGGAGGCAAATACCATTCTAATAAAAAACTGTCTATTATTCATTTCTCTTAGTTTTTACATTGTTCCGACCAATTAACGTCATATAAATTTAATGGATAATAATGTTAACAACATTTAACAAAAAACCCCGACAAGCAGGCTAGAGGCCAGTTGCCGGGGTTAAAACCAACCTCAACTTACTAACTATTATTTGATAGCAATGGTCTTCTTCTGAATCTTCTTCTCATCCTTAGGGATGGTGATGTTCAGAAGGCCATCCTCATATTTTGCTTCTACCTTATCCGCATCTATGTTGTCTGGCAAGTGAAAAGACCTGCTGAAAGAGCCATATCTGGTTTCAACAGAATGGAAATTTTTCTCCTCTTTCTTTTCTTCAAATTTTCTTTCTCCACTTACGATCAATTGACCTTCATTTAAGTCAATCTTGATTTCATCCTTCTTGATGCCTGGTACGGCAAAACTCAATTCGAATGCCTTATCTGTTTCAGAAATATCTACCTGTGGGGTAAATGATTTTCCAACAGTCACATCGTTATTGAAAAAACGATCATTGAACAAGTCATCAAACAGATTGTTTGTAGTGAATGTTCTTAGGGTTCTTGGGTTATACTTAATCAATGACATTTTATTTTAGTTTTTTGTTGAACAATAAATTCATGAAGCCCTATTGCGAATTATATGCCAGCTGGAAAATTTGATTACTTTAGTGCCATTATGGCTGTATTCAAGTGGAAAATAGATTTTATTGCGCCATTTTGTCTGATTATATCAAAAGCACTTCCGCTTTTTGTCGGATTGATCAGGGATTCATTTGAATCAGAAATAATCTTGAAATTTTTTTGAAGACATGTATTGTAGAATTAAAAAGAAGCCGCTAATATTGCAGTCCCAAAATCAGGGAGTTATTCAAAAGCGAATATCTAATACATAAAATTCCTCTTTAGCTCAGCTGGTTAGAGCATCTGACTGTTAATCAGAGGGTCGTTGGTTCGAGTCCAACAAGAGGAGCAAGCAAAGGCAATTTTCGAAAGGAAGTTGCCTTTTTTGTTTTAGATTTATCTATGCAAACTGTCGACATCAAACAAGAATCTTACTTTCCGCATAATTTCAAAATTTTTGGAGGAGTCTTAATTTTTGGCGCTTTGGCTTCTCTTCTCATCAGTACAGATATATCCTTAGTAAGCGTACTTGTGTCATTACTATTAGTCCTTCTCGGAGTATTGATGATTTTCGTAAGATATGGTTTGAGAATTGACCCAGGTACAAAAACTTATACAGAATATACTTGGTTGTTAGGCTTGAAATTAGGGCAACCTGAGTCCTTCCATTTTATTGACAAGTTTTATATCAACCAAGTGACTGAACAAGCATTGGCAACCACTAGAACAGGTGCCAAGTTTGATATTAAAAATAGAATTTTCAAAGCTTATATTAGACTAGACAATGGAGAAAAACTTCACCTAGACACAGATAAAAACGAAGAAACATTGACAAGGAGACTGACCCAGTACAAAAACATTCTTGGTTCAGTCTATCACTCAACTGACTAATTATTAAATATCATTTAGGCTCCTGCCGTTCATCAATACTGTTAAGAAGTTGCTCTAACGAACTTTTCACCAAATCATTCTTAGTTTTATTGAGCATAAGCTCAGCTTTTTTCTTTGTAATGTTCAAGTTGGAATTTGGAAAAGTCTCAAACAATTTAGGAAATGCCGTGTCTATACCCTCACAAAACGCTTTGATCTCTTGCTCAGAGAAACCATCCTCTTTATTGACATAGTCTAAGTAGTTATTGTAATTTTTTAAAAGAGTAGTTTCATTAGACTTAATAACCCTCCTTGTATTAGAAGAATTAGGATCATCAGACTCCTTTAAAATGTTTTCATTACCCAATTTGAAATAATAGACTTGTAAATCTAATCCGAACTTATACAACTCTACCAACTCCATGCCATATACAAACTTGTCTTGGCGATTTGTCGAGTAATAAACATCTGAATAACTCCTAAATTCATCAAAAAAATTTGATGCAATCTCATTTCTGTGACTAAGACCCAATTGTTCATCATTCAAAACAGCCATATAATTTTGGCGGTCAATTAATTTCTTAAAAACAGGTGCTGTATCAGGGTTTTTTAGCTCAGGGTATCTTTCTCCCTCAGGGGTGTTAAACCTTATTTCTCTATAAACTTCTTTGTAATCTTCTGGATTCCAAAAACGCTTTTCCATTGGAAACCTTGACTCAACGCCATTCCCACAACTCAACATAAAACTGAAAAGGATAAAAAGAGCAATTTTGTGCTTCATGTTTTTGATTTTTTTGATTTTGGCTAAGATATAAATCAAAATCGAATTTGGGTGTTTTCATATGCTGATAACGCACTCAACATACTATCAATTTTAACCTGCCATTTAAGTTGTTTGCCCAGCAAGTAACTATGATTTGTGTCAAAATCATATTCTGCTTGCATGGCATTTCTTTTAGCTTCTATATAAACATATGTCTTATTGAGCATACTGCTGGTAGGGACATCTTTAAACTTTGAGATTTCTTTCCGAAATATTCTTGCCCAAATTTCTGTTATATGAAAATGATACAATTCATGCCTCAACAAATCATCGTTTTGTAAATCGTCAATATACACATAAGACCTCGCAGGATGAAAATAGCTATTGACATTAACTATTCCCTTGTGCTTTTTAAATTCAATTCCTGAAGTAATGAATGCAAATTTGTTTCCCCCTTGAAGAGTTTGGCCAGGTAACTTAAGGCCATTAAAATCCTTCAAAGATATTTTCTCAACATTTGAATAATGTATTGGTTTGGAATAGTCAAATATGTTAACCTCAAATATTACCGCCACTAATGTTAAGCTTATTCCGCAGAATAAAACAAGCATGTGAGTGCGAAAAAAATATTTTGACAAATCAATATTTAATGTAGGCTTACGAGCAAGGTTTATCAACTTAATTACATCCAATCCAATGACGGACATGTAAAAAGTAAGCACAATTAGATAAATGTTATTTTTTAACATTAGCTATCATTCTAATTATTATACCAGCAATCATATTCATGAAAATCAACGAGCATCCAACAATACCAGAAATTATAAATCCCTTGGTAGGAGAATTTATCTTGACAAAAAAATCAAATGCCATTTGGTAAGTGATAATAAGAGAGACAAATAACGAAGAGAAAACAAACAACTTTTTTGTATTTAGTTTATACTGATAAAAGGCCAAGAGAAAAAAAGTATTCAAAAAGCAGCATAGTAGTCCAGTAAGCCCAATTGATAATAGTAAATTTTGAAAAAGTTGAATAGCTATATTTATTGAAGCAAAGGATAGCAAACTCCAAGCAAACATTCCAGTCAATTCAACCTTCCTATTTTTGAATATTTTGTTCATTGCTCAATATTAGATGTAATAGGTTTCAAATTCCAAACAATTTTATTCCATCAAAATGTGATTGGCAGGATGTTTAATACATCTGGCAACATCTGTAAATCGCCCCCCGCTACTTTAGCCAGTACATAATAATTAATTTTTCTCAAAATGCTGCTGGCTCCAGGTGTTCCCCATCTGGAGCTTTTTTTATTATTTGGCAGTATCCATATTCTCTTCTTTCTTTGCGCAATCGAAAATAACAGCATGGCGAAAAAAGGAATTCTTCTCGTAAACTTGGGCACACCTGATAGCCCATCAGTGAAAGATGTTAGAAAGTACCTGAGAGAATTTCTCATGGACGAAAGAGTGATTGATATTCCTTTTCTGTCCAGATGGTTCTTGGTGAACGTGATCATCGCCACTTTCCGAAGCCCAAAGTCGGCCAAAGAATACCAAAAGCTCTGGGACGAGCGAGGCTCTCCGCTCAAATACTACGGCGAAGATTTAACAGAAGCAGTGCAACAGCAATTAGGTAATGACTACCAAGTAGAATTGGCGATGCGCTATCAAAATCCGTCCATACGGGAGGGTCTGGATAAACTAAAAAAGGCAGGGATTAATCATATCAAAGTAATCCCTCTATTTCCCCAATATGCCTCTGCATCTAATGGATCCGTGGTTCAAAAGGTGATGGAAATAGTAAGTAGCTGGCAGGTGGTTCCTAAAATAGATTTTGAAGGTCCGTTTTTTGATCATCCTAAATTATTGGAAGCAATTGCTCAAAATGCAAAGATTTGGATGGACGAGCACGACTATGATCACTTCTTGTTCAGCTATCATGGTTTACCCGAAAGACAAATTCTAAAAGCTGAAATCAGTACTTGCCAATTGGGTGATTGCTGTAATTCTTGTCATAGCCAGAACAGATACTGCTATCGCGCGCAGTGTTTTGAAACTACTCGATTGATGACCAAAAAGCTAGGTCTTCCTGAAGACAAAGTATCTACAGCCTTTCAGTCAAGGTTAGGTAAAGACCCATGGATCAAACCCTACACTGATGAAGTACTTACGGAGCTAGCAAAAGCTGGTCATAAGAAGGTATTGGCTTTTTCTCCCGCATTTGTTGCCGACTGCTTAGAAACAACTTTCGAAGTTGGCCAAACATACAAAGAAGATTTCCTGGCTTTGGGTGGTGAGAGATGGGACTTGGTAGAAAGTCTAAATGTCCATCCTTCCTGGATAGACTGTGTTTGTGAATTGGCCAAAAGCTAATTCATCAACTCAGCCAATGCATCTACTGCATAGTCAACCTCTTCTGGCTTGGTGTATTTTGAGAAAGAGAATCGAATGGCTCCTCTTTCTGGGTCTACTCCTAAAGCAGTCAATACATGAGAGCCTATATTTGATCCACTCGCGCAAGCACTGCCCCCACTTGCCGAAATGCCTCTGATATCCAAATTGAATAGCAGCATATCGTTTTCATCTGTGGCAGGTAGGCCTACATTAATTACAGAATAGAGGCTTTCATCCATACTTCCTGAAAGACCGTTAAATGTAGCACCTGATATTTTTTTCTTCAGACCTATTAGCATACGTTCCTTCAAGCTAGAAATATGCTGGCGGTTTTTGTCCATATCACGATACGATATTTCCATGGCTTTGGCTAAGCCAACTATCCCAGCTACGTTTTCTGTACCACCTCTCATGTTGCGCTCTTGCGCTCCACCATGAATAAAAGGCTCTATCTTAGTTTCGTGATTGATATATAAAAATCCGCATCCTTTGGGGCCGTAAATTTTATGCGCGGCACCTACTATAAAGTCAGCCTTCAGTGCAGATAGATCATGCTCGTACTTGCCCAAGGCCTGTACGGTATCCGAATGAAAGTAGCCGTCATTAGCTTTTACTAAATCTCCAATGGCTTGAATATCATTTAGGTTTCCGATTTCATTGTTGGCGTGCATTAGGCTTACAAATGATGGATTTTTTTGTAGTAAAGAGGCCAAATGCTCCATGTCAACTCGACCGTCCTGATCCACATCAACATACTTCAGTTCAACCTTTCTTTCTTTAGCTAGATATTCCAGCGTATGCAATACGGCATGATGTTCCAGTTTGGAGGTGATAGCTGTGTTGATACCAAGACTTTCTATCGAACTACAGATGGCCGTATTATCTGCCTCTGTACCCCCAGAAGTAAAAAAAATCTCGGCAGGCGAAGTGTTCAGCAAATCCGAAATTTTTTTTCTGCATTTCTCTATAGTAGAGCGCGCCTGTCGACCGTGTGAATGGATTGATGAAGGGTTACCATAATTCTCTAGGAAATATGGCTTCATGGCTTCGAAAACTTCGGGATCCATTGGTGTGGTTGCAGAGTTGTCTAGATATACCTTCATTGATTTTTTTGACTTTTGGCAAAAGTGAACAATTAATCAGACAATAAGAATGATTGTTATTTTTCTATTAAGTGCGCGCAAGCCTTCCATATTCTGATGAATTGGGGTTATCTTTATAAGACGATTGAAAAGGTTTTAGAATGAAATACAGTTGCGTTTGTATAGATGATGACAAGATGTTCAATGAGATACTGGAACAGTACATCAAACGTGTAGACTTTCTAGAGTTTGGTGGTGCCTTCAGCAACCCGATAGAAGGTGTGATGGCTATAGATAAGCTGAAACCAGACATCCTTTTCCTAGATGTTGACATGCCTGAGATCAGCGGATTTACAACCATTGATGCACTAGAACATAGACCCATTATCATAATGGTTTCTTCTCACTACGAGCATGAGCGCGAGCTAATAAAGGCTGGTGCGGCCAAATTCGTGATGAAACCTATTGCAAGCCCTGATCACTTATCTCAAATCGTAAAAGAGGTCTTAGCCGAACAAGAAGTCTAAATTAGACCATACAATAATTTTATCCAGGCTTTATAACTTTTTACGATCAGTCTATAAAGTTGGGGCGGAATATTTCGGATATCTGAATAAACTTACAGGGTCATAGCGAAGGATCTTCTCAGGGTTTAACAAAAAATTTGCCCAGATATTTACATGCTGCTTCCTGCTAACGAGATCTCTCTGGTCGTACTCCCGACGAAATGACTTTTAGATCTGGGATTACACGTTGGGATGGTCTAGTCCTCTAGAAATACGGAGTGATCTGTGATCCCTCTCATTCCTCTTAATTATCTGAAAATCTTGGTCATAAAAAAGCCATTCCGAGTTATCGAAATGGCTTTTGAAGTGGTGGGCGCTGAGGGATTCGAACCCCCGACCCCCTCGGTGTAAACGAGGTGCTCTGAACCAGCTGAGCTAAGCGCCCTTGATTTGGGTGTGCAAAAATAGATTATGATTTTATATTACCAAATCTTTTCAGAAATATTTTTAACTAATTGCTTCTTTTAAGAATCTATTGAACTCATGAGCATTTTTGTAGGTTGAAATAAGCTCATCAAAAAACCCATCCTTGGTGAGATCTTTCTCACTGAACTCCTCGATCACATAGAAACTTTTAAATCTTAACAATTCAATATTTGGATGGTCTTTTGGATATCCTTTTGGAGCGGTTTTCAATTTATCCCCTCTGATTTCGCCAAAGGTTTCCTTAAAGGATTTTGATGTTAAAAGCGCATTCAATCCATCTGGATTATAGTCAATCTCTTGACGAATAGCTGCCAAAGTTTCTGGTGGTGGCATATAAATTCCTCCACCTGCAAAATTTTGACCTTGAGACAGGTGAATGTAAAAACCTGTGCCTTCTGTCTTCTTGCCATTAGCTCCCATCAAAGCGCCAAAGTTTGTTTTGTAAGGCGTCTTGTCTTTGCTAAATCGAATATCTCTATTTATTCTAAAAACACATTTCTTGGGGTCTACGTCTGTCAATTCTGGGTCAAACTTGGCTATCTCGCCGATAATATTTCCAACTAATCCCAAGAACTCCTTTCGGCAAGATTCATACGTTTTTCTATTGGCGTCAAACCACTCTTTGTTATTGTTGGCTGCAAGCTCATTCAGAAATTTGATAGTTGGTTTTAAGTCCATAGATCCCTACGTTTAGTAAGTTGCTCCATTCTCATCCCTCGTGAACCTTTGATTAAAACTGTGGCTGCCGTTAAGGGCTCTTCTTGGAGAAGATTACTTAGTTCGTCAATTTTTTCAAATGCCTTTGATTTAGCATGCTTGTGCATCTTTTTAAAGTCATTCCCTACCAAATACACCTTGTCAAGGTTTAAGGTTTCAGCATAGTCAATAATTTTTCTGTGCTCTTCCTCAGCATACGCACCCAATTCTTTCATGTCTCCGAGAATGGCTACTTTATGAGCACTATCTATTACGGCCAAATTATCTAAAGCCGCTCGAATAGAATCTGGATTGGCATTGTAGGCATCTAGTATGATCGTATTGGAGCCAATTTCAATCATCTGCGAACGGTTGTTGTCTGGCATATATCCATCTATGGCACGATAGGGATCTTCTACTTCAAAATAATTTCCGATAGTCACGGCAGCTGAGATGTTCAGAAAATTATAGGCCCCAATCATTTCTGTAGCATGTGTATCTCCATGCTCATCTTTGTAATGCACAAACGGGGTAGCTGATTTGAGGGAACAGAGTTCATTTGGATAGGTGATCGCATTGGAAAATCGCTTTGACATGTTTTGCAATACTCTATCTTCCAAATTGATAAAGGGTATCCCACCTGTCTGTCTTAGATAGTCAAACAACTCACTTTTTGCTCGAATGATTGCCTCCTGTCCACCAAATTCTCCAATGTGAGCCGTTCCAATATTGGTGATCAGGCCATGGGTTGGCTTTGCCATTTTGCAAAGTGATGCGATCTCTCCTATATGATTGGCACCCATTTCAATAATCGCAAATTCTGTATCACTCGAAATATTCAATAGGGTCAATGGTACCCCAATGTGATTATTGAGGTTTCCTCTTGTATATTGGGTTTTTCTATCAGCACTCATAACTCTCGCCGCCAATTCCTTGGTCGAAGTCTTCCCATTGGAGCCTGTTATTCCCAAAAAGGGAATATCAAATTGATCTCTGTGATGACTAGCGAGTTCTTGGAGGCACTTTAACACATCGTCAACTAAAAAAAACTTGTCACTTGATTCCTCTTGAGACTCGTCGATAACTGCCAAAAGTGCGCCACCCTCAATCGCCTGACTGGCATAAGTATTGCCATTAAAGTTATCTCCTTTAAGCGCAAAGAAGATTTGATTTTCTTGAAGCGACCTGGTATCTGAACATACCCCTTCGCTTGCTAAAAATTTTTCGTAAAGGAAAGAAATGGTTTGATCCAAATTTGTTGTTATTTGTATGGCAGCTCACAAATATATTTACCAGCACTCAATAATTTTCGTTATTGACGGTTTGATTGTCGGATAGCCTGAAGGCGCCTAATGATTATGATGCGATTGTCCCATTTTTTTTTATTACAAATTCTTATTGCTCACACCCTCTGGGGGCAAATAGAGTTGCAAATGATCCAACCTACTGTTGTCAAGGGTGATCAAACACTAGGTTTGGCCTTTGCTGGTGGTCTCAATAGTGCTCAATATCAGACGATTGATTTAGATGGGGACGATGACCTAGATTTGGTTGTCTTTGATCGTACTTCGGACAAAATCAACTGTTTTGAAAATACAGGAACAGCATACGTCTATATGCCCTACTTCGAATTTTTGTTTCCGGAAAACATCCAGCATTGGATGGTTTTAGCAGATTATGACTGTGATGGCCACAAGGATCTTTTCACCTATACTGGCCTTGGCATTCGTGTTTTCAGAAATACCTCATCGGGCAACACTGTAACATGGGAGCTGATTGCCGAACCACTTAAAACTCTGGGCTCCAGCTCAAATATCAATCTTTTGTTCAATCCTACTGATATTCCTTCCATAGTTGATTTAGACGGCGACGGAGATTTGGACATACTAGGTTTTGACTTTGCCTCTAGCAGTCAGATAGAATTTCATAAAAATCTATCCATAGAAAATACTGGTTCGTGCGGATTGGCGTTTGTTCGAGAAACTCGATCCTATGGAGACATTTGGGACTGTGGCTGTGATAATTTCACCATTGACGAGCCTTGTAGCTCTTCAGGAAAAATACTACATGCAGGCGGCAAAGCCTTGCTTTCACTCGACTACAATTCGGATGGGTTAATGGATTTGGTTCTTAGTCAAGAATCCTGTGAAAATTTGAGTTATGCCGAAAATAACGGAAGTTTATCCTCTGCTTCTTTTGAGGATTTTGACAATACCTTTCCATCATTTTTCTCAGGCATCAGTTTTACCTCATTCCCGATGGCAGGCTATGAGGATGTCACTTTTGATGGCAATAAGGACTTACTGGTTTCAAGCAATGTAAGGTCAAACACTTTTCGTACCATCGACTTTAAATCATCCAGCCTTCTTTTTGAAAACACAAGCAATAACTCCCATCAATTTGGAAATGCCATCCCATTCTTGCAGGATCAAATGATTGATGTAGGAGAGTTTGCCTATCCAGCGATTGTGGATATAGATGGTGATGGCAATAATGATTTGGTGATTGGTAATACAGGCTTGCTAGAAAATAATGAGTTTATAAGTTCATTGACTTATTATCGGACAGCAAACAACGGTTTGGAATGGGTAACAGATGACTTATTTGGCCTATCCACTCTAGGGCTTAGTGACATCAAACCTCAATTCATTGATGCCAATGGGGATCAGAAAATTGATTTGGTATTCTCTGCCCTAAATGGCGGGTTTAACGCTACCTTGTATTACGTTCGAAACAATGATTCTTCACTCGAATCACTTGATATTTCTCAATTACAGTTCATTGAGTTTAGTTTCACAAGATTGGACGATTTTGTGCTGGATGATATCAATCAGGATAACCTACCAGATTTGCTACTAGGCGTGTCTAATGGCAGGTTAGATTATTATATTAATACTGGTTCTGCCACCAATCCCATGTTTACTCTTGATACTGAGGGGTATTTAGGCATTGTCGCAGATGGTGATAGAAGCAACCTTTCAGTTGCTACTGGAGAGATGGATGATATCAATGGAACGGATCTCATCACTACAGACAGAAGTGGGAAAACATCATTTTACTCTGATTACAAATCTGGCAATCCCCAACGCCAAGAATCAATTGTCAAACTTGAGCAGTCAAGTACGTTGGTTCCAACACGGTTTGGCAGAATATCCAAGCCCGCTATAGGTCAACTATTAGGTAAGGCTGTAATTGCAGTAGGGAGTATACAAGGTGGCGTTCGACTTCTATCTACTTCTGCAACAGGGAGTGAAGGCCATTTAACCATCACTGCATTCCCAGTGCCTACTGCATCAGACCGAGTTGTCAACTTCCAATCCAATTTATCTGATACGCTGGTAGAGATATTTTCACTAGCAGGCCACAAGGTGGCAGAGGTTTTTCTTTCTGCCTATATAGATACACCTCTTACTCTCAGTTTCCTTGAAGATGGTTTGTATTTAGCAAAAGCTACCAACGGCAATCAAAGCTGCACCATCAAAATAATTGTGAGCCCTTTCAATTAGCACTTAAACTACGTTAAGCACCTGCTCCTTTATTTTTTCCAGCTCGTCCTTCATGTCTACGACGAGTTTTTGAATGTCTGAATTATTGGCTTTAGACCCAATGGTATTGATCTCTCTGCCCATTTCTTGACTGATGAACCCTAATTTTTTTCCTTGAGATTCCTTTTCGGTTAATGTCTCATGAAAATAGGCGATATGGTTTTGTAACCTGATGATTTCTTCGGCAATATCCAGTTTCTCGATATAGTATATCAGCTCCTGTTCAAATCTGTTTGGGTCCGACTTATCTGAAGCCGCTAATTCAGACAAACTCTCGTTGATTCTATCTTTTATTGCAACTATGCGCTCTGGATCTTTTTGTTTAATCAGTGCTAATTTTTCATCAATGTTTTTCGCGAATGTACCAAGTGCAGACTCAGCAGCTTGACCTTCCTGTACTCTGAACTTCTCACATTCGACCAGTGCCTGATTAGTCAAAGAGAATAACTGTTTTTTATCCACCAGATCGTTGGCTGTGTCTGAATACTCCATAATGTCTGGCATTCGAAGTACTTCTTTTACCAAATCGGCATCTGACAATTCCTCTTGACTTGTTACTGATCTGATCTCCCTTTTATAATGATTGAACAATGACTGATTCAGAGTACCCGCACTACCCATACCATTCTTTAATGCGATTTCCACGCTAAAGTTGACTTTGCCACGTACGATTTTTTCAATCAATATTTTTTTGATTTCATTTTCATAAGCTGCCACTTCTTTTGGCAACTTGGTGGAAATATCCAAAAACTTGGAGTTCAAAGATTTGATCTCTACATCAATGCTCATTTGATCATTTTCAAATTTAGCGTGGCCGTACCCAGTCATAGATTTAAGCATTTGCAATGATCGTCAAATAAGCCCAGTATTAAAAATAGAAGTGATTCAGGCTGATCTAGAAATCGTAGCCCAAACTCAGGTAGAATTGCATTTTGCCAATTTCGTAATCTGCCATGGGTTTGGCAAAATCGAAACGTGCATAATAGCCAAGAAGTACTGTTCTAAGGCCAAAGCCATAACTGGCCAACCATGGATTATTGGAAGTACGAATAACCGCCTCGAAAGGGCCTCCATCCTTCACTATCTTCGTGTTGACCTCATGGTCTTCATTGAATGGGGACTTTCCAGTCCAAGCAGAACCCAAATCATAAAACCCAATCACCTGAAAATTTCTAAGGAAATTAGACTTTATTGAACCTCTAGAAAAATATTTAATTATTGGAAAGCGCAATTCGGCATTGACTGTAAGCACATTTGATCCACTAAATTCATTATAATTGAATCCACGCAAGTTCACAAATTGGGCAAACAGAATATCTGTATTGTCCTTTTGATTGCTGAAATAAAGTGGCGAATTCACCTGGTCTGTGTTTTCACTATCATTAGCCACCCAATTGTCCATACCGCCTAGCATATAAGTCATAGGATGATTACCAAAAGATCTTCCAAAGTATATACGTGATGCAAAAATTAGCTCTCTTGATATTTTTTGATAGCGACGTAGATCAATGCTGAAATTGCTGAACGTAAGGGCATTGTCATTTAGAGCCTGATAATGCTCAAAGGAAATTTTAGCTCTACTGCCTTCATATAAGTTCAGGCCATTGGCTAACGTATTGTCATACACCCAATGCGCCTTGACCCCTGCATAAGTATTGTGCGACTCTAGTGCAAAAGGGTCTTGTGTTCCAAAACTTCTCTGCAGTGCATCTGGGCTCAGATTATAAAAATGAGTAAATGTCATAAAGGGTTGGAAATCAAAGCGGGTCGCCACTGATAAGGGCAATGAAGCACCCAAAGTGTATGTGTTCTTTTTGTACTTCTGAATTATTTCGCTCCCAACCGCACCTGAAAAATCAAGCCTCTCTTCTAAATACACATTTCTGTCATATCTGGCCATTAAGTCAATAGTGTATTTAAGGAACCTGTACTCTGCAAAAAAATCACCACTCTTAAGGTCTGTAATTGCAAGAAACCCACCATAGAATTTATGGTTCTCCAGTACGTCATTCATTTCATATTCCATCAATATTCCAAACCCTCTAAATGGATCTATTTTGAACGTGGTAATGACGTTGTTTGAAGAGAAGGCAGTCTCATACGGGTGTGGTCCTGTGACACTGGGCTCCTTTTGCATTTTCTGATAAGTCGTGAGAAACGAGAACGCCCTGTCATCCTCTTCATCTTCTGGTTCGTCTTCGAATTTGTAATCGTCTGTATCAATAAACTCATCTTCATCCTCTTCTTGTACCTGCTCTGTATTGATGCCTTGCCCTTCCTGTTCAATATCAAATAAGCCTTCTCCCATTTCCATTTCTTCTTGCGGCAAATCATCATTAGCTGCTTCAGCCCTTCTTTTTCGAATGAATTCTACTTGTTCCAATTGGTTTCGCAAAGTAGGCGGCGTGAATGTGGTCTGGTTCAGGTTATAATTTTCCTGCAGGTAGATTCTTGACTTGCCATTGTTCAGCATTAAGAATGCCAAATCATGTGTCTTCCGATTGATGTCATATTCTTGTAGGCTGGTTCTAAAATTGGAAACCTGATTGTAAATGCCATTTGAAAAATTGTATTTATACAAATTGTAAATGCCTTTTTGGTCGCTTAGATAAAACACATTTTCCCTATCCACTGGCACTGGATAGTAGTCATTGCTCAATGTATTTGTCATTCTATGAACGACATTGGTAGTAGTGTCTAGGTCATAGGCAAACAAATTCAACACTTCTGACGCATCATTGATGTTGTCCAGCTCCAAATTAAGTGTATCACTGGGTCGATTAGAACTGAAGACAATTGCGTCTGTACCTGGAATGAACTTAGGATTCAGGTCATCATACTTGTCTTTAGTCAATCGTTTCACGGCATTTCTTCTCATACTAATCAGATATAAATCGTTCTGGCCTTGTATATCAGCACTTATGACAGCCAACTTTCCATTGTCATTGAATCCAATGCCTTGAATCTGATTAAATCTGAGCAAAGACTTGCGTTGTTTTACTCTGGTGGGAATATCATACGACACTAAATAATTGGTGCCGTACCAATTCTGAATAATACCTAATTTCTTATCTGTAATCCACTCGATAATGGGTAACTCAAGTGTTACTTCCTGATTGATCACGTGATATCCTCCTCTGAGTGCCGTTCTTTCATGACCATTTTCTAGGTTTCGGACATTTACTGTGTACTTGCCTCTGTAGTTGTTCACATAAGCCAGATATTTGCCATCAGGACTCACCCGAACTTTAGTCAATTTGGCAACCTTCCCAGTTTTATTGATCAGTTTATTATCCTTTTCTGGTGAATCATAAGCTGCATCTAGTGTGGCATTTGCATTTCGATAATACTCTGCCCATTCATACTTAAACTGCTTAAACGAAATGCCCAGTGAGCTCGCAATACTGTGCTCAGGATTTCTAATGATTCTCGTGAGATTGAGAATATTGGACAAATTGCTTCTTCCATACTTAACTGCGATATAGTTCCATACTGATTGCCCTACCATTTGAGCTCGTACATCTTCCAGTCGATTTAATTTTTTGGTCTTCCTTTTGGTGAGAAAATCACGCATGTAGTCGTCCATCTCCACACTCCATCCATAGGCTGCATAATTAGCAGCTCCGCCTATAAACCACTCGGGTAAGTGAAGCAGATAGGCACTTTGAAACATCTCTGCCAGACTGCCTCCAAACATCATATCGTCAAGCAGCATTTTTGTAAGTCTATACTTGAGTTCTTTTTTGAATTCAACTATACTCCCTGGATAAGCTATTTCCACTTGTAACTTTACAAATTTAGTTTGACCCGCAATAGTGAATGTGGCACCATCTACTCCAATATTGCTTTGTTTCAGGTCTACAGGAGAATTGTAGAGGAAAATTTTTGTCTTAGAGAAAGGGGCATATCCCAATAAATCCGTGAGCTTATCGTACTCTTCATCTAAATAGTCTAGCGCTAGTTTGGCATAATCCTCTCCCAACGCATAGTAATGGATGTCATAATCATCCGTACTGTAATAATACCAATCGTAACTTTTGTATTGTACTCTATTCTGACCAAAAACCTTCCTGTGCTCCTGACCCCATGAGACCAAAGCAGAAAAGATTAATAGACCAGTAAGAAGTACTTTCAATCGCATATAGCTAATTTTTTTGCTGAATTGGATAATGTGAATAATAACGACTGACATCAACCTCAGCATCCAACGCCTCCCCGTCCAACAAGTATGCAGTGAATAATTTCGAACAATTTGGGATCAGAGAAACACCCTTAGAGCCAAAACCATTAAAAACATAAATATGTTCATTATCTGGATGTTTTCCAATGAATGGTCGACGATCTTTCGTGGCAGGCCGTATGCCTGCCCGGCTCCCTTTTATCTCATACTGCTCTTTCAACAATCCGCTTAACTTTTCTTTTAATTCATTTTGTCCCGTTTCGGTTGGTTGCATGTCATCAAAATGATGATGATAAGTTGAACCTACTCTAATATGCCCGCCTGCAAAGGGCAACATAAAAACACCTCGATTATAAATGGTTTCTGGGCGTTTTTTTAACTCTATATCTATCATTTCCCCTTTTACAGGGTGAAATGGCAACCATTGAAACCATTCGGATTTATGTGCATGAATACCATTGCAGAAGATTATTTTTTTGAACTTCAAATCACCAAAAGAAAAGTGATCAGTATTGCACTTCAAATCCTTTTCATAAAACATTGTTTCCCGATAACTACCCTTATCAATCAGATATTTTTTGTTGGCGTTCAAAAGTTCTACAATATTGACGTACCCTGCTTGTTTCAAAAACAGCCCACCATGTGGATCGTGAAGTTGATGCGCTGAAATATTTGAGGTAGTCGTCTGTGCTATGTACGCGTCAAACTTTGCATCAGATTTCTTCGCTTCCCAGTCATTCTGGTCTTCAATAGCAAAGTATGGCCTATATACGCCAATAGGATAATAAAATGCAGCCTCAAGTTTGGTTTCCAATTCTGGATAAAAACTCGTCAACTCAGGGAAAAACTGATCTGCCCTCCAAGTCTTAAACATTTTTCTCCCAGTAATTGGATTGAAAATGCCCGCAGCTACCACAGAGGAGTGGTTGTGGTCTGGTTGGTCAAGCACCATTATTTTTTGCTCCCTTTCAAGCAATTTCTGCGAAAGTACAGCGCCAGCCAGTCCATGACCAATGATTAAGTAGTCGTACATGTTATATTTGCGATTGAGCAATAATCCAACAAAATTGCGGACTTACCATTAATATCTATGATCCAAATACAGAATTTTGTTTTTAATCCTTTCATGGAAAACACTTACGTGCTTTATGACGAAACCAAGGAAGCAATTGTTGTTGATCCTGGGTGCTACGAACAAGCCGAAAAAGATGAACTTACAGACTTCATTGAATCCAATGAACTAAAGGTGGTCAAACTCATCAATACACACTGCCATATTGATCATGTATTTGGCAATGCATTTGTCAAAAAAAAATACGGCGTTTCATTGACGATCCACAAAGAGGATGAAGCTACTTTGAAATCTGTAGAGGTATATGCACCAGCTTATGGTTTTCAAAATTTTGAAAATACTGAAGCTGAAGTTTTTTTTGATGAGGGGGATCAGGTTGAATTTGGTAATTCCGTGTTAGATGTTTTTTTTACTCCTGGCCATGCACCAGGCCATGTGGTGTTGGTGAATCAGGTACAAAAAATTTGTATAGGTGGAGACGTACTATTCGATGGGAGTATTGGCCGTACGGACTTACCAGGAGGGGACTTTGATACACTCATTAAAAGTATTCATGACAAAGTGTTTACTCTTAACGACGACACAGTCGTTTATCCAGGGCATGGAGGCACTACCACTGTTGGTAAGGAAAAAGTGTCCAATCCTTTTTGTGCATTATCCAAATGAACATTCGAAATTTCACCCCAAACGCATTAACAAGCCTAAACCTGGCGTTTGGTTGCTTTGCTATTATTGAAATTTTCGAAGGGAGGCTGGAGTATGTCATGTATTATACACTCCTGTCTGGATTAGTGGATTTTTTTGACGGCTTTTCAGCACGTTTACTCAAATCCACATCCAACATTGGAAAGGATCTGGATTCACTTGCTGACATGGTCTCCTTTGGGGTAGTTCCGGCATTGGTCATGTATCAATTGCTGCAAATAAGTGCTCCAGATACTTCTTGGAAATACTTATCGATATTGATTGCAGTTATGTCTGGGCTTAGATTGGCCAAATTCAACAATGACGAACGTCAGTCAGATAGGTTTTTTGGCCTACCTACACCCGCAAATGCCTTTTTTATCATTTCTTTAGCTCATTTATCCACAGAAGGGATATGGCGTGATGTGGTCAATAGTTGGGTGGTTTTGGTTAGTATCACCATTTGCACATCCCTCCTGCTTATTGCTGACATTCCAATGCTGGCTTTTAAGTTTAAAAAATATGGATGGAAGGGCAACGAGGCAAAATATGCCTTTTTATTGTTGAGCTTGGTTATGGCCATTCTCTTTCAATTAGTGGCCATACCATTAATTATTGTCATGTACATAGCTGGATCTATTTTAACACATATACTGGCACCAAAAAAATAAAGGAACGAAAATACCCACTCGTCGCGTTGATAAGAATAAGTTGAAAAGAATATTACACATAGTATCTGGATTTTTGCTGGTTTTTACTTTTGCTCAAAACGTGAAAGCGCAAAATCCATCTGTATTATCAAGTGGCAACTGGTACAAATTGGCAGTGTTGGAGGATGGGGTATATAAAATAGACCGCGAACTGCTACAACAAATGGGGATTGATTTAGCCAATTTAGATCCAACAAAGTTGGCCATCTATGGCAATGCAAACAATGGTATCCTTCCACAAGCCAATGACGAAGGTCGTACTGACGATCTTTTAGAAAATGCCATTACTGTAACTGGGCAATCTGATGGGAAATTTGACACAAACGATTACCTTCTTTTTTACGGCAAGTCTCCTCATTATCTGAGCTATAGTCAGGCTACAGATCAATTTCAATTTGAAAAAAATCCATACAGTGATACGGCTTTTTATTTTCTAACCATTAAAGAAACTGACGGCTTGCGGATCTCAACAGTCGCATTGCCAAAAGATGACATATCAACTATCAAGTCATATCAATCGCTCGAAGTCCATGAACTTGAAGAAAATACCATTATTGATTCTGGGCGTGAATGGTATGGAGAAAGGTTCAATAATTCCACGAAATCTCATAAAGTGTCTTTTGCAACTGATGGGATTGTAGGTGGCTCTGATATTCTTGTATTTACAAGTTTATTGTCTGGTTCCTCTGGTGCGTCTTCTTATGAAATTGAGGCCAATGGTTCTAGCCTAGGTACAGTTGAAATGAATCCAGTGTCAACAAATAAATATACCACGCGAGCAGATACTCAATCGGACACATTCACCATATCTAGTTCTTCCATTGATTTAAGTAATGGATTGGATCTTAATTTTAGATTCACCAATGATGGATTAAGTGATGGTTATATAGACTATGTCCATGCTCGCATGCAAAAAAGATTAAATCTGAGTCAGGGCAGACTCCTTTGGTACAGGCCCATGGGCGCCAGCCTAATTACTTTTGAAATTTCAGAAGGTAATGCCAGCACTCAAGTCTGGGACATTTCTTCTCCTATATTTCCCATTCGGGCAAATACTGAAGAGACCAGTGGTCAGGTAACATTTGCATCTGCAGAAGAATCAACGACCTACATGGCATTCAATGAAGGGCAAGAATTGACTCCGCTCCTTATTAAAGAAATAGACAATCAAAACCTTCACGAACTACCTCCAGCAGATGGTATTATCATCACACATTCAAACTTCCTCTCGTCTGCCACACGGCTGGCCGAATTTCGGTTAGCCCATGACGGGCTGCTCGTCGAAGTAGTCACTGTAGATCAAATTTTCAACGAATTTTCTAGTGGTATGCAGGATGTATCTGCACTTCGAGATTTTATCAAGTTTCAATATGATAAATACAATCAGCTTAAATATGTGCTCCTTTTTGGTGACTGTTCTTTCGACTATAAAGATCGAAGCATTGAAATGACCAATTTCGTTCCTGTTTATGAATCCAGAAACTCCCTACACCCTCTACAAAGCTTTTCTTCTGACGACTACTTTGGTTTTATGTCTGACGACGAAGGTGAATGGATAGAAACAGTAGGAGGTGACCATACCATGGAACTTGGCATTGGCCGAATTCCAATACAAACTAACGAAGCTGGAAATGCAGTGGTCAACAAGATCATTCGCTACCAAACCAATCGTTTAGGTTTCGGAAAGTGGCGTAACAAAATCACCTTCATAGCAGATGACGGAGACAGCAACATACATCAAATAGATGCAGATAAAATGTCTACGTACGTAGATACCACACGTCAAGAACTCAACATAAACAAAGTTTACCTTGACGCCTACGTCCAAACACAAAACAAATCACCACTGGCTTCAGAGGCCTTTTTGCAGGCCATATCAAATGGCAATTTGATCGTCAATTTTACAGGACATGGCAACGAGGGTCAACTGACCAACGAGGACATTTTTAATGAATTGATGATAGACGATCTAAATAACAATATTTTAATGTCACTATTTGTAACCGCCACCTGTCAATTTGGGAATTACGACTATCCCAATAGGGTATCAGGAGGTGAACAAATGGTATTACTGCCTTATGGGGGTTCCGTAGCACTTATTACAGCCACTCGACCTGTTTATGCCAACACCAATTACAAACTCAATGAGGCCTTCTACTTTTCTGCCATGGAAAAAGAAGGGGATCAGTTCAAACGGCTTGGCGATATAATGAAAGAAACAAAAAACAATAGCCTTGTGGGATCAGGAAATAGAAACTATGCACTTCTTGGTGATCCAATGATGCGGATATCATTTCCAAAACAATCCATTGAGTTGACTGCTATAAATGGCAAATCGACGGATAAATTGGACACACTTAGCGCTTTTGGCAAATACAGAATTAGTGGCCAGGTTCAATCCAATGGTACTGTTGATACTAAATTCGACGGTGTCGTTACACTCACTGCCTATGACAAGCCCACAAAATTTCAGACCAGAGGCGACGAATCTGCTAAGCAAATTTTTGATGTCAGAGATGTGCTATTGTTTCAAGGTAAAGCAACAGTTACTGAAGGAGAGTTTGATATTGAGTTTATCGTTCCAAAGAATATCAACTATTCCTTTGGAGAAGGTAAACTAAGTTTTTATGCTGTTAACCATTTGTCCACTTCTGATGCGCATGGTGCCTTTTCGGAAGTCATTATTGGTGGATCTAAAAAAGTAACTGACCCTGACCTTTCGCCACCTGAGATCTCCATTTATCTTAACGACTCCACTTTTAAGTCAGGTCAAACAGTTGGCCCTTCTCCTGTTCTACTTGTCAAACTTACAGACCAAAGTGGCATCAACATTTCTAACATTGGCTTTGGAAATGAATTACTACTTTCACTTAATGATGATGAACCTATTCCTCTAAACGATTATTATGAAGCCAATGTAGACACCTATCAAGAAGGGTGGATAATCTATCCGTTAGAAAATCTGGTGCCAGGTCGATATGCATTGACCTTAGAAGCCTCAGATATCTTTAATAATCTCACTACTGAACAGATTGAATTTTTCATTACAAAAGAAAATGGAATTAAACTGACGGAGGTTATCAACTATCCCAACCCAATCCTACCTGATACAGACTATACAACAATCAGGTTTGATCATGATAGATTGGGTGAGGATCTTGTGGCTTATCTAACCCTTACGGACATGCAAGGGCAGGAAATATATACACAAACCAACCGTTTTGATAATGTTTCAGACCATTCTCTGGAATTAATTTGGAACTTAGAAGGTACTGGTATAAACAGAGTAAGAAAAGGAATATATATTTATAGGCTCAAAGTGCAAAGCCGAGTAGATGGTTCGTCGGGAGAAGTATTCAGAAGGATAGTAATCATGAATTAGCTATCTTTGCACGTTAATTTTTTAATCTATGACAACAACAACAATCAAAAGGGTTTTTTTAACCATAATCCTTTCACTACCTAGCCTAGTTGTGTTTGGACAAACCCAGACATCTGGTCAAGAAGGAAGAAGAGTAATAACAACAGCCGTACCGTTTATCAGTTTCGCTCCAGACTCACGGGCTACCGGAATGGGAGATGTAGGCGTGGCCACTTCTCCAGATGCCAATAGTGTACATTGGAACAACGGGAAACTGGCTTTTATCGATCACAACTTTGGGGGGTCGTTATCTTATTCCCCTTGGTTAGGCAAGATCGTGGATGATATGTATCTCACCTATTTATCAGGATATTACAAGATCGATAGAATTCAAACCGTAGGCATCTCCATGCGGTATTTTGACCTAGGACAAATTCATTTGACAGACGTGGTAGGGGGCGATTTAGGGACAGAAAACCCAAGAGAAGTAGCCTTTGATGCGACCTATTCAAGAAAATTAACTGAGAAAATTGGTCTTGGTGTATCTGCGAGATATATCTGGTCTAACCTGATAGGAAGTGGTACAAGCGCGGCCAAAGCGGCGACCAGTTTTGCTGTTGATTTAGGATTCTACTATACCAACCCAATTGTGATTGGAGGTAAGGACTCTGAAATTTCGTTTGGTGCGGCCATTACCAACATAGGTCAAAAAACCACTTATGGTACAGAAAGTGACGCTGATTTTATCCCTGTCAATTTAAGAGTAGGTACAGCACTGACTGTAGGTCTAGATGCTTTCAATTCATTGACTTTTGCACTTGATCTAAACAAATTGATGGTGCCTACTCCTCCAGTCTATGAATATGAAGCAGATGGAGAAACAATTGCATTGGACAATAATAACGAACCCATTATCCTAAACGGGAAAGACCCTAACAGAAACCTATTAGCAGGTATGTTTGGCTCATTCAATGATGCGCCAGATGGTGGATCTGAAGAATTGCAAGAAATAATGATTGCCACTGGTGTGGAATACTGGTATAAAGAACTATTTGCTGCCCGACTCGGCTACTTCTATGAGCATGAAAACAAGGGAGGCAGACAATATCTGACCTTAGGATTAGGGTTGAGATATCAAAAATTTGGTGTCGACTTCTCATATCTGGTCCCAGGCGACAATAATCATCCTCTAGCAGAAACCATTCGTTTTTCTCTATTATTCAACTTCGACAAAGCTGAAGTGCAAGACACCACAGTGAATTGATGCTAGACAGAACCATTGCCCCAACTGCTGGTGAAATCATATTTAGTGGATTAACTCAAGTCAATCAACATGCTTCAGCGGCAGATATTGATATCTTTTGGCTCAATGCTGGTGACCAACCTGTTGTAAAAATTGAGCTGGTTTTCGAATCAGGCATTTGGTACGAATCTAAAAAATCTGTTTCCTGGCTAACAGCCAAAATGCTCGCTGAAGGAACCAAAAATAAATCTGCCCGTCAGGTTACAGAAGGTTTCGAAAAATTGGGTGCCTTTCTAGAAATCAATCCTGGATTTGACGATGTTTCCTTTACCGTCTATGGTCTAAAAAGAAATTTTGGCCAAGTGGTTTCATTACTCAATGAAATCATCAACGAACCCACATTTCCAGAGCAAGAATTTGGAATTTTAAAGTCCAACAGAAAAGATCAGATTGCTCTGAACGATAACAAAAGCAATCTATTCGCTTCTAAGAAATTGAGGGAAGCCATTTATGGTGCCTCTTTTGCTTATGGGCAAGCCTTAAGTACTGATGATATTGAAAACATTCAATTAGTAGATATCAAAAAATACTATGCCGAGCGACTGTTTCATCAACCCAAAATTTACCTGTCTGGGCAAGTTGATGAGCAGCTATTGAATAGTTTGGAATCACAGCTTACCTTTCCTCCCACTCAAGCATTCTACGGGAAAGAAATTAAATTCCAATCCGTAGACAGAGATATCTACGTGAAAAAAGAGGGGAGCATGCAATCTTCAATTCGCATGGCATGGCTGATACCAGACAAAACACGCGGAGACTATTTTAATTACCAAATTTCGAATAGTTTGCTTGGCGGATATTTTGGGTCTCGCCTGATGAAAAACATAAGAGAGGAGAAAGGATATACCTATGGAATCAGTTCCTATCCTATTCACTTAAAGCATAGCTCTTTTGGTATGATCTCCGCAGATGTAGTGGCCGAACACACGAAAGATACTTTTTCCGAAATCAAAACTGAGATTGACAAACTACTGAATAAGTCCATTCCCTCAGAGGAAATTGTAGTTTTGACCAATTACCTATCGGGTTCGTTTTTAGCATCCATAGGCACTCCATTCCATGTCATGGAAAAATTCAAAAAGGTTCAGGAAGTAGGGCTTGACGCATCTTATTACGACCGATATTTTGACGCCCTAAGAAATATAGATGAGCAAACCATTAAGTCTTCCATTGAGAAGCATTTCAACACGGCTGACGCATATACCACGATTGTTGGGTTGAACCAGTAGCTATTCTAGTTCAGTGGTGCTTGTTTCCAAACAAATGTATTTTCCATGAGAAATTTCCTGGATAGCAAAATATTTCAAAGGAATACTATACCTACCATTGGCGTCTATGAGACCATACAATCCTCTACGGGAAACGATAAAGTGGTCGTCCATGGTTGGTCGAATATCGGTATAAGAGGGTTGCAAAAGCAAGTCGCCATACTGATTGAAAAGCCCAATTTTGTCTTCCTTACTGGCCAACAAAAATTCATGTGTGGTAGTTTCCAATGTATCAAATTCGATTTTGATTTTGTCTTTACCTTGTAGATCTATTGCACCAAATTTTCCATCTCTTCTGACTACAGAGATTCCATTTCGAAAAGGTGTAACATAGCTGTAGGTGGGTTGAATAACCAATTGCTCCTTTTTGTTGATAAAGCCCCATTTGTCATTTAAAGCTACAGCTGCCAACTCAGAAGTAAATGGTTTGGTCTTTTCATACCTATTGGCAATAAGGAGTCTCTGGCCAAAGTCTACAAACCCATACTGACCATTTTTCTTAATACTGATAAATCCATCGTTTACATGACAGATCTCCTGAGTCTCTTCAGACAAGGGCAAAATCCAGAAGCCTTTAAAGTTGACTAACCCAGTTTTATTTCCTTGCTTCACTACAGCATAGCGCCTATTTTTTGGTTCGGAGATGCTATCATATTCAGGGTAAAGCATGACTTCTCCTAGATGAGAAATGAGCCCAACCTTCCCTTCTGCCGTGGATTCCAGGTAGCCAAAAAAATTGAGGGAGAGTTGGTTATAAGTTTGAAACAAAATTTTGCCGCGATAATTGATCAGATCGGTTCGGCCGCGCTTCACAACCCGTGCTGTATTGGCCTTTCCTATGGTCACTTTGTCATAATTAGATTCACCAATGAATTCACCAAACTGATTGATGATGCGTCTGGATCCTAGGTAATTCACCTCAGCCATATTCCCGATAAATAATCCAGCCTTATCAAACTTAGCAGGTATGGCCATTTTTCCAGAATGGTCAATGTATCCCCAATACCCACTTCTTAGTACTGGAATTAGATTGTTGCTACCCACTAGCAAAGAATCAAAATTGAGCGTAGAAATATTCGAACCAAACTTGTTAAAAATATCCCATTGCCCACGACTGTTACCATAAATATAGTTTTTATCGAAAAGCAGGGTATCAAACCCGTTTTCATTTACGGGTTCGCCATTGTATTTGATGATGCGATACACTCCATTTTTAACTATGACATTTTTGCGAAAGGCAGACAAGCTTTTCAAAGATTGGCCCCTGTATACTATTTCAAAATCTGTGTTTAGTATTTCATAGAACTCATTCCTGACAACAGCCAATAGGTCTGATGATATTTCAAACAAAGTATCACAATAAAAGCTTTTAAGTGAATGGTGATCGGCATCAAATATTTCAAACTGCCTGAATGTCTCCACGTCGTCCAAAGTGAAGATCGCCTTGAATGCAGGCTGACGCAAAATAGTACCAGAAGAGTCAATGGCGCCAACTTTACCCGCCTGCATAATCAGAGAATAGTCTCCGGAAGCAGGAGCTATACTGTCGAGTGTCGCCTCTATTTTGATTAACCCATTTTTATGGATAATGCCCTTTTGTTTGTTGGCATTTGTAAAAACAAACAGATTGTCTTTGAAATAGGAAATATTGTTAAAATCTGAAGAAAGCAATGTCTTCCCTTGCTGACTCAAAAGGCCATAATATGATTTATCCTTCTTTCGTTCTGATACAATGAGTAGTTCATCCAATGGCTTGAGTGAGTGATATTTAAAATCCACCACCACGTCACCCTTAAAATTGATGACACCATAGAAAAGCTCATTGGAAAACTTCCCTTTGATTGATGCAATAATCAAGTTTTTATGAATGGCTTGCAGAGAATAGTATCGAGCACCAGTGATCACCTTATTGTTGACAGATATAAGTCCCCAGTGTTCCTTCTTATAACCAATGACGCCATTTACTGGCATATTCAATCCTTGACTCCATCCAAGTTGCTCATAAAAAGCTGGAATGAGGATTTCACCTTTCTCATTTTTTAAGCCTAACTTTTTACCCTCCTCATAAAATTCAAAAGAAGATTGGCCAAGCACAATTTCTGCTTGAAATTGTAGAAAGACTAAAAGAAGGAAGGCTTTTAAATGAGTGGAATACTGTTTAATATTCACCCCTTGGATTTGATTTTCTCTGATTGCTCTTCAAGATTGAAAAGGTCGTTGAGTACCTCGATAAGCGAGTCAGCTTCGCCTCTTTGACACGCAGCTTTCAATTGCAGCACAGGCAACTTGATGATCTTCTGCATGATGTTTTTGGTGGCCTTGTCAAGCAATTCAGCTTCAGCTTCATTGGCTTTTTTCAAGTGACGAGCGATTTCTTTTTGACGAATTTCTTCTAATGCATTCTTCAATTTATTGATCACTGGAGAAACTTCCATTTCTTTAGACCAACTACCAAATTCTTCTATGGCTTCAGCTATAATGGCTTTCACATCAGGAATAGCCGCGAGCCTTCTCTCTAGCGCCTCTGTGGCTTTCGCTTGAATGCCGTCAATATTGTATAGCAACAAACCATTCACCTCCTCTATGTGAGGATCAATGCTTCTGGGCATAGATAAGTCGAAAAGGTATTTATGGCTTAAAACCTTATGATCAGCAAAAGTCGATTTTGTAATCAATGGGCTATTCACACGTACTGAAGAAATAATTACGTCAGCATTCAAAATTGCTTGCTCGTAACCCTCGAACGAGGTCACAGCATACCCAAACTCCTCAGCCAGAGCATTTGCCTTTTCAATGCTTCTATTACAAATGACCACTTCTTTCTCCGCAATGTGTTCCAAGTTTCGAACTACATCTTCTCCGATTTCGCCAAGACCAAGCACTAGAATATTTGGCTTTTCATGGGCGATAGTCAACTCATTGATCAATTCTACAGTAGCATAAGATACAGAAGCAGCTCCATCTCTAAAGGCTGTCTCTTGCACCACGCGCTTATTGGTAAAGAAAATCGTATGAAGCAATCTATGTAGAAAAGGGCCTACTACGTTTTGATCAGCCGCAATCTGATAAGCAGACTTGATCTGATTGATAATTTGCAAATCACCAACCACCTGTGCTTCTAGTCCAATGGATACATCAAACAAATGTTGAACCGCTTGCTTGTGCTCACTGAGATTAGAAAAATATTTTGTGTAATCCGAAATATTAGATATGCTCTTTACTATTCCGATCAATTTGATAATCACCTCATACCGATCAGAAGGTGAAGAGTAATATACCTCTGTGCGATTGCATGTAGAGATGATGAGTGCTTCAGAGATATCTGAATAATCCTCTATCATTTCGAGAAGCCGCTTACTTTGTGCTTCATCGAAGGCTACCATTTCCCGTACGTCAACTGGCGCGTTTTTATAAGATAAACTGACCGCCTTGAATTGATTGTGCATATCCTACTATTCGAACTGGCAAAATTAATCTAAAAACGAAAAGAATACATGACGTGGGTCATACGAGCTCTTATTTAGAATTGTTATAAATAATTATCAGTTGATGAAAATTATTCTAAACTATCATACCTATTTCTAACATTTTTGACCCTAGTTTTGCACGGCAAATAAAAACACTTATTTGCACATGCATTTCGACAGTTCTAAATTGGTTTTTGAGGCACTCACCTACGACGACGTGCTTCTACTCCCAGGTTACTCAGAAGTTTTACCAAGAGATACAGATACGAGTACTTATCTCACCAAAAACATCAAATTAAACATTCCTTTGGTCTCTGCCGCGATGGATACCGTCACAGAATCTGACTTGGCTATAGCCATGGCATTAGAAGGAGGTATTGGGTTCATCCACAAGAATATGACCATTGAGCAGCAAGCGGCACAGGTTCGTAAAGTGAAGAGATCTCAGAGTGGTATGATTCTCGATCCAGTTACACTTCACGGAGATGCAACTGTGGGCGACGCTTTGGCTGCTATGAAGGAGCACAAGATTGGTGGGATCCCTGTGATCGACAAAGACAGAACCTTAGTGGGTATCATTACCAATCGTGACTTAAGGTTCCAGAAGAATAAAAAGCTACTGATCAAAGAGATCATGACCAAAGACAATCTGATCACTGCCAAAGATGGCATCGGGTTGGAAGGTGCTGAAGAAATTCTACAAGAGTACAAAATTGAAAAATTGCCAATCGTGAATGAGGCTGGCAAAATGACTGGACTCATTACCTACAAGGATATCCTTAAAAACAAGGACAAGCCCAATGCATGTAAAGATGAATTTGGTAGACTGAGAGTGGGTGCAGCTGTTGGAGTGACGCCAGACATCAAAGAAAGAATTCAGAAACTGATCGAAGCAGGTGTAGATGTAGTATCTATTGACACAGCACACGGGCATTCCAAAGGTGTGATCGATACTTGTAAAACCATCAAGAAAGCTTACCCCGACTTAGATGTAATCGTAGGAAACATCGCGACAGCGGAGGCAGCAGTAGCCTTAGCAGATGCAGGGGCAGACGCCATCAAAGTAGGAGTAGGGCCAGGTAGTATTTGCACCACCAGAATCATTGCTGGTGTGGGCATGCCACAGCTGTCTGCTGTGTATGAAGCCGCCAAAGCCGTAGAAGGCAGAGGCGTACCTATCATTGCAGATGGTGGCATTCGATTCTCTGGAGACTTTGTGAAAGCGATCGTAGCTGGAGCCAACTGTATCATGATTGGTTCTTTACTTGGCGGAACTGAAGAGGCGCCTGGTGAAGTCATCATTTACGAAGGTAGAAAATTTAAGACTTACCGAGGCATGGGCTCTGTGGAAGCCATGGAGGACGGGTCGAAAGATCGCTACTTCCAGGATGCGGAAGACGACGTGAAGAAGCTAGTACCAGAAGGGATCGTAGGCCGTGTACCATACAAAGGCATGGTGTCTGAAGTACTATACCAACTGACAGGCGGACTCAAAGCTGGCATGGGCTACGCAGGTGCATCAACTGTAGAAGGATTGAAAAAAGGTAAATTCGTAAAAATCACTGGCGCTGGAATGGCGGAGTCTCATCCTCACGATATTCAGATCACTAGAGAAGCGCCGAACTATAGTCGATAAGCTGTTGTAGCAAGATAAGAATTCAAAACCCAGCCAAAAAATTGGCTGGGTTTTTTGTTACTCAGTAAATTTAATTGCCAAACCTTCACTCAATTTTTTGTCAAAAATAATTCCTTCTGCTTCCCTATAGTCCTTTTTAGCCTGAGCCACCATGCTGTATAACAATTTTTGAAAGTCAGCATTTTTTGCCCCTGTAGATAATATACCACTAACTATATCACCAAATTTCTTTTTCCCCTTTGTAGCCTCATTTAATTGTTCTGCTAAAGGATTCACTACTGAACCTAACACTTGATGATCCTTTTTGGGTTTTGAATATATATAAACATAGATGCCATCTATTTGTCTAACATAAGCGTCATTTTTATCAGATACTATCGATTCTTCACAAGAAACCACCATTATTGTAAATATTAGGAGAGGTAATACTTTTTTCATGATATTATTTTGTTGGTCTATTATCAATAAAAATAACCTGTTCTATACTAATTTGAAACTCCACTAGCAAAGAACTTCTCCTCAATAACGCGAATCTTACATCCGAGCCAGTGATTTAGACCTTGTACTCAAATACTATTTTCCATCAATTCGTTAACTTTGATAAAAGCCCTTAGTCATGAGCAATACAGAATTAAGAGATGAAATTCATAAGTATGTCGATCAGGCAGATGACCGAGTTTTGCAAATGATTTATGGTTTGTTTCAGGCTGATTTGACTGAGGATCATTTTGAATTTTCAGATGAACATAAAAAGATCCTTGATGAACGGTTGAAAAATCATGAGTCGGGATCATCTTGGGAAGAAACAAAGTCTAGGATTGTTGATCAACTATAAAGTACAAATTGGTAATCAAACCACTGCTGAAGTGGATTTGAACGAAATAGCCAATTGATATGAGTCTAAAAAGCCTGAACTGGGTTTGGCTTTTTTGGAAGCCGTTGATACTAAAATTCAACTGCTGATTACTAACCCCAACGCCTATCAGAAAAGATATAAAGAAACTAGGCTAACCTTAGTGAAAAAATTTCCATATGCCATTCATTATACTTTAGAAAAGAATTTCATATTTGTTCATGCCGTTTTGAGTACTTCTCGAAACCCTAAGATTTGGAATGATCGTACCAAATAAGTTTCCAACTGGCACGGATGTAACATCCGTACCTCCCATTCCCCAACTTTTACTAAATTGCCTCGGTTATCAACTCATTGAATGATTTCACAAAAGGGCATCATTAGATTAAGCGTAATCCTCGGGATTATTTTCTGGTCACTATTCACCATAGTGGACTTGATGGCGCTATTTAGTGAGCTCAATGGGATTGCCTTTGGTTTTCCGCCTTTTGTGTCAAATGCGCTGTTGACCCTATTCATTATTTCATTGATTCTGTTCTACAGATTCAACATTGGCCAAGCCGAGAGTGTCAATTTTGTAGACTTGCTTTGGCGGGTTTTTGTGTCAGGTCTGATCGCCACAGTGGTCACACTCTGCATAGAATTTTTCTTTACCATTTTCGCTTCAAGCAAGGTCGGCAGCAATACACTGATCATTAACTTCCTATACCATGTCAATATTGGACTGGTCATTGCCTTTCTAATTTCGACCTTCATTGTCTGGAAGCGACTGATTCTTTACCAAAAGTCCAAGTCCTTATTAGCCACCTGGCAGCTATACGAATATGCGCTTTTGGGCACTTTGATTTTCGATTTGTTTTCGCATGACTATCAAGACCCTGCATTTCTATCCGTTTATGGCATATTGGTTTTGATTGGATTATACCTCTCTTTCAACCTCAAATGGATAGCCTATCTCAACTTCAAGCAGAAGTGGAGAAGTATCCTATTTGTGTTGCTGGTGGTGATCTACATCTGGTATTTCTTCAAAACCTTGATGTTCTTTTCAGAAAAGGTGCAGTTGGTCAGAGACCTGTTGGATAGTGTATTTATTCTGGCTCTGATCACTTTCATCGTCATCTATTGTGTGATTGCACTTTTGGTGATTTTATTCAACCTGCCCACCACTTCTGTATTCGAAAAGAAACTGGAAGAAGCCGTCAATTTCCAGCGATTGAGCCAATCCATCCCTGCTGGAGAAAGTGAGGAGAAGGTATATGAAATCCTGCTCGATAGTTCGGTAAGTGCCGTGTACTCTGAGGCTGCCTGGCTACAAATTTCTGACCCTAGCAAAAATGTAGAAGTCACCCTGACACACAATTTGGATAAGGGGCTGATTCCAGTAATTACCAAAGCTGTCAATAACAGTCGTTTCAAAAAAATATTGAATTCAGACTTTGACAGAAACCCAAAGTCATTGAAAATATCAGCAAATCTGAAGGATGTTAACTTCCGATCCATTCTTCAATTTCCAGTAACGGTAAAAGGGGAAAAAATAGGTGTCCTCGCCTTGCTCAAAGAAGTAAACGACGGCTTCAACAAAGAGATGATCGATATCATTGACACTTTTGTGAATCAAGCCAGCATATCCGTAGAAAATTTTCGACTGCTCAATGACGCCATTGTCAATGAGCGATACAAGGAAGAGCTAAAAATTGCCAACCGCGTACAAAACAAACTATTGCCTGAAAGACTAGAACCTTGTGAAGCCTATGACATTCACGCCTACTCCAAGGCAGCCGACGAAGTAGGTGGTGACTACTATGACGTCTATCCATTGGACGAAGAGCGCACTGCCCTAATCATTGGCGACGTATCAGGCAAGGGGACATCTGCCGCCTTCCACATGGCGCAAATGAAAGGGGTTTTCCAGAGCTTGGTACAGCTCGATCTGGATCCCAAAGAATTTTTGGTGCATGCCAACAATGCGCTGAGTAGATGTCTGGAAAGCACCTCGTTTATTACGGTTTCTTTTTTTGTGATTGACAGCAAAAGCAAGAAGGTCAACTTCGCTCGTGCGGGACATTGTCCCTCACTATATTACAATGCTGAGACAGGAAAAACAGAATATTTTAAAAATAGAGGATTGGGATTGGGCATATTGAGAAACTTCGATTTCCATAAATACGTACAGGTAAACGAGTTTACTTACCAGGCCAAGGATGTACTGGTATTATATACCGACGGAATTACGGAAGCCTGCAACAATAAAAAGGAGCAGTTTGGCTACGAAAGATTACAAAGTGCTCTGACCAAGTACGCCGACCAATCACCCTCTACTATCCAACAAGAAATAATCAAGGATCTCTACGAATTTTGTGGTAAGGAATCATTGAATGATGACTATACCCTATTAATTGTGAAATTTAATTAGAATGATAAAAATAGATAATCATATCAATGACGACCCATCCTACTACCAGCTTTCTATAGGTGGTGAAGTGGATGCCTCTTCTTCCATTCATTTGGAAGAAGGATTGAAGGACGCTATGGCAGCCAGTAAAAAGATTATCGTAGATCTGGCAGAACTAGAATATATCTCTTCTGCTGGTTTAGGCGTATTTATGTCCATCATTCAAGATTTAGAAAATGAAGGGATACAATTCGTGATCTATGGCATGGCGCCAAAAGTGAATGAAGTATTTGAAATATTAGGATTGAATCAATTGATTACAATTAAAAAAAATAAAGAAGAGGCTTTGGAAGCCATCAAATAAAATGCATCAGTTCAAAACCAATTGTAAAAGAGAACGGCTCAAGGAAATCCGGCACTTTGTGGCAGAGGTCTTGACTGATATTGGTTTGTCTGAAATAGATGCGCACAAAGTCATTCTGGCAGTAGACGAAGTCTGCGCCAACCTGATTATTCATTCAAATAAATGCAATCCTTCAGAGTGTTTGGAGTTATTCATAGAGGACCACGGAAAAGATGGCGTCCTGTTTGAAATAATTGACTATGGCATTGGCTTCAATTACAACAATTACAAAGAACCCAACTTAGAAGAAATCATACGTAAAAGAAAAAAAGGCGGCTTGGGCATCATGCTAGTCAAAAATATAATGGACACTGTAGAGTTCAAAAATGAAGAAAATAAGAATATTTGCAGAATGATTAAAAAGTTTACCAAAAACAAATGAACCTACCCTTCCGATTTTCATTCCTTACTTTATGCCTCTTATTACCTGCTTTATCATTCGCTCAGTTGAGCAAAGAAGATCAGACGCTCTTCCAACTAGGGGATGAGTCTTTCGGCTTGAAAGCCTTTGACTATTACTTCCTCAAAAATTCAAACGGCCCGTCAGCAGACAGTGCCAAAATCAAGGTAAATGAATACTTAGATCTGTACGTCAAATTCAGATTGAAAGTGAAAGAAGCCATCTCTTTAGATCAGGACCAAACGCCAGAATTCGAACAAGAATTCAAGACCTATAGAAAGCAACTGGCTCAACCCTACTTGATGCAAACCAGGGTCAATGACGAAATGGTAGCCGAAGCCTATGCTCGAATGAAGCAGGAAGTATCTGCCTCTCACATCTTAGTAAAGTCCGATGCGAACGGCAACCCAGAGGATACGCTGAAAGCTTACAACAAAGCCTTAGACCTCAAAAATAGAATTGAGAACGGAGAAGATTTCGCAACTCTCGCTTCCAAAGAATCAGACGACCCAAGTGCCAAGCAAAATGGAGGTAATCTGGGATATTTTTCTGCGTTACAAATGGTTTACCCTTTTGAAAATGCCGTGTATAAAAACAAAGTTGGTGAGATTGTAGGGCCAGTCAAGACTAGGTTTGGTTATCACGTTATCGAAATCAAGGACAAAAGAGCTGCACGTGGGGAAGTATTGGCTGCCCACATCATGATTCGTTCTAAACCTGATAGCATCTCTATGGCTACGGCAAAAAATAAAGCCATCTCGATCTATGAAAACCTAAAAAATGGAGCAGATTGGAACGAGCAATGCAAATTGTATTCAGATGACATGAGAACCAAGTCACAAAATGGCAAACTCCAGTGGTTCGGAACGGGCAACTTAGTACCTGAATTTGAAGATGTGGCCTTTACACTGGAAAACAAGGGAGATATATCAGAGCCTGTTCAAACCCGGTTTGGTTGGCACATCATCCAGTTGTTGGACAAAAAAGGAATCGCTCCTTTGGATGAAGTAAAAGCTGACCTAGAGAATAAAATTTCCAGAGACACCAGAGCAGCTGATAAAAAATCTGTCACGCTTACCAAATTGAAGGCTTCGCAAAATTTCAAGCTAAATGGTCAAGTTTATGACCAGCTCATCCATCATTTTGATTCGTCTCTCTTGAACGCCAAATGGAACTATGTAGAAACCCAAGGAGATCTTTCTCAGACCATATTCACGACGAATACAATCAACTATACCATGAAAGATTTTTTTGCTTTTGTTCTACAAAAACAAAAAAGACGAAAGCTTACCACCTTGCCAGACTATGTGAAACAGCTGTACAACCAATTCGAAGAAAAAAGCATTTTTGATGAAGAATTGAAGCTTATAGAAGCCAACAACTACGATTACCAGATGGTACTGGATGAGTATCGCAGTGGCATACTGTTATTCAATCTGATGGAAAAAGAAGTATGGAATAAGGCCATGGTAGACAGTGTGGGTCTTCAAGGGTTTTATGAGAAGAATAAAAAGAAGAATTACGAAATGGCAGAACACGCAGTCATTCGTCGTTTCGTCTCCAAGGATTCTGCTGTACTTCAAAGTGTTAGCACTCAATTAGACAAGACAAATTCCGAATTGGATAGTCTGTTCAATAGCGAAGAACCATTAACTTTGCAGACTTTTGATGAAAAAATAGAGAAGGGAAAGAAGGAATGGCTTGATGCACATTGGCAAGTTGGTAGTTCGATTCAAAAAGGAGAAAACTACCAGACGCTTTGGGTAGTGACGTCTATTCAGCCTAACGGCTACAAGTCGCTGAAAAACATCAAAGGGTTAGTTATTTCGGATTATCAAACCGAATTAGAAAAGCAGTGGCTGAAAGCATTGAGCAAAAAATATCCTATGAAACTGAATCGGTCAGTACTGAAATCATATATTGAAGAATTTGAAAATTAGATTATATATAGCTGGAATTTTTGTTTTATGGCTGTCCTCTTGTGAGCAACTCTACAATGTAGATGTCTCCGAAGAAGTAGACGATCGTGTGATAATTGCCAGGGTCAACGACATCTATCTCTATGATGAAGACATCAGCAGTTTGGTACCCAGAGGCAATCAAGGCGACAGCAGCATGATCGTCTCAAAATATGTGGACTCCTGGGTCAAAAAACAATTGACAATCGCCAGAGCCTCCACAGAGTTGGATTTTGATGAAGCCAAAATTGAGCGCAAGATTTTGGACTATCGCTATGCGCTAATGGTGCATGAATTTGAAATGCATTATATCAACCAGCGTCTGGATAAAGAAACTTCGGATGAGGAGATTGAGAAGTACTACAATGAGAAGTTCGAAAACTTCGTACTTCGCCAAAATATTATGAGATGTCTGTTTGCCATGGTACCAGTAGAAGCTCCACAGATAGAAAATTTCAGACAGCTCATCAGGACTTATCCAGACTCCAATCTAGAAGAAATTCAGTCGTATTGTTATCGTTTTGCGTCCAAGTCTTCTTTGGAAACAGAACTATGGATCAATTTTGATGAAGTAATCAGCAATACACCCTTAATTAGTGTGCAAGAAAAAGCTGATTTCTTAAAAAACAACAGTTTTGTGGAGACATCAGATGAAAATTACTACTACTTTATTCGAGTTTTGGATTACAAAATATCAGATCAAATTGCCCCGCTTAGTTACATCAAGGATGACATTGAAAGCATTCTGATCAATAAGAAAAAAGTAGAGTTAAGAAAGGAACTAGAAGAAGAGGTTTACAAAGTAGCGAAGGAAAATAATGAATTTGAAATATATTAAGTTAGTATTGATAGGACTCTTGATGGGTGTGATAAGCACTGGTCAAGCACAGTCAGACGACAAAGGCGTAGTGATCGACAGGATCATAGCCAAGGTGGACGATTATATTGTTCTCAAATCGGAATTGGATCGCGCCTACCTTGAATTCCTCTCAAGAGGAGAACTGTCACAGGGCAACGCCAAATGTCAAATTCTTGAATCACTGGTCATCAATAAAATGATGGTAGCCAAGGCAGAAATAGACTCTATTTATGTTTTGGATATTGAAGTGGAAAACAATTTAGATAGAAGAATGTCTTACTTCATACAGCAGATAGGATCTGAAGAAAGACTAGAAGAAATTTACAACAAAACAATAGAAGAATTCAAAGCTGACTTGTTCGACCAAATCAAAGAACAAATGATTGTTCAGAAAATGCAAGGAACAATTGGAGAGGACGTAAAAGTGACGCCAGCAGAAGTAAAAAAATTCTACAATCAAATTCCTGCTGACAGTTTACCCTACTTTTCTACTGAGGTCACAATAGGACAAATAGTTAAAATTCCAGAAGTCAACGAAAACCGTAAAGAAGAAATTAAAGCACAAATGCTTGATTTCAAAAAACGAATTCAGAACGGAGAAGATTTTGGTCAATTGGCCAAAAAGCACTCTCAGGATCCTGGTTCTGCCGCCAATGGTGGTGAACTGGGCTTTTTCAAAAGAGGAGAACTTGCTCCAGAATTTGAGGCGGCTGCGTTAAGTATGAAGCCAGGGGAAATTTCCAGACCTGTCGAATCACAATTTGGAATTCACTTGATTCAACTAATCGAAAGAAGAGGGAATACTTACAACTCAAGACACATACTTATTATCCCTCAGCCCAGCGTAGGTGATGTAGACGACGCCAAAAATTTTCTGGATAGTTTGAGAACAGCTGTAGTCGTGGACAGCATGAGGTTTGAAGTATTTGCCAAAGAACATTCAGATGATCAGGTAACTGCTGGGAATGGCGGCTTCTTCAGTGATGCAACTGGAGCCATGAGAGTATCTGTAGAAGAACTAGACCCCACGCTGTTTTTTACTATAGATACTATGGCTGTAGGCAGCATCACCAAACCCTTGGAATTTAGAATGGCAGACGGCACTGACGCTGTTAGGATTATCATGTACAAAGAAAAAGTGCCACCCCATCAGGCCAACTTGTTGCAGGATTATCAAAAAATAAGAGCGGCTACTGTCGCCAACAAACGCAACCAAATCATGTCTAAATGGTTTAAGGAAGCTCAAGGTGAAGTTTATATTCATGTAGAACCTGAGTATGAAAATTGCCAAATTTTGATAAATTGACATCTATGAGTGAATATGCGACCGAAGTAGAAGCTGCAGATGCTTTGCATCAGGCTTATGCCAAATTAAAAGAAGAGATATCTAAAGTAATTGTGGGACAGGACGAGGTAGTCAAACTGCTGATTACCTCTATCTTTTGTCAGGGGCATGCACTACTTGTGGGTGTACCAGGATTGGCCAAAACGCTTTTAATTCGGACATTATCTTCAGCATTGCATTTAGATTTTAATCGCATTCAGTTTACACCCGATTTGATGCCATCTGATATTTTGGGTGCCGAAACTTTAGATAAAGACAGAAATTTCCAATTCATCAAGGGACCCATTTTTTCTAATATTATCCTGGCTGATGAGATCAATCGAACACCCCCTAAGACACAAGCTGCGCTACTTGAGTCAATGCAAGAATACTCAGTAACAGTAGCTGGAAAACAATGGAAGTTGGATGAGCCATTTTTCGTTTTGGCTACACAAAACCCAATCGAACAAGAAGGTACTTACCCATTGCCTGAAGCACAACTGGACAGGTTCATGTTTATGATCAATCTGGATTATCCTTCTTATGAGTCAGAAATAGACATAGTAAAAAATGAGTCTGCTGTGGCCATTGGGGATGTAAACGCAGTGCTCGACGCCAAGCAAATCATTGAATTTCAGAAGCTGGTAAATAAGGTGCCAGTAGCGGACAATGTGATAGAATATGCAGTCAACTTGGTGCATAAAACAAGACCAGATTCTGATAGAGCTTCTGACATTGCTCAGTCATATTTGGAGTGGGGCGCAGGTCCGAGAGCATCACAATTTTTGATCAAGGGAGCTAAATGCAATGCCCTCCTCAATGGAAAATACTCTCCAGATATCGAAGATGTACAGGCAGTTGCCGAACCCATCTTGAGACATAGAATCGTTCGAAACTTCAAAGCTGAGGCAGAAGGTGTGACCATCAGCAAGATTATTACTGACATACTATAAATAATTTCACTTCGAATTGGTCATAGGGTATTAAGCTCTCTTACAATTTTTTTATATTTGTAGCAGTGCGTGAAGAACCCATGAAGAACAAATCAATCGAAATATTGGTCAACGAAAATTTCGTTTACGCGAAAGTCTTGGACTATTTCGGAGTGGAGTACTACAAGTCAAAAAATAAAACACTACTAGAAGTCTGTCAGGAGCACAAGATCAACTTGAGTCAGCTGCTAGATGTAATTGATCGAGCACAAGACAGATCTACAATAAATGCTTCCGAACTGATCAACTTTCCAGCAAGATTGATCATTGGTTATCTCAAACACGCACACGAGTTATTTATCAAAGATCGTTTGCCTTTTATTCTTCGTCAAATCAACGCCCTAAAAGCACCAGCAGATACAGAATTGATAGAAGACCTAAAAATGGTTTTACCCATGTTTGTGGATGATTTTATTCATCATATTTATGAAGAAGAGGATCGACTGTTTTCATACATCAATGATCTAGAATGCTTTGTATTAGGCAAAAGTAGTTCAGCCAAGGTGCTGGTGAATATAGATTCCTTCTCCATTCAAGAGTTCGCTCTGCATCATGGAGATTCTGATGATGAAATGAAAGGGATCAGAGGAATTACAGGAGAGTATCAAACTACGGATATTGAAGACATTCAACTTAAAGTAATTTTCAAGGAGTTGCAGGCCTTTGATCAAGAGTTGACCAAACATGCTCATATCGAAAACAATGTCTTGTTTCCAAAGGCACTGATGCTAGAAAAACAAGCGAAGGAAAAACTCACTTTGACCTTCAGCCAAAATTAAATGGGCAGAATTTTAGCCATTGATTTTGGTACCAAGCGAACAGGCCTAGCCGTCACTGACCCTCTTCAAATTATTGCTACTCCGTTAGAAACTGTCAGAACATTTCAAGCCATTGATTTTCTAAAAAACTATCAACAAACCGAAGGCATAGACGAATTTGTTATTGGGATGCCTAAGGATTTGATGAATAAGGACACAGACAGTACGGCTTCTGTACGGTCTTTTATAAATTTGCTGAAGAAAAACTTTCCTGATCATCAAATCCATCAGGTTGATGAGCGCTTTACAAGCAAACTCGCCATGGATGCCATGATTAGAGGAGGAATGAAAAAGAAGGATCGACAGAAAAAAGAGAACGTTGACAAGCTAAGTGCAGCGATCATTTTGCAGTCATATTTAGAATCGAGATTATGATTTACCCCATTGTAGTATATGGAGACCCTGTATTGAAGAGGGAAGCAGACGAAATAGAAGAAGGTAGCATAGACGTGATCAAGCTAAAAGATGACATGTTTGAAACCATGTATGAAGCCAGTGGTATAGGCTTAGCTGCTCCGCAGATTGGCAAATCCCTCCGCATGTTTGTAGTAGATGGTAGCCCATTGGAAGAAGAGGGCATGGAGAATTTCAAAAAGGTGTTTATCAATCCTGAAATCGTGTGGGAAGAAGGCGAAAAATGGAACTTTGAAGAAGGCTGTCTGAGTATTCCTGGCATCAGGGAAGAAATCTCTCGCCATGCCAAATTGAGAATCAATTATCTAGACGAAAATTTCGTAGAACACGAGGAAGAGTTTGATGGGATGAAAGCCCGAATCATACAACATGAATACGATCATATTGATGGCATTCTATTTACTGATTATTTAACTCCATTCAAAAAAAGAGTGCTCAAAGGGAAACTCAACAATATTTCTAAAGGCAAATGCGACGCCGATTACAAGATCAAAATCCCATCTAAAAAATAAACATGATTTCCAAACTGCCTAACGCCCAAACTTCCATTTTTGCTGTAATGACGAAAATGGCTAATGAATGTGGTGCAATCAATCTGGCTCAAGGATTTCCTGACTTTGACGTAGCTCCTGAGCTAATAGATCGCATCCACTACTATATGCAAAAGGGCATGAATCAATATGCCCCTATGCCTGGCGTACTAGCGCTCCGCGAAGCCATTGCAAAAAAAATTGACCACACTTTCGGCGTTTCTATTGAGTCAGATGAAGTGACGGTCACAGCAGGCGCTACACAGGCTTTGTTCGCCACCATTACAGCCATTGTGCACGCAGGTGATGAGGTTATCTTCTTTGACCCTGCTTATGACTGCTATTTACCTACCATTCAGCTTTGTGGAGGTGTGCCTATCAATATTAATTTAGATAAAGACGACTTTTCTATTCCTTGGAAAAAGGTAGAACAAAAAATAACGGCAAAAACGAAACTCATCATCATCAATACACCACACAACCCAAGCGGAGCAGTATTGACAGAAAATGATATGAATGAATTAGCACGGCTCACAAGGGACAAAGAAATCTATGTGATCAGTGACGAGGTGTATGAGCATCTGATCTATGATGGGCAAGCACATCACTCAGTATTAAAAAATGAAGAGCTCAGAAAAAAGAGCGTAGCCATTTATTCCTTTGGCAAAACCTTTCATGCCACAGGATGGAAAATGGGCTACACAGTTGCCCCACCTTTTCTGACTGACGAAATTAGAAAGGTACATCAATTTTTAGTTTTTAGTGTCAGTACAGCCACCCAATGGGCTTTGGCAGATTACCTGAACGAACCCAAACACTACGAGTATCTCCCTAGCTTCTTTCAGCAGAAACGAGATTACTTATTGGATTTGATGGCACCTTCTAGGTTCAAACCTATCACTTGCAAGGGCACCTATTTTCAAAGTTTCTCCTATGCAGCTATCAGCGATCAACCAGATCGTAAAATGGCCGAGTGGATCACAAAGACTCATGGTGTAGCCTCTATCCCATTATCTCCGTTTTATACTGATCACTCTGACCATCAACAACTTCGTCTTTGCTTTGCCAAAAGTGAAGAAACCCTAAAACAAGCCGCGCAAAAACTATGTCAGATCTAACAGTTGCCATCCTTCAGTTCAATCTTCATTGGGAAAACATAGATGCCAATTTGGCCATGTTTGAAGAACAAATTTGGAATATCTCAGAACCTGTGGATGTCATTGTACTACCAGAGATGTTTAATACTGGTTTTTCCATGACGCCAGAAAAACTTGCAGAAGTACCTGGTTTGAAAACACACAAATGGCTGTTGCAAATGGCCAATCAAAAAAATGCGCTGATAGGAGGTAGCTATATCGTAAAAGAAGGCACTGACTACTTCAATCGCTTTTTCATGGCCTTTCCTGATGGCTCCTTTCAAACCTATGACAAACGTCACTTGTTCTCCTTGGCCAAGGAAGAAATGTTTTTCAAAGGCGGGACTGAGCGCTTAATTGTAAATTACAAAGGTTGGAAAATATGCCCTTTGGTCTGTTATGATCTGCGTTTTCCTGCATGGGCCAAAAACAAGTTTGACAAAACCAATGGCGATTATGATTATGATCTACTGATCTACGTGGCGAATTGGCCAAAGCCAAGGGTTAATGCCTGGGATACCCTGTTAAAGGCCCGAGCCATTGAAAACCAGAGCTATACCCTGGGCTGCAATCGAATTGGAGAAGATGGCAATGGCCATGCGTATGTAGGACACAGTGGAGCCTACGATTACCTAGGCGATACACTTGATTTCAATGACAACCATGAAGGTGTGATTATTCAAAAATTAAACAAATCTGCACAAGATGAATTCAGAGCGAAATATCCTTTTGTGGCAGATAGTGATGAATTTTCGATAACTATTAAATAAAAAATCATGAAATTATTTTCAAAACTTATGCTCATAGGTTTATCCATTTTGATCTTCAGCTGTGGAGATGATGACGATGATGGCCCAGCTTATGATTTTAAAGATCAAACCGCCACGGGCTCAATTAATGGGAAAAGCTGGACTTTTGTTTCCGGAAGGGCTGATATTTCTGATGGTACTATCTCCATAGACTTATCAGCTGATAGTGACGCTGTACCTTGCACGACGTTTTCATTTGACGGTCCCTATATTTTCTTTTATATAGATAATGAAATCGGTGTGACTGAATTAAAATTTGATTTTGACGACCTCGACAACTCCAAAACAGCCACGTTTTATGATCCTGATGAAGGAGATTTTGGTCTGAACATCATTGCCGTGGAAGGAGCAATCGAAATACTCAGCGTTTCTGAATCTGAAGTAACAGGAAGACTAGATATAAGAGATGGAAATGATAATTCTTCGTCTGTAAATGGCACCTTCACAGTAGAGATTTGTGAGTAACAAATTCTACTTTTCCTAATGCCTTAAAACAAAAAACCCGATCAGCTGCCTGATCGGGTTTTTCTATATGCTTTTACTTTTGCTTAGCTCAATTTAAATGTGATAGGCAAAATCATTCTTACTTTCACTGGGCGACCTCTCTGCTTACCTGGCGACCATTTTGGAGCATTTTTCAATACTCTTACAGCTTCCTCATCACAGCCAGCACCAATACCTTTGATGGCCCTAACTTCAGTAAGATTACCAGTTTTGTCTACCACAAACTGAACGAATACTCTACCTTCGATACCCATTCTACGTGCCTGATTAGGATATTTCATTTCCTTGGCCACATACGTGTAGAATGCTGCCATACCACCTGGAGGTCCTGGCTGGTCTTCCACGATATCAAAAATCTCATCCGCAACTTCCTCTTCAGGAGCTTCTTCAAATACGATATCTTCGATTACGGTTTCTTCCGTAATTTCCACATCCAAATCCACTTCGATCTCTTCCTCGATCTCTTCCTCATCAGGAATTTCGATAATCTTTGGCAATTCAATCTTTGGTGGTGGTGGTGGTGGTTGCTCGGTAGGAGGAATCTCCATGATATCCTCAAAATCATCATCCACTTGACCCAAATCAACTAATCCTCCATCATCATAAAATCTCCACTCGAAAGCAGTGATGACTAGTAATAAACTGACAGCCAAGCCAATGTTAAAAAACATCCCTGATTTTCTCTCAAGAGATATTTTCGGGTTTTTCTTTAGCTCCATGCTTATCTATTTAAAATAAAATTTCTTTTCTAATAGCAACTTCAAATATAGCAAAGTCCTCATTATATCTACAGGAAATCATTTTTTTTCAATGGAATTAATCCACAATAAATCCACATTATAGATTTAAGGCCTACCTCTTAACCCCTTGATTCTGTACTAAATAAACGAATATCATTCCAAGTGTAGTTCCACAAACGTCTGCTATTCCATCTAAAAGGTCAGTCTGACGAGAAGGTACAAAGGTTTGCAATCCTTCAGTAACCACTGCCAGTATCACTCCCAGAGAGAAAATCACGAGATATTCTTTCTTGACATCTAGAGCCAAAGCCATTAGCAGTGCATGAATAAAAAAAAGCCCAAAATGAACCAGCTTATCTAAATGAGGGATCGGAAATTCGAACAGCGGTTCGCCACTCGACGGGGATAGGGTAGCAAAAAGGATGGCACATGTCCATCCTATTGCAATTTTTTTATATGAGGATTTTGAAAGAATTATTTCCCGATCAATTCTTTGTAGGCATCCGCAGAAAGTAAACCTTCTTTTTCACTCAAGTCAGAAAGTTTTATTTTAATCATCCAGCCATCGCCATAAACATCAGAGTTTACAATCTCCGGCTCAGACTCTAACTCTTCGTTGAACTCTGCTACTTCACCAGACATAGGCATAAATAGGTCAGAAACAGTTTTCACTGCTTCAATCGTACCGAACAATTCACCTTTGGCAATGGTATCTCCTTCCGTTTCAATTTCTACATATACAATATCACCCAATTCGCCTTGAGCGAAATCAGTAATACCTACTGTAGCTATATCACCATCTATTTTCACCCATTCGTGATCTTCTGTATAAAGTAAGTTTTCAGGAATATTCATCTTGAATCGATTTTGTTTAATTAACTGAGCCAAAAATACGTTGATTTTCTCAATTGAATTATCAATCTTATAAGATTATTATATCCAGATATATGCAAAATTTATTGAGATAAACTGAATCTCATTTGGATACCAAATGCTGAGGATGAATTCTTGTATTGGCTCGAAGTTTTAGGCTCATTGATATTCTTTTCGAAGTACATGGTGATGTTCAGTTTTTGATTCGCGACATAGCTCAATGTAGGCCTTACCTGATAGTTTATATTTCCGTTAGTCACTGTTTGCACATCATCTATTTTTCGTTGCACAGTTTTGGTATCCCTGACTGTAAAAGTGAACCTAAACTGTAAATCGTTATCCAGTGTAACCGTTCTGCCATTGATTTTGAAAGGGATTTTCATTTTGCTTTTGGTAATACCAAAATCAAATGCAATGTCGTTACTCACCAATTCCGTGACCTGAGAATTCGACAGATTCAAACTTAGGCTTCTCTCCTTTTTGTATTCTATTTTAGAAGTGATATTGTTTTTTGTTCGAATGTTGATCCCAATCAGTGGGGAAAACCTTTCAATCATGTCTATCTGGTTAATCACATAAACCGGGCTCAGATATTGGCTGTTCAGCGTGTCAGTTGCCATTGGATAATCCAAAATACTGTTGGTCAATTCGAGCGTATTTGCATTCGTATAAAGCAATGAGTTGGTATAGTTCGTAATGCTAAACGTGGATACATAGGCATGTGTCAAGTTGATAGATGAGAAGATCTCCTGAAACGCCTTTACCTTACTTAATCCTGCATAATCAATGCGCCAATTGGGAACTGGGGTTTTCGGGAAAGGGGTGAGTTTCACTGACGTAGCGTCCTTGCCAGAATAGGCTGCAATAAAGGCGGGTATAAGCACATCTTGGGCGTTGATGTCATACTCGCCATTGGGGTTTAACAAATTGAGTCTCTGGCGAATGATGTCTCTGTTTTCCTCAAATTTCTCGAATGTGGGAGATACATTATTTGACTCTTCTTTAACAAACGCTGTCTTAATAGGCAGAAATGTGATGGTATAACTTCCTGATCTTGTAGGCGTCAGAGATCTGTAGGTTAGGCTAACTGTATCATATCTATAGATTTCCTGATAAGCACTGGTCTCTGACCTTTTTGCGTCCAGTTGGATTTTAAGGTCTTTTAATGGTTCTACGTTTGCCCTGATGTTTAGATCATTGGTTAGACTTTGGACAAATGGAGTAGTTAGTCTTCCGTTTTCTACTAACCAGCCGTTCTCAGCAGCCTTGAACCTAATGTCTGGGTCTTGGCTTCCAAAAATGAATGCTGATCCTGGTGCATCAAAATCACTATCCATACCAAACATGTAAGGAACTGGTACGAAGCCTGGCAGCTGTGTCGTTTCCCGTTTGCCAAAGGTCATATTGACCGACCGTACGGACATGAGTAGTCTCATAAAACCCTTCACTCCAGCACCTCCGCCCGTGTTTTGAGTAGTGTCTACTCTTGCGGGCACACGCGATCTGGTAGAACTGCTTCTAGAACGAGAAGGGGTATTGATGGATTTTAAGTACTTCGATTTATTATAAAGTTTAACCAAATCAAACTTACCCGTTAAGTCTCTGGTACGGCTGTTTTCGACCAGGTTTCCAAATTCATCGACCTGACCAATATTGCCTCCCGTCCACCTATAATTCACATCGTATCTGTAATCAGCACTCATCCAATCTGTGAGTGGCAACTTGTCCAGTGGCAACCTATAATTAGCCCCAATACTTTGGTCATAGTTCTTCATTCTTCCAAGCCTTTTCACATTGTTCCAGATAGAATCTCGCTTGGCCTGAGTGTTTATATCTCCTTCTGGTTCATCAATGATGGCATTGGCTGTAGCGTTGTAGTTTACGCTCAGACTCTTGAAAATACTCCAACGCACATTGTAGGTTCGATTGAAGGTAAAATATTTTTCATAATTAGGGTCAATACCATCCGTGGTCAGGTCAGCATTTCGCAGTTGCCGTTTCCTAAACACCCTGTTCATAGAGGCTCGAACAGAGAAATTATTAGGAAGTGGGGAGAAATTGATATCCTTGATCAATTTCAAATAGGGGCTGGAAAATGCTTCTGAATTTTTGAACGGCTCTAAAGATGGAGGTTGTGGGTTGTACTGATAAGAAACGTTTCCATCATATTCTTTTCTGAAATCCCTTTCCGTATTCACGTTACTCGATTTCTGCTCAGAATAGGCATAGCTAAAAGAAAAATTCTCAATATCATAAACATGACTTTTGGCGTCTTCTTTTACTTTTTCTTTGTGCACATCTATGAAGTTGATGCTTTTATTTACGGTCTGAGATATTACCTTTTCCTTGTAAGCATCTCTGTCTTTTTGTTGTTCAAATTTTATTACTGAGGCATCTAGCGGAAGATCAGGATCTAAGGGATCATATTTGGGTGTTTGCTTGGATTTGGAATAACTCACAAACATTGGAATTTTCACTCCAGTATTCCATGGGATCAGCTTGTCAACATTCATATTCATTGACAGGTCGTAGTCAATAGACTCGTCTCTTGTACGCTGTGAGATATTGTCCTGAATACCTCCAAAGCCCACGCTTGTGTATCTCGTAGCAGCATTGATTGTAGCAAAGTCTGCCAGCTTTACACTCATTCTTGCATTTGCCGCCCAGCCTTTTTCATCATCATATTCTGTCAACCTCATCTCATTTGCCCAAATACACAGGGAATGAGGTGCTGTATTGTTATCGGATTCAGGATTGCGAATACCAATCATCATAGTTGTGATATTATTAAGCTTGGGGTTTCCAACTATGGTTATTCTATGCCTGCCGTCCGTAGACTGTCTCGAAAACTCATCACTTTCATTTACATCACTTCCATTTCTGGCGGCCTTTGTCCCATAAAGTTCATCAAGTGAAAGATTTATTTCGTTGGCCTCTGGCCAAATGTCCGCTCTAGAATACGGGGATGCATTATCAGGAGTAATCTTCAGAGGCACTTCTATCTCATAATAATTTTCTGTTTCGTCTAGACCCAAACGAATAAAAGCAGTCATTTCATCGTCTGCTACATTGCCCTCCTTGTACTGCTCTGCATGAAAAAACATCTTGATCCTGCCATAATTGACCAAATCCTGAGCCACCTGTTTATACACAGCCCGTGCATCACCGTCTTCTAGCTCTTCCACACATATTTTAAGCGACTGCTCATTGACCTGACGCGATATGGTCGTCGTATTGTCTTTGTCTCTGGAAATCCCTGGAGGTAATACATAAGGTGGTTTTCCGTCAGCTGGTAAACTGTTCTCTTCAATGTTTACTACTGATACTTCGAAATCAGAAGACCCTATTTCTGGCAATACATCAAATCCTTTATCCTTCAAATTCTCAGTAGATTTTCTCCACTGACTAGCTACCAGCTGCAACTTGGCCATTCTCAATACCACAGGTTGTTGCCATCCTGTCATGTACAATCTAATGTGTTTGTTGGAAGACACTTTATAATTTGGTGTGGTGTAGTCTGGTTGATCAATTGGTATTCTAAACAAATACCATGAGGCTTCATTGTCAGGATTTGTTACCTTATCCACAATGTTTTGTTCACCTACTCGAAGTCCCCCTTGCCTCAGGTCTAGCCTAAATTCCCTATAAGCTTCCTCATCAATGGACGTAATACGAGTATCTTGGTTTACGTCTTCATCATCTGGCACATTTGTAGCGGACGCAGCATAATCATTGGTACCACTACTTACTGGCGAATTTCCCTCAAGGCCATTAAATTTTTTATATCGCTCCAGAACTTTAGCATTTTTCTGATCATAATTGTCACTTAGAAAATATTCAAAATCATCTGCTGCCACATCTTCTCTTATTCGTGGTAGGCCTACACCATTAAAATCTGACTCACGAAAGACAAAGTTGGTTCCTTCAAAGAATCTACTATATTCTTCATTAGAACTAATCCCATCTAAACCCACATCTTGGTTGGCTCTAGCAGAAGCCGAATTGTCGAAAAAATTCGTCAGCCAGTTCAATGTCGTCGCCTTGCCATAATCTGTTTGTTCGGTATTATCAAGACTTCCATCTGGCGGAAGGCCGTTTTCAAACTCACGTACGCCTTCTTGCAAGATGTTTTCAGCAATTTCACCTATCTGAAATATTAACTCGCCACCAGAATCATTATTTTCATCAATGATTCCATCAATCACACGGCCATTGTCTCCAGAAATGAAGGGATCCATCATCCAAAATTCTATATACTCTATGTTGTTGTTGCTAAAGTCCGTTTCACCAGTAATAGCTCTTGTAATAGCCCCAAAGTTATTTTCAGCATCCTGCTCTGAAAATAATGCCTCATTATTAATTGCAGGGTTATAATTATATGGCCCTCTCTCATTCGGATAGTAGGCAATGTCAAACACAGGCAAATTCGTATTCACCACTTGTCTATCTTGTTGTCTATATATTTCCCTTGGCAGTACAGGGCGCACATAGTGATTCTCAAGGTCGTCATCAGATATGTTTCCTGGTCTGTTGCCCCCACTGAGATAAAAAGCCGAACGATCAATGATATACCAAGCCATCTTAGCTCTTCTATAGTTTGCTCCCAGACCCATGTCTCCAGTTTCAATAAATTCTGAAGGGGGAGCGCCAAGTTTCCAGGGTAAATGACCACCAGCAATATTGTAAGGCGTCACTGAGTTTTCGAAGTCATCCAGATAAGAGGAGCTTTCGCCATTTACTTTATTAGAAGTGCCCGGAAGCAATTGGGCAAATTCGCCATTGAATGTCACGGTGGATTTTTCCTTGGTGCTAAGCAGAGGCATAGCATCTACCATCTTCGTCAACATGCGCGAATCATCCTGAAAATTCACATCAAAACCGTACTTCGTGTTTTTGATGGGTTCGTTGCCAGCTGTATAGCGACTTACCCCTCCAGGCCTTTCACTCAGGTGAAATACCGTAGCGCCAACATTTACCTTTTCGGAAAATCGGTAATCCATCCGAACGCCTGTCAGCCATCTGGATCGAAAACTGAACAAATCATCCACCTCATACGAAATATTGATTTGCTTGCCTGAGGCCGTCACCCCGTCATTGAGCATCGTGACTGTCCCTCCTCCATTGTAATTGACCTGATAATCGACCCCTTCCGCTAGTAGTTGACTCCCAGCCGTCACTTTCACAGAGCCTTTGGCAATATTGAATGCATTCAAAGGATATACACCAGCCGCACTGGAAGAGTACGTGCCATTAATGAAAAATTTGTTTTTGGAAATGTTTTGCTGAGCGTCAATTTTGGATTTCGTATACAAATCTTCAAACACGTATTGATCCTTCAGCCTTTGCTCATTGCTCTCAAATTTAGATTCAAGTGTAGCGCCAAAGGGTTCGAGCACAGGAAATATGACATAGCCATTTTCCACATCAAAGGTGACGTCAGGGATAAAATCAAACTTTCCATCCTTTTGGTTATCTCCGTTTACATTTAATTGATCCAGTGCTAATAACTCAATCAGTGGGACATTATTTGTGTTTGCTCCTTCGTTTAGGTTTGGTGAGTCATAGTTTTTGGTATCATCACGATAGTTAATTCTAAGCTCAAAACCCTCTTCATTGACACGTGGGGAATTCAATGAATAAACATTTTTCATCATCAAATCCCAGGCAGTAATATCTGTATTGATTCTTGCGGGCCGGAGCATTTTGAGATAGATCAAATCATCATCTGGTCGGCCAGAATAAGATTCTGACAATTCTCCTACCTGAAAGCTTTGGCCATTATAAGTATATTCGAAAGCTACAGCCAGGACTTCGTCGTTTTGCAGCTTTCGTTGCAGACTGATGTATCCCAATTTGGGGTGCCACTTGAATTCGCGCGCATCCAACCTTCGTGCTGATGTTCTGATTTCATAGTCAGTGCCTACTTCCATCCCTCCGTTGGCCTTAAGAAAGGCCTCAACATCAGGATTGTCTCTAATACTTATGTCATTCGCGTTGATATAGTCCCAAAGACCGTTGCCATTGTTTCGTTTATTGTCTGCTGGCCCTCCTCCTGCTGAAGCACCCCACTGCATGGTGTTTTCAATATTCTCTATATCCCCCTCTCCCAGGTCAGTAAAGGCTATAAAATTTCGAACGTTGGCAGTTTCGTTGTTAGAGTTTACTACATAAACCTCTACTCGGGTGATGTTGACTCCTGAAGTCACCTGCGGAATATCTTGCAGCCAGGATTGGTAATTGTCTCTAAAGAAGTGTGCCAGGAAAAAGTGTCTCCGCTCGTCATAGTCTGCTGCTCTCAAACTGAAAGGCTGACCTTCTGCTCCAAACTGAAAGGTTTTGCTCTGGGACTTCCCTTGTTGACGAGAGGCCAAGGCGGTAACATAGAGCTTACCAAATTGCAGCTGCGTTTTGATTCCAAAGAGACTCTGACCGCCAGACATGAGTGAATTAGATACACCCATACTTACGTTGCCGATTTCTATTTTTTTGATAATGTCTTCATCGTATCCCGTATATTCTACCTTCAGGTTGTTTTGAAAATCAAAGGAATTATTATTATCAAAATTGGCCGTGATGGCTAACTTTTCACCCACCTTTCCTACCACATTCATAGAAATTTGTTGGTTGTAGTTAAAGCCCCCATTTCGTTGTTGGTTGATACTAAACGCTGGATTTTCTATACGCTGCCAGCGTCCGCCAAAATCCAGGTTGACGAATCCGTTGGGCTCAATGTCCACATAACTGCCACCAAAGATCCGATCAAAAATCGGGCTGATGTACAATTTTGGAATGAGGCGCCTACCACTCACTGCGCTTTCTCCATCCAGGCCTGAAGAACGATTCTGCCAATACTCCTTCTTCATTTCGGCATCCTGAAAACGATTGAATTCCTCAAAGGACATGGTAGATCTTGGCCGATAATTGAGTGCGCCTACTCTTTCGTAAATGGTATAATTCATTCCCGTATCTATCTCAAGATCCAACTGCATAGATGCAGGATCTTCCAAAAGTAGTGGGGATGGACTTTGTGTATTTGAAAACGGATCACCAAAGCGATCTTGTTGTCTGTAGGTAGGCCGATAAGAAGGCTCGTATTTTTGATTTGTAACTGAGTCTGCTGATACAGAATCAGCCGGCACTTGCTGAAAACCATAAGACGCAAACGGTTCCAGCATTCCCATAAGGAGAATGAGTATTAGGGTAGGTGTTATGTGGAATTTGATTGAGGTCAAACCCTTTTTGTTGCTGTTTTAGGCCCTTTTAAGGGCTAATTTAATTAATTCCTCTAGACTCACTTGCTCCGCGGTTTCGTTCATTATTTTATCAATTGTTTTTTCTGCTACTGTCTTATTTATCCCCAACGTGGTAAGAGCTGACAACGCTTCTGACTTGAGTGTATTGCCTGATGATAGGGATATCACTGGCGAATGACCTTCAAGCTCTTCTTTGCTCATTTTATCCTTCAGCTCTAGAATAATTCTTTGGGCCGTTTTCTGTCCAATCCCTTTTACCCCACTGATCGTTTTTACATCTCCATTCACAATGGCAGAATGTATTTCTTCTGGAGAAAGAGAGGACAATATCATCAATCCAGTTGAGGGACCCACTCCTGAAATAGAAATTAGTTGCAAAAACCTCTTACGTTCAGACTCTTCAAAAAAGCCATATAAGGTATGCGCATCCTCTTTGACGTGCAAATGCGTATGAATTTTGCAGGCCTCAAGTGCCTTCACTTGCGCAAATGTATTGAGTGTAATTTTCACATGGTAACCCATACCTCCTACATCGACAATGACATAGGTAGGGTCTTTGTCTACCAATTTTCCTTCCAGATATGCAATCATTTATTCTTCTTATTGGCCGTAGCTTGAGCATCCACCACGGCAATAGCCGCCATGTTGTAAATTTCTCTTACTGAACTTCCCGCTTGCAAAACATGAACTGGCTTTTGCATGCCCATTAAAATGGGGCCTATAGCTTCACTTGCACCTATCTCCATTAACAATTTATAAGCGATATTTCCAGACGACAAATTAGGGAAAATTAATGTGTTAACCTGATGGCCCGCCAAGTCGCTAAACGGATAAGTCTTCTCCAACATTTTTTTGTTCATCGCCAAGTTAGCCTGAATGTCTCCATCAATAATCATCTCAGGCCATTTCTCTTTGGCGATCTGTACAGCCTTAGCCGTTTTGGTGGGTACATCCCCTTTTGCAGAACCAAAATTAGAATAGGATAACATCGCCATTTTTGGCTCGAAGCCAAAGAACTTAACGGCTCGATGCGTCAACTCTATGATGTTGACTAATCCCTCAACATCTGGATTTACATTCACGGTTGTATCTGCCAAGAAGAAAGTTCCTTTCTTATTTCGTATGATGTACATACCAGCCACTCGGGTCAGTCCTTCTTCTACGCCTATTATTTGTAGGGCGGGTCTGATAGTATTTGGGTAATCACTATTGAGACCAGATATCAGGGCATCTGCCTCTCCAGTTTCAACCATCATGGCGCCATAGTAGTTTCTATCTAGCATCTGATGACGGCCTTCTTGTACAGTGGCTCCTTTTCTTTTTCGCTTTTCAAAATAAATTTTGGCGAACGCCCCCACTTTTTCTTCTTGATAGAATGGGTCTATGATTGTGCAGTCCAAATCCAGATTTAGCTCACCAATGAGGCGTTTGATTTTTTTCTCATTACCCAATAATATTGGGATACCTACTTTCTCATCTGCTATGAGCTGAGCTGCTTTTAGGATCTTCTCTTCATCTGCCTCAGCAAACACAATCCGCTTGGGGTTTTTCTTTGCGGCAGAAATGATACGAGAGATAATTCGCTTTTCAGCGCCTACACGTTCTTCCAGCTCTATCTTATATTCTTCCCAGTCGTCGATGTTGGTTTTTGCCACGCCAGAGTCCATTGCTGCTTTGGCTACAGCAGAAGATATATTGGCGATCAGTCTTGGGTCTAACGGTTTGGGAATCAAATAATCTTTCCCAAACTTGATGGTTTTCTCACCATAAGCTTTGGAAACAATTTCTGGCACAGGCAATTTGGTCATTTCTGCTAGAGCCGTGACTGCTGCCAGTTTCATTTCTTCATTGATTGCTGTTGCTCTTACATCCAGTGCTCCTCTGAAAATGTATGGAAAACCCAATACATTATTCACCTGATTAGGATGATCAGATCGACCTGTTGCCATTACGATATCATCACGAGTGGACATGGCTAAGTCGTAAGCGATTTCTGGGTCTGGATTGGCCAGGGCAAATACGATTGGATTCTTAGCCATGGCAAGTAAATCTTCTGGAGAAAGCACGTTGCCCATGGATAATCCCAAAAACATATCTGCGTCTTTCACAGCCTCTGGCAGCGTTGAGATGTTTCTATCTGTAGCATATTTGCCTTTCATCGCATCCAGCTTTTCACGATCTTTTCTGATCACGCCTTTGCTATCGAGCATCACTATATTTTCACGAGTGGCTCCCATCTTAACATACAGATCTGTACAAGCTATGGCCGCACCACCAGCACCATTTACTACTATCTTAATCTCTCCAATTTTCTTGCCTACTACTTCAAGCGCATTGAGCAGAGCTGCACTTGATATGATTGCCGTGCCGTGCTGATCATCATGCATGACTGGGATGTTCATTTGCTCCCTAAGCTCCCCCTCTATCTTGAAGCTTTCTGGTGCCTTGATGTCCTCCAAGTTGATGCCTCCAAAAGTAGGCTCTAAGGATTTTACAATTTTGATGAATTCGTCAGGGTCCTCTTCTTCAATTTCGATGTCAAAAACATCAATACCAGCAAATTTCTTAAAGAGAACGCCTTTTCCTTCCATCACAGGTTTGGAAGCCTCAGGGCCAATATTACCTAAACCTAATACGGCCGTGCCATTCGAAATTACACCTACAAGATTTCCCTTTGCCGTGTACTTATATACTTTTTCTTTGTCCTCGGCAATTTCCAAGCAGGGTACGGCTACCCCTGGAGAATATGCTAATGCCAGATCGTGCTGTGTCGCTAAAGGCTTGGTGGGTGTAACTTCAATTTTTCCGGGAGTGGGTTCGGAATGAAAATCGAGAGCGTCCTTTTTTCTTATTTTAAAACTCATAGTAGAATTCGTGGATTAATCATGTTGCTGGCTTTTGAGCACATGGGGGTATGCAAACGAGCAAAAACCAAGCTTCAAAATTGTGGAAATTCTACGAGAAATGAGCTAGAAACAGGGCATTAAGTTCAAAGGATTAAAGTCCTTATGGCCTCACCCCAACTCTACTTTAATTCTTCCCCAGAGCGAAAGGTATTTAAGATCACTTCTATCTCTTGCATAAACTCACGCTTGTCCTTTGAAGGTGCATATACGTATCCCTCTAGGTAATAGAGACGCTTTTGAGATTCATCAACAAATAGGTAGCTTACGAACGGCCCACCACTTGAGATATCACTTAACTTCCAAAGACCACGCAGTTCTTTGGCGTATTTCCCCTTGAAATTCACTTCACGGATATTCATGTTCTCATTCTGTAGCGTCATGAAAATATCTGGCTTCTGGATATCACGCATATAGGAAGAGGTTATTTCTTCTCTAAAAGCCAATACATCCTCAAATGGGTCACGAGAAGTGAAAGGTCTATAATGTACGAAAACATCCTTTTCATATTCAGGGTCTAAAAGTCTAACCCAAATAAAATCTCTTTGATTTTTTGCCAAGTCATAGCCATAGGGTACTTGAAAATCAAATCCATGTGTTTCTCTCAACGTTTTTTCAATCTGCTTTTCGCGTACCTTGAAGATTGCTTTGGCAATTCTCTCATTTTCAATATTCAAAAAGTAATTTCTCAAAACATCCTTATCTCTTTTCAGGTGCGCGATGAGCTGGCCCTCCGTTTGACCAAACAAGTGTAAAATCTCCTGCCCCCTAGCAAACTGGTTTTTTTGAGGCAATCTGTACAATGATGTGTCTTGCAAAATTCTCTCCAGTGAAGAAGAGGTGAAATAATTTTGCATGGCTCTACTTTGTGCACCCTGATTGTCCATGGTACTCACAAAAATCATGGACTTACCTGTTTTAAGAATATTATTCATCTTCAAAGGATTAATATTTCTCAACTTGAAATAGGCTTCGTCTTGGGGCAAACCAGGTACGTAATCTGAGAATATATCTCGCAGTGCTTCTCCAACAGCCCCATTCCACTGCGAAGTATCCATGACGCAAAGGATGGCATTTGCCTCACCTCGTGCTATTGGCAAATGTGATTTGCTCCCCCCATTGTTTGATGAGTCTGGATTGCAACTAGCTGCAAATACTGTGATTAGTAAGAAAAAGAGGTTTTGTATGTTCCGTAATTTCATATTGATTGAATGCTTTTAGTACTAATCCGGTCTTTGCCAATAGTCACATATTAATTAACAATTTCTGACCCGGCTTGATATTGGAGGAAGTGAGATTGTTCAGTTTTTTGATTTTTTCAATACTCAGGTCTTCATAAAGTTTAGAAATGCTCCAGAGTGACTCGCCAGATTTCACCAAGTGGTAAGTGCCTCCTGCTATAATTGGAACAGGTTTGGGTACATTTTTGACCACATAAGTTTCTCTCGTCTGAGAAGAATAATGAGGCAACGTCCAAATGTTTAATCTCTGACCCACACGGATCATATTACTGTTGAGGTTGTTCCACCTTTTGAGGTCAGATACCCTGACGTGATATCTCTGAGCAATGGTGCCCAGCACATCTCCACTTCTCACTCTATATATTTGACGGGTTCGACCATAGGTGCTTCCTGGTGAGTTTCTAGCTAGATATTCTAATTCTACTTTGCCCACTTTACTGGCCGAGTCTAAAATTGTCCTGCGATTCATTCTAATATCATCTGCCAGATCCATAGGCACGCGCAGCGGAAAGTTTAAGGTGCCATCTGGAGTGGCGCCACGTATCACGTGCGGATTGAGAGAGATCAGATCGTCGACACAGACATTGACCAAATTGGCAAAAGTTTCTAAATGCATGTAGCCATTTACATGAAGCGTATCATAGTCTACTTGATACTTCATTTCCATTTCGTCTAGAACAAAATTATGTTCGTCCAGGTAATTGAGGGTGTAGATCATGGCCACAAATTGTGGTACATAAGAGCGAGTTTCTCTTGGTAAGTAGTTATAGATTTCCCAGAAGGTTTTCTTATAACCTGATCTACGAATGGCCTTTCTGACATTCCCTGGTCCCGTGTTATAAGCGGCCAGAGCCAATTCCCAATCACCAAACATATTGTACAAGGCTTTTAGATATCTGCATGCAGCCTGAGTGGCTTTGTAAGGATCCATTCGCTCGTCTATGTACCAGGATTGTGACAATCCGTAAGATCTACCTGTTGCTGGCATGAATTGCCAGAGGCCAGCAGCACCCACTCTAGACATCGCATTGGGGCGCAAGCCAGATTCCACAATTGATAAGTATTTCAATTCGTCAGGCATGCCCCTTTCGGCCAAAGCTTGTTCAAATATTGGGAAGAAAACATTTCGATTGACTAATACAGACTTTGTGTATTCACGGTCGCGGATTGTAAAATAATCTATGAATGATTTGATGCGAGTGTTAAATTCCAAAGGAATACTTCCCTCCACACATTTCAATCGATCCTGCATCAGCTCATACGAAGCCTCAGGATACTGATCCAAACTAGCGTCCTTTTGTGCGAAGAGATAAAAAGAGGGAATAAGCCCCAGAATAATTAGTAAGTTTTTGATCATAAACTATTTAGCCAGTACGTGATCCACCAAGTACTTTGAAAAAGATAACAGTTTTTCTTCTTCAAAAGTATTAGCTATCACCTGAATTCCAATAGGCATGCCATTTTTATCCGTTCCGTTTGGCAAAGAGATAGCTGGAAGACCAGCTAATGAAGCCTGAACGGTAAAAATATCCTCAAGATACATTTCTAGTGGGTCTCGGTCGTGGCTGTTGAGTTCAAAAGCGGTAGTAGGGGCGGTCGGTAAAACGATGAAGTCATGACTCTCAAATATCTTTTTCGTCTCGTTACGAATGAGCCTTCGTACTTTTTGAGCTTTAGTGAAATAGGCATCATAGAAGCCTTCGCTCAAAACATAGGTTCCAAGTAATATTCTTTTTTTTACCTCATCACCAAAACCTTCAGAGCGTGATTTTTTGTACATAGACTCTAGATCATGGCCGTTCTCACTTCTATAGCCATATCTCACTCCATCGTATCGAGAAAGATTGGTACTGGCTTCAGCAGTAGTTAAGATGTAATAGGTGGGCAGCACGTAATCCAAATAGTCGAAGCCCAGATGATCCAGGGAATGACCTAAACTTTGAAGTTTATCATAAACACTGCTGGTAGCTGATTTTACCTCTTCATCTAACCCCTCGTGAGAAAGGATGTTGTCAAAACATGCTACTTTGGCTATTCCATCCCAGTTCGAATTTTTCGAATAGGCAGGGACATCTGTGTGTGAAACAGTGGTATCATAGTCATCTGCTCCAGCCATAATTTCTAATGTCAGTGCACTGTCATCTACAGAATGTGCCAAGATGCCTACGCAGTCGAACGAACTCGCATAAGCGGATAATCCATGACGTGAAATTCGGCCATAATTCGGTTTGAGGCCAACAATGCCACAATAAGCTGCTGGCTGACGAACTGAGCCTCCAGTATCGGATCCAATGGATACCAAGCACATATCTGCCTGTACAGCCACAGCAGACCCACCTGATGATCCTCCAGGTACGCGATTTTCGCCTGCGGCATTAATAACTGATCCAAAAACCGAATTTTCGTTTGATGAACCCATGGCGAACTCGTCGCAGTTGTTTCTACCAATCAGTATGGCATCTTCATCTAGCAAACGCTGAACGCAAGTAGCTGTAAACTGAGATTTGAAACCTTCTAATATCTTGCTCCCACACTGCAAGTCATGTGCGTCATGGCAATAAACGTCTTTGATCGTAAAAACCATTCCAGCCAGACGGCCGGACGTCCCAGCTTCAATTTTTTTCTGCACTGATTTGGCAGCAGCTAGCGCCTCATTTGAATATACGACAGTGAGGGCATTGAGGTGTTCGTACTTTTTAATATTGGAAAGGTAGTGATTGACTAACCCTACGCAGTCTATGACTCCCGAATCAATGTCTGATTGAATTCGAGACAATGAATCGTATGTGCTCAAAATTATTCCTTATCGTCTTTGATGCCTTCTTGAATTTCGTCTTTGATTTCTTTCGACGCATCCTTGAATTCTCTAATTCCTTTACCTAAACCTTTTGCTAATTCAGGAATTTTTTTCGCTCCAAAAAGAAGTATGATAACCAAAACTATAATTACAAGCTCCCATCCGCCAGGCATCCCAAATGCTAATACTGTATTCGTCATTTTTGTTTTGATCTAGTGTGTATTGTTATAAGAGGCAAAGATAAGCCAATTTGATTCAACTATACGTCCGTCTTATTTAATTAGTTATCTCTCAGCAGCATTATTGAATATTTGAAAATCTGCATTGAAAATATTAAGAATTTGAAAAAATCTAACAAAATTAAAACCTAATAATTGAACCTTCGTTATATTTGTAATTACAACTATTGTATAAACATATAATTTATCAAATCATTTATCAAACATGTTAAACGTATTATTATTAGCTATTGGATTGAATCTTAATCCTGTTGAGACAAATACTACTTATGAAACCAATGTATCAGAGAGTAGTGTAGTGTGGACGGCCACTAAAGTAGTGAGTGGTGGACACACAGGAACAGTAAAAATTGCCAAAGGTTCTTTGGAAATTGAAGGCTCAGAATTGAAAGGTGGATCTTTCGAAATTGACATGACTTCCATTGCCAACACGGACATAGAGGGTGAATGGAGAGCCAAATTAGAAGGCCATTTGAAGTCGGATGATTTCTTTGCTGTTGAAACCTACAAAACTGCCGCTTTCAAAATCACTGATGTGAAAAGCACTGCCAAAGGAAAATACAACGTGACTGGAGACTTAACCATCAAGGGAAAAACAGAATCGGTGACCTTTCCTACTGAACTAACAGTAAAGGGCAACAAAGCCACAGCTACTGCCAAGATCACAATAGACAGAACAAAGTACGATGTCAGATACGGCTCACCAAGCTTCTTTGACGATTTAGGTGATAAGGCAATTTCAAACGAGTTCACGCTTGACATCAGCTTAATTGCCACAAAATAATTCGTCCGCGTTTTTGTATGGGACAAATAGCGAAGGCATAAGTCTTCGCTATTTTTTTTTATCTTAACTCAAAAAAACAATGACTCCACGAGACAAACGAAGTTCTTTAGGCGCCCTATTTATTCTTATTGGTGTTCTTTTTTTATTGGATAACCTACGTCTACTGCCATGGGAAATTCCATTTTACTTCTTCACTTGGCAGATGGTGTTGGTTTTAATAGGTGTTTATCAATTCCTTACTGGTCATGCACGAGGAGGTATATTTTTTATAGTGATGGGTTTAATATTTTGGTTGCCTGAATATTTTGATGTGCGATTTCGGGATTATTGGCCAATCGTTTTGATCGCCGTTGGCGCAGGGTTTTTGATTGATAAACGAAGGAACTAAAGTCTGCCAATGATTTCTTTGATAGGAATCTTCACACTCCATAATTCTGCTTTTCTTCTACTCACGCTGTCCAAGCAGTATTTATATATATTACTCTCAATATCAATTGGATACGCAAATAAGACGGTTTTTGTATCCAACTTTTGAACTGAGGCTGTTGGTTTCAAATTGTTTTCCAGATTGTATTGATAGGCGATCAAAAGTTGAAGTTCTAATTCGGAATTGCCTTCGCTTTGCCCGTTTACTCGATCTATTTTTACTTTATAGGCTTTCTTCAATGAGTCAAGCGCATTCCAGTTATGTGATTCACAAATAGCAGCGTCCGCCTTAACAAAATGAGGTATCATCTTTTGAATCGACTGAAGTATTTCATTTCCAATCTCACCTCCCTTTTTCAAGATTTCTGCTTCCGAAACCTTTTTTATCTCCCGGGATTTCATCAGTTCGGCAGTAGATACCTTGTTCTTATTTTGTTCATGACAAGCGAAGAGGATCACTCCCAAAATCAAATAATAATACCTCATTTTTTTAGATTCTTTTAATTCCCAAAATTATTCATTTCAACTCACAATTTTTATTTCCTACTCAGAACTGGCTCGTTCTTTCAAAATCCTCCAAAAGAATTTCAATTTGATTCAATTCAATTAGGAACTTACTCTGCTTATCATTAATTTTTTGATTCTTATGTTACAACAGGTCGAAGAAGAAGAAATTAACCCCCATATACTCTGTCGCGAACTACCCGTATTGGTGACAGGCGGAGCTGGGTTTATGGCTTCCTGGCTGGTCAAATACTTGTTGGAAGATGGATATAAAGTGCGAATAACAGTTCGCGACTTGAACAATGAAGACAAATACAAGCATCTTCAAAAAATAGCGGAGAACTCAAGAGGTTCACTTGATATTTTGGAAGCGAACTTATTAGAACCTGATGGATTTAAAGCAGCCATGTATGGGTGCAATATCGTGTTTCATACTGCTTCTCCATATTTATTAAGCGGTATCAACAATCCTCAGAAGCAACTCATAGACCCTTCCTTTGATGGCACAAGAAATGTGCTGGAAATGGTGAACAAAACTTCATCAGTACGAAAAGTAATATTTACAAGTGCTGTTTCTGCCATTTACGGCGATATTTCCGACATATCCACAACCAAAGAAAACACCTTTACAGAGGAATATTGGAACAAATCTAGCAACCTTAAACATCAGCCTCTGGCATTTTCGAAAACTGTGGCAGAGCGAGAGGCTTGGCGAATACATGATGAGCAAAGCAGGTGGAAGATGGTCTCGCTCAACCCCTCTATTATACTTGGCCCCTCACTGACTCGCAATAGCCAATCAGGCAGTTTCGATTTTATTCGAAAAATCGCCAATGGTACCTACAAAACTGGCGTGCCTAATGTAGAGTATGGTTTCGTAGATGTAAGAGATGTGGCTCAGGCACACATATTTGCCGCACAAGATCAGTTTGCAGAAGGACGGTTCATGCTGGTAAGCGAAACCAAGTCCATGCTTGAAATAGCGAACATTTTACACAAAAGATTTGGCGAGACTTTCCCATTCCCAAGAAAGCTCTTCCCTACCAAAATGTTATATTTTTTCGGCTTTACTAAAGGTTTTTCAAGGAAATTTGTGGTAGAAAATGTAGATCAAGAATTGAAATTTGATAATAAAAAGAGTCGCCACGAAATAGGTGTCTATTACAAACCAGTAGATGAAGCTGCATGTGAGACCCTTCAGTTTTTGCTGGATCACAACATGCTGGATTAGCAAACGCTACAAATGCATTGTCCCAATCTTTTCTCCTCTCAGCGTCATGTATTCCTTCATCAGGTTGACTGTAAGACAGGAATGAATGGGTAAAATACCAAGCACATCACCAACTTTTATTTTTTCAATTTGATTTTGAGGAACGGAAATTTTGCCGTGTTCTTGTGACAGCCCCTTTACTCTGTAGTTATCCAAGGGAGCAGACCAGCCCTTTTCTTCTAAGGCTACCACTTTGCCAAAGTATGACCCTTCCGCGTCTTCCAATCTTTCTTTGCTCAAGTGTACAGCTCCCCCATGCACCACTATTTCAGCTCGTTCTGGATAGACAGCTACAACAGGGACTGCTAAACAAACTGCAATATCAGAATATTGACAAGACCCTATGTACACTTGCATTATGTCATAAAACACCAAATTGCCAGGACGAATTTCATCTACATTTTCAAATGAATCCATCACACTACATGACGGCGTATCTCCTATAGATATTTTTAGGTTTTTATCTATTGCATCTCGCAACTTGTTGAGTGCACCCACACCATACTGATAGATGGATTTGATCTCCTCTTTCTTTATTTCTGAATATGTATGACCAAAATGAGCCAACAAACCTTTGAATACATGTGGTTTGGCCACTGACTCTCCTAAGCCTTTGACATCATTCACCTCTTCATGCCAAATACCCACCCTATGATAACCCGTATCTATTTTGATGTATATGTCTACAGACTCTTCAATTTCTGAATTGATACTTTCAATCACTTGTTGTGATTCCACAACCAAACCCAACTTTACTTGTTTAGCTAAAAGCTTAAGTACATCTAATTGAAGCACATTCACAGGGAAAGCGATAATGATGTCGTCCCATCCATGACCAGCAAAAAACACGGCCATATCTATAGACGAAACCGTGATGCTGGTTACCCCTTGCTCTCGGTACCACTCTCCTACTTCTTGGGAAAAATGTGTTTTAAAATGTGGACGATAAGTTACACCTGAGGACTTCGCCTTTTCTGCCATTCGTTTGATGTTTTGAATGGCCTTTTTCTTATCAAGTAAAAGTGTAGGTTTGGTGATTCTGTACATGGCTAATTGGCGTTATGACGCCAATAGACGCCTGTGGTAATTGATCTGACCCAAGTGATACATGAGATGGCCAGTCAAATGAATCAGAAAATAAGAAAAAGTCATTGGTTTGCCAAAAACCTCCAGTGGATATATCGTTTCTAAATCCTCATCAGAGATTTTTTCCAAGGCATGTTTTATGGCTGACTTTGTAGACTGAATTTCAACGAGAAGCATATCTGAAGAAATCGGCTGACAGCCAAATTCCTCTTCTCTCTGACGTACGTATCCGTCTTTACCAATAATGGAACCCAGAAAGTGCTGCAAATTGCCGCAGATATGCAAGGTCAAATGACCGGCAGTATTTTTGATGTCCTGAGCAATCAGCCAAATATCTTCCTCCTTTTGGTAATTCACAATCTCTTTTTCAAGATGATCTAAATCCCTCAATAAAATGTTTTTTATGGAATCAACATTCGTACGTACTGAACTCATGCTGGTGTATTGATATAGTTAAGAAACTCTTTTTTAGTGTCTTCATTGGTGAATTTTCCGCTAAAGTGTGCCGTGCCCGTCTTGCTATTGGTATCGCCTACTCCGCGTGAAGACACACACATATGATTGGCGTCAATCACAACTGCCACGTCCTCTGTTTTCAATACGCTACGCAATTCGTTAGCTATCTGAACAGTCATTCGCTCTTGTACCTGAGGTCGTTTGGCGTAGTACTGCACAATCCTGTTGATCTTAGATAAACCAATCACTTTGCCGCTAGAAATATATGCAACATGGGCTTTGCCGTAGATAGGCACAAAATGATGTTCGCAATGTGAATAAAATGTAATCTCCTTCTCTACCAGCATTTGGTCATAGCCAAATTTGTTTTCAAATAAGCGTGCATGCGGTTTATTCTTAGGATTCAGTCCGCTAAAAACTTCCTGCACATACATCTTAGCCACCCGATTAGGAGTGCCTTTCAGGCTATCATCGTTAAGATCAAGCCCCAAAACCTGCATAATTTCCTTGAAATGCTTAGAAATGAGTTCAATCTTCAATTCATCATCCATCTCAAAGGCATCTGCCCTGAGCGGGGTGTCAAATGAAGTCGCTACATGATCCAAATCATCGATCACATCATCAGATGGGGTATTGGACATAGTTTCTTTCTGTTTCATATAGCTTTATTTTCAAATCGTACTTTTCGTCTATTTCGCTGCGCAGCAGGTTGTAAATTACTACAACTATATTTTCAGCTGTTGGGTTCAGGTCTTTGAATGCTGGGACGTCTAAATTCAAATTTTTGTGATCAAATCGATTCAATATTTTCTCTTCTATCAAATCACTCAAAACCTTTAAGTCAAATACATATCCCGTCTCAGGATTAATCTCCCCAAACAACCCAACTTCCAGGTTATAGTTGTGACCATGGTAATTTGGATTGTTGCACTTACCAAATACGGCTTGGTTCTTTTCATCATTCCAATCGGGATTGTGTAGACGGTGTGCCGCATTGAAATGCTCCACTCTGTAAACGGCTGCTCTCATAGTGCAATGTTACGCCATTCCATTGAAATGGTTCTTTTATAAATATTGAAACTTAAGGGCACAAAAAATGTAAAGACTGTAACCTTGCCTGCGCCATTGCGGTTTAGTATAGCCTTTTACGTTCTAATTAGAGCATTTAATATATCTTCGCAACTTATTTAATACCTGTCTTGATGGATTTTGATGAAATAAAAAGTCATGTTATAAAGTATCAGGAGGAAGGTAAAAAGCTTTTTACAACTTCGTCCTTTCAAACACACAGCATCGTGCTGCTTCACTTGTTGAGTCGTATCGACAAATCTATTCCTGTCTACTGTTTGAATACTGGCTTTTTATTTCCAGAAACTATGGCTTACAAAGACCAACTGGCTGAGGAGTTTGGGCTCAACATGATTGAAATCAAACCAGACGTGCCCAAAAGCTTACAAAAGGACAGTGAAGGCAAGTTACTCTTTGCTTCTGACCCTGACAGATGTTGCTACTACAACAAGGTGCAGCCCATGGATCGTTTACTTTCGGATTATGATATCTGGATCAATGGTATTCGTCGAGATCAAAATGCCAATCGTGCAAAAATGAAAGTAGAGGAGAAGTCCAAATTTGACTCTGTGCGCTTTCACCCTATGCTAGAATGGACCAATAAAATGATCTTTGATTATATCCGTGAATATCAGCTACCCAAGCACCCGTTAGAGTCTCAAGGCTATAGCAGTATTGGCTGTGAGCCATGTACACGTAAACCAAGTCTTGAAATGATGGAACGCGAAGCCAGATGGTATGGTATGAATAAAACCGAATGTGGCCTTCACACCGAATTAGTAAGTAAATAACCACTTATTTTTAGCACAAGCAATGAAAGTATTGATTACCGGCGGAGCCGGATATATAGGCACCAGATTAATTAAGAATCTTAGCAGCAACAAGGAGATTGAAAAGATTGTGATCTACGACAACTTAATGCGTGGTAATTACAATTTGTTTCTTGGTGATAAATTTATCAACCCTTTTGCCATAGAGTTTGTAAAGGGAGACCTCCTTGATTCCAGAAGCTTAAAAAAAGCGATGGAGGGCATTGATGTAGTGATTCATCTGGCCGCAAAAGTTACGTCACCATTTGCAAACGTTAACCTGCATTTTTACGAACAAATTAATAACTGGGGGACGGCTGAATTGACTTACGCCATTGAAGAAAGCGATGTCAAAAAAGTGATCTATCTAAGTAGTATGGGGGTTTATGGTTTTGACAATGAACCCATCAAAGACGACCATGCTTTGAATCCTTCTTCTTATTACGCCATCTCTAAACAAAGAGGTGAAGAGCACATTCAAAGGCTAAGCAAGGAAAGAAATCCAATCGTATTGAGATGTGGCAATGTCTATGGATATAGTCGTAGCATGCGCTTTGACGCGGTAATCAACAAGTTCGTATTCGAATGTAACTTCAATGGCAGACTGCAGATCAATGGAAATGGGAACCAGAAACGTGCCTTTGTACATGTCAACTCAATCGCCAATATTCTGGAAGATGTTATAAAGAAAGACATACCTGCAGGAGATTATAATGTATCCGAGCGTAATCTATCTGTCCTGGACATTGTAGATGTATTGAAAGAATTGAAACCAGAACTAGAATTTCTATTCATCAATCAAAATACCGAACTCCAACAGCAAATGGCTGATATGGATCAGAAACTCATGCAATATGTGGACTACGGCAAGGATCTACCAGAGTTCAAAGACGAGATGATAGAGTTCCTAAATAGTTTTAGTTATTAGCTCCTTTTGATCCCATATTTTCCACCTCCACTACAAAGCAAAAAGAAAGCAAACATGAGTATGTGAATGGCTGGAGCTGTATTGATGTAGGTATCTCCTATATGTACCATGAGGATAGCAATTACAAAATTCACAACCATGACCAAAGCAGACTCACGAACCCAAAGGCCAAGCATCCAGCAAACACCAGCAGCAAACTGAAGGTAAACAGAGGCGAAGGCTGATACCATTGGGAGTGGAAAGCCATTGGCCTCTAGGAATCCTGCAAACTCTCGCATGCGTTCGAAGCTAAGAATGTTGTCTTGGGTACCCCAGATTAATCGAATGCCAAAAGCAATTCTGAGAAAGAACAGAGATAAATCTGAATATTTAGAGAAAGTCTTTTGGAAGTTCATATTTTGAATTTAATTCAAAACAATTGAAAGCATCAATTCCTTTAATCAAGTGTTGGGGAAACAAAAATGAAGGTACTTTTCCAAAGTTAGATTCGTGGATTTTGCAAAACTCAGGGGTGGTCTACTGTTCGTTATCAACTTTGAAAAAAGCAAATAATCTATAGCCTGTCCTCTATGATTTTTGTCAAGCGCTCCAGATGGGCTTGATCCTCCTCATTAAAATCGGCCAGTTGGTCACTATCAATATCCAAGATCAGTTTTACTGTCCCATTTTTGATCACTGGCAAAACGATTTCTGATTTGGAATTACTGCTACAGGCAATGTGTCCAGGAAACTCATCAACATCTTCCACAATTATAGTTTTGGCTTCAGCCCAAGCCGTGCCGCATACTCCTTTACCTTTTTTGATTCTTGTACAGGCAATCGGCCCTTGAAATGGGCCAAGTACTAATTCATCGTGCTTAACTAAATAAAACCCTACCCAGAAAAACCCCATAGCTTCCTTGAGTGCGGCTGCTACATTCGCCAAATTGGCAATGAGATCTGATTCTGTAGAAATTAGGGCTTCAATTTGAGGGATTAATGCTGTATACTTTTCAGTTCTACTATTGGTATCTGGAAGAAAAAGATTCTCTGACATAACTATTGGGTTTGGAATTGCAATTTTACGGGGAGTCACTCGATTTGTTCGTCAATTCTAAAGATATTTAGCTTATGTACGATGTCATTGTCATTGGTGGGGGAATAGCTGGTCTGATAAATTCCATATTACTCAGTCGAGCAGGGCTTCATGTCGCCTTGTTCGAAAAGAAAAGCTATCCATTTCATAGAGTTTGTGGTGAATACATATCCAACGAGGTCAAGCCATTTTTAATGAGCAATGACCTTTATCCCAAAGCACATGAACCTGCGCAAATTTCTAAATTCAAACTCACATCAATCAATGGCAACGTGGCACATCTACCCTTGAAAATGGGCGGTTTTGGCATTAGTCGATATGTTTTTGACGAATTCCTTTTTCAACAGGCACAATCTGTAGATGTCACCGTTTTTCAAGCACATACGGTCTCTGATATTACATTTGAGGGTGATGCATTTCACGTCCTTGCCAATCGCCAATCTTATTCAAGCAAAATAGTGATAGGATCTTTTGGCAAACGTTCTGCACTAGACAGGGGTAGAATATTCATGCAAAAGAAATCTCCATACTTGGGCGTAAAGTATCACATCAAAACCAATTTGCCTGCAGATGAAATCGCCCTTCATAATTTTCAAGAGGGTTACTGTGGTATAAGTCAGATTGAAGATGGCACCTTCAATCTCTGCTATCTTTCTCATAGGGAGAATTTAAGAAAGCACAAAACCATTGAAGAAATGGAATCGAAGGTTTTGCATCAAAATCCCTTCTTAAAAAATATTTGGGATGGTGCAGATTTTCTGTTTGAAAAACCTGAAGTGATCAACGAAATCTCATTTGAAAAAAAAGAGCTCATTCATAATCATATACTGATGTGTGGAGATACTGCCGGCATGATTACTCCTTTATGCGGCAATGGAATGGCTATAGCCATTCGTTCGGCTAAACTCCTGTCAGAATTAATAATACTCGAATGGAGCAATGGAGACGTTAATCGAAAACGGTTAGAAGAAAAATATGCGAAAGTTTGGAACCAACACTTTGCCTCCAGACTTTGGGTAGGACGACAAATTCAAAAATTATTTGGAGCCAATCAAACATCCAATTTTAGTGTTCAGTTGGCCAAGATAAATCCAATAGGAAAGGCCATTGTAAAACTGACTCACGGCTCAAAATTTTAAAAATGCTTGTCCATTTTTCGGTTGAATGGTGGCATGAAGCCCTCTAAATTAGCTGCTAAATTTCTAATTTTATGAATATGCAACTTTCCCTATTACCTGATATAGATACTATGTATGATGCACTGGTTCGCAAGGACAGCTCTTTTGAAGGTGTGTTTTTTGCCGCCATTAAAACCACCGGAATATTTTGTCGCCCTACATGTCATGCAAGAAAACCAAAGGCTGAAAATGTAGAGTACTTTGGAAACTCTAAAGAGGCGTTGGATCATGGTTACCGACCTTGCAAAGTTTGCCATCCCATGGAGATGAAAGGTGTGGTTCCCAGCTGGTTAAAATCACTTCTCGACGATATTGAAGCTACCCCAAACATCAGGATTAATGATCAAAACCTAAGAGAGCGTGGCCTTGACCCAACAAGAGTGAGGAGGTGGTTCAAGAAAAATCACGGCATAACCTTTCAAGCCTATCTTCGCTCGCTTCGGATCAATAATGCCTTTGGGCAAATCAGACAAGGGGATCAAGTGATTCAATCCGCATATAGTAACGGTTTTGAGTCCTTAAGTGGCTTTTTAGATAGTTTCAAAAATTCAACTGGCTTTAGTCCGAAAGAAAGTAACCACAAAAACGTAATCTCTGTGACCAGAATTCCAACTCCACTTGGCCCAATGATAGCGGGAGCTACTGACAATGGCATTTGCCTGTTGGAATTTACAGATCGAAGAATGATAGAAACACAAGTTGAGAGACTTAGGAAATATCTGAAAGCTGAATTGATTCCTGGTCAAAGTCCGTTCTTTGAAACTCTGACTCTGGAACTGAATCAATACTTTGAAGGCAAGCTCCAACAATTCACTGTGCCATTGGAAACTCCCGGTACAGAATTCCAGCAAAAAGTTTGGAAAGTGCTTCAGGACATTCCTTACGGAAAAACACGCAGCTACAAAGAACAGGCCATTGCCATCAATAACTTAAAAGCCATTCGTGCAGTAGCCACGGCCAATGGAGATAATCGCATTGCCATCATCATTCCTTGCCATCGAGTCATTGGGTCAGATGGTTCCATGACTGGATATGGAGGAGGGGTTTGGAGAAAGCAGAAGTTGCTGGAATTGGAAAGGAAAAACTGCTGAGATTAAAAAATTCACTTGTTGGATTGGTTTATATTAGCCTTCTAAAAATCAAGTTTTGAAACCACCAAAAGCCTTTCCAGAAAATAGTAAATTTCAAAACCTTAAGAAATTTCAAGCGTCTCCCATCTTGTACATGAAAGAGGCTGCCAGAACCTATGGTTCCCCTGTAGATCTCAATTTACCTATAGGGAAATTTGCACTTATTTCTGATCCCGAACAAGCGCAGCACGTGCTGGCCAGTAATCATGAAAACTACACCAAGAGTAATGGTTACAAGCAAGTAGCATTAGTCTTGGGTAATGGTCTTCTCACATCAGAGGGCGAAGAGTGGCACAGAAACAGAAAAATGCTACAGCCTTCCTTTCATAAAAATGAACTGCGAAAATTGTTGCCGGCAGTATGGGAGACTGGAAGTCAGTACTTATCGACACTTGCTGATAATCAGGCTTTGAGACTAGATACTGAAATGAATGGGCTGACACTCACCATTCTTTTGAATTCACTCATCCATTCTTCAGATGAGGAAATTCTTTCTAAAATGTCTGGTCATGTGAATTTTGGACAAGAATTTATTGTGAATAGAATACGTAGCCCTTTCAAATGGCCGCTTTGGATTCCTACAAAAAATCATCGTCACTATCATGCTATGATGACAGATTCTAATGATCTGATTCAAAGAACAATTGAAGAAAGAACTTCGATTGGAGGGAAGGATATTGAAGACTTGCTTTCTGTTTTGCTTACTAAACTTGATGCTAAAAAAGACTTCATTCAAATCAGGGACGAAATACTCACTTTTTTGGTTGCTGGCCACGAAACATCTTCGCTAGGGATGACTTGGATGCTACACCTCTTGGCCCATCATCCAGAGATTCAAAACCGATTGTTTGAAGAGGTCAACGAGTTGGGTGACTATGAAAGTTTAGACTTAATGAATTTTGCTAACCTCAAATACACTGGCCAAGTGATCAAAGAATCCATGCGTTTGTATCCTCCCATTTGGAATGTTGTGAGGAAGGCGAAAGCACAAGATCGACTAGGGGAGTTTGAAATAGAGGAAGGGTATCAATTGATGAATAGTATTTACGAGTTGCACCATCATCCTGACTATTGGGAAAACCCAGCTTTATTCGACCCGGATAGATTCGAAACTTATAATTTCAAACACAAATTTCAGTATTTACCCTTTGGAGGGGGCCCCAGGTTTTGCATTGGCAACAACTTCGCTCTATTTGAAATGACCATTTTGCTTGTGCAGTTTGTCCGCACTTTTAAGCTCAAACCGTTATCCCCAAAAGAGATTGGTTTCAACCCACTACTGACACTCCGCCCAAACCAACTTGTGAACATTCAGTTGACAAAAAGAACCTAAGCGATTATAATTTAGGCTAGATTCGTTATATTACTCAAAGCCTCCTAATCTCAGCCAGCTCTTCATATTGTAGATAGATTTCTATGGGGCAAATCTCGTTGAAGCAAAATCCTTTCACCCTTCAGTTTATAGAAAAGGAGGTGGAAGAGCATTACAGAATTAAGGCATTTCCCACGGCACATCGCTCGCTGAAGGTGGTCTTTATTTTCTTATTTGTGCTAGAAGGCTATCTCATAGTGGTTGAGTTTTTTAGGATGGAAAACCCTTTTTATCCTGTGGCTACTAGAGTAGCCATGTTGCTTTTTTATACGCTAGTTATTTTAATTTCAAATTTCCTGAGCAAGCAGGGCCCTGCTTATCATCAGCAATTTGTGTTTAGTAGTTTGTTGCTTTTGTACCTGATTTCACTGGCTCAAGATATCCATGGAGATATGTATTACCTCTTCTTTTCCAATGTTGCCTTTACCTTGATTTATATCGTGTTTACCGTAAGCGGATTGCGCTTCACTAACGCACTAATTTTAGCCGTGATCTATCTTGTTATTTATGTGATATATTGTTTTTGGTGGTACCCCAATGACCATCACATGGGACAACTACCCAATATTATGATCAACTGGGTAGTGGCAGCTATGGCTGGGTATCTGCTAGAAAAAAGCGGGAGGAGAGCTTTTGCCAATGGCCATCTGCTCCATGAGAAAAATATAGAAGCTGAGCGATACAATTTGTTGAAGGACAAATTGCTTTCTGTCGTGTCTCATGACGTGCAATCTCCTCTTAACAGCATTAACACAATAGTTAATATGTTCAAGGAAAAGGCCATTTCGCCAGCTGAATCAACTCAACTTTTACAAAAAATAGGACATCAGGTCAGTGGCACGATTGGCTACGTTCAAAAAATTCTATTTTGGACCAAGAATCAGATGAATGGCTTTCAAATCAATATGGAAATAATTGATATTCCCACGAGTATCAACCACTGTATGAATGGGCTTGAAAGCCTGGCTCAGGAGAAAAATATAGAGATCAAAAATACAGTACAGCAAGGTGAAGAAATATATGCTGATTCGGAGATGTTTGACATTGTACTTCGAAACCTGTTGGGCAATGCGATTAAATTTAGTCAAGAAAACACGACTGTGGTGATCTCCTTCCAATCCACAGATAGGTGGGTGGAGCTAGCCATTCAAGATCAAGGTGTCGGAATTGAAAAAGAAAGACTTGACAAACTCTTTACGTTCAACCATGCGCACACAGCAGGCACAAAACTCGAAAGAGGCTCAGGCATTGGGCTTTCTTTATGTTCAGAATTCATGGCTAAGCTGGAGGGCGAACTATCTGTAGACAGTGAAGTTGGGAAAGGCAGCACATTTTATCTCAGATTCAAAAGACACAACTAATCCAATTCTTGGATCGTGTTTCCGCTCACCTGAAATATTTTCATAGGTTCAAATTTTCCCTGAAGCAAACTTCTTGTTCTCTCCTCTCGCGCATCAGTGACAAAGACTTGTCCGAAATCATTTGAACCTATAATGGACATCAATTGAGAAATGCGGCCATCATCCAGCTTGTCGAATATATCATCCAATAGTAAAATAGGTGTCTGCCCTAAATGAGATTTGATGAACTCAAATTGAGCTAACTTCAAACTAATGAGTAAGGATTTTTGCTGACCTTGAGAACCATATTTTTTTATCAAAAAGTCATCAATTTCAAATAAATACTCATCTCTGTGAATCCCTAGATTTGTGCGCTGAGTAATCACATCCTTTTGAGTCCCTTTAGCAAGTTGTTCGGCAAAATTCTTATCCAAAACTTTTGTATGGTACACCACACTTACTTTCTCTCTCTTGTCAGATATTCTGTCATAATTAGCCTGAAGATGAGGAAGGAATTCTTTAATAAAAGATTTTCTCGTTTTGGCTATTTCTTGGCCTAGAACTATTAATGGCTCGTTGTAGGCTTCAATCATGACATCATCCATTCTGCCAGATTCATTCATAGATTTCAGTAGCGCATTGCGTTGTTTGAGATGATGGTTGTACTTGATCAATGAGTGCAAATACTTTTGATCATATTGTGAAATAATACTGTTAAAGAACTTACGCCTTGTTTCATTGCTTTCACGAATCAGTTCATCATCATTAGGTGCAATCAGCACTATTGGAAATTTACCTACATGTTCACTCAGTTTTTCGTATTCGTAATCATCTACCTTAAACGTCTTTCTGCTATTTTTCTTTAGGCTACAATGCACCTTGCTTTCTTTATCATTCAGGCAAAACTGTCCATTAATGACAAAGTATTGCCCATCATGATTGATGCTTTGAGCGTCCAATGCATGAAAAGCACTCTTCGTGGTGGATAAATAATGAATGGCGTCGAGTACATTGGTTTTTCCACTGCCATTTATCCCTACCAGACAGTTGAAATGATCGCAAAATGAAACCTCCACCTTTTCATAATTCTTAAAATATTGCAAGGAGAGTGATTGAAGAAACATAATGCTTTGCGGTAACTACTAATTTAACTAATTTCGCTGTTCGTAAAAACAAGCGAAACGACAATCCCAAAGTACTTAATTAAGTCAAAACGCTTAAATAACTTTTGAAATGGCAAGTGTAAAAGAAAAAAAGAAATCAAAAGCAACATCCAAAAACGAATTCTCAAAAGAAACTTATATGACATGGTATGAAACCATGTTGATGATGAGAAAATTTGAGGAAAAAGCGGGTCAGCTTTATGGTCAGCAAAAGATCAAGGGATTTTGTCACTTGTACATTGGCCAGGAAGCCTGTGTAGCTGGAGCAGTAAGTGCGCTCGAAGAAGGTGATAAATACATCACGGCTTATAGAGATCACGCGCACCCAATCGCTTTGGGAACCGACCCTAAAAAAATCATGGCAGAGTTATTTGCCAAGGAAACAGGTATTTCAAAAGGAAAAGGTGGCTCTATGCATATTTTTGACAAGGAGCATCACTTCTTTGGTGGCCACGGGATTGTAGGAGGTCAGGTGCCGTTAGGTGCTGGTCTCGCCTTCGCAGAAAAATATAACAACACTGGCAAATTGAGCATTACCTATATGGGTGATGGTGCCGTCAGACAAGGTGCTTTCCATGAGGCCTTGAATATGGCTATGACCATGAAATTACCAGCAATCTTTGTGATTGAAAACAACGGCTATGCCATGGGTACTTCCGTACAAAGAACGTCTAACGTCACTGGCCTTGATCAATTAGGTAGTGCTTATGAAATGCCTTCTGAGTCTGTAGATGGCATGTCAGTAATCGACGTACACCATGCTGTAGCTAGGGCGGCAGAGAGAGCTAGAAAAGGTGACGGTCCGACTTTGTTGGAAATGAGGACTTATCGATACAAAGGACACTCTATGTCTGATCCTGCCAAATACAGAACGAAGGAAGAAGTAGAATCTTATAAGGCGAAAGATCCAGTAGAAATGGTGAGAAAAGAAATTCTTACTAAGAAACTGGCAACAGAAAACGAATTAACAACCATTGACCAAAAAGTAAAGGAAGAAGTTAGCCTTTGCGTAAAATTCGCTGAAGAATCAGCATATCCTGCTCCGGAGAATGCTTACACAGATGTGTATGCAGACCCGGCCTACCCATTCTTGGAGGACTAATAACGGATATAATTTGCGGCATTAACTATTGATTTTAAAATATTGCTACATTTGCGGTCAGAATTTTTGAAATAGAATGACAAAGAAGAGAAAAAGCACGGAGAGTCACGACCACGATTTGTTTGAGAATCCGGAAGCGATAGCAGAACAACTTTCAAGAACAGAACAGTTTATTGAAAAGAACAAAACAGTTGTATCTGTATTGGCGGGAATAATTGTAGTTGCCATTGTTGGCTACATGTTTAGCAACTACTATATCCAAGGGCAAAATGAAAATGCCGAAAGAGATATGTTTCAAGCGGTATATTACTTTGAAGCAGATAGCTTGGGTAAAGCATTAAATGGTGATGGAAACGACTATGGTTTCCTTGATATTATTAGTGAATATAGCATGACTGATGCTGCTAATATGGCCAATTATTATGCAGGTGCCACTTATTTAGAGCTTGGTGATTTCGAAAACGCCATTCGTTACTTAGGTGCTTTTAGTGCTTCTGATTATATCATTCAAGCAAGGGCTTATGCTTTAATTGGTGATGCACAGATGGAATTGGGCAACTATAGTGAGGCTGCAGATCAATATGAAAAAGCAGCTGACTATAATGCGAATAAGCAGTTTAGCCCAACGTACTTGACTAAAGCGGCTATTGCCAATGAGCAAGCTGGAAACTTGAGTGCCGCAAAAAACAATTACCAAACCATCGTCAATGATTTCTACGGCGTAGTAGAATACCAAGAGTCTGTAAAGCATGTAGCGAGACTCGAAGGATTGACTAACTAAGCTGTCAACAAAAATATTTTAAAAGGGATGGGTTTATACCTTTCCCTTTTTTATTTTAAAATTCAAAATAGACCCCATGGCCAGTAACCTTAAAAACCTTAGCGAATACAGTTCAAAAAATGTCATTGACATCTCTAATAAGACATTTGCTATTGTGGTATCCGAGTGGAATGAGGAAGTTACAGAGTCACTCTATAATGGAGCGATTGAAACCCTCAAGCATCATGGAGCAAAGCCAGAGCATATTCACAGAGTAGATGTACCAGGTAGTTTTGAGCTTAGCCTTGGTGCACAAAAACTTGCTCAAAGAGATGATGTGGATGCAGTAATTTGTTTAGGGTGTGTCATTCAGGGTGAAACTCGCCATTTTGACTTCATCTGTGATGCAGTAGCCCATGGCATCACCAACGTTTCATTGAAATATGACAAACCCGTCATTTTTGGTGTACTTACACCTGAGAATCAAAAACAAGCCACAGATAGGGCTGGAGGAAAGCATGGAAACAAAGGTGATGAGGCGGCCATCACAGCTATAAAAATGTTGGCGCTCTAGTCAGCTCAATTTTATAACAGCTGCCAGTAAAAGAAAATCAGCCACACTATGACAAAGAGTGGCAACAAGATCGGAATCGAGAATCTAATGATGTAGCCAAAGAAAGAGGGCATCTTAATTCCTACTTGCTCTGCAATAGACTTTACCATAAAATTAGGCCCATTACCAATATAGGTCATTGATCCAAAAAATACAGCCGCAATAGATATCGCCTTGAGCGACAAGATAGAATTGACAAACTCTCCATTAGAAAAGCCGACTACATCTGCCATAGTTGTAATTGATCCTCCTTGTGAAGCCAAAGCTGCCGTCAAGAAATTGATATAAGTTGGTGCATTATCCAAGAAACCAGAGAGTAAACCCGTTCCCCAGTAAAGGGTGTTGTGCGTAATCATAGCGGCTCCAGCATCAGACTGAGCAAAATTCCCAACCAACTCTAGCGCTGGCATCATCGTACCAAATATGCCGATAAAAATAAAGGCAACTTCACGAATGGGCTCAAAATTAAACTCATTCCATTGTAGCGCTTCTTTATTCGCAAATTTATACGACAAGAAGCCTCCAGTCAGCATAATTATTTCCCGGATATAAGAGAATTTCTGACCATCATAATGAATCGCTGGCACCCAATCCAAGACATTTGGATCCAAAAACACAGCTCCTACAATAACAGCCAGCCATAAAAAATTCTTTGTGCCTACGAATGTAACCGTATTCGAAGGCTGGTGAGTACTTTCTCCAAAGCTATAATCTGCCTTATTCTTTTTATCTGTAAAGTAGAAAACCACTGCTAATGATAAGCAGGCAAATATCCAGGGAAGGATATTGTATTGAAGCGTCCAGAAAAAAGGAACACCCTTCAGAAAGCCTAAGAAAAGTGGTGGGTCACCAATAGGCGTCAACGAGCCACCTATATTACTCACCATAAAAATGAAGAATATGATATGATAAGGTTTGATTCGATTTTTATTCAATCTGATAAACGGACGAATCAAAAGCATAGAAGCTCCTGTGGTACCAATGATATTAGAAATTAAAGCTCCAATCAACAAGATAATTACGTTGGTCATTGGTTTGGCCTCCTTATCTACCTCTATCATAATGCCGCCAGAGGCAATAAATAGTCCACTAAGCAGGGCGATAAACTGGACATATTCAGCTAAAGCATGAACTGGTGCATGCATATTGTGCAAACCAAACAGATAATACAAAACGACTAATCCAGCCAGTACACACGCAACAATTGGATAATTTTTGTGCCAAAAGTGCTCGTAGAACAAAGGGCCCGTGGCAATCATTATAAGCAATAAGGCAAATGGAATCACACTCCATGAGGGCGCATGATGATGAGCATCGTCACTAACTATTTCTGCCACAGCTTCAGTATTTGAAGCTAATTCTACTGTAGATGTTTCCAACTCAATGGTCTCAATACTGCCAGCATACCCCTTAAGGGAGAAGCACAACAAAATAATAAGAACCAAATATCTGTACATACTGCTAATAGAAATAATGAGGGCAATTATATTAAATCTGAGCCGATCATTTTAGTTTCAAAAGGTAAATTTTTTATTCTTCTCATAGCAGGCCAACAACAAGGTAATAAAGATATTATCTGAAATGCTAAAACCAAACCTGTAGTATTAATATTTTACAATTTTTGTACGTAATAAGTTCTCCCATTAATTTCACAGTATAGAAAAAGTACAATAAAGGCAACACCATTCCATGAGCAATAAGTCAGATAATTTCGTCATAGACATGGGCAACTCTTCTATAAAAGTTGGTCAATTTCAAGGTTCTCAATTGATCAAAGACTGGGTATTTCAGAGCCTCCAAGAAGTTGTCTCTTTGGTCAATCAAAGTGCTGCTAAACGAATAATAATCTGTTCGGTTGCATCTGAAGCACAAGATTTGGCTAGCCAGTTGACAGCCAATGGAATAATTATTTTAGACGCCAGCACACCAATTCCCTTTGAGAATCATTATAAAACAAAAAACACACTAGGGGTGGATAGAATTGCCGCATTGGCTGGAGCAGAATGTATCAATTCTGGCAAGAATAATTTAGTCATTGATATGGGATCTTGCATCACTTATGATTTTTTGGACAAAAACCATAAGTATCAAGGGGGCAGTATTTCTCCTGGCATTGATTTAAGATTTAAAGCCATGAATGATTATACCAAAAGACTGCCACTAATCACCAAATACAATAAGGTAGAACTCGTAGGAAAAACCACGAAGGACGCCATGGTGAGTGGTGTAATTAATGGGATTTCAGCTGAAGTAGATGGTATCATAAGTCGCTATTTGGTCAAATGGCCTGATTTAGAAGTCATTATGTGCGGCAGAGCAGCAAATAGTTTTGAATCTAATTTAAAAGCAACCATCTTTGCATCCCCTAAATTGGTGTTGATCGGATTGAACAGGATATTGGAGTACAATGAGCAGAGTTAAATGGATTATTATTCTTGCAGCTTTTTTAAGCTGCAAATTTGTTTTAGCACAAAACAAGTACTCCCCATACACCGTGATTGGAGTTGGGGACTTAAATGGGATGGCTCTAGCAAATAATGCTGCTATGGGTAACGTGGGAATAGCCACTCCATCCATTTGGCATGTCAACAATATGAACCCCGCTCTTTTAACCTACAATTCCCTAACGGTATTTGAAATTGGCGTTGAAGGTGAGAACAGAACGGTTTCAAACAGCTTCAATTCTGTCAAAGTAGGAACTGGAGGGTTTAAGTATTTAATTCTGGCCTTTCCTATCATGCCAAATACATGGACTTCGAGTATTGGCCTCATGCCATATAGTTCGGTCAACTATAGCTTCTCTACAAGACAAGATGTAACTGGCACAAACGTAGATGCCATTATTGACTTCGAGGGAGATGGCGGTTTGAACCAGGTCTATTTTTCAAATGGCATAAAAGTCGCCAAGGGGCTCTCTGCAGGGCTACGCATGTCATACATTTTTGGCCTCACAGAGGCAAGAACGGCAATATTTTTGGAAGGTGAAGGCATTTCTCAGCAGTTTCCTACTGGAGTTCATGAAAAGACAAATTATTCAGGGTTTGATCTAGGTGTTGGCTTATTTTATAGCAAGGCCGTTTCGGAAAAAAATCTATTGAATTTTGGCCTTACTTATGATGTCGGAGGTGACATAAAAGGTACCAGATTCGACCGCCTTGAGGTAGAAACCAGCAATGGATCCACAGTTCCTGGAGATACACTAATTAATGACCAAACAGGAGTATATCAATTACCAACAGAATTAGGTGTTGGTTTTTCTTGGCAAAAACTCAATAAACTTACAATAGGATTAGATGTCAAACGATCTTTTTGGCAAGAAAATGCAGGGTTTGCTTTTGATGATGCAAGCTACGTAGCAGATGCAGAAAAGTATCAAAGTACTTGGGCTGTTGGACTTGGATTTGAAATTACTCCAAAATACAACGACGTCAATAGCTACTTCAAAAGAGTAAAATATAGATTTGGTGTTGATTTTAAACAAGAGCCATTCGTAATAGAAGGAAAAACAGTAAATAACTTTGGCATCAATTTTGGCTGGTCGTTACCAGTTAAAGGAGTATCTGCAATCAATATGGCCTTTAAATATGGTCAGCGAGGAGAAGCCTCAGAAGTCCTTGTTAAGGAGCAATACTTCAAATTTGTATTGGGTGCGACGATCAATGATCGCTGGTTTGTTAGAAGAAAATACAATTAATTATTATGTTGCGCTTTCTTTCAGTGAAACCAGCAATGTTTTGCATTTAGACTTTAAGAAAGCTAAAGACTATTAAATTTTGAAAATATGAAAAAGCTAGTACTATTAGGATTATTTATAGCGATAAATACGATCTCAATTGCACAGCAGGGATGGAAATGGCCAGAGGATGTGGAGACAGCCAAAGAAAAAAATGCACTCTATGTAGATGCTGTGAAGAGCAAGCAATTTGCTACAGCAGTAGCCCCACATCAGTGGTTGCTAGACAATTCACCAGATCTCAACGAATCACTATATATCAATGGAGCCAAAATATATGAAGGTTTGGTTGATGCAGAATCTGACCCTGCAAAAAAATTAGCGCTTCAAGAGAAAGCACTCCAGATGTATGATGATAGAATAAAGTATTTTGGAGATGAAGCAAATGTGCTCAACAGAAAAGCATTTACTGCTTACAAATACTATAAAAGCACTTCGTCAAAATATCAAGAATTAATGACGCTTTTTGATAAAACATTCGACATGAACCAAGCCAGAACGTTGGACAACAATTTGATGGCCTACATGGATGTAGTTAGAAGATACAAGCTAAGCGGAGGCGACATCACTGATGAAGCAGTTATTGACAGGTATGGGATGATTTCAGATGTAATTGATGGAAAAATCTCAAAGGGTAAAAATGTACCAAGGCTTGAAAAAATTCAGGCTAATGTTGATAAATTATTGACTGCTACAGTAACTGTAGACTGTGCTTTCGTGGAAGATAAGCTGGCGCCAAAAATGCGAGAAAGTCAAGATCCCAAAATGGCTAAAAAGGTATTCCAATTGATGCTTACGGCCAAATGCTCTGAGAGCCCAACTTTCGTTGAAGCAGCCGAATTGGTTTATAAAAGTGAACCTGCCTTTGGTTTAGCAAAAGTAATTGCACTCAAGTACGCATCAGCAGAAGATTTAGGAAAGGCAAGTGAATATTATGACCAAGCCTTAGATCTCACAGATGACAATTTAAAGAAGTCAGAAATATACATGAGCATGGCTCAGATGTATGCTTCAAATGGGAACAAGTCAGCTGCACGCACAAATGCAAGAAAAGCCCTGGCGAACGACCCTTCAGCTACTAAGGCATACATTTTGGTGGGCAATCTTTACATGCAGAGTTATAATGACTGTAAAGCTGGCGTAAGCAAAGTAGACGACAGATTAGTTTTTATTGCGGCTTACAACCAATACAAAAGAGCAGGAGATACTGCTGCCATGGCCAAAGCCAAAGAGCAATTTCCTTCGATTGAAGAAATTTTTGAACTTGGCCTCACAGAAGGTCAGTCCATGACAGTAGGCTGCTGGATCAACGAGACAGTAGTGCTAGAAAGAAGGCCGTAAAGAGAAGAGATTATTAAAAGGAAGCACTCTGGAGGCATTAAGTCCCTCAGAGTGCTTTTTTATTTTGTATATAAATGATCACATTTGTTCAATGAATAAATCATGGTTTATTGTTGGTCTGATTGGCCTATTTTTTAGCTGTAAAGAGCAAAAAAAAGTAGATCATGAAATCTACGATGGCCCCGAAGTCGCCATGCGTAATATTGACATGTTAGTCTCTGATTCTGCGATCATCAAACTCCGCCTTGTTGCACGAACTCAACTGGTTTTGTCTAATCAAGATCGAGACTTTCCTGATGGAATATACCTTAGATTTTATAATCCCTTCGGGCTAGTGACCTCCACACTTTTGGCGGATAAAGGCTATTATTTTTCAGAAGAAGACTATTATCAAGCAGAAGGGAATGTAATTATGAGAAGTCTTTTTACTGGCGATGAACTATCCACAGAGCTGCTTAATTGGGATCCAGAAAAAGAGCAAATTTACACGGACAACTTTGTGACCATTAAAACGGAAGATGAAGTACTAACAGGCGAGGGTTTAGAAGCCAGCCAGAACTTTGAAGAATATACCATACTCAAACCCAGTGGAGTCATGTCTATTATGCCTCAAACTAAGCAGCCACAGACTAATTAGCGATGAACAACTTGTTACAAATCATTATTCTTACTTTATCCGCGGCATTTTTCCTTATTGGACTTCATCAAACCATGACTTTAGGATTTATGCATTCCTATTGGATTTTTATGCTAAGTATTTCTCTTATACTTTTATACAAACTAAAAAAGGAGAAAAAATAATCAAATGGATCCATTTCTGGTAGGAGTAATCATCGTATGCATCATTTTTTCTGCCCTGTTCTCAGGATTGGAAATTGCATTTATCACGACCAATAAACTGCATATCGAACTACAAGGCCAACAAGGAACATTATCGGCCAGAGTACTATCCAAATTTGCCCGTAAGCCCTCCAATTTTATTGCCACCACACTTATTGGCAACAATCTTACCCTAGTTATCTATGGTATTTTTATGGCCATGCTACTGGATCCTTGGTTGGTTAGAATATTACCTATGCAGTTTTCCAATGATCTGATCGTGTTGCTTTTGCAAACTATTATTTCTACCATTATAGTGCTCTTTACGGCTGAGTACATTCCTAAAAGTATTTTTCTGGTAAACCCATACAGGCTACTATCGTTTCTGGCAGTCCCTTTTTTGATCATCTATTACATCCTTAGTCCAGCAGTTTTTCTTATTGTATTTGCCAGCAAGATTTTTATAGTCAAATTGTTAAGACTCAATTATTCTGATGAGATTCCTGTTTTTGGGCTTACTGATCTAAACAATTACATCAAAAAAATAGCTGACGACCGAATCGATCAAGCAGAGCAGGATGTCGACACAAAATACTTCAACAATGCGCTTGATTTCAAAACTGTAAAGGTTCGTGAGTGCATGATCCCTAGAACTGAAATTATTGCCATAGACGTAAATGCCAGTATAGATGAGTTAAATAATCAATTCATTGAAAGTGGACACTCGAAAATTATAATCTACAACGAGTCCATTGATGATGTCATAGGCTACTGTCACTCACTCGAACTCTTCAAAAAACCAGTTGACATCAAGAGCATTCTGACCAAGATCATTATAGTGCCAGAAACCATGGCAGCTAACGAGCTTCTGCTTCAAATGATCACAGATCATAAAACACTAGCACTGGTAGTAGATGAATACGGAGGGACTTCGGGAATTGTAAGTATAGAAGACATCATTGAGGAGATTTTTGGCGAAATTCATGATGAGCACGATGAGTCCGATTTGCTCGAAGAAAAGCTCAATGATCAGGAATATATCTTAAGTGCCAGACAGGAAATCACTTATCTCAATGAAACTTATAACTGGTCCCTGCCAAAAGGTGATTTTGATACCATAGGCGGCTTGATTTTGTCCGTCAACGAAAATCTCCCCAAAAAGGGCCAAATCATTGAAATAGAAGGTTTTTCAATAGAAATATTGCTCATGGACGAAGCCAGAATTGAAAAGGTTCGTCTCAAAATAAACCCACCCAGTATAACTCCGTGACAATCAAATTCCTAAGCATAGGAAAAGTTTTGATATTAACATCAGTCTTGCTTATTTTGCGCTTCGTTTTAAACAATTTTATACAATGGCAGCAATAAATACGCTAAGAGAGAAGGGGAGTAAGATCATTGTTTTCCTAATTGGATTTTCAATTGTGGCATTCGTAGGCGCTGACCTATTAGGCCCTAATTCAACCCTACTTGGCAATTCAAAAACCAATGTTGGCGAAATCGCTGGCTCTAATATTTCTTATCAGGATTTCCTGGCCAAACAGGACGAGATGGAATATAACTGGACACAATCTAACCGAAGAACTCCAACGTCTAACGACATAGCAGGTATTCGAAACCTGACTTGGGATGCATTGGTTGCCGAATACGCATTCAAAAATGAATTTAACGCTATCGGCATTGATGTTTCTGATGAAGAAATCGTTGACATGGTTCAAGGTGATAACATCAGCCCTGAAATCAGACAGGCTTTTACTGATCCACAAACTGGAGAATTTAGCAAAGACAATGTAGTAGCTTTCTTACAAAACCTTGGTGAGCAAACGCCAGCTCAACGTGCCAACTGGTACAATTTCGAGAAGAACTTGGGTCCAAGTAGATTGAGGTTGAAGTTTGACAACTTAATGATAAAAACGAACTACGCCACAGAGGCTGAAGCCAAGTTCAAATACCAAAACGAATCTAATACAGCAGAAATCAATTATGTCTATGTGCCATTCTTGTCTATGGCAGACACAGCGATCAATGTATCCGATAGTGAATTGAAAGCTTATTTAAGTGATAACGAAAAAGAATACCAAAGAGAAGAGTCCAAATCTGTGAAGTACATTTCATTCGACGTGGTGCCATCTGCTGATGATACAGCTATGGTAGTTGAGCAGATTGAAAAACTAAAATCAGAATTGATCAACACGGATAACGATTCCACTTTTGCTGTTGTTAACTCTGATGCTTCAGATGCATTTAAAAATTATACGCCAGGCGAGCTTCCAGCTGTTTTTCAGGGCGAAGATGTAGTGATGGGCGCTGGTACGTTTGTAGGGCCAGTGATAGAAAATGGCAGCTATGTCATTTACAAGGTGGCAAGCATGAGACCTAGCGACGCTAACTCTGCCAGAGCAAGCCACATTCTTTTCAAGTGGGCTAGTGATAGTGATGCAGAAAAAGCCAAAGCTAAAAAAGAAGCAAGAGACGTATTGAAACAGATCAAAAGCGGAGCTGACTTCGCAGAAATGGCAAGACTGCACGGAACTGACGGAACAGCTTCTAAGGGAGGGGACTTAGGTTGGTTTGCAGAAGGTGCCATGGTAGCTCCGTTTCAGGAAGCCGTATATGGTGCTTCTAGAAAAGGATTGTTGAGCGACGTAGTAGAAACACAGTTTGGTTATCACATCATCAACGTAACAGAAACCAAGACTAATGTAGTTTACAAAATTGCAAAGGTGGCTTTAGATATTTTTGTAAGCGATGACACAAGAAACAAATACTATAGAGATGCTGAGCAATTCGCTCTTAACGCATCTAACCTTGAAGAATTCGAAGCCACTGCTAAAGAAAATAATTTGTCCATAAAAACTGCAGCCCGTGTTCGCAAAAACGACAGACGCATCACAGGAATTGCTGAAGGAAGAAGTATCGTTTATTGGGCATACAACACAGCGAGCATTGGAGATGTATCTGAGGTATTCGAAATTGATGATCAATATGTAATCGCAGTATTAACTGATGAGCAAGAAGAAGGAGTTGCAGCATTGGAATCAGTAAGATTTGAAGTAACCAAAAAAGTAAGAGATCAGAAAAAAGCGAAAATCATTACCGAAAAGCTAAATGGCCTGACAGGCACAATGGATGAAATAGCCGCAAGCTATGGTGAAGGTGCCAAGGTGTACAATATGCCAGCATTGAAATTGAGCAGCAACTCGCTAAAGAGTGTGGGTCTAGCTCCTGAAGCTGTAGGTGTAGCCTTCTCAATGGAAAATGGAGAAACCACTAAACCGTTCGCAGTGGACAATGGCGTATTGATCATTGAAATGGTGAATAAGCTAGAAGCTCCAGAAATTTCTGATTACGAGTCGTACCGCACACAAGTTTTGCAGCAGCGTCAAGGACGAATTGCTTACAGTGTTGACCAGACCATTAAAGAATTAGCTGAAATCAAAGACGAGAGATATAAATTCTTTTAGTCAATAAAATTATAAATTCGAGTCACGTTCCTAAAGGACGTGACTTTTTTGTTTATATGGATCAATCTACAGACTCATTCAAAGAGAAATTAGACAATACACATAGTTTTCCCACGCTATACGTATTCAAGTTTATCGTAAAACCAGATCAGGTGAACGAGATAGAGAAATTATTCCCCAAGCACGAAGTGACACAAAAATCCTCCAGTGGAGGAAAATATGTGAGTACCACTGTCAAGATCATGGCAGCTTCAAGTCAGGAGATCATCGACCATTATCAGGAAGCCGCCAAAATAGAAGGAATAATTTCCCTCTAACGCACTAACTTCTTTGCCGTTCAGTTTATATCTTGTCTTGTTAATTGATTTATTTGAAAATGAAGCTTTTCTTTTTTTCTATCCTTTCGTGCCTACTATTAGGAATAGCTGCTGATACGTGGGCGCAAAGCCCTATAGAAGAGGATTTGCCAACAAGAAAAGTCAACAAGAAAGTCAAAGAAAATAAGTCGAGCAATTTCCCAAAAGAAAAAAAAATCAGGTTTATCTATGTGAAAGATGGAGGAAAGGTATTGTTCGGCAATCCATGCGCCATGCAAGTCACTCACAACATGGGCTTCGAATATGGCATAGAGCACAGACCCGAACCAGGCCTTGTCCCTTGGTGGCGCAGGTTTAAGACCAATACGACCACCAAGACCATTCTATTTTTCACCAAAGGCCCCTGGTGGCGCGCAACGGTCAACAAGCGCTTCAAAGCCTGCGCCATGACCAGTGGTGATAGACGTGGTTAAATAGCCATTTGATTAAACCCCACTATTCTGTTCTCCTAAAGGGAAACAAATACTTTCGCGGATCTGTTCCGCGATCTGTCAGTTAGCACAACTGCTATCTCGTCTAGAGCAAGTGGAAAAGAATTGCACAAGGTTGGATAAACACTATTAATCATTCGAGAATTTTGACATCGAATTAATTCCATTAAGATATTTAGGCCAATGAGATCTACATGAAATCCGTGTTTGAACGGAGTGAGTTTGGATTTCAGCGCCGTACCAGCCTAAATATTAGGAATTCATTCGCAGTCTTGCTTTTTTTGGCGGTCCGCCGCCGCGGTTCGTTTTTTGGGTCAAGCCAAAAAATGAAAAATCCATCCAGCGCAGGTGGTTTGTCACTTGTGCAAAACGGAAATAGAACAAGTCAAAACACTTGCATGAGGACGGATAAACACTTGCACGAGGTCAATAATTAACCCAAAGGATTAATCCCAGTATAATTAAAAGGTGTGATCGACTTCAGCTGCTTCTTCAATTCATCCGATACCTCCAACGTATCCACAAAATCCTTAATCACCTCATGTGTGATTTCTTGATTGCCACGAGTCAAAGCCTTCAAAGCTTCATAAGGTTCTGGGTATGCCTCTCTTCTTAAGATCGTCTGAATGGCCTCAGACACCACTGCCCAGTTTTGATCCAGATCATACTCAATAGCATGCTGATTCAATTCCAGTTTGCCAATTCCTTTTTCCAATGATTTCAAAGCAATGAAAGAATGACTAATAGGTACACCTACGTTTCTCAAAACTGTTGAATCCGTCAAGTCTCTTTGCAATCTTGAGATGGGCAATTTGCCAGCAAGGAAGTCATAGTTCGCATTAGCAATGCCCAAGTTTCCTTCCGCATTTTCAAAGTCAATAGGATTTACCTTGTGAGGCATAGCAGATGATCCTACTTCACCTTTGATGATTTTTTGTTTGAAATAGCCCATGGAGATATATTGCCAGATGTCCCGACTAAAATCAATCAAAATCGTGTTGATTCTTTTCAGGTTGTCAAACAGCGCAGCCATGTCATCATAATGCTCAATCTGCGTAGTCGGATAGCTTCTTCTCAGTCCAAGTGTGTTGTCTACAAAATTGTTAGCAAACTTGATCCAGTTCACTTCTGGGTAAGCGATATGATGTGCATTCATGTTACCCGTAGCACCACCAAACTTGGCACCATATCTCACGCCATCCAGCATGTTGATCTGCTGAGTCAATCGCTCATGAAACACCAAAATTTCTTTGCCCAATAAAGTAGGAGAAGCCGGCTGACCGTGCGTCTTAGCCAGCATTGGAATATCTTTCCAATCTTCTGCCAAGCCCATCAGGGTATCCGTGATTTGATTAATCAAAGGAAGGTATTCCTCTTCAATGGCATGCTTCAACTGCAAAGGAATTGCTGTATTGTTGATATCCTGAGAAGTTAATCCAAAGTGGATGAATTCTTTGAATTGGCTTAGACCCAAATCGTCAAATTTGGCTTTGATGAAATACTCAACTGCCTTTACATCATGGTTGGTCGTTTTTTCAATGTCTTTGATGGCCTGAGCATCCCCTTCAGAAAACTCAACCACACTTTGTCTCAACTTCCCAAATACGGAAGTATCCACATCTTTCAGCTGTGGTAAAGGATGCTGGCACAATGCAATGAAGTATTCCACCTCTACATGTACTCTGTATTTGATCAAACCAAACTCTGAAAAATACTCAGCCAACTGAGCAGTGTGTCTTCTGTATCTTCCGTCTACTGGCGAGATCGCCGTGAGTGCATTCAATTCCATCCTTCTTTACTTAGTATGAGTGGCTTGCGCCAAAATTATTGGACGGCAAAATTAGACAAATCTGGTTAGATGAGGAACTCTGATTTTTGTCATTTCGTAAGGAATTCGACGATAGTCGGATGATTGAAGAAATCTCCTTAGTCAGTGGCAGTTAGCCAACGCTCAATACGCAACTAAGAAGATTCCTCCGCAAGCTACGGAATGACTTGAGGATAGCTGGTTTAAACCACTTAATGGTAATCTCGCGTGTTAGATCTACCCATATTCAAGTAAGCGCCAAGCCGTCTCTTTGGTCATTTCGCAAAGAATTTGACGGAGGCCAAATGACTGGAAAAATCTCCTTAGTTTCTAGCAGTACAATATGAAGTTTCAAACCCAATCCCCTATTTTTATGCACCATTAATAATCCGCAAACTTCCATGAAAAAAATCCTCTTCGCCTGCATAGCAGCACTATTCATTTTTAGCTGCTCAAAGAAAAATGAAATCGAAGGACCTAACTTCGACCAAGCCAAAAGCCTATTTGTAGATTATATCTCGGCCTATACCTCTGGTGTCATCTCTGCCCAGTCCAAGATTAAAATCAAAATGGCCAAACCAGTAGCAGAAATCAAACCAGGTACAGAAGCATCTTCTGGTCTCTTCCAGTTTGAACCAAAACTAAAGGGCAAAGCTTATTGGGAAGACAGCAGAACCATCATCTTCGAACCAGAAGCAAAATTACAAAATGGCGTCAGTTACAGTGCCACTTTCAATTTGGCTCAAATCCTACCTGATTCAAAAGATAAAGGAGACTTCAAGTTTGCATTCAGAACCATCCCTCAAAATTTTGAGGTCAAAAGGCTTGGGATGGCTTTATATGATCCAAAAGATCTGTCCAAAGTAAAGCTGAACGGAGAAGTACAAACGGCTGACAATGTAGATAGCAAAGCAGTTGAACAAATCCTCAGTGCAACTCAGAACCAAAACGCTCTAACAATCAGTTGGACACACGCGTCTCCGACTCGCCACTCGTTTACGATTGAAAATGTGAAGCGAGAGGAAAAACCAGGCAAGGTAAATATCGCATGGAATGGAACGAGCATTCGGGTAGAAGAATCTGATGATTTGGATTATGAAATTCCTTCTATCAATGATTACAAAGTATTGTCGGTCAATATCGCACGTGGTTCACAGGACTACCTTTCGGTTTTGTTCTCAGACCCACTGATGCCAAAACAAAACCTGAAAGGATTCATCACGCTAGGTAGTAATCAACCCAGATATGTCATAGATCAAAACGAATTGAAACTCTACCCAACCGCAGAAGTAGATGGGACGGTTATCCTCAAGATTTTCTCCAAAATCAAAAACTCTGCTGGATATACGCTCAAAGAAGATTTTACGAAACAATTGGAATTGACACAAGCCAAACCCGAGGTGAGAATGGCCGCCAATAGTGGTACCATCATTCCAAATTCTGAAGGGTTGATTATTCCCTTTGAAGCAGTGGGACTTAAAGCTGTTGATGTGACCATCGTGCAGATCTTTGAAGACAATATTCTCCAATACCTTCAGGTAAATAGCATGGGCGATGAATATGAGCTGAATCGTGTAGGCCGTCCTGTGGCCAGAAAAACCATCAACCTGTTGGAAACAGGGGTAACTGATCTTAATCAATGGAATCGATACACTTTAGATATTGCCGAGTTCACCAAAATTCAACCAGGCGCCATGTACCAGATCAAATTAGGTTTCCGCAAGGGGCAGTCGGCTTACTTCTGTCCTGACACTGAAGAAGGGGAATTGGAAGATTTAGAAGCTTGGGGCAATCAGGAAGAAAGCAGCAACTGGGACAACTATGAAAATTACTACTCATACAATAACTACGATTGGCGCGAACGTGAGAACCCGTGCCACGATTCTTACTATATGTATCGAGGTACTCCAACTAAATTGGTACTGGCTTCTGATTTAGGTTTAGTAGCCAAAAGAAGTGACCACGGCGACCTACACGTTTTCACTACCAACATGCTCGACACCAAACCCTTGTCCGATGTGAGTTTAGCTGTGTATGATTATCAACAGCAGATCATTGGTTCTGGCATCACAAGCAAAGACGGCCAGGCCAAAATCAAGATGAAAGGCAAACCCTTCTTACTTGTCGCAAAATCTGGAAACCAAATGGGTTATCTCAAAATTGATGACGGCTCTTCGCTCTCTTTGAGCAATTTCAATGTCACAGGCCAAAAGATTCAAAAAGGAGTCAAAGGCTTTATCTATGGTGAACGAGGCGTTTGGCGCCCAGGAGATGATATCTACCTGACATTTATTTTGGAAGACAAGGAAAACACATTGCCTGAAGGCTATCCTGTCGTCCTGGAATTCAATAATCCACAAGGTCAGCAAGTCAAAAAAATGGTAAAGACAGAATCAGTATCTGGCATGTATGCCTTCAACCTGGCCACTGCTACAGATGCGCCTACTGGACGCTGGCAAGCAGTAATTAAAGCAGGAGGTGCTACATTCACCAAGTCTCTGAAAATTGAAACTATCAAACCCAATCGTTTAAAAATTGACTTGGATTTCAAAAAGGATAGGCTCACAGCACTGGATGAAAATATCTCAGGAGATCTCAATGTGAAGTGGTTGCATGGCGCAACAGCTGGCGGATTGAAGGCTGAATATGAGCTGGTCGTATCTCCTGTAAAAACCACATTCGAAGATTATCCCAGCTTCAGTTTTGATGACGAATCCAAATACTTCTATGCCGAAAGTCAGGAGGTATTCTCTGGTCGGTTAGATGCCAATGGATTCGCCAAAATAAACCTGGATTTGTTTGTGGAAAACAATCCTCCTGGAGCATTAAAGGCCACTTTTAGCGGAAAGGTATATGAAGAAGGAGGCAATTTTAGCATTGATCAAGTGAGTATTCCTTATTATCCATACACCTCTTTTGTAGGGATCAAAGCACCTGAAGGAGACAAGCGAGGCATGTTACTGACTGATGAAGATCACAACATTCGAATAGTCACGGTAGATGCCAAAGGACAGCCGGTAAGTAGAAGAAATGTGGAAGTAGAGTTCTACAAGCTCAGCTGGCGCTGGTGGTGGGACAACAGCTATGACGATATTGGCAACTATGTCAGTCGAAACTATAATACACCAATACAAAACACGACCATTAATACCACTAACGGAGAAGGCAAATGGGAATTGAACGTAAAATATCCAGACTGGGGTAGATATTATGTAAAAGTCACAGATCCGATTTCTGGTCATAGCGCGGGACAAGTAGTCTATATAGACTGGCCCGGATGGGCAGGCAAAGGCAAACGTGGTGACGCTGGTGGCGTGAGCATGCTCAACTTTGAAGTAGAAAAATCTGATTACCAAGTAGGTGAGCAAGTAAAGTTGACCTTCCCAAGTTCCAAAGGCGGGAGAGTTTTGGTCAGTTTAGAAACGGGCAAAAAGATCATTCAATCGTTTTGGGTAGAGACAGAAGAAAAAGCTACAGCCATCCAGTTTGAGGCTACTTCTGATATGTCACCCAATGTATACGCACACATCAGCTTGATACAGCCTCACGCGCAAACAGCCAACGATTTGCCCATTCGCATGTATGGCATTCAATCCATCAAAGTAGTAGATCCTAACACCACTTTGAAGCCATTGATTGCCATGCCAAAGGAACTGAACCCTGAACAGACTTTTCAGGTGAAAGTGAGCGAACAAAACGGCAGGACTATGGCCTACTCTGTCGCCATGGTAGATGATGGTATCTTGGATCTGACGAAATACAAAACACCATCTCCATGGGAAACCTTTTATGCAAGAGAAGCTTTGGGTATAAAAACCTGGGATTTGTATGATGACGTGATTGGCGCTTATGGTGGAAAATTAGAAAGGTTATTGGCGATAGGTGGAGATGCTCCATTGGAAGCACAAGATGCGAAGAAGGCCAATCGATTTAAGCCTGTGGTGAAATACCTCGGGCCTTTCCAATTGAAGGCGGGAGAAACTGCCTCACATGAAATCACCATGCCACAGTATGTGGGAAGTGTACGAACTATGGTGGTGGCTGCTCATGAAGGTGCTTATGGATCTGTAGAGCAAACTACTCCAGTGAAACAAGCCGTAATGGTACTAGCTACCTTGCCACGAGTAGCCGGGCCAGGAGAAGAAATGGACTTGCCAGTCACCGTTTTTGTGAATGATGCCAAAATCAAACAAGTCACCGTTTCTGTAAAGGAAGAAGGTAAGTTGAAAGTAATAGGTGATGGAACGCAAACCATCAAATTCGCCCAACCTGGTGAGCAGATTGTTTATTTCAGAGTGAAGGCAGCTGAGTCTCTTGGTTTCGCAAAAATTAGTGTAAGTGCCAAAGGCGGTAGCATTACTTCAAACCATGAAATTGAGCTAGATGTAAGAGCTTCTAACCCTGAGATAGTAGAAGTACAGGATCAATTGATCTCAGCTAATGATAGCTGGAGCGCCAGTTATCAACCACTTGGTATGATCGGCACAAATCAGGGTTTGATTGAACTTTCTTCTCTACCATCATTGAACCTGGAGCAAAGACTTCAGTACTTGATCCGTTACCCACATGGCTGTATTGAGCAAACGACATCTTCCGTTTTTGCACAGCTTTATTTGGAAGAATTTGTTCCATTGTCTGAAGAGCGTAAGCAACAGATCAGTGCCAACATCAATGCGGCCATTCAAAGACTCAGTAGTTTCCAGACCGTCAACGGAGGCATGGCTTACTGGCCAGGCCAGGTCGAAGAAAACGACTGGGGCACCAACTATGCAGGACACTTCTTGTTGGAAGCTAAAAAGAAGGGTTACGCCGTACCTGAAGGTTTATTGAGTCGCTGGACAAAATTTCAAAAAAAGCAGGCCAATCAATGGTCGAAAGGAGGAAGAAGGGATAATGATCTCATCCAGGCCTACAGGTTATATACCTTGATCTTAGCGGATGAAAAGGTATTGGGAGCCATGAATCGCATGAAGGAAATGGATGACATCAGTTCGGTCGCCAAATGGCGACTGGCACTGGCCTACGCCCTTGCCGGACACAAAGGGCCAGCCGAAACCATGATAGATGGTTTGTCAAAAACAGTGGAGAAATATGATGAGCCTTCTTACACCTATGGTTCCAGACTTCGCGATCGAGCCATGATCTTGGAAACCCTTTCTGTATTGGAAAGAAAAGAAGAGGCTTATCCCATTCTTGAAGAAATAGCCCTGCAGATGGGAGACAAAAATCGATGGATGAGCACACAAACTACAGCTTATAGCTTAGTCGCTATTGCGAGTTATACCAAAGGGGCAGAATTGAATGAGGAGGTGAATTTTGAAGTGAATGTAGGTAGTGTGGCTGCCAGTTTCCAAAAAGGAAAATACGTGACTCAGATCCTAATAGAAGAAAAAGAAAAGTCTCAACCAGTCATGATCAAAAATGCTGGAAATGCACCACTCTACGCCCGAATGATCAGAACAGGCATTCCGCTTGGCGGAAACGAAACGGCTGATGCCAAAAACATCAAAATGACAGTCAGTTATAGGGACAAAAATGGTAAAACATTAACCGTGTCCGATTTAAAACAAAGTGCCAACTTCTCTGCTGTGGTGACCATTCAACACCCAGGAGTAAGAGGGGAATACAAAGATTTGGCATTGACTCAAATCTTCCCATCAGGCTGGGAAATCATCAACACCCGATTGAATGATACATCTGGAATCTCAGCTAGGGATGAACCAGATTACATGGATATTCGAGATGATCGTGTGATGCAGTATTTTGATTTGAAACCAAATGAAAAGAAGACATTTGAGATCAAACTCAATGCGTCATACAAAGGTAAATTCTATTTGCCTGCCGTGGCTGTAGAAGCCATGTATGACCATTCGATTTATGCACGAACGGCAGGGCAGTGGGTGAGTGTGGTGGAGTAACAACGTGTAAGCTTAACCGTCATTCCCCGGTTTATCCGAGGAATCCGTTCGACTCAAGCAGCTAAGATTCGGATTTCAGTTGCTATAGGGACGAATCAGCCGAAAGAGTCGAATGATGACGATGTCAAACATGAAAAAGAAAATCACAAAAATCTTAAAAAACCGACTCGTGCAGCTCCTGCTGCTCGGGTCGATTTTGTTTTTGCTGCTTCCACTACCTGATCCCCTATTTGATCAACCCTATACCACCACAATAGAATCTGCAGACGGCCAGCTCATGGGCGCCCGAATTGCAGATGATGGTCAATGGCGATTCCCTAGGGTTGATAGCTTGCCGACTAAGTTTGAAACGGCACTGCTGCACTTCGAAGATGAGTACTTCTATTACCACTTTGGAGTTAATCCTATTTCTATTTTCAAAGCTTTTATTACTAATGTAAAATCAGGTAGCATCAAACGAGGGGGGAGTACACTCTCTATGCAGGTCATTCGTATGGCTAGAGGCAATCAGCCCAGAACCATTTTCCAAAAGCTATGGGAAACCGTATTGGCGATCAAGCTCGAACTTCTTTATGCTAAGAATGAGATTCTAATGCTCTATGCCAGCCATGCTCCGTTTGGGGGAAATGTGGTGGGGATTTCTGCAGCCTCCTGGCGGTATTTCAATCGTGCGCCTGAACGGCTCTCTTGGGCTGAAGCTGCCGCTCTCGCAGTTTTGCCTAACCAACCTTCTATCATCTTTCCTGGTAAAAACGACCAGGCCTACAAAGGCAAAAGAGACCTTTTGCTAACCAAGCTTCATCAAAACGGATATTTTGATGCAACTACTTTAACATTGGCCAAGGCAGAGGAACTCCCCGGACAGCCTCATGACCTCCCACAACTCGCTCCCCATCTTTTAGGTCAATTGATCAAAGATGGAAAAAAGGGGCTTCGCAATCAGGTGACACTTGATGTCAGCTTGCAAAATACAGTAACAAGACTGACAGAAAATCATGTACAGCAGTTGAATGCCAATTACATTTTTAATGGAGCAGCACTAGTCGTGGAACTACTGAGTGGTGAAACCAAAGCCTATGTTGGCAATGTGAATGCAGAAGAAATACACAGTCCATCTGTAGATGTCATTCAGGCCAAACGAAGTACAGGCAGTTTGCTGAAACCATTTTTGTATGCTGCAGCTATTGACGAAGGACAGCTCTCCCCAAAGCAGTTGCTTGGTGATTATCCTGTGTTTTTTGAAGGATTTGCCCCAAGGAATTTCGACTTGCAATATCATGGAGCCGTGCATGCGGACGAAGCCCTGACCCGCTCCCTCAACTTACCTTTTGTGATGCTTTTGAAAGAATATGGCTATCAGAAATTTCATCAAAAATTACAGAGGATTGGAATGAAGAGTCTCGACAAGCCAGCTGATCATTATGGTCTGTCTATGATTCTGGGTGGTGCTGAATCCAGCCTCGACGAATTGGTAAATATGTATGCCAATCTGTACCGAGTTTATCGCCACTCCTTTGACCAATCTATCACTGCCCAATATGATGCGGATAATTATATCCAACATCAATATTTGACGAATCAGGCAGTAACACCATTGGCTACTATGCAAAACCCAGAGGAATTGAGCGTTGCCTCGATCTGGTCTATGTTCCAAGCCATGAAAGGTTTGCACAGGCCTGAGGACTTTGCAGGCTGGGAGCAGTTTCGCTCCTCCACGCCTATTTCATGGAAGACAGGCACCAGTTTTGGTTTTCGCGACGCCTGGGCGATTGGGCTCAACGGCCGCTATGTTGTAGGTGTATGGGTCGGCAATGCAGATGGAGAGGGTAGACCTGGACTGGTCGGAGGAAAGGCCGCCGCACCCCTAATGTTCCAGATCTTTGAGCAACTAGAAAGTGACCCCTTTGATGAGGTGCCAACGAGCGAAACACAGGTTTTTGAAATCTGCAAGGAGAGCGGACAAAAGGTTAATCCTAATTGTGAAAACAAGGAAGAGGTTTCATTGCCAATTACGATAGAAAATTCAGCTGCTTGTAGCTTTCATCAACTCATTCATTTAGACAAAACGCAAACCTATCAAGTCAATAGTTCTTGTTATGACGTGAATCAAATGATACACAAAAGCTGGTTTGCCCTGCCACCCGTCCAAGCTTGGTACTATCGTCAGTACAACACAGATTACCAAAGCCCGCCTAAATTTTTGGCTGGCTGTGACCAATCGTCAAAAACCACCACGCTTGAAATGATCTATCCAAAACCCAATGCCAAAGTGTATATCCCTAAGGAACTAGACGGCACTTATGGGCAAACCATCTTTGAAGCTGCACATAGCGACACCAAAGAAACCATCTACTGGCATTTGGATGGAATCTACCTGGGCAGCACCAAGCGGGTTCATCAACTGGGGCTATTTACAAAACCGGGTCAACATGAGCTGCACCTATTAGATGGTCAGGGACAGGAGTTGAATTTCAGGTTTGAGGTGATGGGGGAGAGATAAAATACCAATTAATAGGTATTTCAAGAATTGTACTTCCGTTTTACTTTTGATAGTAAATGGTCATAGAAATAGCCAAACATATCAATCGAGTCCAAGCACTTTGCGAAAAGCATAAAGTCAAAGAATTGTCTATCATTGACAACCCTACATTGCAAAAAGATCAGATTCACTTCATGGTACGATTTGACGCCAATATCCCAACCATGCACTACGCTGACAACTATTGTCAACTACAAGACGAGTTTAACTCCTTATTTGGGAAAACCGTAACGCTTTGGTTTGAAAAGTCCTTTGTAGACATACGGCAATTGGAAGAGGTGAAGCAAAGCAAACGATTGTTGTTTGAAGTCTGATAATTCATCAATCAAACTGCCTTCAAAATATATCCCACACTGTGCACATTCTCAATCTCCACATTTGGGTCATCTTCTAGATATTTGCGAAGCTTAGCTATAAATACATCCAAACTTCGGCCAGTGAAATAGTCCGAGGCGCCCCAAATCGTAAGTAGCAGTTCTTCTTTGTTCACTATCTCATTCAAGTCTCTTGTCAGAAGCTGGAGTACCTGACTTTCCTTTCTTGTCATTCGTCTCACTTCTCCACGGATAGAGAGACTTTGGTTTTTGGAGTCATAAGTGTACTTCCCAAAAGTGACTATTCTTTCTTCTCCCTTTTCTTTAATATTTTCACTTCTTCTTAAAATTGCACGAATGCGACAAACCAACTCGTCTGGATCAAAGGGTTTAGTTAAGTAATCGTCAGCCCCCAAATCGAACCCTTTCAATACATCTTCTTTCATGGACTTGGCCGTCAGGAAAAGTAAGGGCATTTTAGTCTGATTGACTTTAATCAATTTGGCCAGTGCAAAACCGTCCATCCCGGGCAACATACAATCCAACACACAAAGATCGAACTTACCACTTTGGAATATCCGAATGCCCTCCTCTCCATCAGAAGCCAAACTCACCAAGAATCCTTCTGATTCAAGCAAGTCTCTAATCAGGTTTCCGGCATGCCTATCATCTTCTACCAAAAGTAGTTTTGGGATCTGCTTCTTCATTTGGTCATGGGTAATTGAATGGTGAATTTACTTCCGTCTGCTGAGCTACTTTGCAATACGATATCCCCTCCGTGCAGCTGAATAATCTTTTTGACAAGAAATAATCCAACACCATGACCAGACTCATCCTCCTCATTTCTAAAATATTTTTCAAACACTTGATCATGCAGCTCTTCAGGTATACCTACCCCATTATCTCTGATACTTATACGAATCTGCCCATTCGCATTGGATGTTTCTATAAGTACCAGTGGTTCCTTGACGGCATAAGTAAGAGCATTGTCAATCAGACAAATCAACACATTCAATAATTCCTTATAATCGCCTCTAATCTGGCTATTTTGAGCCTGAAGGTCCATTACAATGCTTGCCTTCAGCTCTTCTTTTTTGACAGACATACGTGAATGGGCAATCTCAATAAGTTCATGTATGTCGCATATTTCATCCTTTTGATTGCCCAAAATCCTTTCGAGTGAGCCCATGCCCAATACTTCATTGATCCTGTTTTTAAGTGACTCGTTCTCAGATTTAGCCACGTCCATATAGTAGTTCACTTTTTCTGTTTTGCCCTCATCAATTTGTTTGCCCAACATAGTCAGTGCCAATGAAATATTATTAATAGGTGTTTTTAATTCATGACTCACAGCATCAATATAATCTACAGTATCTAGTTGAATCTGTTGCTGCCTAAACAGCCATTTGAGTGTAATGCCACAAATCACTATTAGAATCGCTATCAGCAGAAAGGAGGTAACAAACATGCCATTAAGCTCGGATAGGATGAAATCTTGTCTCGAAGGGAAGTCAATATGGATGGACGCATTTTCCATGTTTGGCATCTTGGCCTGGACATACCCCACATCAGCCTTTGCTTCAGATTTGGAAAGGGTCACATCGAACGGAATATCAATTTTATAGAATTGCAAATAGCGATCTACCGTGCTTTCAATTCGATGTCCATTGTGAACACCCACAAATTCTACTAGTCCTCCACCCTGTTTTACAGAACAAGAAGCCAGTGCCGAACAGACGCGTTTGTCCTTTCCCAGTTCCTCCACAGCCGAGCACAAGGCCAGTGTGACTCTGTGACGAAACTGGTCTTCTTTGAGCTGTGCCGAGGTGAGCAACCACTGGATTTGAAAAACCAGTAGACTGATCAGCACAACAACCAGACAAGCCACCAGTCCCCAAAGTTTATTCTTTTTCACATCTGCAAATACGTACAAAACAGTCAAAAAGTCATTTTTTTAACTTTTCATTAACGTTTGTATAACGATTCGTTGGATCAATTTTTTTTAGCACGAGACTAACTTTGAATAAATCAAAAATTTAAGTCATGCGAAAAATACTATTAAGCCTGCTCATAATAGGAGCGACCGTTTCTACCAGTTTTTCTCAAACCAACAAAAGCTGTGACCCTAAAGCCTGTGGTCCAAACAACACCAAAGTAGGTGAGGCAAAAGTCATTACAAAGTTGAGGGGTGAAGTGAGTGAAGTGAAAACACTCATTGGTGCTGCAAAAATCGAAATGAAAGAAGCGGCTATCAGTCATAGTGCTCTCAAGCATCTTCCATTAGATATTGAAAACAATTCAGAAGACGCCACTTTGCTCATCCTCTATATGGATGTGGCTTGCATGAGGCAAACGTTGAATTTAGCAGCTGGCTCTCCCAACTACAGCAGCAAAGCCCAATTAGTTGCGAGTATGCGAAGCGATCTCTCCGCCATGAAAAACCAATTGGCGAGTAACTAGCATGAGATACAAAAACTTGGTCAGTCTGCTTACAGCTTTGTGCTTTTTTGTCTTAGCTGTTAGTGGAGTGCTTTCCTTTTTTCTGGACTATTCCAGAAAGCTTGCCACTATTCATACGGTTTTTGGTTACTTCTTTATGGCGTGTGTAGGCCTTCATCTCACTAACAATTGGCCGAGTTTCAAGTCTTACACTCATAAAAAAAGCTAATGAATATACGTCAAGAGTTTGTTTTGGCAGGAGCAATTGTTTCTGCCCTATTCTTCATGGCTTATCGTCAAGCTTTCCCTTTCGGGGAAATGATGACTTGGGGAGCGAGGGTCAAAGCCAAACAAGCCAACGAAGTTCGGTCACAGCACTATTCTTACTATATTTCTGACGAAAGTCAGGGGTCTAAATTGTTACTTGATATCAAAAGCGGCATTCACTTTTGGCACCCTCAAGTGGTGATTTGGGTGACAGACACTAATGGCCATTTTATTAAAACTTTATTCATTACTGAGTCGTCCGCAAAAGGCCTTTTCATGTCAGGCCGAACCGCGGACAATTTCAAATCCTTTGATGAAAAAAAGGGCACAGATCCCATTTCCAGACAAAATCTCCGTTTGGTAGATGCACTTCCGTATTGGTCACATAGCCGGGGCAAAGAAACACAACAAGGCTTTTACGCTCCCACTTTTGATCAACCAGTAATAGATGGAATGACAGGCGCTACACCTCAGGGAAATTTTTATGTTCAAAGTCAAGTCCCTGACTCTTTGGTTTATTTCGACATCTACCTGGAAGTAAATGTAGCTTTCGACGACAACGAATATTACTCAGAATATGACTTTCCAGATGACTCCCTTTATCATGGAGGTACAGGATTACTCGGTCAGCCTTCGCTCATCTATCGGGCCACATTGAATAAAGAAAAGAATCCTTACTTTACGCTGATGCAGCTGATAGGTCATTCTCATCACTCTGGACGTACAGGTCATTTATATCCAGACCTGACAACCATCACAACAGCTCAACGAATCATAGATCGAGTGGTCGTGAGTTTAGAAATGGATGAATAACCCCTAGCTCAGATGGATGAAAATTTGCCCGATCACCACCTGCGTTTTCCAATCATAAGTCAAACCAAAAAAACCACTGAGGTGAACTGGTGAAGCCTGAATGTATTTCCTAATCCCTGTTTGAAGGAAGGCCGCCTCCTCTTGATTGAGTGCATACTCCGCGTCCAGCATGAGGACAAAGTCTTTTTTTAGGTTAATAAAAAAGGAGGCAGAAAGCTCTTTAGCAGAATTAAAAGTGGTGGTGTTTTCTAACCAACCCTTTCTGTAAGTAAAAGCAGCAAAATACGCTCCATCATCCAAAAGATACCCTGCCAGACGCCAATCATGAATAGAGATATTCAAATGATGCACCCACAACTCTCCATGATTGAAATAACCATAGGTAACGATAGAATTTGTTGCCAGAGAATAGGAAACCTTTGTTCCTGGCCGACCGGGTATTATGGTACTTTGTGTATGTGTTTCTACCTGACTTTCCCATGTAGTGGGGTTGGGACGTATCACAGTTGTGGGAGTGGCAATCAGTCCTACATGCCAGGTAATTTTTTTGGTAGGTTTGGTCATTAGCCCAAAAGAATTGTACCCGGCTACAGGCTGCAATTTACTGATCTGAATTGCTCCCCAGGTTTTAAGTATGATTTGATCGCTCAGGGCTAATTCTGACTTGATTCCTACACGCAAGTTGACTTGGGACTGACTTGAGATACTATCAGTTTGGAATAGTGTGGTTGAATTTAATCCTGCGTAAAGGCGAGAAATTGAAAGTTGTTCATTCTGAAAGATATCGATCATTTGACAGAACACTTGTATGGGAATCAACAATGCCATACTAAAAATAATATGCTTCATGATTTTCGTTTATTCAGACTGGAAAGAATAATAGCAGAAGACCAGTAAGGTTTTTGAAACCTTACTGGTCTAATGGTTAATCCCAACTATTGTTTTTTGAGACAGCATAGACTCCTGCCCCTGAGAAGAAAACAGCCAATGCACCAAAGAGATAGAATGCTTGTAGTTCTATGGCCCATCCACCATACTGATTCAATGCGAAAATGTCCCCCGAATGTGCCAGTAGGGTAGCCACCAGCATGTTGAATACCAAGGCTAAAGCGGCCAGCCTGGTTCTGTACCCAGCAATAATCAATAAGGGAGCAACTATTTCCCCAATGAAGGCACCATAGGCAAAAAATTCAGGCATGCTATATCCTGCAAAAACACTTTTGATAAAAGCATATCCAGAAGTGAGATTGGCAATGCCATGAAAGAGCAGGAGAAAGCCCACCAGCACACGCTGAATGAAAAGTGCAAGGCTTTGGTTTTTGTCAATTTTTAATGTTTCCATGATATTTTGATTTGTTTAGGGTCAAAGAAACGAAGGCGTGTTGCCTTGGTTAATGGACAAATCGGATCATATCATGGACTTTTGGTCAGTCTTGGATCTATAGGGCTACTTCTACCTGATCCTTGTAAAATTGTGGAGCCAGACCCGTATGTTTTTTGAAAAATCTTGTGAAATAGGCAGGGTCATCAAAACCCAATTCATAACAGATTTCCTTCACCCGTTTGTCTTCGTGATAGAGAATTCTCTGGGCCTCAAGTAGCAGTCTTTCTTGAATAATTTCACCTGTCGAACGATCTGCATATTTTCGAGCCACTGCGTTGAGTGCTCTGGGTTGGACATGGAGCAAATCAGCATAATGCTGAACTGAATGATGTTCCTTATAATTTTTTTCAATGGCGATCTTCAATGCTCTGAAGAGTTTATACCCAGCATCATTGATTGGCACTTGATCACTAGATTTTTTTCTCTTGATTCGATTGATTTGAGAAATAAGAATTTTTAAATAAGAACAAATAATATCACTGGCGTTTACATCTTGAATCAAGAATTCTTCATGCAGTTGGCTAAACAAACTTTCGAAAGTGGTTTTGCTTTTTTCATCTACCTGAATCACTGGGCAAGACGTATTGCTATCAAACAAGCAGGTATCTAGCACATGATTCATAAAGTCTTGTTCGTGCTGAAAAACTGCTGGCGAAAATCGAACGACATACCCTTCAGATTCCGTAAACTGATTCAGCTTATGAATCTGACCTGGCGCCAAGACAAACATGACCGAACCCTCGTAATAATGCCTTTTCAAATCTAAATCATGTGTGCCATTTCCATCCTTGAGCCAGACAATAGCAAAACCCTTCTGGCGGCTTCCCTCACCCAAGGCATCCAAAGCACAATGCAGGGGAGAAAAAACATCTATTCTAAAATTATTTAAGTCTTCCAGATCATAAGAGTCTTTTTCTTGTGTTTGCTGTAGTTTGAGTTTTTTCATGGCATTTGGTTATTTGGCTTTTAAAATACGGCATTGAGAAAGATTAGTTATGACTCAAGCACCCCTTACAATTGGGATAATTATCCTCCCATTATTAGCATACATTCTCTTAGTTTTAGGAAAATTATCGCCGTGAAAAATTTTCTGATTTACTCCCTGTTTATACTCCTTTGTTCTTTTTCCATCAAAGAAAATCCGTGGACTCCTCTTCTGGACGCTAAACTTTCACAATGGGACACTTATTTGAGCTATAGACATCAAATTGATTATAATGGCAGTGAGCCTAGAGATGCTCAAGGAAATCTCATCGCTCCCATTGGGTTAAACCCAGCAGGACACGACGTATTTACGGTTTCAGAAAAGTCAGGTGAGTTTATGCTGAGAGTGAGTGGCGAAATTTACGGGTGTTTAATTTCGAAAAAGGAATATGAAAATTATCGTCTCCGTCTAAAAGTGAAATGGGGTGAAAAAAAGTGGCCCCCAAGAAAAGAAAAGCTAAAAGATTCGGGCATCTTATATCACTCCATCGGACCAATGGGTGCAGAATACTGGAGATCTTGGATGCTGTCTCAAGAATTTCAGATCATGGAAGGACACATGGGAGACTATTGGAGTCAAGCCAACTCTGCCATTGATATCAGAGCCTATATACCCGAAAGTGTAATGAACCCCATTGCAGATCCGACTCCAGATTTTATTGGTCTGGGTGCAGAGCAAGCAGCTGGTGGTTTTTGTATGCGAAGTGAAAATGCTGAAAACCCACAAGGGGAATGGAACACCTTGGAATTGATCAGCTATGATGGAAAAAGCCTGCACATGGTCAATGGAAAGGTAGTGATGATTTTGAAAAACTCTCGATATATAGATGATGGAACGAGTGTCTCTATGACCAAGGGCAAAATACAAATCCAAAGTGAGGCAGCTGAAGTTTTCTTCACAGACATTGCCATCCAAGCACTAGATGCCATGCCAGAGCAGTATCTCAAATACTTTTAAAGTAAACACTTTTTCCTAGCTCCCTTTTATTCCCTAATTTCATCCCATGGATCAATGGATGACCTGGCCTTGGATGGAGATGTTGATGGCATGCACATGCCTTACTGGGCTTGGACTTGTGTTTTTTCTAATACTAAACAGATTTCCTGCCAGCAGATTTTTAGGTCAATTAGTCATTGTCTATCTAGGTTTTGCCCTCTTCTCTCACTTCGTGTCAGATGAATTTTGGCGCGAACTTTCCCTGATGGCACCTGCCTTGTCGCTCAGCTGGTATGGGTCTGCTTTCTTCACACAAAATTCTCGTATCAGTCCTAAGCACGTTGGGCTCATTTCACTCGCAATTGTATTAGCCACAGCTGCCTATTATTTTGATCAGCTCTGGTTAGTCAACTGTTTGACCATTGTTATTCTTTTTGATTCTGTTCAAAAAGTAAAAAAGGAAGCTGCTAGTCGTGGCATCTTCTGGTTCCAAAATTCTGGCGCTAGAATAGTCTGGTTCAGGAATTACTTTGGGCTAAATATCCTGTTGCTCCTATCCTTTTTATTTTTAGGACAAATTCTCTCGATTGAATTCATCTGGGCAGGCATTTTAATAAACTTCCTGTTTATATACATTCAAATATTTCGAGAGTCTGGTTTTGCCTCGCCCATTCCTGTTTCGAACAAGTATAAAAAATCAACGCTCTCTGCCGCACAAAAAGCTGGGATTGTAGAAAACTTGGATAAGCTCCTGGTTGAAACCAAATTCTATCTGAAGGATGATATTTCGCTCGGCGGTCTTGCTACCCAACTTCATACAACCACTCATCATTTGTCGCAGGTGCTCAATGAAAATAAGGGCGTTAGTTTTCAGGAATTGATTAGCCAATATAGAATACGCGAGGCTCGCCATTTGCTCAAAGATCCAGAGCAAAAAAATACCAAGGTAGAGAACATTGCTGCCTTGGTAGGCTACAATTCCAAGTCAGCTTTTAATACAGCTTTCAAGCGACACACGGGCCTCACACCCTCAGAATATCGAGATAGGAAAGACGTTCGATCCTATCGGGAAGTACTGCTACCCAATAGGAAAAAACCATCATCAACAGGTCGCACCTTTAGTTTGAGTCATCTTTTTACCAAAAAACTCAAACGCACCATGATCACTAATTTCTTCAAAACATTTATCAGAACGCTGAATAGAAACAAGGTTTTCACATTCATCAATCTTTTCGGACTTACAGTGGGGTTTACCTGTAGTATCCTTATTTACTTATTCATAGCGCATGAGTTGTCCTATGATCAATCCCTGCCCAATCACGAAAATATATATAGGATCAGCTGGATTGCTGAGCATTCACAAACGCGAACGCCTCACCCCATGGCTCAGGCCATACGGAGAGATTTTCCAGAAGTAAAAAATGCCGTGAGTTTTTCCCCCTGGTACGGAACTGGCCTGACCAAACAAGAAATTAAAGTTGAGAACAAACAACTTAAACTGAAGTTTGATGAGCCAGATTTCTACTTTGCAGATTCCACCTTTCTGGATGTATTTCAATTAGAAGTTGTTGCAGGCGATCAAGAGGCACTCAAAGAGCCTAATACTCTCGTCATAACTGAGGCTATGGCCATCAAATATTTTGGAGAAGCAAATGCCATCGGCCAGATTCTCAATGTAAGTGATATGCCAATGGAGGTGTCTCTGGTAGTCAAAGGAATGCCTAAAAATGCTCATTTTCATTTTAATGCCTTGATCTCTTACGAAACTGTAAAAGCCATCAACCCAGAAAGCCACTGGATGACCTGGGCAGATTTTGGTCATTTCAACTATATCTTGATGGAGGAAGGAAGTTCCCCCAGTGATTTACAATCCAAAATTGGCGATTGGGTACTTCAGTATCTCAACTGGGACTCAGGTGCAAAAGATAGATTTGATACAGGTCAAATCAGATTTGAACTTCAGCCTATCGCCGACATACACCTCCACTCGCACTTGCGCTGGGAGCTGGAAAATAACGGCAACATCCTATATGTCTATATTCTTATAGGTACCATGTTTTTTATCCTGATCATAGCAGCCATCAACTATGTAAATCTGACTACTGCCAAATCCGTAGAACGTGCCAAGGAAATCGGTGTGAGGAAAACATTAGGAGCCGTATCCAGGCACCTCACGGCACAGTTTTATTTAGAGTCTGTACTCTTCTGTTTTGTTGCTTTGATCCTGGCACTTGGGTTAACTGGCTTAGTGATGAACCATTTTAATCAACTCGCTGATAAAACATTTTCCTTTAACGACTTATTAGATTATGCATTCATTGGAAAGGCGCTACTGCTTTGTTTTGCTATTGGGCTTCTAGCCGGAATTTATCCTGCCATTTTTCTTTCTTCCTTCAAGCCTTCAGACGTACTTAAGGGAAAACTATCTGTGGCTGGGGAAAGCAATAGGCTTAGAAGTCTTCTTGTCGTTTGTCAATTCATAGTATCTGCCATACTGATTACCTCCAGTTTGATCATATTGAAGCAAATTGATTTCATGCAGTCCAAAGAATTAGGGTTTGATCAAGAGGCTGTCATCTCTATTCCTATTCCATCTAGTGTAGAGCATGGAGGAATCAATCTGTCTGAGGCTCGGGCCATTCAGAACGAGCTCCGTGCGATTACGGGTGTAAAACAAGTTTCAGCAGCATCCAATTTACCCGGTTCACAATTCGACAATCATCCCGTAACCTCAGTAAAATATCATCCCGACTATTTAGATGCAACAGAGGTTTTTGTCGATTTTGGCCTTACAGAGCTTCTGGGATTTGAGCTAGTTTCAGGACGCGCACTTCAGAGCAGCTATGCTGCAGACTCTGCTGGCACCAATGTTTTAATCAATGAAACGGCTGCAAGAAGTTTAAACCTTAAGCAACCTATTGGTGAAAAACTTGCTTGGCATTTGGGCGGATATGATTTGGAAATTACTGTTATTGGTGTCGTAAAAGATTTTCACTATAAGTCCCTGCACCAAACCATAAACCCATTGATTATCCAACATCGCCCTGAGTTGCTCAATCACATGGTGCTAAAACTAGATGGAAAAAACTTCCAACAAACTCTAGAGGCTATTGAAATGACATATACTAAATTCGATCAGGAAGAGGCATTTGAATTCCATTTCTTAGATCAGCAACTGGGCGATCTATATGAAAGTGAAGTTCGCACACTAAGCGTCTTTTCTATTTTCACTTGTGTTGCACTATTTCTTGCCTGCCTTGGGCTTTTAGGAATTGCACTGGCCATGCTCAGCCAAAAGGTAAAAGAAGTAGGTATCAGAAAAATATTAGGTGCCCGCCCTATTCAAATCATACAAATGATTTTCGCCCAGTTTGCCGCATTAGTAGGCATAGCACTGGCAATTGGGCTTCCCATTGCCCACCTGCTCATGCAAGAATGGTTGATGGAGTTTCCTTATCAAACTACCTTAGGGTTCATGCCATTTGTCTGGTCTGCCGTCGCCTTGCTTACAGTAGCCCTGGCGAGTGTGAGTATGGTCGTATTGAAAATAGCTGCAACCAGTCCAGTGAAAGCTTTGAGGTACGAATAAGTTGCGCTGAATCTCATGAGTTTTTGGTACAAAAGTGAAATGGTAACTGAATTAAGGACATATCCAGTCCATGAAAAAAAGAGCTTATCGTGAAGACCTAACCGTCTTACAGAACAGATACAATCATGTAGATTCTGTGCTTAGTCAGATGAATACACAGATCGTACAATAAAAAAACCCAGACCTACTGTCCGGGTTTTCTCAATCGAACTAAACTGCAAATTCTTAATTCTCTTTTGGTACCTGACTTACATCCAATTTATTGCCATTCGTTTCTACTGACGAAACGCTGAAGAAACCTACTACCAAACGGTCTGAAGTCTCATTTTTAATATTAGTTGGCACATTACTCAGTGGAGTGGCAAACAATGCCCCAAATCCCCCTTCTCTATTTGTCTGTATTTGGACTTCGCTCAAAAAATTGCGCGCTGATTCTGTAATAGCATGCAGTTCTACATAAACCGAATCACCATCTGCATAGGGAGAGATAAACTCGTCATTGTCATCATAGTCTTCTGGATTGATACTGCTTCGAATTGGTGGAATAAATGGGTCTCCATCAAAGGGCGCACTTTTGTTGAATCCAGCATCCCAAGCCAGGCTTATCTCTGAAGGCTTATTCAAAAACTCTTCGTTTTTGAAAGTCTTTATCCAATAGATATCTCCTTCGCCAATCAGATCGGTCACCCATAGTTCGGCTGAATAATAAGTCTCTACCGTTCCGAAAATTTTGTCCTCGTTGTATTCAAAGGTGATGCTATCCACTTTGGGTACTCTGTTTTTCATAGAGGTTGCCTTAAATGTATCTCCACGCGATACCACGGTCAGTTCATACGTATTACCAATAATCCCAAACCCATCTGTCATTGGAGACCAAACATATTGGCCTACACCTTCATCTATAAAATCAAATCGATTTCCATCATTATCAGTAATGTACACTTCGGCCCCTGTCACAGGTTTTGTTTCCGAACTCTCAAAATAGGGCTGTGTCATGCTCAGCGTTACTACTTGATCTTGCATCAGATCATCGATCCATGCATCTACCACCAGTACTTCTGGAGCGTCATCTAGTTCTGGATAAATCTGATCGTCGCAAGCGGATAGTATGCCGAAAGCGGATAGTATTAAATATTTGAAATTACTTTTCATTTTAATCAAAATTTAAAATTGTAAGAAACGGAAGGAATCATACTGCCGATAATAGAAACCTGTCTGGCCTGGGTATCCACTGGCTGACCTTGCGCAAAACGCTCGTCTGCTTGAGTGAAATAAATGGAGAACGGATTTTTGGTTCCAAGCACATTGTAAACAGCAAATACCCAATGACTGTGGAATCGTTTTGGCTTGCCATTTTTCCGAACGGTCTTATTGTATTTGGTAGCTGAGAGATCAAACCTGTGATAGCTCGGGATTCTGAAATTGTTCCTTCCGTCTCCATGGGCATAGGGTATTACATAACCTGCCTGTTCAAATCTTGACGTTGGAAATGTAGTAGGTGTGCCAGTCAAAAAAGTGAAATTTGCAGAAAACTGCCAGTTCTTGTTCAGATCGTAAAAAACAGCTGTCTTAAAATTATGTGCCTGATCGTAGCGAGTGGGGTACCAGTTCCCGTTATTTATTCCATCTACTTTTAACTCTGTTCTTGCCAAGGTATAGCTCACCCACCCAGTGAGTCTGCCTGTGTTTTTCTTGGCATACAATTCCAAACCATAAGCCCTGCCATCTCCTGATAAAAGATCTCCTTCTATATATTCATTGATCAACAACTCGGCTCCGTCTATATAATCTATCTGATTCTTGGTCTTCCTGTAATACACCTCAGCAGAAAATTCCACATTATTGTCAGGCCCAAAATTTCTAAACCAGCCCAAGGCCACCTGATGGCCGATTTGTGGCTCTATATTATTGCTACTTGGATTCCAAACATCTAGTGGGTTAGAAGCTGTCGTGTTAGACACCAGGTGTATGTATTGACTTGTTTTATTATAACTGGCCTTAAACGAATTATTCTTATTGAATTGATATTTGATAGCTAATCTTGGTTCAAGGTTGTGATAAGATTCCATCACTTCTCTTGAATCATAGGAGGTACTGTCTAGCAAAGGTCTTCGTTCACCTGGAATTGTATCTCCATAAGTGTAAGCCATGCCAGAGCCCAACAGGTTGAAATTGGAAAATCGAACACCATATTGCAATTCGATATCAGTACCAATTTTCTGATTGTTGGAAATGTAAAGTGCTGTTTCTAATGCGTTCTTGCTGGGCAAACTGTTGTCTGCCGCCTCACCTACATTTACAGTATTGACATTGGCTGGTTCAAACTTGAAAAAAAGTGCCTCCCCACCAAATGATATTTCATTATTTGGATTCATGAAATAGGTAAACTCTGGCTTGAAGTCATAATTCAAAATTCTGGAACTCCACCTGAACTTGTCCATTTCGTCCTCGCCAAATGCAAGTTCATAATCGTAATCACTATAAAATGCTGTGAAATTGGCAAACAGCTTATCATTGAAAATATGATTCCAACGAAGTGTGGCCGTGCTATTTCCCCAATTAAACCCTTGCTGCTTATCAAACTTGAATACATCCCTACCAAAATAACCAGATAAAAAAACTCTGTTTTTGGAATTGATATTCCAGTTGGTTTTTGCTGTTAAATCATAAAAATTGAGTGCTGCTCCTCCGTCAAATACATCAGTAAATGGCTTTGCCAGCACATCTATATATGACCGACGACCCGCCAGGATAAAAGATGCTTTGTCCTTTACGATTGGCGCCTCCAATGACAAACGACTGAAAACTGTACCAACACCCCCTTGTCCTTGAAATTCTTTCACATTTCCTTCCTTCATTCTGATATCCAACACAGAAGATATTCTTCCTCCATACCTAGCAGGAATACCTCCCTTGATCAGATTGACGTCTTTTACTGCGTCAGGATTGAAGACAGAGAAAAAACCCATCAAGTGAGAGGAGTTGTAAACTGGTGCTTCATCTAACAAAACCATGTTCTGACCAACACTACCTCCTCGCACATTAAATCCTGAAGCGCCTTCGCCAACAGTCGCAACCCCTGGCACCATCTGGATACTGCGAAGCACATCAGCTTCTCCCATAAAGGATGGAATCTTGGTAATGGTTTCAATATCCAGTTTATTGGTAGACATTTGCATACCAGAAACATTGACATCTTCTGGCTCTGCAGAAATGACTACTTCTTCCAGTTGCTGGCTGTCAGACAATAGTTCTATGTCTATTCTTCTGCTTTCTGAGAGATCTACTTGTTGAGCAGTAGGCTGATAGCCAATATACCTGTATTCAACCTCGTATGTATTTGCCGGAAGGGTAATGGAATAAAAGCCATACACGTTGGTAATTACACCTTGGGAGCTGCCCTTGATTAAGACGGTGGCGCCTATCAGTGTTTCTCCATTGCTTGCATCTTTTACATAGCCACTGATGGTATTTTGAGCTTGCGCAAAAAACGTAAAGCACACCAAAAGCTTGGCCAATAGAAGTTTATTCATTGAGTTTAAAAAATTTGTTTTAGTTGTTTTGACTTTTTAGAAGACGATGTTGTTTTCTATTTCACGTAATTAAATGATTATCACTATTTGATGGGTCGAGATAACACTATGAAAGACAGCATTTCCACCCAAGAAGTTACCATATCACGCTAAAAATTTATCGTTTTCCAGATTCATGAAAACTATAACTGGTTTTACCCCCACAGGCCGTGATAAAATAATGTAGGAATAGAGGTTTTACTTTTTTCTACTCTCTTTGGTGTAGAGCACGAAGGTTTCCATGTCAGCAGCTCCAATGGCCCAGCCAATAACATCCAGTGGAAGGTGTTCTAACTTTTTGAAACGGACGCAGCTTTTGCCCATATCCATCTTCTTGCCCGAAGCTTTGTAATCCATCTCGAATTTTTCTCTTAAGGCCTCATCGCAATAAATTCCACTCAGATATACAGCCATGTGGTTTTTTTGAGAAGCCAATGCTGCAAACAGTAGGGGTTTTTTATTATAGGTATCTGGATAAAACTCCAGAGGCACTTCATAACTAATCATGCCCCAATTCATGGTTTCCTCAATGCCAGTGGGTAAATTTTTAAGTATGATTTCTCTTACCCTAGTAATGGCTTCTCTTCTGTCTTCAGGTAAAGATTCCAGATACTCTTGTACAGATGTCGCTGAGCTTTGCATGGCAATTTGTGGTTTTCAATAAAATTAAATCATAATACACCAACAGTCAAAAATGATTATTCGAAGGTAAGGGTATGGATAGATGCGAGCCAGTGGGCTTATATGGTACGATTAACCATCCTAAGTAATACATACAAAACCCCTTTTATCACGGAATTTACCGTTTATCACAAAATCTTCTCAGGCATACTGGATACACGTTTAACTAATTGTTAAAAATTCAAATACCATAACCATTTTATATTATGAAGACAAAAAATAACATGAAAGCACTATTTACAGCTGCGATTGTCGCTATGCTGTGTTGGGAGGTAAGTGCCCAAAACGTGACCACGCCGAGAGCGGTAGTTCCAGCAGGTGAAATGACGCAAACCATCGGTATTTCAACTGTCAATATCAAATACTCCAGACCAAGAGTTACGCTCAGAGGGACAGATCGTACTGGACAAATCTGGGGCACGCTCGTGCCTTGGGGATTTGAGGCTACCTCATTTGTAGATGGAAGTAATATCCCCTGGAGAGCAGGAGCCAATGAAAATACAATCATTACTTTTTCTGATGATGTGAAAATAGAAGGCAAAGATTTGAAGGCAGGAACCTACGGCTTACACATGGCTATATATGAAGATGGCAAAGCCACAGTGATTTTTTCTAAAAACTCTTCATCTTGGGGTAGCTTTTATTACAAAGAAGCTGAAGATGCACTTAGAGTAGATGTTCAAACCATGGATATCGCACACACTGAAGTATTGAGCTATGATGCAATTGCCATGGACAATACCAGCGCAACCCTTGCACTCAAGTGGGAGAAAAAAGCCATTCCATTCAAAGTAGAATATGATGTACACAGCATCGTGGTAGCCAATTTTAAAGATGAACTAAGGTCTATCCCAGGTTTTGGCTGGCAAGGACTCAATCAGGCGGCCAACTATTGTGCACAAAATAATGTAGAGTTAGAGCAGGCTTTGATTTGGGTGGATCAGTCAATAGCCAATACCAAAAATTTCAACAACTTGGCTACCAAGGGTCAAATCCTGACAGCACTTGGAAAAACAACAGAAGCACAGGCTATTACAGATGAATCTGTTGCTTTGGCCAATGTAGGTCAACTCAACTTCCTCGGTTATCAGATGATAGGCCAGCAGAAGTATGACAAAGCCATAGAGTACTTCACTTTGAATGCTAAAAGAAACCCAAAAAATGCCAACTGCTGGGATAGTTTGGGAGAAGCCTACAAAACCAAAGGCGACAACAAAAACGCCATTAAAAATCTGAAAAAGTCTTTATCGCTAGACCCTCCTGCCAATGTCAAGTCTAATTCAATCAAGTTATTGAAAGAAATGGGGGTAGATACCAGCGCATACGAATCATAAGAAAATTCCGATTTTGGATATGTTTGAAAGGCCAGCAGTTGCTGGCCTTTTTTATCGTACGGTCGGCAAAAACTCAGCCAGTTCATACAAGCCTTCCTTTTATATCTCTCACAACTTTGTAACTAAAAAAATAAAGATGAAGTTGAATATCAAAATGCTCGCCCATCTAAAGCCTATGTACAAAAATGAACTGGGTCAATACAAAACAGCATTGAACAGGCAGGATTTTGAAAGCGCCTGGCATCATCTGGAGAGAGCACATATTATAGGTCAGCGCTATCCATACCAGCATACAGAAACACATTGGAAAATGCTTCTTTTGGCCATTCGGACTGGAAATTGTAAGGAAGTATTAGGCCAAACTGTACGTCTAATTCTTGGAGCACCATTCTCATTTATTGATAAAGTACCTATTGGCAATATTGGAAGTACAAGGGTATCTATGGTCAAACCACAGCAGGTTCCAGAAGATATCGTAGAGCTTTTTAGTGAAGTAGAAAAATAGTACATCTCCAGTCCGTGAATTGCGTATGTAGAAAGGAATTCAAACCACAGCTTGATGAATCTAACAAACGACTGGTCAAAAATTAGAAAGCATTTCAACCAAAGTTTTAAAACCAACTTACATGTATCCATTGGGTCAGTAGATGAAGAAAATAATCCTACAGTGACGCCTATTGGCTCTCTTTTTCTAAATGACAATCAAGCAGGTTTCTATTTTGAAATGTTTCCAACCAAGTTGCCCAAACATGCCAGATCCAATAAAAACATCTGTGTATTGGGTGTCAATAGCAGTAGATGGTTTTGGGTAAAATCATTATTCAAACGCAGGTTTGATAACTACCCAGCCGTAAAACTATATGGTCAACTAGGGGAGAGAAGAAAAGCGACAGACAAAGAAATAGCCAGACTCAAAAGACGTATGCGCTCTACCAAAGCCCTAAAAGGCCACAAATACTTATGGGGACACATGGATGTGGTGAGGGAGGTCTTCTTTCAAAAAGGAGAGTCCATCAACCTGAAAGAGATGACAAAAGGGCTTTAGCTGTTCATTTTCTTCAACAATTCCCTCACCTCCTCATAGTTATTCACACTAAATTTGGCTGCAGAATTGGAGCTACCCACTTTGATGGTATAGGCATCAGAAGGCATCACTTTGAAAGTATCCTCGTCCGTCCAGTCATCTCCTGCTGCCATAATGAAGTCTGCTCCTTCGTAGCGTTTCATCCAGTTGCGAGCTGCTCGACCTTTGTTGATTTCCGTGCTCTTGATCTCCACGACCATGTCTCCTTCCAGTACTTGAAGGTTTTGGTTGGAGGCGAGGTATTTCAAATGGCTCGTTAGCTCTCTGGTTCTGAGCTCCCCAAGGCCGGTTTCCACCTTGCGGTAATGCCAAACCAAAGAGTAGTCCTTTTCTTCTATGAATGAACCAGGGGTTCTTGCCACATAACCATCCAGTACTTCACTAATGGCCTCTTTCCAAGTATCTGTCAGGTTGGTAATGGTATGCCAGTCCTCTTTATAGGCCTTAAGCCATACGCCATGTTCTCCTATGAGATCTACTTTGCACTCTTTGAACCATTCTCCAAGTGTGGTTTTATCTCTGCCACTAATGATTATCACATTGGCCTTTTTGGTCAATCCGTTGACAATACTATATAGCTCTGCATCTGGTTTGGCGGCTTGTGGATCACCATAAAAACCTTGCAACGTACCATCATAGTCCAAAAATATAAGCGGTTCTTTAGATTTTTTGTAGGCTGATTTGACTGTGTTTGTCGATTTGTCATCTAGCAACTTGGTCGTCAGGGAACGCTGTGCTTTTTTCACAATAGACAGACGATTCATGAACAGATCTACCCAGTTGTAAATATTATACCTTTTGAGTGTGTTTTGCATCACAGTCATACGCTGCATTTGTTCCTTTTCATCCATTTCCAAGGCCTCTCGGATTGCCTCCACCATTTGATAACGATTATTTGGATTAATCAATAAAGCATCCGAGAGCTCTTTAGATGCTCCAGCCATTTCACTCAATACCAACGCACCCTTTTTATCTAGTTTACTTGCAATAAATTCTTTGCATACCAGATTCATCCCATCTCTCATTGGGCTCACCAAACACACATGGGCCATTCTGTAAAAGGCGGATAGCGCATGCAGTGGAAATGATCTGTAGAAATAATGGATAGGCGTCCAACTAAGGCGAGAATACTGTCCATTGATACGCCCGACCAAAAGATCTATCTCCTCTTTCAGTTCTTTGTATTTTCCGACTTGATCTCTAGAGGGAACCACCACCATGAGAATAGATACTTTCTCCAGATACTCTGGGTAGCGTTCAAGCAATTTTTCGAAGGCCTTCAGTCTCTGCGGAATTCCTTTGGAATAATCCAAACGGTCAATACAGAGAATCAGTTGTTCACTGCCAATGCTCGTACGATATCTTACCTCACGCTCCAAGGTTTCGGGTGCAGCGGCTACTTCTGCGTATTTGTCATAGTCGATTCCCATGGGTAGGGCATCCGCCATGATCTGACGATTATTATAGTTGATATGGCCATGCTCATTGCCGATACCAGCAAGTCTACTCACTGAAGACAGGAAGTGCCTGGTGTCATCATAGGTATGAAAACCAAGAAAATCCGCACCAAGCATGCCAAGCAACAGTTCTCTTCTCCAAGGCAAAAGCCTAAAGGACTCATAAGAAGGAAATGGTATATGCAAAAAGAAACCAATGGAAATATCCGGCCTTTCTGCCCTCACCAAAGCGGGCAGCAGCAGCAACTGATAATCATGAATCCAAATCGTATCATTTGGATTGGCATTTTTTAAAATCTGATCTGCAAACTTCTGATTGACGGCCTTATAGGCTTCCCAATATTCATGATTGAATTCTGAGAATTGATTGAAGTAATGAAAGTTCGGCCAGAGGGTTTCATTCGAAAACCCTTCATAGTAGAGTTCTATATCTTGTTCGGTCAGGAAAACAGGCGCCATGTTTTGCTCCTTCAATTCCTTCTTTGTCTGTGCCTCTTCTGCTTTGGTATTCAAAACCGCACCAGGCCAACCCAACCAAATATTATCTCCTTGCTTGTAAATTGAGCCCAGGCCAGTTGCCAATCCGCCCTCACTTGGCATAAAGGCCAATTTTTCACCCTCTTTTACAATTCGAACTGGTAGTCTATTAGAAACAATAATGGTTTTTGAAGATTGCTTAGCAGCCATATTTTCATTTTGAGATTAAAAAAGAAATCAGTAAACCAATTGACCTAGGGATATTAGGCACTGGCTACACAATTTTGTGTCCGAGAAAACACATCAGTTTTGGGCGAACTGGCTTTAAAATTAACTATAAAAACTAAGTAGTTCGTAAAATGAATATTAATAGATCATTATTTCAGACCTTTTCTCTATAAAATCTGTTTTTCCTTCAGACTCTATGGATATCAAATCAGTGAATGTGCCATTTGATTCTACCCATCTTCTGATTTGATCCGTACCGTTCAAAATGTCTATAGGCATCAACTCCTCTTCGTATTCATAAGGTGGTTGCTTCCATTGAAAGTCCCTACCCAGATGCTGATAAAAGTCTCTACACATAAGCTGGCCCACATGCCATGGCGAAAAAGCACTATAATCCGTCACATGAATTTGATATCCGTGGCATACCTGACCAGCATGTTTTTGAAAAGTGGGCATAAACGAAACGGGTCGTAAAATAAAACCACTTAATCCCGCGGCCTCAAAAGATTTTTTAAGTGCCTCCAACAATTCATAGTTGGCCATACTTGGGTGGCCTATAGTTTCTAAGCTCTTGGTTGTACCTCGGCCTTCCGAAACATTAGTACCCTCAAAAAGGACAGTCCCTACAAATGGGAAGGCCGTTTCTGGGTTTGGAAGATTTGGGGAGGGAAGAACCCAAGGTAATTTGGTATCCCAAAAGAGGTGCCTACGCTTCCAACCTTTCATTTCAATAACACGAAGAGCACAATCAATGCCCCAGTGTTTTTTGGCCATTAGTGCCACTTCGCCAATGGTCATTCCATGACGCATAGGTAGCTCATGCCGCCCTACAAAGGACTTGTAGGTCTGGTCTAGCATGTTTCCTTCTACTTTCAATCCACCTATAGGATTGGGTCTATCCAAGATGATCACCTCTATTCCATTTTCAGCGCAAGCCTCCATCATATAGGTCATCGTGTAGATATAGGTATATACTCGAGTACCAACATCTTGTAAGTCGATCAACACATGATCCAATCCTTCTAGCATTTCTTTGGAAGGTTTTCTAGTGTCGGAATACAAACTATAAACAGGCAGGTCATAATGGCTGTGATGAAAATGATTGGACTCAACCATGTTGTCTTGCACATCTGCAAATAATCCGTGCTGAGGTGAAAACAGCTTCTTCAACCTAGAACCAAAAATGGATTTGACAACATCTATACCATGGGCGTAGTTAGAATCTACTGAGGCAGCATGACAGAGATAGCCCACACTGCCATTGATGCCAGCATGATTTTTTTGGAGAGATTCTAGGCCTGTTTGCATCATTAATTGGCCGTCAGTTGATCAAAAGCTTGAAATGTAACAATTTTTGTTTTTTCAAAAACTTTCAAGGTTAGAAGATCTTTGTCTCCAGTGATTAAAAAATCAGCCTTTGCGTCCTTGGCCAAGGCTAACAAAAAATCATCATTGGGGTCACGACAAACGTTTACTTTGCTAATAACCTCATGAAAATCAATATACTTATCGAATTTCTGTAAAATCAAATCAATCGAATATCGTTCAAAATACTTTTGTAATTTTGGTTTAGTTCCCGTCCGTCTTAGTTCTCTTACCAAAGCTGCAGAAAAAATAATCCGTGTATTATTTGAATAAATGTATGAATCGAGCTTGTTTAAATTATTGGAGATAATAAAGCCAATCCACAAGTTAGAGTCAATGATGAGTCTAATCGACTTACTTTTCACCATAGCCTTCCGCCCTTACTTCTTTCACCATCGTAAGAATTTCGCTCTCGCTTGGAACCTCATCGCCGTATTTTCTTGTGCTTTTCAAAAATTGCTTTAAATCTGATGTTTCATCTTGAGAAATTTTTATCAAATTCATCTCTTGTAGGCTATCCAGCAACTTTCGAGCTTTAGGATTCAATATGTCTATTCGCAGGGTTTCCATAATATTAAAGATACGAAAAAATTGAGCTTTCAGATGATAATACGGCTATTGTATCTTCTCCTTAAGATACTTCGCAGTATGGTTATCGTCCAATTTCACCATCTCTTCTGGCGTGCCTGCAAAGCATAGCTGTCCGCCATGATCACCTCCATCAGGCCCCAGATCAATAATCCAGTCCGCTGATTTTATAATCTCCATGTTGTGCTCAATGATAAGCACTGTATTGCCTTGATTCACCAAAGCATTGATACTATCCAGCAGTTTTTCAATGTCTTTGAAATGAAGCCCTGTGGTTGGTTCGTCGAATATGAAAAGAATCTTTTCTTTATTGGCCGATTGCCCTTTGCCTAAGAATGAAGCGAGTTTCACTCGCTGAGCCTCCCCACCACTGAGTGAGTTGGAAGACTGGCCTAACTTCACATAGCCCAATCCCACATCATCCAGTGGCTGCAACTTAGAAATAATAGCTTTTTGATCTTCGAAAAAATTTAAGCTCTCCTCAATACTCATATCCAGTATATCAGCAATATGCTTGTCTTTGTAAGTGACCTCAAGTATATCTTCTTTGAATCTTTTGCCTTTGCATTCATCACAAGTTAGATGCAGGTCTGCCATAAACTGCATTTCTATTTTTACCTCTCCCTCGCCTTGACAGGTCTCGCATCGTCCGCCATCTACATTAAAAGAAAAATGTGCTGGTTTGAGATTTCGCTGTTTAGCTGTTGGCTGATCTGAGTAGAGTTGACGGATCGCATCGTATGCTTTGACATAAGTCACTGGGTTGGATCGAGAACTCCGTCCCAATGGGTTTTGGTCGATCATCTCCATACGTTGGATCATTTTGTAGTCACCATCCAGCTCTCCAAATTTTCCAGTCTCTTCTCCTGTGACCCCTACTATTTTACCCAAAGCTGGATATAAAATCTTTCTGATCAAGGTCGACTTGCCCGAGCCACTCACACCTGTTACTACAGTTAAAACCCCTAAAGGAATAGATACATCAATCCGCTTCAGGTTATTTTCTCTTGCTCCTAAAATGTCAATACTGTGCTTCCAGGGACGTCTCCTGGTAGGGGTAGGAATAAATTCAATGCCGTTCAGAAACCTTGCCGTAACAGATTCTTTTTCTTTTAGAATGGCCTCCCAATCTCCTTGAAAAACTAACTCTCCGCCATGAATACCCGCTGCTGGGCCAATATCAATAATCTGATCAGCACGTTTCATCACCTCCTCCTCATGCTCTACGACAATCACAGTATTACCCAATCGCTTAAGTGTTTCAAGTACATTGCCTAAGCGAGCAGTGTCTCTTGGGTGCAAACCAATACTGGGCTCGTCCAAAATATACATAGAGCCTACCAGTGCACTTCCTAATGATGTGGCCAATTTAATTCTCTGATATTCACCCCCAGAAAGAGTAGAAGTCAAGCGATTTAAAGTCAAATAACCCAAGCCCACTTCCTTCATGTAACTCAGTCTGTTTTGGATTTCTTTGAGAATTCGTTTGGCTACTTTTTGATCATACTGATTTAATTCGAGTAATTCAAAAAAGTCTAACGCACGATCGATCGGCATCAACACCAATTCCGAAACCGCTTTGCCACCTACTTTTACATAGAAAGCATCCTTTCGTAGGCGAGTACCTTTACAATCCGGACAAGTCGTTTTTCCACGATAGCGTGATAGCATTACTCGGTATTGAATCTTATGTAGTTGAGATTCGATAAAGGCATAGAAAGCGTATAGGCCTTCGAATTTTCCTTTGCCTTCCCAGAGCAGATTGTATTCTTCCTCAGAAAGGTCTTTGACGGGACGGTGAAGCGGAAAGTCAATATCGTGTGCGATTTGTAAAAGCGGTTGCAACCATTTTTTCATGGTCTCACTTCTCCAAGGAACAATGGCGCCCTCATAAACGGACAGGTTCTTATCTGCAATCACCAAATCAGGATCAATGCCCAGCACCTTGCCAAAACCTTCACATTTGCGACAAGCGCCGTATGGGTTGTTGAAGCTGAAAAGATTGACTGATGGCTCCTCAAAAGACATACCATCTAATTCGAACCTGTCTGAGAACCTTCTGGACCCTTCTTCACGAAAGCGGATAATACAATCTCCATGACCTTCGAAAAAGGCAGTCTGAACTGAATCAGACAAACGGAAGGTCGCATCTTCATCTTCCTTATTCACACTCAAACGGTCAATCAGAATTTCAACCTTCTCTGGATCGACTTTTTTCGCATCCAAATCTTCTATTTGCTCTAATACTCCATCAACAAGAACACGAGTAAATCCCTTACTCAACAAGATATTGAATTCTATTTCAAGTGTGCGGTCGGCTGTCAATGTTAATGGGGCACTTACCATAAATTTAGTGCCTTCTTCATATTGATGAATGGCATTGACCACAGAGGAGACAGTGTCTCTTTTTACTGGATTACCACTGATTGGCGATATGGTTTGTCCTATTCTGGCATAAAGCAATTTGATGTAATCGTAAATCTCAGTGGTAGTACCCACTGTGGATCTGGGGTTTCTGGTATTCACTTTTTGTTCAATAGCTACTGCAGGAGATACGCCTTTGATATAGTCAACCTCTGGCTTTTCCATCCTTCCCAAAAACTGTCGAGCATACGAGCTCAGACTCTCTACATATTTTCTTTGTCCCTCAGCAAAAAGTGTATCAAAAGCCAGAGAAGATTTTCCTGAGCCAGACAGACCAGTGACTACGACCAGCTTATTTCTAGGGATGGCAACACTTAAATTTTTCAGGTTGTTGACTCGCGCACCCTTGATAATTATAAAGTCCCGAGGATCCAATTGATCTATATTTTTAGCTACCTGGTTTTCTAGTGTTTCCGCCATCGAAAGTGAAATTTTAACAATCCGCAAAGATAGAGATACGGATGCCAAAATACACACGATCAAAAAATATTGATTTTTTTGCCGAACTTTGTCACAAACAAGGGTTGATACTGTCCTTGTATATGCAAACAAACAATTGAAATGGAAATATTAATTTTTATGTTGGTGATGTGGTATGGGGGTTTGTTTTTTCAAACTTTCTTCTTGCATCGATATTCTGCGCATCAGAGCTTTGCTATGTCAAGGTTCGGAGAGAAGCTTTGTTACTTCCTAACTTGGCTCTTCCAAGGCTCAAATTATTTAAGTGCTTATGGATATGGCACCATGCACCGCATGCATCACGCCTATGCAGATACTGAAAAAGATGTTCATTCGCCAAAATATGACGAAAACCTATTCGCCATGATGTGGAGAACCAAGACTACATACTCAGCGATTACGAGCAAGCAGATGGAAGTTGAAAAACGCTTTACAGATGGTGTGCCAGAATGGACTGCTTTTGACAAATTTGCCAGGTCTTGGATTTCAAGACTTGCCTGGGGTACTGCCTATACACTCTTCTTTTATACATTCGCAACTGCCTGGTGGCAATGGTTGTTTTTGCCAGCAGCATTTTTGATGGCTCCAATTCATGGTGCAATCATCAACTGGTTTGCTCACATCTATGGTTATGTGAATTTCAAAGTGGGCGATACTTCCAAAAACTTACTTCCATTTGATTTCTTGATGATGGGCGAAAGCTATCACAATAATCATCACAAACATGGCAACAGGGCTAACTTTGGTGGTGTGCGTTGGCACGAGATCGACCCGACATATTTGATCATGTGGGTGATGGATAAACTAGGCATGATACATATCAAGAAACTTGAAGTTTCTGTAAAAAGAGAAAGCTTTAAAAAAGCTGCCTAGCCGTTTTGCTACAAAATTTTGAAAGCCTCGGTCATTGATCGGGGCTTTTTTGTGACCACTCACATCAGAGCTATTCCGTTCAGTCATTTTGTTGTTGACAAAACTGTTCATAAATCGCTAGGTTGCATCAAAAAACCATTAATGTCTAAAATGAGAAAAGTATTAGGAACGCTGTTGTGCTTATTGCCCGTTCTGGCAACTGCCCAACAGAAGGTAGCTTCAGATGATTTGAAAAGTGAGTTTCATAAAGAAAGACGTGCAGAGCTTAGAGCCAAAATGCCAGATAACTCTGTCGCGATTTTCTTCGCGAATGCCGTCAGAAACAGATCCAATGATGTTTATTATGTCTACCATCAAGATCCAAATTTTTATTATCTGACTGGGCATAAAGAACCTCATGGTGTGCTTTTGGTATTTAAAGAACAACAACAAGTAAATGATGAAAAACTAAATGAAATTCTTTTCGTCAGAGGCAGAGATGCATTAAGAGAGCTGTATGATGGTGCTCGATTGGGCAAAGATGGAGCTTCTGAAAAATTGGATGTTCAAATCGCATTTGAAAACCCAGACTTTAAAACTTTCAATATTGACTTCTCAACTTTTGATAAGGTGCTGTTTTATGATTTTCAAAATGATGTCAGAGACACAGAAGAAGAAGGGGATTTATACGATTTGATCGAACAGTTCAAAGAAAAGGTAGGTTACAAGCAAGGGGAACTGGCTATTGAAGCTCAGAAAAACAATTTGGACGTAGTTACGCTAGATACCTTGATGCAGGAACTTAGAGGAGTGAAGACCAAGGAAGAATTGACCCTTATCAGAAAGGCTGTGGATATATCCACCATAGGACAACGTGAGGTAATGAAAGCCATGAGACCAGGTATGTCAGAGGCAGAAATTCAAGGTATTCATGAATTTGTATTCAAAAAATATGGCGCAGAATATGAAGGTTACCCGAGTATAGTGGGAGCAGGCAACCACGGGTGTACACTTCATTATATTGACAACTACAAGCCAGCCATTGAAGATGGTGAGCTGATCCTGATGGACTTAGGTGCAGAATATCATGGTTACACTGCCGATGTGACAAGGACTATTCCAGTAAATGGCAAATTCACAAAAGAACAAAAACTGATTTACGATTTGGTGTATGCGGCTCAGCAAGCTGCAGCAGATACCTGCAAGGTAGGATTACCTTTTAGCGTGCTTTATGAAACCACCAAAGAAATAGTTAATAACGGATTGGTGGAATTGGGTCTGTATGAAAGCGTGGAAGATGAAGATGTGATCAACACAGAAACTGGAAGAAATAGATACTACCCTCATGGGTGCTGTCACCACATTGGTCTGGATGTACATGACAAAGGACTGCATGGCAGTCTAGAAGAGAATATGACCATTACGATTGAGCCTGGCATTTATATTCCGAGCGGCAGCCCTGCTGATAAAAAATGGTGGAACATCCCAGTGAGAATAGAAGATGACTATTTAATCACCAAAGATGGTTGCGAATTGTTATCTAACAAAGCACCACGTAAGTCTGAAGAAATTGAAAAACTGATGAAAGAGACCAGCATATTTACTGATTACACGTTGCCAGAATTGAAATCTGGGGAGTAAAATCAAACGAACACATGTAGCTGCCCATTTTCCCAATCCGTGCGATAGGTCTGGAGTCCGTCGCACCGATTTTCACATTCGTCTCCTAAGGTCAGGCTAAAACGATAACTGTGCCAAGGGCAGACCACTTCTCCAAGAGAGTTTATTTTCCCTTTGCTCAAGTCATCTCCCATGTGGGGACAGTTTTTTTCAAACGCCACAAAGCCATTAATGGTATGGGCCAGACAAAACTCCTCCTTTCCAATCCGAATCTTTTTGATTTGATTTAGTGGAATGACTCTCTCAGCCTGTTCTTTAGATTCAAAAACTAAATATTTCTCCATCAGATTGGCCTTTATTCTCTAATATTAAACTTTCGACACAACAATACCTTATGAACTGTCAAAGAAAGAAATTTAATCTCAATAAAAAATTTGCCTATCTGAATTGTGCCTATATGGCGCCCGTGCTCAAGAAAGTAGAAAAGGCTGGGATCGAAGGAATCAAAGCCAAACGCCAACCGAATAAAGTCTCTGGAGAAGACTTTTTTAAGGATGCAGACACCCTACGCATACTATATTCCGACCTTATCAATAATCCCGAGCCTAACCGAATTGTAATGATACCCTCTGTGTCTTATGGCATTGGAAATGTGGTCAATAACCTGCCCATCAAAAAAGGAGAAAACATTGTCCTCACAGAAGGTCAATTTCCTAGCAACGTCTATCCATGGAAAAGCCATTGTGATAAGCACTCAGCAGATCTTATTTTAGTATCAGCTCCCAATACAGAAGAAAAAAGAGGCAAAAAATGGAATGAAAGCATTCTGGAAGCTATATCTGAAAACACTAAAGCTGTCAGTCTTGGACATGTGCACTGGGCAGATGGGACATTATTCGACCTGAAGGCCATTCGGAAAAAGTGTGATGAAGTAGGTGCTGCTCTAATCATTGATGGTACTCAGTCCGTAGGCGCATTGCCCCTTGACATTGTGGATATAAAACCTGATGCGCTCATCGTGGCTGGATACAAATGGCTGCTTGGACCCTACACAAGTGGTCTCGCTTACTATGGCTCCAGATTCGACGGAGGAGAGCCTATTGAACAAAACTGGATCAACAGGTTGCATAGTAAAGACTTTGCCAATCTGGTGAACTATCAGGGTGAATATGAAGCAGGTGCTATGCGCTATGGTATGGGTCAGCAAAGCAATTTTATCGCCAACCCTATGTTGATAGCTTCTATCAAAGAAATAAGAAAGTGGGGGGTTGAAAACATTCAACAATACTGTGAAGACCTCATCAAGTCTCCGCTGGACGAGGTGAGAGAACTAGGATTGTTTGCTGAAGAAGAGGGATCACGAGGCGCGCATTTATTCGGGATCAAATTTCCTAAGGAAAAAATAGATCATCTGACAACTGCTCTAAAAGTACACAGAGTGAATGTGTCTATTCGAGGCGAGTTTATTCGCGTGTCTCCACATGTCTACAACGATGAAAAAGATATGAGTAAATTACTAAGAGCATTAAAAGAAGCTATCTAACATGCTCAAAAAATATTCTCTACTCATAGGCCTATTAATTTTCGCGCTTCCCCGCATAGAGGCACAAGAGCTTCCGAATTTACCACCCTCCATTAAGTGGCAACAAATCAAAAGTGAGCACTTCAAAATCATTTACCCAAAAGGCCTTGAAGCAGAAGCACAGCGCACCACCAATATTTTAGAAAACATCTATAAGCCAGCCAGCCATTCGCTTGGCGCCAGTCCAAGACGCTTCCCTGTCATTCTTCAAAACCAACATGCCATATCCAATGGCTTTGTTACAGTGGCTCCCTTTCATTCTGAGTTTTATATGTACGAGCCGCAGAATTATCGCCACCAGGGAAACGATAGGTGGCTGGAAAGATTGGCTGTTCATGAGTACAGACACATGGTTCAGTTTGAAAAAGCCATTACACCTTTCAATAAAGCACTCTATTTTCTCACAGGTGAGTATGGCCCATTCATGGCAGCTGCGGCAGCTGCACCCCAATGGTTTTTCGAAGGAGATGCCGTAGGAATAGAAACTGCTCTTGGTAGAACAGGGCGTGGGCGTATCCCCTCATTTCTGATGGCTTTCAAAGCCAATTTGATAGAAAAAGAAGAATTCAATTATTATAAACAATACCTTAAATCATATAAGGATTTTGTGCCCAACCATTATGTAACAGGCTATCTGATGACCACCTATTTGAAAAACAAAAGTGGTGTGGATATTTGGGATAAAATTTTAGGGAGGTCATTTGCACAACCCTATATGCCTTTTACCTTTTCTAATAGCATGAAAAAAGCAACAGGCAAACACCTGGTGCCCACTTATAACGAAATGTTGGCCGAGCAAAAGCAACTGTATACAGAGCAACTTGAGCAAATCAGTCCTACAAAGTTCACCGCGATACCACACCAAACAAACAAAAAATTTACCAACTACTATTATCCAAGAAAGGTTTTAAATGATCAGGTTTTGGTAGTGAAGATTGGGTTTTCTGATATTGCTTCGTTTGTATTGATAGACGAAGACGGAAAAGAAGAAACCTCTTATCAACTGGGCACCTGGCTAAACCCAGAAGCATTGAGTTCAAATGATTCTACAGTGGTTTGGACTGAGCTAGAGCTTGATTCTAGATGGCAAAGAAGAACTTACTCGGTCATCAAAAAACTAAACCTAGAAACAGGAGAAGCTACTCGACTGACCAAAAAATCAAAGTATTTAGCCCCTTCCATTTCGCCTGATGGAAAATTGGTGGCCGCTATTCATCAATCTGTAGATGGATTGTTTAGCATTCATTTATTAAATGCCAGGAATGGAGAATTAATAAAGGCCTTTGAAAACAAGGAAAATGCTTTGTACTCTGTTCCTCAATTTGATCTCCCTGGCGAAAATTTATTAGTGCTGAAGAATCGAGCAGAGGGAAAAGCCATTATTCTTAAAAATATACAAAGTGGGAAAGAGCAAGAACTCTATTTTTCGGACAGGGAGAACCTGGGAAATCCAGTCTTGCACGATGGCTGGTTGTACTATGCTACTGATTACAATGGCATTGATAATATTCATGCCCTGAATCTTGTCACTAAGGAAACTTACCAAGTCACCAACTCAAAATTTGGCGCTTTTCATCCAAGGGTTTCAAAAGACAATCAGATCTTTTACAATGACTATACAGCTGATGGGTTCGAAATGGCCTCCACCCCAGTGGATGCTAACTCTTGGACAAAAATTGAAGACGTAAAATATATTGGTTTCAACTTCGAAAAAGAAATGGTGGAAGAAGAAGGCTTTGAGGATGTACTGTACAACTACCCTGACACAGAATATAGCGCTTCAAAATATCATAAAATGGTGAAGGCCTTTCGCCCACATACTTGGGGGCTCAATGCCATCCCAGACAATAGTAATTATTCAGTTGGTATGACCTCAAAAGATTTGTTGGAAACAACTACAATGTCAGCTAGCGCGATCTACAACAACAATGAAAATACCTGGAGAGGTAAGGCAAAAGTGAGTTATCAAGCCCTTTATCCAATCATTGATGTGTCCTTCGGGTTTGGTAATAGAGCTGCTAGGGCAAGATTGGATGATGGGTCATTGGTTTCTTATCAATGGACCGAAAATGTTTTCGAATCGGGAATCAGAGTACCATTTTATCTTACAAATAGTCGCTACAACCAGAGAGCTAACTTAAGTGCTGGTTACAACTACATCCATGCGTATGACTATCGATTGCCAACAAACGTGATAATAACATCAGAAAACCAGAAACTTTTTAGCCTTGATTATAGTGCACAATTTTCACGTTTACTTAAAAAAAGCTTTTTGGATTTGAATAGTAAATGGGGGCAGACGTTGTACGTGGGTTATCAACATACGCCACTTGGCGGAAATATCCATGGTGAGCTTTTATCAGCACAGTCAAACCTTTATTTCCCAGGTTTGTTCGACCATCACTCTTTGCATCTAAGAGGAGCTCTTGAATTTGCCAATCAGGAAGATTATCAATTTTCAAGTCCCATCAATTTTACGAGAGGGTATAATTATCAATCTTTCGATGAATTCGTCAACCTTTCAGTCAATTATAAATTGCCATTGATATACATAGATTGGCATTTGGGGCCGATTATTAATCTTCAGCGAGTTTACACGAATGTGTTTTTCGATCAGGGGATTGGACGAGATGCTGATCAACCTGACGACTTGTTCTATTCTATAGGTGCAGAAGTATCCTTCAATTTCAACTTGTTTAGGCTGCTACCTTTGATTGACATGGGGGTACGTTATAGCTACTTGCCCAACGCAAATGATCAGGTAATAGAAATAATATTTGGGGGTGTTACCTTCTAGATGCTATTCACCCTGCTATCACCAACGCCATGATTAAAACATAAGAAAGTAAACTGATGGCAATGCGGACGTATTTTTTAAATGTCATAATTAGGCTGATTGCATGATATCTGAAACCGTTTGGTAGACCTCGAGCCAAGCTGACTCGACCTCCTCATTCCAATTTTCTTGGAGTTCTTCTTTGAGCGAATACATAAGTGCAGCCGCCGCCATGTTGTAGTGTTCGGTTTTGATTCCATAGTTCACGTGTCTTCTTCCCATACTTCTTACCAATGGAGCCAAAACATCCAGTGTATTCAACCCTTTTACTACTGTACTTAGCATTTCCATCATTCTTTTGCCTTGATCCCTCATATTACCTTTGAAGAGAGGTCTAAGTTCTGGACTCATCTCAAAGAGTTTAGTATAAAAAATTTCTGCCGCCTCATCTGCCTTTGGCTCTACCATCCAGAAAGTCGCGCGGACCAGTTTTTTATTGTATGGAGTTATTGCAACTGTATTTGTCATGATTTTAAATTTTAGTTTGGAAAAATTCGGAGTATTGGCATCCTCAATACCCCGATGTAAGCATTTTCTCATATTAAAATTGTAATACAAATCTATGAGGCTCCACTTTCGATAACTATGGGTGATAGCAAGGGCAAGCGATTTTTATGACATGTAATAACCTGTCATGTGACAGGTTTTAAGGCGGGGAATTAGGTTTTGGGGAAATTAGGCACAAAAAAAACCGGCATTTGCCAGTTCAGCTGAGGCTTCTTGTTCATAAAACCCCTTTCGCGACGATCTACTTTTGCTTGGTCATCCCCGCTGTGTCTTTGGTAGCTGCACGACTGCACCTATTTTCTACCACAAAGAACGCAATGAATTCCTTTGTAGTTGCGAATTCAATGTTAAGATTAAGTTAAATCAGCAAAAGAAAACCACATCCCACTTTTATATCCTAAATCGCCACAAAACAAGTCGAATATTCTGTTTCTGACCCCAATAAAAAATTTTCTTCTATCAGGGTGGGTGCTACCCATCACTTAGCTGTATATCTAAACAAGTGCAGGACAACTGTGCCTATATCTATATCAACTAAAATAAATTTAACATGAAGAAATCATTACAGATTTTAATGTTGCTGGTCATGCCATTTTTGGTTCATGCGCAACAAATCAGTGGTACCATTACAGACAAGAATGGCCCAGTAATCGGAGCTACAGTAAGTATCTCTAGCAGTAACGGCACAATCACTGATGTGAATGGAGCTTACGAATTGAAAGTGCCTGCTGGCACGCATGATGTTTCTGTTGCCTTCGTCGGGTACAACAAAAAAACCATCAACGTAACTGTAGCTTCTGGAGAAAACAAATCTTTGAACGTTACAATCGAGGAAAATGTAGAATTGCTCAACGAACTTGTGGTAGTAGGTACTAGAAGTAGACCTCGATCAAATATTGACACTGCTGTACCTGTAGACATTCTTGACGCCAAAGAGCTGACAAGCACTGGTCAAAACACTTTTGATAAGGCCTTAACTTATAGAGTGCCTTCTTTCAACTCTGTACAGACACCAGTAAACGATGCTACTTCTCTTCTTGACCCTTATGAAATTCGAAACATGGGGCCTAGTAGAACATTGATCCTGATCAATGGAAAGAGAAAAAATCTAAGTGCCTTGCTCTACACCCAAACTTCACCCGGTAGAGGTGAGACAGGCGCTGATATCTCAGCCATCCCACAGGACGCAATCGAAAGAGTTGAAATCTTGAGAGATGGGGCATCTGCACAATATGGATCTGATGCGATTGCCGGAGTCATGAACATCATTTTGAAAGACGATGTAGACTATGGTTCGGTGACACTAAGAGGTGGAATCACAGGAGAAGGAGATGGAGAATCTGTTGGTGTGAGTTTGAATGCAGGTACGAGTCTGGGGGAGGGTGGCTTCCTAAACTACACTGTTGATTTCTCAAAAAGAGAGCTAGCCAATCGCCCGGGAACTGTAAATGCTGCTGGCGAAGCAGCTGATTTTGGTGCTAATATCGCAGATGTACAAGAATTTTTAAATAGAAGGCCTGATGCGGGCAATATTAATGGTTCACCTGAGACAACTGCGGCCAAATTCTTATTGAACGGTGGGTTCAACATCAGTAGCAATACCAAAGGATATTTTAATGGGGCATATGTTTATAAGAACGTAAATAGCTATGCCAACTACAGAACACCTTATTGGAGAACTATTACAGATTTTCCTTACTTGGCAAATTTCTTCCCTGGCGATCACCCAACAAATGCTGGCGGCTATGACGGATATGTTCCAACTTTTGACGGTTTGTTAAATGACTACAATGGAACCCTAGGTGTTAGGTCTGAAATGAATGGCTGGACTTACGATGGAAGTTTCACTGTAGGAGGAAATACACAGACATATAAAGTAACCAATTCTCACAACAGAAATTTTGTTTATTCTCCATCCACGTGGTTAGATGCTAATAGTGATGGTGCGGTAGATCCTGGAGAAATCAATGAAGGTTCATTGCTTTACAGAGAAAATAGCCCTATTAGTTTTGATCCAGGAGGAACCAGGTTTAACCATATTGTAGGTAACATTGATATTTCTAAAGAAATTTCTTCATCACTTGCTATGGCATTTGGTGCTGAGTTTAGAAATGAAACCTTTACGGTAATCGAAGGAGGAAAGGCTTCTTATGACGGTGGAGGAGCCGATTCATTTGCTGGCAACACGCCAGAAAATTCGGGTAAATTCAATAGATACAACATTGGAGGATATTTCGATTTGTCTTATGACGTTACAGACAACTTCTTGTTGAACGGTACAGCCAGAGTGGAAAACTATAGCGACTTTGGGCAAGCTTTTGTTTGGAAGCTGAGCTCCAGATACAAATTGATGGACGACAAGATGACATTGAGAGCGTCTGCTTCTACAGGATTCAGGGCACCAACTTTGCACCAGATTTATACTCAAAAAGCACAGTACAGCTTTGTACCTGGGGCAGGTATACAAGTAGGTGGGTTGGTTAATAACGTTTCCCCACAAGCCAAACTGTTAGGTATTCCCCAGCTAGACGCTGAAGAGTCTTTCAACTTCACAGTTGGACTTGGCATGAGACCAAACGACAATTTTGATGTTACAGTAGATTACTACAATATTTCTGTTTCTGACAGAATTGTGTTGAGTACAGAGATAGGTCCAACTTCTGGTGGTGGTACACCTCTAGATCAGGTGCTTACGGATAACAACTTAAGTGATGTCAGTTTCTTCGTTAATGCGTTGGACACAAAAACTTCAGGTATTGATTTTGTTGCTAATTACAAAAACTTAAGTGCTGGCAATGGAACATTAGGTTTCACCTTGTCTGGAAATTATACGATTCAGAACGAAAGAGATGGAGACGTCAAAAACCCAGCATTGGTAGCAGGTGCAGGTCAATCTGTAGTGAATGACACACAAGAAGCTTTATTCTTTACCTCTAGACCTAAAACTAAGTGGATATTGGGTGTAAACTATGAATTAGGCAAATTCGGGTTCTCTTTGAACAACACCTATTTCGGCACTACTACTTTCAGACAACAAGGAATGGATTCTAATTTAAAAACAGAATTCAAGCCTAAGGTGGTTACTGATTTAGGAGTCAATTTCAGTGCAACTGATAAAGTAAACATTTCTTTCAATGTGAACAACATCTTCAACGTGTTACCAGAATGGGAATTCAAGGCATTGAATGCAGCTGGGGAAACATTATTGAATGACGCTGCACAAGTGCAGAATCAGTCGAACCTTATTACTTTCAACCAGAGATATTCACAAATGACTTATGATGGCTATCACTTCAGCCAATTGGGTTCTTTGTATAACCTGACGGTAAATGTAAGATTTTAAAGAAGAGTAAAGTTGAGTAATTAGTTAGTAGTAAAAGGGTTCGCAATCGCGAACCCTTTTTTCATCTCAGTTTCCTTTCCCAATAATTGGCCTCTCGGCTAGCGTCAATTTTAGATTTGTTTTGCTTGATCAATTCACTGACCTCACCCTGTGAGGTAAAATGGTAACTCCCACAATCTCGGCATTCATAGACATTAATCGGGCCGCTATTTTCATTATGATAATAGCGTGCACGATGTTCAATCAATGCCTCCTCAGCCAGTTCTTTAGTGTCGTAGCAAATCTTATTTGTAACGCATTTCATTTTCTATAACGTTTCGCGCAACCAACGGAAAAATTCTCGCTGCCAGACCATACCATTCTGTGCAGAAAGCACCCAATGGTTCTCGTTCGGGATATATATCAAACGGCTTTTTATACCTAACAATTGTGCTGCTTGATAAGCTTCTAAGCCCTGACCAATGGGCACTCTATAATCCTTTCCACCTTGTACAATCATGATAGGTGTATCCCATTTTTGGACAAATTCAATTGGATTAAATTCCGCATAAGACTTTTGAGCTGCGGCATTATCCTTTTCCCAATAGGGGCCTCCAATTTCCCAATCGACAAAAAACATCTCTTCTGTGGTACCATACATGCTTCTCCAGTTGAAAATGCCATCATGAGATATAAAAGTTTTGAATCTTTTGTTGTGCATTCCTGCCAAGTAAAAAACTGAATAGCCTCCATAGCTGGCTCCCACAGCTCCCAATCTATTTTCGTCTACAAATGGCTCTTTTGCCATTATATCTATAGCTGATAAATAATCCTGGATATTCTGCCCCCCATAATCTTTACTGATTTGATCATTCCACTCTACCCCATGGCCATGCATACCTCTTCGATTTGGTGCTACTACAATGTAACCTTGAGCCGCCATCAGCTGAAAATTCCATCTAAATGAATAAAACTGAGATAATGGGCCGTGAGGACCACCTTGACAGTACAACAAGGTTGGGTATTTTTTGGCTGGGTCGAAATCAGGTGGGTAAATTACCCACGTCACCATTTGTTTATTGTCTGTAGTGGTGATCATTCTTTTTTCTACTTTACCTAGGCCAATAGACTGGTACCTTTCGTCATTCACATGCGTCAGTTGTTTCATTTTACCGTCACTAAGGTTGACCGTGAAAAGTTCTGTCGCATGATTCATATCTGTTCGCGATACAATGATTTGCTTTCCGTTTTGACCCACAATACCTGTTACGTCAAATTGCCCTTGGGTAATCTGCTTTACTACTGGAAGCTTCTTAGATTTTCCTGGATAGTCCACAGAAAAGAGATGTTTTTCTCCTCCAAATGGCGCGATGAAATAAATCGTTTTGCCGTCTTCAGACCATTTGAAACTATCCACAGTTCCATCCCAGCCCTCTGTTAAGTTTCTTTTTCCATATCGATCCGAAATCACAATATCTGTTTTGTCCGATTCATATCCACTTGTTTTCATGCTCAACCAAGCAAGTATGCCATACTTAGAATATGCTGGATTGTTGTCATAGCCCAGCATACCTTTGGTTAGGTTTGTTGTAGTGAGTGTATGGAGGTCGTATGAAAAAATATCTGTATTCGTACTTGTAGCATAGGCTGAGCCTGCCTTAGCTTTTGTTACATACAAAATTTTTCCGCCCTTGTGGCTCCAGATATAATCTGTCTCATCCCCAAATGGTTTGGTTGGGCTATGAAACGTTTTGTTTTTCATAATGTCCACTTCATCGGTTCCGTCCACTTTACTCATGAACACATGATTATAAGTACCGTCCGCCCAGGTATCCCAATGTCTGTACATCAGATCATTGTAAATTTGCACTTCCGATTTGTCCAATTCAGGATAATAATCTTTTCCTGTTGCACTATAAATCTTCACAGGACGATGATAAACCTTGTACTTACCGTTAGGTGAAATACTCTGATCAGCTAATAATTTGAAAGGATCATCTATCTTGGAAGGGGCTCCTCCTAAAACAGGAATTGAGAAATATTCCGTGTTTTTATCATTAGTAGCTATGTCATATTGGGTGACGGCATAAACGATGGAATTGCCATCAGTGGAAATTCCTATTCCACTCACCCGACCCAGACTCCATAACAATTCCGGAGTCATTACATTCTGGGCGAAAACTGTATGAAGTGATAAAGACAAACAAATCAGGGTAATAAACTTTTTCATAGCATCTTGGATTTTGCGGGCAATTTACAAAATAGAAAAGCATTTGGGGGTGTGCCTTTTATTATTTGTCATAAGTAAGAATGCCATTTCTGGCTTATTGAAATAATATGATGAAGTCTCAATTCTGGTTAGTTGCCTTTTTTGCAATAGTTTCACTAAGTTTTACAGATCCGAGTAAAAAATCGGCTCCTGAAAAAGTGCGTGAAGTATTTGAGGCTACCAGACATATTGAGTCACTTAAATACGAACTGGTTCGTTCAGAACGAATCAATGGTTCTTATGTAGAAAATCACTATTCAATTAAAATTCATAGAAGACCTTATAAAATCTATCTTAAAGAATTGGCTCCCAATGCTGGGATTGAAGTGCTGTATCCGCACCCATTGGACGAAAAAAAAGCACTAGTCAACCCAAATGGATTCCCGTGGGTTAATTTGAAACTTGATCCTAACGGCGAATTGATGCGAAAAGATCAGCATCACACCATTCTTGAAGGAGGGTACGATTATGTGGTTTCAGTAATGGAGTACCTATTTTATAAACACAAAGACGGCATTTCAGAATTATTAAATGACCATGGCACTGGCTCACTCCACGGGCAACCTTGCGATATCGTCTCAATGGTAAACCCCAATTTTACTTACTCCAATCATGTAGTGAAGAAAGGGGAGAGCATTTCTAGCATTGCTTTAAAAAATAGACTCAACGAGTATATGATCTATGAAAAAAACAAAACGATAGGCATATTTGGACAAATCAAAGAAGGAGACATTATCCTAATGCCTTCTGACTATGCAGCCAAAATGGTATTGTTTATTGACCAAAAAAGGCAAATTCCATTGAAGTTGGAGGTATATGACGAACAAGGCCTTTTCGAAAAATACGAATTCAGAAATGTAGAAATCAACCCTCAACTCTCTGAGGAAGAATTTTCAGATGGCTTTACGGCCTATAGTTTCTAGCCTAACCAAATGGATTCCATTCTGCAATTTGCTGAATGAAACTAGCCATCACTCTTGGCTCCATAATCAAACTAAATACCAAACCAAATACAGCACCAATCAAGTGTGCGTCGTGATTCACATTATCTGATAATTGTTTTCCTTTGGTATAAGAATAGATCAGGTAGATGGCTCCTAAAATAAAGCCAGGAATACAGATAAAACCGTACAAACAGATATTGTTGGTTGGGAAAAATAGAATGCTGCAAAACACCACTGCAGCTACGCCACCAGAAGCACCCAAGGAGTTGTAGTGTGGATGATCTTTGTGCTTGAGCAAGGAGGGTAAATCAGATATTACAATTCCTAGCAAATAAAATACGACAAAATAAATCCCTCCCAGGTCTCCTTTGAGTGCAGTAAATATTTGCTCTACCAATTGACCGAAAAAATAGAAGGTAAACATATTGAACCCCAAATGCGCCCAATTGGAATGTATGAAGCCAGAAGTGACAACTCGATACCACTGGCCCTGTCTCAATACGGCCACAGGGTTCATGGTCAGTTTGTACTGTAAGTTGTGGTTTTGAAGGCCCAAGTAGCTTACGACTACATTGGCTATGATGATGACAATTGTCCAAGACATATTTACGATCGTACTTTATCCAAAAAAATTTATCGCAATATCAATCAAATACTTTTATTATTTCAAATGCCGCGCATTTTCTACTCACACAAATTCAACTCTATACATTGAGGGGCTCTACTCATATTTTTGTCTTTATGTAAAACTCGAAAGCATGAGCAAAACATTGAATTTGACTTTCCTTCTGATCGCATTCCTTTGTTCAGGATATGTCTATGGGCAGGAGGAAGAAAAACCATCTGCAACAGGTATAGAATTCGGTCTACAGCACAGTATCAACTTTACCCATCTCAATGGAGACGGCGGCCCAATCGTCTATAGCAACAGAGTAGAAAATTATGAACAATTAAGAAATCGGCTGACCTTTGACATGGGTATGTTTGCCACAATACACATATCAGAAAAGTTTGCCATTCAAACTGAAGCTGTCTATAGCTATATGGGAGGACACTTTCAGAAAAGAACAACTTACCTACACGACCTTGGCGCTTTTGAAGGCACGGAAAACGAATCGTTTGCTGTAGACTATATCAAAGTCACTTTAGCTGGCAACATTAAATTCAATGAAAAGGTGTTTTTTCAGGTTGGAGGATATGGTGCTTCTCTACTTTCTTCTGAAATATTCTACCCCTGGTGGGAAGTGAATATTGATAAAGGTAGAACCCACATTTCAGGAGTTAGAAATATTGACGCAGGGGTGTTAGGTGGTTTTGGTCTAAGCACCAAAGTGCTAAACATCACCTTTAGGTATAACTATGGCTTACTCGATATTTTCGAAAGAGGTGATCTGGAAGAATTAGATTTAAAAAATGGAGTGCTTCAATTTGTTCTCCAATGGAAACTCCATTCTGACTTTAGATAATGATGAAATACATACAATATTTAGCACTTAGCTTATTTTTATCCTCTTGTGACTCTGGAGATTTCTTTAGTGTACCCAATGAAGGAGGGGATGGTAACTACAACTATGATTCTTCATCCATTTATTTTGATGACAGAGGAGATCAATCTGAAAGGGGGAGAAATACGGGTTCGTTTGACATGAGCCTTGCTGGAAGTGAGGCCTATTTGTCCATATATCCACGGTTGGGCTGGTCGTATGATCTTGTGCTTATTAATCTAACAGAGCATACACTAAGCAATGGAAGTGTGGTCACTTCGTTTAGCATACAGCGCAACACGCAGTATATCAATGGTGCATATTCTGACGATGATGAGTTCAGAGTAGATGGTACACGCACGATCGACCTAGAAGACAACGGGTCTACAATTGGCACTTATGATGGTCTCATTTACGAAAATGGTGAGATTGTTTTTGAATTTGAGTCTATCAATATCAGCTCTGGCGCATATACCATCACCACCATCAACGCCTACCTAGTGGATTAATGATCTCGCGCGATGAGTGCTTCTGTAAACTCGCGAAGTGGCTGTAGGTTGTATTCTCTTTTCTCTAAATCATTGAGTTGATCAAACCCCTTTTCAAAATGGTCGTTCATGGCCTTTTCGGCAATAGCCTCAATGTTCAGATCAGCATAGATGGCCTTCATCTCCCTTACTTTTTTCACAGGGTCAATATCTTTATCCGCCAAAAGATTATGCAAGTCTAGTTTCTGTTTGCCTTCAGCCAATTCAATGGCCTTGATTAGCAGCAAAGTTTTTTTGTTGGCTATGATGTCTCCACCAACCTGTTTTCCAAATTTCTGAGCATCTCCATAAACATCAAGCAAATCATCTTTGAGCTGAAATCCGATCCCAATATTGACACCAAAGTCCCTCAAATGCTGTGATTCTTCCTTAGTCATGCCTCCAAGTAAGCCACCCAATTCCAAACTGAAGCCAAGCAAAACAGCAGTCTTCAATCGAATCATTTCGATATAATCTGCCTCGCTCACTGAAGCTTTTTCTTCAAAGTTCATATCCAGTTGTTGGCCTTCACAGACTTCAATGGCACACTGATTGAACAATCTCAGCAGATATTTGAAGTCCGAATAATCTGCTCTCATGAGCAAATCATAGGCCATCACCATCAGCACATCTCCTGATAAAATGGCTATATCCTTATTCCACTTTTTATAAACTGTAGGTTCGCCTCTTCGAAGTGGGGCTTCGTCCATGATGTCGTCATGAATCAAAGTAAAATTGTGAAAAAGCTCAATCGCCAATGCTGGATCAATAATCTTCTCCCAGTCTTCTTTGCTACACAGGTAGCCCATGAAAGCTAGGATGGGACGCATGCGTTTGCCCCCCAAACTCAGTGTATAATGAATCGGTTCATAAAGCTCTTTGGGCTCCTTTTCCAAATCCAATTCGAGTAATCTTTCGCTTAATTTTTCTTGAAAGATTTTAAGGTCTTTAGTCATTATTTACAAACTCCAAATCTATGGTTCTACGGTCTATATCAGTGTCTACCACCATCACCGTCACTTCGTCACCCAAAGTAAACATCCTTTTGTTTCGTTTGCCAATCATGCGAAAGTTCTTTTCATCGAATTCGTAGAAGTCATCCGTCATAGCTGAAGTTCTGATCATGCCTTCACATTTGGTTTCTGTAATTTCCACAAAAATCCCCCACTCCGTCACACCAGATATAATTCCAGCAAATGGACGATTCTCTGCCATCGACATAAACTCAACCTGTTTGTATTTGATAGAAGCTCTCTCTGCATCAGCAGCTCGCTTTTCCCTTTCGGACGAATGACGACACAACTCATTATATGGATCTACTTTAGGAGACTTTCCACCATCGAGGTAGTGCTGCAACAATCTATGCACCATCACATCTGGATATCTCCTGATCGGCGAGGTAAAATGCGTATAGTGAGGAAATGCCAACCCGAAATGACCTTTGGGTTCGGTAGTATATACCGCCTTAGACATGGTTCGGATCGCCAATGATTCCAATACGTTTTGCTCTGGTTTACCATGGATGTCATCCATTAAGGTGTTTAAATTATCAGCCACATCCTTACCTGGATTCATGCGATGACCAAATTTCGCGGCAAACTTGGAGAAGGTTTCTAGCTTTTCTGGATTTGGATCATCATGTGTTCTGTACACAAAAGTGTCTTCGCCTTTATGCTTGTTGAAGACAAACTCCGCCACTTTCTTATTGGCCAACAACATAAATTCCTCCACGAGTTTATGGGCGTCTTTTCTTTCCTTTGGAAAAAGCCCAATAGGTTTTCCTGTCTCATCCAGCTTGAATTTGACCTCGACTGTTTCAAATCCAATGGCTCCTTTTTTGAAGCGTTTGTCCTTAAGTTGATGAGCCAATCCGTTGAGCAAATTGATTTCTTCCTGAAAATCGCCCTCGCCACTTTCAATTCTTTCTTGTGCCTCCTCGTAGGTAAATCGTCTATCTGAATAGGTCACAGTACGACCAAACCATTGGTTTTTGATTTCTGCCTTTGGCGTAATCTCAAACATGGCTGAGAAGGTCAGCTTTTCTTCATTCGGTCTTAGTGAACAAAGCCCGTTTGATAATTTCTCTGGTAACATAGGGATCGTGCGATCCACCAGATAAACAGAAGTCGCTCGATTCACGGCTTCATCATCCAAAATGCCATCTTCTTCTACATAGTAAGATACGTCCGCAATGTGCACGCCAATTTCATAGTTTCCATTTTTCAGGTATTCTACTGAAATCGCATCATCAAAATCTTTAGCATCGTCTGGATCAATTGTAAAAGTGGTAACATCACGAACGTCTCTTCTTTTTTTGATTTCTTCCTTTGGAACTTCTACGGGGATTTTATCTGCGGCCGCTTCTACGTTTTTAGGAAATCGGAACGGCAACTCAAACTCTGCCATGATCGAATGAATCTCCGTCTCATGATCGCCCGCCTGACCCAATACCTCTACAACCTGACCAACTGGGTTTTTTTGTTTACCCCCGTGCCACTCTTTGATTTTGACCAGCACTTTGTCATTGGTCTTGGCTTTACCAATTTTCTCTGGATAAATGAATATGTCATTATAGATCTTTCTAAAATCTGGTACCACAAAAGCATATTTGGGTAAAACTTCAATCTTTCCTACAAATTCTGTTCGTCCTCTGGATACAATTTTGGTGACGACACCTTCTGGTCTGTTGCCCTGGCGGCCTCCGCTTTTGATTCGTACGGCGACTCGGTCACCATTGATGGCACCTTTCAGGTCATCTGTTTTCACCCAGATGTCCTCTTCTTCGCCTTCGCAGATCACATAAGCGAATCTACGATTCACATGATCTACTACGCCTTCCAGTCCAGATGCTGTATTTGTTTTTCTGGATCGAAACGATCCATTTCTCAATTGCTCTACTGTGCCTTCCTGCTCTAGGTCGAGCACGAAGTTGAGGCCTTCTTTCTTCGCCAGTTTGTCTCTCAAACCGGCCTTGCTAAATATTTGTTTGACTGTAAAAGCTTCTGCTGGGTTCTCGTCGAACAATCCGGCGACTTGTCTTCTTACAGCGTCTATGTTTAGTACTTTATTCGTGCGGTTGATTTTCCGCCTATTGTCTTTTTTCTTTTTCGCCATGTATGGGAATATAATAAGATGTGATTGGAGTCGAACACAATCCTAACAAAGATACGGGGAAGGGTGAGAATCTTTCTTATCGGATATGATCTTATGCTGATCATTTTCGCATCTCATGCGAAAGCTTGCCAGGGTTGGCTCTACTCGATTGGTTAATAATAATTTTTTACAAAGGTAGGCATTTAATTTTTAGTCCTACAAGTGCGGTAACGGATGGGGTGGGTTTTGGTTGTATTTATCGCCACCGTCTGTAACAGGGATCGCCTTTAGCACTTACTATGTTCTTTTCACATTGACAAATTCACTATCTCATTGTTCAGAATACCTCCTTTGAGGTATTCACAAGTATCATACTTCTGCGGTAAAAATACTACGAATATTACAGCCAATTTTGAACTATAATCAAAAGCAAAAAATTCGACAGGGTAGCTACGACTATTTGCTGATTACAGAGGTGAAATCCGAAAAACCTAAATAGAGTAGGAGTAAATATCTTTAAAATTTAATATTATGGCAATGTCTGCTTCATGTACAATTACGAATCAAACTGGTTCTGAAATTATGATTACTCAGATGGGGAAAGTAAATGATGACGCTGGTTTTACTGCTCCATCCATTGGCACAAAAGTGTCGAATGGAGAATCTTTTACAATTTCTATGGGGAATGATTCTTTTCCCATAGCTCCTCGAGGAGTTGGATTTAATATGGGTTTCATTGATTTTGGCAACCAACAATTAGGATCTATCTATTTAGATGACCCAGCTGTTGGAGCACATCAGTTTAATTATGGCAATACCCCAGTATTTGATTACCCAACACAAAATCCAGGCGGTAATGTTTATGACATTCAGATTAAGGTTAAATAACTCTAATGGTTAAGTGAATAACCTTGTTTGATTTCCTATCAATATTCAGGATAGATTTTTTGAGGTAGTTAGCACAAACCTGACTGCCTCTTTTTTTCTTTTTCAGCGAAAAAAGTAATAACGAACAGCTCACTTCTAATAGTTCCAAGCACAACATTTATACAGCAAGCATAGTACGCCTTATGTGCTTCCAAATTAATTAATACATCGTATTCGGATTGGCAGAAGTCTCTGGAATCTGCTGGATCGAATCCCAGTGCTCTACGATTTTGCCATTGTCATCAAACCTGAAAAAATCCATGGTTACGTATTGATCATTGTCTGGCCAGATTTGGTGGGTGTGGAGTGCTACTAGATCACCTTCAGCAATCACTCGAACAAACTCAATGCTTTTCTCAGGGTATTCTCTTTGCATCCGTTCGAAATATTCGATGAATCCTTCTGTGCCATTGGCTACATCAGGGTTATGCTGGATATATTCATCTCCAACATAGGCTTCTACCGCTTGTCGTGGGTTGCCCTCGTAAGCCATTTGGTAGAAGGCAACTGCATGCTGTTTGTTTTGTTCAAGGTTCATTGAAATGTTATTTAACCCTAACAGGATTTGAATCCCTGTTAGGGTTTTCTTTAGACAGCTTTAAAAACCGAGATGGCATTGTGGCCACCAAATCCAAAAGTATTACTCATGGCTACATTTACTTCTTTTTGTCTGGCTTCTTTGGTCACAATATCATGGTCACCCACAATCTCTGGATCAATGGTTTCCGTATTGATCGTAGGGGGCACAATGTTGTGATTGATCGACTGGATCGAAAGTATGGCTTCTGCCACACCAGCAGCACCTAGCATGTGGCCCGTCATGGATTTGGTACCACTGATCACGGACTTGTTATCATAGCCATTCATCAATTTGGCTATGGCCGCTGGCTCACTCAAATCACCCACTGGCGTAGAGGTAGAGTGGGTATTGATATAATCTAGATCAGATGGTGTCAGGTTCGCTTCTTTCAAGGCCAACTGCATGGCACGAAGCGCACCCAAGCCTTCAGGGTGTGTGGCCGTCATGTGGTAGGCATCATTGGTCATGGCTGAGCCCACAATCTCTGCATAAATTTTTGCTCCTCGCGCTTTGGCGTGGTCATAGTCTTCCAGAATCAAGGCACCTCCGCCTTCGCCCATTACAAAACCATCACGGTCTACATCGTAAGGCCTTGAAGCAGAAGCTGGATCGTCATTTCTTGTAGACAAGGCTTTCATAGACCCAAAACCACCAATACTTGCTTCAGTAATTGGAGCCTCTGATCCACCCGTCACAAAAATTTTGGCTTTGCCCAATTTGATGTAATTGAAAGCGTCCATAATCGCCGTGTTTGTTGTGGCACAAGCCGAGATGGTCGTAAAGCCAATTCCCATAAAGCCATATTTCAAGGCGATCATGCCACCACACATATTGGTCAGCATCTTTGGAACCAGGAAGGGGTTGAACTTGGGCTCTTTGTCTTTTTCCATGAAGTATTGCACTTCTTGCTCCAAAGTCTCCAGTCCTCCCTGACCCGTCCCCCAGATCACACCTACATCAAATGGATCCATTTTCTCGAATTCAAAGCCTGAATCTGCTATGGCTTGGGCGGCAGCATACAAGCCATATTGGCTATACAAGTCCGTACGTTTGATTTCGTTTCTGTCCAAATGGAGCTTTGGATCAAAGTTTTTGACTTCACAGGCAAAGTGGGTTTTAAATTTTTCTGCATTGAAGTGGGTGATTGGCCCTGCGCCACTTACCCCTTTTACTGCATTGTCCCAAAAGGTTTGTACATCGTTGCCTAGTGGGGTGATTGCACCCATGCCTGTGACTACTACTCTTCTTTCAGCCATTATATGATTTAGTTATTTGATATTACAGATTGAACAATTGATTTTTTTATCGAGTCAAACACATCTTCTTTCATTACTCTATCGAGTAAAAGTGAAGAAAGCAGCGAAGATATAATCAGTTGGGCTTTTGCCCTTGGCTCTTCAGGAAAATTGAATTCCCCAATCTGGAGTCCTTGCTTCAAAGTCAGCGTGAGACGATCTAAAATATATGTAGCCAGATCACCTAGCTTGCTCTGCATGGCTTCAGGCAAAGAATCAGAAGAGGAAGAAAGTGCTCCCATCAAACAAGACCATTTCTTATCCTTACTTTTTTGATAAATATTGATGAAATCAAGTAACTGTTCTTTTTTTGACAACAAGGCCCAGGCCTCTTCTTTATCTTCAAACAGGTCGATACTTCGCTGGATGATGGCTAAGCCCAAATTTTCTTTAGTAGGAAAATGATAGTGTACTGCCGCATTTTTGATATTGAGGTTTTGACTGATGTCTTTATAGCTGAATCCATGATAACCTCGTGTGCGAATCAGTGCCTCACCTAAATCTAGTATTTGCTCCCTGGTGCTCAACATCACGCAAATATACTTACTAGTAAGTAAGTACTCTCAAAAAACCTTCTCTTTTTGGTGCATATCTTCCGATCAATGGCACTCAAATATCGCCGTATTGCATTTCCACCAAACCAAAGTTTCTGCACCTTATCTTTGCAAACCCACCCCCTATGAGTCCCTATAACATTAATGAAAAGGATATGATTTGTTCATCATTCGTTTATCGATTTGGGGATTCTGTAAGATGCTTAGACAAAGCTGAGAAACTTCTTTTGATGCTTATGCTCTTGGCTTTCTCCAGCTCAGCTACTACATACACAACTATAAGTACTGGTACATGGGATGCTAATGGTGCGCCTCCTAGCCCACTGCTCAGCGGTGATGTCGTGAATGTAAACCACGACGGCGTATATTTTGACTGGCCAAACACGGTAACCATTCAATCAGGTGCTACTTTCAATATCAACAATGGTGGCAATATCCAACTAATGAATCTGGTTATCGACGACGGAGGCATAATGACACTTGGCGCTGGCGGAATACTAAGATCTGTTGGGTCAATTACTAATAATAGTGACCATGTGGTGATAGATGGTGAATTGACTGACAACTCCAGCTTTGTCAATAATGGGGCGATCACAGGGTCTGGCACCATAACTGTATCAGGGAGTGCTAGTGGAAGTGGGACTGTAAACGGCACTAACATGGATGACGTAGATTGGTCTGAAGAAGTGGATATGAGTGAGCCGCTCCCAGTCACATTGGTTTTCCTTCGTGCCAAATTTCAAAATGATCAGGTTGTCATCGAATGGTTGACAAGTTCTGAAACTAACAACAATTATTTTTCCATCGAACGATCAAAAAGCGGAGATGACTGGGAAGTAATTGGAGAACTGGCAGGATCGGGAAATTCTAACTCCAACAGATCTTATATGTATATCGATCGACAACCTCAAAAGGGTAGAATATATTATAGGATCAAGCAAACTGACTTTGACGGCAAATTTGAGTACTTCGACGCTGTAAAAGTAAATGTAGGGGCTTCAATTCACGCAGTATTTGCCAACTCGTTAATTCAGATTACCGGAGAGCCTGGTACACACTGGCTATTGTTTGATCTCCAAGGACACGTAAAACAATCCGGAATCATAGCTCATTCAGGTATGGCCATTCTCAATCCAACTTTCGGTTCTGGATTGTTTGTATTAAAAAGTGGCGAGTCGACCTATAAAGTGTCTGTTCGATAACGTCTGCTTTCACTTATAATTTACTGTGTGACTATGACCTAATGAAATAGTCTCCTACCTTTGCAGCCGATTTTAGAAAAGAGAAAAATTTATGTTTGAGCTGATCAAGAATAAAACCCAGAACGCCAAAAATGATATTCTATCAGGAATTACTGTTGCTCTTGCACTGGTACCAGAAGCGGTCGCCTTTGCTTTTGTGGCAGGAATAGATCCTATCATTGGTTTGTATGGTGCCTTCATGGTCGGCCTGGTAACAGCCGTAATTGGTGGGCGCCCCGGAATGATCTCTGGAGCTACAGGTGCCTTGGCTGTCGTGATGGTTTCCTTAGTGAAAGAAGGAAATGCATTGATGCCAGGAGTAGAAGGAGCTGGTGTTCAATATCTATTTGCGACTTTGGTGGTAATGGGTCTTTTACAAATGGCTGCGGGAGTCTTCAAACTTGGGAAATTTGTTCGTTTGATTCCACATCCCGTTATGCTTGGCTTCGTGAATGGATTGGCGATTGTGATTTTTCTCTCGCAACTGGGCATGTTCAAAGTAGAGGGTCAGTGGTTGGCTGGAACTGATCTTTGGGTTATGTTAGGGCTAGTGCTCTTAACTATGAGTATTATGTTTGGTTTGCCTAAAATCACGAATAAAATACCAGCTGGCTTGGCGGCTATTGTAGCGGTTTCGTTGGTTGTGATTTTTGGAGGAGTAGATACACAGACTGTTTTATCTTTTGTACAATCCAATGGTGGTTCTGGCATTGAAGGCGGTTTGCCTTCATTTATGATTCCACAGATTCCATTTAGTCTGGACACCTTATACTTCATATTTCCTTATGCCTTGATTTTAGCAGCTATTGGATTGATTGAGTCTTTAATGACACTCACGCTTATTGATGAAATCACAGAAACAAGAGGAAGTGGAAATAAAGAATGCATAGCTCAAGGCACAGCCAATATCATCAATGGTTTTTTCGGAGGAATGGGCGGTTGTGCAATGATCGGTCAGTCCATGATCAACGTAGAATCTGGTGGACGAGGCAGGTTGTCTGGAATCGTAGCAGCTTTAATGCTATTGTCATTTATATTATTTCTTTCTCCTTATATCGAACAAGTACCTATTGCCGCATTGGTGGGAGTAATGTTCATGGTAGTCATTGGCACCTTCGCGTGGTCTAGTTTTAGAATTATCAATAAAATACCAAAAGCAGATGCGTTTGTCCTTATTTTAGTTTCTGCCGTAACGGTCATGTTCGATTTGGCCATTGCAGTTATTTGTGGTGTTATCGTTTCTTCATTAGTTTTTGCATGGGAAAATGCTACAAAAATTAGAGCAAGGAAAGTCACCAGAGAAAATGGCGTTAAAGTTTATGAAATTTGGGGGCCACTATTCTTTGGCTCTATTCAGGCATTCAACAGTAAATTCAATCCTGTAGAAGACCCAGAACAAATTGAAATTGATTTCATTGACTCAAAAGTCTCAGATCACTCAGGTGTAGAAGCCATCCGAATCATGGTGAACAAATATGAAGCCCTGGGTAAAACGGTAATGCTCAAACACTTGAGTCCAGATTGCAAACGAGTACTCAAAAAGGCCAATCCTAAGTTTGATGAGATTATCATCTCAGATATAGATGATCCAAGATATTATGTAGTGACAGAGTCGGTAGGAATAGAGGCTTAGTTGAAAGGAATATCCTTTTTTTCAATCAGGATATTTTGCTCTTCTTCTGATAATTTCAAATCCTCAATAATGGTATTTAATGTCGGTCGTTTTATTGATAATAAAATGATCGACACGATATATCCAACAATGAAAAAAGCACTGGCAGTTAAGTACAATCCACAAACACAAACCAGGCTTGCGAGCAAAAAGGCTAGATACTTTTTCAAAGATTCCGACTTATATTGATCCAGTTTTTTTCTCAAACTGAAAGTATTTTTATCAATACCCAAATAGGAATTGAAATGCTTACTCGTCTGAAAAATAATAGCGGCAGAAGCTAACAGCAATGTGAATACAACCACCAGGTACCAATCACCAGATACCAACGAAATCAGTTGGCCAGATTGCTTGAGCAACAATAAGTAGCCAAATGGCACAAGTGAAACAGCAATAAAAAAATTGAATTGGAGATAGGTCTTATTATAATACTCCTCTCCGTTTTTGTACTGGTTTGTCAAGGTGTTTTTTCGTCTCCTGCTGCGCGCCTTCTATCCAGCTGCTCCAATTCTTCCCTTATTTGAACCATACGATCTGGATAATCAGTAATAATGCCATCTAAACCCATGTTCAACATTTTGAGCATATCAGATCTTTCATTTACCACATAGGTATATACCTTATACCCTCGGGCATGGAATCTGAATATACGGCGTTGTGACAGGGTAGTATAATGTGGATTCAACGTGCCATAAAACTCATGCATGTTTCTATGATCTGTGAAGTTTTTTGCATTAATATAAAAAGCCAATAGGTGTGTTTCATCTTCACCCATCATTATTTTTTTCATTTCTATAGTAGAGTCAGCTTCGTAGGCATGTTCCAGGTATTGCTCATCATAAGCCTGAATAATACACCAGTCCATAGCATCTTTTTCATCTATAATCTCAACAATCCGCTCAGCGAATCCATCATAATAACCATGTCCTTTGGACTTGATGTCTATAATCAACTCCATCTTTCCATGTATCAGATCAATCGTCTCTGCTAGGGTGGGTACTTTTTCTCCCTGAAATTTTGGTGAAAACCAATAACCAGCATCCAACTCCTTCACTTCTGCCAAAGTCATTTCATGAATTCTGCCTTTGCCATCTGTAGTTCTCGACACCTCCTCATCATGAAAAACCACGACTTCACCATCTTTGGTATAGTGCACATCTACCTCTATCATATCAGCACCCATATCCATGGCAATTTGAAAAGACGACAACGTGTTTTCAGGTGCATATCCTGCTGCTCCTTTATGGCCAACAATTTTAAAATTGCGCTTTTTGATTTTCTCCAGTTTCTCACTGGCAATATATCTCTGATAAAACCATGGTTCATATAGCCACATAAGACCCAAAAAGATCATCATGGGAAGCGCATACCAGATAAAATTGCGGCTGTTCATTGACATAGTAATAATAAATCTGTTTGTGACATTAAAAATACAACAAGTCGCTTAACATAAAAAAACTTGATGAACTTAGACCATATTATTGTGGTTGAATAGAGACTGGGATTGCGCAGATTTACTTAATTTCCAGATTCAAAATATTATGCCCATGAAATTTCTCATCTATGGAGCTTATGGTTATACTGGCCAGCTCATTTCCAAATTAGCAAAAGAAAAGGGACTTAGTCCTATTCTGGCCGGCCGAAATGAAGAAAAGACAAAAGTACTCGCCAACAGCCTCAGTCTTGATTATCACTCATTTGATTTAAGTGAATCACAAAAATTGATTAACGCATTGACTGAAGTAGATTTGGTGCTGCACTGCGCTGGCCCTTTTTCTTCTACTGCCAAAGTGATGATGGAGGCCTGCCTCAAGACCAAAACTCACTATTTGGATATCACTGGAGAAATTGAGGTTTTTGAATTGGGCGCATCTATGGATCAACAAGCTAAAGAAGCAGAAATACTCATTATGCCAGGTGTTGGATTTGACGTGGTGCCAAGTGATTGTCTAGCCAGTTATTTAAAATCGAAGCTTCCTGATGCCACTCACCTCGAATTGGCATTTATGAGTGAGTCCTCTACTTCACGCGGAACAGCACTCACGATGACTCAGGGTATAGGCAAAGGTGGCGCCATCAGAAAAGACGGAAAGGTCATTCCAGTACCACATGTTTATGCTACGCGAAAATTAAATCTGGATGGAAAAGAAAAAAACTTTGTGTCTATTCCGTGGGGAGATATATCTACCGCATATAGAAGTACCGGAATTCCAAACATCATGGTGTATACAGCCATGCACCCTGGTCAGGTCAAAAAAATGAAAACCGTTCAAAAATGGAGGTGGTTTTTCAATTTAGGGTTTGTTCAAAATTATCTTCAAAGCAAGGTGAAGAAGACAGTGACTGGACCCTCAGAACAAATGAGGGAAGACAGCCACTGCTACTTATGGGGAGAGGTAAGAAATGCGTTCGGAAAATCCCAATCCGCAAGACTAATAACACCCGAAGGATACAAACTCACGGCTATCACTTCGTTGATGATCATAGAGGAATTGAGTAAGAAAATTTCTGATTTAGGATATCAAACGCCTTCCATGCTTTATGGGGCTGATTTTATTTTGAATGTTGAAAATACGAAGCGAGAAGATATTTAATGAGAGATTGGACAATTTCGTTGAGCTTGTTGCTTGGCATCTGGTTATCAGCTTGTGAAGTAGAAAAGAAAAAAAATGAGGCGCCACCCTTACCACAGGCACCCGCAGCTATTGGTACTAAGGAAAAACCAAATGAACGATTTGAATACGAGCGCCGCCAATTAGTTGATCCTACAACCAATGAAATTCCAAGTGGCATTCACCAGAAGGAAATATTTTTTGCTCGAAACTTACAACAAAAGCAATCTAATCTAAGAGTACAAGAACAAGCTTGGACATTGGCAGGCCCGGCAAACGTAGGTGGCCGAACACGCGCTTTTGCGCTAGATGGCAGAGATGAGGACATCATGCTAGCTGGTGGTGTTTCTGGAGGCATGTGGAAATCTACAAATGGAGGCTCAGACTGGAAAAGAACCTCACAGCCCACAGTGATCAATAGTGCTACTACAGTTGTTCAAGACCCCAGGATAGGCAAACGTGATACGTGGTATTTCGGGACAGGAGAGCTGGTTGGCAATTCGGCCAGATCTGCAGACACACCCTATAGAGGAGATGGCATTTTCAAGTCTACAGACAATGGTGAGTCGTGGGACATCCTCCCCTCAACTAGCTCAAACAATCCAGCTTCATTTGACAGTCCTTTCAACTATGTATGGACGCTGGCCATAAACCCGACTGATGAGTTTTCAGATGATATAGTTTATGCAGCCGTATATGGAAACATAGTAAGGTCAAACGATGGAGGGGATAGTTGGGAATGGGTATGGGGCGAGCCAAACTTACTGGAAGATACATCAGGAGATTTGAACAATTCTAATGCGTCATTTTACACGAACCTGATGATTACACCTTCAGGAAAAATGTATGCATATTTAAGCAGCTTTTCTAGTTCTGGAGTATCTGCATTATCTGGCATTTTTTATTCTGAAAATGGAACTAATTGGACTGATATTACTCCAGATGGATTCAATTCATTTTCTGAAAGGCTGGTCATGTCATACGCTCCCTCAAATGAAAATATTATCTATTTTCTGGTTGAAGGAACAAAAATTCAACTATGGAAATACCAAAACGGAAATTGGACAAACCGCTCGAATCAAATACCAGACGAGGATTCGCAATTTGAAGCATTTGATAGCCAAAATTCTTACAACATGGTTATAAAAGTTCACCCTGAAGACCCTAACATCCTGTACATAGGCGGAACAAATTTGTACAGGTCTACAGACGGTTTTGCCACTTCGGCCAACACTTCACAAATTGGTGGATATGATGTAGACAATGTGAATCAACTTTATGAAAATCATCACCCAGACCAACATGAACTTGTGTTCTTATCTGAATCCAATCAAATGCTATCAACAACAGATGGTGGCATTTTTAAGACAACTGACAACCTCGCAGAAAATGTTGAATGGCGTTCATTGAATAATGGATACGTTACTTCTCAATTCTACACATTAGCCATTTCCAAAAATGAAAACAGGAATGAAATCATTGGTGGCATGCAAGACAATGGCACCTATTTCAAATCTGATGCAGGTACAAATACCAATTGGGATTCTGTACTGGGTGGAGACGGGGGATATTGTGCCAGCACCCCAGACAATATTTTTTGGTATATGTCTTTCCAAGAAGCTGGAATATTTCAAATCTCCTATAACGCAGACGGCGGCATCAACACATGGGCAAAAGTAGACCCCAGTGGCATAGTAAGAGAAAGTCATCTTTTCATTGCACCCTTTGTGCTAGACCCAAACAATTACAACCGTATGTATTTAGCAGGGGATAGTGCCATTTGGCGAAATAAAAATTTAACAGAAATACAGAAGTTCAAACAAGTAACAACTTCCAAAAATTGGGATGTAATCTCTACTGTTCCTGATCAGGATATTACAGCATTGGACATTTCAACTGATGAGGTGGGTATTTTATACTATGGCACAAGTTCTGGAAATGTTTATAAAGTAACAGGAGCCAATTCCTTCGAACCACAGGAAGAACAAGTCTTTGGGCAACAAGGCTATGTGTCGAACATTTGTATAGATCCAAACGATGCTGAACGTATTCTTGTTTGCTATTCAAACTACAATATTCTTAGTTTATTTTTTTCAGAAGATGGGGGCCAAAACTTTAAGGATGTAGGAGGAAATCTAGAGGAAAATGAAGATGGTACAGGCAATGGCCCCAGCTTCAGGTGGTCAGAAATTATTGCCTTGAATGATGACAGTTACAAATATTTTGTTGGGACGAGCACGGGCTTATACAGCACAGATGCATTGGTTGAAAAAGAAACTTCTTGGCAAAAAGAAGGCGTTTCAAGTATAGGAAACTCAGTAGTAACAATGATGGATTATAGGCCGTCAGATGGCAAAATTGCAGTTGCCACACATGGCAATGGAGTCTTTGAATCTATGATTAAAAACACCAAAGTTGTAGTATCAAAGGCACAACAAGAAGAAAAACTAAAGCTGACCAATGGCTACCCCAATCCATTCAAAGATAATTTTCACATTACGCTAACTCTTCCTAAACAAAGTGAAATCACAATTTATATCACTGATGTTTCAGGGCGAATTATTAGAACGCTCCTCAATACTCCTCAGTTCGCGGGGGATATGACAGCCACCTGGAACGGCAAAAATGATAATGGCTCACAAGTAAAAAATGGCCTTTATCAGTATTTGATCATCTATGATGGTAAAACCTACAGTGGGAAAATGCTACTTAATCAGTAGTTCGTTAGAGCAATGGTTGCAAAGCCAGATTTACAGATTTTTCCTCGCCATTTTGATTGACTACAAGTTTAGCTGTTTTGCCAGGTTGAACCAATGCCTTTTGAATACCAGGGAAATCAATTTCTGAAAGTGCTGCTTTGCCATTGATACTGACCAATTCCGCATTGACCTGAATACCAACAGCTTCTGCTACACTCCCCTCAAAAACCTGATGAATCAATACCTTCATTTTGTCTTTTGACAATTGAATATCTATTCCACTACAGTTCACTGTAAAGTGGTCGTCAAAGTTTTTATTCTTTTCCATATAAATCAATTTGGCCGGAAGGTCAAATATCATATTGTATCTGCTCAGGATTTTATTGCCCAAAATACCCGATACCTTTTCATGTGCTTGTGTTCCTGACTTGGCTTGGCTAATGCCTATAGGAAGATCGTCAAGTTTTTGCTTGCCAAAAGTAAAAGACTTCACCATGCCCTCGTAATGTTTGGTCTCATCCTGAGAAATGCTCTTCACATAATAGAAGTAATGTTCTCCAGTTTTGTGAATCACATCATATTTTTTAGCATAAGGTGAATTGAAATCTAGTGTGGTTCCTGCGCCTGTCATAACAAAAAAAGTGCCTGGGTGTGGTTCACCATTGTTGAGCACTACATTTCCTTCAATAGTTGGAATGGCCGTATTCAATTTGAACGGAATGGGTTCTCCTTTTTTGGGGTGCTGACCATGTTCATATATTTCGAATTTCATGTTGTCATAATCAATTCTGACCGCATGATGATGCAACAGATCATAACCAATTATGCCATCAAAATCACGTCCCAAACTAATTTCCAAATGATCTAAATCTGTAGAATAGACTTTGATGTTCTTTTCCAACAAATAATCACCAATTTCTAGCTTGTTGTGTTTAATCAATGCGCCAGTAACTGTACCTTGATTTAAGACAACTTTTTCTTTCACTAGATGCAATTGCTCTGCAATTTCTTCATCAATTACCGTGATTCCATCTCCCGAATCAAAAATAAAGTCTAATGGTTCTGATCCATCTACGCTCAACTGGATAATGATATGATCACCAAACAATTCAAAGGGAATGCTCTTTGTTGGTGTTTGGGCGAAAGCAAATGATGAACTAAGACATGCTATAACAAGGGCAATTTTTTTCATGGTTGATGTTTGTTGTTTTAGAATGATAATTTAGGGAGACTTTGGAAAGAAATGAAATAAATGAACAGATATCACTTTGACGACAAATCTCCCTTCTACTTAGTTTCAGCTGGGATGTCTTCCTTCAGACTTTTTATAAGCCCCTCAAATTCGCCTAAGGTGGCCTTCTTGAAATTGCCAATTAGTGTGCTGAGCTTATGTGGTTCTAACGCAAAACGCTCCTTTTCTTGGTTGAGCTTTTGTTGAGCACGGCTGAGCAATTGGCGACAATTGTCAGACGTTTTACCAATAATTGATGGTAAGTCCGAATATTCAAAATTGAAAACTTCTTTCAATACGAATACAGCACGTTCTGCTGGTGCTAGCTTTTTGAGCAAAACAGCCAATGATTCTGAAATTTCCTGCTTGATATCCAAATAAGAAATGTCAGCATTGATACTAAATGAAGGAAGATTAGGCGTCATATTTTCGAACAGTTCATCCTTTTTCTTTTTGAGATGATTGATACTCAAGTTCCTCACAGACGAAATCAAATAGGCCTTCGCGTCTTTTACTTCTTGTCTTTCTTTTTTGAACCAATTCAAAAAAGTATCCTGCACCATATCTTCCGCAATAGCAGAACAACCAACGATTTTATAGGCGATGGTATGAAGTAATGGACGATATAGTGCTGCTTCTGCTTGTGACATAGCTCAAAGTGCAAATTTAACAAAAAAAACCTTGTGATTTTCGGACCCATTAGGGGTTAATCGCTATTTCACGATTTCTTAATTTGAGTAAAAGGTGTGTACATGAACAATATTTTAAATATTTTTGGATTCTATAAGTAGATAAAATTGTTAATCTCCGAAATAGGGCAGTAAACTTAGATATGGGAAAAATTGTGATTATTTTCCCTGCTTGCATTTTACTATGTTTGTTTTAAGAAAAATTGTCCTTATTTTAGGAGCTTGAATAAAATTTGAGTTTGTTATGAAAAAATTTGTTCCTTACCTTAACGCATCAGCAATTCTTGTTGGTCTCACAGTAGGCATTTCCTCTTGTGGGTCGCTGGGCGGTGGTGGCCATGCTACCAGTAATGATCCGGGTGCATATAGTTCTGCAACTGGGCTTGCGTACAATGAAGAAGAAGGTGATTTTCAGGTCAATGACTTTAGAGGTCAGCCAGAAGGTCCCAACTTGAGATTTATTGAAGGTGGTAGAACCATCCTTGGTAGTTTCGAAGAAGATGTCGCTAACTCCAGTGACAACCATGAAAGAACAGTAACTGTAGCTTCGTTCTACATGGATGAAACTGAAGTGGCGAACATTCACTGGTTAGAATATCTACACTATGTTCGATTAGATTCATCTCGTGAATTTTACGAGTCTGCTTTACCTGATACTACAGTTTGGGCGAAGAACTTGGCATACAATGATCCCTATGTAGATCACTACTTAAGATATCCAGGCTTTAGATTTTTCCCTGTAGTTGGGGTGACTTGGAAGCAAGCACAAGATTACTGCTTATGGAGATCCATTGTTGTAAATCAGAAATTAGCTGAAGACGCTGGATATTATGATGAGGCCATAGAAGCTGAAGCTGATTTGCCATCTGCGGGAAGAATTCCATTGGAGTCAGGCTTTGTCCTGCCTAATTACCGTCTGCCAACAGAAGCTGAATGGGAATATGCAGCCTTAGCGCTTATTGGTACACAGTGGTTAGATGAAAATCAGACACACAGCAGACTTTATCCTTGGGATGGTCATGCACTAAGAAATCCATACGGAAAGCAACTGGGTACATTTCTGGCCAACTTCAAAAGAGGACGTGGTGATTACGCGGGTATAGCGGGTAAGCTGAATGATGGTGCCATGATTACGACATACATCTATGACTATCCTCCAAATGATTTCGGTTTATATAACATGGCTGGAAATGTGAATGAGTGGGTACAAGATGTTTACCGTCCACTTTCTTATCAAGATTTTGATGATCTAAACCCTGTAAGAAGAGATGGGTTCTTAGATGAGGAAGATGGTTATGACTTTTCGAACTACAATTCTTTAATTAACGATAGAGTTAGAGTTTATAAGGGAGGTTCTTGGGCTGATGTAGCTTACTGGATGTCTCCAGGACAAAGAAGATACTTAGAAGAAGATTCTGCTACCTCAACTATCGGTTTCCGTTGTGCTATGATTAGAGCAGGTACTAACTACTAAAAGATAACAAACTTAGATATGAAGGCCGGTTTTCGAATCGGCCTTTTTTATTTTCCAGACGCAATACATCCGAGATAAATTTCTTGTACTTCAGATTCGGCTAGTACTTCTGCTGCTGTGCCAATAGTTGCTCCAGTGGTAATCACATCATCAAGCAAAAGCACCCTTCTTCCATCTAATACCTTAACATTTTCCAACATATACAGAGCATCTACATTTTGCCAACGATCGACTTTGCCTTTCTTTGTTTGCGAACTAACGTTCTTTGTCCTGATCATAACATCATTCAAAACTTCAATACCAGTAACTTTATTTAGTCCTCGTGTGATGACCTCACTTTGATTATAGCCTCTTTTTCTTTGCTTATTTTTATGTAAAGGAACAGGAATAATAGCATCAATGTCTGCTGCCAATAAATCTTCTTTAATATAATTGGCAAACCACTCGCCAAGCAGCAAGCCTACTGATGCATTATTTTTATACTTTAATTCATGAAGTAGTTTCTGTGCTATTCCAGCCTTATTAAATTTCATATAACAGAAAGCACCTTTGACTTTTAAATTTCCAGAGGTGCTCTGAAGCAATGGATTGGATTCCATCTCGTGATAGTGAGTTAATGGAAAGTCTCGAAAACATCTAAGGCAAATTTTTTCTTCTCCCTCCACCAATGCCACCTCACAATTGTAACATACGTTTGGATAAATCAGTGACAAGAAGTCTTTCCAGTATTTTTTTATCATCTTATGAAAATTAAACTGATTGCTTTTCTATTTCAAACACAAGGTGAGATATCTTTGATATTACTGTGTATAATCAGGAACGAACTAATTAAATGCTAAAAAAAGACTTAGACCTGGAAAGAAAATGGGTGAAGCTTCGTGAACGGCTCAAGGAAGTATTGGGTCGAAAACCAGCAGATCTTAAAGGTGTATTGTTTCTAATAGGCGTACAAGAATTAGGCAGAGGATATGACAATTTTTCTAAAGAAGAAAAACAAGATCTTATACATCTAGGTATTTGTAAGTGTTTAAGTTATGCGGGTTTTTACGAACTCGAAGGCACAGACGCAGATGGCTGGCCCCACTGGATTCTAAAAAAAGAACTTCCTCATTTTGATGTCTTGGAGCAAGAAAAACTTCTCAAGATGCATGTTCTCGAATATTTTTCTGAAGAAATAGGCCTTATCAACTAGATGAATAGCAGAAAGGCATATTTAATTGTTTCGTGGCTTACCATTCAAGTATTGCTAGTTGTTTCATGTGAAACAGAGCACCAACCTATACATTCAAACGCTCAACCAACAAATAAAACACTAAGGCTCAATTTTCAGGAGAATATTCTGGAGGTAAACCCATTGAAAACAAACAATCGAGCAGAGCAATTTGTCATTGATCTGACGTTTGATAAGTTCTTTAATTCGGATGGCACTAGTTCAGTTTTTAAGGGCTATAGATATGACTCCTTGGAAAAAACCTATTTTTTTGAACTTCATCCCAATAACACATTTCATGATGGTACTCTTGTTGATTCAGAGTCAATCCGCTTATTGTTCAAGCATCTCCTACAATTCCATTTTCAATCTGAAGCTGTAAAAGAACTGTTCTCTTCAATGGATGGATTTGGATTAATCAACTGGTATCGCGAAAATCTAAATATTTACGATTCCATTCCAAGTGGTTTTCGAATCATAAACGATAATTCGTTCACTATCCAAATGAGCAAAAATGAGGATCAGCTACCTAAATGGTTTCAAGATGAAATGTATGTACTATTCAAATTCAAAAACAATTCTTACGTTGGTTCTGGGTTGTACGAATTAATAGAACTAAATGAGGACATTTCTGCCAAATTATCGCGAAGAAAAAAAGACGGCCCAAAAATAGAAACCATCCATATCAGCTTTACCAAGAATGTCGATCTTGTGTATTCAGAATTTTTTAGAGGGTCACTGGATCTTGCATTCTACAACCCTCATATTCAACTGAATACAAAACATAAGCAAGACCTAGATAAGGTCATTCGCAACAAGTACGCTCAATACCAAACGAGCACTACTAATCAGACGATCATTACCTATATGGAAATTCATGCACAAGACACTATTTTACAAAAACGTATACTTGGTGCTATACCTGATATCAATAATAAATTGGTGTATTCAAGCTATTCAAATGATTTAGATAACCTAACCTATAATGCACTCGATTCTCCAAACTATGAAGTCAAGTTGTACTCCCAAGTTTCGGAGGACGAGACCATCTATTTCAAAAACAGTCCGTCATTGGCATTGATTAAGAGTAATATGAAAAATCTAAATCCTACTGAGCCACATATCGTTATAAGAAAGGAAAGTTCAGAATTTGTCTCTTCTTTGGATCTCCAATCAATAGAAATTCTAATGGAAAAAAAACTAGAGAAGTCACATTACACAACATTTGTTGTTTTAGGTGTTTTTCATGAGTATGTTATTTTTAGCAATAGATTAAAAGGAATTGAGACTGGACATGGTTTAAGCGAACTGGTAAAGCAAGCTTATTTTGAAAATGCCAAATCATACTAAATACTAATTTGAGTCAATCGCCAGACATATTGAAAAATAAGATTAAAGGTTTCAAAAAGAAGTATTTTCTTAATATTCTCATTAAGAATGTCATATTCTTTTTTGCACTTATCACAACTGCTTACCTCTTGGCTACCACATTTGAAAATTCGTTTTCTCCAAATTCTACAGGAAGAAGCATACTGTTTTTCACTGGAATATTATTGTTACTAATTCTATTTTTCAAATTAATCTTACGCCCATATTTAAACTTTATTCAGGCTGATAGTCAAATAAGCGACGAAGAAGCAGCAAGATTTATTGGTAAATTTTTTCCCGAAATAAGTGATAAGTTATTGAATACCATACAGTTAGGTAGTATTTCATCATCAGACAACAGTCTGATCATTGCCAGTATTGAAAAACGTCATTTAGAGATTTCTCCGTTCGAGTTTAAATCCAGTATTGATCTAAAATCAAACAAAAAATACATCAAATATGTAGCGTATCCCTTCCTCGTTCTTTTTTCGTTACTTCTTTTCATTCCTCAATATTTGACTGAAAGTACCAATCGCATTGTCAACTATGATAGAGAGTTTTCTCCAGGGCTTTTATTTTCAATAGCTCCTATAAACCAGAATTTCACTGCATTCAAAAATGAAGACTTCCTACTAGAAGTAGGAGTTACAGGCTCTGTTATTCCTGATCAAGTCTACGTAAGCTTGATGGGTCGAAAAATAAAAATGAAGCCAAATGCAAAGGATAATTTTGAATATACTTTTTCGAAAGTTCAGGACAGCTTTTCATTCAATATAGAAGCATCAGATTATCAGTCCGGCAATTATAATGTAGAGGTACTACGTAGGCCGGACATCAAAACCTTTAATATCGGTCTGGACTATCCCAATTACACAGGAAAAAAGAATGAGGCGTTGGAAAATGTAGGTAACCTGACAGTTCCAGAGGGAACTCAAATTACCTGGAGAATTAAAACTATAGAAGCAGAGTCTGTACAAATAAAATTTAATCAAGAAGCATCACCTATAAACTTCGAACCTTCTGGAAATCAACTATTTGAGTCCAAAAAACGCGTGAAGCAAACTGATTCCTATAGGCTTCTTTTAGAAAATAAACATAGCAGAAACAAAGATTCAATTGCGTATAACATAGAAGTAATCAAAGATCAGTTTCCTAAAATTTCAGTTGACATCTATAATGACACCACGCTTTTTGCATTTATTGTCTTCAATGGATTGATAGGCGATGACTATGGCATTTCCAAACTTGAGTTTGTATATAGCAAAAACGATATTCAAAATTCTTTTGCTATTCCCTTCAACAAAAACCTGACTTCTCAAAACTACTTCTACCAATGGAAATTGGACACTTTGAACATAGAGGAAGGAGAGTCCATAGCCTATTTCATCCGAGTTTGGGACAATGACGGCATCAATGGCCGTAAACCTTCACAGACTTCTACCTATACGTTTAAGCTCCCTGAAAAAAAAGAAATCAAAGAAAAACTCGATAAACAAGCAACAGGAGCAAAAAAAGAGCTTGATAAATCCTTGGAAGAAGCACAAGATCTCAATGAACAGATCAAAGACATTCAAAACGATCTGAAAAGTAAGGAAAACCTAAACTGGCAAGAGAACAAGAAAATAAATGATCTCATCAAACAAAAAGAAAGACTCGAAGAAGCGCTAAATCAAATCAATCAACAAAATAAAGATTTAGCCAAAAAACAAGAAAGATTCAACCAACCCAACGAAAAGCTCCAGACAAAAGTAGAGCAGCTGCAAAAGCTGATGGATGATATCCTTGATGATGAAACCAAGAAATTGTACGATGAGCTGAAAAAACTTCTTGAAGAACAAAAAGATTCTGATGATATCGAGGACGTCATGAATCAAATAGAAAACAAAGAGGAAAACCTTCAAAAAGAAATTGAACGTGCCATTGAGATGTTTAAACGCATGCAGTTCGACTATAAAATGGACGAAATCATTAATGATTTGGATAAACTAAGTAAGGAGCAAGAAGAGTTGTCAGAAGAAAGCCTGGATAAGCAGAATGACAAGGAATCATTGCAGGATGAGCAGGAAAAATTAAATGAGTCCTTTGAAGAAGTGAAAAAACAAATGGACAAATTAGAGGAGCTGAATCAAGAAATGAAACAACCAGAAAGCCTTGAAGACTTCAGTCAAGAAGAATCAGAAATTGAAAATGAACAACAAAAAAGCCAAGAACTACTAGAGCAAAACAAAAGAAAGAAGTCGTCAGAATCCCAGAAAAATGCTGCTGACAAGATGAAACAAATGAAAAAGAAGATGGAAGAGATGCAGGCTGGAATGGAAATGACCATGATGCAAGAAAACCTTGACCATCTACGCGACATAGTAGACAACCTAGTAAAAGTGTCATTTGACCAAGAAAACATTATGACTCAATTTAGAGGAGTTAATCAAAGCGATCCTAGATATGTCACACTCTCTCAAGAACAACTTAAGCTAAAAGACGACGCAAAAATTATTGAGGACAGTCTATTGTCTCTGGCAAGCAGAGTCTTTCAAATACAGAGTTTTGTTACACGTGAGGTGGGTGCAATGAACGATGAAATAGAAGCGAGTCTTCAAGGCCTTAAAGACCGTAGAAAAGCAGAAGCCACTACCCATCAGCAATATGCCATGACTTCTATTAATAACCTCGCTCTTCTCTTAGACGACGTACTGCAGCAAATGCAACAACAAATGGCAGAGTCCATGGGTAAACCCCAAAAAGGGAAGGGGCAAAAGCAAAACAACCCAGGACTATCAGAATTGCAAAAACAGCTCAATAAGAAAATAGAAGACCTTAAGAAAAGTGGTAAAACAGGAAGGCCTCTATCAAAAGAGCTGGCTGAGCTAGCTGCAGAACAAGAAATGCTACGTAATGAACTACAAAAACTACAAGATGAATTGGGAGAAAACGAAGAAGGTGCAGGAACAAACATTAAAGAAGCCATTGAAAAAATGGAAAAAACGGAACAAGATTTAGTGAATAAAAGAATCACTCAAGAGACTATCAATAGGCAAAAGGACATTCTTACTCGCATGCTCAAAGCAGAAGATGCATTGCGTGAAAGAGAACTTGATGACCAGAGGGAGGCCGAACAAGCTGATAATTACAATAGAAACCTACCACCAGAATTTGAAGAATATATTAAGGCCAAACAAAAAGAACTTGAACTTCTAAATACCGTTCCACCTAAAATGAATCCTTATTATAAGGAAGAAGTAAATAAATATTTCCGCAGGTTGAATGAACAGTAATATATTTGTGACCAAATTGATTAACAGAAAATAATGGACGCCATTAAAATTCAGATTCCGTCGCTTTCAGAAAACATTAGAATAATTGAAAGCTTCATAGACAACGCCAAAGAGCAATACAACTTTACTGACGACATATATGGCAACATCATGATCGCCGTTACAGAATCTGTTAACAATGCCATCGTCCATGGCAACCAATCAGATAAATCAAAGAACGTACACTTATCACTCAACCTCGAAGACAATCAAGTAAAGTTTACCATAGAGGACGAGGGGCCAGGGTTTGATTATGACAACCTCCCAGACCCCACTGCTCCAGAAAACCTTGAGAAACCTGGCGGAAGAGGGATTTTCCTTATGAAAAATCTTTGTGATGAGGTATCCTTCATAGACAATGGAAAAAAGGTTATACTAAGCTTTTACCTACCCTAATGGATAACATTAATTTCTTTTATGAAGACACTGCTTTTGAGCTGAATCATAAAGAAATCATCACCTCTTGGATCGTTCACACCGTCACTTCAGAAAATCATGAACTATCAGAAATCAATTACATTTTTTGCTCTGATGAATACCTGCATCAAATCAATGTAGATTATTTGCAGCACGACTATTATACTGACATCATCACTTTCGACAATTCTGAAAAAGAAGGAATCGTAGAAAGCGATATTTTCGTAAGCGTAGAGCGCGTACAAGACAATGCGCAAGATCAAGGCATTCCCTTTGAAACAGAGCTACGTAGGGTCATCATTCATGGTGTCTTGCACCTTGTTGGGTACAACGACAAATCCAAGACAGAGCAAGCAGCAATGAGAGAAAAAGAGAATGCTTATTTATCTTTGCCGCAATTTCAAATTTAAGAGAGTTTAATAACGTTCCACGTGGAACACATTGGTGACGGTTAGTACAACTGTTCCACGTGGAACAAAACAGAATAATTCATGTTTCCACAATATGACGTTATAGTAGTAGGGGCAGGGCATGCCGGATGTGAAGCAGCAGCAGCAGCAGCCAACATGGGTTCAAAGGTGATGTTGGTCACTATGAACATGAATACCATTGCCCAAATGTCTTGCAACCCTGCCATGGGAGGAGTTGCCAAAGGACAGATCGTTCGGGAAATAGATGCGCTTGGTGGATATTCTGGAATCATTTCTGACAAATCCATGATTCAGTTTAGAATGCTGAATAAATCCAAAGGGCCTGCCATGTGGAGTCCAAGAACTCAAAATGACAGAATGCGATTCGCAGAAGAGTGGCGTATAGCACTCGAGCAAACTCCCAATGTTGACTTCTGGCAAGAGATGGTATCTGGACTGGTGATAAAGGATAAGAGAGTAATTGGCGTTCGTACCAGTATGGGTCTTGAGATCATGGGAAAATCTGTAGTCCTCACCAATGGTACATTTCTTAATGGACTCATCCATATAGGAGAAAAGCGTTTTGGGGGAGGTAGAACAGGAGAGAAAGCAGCCACTGGGATAACAGAACAACTCGTTGGATTAGGATTTGAATCTGGTAGAATGAAAACCGGAACTCCTCCAAGAGTTGACGGAAGGTCGCTCAACTGGAACGTCATGGAGGAACAACCTGGAGATGAAATACCCGGCAAGTTTTCTTTCACTGATACAATGCCCCTAAAGAACCAAAGACCCTGTCATATCACTTACACTAATTCAGATGTGCACGACATTCTAAAGACAGGTTTCGAAAAATCTCCCATGTTTACTGGACGAATCAAAGGACTAGGGCCTAGGTATTGTCCATCTATAGAAGACAAAATCAACCGATTTGCCGAACGCGACAGACATCAAATATTCGTAGAACCCGAAGGGTGGAACACAGTTGAAATATATGTTAATGGATTTTCAACAAGTCTGCCAGAAGATGTGCAATATAAAGCCATCACTAAAATACCTGGTTTTGAGCACGTGAAAATGTTTAGACCTGGCTATGCCATTGAATATGACTATTTTCCACCTACACAGCTTCAGCCCACATTAGAAACAAAACTGATTGACAATCTATATTTTGCCGGACAAATCAATGGAACCACTGGATATGAGGAAGCAGCTAGTCAGGGGCTAATGGCTGGGATCAATGCACACAACAAAGTACATGAAAAGGATTCCTTTGTATTGGGTAGATCAGAATCTTACATTGGAGTACTCATAGACGATCTCATTAATAAGGGAACAGATGAACCCTATCGTATGTTTACTTCCCGAGCAGAATTCAGAATACTATTAAGACAGGACAATGCAGATATCAGGTTGACCGAAATTGGCCATAAACTAGGCTTAGCTTCACAAACCAGACTGGACAACGTCAATCAGAAAATCAGTGATACAAAAAAGCTGATTGAACAGCTAAACCAAATCAAAGTAAAACCTGAAGAGATAAATAGTAAACTTCAAGACATCAACTCAGCTATCATCAGAGAAAAAACACCCCTGATAAACTTCCTTAGAAGGCCAGAGCTAGATGTTCAGCAGGTCATCTCATTTCATTCTGAAGCACTTGAGCTTACCAAAAACACTCCCATAGAAATACTTGAACAAGCTTCTATCCTTATAAAATACGAAACGTATATAGAGAAAGAGAAAAACCTTGCTGATCAAATGGGTAACCTTGACAATAAAAAAATACCTGGTGATTTCAACTATAGAAATATTCCTGCCCTCTCTGCTGAAGCCAAAGAAAAACTTTCTAATATTATGCCAAGTAATCTGGGACAAGCTTCCCGAATCAGTGGGGTCAACCCAGCTGATATTTCCGTATTGATGGTCTATATGGCTCGATAAGTTTATGTACGAAAAAGTAGAGTTTTGCCCCTCATGCAATTCCAAGGAATTCAACAATCATATTATATGTGATGACCACTCCGTTTCCCAAGAGAGTTTTGCTATTGTGAAATGTAATAATTGTGGCTTGTTGGTTACATCTCCTCGACCAGACATAGCATCCATTGGTCAGTATTATGAATCCACAGACTATATATCACATACCAACAAAGCCAACAATCTTATCAATTGGGTGTATAAGATCGCACGTAGTTATACACTTCGTAGAAAATTCAAATTGATCACTCGATTCGCTTCCAAGAAATCCATACTTGACTACGGCTGTGGAACTGGACATCTGCTCGAATATATTCAACGCAAAAAAGGTTGGAAAACAGTAGGTGTAGAACCAGATGAAATGGCCAGAACCCTTGCAATCAGTGATCATGATCTCAATGTGGTAGGTGCCCTAGCAGATCTACCAGACAAAAGATTTGGTGTCATTACACTCTGGCACGTGCTCGAACATGTACATGACCTGAATGACACTATTCAAACACTGAGAAAATTGCTATCCAAAAAAGGTAGACTCATAATTGCAGTACCCAATCCTGAGTCTTTAGATCAACAGATCTATAAACAACATTGGGCAGCCTATGATGTACCACGTCACTTGTACCATTTCACTCAGTCAACCATCAAAGAGCTCATGAAATATAACAAGTTTACTCTCGAAGAAATACGCCCTATGATGCTAGATGCCTATTACGTAAGCATGCTTAGCGAAAAACATAAATTTGGTAAGGTCAATTATCTCAAATCATTCATAAATGGTTGTAAATCAAATACTTGGGCATCAAAAAATAATAAAAACTACTCCAGTTTGATATATATATTTAAAAAAGCATGAAATTCTACTTTCCACTTTTCCTACTTGTCATTTCCATCTATATATATTCTTGTGCCAATCAAGGCACACCTACTGGTGGCCCCAGAGATACTATTCCTCCATTACTCATTGAGACTTATCCGCCCAACAAGTCAATAAATTATAAAGGAAAAGAATTCAAATTTGTGTTTGATGAAAGAATCAATGGTGACAAACTCAAAAGCCAATTATTAATCACACCTCAAATTGAAAATAAGTATAATGTTAAAGTCAAGAAAAATGAATTGACTCTTTCCTTTGATGACAGCTTTCAGGATAGCACTACCTACACCCTCAACTTTTCAGAAGGTCTAGTAGATGTGACAGAAAAAAACCCTGCTGTCAATTTGAGTTTCGCCTTCTCAACTGGTCATTACATTGATTCCATTTATATAAATGGTAAAATAACTAACCTCTATACCAATGAGGATCAAGAAGGATATATAGTCGGACTCTATCAAATTACTGATTCAATAGATCTACTCTCAGACAAACCAAGATACTTTGCTAAAACCAATGAGCGCGGCCAATTTCTTATAGAGAATATAAAAAATGGCTATTATAAGATTTTATCCTTTCAGGATGAAAATAAAAACCTGGTTCTCAATCCAGATAATGAAGCACACGGTTTTCGTTCAGATTCCATTAACCTAATGCAATCTCAGGATTCTGTAAGAATTCAAACACAGCTCATTAATGCCACGCCACTAGAATTTATCCGAGCCAAAACTACAGGTCGCTACTTTGATCTTCAATACAACAGATCATTCACTCAATACAAAATATCAAAATTAGATACCACTCACACCTTACCCATACCTCCAAACAACAGATACAAGGGTAATACCATTTTAAGATTTTATCCACGTGAAGCATTTCGATTTGACATAGACAGTTTAGGCATTATTGTATCTGCTACGGATAGTATGTTCAATTCAGTAATTGATACCACCTACATCAAATTCACAGAAACTTCAAGAAAACCTGAAAGTTTCAAAGCCACCTTTCTTCCAGCCAATAACGAGTACATAGACCCTTTGATTCTTCATACCTACAATTTTGACAAACCCATAGAGACATTCAATAAGGACAGTATAATAATTGCCTATGATACCCTCAAATACGAGCACATTCCTGATAGTACCATACTTTGGAATTCCAACAAGACCCAACTCACATTCCAAACACTCGTTGATAAAAACTTCCTCAAAACAGAAATAGATACTTTGATCAAAATTTTCAGTGACACTACTTTGACTGACTCCATCTCTTTAGCCAAACGAAGCTATTACTCCAAGGTGAAAACTGATCAGATAGTACTCTCCTTTCCCAAAGGCACCTTCATCAGTGTAGAAGGTGATAGCACTGAATCATTAAAAAATACTTACAAATTCAAATCCCTTGACCAACTCGGCTCAGTCAGTGGTCAAATAACTACTTCATACTCGTCGTATACCTTGCAACTAATTAATACAAAATATAAAGTCATAGCAGAACTTAAAGATTCCAAAACATTTAGTTTTCCTTTCGTAAAACCAGGAAAATACACCTTTAGAATTATGATCGATACCAACGAAGATGGCAACTGGTCTTATGGAAATATCCTTAAAGATGAAACACCCGAACAAGTTTACTTCTACCCAGAAATATTTGATGTTCGTGCCAATTGGCAACTTGAAAATATTCAAATAATCTTCTAAAACCTCTGTGGATAAAATGTATATCAACGTGGAATAATCCGTTAACTCTTCTTGATATTTACCAAGCTATCAACCATTCCCTAATACCCAAAGGATAACTTTTACGTACCTCATATATATCAACAATTTCTCCCAATGAACACCAATGTAAATAACTAATACACAATAGAGAAACTAACTGTTGATAACTCAATACCAAACTAAAAATCAATAACTTATGATGTGAATAACATGTAGCCAGTTGAAAGTAATACACCATTCAATAACAAAGATCAGAAACGTAAAGACTTATACACATATCCACTGCCTTAATAAAGAATAATAATTTCTTTAATCTATATTTTTATTTTAAGGTTTTGGTCAAAGTGTGGACAACTAAGAAATGAAGAGATTTATTTATTTATTTATAATAATAATGCCCTCCCTAGTAGCGGCGCAAAATTCTAATCAAGTACAGCTTGCCAACGAATATTATATCAATGGTGAAGTAGACAAAGCGCTTGATATTTACGACAAATTTTCTGGTAATCCACAATACATCCAGCAAATCCATAATAACTATTTGGATATTTTACTTTCCAAAGGTGATTTCAAATCTGCCGAAAAACATATCAAAAAGGCAAGAAAGTACCACCCATCCAATGTCTACTACCAAATAGATGAAGGCCTTCTATTTCAGCAAATGGGCGAAACGGAAAAAGCCGATAAAGCTTTTAATGAAACCATTGAAAATGCGAAAGAAAACAAATATTTGATAGGTACCACTGCACAGTACTTTGTTAGCAAACAATTGACACCCTATGCACTCAAGTCTTATCTACAAGCCAGAAAAAGTCATAAGGACAAAAACAGTTATGCATTAGAATTGGCTAATATCTATCGAATGATGGATATGAAATCCGAAATGATAGAAGAGTATTTGGTATTTGCTACAGTACGACCTAGCAACTTGAGATATGTAAAAAACATTCTACAGAATATTCTACAGAAAGAGGAAGACATTTCAAATTTCAAAAATATACTCATTGACAAAGTACAGAGAAACCCAAATGAAAAAATTTATCCTGAATTACTGATCTGGGTCAACCTCCAACAAAATGATTTTTATGGAGCCTTCGTACAAGCAAAGGCTGTGGATAAAAAATTTAAGACCTACGGGAATAGAGTGATGGATATAGGAAACATTGCACTAGAAAATAATGCCTATGACAATGCCATTGAAATTTACACGTATGTGACCGAAACTTACCCAAATTCAGGAAACTATATTTCTGCACGTCGTCAGATCATTAGGGCAAGGGAAGAAAAGGTAAAAAATGATTTTCCTGTTGCAAAGCAGGCCATTCGAGAATTGACTTATGACTACAAACAATTGATTTTGGATATAGGTGTAAATGCACAAACTATTGAGGCATTTAGAAGCAAAGCACTCCTTCATGCTTTTTATCTGGACGAATTGGATTCGGCTGTTAATATTCTGAATGAAATAATTCAAGCACCAAGAATAAATCCTTCATTAAAGGCCAAAAGCAAATTGGATCTTGGCGACATTTATTTGTTGATAGACGATCCCTGGGAAGCTACTTTACTTTATTCACAGGTCGAAAAAGATAACAAAGACAGTCCAATAGGATATGATGCAAAGTTGAAAAATGCTCAACTCAATTATTTTCAAGGCAATTTCGAATTGGCCAAAAGCCATTTAGATATATTGAAATTAGCCACTACTCGGGAAATAGCAAATGATGCACTTTCACTCAGCTTGTTGATCCAGGATAACACAGCACTGGATTCTTCTGATTTTGTAATGAAAGAATTCGCATCCATCGAACTTATGCTTTTCCAAAATAAGAAAGACAGCGCTTTACTGGCTTTTTCGCAAATGCTAAAAAAATACCCCGGACATTCTTTGACAGACGAAATCTATTGGAAGATGGCAAGGATCAATTTGGAATTAGGTGATTTTGAAAACGCACTATTAGAATTGCAAGCCATACTTTCTGGATACCCGTCTGATATTTTGGGAGATGATGCCATGTATCTGTCAGCACAGATTTATCAAGAGCATTTGCACGACTCTGTCAAAGCCATGGAAATTTATAAAGCATTTCTGATTACCTATCCTGGCAGTGTATATGTAGCTGAAGCCAGAAAAAGATTTCGATCACTGAGAGGGGACGACATCAACTAAGTCGCCACGTTCATTCAGCTTCTTTTCACGAGTAAGAGAGAATTACAAAATATAGTATGCATGCATAACATATTTTGTATATCTTTGGTTTCCACCGAAAGATACTTACATAATTTGAGAAGCGTATGCGCAAAGAAGAAACGGTAGATTATCACATCAAAGTAGTTTGGCACGCCATATCCAGAATGTACAATCAAGGAGGAGCCATGAAAGGTATCACAGCTTCATCAGGATTTGTACTTCTAAATATTGATCAGGATGAAGGAACGCCTGCAACTAAAATTGCCCCTTTGCTGGGAATGGAATCCAGAAGTTTAACCCGTATGTTGAAGACAATGGAAGAAACTGGTTTGATCTATCGAGAACGTGATACGGAAGACAAAAGATCTGTTCGCATATATCTTACGGAAGCTGGAAAAAAGCAAAGAGACTTTTCAAGGAAGGCAGTTATCTTTTTTAATGATAAAGTACGAGAGGCAGTATCGCCAAAAAAGCTAGAAGCCTTTTTTGACGTGATGACAACCATTGACAATGTAATAGAAGAAAATAAAAATCTTGACCAAAAAATACAGTTAATCGAAAATGAATAGAGCTATAAAAAAAGTGGCGATTCTTGGATCTGGTATCATGGGATCTAGAATCGCTTGTCATTTTGCAAACATAGGAGTGGAAGTCCTACTCCTTGATATTGTACCAAAGGAACTTGACGATACAGAAAAGGCAAAGGGTCTGACGTTAGAGGACAAAGCTGTTCGAAACAGAATAGTTAATTCTGCATTTCAAAACACTTTGAAGTCCAAGCCAGCTTCCCTTTATGATTCAAAAAAGGCAAGCCTTGTCACACTAGGAAATTTTGAAGACGACATGTCAAAAATTTCCGAGTACGATTGGATTATGGAAGTGGTAGTCGAAAGATTAGACATCAAAAAAATTGTTTTCGAACAAGTCGAAAAATACCGAAAGCCAGGAACACTGATTACATCAAATACCTCAGGTATCCCAATCCATTTTATGGCAGAGGGTAGAAGTGAAGACTTCAAAAAACATTTCTGTGGAACACACTTCTTCAATCCGCCAAGATATTTGAGATTATTGGAAATTATACCAACCAAAGAAACGGATCAAGAAGTTATTGACTTCTTGATGAATTATGGAGACTTATTTCTCGGAAAAGAAACAGTACTCTGTAAAGACACCCCAGCATTCATTGCCAATCGAATCGGAATCTATGCGATCATGTCTGGCATGCACGCGGTCGAAAAAATTGGCCTCACAGTTGGTGAAGTGGACAAGTTGACTGGGCCAATTATTGGCCGTGCCAAGTCGGCAACATTTCGTACCATGGATGTGGTTGGGTTAGACACCACAGTCAATGTTGCCAATGGTCTTTATCAAGGACTGCCAAATGATGAATCCAGAGAAGCATTTAAGCTTCCTAAGATTGTACAAGAACTGTATGACAGAAAATGGTGGGGAGATAAAACCAAGCAAGGCTATTTTAAGAAGACAGTAGATGAAAATGGCAAAAAGGAAATTCTTGAACTAAACCTTAAGACTTTCGAATATGGCTCAAGAACTAAGGGCCACTTTGATGCGATAGGTCAGGTAAAAGACATTGAAAATGTAAAAGAAAGAATTCCCATTCTGGTAAACTCAGATGGCAAAGCGGGTGAGTTTTACAGAACTACTTTCTACGATATGTTCAAATACTGTTCCATGAGGATCCCAGAAATCGCTGACGAGCTCTATAGGATAGACCATGCAGTGGCGGCAGGCTTTGCCTGGGAGATTGGCCCATTTGCTACTTGGGATGTCTTAGGTGTGAAACAAACAGCTGAAAAAATGGAGGCCGCAGGTATGAAGCCAGCCGATTGGGTAGGTGAAATGATTGCTGCAGGTCACGAAAGCTTTTACAAATTCGAAAATGGGAAAAAACTTTATTATGACATTCCGTCCAAATCATACAAAGTAATTCCAGGAACAGAAGGCTTGGTCATTCTTGATGCTTTCAAAGAAAACAACATTGTATATCAAAATCCAGGCTGTACGCTGTATGATGTTGGAGATGGTATTCTCAATTTGGAATTCCATTCAAAAATGAATGCATTAGGTGCTGAAATAATAGAAGGTATCAATGCCTCTATTTCAAAGGCAGAAGAAAGTTACAGAGGTTTAGTCATTGGAAACGAAGGACAAAATTTCTCAGCAGGGGCTAACTTGGCTATGCTGTTTATGTATGCTGGAGATCAGGATTTCGACGAGATCAACATGATGATTGGACATTTCCAAAACACCATGATGAGAGCAAGGTATTCCTCTATTCCAGTAGTAGTGGCTACTTCAGGTATGGCTCTTGGAGGGGGTTGTGAATTGTCTTTACACTCTGACCATATTCAAGCTCATACAGAAACCTACATGGGATTGGTAGAAGTAGGTGTGGGTCTGATCCCTGGTGGCGGCGGTACCAAAGAAATGACTTTGAGAACTTCGGATGCATATAGAGCTGGAGATCCAGAACTCAATGTGCTGCAAGAAAATTTCATGACGATTGCTACGGCCAAGGTGGCGACATCTGCCTATGAAGCCAGAGACTTGGGATTCATCAGAAAATCAGATGATTTCACATTGAACAGAGCGCGACTTTTGGCTGATGCCAAAAACAAGGCAATCGAACTGGCCGAAGCGGGCTATACTCAACCAGCACAGCGAACAGACATAAAAGTTCAAGGAAAATCTGGACTGGCAATGTTTGAAGCGGGTGTTGCAGGCATGCGATTTGGAAATTACATTTCCGATCATGACATGAAAATTGCACAGAAAATCTCTTGGGTAATGAACGGTGGAGATCTCTCTGCACCTACATTGGTTTCAGAACAGTACTTGCTGGATTTGGAACGTGAAGCATTCTTGAGTTTGACTGGTGAACCTAAAACTTTGGAGAGAATCCATAGCATTCTGTTTAAAGGAAAACCTTTGAGGAACTAAAGTTCCGACATTAGTATTTAGTAAATAGACTTTAGACGATGCACAATTTTAGAGAACTCAAGATTTGGCAAAGAGGAATTGAAACAGTTATTGATACTTATAAGTTGTTAGAACAATTACCAGATTCCGAGAAATATGGTCTAACAAGCCAAATGAAAAGGTGTGCTATATCAATTCCCTCAAATATTGCTGAGGGCTCTGGTCGAAATTCAGATAAAGATTTCGCACATTTTTTGGATATTTCTATTGGTTCTGCAAATGAGCTAGAAACACAATTGATAATTGCAGAGAAGTCAAAGTTTATTACGGACACAGAATCTGAAAAACTCATTGCTGAAATAAATGAGCTTCAGAAATGACCAGAAAATTAATATCAACAGTTAGAGAAGTCTAAGTACTAAATTCTAACTACTAAAATCTAAATTAATATGGAAGCATATATAGTAAACGGATATAGAACAGCAATTGGCAAATCAAAAAAGGGAGGCTTTAGATTTACTCGTCCAGATGATTTGGCCGCTGACGTAATCAAGCACTTGGTGGCGGATGTTCCAGCGCTTGACCCCAAAAGAATTGACGACTTGATCGTGGGTAATGCCATTCCCGAAGCAGAGCAAGGCATGCAAATGGGTAGAATGATTTCTCTTCTTTCTTTGCCGATTGAAGTACCTGGAGTTACAGTGAACAGATACTGTGGTTCTGGATTGGAAACGATTGCCATAGCTGCAGCAAGAATCAAAGCTGGAATGGCGAATTGTATTATCGCAGGGGGAACTGAAAGCATGTCTTTGGTTCCAATGTTAGGATACAAAACTGCATTGAATTGGAAAATTGCCGAAAAGACGCCAGAATATTATCTAGGTATGGGACTGACGGCAGAAGAGATTGCTGTGGATTACAAAGTTTCTCGAGAAGAGGCTGATGAGTTTTCTGTTAAATCACATGACAAGGCCTTGGCAGCCTTGGCAGCTGGAAAATTCAAGGACGAGATCGTTCCAATCACAGTTAAGGAAACTTATGTAAACGAAGAAGGCAAAAAAGCTGAACGTGAATATATAGTGGATACTGACGAAGGGCCGAGAGCAGGAACTTCAATGGAAGGCCTGGCTCGATTGAAGCCTGCCTTTAAAATGGGTGGTGTAGTGACTGCGGGCAACTCTTCACAAACTTCAGATGGAGCTGCTTTTGTGATGGTCATGTCAGAAGCCATGGTCAAAGAATTGAAACTGGAGCCAGTAGCCAGAATGGTGACATATACAGCTGCTGGAGTAGATCCAAGAATTATGGGCATTGGGCCGGTAGCTGCTATTCCGAAAGCATTGAAGCAAGCTGGATTGAAATTGAATGACATTGATCAATTCGAATTGAACGAGGCATTTGCGACACAGTCTTTGGCTGTGATCAAAGAAGCAGGTTTGGATCCAGAAAAAATAAATCCTAATGGAGGTGCCATTGCCTTGGGCCACCCACTAGGATGCTCAGGAGCAAAATTGTCTGTGCAGCTGATCAATGAAATGAGAAGAAGAAAACAAAAATACGGAATGGTAACTGCCTGCGTAGGTGGTGGCCAGGGCGTAGCTGGAATCTACGAATTCCTGAAGTAATTAGACTTTTTTATGAGAAAACGCTGATTGCGTAAAAGGTCTCAAGAAATTGAGGCCTTTTTATTTGCCCATTTCTGCAATGAATAAAATATTATTTTATAATTTAATTATTTACAGTATACTATTCTGATCCAATAAAATACTAAATGTAATATTTCCAACTTCTTTGGTTTCTGGTTATTTTTATAATCCAAGTGGACTTTTTTATTAGACTACTTAGCATACTAATCCAACAAATGACTAGCAGATGATCACGGGCGATCATCTGCTTTTTTCTTTTATGGCGCTTGTTTTGTTGACTGGCTGAAATATCTTGTATCAGATTTAGAAACACAGAATAATTCTTATATGCTACAAGTCGGAGATACTTACGAAACGGATTTTATCATTACACAAAACCAAGTCAATGCCTTTGCAGAATTATCTGGTGATAAAAACCCTCTTCATATCAATGCCGATTTTGCCGCTACTACCAATTTCAAATCGCCCATAGTGCATGGCATATTTACCTCAGCCATTATTTCTAAAATATTAGGGATGGAGTTTCCAGGCCCAGGTACTTTTTATCTGAGTCAGAAGCTAGATTTCAAAAGGGCAATTTACCCAGACAAAAGATACACGGTCAAATTAGAAATAAAGGAAATCCGAGAAGGTAAGCACATTGCCATAATAAGTACGCAATATTTTGAGACTGAAACAGGAAGAAATAGAATTGTGCTGGATGGTGAAGCAGAGGTGAAGAATCTGGAACAAATTCCGTAACGGATTAGCTTGACCAATAATTGTCAGTATTTTATTTCATACTAAAAAAGTATCCTTTCTTCTCTTTCGGTCGTAAGAATTTTGTCCGTATTCAATATCGAACGTACTCATTCATTACCAAACCAACAAGATGATCAGACGACAACTCAACGCATACATCCAATCTTACCAAGGACTTTCTCGAGAAATATGGCTGCTTGCCTTAATCACATTGATCAATAGAGCGGGCACCATGGTGGTGCCTTTTTTGTCTCTGTACCTCACGGCAAGTTTGGGCTATTCTCTTTCAGAAGTGGGATGGGTCATGACGGCATTTGGCACAGGCTCGATATTAGGTGCCTGGCTTGGAGGTAAACTCACAGATCACTTTGGTTATTACAAAATCATGTTGTTTAGTCTAATTGGTTCTGGAGTAGTATTTATAATTGTGCAATATCTAAACGAATTTTGGTTTCTTGTAGGTGGGATATTTATCCTGATGCTAATCGCAGATATGTTTAGGCCAGCCATGTATGTGTCGATAAGAGCTTACAGCAAACCAGAAAACAACACGCGTTCCGTCACATTGATTCGCTTGGCCATCAATCTAGGTTTCTCATTTGGTCCAGCCATGGGAGGAATAATTATTGCGACTATGACTTATGGCTCCTTGTTCTGGATAGACGGAATTACATGTTTAGTTGCTTCTATATTATTATATCTTTTGCTTAATGAAAAAGATGGTAAGCCAGTGAATGAGCAAATGGCAACTGGTCAAAAACGGCAGTCGGCTTACTCAGATTTACCTTATCTGGTTTTTCTGGCCATTGTTTTTCTTACTGCGATTGTCTTTCTGCAAATGTTTGCTACTGTGCCTATTTATTATAAAACCATACATCACCTTTCAGAAGGGCAAATTGGATTACTCTTAGGCATGAATGGCATGTTAATATTTTTATTTGAAATGCCTTTGATCAATTGGTTGGAGAAGAGCAGAATTTCCAAAGCTTCTGTTTTATTGATAGGCACTTTAGTCCTTGGTATGGGGTTTTGGGTATTCAACCTTTCTGAATGGGCGGGTATATTGATTGTCAGTATGTTTTTTATTACCCTTGGCGAAATGCTTATTTTCCCTTTTGCCAATTCATTTGCTATGGAAAGATCTGAAAAAGGAAAAGCCGGAGAATATATGGCCCTGTTTCCGATTGCCTTTTCTGCGGCACATATTATTGGTCCCAATATTGGCATGCAACTTATTGAAACTCATGGTTACAACTTTACCTGGAGTATGATCCTTGTGGCAACAGCTGTAGGCCTGGGACTTTGTTTATATTTGAAATACAGGCTAAACGCCGAAGCCCATGGAAATACAAATAAAAAAATTTCATCAGCTGTCTCCTGATCAGCTTTATCAAATACTCAAGTTAAGAGTTGACGTATTTGTTGTAGAGCAAAACTGCCCTTATCCGGAGTTGGATAATTCCGATCAATCGGCAGAACATTTTTTTGTGGAAAAGGACGGGGTGCCTAAAGCCTATTTGAGATTGAACGTATCCAATGAGAACAAAGCAAAAATAAGCCGCGTGGTGACGGCGTCAGATTTTAGAGGAAAAAGCGCAAGTAGAAAATTGATAGAAAAGGCATTGGAAATTTCCAAAAATCAAGAAGAAATAAAATCTGTGGTTCTTCAAGCACAGGATTATTTAACAGACTTTTATGCGTCTTTTGGTTTTGAAAAAACGTCTGACGTTTATCTGGAAGATGGCATTCCTCATGTAGATATGGGAAAACAAATGAATAGAGAATAATATAATACTTTTCATTATTCGTTAGACAATTAATACTATGGCCTACAACCAAGAACTAGCAACCAGACTTCGCCAGCACCTGGAGCCTTATGGCGCTAAGATTACAGAGAAGAGAATGTTTGGGGGGCTTTGTTATTTATACCAAGGCAAAATGTGCGTGGGGATTGTCAAGGAGGATTTATGTGTGCGCATTATTTCTCCAAAGGATCAAGAAGAACTGAAAAAAGAATACGTTCGCCCAATGGACTTTACAGGAAAGGCGCTTAAAGAGTTTGTCTATGTTTCGGCTGATGGTTTTCAGTCTGAAACGGATCTGGCACATTGGGTCAACTTGGGGATTGAGCATGCTGAAAGTAAGCTCTAACTTTTCCAAAGCTGTACTTCATTTGCCTACCAAATCAAGACCAACTTTGGAAAAGCTATGAGTGAGAAGCCTATAGCACATTTTTATAATAATACTTCTCACTGATTTCTGACCAACCACTGATCTGTTTCCTAAATTTAGTATAGTGCTCATATATTTTCTTACTTTGAGCATCAGACTCTACTAATTCTAAAACTACCTCTTCAGCAATTTCCTTTAGCGGATTTAGTACTTCCTTCGAAAACGGACGAATATCAACATTTTCATCTTTCATCTTCTGAAGATAGACCGAGTTCTTTTGTTCAAACTCCAGAAGCATCCATTGGTTCAATCTATAAATACCTGATCGAACTATTTCTTGCAAATCTCTGGGTAATTCATTGAACTTGTCCTTGTTCATAATCATCTCAAGAACAGTTCCTGGCTCGTGCCAACCTGGATAATAGTAGTGTTTGGCCACTCTATGAAAGCCCATCAAATAGTCGTGATAGGGACCAATCCATTCTGTAGCATCAATTACGCCTCGCTCAAGATTTGTAAAAAGTTCTCCACCAGCAACTAGCACGGCTGTGCCTCCAGCTTTGTTGATAATCTTACTACCGAGTCCAGGCATTCGCATTTTCAAACCCTGATAATCTTCAATTGTATTGATTTCTTTGTTGTACCAGCCTCCAGCTTGAACCCCTGTATTTCCGCCTGGCAAAGGAATCAAATTGAATGGCTCGTAAATTTCATCCCAGAGTTTATTGGCTTCACCATTGATGATCCACGCATTCATCTGTTGGGCGTTCATACCAAATGGAACAGAAGAGAAAAATTGTGCTGAAGGTATTTTACCTGCCCAATAATACCCTGAGCCACTCGCCATTTCTACAGCACCATGACTTACCGCATCAAAACACTCTAAAGAGGGAATAAGCTCACCACCACCATAAACATCAATTTTCAAACGGCCTCCGCTCATTTCTTCTATCCATTTCGCAAGCAGCTTGCAGCCCTCTCCCAGCACGGGAAAATTCGGAGGCCAGGTGGTCACCATTTTCCAATGGTAGGTATTGTTGAAGTTGATATTTACATCTTTGGTTTTGAGTTCTTTTTTATCGCATGCCGCCAATAAACCAGCTGCACTTGCAGCAGCCACTAACCCTCCTGTTTTAATGAATTTTCTACGTCCGTTATTCGACATATTGCTTTAATTAAATCTGTATTTCGAAAATAGAGTATTAATCGCATAAGACCTAGATCAATCAGACACCTTGGCAACGCAAGACTGTAATTCAGGACATAATGTCCTGATAATGAGTAATTAACAAATTTTCACGGACAGATCGTCAGAAAATTTATCGGCAGAGCTAAATGGAATGCGATTTGATCGACTTCTCGTCAAATAAGGAAGAATTATGAATTTCAATATATATACAGTTAAATCTCAAGAGGTCATCAACAAAGCCGGAGAGCTGGTTTTGGCTAATGGCCAACAGGCCATAGAGCCTGCGCACCTATTTCAGAGTATTCTGGAATCTGACGAAAATGTTATTGGTTTTGTTTCCAAGAAATTGGGAATTAATAAAGATCAGCTGACACAGAAAATTGTCAATCAAGTTGCGAGTTATGCAAAAGTATCTGGACAACAGCCCCACTTATCTAATGATTCAGCTGCTGCATTGACTAAGGCAGAATCCATTGCTAAAAAGCAGGGAGATGAATTTGTAGCTATCGAACATTTGATATTAGGCATTTTGGCCGGAAAGGATAAAACCGCAAGTATTTTAAAAGAAGTCGGTTTCAATCAGAAAGATCTCGAATCCGCAATTAATGAACTAAGAGGAGGAAGTAAAGTGAATAGTCAAAACGCAGAGTCTAATTATCAATCTTTGGAGCGATACGCTATAAACTTAAATCAGTTGGCCAAGGATGGGAGGATCGATCCAGTGATTGGTCGTGACGAAGAAATCCGCAGAGTTCTGCAAATTTTGTCTCGAAGAACAAAAAACAACCCTATGCTCATTGGTGAACCAGGTGTTGGTAAGACGGCCATCATAGAAGGCATGGCTCAAAGAATCATAGATGGAGATGTACCAGAAAACCTAAAGAGCAAAGTCCTTTATTCTTTGGATATGGGTATGCTTGTAGCTGGTGCCAAATACAAAGGAGAATTTGAAGAACGCCTCAAAGCCGTCATCAAAGAAGTCACAGACTCTGCTGGAGAAATCATTCTATTTATTGATGAAATCCATACCTTGATTGGTGCTGGAGGAGGAGAGGGCGCCATGGATGCGGCCAACTTATTGAAGCCAGCATTGGCCAGAGGAGAATTACATGCGATAGGCGCAACGACCCTAAAAGAGTACCAAAAATACATTGAGAAGGATAAGGCACTAGAGCGTAGATTCCAGACGGTCTTGGTAGACGAACCCAACGAGGCGGATGCTATTTCCATCCTTCGAGGAATCAAGGAAAAATACGAAGTACACCATGGGGTGCGGATCAAAGATGACGCAGTCATATCAGCAGTAGAACTATCCAGCAGATATATTTCAGATCGTCAATTGCCAGATAAGGCGATTGATTTGATGGATGAAGCAGCTTCGAAGCTAAGGATTGAAATCGACTCTTTGCCTGAAGAATTGGACGAACTTCAACGTAGAATAATGCAATTGGAGATCGAAAGAGCGGCCATTCGACGTGAGAAAAATAAAGACCGTGAAAAAATACTTTCTAAAGAAATCTCAGAGTTGTCTGAAAGAAGGGATGAGCTGAAAGCCAAATGGGAAAACGAAAAAGCGGTAATCACAGGTATTCAAACAGAGAAGGAGAATATAGATAAATTCAAAGCTGAAGCAGATCGAGCCGAACGCGAAGGTGATTTCGGAAAAGTGGCTGAGTTCAGATACGGTAAAATCCAAGAAGCTGAAAAGAAACTGGAAGAGTTCAAAGTCCAGTTGGCTGAGATGCAGGGGGAGTCTTCTTTATTGAAAGAAGAAGTGGATGCCGAAGATATTGCAGAAGTAGTAGCTAAGTGGACGGGTATTCCTGTACAGAAAATGCTTCAAAGTGATCGTGAAAAATTGCTGCACCTAGAAGATGAATTGGGCAAACGAGTAGCTGGACAATCTGAAGCGATTGAGAGTATTTCTGATGCTGTGCGTAGAAGTAGAGCTGGTTTGCAAGATCCAAACCGACCCATTGGTTCCTTTATATTCTTGGGAACAACAGGCGTGGGTAAAACAGAATTGGCAAAAGCATTAGCAGATTATCTATTCAATGATGAGAACGCCATGGTGAGAATTGACATGTCAGAATATCAAGAACGCCATGCTGTGAGTAGACTCATTGGGGCACCTCCAGGATATGTGGGATATGATGAAGGAGGTCAGCTGACTGAAGCAGTAAGAAGAAAACCATATTCTGTGGTGCTCTTGGATGAAATAGAAAAAGCACACCCAGATGCTTTCAACGTATTGTTGCAGGTATTGGATGATGGACGCCTGACAGACAACAAAGGTCGCGTAGCGAATTTTAAAAATACGATTATTATCATGACGACCAATATTGGCTCGCATCTGATACAGGAAAATTTCGAGAAGCTCTCAGCTGAAAATGAAGGAGAAATAATTGAAAAGACCAAACGAGAAGTTTTTGAATTGATGAAGCAGTCGGTACGACCTGAATTCTTGAACCGTGTGGATGAAACCATCATGTTCCGTCCATTGACAAAAGAGAACATTCGTAAGATTGTAGGCATTCAGTTCAAATTGATTCAGAAGCGATTGGCTGAAAATGGCATGAAGTTGGAAGGATCTAATCAGGTTCTGGATCGCTTAGGCGAATTGGGATTTGATCCTCAGTTTGGTGCCAGACCATTGAAGCGTGTGATGCAGAGGTTGATCCTGAACGATCTGTCCAAGCAGATTTTGGCAGGTAAGATCAGCAATGATGCAGTGATTGGCATGACTCTGAACGACCAAAATGACATTGAATTTATCAACCTGGATGAAGTGAAGATAGACGAGTAATAAATTCTAGCATTCATATAAAGCTTGCATTTGAAAACGTGCAGGCTTTTTTGTGCAATCAAATTTCTAGGTGAAATACCCATTTTAACATTCTTTAATACTTTTTGGCACAGAGATTGTCTGTATATACATGAGTTTAGATTGATTAACAATCGTAGAGACTGTCGGTCTCTACGGTACTCAATCGCACGATTGAGTTTAGTTGATTGGTTATGTTTTGAGTTTTGTCCCAGGGGTGGTTCCCTGGGATTTTTTTTGTCAAACCCTTAAGGTGGGTTTTGAAAAAGATTAATTCATTTATCTTTATTCAAACTTCATTCAGATGCCTGAAATAAAAATTATTGATCTCCATTTTAAGAATTTAGATCACGCGATTGCGTCCTATCTGCTGCCTAGTACAGATGGGCCCATTTTGATCGAAACAGGCCCACACGCCACTTTCCCAAAACTAAAAGAAGGTGTAGAGGCATTGGGTTACCAAATGACTGATATCAAACATGTGTTTTTGACGCACATCCATTTGGATCATGCTGGAGCTGCATGGGCTTTGGCAGAAACTGGTGCCAAGATCTATTTGCACCCATTTGGTGCAAAAAATATGGAAGACCCTTCGCGTCTAATGGAGTCTGCCACCAGAATTTATGGTGATCAAATGGATACACTGTGGGGACAGATGAAACCTATTCCTGCTGATCAACTCATCCAAGTAGAGGATGGACAATCCTTTGAAATTGGGGAATTGAAAATAAAGAGTCTGCACACACCAGGTCATGCCAAACATCATATTGCCTGGCAAGTAGAGGAAATCATTTTTACTGGTGATGTGGCAGGAGTAAAAATTGACAATGGTCCTGTGGTGCCACCTTGTCCTCCTCCAGATATTAATCTGGAAGACTGGAAAACCTCATTAAATATTTTGCGCCAAGCCAAACCCACAGCCTTGTATCTTACTCATTATAATAAAATAACCGCTATTGATAGTCATTTGTCGTCGCTCAAACTTATTCTTGACGACTGGGCTGTATGGATCAAAAAGCAAATGCAAGCTGGGTTGACCAATGAAGAAATGGTACCCATGTTTATGGAATATACTGCAGATCAGCTAAGAGAGGCAGGCTTAGATGAATCTACTATTCAGCTATATGAAGCAGCAAATCCTTCTTGGATGAGTGTAGCTGGACTTGTGAGATACTGGACTAAAAAAGAAAGTTAAATGTAGAATCAACCAAATATGAATAACCTAAAAAATTTGGTTTTTCTTGATATTGAAACTGTATCAGGAAGCCCCAACTTCGAATCGCTTGAGCCTGCCATGCAGGAACTATGGGAAAAGAAAAGTACCTTCTTGAGAAGAGATGAAGAAACCCCATTGGATAAACTCTATTTCGACAAAGCAGCTATTTATTCGGAGTTTGGCAAGATAATTTGCATCTCAGTAGGTATACTTTACCATGACAAAGCCGATCTGCTGAATATCAGAATTAAGGCGATTCGAGCCAACAATGAAAAAGAATTGTTGGAAGAGTTTGTTGCATTGCTGCACGACAAAATGGACGAAAACAAAATCCAGCTTTGTGGTCACAATGCCAAGGAATTCGATTTTCCTTACATCTGCCGACGCATGTTGATTAATGGCATTCCTTTACCTCCTTATCTTCAGCTATCTGGTAAAAAACCATGGGAAATCAAGCACTTGGATACCATGGAAATGTGGAAGTTTGGAGACTACAAAAATTTTACCTCATTGGCATTGCTTACAGAAGTGTTTAATATCCCGTCGCCTAAAGATGATATAAACGGGAGTGATGTGAACCGCGTGTACTATCATGAAGAAGGACTGGAAAGAATCGCCGAGTATTGCAATAGAGATGTATTGGCAACGGCTCAGGTATACCTCAAAATTCAGGGCTTGGAAATCATTCAGGAGGATCACGTACAGTTTGTAGAATAGCGAAATGAAAAAACCACTTGATCGATTTTCTATTCAATCTAGTGCATACAAAAAACACAGGCCAGTATATCCGTCTGCTTTGTATGAAGAGATACTAGGCCATGTGATCACCAGAGAGAAATGCTGGGATTGCGGAACTGGCAATGGACAAGTGGCGGAAGCACTCTCCACTTATTTCCGACAAGTAGAAGCATCAGACCTAAGTGAAAACCAATTGGCGCAAGCTCCAAACCTTCCCAATGTTCATTATTCTATCCAACGAGCTGAAAACACCAACTTTGCAGATGATCAGTTCGACTTGATCACTGTAGGCCAAGCCGTTCACTGGTTTGATTTTGAAGCTTTTCATTCCGAGGTCCTGCGTGTTTCAAAACCTGGAGGAATTGTTGCCATCTGGGGATATGGTTTGTTGAAGGTGGATGAAAGAATTGACGAACTAACTACAGAATTTGATAGGGATATTGTAGGGCCATACTGGGATGTCGAGCGCAGGCACATTGATTCAGCTTATGAAACCATACCATTCAATTTTGACCCTATCAAAGTGAAACACAGTTTTGTTATAGAAGAATCTTGGAATACCGATCGACTGGAGGGCTATTTCAATTCATGGTCATGCGTACAAAACTATAAGCAAAAGCATAGTGGGAATAGTCCTGTGTCAGCCTTAATGGAAAGGATAAGTGAATACTGGAAAGCAGGCGAAACAAAAAAGGTAAGCTTCCCCATATTCCTACGAATGGGGCGAATAGATAAATAGAGGTTTACTTTTTTTGAATAAAAAATTGATCAATCATCGTCGTATCAATTTTCGTTTTATTGAGTCTTAGACTGCTGGAGTAGTAGCTTTTATTTTGCTGACTGGGTCGTTTGATGCTCTTGATTATGCCTTTTGACGGGTCAGAAGAAAAAAGGGTGACTCCTTGAGGTTCCTTCATATAGTTTTTGAAATTGTCCAAACTATTCATTTCAGGTATATAGCCTTTTTTGTATAATAGAGTGGAATACTCAACATTATTAACGGCATTGATTTCCTCAACTGTGTATGGTACCTTATATGCCATCATTTCCTGTTTCAGCTCTTCTTCTGGTAGATAATCTCGAATGATAACTTCTTGCATCAAATTTTCTTTTTTTTTCAGATACATAGGGATCACCTGATCAGAAATTTCTGAAATTTGAATACTGGATCGCTCAAAATTGATGTGTGAAAAAGTAAGCGAATCGCCTTTCTGTATTTCTATGGAGAAGACACCATTTGAATTGGAAATAACTTGTGTTTTTACGCCAACTATATGAACAAAGGGGATTGGTTTTAGCGTTTGCTGGTCTAGTAACTGACCAGAAAACAAGGCTTCTGAAAATTGAGCATTTGCAGGAGACCAAAACAAAACGATGGCCAGGAGGAAAGGCGTGAGTTTATGCATTGAGATGATCGGTTTACATCTAAATGCAAAAAGCAGAGCTAATAGGTGTATGGTGCTTGGTTGACTACTAAGCCAGGAATGTCAGACCAGGAGGCTGATAAAGCAACCAACCCGTCAGGCTATATCTGTCCACGTTAGTTTCTAGCACTTCGTGTTCTACTTGATCACTTCGCATAAAAACAATTCGCTTAGCAATGGGCTCAATAGTTTTTTCTTCATTCTCTAGATACAATTTCAACTCTCCTCCATCTCCTTCTTTCCAATTTTTATTTAGATAGAGGATAACAGAAATCAGTCGATTACTTCTATGGCTGAATTGATCCAGGTGCCTTTTGTAAAAGGTTCCTTCTGGGTAGTGAGCCATGTGAAATTCTGAACCTGATAAGCTCAAAAAGCAATATCTATTTAGCATGGCTATGGCCTGGTCTATTCGGGCAAAGAAGTTGGCCAGTTCTGTATCAGTATCACGATTTAGCCATCGGATATAGTCTCCCCTTATCTGGCTTTTGAGCTGGAATTCGCTGCCAGTACCTATACCGGCTTTTTTAAAATCATCTTCTTTCAGGTGGTCCTGAAAATAATTGAGAAAAATACTCAGCTCATGATCCGTGATGAAATCATCAATCACTAAGCAACTTTCTTCGGACAAAGTATCGACCCAGTCGATCCATAAGTCCTCATGATTGTTTGTCAATGTCTACGTGAAAGAACGGCGCGAAGCTAGTTCGCTTTGGCAAGTAAAAACTTAACTCCTTAAATTATTTTTATTCGTTTTGAACTGATGTATCAATAAAAGGACAATAACACATAGACTATAATAGAAAAACCAATTCCAAACATGCGCAAGCTCGGCATAGTCTATCGCCCAATGTGTATCTACAGGTATAGGAAGTAATCTTAGCGAAATTAGGCTAAGACCCAAAGCTGAAAAGACGAACGTGAGATCTTTGCCCTGTAGTTCGCGAAGCGTAAGAGTCATGATAAAAGGAAACCCCAAAAATAGAATCCTCGTCATATCCTCTCCCGCCAATAAGCCAAAAGAAGAATACATTAAACTCAGTACGAGCAGTAAAGTATATTTTGAATCCTTAAATCTTCGTATGCCAAAAGCAAGGAATATCGCTAACGGCAATAGTCCATAGGCCGATCCAAAAGCTGTGAACCAGCGAATAAATCGGGAAGGATCCTTTAGTGCCCAGTGCCCATGATATAGAATGGCGTCTAGTGAGGAGCGCTGATCCAACTGCTCAGGTAGATAGTAGAGCACTGTTTTTTGAATAAGGAGGCCGATCAAAGTGGATAGAATCAATATCCTTCCTTGTTTCCAAGGTTGATGGTGATAATTATACACGAAGTGAATACCAATAAAGACGACCATTATTGCCAGGAAGGATTCCTTTTGCAGTAGGGCGACTGGTACCAGTAGCAAAAACCACTTGTAGTCTTTTTTCAAAAACAAGAGCAAAGCCAGCGCTTGAAAAAAATACAACGGGACATCAACAGTAAGATTGTCGTAAAGATTTAAGCGAATAATGCCAGTCCAATGAATAATCAACCAGCCAAACCCCAATAGCTGAACCCAGAACTTCAGCTGTAATTCCAACCAAAGGCTACGAATGGCCCATATACTGATCACAAAAAAGGCAAAGTTTACGAGATCAAAATGAAGACCAATGGATGAACCGGGAATTAGGCTGACAAGCCATGGTACCAAGGGGCGATTATAGAAAGGGAATTTGATTGGAGCGATCATCCCATGCTCGAAATACCAGTAAAGTTTGGCATATTGATGGCCATCGCAGAGTGTACAGGCACTATAGTCTTTAGGAACATTCATCCAATAATAGAGACCGTAAAACACCATGGCTAAGCCATAAATCCAGAAATGATCTTTACGTGTCGATGAAGGCAAAAGCATGTGACTTGAAGACTTTATTGATTCCCGTAAATTAACTCGAAGATTCAATATTTTCTAACTGCATAATGGCATGATCTATTGTATCAATATCAGCCATGACCAACATCAGTTTGTTTTTGACCTCCTTGAGTTGATAGGCCTTTGGGTGCTGCTGTACATAGCTGATGATATGACTGAAAGCTGGAGACTGGTAGTAGGCATCATTGTCCTTAGGAGGGAAATAGCATCTCATCCGTCCATTTTTAAGAACGAGTTTTTCAAAGCCCAAGTCCATAGATAACCAACGCAATTTCACAGTCTTGAAAAGATCAATCACTGATTGTGGAATTTTACCAAATCGGTCAATAACTGACTGTTCAAAAATACTGAGTTCGGCACCTGATTTTATATTGTCTATTTGGGTGTAGATACTGAGCCTTTCGGTAATGTTTTTGACATAGTCTTCTGGGATCAGAATTTCCAAATCTGTCTCAATGATACAATCAGACACCAATGCTTTCACATCTACTGCTTGATCCTCGAATAAGTCTTTGAACTCGTTTTCTTTCAAGTCATTGACTGCCTCATCCAAAATCTTGTGATACATATCGAATCCAATATCTGAAATGAACCCACTCTGCTCGCCTCCTAACAAATTACCAGCCCCACGGATGTCTAAATCTCGCATGGCTACTTTGAAGCCATCACCCAGATCAGAGAATTCTTCAAGTGCGCTCAACCGTTTTCTGGAATCTGACGATAAATGTGAGGTAGGTGGAGTGATTAGAAAGCAAAAGGCCTTTTTGTTAGAACGCCCAACACGTCCACGCATTTGGTGCAAATCTGAAAGCCCAAAGTTCTGTGCATTGTTAATGATGATGGTGTTGGCATTAGGAATATCCAGCCCACTTTCAATAATGTTGGTGGAAACCAATACGTCATACTCACCTTCAATAAATTTAAGCATGGTCTTCTCCAGCTTAGGGCCATCCATCTGTCCGTGCGCCACTCCAACTCTCGCATCTGGCACCAGTTTATGAATGATATTGGCTACACTTTCTATATCACTTACCCGATTGTGTACAAAGAAAACTTGACCACCTCTTCGCAATTCGTAACTCACAGCATCTCTTGTCATGGTTTCACTAAAGGCGTGAATCTCTGTGGTTACGGGTTGACGGTTTGGAGGAGGCGTAGAAATCACACTCAGATCACGAGCACCCATCAGTGAAAAGTGAAGTGTTCTGGGAATTGGAGTGGCAGTCAAAGTGAGCGTGTCCACATTCACTTTTATCTCTTTCAGTTTGTCTTTGATTTTCACACCAAACTTCTGCTCTTCATCAATGATCAAAAGCCCAAGGTCCTTGAAATCAACATCCTTGTTTACAATCCTGTGCGTACCAATTAAAATATCGACTTTACCTTCCTTTACTCTTCCCAGAATGTCTTTGATTTCTTTGGTGGTTCGGAAACGGTTGATGTACTCTACAGTGACAGGAAAATTGGCCAAACGTTCATTAAACGTATGGTAATGCTGCATGGCCAAAATGGTAGTCGGCACAAGTACGGCAGCTTGTTTGCCGTGTACTGCTGCCTTGAAAGCTGCACGAATGGCCACCTCCGTTTTTCCAAACCCCACATCTCCACAGACCAGTCGATCCATGGGGTGAGGCTTTTGCATATCCACTTTCACATCTTCTGAGGCCTTGGCTTGATCTGGCGTGTCTTCATAAATAAAAGATGTCTCTAGTTCCGCCTGCAAATAACCATCTTCACCAAAACTGAAACCAGGAGCCGCTTTCCTTTTCGCGTAAAGCGCAATGAGTTCTTTGGCAATGTCTTTGACTTTTCGACTGACTTTTTTCTTTTTGTTTTCCCACTCAGGAGAACCCAATTTGCTGACTTGTGGAGGTCCAGTTTCTTTACCACTGTATTTGGAAATTTTATGCAAAGAGTGAATACTGATGTAGAGCAAATCGTCATCACGATAAACGAGCCTTACGGCTTCTTGCTTGTTGCCACTCACGTCCACCATATCCAATCCAGCAAATCGCCCGATGCCATGATCGATATGGACTACATAGTCTCCTGGGTTTAGTGTACGAAGCTCCTTCAGGGTAAGTGCCTTCGACTTTGAATGTTTTTTGCGGACTTTGTATCTGTGAAATCTTTCGAAAAGCTGATGATCTGTGAAGCAGGTGAGTTGGGCATGATTGTCTATAAAGCCTTCCCGCAGACCAAGAATTAAAGAGTCAAACTTGATAAAAGGATTGATTTCCTCAAAAATGGAGGTAAGCTGTGCAATGGGTTTTTCAGATTCTGAAGCGATTAATGTTGCATATTCTTTTTCCCTAAAAGACTCAAGACTCTCAGCGATCAGGTCAAAGTTTTTATTGAAGGAAGGTTGTGGGTTGGCGTCAAAATTGAATGCTTCTGCTTTGTCGAGATAAAACCGATTGCCAAATTCGATTTTGACATAATCATCTATGGCTGATTGAAATGAGGCACTCGTTTCAAAAAGCTCGTCTGGATTCATAGCCAGACTGGCACCACCACTGGCTTCCAGGATGGTGTCAAAACTTTCTTTCGCTTTCGCGAAAGACTTGTCCAAAACGTCCATGGTGTTTTGATAATCCTTTACCCAAATCTTCGAATTGTTGGGCACATAGTCTAGAAAAGACTGACGGGTTTCTTCCAGTAGCTTGGTCTGTATATTTGGGATGATGTTGATCGTCTTCAGGTGGTCTTTTGACAATTGACTTTCAGGGTCAAAAGTTCGGATGCTTTCTATCTCATCTCCAAATAGCTCAATTCGGTAAGGCAACTCCCCAGCGTAAGAGTAGATATCTACAATACCTCCACGCACAGCAAACTGGCCTGGCTCATACACAAAATCATCCTGAACAAAGCCATAATTCAATAGTAGCTCAGTTAAGAAGTCACTATCTACCTGTTCGCCTACCTTGGCCGTGAAGGTATTTTGTACCAAAGACTTTTTGTTGATCACCTTTTCGGTGAGTGCTTCTGGATAAGTCACGATCAGCTCTCCAGCAGAAGACTTGTTGTTGATCCGGTTGAGGATCTCAGCACGCATGAGGATGTTAGCGTTTTCCGTCTCTTCAAATTCATAAGCTCGTTTGTATGAAGAAGGAAAGAGTAAAACTTCTTTATCTCCCAATAAATTTTGCAAGTCATTGTAGAAATAGGCCGCTTCCTCTTTTTCATGGAGGATGAAAATGTGATTCTGATGATTGAGCTGATAGATGGCTGCTGCTGTGACGGCGTCAAGACTCCCTACTAATCCTTTTAGATTAATGACTTTGTTTTCGTTTGGCTTTGCCGCCTCTGCCAATGCCTGAATAGTAGATTGGGATTTGTATAAGGAAAGTAGCTCTTTTTGATTCACACCTTGAAATTAAGGCACAAAAGTAAGGGTTTTGTGATTGGCGAACCTAGCTTGTGAAATACAAATTGCCTTCGGGTACGACGAAGTGATAATTCTCAAAAGTAGTTCGTCATTCCATTCATGATGACGTATCATTTAAGTTTTGAGAAAGTATCACCAAGTGAATGGCGAAAATTAAATCAAAGGTGCTGGAACTTTTTCTCATCAATAATCCTTTACATAAGCAGAGTATAAATCTATTCATGATCGCGCACTCGCGATTCATTGTTTAAGGTTAGGTTGGTGATTATGGCGCGCTCCATTCTGGGACGCGCTATTTTTTTGTATGAACATGTCATTTCTGAACCTAATGGAGAAGTTCCATTAGCTCCTGTCATTTCGACGATAGGAGAAATCTAAATAAGATTAAAACTGCATCACGTGATGTTAAGGTTTCTCGATGCACTCGAAATGACAAATTACTTAGCTTTTAAGAATTTCTCTTTTTCCAATTCATCCGAATTACATTAATTTACCTGTCTTAAAACCTTAAAATGATGAATAGATTACTCTTGATTTTCGTTCTTGGCTGTGGACTTATTGCTTGTGAGCAAAAGCCAAAAACCACATTTGAAAAATTCTTTACTGACCAGACACTGCGTATTGATTATTTCCACACTGGAGATGCTAATACGGAAACTGTTGAGATAGACGGCTTGTATAGTTATGGCGGCTGGGCAGGGAGTTTAGTCAATCTTATCGACCCACTCAATTATGGGGCTTATTATCACAAAATCTATGATGAAGCTTCTGGTGAATTGATTTATTCCAAAGGTTTTGATAGCTATTTCAAAGAATACCAAACCAGTACGCCTGCGATTGAAGGTGAAGTGAAGCAGTTTCATGAATCTGCCATCATCCCCAACCCAAGACAATCAGTCATTTTTGCACTTGACAAACGAGACAAAGACGGCAAATTGAATGAAGTCTTTAGAACCACCATAGACCCTAGTCAAAGTGCTACTGGTCTGAAAGATGCAGACATAAACGTATATGCGAGTCTGGATAATGGTGACCCACATCTCAAAGCTGATATACTGATCGTGGGTGAAGGCTACTCAGCTGACGACAATCAAAAATTCCAGGATGACCTGAAAAGATTCACAGATGTGTTTTTCAAAGCGGAACCCTGCAAATCTTATAAGGATAGATTCAACATCAGAGGCGTATTGAAAGAATCTCAGGACAGTGGGATAGATGAACCTAGGGCTGGGATTGATAAAAACACAGCAGTAAGTGCTACCTTCAATTCCATGGGGTCGGAGAGATACTTATTGACAGAAGACAACAAAGCCCTGAGAGATATTGCTGGTCACGCACCTTATGACGCTTTGTACATCATGGTCAACCACAGTCGCTATGGCGGCGGCGGCATATATAACTTCTACTGTACCTATACCTCAGACAACATTTTTAGTGAATACCTGATGGTGCATGAGTTTGGGCATTCTTTCTTTGGCTTGGCTGATGAATATTATACGTCATCATCTGCCTACAACGATTTTTATCCACAGGGCTACGAGCCAGCCGAACCCAACATCACGGCTCTACTAGATCCAGAAAATGTAAAGTGGAAACATCTACTGTCGGAACGTGTAGAATTGCCCACGCCTTGGAACAAAGCCTTTTATGACAGCACGAGTTTGATCTGGCAAGCTGAGCGAAGAGCGCTCAACGATCGCATAGCAGAACTCAAACGTACCAATGCCTCAGCAGAAGAAATTGCGGCTACTGAAGCGCTATATGATGAAAAGGTAACAGCCGAAGATGCTCGAGTACAGGCGTTTTTGGAAGGTGGTGAGTTTGCCAAAAAAGTAGGTGCTTTCGAAGGAGCAGGCTATGCTTCAGAGGGCATCTATCGTTCTTCTCCCAATTGTATCATGTTTACACGCACAGATTATTTTTGTGAAGTGTGCAAGGAAGCCATGATCAATGTGGTGGAAACTTATGCAGAGTGATATATGGAAACAACTTGTCCAAAGTTTCGACTTCATTTGATTTAATATCTAATGTAACAATCTCTATTCATACCTTAATGCTTTAACCGGATTGGATAGAGAAGCTTTGGTAATCTGATATGCAAGAGCAGAGACAGCTACAATACTGATCATTGCAAGAGAAAGCATGAAAGGCCAAATACTCATTGGTGTTCGAAAGGCAAAACCGGTCAGCCAGTCCGAAAATACATACCAACAAATGGGCCATGTAATTAGATTAGCAATCAGGATTGGTTGGAAGATATCCTTGCTTAAAAGAATTACAATTCCTTTTGTGCCGGATCCTAGTGCCTTACGAATTCCTAACTCTTTCGTACGTTGCTGTATGGTGTATGATGACAACCCGATCAGCCCGAGTATGGCAACCAATATAGCAACACCAGAAAAAATGGAAAGTAGCCGCCCAAACTCCAATTCGGTTTTGTACTGCTCGTCAAACTCAGTACGGAGAAAGTGATAGTTGAAAGGATTACCTGGGAAATAATTTAGCCAGTGTTCACGTACCTGATCTATGGTTCGACCAAGATTACTAAATCCTGTCTCAGTACGATTCAATTGCATAGAAATAAAGTTAGTGGCTCGGTCACTTTTTAGTAGTATCAAGGGGCTAATGTCGTTCTTGAGTGATTGTTGATTAAAATCCTTGACTATACCAGCGATTTTCCATTTTTGATTATCTGGATCATTAGGGTTCCCTATCACTAGAGTTTTTCCAATGGCAAATTCTAAATTTTTGAAATCAAATAGCTTCACTGCAGTTTCATTGAGCAGGATGGCCGTTTGATCGGTTTCGGTAAAATTGTGACCTGCTACAAAGGTTAACTCGTAGTATTGAGCAAAGTCGCTTTGAATGGCATTAATATAGCAAAACTTGCTGTCTGCCTCAGGGTTATCCACTCGACTGAACCATGTTGCAGAGTTTAATTCCTTCCCAGGAATACTGTTGCTTCCTGTTACACTTTTTACTCCTGGAAGCTGAAGTAGAGCATTTTTGAATGCTTTATATTTTGTGTTGAGTGTTGAGTCTTTTACGGCTGGCCCTTTGAGTATAAATTTGTCGTCTATATTCATCCCAAGCTTTTGATCACGCATGTAAGTGATTTGTGAGAATATAATAATCGTTCCAATAATTAAACAGGCTGAACAGGCAAACTGAAATATCACAAACCCTTTTCTTAGTAAAATCCCTTTTCGGTTGGCCATTAACTTTCCTTTTAAAACGGCAACTGGGTGATAGGAGGCAAGTACAAAGGCTGGGTAAAAACCTGAGAGTAAACTAGAAGTAATCCAAACAATCAGTAGAGCCAGCCAGAACCAAACCTCCTGTAGGATATTGGTATTTTGGAGTTTGGGTGCGCCTAATTGATCCAAAAATGGTTGGATGGACCAAACCAAAAAAAGACCGAGAGTGACAGCAAGGAAATTTACAACAAATGATTCGGTCATATACTGAATAAACAGGAGGGACTTATTCGCTCCAATGGCCTTTCTAACACCAATTTCTTTGGCTCTTTCAAGTGCTCTGGCTGTCGCAAGGTTTACGTAGTTGACTAAGGCAATGATTAGAATTAAATAACCCACGATGGTCATATAGTCCACTATGTCTTGATCACCATTGATTTCTGCCTCGTGTTCAATGTGAGATTTGAGATGAATGTCAGATATTGGTAGCATAGCAAACTTTAAGACCACATCCTGCTCGGCAAGCTCCTTGCCTCCTATATAGTCCATTACAAACTGAGGGAATTTTTTGGCCAACAATTCGGGATTTGTACCCAAAACAGTTTTGATATATAAGTGTCCGTGAAAGGCCGTCAGGTTGTTGGGATCCCAATGTTCGCCCATAATTGTTGATAGCGTATTGTGAGAAAGAAGCAGATTGATTTTGATATGAGAATTTTTGGGCGTGTCTTTTATAATACCTGTGATTATATAATTTTCATCACGGTCTTTGCGTATGGTTTTTCCGATAGGGTTTTCATTCCCAAAATACTTTTTGGCCATACTCTCAGAAATTACAGCAGAGAATTGTTCGTTAAGTGCAGTGCTGGGATCACCTTCAACTAACTCGAAGGAAAAAATAGTAAAAAAAGAAGGGTCTGTAAAATATATGCCTTCTTCTTCGAATAGGTGTTCGTCTTTTTGTATCAAGGCCTTTGAGGTTATAAGATTGGCAGGGTGAAGTCTAGTAAAATCCACCACTTCAGGAAACTGCTGCACCATCAGAGGCCCCACACCCATATAGGTTAGGACTGTATTAAATGATTCGACACCTGATTTTTCCTTTGAATAACTGATGCGATAGATGTTGTCTCTATGTTCGTGAAAATTGTTATAGCTTGTTTCAAACCTCACATATTGGAGGATCAGCAAAGTACCAGCCATGCCAATAGCAAGTCCCAAAATATTGAGTGATGAGTAGAGTTTCTTTTTTGTTATGTTTCGAATAGCACTGAGAATATAGTTTTTAAGCATGTCTTTGAGATTAGAGACTTTTATTCAAAGTAATAAAAATAACAAAGAAACGCACGGGCTTTTACTGGAGTGGTTAATGGTTAGAATATAAGATTCTTGAATTAGAGAATGTTGAAAACCAAAACTTATGATTAGAATTGTAATCATAAGAAAGTCAATATATTGAAACCCCTGACCCCCTTCCGCACCTACCGAGACCCCCTTGAAGCTGAAGCGCTCATGGAGATTTTACAAAATCATAATGTCACATTTGAGCGGGCTTTCGAAAAATCTGGAGATCTTGATGACTACGTTGGAAGCAATCCTTTTGACAGTGATATTGTCATTAAAATTGCAAAAAGCGACTTTTCAAAAGTAGATGCCTTACTAAAGGAAAGTTCCGATTAAATTTACATTTCAATGTAGCCAAACACAAAATGAAAAAAACCCTCACATTTCTGCTCCTGACTTTTATTACTTATTCCTCTGCTTTTTCCTGGGGGAAAACAGGACATCGCGTGGTAGGGCAAATTGCTTATGACCACCTGACCAGCAAGGCAAAGAAAAATATTCAGGCCATACTGGGAGATGAGCATTTGGGCATGGTGGGCAATTACATGGATTTTATTCGTGCGGATCGGACAAAAGATTTTATGACTCCCTGGCACTACTGTACCATACCTGATGGTAAAACATATCAGGAGGCGGGTGTACCCGAAGAAGGAGATGCGATTCAAACCATAAATAGGTTGATCAAAGAGCTGACCTCCAAAGAATTTACTTACGAGTCAGAAATAGAAAACCTGAAATACCTGGTGCACATGGTGGGAGACATACATCAGCCCTTGCATGTAGGCAATGGGGAAGATTATGGCGGCAACAATGTGAAGGTGGATTTTATGTGGGACAAGAGTTATAACCTGCACCGTGTTTGGGACAGCGGCCTGATCGATCACCAGCAGCTGAGTTACACAGAATATGTGAAATGGATTGATACGGCTACAGTGGCTGAGATCGAAAAATGGCAAAGTGAGGGCATCATGATTTGGGTAGACGAAGCGCTGTCTTATAGGAAAGCTGTGTATGATATTCCTGAAAATGGAAAACTCAGATACGATTACAATTATACGCACATTAGGACGGTAAACGAACGCTTACTCAAAGCAGGCATACGATTAGCTGGAATTCTTAATGAGATTTATGGCTAGCCAGTGATTAATAACACCTCGTCATAGCCCTGCTTGTGGCACTAAAGTTAGGGGAGGTAGGCTGTATAAGCACCTTCTGTACTTAGTGTTGGCAGATCACCCAGACTGACGCTGGGTGATGACGAAGTCATAGGACTCGCTTCTAAAAAGGCAGGGCATCCAATTGCACATTACCACCAGTAATGATCAGTCCTGTTTTCTTACCAACAAATTGCTTTTTGTTTTTGAGTAGGGCAGCCACTGCCACAGCACTTGAAGGCTCAATAATGACCTTCATTCTTTCCCAGATCAAACGCATGGCATCCACAATTTCCTGTTCCTCTACGCGATAAATTTCAGAAACATGCTCCTTGATGATTTCAAAGTTTAGTTTCCCCACAGAAACTAAAAGTCCATCTGCAATTGATTCAGGGCTATCCACACCAACTAATTTTCCAGATTTGAACGATCTGTAGGTGTCGTCTACATTAGAGGGTTCGGCCAAAATCATTTTTGTAGTAGGACTGACATAGCTCAGAGCTAGAGCAGATCCGGCAGCCAGACCTCCGCCACCTACTGGCGAGATCATAAAATCCAAATCTGGATATTCTTCTATAAACTCCTTGGCACAAGTGGCCTGTCCAGCAATAATTCTTGGATCATGAAACGGGTGAACCTGAATGGCGCCAGTTTCATTCATGATTTTGGCACAAGCGGCTACTCGCGCTTCTTCCGTTGGTTCGCAGAAAGTAATCTCTGCACCATATTCTTTTACTGCATCTTTTTTCACCTGAGGCGCATTTTCTGGCATTACGATATATGCCTTCGCCCCAGCGACCTTCGACGCAAGCGCCACGGCTTGGGCATGATTCCCTGAAGAATGCGTGACAAATCCGTTGACACGATCCTCTGGTCGGTAGGACATGATAATGTTCGAAGCACCACGCATTTTGAATGCGCCTACTTTCTGAAAATTCTCACATTTGAAAAACACTTCGCCACCAACCATTTCATTGATGGTCTGAGAAGTCATGATTGGTGTACGTACGATGTATTTGGTTATTCGCGTGTGCGCACGCTTGATGTCACTAAGACTTGGTATTTCCATAGTTGATAAATCCGCCCTTTAAAGATTATGCAAGCATCAAAGTTAATTCGAAATAAATTCTAATACTCGATTTGGGTAGTCAGAAATAATGCCGTCAACTCCCCAGTCAAGTATGCGCTGAATGTCTTCTTTTTCATTTACCGTCCAAGGGATGACTTGCATGCCCTGCGATTGAAGCCAGGCAACTTTTTCAGCGTCAAGCAGGTGATAATAGCAGCTATAGATTTCTGGTGTGAACCCAAGGTTTGCTAGGTTTTCTTCTATGGGCAATGCATTTTCGACCAAGACGGCCAATTTGACATCTGGATAATGGTCATGAAAATATTGAAGAATTCTAAAATCAAAGGATTGCACATTGAGCATGGTCGTGTCCATTTCCTTGCTGATAAAGTCGTAAACGAGTTGGGAATATTCAGCAGGAGCTGGGTGATAGATAGAATCACCAATGGGTTCGCTTTTAATTTCAATGTTGTAGCGGACAGGTGACAGCTGTTTTTCTTCCAGATGCCTATTGACTGCCACTATCAACTCTTTGAGTAGGGGTTTGTGAAGTTTCATCAACTCCTGATCTGGGAATTGCTTTTGAAACCTGGAACCTACGTCGTAAGTCTTGATCTCTTCATAGCTCATCTTATAGATGTTGTAAGCTAATTCTTCGTGCTTTTCTATAGGAACCCCTTCAGGAGTGGTAGAAAACTTGTGCGACATGAAAGGGTCGTGGCTGACTAGCAGTTCTTTGTCCTTAGTCACTGCCAAATCCAGCTCTAATGTAGTGACGCCAAGCTCTACGGCTTTGATAAACGCTGGAATCGTATTTTCTGGCAATAGACCACGTGAACCACGATGACCCTGAACATCTAAATGAGCATACTTCATGGTGTCAGTTTTTGGTTGACAATGAGTGAGTGCTAGCATAAGGCCTAGCGTTAGACAAGTGTTTATAATTTTCATTGGGTTTCAGAATTAGCACTTTGTTCTTTGATAGCCAGAACAATCAAAACTACTACGGCTAATACACAAGGGTATAAGGTGAACATTATGTTTTGATTAAATATGGCTTGGTACGAAAGTGTTCCCAGCACTCCACCAAGAACAGGGCCCACTACTGGAATCCAGCTATATCCCCAGCCTGATTTTCCTTTGCCAGCAATAGGCAACATGAAATGAGCAATTCTAGGCCCCATATCTCTGGCTGGGTTAATGGCAAATCCTGTGGTGCCACCCATAGCCAAACCAATCATACAAATAAGCAATCCTACAACCAATGGATTCAAACCTTCTGTGAATTTATTTAAACCCAAAAAGGAAAGCGCGAATAGCAAAACGAAAGTGCCAGATACCTCACTAAATAGATTGGCATACTTTGAGGGAATGGCTGGGCTATTGCAAAAGACACCTAATTTGGTGCCTTGGTCTGCTGTGGCTTTCCAGTGTGGCAAATAGTGCAACCAAACCAAAGATGCCCCAGTCATGGCTCCCAAAAATTGAGCAACAATATACCCTGGAACGAGCGCCCACTCGAATCCCCCTACTATGGCAAATCCAAGTGTAACGGCAGGATTGATGTGTGCTCCTGAAATATCCCCTACGGCATAAATGGCCATTGCTACAGCCAATCCCCAACCCACACAGATCGCCAACCAGCCACCTCCATGGAAAAAATTCTTCTGTAGGCTGACCCCTGCATTCACTCCTCCACCTAAAAGGATTAGAATAGCAGTACCTATAAACTCTGCAAAATAAACGTTCATTATTTCTGTGGTTGAGTGATTTTTATGTTTTGTTTGATCAATGTTTTAAGCACGTTTGACTGCTCATTTCCCAATTCTTTGAGCGATAGGGTCAACCAGTTTTCAGGTGTCTTTTTAGGATATAGTAGTGCCAGATTTTCTTCCAGTTTGTAAAATCCAAAATCGCTCCATTTCAGTGTTTTGCATTGTTCAGGAATGCTATGTTTGACGTCTACACCTTTTTGGTTGATAACCATTTCAGGGATGGATTCTCTTTTCTGTTTCCAGAGGTTTTTCACCTTCATCTTAAACATGAGATTCCTTCCTATGAAAATATAGACCAGCGTTAGTACACCTGCGTATGTCAATTTTTCATCTATGGGTACGGTTTTCAACCCTGTATATAAAAGTAACCCTGCTACGATAGCCAGCAGCATGGATATGGCTCTTTTCTTTGGGTGATCTGCGATTTTTTGCCCTTGAAAAAACGATTCGTAATCGCTATTGGATGGTATGGTAATCGTATTCATTTAGAGCGTTAGGCTGATGGGACAATGGTCAGATTCTTTGTAATCGGGATGGATGGCTGCTGATGCTACTCTGGCTACTAATGGTTCACTCACCAAAAAGTAATCAATACGCCAGCCAATATTTTTCTCTCTGGCGCCTGCTCTATAGCTCCACCAGCTATAGGCTACTTCTTCAGGATGAAGGTGCCTAAAGGTATCCACAAAGCCTGCTTCCAGAAAATTGGTCATGCCGTCTATTTCTACTTGCGTATAGCCTGCCGTTTTGTTATAGTTAGATTTTGGTCTAGCGATATCGATTTCCTGATGTGCTACATTGAAATCGCCACAAGCAATGACTGGCTTTTTAGCTTCTAGCCCCTTCAGGTATTTTCTAAAATCAACATCCCAGCCTTTGCGATAATCTAAACGTCTGAGTTCACGGCTTGAATTTGGTACGTAGACATTTACCACATAAAAATCTTCGAATTCACTTGTCAAGACCCTACCTTCCTGATCATGATCCTCTATACCAATGCCTTTGGTTACAGAGATGGGGGCCGTTTTGCTAATCGTACAAGTTCCGCTATAACCTTTTTTGACAGCACTGTTTGCAGATACGTGATGAGAAAAGTCTTCACCCAAAGCTTCTAACACCTGATCGTCTTGTGCTTTGGTTTCTTGGAGACAAATTATATCTGCCTGCATATCTTCAAAAGAATCTAGGAGGCCTTTTTTGATGGCTGCTCGGACGCCATTTACATTGTATGAAACGATTTTCATGAATAATATTAGTTTGAGATTTTCGACAATATTTTTTTATTTCTGATACTGAAAGGAACCATGATTATTGGGTAAAGCCAATAAATAAACCCACCAACAGCAAAAGAAATATTTGGCTCCACTGGAAGCAAACAAAACAGACAGGAAGTAAGTGGAATGGCTCCCATCAATAGATTTGCACGCATGCTAATTCTGGTTAAAAATTTTTCTTTAGGATTCAGCTCCAATTCTTCCGCTCGTCTATAGGCAATCAAATACATAATGGCTAAAGTGAAAAAGATACTGGCCGCACCAAACCCATAAATACTCATCAGGTTGGGCGTGTCTTCAATGCGAATCACGTTAGTGAAAATGTGATTAAAAGCTTCCCAGTTTTTGGTGAACATGGCCGAGAACATATCATATAGCAGCTGCATCAAAAACTTGAGTGGATAGATATAAAATAGGATGAGAAAAAGGAGCAGGGTATTGACCGCGACAATTTTGGCATCCTTGAATCCATAACGAATGAAGAACACATAATGTTGAAACCAGATCAGCATAAGCAACGCCATGCAAAGTGCAAACGGAACCAGGTCTTTGAGGAAATGCAGTAGCTCTGCATAAGTCTCTGGAATGGAGGAGGAGATAACTAAAAGCGCTGTGGCAATTGCAAATACTCCATCAGACAAGGCCTCAACACGGGTATTGTCCACACCCCGAAAACGAAACGGTACGTCGGAGTCTTTGAGCGTTTTTTCTTTAAGGGCACTTCGAACCAAAACAGGAGGATTTTGTAATGAAAATTAGACGATATTTATATGAATGCAAAAACTAATTGAGAAAGGCAGCACCAAATACTCCTGCTGAGTCACCCAACTTTGGTTTTAAGATTTGAGTGTTGCATTCTGGGTTGAAGACATGTTTTTTTATTTCTTCTATTCCTTTGCTATAAAGCAAATCAATATTGCCCACACCACCTCCTATAACAATCACGTCAGGATCAATCATGTTGATAATACCTGAAACCCCAATACCAAAATATTTGAGCAAACGATCTATGGTTGATTTGGCAAGTGGATCCAGTTTTTGATCTGCTGCAATGTCTTTCAGTGGTTTATACTGACCAGAGGCTGCTGTATAATATTGCTCAAGCGCAGGCCCAGAAATAACAGTTTCCACACATCCAGTTTTCCCACAATAACACTGCCCTCCAGATTCATGAAGAAAGTTATGACCCCATTCTCCACCAATACCATTTACCCCACTCAAAACTTCTCCATTTACGACCAGGCCGCCACCTACACCTGTACCCATAATTACACCAAACACAACTTTGGCATTTGGAGTCGTTTCTGACACGATGCCCAGACGGGTTTCTGCCAGCGCAAAACAATTGGCATCATTGGCCATGGCTACAGGTATTTGCAGCAAGTTTTGTAAATCGGCCAGCAAAGGTTGATCATTGAGATGTTGGCTATTTGAGTTTTTGAGATGACCTGTAGGGGGATAAATGGAGCCAGGGGTTCCTATTCCAATTTTTGCTGGCTTCAAGCCAGATTCTTTAGTGAGCGCCTCTACTAATCTTTTAACTTGAAACAATACGTGATGATAACCCTTGTCGCCTTCAGTAGGTATTCGTTGGCGTGCGACCACGCTATACTCATTTGAAGAATCCAGGATGATGCCTTCTATTTTTGTTCCACCAAGGTCTATGCCCCATTTCATTTGAAATTCGTCGCCTTGTCCAATTCTTCTTGCATGGCTTCCTGTTCTTCTTTCATTTGCTCGGCAGACCAGTCTAGCCAATGTTTCATTTCAGTGGCCACCATTTTGACGTGGTCTTTCACACTTTGGATATTGAAAAAGAGTCGTCCTGTTCGATGAATGAAGAAATCTGTCAAATGCATGACCATCTCATGTTCGATACAAAACCTGACTTCTGCTTTGAGCAATTTGATTTCTTCATTTTTGCCAGGCAGTCTTTCTGCAAAGTTTAATATAACCTGGGCCTGATCTCCATAGGTGTCTACCAGATAGGCAATCTGCTTGTCGTTGAACTGAGCATTTTCCTTTTGCAGCCTGGCCTTGTATGTTGCTACAGCTTTAGTGTTCTTAAAACTGTTGCCATTGAATTTGACTTTTTTGGTTTTTGACTTGGTCTTTTTAGTAATACCCGATCGAGAACTTTTCATTTCTAAAACCAGATCTACCGTTCGTTTCGCCATTTTTCTATAGCCAGTCAATTTTCCTCCTGCTATGGAAATAAGTCCGCGGTCTGAAATAAAAATCTCATCTTTTCTGGAAATTTCAGATGCCGATTTTCCCTCTTCTTGAATGAGTGGACGTATTCCAGCCCACGAAGACATTACATCTTCAAATTTAATGTGGATGGAAGGAAACGCCTGGTTTACTGCCTTGATTAGATAGCTGACATCTTTTTTCTCCGTTCGGGCATCTCTCGGATTGCCTTTGTAGTTGGTATCTGTGGTGCCAATGTAGGTAATGTCATTTTTTGGAATGGCAAAAATCATACGGCCGTCGGATACATCAAAGTATACAGATTGTTTGACAGGTAGCTTTTCAAAAGGTACAACAATGTGAATACCCTTGGTAAGGTGAAGTTTGGTTTCTTTTACTTTCTTATTCAGTTTTCTGACCTGGTCTACCCATGGACCAGCTGCATTCACCACGTAGTCGCCATAGATTTTAAAATCTTCACCTGACTCTTCGTCGTGACAAGCCACACCACAAACTTTACCGCCTTTGGCCAACAGATCCGTGCATGTGGCGTAATTCAAGGTTTGTGCCCCATATTCAACGGAAGTTTTGATCAGTTCCATTACCAATCGAAAATCATCTGTTTGGTACTCGGCATACAAACCACCACCTTCTATAATGTTTTTGTCCAGCAGAGGTTCGCAGCGCATGGTTTCTTCAATGGAAAGCATTTTGCGCTGGTCTTCTTCTTCTACTCCTGCGAGTACATCGTAGACCATCAAACCTACTGACGTAATGATTTTGCCATAGTTGCCGTCTTTTATCAAGGGAAGGAGCATTTTTTCAGGCCTTACCAGATGCGTTGCTAGTTCGTGGAGGATAGACCGTTCTTTACCCACTTCACGTACCAGATTAAACTCAAACTGTTTGAGATATCTCAGACCTCCATGAATGAGTTTTGTGGATTTACTACTTGTACCAGAGGCGAAGTCCTTTTTTTCCAATAGGGCAACTTTCAAACCACGAGTAGCCGCATCTAGTGCGATACCAACTCCTGTGACTCCACCACCTATGATAATGATATCATAGTACTCATTCTTCAGGTTTTGAATGATGCTGGGTCTGCTTTGATATGAGAAGGATGGTTGTGACATAAATTTTTTTTGTGCAAAACAAGACGAAAGGCCGTTCTGTTCAATTTTCGAATTGTTATGAAATGTTTATTTTTTATCGTGCCCAATTCATACACCTTTTAATGGCATTGTGCCATCCAGTATACAGATAATCTCTGGTGAAGTCATCCATTTTAGGTTTGAATATTTTATCAAGTGCCTTTTTCTTTCGGATATCAGCCATGCTCCATAAGCCACTCGTAATACCAGCAAGGAAGGCCGCTCCTTGTGCAGTGGATTCTACATTCTTTGGTCGTTCTACGGGGACATTTAATATATCTGCTTGGAATTGCATCAAGTAATTATTGGCGGAAGCTCCACCATCTACTTGGAGAGAATTCAGCTTAACCCCTGAGTCATTGGCCATGGCGTATAGAATATCCCGGGTTTGATAGGCCAATGATTCTAGTGTTGCCTTAATGATATCGTCGTTGGTAGTGTCCTGGGTGAGTCCAAAAATGCCCCCTCTGGCATACATGTCCCAATAAGGGGCTCCCAGACCAGAAAATGCTGGAACCATATATACGCCACTGTCTTCTTTAGTTCGCTCGGCAATTCGTTCAGTTTCTTCTGCAGAGTTAATCATTTTCACGCCATCTCGCAGCCATTGTATGGCTGCTCCTGCCATAAAAATGCTTCCTTCTAGTGCATATTCCACTGTACCATTCAATCCCCAAGCGATGGTGGTGATTAAACCGTTTTTTGAGTACTGTATTTTTTCGCCTGTATTCATCAGCAAAAAGCACCCAGTTCCATAAGTATTTTTTGCTTGTCCAGGTTCAAAACAACCTTGGCCAAATAGAGCAGCTTGCTGATCTCCTGCTACACCCATAATAGGAATCTGACCCCCTTGTATTTGGGCCATTCCAAAATGAAAGCCAGAATGGGTCACATCTGGAAGCATTTGTCTGGGAATATCAAATCGTTCTAATAGATCGTCGTCCCATTTCAATTCGGAAATATTGAAGAGCATGGAACGAGAAGCATTGGAAAAATCTGTAGTATGAGAGGCGCCGTTCGTCAGATTCCAGATGAGCCAGGTGTCCACAGTTCCAAAGATGAGATCTCCGGCCTCCGCTCCTTTTCTTGCGCCCTTTACATTATTGAGAATCCAGTGAATTTTTGTAGCTGAAAAATAGGAGTCAATAACCAGACCTGTGCTTTCTCTTACATAGTCTTCAAAACTATCATCACTTTTGAGTTGCTGACAAAAATCGGAGGTTCTGGTATCTTGCCAAACAATGGCATTATAAACTGGGTTGCCAGTATTTTTATCCCAGACAATGGTCGTTTCTCTCTGGTTGGTAATACCTATACCTAATATCTGAGAGTTATTGACTTTACTTTTTTTGATCACCTCGTACATCACATCGAGCTGAGACTTGAGGATATCGTATGGATCATGTTCTACCCAACCATTTTTTGGGTATATCTGCTTAAACTCTTGTTGAGCCATGGATACCACTTTGCCTTTGTGGTCAAATAGAAGTGCTCTCGAACTTGTAGTTCCCTGGTCAAGCGCCAGTATATATTGCTTCATGCGAACAAATTTCCAACAATTTAACTACAATAATCAAATAATTAAACCGCATTTTTGATTGATGTTAATAATTAACACTTTGGGGAATAACTCGCCTGCAGAAGATGCGAATTGATCACATAAAGAAGTAGGCATGCCTACTTCTTTATGTGTAGTTGTTCTTCAGTTGTCTCGAATGGCTGTAGATGGATTGGCAATGGCAGATTTGAGTGAGTGATAGAGGACCGTAACAAATGCAATCACTAACGTAAATAACGCAGACAGCGCAAAGCTGGTCCAACTCAATTCCATTGAGTAAGCGAAGTTCTGAAGCCATTGATCCATGAAGTAATAGGATATTGGAAAAGCGACTGACATGGAAATGATAATCAGCTTGAGAAAATCCTTAGACATCATGATAATAATGGTCAATACATTGGCTCCTACGACTTTTCGAATTCCAATTTCCTTTCTTCTGGCTTCCGCAGTGTAAGAGGCCAGTCCAAACAAGCCCAAACAAGCGATTGCGATCGTGAGAATAGAAAAGATAGCAAAAATGTCTCCTCTCTTTTCATCTGCCTCGTACTGTTTTTGAAATCCCTGATTGACAAAAGCATACTCAAAGGGGCGGTTAGTCACGACAGACTTAAAGACCTGTTCCACTTCAGACATGGTGTTGGCAATGTTTTCTGCCTTTAGCCTTACAATCATCTGGCCGTTATTAATACCATTGTAGATCAACAGTGGGGCTATTGGTTCTTGTAAAGAAATCAAATGAAAATTTCTCACTACACCTACCACAGTAAACTCTTGAATGTCCAGATCATCGTTTAAAAATCGATGAAACTTTTTTCCAATAGGATTGTCCCACCCCATTTCTTTTACCATTTCTTCATTGACAATGACTGATGCTGCTGTATCATTTCCTACTTCAGGCAAAAAATTTCTTCCTTCAATGATGGGAATCTCAAAGGTCGGGAAGAACTGGTTGTCGGCTGTAATGTTTTGAAAGATTTTCTCGATCATGGTACCATTTGCTGATTCCACTTTAATTCCACTCATGCTCATGGAGTTACTTCCTGGCACGCCAAAGCCGGAACCTACTGATTCCACATTAGGGTTTTGTAATAGTTTTGAAGAGAGAACTTTTAATTTATTTTTTATTTGTTGGCCTTCTAGCGTCACCATTACCACCTGCTCTTGGTTGAATCCCAATTCTTTATTTCGTAGATACGACAGCTGATCAAAAACAATCCAGGTACTTGCCACCATACCTAATGAAATGGCAAATTGGGCGACTACCAATGCTTTTCGAAGAGACTCATTTCCCCTGCTCTTTTGCGACTTTCCTTTGAGTACCTCTGCGGCTTTGAATCTGGATAGATAAAAGGCAGGATAACTGCCACCAACGAGCCCAACAAATAGAATGATCGCTACCAAAACGATTAGCATTTTTGGATTGCTGATAAAGTTTTGGTCAATATCTAGGCTTGTTAGTTCATTAAAATATGGAATCAAAAAGAACGTCAGGATAAGGCTGATGATCAGGGCTATGAATGCGATGACTACTGATTCGGTGATAAACTGACCCATGAGTTGGGATTTGTATGAACCCATGGCCTTTCGAATACCTACTTCTTTGGATCTTGAAACGGATCTTGCTGTAGCCATATTCATATAATTTATGCAAGCAATCAGAAGCATGAAAAACCCTATTGCGCTAAAAATATATAAATAACTGATGTCACCTTCAGACTCTAAGTCCATATCAAAATTGGAATAGAGGTGGATTTCTTCCAGGGGCTGAAGTGAAAATTCAGCAGAAGCGCTGAATTGATCAAAAATTGGCGCCATGTATTTCTCATAAATTTGTGTTAGGACTGGCAGGATGGTGGTGGGTTTAGTCCCAGCTGGGAGCACCACAAAAATTTGATCATTCAAATTGCCCCAGGAGTCTTGCCCAGGTGTATTGGTTCCATAAGATAGCAAGCCATGTGCACGAATGCTCGAATTGATCTTGGGATCAGCCATTATCCCAGTGATGATTTTGGTGTCTTCCCCATCAGTCTTTACCGACTTACCCATGGCAGATGTATTTGGAAACCACTTTTCTGCGAGCGTTTTTGACACGACGAGTGTATTGGGTTCGCTGAGGCAGGTGGATCTATCTCCCTCAAGCAATTCGAAGTCGAAGACATCAAAAAAGGAAGAGTCTGCTTTCAGGATATTTTTTTCATAGAAATAGTCCTCCCCAACAGCGATTAGTATTTCGTCTTCTCCAGTTACTCTGACAAAGTTCTCCACTGCGCCGAATTCATTTTTTAAGGTAGATCCAATCAATGAGGGTGCTTGCGGAATGTGGAATTCAGTATCCTGCACGTTGGCTTTGGTTGATACGCGGTAGATATTTGCTCTATTGGAATGAAAGCTGTCATAACTTCTTTCAAAATCAATATAAAGATATAGCAATAGGCTACTTACGATTCCGATGGTAAGACCAATGACATTGATTGTGGAATAGACGGGACTATTCTGGATATTGCGTATGGCAACTGTGATATAATTTTTAAGCATAGTCGTATAATCTTGAGATGATTTTGACAAATGGTGTGCCGAACTAGGTAAACACTAGATAATCAGCATTTTACAATTTTGTTATGGGCGGGTTTCCCCCGAAAATTGTCCAGTACTGAACGAAAGGTGTTCACACTTTAAATAAACCGTGTCAGCCGATAGCTACATTCTGTTATTTCCGACCCTCGCTTGACAACAAACGTTACTTTTTTCCCTTCACGGGTTAGAAAAAGATTCAAGAATTCTCCATAGTTATCTATGGTGAGCGGATCGCCATTTATGGATTCGATAATGTCCCCTACTTGCAAACCAGATTTTTGGGCTGGGGATTCCTTTCTAAGGGATTTGATAGAAAAAGAATAATCTTGACTGTGGCTTACTGCAATGCTGATCCCACTCATATCGTACTCAAACAAATTATCAAAGCTGTTATTCTTTCGGAGATATATCTTGGCGCGGTGGAAATCATATATCACACTAAATCGACTCAATATGCCTTGACCCATTGAGCCATCTCCTGCTTTTTTTGTGCTTCCGCTTTGGTCTATATGTTCGGGTTTAGAAAATGTGGCTAGTGGATCTTGCAAAGCAAACTCATCAATATTCAAGCTGCGCAATCGACCAATATGACCAAGCAGCTCTCCACCAAACGATTGTCCGATTGGTACTTCAAGATTTCGATAAGGCAAAAAGTATTCAATAGAATCATCTTCAAAGAAGACAGCATGGCTAGCGCCACTTTTCAAAATGAATTTCATTTTTCTACTTTCCCAGCTTTCGAAAACAATTTCTGTGCTGATATATGGTTTTCTATCAATGATATCCATGGGGAGCTCCAGATGGCTTTTTGGCGGGCTGAATGATTCGGGCTTGTAAAGGGTTAGCACATTTTTAGTATGATCTACTTCCACCACAAAACTCTTGAAGATGTCATAGCCAATGAGGCCATGTACTTTGGAGCCAGCTAAGCCAGCCAGATTGAGATAATCTGTTTCTAGTACTAGCATAGAAGAAACGTCTCCTGTAGACACACTGTCGGACAAAGACATCTTTGCATCTACTGCTACGTGACCATAATAGACTTGGTCTCCATTTTGACCTAGTTTCATTTTTCGTGCATAGCGAAAGTTCAAAAAATCTCCTATGGCCTTTTCTGTAAGTATGGTATGTTCTATACTGGTATCCAGGATGAGGTTGACCGCGACTTTGTTTTTGAGCGTGACCTCAAGAACGATCAGATTATTAAAATTTTGAAACGGTATATCTATACTTTTCTCTCCTTCAGGGAGTGAGAATCCGAATTGAGCATGGAGTCTTTGGCTGTAAGAGGACAGAATACTAATCAGTGCGACTAACTGAAAGAGCTGTAAGATTCTTTTATTTTTCATTTTTCTCGTAGCTGATCAAAGCAAAAAGATAACAATTCTCTTTAAGATTCCCTTACTGGGCTTTCTTATCTAGCTATAAAATCATCCATGCTTGTTGAGTTATTGAATTTACGCCATATCATATATGCCAATGATCTTTCATTTGAAAATGATGATTTCGAACAGAGAAAGCTAGCTCGTAGTTATACAGATCAATCTTAAATCTATATATCTTGCGCGTTATTAATTAAATGAAATGATGTATCGTACGCTTACCATTCTATCCATATTTTTTCTTCTTCTTTCGTGCAAGGAAGATGAGGGCTCGCAAGACGAGAATCCTAATTCTGTAGCAGTTGGAGATAAAATATATACTATTGAAGATGGTTTTGACCAAGAAGGGGCACGGGGTCAATATCTCGCAAATAGCTTCAAAATTAGTGTGACTGATTTTGAAGGCAAACCACAGTATGCCCAAATTAGTTTTGAGTTATCAGATGAAGGAGGTCGTGTTACTGAAGTATACGATTCAGAACCAGGAGAAGAGGATTGGATCGTTTTTCGCTGGAAACTGGGCTGCCAGGATGAAACGCAAACTTTAACCATAAAAGACAATGTTTGCAATATCTCTAAAGACGGTTGCGTAGATGTCACCATATTTGAGATAACAATTAACACGAGCGAGCCCACTGCGGGTTGGGTAGAGGCCTGCTATGAGTTTGATTTCGGCTACAGCAGTATCGAAAAAATATTTACTCATGAAGATGAGTTATTCGTCTATACATATTCTGACTTATTTGTCACAGATGATATTACCACCAACAGTTGGAATGAGATTAATACATCAACACAGTTAGATGAGTATAATGATGTATGGCATTTTGAAAATGGGGAAATGATATTTAACAGTGGATCATCTTTGTATCTCTCGGAAAACAATGGTCGAAACTGGTCCAATATATATGTCCCATCTTATGGAGATGGCCAAATAACCATACTGGCCAATGGAAAATATTTGTATATATCAGAGTATAGTCAGTCAGTATATGAAAGTCCGGATAAGGGAAATACCTGGAATGTGTTGATCTCAGATTTGGCAAGTTTGACTGGAGAATCTTACACTGGAGTCTTAGCTATCACTTCGTCAGCAAACATTGGCTACGTTATTACCAAAAACCATTATATCATTGAGATCAATCTAAGCTCCAATAATGTGCACACTTTTAGCAGTGATGCCTGGAATGGATATGCAAATGTTGATGAGGCGTATGCCATGGTCGAAGGAAACCATCTGATCCTTGTCACAAATGATTATAGCAACTATGAAGCATCTGTTCTCAATCTAAATACAGATTCTCAAACTTCTTCTTTTGGCTTGGCTTCCTCTGGAACGTTGATCAAAGACAGTGGAAAAATCTATCTCTTGCCAGAATACAATCAAGATCATTATTATGAATATGATGGCGGTAATTTTGAGTTTAAACCACTAGACCTAGAAGAATCAGGCTCGTACTATTATGGCCGTCTGACCATTTTTAATGGAAAGCCAGTCTACTATTCAAGCTCGTCAAACAAATTTTATTATTACAACGACTAAAAAAATTATGTCAAAACTATTACTTCCAGCATTTTTGATGCTCTCTTTTGTCTTGCACGCTCAAGATTCTACTAAAGTTGTTCAATTCTCTGCACAAGAGTATAAGGTTGATTTTGATGAGACTACTCTCGAAGTCCAGTTTGCACCATTCGGCAGCAACCCCATTAGTTTAAATGGCATTCGAGCACGTTGGTTTTCCTCGCCATATAAGGCCTTTAGGTTAAACGTGTTTGCAGGGCTAGACTCTGACACTCAAATTACTCAACAAAAAAACACCAACGCATCCCTGAAGGAACTGAAAGATAAGTTTAGTACTTTTTCTATCAACGTTAGACCAGGTTTTGAACGTCACCTCAAAGGCACAGACAGGCTTTCTCCATATTTTGGCACTGAGTTCGACTTGGCCTTTCAGTCGTCTTCTGACAAATCAGAATTCCAAGATGGAGATGACGTGGAGTTTACCAAACGGGTAAATGAAAATGGGTTTATCCGCTTTGGACTTAATTTTGTTGCCGGTTTCGATTTTTATGTTGCTAAAAAACTATATCTGGGTACTGAATTTGGCTATGGGTTTAGCTATACCAAGCTGTTGGATGTAAAGGTAAAAAGCGATCGATCTGGTTTTACAGAGCCTGAGCCGGAAAAGCGTGGAGGTGCGTTCGATTTAGGACCTAATGTAAATGCTCAAATCAGATTGGGGTATGCTTTTTAGACTAGTGAAAATAGGATCTCTAATTCTTGTTTTAGGCCTTGTACTGGTTAGCTGTGAAAGTAACAACATACACATTCCGCAGTCTAACTCTACCAGCATTACTTCTAAGGAAGACCTGACCCTACTTGCCGGACAAATCCATTTTGTAGGCGCGCTGCCAAATGGACAGATAGTAACGATTTCTCCCAACAGGGAATACGCTGATATGTCGAATACGGAATATTCTGATATGGGAGGCACACAATTTACTTCTGAAGAAAGCAGTCAAGTGAAGGTAGAGGTGAATGTAAATCAGGGGTCTGGTTTTTTTGAATTAACAAATCTGGACACTCAATCGGCCTACCTCATAAACTTTGAATATACCTATTGTAACTCCTATCGTCAGCTTCGCCTTGATTATCCTCAGCTCGGCATAGACACTGACCTGGATCATTATGAATTAATTGTTGCTTTTTCGAATCCAGATCAAAGCGTTCTAGACTTATTTGAAGATCGATTTATTTTGGATCAATATTTAGTTGCTATTTATGACCCTTCTCGCCAGGAGGTTTTTGGTTATATCCAAAGGCTGGATTTCGGTCAGAATAATTTCTTTGGCTCGGCGATAAAAGAAGGAAATAAAGTGATAAGTGAGGGGAATATGTATGATTCTAACTTGTACTATCAGTTTGAAATCAACTGTGCCAACTAGCTTACAGCTCTAATTTTGTTTTCCAGACCTGGATGGTAGTTGAATTTTTTGCAAGTAATTCATCACTTTTAAATGATTCATAAAAAACATCATTAGTGATCGACAAAATAATCTTCATCATTTCTTCTCTGGAAAAATTACGAGATGCGTCTTTTTCTATGCTTTTCAAATGCTCTTTGAGCAGATCATAACCTGATATCAAATGCGAAAAATTGAGCTGACAATTGATCAACTCAATCATAAGTAGCTTAGAATAACGATAGCTTTCTCGGCGATTGGGGAAGTAGAGTTCCATAAAGGCCATAAAAGTGTCTATGTTCAATTCTGTGGTAGGAGTAAACTCTGCCGAGGAATTGGTCAATGCTGCTCTGAATAGATTTTTTTCGAGTTTCAAGGACTGAAATTGTTCGTCTGCCAACTCAAGAAGTGCGCTGAGCTGAAAAAGTTTACGCCTAAATATTCGAGGGGTGTGCTCTGCTTTCTTGTATTCTAATTTGCCCTGTATGTGTGCCCAGGTATGCATCAGTGCCGTTCGGGTTTGTACTTCAATTTTCAGATCACTAAGCTCGTTGTACTCTGGCCTTTTAGGCAAAGTCACGATATAGTGATTGGATCTATAACCAAAGCGATCAGTCTCTGCATCCAGTATCTTATCAATACTGTCCTGTATTTGAAAGGTCTGCCCAACAATATCCCCTACACGAGGCAAATCATTAATGTAAAAGCAGATGACCCTGAGTCCGCAAATGTCCTCTGTATCCGCATAGGGGTTAGAGTATTTTTTTCGAGAAATTTTCTCGTAAAATGACTCAAATGATTTGACACGATGGCTAACATGAAGGAGCTCTATACCCTCGTCGTGCAGGGCTTGCCTCAGCAATTCTTTGCCAGTCAAACAAGCCTGCTCATAGGTCTCTTGTTGATCAGTGTATTTGGCTTTTAGCTCCTTTTTAGATGGCACAGTGATGTGGTCTTAATATCTAGTATAAATTAAATATTAATTCACTTTAATCACTTTTTTCTGAAGAATATTTACCGCAGAGAGGTAGCTGATGTAGGGTCTGGTCAGTCGTGACTACCCATCATAATTGTCGTTGTCAGACAAATAATCCGCATCTGAGTGCTTGTCTTCGTAGTCGTCCCTAACGTCATCCCTAAGATTGCCATCCTCATCATAATCGTCATCTTCTGCAATCAGGCTTTCAGCTTCAGAAATAGACATGCGAATGAGGTAGACCTTTTCGTCTGTCTCGAAACGCAAGGCACTGGTCTTTCCGCCATCCTTGTTGGTGAAACTGAAAATGTGCTGGCTGTATCCTTCTGGATATACTAGCTTAATTTGCTCTTTTAATTCATCACTGAGCTTCTCATATTCTTGAGTGACTCTTAGTTTATTTTGATTGTCCATCTTTTCTCTGCTGACGTGGTAGTTCAATATATAAAATGTGTCAGAAATTTTCGCCAAAGAAAAGAATAAAACTTTCAATTTGTCAATAGTGAAATGAAGATTTAATTAAGTCTTTTTCTCGTCAAGTTTATGATTAAAATCAACGGATAATCTGATCCAATGAGATAGACCTTCATCTGAATCAATTCCTTCGTCTAAAACAGAAATAAAATCCCTCATGACTCTTCCAGCGGGCTGAAATGGGAGGCAATTTTTATCTGCCAGAGCTGTGTCAACAGCGCGAGCACCAATTCGAGCTATGAGCTTTGGCTTGTTGCTGGCCTTATCTATACTCGTGCCCACACACATTTTTTCGTTCAAAACGAAACAAAGCCCACCCATCAGCCTTTTGGCTTCTGCATTGATACCTTGCGCTTGAAGTTCCTGGGCAATTCTGTCAGCAAGGTGTTGATCGTATGCCATCAGTTGTGAATAATTGAAGTGAGATATTCATTGAGTGGTCGAGCGGCATGCCAGTAGGTCATCAGTTCTGTGAGCAGATGGTCAGAAGTGATCAAATCTGGCTCTCGTTTGGACATAAAGTAGAACTGCTTCTTGAGAAGCATGGGGTTATGTTCAGAAGCACCTTGAAATTCTGTGGGCATTCTTTTGCTTTCTTCACCCAGGATTGTTCCAAACTTGGTTTTAAAATTCTTTTCCTGAATCAAAGCCTGTAAAGAATCTGGATTTTTGCTGAGGTTCATTCTGAGTCCATGAAGTTGGCCCTTGTCCAGCACATACGCTCCACCCATGATACCCACTTCTTCTGGAGAGAACCTTAAGAATAGACCTGGTACGCTTTTATCTTTTCTACCTGCCCTTGAGACCACAGCTGAATAGTGGAGATTATAAGGTGTTTTGTCTGTGGAAAACCTCAAATCACGATTGATTCTAAGCACACAGTCTTTGGGGGAGACAGCCAATGTCGGATCTTCTATTTGAATAGCAGTAATGAGATCTGACAGGAAGTTTTCAAATGGTTTTTTGACATCTGCTTCGTACCTCTTTTTGTTGGCGTGAAACCATTCTTTCTGATTGTTATTGGCCAGGTCTTCAAAAAAAGCACTAAAGGATTTGGTAAAGTATTTCATAGTTCAATTGAATAGATAACGTTTTCCTTTAGACAAATGAGTACTACCAAACGGACGATATTTTGAAAGAATTTATGTTCTTTCTTTAGAAAGGGCCATTTCCACCCATTTGGGACTGTTTTCAAGAAAATAAGTATGTAAATGGCTACTTGATCCTTCTAATGGATTCATATTTTTAACCAGTTCCATACGTAGATCCAAAAGTTTTTCTTTGTCTGGGTTTGAGCCCTCTCGAACCATTTTTATTTGGTTGGCTTTGGACTGCTCATCTTGCTCTGGGTTTAAAATTCCCTTCAGTGAAGAACATTGGTGGCAAGTGCCTTTTTGACTGACAAAGGCACACTTCTCATCAAATATCCTTGTCAAGTGTTTTCTAGCATCTGCTATGGCATGTTTCACTTTTCCTTCAGACAGGCCCGTGATAGTCATGATTTCTGAAACTTTAAAATCATAGACATTTTTAAGCCAGAGGCAAACTTGCTGATCCACGACCAGTGTCTTGGCCATGCAGTTGAAGCAGTAGGTGATGTGTTCCTTTAGCTCAAAGCTCTTGTCTGGTTTACTTTCATAAACCCCCCGCATTTGATCAAACATCTCTTCGGAGTTGATATGCAATTTTGCGTTGATCTGTTGGGCGTCCTCTCTCCATCGTTTCTGTTTCGCAAATTGGTTCTTGGCCAGATTATGAGCAATGGTGAACACCCATGTTTTAAAGGAAGACTCCTGACGAAAGGTATCAATCTTTTCGGCCATCCTTAAATAGGTATCGTGTACCAGGTCTTCAGCTAACGCACGATTAGAAACCAATCGGAAAACAAAGGACAGGAGTTCGTCTTTGAACTCAAGAAACTCTGACTCGTAAGGAGTAATCGTGGCTTTATTCATTTTCAATGGGTTTTATTTTCGGCGATTCAGTAGTTTATTTAGTGGCATTAAAATAAGATGAATAGCTATGATGCAGGAAGTGGCAATCAGGGTTTCCAAATAAAAACCAGCACCTGCAAAACATCCGATGGCCGAACTGCACCACACAGTGGCTGCTGTGGTCAGTCCATATACATTAGCGCCTTCTTTGAAAATAATACCAGCCCCAAGAAAACCCACACCCGTGACTACCTGGCCAATGATTCGGGTGACGTCTCCCTGCTCCTCAGTGAGCTGAATGGATAACAGAACATATAATGCCGCTCCCATGGCCACAAGTGTGTTGGTTCTGAGGCCGGCAGATTTGTTTTGCCATTGCCTTTCGAAACCAATGATCATACCAGCTGCGGCTGCTACGGCTAGACTTAGAAAGAAATCAAGAGTTGTCATAAAAATTGAATTAAGGATAGGATCAGGCCTCTAAGGCTGTTTGAAAACAAGATTGTACGAGACTCAATTTGATATGATTAGTTGCAGGCATTTTCTTCCAAAAATCCCATGACTTCGGTAAGTTCTTTGATACTGCCTGTCTTTTCTACGATCTTTTCATCCAAACCACACCCATCTAGCAAGGCATTGAGCACCTGATCTATATTTTTTTTGTAAACCACACTTCGGGTTTTGTTTTTGTTGTCCACAATGAAATACTCTTTGTACAATATATCGTCAGCTCCCTCCACATCTATGGCGTCCTGTACTGCCGTGGCTGCATTCATGGCCGCAATTGTGGCATTGCCCACGGCCGCATCAGTTCCTTTATTTTGGTCTATTTCAAAACTTTTTTTAGCCGCAGCGGAGGCCGCAAGTTTGGTGGCTTGTTCTTCAGCCAACGCGGCCAAATTTTTGGAGAGATTGGTCGCACTTTCATTGATATGAGTAGGTCGGGGATTTACAAAATAGCTAAATCGACCCGTTGGATTCCCCACTTCCACAAAGTAATCATATAGATTGATATAATGGGTTTCTTTACCGTTGATGGACTGTACGTAGTATAGTACCTCCTTTTTATTAGCCCAGTATTTGGTCACCTCATCTTTGTCATTGGCATACTTTACGGCCACAGGGCCATAATTTTTATATTGGCTTTCGTGAGGCTCTTTGGTTCTGCCAGCCACTTTACCTTCTATTTTGGAGCCATCAGAAAGTATGACATAGCCAGGGTTGAAGTTTCTGGAGACATCACTATAATTGTTTTTTTCGTCGGCAATCAGCACCGTTTGCCCATGGTCTTGTAGCTCGTCTGGATAATAGTTGGCCTTATCTTTGCCATTTTTGTATCGGATCATTAAAATTTCCCTATCAGGAGTGGAAACTCTGTAATTGACCTCACCATCTTTTCTTTCTCCAGAATTCAGCACAACATAGCCAGGTTTGAATCCTGTGGTGGTATAACTCTGCCCAAAAACAAGTGTGGGCAAAAGAAGTAAAATGAAGGCGGTAAATTTCATGGCTAATGGTCTATCCAGTTCGACGAAAAGGTAGCTAAAACCAAACACATTTCTTACGAATTTGTTCAGGATATTCAGACAAAACTGTACGCCCAATAAATTAAAAGTGCTTGAATAGGCAAACGAAACAGAGTAGCCACTACCTGCTTCCCTTTTTGTCTGGCCAACTGATAGTGATAAATATTGGCGGGGAAGACGGCTATTAAAAGCGCAATGATTCCCCATGCCGCCATTGTTCTTGTTTGTACAAAGAGCATGGCCACGCCTAGTGCGACCTCAATCAGTCCAACTAAAAAATTTACCATTTTTGGTTTTGGTACCCATTGGGGCATGATTTTCAAGAAGAATTTGGGGCTGGCAAAATGACTGACACCTGCGAAAATGTAGAAGGCTGCCATTAATAGTGGTGATATGCTCTGACTTGAGTCCATGTATCTAAATTAATGCCTCTCCAATTTCACCCAAGTCATTGCATCCAGCACTTTCTCTGGAAACTGATTATGCAAAACAGAGTCTATCTTGATGGATTTGTGTAACTCAGTGTAGAACACTTTTTCTACTGAAGTTCCTGCAACTGTCATGTGGTAAGGTGCGAAAAGTTTGTTGAAGTCACGCCCCAACTTAGATGTGGCCAGAAAGCTGGCTATGGTGTCATATTCAGTTGTGGCTGTTGAACCATAACCACCAAAGGCTTCTAGATATTCATTGGTAATCTGAATGGCCAAATCACCTGTTTGGACTAGTCGACCTATATAAATACTCGATAATGAATCAAAGCTGTAATCCTTAGCGGCATAGGGAAGAATTGCTTGGAGCAGTTGCATTTGCTCTCCAAAGGTCAGTGACGGATGCAGTCCGAGTATCAAGTTGACGCGGCCTTCGTTTTTTGCTTTGGTAAAGGCAGGAAAAAACAGTGTGCTGTCGCCATCCACAACGAGTAGATAACCCGTAGCCTTTTCTCGATAGGCAGACCCTGCCAGTTCTTGATTTACATCAAATCGTAGTACCAGTGTGTCTGAAGGTGTGGGCTCTGCTGTGGTAGTTACTGCTTGTTTGTCTTTTGGCTGACAGGTGCATAGCAGGAATAGGATGACATAGATTGGTTTCATCATAGATATGAATTTATTCGGCTAAATTTATGTTGTACACTCCAAAGGAAAAAAGAATGATCATGAAAGTATTTATTACGGCATTAGCAGTGATGCTTATTACAGCGTGCACATCACAAGGTCAGGAAAAGAAGACGAGCACTTCGTCAATTAAAGAAAAAGTTGTTAAGTCAGAGGCCGAATGGAGAGAAATTCTGACACCAATGCAATACAACGTCCTTAGAGAAAAGGGCACAGAAAGACCTTGGACAGGAGAACTCAATAAAGTAAAGGGCAATGGTATGTTTTATTGCGCCGCTTGCAAAAACCCGCTTTTCGATGCCAAGACTAAGTTTGAATCTGGGAGCGGCTGGCCAAGTTTTTATACTTATGCCACTGACACAAGTCTTTTGGATTTAGCTGATTACAAATATGGCATGGTACGCACAGAAGTCATCTGTGCCAAGTGCGAAGGTCACCTAGGTCACGTATTCGAAGATGGACCGAAACCTACAGGTTTGCGCTATTGTATCAATTCAGCCAGTTTGATTTTTAAGAAGGAAGAGTAATGATCAAAGTTGTTATTGCATTTAAGAATATGCTTGTTTAATGCTTAAATTGATACCCAGTCAATTTTATCAGCTTCTCTGAAGTTACCTTTTTGAAAGGTGAGCCTTCATTGGAAAATGAAGGTGTTTCTAGCCCCAGCTCTATTGCTGCTTTTTCATAAAAAGACTGCCGTGTTTCTTTTGAGGGTGCAGAAGCATTGAATACCTCTCCCCAAATGTTCTTTTCAATGATAGTTTGAATAACCCCCATGCAGTCTTCCAAATGAATCATATTGATTGGATTATTGGCACCAGCCAAATTTTTCTTTCCTGCCAAAAATCTGCCTGGATGACGATCTGGCCCATACAACCCACCAAAACGAATGACCGTGGATTGGAATGCTGGATTATTTACAAATAGCTGTTCCATTTTAAGTAGTGGGATACCACCACGAGTAAAACAGTCTGCACTGGCATCAGCTTCTTTTACCTCACGACTGTTCGAAGGATAAACGGCCGTCGAACTGATAAAGATGACATGTTTGGATTCTATATGGGATAGAATTGCTTTAAGTTGTTTTTCGTGAAAGTCAGGGAGGGCATCACGATTGCGAGGGGGTAGGTTGATCAACAAAACATTTGATTCGAAAAAATTGGATGCGCGTCCCTCCAATTCAGGATTCAGAGTAAAATGATAAGGTTTGATTCCGGCTGACTCCAATTGTGGAAGTTTGTCTACTCGGGTAGTAGATCCTTTTATTTTATAGCCAGCTATAGCTAAATGTTTACCAAGTGGTAGCCCGAGCCACCCACACCCTAAAACACTTATGGTTTGCATTTTGCGAATTTAGCCCATTCCGCTTATCACAAACATTTTCCGCATGTGATATTCCCAGCTTATCTTACCAGCTAAAGTCAAAAAAACTCTAAAATGAAAAAATTATTAACAACAACATGGTTGATCGTAGGCGTAGTACTGCTCTCCTGTGGTCAGAAAACAAGTCTCAATTATAGCATTGACCTAAACGACAGGAGCAATGACGAATTCAAAGTCACGCTGGAGGTGCAGGGTTTGTCTGAAGGCAATAATATCTATCAATTTGCTGCCACGGCACCTGGCACTTATCAAACAATGAACATTGGCCGATTTGTCAAAAGTTTCCGAGCTTTTGACAAGAAGGGAAATGAAATAGCTACCAAAAAGAAAGGTGAAAATCAGTGGGTATTAACAAATCCTAAAAAGATTGCAAAAATCGAATACCGGGTGGCAGAAACCTGGGACACCCCAGTAGAAGAAATGGAGATGTATAAGATGTGTGGTACTTCTATGGAAGACGATCATGTCTTGTTCAATGCCCATTGCGTGATTGGTTATCCACGGGGTATGCAAGCCGAACCCTTGACTATTGCTTTGGCGTATCCAGAAAAATGGAAAATAGGTACGGCACTTTCAAAAAATGACCAGGGTGCTTACTACGCTAAAAACTTTGACCATGCAGTGGACTCTCCTATTCTACTTGGAAGATTGTCCGAGGCCAGTGCAGATTTCAATGGCACGAAAGTGGAACTTTATACGTACAGCAAAACAGACAAAATCAAATCGGCCGACCTGCTCGAAAGTATGAGTGCCATGCTAGAAGCAGCCAATAAATTCGTAGTAAATTTTCCTGTCGATCGCTACACGTTCCTTTTTCAGTTTGAAGATTTTAATGCAGGCGCTTGGGAGCATTCTTATAGTTCAGAATATGTGTATATAGAAGACGACTATGCAGTAGATGGTGGTGCAAAAATCACCAGCACGGCCGCTCATGAATTTTTTCACATCATCACTCCTCTAAACATTCACAGTGAAATCATACAGCAGTTTAATTTTGTAACTCCTACCCCGTCTAATCATTTATGGCTCTACGAGTCCACTACAGAATGGGCGTCTGATATGATGCAAGTTCGTGGAGGCCTTATTACGTTGGAAGAGCTTTTGGGTCAGTTGAGATACAAGTTGAGAGTAGATGATTACTACTTTGACTCAAACTACAGCTTGACAAAAATTGCCGAAACGTCGTTTACAGAATCTGGTCAAAAGCAGTACAGTAATGTTTATTACAAAGGAGCCGTGATTATCAATTTGCTCGACATCTTATTGCTAGAAAAATCTGACGGCAAGCGAGGCATGCGAGAAGTGGTGAACGAGCTTTCAAAAAAATATGGCCCTGAAAAGGCTTTCCCTGAAGATCACTTTTTCGATATTTTCGTGGAAATGACCTACCCAGAAGTAGCAGACTTTTTCGCTAAATATGTGAAAGCAGCTGAGCCACTTCCTCTTGAGGAATATTATGCCAAAGTAGGCATCAGGTATTACCCTGAAAAGACGGAAGGAGAAGGAGACGAAGCCAAAGTAGAAAAGTTTGTTTTTGAAGTGGATACCACGGCGAGTGAAAAACAATTGGCCATGCGGAAGGCCTGGACGACGAATTTATAATTGAAAAGGAAATGAGTTGTGCAGCCTGGAAAGCACCTAGATTGAATCAGCTGTAGGTTTATGGAATGCACAATTTATTTAGGGGATAGAAGTCGGAAGATCGAAGAAGTATGAATCACTTCGGTCTTCCGACTTCCTTCTTTCCGACCAGCTTTTTTCTTTCGAATGAAGATGACTCGAATAAACTATCTTCGACTTACGATTAGACAATAATTAATTAACCATGAATAAACTAATAACTGCGCTATTGGCTTTTGGTGTTGTATTTACCATCAAAGCTCAAGAAAAAGATAAGGAGGAATGGAAGGTATCTGAGCCAACTTTGCCTTATCAAGAAACTACCATTACTACGGACGAAGGCACTTGGATGAGTGTGGACGTCAGCCCGGATGGATCGCTCCTGGTTTTCGACCTCTTGGGGGATATTTATACCCTGCCGATCACTGGAGGAAAAGCCACTGCAATACGTGAGGGGCATGCCTTTGAGGTGCAACCAAGGTTCAGTCCAGATGGCAAGCAGATCAGTTTTACCAGTGATGCTGGTGGAGGTGACAATATCTGGGTGATGAATACAGATGGCTCTGAGGCCAAACAAGTCACCAAAGAGGACTTTAGATTGTTGAACAATGCGGTATGGTCCGCTGATGGCAATTACCTATACGCCAGAAAACATTTTACATCCGAGAGATCAGCTGGTGCTGGCGAAATCTGGATGTATCATAAATCAGGTGGTGAGGGAATCCAACTGGTAGAAAAGAAAAACGAACAACAGGACATTGGTGAACCATGGGCCTCCGCAGATGGTAAATACATCTATTATAGTGAGGACATGTATCCGGGTGGATACTTTAAGTACAACAAAGACCCCAACAGTCAGATTTACGCTATCAAAAGGTATGATCTAGAAAAAGGGAAAACAGAAAGAGTAACTGGTGGAGCAGGGGGAGCTATTCGTCCAGTAACTTCACACAAGGGAGACCAATTGGCTTTTGTACGTCGCGTTCGAGAAAAAACAGTGTTGTATTTGCATGATCTGAAAACTGGAGCAGAGTGGCCTATTTACGATGACTTGACGAAGGATCAGCAAGAGGCATGGGCAATTTTTGGCCCCTTCACGGGTTTCAACTGGACACCAGATGATCAAGATATTATCTTTTGGTCGAAAGGAAAGATCAGAAGGATCAATGTGTCTAGTATGAAAGTCACTACCATACCTTTCGAGGCCACAGCTACACACAAAATAGTGGATGCACTGAAATTTAAAAATGAGGCAGCACCAGATCAATTTACTGCCAAGGCCATTCGGCAAGCAGTGACTTCGCCAGATGGAAAAACATTAGTTTTTAACGCAGCTGGATATTTGTGGAAAAAGGCATTGCCAAATGGCACACCAAGCAGATTGACCAATGGAACAGATTTGGAGTTCGAACCTGTGTATTCCAGAGACGGCAAGTATTTGACTTATGTCACTTGGAATGATGACAACATGGGTGCGATCCATAGATTAGACATGAGCTCACCTAAGAACAAGCCAGCAAAACTCACATCAGAAAAAGCGATTTACCGTGAGCCGAGCTTTCATCCTAAGGATGTAAATACAATGGTCTATAGAAAAGAAAATGGTAATGGCCATCAAGGGTATGTTCATACCAAAGAGCCTGGCTTGTATTTACTGAAAGTGAGTAATTCTAAAAAAACTTCAACGATCGCCACTAAAATTATAGATGAAGGGTCTTACCCCAAATTCAATCAAGCAGGAGATCGTGTTTACTACCAAACAGGAGGTTATCTTTTTGGGGAGTTGGAAAAAACATTAAAGTCTGTCAAACTGGATGGAACGGACGAAAGAGAGATTGTCAAATCAAAGTATGCCCAGCGTATCATTCCAAGCCCAGATGAAAAATGGGTAGCATTTTCTAATCTCTACAAAGTTTATATCGCAGCTATGCCCTTGGCTGGGAAAACGATCACGCTCGACGGAAAATCTACGAATGTACCTGTAGCTCAGGTAGCTAAAGATGCAGGCATCAACTTACAGTGGTCTACTGATTCTAAGCGACTCAACTGGACTTTAGGAGATGAATATTTTAGCAACGCGATCAATGATCGATTCCTATTTGTAGAAGGTGCACCAGATAGCATATCACCCATGGATTCTGTAGGCATCAAAATTGGTCTTCAATTGACGACTGATAAGCCTACAGGCCAAGTGGCTTTCACCAATGCGAGAATCATCACCCTGAATGGAGATCAGGTGATTGAGAGAGGAACGGTAGTAGTTGAAGCAAACAAAATTGTGGCTGTAGGAGAAAATGTAGATGTTCCAGCTGGCGCCAAATTGATAGACGTGACGGGCAAAACGATCATGCCTGGATTGATAGATGTGCATGCGCATTTGGGTGCTTTTAGATATGGATTGAGCCCACAGCAGCATTGGCAATATCATACAAACTTAGCGTATGGCGTGACTACTACTCATGATCCATCTTCGAATACAGAGATGGTTTTCTCGCAATCAGAAATGGTGAAATCAGGTGCTATGGTTGGACCAAGGATCTTCTCTACTGGAGTGATTCTTTATGGCGCAGATGGAGACTTCAAAGCCTTAGTAAATAATTTAGACGATGCACGTTCAGCCATCACAAGAACCAAGGCTTTTGGTGCCTTTTCAGTAAAGAGTTACAATCAGCCTAGAAGAGACCAACGCCAACAAGTAATTCAAGCTGCTCATGAACAACAAGTGGAAGTGGTTCCAGAAGGCGGTTCCAATTTCTTTCATAACCTCACGATGATTTTAGATGGGCACACAGGCGTAGAGCATAACTTACCTGTTGGTGAATTGCATAACGATGTGATCCAATTGTGGAAGGCCAGTAAGACAGGCTATACACCTACATTGTTAGTAAACTATGGGGCCATGAGTGGGGAGTATTACTGGTATCAAACCACTAATGTCTGGGAGGATGAGAAACTTTTGACATTTACCCCAAGAAGTATCATTGACTCCAGATCAAGACACAGAACCATGATCCCAATGAAGGAATATGAAAATGGGCATATTCTCACTTCGCAAAGTTGCAAGAAACTGACGGATGTGGGTGTGAAGGTGAATTTGGGTGCTCATGGACAGCTACAAGGCTTGGGTGCACATTGGGAACTTTGGGAGTTGGCTCAAGGCGGAATGACTAACTTGGAGGCTTTGCGAGCTGCTACTATGAATGGCGCCAACTATATCGGCATGGATGACGAGATTGGATCAATTGAAGTAGGCAAATTGGCGGACTTGATTGTATTGGAAAAGAATCCATTAGAAAACATTCAGCATTCAAATTCTGTGGTTTACACCATGATCAATGGACGGTTGTATGATTCGAACACTATGAACGAAGTGGGCAACTACAACCAACCCAGAGGTAAGTTCTATTGGGAACAAGCAGGCTATGCCCCAGTTTTCGATTGGCATGGTGCCAGTGACACAGGATGTTCCTGTAGGGCTGGGCATTAATCACAAAGAAAGGTCGGGTAAATTATTTACCCGACCTTTCTTTGTGATTAGAATTCTTGTGAAGAAGGTTTTGTTAATTGATCAATTTTTTTCTGAGAATAATTGTTAGGGCCTATTTGCAAGGCTTTTGAGAAAAGTTCAATGGCCAAAAGCGTGTCGGTTTCAGCTAAATGACAATCACCTTTCGAGTCATATACGTTTGTCATATTTGGATAATTCTGAATATTGAGATCAAAGAATGCATGCGCGGTTTTAAAGTTATTGGCACTCATCATATAATATCCAATGTTGTTGACCAAGTTTGCTGGTGGCAAGACCTCATAGCCAAATTTTTTGGAGACTGTACCATAATGATCGTTCATGAGCGCAATCAACGTTTTTGGGTCAGCACTCGTGTCATAAAGTTGGCTTTGGTTGAAATTATACCATGGAAATAGAAATCGAAAGGCATCATACGCTGTAATAAATGGCACACTGCCGTGCGAATCATCTTCATAATACTTCCATCCAAAATCGAGTTTGTTTTTTTCATTAGCGTCCAAAGTGTTGACAAAGTTCAGAATGGTTCTAATGTGCAGAGTTGAAGCAGTTGTATCATTTTTTACATTTTCAATACTCATACCCTCAGGCATAGTATTGGCAACGCCAATAAATAAAGATTTCCCTTCATAATTGTTTTCTCTCAGAGTTGAATCTGCCATGTCATAAAATTTCTTGTCCCACCACAAACTTGGATCAATAGCAACATAGTTATTGAATAGATGAGGTCTTGATATCAAAGCATTGATGACACTTAATCCACCAAATGAGTGACCTACGAAAGTTTTATATGAGGTTACAGGATATTTTTTCTCCACATACGGTATTAACTCCTTTTCAATGAAGGAGAGAAAGTCATTTCCACCACCAGACTCGTACAGGATGCTATCGCCGTTATGAGGATCAATAAAAGACTCGGTAGGCGTAAGATCTCTACTACGGTTCGTATTGGAAATAGCAACTACGATTGTTTCAGGCATTACGCTATTGTTGCTAGCTGGACTTAGTTGATTGATCATTCCAGTAGCTGAGTGAAAGTGAGCTGAACCGTCAAGTATATAAAGAACAGGGTATTTCTGGCTCTCGAATAATTCATTATTGGAACTTCTTGGTACATGTACCCATATATTTCGAGACTCTTTTAATGTCTCGGAGTAAACACTGTCTTTATGACCAATTACAATTTGAGTGTTTTTCTCGTTTGCTACAGATGATTTATCTTGTTTTTGACAATTGGCTAGCCCAGCAATGAATAGAAAAACGCCAAAGAATTGGAATAGTGATTTAATAAGCATACGGTTATATTTAGTGAAACTTAAAACTAATCAAGAACCATTGAGCATTAATTTTTTTATGAATGTTCCAAAGGTTTGAGAACAAACTTACTTCTCAGAGTTATTTTGAAATGTTCTTAAATAATCAGTTGCTTCCTTAAAAGTTGTGACCCAGATTTCCTCTCTTTTCGAATCCAAGTATTTCAACAATTCTTCATGTGCTTCACTGCTGATCTGCATGTGCTCTGCTCCCACACCGTGAAAGGTGATTGTACTCAAGGTTTCATTTTGAATGATGGTATCTATATAGGCAATCAAGAAATGTGCGCCATGATTATTAGGTGCCCAAGAAGGAACGTGGAATAGATCAATTTCAAGTGGTGAAGGCAATTTGGTAGGTATTTCAGAAGCATCTCTAGCAGCTGTAGCATAGTTAAAAAGAGCTACACTATAATCTTCCCCATCGGCTAAATAGTTGGAGCAAGGATAAGCAAACGTTCTCTGTCTACTACTATCCAAAGCCTGCAAGAAAGTATTACCCATCTGGATCTCTTCATAGATTTTTTCGAGAGAATAGTCATCCAGATTGTGACGATCAGCAACCCAATCCATACTTTCCAAGGATTTTTGACATGGATGATATAGCGTGTGATTTCCCAATTCATGACCCGACGCAGCTAGAGATTTCCATTTTTCCATATCGTCATATATGGAAGGAGAAGAAAGTGTGGGGAAAAAAGTTCCCTTGAAATTGTACTGTGCTAGCATAGGAGCGGCCGTGTAGATATGGCTGGGAAGCCCATCGTCATAAGTCAGGCATATAGCGGCTTTAGCGCCATTGGGCCAGATGAGTGCTTTTTTATTCTGCCCGTGAGCAACAAAACAAATGATGAGGAAGAAATGGGTGATTAGGGATTTCATGATCATTCAAAATTAGTAAATACTGTGAACCGCAAAAAATTTCAATTCCAATCAAAGTCAACGATGGATTGCTTCTCTAATAACTGTGTGGGTATTACTTTTTGAATGGTTTCCTTGAGTCGTTCAATCACAGATTCTTTGATGTAGCTGTTGTGCACCACGATACTTACCTCCCGCACGGGTTGAGGATTCGTGAATCTTCTGATATGAACATCATCTTGTGCAGGACTGACAGATAGCTCTGGTACGAGGGTATAGCCAACTCCTTTTTGTACCAGGCTCTTGAGTGCTTCTATCGAGCCACTTTGATATTCGAATCCAATAGAGGAACCATGTTTTGCACCTTTGCAAATAGATAGGGCCTGCTCTCGAAAGCAATGGCCTTCGTCCAACACCAAAACTTCGCTTGGATCCAGATCTTCAGCTAGCATCAGTTTCTCATTCAACAAACGATGATGCTCAGGTAAGTAAAGCAAAAAGGGTTCATAAAACACAGGTATTTCTCTAATAGCTGATTCATTGAGTGGAGTGACCAAAATACCAATATCTATGATGCCATTTTCGAGCTGAGAGATGATTTGGCTAGTTTGAAGCTCCCTGATTTTCAAATGAATTTTTGGGTTCTCTTTGATGAATGAAGGGAGAAATTGAGGCAGTAAATAGGGGGCTAGGGTAGGAATAATCCCAACCGTATATTCTCCTTCCAGCGTTTCTTTCTCGTGGGTCACAAACTCCTTGAGCTGTTTGGATTCGCGGAGAATCTGTCTGGCTCTAAGAATGATTTCCTTGCCAATTTCTGTGGGTTGGAGTGGCTTCTTGTCACGATCAAAAATTCTAACCCCGATTTCCACTTCCAATTTTTTGACCTGCATGGTCAGGTTGGGCTGAGAGACATAGCAGTGCTCAGCTGCAGTGACATAGTGGCGATACTCATCCAGCGCGATGATATATTCAAACTGCTGTAGCGTCATATAATTTTATCTTATACAAGTATAATAATTATTGATTTGAATAATATCTTATTATTCGCCACATTTAAAGAACATTGACTTAACAAACTAAAAAGATTAAAAAAATGGGAAACAATAATTCTAATGGTGCAGGCAAATGCCCTTTTCATGGAGGCGAATTAAATCATGCAGCTGGTGAGGGCACGTCCAATCTCGACTGGTGGCCAAATATGCTCAAACTGAATATCCTCAGACAACATTCTAACCTATCCAACCCCATGGGAGAAGATTTTGATTATGCCAAGGAGTTTAAGAAACTGGATCTAAAGGCCATAAAAAAAGATCTGTACGATTTGATGACAGCCTCTCAGGACTGGTGGCCGGCTGACTATGGTCATTATGGCCCTTTCTTTATCCGCATGGCTTGGCACAGCGCAGGCACCTATAGAATCCAGGATGGGCGTGGAGGTGCTGGATCAGGTACGCAGCGATTCGCCCCGCTTAATAGCTGGCCAGACAATGGTAACTTGGATAAAGCACGTTTGCTTCTTTGGCCTGTCAAGCAGAAATATGGAAAGCAAATTTCCTGGGCAGATCTGATGGTGCTAGCTGGCAACTGCGCTTTAGAATCTATGGGGTTCAAAACGTACGGATTTGCAGGAGGTAGAGCTGATGTTTGGCATCCTGAGGAGGATATTTATTGGGGAGCAGAAACAGAGTGGCTAGGTGACAAAAGATATACAGGTGAGCGTGAATTGGAGAATCCACTGGGTGCGGTTCAGATGGGATTGATATATGTAAACCCTGAAGGGCCAAATGGTAATCCAGATCCTCTGAAATCGGCCTTTGATATTCGAGAGACTTTTGGGCGAATGGCTATGAACGATGAAGAAACGGTTGCTTTGGTTGCGGGGGGCCACACTTTTGGCAAAGCACACGGAGCAGCAGACCCTGGCAAGTATGTGGGCAGAGAACCTGCTGGTGCAAGTATTGAAGAGCAAAGTATGGGTTGGAAGAATACCTTTGGCAGTGGACACGGAGATGATACGATTACTAGTGGCATAGAAGGGGCTTGGACGTCTACGCCTACAGAATGGAACAATGAATATTTTGATGTTTTGTTTGGGTATGAATGGGAATTGACGAAAAGTCCAGCTGGCGCAAATCAGTGGACACCAACAGCAGCTTCTCATGCGAAACAGGCACCAGCAGCAGGAGATGCATCAAAAACTCAGGCGTTGATGATGACCACAGCTGACATGGCATTGAAAATGGATCCTATCTACGAACCCATCTCCAGACGCTTTCACCAAAACCCTGAGGAGTTTGCTGAGGCATTTGCGAAAGCATGGTATAAATTGACGCATAGAGACATGGGGCCGATTGCGCTTTATTTAGGAAGTGAAGTGCCCACAGAAGAACTGATATGGCAAGACCCGATTCCAACAGTTACACATGAATTGATCAATGCTAACGACATAGCAGATCTCAAAGCAAAAATTTTGGCTTCTGGATTATCTGTTTCGGAATTGGTATCTACAGCCTGGGCATCAGCATCTACTTTTCGTGGCTCGGATAAAAGAGGAGGAGCCAATGGCGCTCGCATACGTTTAGCTCCACAAAAGGATTGGAGAGCAAATAACCCTGCGCAACTTTCTAAAGTGCTTGGAAAACTGGAAGGTATTCAAAAGGGATTCAATAAAACTGTTTCTCTTGCGGACTTAATTGTATTGGGCGGATGTGCTGGAATAGAGCAAGCGGCTAAGGATGCTGGTCACAGTATCACAGTGCCTTTCAGCCCTGGTCGAGCAGATGCTTCTGCCGAGCAGACGGATGTGGATTCGTTCATGGCGCTTGAACCTTTGGCCGACGGATTCCGAAACTATATGAAGGAGGGTTATACCATATCTGCAGAAGAGATGCTGGTGGACAAAGCGCAATTGATGACACTTACGGCTCCAGAAATGACGGCACTTGTCGGAGGTATGAGAGTACTGAGTACCAACTATGATGATTCTGATCATGGTGTATTCACCAAGCAGCCAGGAAAGTTGACAAATGATTTCTTTGTCAATCTACTGGACTTAGGAACCTCCTGGAAAGCAACATCAGATACACAAGATGTATTCGAAGGACGAGATCGCCAGACAGGTCAGGTCAAATGGACTGGAACTAGAGTGGATTTGATTTTTGGATCAAATTCTGAGCTCAGAGCCTTGGCGGAGGTTTATGGATGTAGAGACTCACAAGACAAGTTTGTGAAAGATTTTGTAGCCGCATGGGACAAGGTGATGAACCTAGACCGATTTGATTTGGCTTAAAATATTAAGTAATCTAAAGTTGTCGTTTCGACGATAGGAGAAATCTCATCTACATTAAAGAAGACACCTCCTATCGTCATCATGACAAAATAGAGTTGTTTCATATATAGCTTTTAACACCCAAAAAGCATGATACATTTGATAACAGTCGCTGGCCAGAGCGCGCGAAACTTCTATTTGGAGCAGTCATGTATGTCCGACTTCAAGGCGCTGATGAGAACTGTCACATCAGGCCGGGTGATGATCGTGTCGACCAAGTTTAGATCGGATTTGTTTTATAGCTCTGAAAAGCCCAAGCATGACTCTATTTTGAAATTGTGGGCACTTTATGCAAAAGCTGATCTGTCTGGCTTACGCCAAAAAGATATTTGCACTTATATAGGAAGGGAAACTTCGTTTACTGAATACTTTCAGTCCATCAGCAGACTTTCTTCCAACTGGTATTACTATCAGCAGTATCAGAAAGCTTTTTACGAAACGTATTCAAACGATCAGCAAAACCCAGTGACCATGGTAGTAGTAGGGTGTGATCAGCATTTGCTTAATCACTCCAGTATCCAAAGGGAGCCTTTGCTGGGCGTGAACCAATTAATCAGTGTTGAACTAACGGGGGACACTTTTATGCTTGCTATGCACATACTCAAAAACGAAGCGCATGCCAATTGAGAAGGTAAAAAAGGGTTGCTATCAAAGTTTTATTTATGCAACAATTATTAAATGTTGGAAGTCGTATTCTATCTGCTACTTTACATAACACTAAGCAAACAATCAAAATTCAGTGTCATATTCAGGTCAGCAAAGTTCTAGCTCTTTTTGTTGTGATTAAGGCAATAGTGGTAACTGTTATGAAGGTACAAGACAAAGAACCTTCAAAACCAAATTGTCCGCCTGTCAAATATTCAGCCCCAACTTCTTTTAATGTGAGTAGTGAATAACTATCATTTCCACTAACTGCAAAACCAAAAACAGGACCTTGTAGAAAATTCCAAAGGGTATGCAAACTAATTACCAACCATAAATTATCAGATATCTGATACAGTTTACCTAATAAAATCCCAACTAAAAATATATTAAATAAGGCCAATAGTGAGATATCTGGATTTAAACTATGCAAGAAAGCAAATAGAAATGAACTTAGAATTAATGCCCATTTATCGCCAACGTTTTGACTTAAATTAGTTTGTATATAGCCTCTAAATACAAGTTCTTCAAAAAAACCAACGAATAAGAATGATAGCAAACTAAGAATTAGTGAAGTCAAGTTGAACTGCGTATTAATTATGGAAACTTGCCCAGAGAGTAATAAAGACAAGAGGCCTATACCTAAAACTAGTGTGGCTATAAAGCCACCTGTCAAACTATGTTTATAGCTAAAGTCAATGCCGATGGTTTTAATACTTTGCTTATCAAGCTTAAGTCTGAACCAATATACCAAGCCAAACAAACAAAAAGCTGCTATTAGGTTTGATAGCATAGTGCCTAATAAGGCGTTATCAAAAAGCTCACGAATAATTTCTGACAGAACCAAAACGATTACTGTAAGTATCAATATCAGTGTAATACGAAGCCATAGGGGTATTTTCTTTTTCATATATAAGTGTATTTAAATTATAATCTTAGACGATTGTACTACAATCAAAACCGATAAAGGGTTTAGTCCTTGTTGATCACTGTGTGCAGCGGATTGTTGCTCGCAAACAAAGAGGCTGCTATAGCATTTTAAGTTCAATTGTTCTCTCAATATTTGTCTGTTCCAAGAAGCTATCATCATGAGAAACAACAATCAAAGTTCCCTGATATTCATTGATGGCAGAAGTTAATATTTCAATGTTCTGAATGTCTAAATTGTTGGTTGGTTCGTCTAATACGACCATATCAGGTGATTGACGACTAATGGTTAAACAGCACAGCATCAAACGCATTCTTTCACCTCCACTCAGTATATCACAGGGTTTATCCCAATCTTCTTTGGTGAACAAAAACCGATTCAGTCTGGTTTTGATTTCGTGCTCTTGTAATGCAGAAATGTTGAATTGCTCGGCCTGCTCATAAACTTTTAGCTCATTGTTAATAAGTGAATAGTCTTGATCAATGTAAACGGATTGGTTTTCCACGCGATTGATTGTTCCTGTTTTTGGTTTTAGACTACCCAAAATCAATTTTATCAGAGTTGTTTTTCCTGAACCGTTCAATCCTTTTAGAGCAATGCGTTCACCACTTTTGATTTGAAAGTTTAGACTTTCTGGCCATAGCTGTTGAACATCATAGCTAAAGTTTACTCCTGAGGCAGTAAACAATATTTTGCCTCTATGTAACCCAGAGTTGTCAAACCCAAACTTCATTTTGTCTAGATCTGGTAGCTCCGAGCGCAATTCTTGTAATTCCTGTGAAATAATACTAATCTTTTCAGTATGTATACCTTTTAGTTTTGATGAACTATTTTCAGAATCGTTTTTCATCTTATTCATCATCACTTTGGGCATACCAGATTTGCTTTGTTTTTTTTTCCCTCGAGCATCTAACCTTTGCTTTCGTTCGAGGGCTTCCCTCTCTCTTTCTTTGGCTTTTCGCAGGGCATTTTCTTTGCTATGAATGTCTTGGTTTAGGGCATTATTTTCAATTTGCTTTTGTTTGACATAAAAATCATAGTTGCCACCATAAACGATAAGGCCTTGTTTGCTTAATTCACAAACTGTATTCAAAAGGTTCAATAATTTTCTGTCGTGACTCACTACCAGTAATGCGGTTGATGTGGATTGAATAAAACTATATAATTGCTGTCTGCCAGACAGATCCAAATGATTACTAGGCTCGTCCAGCAAGGCCAACTTGGGAGCGTGAATGGAAATGCCTGCAAGAAAGACTCTTGTTTTTTGTCCGCCACTTAAGGATTCCATTTTTTGTGCCAAATCCACGTCGCTCAATTCCCAATAGTTTAAGGCGGCTTGGCAACGGTCTTCGATCGTCCAGTCATTACCAAGCAAAGCATAGTTTTCTTCCGTTACATGGCCAATTAATATTTCCTGCATGGCCCTGAGTTTGTCTTCGATCTGCAAAACTTTTGCAATCGTTAAATGATTGTATTGGTCAAAAATTTGTGGCACATAGTATGGCTCTACATCAATCTTTAGTTGTCCATTGGATGGCAGTAGTTCTTTTGCGACAATTTTCAATAAGGTGGATTTCCCCACTCCGTTGTGACCGATTAAAGCTATTTTGTTGTGATTGCTTACTGAAAGGTGGACATTTTCAAACAGCAAATCTTTGTTGGGATGTGAGTATGAAATGTTTTGAAGAAAAAGCATAATTTCTTTCGTTAAAGAGTAAAAAATCAACAAAATGGTTGCCTTCCTTATCTTTTGAAGGAAATTAATTTAACATGATTTTGTTCTGATTTCACTAATACACTTTAGAATAATAGGTAAAAATGAAATATTCAAGGGAGCGAGGAGGAATGATCTCGCACTCACATATCCGAATCGCTCCCTTAGGAAAACTGGACTGACTTGTCTCCACCGACATGTTCAACACCCAGTACCTATACCAGTTTAATAATCAATATCCGCCAATGTTAAAATTGACCAGATTGTTTTGCCGTTACCTCATTCATTCGTGGGGTACTTGGGAAACATCCAACCTTTTTCCTTTAGCTTCCACTGCAGATATGCAAAAAAACCCAACAACCTCAACTGACTCAACGCTAATACAACTAATATTAGACTTTAGATTTCCTAGTGGACTTGTGAACAGCTCACCAAAACCCCCTGGACGATCCAGTACTTCTCTCATTTCAGACAAAAAATGATAGGCCTCATTGGTAATAGAATGAATTTCAACACTTAAAGAATCTCCATCCTCATAGGGTGGTAAGACATTCAATTCATCCTTTGGATCTTCATCAAATCTGTTGACCTGATCTCTGATAGGCTGGATGAATACCAAACCATCTATGACCGCTCCTGCATTAAACCCGGCGTCATAAGCAATATTGATTTCAGAAGGTTTATTTAGATATAGTCCATTTTTGTATGATTTGATCCAATAAGTATCTCCAGTTCCGATTGGGTCTCTGGCATAAAAAGTGCCCATATGCATATCTGGGTTACCTAAACTGGCTTTCTCAAACCTAAAGGAGACACTGTCAATTTCTGGTACCCTGTTTTTTACTGATACCGACTGGAAGAGTATTCCATCTACGAGTACGCTGAGGGTATATGTTTTACCAACAGAACCAAAACCAACATTTCCATCGGGCATCCAAACGTATTCACCTTTTCCAGCATCTTGAAAATCGAACCTGTTGTTTTCATTATCCTGAATGTACACCTCAGCTCCGTTCAATCCTTCTCTTACGCTATTATCAAAATAAGGAGCACTTTTATACACTCTGATAGTTTGAGCTTCTATCTTATCATTGACCCAAGCGTCGATAGCGAGAATTTGATCTGCTTCCTTGAGTTTCGGGTAGATTTGATCCTCACAGGCCATCAAGCCAAAGGCAGACAAAAGAAAAATATATTTATTTATTGATTTCATGACTTAAAATTTAAAATTGTAAGAAATAGCTGGCATCATTGTTCCTATGATTGACACCTGAGTGGCTTGTGTTGAAATAGGGTCTCCTGATATTGGGGCATCATTGTCTTGAGAAAAATAGATTGAAAACGGATTTTGCTTTCCGTAGACGTTGTAGATTGAAAATACCCAGTAACTGTGATACTTTTTCAGTTCACCTTTTTTATTCAGGGTTTTACCCTGAAGTGTTGCTGAAAGATCTAATCTGTGATAATTTGGTATCCTGAATCCATTTCTTTCGTTGCCAGCGACGTGAGGAACAGCGTAATCTCCTACGTAGTATCTGGATGTTGGAAAAGTTGTAGGCGTACCGGTCAAGAAGCTGAAATTGGCTGAAAAACTCCAGCGATTCTCAGTATCATAAAAAACAGCTGCTTTAAAATTGTGTCTTTGATCATATCTGGTATCGTACCAATTATCATTGTTGATACCATCGACTTTTAACTCAGTCTTTGCAAGTGTATAACTAACCCAACCAGTAAATTTTCCAGTATTTTTCTTGGCTATTATTTCCAATCCGTAGGCTCTCCCTTCTCCACTTAATAGGTCACCTTCCAGATATTCATTGATTAGTAAATCTGCCCCATTGATATAATCAATTTGGTTAAGGGTTTTTCTGTAATAAGTTTCGGCAGACAACTCAAGATTGTTGTCTGGACCAAAGTTTCTAAACCAACCCAAAGCTATTTGATGACCAATCTGTGGCTTAATGTTATTACTACTTGGCGTCCATACATCTAATGGATTGGATGCTGTTGTATTAGAAATCAAATGAATATATTGAGATGTTTTATTGTAACTGGCTTTCAATGAGCTGTAGTCATTCAACTGATATTTCATCGCAAATCTTGGTTCTAGGTTGTGGTAAGATTGCATGAGATCGCCTTTGTTATGAGACTCAACTCCCACCACAGGTTTTCTTGTCCCTGGGGTAGTATCACCATAAGTGATAGACTTGCCGGAACCTAATAAGGCAAAAGAAGAAAGTCGAACCCCATATTCTAATTCTACATTATTTCCTATTTTTTGATTATTGGACACGAAGGTTGTAGACTCTATTACATGTTTTTGTTCCAGACTAAAATCAATTATTTCACCTTCACTTACGCCCGATGCATTGGCAGGTTCAAAACTAAAATATAATGTTTCTCCTCCGAACGAAATTTCATTTTCAGGATTTATAAAAAAGGTAAACTCAGGTTTGAAGCTGAAATTTTTAACTCTGGAACTCCAATCAAATTCGTTGTCTTGGTCTTCTCCAAATGCCAATAAGTATTTATAATCACTGGTGTAGATAGTAAAGTTTGAAAACAATCGCTCATTAAAAATGTGATTCCATCGTAAAGTGGCGGTACGATTGCCCCAACTAAACCCTTGATCTTCATCAAAATTGAAATTGTCTTTGCCCCAATAGCCAGAAAGATAAACTCTGTTGTTCTCATTGATATTCCAATTGGTTTTCAGTGTGAGATCGTAGAAGTTGAGTCCTGCTCCATTATCAAGCTCCTCTACAAATGGCTTGGCTATAATATCAATATATGATCTACGACCTGCGAGTATAAATGAAGCCTTTTCTTTCGCAATTGGCCCCTCCACTGCGAATCGACTAAAAATAGTGCCGATTCCGCCTTCTGCAGTAAATTCCTTACTGTTACCTTCTTTCATTCTGATGTCAAGTACAGATGCGATACGACCACCATATCTAGCAGGAATACCGCCCTTGATAAGGTTAACATCTTTCACTGCATCTGGATTGAACACTGAGAAGAATCCCAAACAATGGGAAGAATTGTATACTGGTGCTTCATCAAGCAAAATCATATTTTGCCCAACACTTCCGCCACGGACATTGAATCCTGAGGCTCCTTCTCCCACAGTAGATACTCCTGGTAGAAATTGAATACTTTTGATCACATCTGATTCTCCCATAAATGAGGGCATTTTTTGAATCGTTTGAATATCCAATTTGTTACTGCTCATTTGAATGCCTGACACATTAATATCTTCAGGTTCTGCAGAGATTACGATTTCGTCAAGTTGTTGACTTTCTTCTGGTAGTTCAATGTCAACTCTTTGATTACCACTTGTTAGGTCCACCGTCTGTTCTACACTTATAAAACCGATGTACCTAAACTCCACTTCATAAGTGTCCGCAGGTAATGTCAGAGAATAAAAGCCATATACGTTCGTAATGGCCCCTTGCGTAGTGCCTTTGATAAGCACTGTCGCCCCAATTAGCGTCTCGCCATTACTGGCGTCTTTCAGATAACCACTCATGGTATACCCCTGTCCCCTGACACTCAGTATCAGAAAACTTAGCATTGTAGCTAGAATTAATCGCTTCATTTGTTTATTGATTTGTTATTGTTTTTTTAAGTTTTTGATGTCAAAAATGTTTGACCGATGTTCAGGCTATTGCAAGTCCTAATTTGGTCAGTTTAGCAATCCGTTTTCCAAGGATTTTCAAGGCTTCATTATAAACTTCTATCCCGTGCGCGACATTTTCAAGTAGAATAATTTCCTTCAGGTTTGGAAGATTGGTTCTTGCATTTTCCATGGATTTAAGGCAAGGAAAAAGTAGATCTTTATCTCCCAGCATTAGAAAAATTGGGGATCTTACTTTATTCAGTTCTTGTCCCATATCATAGGGCTTTTGAGCATTGTCCTTGAATTGTTTTAATGCAAACAATTCATATTCAGAGAGCATTCTTTCTGCTTCTCTAGATAGCATATGATTAGGTTTGCAAAAAATTGCGTGGTTCAAGAACAGTTCAACAGTTTTTTGATTTGGCCATAGAATGGGGAGTAGATTGAAAAACAGATTTTTAGGTGAGAGAGAAAATCGCTGAAGACAACCCGGATTGAGTAGAAATGAAGCCTTGACTTTTGAAGGTGCTATCAGGCATAGTTTCATACAGATCAATCCACCAAAAGAGGCTCCAGCAATATATGCTTGATCTATGTTCAATTGATCTAAAATTTCCGAAGCCCATACTCCATATCCGTTAGATCTTATATCTGGCGTATTTCCATCGCTCAAGTTTGGTAGCCCATTAGTTTCTACCATATAAACTTTAAGATCGGAACCCAAATAATCCAGACCTCTATCTAAATCCCAAAAAAGTGCGGTTGTTCTAACACCAGGGAAAATAACCAGGGTTTCGCTAGTCTCACATTGTGAATTTATCCCCCATACGACAGTATTGCCAAGAGAAGTTTTCAAATCCAATCTTGAATATGTCCGTTTGTTGATACATTCTAATTCATGAACCCAATTAGTAAAGCGCTGTTTATCTTCTTGCTCCTTCTTAAAATAACATCTACTATGTATAACCATTACAGTATTCGTTTACTTTAGCTTGACAGGCTACCCAGAGATGCAATTCACCAGTTAATTAATACTGACATATATTAGACTGGATAAGACTGTCCTCTATTTTTTGGCAAAACTAGAAGGCGAGAATAGTTAGAATGTTCTGGTATGTAATTCCGAACCTTTTTACGGGTAGTTGAAATTTTGAATTAAAAATTCGCCACACTTGGCTGTTTGATACTTTTTTTGAATAAAAAAGCATTTATGCTGTGATTGGCTTATAAATGCGAACCTGCATTATGAAAATCCGAACGTATTAATAAGTAAGTCCTCTCGGATATTAGGATATTTTATTGAGATATTCTTTGGGTGTGATCCCTGTTTCCTTTTTGAAAAAGGTATTAAATACTGTCTTAGAATTGAATCCACTCTCGTAGGCCAATCCTATGAGTGTAAGGTGAGCATTTTTGGGATCCTTAGCTTTACGTTTAAAAGCTTCAACCCGATACTGATTGATAAATTCGTTAAAATTTTTTTGGAACCTTTCGTTGATTAGCCAGGACAGTTGATTTGGATGAATACCTATTTGTTCGGATAAGGCCCTCAAACTCAAAGATGAATCCAAATAGGGCATTTGAACTGCAAGTAAGTGGTTTAATTTTTCAGCGTATATCTCCGTTTGATGATCACTCATAATGACCTTCTTAACTCGTTTGGCCTTGTCGATTCTTGGTATCTTTCCAAATACACTATTAAAAATTGCTTTGTATCTAGGGGCACTTTTTATGGGATTCAAAAGCGGATCAGGAATAAGAATAAAGATAAGTGGAGATTTGATGTCTACAGCTTTTTGCAAATAGTCAAATGCTCGGTCAGACTGATTTGAAATCACATAGATTAGAAACAAATACGAAAGTGCTCGTTCTGCATTATCATTTTCCAATTTTTCTTCTAAGAGCTTGTGGTACTTCGCCACATTGGCTTGATCACTTTTGAATGCATGGGCAATTGCGATCATCCCAATTTTATTGGCCTCATCTATATGAGTCGCATCTTCAGAACTAAACATGTTGATCACTTCGTCTGCCCGATTGGTTAACAAAAAGCAACACCCTTTAATAATATTAGCCAACATATCCTCAGGAGTTATGGCTAAGCACATTTCCATAAGTTCCAATGACCGTTCATAATCTTCCAGCATGTAATAAATATATCCTTTAGCAAAAAAGATTTCGGATGAACGCGGATCTAAATCTATTGCAATGTCTACATGTTTTAGAGCCATCATCTTTTGGTTTATCAGAATTAGCACAAAAGATTTGAACTGATGTCCAATAGCATAATTCGGATTTATTTCAATGGCTTTATCGATGTATGCTAGACTTTTTGATATGTCCCATTCACCCCAGAAACTCAAATTTGATAATAAGTAGTATGCTTCGGGGATTTGATCGTTTAGGGCTAAAGCTTTGGTTAGGTATTTTTTTACTTCCTCAAAGGACACCTCAGTTGGTGAAAGTCCCATTACTCCAAGGAAATTATAACATTTCGCAATACCCAAGTAGGATTCAGCATGCTTAGAATCCAGATGAATGGCCCTCTGATACTTTTGAAGAGCTATTTGGATATCACCATGGTTCCACTTCTGAAAATGATAGTTTCCTTTCAGATAATTTTCATATGCTTCGAAATTGGTAGTTTGAGAATTTACTAAATGATCCTCAATTTCGAAATGGCCAAAATTTTCACGGAGTTTATCTGCAATTAGGAGACTAATTTCATCTTGAATATCAAAAACATTTTCCAGTTTTCTATCCCATGTTTCGGACCAAAAATGAAAGTCATCCTTTGTGTCGATTAGCTGAGCGGTAATTCGAATCGTATCATCAGAGCGCCTTATACTGCCTTCAAGTACAGCCGATACTCCTAACTCTAATCCTATATTCTTTAGCGATAAATTTTTATTCTTATAATAGAATGAAGAGGTTCTCGATGTTACCTTCAATCTTTTAAGTTTGGCCAGCGCATTAATAATCTCTTCCGTCATCCCATCACTGAAATACTCATTCTCAACGTCTGAACTCATATTAACAAATGGAAGAACTGCTATTGAAAGTGACTGCTCCATGAGGATTTATCAATACATAATTTAGATTAAATCTAATCAAGAAAAAGAATTAATCCTTATTGAAAGGAATAGATTGGGATGAGATTGCCTTATTGCGATAGCGGGCCTTTTCAAAATCACGAAAGCTCATGGAGACAATGGGAGCCTGTGGAAAAAACCCTTTGAGGCAGAAATCATACGTTGTGACTCATGGGCTTTTTGCTCTGCTGTTTTTCTTGCATGATTTCTTATTTACCGTGAATTTGAGTGATTTTTTTATCACATTTATCAGAAAGCTTTTTACGAAACGTATTCAAACGATCAGCAAAACCCCGTGACGATGGTAGTAGTAGGGTGTGATCAGCATTTGCTTGATCAGTCCAGTATCCAAAGGGAGCCTTTGCTGGGCGTGAACCAATTAATCAGTGTTGAACTAACGGGAGACACTTTCATGCTTGCTATGCACATACTCAAAAACGAAGCACATGCCAATTGAACAAACTATTTTGGTTCAATAATTAAAAAGACGGCCGTGCTATCTCCCACATTTAGCACTTCATGCCAATCAATGTGCTCGTTATAAAAATCATAACCTGTGGGTACATTTACCTCACGTGTTCCATTAGTATCCGTGATTTGAAATTTTCCTCCTACCAGAGTATATCCAAAATGCGCGGCGTGAAAATGCCTGTCATGGCCTACCCCTGGCTCAAATGTGCATTGGAGTACTCTGATGTTCTCATTCTCTTCCAGGATTTCACAAACAGACTCACCTTTCCAGCCTGCTTCTAGTGGGTCTGGTAGATTTTGTTGTCCAATACACACGTTGCTGAATAGCACCCAAAAAAGGCAATGGATGAAACAGACAACTTGGGGTTTGATTGTATGCAAAATGAATTTTCTTATTTCAATTGATCAACTTCAGTCACTGAGTAAATGGTGACAACTTGTTCTTTTCCTTTGAGGGCAATACTATCCAATTTGTGAAAACTAAACGCTGAGACCACCAACTTATCTTTTAGGTTTTCTGAAATCAGAAGTTCCTCCCTAAAATCATTGCATTTTTCCTGAATTCTGGCTGCCGTGTTGATGGTGTCTCCATGAAAGGCAATCTCTTTTTTGTACTTTCCTACTTCAGTTATGGTTACAATACCCTCATTGAGTCCTGCCTTGAATTGAGGTTGGCAGCCATATTGGTCTTGGTAGTATGCTTTTCTTTTTTCCAGCTGTGCCTTAAAACTGTAATAGGCTTGCAAACAATTTTCATTTCTCAGCCCATCAGCCAAATTCCAAGTTAGAATCACCTCGTCACCCACATATTGGTAAATCTCAGATTCATTTTCAACTACTACACCCAGATCATTGAAACAGTCTTGAATCATTTTACTGTATTGGATATGGCCGAGTCGCTCTGCATGCTGGGTAGACGATTTCAAATCTAGAAACATAAAAATGCGTTCTTCTTCTTTTGGGGTATAAAAATTCCCCGTCAAAAGCTTGAGTAAATTGTTTCCGCCTAGGTAGAGGCTCACTTGCATTAAACCAAACATAAAAATGTCTACTGACAGGATGTATAGGTAAATGGCGAAACTCCCAGGTTCGAAAGCGAAATCCAGTAACTCCATATCATTACCATAGAAAACAAATGCAAGAAGAATGATAGAAGTCAAAAATAGTAGTGCGTAGATGGCACGGATAATGATCAGCTTCAATAGTGATACTTGTTTGTATCCATACTCCATCATCAGTACATGTGAAAATCCAGAAATAGCGCCAAACAATGGCCCCATCATAAGCGAAGTAAAGATCGAGTCCCAAAACTCAAACTGGACAGAACCCAGCTCTCGTGTCCCCTCGCCTCTTACAATGCTGAGATAGATAAACGCCAGTGTCCAGCCTAGGCTATAATCACGAATTGTTTGCCAGCGCCGTTTGTTTTTGAAGGTCACTTGTCATGGAAATTAGTAAGCCCACAATTTAAGCAAAAAGGCTCTTCATGATTTTTCGTATGTTATTCCTCTTCTGGTTTATTAGTGGAGGTCACGCACTCAATCTTCCACTCGTCTCCATACTTTTTGTAGATGGTTGTCCAGGCAAAGTGTGTACTACCTTCTACCGTTTCGCCTGATTCATCCTGATAGGTGAGGGTAACGATTTTATCCACAATAGTGTAGGCCATGGTACCATCATCAGAGATCTTGATAATGGGTTCAGAGACATCGTCCCATTTCAGAAACTCTACGGATGAAAAATAGCGGTTGTACTTCGTAATACTGGCTTCTCTTTTTGGTCGAGTAATTTGACCTCGATTCACAGAAATGAAATTTTCTGAGTGCTGATCTGCAAAAGCAATTGAGTCTTTATTGAAATGATAATCGCGCTGTGCATGATGCATGGCCATAATTTTCTCCTTTTCTTCTTCAAAGGAAACGTCCTTTTTTAGTTGGCATGATTGCAAAGAAGAAATAATTAGTACGAGAGCAAGTATGCGTTTTTGACTTTTCATGAGTGTTTAATATAATGTTATACCCACAATTTGTCATTTGGACAGTGGAAGAAATCTAGCATACGACAATCCGCAAATAAGATTTCTCACATTTGTTCGAAATGACAGACATTGTTTGTTCTACCAAATGTTTTTGGAATTCAACAAATCTAAAAGAGCAGGTTATCAATCGCAATAAGGGGTGAATTCACCTGCATGGATGCAAGAGGCTAGAGCTTTTCTCCAAACTCTCCCATCTTTTGAATGACAGGAATGAGTTCCTTGCCCAAGGATGTGAGGGAGTATTCTACTTTTTTGGGATACACCTGGAAGTCTTTTTTTTGCACAATGCCATCTTTCACCAATTCACCTAACTGCTGAGCCAACGTGCGCTTGGAGGCTTCAGGGTTCTTTTTTTCAAAATCTACAAGCCTGGCATTTCGTCTGTTGAGTTCACAGAGCAAAGCCAGTTTCCACTTGCCAGTCATCACATTCAACGCCCGTTCCATTGGGCAGTCTGCTTTGAGTTTCGTTTTTCTTGAGTAGGTGCTCATGAAAGATTAACAACGAGACTCTGCCAAGTAGGTTTTGTTGGCACGGCGAGTATATGTAACCCTAACAGGGTTTTAAACCCCGTTAGGGTTACATGATTTTGTTAGACAAACTTACGTATGGCCATCATAGCGCCCAAGTGGAGGGCTTCATGATAGTTATTGAATTCGAAGGCGTCTTCGATTGAAGCTAAATGAAAACCTGTGGCTGTGGTTCGTTCTTTATAACTTTTGAAAATACCCTTTTTAAAATCGGATTCTGTTTTGTCAATCAGTGAAGTCAATAATCCGCGTAGTTCATCAACTTCTTGCTGCTTTACTTTGGCTTCTGGCTTAGTCCCAGGTTGATAACGTGCTGATAACTCTTGCGAAATATAGGGATCTAAGCCAGACCCTTTATAAATCAGACCCTGCTGCGCCACTATGATGTGACCCAAATTCCAAATCAAATTGTTGTTGAATCCTTCAGGGATTTGATTGAGTTGCTCCAGATCATATTTTTCGAAATACTGGGCAATTAACGACCTGCTGGTTTTCCAGGCTTTGAATTGTGCTTCCATAAGTCAGTTTGTTTTATTCCACCATGGCTTTATTGCAATAACTGTCTTTTTCGAAATCACGAATGTTCATGGAGACAATGGGCACTTGTGGAAAAAGTCCATTGAGGGCAGAAACTATGCGTCGCGACAAATTGGCTTTTTGGTCTGCCGTTCGTCCTTGCATGATGTTGCCAAAGACATGGATGAAATCGTCTGCCCCTTCTCCTGCTATGAATTCGTCAAAGGACTGAACCCTAACTTTGATATCAGTCTTTACAAACAATTCGCTTGCAATGGCCTCTTCATAAACGGTTTGCATGATTTCTTTTTTACTATGAATTCGTGTGATGTTTTCTGAGCAGTGAATGATGAAGTGTGGCATAAAATCGATTCGAAATTAAAAGTTCAATATTTAAAATTCAGCCTTTTGCGTCATTGCGATCCCGCCAAATAACGGGATCGCAATGACATAAAATATTTTACAACCCCTCCTGATCGATCAAATAGATCAAAGCGGCCATTGAGGCAGCACCCAGTTCGAGTTCGCGTTTATTGACTTTATCAAAAGTATCGTCAGTCGTATGATGATAGTCGAAGTATCGTTGTGAGTCTGGCATCAATCCAATCAGTGCTGGCCCTTGATCTTCTAGCGGATTGATGTCTGCTCCACCATAACCCTTTACGATTTTCCTCAAATCATAAGGTGCGAGCAAACTACTCCAGCTTTGGATTTTTGCTAAAGTTTCTTCTGAAGATTTAATTCCAAATCCTCTGGGCGTAAATCCTCCTGAGTCAGATTCCAATGCGGCAATGTGTTTTTCATCTTTTTCTTTCGCTACTCTGGCATATTCATTACCTCCTCTTAGCCCATTTTCCTCATTCATAAACATGACGGCTCTTAGCGTTCGTTTAGGGCGAATACCAGTGGCCTTAAAAATCCTAACAGCCTCTATGGCCTGCACACAGCCCGCACCATCATCGTGTGATCCATCACCTACATCCCAGGAGTCAAGGTGACCACCAACCACAATGTATTCGTTTGGCAATTCTGATCCTTTCAATTCACCTATCACATTGTATGAAAGTACGTCCGGCAACATTTCACAATGGGTTTCCATATAAAACTTCATGGCCTTATTGGCCTTGATAGATCTACTCAAATAATCGGCTCCAACTGTACTAATCGCCACAGCTGGAATCTGAGCCACTCCCTCCTCATAGATCAAAGAACCTGTATGAGGGGTGTCATTTTGTGCCAGCGTCAGGGATCTATTGATCGCGCCAACAGCCCCATACTTGGCTGCTTCAGATGGGCCTTTTACACGTTGATCTCCAGCGCCACCATAGGCATGTCCAGTATGAATGTGCTTAGGATCCATGGGTCTATTGAAGAATACTATTTTGCCCTCAATATTTTTCTTACCCAATTTTTCTAATTCCTCAAGGCTTTGCACTTCAATTACCTCTGCCAATAAACCTTCTGGCCCAGTACCCACACTGTTGCCCAAGGCTATCACATTGACGTCTTGAGAACCAAACTTGGAGTTCACAATTCGCCCAATTTCTTTTTGGCCTCGAACCCAATGCGGCACCATCACTTCTTGTAGATATACCTGGTCGAAGCCATAAGACTCCATTTGCTGACGGGTGTATTCTACAGCGGCAGCAGCTGAAGGCGAACCACTCAGTCTATGACCAATTTTGAGAGACAGGTATTCCAGCATAGGATAAGATTGTCCTTTGGTCAGTGCTTCGTCAAAAATGGTTCTTAGGTTTTGTTCGTGATTTTGTGCTTGTGTAGCGAAAGCAGATAAGAGCAGCAAAGCCGCTAACATTTGTTTTTTCATCTTTGGATGTGTTGAAAGTCCGTAATAATTATATAATGACAAGAATACGGTTAAGCAAAAACAATCGCTTAAAATCTGGATGCAAATTTTTAATCAAGAGTGGTACGATAGCTAATAGAGAGAAGTCGTGTTGTAAGGGCTTGAAGCCAAACCCTTCCAAAGGTTGAACTTTGGAAGGGTTGAAATAATTACGGTCTGAGCACCAAAGCGCCCTTAGAGACTTTCATAATATCTTCTTTATTCATCAGCTGTCTACGATATGCTCCATTCACGTACATCTCTGCTTGGTCGCTATAGTGGGGAGAAAATATATTGCCAGAATTTCCTGTGGGTAAAATGCTCCAGCTGTTTCCCTCCACATCAGCGAAATCTACAATTCGTCTTGTGGATGGACCAGCTGAAGTTTTGTATTCACCATCAGCCGACCATCTGTAGATATAGTTGTTGATCACTTCATTATTGCCCGGAACGGGGAACGGCCCTACATTAAAGTACTTTCTAAGCAGACTCACGGCTCCCAAAACATGATTGTGCTCAAGGGTGTGTACTTTGTTCCATTGCCATTGGCTCATGTCAGTCCCCAATTGGTTTTCTAACTCCAGCAGACCATTTGAAAATGCACTGGTGATGATTTGAGATCTGGTTTCCACTTCTGGTGTGTTGGGGCTGTCCCACCACACAGAACTGTCATTGGCAAAAAGCGGCTGGAAGCTTCGCTTCATCAAATGTGTTTTCATGTAAGCGTCAAATCCATCTGCACCAATTTTGTTTACAAAAATGCCTTCTTGTATTTTGTAAATCAGCTTATTATAAATCGTGGGAACGATATCATCTAATTCAAAAGTGCCTTTCCACTCAGACAAGAGCTGTAGCGCCTTCTCTTCATTTTCTGAGTTGATCAGTTTCTCGTCAATGGCTTCTAGGATAGAAGCAGCTACTTCTGGCGAGTTATTAGAGGTCACATCCAGCATCATTTTTTTGGTGTCTTCCACATCCCATTTTTTATCCTGATCCAATAAGTGTTTGATTCTTCTTGCCCGATCTTCTGGCAAGTAGTAACCAGGTACCACTAGCCCAAGGGTGGTGTCGGCTTGATTGTTGGCACTATAGGCATATCCCCAAGGCGCATTTTCTGATTTAGGATTGTAGCTGAAATCGTAATAGCCCTGAACTTCGTTCTGTCCTGAAGTGCCATCCAGGATTAGCTTTGAATTCACGGAATCAGCCCTGCGTAGCAAATGAGCAGATGACCAGCGTGCATAGTTGTCATGGGCATCAGCATACATGACGTTCAGCCCAGGGGCATGAATTTTGGCAGCATTTTTACGTGCATCAGCAAGATCCCTAGCGTGAGAAAAGCCATACGTCACTTCCAAAATTTCCCCAGGTTTTTGTGTATACACCCAAAAAAGAGATACTGGCGGCCAAGCCTGATCAAGTTCTAAAGCCTCGTTTACTACAGGGCCGTGGTGGGTATGTTTGATTTCCATTTGTATGGTGATGGAATCTTTCACTATGATACTTTCCTTTCTTATTTTATAGGCTTTCGCCTCTTCTTTGAATAAATATTGACCTGGGTTGGTAGGATTATCTTTTTCCCAATACAAGTCAATATCATCGTTTTCGAACATGGTCAAGCCTGTGGCATATTCTCTATTATGCCCCATAATGGCAAAAGGATACCCTGCTAGATAATAGCCATAAAAACTGGTTTCGGCCGTTTCGATATGCGCTTCATACCAAACGGCTGGTTGCGAATAGGCGATGTGTGGATCATTGGCTAAAATGACTTTGCCAGATTTGGTTTTATCTGGCCCTATTACCCAACTATTGCTGCCTATCAGTGGAGCAGCTGGCAGGTCTTTTAATATTTTGTCAATCTGCAACACCATCTGCTCAGTAGCTGGCAATGTAGAACCCAACAAAGCGCCTGTCATATTTGGTGAAACATCCAAATCTTTAAGGTAGTCTTCTCCCAAGTCTTGAAGAATTTTAGTGACTATGGGTTCTGTTTTTTGTGCGGCGGCAAAGCTAAAAGACATATAGCCCATCGTGTTGTACACGTCAATCATAGAAAAGGGGGTCTTTTCCACTCCAATAATGGAGAACTCAATTGGAGTAGGTCCGTCTGATACAAAGGTATTGACACCAGCCAAATACGCCTGTGCGGCCGCTCGAATCTTGGGATCTCCATTCGTTTGAAAATGGGTTAACATTTGTTCAGAATATTGCTGAATGCCTAACGCTCTAAACAACTTATCTACTTTGAGCAGTTTGCTTCCAAAAATCTCAGAAAGACGCCCTGGAGCGATTCGTCTTACCACTTCCATTTGCCACAGACGATCCTGCGCATGAGCATAGCCAAGGGCTCTGTAGGCATCCTCTTCATTAGGAGCATAAATATGTGGAATCCCATAATCATCATAATAAATTTCGGCCTGAGCAGAAAGGCCAGGTAATTGAGTTTCTCCTGTGTATTGTGGTTTTAATGAATCAGCATACCAGTAGGCATAGGCAGCAAGAACAACAACAGCTACTAAGAGTGAAGCAAAGATTTTCTTAATCATAATATGGATTATCTGTTACGCTTTGAAGTTAGTCACTCTTGGATTTTTGGACAAACACTTTGAACAATAGAAAGAAAAACAAAAATCAGGAATGCGCATATAAACCTTAACAATCGGACTTCTTTTTATTAGAAAAGATTATTTGTACTTTAACTAAGCACATCTTGAGAAATACCTAACATATATTATTAACCAAATAATCTAATTTATGGGAACCGTTATCAGCACAGTTGTCTATAGACTCAAAAAGGAGTCTACAGATCCAATCACCCTTAGTGTAACCATTGGCCAGGGTCAGCAAGCAGCCAGCACTATTCATCTTAATCATGTGATGTTTAAAAGTGAGCTCGCCAACGACTTCGAAGAGCACGTAGGTGACAATACTTCTTTACTAAAAAGTATCCTGACATTAGATACTGACATACTTGATGTAAATCCCAGTACAGATGAAACAGAACTAACTGTTCGACTAGAAGGTGGAGAAAAAGATGTCACCAAAAAATTCACGGAGACGGCAGATCACAGTGGGGGAGTTGTTCATTACCACATTACTTTCTACCTAAAATGAGAGGATTTGTATTAACGCTAGCGGCTTTATTTTGGCATCAGATGCTTTTTGCTCAGGATGATAGTCAGAATGATTCTCAAGGAGAAGAAGTCACTTTAGATCAATTGGCCGTTCCGAGTTCTCCAGGATTTTTAATCTTAGGTGAGGAAATAACCAGTATAGAAAAACCAACTAACGCGACAGATTTTATCGCTTCAGTTAAAAATGCTTCTGATGGATTCAGTTCGCTTCCAAAGAATTTTGCCATTGAATTTCTGCCTTTTTGGGTCTTTGGCGGTAGTAACACCAATTACAAATCGCTGACGAGCAATTCGGTAGGCGACAATATTGAGCAGAGCTTTCAGGTTTCTATTGCTACACAAACTAAGACTACTGATGCAGGTACAGACAGTACTCAATTGGGCCTGGGGTTCAAATTTTCAATTCTGAGAGGAGATATAAATGATGATTTTGCTAAGCATGCTCGCAGGGTTCAGAATTTGCTAAATGAATTTAATTTAGAAATGAGTTCGAGAGCAGCAAAAAAGGAAAATGAGGACACTCAATTGAAAGCGCTGAATCGGAGACTACTTGATGCTGATGAAGACGATGAACCAGGTATTCAAAAAGAGATTGAATCACGTCAGGCAGAGATTTTAAAAGAAGTTGAACTCCAGCTAACTAAAGAAAAAGAAGAGTTGAAAAATCTGGCTACCGAATACAAATTCACGCGCTATGGCTGGAAGTGGGATGTTGCAGGGGCATGGGCGCTGTCATTTAGAGATCAAAACTTTGACGAACGCGAAGTACAAAGATTCGGAATATGGACCACTTTTGGGTATGAAACTAAAAAAGTGAATGAAAATTATTTGAGCTTTTTGGGACTAGCCAGATGGATCAAAAATTTTGATGACCCCTATATTGACGTGAACGATGCAACACTTGAAGCGGATAATACATACATAGACACGGGTTTGAGATTGATATATACTATGAAAGAAAAGCTTTCAGTTTCGGGAGAGTATTTATATAGGCAATCCAGAGATATTGATGAAATTTCTTCGAGCGACAGATATACACTTAATGTGAACTACCAACTGCCAAAAAACAAGGTGGTGACATTTACTTATGGAAAGGACTTTGACGGTAACATTACCAAAGATGGGAACCTGATTGCAGCAATCAATCTCGTGGTAGGTCTGGGCTCAGAGCGATCACTCAAGTAGATGGTCTATTGAGCTTTCAAAAGAAAAACAGCCATGGAATAATCCCCATGGCTGTTGATAGCATTCAATAGTATTGTGAATTACTTCTTGTTGATTTTAAATGTTGCTGTGGTGTTTTCGTTTATTAGCTTCACCAGATAGATACCCTTTCTTAGGTTTTGAATATCAATTTCGAAAACTTGTGAGCTATAAATTTTGTTTAGGGATGATTGTCTAACCATTTTTCCAGACTGATTGAACATCAGAAATTCTACCTGACCACTCATATTTTCATCCAAAGCTAAATGTAGTACTTGATCTGCTGGGTTCGGATAGAAACTTATGTCATTGATGGTTTCTTGATTGGCACCTAACACAAAGTTGACAGTCAATTTAAAAGTGGTAGAAACTGAATTTTCTGCCTCGTCTGTTGCTGTAATTTTCAGACTGATTTCTCCATTATCCCCTTTCACAGGTGTACCAGACAGTGTACTGGTGGTGGAGGCAAAACTCAGCCAGGAGGGCAAAGCACTATCGTCTGCTAGACTGGCTGACAAGGTAAGGTCATCCCCATCTTCATCCGAGAACGTGTTCGCGGGAATGGTGAAACTAAACGCCTCATACTGATCAGTAGATTGATCTGATATGACATTGGCTACAGTTGGTACATGGTTCCCTTCGCCAATTGTTAATATAAATTCATCAGAGACGGTGGCTTCGCCATCATCTGCCAATACTTTAATGGTATAAGAGGTAACCTCATCAGGCGTTCCAGAGAATGTAGCTGTTTCTGGATCAAAGCTGAGCCATTCAGGTAAAGCGCTGTCATCAGCTAGTGTCGCAGACAGCGTCAAATCGTCACCATCCACATCATCAAACACATTTTCAGCCAGTTCAAAACTAAAAGGATCGTCTACTTGTCCCTCTTGGTCTTCGATTGGGTTGGCGAGCGTAGGCGCATCGTTTACAGGATTGACTGTGATGTTGTAGGTTTGGGTTTCGGAAGTAGAGGCTAAATCTGATAAAGTGAACTCAAAAGAGTCTGTGTGATTTTCACTGCCATCATGGTAGTAGTAGATGTCCCCATACCCAACTTCCTCTTGTGTAAAAGTATCTCCAACACCAAGATTTTCAATTTGCTCAGTGCGTTGGATTATTCCAAAATCTGGAAGGGTAACAATAGTATAAAACACCTCACTTAACGTGTTATCTGGATCGTTGACCGAAAGGGTTTCATATAGACTTTGTGAGTCTCCTTCGTCTAATTGAAGCCCATGATTGGCCGCGAGCTCAGGGAGATCATTCACAGGAGTTACTGTAATATCAAAATCTAATAGATCAGTTTCGAAATTTTCATTGGTGACTTTAAAACTAAATGTGTCAGCTGTGGTTTCAGACCCATCATGTGTATATGTCAGCAAGCCAATATTTTCAATACCTAATTCATCTCCTTCTACAACAGCTCCTCCTTCTATTGTTAAGGTGCCATGGTCTGGCAAGGATGTAAAAGTGACATAAGCTTCTTGATCGTTGCCGGCAGGATTTTCTAGAATCAAATGCTCAGAGCTGAAAGCAGTGGCCGCTCCTTCGTCAAGAGTTAAGCCATAATTTTCAACAATAGGCTTATGCGAAACAAATTGACGAGCCATGATGGCATCACTACTATTATCTGCGTACTGACTTTGCCATACCACTGTGTAAGACCCATCTGGACTAGAGGCAATCGCATTATTAGTTGAACCACTGGCACTAATTTCATTGATTTTAATTTCAGGGCCAATTGGATTTAATTCGCTAGATATCCTTCTGATATAAGCGCTGTAGAGGTCTGCTTCTACTTCATATTGAGTATAGCTAATTATTAAATCACCATCGTCTACAAGTGCTATATTAGGACTTACTTCACTTTCAAGTTCTCCTATAATTACAGGATCAGAGTCAAATCCATTTTCAGCAGAGTAGGTTCTAGCCATCAGATTGTACACTTCATCTCCTAGGATATATTCCGACCATGTCAGTATAAAATCTCCGTCTTCGTCTGTGGTGACTGGTGGCTTGTTGGAATCCACATATGAACTTTCACTAAAAGAGACATTGTCTGCAATTATCTCTAGTTTTTCGTTGAACACATAAAAACCATTTGTGACTCCGTCATAATCATATATATACGGGATGGCCATTTCTCCACTGTCATTGATAGCAATTGAAGCTTTGAGGTTTACATTTTCTATTTCTTCTAATTCAAACAGGGTTTGATTTCCGCTTTCATCTGGTTCACCATTTGCACTATACAATTGACTATAGACGCGATTCCAGCTATCATCAGATGAGTATCTTTCAGACCAAATCACCTGAAAATCCCCCCCAGATCTTATGGCAATGTCAGGATTGTATTGATTATAGTTTGTTTCTTCGTTTATGATTGATTCTGTCATAAGCTCAGTACCATCCCAATCAAAAACCCTTCCCAGTATATCATCACTTTCACCTCCTACAACACTATATTCTGTCCAGACGACCATAAAATTGCCGTTGTCGTTCAGAGCCACTTCCGGATCATCCAAACTACTCATCGTGCTGCTGTTTACTTTTATTTCGGATCCTTGGCGTATGCCTTCTTTGTTGTAGCGTTGTGCTCGAACAGCTGGATAAGAAGAATTACTATAATCTCTCCAAACCACTACAAAGTCACCGTTTTCGTTTTGTGCGACATCTGGTTTTTCTTGTGTATTGGTCGTTGTCGAGTTGACAATAAACTCATTGCCAGCGTCTATGTTGACTTCGAGTGGTTTAGCGAAACTTGCCCCATGAATTTCTCCTGATTTGGCCCTTGTGATCGTTACTTCACTATTTTCATTAATTATTAGTGTGGGGAAGGAGCCTATACTGGAAGAACCAAATGGATAATAATATTCAACAAAAATTTCTCCTTCAATGTCAAGTATTGATACAGGAGTGATGTCGCCATCCCAGCGTTCTTCCCAAGTGATGGCTACTTCGCCAAGATTGTTTGTATCAACAGACGGAACAAAGTCATTTGGAGCGTTGTTGGTGAGTTCTACATCCTCAAAAATTATGGAGCCTTCCTTTGTAAACTTACTTACCAAAACAGCGGAATTATCTTCATAATACTCTGTATAGACGATGGCAAAATTGCCATCGTCATCCATTACTATAGATTGACGACGTGTTGCACTTGATGTGCCACCAGAAATTCTAACATCATTGGCATCCAAAGGTGAGTCTTCAGCATCAAACCTGCGATAATAAGTGTGCTCTTCTCCTCCAGATTCTCTGCCGAATGTAGCTACAAAACTACCATCATTATTTAATGCTATGTCTGGATAGTTTCTTTCCCCACTAAAAGTATAAGCATCAATTTTGAACTCATCTCCGTCAGTTGTCGCATCTGTATTTATTCTTCTTGCTTTTAAAATATCCTGGGAGTAGTCTTCAACATAGATTATAATAGCGTTTCCATCATTATCCATAGCTACGGATGGATTATAATGGTTGAAAAAACCAGTTGTTTCGTCATCTACACGAATCTCAGTTCCATTGGCTTCCCCAGCAGCGTTGTACATTTGAGCAAAGATGCCGAACGAAGAATTTCCTGCATCCCCTTTCCATGTGACGATGAATTGACCATTCGCATTTGATGCTACATCAGGATCACGTTGGCTGTTGGTAGTCGTCGTATTGATATGAAATTCTTCTCCGTTTTTGGTGCCATCAGCGTAAAATCGCTGACCCATGATGCCATAACCTGACTCATAGGCAGGATCCCAACTACCCTCCCAAACCACTATGTAGTTGCCATCTCCATCTTTGGCTATGGCTGGGTTGTTCTGAACTCCAGAAGTGTACGTGTTAATGATCTCTGAGTCTAGGATATTGTAGGGTTGGTTCTCACCGTCCTGATATCTCTTGAAGTATATGGCACTGCCGTCACAATCGGCACCTTCTGGACATTCTCCGTCGGCAAGTGAATTCAGATTGTCTTCCCAAGCGACTACAAAATCGCCTCTGTCGTTCATGCCTATGGCTGGATGACTGGCTACATTGCCTTCATCACCTTCGTTGTAAAAATCCCAGGATTCTATTTCGTCACCAAATCGATTGTATCTGCTTCCTTTGATGCTTTGATTGCCTGAATATTCATAGGTGTTGTAGACGACTGCAAACCCGCCGTCTTTGTCGGCAGCTATTTTTGGGTTTGTAGTATTTTGGAATCCGGCCACAGAGATGTCGCCATCTACCTGAGGGGAGCCTTCACCATCAAATATTTGTGCTCTGATATATTCGGATGATCCTATATAGTCTTCATATTCCCAAGCGACCACAAACCCACCGTCTCCGTTGAGGTCTACATCAGGTGTTTTGACCTTGGTGCCGTCATCATAATCTGTGGCTGAATGTACGATAAATGTATCGTCATCTGGAGTGCCTTCGTGATACTTTCTTCCGTTTATTACACTATAAGTAGTACCTGAACCATCAATAGATTTCCATACAACAATGAAGTTTCCTTCCTCATCCAGGTCTATTGAGGGATCTGTATGGCTACGTGTAGGGGTTTGACTAACAGCCAACTCTTCTTTCGAAGAATTATCGGAAGTGTAATATTTGGCTTTAATTTCTTCATTATAAGCCCCGTTTTCTTCCCAGACTATTACGAAATTTCCAGAGGCATCCATGGCTACATCTACCTCACCCATGCCATTGGAACCAGAGGCTACCGTAAAGGGGCCATCATTTGTGATTGCGCCATCCTCCACTTCGTAGCGCATGTACTTGATCTCATATTCGGCAGGGGGTCTGCCACCATCGTCTTCTGCCCAAACCACGATAAATTGATCTTCATCATTGAGGGCTACAGCGGCATCATTAATATTGATCCCTTCTACCACATCAAAGCTAAGACTTTGATCTACATCCCCTCCGTATGCCTTGCCATGAATATTTTCTCCATTATCCTCCCAGATAACAACGAAGTTGCCGTCATTGTTATAGCTGACTTCGGGTGCCTCTTGAGCTCCCGTGGTTTCGTCATTGACAAGCGTCTTGTCTGCGGTAAGGTATTTTGGGGTTCCAGGCACACCACTTGCTGCCGCAGCTTGTTGGGCGTTGATATCGGGTGCCATGGCCATGCTGAAGGCCAAAGAACCTCCAGCCGCAGCGAGTTTTAAGCGGCTAGTGAGTTGTTCTATTTTTTGTTTGAGCTTGCGAAGCTGCGTCAGAATTTTATAACGCCTTCGCGCAGTAAGGTCTTGAAAAGTATCTTTGGAGATTCTTTTTTCGAAGCGGAGTTGTAGTTTTCGGAATTTGCGAAGCGTCCTTCTGTATTCCAGATAGAGGTAATTTTGGTAGTCCATATCCAGTTAGGGTAAGTAGAACCCAGTTTTAAATTTGTAACTCCCTTTCTCTCTAGCGTTGTTTGGCCGAAGCCAATGATAAATATACGAATTTATATTCTCTTTATTGTCAAACTAAATATAAAATTAATCCTATCGTAATATTGAGGAAAAAGCGTTCAAAAGGAAGGACTCTATTTGGTCTACAATTTCACGTTGTTCAAAAAGGTGGTATGAATTTGAATTAAACTTTTGGATGAGTTTCTCCCTGTATGCCGAGTCATTTGCAAGCCGAACGGCCATATCTACATATTCATCTTCACTTTTTGGAATGTACCTATCCAGGCCTGTCATACGATAAATAGCCTCTGTATATTTGCCACGCTGGAATTCCCCTGGCAACGTAACAACGGGCGTTCCCATTTGCAGTGTCTCATAGGTCGTATTGAAGCCTGCATAATGTGGCGTGTCCAAACAAACATCAGCTAGAGCGATGCGCTGTGGATAGTCTTCAAGTGAGACTTTTGGGACGAATAAAATGCGATTAGCCTTGGGGCCGATGGTGCGTTCGAAACGCTGTCTTAATCCTTTTAGGATGGCTTCATGTTCAGGCATACTTAGGGCAATTACGGCCTGATCATCTTTTTCTAGGATGCCTTTGAGCATCAAATCCATATCAGGATGAATTTTGCTGGCAGCTTGTATGCATAGATATAATTTTTTATCGGCTGGCAGACCAAAATCCGTTCGCGTTTTGGATATAGTAGGCTTTTGAATAGGGTAATAGTAATAAACAAGTGGATCAAAAAGGACAACTCCTTCCGTGTAGTGATCAGCGTAATTCTGACTTTCTACCCACTTCGAAGCCAGATAATATTGTATCCGTGGATTGCCAGAAGTAAATGGGCTGCCCCAGCTTAACATTTGGATTTTACCCAATTGATAAAAAGGGAGAAAATAATTGAGCACATCAGACCCAACTTCCCAGTAGTATAGAAAGTCAAGGTTGAGCGTTGCAATTTCTTTTACTGCCTGTTCCAGGTTTTTACTAAAGGGTTGATAGGTGATATCCGTTCGGTCAATAAAATTTTTGATTTTTTGCCTGGCTTCTTCTCCATTCATTAGAACAACAATATCCAACTGGTCTGATGACAATTGCTTGATCAGGCCGCAGCCACCCTTTATAAAAACGCCTTCATGTCCATGTGTGACTAAAAATCCAATCTTAGGTTTAGGGTTCTTAGGCCCCAGACTGATGGGCTTGATCCGCTTAGCATAAAATGCTCCCCACGACGAATGGATTTCTTTGATATTGTAGCCGTGATAGGTAAGGTTGAAGGATGGAAAAGCTGAGCCTTTTATCAATTCATTAGGAGAAAGCGTGTCTGGAATTAGTGATTCGAATGTATTAAGGGTTTTGATGGCATGTGATTGATAGCTTTCTATTTCATCTTTGCTTGCCACAATGGTCGGGCACAGTGTCTCAATATGAAGTTTGAATAAATCATCTGCTGGCATTTTGTTCACTATGCTGCTATATGTGGATATGGCTGATTTGATGTTGCTGACTTGCTCATAGGCCATACCCAGATTGATAAAGGCAGAACGTTGGTTTGGATCAATTTCTATAGACTTTTTTAGCAATGGAATGGCGTCTTCAAATTGTCTGTTTTCTATCAGCAGCCCACCAAAATTGTTAAGTGTTTCTGGGTCTTCAGGGTTGAGTTTTAATGCTTTTTGATAGGCAATAAAAGCATCTTTGCCTTTGCCCAAATCGCAGAGCAATTCTGCAAATTTTTTCAATATTTCTGCCTGGCTTCCATCCAATTGTCTGGCGTTATTCAAGGAGTCAAAAGCAGGTTGCCATTGTTGGAGGGCTTTATGATACAGTCCTTTTTGCATCCAAACCAGGGCTGATTTTGGATGAGTCTTTAAGCAATCATCTAGTAGTTCAAGACTTGTTTTGATATCTCCTTTTTCACCAGCTATACGAGCCTTGTCCAGTACACTTTCTACAGTCTCTACCAATTCTTTTTTAGGGTTTTGAAAACAAGAAAGAATGAAATTTTCTAATTCAACTACTGCTTGTTTGTCTTCAAAGAACTGGCTTTTGGTGCTGGCTATTTTTTCTACCGCCATCTGATAGAATGATGGGTCGCTTGTGAGTTTGGTAGCCAAGCCTACATAGTCATCTATTGAGTAAGCTATCAAATCTTCAAATCCCATTTGCTTATAGGCGGTAGCTGTATATCGACCACGATGAAAATCGACAGGCATAGTCACCACTGGTTTATTTAACGCAAAGGCATCTGCATTTGTATTGGCTCCGCCATTGTAATACAATGTATCAAGTATGACATCAGCTAAATTCAATAGGTTGAAATAGCCTGCTTTGTCTTGACGATCTAACACTACTATTCTATCAGAATAAGGGGCGCAATTCTTGTTGAGCCGCTGGTTTAATGCATCATTGATCACCTGATGCTTATCCCCCAGAAACACGACAAAAGCTTTGTCGTCCTTGGCGAGGATTCCCTTTGTGATTTGATCAAAATCAGGGTGGATTTTTTTTACATTTTGTGTGCACAAGTACAAGTGACACTTTTCATCAATTCCAAAATCTGATCTTGTTCCATTGAGGTCTGGGACTTCTGGCGAATGATAGTATGATGGCAGTCGATCAAAAAGGATCACCTTTTCACTGTAGGCTTTTTGGTCGACTTCTTCATCTAACCCCTTGCAAGAAATAAAATAATCCATGGTAGCAATACCAGAAGTGATGGGCCAGCCCCAGGATGTTGCTTGTACCCTAGCTGGTTTGAAGTAGGGGATGAAATAGTTGTAGGCATCTGTACCTACTTCCCAGTAATGTAGAAAGTCAAAATTTAAGGAAACCAATAGATGAACACATTGTCCAAGGGACTTAGGTAAGCTGACAAACTTGATGGCTGGGTTTTCAATGGCTGGCTTCACGATTTTTTCACCATTTGGAAGACTACAAATTATGGTAATGTCCATCTTTTCAGTCGAAAGGTGATTGATCAAACCTCGCATGCATTTGACAAACACTCCTTCATGGCCTCCTGTCACCACAAAACCTACCTGTGGTTTCGTGTTTGGGGTAGTTGGTAAGGTGGCTTTTGGGATACCACTGAAAAGTTCGCTGTATGCTTTTTTGATTTCCAGATCATTTTTCCCCTGATAGATCAAGCCAGCTGGCGGATAGATATCTAATTTGGTCAACTGATCTGCGTCTAGATTGATTTTCTTGGATTTAATCCATTTGAGTTGATCAAGCACTTGTTTTCGGAATTGATCTATTTCCGAAGTGGATTGAAAAATAGAAGGCTCTAGTATTTCGGCTTTCCAGCTGATCAATGGGTCGGCTCCTTTCAAATGAGCTTGTCGAAGCCATAGTGCTTTAGCTTTATCAGGATGGCCAGTTTTTTCATAAATCAATGCCAGATTCTGTAAACTATCAACATACTGTGGGTCAACTGCCAAAGCTTTTTCATGGCAGGCTATGGCCTCGTCAAATTCATCCCATTCTTGATGGGCTATGGCCAAATTATTTAATGCTTTAACTGATTTGGAATTGAGCGTTACCGATGATTTCAGATATTTTTTAGCCGATTTGTAGTTTCCTGTTTCCAGCATCAAAGTGCCAAGCTGAAAGAAAGCAGGGTAGAATTTAGATTCCTTTTCAATAATGGATTTGAATAAGGTTGAGGCTTCTTCGTATTGACCAATTTTCTTTAGAATGGTGCCTAATTTTTGTTGAGCTTCCAGAAATTCCTTATCTATTTCAAGGGCTTGACGTAGCAACTGGATAGCTCTTTCATTTTGATTCAGTCGCTGAAGTGTTTCTGCAAAATTGGTTTTGTAGGCAGGATGGTTAGGATGTATGTCCACTGCTTTTTCGAACCAAGGAATCGCTTCTTTGTACTGACCCTTCTGAGCGTGTATCAAAGCGAGCCTATGATAGGGTTCGGGCTGGCTACTCATATCAAGCGTCAATTGTTTGTAAAGCGAGATGGCCTTGGTTAGGTCACCTGACTGATGAGCCAATGTAGCCTCTTGAAGCAACTGATCGTAATAAGCTTTGCCTGAGATCATTCACTCTCGATTTTTTTTGGTTCTTCAGGAACAGCCCAAAACCCTTGTGTAGGTAGAGATAGACCATTGCGATGATCGTCAGTATTTACCCCCATAATCCCTGGGCGCAGCATACCACTAATAATTTTCACATCATAAATTTCTTCCAGACTGGTTTCGTATTTGATGTGCCCTACGATTTTTCCAGTATTGGCATCTACAACTACTATCCCGGGAAAAATGGATTCCTGAGCAATCGGAAGGTCTTTGAAAGTAGGACTGGATTTCCTCATTTTAGATAGACCAATAAACAGTAAATTACCATAACGAGACATGCCTCGAACAAATCCAGGGATCTTTGTCACCACTTCATATTTTCCACTTTGTTGATCTACTTCGATCAATTCTCCAGTGGCTGATAGTAGGGCAAAAAGTTTGTTTCCTTCTAATCTTGGCGAGTGCGGCATGGCAAGACCTGTTGTTAGGATTTCCCCACTTGGTACATGAATCATGGCCCCTCCTTTGGCTTTATTTTCCCTCCACCCAAAGGCACTATTAGTAGTGCCCAGGCTCGTTACAAATTCAGGATGGCCGTTTTTCATGGCCATTCCGTTGAGGTGGCAACGGTCTTCTGGCACCAGATCTGAAATGAAGGAAGGTTGCCACTTGGGCTCGAAGCTGTAGTCATCATTGATCATGGACAAGCACGAAAAACGCGTGTTGACCGCCCATAAGCCAGCCTGACCCCAGGCCATGTCATGCAGATCTACTTCTCCTGTCATGTAAGTGGCGCGAGGCATAAAAAGCCCATCATACGTGTTTGGCATTTTCGGATAGCCTTTGGCTAATGAAGGAGTGTTTTTCAATATGACTACTTCTTCTCTGGTAGCGATTGCCATTTTGCCCCCGTGATAAGCCATCCCCATGGCTTTTCTAAAATCCCGAGGCAATTGGATTAAACCATTTTCGCTATTGGCGCTGATGAAAATTACCTTGCCTGCCTGATAAGTCGTGATAGCAATGGTGAGTTTGTTTTTCCAAAGTATCTCTGGAATATTAGGGCTGTAAGTACTGTAAAAGGGGGGCTTCTCAGTGGTGGTCATTCATGAATGCTTTACATACTAAATGACTAAAGATAGTAGTTTACGTCGATTTGCAGATAGCCCAATCAGGAAAACGTATCATTTCAAAAATTCACGTACTTTCTTTTTGAGCCTAAGTTTCTCTTCGCGGACAACCACATTTTTGTGAACATGAGGGTACATTTCCATAACGGCTCCAAGTCCATAACCCAGCTTCATGGCAATTTGTTGACAAAACAGGACTTCTTCATTATAGATTTCATCGTCGATTTTCATCAGCTGAATAATGCTGTACAAAAACTCAAATTTGTCGTCTTCATCTAATGACTTGAGATTTCCAAGCTGTCCGGGATGGTCAATGATTTTTTGAACCTCTGTCTGATCCATGCCATGGGCTTCTCCAATGCGGAAGATCAATCTAAGCTCTCGCTCATCTATCTCTCCATCACTATTGGCAAGTTGAGCCAATGCCTTGAGTTGTTCTTTTACCATAATGAAGAATCGAAGTGATCAGAGAGTAAGATACTTATTTTTGATTTTACACATACCAATATTTCGTTTGTATCCCGAAGGAGGCAGTACTCCTACTTCGTCAAAAACAAATACACATCTTCTACCAACTGTAGCTTCACCTTATTTTCAGCTAATTCTATAATGGTATAGGGTATGCCATACTTATCCCCATCATTTGTCAGGTTCAAAATGGTATCTGATGGGACTTCCCAATTGAGTGTATGGATCAAAGTATCCGTGCCAAAAATACAATTTTTGTATCCAAAGGCATTAATGGTGATTTTGCCATTTCCAAGGATATTCATCTCACCATTCATGGTATAGTTGATAGAGTCGTTGGATGGGGCACTTTGGTCTGGATAAGTGATCCATTGCACTTTCCAATCTCCTACCAGAGACTCTGAAACCTTGGAGGTATTCTCATTCGAAGAGTTGCAGGCATAGAAAGCCAAACCAGCGATAATAATCAAAGAGGTCAGATATATTTTTTTCATAGCTATTTTTCAATTGAGGGTCAAAATTAACACCATAAATATTGAATTGGCAAAAAGTGGATTAAACATGCTTAATAAATTTACGAGACAATGCGCTCAAACCTTTTTATTACGCCGAATAGCTTCTAGATTTGCGCAATTTTAGAGTATCCATACTATCAAATAAAAAACATCCGCAATGCCAAAGGACAATAGCATCAAATCAATACTCATCATTGGAAGCGGCCCTATCGTAATTGGACAGGCCTGTGAATTCGACTATGCCGGATCGCAAGCAGCAAGATCACTTAGGGAGGAAGGGATCGAAGTGACTTTGATCAATTCGAATCCTGCGACTATCATGACTGATGAGGTGACAGCGGACAACATTTACCTCAAACCCCTTACAAAAAAATCAATTAGAGAAATTCTCGAAAAGCACGACATCGACGCCGTACTGCCAACCATGGGTGGTCAGACGGCATTGAACCTAGCTATGGACTGCGACAAAGCAGGCATCTGGGAGAAACATGGGGTGCGCGTAATTGGCTCAAATTTCGATGCCATCGAGACGACTGAAGATCGAGAGAAATTCAGATTGCTTATGGAAAAACTGAACGTAGGCACCTGTAAAGGGCGTACGGCTACCTCTTTCCTAGAAGGCAAAGAAATTGCTCAGGAAATCGGTTTTCCATTGATCATTAGATCTTCTTATACCCTAGGGGGTGCAGGAGGTGGTTTTGTGGAAAAACCTGAAGATTTTGACAAAGCTTTGAATGATGGACTTCATGCCTCACCAATCCACGAAGTGCTGATTGAGCAGAGTATCATGGGCTGGAAGGAGTACGAGTTGGAAATCATGCGAGACAGCATTGGCAACTTCATTGTGATCTGTTCTATTGAGAACTTTGACCCAATGGGTGTGCATACAGGCGATTCGATCACTGTGGCACCAGCGATGACACTTCCTGATACCGTTTATCAAAACCTTAGAGACCATGCCATCAAAATGATAGCTGGTATAGGAGAATTTGCGGGAGGATGTAATGTCCAGTTCGCAGTGCACCCTGAAACCGATGAAATCATTGGTATAGAAATCAATCCAAGGGTTTCGCGTTCTTCTGCGCTGGCTTCTAAAGCCACTGGATATCCAATTGCAAAAATAGCTGCCAAGCTGGCTATTGGTTATAATCTGGATGAGCTCAACAACCAGATCACAAAAACAACTTCTGCTTTCTTTGAGCCTTCAATAGATTATGTGATCGTAAAAGTACCTAGATGGAACTTTGATAAATTCAAGGGATCTGACAGACATCTTGGTTTGCAAATGAAGTCTGTAGGTGAAGCTATGGGCATTGGCCGAAACTTCCAAGAGGCCTTGCAAAAGGCTTGTCAGTCTCTCGAAATCAAGAGAAATGGATTAGGAGCAGATGGACGAGAGTTGAAGAGCCACGATGAGCTGTTGTACAGTTTGAAGCACCCTAGTTGGAATAGACTATTTCATGTCTATGACTCTTTCAAACTCGGCATTCCTTTTAAGACAATTCATAATCTGACTAAGATTGATCCCTGGTTCTTAAACCAAATCGAAGAATTGATTGCGCTCGAAAATGAAATTGACAAATTCGATCTTGACACGCTGCCTAAAGACCTGATGCTAACTGCAAAGAAAAAAGGCTATGCAGATAGACAGATTGCACATCTGATTGATTGTTTGGAAAGCCAGGTTTTTGCTAAGAGACAAGAAATGGGAATTAAGCGTACCTACAAGCTGGTGGATACCTGTGCGGCTGAATTCGATGCAAAAACCCCTTATTATTACTCTACTTTCGAAGAAGAAAATGAATCAATACCTACAGACAAAAAGAAAATAATCGTTCTTGGCTCTGGGCCAAATAGAATAGGTCAGGGCATTGAGTTTGATTACTCCTGTGTGCATGGCATACTGGCTGCCAAAGAATGTGGCTATGAAACCATCATGATCAACTGTAATCCTGAGACGGTTTCGACTGACTTTGATATTGCCGACAAGCTATATTTTGAGCCAGTATTCTGGGAGCATATTTATGAAATTATCCTTTTGGAAAAACCAGAAGGTGTGATTGTGCAGTTAGGCGGACAGACCGCTTTGAAATTGGCCGAGAAGCTGGAGAGATATGGAATCAAAATCATTGGCACTAGCTTCAAAGCGCTGGATTTGGCTGAAGATAGAGGGTCATTTTCATCCTTGCTTAAGGAACAAGACATTCCTTATCCCAAGTTCGGAATTATTGAGACTGCAGATGAAGCCTTGTCTTTATCACAAGAATTAGGATTTCCATTGTTGGTAAGACCCTCTTATGTATTGGGCGGGCAAGGCATGAAAATCGTAATTAATGAAGAAGAGCTAGAATCACATGTCGTAGAGTTGTTCAGACAAATCCCAGGAAACAGAGTCATGCTGGATCATTATTTGGATGGAGCCATAGAAGCAGAAGCAGACGCCATCTGTGATGGAGAGAATGTACACATCATTGGGATCATGCAGCATATAGAGCCAGCAGGTATTCACTCAGGGGATTCATTCGCTGTCTTACCTCCATTCAATTTGGGGGATTTGGTCATCAGAAAAATCGAAGACTACACGAGAAAAATTGCCGTAGCATTGGAAACAGTAGGTTTGATCAATATACAATTTGCAATCAAAAATGATGAAGTCTATATCATAGAAGCCAATCCAAGAGCATCCAGAACAGTACCTTTCATTTGCAAGGCTTATCAAGAACCGTATGTAAACTATGCAGTGAAAGTAATGCTCGGAGATAAGAAAGTCACGGATTTCAAATTCAATCCGAAGAAACAAGGCTATGCGATCAAAGAGCCAGTTTTCTCATTCCACAAGTTTCCGAATGTAAATAAGGAATTGGGGCCTGAGATGAAATCTACTGGTGAGTCAATCTACTTTATAGATGATTTGATGGATGATTATTTTATGGAATTGTACGCAGAACGAAACCTATATCTCAGTCGATAAGTAAAAGACAGTATGTTTAAGTTTTTACTCCTATTATTTGTATTCATTTGGATCATTGCCAAATTGGGTGGCTTTATTCTTCGCACTTTGTTTTCAGGCTTCACGACTCAAGCCCGTCAACAGACCTACCAGTCACAAGGGCAGCGTGCTCAGCAACGTCAGCCCAGAGATGGCAACGTAAGTATTGACTTCAACCCCAGAGAAAGACAGCAATCTAAAGATGGCGGTAATTTCAAAGGAGGGGATTATGTGAATTATGAAGAGGTAGAGTAATCTCCAGAAAATCAAGAATTGATAAAAGGCCAACTATAGAGTTGGCCTTTTTTTATCTATCTAACGACCAACTGACTCTTAAATAACTGATCTTGGGTTTTGATCTGCAAAATGTATAAGCCTGATTTGATCCCTTCCAAATTTACTTCAGAAAGGTTGGCGTTTAGGTCTTTTCGCATCAAGACCTGACCAGAAGTGGTGATCAACTCCAACCTTCCCAAAGTGGCTTCTTCGCCAATTCTCACCTTAATTGTTCCAAAACTAGGATTGGGGTAAATAGTGAATGGTTTACCTAAATGAGCAATATTATCTGGTGATTCAGCAAACCTTGCCGAACCAGATGAGGTACTTACTGAAATGGTAAATGCAGCATCAAATACACCATACGATATCGTATTGTACCAAAAATTGCCACTATTGTATGTGTTTGAATAAGCATATCTAATGGATGAATTAGTAATAACGAAAGTATATACCTGACCATAGGAGACGTCAAATGGTGTACTCAGGGGTATGGTTTGCCACCCACTTGCTGCGCTAATCCCTGTTTGTTCATAGGCAGGAGAGCCTGAAACAGTATTTCCTTGAAATATTTTTAGTGAAGATCCAGAAATACCGTAAACCAACTTTACATCTATTTCTACCACTTGTCCATCAGCGGTTGCAGTGAATGACTGACCCATGGCATTACTATTGGAATAACTCAAAATACCGTTACCCGAAGTGCTACCAATAGTAACAATAGTGGCTTGGCCCTCAGTGGTAGCATTAGCAGAATTACTGTAAGCAGAATTACCTTCTGCATTTGAGGCTTTAACTCGATAGTAGTAGGTCGTCGATGCGCTCAAACCATTGTCTGAATAACTTTCTACATTGGCGGATAAATTGGCGATTACAGCATAGTTGGATTCATTTCCTTCTGATCGTTCTAGAATATGAGCATTTTCATTGTTGGCATTGTCTTGCCAACTTAGCTGTACGGATGACATTCCAGTGGCACTCGCGCTCAATGACGAAGGAGCCGCTGGGGGTGAGTTCGTTCCTCCCTGCTGCGTGGTGGCACTTACCTCGATACTGCTTGCACTTGTACTTCCGTCGGTCACTGTGATTTTATAATAGTAAGTAGTAGCAGGAGCCAAGGATTCATCATTATAGCTAGACGCATTGGCGGATAAGGTCGCAATTGTGCTATAATTTCCTCCAGAGGATAAAGCTCGTTCCACGTGATAAGCGGTTTCTGTAGATGCGTTGTCGATCCAGCTCAAATTTATTTGTGTAGACGAACTTGCCGTTGCGCTAACATTCGTAGGAGGATTCAGACTGGGGGTAGTGTTTTCAAGAATACCGAAAAATTCAGCTGCCCAATAGGAGGAAAAGAAATCAACGTCATTGGTATACGAACCTGTATGACCTCCTTGGGTTTCTCCATTTCCAGGGTCAATGGCAATCGTGTGTCCCATGCCATTGATAGAATAGGTAACTACCTGTGTGTTGCCATTGGCATCTTGAAATTGACTTTTTGTAATAGCCGAATTTCCCATGAAAGAATTTTCAGTGACATCAACCGTTTGATCTATGCCATGTACGTTAGTCCATTGCTCCATGATTTCATTTTGATTCATATAATAAACTGTATAATCTGAGGAACCATGAAAGGACACAACTTTAGGCCAAGGGCCATTGTGACTAGAAGCGCTACGTACACTATTACCGAGCTGCGAAGGAGATTGATTGACATTGCCAAACATGGCCATGAATGCAGCGTTAGTTGATGTTGCCACTTTGTATGGCAGGCCAGACATCACAGCTCCTCCACTGAATATGTCTGGATAGGTGGCTAGCATCACGGTAGTCATTGCTCCTCCGCCAGAAAAACCTGTGGCAAACACCCGTCCATTGTCTATGGAGTAGTTGTTTTTCATATAGTCAGTCATGTTTTTGAGTGAGGCAGCTTCCCCATATCCGCGACTGATATCTCCAGTTTCGAACCAGTTAAAACATTCCGAAGAATTATTGGCACTTTTTTGCTGGGCATGTATGACATAGAATTTATAGGTGTCTGCTAATGAATTCCAGTCACTTTCATTCGAGTACGAACTCGCAGTTTGTGTACAACCATGCATCACCAAAACCAGTGGTGCATCACTAGGCATATTGCCCGGAGTATGGATATACATAGACAAATTCCCAGGGTTAGAACCGAAGTTGGGAATGCTGGTCAGCTGACCATGAGCTGTGCTCATCATCAGGCAAAAGAATAATAAGTTTAGTAGTTTTTTCATAGGGCCTTTTTTTGTATCATACCTATGAATTTCATTGATTATCTATGTGGTTAGTGTTTTTTTTAAAAAAAATCAGGGTCGACTTATCAGCCTTTATTTAATAAAAAATGTGAATAAGACCATCTATGTGTCTATTTTGATCAAAAATCAAATTGCTGACTATTTTTGTATTTAATGACTTTTTTATTGCATGGCATGACCAAATCTGATATGAAAACAAAAATCCTAATGATCCTAAGTGTTGCCTATCTGTCTACACAAGGCGTATTGTTTACATTTCTTCCTCAGGAAGTCAATGCTCATTTTGGGCAAAGTACTGCTGGAGTAGGTCTGCTCATCTCCCAAACATTGGGAGCAGCATTGCTAGCATTTGCTTTGCTCAATTGGATGACACGCTCCAATATACTTGGCGGCATATATGGTAAGCCTTTGATGATGGCTAATTTCCTTTTTTTCTTTGCCTCAGGGATGAGCTATTTAAAAGCTGCTGATAGTCCTGTCGTTTGGGTCATGGCCGCAATATCAATGGCATTCGGTTTTTCATTTGGTTATGTAGCCTTCACCCATCCGTTTAAAACCTCATAATTCAAATCGCTCTCGAAAGACCGTGCAGATTGCCTTTCATTCTTTTAGAATTGATTAATTTCAATTTTAAACAAAAAATCAATGCGTATGACTCCTGAAGAATTAATGCCCAAAGTTCTCGATCTGATTTTTGCGTATGGCCCAAAATTAGTTGGCGCCATTCTCGTACTTGTTGTTGGGTTTTGGGTAGTAAAAGCCCTATCCAATGGATTCAAAAGAGTACTCAATGCACGAGACATTGACGCCTCTCTCAAACCATTTTTGGTAAGCTTGGTGTCAATGCTACTTAAAGTGATCCTAGTCATTTCAGTATTGACCACCATGGGTATAGAAATGACCTCGCTAGTGGCGATTCTAGGTGCGGCCGGACTGGCTGTAGGCATGGCACTTTCAGGTACTTTACAAAATTTTGCAGGAGGTGTAATCATTCTATTGTTCAAGCCATTCAAAGTAGGAGATTATATTGATGCACAAGGATTCGCAGGGAGTGTTTCCTCTATTCAGATTTTTAATACTATTCTCAAAACGCCTGACAATAAAACCATTATTATTCCAAACGGAGGGCTATCTACAAGCAGTATGACCAATTACTCAACAGAACCCAAGCGACGAGTAGACTGGACTTTTGGCATTGCTTATGGGGATGATGTAGATAAGGCCAAAGCAGTCATTAAACGATTGGCAGATGCTGATGAAAGAATTCATAAAGATCCTGAAGTCTTCATTGCTGTCTCAGCTTTGGCTGATAGTTCGGTCAATTTTGTAGTAAGGGCTTGGGCCAATGCCGAAGACTATTGGGGGATTCATTTCGACATGAATGAAAACATTTACAAGACTTTTGCCAAAGAAGGTATCAGCATCCCATTTCCTCAAATGGACGTGCATGTGCATAAGGATTGATAACCTTTAAATTTCAAAAATGTTTTCATTAAAAAAGAAGAGGAAAGTAAAGCCATTTTATTTGAAATCAACGGATTTCGATTTTGACAGAATATCTCTCTATTTCAAGCATTCGAATAAGAGCAAAGCTTATCAGGTAATATCTGATGGTACCTGCAAGGACTTGGATTTTGAAGAGTTGTTTATGTATTTGGACAGAACCTCTTCAGTAGTGGGGCAGCAATACTTGTATGCTGTTCTTCGGACGCTGGTTGAAGGTCCAGTGGATCAATTTGAAAAAATCATTGAGCACCTCAACGAACAGCCCAAAATTAAAAAGTCAGCAGTTTTAGAATTAAATAAACTAAATAGTCCAGGGGCATACTATTTACAGCGCCTCATCTACGGAGCTATTCCGAGTAAGCCTAAGTGGTTTAGTTTGTTGCCCATACTGTCAGGCCTCAGCGTATGTATGATAATTTTATCATTAATATATCCTACCATGATTCTGGGGCTATTATTGGTCACGACAATCAACAGTTTGATCCATTATTGGAATAAGAATAATGTAGTTGGCCATTCTAATACCATTCCACAACTGATGGTACTCACCAAAATTGCCAAGAACTTAGTAAAACTTAATGCCTTTAATTCTCGCATTGAAGAGATTAAAAAGGCAGAGAATGAGCTGAACAAAATATCTGTGCTTGCTTTTGTTTTTAAATGGGAGTCAAAGGTGTCTGATCAATTGAGTCAGGTTTTTGATTATATACTGGATTTCCTAAAAGGAATTTTTTTGATAGAGCCTATTTTTCTTTTTTCAATCCTTGGAAGGTTAGACAATAAGCGACAAGAAGTATTAGAAGTTTTTGAGGCCGTCTCTGCCTTGGATGTGGCGATTTCTATTTCTGCTTTTAGGCAATCTTTGCCAAACTATGCCATTCCACATTTTACGCGTGGTTCTAACCGTATCCAAGCGAAAGGTATATTCCACCCACTGACCATAGACCCAGTGGTTAATGATATAGACATTACAGAAGATAGGTCGATGCTCATTACAGGGTCTAATATGTCTGGGAAGTCCACTTTGATACGCGCTGTTGGAATTAATGTCCTGTTAGCACAGACAATAAATACCGTTTGTTGTGAGTCCTTCGATTTACCTAACATGAAGATTTTTTCGGCCATACGAGTGTCAGATAACCTGGTGGAAGACACTAGCTATTATTATGCGGAGGTGAAAAAGATTAAAGAATTGCTCGAAGAGAGTACGTCAGCAAACAAGAACTTGTTTTTGCTTGATGAATTATTTAAAGGAACAAACACCATAGAAAGGATAGCCTCTGCAAAGGCAGTCCTCAGTTATTTGAATCAAGGGAATAATTATGTGTTTGCTGCCACGCACGATGTTGAATTGACAGAATATCTGACGGATAGCTATGACAATTATTATTTTTCTGATACGATTGAAAATGGCAAGCTTTCGTTTGATTATTTACTGAAGGCGGGAACGCTGAGCCAGACCAATGCGATCAGAATACTAGAATTAAATGGATTTCCTAGTTCGCTTACACAAGAAGCCCAAACACTTGCGGACGAAATAAATAATTTAAAGAATATGAGCACTTATTTTTCATAACAGATGCATAGATACTTTTTTTTCTTGCTATTTATTATAGCCTGCGACTCTAAGGGGCTCTATGAATCCGAAACCCTGATCATCAAACAAGTTTCCGATCATGCTTATCAGCACATCTCTTATCTTCAGACTGACGATTATGGCAAGGTGGCTTGCAATGGAATGATTGTGATAGATCAAAATGAAGCCATAATTTTTGATACCCCTGCTGAAAACGAGGTTTCATCAGAATTAATAGAATGGGTGGAGAAAACATTAGACAGTAAGGTGGTGGCCATCGTACCTACCCATTTTCATGGCGACTGTTTGGGCGGATTGACCGCTTTTCATGAAAGGCAAATTCCCTCAATAGCGCATCACAGAACCATCCAACTGCTGGATTCTATAGCCGTAATTCCCTGGCAGGGATTTGATGATTTCATCAATCTTACTGTCGGACAACAGGAGGTTATTGTCGACTTTGTTGGGGAGGGGCATACACCTGACAATGTCGTCGCATACTTCCCTTCTGAGCAGATCATGTTTGGCGGCTGCTTGATAAAATCCATGAAAGCTGGAAGGGGTTATTTAGGAGATGCTAATTTGGAGGAGTGGTCAGGCACAGTTGAAAAAATAAAGTCTAAGTACCCTGATACAAAAACAGTTATTCCTGGACATGGAGATGCGGGCGGGACGGAGTTGCTCGACAAGACCATAGAAATGTTCTCATCCAAGAGCCCATAAGTCATTCGCGTTTTCTAAATTGTACAAGAATTATTCGGCTATGAATTTGTACCCAAAAACAACAATGATTTTATCTTTACTTTCGCTGGTGATGGTAGGCTCATGCAGAGAGCTTGAACCTGAGCACGGCCCTGGAAGTGTCAATTGGTTTGAACGAGTGGTAAACTCCGCCACGCTGGATTCTTTAGTAGCTGGCGAAACCTATTTATCTATTTACTCTCAAATCTATAGCTCGAAAGAAAAACGAACACACGATCTGACTGCTACCGTGAGTGCCAGGAACACCAACATTCTGGACTCTGTATATATCGAGAAGGTGGAATACTATGATACCAGTGGCCAATTGATCAAGACTTATATTGATCAACCTGTATTTATTGCACCAATGGAAACGGTTGAGATTGTGCTAAGTGAAGACGATCTTCAAGGAGGAACAGGAGCCAATTTTCTGTTCTATTGGAAGAAAAAAGAGCGAACCCCCGAACCCTATTTTGAAGGCGTAATGATTTCCACTTCTGGTCAGCAGGGTATTTCATTTACTACTCAAGGCAGAAGGATCAAATAATCCATTGCAAATATTCTTCTTCAGTTGATCAAAATGATCTGTGTCCGCTGTACATTTAGTATGGTTTTTATTAATAAATCAAATGGACGCAGATAAAAAGCATATCAAAGAGATTAGCGACTGTCTACAGCAAGCAGCTTCTTCCGTTCGTATCTTGAGAAATATCGCCTGGCCGCAGACGATCAAAAACGAATTTTTCAATAATAAGGCACAAAAATTACCCGTAGTGAACTATGGGGTATATGACCCAAAACCTGTTTTGGATCTCATCAAAAAAGCTAATCAGCTGATTGGAGGCGAATCCAGCAACATCCATGCTTGGGCCTCAGGCATTGCCAACAAAATAGAGAGTAGCGCGCTACTTTTGGCTTCACGTGGCACTTCAGAATTTTTCACTCATACTGAGGCGCTTTATGGTAAACCAGTAGACCCTCTGCACAATGGACTGCATACTACGCTGGAATTGGCTCATCATTTCGACTCAGTTTTTGACAGTGTCAACCACATAGACTTAGGTGTTGATACGAGCCAAAAGTTTTCAGCAGACTTGCTTGCTAAAAGTATGCGAAAAGTGGTGAAGGACAATTTCGGCGACCTAGCACCCGAAATTGTGATGGATGAAACCCTGGCGTCAAATGCTCTGGCTGGAAGACGAAGAGTTTGCCTTAGACCTACCGCCCAGTTTACTGACAAAGACGTGAATCAGTTGATCCAGCATGAGCTATTTGTACACGTAGCTACTTCGCTCAATGGCTACAATCAACCCAGTATTAAAATTCTAAGAGAAGGACACCCTGGCACGACCAAGACGCAAGAAGGCTTGGCCGTTTTTGCGGAGTTTATTACTGGATCCATTGATTTGGATCGGTTGCAGCGACTTTCAGATCGCGTGATAGCCATACAGATGGCGATAGAGGGAGCAGATTTTCTGCAAGTTTATCAGTACTATTTAGAAAAGACGGATAATCCTGACCAATCTTTTGAAAGCGCCAAGCGGGTCTTTAGAGGAGGGGTAATGACTGGTGGTGCACCTTTTACGAAAGATATTGTCTACCTGGAAGGGTTGATTACCGTCCACAATTTTTTGCGTGTTGCGATCAGCAAGGGCAAACTGGAGTATTTGGATTTGTTGTTTTGTGGCAAACTGGATATCATGGATTTGCCTGTGCTCAAAGAGCTTTCAGAAATGGGTTTGATTGAAAAGCCTAAATTCTTTCCGCCCTGGATTAAAGACAAAAGATTTTTGCTTTCGTATTTAAGTTATTCTTCATTCCTGAATGGCATTAATTTGGATCGATTGAAAATTCATTATGAGTCAGTTCTAAATAGTTAGTTATGAATAAATGGATCTTTACAGCACTATGGGCTATGTCAATGAATGCCCTTCTGGCCAAAGCACCTATTTTGTCTGATAAACAGCTTGCCAATCCTCCGTCCAAGGTCATTCGTATCTGCTGTGCTTTTGGCTCAGATGTGAGTGTGGGCAGAATTCCTTTTGTAAAAAAGAATGATATCCTAGATATAGATGCCTTAGGAAAACATAAGTATCTAGGAGGCTCATCTGAGGGGAATGGGATTATCTATACACAAAAAGGGGGATTTGTGGACTTGGGTCATTTGCGCGATTATGCAGATTGGACAGCCTATTTGTATGCAGTAATGAGTGCAGATAGTCTGATTGACAGTGTGGTCTTGCGTCTGGGCATTGAAGGAGGAACAAAAACACTCACCATCCATCGAGCTTTGATCAATAACTATACAGACAAGTTTGAACTTGCTGGTAAAATCGCTTATGATTTATCTGTATGGCACGAGATCAGTACCTGGTTTGGTGCTTCTTACATTCCGGGTTTCCCTGAAAAATTCTCCAGTTTTTCTCCAGAAGACCTTTATTCTAATTTGTTAGGTGCCAGAATTGGGATCTTAGCTTTGAAAAGCGATCTGGAATATGAGGAAGCAGTCACACAAATCTTGGCAAGTACTTTGAAGTCCCTTCAGGCAGTAGATGAAATTGAAGAAACATTTCTGGCGATGGAAGAAGTGGAAAACCTCTGGTGGACGCGTAAAAGAGCGTTGCCAAATAAGAAGTTTTTACTCAAGAGATACTTACAAAATGATGGTGAGTTGGAGCCATGGCTGTTGCCCGAGGATAGCCAGAAGCAGACGGGCTATGCTTTAGATGTTCCAGAAGAAAACCTGCGAAAGTATTATAGCCTGACCATCAAGCTCAATAGTCGATTTCCAGTCAATCGAATTTTTCCTTTCAAGAAAGATCGATTGGTTTCACAAAATGACTTTGATGAGCTTGTCACGTTTATCGAGAAGGAAAGTGCCAGATTGGATCTGAAATATGCGAAGAGGCAATTGGCAAAAAATCGAAGAGCTGCAAAAAAAAATACGGTTGGATGAGATGCCACCCAACCGTACTTTCGTACTAATCCATTTTTTAGCAATCTCCTTCTTGCTCGGCTAAAGAGATCGCTCTAGGTATGCCCTTTCTTACTGCATCATACTGCGTTTTCTCCTCAGGGATGTCCTTATTAAGTTCCAAATAGTTTTTACCAAACATGGCTTGACTTCTTTCCTGATAGATTTTATTAAACCCTTCCTGGATATAGACCCAATTTTTCAAGTAAGTTCCATAGGAATCAGAATTGCTAAACTTGGTGCTTACCACATAGTTGGATTTACCTTTAGCCATCTGATCTTTTACAAAGTCATAAACATTCTTTTGATGCGTAAGATCTGCATGTTTTCCCAGAAAGATTTTAAGAATGTCTATATCATGCTCCTTGGCATAGGCATCATCTATTTTAGGCATTTCTGGTGAACCTGGAAAGCTTTGACCTGGCATTGGAGGTAGGAGCATAGGTGACTCAACTACTTGTCCTAGTGAGGACTGACCCAGTTGAAGTACTTTACGTCTATTAGCTTTTCTCAATTCTGTTTGAATCGCACGAATCATTTCCATTTTTTGGTCTCTATCTACTCTGAGGGCAATGATCCCGTTAGAAGTCAAACCTGAAGCAGTAATTACCTTAGCGATTTCATCTACTTCATGTTCTACGCCATCTATAGTAAGCTTATCATTCACTACAGTGAAATTCAAAAGGTCAGATTCTGATGCATAATATACACCCTCGCGACCTGTAATTACAGGTAAGTTCACTCCATCTGAGAAATTATTGCTAATCGCTTTTTCAGAGGTAGTAATAGGTGTTTGTTCATCCATTGCTGAATTACATTGTATCATCACGATACCAAATACTAGGGTAAATACTAAGGCAGCGGCTACTTTTACTTTGCCAAACCCGCCAGATTTTTTATTTTTCATCATGGTTATTCTCTTTTTTATAAATGATAAATTGAAATTGTGTACCAACCCGTAAGAGTTGTTGCTGATCAATTGTCTCAAAAGCAAGGTCTGGTACTCAACTAAGGAATAACCCTTGTTTATAATGTGGTTGTCTGCTATATATTCATGTGTTGTTTTTAGGGATTTAATCAGCCGCCAGATTACTGGATTGAACCAGAAAAAAGCTGCCAAAAGTTGAACAAAAATTAAGTCTGCAGCATGTCGCTGCTGCACGTGCGTACGCTCATGTGCCAGGATGTAATCGAATTCGGCCGTACCCATTATTTCCTCATGTACGAAAACAAAATTCAAAAAAGAAAACGGTGCCATTTGGTTTTTCATTTTCACCACTTGCACGCCCTCGTGTGTTTCCACAGCATGCCTGCGGATCAAACCATAAATCCACTGAACCGTCCATGCTGTACGTGACAAACAAACCACCACACCAATCAAATAAAGTCCAATCAGCGTCCATAATGCTACTTCTCCCCAGTTGATTTCACTAAACCGTGTAGGAGATGTGGCGACTGGAGCTGCAGAAGTATGAACATACGTCCACTCAGCAAAAGCATCGTAATACGTTACTCTGGCTTTGCTGATTTCCTGAATGGGTAGCTGGGCGACTGGCGCGGGATTAAAATCGAAACTCAAAAGCGGAAAAACCAAACTGAAAAGCACAATCCCAATCAAATAGAATCTGTTGAGCGAAAAGAAAGTCTCTTTTCGCAAAATCAATACATAGAGTGCATAGAGACAGGTCAGCATCACGCTGGACTCCATCAAATACCAAATGAACTTATCCATTTTTCTGAGATTTAAGTGCTTCGAGCATTTTCATGGCTTCGTCTAGTTCTTTTTCACTGAGCCCTTTGCTCTCGGAAAAAAAGTTGACCACTTGCGTGAGTGAATTGCTGTAATAGTCCTTCACCAACCGCGACATCTGCCCTTTTTTGTATTCGTCTTTACTAATGAGCGGATGATACTGATGCGATTTGCCATAAGCCGTGTAGCCTATGATTTCTTTCTGCACCAATACGCGCACAATGGTAGAAACCGAATTGTAAGGAGGTTTAGGGTTGGGGTACTGATCGATGATATCCTTGATAAAACCTTTTTCGATACCCCAGAGAATCTTCATTATCTTCTCCTCTGCCTTAGTTAAAGTGACCATACTATTTGAGTTTAATTTTAATCAGCTAGACAATAGTACAACTTAATTTTAAGTTTACAAACTTATTCATAAGTTATTTAACTTAATTTTAAGTTGATAGTGATTGATTCTGCTCCTAGAATAGATGGATGATGTTCATGAAAAATTAACATGAAGTCAATTTCAGATGAAATTTTGACCATGACTTCAAATTGATTATTCTTGAAAATTAATCTTCAATCAAACACAATCAAATGATGCGTGAGGAACATTTAAGTTTTTTGGTGCTGGCATTGACCCAGTTTTTGGGTTTGTAGGTTCATTTTTTGCTTTTCTTGGTTGTGCACTTGGTAATCTTTTCACACAAGTAGGGTTTATCGCAGAGGCAGAATATTTAGACTTTTTCGAAACATTAATGCTCTTAAATATAGACTCTATTAGCGCCATATATTTGGAAACGTTTAACGTGATTGATCTCCTGTTTTATGCAATGGCGACTTTTGCAGGATACAAATTTGCTTTTCGGCCTATACCAAATGACGTATTGAAGTTGGCGGACGTCCGACCCGAAAGAGCGCAGCTCAGATTGCCTTTGATCTTGGGATGCCTTTGCATTATTGGGATTTCATGATATGGTTTGTCCAAAGGTGTTTCAGGAAGGCATACTTATTATTATGAAAATGGATTGACAAGGTCTGAAGGAGAGTGGCAGGATGGAGAAAGAAAAGGAAAATGGGTTTGGTACTATGAGTCTGGGGCTAAACTGTGCGAGATCAATTACGAAAATGATAAAAAGCAAGGGGCGCAAATATTTTGGAGTGAGATGGGGCGCAAAGCAAAAGAGGAAATCTATGAAAATGGTGAACTGATTGACGAAAGATTATTATAGAACCCAGTCGTCCACGTTCAGCCACAGGTAACCCCAAGAGAAATTAATTGAGCAAGCCAAAGAAAAGCTCTCAACTACTGAATTATCTGGTAGTCAAATGGCTAATGCTTTAGGTTTTGAGCACCCACAGCATTGAATAAACTATTTAAGAGCCTTAAAGGAATGTTATAAGTGATTGCTACCTTTAGATACAATTAAACTTCTGAAATGAAACCATTCTTCCAAAACCTTTTTGAGTTTCACCATCACACCAATCAACAGCTGGCAGATCAATTAATAGCGCATGAAAATCAATTGACCGAGAGAAGTATTCCACTGTTCTCTCACAACATCAATGCCCATCAGATTTGGAATGCCAGAATCTTAGGAAAACAACCTTTGGATGTATTTCAAGTGCATTCATTGGTAGCATGTAAGGCAATGGATCAAACAAATTTCACTGATAGTCTGAAAATAATTAAGGCATTCGATCTGGATCTGAAACTAACTTATACCAATTCTAAAAAGCAAACCTTCAATAACAGTATCAGAGACATTCTCTTTCATGTGACCAATCATCATACACATCATCGCGGTCAGATCATTTCGGATTTGCGCCAAAATGGGATACCGCCCATTGCCACAGATTATATATTTTATAGTCGCTAGCCCACTAATCTTCGCTATTCTTCTTCTTTGGGTAGGGAATAACTAAATCTCTTCGTCTTTATAGTGGAATGAGACAGAAAGTTATTGTGCTATGAAATTAATTTACCTCATGATGTTGTGGATGAGCACAGTCTTAAATAGTGGAGCTGCTCACAATTCGAAAATGGCAACATTTACGCTGAGAGACACAGGGGCTGGCTGGCTGGTCGAGATGAATTTTGCACAAGCAGGAGTGGATGCGGCCATGATTGAACATTATGGTAAGAGCAAGATATTAGGTATCGAGAAGAAAGCATACCAAGATTTGGTCATCAATTATGTAAAATCAAATTTTCACCTGACTGTTGATGGTCGTGAAATTGCTCTTAGAAATGGAGGCATCTTGATCGGATCACATCAAACGGATCTCAAGTTTATTTTGCCTGAAATCCCACTTCAGCCATCAGAAGCAAAAGTTTACATCCCCATGTTTGGGACTACATACAATCACACCAATTTATTTAGGGTTTATAGAGGTGGAAAAAATATCACTAAGTTTTTCCTCAATGAGGACAACGACTTTGAGGCGAATCTGATTTTCACTTCCCGTGGAGTTTTTCAGCAAGATCAAAAACCACAAGAGGGTCAGTTGCTGATGTTAGGCAGTGGAGGATTGTTTTTTGGACTCGTACTAGTGATAGTATTCTTTTCTAGAAAAAAACTAAAGGCATAGCCTTATAAAAATACCTTTTCAAGTAGATACCCGCGGGAAAGAGGCAGAAGGCCTTGCCTGCGGGTCTTTTTAATTTCTAACCAGCTTTTGGGTACTGCTATGAGACCCACTCATTGCTTTGAGTATATAGTAGCCACTCTGTATATGCGATAGGTCAAAAGCCATTGATTTGTTTTTCTTGCTAAAACTTTGTGCCCAAACGATCTTACCACTCATATCTATCAATTCAAGCTCAACGGGTCGATCCAAATCAAATTTTGTCATGATTTGAAAGGTACCTGAACTTGGGTTTGGATAGACCAAAAAAGCAGCAATCTGGAAAGATGAATATTCTACTCTGATAATATCACTATAGGCATAGTCACCATTGTAGTCAATTTGTTTTAATCTATAATAGTTAGTCCCTTCCACAGGCTGGTTGTCACTAAATTGATAAGCTTGTTGGTCATTGGAAGTACCTGCTCCAGAAACAACACCTCTGGTCACAAACGTTAGGGCGTTCGCCGAATATTCAATTTCAAACCTATCATTGTTCAATTCAGTAGCTGTCTGCCAATACAATTCAACTGCATCTTGGTATTGACTGCCTTTAAATTGTAATAGCTCAACTGGCAAGACAGAATCATCAGAGCCTACACCAAAAGGGTAGAAATTAGCGATACCAGTAGCAGATAAAACATAAGGATCTGCTTGTCCACTGACATCTGTGCCCAAAATACCATTCCACGTTCCGCCATTATATTGAGAAGGATAAGCATTGCCACTTACAAAGTCGCCTGTTTGGTCTGCACCATTCCACTGGAGAGATACAGTGACATCCAGGCCAGCCCCGAAAGTTGGTGTAATTTGCCAGGTTTTATTTACTACCTTATAGGTGATGGGTGTTCCAGAGCAAGCCCCATTGGTATAAACTCCTTGACAAACATAGGCGCAGAAGTCATCAATGTTGCCAGCTGTGTTGTTTAAAGTTGCAGGAGTGTAGCTCGTACTACTGGTGCCAATCGGAAATAAAACGTCTCCAGTTCTTCCGCCAGACCCAATACCATTTTGGGTGAGACAAGAACTACTGGTAGTTACGAAAAAGGAGGAGGCAGATCCCCCAACAATTGATCCAGTAGCCGTTATGGTCATTGAGTTGTCATTGAGTTGTACGATACCAGAGGTAAGTGTCAGTTCGTTGGTAACGTCCAAATTTTTGTTTAGGATGATCTCCCCATCGGGCTTATTGACTTCCATATCGAAAAAGGACAATGCTCCCACTCCTTTTATATTTTGCTCACCACTTCCGCTGAAAATCACGGCTCCATTGTTGGCATTAAAGGCCCCATCATTCTTAAAATCTCCCGTCACATTTAGATCAAAACCATTTAGATCCATGCTTGCGCCAGATGCTATGTTGATATAGTTAGCCGTTCGATTTTGATCTACAACAGGATAAAAGCCTAGACTGCCAGGAACTATGATATCATCCGTGCTGGATGGCACGCTACAAGTAGACCAGTTATTTGCGTCATTCCAATCTGTACTGCCAGCTCCTCCTGTCCATACAAATTCAGAAACTTCACTATCCAAGGAGTAAAATGTGGATGGTGAACTCTGATTGTTAAATTGGGTTTTCAACCATTCAGAAGACCTCGCTACACTCGAAATTCTAAACTCATCCATATATCCGTCGAATTCGGCACCATTATATCGGCCTAGTTCCAAGGCAAAGGCGGTAGTATTAATTTCACCAGATATTACATCAAACAAAACACCATCATAATACACGCTGGTGGATGTGGCAGCATTGTCGTAAGTTAAAGTCACATGCCTCCAGTTGTTTGTAGAAGAGACAAATGTGAAGTCATCATCATTGGCGTCAGTCTCTACCTCAAAGTTTTCTGATGAGTTATTGAGTAAATGAAGTGAAAAGTCATTGTTGCCTGGATCACCTGCTTGAAATATCCCTTCATTTGCTCCAAAAGTTTGCGTAAAAATCCAGCACTCATAGGTTCTGCCACCTGTCCCATTCACCTGAGGAGCAGTACCAAAAGTAACATAGTCATCACCTCCATCGAATTCAATGGCCTGACCTATTTGTCCATTCAGACGGGTATCAGAGGCAAAGTTGGTGCTGGTACCATCATCGCCATTGGCTGTGCGGTCTACTTGCAGCCCTGAGGCCGAGGGATCATTGTTTAGATGAAAAACACCATTGTAGTTGTTTGACCAAGTATCAGTATTTGATTGATCACCACTTGCATACCCACATTCGCCATAGTACATGAAGATCTCAGTGTTTGCATCGCAATACAAAGTCGGGATTTTAACCCATGCTACGAGGTCGCCATTGGTTCCATCATACCTTTCGAGATCATGGCTCAGTTGTGTATTGCTGGCGTCAGTGAAAATAATGTCATAGCCGTTTGCATCTTGGACTTTGCCATTGGCTTGCTGCAAGTTTGCATCTCCAGTAATATTGATGAGCAAGGGATAATCTGTAAGACTTGAAGTGCATTCAACTTGCGTATGATCCACTGATATTATGGTTCTATAGGCATGAGTTCCATTGAATGTAGCACGTACAGTTACTTGGGCAGTAGTAGAATAGGCATCACATCCATCTAGTGTTGACTTCACCCTAAAAAATGTGGTTTGGGTCAGGCTGCCTGTACTCAGTGTTGCAGCGTTTTCACTACTGATATCTGAAAAAGCGGAGTTATCTGTAGAGCTCTGCCATTGTAGTGCTGCAGTGATGTCGTAAGCGCTTAGTGTTATTGTAGTGCTCTCATTTATGTCCAACTGGCTATTGGTTGCAGTAGCCGTTCCACCTTCCAATGGATATTCCTGCTCTCCCACGGCATAGAAGTTGGATGGGTCATCCACATTGTTGTATGTGGTGATGATCCAGTCAGTGGATCGAGCGACGGTTGATATTCGAATTTCGTCCATGGCTCCTTTGAAAAACCGCTCATTACCTACTCTTCTACCAAAAAATAAATCTGCAGTGGTAGTGGCGATGTTTCCATAGGGATAGGGGTCGCAAGTGGCGGTTGATCTGGAAAAAGTCTGCAAGGAGCCATCAATGAGGGTTCTCAAATTGGTCGCATCAAGACCATCATCATCAGAACCATCATAACTCATAACAAAATAGTGCCAGTCAGCATCTGACGCATAGGCGTCATCGTAGCGATAGTGTCCGTTATTGCCGCAGACATCATTATAATTCCAACCGTCATTGTTGGTGTTGGCTTCGGAAGAGGTAATCCGTCTGTTAATGGCGTTGTCGCTATTTTGTGTGCCAAACATGAATCTTTCTGTGTTTGTGCCTGGAGATTTTATCACAAACGGAGCGTCTTCGGGCGACGGATAATACATGCGCGCCCAAACCTCAATAGTAAGTTGATCTGAAGTGATATCTATAGAAGCGGAATGAGGAATTTCGATATAAGAGATATCATTGGTTCCATCATTACCTACATTATTAAAGCTTCTGGCGTTTGAGACCACTCCAGCTATAGAAGTGGTTGTTGTGTTTTCTGTATAAGTATCAGAGCCAGGGTTTCCCAGATACATGGTTTCATCATTGTCGTTGACTGTGGCGTCCAACACCTGATTTCCAGTGGCTTCATTTAAGTGCCAAACGCCTAGATAATTACTGTCCCATACGTTTTCGGGATTGGCATAAGCACTGGCTGCACTGTTTCCGTAATAGAGATAAAGGGTAGTATTGTCGTCATAGTCTAGAGAGGGAACTTCTACCCAAATGACTAATTGACCAGTACTGGCGACAAAAGTTTCAATTTCAATATCTAATTCTGTGTGAGTGTTATCTGTAATTCGAATATCATCTCCGTTGGCATTTTCAACATTTCCATCATTAGCTATGGTGCGAAGGTCATTATCTATGATAGAGATCAGAACAGGAAATTCGCTAAGATTGGAAGAGCCACTCACCTGAGTTGCATCTACTGTTACACTCTTTCTATAACAATAGTCTGCAAGCCACTGTGCGTGGACTTCATTTATGGACAGACCCAGCCATATACACAGGGGCAGAACCCTGAACATATTAATTCTCATTGTGCTACTATTATGCCCTAAAAATTCGTTGAAATAGCTGGTATCTGGCGGGTTGGGTACTCAATTATGAAACTAAATATACTACAATCCTGAATAAGAATGAAAATTTCATTTTTTATTCAAGATTGTAGTTATACTATATTTATGACAAAGAACTCCTTAATCATGATCATTCCTTATTTAGTTTTTCCTACCCAAGAATTGAAAATAAAGGTATTTAATCAATTGGCAGAAGAGGGCCAGGTATTGTTTCCCTTGGACGAACATTTTGGCATGCTCAAAGATAAATATGGCATGCAATGGATGATGGTGCACAAGGACTAAAGAAAATCATGATTGATATACGCACACTTTTTAGACCATTGGATTCAAGGTTGACGGAGTTATTGGAGTCCTTGACTTCAGACGATTGGCATGCACAGACTGTTGCCAAACAATGGAAAGTAAAGGATGTAGTCTCGCACCTTTTGGATGGGAACCTAAGAGTACTTTCCATGCAGCGCGACAAATACTTTGGGGAGCAGCCTCCTAAGATAGATAGTTATGTGGGGTTGGTAAAATGGTTGAATCAATTGAACGCAGACTGGGTACAAGCCTCTAAAAGATTGAGTCCAGTAGTGTTAAAACTTTTGCATCAGACAACTGGGCCTTTAGTGACTGATTACTACGAAAGCTTGGATTTAAGTGACGAGGCCATTTTTGCTGTGAACTGGGCGGGTGAGTCTAAGAGTCTCAACTGGATGCACTTGGCGAGAGAGTACACAGAAAAGTGGCACCATCAGCAGCAGATTAGAGAGGCTGTGGGTGTGGATGGCATTTTGACACGTGAGTTTTTTTATCCGTGTATGGATATCTTTTTCCTTGCCTTGCCATATACTTTTAAATCAGTGAAGGCTGACGAAGGAATCGTAATTCAAACAACTATTTCATCTGATGCTGGAGGAAGTTGGTTTTTGAAAAAGGGGACAGAGGGTTGGCAATTGATAGATCAACCCCATGATGCCTCTGACGTTCTTGTTGAGATACCTATTGAAATTTCTTGGAAGCTATTTACCAAAAGCTTGCGTCCTCATGATATAAGACATGAAGTGAAAATTTCTGGTGATATAAACCTAGGCCAAAAAGTGTTGGAAATGGTTTCTGTCATGGCCTGATATCAAACTCATATTTTATTAAACTTGTTGTTCAGAAATTAACCATCCTTAGTATGCACTTTTCATTGAGTCTATTCACATCTTTTCTACTGATTACCTTTAACCTAAAGTCACAACCAAAGCAAGTATGTCTATCAGTAGATGACTTGACGGTAGTAAATTATGGTATAAATGACACTACTTTCACTTATGGCATTACGCGCAGTCTGATCCATACGTTCAAAAAATATCAGATTCCAGCGATTGGTTATGTGAATGAAAGAAAAGTTTACACCAAAGACACGCTGGATATGACCAAAGTGAAGCATCTCGAACTATGGGCAGGTAATGGCTATGACCTAGGCAATCATACCTATGCTCATCTGAGCTATCACAACACCCCATTTGATGAGTATACAGCAGGAATACTCAGAGGGGAACAAGTGACCAGACCACTACTCAAAAAATATGGCAAGAAGCTCAAGTATTTCAGACACCCCTATCTGCAAGTGGGCCTGACCCAATCAGCTTATGATTCTTTAAATCAATTTTTAGCTGATCACAACTATATCGTGGCACCTATCACTATAGACAATTCTGATTGGCGTTTTGCCAAAGCCTATAGTGATGCTTATAAGAAAGGAGATGTAGTTTTGATGGAAAAAATTGGAGAGGCTTATGTGGAGTATATGGAGCAAGTATTGGTTTATTATGAAAACCAATCTATTAAGCTTTTTGGTCGTGTGATTGCCCAGACTTTACTTACCCATGCAAGTTATCTCAATGCCCAGTATTTAGATGAGGTCATGCAAAAGTATGTGGCGCACGGTTATCAATTTGTTTCACAAGAAGAAGCCTTAAAGGAAACAGCATATCAGACAGAAGTAACATATTTTGATAATTGGGGGATTTCATGGATCCACAGGTGGGCATTGAGTCAAGGTAAGCCAAAAGAATTTTTTAAGGATGAGCCAACCGTACCAGAATTTATCCAATAACTCTCCTTATTGAGGTCAATACCATAAGTTCAATCAATTTTACCGTCCATAACATCAGATTTGGAGATCGTGAAGGAAAGAGGCATTTTTATCGAAACCAAAATTCTCAACAATGTTTCTAAAAACCACTTCTCTAGGCACAATGGTTTTGTGTCTCACACTAAACTTGCAGGCCTTTACTTTCCAATCAGACACCGTCAAATCTGACACAGTCAAAAAAGCAACTAAGGAACTGCCCTTAGAACCCACTAGAAAAATAGAGTTCACAACAAACCAAGGCACATGGATTTCTTTGGATGTGAGCCCAGATGGGCAAACGATTGTATTTGATATGTTAGGAGATTTGTATCTATTACCAATCGCTGGAGGGAAAGCTGATACACTGACTTCAGGCATGCCTTATGACACGCACCCAAGATTCAGTCCTGATGGAAAATCTATAGCTTTTATATCTGACAAGAGCGGAAGTGAAAACCTCTGGCGCATTGATTTGGAATCTAGAGAACAGAAACAAATCACCAAGGGTAGCAGCAGTAGCATGCAATCTGCCGACTGGACACCTGATGGCAATTATTTGGTGGTATCCAAAGGTGGCGCTTTGGCTTTGAGACAAACCAAGCTTTGGTTGTATCACAAAGATGGTGGAGGTGGCGCTCAGCTCATTGATGAACCTAAAGAAATGAAAACCGTAGAGCCAGCTATAACACCAGACGGAAGATATATTTGGTATTCCCAAAGACATAGAGGGTGGCACTACAATGCGCAGTTGCCGCAATACCAGTTGGTAGTTTACGACCGTGAAACTGACGAGTCTGAGGTCATAACAGATCGCTATGGCTCAGCCTTTACACCTACTATCTCACCTAATGGTAAGTGGTTGGTCTACGGGACCAGGTTTGAAACTAAAACAGGTCTAATACTTAGAGATTTAAAAAGTGGAGAAGAGCGCTGGCTGGCTTATCCCGTGCAGAGAGATGAACAGGAATCCATTGCGACCATGGATGTTTTGCCAGGTATGTCTTTTACTCCAGACAATCAGTACTTGGTGACTTCCTATGGTGGAAAAATTTATAAGGTGCCTGTGGCTGGAGGAGATGCAGTTGAAATCCCATTTTCAGTGGATGTTCAATTGGACTTAGGCCCAGAGCTAGATTTTGATTACCCAATTTCTGATGATCCACAATTTATCGCAAGACAAATCAGGGATGCTAAACTTTCGCCAGATGGATCAAAGTTAGCTTTTTCAGTTTTGGACAAACTCTATGTCATGGATTATCCGTCTGGAACCCCTAGAAGACTTACCAAATCTACAGAGTCTGAAGGATACCCAGCCTGGTCACCAGATAGCAAGTGGATCGCCTATACCACCTGGAAAAAAGGAGGTGGAAACTTGAACAAAGTAAATGTACAGGGCAAACCAAAACCTGTAAAACTGACTGCTACTACTGGTGTGTACATGGAGCCCGCCTGGTCTAAATCTGGCCGCATTGTATTCATTCAGGGGCCAGCACAGAAATTTGATGATGCTTATAGTCCGTTTCATAGAGGCATAGATGCAGAGATTGCATGGGTGCCAGCAAGTGGAGGAAAAACAACTGTAATTGACAGAACCAAGGGTAGGTTCACTCCACATTTTACGAATGTCAATGACCGCATCTATTTCACCAATTATGAAAAAGGATTGGTTTCTATTCGTTGGGATGGAACGGATGCCAAAGAACACTTGACTGTCACTGGTATTACTACTTTCGGAGCAAAGGATCCATCTAAAGCAGAAATGATTCGTTTGTCGCCGAATGGGCAGGAGGCCTTGGTACAAATTAATAATGATGTTTATGTAGTAACCGTGCCCTATAAAGGAGGAAAGACGATAGAAATATCAGTGGCAAAACCAGCTGATGCGGAATTCCCGGCACGACAAGTGACCAGCATGGGAGGGCATTTTGCTACTTGGAATGCTGGTGGTAAGAAGGTTCATTTCACTTTGGGGAATGCTTTTTTTGATTATGATATTCCAGAAGCGATTGCCTTTGTAGATAGTTTGAAGGCGGCAAAAAAGGCTGAAGCAGAAGAAAAGAAAAAGAAGAAAGAGGAAGGCGAGGAAGTAGACAAGGATAAAGAAGAAAAGAAAGAGGAGGAAGACAAGGAGGAGCCCATGTATGAAGCGGCTGAGGTTCGTGTAAAAGTAATGATTGATCGCGATATTCCTAAAGGCTCTCTATTGTTGCAAAACGCCAGAATCATCACGATGAAAGGAGATGAGGTCATTGAAAAAGGAGACATTCTTATTAGCAACAATCGGATCAAGGCGATTGGTCAATCAGGGTCGCTTACAGTCCCATCAGGAACCAAGACCATGGATTTGTCTGGAAAAACCATGGCACCTGGCTTTGTGGATACCCACGCACACATGTGGCCAGAGTGGGGAATTCATAAAGAACAGGTCTGGATGTATGCCGCCAATTTGGCCTATGGTGTTACCACCACAAGGGATCCACAAACAGGATCTGACGATGTTTTGACTTATGCAGATCATGTAAGAGCCAACAATATGGTAGGGCCGAGAATTTATTCGACAGGACCAGGTGTAGGCTTTTGGGCCAATAACATTCAAAGTTTGGCGCATGCAAGAAAGGTGTTGAAACAGTACAGTGAATACTACGATACCAAAACGATCAAAATGTATATCACAGGCAATCGCCAACAACGTCAATGGATCATACAGGCAGCCAAAGAGCAAAATCTAATGCCCACAACTGAAGGAGCATTGGATATGAAGCTGGACTTGACACAAATTACAGATGGTTTTCCAGGTCATGAACATAGCTTTCCAATCTACCCTTTATATAATGACGTCATCCAATTTGTAGCAAAAGCAGGCACCACTTACACACCTACTTTGTTGGTAGCTTATGGAGGCCCCTGGGGGGAAGAATATTTCTATGCCACTGAAGATGTGCACAACGACGAGAAGTTACAAAGGTTCAGTGCCCATGAAGAATTGGATCAAAAATCCAGAAGAAGGGGAGCGTGGTTTGTGAAAGAAGAACACATTTTTGAGCGTCATGCAGAATTTGTAAAAGACCTGGATGCAGCAGGAGGGTACCCTGCAGTGGGTAGTCATGGACAATTGCAGGGGCTGGGTTATCATTGGGAACTCTGGGCCATGCAAAGTGGAGGTATTTCATCACACGATATATTAAAAGCAGCTACCATTCATGGGGCAAGAGGTATTGGTCTGGACAATGATTTGGGTTCTCTAGAGTTAGGTAAGCTGGCGGATTTGGTGATTTTCGATAAGAACCCACTGGACGATATTAGAAATACCAATACGATTTATCAAGTGATGAAAAATGGTAGACTGTATACAGGTGATGAGCTCAATGAGGTGTATCCCGACAATAGGGAATTAGATAGATCCATTTGGGAAATAGACAAGCCTATAGGCGTACCAGGAATGAAATAGCAGCTAGGCTTCGTGTAAGAAATAAACTTACTTCTTACACGAAGTCAAATGAAGTTTCTCGTAACTGGTCAGCATTCTCCATTCTGGTACTTTGCCAGAAGTGCCGTACGGATTGGAGAGTTTCAAATTTTGATTGTTCGCATTCATCTCATGTTCTTTTAAGGTGATAGAAAAGGATGAAACAGTCTCAACGCAAATGATGATAAGACTGTTTCAAGATATTTTACCAAGGCTGACCTGATCCAGTTTCACAGTAGCTTACCAGGCTATTCACAAAGTGTTCCCATCCCTGTTTGGTCATTTCAAAGGGTTCTTGTCTAGCCCAGTTGTCGTCAAAGCCAGCATGAGAAAATACCACCTCACTACCACTATCCTTTGAAGCAATATCTGTGATAATTTTAGTGCCTATCCAAGCTGGGTTGGCATTGGTGGTACACTCCCAAATCACCTGACTAGCTGTGACCGAAATAGTTTTGAAGCCCATTTCTACAATAGTGCCTTGCTTGTCAAATTTGAGCAGAGAGTTTTCCCCTTCAGATTCGCCTACTTGACAATCCTTAGACCACCAGCCCGTAATACCCGTTTGCGTAGCCACGGCGTCTTTTATCGTTCGAGCAGTGGCGTTAATTTGTAACTTGTGTGTAATATCCATTTCTTGATTCTTTTTGTTTTCATGACTATGACGAACGAGTAAATGCACTTAGGACAATTATTAAATAAAAATTATGAGTACCCATCCAGTCAATCTGACGATTAGGTTTTTGCTTGAATTATCCGCTTTGTTTTCTCTTGGTCTCTGGGGAGCAAAATCTGCTGACGGATGGATTGGCTATCTGTTAGCAATAGGATTACCATTAGTATCGGCAGCAGTATGGGGTGTTTTTGCTGTACCTAACGACCCGAGTCGATCTGGCAAAGCACCAATACCTGTATCAGGAGCCATTCGATTGGTGATTGAGGGTTTCATTTTTGTAGCAGCTATTTGGTCTTTATTGGACTTGACCTTATCCATATACGCTTGGAGTTTGGGTGCTGTGAGTCTGGCTCACTACATTCTTTCTTATGATAGAATATTTTGGTTGATTAGGAAGGAGTCATAAATGCAACATTATTGCATTTATGACGTATCATTGTGAAAACTAAATCAAACGCAATGGACAAATCTTTTGAAGTTATCATCATTGGCGGTAGCTATGCTGGGCTATCAGCCGCACTTGCCCTAGGACGCTCACTTAGAAAAGTGCTAGTAATTGATGCAGGAAAGCCATGTAATCTACCTACACCACATGCTCACAATTTGCTCACGCAAGATGGCGTGGCACCAGATGAAATATCGGCTATTGCCAAATCTCAAGTAGAAAAATATAATACTGTTCAGTTCTATGAGGGCCTGGCCATTGGAGGAAATAAAATACCTGGAGGATTTACTATTACAACAGCGGATGGAATCATTTTTTCTGCCAAGAAATTAATTTTTGCAACAGGCTTAAAAGACATCATGCCAGACATTGAAGGGTTTGCCGAATGCTGGGGGCAATCAGTCGTGCACTGTCCATATTGCCATGGTTACGAAATCAGGCAGCTAAAAACAGGTATTGTTGCAAATGGTGAAAAAGCGCATCACTATGCCACTTTGATTTCGAACTGGACAGACGAGCTAACAGTCTTCACGCATGGCCCTTCTACTTTGACTGCAGATCAAACCAAACAAATTTCAAAACATGCTATTTCAATAGTTGAAACTCCAATAAAAAGAATTCAGCATGTAAATGGACAGGTGCAAGCAATAGTATTAGAAGATGATACCAAAGTAGAGCTTCGCGCGATCTATTCTGGGCCCGAATTTGTGCAGCACAGTAGAATTCCTGAGGAGTTGGGTTGCCAGTTGAATGAACAAGGCCTCATTCATGTTGATGGTTTTCAGTTGACAAGTGTACCGGGTGTATATGCCTGTGGAGACAATTCTACCATGAGATCACTTTCGTTGGCGGTTGCCTCAGGCACCAAGGCTGGCGTAGTGGTAAACAAAGACCTCATTGAGGAAGTATTTTAGACTCATGGATTGCCCTTTCCCTTTTTTAAGTCTCTATAAATACTCTGTTTTACTTCTTCAAAATCTTCTTGATATTCATCCAAATAGCCATGCTCTTCGAGCATGGCTGACATCTTTTTGGCAATGTCATCCATTTCCACTGTAGATTGTTCGACAAGATCTACAAAATGATCGTTCTCTTCCCTGGAGTTAGTGTATTTGAGCAAATTCGTAAGCCCCATAATTCTCGACAATGGGGCTCTCAATAAGTGAGAGTTCATAAATGACTGTTTGGCTAACAGTCGATTTTGCTCAGTGATATAATTGACATGCTCGACTTCTAGGGCTCGTTTTTCTTTTTTCAGCACGTTCATGCGATCACCCAGTGCAAAGGCAAACAGTACAGCTTCAATCGCAAAACCATAATAAAAGGACTGCTCAACAAAACTATTGTAGGGGATCACGCCATTGGTGGACAGAATAAAAAGCACCATACTGGAAATGGCAAATAACCAACCAGTGGCATAAAACTGGGCATTAGCCAGACCTTTGATCCAGACATAAACTGACGCACCCCAGAGATTCAAATTGAAAAGTAATGAAGCAATGGAAACAATCTTAGCCATAGTACCAATGGGTACCATGAGTGATGCATCCAAAACGGGCACAACTATTACCAGAATCAACATCAAAAAGATGATAATTTTAGCAAATCGTGGTGCAGTACGCCCTAAGTCTAAGTAGAGCAGGGCAAATAAACCACCAGACAGATAGCCAATACTTGTCCAGACGGTATAAAACGGCACGCCCTGCCACATCCATGCGGTACTGAAGAGCACATATCCGCCATGAAATGGAACTGCAAACAGTATAAAAAGTACATAGACTAAATAAGGAATGAAAACACGGTCTTTGGTCGAGACAAACAGAAATATGTTGTAAATAAAGATGCATAGCATGAAGGCTATGAATGCAACCGGAATGATTTCCTTTTGAATCAAATAACTTGTCATTTCTGACAATCCACCTGTTTTCAGTATATAGTTTCTATGTCTTCTGGCAGAAAGTCTAAGCAAGTAATCTCCCGTGCCAGTATTTGACAACGGGATGCCTAGCGTTCTAAACGGCAAGTATTCGGATGTTGCCTTGAGATGATCGTATGACGATAGGCGTCTGTATTTTCCTAATGAATCTTTGGTGTATAAGGCCGCTTGCCAAATGGTTGATTCATTTCCTGGACTGAGGTATTGGATTGTTTTTTCAGGCTGTATGTTGAAGGCCAGCCAGACTACTGAGTCAGTAATAGCAAAATTTACATGATCTGAATCGTTGGCTTTGAAAAATGAGTTCTCCAGTACACCTGAAGCTTGCTGTACATTGGCTTGTCCGTCTTCGTCTATCCAATAGGAAAACTCATAGATCGTTTTAACCTCTAAAGAGGTACTTCTTTTCTCATAAGCAGTCGTACCATACGACAGCGTCAAAGAAAAAAACAATAAGAATAATGTAATTTTCAAATGCTGGTAGAATCTCGTCCGAAACTAAAATAAAGCTATTTCAACAAAGAAGAGGGCAAGTAGAGGATATGTTTCGATTCTCTTAGGTAAATCCAATTGATCCCACCATGGATACTATGAGATTAAAGATGGACTGTCAAAAACTGGACAAGGTTGTCTTCAGTGTTCAAGCCTAATTTTTTTCTCAGGCGATGTCTGGCCGTTTTCACACTATCAGGCGAAATACCAAGAATGTGTGAAGATTCTTTCAAATTAAGATTTAGTCGAAGTAGTGCACAGAGTTTGATTTCAGCGTTGCCTAAATCGGGAAATTTAGCAGTGAGGTTCTTGAAAAAGTCTTCATGTACTTCTTCAAATCGCAACTTAAAGTTTTCCCATTCTTTGTCTGCCCTGTGATTGTCTTCTATCAGTCTTTTGATTTGTTTAATTTCTTTGGCTGATTCTGGCCCCATTATTTTTTGAAGTTCAGTCATTCGCACTTTCAGTTCGCCGAACAAGGTATTTTTTTGCACAAAATTGATAGCGTAGGAGGCCAGTTCACGTTTCTTGTGCTCAAGTTCTAAGGTCAATTCTCTTTCTCTGATCTTCGCGTTTCTTTTGGTTACTACATAAATCAATGCAGCTACCAAAATGGTAAAGAGCGCAATCATAATGGCAACAGTGTATCTGGTCTGCGTTTGTGCCTTTTCCTTTTCTAATACAGCAATCTGTCTCAGCCCCTTTTCATTTTTGTAGTTGAGTTCGAGTATTTCAAATTTTTTCTGTACCTGTAGCCCTCTGAGTTCTTTTTCCATTTCATACTCCTTGAGCAAATGAGCATAGGCTTTATCCATTTTACCAAACTCTGAATAGACCTCTTGAGCCATTCTGTGTACGGCCTGGAGGGTGTAGTCATTGTCTACCGAGTCAGCCGCCCATACAGCAGAGTCTATATAGGCATAGCAACTTTTTATATCATCATAACGGTAGTAGACATAGATCAAATTGGCGATCACGTCTGAGAGCATCACTCCGTCATCTCTCTCTAGTGCCAAGTCTTTGGCTTCAAGTATTAGGGATAAGCCCTCATCCAACAAAGAATCATACTCTGTCATGATCAGGCCCAGATTTAGCAGTATCAGGTTGGTGCCTCTTTTTTGATTTAATGCCTTCTTATAGGCCAAAGCTATTTTTCCATTGTAAAGTGCTGAATCAATGTTCTTAAAGTGATAGTAAATAGAAGATTTGTTGGTATAGACGGTAGAAATAAAGCTGGAATCACCCGCTTGGTAAGCATAATCCGCGGCTTTATTTATTGAGGTGATGGCATTCTCTTTTTCGTTCATGCTTTGGTAAACTACGGAAAGATCAGAGTAGACTTTGGCCAACCACTCATCATTTTTGAGCTCTTCAAAAATGGAAACGGCCTGAAGTAAATTCTGGATGGCCACAGGGAAATCCGAGAAAGCCATGGCTGATCCTATGACCTCGTGACCTCGTCCCTGGATGAAGTTGTCATTCAATTGCTGGCCTATTTCTAACAATTTTTCACCAATGTACTTTCTATTTTCAGGCTGAGAGTGACCGTACTCATCCGACAGCAAAAACAGTTGATCCACCTGTGATCTAAGGTCAGGAACAGTATCTGCCAAGGCTGATATACGCTCTTGTACTGGTTGAGCTTGAGTATTTGAAAGCCACAAGACCGTAAAGATGATTGAGGTGACAATTTTCATTTGTTTAAAATCGAGTACGGCGGCCAGTTGGATATAAGTTAAAACTAAGAAAAATAGATGATTTCACGGATAAGCCAAAATGTATTTATAATGTTCGGAGATAGATGTATCTTTTCATTTTTGATTTGCTCAAAAATGTTCGTCTATGAATCTAGCTTCAATCAATTACCTGTTCCGTTCAGCTAAAGGATCCTTATTGAGATTCCCAATAACCCTATTGAGTGCACTGTGTGCTGTTTGTCTTTCTATATATCTGGTTGAATATGAGGATGAAATATCCAATTACTTCCCATTCATCAATGGCTTGATCACATTTGCACTGGGTATTCCTTTGTTTTTCTGTGTTTCGATCATCAGCTCTAAAAAAGGGATTGATTCGTCTTTTAAGATAGGTGCACATATTGTGGCGGGTTTCATACTACTGGGAATCTATTTGTCATTGCCTAATGCCGAACATACCCACAATACCTCCATTCCATACATCAGGTATGGGATATTCAACATCATAGTTCACCTCCTGGTATCATTTAGTCCCTATGTCAATGGCAAAAAACTGAATGGCTTTTGGAACTTTAACAAGACCTTGTTCATTCGGATATTGACATCCATATTATATTCAGGATTCTTATATGTAGGTTTAGTTCTAGCCCTTACAGCGTTAAAGCTCTTGTTTGATATTGAGATTCATGATGAGCTATATTTTGAATTGTTCATTGTAATTATTGGTCTTTTTAATACTTGGTTTTTCTTGTCTGGAATTCCGTCTGACTTGGAAGTATTGGATAATGAGCGAGAGTATCCCAATGGGCTCAAAGTATTTGCGCAGTATGTTTTACTTCCTCTTTTGGTTCTTTATCTGATTATTTTATACGCCTATGGGTCTAAAATTACCATCTTTTGGGATTGGCCCAAGGGCATAGTTTCTTACTTGATTTCATGTGTTTCCGTATTGGGTATTCTCACAGTACTTTTATTCTACCCGTATGGAGAACTGAAGGAAAATGGCTGGATAAAGAAGTCTACAAGTGCGTTTTATTTGCTATTGTTTCCACTGATAGCGCTACTCTTTTTCGCCATTGCCATGCGAATCTCAGATTATGGAATTACGATCAATAGATACGTGATTGTGCTGCTTGGTATTTGGTTAGCCATAGTTGCGACTTATTTCACCGTTGGCAGAACAAACATCAAGTTCATTCCTATGTCTCTTGCCGTCACACTAGGCTTAATGTCTTTTGGGCCTTGGGGCATGTTTATCATTAGCGAAAAAAGTCAAGCGAAAAGACTCGTTACGATTTTGAATGACAACCATTTATTGAAAGACGGAAAGGTCGTCAACGAAGTGGTTTGGGAAGCAGACAGTTTGCCTAATTGGTTCTATTCAAAAAAAGAGGGCACGAATAAAGGCGTGCTGTCAGACTCTCTGCACAATGAAGTCTATTCTATTGTAAACTATCTCGACGATTATCATGGATTAGCCAGTATCCGACCCATTTATCAGCAAAATTTGGATTCGCTCATCGTGCTCTCTCTGGACTCCAACAAATATAGAAACGAAGCTGAAATTTATATGCGATCGATGGGGCTAAGCTACAGTTATAAATATATCAACAGTTCTGATGCTTATTTTGGCTATTCGATTGAAACCACAGATGTAATGGCTTTGGATGAGTTTGACTACCTGACACGGGTTAATTTGTACAATTATCAGGGTAAAGAAGCTATACGTGCAATAACCATTGACGAATCTTCATGCCAGATTTTGCTAAACAGTGGTAATTCCCTAGGTCTCTTTTTTATAGGCCAGAATGATACTATTGACTTTGCGTTTACTGAGAAAATAGGTGAGTTAATACAAACCCATGGAAAAGTTTCTGAGACGAACCTTGATCCTTCGAATATGACTTTGGAAGCGTCGTCTAATGAATTTAAACTAAAATTCATTATCAACCATTTACAACTTGAGGATATCAATGATACCCTAAAAGCCACTTCTTTGGATGGTGATCTTTTGTTGAAGCGTAGAAAATAAAAATGGGGAAGTTACTTGAACCAATCGCTTAGGTGAGCTGAGTTACTTCTTCAACCAATCTTTGGTAATACTATTCAGCGTGCGCACTTTGAAATCAAAATTGCCGTGGAGTTTTTCTCGAATTTTGTTCATGTTTTGCAACACTTCGTCGATGGATTCTGGAATGGATTCGTTGAGGTATTCTTTGATGCGCTTGGCTACAGTAGGCGATTTGCCATTGGTAGAGATGGCGATTTTTAGATCACCTTTTTTCACTACTGAACCTAAGTAGAAGTCACATAGCTCTGGTTTGTCTGCTACATTCACTAATAAACCACGCACTTTGGCCATGTCTCTGATCAATTCACTTGTTCGTGTATCGTCTATTCCCACTATGACCAATTCGATATCCTCCAGATCATAAGGCCTGAATTCTCTTTCAATCAGTTTCACGTTGGGATGATCTTTGACAAAGTCTCGAACTTCGTCACTGATTTCTTTCGCAACCAGCCGAATGCTGGTAGAAGGGCTGTTGGTCAGCACGGAGGTCAATTTTTCCAATCCCACGTTGCCACCACCTACAATAAGTAAATGGAGTTGCTCAAGTTTAAAAAACACTGGAAAAAGATTATTACCGTTTTTGAGCGATTTCATGGTTTTGGGAGTTTATTTGGATAAAACGATTTTATCCAGGGTGCTGTTTAGTTTTTCCTTACCTAAAGCTACAGTTTCTCCAATGACTATAATAGCAGGAGAGCCGATATTATTTTTTAATGCCAATTCTTCTAGGTTGCTTACATTTCCAATCACGATTTTTTCTTCTGGTCTAGAACCATTCTGGATGATAGCCGCAGGCGTTTCTGTCTTTCCGCTTTTGGAATAAATGGCCAAGATTTCAGGCAGTTTTTTCACCCCCATGAGAATCACGCTAGTAGCAGATGATTTAGCTGCGTGCTGTATGTCTGAGGATAGTTGGCCACTTTTTGTGGTGCCAGTCAACACCCAAAAACTTTCGTTGATACCTCTACGAGTCAAAGGAATTTGGTTTAATGCTGGGACAGAAATGGCACTGGTCACACCAGGTACTAAGTCAACTAACAATCCATGCTTTTCGGCATATTCTAGCTCTTCATGTCCCCTACCAAACACATAGGGGTCGCCACCTTTGAGTCTCACCACATGCCCATATTGCATCGCATGATCTACAATCATCTGATTGATGACATGCTGCTGATAATGGTGTAATCCAGCTCGTTTACCCACAAAAATTTTCTTCGTGCCATGAGAACAAAAATCTAAAAGCTCCTCATTAGCCAATGCGTCGTACAACACGACGTCGGCAACTTTCAAAGCTTTGATGCCTTTAAGGGTGATCAAATCCGGATCGCCCGGACCTGCACCCACCAAGGTTAATTTAGGAGCTTTTAGATTTTTCATTTTATTACTTTTTAGATTTTGAGAATCAAGAACCAAAAAAATCTTGACTCTTGGCTCTTATATCTTGATTCTAGTTATGCTGGTTCTTCCACCAACAAGTCTTTCTGTACTTCTTTTATTCTTTCCAAAAACTTAGCCGCATCTTCTCTATAAGAGATAGCAAAAGCTTCAGAAGGTTCGTTTTGATTGATTTTTAAAACAAAATCTTTGAATGTTCCTCCAGTCAGGCTCTTGAAATCCTGACCAAACTCTTCCTCAAAGGCGTTCATCACACTTACCTGATTATTCACTGTAATGCCCTTGTCAATCAACAAAGCTTTTGCTGCATTGATAAATACATTATACGTATGATAAATGGAATCGGCGATATTTCCTCCTTCAAAAGCTTCCTGCGCCCAGACAAATTTTTCTTCCGCATCGTGCATCAAGGTAGAGAACAAGTCTATGATTACACCCGCACATTCTCCAACCTCAGTCTCTACTTCAAACTGCTCTTCTTTGCCCCAGTCAATATAATCTGTTGGTTTAAGCGTTTCCAGGTCGGCCAAGAATTTCAACAGCTGATAGAAATAATCTTTGCCCTGTCTTCTGAAGTAGTCATAGTAGTACTCACCTTCATTGGCGTTTTCTTCATAGTCATTGAACAAAACACGAAGGACGTCTGGGGTGCGTTTACTTGGTACTTTGATTACCTTTTCGGCAATAAAACCGTCGCCATTACTACCCAATCCCCCTCCAAGCAAAACTTGCACGGCCGGGACAGTTTTTTTGTTGACTTTGTTTCTCAAGGACGAACCATGAAACCCAATGGACGCAATGGCGTGCTGACCACAAGAGTTAGGACATCCACTGATTTTGATGTGGAGGTTATTGTTTTTGATCAGCTCAGGGTATTCCTGTTCGATTACATTTTCCAATTCCAAAGCCACTCTGGTACTGTTCGAGATACCTAAGTTACAAGTGTCAGTACCCGCACAAGCGATGATATCTGCTGTGCTGTTGAAGCCCGGATCAGCAAGGTTCAAAGCTTCAAGTTCAGCATAAAGCGACTTCAAACTTTCTTCTTTCACGAATCGAAGGATATACCCTTGATTCACAGTTACACGAATGTCATCTGCAGCATATTTCAAAACCACATCACCAAAGGCATGTGCTTTTTCCCAATTCATGTCACCATTTGGTAATTTGATAGAGACTGCATAAAAACCCTCTTGTTTCTGTTCCCAAACGTTGGTATTTCTCCAAGCCTCATATTTTTCCTGATCGTTAATGGCTTTGTCAGAAAAGACTAATTGCTCTGGCAATCTGGGTTGACCCAAAAGATTTTTAACTACATAAGACTGTGTGCTCAAAGCCTTTCGTTCTTCTTCCACTAGTCTCATCACTTCGTCAATTCCGATTTCAGTAATCAAGAATTTGAAACGAGCTTTCATTCTTCTTTTTCTTTCGCCATAGCGATCGAAAACTCGTAAAAGAGCTTCAGCAAATGGAATCATTTGATCTTCTGGCAGGAAGTCGTATGCTTTCTGAGCAGGCACGGGCTGTGCACCTAGACCACCACCAATCATGACCTTAAACCCACGAACTTCTTTGCCACCTTCAGTTTTCACTTTAGGGATAAACCCAATGTCATGAATGAATGAAATCCCAGTATCTTTTTCACTTGATGAAAATGAAATTTTAAACTTACGTCCCATTTCCTGACAAACAGGATTTCTCAAGAAGTACTTGAATAAAGCGTGCGCATAAGGAGAGACATCAAATGGCTCATCTTTATCAATACCAGCGACAGGAGAGGCAGTTACATTTCTAAGTGTATTTCCACAGGCTTCGCGCAGCGTGATATCGTCTTGCTCAAGCTTGGCCCAAAGCTCTGGTGTGCGATCCAGACTTACGTAGTGTACTTGAATGTCTTGACGAGTAGTGGCGTGTAGGTTTCCACCGCCGAATTCGTTAGAGATATCTGCAATTCTTTTCAACTGCTTTACACTCATCTTGCCAAATGGTATTTTGATACGAACCATCTGGTTGCCTGGCTGACGCTGACCGTAAACTCCACGGGCTAGCCTCAAGCTTCTGAATTTGTCCGGATCAATTTTCCCTTCTCGGAAAATTTGAATTTTGTCTGCCAGGGCAATGATGTCTTTTTGGACAACTGGATTTTCTAGATTTTCAAGTTCTGATCTAAAACTTTGCATGGTATTTTCTGATTTTAGTCCAATAAAAAAGCCTCTCCTGATTTCTCGGGAGAGGCTTTTTAATGTCTTATTGTTATGTTGATTAACTTCTATCCTTCAATAATTCATTAAATGTATATCTCCCGCTATATGACAGCATACAGCAACAACACATCCAACAGATGTTCATTATTGAGATATTATTTAATGTTGTTTTGTTCATTTCGTTTTGTCGGGAAGTGATTCCTTCAACGAGGATTAATAATTCAGGGTTCAAAGATAAACGGGAAATTTGTATTTAAGCCAATTGTTGACAAAAATCAAAGGGTGTGGTTAATATTTTAACGAAATGATAACAGAACGTGAGAATAATTGCGAATTGATTAATCGAGTTTAATACCCAACGGGATTGCTGATATGATGTACTCAAAAATTTTATGAGTAGGGTAAGTTTATTTGATCTCGTTGTATCCCTGGAAGATCAATAATTTTGTATCTGCTATGAAAAAGGTATGTATAGTGCTTTCACTTCTTGTATTGAATGGTGGGCTGCCAGCAATAGCTCATGACCTAAATTTTGGATTATTCGACTTGTTTGAAAAAGACCAGGCCTATTTCATGGAAATTCGGCTGGACAAGGCCAATCTGGTGGAAGCTGTAGGTAATGACGTAGGAAGCACCAAAGAGGATTGGAACTGTGCACTTTCACAATACTTAAATACTCACATGAGTCTGTCGATAAATGGGATTAAGGCTTCATTTGATTACGAAGAATTTATTTTTCTAGATGACGTCATCGTGGTGATGGCAAAACTTGACATACCCATTCAGAATATTTCTGAAATTCAGGTCGAAAACACAGTACTCCTAGAAATCATAGAAAATCAATTAAACATTATAAAAGCGTCTTTTCACGATAAAAGAAGGTCATTTCGATTAAGTAAGAAAAGATTCTCTACAACTATAAAATACTAGCGATGAGAGAGATTAAAAATCAATTAAAATCAACCTTGGTGGCGATTTTGCTACTCAATATTATGTTAGCCTGTACGGAGGACGAGCCTGCTCAGGACGAAAACCATGCACCTACTATTGAGGATGTTATTCCCGATTTGTCTTTGACTTCTGGCTTTGGTAGCGAAACAGTCGCGCTTTCAGATGTTTTTGCAGATGCGGATGGAGACGACTTGACATTAAGTGCAACTTCGAGCGATGAGGGGGTTGCCACTGTTGCCATAGCAGGTACCACACTTACAATTTCTGAAGTAGGAAATGGCTCAACAAATATTACTGTAAAAGCTGAAGATGAAGAAGGCAAGAGTGTAACGGATTCTTTCACCTTAAAAATTTCTGAAGAAGGAGATACGAATAACACGCCGACTGTAACGAATGAAATATCAGATCAAACATTATCAGAAGGCTTTAGTGCAGCTACTGTTGAGCTGATGAATGTATTTGATGATGCTGATAGTGACGAGCTGATTTTAAATGCTGTAAGTGCTGATGAAGCTGTTGTGACGGTCAGTATATCTGGAACGACATTGACCATTACGGAAGTGGGCACAGGAGAAACAGAAGTAACTGTAACAGCCAAAGACCCAAGTGACGCTTCTGTCTCAGATACTTTTAGTGTGACTGTCAATGAAGCCTCAACTTCTACTACAGCTGATTTCGCATTTAGCAACCAAGATGGAAACGGACTAACCATAGACTCTTGGGCAGCCGTAACGGACGCGTCAGGTTATGCCATTTTAATTAATACTGAGGATAGTTTCACTGACTTGACAGATGGGGATGACGATGACGCCAGTACTTCTTACCAGGGAGTGGGTCAGCAATTGATCTACAATGGTACATCTATCACTTCGTTAGATATTACCATTCTGGAATCAGATATGTCCTATTATTTCAAACTGATTCCTTATACAGGTGCTCATGTCTACAACCATCAGTATGATGCAGAAGAAGGCTCTACTACCTCTTGTGAAACGACGAGTACGACCGTAAGTCAGGTTTGTTTTTCTATTGACGGTGATATCAGGACTATTTCATCTAATCAGTACCCAAGCCATGCGGTAGAAAATTTCCCGAATGGAACTCCAACAGCTATGGAATCTACACATGATTTGGATTTGACTCCAGTTGAGGCTGGAAGTATTACTTACGTATATGACGAAACTGGAGGCCCCACCCCTTCAAACGACAAATTCTATCAGTTTGGGGTAGCTGTGAATGGTGTGGAGTTTCACCCCATGGGATTGAAACCATGGACGCATCCAGACACAGAAGAGGAAAATTGGGAATGGCAATCTGCTGTTTATAAAGAAAATCAAACTGATCTGGATGCCTATGGTGCTCATGTAACCACTGCCGGAAACTATCATTATCATGGAGATATAGTGGCCTTAGCAGATGAAGAAGATGGAAGCAGACATTCCTTGATTTATGGGTTCGCAGCAGATGGGTTTCCGATATATTACAAGTTTGGATACGTTGATGCAGAAGATGCTACCAGTGGAATTATGGAACTGGAATCCAGCTATCAACTGAAATCGGGATCTAGAACGGGCACTGGCACAGCTGGAGAAGACTATCCTGATGGAACACATGATGGCACCTATATTCAGGACTTTGAATATGTAGCAGGTCTTGGAGACTTGGATGAGTGTAATGGACGAACAGGCATCACACCTGAATATCCTGAGGGCACTTATTATTATGTGATTACAGCCGAATTCCCAGTAACTCCAAATTGCTTCGTCGGAACACCTGATGATGAATGGAAAATAGGAAAGTAGTTAAAAATATTATTTTAGAGAAATTACCCAAGCCACTGCTTGAAAGCAGTGGCTTTTTCGCTACTTACTATTATTTGTTCTTCGTGCTCAAAGGATGTTTCTACGAGTAATTTGCTTTTTCCAAATTTGTGCACGGCCTCTATTGCAGCATAATTCAATAAGTATTGTCGATTGGCACGATAGTATTTTTCTGGATCTAGCTCTTTGCAGATATCATCCAAGGTTTGATCCAGCAAATATTTTTTCCCGCCTTTTGTGAGCAAATATACCAGGCCAGATTTAGCCATAAAGCACAGGATGTCCTCAGTTTCTACAGACATCATCTTTTCCCCCATTTTCACCAAAAAACGAGATTTGAATTTACGATCATCCAATCGGATTTTTTTTATAAGTTCCTGAATAGAGGGGGGCTGAACATCCGAAAATTGAGATTTGAGCGTACGGTATTTATCTAAACTTCGCGCAAGGTCTTCCTTGTTGATTGGTTTGAGTAAGTAGTCTATGCTATTGACTTTAAAGGCCTTGAGCATATATTCATCAAATGCCGTGGTGAAAATCACAGGCTTGGATATTTCTACTTGTTCGAAAATTTCGAAACTTAACCCATCACTCAGCTGAATGTCCATAAAAATAAGATCTGGACACTGATGATGATTGAGCCACTTCACCGTTTCTTGCACACCATCAAAAACTTCTACGATCTGAATGGACTCGTCAATTTCTTCCAGTAGTTTTTGCAAGCGGCGAAAAGCTGGCGCTTCGTCCTCAATGATCAGTACCTTCATAAGCCAGTTCTTTAGCAAACTCAAGTTCGGTCAACATTTCAATCAAAGGTACAGCTACCATATAATTTTTTTGCGAAGTGATTACATCAATTTGACGCTGACCGAGATACTCATAACGCTTGCGGATATTGGCCAACCCGGTTTTGGTAGATTTCTCTAATGTATTTTTTAGCTGGAGATTATTTTTTACCACAAGGACTTTGTCTTTTTCAACATAAATATCAATTTGTAACGGATCTGTTTTAGAAATGACATTGTGCTTAATGGCATTTTCAATTAGCATCTGAAGAGTAAGTGGTGCGATATAACGCTCCTCATGTGTGGCTTCTATGGAAAATCGGACATTTAGATTTTCAGGGTATCTCATTTGAAGCAGATAAACATAGGACTTGGAAAAACTTAATTCCTCACTAAGTTTAACCAGTTCCTTCTCTTTGTTTTGAAGGATATACCTATACACTTCAGATAAGGTTTGTGTAAAATCAATTGCTGTTTTCTGATCTTCAGCAATTAGAGTTGTTAGCGTATTTAGGCTATTGAATAGGAAATGAGGGCTCATCTGATTCTGCAAGACTTCGAATTGGGTTCTGATTTGCTGATTTCTAAATTTTTCGGCCAAGGCAAAAGACTCTTTCCATTTACCAAAAAAATAGGCTCCTTCATAAATAGATGAAACCATGAAGGCCACCACCATATTGATTTCAGAATGAGAGAAAATAGTTTTGAATTGAATGATTTCCGTCCATGTACTAATGCCAAGTCCAAGCCGGATGAGATTAGGGCAAATGATCATAAACAGTGTTACGAATAGGTAGGTGACAAGCAGCCTTTTACTTGTTTGAGAAACTTCTGGCATCCAGTCTCTTAAGGTAAAAATAATTGCCATCGCGCCATTCCATAGTACGGCAGTGAAGATTGTAGAGATGAGAACATTCATTAAGAATGACTGTTCTTTATGCTCATGGTCTTTGATAATAAAAGTCATGATTAATCCCACTATAGGAATCCCAACCCATCTAATTACTTTTTCGCTTGGCCATTTCATAGTTGCAATAATATCAGGTTTTCCCCATATCAGACTATTGGAGATGGTGAAGCAGGAATTTCTGATGATCAATCCATTAAAATCTCGCTTGAATCAATCTGTTTTATGTGCAAAGTTCATCCTGCGATTTCCCCGATTCATCCAGAAAATTTCCCAACTCAGTCATTTTGAAACCATCAAACGTAAACCTCAATCCTATTTTCGAGTCTATAATGAAAATTCAAAACCAGAAACCATGAATAAGAAGTTGATTGTTGCAGTTGGCCTATTGGTCGCTCTTCTTAGCCTGAAGGCAAAAGCACAAACCCAAACAGTAAAAGGGCAAATACTCGATGCCCAAGCAGAATATCCGCTCTTTGGAGCCACTGTGGGGCTCATTGGCTCTGACCCATATCATGGTACAGTCGCAGACGCAGACGGGTATTTCAAGCTAGAAAATGTACCTATTGGAAGGCAGGCATTGATGATACAATACCTGGGGTATAAAAATCAGACAATTCCCAATGTACTTGTGACTACAGGTAAAGAAGTGGTGCTTCAGATCAAACTAGAGGAATCCGTTGAAAAAATGGAGGAAATCGTTGTGACTGCAGATGCCAATAAGGACTTGCCCATCAATGAACTAGCCAAAGTAAGCGCTCGAACATTTAGTTTGGAAGAAGTGACCAGGTTCTCGGGTGGTAGAAATGATGTCGCAAGAATGGCAGCGTCGTTCGCGGGAGTGAGTGCCCCAGACGATTCCAGAAATGATATTGTGGTGAGAGGGAACTCACCCAGTGGACTCTTATGGAGAATTGAAGGAATGCCTGTGGCTACCGTAAATCATTATAATACAGTAGGTGCAACAGGTGGGCCTGTAAGTGCTCTCAATACTAATCTGCTTAGGAATTCAGATTTTATGACTGGCGCATTTCCTTCAGAATATGGTAATGCAAATGCGGCCGTTTTTGATGTCAATTTTAGAAATGGGAATACCGACAAATATGAGTTCACAGGACAATTATCTGCCTTTTCTGGTTTGGAGTTTATGGCCGAAGGGCCAATGAAAAAAGACAACAATTCGTCCTTTGTGGCTTCGTATAGGTATGGGATTGCAAGATTCGCGGCTCCCGGCACGAGTGCTGTACCTATTTACCATGATTTCTCTTTTAAGGCTAACCTTGGAGATTCCAAAATCGGTAGGTTTGAAATCTTCGGATTGGGCGGACTAAGTAGTATAGATTTTTTTGGAGACGAAATTGACGAAACTGACTTATTTGCCAACCCCAATGAAGATGCTTATGTAGATAGTGATTTGGGGGTTCTTGGCCTTTCGCACTTGATTAGACTCAATAAAACGACATATCTGAAAACGATATTGGGCGTTTCTGCCACTACTAACAATTACTATCAGGACAATATTGTACGTGATAACACAGGGAATACTTTGATGAAGTATCGCTCGACAAATGTTGATAATACGGAAATCAGATACAATTTTTCCTCTACGTTCAATAAGAAATTTAATGCAAGCTGGTCGCTGAGAGCGGGAATAGTGGCAGAACTCTATGATGCTAATTTCTTTGTGGAAGACCGAGACAATCAAGCAGGAATTCCTGACGCAAATAATGATGGAGTACCAGACGATTTTCGTTTGATCAGGGATTTTAAGGATCAGTATCTAGTTTCCCAAGGTTTTGCTCAAGTGGAATATAATGTGACTGATCAACTGAGTATTACGGGTGGTTTTCATGGTCAATATCACAGTTTCACGGAATCATCCATCATAGAACCCCGTGCCGCACTTAGCTGGCAATTCGACCCAGCACAACGTCTCAGTGTGGCGTATGGGCTACATGCGCAAGCAGTACCTAGTCCTATTCTGTTCTATGAAGAAGAGGTAAGTCCTGGTAATTACGAAATGACTAACGATGGTTTAGGTTTTACTAAAAGCCATCACGTAGTCCTGGCATACGACAGAAATCTTGGCCCAAGCTGGAGATTGAAAGCAGAAACGTACTACCAATACATTTTTGATGTACCAGTAGAGCAGATAGCAAGCAGTTACTCTATTCTCAATGAGGGAGCAGATTTTGTATTTGAAGAAAAAGGATCGCTGGTCAATGAAGGGATTGGCAAAAACTACGGGGCAGAGATAACACTTGAGAAGTTTTTTAGTAATAATTACTATTTGCTCATGACTACCTCAGTATTTGATTCCAAATATGAAGGAAGTGATGGCGTGGAAAGAAACACGGCTTTCAACAACCACTTCGTCTATAATGTATTATTTGGCAAAGAATGGAAATTTGGTAAAGGCAACAAAAACGCTTGGACTTTCGACACCAAACTGACTACCTCTGGGGGAAAACCTTATACACCTATCGATCTAGACGGCACACGAAACAATGCAGGTGATGAAGTCAGGTTTGAAGATGAAGCCTATACCATGAGATATGGTAATTACTTCAGGTGGGACGTAAAATTTGGAGTCAGAATCAATAGTGCAAAGAAAAGCGTATCACATCAGTTTTTTGTAGATCTGCAGAATGTCACCAATAGAAAAAATGAGTTCGTGAAAAGATATAATGAAGTAACCGATGAGATCAATGTGGTAGAGCAAATTGGGTTCTTCCCAGATATACTGTACAGAATACAGTTTTGAGAATTAGGTTTATGGATTAGGTCCCGATTTTATCGGAACTTTTTTTATTCTTTCGTATCAGTAGGGATTCAGGACTGCTGTCCTTTTATATATTTGAGGATGATTGTGTAACAAATCTGCTGATTCATGAGGGCATTAGTGCTATTTTTCTTTTTGATTTTATTCCAAAATTTTGTTTTTGCACAGGACAGTCTGGTGCTGAAAACAGGTGAACGAATACCCTATACCCGAATGGCAGTCTTGGAAGATCAGGTCGAGATCAAACATGAGGTGACCAAGGAATTTCATGCCTTCCCGTACGATGCGGTATACGGATATAGTGAAGGAATGAAAGAAAAAACCTATTTTTTCAAGCAAAACCCAGAGACGGAAGGTGGTAATGATTACTTGGTAGTGAGGCGACTTTGTGTTGGGAATCTATCCTTGTTCGAAGGGACAGGCAATAACCAAAGCCTTTATATGGAAAAAGGCGAACGGCTCGAAAAAGTCTTTGAGGTGACCGAGTCCAAGTCAGAAAAATTACAGCGATTAGAGATACTGAAGTCATTTGTAAACGACGATGCAGAGTCAATGGCCTACATTACTGCTTCTGGCTTTAAGTTTAAATGGAAGGAGATTGAAACAGTTGTGGAGTATTACAATAAGCGCAACTTTGATGAAGCCTCTTCAAGCAGTGCGGATGTTGTGGGTACAGTCTACCTCTACAGGACACAGTTTCAAAAAACCAAAGACCGGATTGTGATCAAAATGAATGGAGAAGATCATGACTTGTATCTCGAAGATTTTATCATGTTGGAAATGCCTATTGATTATGCCAGCAAGCTGTATCTAAGAGATTCTAACATTCGCAGTACGCATGTCATGTCAGGAGAGCTGGAAGAGCAATATTTTGAAATTTTATATGATGCGAAAACCAACACTTTCCGATTTGATAAAAAGGAGGGTACAGAACTCCAATATGAATTTTATAAAATTCGTGATAAGGTAGGCAAAAAAATCACTCACGATTGAGAATTTGGTCTATACATCCAAGATACCTAGACGCAAAGGGCCTAGTGGCGCTCTGGAGAGAAACATTGCTAGCCAAGCATGTCCTTGAGGGTAAAACCAAGGGCTATAAAAACCATCCACAGCTTATCAGATTTAAAGCATTGGAAGACCCACTTGCGGGCATAAACCTATACCTGAAACACGTATTTGATGAAGCCTGTCAGAGAGGATATAATTTCGATTCTACAAAATTTTCTAACCAGATTGGTTTGAAACAGATTTCAGTTACTACTGGACAAATGACTTTTGAGAAAGAGCACCTTTTGAGAAAGTTAGAAATTAGGGATATGATTAAATTCAATGAATACAAAGTTGTTTCCATTTTTGATCAGCATCCTATATTTAAAATAGTCGAGGGCGATATTGAACCTTGGGAAGTAATCACTTAACGTCAACAAAATGATCCGATCAGAAAAACTAACTTATCAAGACCCCAAGTCAAACCACATATATGAGGGAGTCATTTGCTGGGATGATTCAACAGAACGAAAGAAACCAGGTGTTTTAGTCGCTCACACGTTCAAGGGCCAGTCAGATTTTGAGGTGGAGAAAGCGAAAAAATTGGCTAAACTCGGATACGTAGGGTTTGCCTTGGATATGTATGGGCAAGGCAATCGAGCCAATACACCTGAGGATGCAGACGCCTTAATGCAGCCTTTTTTAGATGACAGGTCACTTCTGTTGAACAATATACTCTTAGCATTTGACACCTTGAAGAAACATGCTCAAGTGGACGAGACAAAGTGTGGAGGAATTGGTTTTTGTTTTGGAGGCAAGTGTATGCTGGATATGGCACGGTCGGGAGCTGATATCAATGGAGTAGTAAGCTTTCATGGCATTTATGATCAGCCAGGGCTGAAACACACAGGGGATGTCAAAGCTTCTATCCTTGTGCTACATGGATGGGAAGACCCACTGGCAAAACCAGACAGTACAGTAGCATTGGGGCATGAACTCACAGAGCGAAATGCCGATTGGCAGATATTGGCTTTTGGTCATACGGGTCATTCATTCACTAATCCAAAGGCAAATTTTCATGACAAAGGCATGTTTTATCAGGAGGCATCTAATAGACGGGCCTGGCAGGCCATGGTCAGTTTCTTTGAAGAGGTTTTTGCGAAAAAAATCAACTAACAACGCCATCATCGCCTTTGCTTGTCAAAGCGATCTGTTGGTTAAAGTTTGAATACACGAGAGACCATCTGCTACCCGCAGTGGATTGCCGGGATGAATTCTCCTATGTCAACTTCACCAGGCAATGACGGATGAGCTAATCCTCTACCTTCTCCGTCACAATCTCTTTGATGTCCATGATTAATTTTTTAGCCATGGCATCTGCCGTATTTCTAGAATCAGATTCTGCATAGATTCTGATAATAGGTTCTGTATTTGATTTTCTTAAGTGTACCCACTCCTTGTCAAACTCTATCTTCACACCATCTTCCGTATTGATGGGCTGCTTGGCGTATTTGTTTTTCACTTCCTCTAGCACCAGATCCACATCAATCTCAGGGGTCAGATCTATCTTGTTTTTAGAGATATGATAATTAGGATACATCGCTCTTAGCAAAGAAGCCGATTTTCCAAATTTGGCCAAATGAGTTAAGAAAAGTGCTATTCCGACTAGTGCATCACGACCGTAGTGCAATTCTGGAAAAATAATTCCACCATTGCCTTCGCCGCCAATGATGGCGTTAGTCGCTTTCATTTTATTTACCACATTCACTTCTCCAACAGCAGACGCTTCGTATGAGCCCCCAGCTCTTTCTGTCACATCGCGAAGTGCGCGCGTAGAGGACATATTTGAGACTGTGTTACCAGGCCTGTTTTTCACCACATAATCAGCAATGGTTACCAAGGTATATTCTTCACCATAAGGTTCACCATTGTCTCCTACGAATGCCAAGCGATCCACATCAGGATCTACCACAATACCTAAATCCAAATGCCCACCTTCTACTTCATTGCAGATGTGTGTAATATTCTCAGGAAGAGGCTCTGGGTTGTGTGGAAATAACCCATTAGGCTCACCAAAGAAGACCTTATAGTCAGTTACCCCAAGTTTCTCCAACAACTTTGGAATGGCAATTCCACCAGTTGAGTTAACGGCATCCACACCAATTTTGAACTTTCTATTTTTAATGGCTTCTACATCCACTAAATCCAACGCTAAAATTTTGTCGATGTGATAATCAATGTAAGTGTCATTTTGCTCGTACTTTCCAAGATCTTTAGAAAGCGCAAATTCTATCTCACCAGAGTCCGCTAATTCCAATATTTTTTCGCCTTCAGCGGCAGAAATAAATTCTCCCTTTGAGTTGAGGAGCTTTAGCGCATTCCATCCATTAGGATTATGACTGGCGGTGATAATAATACCACCTCCTGCGTTTTCGGCGGGTACTGCCATTTCCACTGTTGGCGTTGTGGATAGACCCAAGTCCACCACGTCTATGCCTAATCCTTGTAAGGTGCCTGAAGCTATTTTAGTAATCAACTCCCCAGATGGGCGAGCATCTCGGCCTATTACTACTTTATTGATTCCAGAATTCTCCTTGGCCCAGTGTCCGAATGCTGCGGCATATTTTACCACGTCATTTGGTGTAAGGGATTCTCCTTCTTTGCCACCTATGGTGCCTCTGATTCCAGATATTGATTTAATTAAAGTCATCTATTTGATGTATAAGTTTTTGGGGAGCGCAAAAGTAGACAAACCATTGATATTCAAAAATGTCTTTCGAATTTTTGCCTAGGCACCCGTTGATACGTGTTAATAATTACTTTTTAGAAATGCTGGTTGTCGTTTTTCGACAGATTAAAATTTACTCATGACCTTATCTACTTCGTTGTCTGGGTTGCCACAAGCCTCCCCGGCTGCTACCGTTTTTCCACAATAGCCACAAGCTTCTCCTTCTTTATTGAGATATGGGTTTTGTGAAGCACAAGTGCCTTTGAATTCTCCATTTTTCAAAAAAATGAGTCTTACGCTCATGAATATGAAGAATATAGCCACAAATCCAATTCCTAATAATATAGTAGTCATATTTTCAAAAGTTGAATGCAAATTTATACATTAAAGCCAATAGCTTTGCCAAAAGTTCCACTTTAATGATTCAAATCATTTTTCATGCCCAACGCAAAAAGCAAGCCAGATCATAACCGTTCAGCCAAATTGGCCGCATTTGACAGACTCCTGACTGTCATGGACGAACTGAGGGAGAACTGTCCTTGGGATATGAAGCAGACGCTGGCGTCTATTCGACACTTGACTATAGAAGAGACTTATGAGTTGTCAGATGCTATTTTAGAGAACGACCTTCAAGAGGTAAAAAAGGAAATTGGGGATATTATGTTGCACATGGTGTTCTACTCTCGAATTGCTTCTGAGACCAATGATTTTGATGTAGCGGATGTTTTGAACGGCATCTGTGAAAAGCTGATCCATCGTCATCCCCATATATATGGAGATACTGAAGTCAAGAACGAAAAAGAAGTCAAAGAGAATTGGGAAAAATTAAAACTCAAGGAAAAAGGCAATGTGTCCGTGCTAGGAGGTGTGCCAAAATCTTTGCCAGCTATGGTAAAGGCCATGCGCATACAGGAAAAAGCGAGAGGGGTAGGTTTTGACTGGGATAATCAAAATCAGGTCTGGGACAAAGTGCATGAGGAATTAGACGAGTTTAAAGCCGAAGTAGAAAAAGACGATCAGGAAAAAGCCAGAGACGAATTTGGAGATTTACTTTTCTCTCTGGTCAATTATTCGAGATTTGTAAATATCGACCCAGAAGAAGCACTTGAACGCACAAACAAAAAATTCATCAAAAGATTTCAATACCTAGAATCTGAAAGCAAAAAGGACGGCAAAACAATGGGTGAAATGACCCTGGCCGAAATGGATGAATATTGGGAGAAAGCAAAGACAATTAGATAATTACCTAATTTGAAAATGTGTTAATTATCTAATTGACTCATCTTCAAGTTTTCAAATTGAAACAATGAAACCAAACATAAGAGTAGGCTACGGATACGACGTACATCAACTGGCGGAAGGGCACCCGTTTTGGCTAGGAGGAATAGAAGTACCACATACGCATGGGGCAGTGGGTCATTCTGATGCAGATGTGCTCATTCATGTGATTTGTGATGCCCTACTTGGTGCAGCCAATATGCGCGACATTGGGTTTCATTTTGCCGATACAGACCCAAAATTCAAAGGCATTGACAGCAAAATTCTTTTGGCTGACGTGATGAAACTCATACGTGAGGCCAATTATGAAGTGGGCAATGTGGATTGCACCATTTGCTTACAAAGACCAAAAATAAACCCACACATTCCTGAAATGAAAAAGGTCTTGGCAGAAGTGATGGAAGTAGAACAAGATGACGTTTCCATCAAAGCCACAACCACAGAAAAACTAGGATTTGTAGGAAGAGAAGAAGGAGTTTCTGCCCATGCAGTGGTCTTAATTTATAAAAATGTCTGACATCAGAGTCATTGAAACCCGTGATGGATCGTCTTCACTGCTCATTCCCGAAATGAATGAAACGTATCACTCCACCCATGGAGCGATTACAGAATCCGAATATGTATTCTTAAAAATGGGATTGGATCACTTTCGTGATAAGCACCCAGAGCAAAAAGAGATCAGCATTTTAGAAATAGGATTTGGAACTGGACTCAATGTGTGGTTAACGGCTTTGGCAGTAGAAAACAGTGGCCTTAAAATCAATTTTTTTTCCATTGAAAAGTATCCATTAAAGCCTGAATTGATTGAAAAGCTTAATTATAAAGACAAAAGGAAATCTGATGGCGCTAGATCCTTATTTGCCAAGGTTCATGAAGTAGAATGGGAAAAGCAATGTGAAATATCCCAAGCATTTAGTTTAACTAAAATCCAAACTGACATTGCCACATTCAGTCCTGATCGCGAAAGTTATGACTTGATTTATTTTGATGCTTTTGCCCCATCCAAGCAGCCAGAAATGTGGTCTCAGGAAGTGCTGAGTAAAATGCATGAACTATTGAAACCAAATGGTGTCTTTGTAACCTACTGCGCGCAGGGGCAGTTCAAAAGAGACCTGAAAGCTGTTGGTTTTGACACGGAAGAGTTGGATGGTCCTCCTGGCAAAAAGGAAATGACCAGAGGCACTAAAATGGCCACTAAATAATTACTCGTCGAAATTCGATCAACTAAATGAGGGATTCGTTTCACAACAGGAGGGTTTTTTTATATTTGCTAAGACCAATCGGTAAAGGGATCAGCCAGATATGAGGATAATAATAGCAGGTGCAGGGGATGTTGGGTTTCATTTGGCCAAATTACTGGCATTTGAATCGCACGACATCAACATTATCGATACAGATGATGATAAACTGCAATACATTGCCAATCACCTCGATGTACATACAACCAAAGGAAACTCTACTTCTTTCAGAACCTTGGAAGATGCACAAGTGGCAAAAGCTGATTTGCTCATAGCTGTGACCGAATCTGAAGCCACGAACATTTCTACCTCCATTATTGGAAAAAATCTAGGTGCACGAAAAACGATTGCTAGAATTACTAACACTGAGTACCTGCACAAAAAAGAAATCCTTGATCTCAAAGACATTGGCATTGATGAAATTATCTCGCCAGAATCACTGGCTGCCAAGGAGATAAAACGCTTGTTGAAGCAAACAGCCTTGACGGATTTATTTGACTTTGAAAAAGGCACTTTGTCCTTGGTTGGGATTACCATTGATGAGCAATCAGAACTGTGTGGTAAAACCTTAGTGGAGGCAGCTTATCTCAACCCTGATCATAGTTTCACGACTGTGGCCATTTTACGAAATGGAGAAACTATCATTCCTCATGGAGATAATAAATTCAAAAATAATGATCACGCTTATTTTATCTGTCAACCAGATGGTGTAGATCGTGTGCTCGACTTGGCCAAAAAGCAAAGCGAGGATATTAGAAATATCATGATCCTGGGAGGGAGTAAAATAGGTATTCAGGCAGCTCTTCAGTTGAGCAAAAAGTATAACATCAAACTGATAGAAGAGGATAGAGATAAGTGTTTTGAGCTGGCTGACACATTGCAAAACACCATGATAATAAATGGTGATGGTAGAGATGTGGAACTGCTCAAGGAGGAGGGCATTGACGATATGGACGCTTTTATAGCTGTAACTGGCAACTCTGAAACCAATATCATTTCTTCTTTGGTTGCAAAGAATCATGGAGTGGGTAAAACCATTTCTTTGGTGGAAAACATGGACTACATTCACCTCTCTCAGAATATTGGGGTGGACACCATGATCAACAAAAAGTTGATTGCGGCAAGTTTTATCTTTAGATACATTCGAAAAGGCCAAGTTGTCAATATGACCACGATCCATGGTGTAGACGCTGAGATTCTAGAGTTTGAAGTCACTGAGGGTTCTAAAATTCTCGAGCACGAATTGAGAAATTTAGAGTTTCCCAAATCAGCCATTATTGGTGGGGTGATTCGCAATGGTTTGGGGCACATCGCAAGGGGCAATTTTCACTTTGAAGTGAAAGACAGAGTAGTTGTATTGTCTAGATCAGAATGTATTAGAAAAGTAGAAGGATACTTCAAATGAGATTCAACTACAGAGTAATCTTCAATGTACTAGGGCTGCTCGTTTTGCTCAATGGCGCCTTTATGATGCTCTGTATTCCTTTCAGCCTGCACTTCAAAGATGGCGACTTAATACCACTGCTCAAGTCAGGAGGCATCACCATGCTCGTAGGGTATATCACCTTTGCCCTCACTAGAAAAAACAGGACCAAGGATCTCAAGAAAAAGGACGGTTATTTGATCGTAACGCTTGGTTGGCTAACTATGTCTGCCTTTGGCACCTTGCCCTATATTTTAAGTGGATCAATTCCTGATTTCACAGATGCATTTTTTGAAACCATATCTGGGTTTACTACTACAGGAGCTACTATTCTGACAGATATTGAAGCTGTAGACAAAGGGGTTTTATTCTGGCGTAGCCTCACACAATGGATTGGTGGCATGGGAATCATTGTATTAGCTGTAGCCATATTGCCTATATTAGGAATTGGTGGGATGCAGCTGTTTGTGGCAGAAGCGCCTGGAATTACTCCAGACAAATTGAAACCAAGAATTACAGAAACGGCCAAGCGCCTTTGGCTGATATATGTGGGACTGACTTTGACAGAAATGCTCTTGCTGTGGGCTGGTGGCATGACTTTCTATGATGCGATCAACCATGCCTTGACTACTATGGCTACTGGTGGATTCTCTACAAAAAATGCTAGTGTGGCTCATTTCCAATCTCCTTTCATTCAGTACGTCATTACCTTATTCATGTTCTTGGCAGGCACGAATTTTACTTTAACTTATTTTGGATTACATGGCAAGTTTTTGACTGTCTATCGTAATGAAGAGTTTAGATTTTACGCCACATTTTGCCTTCTTCTTACTGTCATTTGCTCTATCAGTGTATTCACACATTCCAATCAAGGCCTGGAGCAATCCTTTAGAGATGGGTTGTTTCAAGTTATTTCTATTATCACTACTACAGGTTATGTCACGGCAGATTACAGTCAGTGGGCCTCCTCAATTGTGGTATTGATGTTTGTGATGATGTTTCTTGGTGCATCAGCTGGCAGTACAGCTGGTGGTGTCAAAATCGTAAGACATATTGTACTGATTAAGAACAGCATCCTTGAGCTCAAAAGACAACTGCACCCGTCTGCCATCATACCCGTTAGGCTAAATAAAAAGGCCGTTCATCGAGACATTACTTTCAATATTTTGGCTTTTATCATGATATACATATCCATTTTTGCCGTAGGATCTGTAATTATGGCTTGGATAGGAACAGACTTTCTCACAGCTGTGGGCTCAGTGGCTACTTGTCTGGGAAATATAGGACCAGGCTTAGGTGAGGTAGGGCCTGTAGACAACTTTGCAAACATTCCAGATATAGGCAAATGGTTTTTATCTTTTTTAATGTTGCTAGGTAGACTAGAACTTTTTACTGTATTGATTTTACTGACGCCATATTTCTGGCGCAAAATATAACTAAGCATGACATCTATTCTTGATTTTATTATTTGGAGTCCAAGCCCAGAAATGTTCACTATTCCTGGCATTGATCGCGAAGTTCGCTGGTATGGACTGCTGTTCGCCATGGGGTTCATCGTGGCTCAGCAGGTCATGTATTGGATATTCAAAAAAGAAAATAAGAATCCAAAGGATGTCGATCAATTGACCATGTATTTGGTCATAGCCGTAGTAGTAGGCGCGAGATTGGGTCACTGCTTATTCTATAACCCAACATATTATTTAAGCAATCCGATAGAGATTATTAAGATTTGGGAAGGTGGACTGGCCAGTCATGGCGGAGCCATAGGGATGTTTATCGCGCTTTATCTTTTTGCCAAAAAATATGGATTTACCTATCTATGGATTTTAGATCGAGTGGCTATTGTCACTGTATTGGTTGGAGCATTTATCCGATTTGGAAACTTCATGAATTCAGAAATCATTGGACTACCTACTGGGACAGAGAGCGGGATAGTATTCTCTCGAAGTGTCGAAGACATGTTTTTAAATGGGGATGAAAGAATTGAAGAGGTCTCCTTTGAAAAAGGAGGAAAAGCCGAGACGGATAGTGCTGGTTTGGTGCCCATGACCGTAGTGCTTGAGTACAAAAGAGGAATTGATTTGGATCCAGCTACTTCCAAAAACTTTTTTGAACGTAGCATTCCAAATGCATTTGCCAGATCAAGTGGTATCGGCAAGCATATCTATTATCAGACTGGCATGGAAATGCCTTATGACTTATACAAGGAAGGTGGTGTTCAATATGCCAAAATTTATGTACTAGGAGTTCCAAGACATCCTGGACAACTGTATGAATCCATGGCCTGCATACTGATGTTTTTGATACTTGCCCATGTTTGGTATTATCACAGAGACCAGCTCAAAGAGGGCTTCCTTTTTGGTTTTTTCATGACCATGCTTTGGTCAGAAAGATTCTTTGTAGAGTTCTTTAAGGAAAACCAAGAAGCCTGGGAAGCCGACATCCCGCTCAATATGGGGCAGTGGCTGAGCATTCCTTTATTTCTTTGGGGTGTTACCTTTATGATCAAGTATTGGGGGTTTGTGAAGAAGAAAGCTTAATACCGCAAGCAGATGAAATCTCCTTCATCCACTCACGGTCAATAAGCAGTATTTTTATCTGAAGTAATATTCAAAAAAACCAGTACAGATTTCAGACGCGCCGATATAGATACCTACACCATAAGTGATATGTTTTACTGAAAGCTGGTTGATGGCGAACGGTAGACCACTGATGTTCAGCACACTAAATCCGATAGCAGTAATGATGCCTCCCGCGATAGAAACAGAAACGCTTGAGGATGCGAGGAGTATCAATGCACCCAACCCCATAATGATTAAACTGGTCACCAGCACTTTTTGTGTATTCCATACAGCTACTTTTCTACTGATGGTGAAGGCAATGATGGCAGAAAAACCAAGTAAGGCAAATGAAATATAATCACCAGCATTGCCCATGTCTGGGAAGCTAGCTTCAAAATTGGCAGGAATGTATTCCACTAAAAAAGCCTTGCCTATGCCTAGGGCTAAGCCTACAATGATTATAGCGATATAGCTTTCTACACTCACCTTTTTCACTTTGGCTTCGAGCAATTCTTTCTTCCTTGATATTACTTCATTGGAGGAGATTTTGTGGAAAATATAACCGCTCACTGAAATCAGAATTCCACCTACTATGAATGTCAAAGTATCCCCAAAGAACTGAACTAAGCCTACTACCAATGGTTCGAGTGCGTAAATCAGCTCGGTTACTAAAAACAAGAACCCCATGACGATAGGTAGTTTTTGTGCGGGTGCGAAGGCCTCAATCATAGAGTAGGCTGGGCTTATAAACAAATTCATAGAAACCAACCACAAGATGATCATGTACGGAAGAAATGGCTTCAAAGTACCTACAGGTCCAGCGCCTATAATAGAGGCAACAATCATAAAGATCATAGCTGTGGCACCAATACCTACGGTAAAAATGGTGAAGTATTTGCCGTTTTTACCTAGCAAATAATCAGCTAGTAACCCTGCCAGTGCAGGTATCATCACCAAGATAAAGGCCTTCGAAACGATCAGGAAGTCAGAGAGGTGATCAAAATTGAAATTTTCCAGAAGGATAGGTTGGTACTCGTGGTAGGCGATCCAACTGATAACCACTGATACATTTAAAGCCCCAAGGCTAAAAATTTCTGGCCACTTGATGTCGTTTGCCTTTGTTGATATAGTACTCATGCTGCTTATTGTTTGGTTAATAACGATAGAGATACGAAATGTACACCCTATCTGGATTTACAGAATAATAAAAAGGAAAATGAATTGATTTAATAGCTCGAATGAAAACACAATACCCTTAAGATACACTGTTATATATCACATCACAATCTTTGGATACTGAATTCCTTTTGTTACTATATTTGTTCAAACAAAAAATTACATGGGCTATAAACTCACTTCACGAACTTTTTCATTAATTTTAATAGGGTTGCTACTTAGTTTTGGCTCATGCAAGTCGTCTCATTATCCAAAGGAAAGAAAACCTAGAAAAATCAAAAAAGGTAAACCTATTCCTTGCCCAATTAAAGACTGCTAAAAGCCACTAGCATCCAAAATTTATTGTCTCATTAATCCACTTGAGCTAAACATCTCATGAGAAAAATTATCATCGCCATAGACGGCTATTCGGCTTGCGGCAAAAGTTCAACAGCAAAGCGTGTAGCAGCTGCGCTCAATTACGGATATGTAGACACAGGGGCTATGTACCGGGCAGTCACTTTATACTTCATGGAGCACTACATTGATTTGACGAATCCAAAATCTGTAAGTAAAGCACTAGGAGAGATCAGTATCACCTTTCATCACAATGATTCTACTGGACAAAATGAGACTTATCTCAATGGCCTGAATGTGGAGGAAAGAATTCGCGAGATGGAAATCTCACAGAGAGTAAGCGAGGTAGCGGCGATCAAAGCGGTCAGAGAGGCCATGGTGAAGCAGCAGCAAAAGATGGGAAAGTCAAAAGGCGTGGTCATGGATGGCAGGGACATAGGTTCGGTAGTTTTTCCCAATGCAGAGTTGAAAATTTTTATGAATGCCGATTTTGACGTTCGTGCAGAACGTAGACAAAAGGAGCTATTTGATAAAGACAATTTGGTGGATTTGGATGAGGTGAAAGAGAACCTAAGAAAACGGGACAAAATCGACACCACTAGAGCAGAGAGCCCACTGATTCGGCCTGTGGACAGTGTGGAGGTAGATACCACACACATGTTTTTAGAAGAACAAGTAGATCACATCGTACAATTGGCAACAGGCGAAAAAGTCAATAAGTAATACTTTTTACTTTAATTTTGTGCCTTATACATGATCCATTCGATGAACATAGAGATAGACAAGAATTCTGGATACTGTTTTGGTGTAGAATATGCCATAGAGATGGCGGAGGACGAACTCAATGAAAGTGGTCAGCTCTATTGTCTGGGTGATATTGTGCACAATCACATGGAAGTGGAGCGATTGGCCGCTAAAGGCCTTGTCATTATCAACAATGAAGATTTAAAAAACCTGAAGGATTGTAAAGTCCTGATCCGCGCACATGGCGAACCACCAGAGACGTATAAAATTGCTATTGAAAACAATATCGAACTGATTGATGCCTCTTGTCCTGTTGTGCTCAAACTTCAGAATCGTGTGAAGGGGTCTTTCGACCAAATGGAAGAGCAGAATGGTCAGATTGTGATTTATGGCAAACCTGGTCATGCCGAGGTGATTGGTCTCACAGGCCAGACCAAAGAAAAAGCTATCATTGTAATGGAGGATGAAGATCTGGAGCAAATTGATTTTTCACGCCCTGTTACTTTATACAGCCAAACCACAAAAAGCACCAAGGGATTCTATCGACTAAAGGAAATGATAGAAGTTCGAATAGCTGAAGCCAAAGGTCAGCAACTGGAAGTTACAGACTTCAAAGCCAACGACAGTATCTGTAGACAAGTCTCTAATCGCGAGCCTAGTATGGAGAAGTTTTCGCAAAAGCATGATGTAATCATTTTCGTAAGCGGAAAGAAAAGCTCCAATGGGCGTGCATTATATGGTATCTGTATGAATTTTAATGAACGAAGCTATTTCGTAGGAAGTGAGGAAGAAATTGATCTGGATTGGATCCAACCTTCAGATTCCATAGGCATCTGTGGTGCCACTTCCACGCCCATGTGGTTGATGGAGCGAGTGAGGAATTATATCAAAGAGCAATTCGCTTCCATGCCTGTGTAACCTGTAAAAATTGAGTTGAGATTTCGTGGTTTTCAACTTTTCCTAAGTGCTAAACTTTGGGAAAGATCATCTCCTTTACCTATTCATCTTCACCCCCAGTGAAATCTCAACGCCTTCCAAAGCGGTGACAGCATCAGGATAATCGACTGTTCTCGTTTCGATATTTCCTCCGACAAATCCTCCAGAATATTCGCCAGTAATAGCAGCTCCAGAATCCCCTTTGAGGTATTGCACTTCTGTGGTGATGGAAAATTTGTTGTTTACATGAAAAGCCAATTCTACCCCAGCCATCCAGCCAAACCCTAATTTGTTTTCTACATCCAAATCTGCATTGGTCACGTCCCAGCCTTCGTAGTCGCGGATGGCTCTGTCCATGTTGCCATAATTGATGCGCGGAGCAATGTGACCCATACCAAATCCTCCGCCAAGAAACTTGACAGACACGGCATCTGAGTCTAAAGTGATAGAAAGTTGGAGGGGCACGAGTATAGACCAATGCGGCCCTGTGAGTGGCTCATCAGATTCAAAGGCTAATCCATTCATGGGCAGGCCAGGCATGTTATATAAAGAAGCCCCAGTTTCAATGCCAAGTAAACCAAAATCTAACCCAAGTCCTCTGACAGATAGTGGACTCACAGGAGCGGAGAAGTATCCATTTTTAGGGATGATAAAAGAAGCGGAAACCCCCTGACTTTTAGCCGAAAGGCTGAAAAGGGCAAAGGCAAGTGAAGACAGTATGATTTTCTTTTTCATGGGATAAAAGTAAGATAACTCTTCGTCATTCTCCGATTCGACGGAGGAGAATTCGGGGAATCTGCCTGGGAGGAGCGCTGCCAATAGAATCATGCTGCTAGTAGAAGGGGATTGCCCAGACTTACCCATGGCAATGACAATTTTCCTATAGCATTCCGCTATTTTTTTCTCTCCGCTTTCCTTCCTCAAATACTTTTACGATAATTGCGTGCCTAGCTCATAATCATCAATTTTTTATTATTTTTGCCTCGTTTTATAAAACAGGACTTTTGCAGTAAAATATGTCTCAGAATATAAAGCTTAAGAAGGGATTCGATATCAATCTCGCAGGAAAAGCTGAAAAGAAAATCGGAGTGCTCCCACCAGCGGAGACTTACGCCATTAAACCCACAGATTTTGTAGGTATGAGCCGTCCTAAACTTCTCGTAAAGGAAGGTGACAACGTGAAGGCAGGCACACCTATCATGATCGACAAACTTGTTGAAAACGTGATGTACGCTTCACCTGTGAGTGGAGAAATCGCTGAAGTGGTAAGAGGCGCTAAAAGAAAAATTTTAGAAATTAGAATCTTGGCTGACAAAGAGGTGTCTTTCGAGTCGTTCGACAAGCACGACAATGTAAAAGAAATTTCAAAGGAAACAGCACTTGAGCAGATGACCAAAGGTGGCGTTTGGCCGAACATCATCCAACGTCCTTTTGGCGTAGTGGCTGACCCAAATGATTCTCCAAAAAACATTTTTGTATCAGCATTTGATACACATCCTTTGGCTTCGGATATGAACTATATCCTCGAAGGGCAGAAGAAATACTTTGAGGCTGGCATTAGTATTTTAGCAAAACTGACAGAAGGCAAAGTGCACGTAAATGTGAGTGCTGGCGATTCTTCGGATTTGTTCAAAGGATCAGAAGCTCAGGTGAACACGGTATCTGGAGTACATCCAGCAGGTAATGTTGGTGTTCAGATTCACCATCTAGCTCCAATCAACAAAGGAGAGGTTTCATGGACAGTGCACCCTTATGGAGTGGCACAGATTGGCAAACTTTTCTTAGAGGGAAAATATGACGCTTCTAAAGTGATTGCCTTGGCAGGATCTGAAGTGAAGGCTCCTCAATACTATAAGACATACACTGGTGCTGCCATCAATAAGTTGATCGAGGGTACCGTTAAGGACGGTTATGTGAGATATATCTCAGGTAATGTTTTGACTGGTAATCAGGTAAACTCTACAGGGTATTTAGGGTTCTATCACAATCAATTGACTGTAATTCCAGAGGGAGATTACTATGAATTGTTTGGCTGGATTTTGCCCACCACAAATCGTTTGAGTTTTCATAGAGCGTTTGGGTTGCTGTCTTTCCTAGGTGGAAAGAAAAAGGAATTTGTGCTTGACACCAACAACAGAGGTCAGCATAGAGCATTTGTTCAGACTGGTGCCTTTGAGAAGGTAACCCCAATGGACATTCTTCCTACTTATTTGTTGAAAGCCATCCTCGCGGAGGATTTTGATGATATGGAAGGCCTAGGTATTTACGAGGTGATCGAAGAAGATTTGGCACTTTGTGAATTTATTGACGTGTCTAAGAATGATGTTCAGGCCATTTTAAGAGAAGGACTAGATCTAGTAAAAAATAGTTAAGAATCGATGAAATTTATAGAAGACATATTTGCGAAGGTTCGCCCCAACTTTGAAAAAGGTGGTAAGTGGGAGAAGTTTTTCTATATATACGAAGCGCATGAGACGCTCTTTCTAGCACCTAACAGCACAACAAGTGCAAAAGGTGCTCAGATCAAGGATGCGATCGACATGAAACGTATGATGATGACAGTGATCATTGCTATGCTACCCTGTTTATTGTTTGGTATATGGAATGCAGGACATCAGCACTACCTGGCTGTAGGTCAGGTGGCTGATTTGGCTAGTGAAATCTTATTAGGAGCAACGCTAGTTGTTCCTATCTTGATCGTCTCATATTCAGTAGGTCTGGGGATAGAATTTACATTTGCTACTATTAGAAAACATGAAGTAAACGAAGGGTTCTTGGTGACAGGGATGTTGATTCCTTTGGTGATGCCTCCTACCATTCCATTGTGGCAAGTAGGTTTGGCTACAGCTTTTGCTGTTATCATTGGTAAAGAAGCTTTTGGAGGAACAGGGATGAACATCTTGAATGTGGCATTGACCGCAAGAGCTTTCTTGTACTTTGCTTACCCTTCGCAAATTTCTGGAGATGTTTGGTCTTACTTAGGTAGCGATCAGGCAGTAGCCGGATTTTCAGGTGCGACACCACTAGCCATAGGAGCAGCAGCTGTAGAAGCTGATCAGTCCATGCTGAGTATGATGGCCGACACTTGGTCTGAAGGGCTCTATAGTTTCAATAACTTATTCATGGGTATTATCCCTGGGAGTATAGGCGAGACCTCTACTTTGATGTGTTTGATTGGTGCTGCTATACTGATTATGACTGGCGTAGGTAGCTGGAAAATCATCACAAGCGTATTTGCAGGGGCATTCGTGATGGGAACGATTTGTAACATGCTTGGAGCTAATGAATACATGTTGCTGCCAGCACACTATCACTTGGTGATTGGCGGCTTGGCTTTTGGTGCAGTTTTCATGGCATCTGACCCTGTCACAGCCACACAGACTGAAACTGGAAAGTGGGTTTACGGATTCCTTATTGGAATGCTTACCGTAATCATAAGAGTATTTAACCCAGCCTACCCAGAAGGGATCATGCTGGCAATTTTATTAATGAACGTATTTGCTCCACTGATTGATTATTACGTGGTAGCTGCTAACAAGAAAAGGAGGTTGAAACGTGCAACGGTCTAATTTATACATTATCGTATTTTCTGCCATACTAACAATAGTATTGGGCGGATTGTTATCAGGGACTTCAGTAGTACTGAAGCCATTGCAGAACAAGCAAGTAGAATTGGATACCAAAAAGAAGATTTTGGGTGCAGTTATGGATATCTCCAACATAGAAGAGGCCAGTGAAATTTTGGCGCTTTATGATAAAAGAGTGACTTCCACGGTAGTAGATATCAATGGAGAGTTGATGGAAAAGGATGCAAAAGGCAATCCATTAGTTGCTGAAAAAATCGACTTCCAAAAGAACCACAACAAATTCAAGAAGGATGTTGAGGCTAGACCGTACCCAGTTTTCATGTATATGAAAGAAGATGGTTCTGGAGTAGATGCTTATATTTTTCCTATGTTCGGTGCGGGTCTCTGGGATTGGATTTCGGGATTTGTAGCTGTGGATGCTGATTTGAATACGGTTCGTGGGGTGGCATTTGACCACAAGTCAGAGACTCCAGGTTTGGGAGCAAGAATTACTGATGAAGCGGTAAAAGCAAGGTTTGTTGGTAAGAAATTATATGACGCTTCTGGAGCTTTACAATCTGTAAACATGATAAAAGGCGAAAAGGGAGAACCACTAGATGATCACCATATTGATGGAATGTCTGGTGCGACATTGACTGGTAAAGGATTGAACGCCATGTTGAAAGATTACTTTGGATACTACGGTTCTTTTATAGAAAGGACTAAAAATTCAAATCAGCCAGTAGCAGAAGTAATAGAACCTGTGATGGATGAGGAGGCAGAAGAAACTGCAGAATAAATAAAGAATTGATTGGGCTTGGCCCATTTAAAAATATAATACAATGAGTACAGAAACTTTGGAACAAGCGATAGTAAAAGAGCCAGCAGAGCCTTTATTGTCGAAGAGAAGGAAGAAGTTCATCACTGATCCGCTCAACGATGACAATCCGATTACCATACAGGTATTGGGTATATGTTCGGCACTGGCTGTAACGGTGAAAATGGAGCCAACCTTGGTGATGTCTATTGCCGTGTTGTTTGTGATTGTGTTTTCAAACTTGATTATCTCTTTGATGAGAGACATCATCCCTGGTAGAGTTAGGATTATTGTTCAGTTAGCTATTGTGGCTACTTTGGTTACCCTAGTTAGTGAAGTGCTCAAAGCTTATCTGTTCGATATGTACAAAGTACTTGGTGCGTTTGTTGGGCTCATTATTACCAACTGTATTGTGATGGGTAGATTGGAGGCATTTGCCATGGCAAATAAAGCTTACGATTCTGTATTGGATGGATTGGGAAGTGGATTCGGGTATGCCTGGATCATTTTAACAGTGGCTTTCTTCAGAGAATTGTTTGGGTCAGGAACTGTGTTTGATGTTCCAGTTTATGCCTCTATTTCTGAATGGACTGGTGGATTAATCAATATCCAAACCAACGGATTGATGGTAGATTCAATAGGTGCCTTCATGGTGCTGGGTATATTGATTTGGATTCAAAGAACTAAAAACGGATACGTAGAACACTAAGCCAACGAGCTAAAAGAGATTTAAAATGGAAGCATTTAATATATTCATCAAAAGCGCATTTATCGACAACATGGTGTTCGCATACTTCTTGGGTATGTGTTCGTTTTTGGCGGTATCTAAGAAAGTATCAACAGGTCTTGGACTTGGAGCGGCAGTTATCTTCGTATTGACGATCACAGTGCCAATCAACTGGCTACTTCAGGAGTACGTGTTGAGAGAAGGAGCCTTGGTTTGGCTCAATAGTAGCTTTGAAACCATCGATTTGAGTTTCTTACAGTTCATCATGTTTATCGCAATTATTGCGGCCATGGTACAGCTGGTAGAGATGATCATTGAAAAAGTATCACCCTCACTTTATGGCTCACTGGGTATTTTCTTGCCTTTGATCGCGGTAAACTGTGCCATCCTTGGTGCGTCACTTTTCATGGTACAGCGGGACTATAGCATTGTTGAAGCCACAGCTTACGGAGCGGGGTCTGGATTTGGTTGGTTCTTGGCTATTGTAGCTTTGGCCGCCATCAGAGAGAAACTGAAATACTCAAATGTACCCAATGGATTGAAGGGATTAGGAATCACCATGATCCTTACTGGGTTGATGGGAATTGCCTTTAAATCCTTTATCGGAATTGTGCTTTAAGCAAATAAAAAATTAATTTGAAACTGAAAGTCCTGCCAAAGGCAGGACTTTTTTTGTTTTAAAAAGGAATAATCTCTGGAGCTTTAAAATTAAAGTCTCGAATGCCTACACTTGCTGCAGTTGCAAGATTGATCATGCCGTATGAAGCATTGATTGGTGTACTTGGATAATAGCCAAATCTAACTTGAATGGTTGAAAATGCTAAGTTGTCATTTCTTAGGCGTATGCCTCCACCCAGTCCAAGAAAATGGTCTGTACCAAAAAAATCATTTTCACTGTTTTTTGTCACTGTGTAATCCAGAAAACCAAATGCTGCCATTCGAAACTCTAAAAAATTAATTGGGGTAAACATGACGGTTTCTAGTTTGATATTGACCTTGGAAGTAGCACGATGATAGTAGCCCCTTACTCCTCTGATGCCAATGTCACTTTGTGAATTCAAAATGTATTCTTCATCAGGGATTATTGCCTGACTAAAAGTAAAATCAACAAACTGTCTTAGTTTCACTTGATTGATAGTGAGCAAAGGAGTAAAATAATCTATGCCCAGCTTAAGAATCCCATTTTGATAAGTGGTTTCTTCGTAGATATCTTCTTTTATTTTGATAAAACTACCAAGTGATATGATGCCATTGAGATACCCTATTTTGCCAACATACCCTCCTCTGGCGTAATTGTATCCTACATATAGCCTGGTTCTAAATTCTGTAGTCTGTATGCCAGTTACGATGCCCAAAGCACTACCTGTCGGAATATCCTCAGTTCGTCCAAATTGTAAAATAAACCTATCCTTATAGTAGTTTCTAGCACTTACGCCAATACTAAGGAGATAGGTATTTCTGTCATGATATCTATAATTTGTATCCGCACTAATCACAGGTTGATCATAAAAGTCTTGATGCTCTACGCCAGCAGATGCCACTATATTAGTCAGTGCGTCCACACCAAAGAATTGTGATTTGATTTTTGTTTGAAATGCTCGACCCACCCATAGATTGGCATAGTTTCGATTGTAACTGTATGTCGTGGTGGTGTCAGTCATGGGCTGATAATTGTACTCACCAAATTCATATTTATTCAGAGAAGCTCCTCCTGCATATTTGGTTTGTTGGGTCACAAAATCACGTTCGAGATTTGCGCCAGCCCCTGTTCGAAGAAAGTGATGGGAGTAGTTCAATTCTCCATCAATGAAAGTACCTGAGATATTGGCCACTCTATAAAAGAAGTCTGATCCACCATTTCTAATGTAGTCATATTCAAATTCGTGACCAATGCCTCCTATATTGATAGAGGTGATACCAAACATAGCGTCATTGTCGTTGTTTGGACTTAATATTAAACTATACGGAAATACATCCTGTGTAACAACGGCAATGTCGGCCTGATCGTCACCTGGTCGTTCATTGACCATCACACGCGCTTCTTTTATATATCGAAGTCTACGAATAAGACGCTCTGAGTCTACCAGGTCTTCGGGGTTTATTCTATCTCCACTTTGGAAAGTCAGATTTCGTCTAATTACCCAATCGCGGGTATATACATGCGCTTTGTTAATGGGTTTCGAAAACTTAGATGGCTTGTATATGGTGGTATCCTTTACAGTAGCTCCGAAAATGGGCAAGTGTTTGTATCTAATAGCCGAAATGCTCTCCCTCTCGTAAGGAGTAAAGCGCTGTTCGTGAAATTCTTCTGTCCTTGGACTAGAGCTGTTTTGCGAGAACATATAGTCGTACATCACGTTGGCCAACTTGGACTTACTCATTTTGGTTTCTACTCTGCGATAAAATTCTTGGGTGCGCTCCATGTTATTTTTTCGAATATAGAAGTCTGTAGTGTCTGGGAGAATGAATATGGTATCCACTCTTGCGTAATAGGCTTCGTCATGTATGAATAGAAATCTATCTGCTTTCACCCTGATCGTATCCATTTTTGCGTTAGGTTTCGTATTAAATGTACGGGTTTGACCAAGCACGGGAAGTGTAGGAAGGCAAAGAAATAAAACAAAAATTAGGGCAATGTGCTTCACTCAGTAGTCAGTTTAGTTTGCTCAAGGCGTAGCATTTAATTAATTGTACAAATTAAGAAAAGATCAAAAAAGAAGACCTCTAAAAATTAGAGGTCTTGCAATAAAGGTAATATTATTTTCAACGACTATTCATATCGTAAATTGTCAACAGGATTGAGTTTGGCCGATTTGATGGTTTGGGAGAATACAGTGATCGAACCGAGCAAAGAAAGAATCAAAATACTGGAAAGAATCTCCATCAAGCCAATGGTTCTGTTATAAAAAATGATCTGCTGCAGCATAAACTCATAAAACGCATAGGCTAGAGGTATGGTAATCATAAGTGCTAGCAGCATCAGTTTTAAAAAACCCCGCGATAGATGACGTGTAAGTTGAGGAACCGAGGCGCCCATTACTTTTCGAATCCCGATTTCTTTCACTTTGTTTTCCATGGTAAATACGACCATCCCCAGCAAGCCAAGACATGCAATACTGACAGCCAAGAAACTCAGAAAACCGAACATCTTGATTGGGTTTTTGAGCTGATCATACATGGCATTAAGCTTATCTTCCAAGAATGTGAATTCGTATGGGATTAGATCGTTTAGCGTTTCCCATTTTTGTTCAAACTTTGTTGCGGTTTCAAAAACATTCTGAGTGTCCACCTTTAATGTGGCAAATGAAAACTGACTAGGGTCATACCGGAAAAAGAAGGGTTGAATTTGTTTCATCACGGGCAAATGATTGAAATCGTCCACCACTCCTATGACTCGTGCGGTGAGCTCATTCGGCAGTTCAAATGTTTTATCCAATATTTCATTTTCAGGCAGTGCCATGGATTGAGCAAAGGTCTGGTTGACAATAATTTGTATTTCACTCTCCTGATTAAGGTTCTCAATAAATGAATGGCCTTGTACTAACTTAAAATCCATCAAATCCAGAAATGAATTATCCACAAACATTTGATGAACAGCGATAGAATCTTCCACCTGATAAGTTTGAACCCAAACTTCATTATTCGAGCCCGTACCAGGAATTCCTGAAGAAAAAGCTATTTCAGATACTTCGGGAAAATTGGAATACTCGTGCGCAATGATCTCTGGTTCAATACCATGCAATGGCAAGATTACTTTTCCCTTCTCGTCGAATCCTTTGTCGTAGTTCATGGAATGATAATACTGTGAAATCATCGCAATAGCACCAAAGATGAAAAACGTTGAAAGACAAAATTGAAATACTGTAAGACCATTTCTGAGTTTTGACTTGAATAAGACTCCTGCTTTTCCACCACCCTTCAGAGACGAAATGGCCTTCATTTTGGAGAAATACGTGGCGGGTATTATGCCTGCCAAAAGGCTTGTAAAAACGGCAAAGCCAACAAATGCGATCATGACCTGAAGGTTTATGCTCAAGTCTAGCATTTCCGCGCCAATGATCATGGACAGATATTCTTCTCGTATAATAGTGAATATATAAATGGCTCCAACTAGAGCAATGGACGTAATGATGAAGGTTTCAAAAATGAACTGAATGAATATATCCCGTCGTCCGCCACCTACTACTTTTCGCATGCCAATCTCTTTAGATCGTTTTAGTGCACGCGCCATAGATAGATTGGCATAATTGAAGCAGGCAGGTGCCAGAATAATTAGTGTCAGAAGAATAAAGAAGGCCATGGTCAGTCGGTCAAATGAGGGCCCAATGGAGTAGTTGATATTTTCACCCGCCGCGATATTGGTGACTGGCTGTAAATTCAATTCAATGGTTTCATCCTGATTAGACAATTCTTGAGCAATTTGATCCAATGGAGTCTGGATTTGGTCAAGCGTTGTACCTTCATTGAGCAGGAGGTAGGTATAGCTATTGGTATAAAAACGATAGTCCTCAAATCGCTTATTGAGTCCTGGCTCTATGGCCGCTAAGGTGCTATAAGAAACCAATGATTCAAACTGCATGTGAGAAGCGCCCGGGTAGTCCTTCATTATGCCTGTCACTTGAAATGTTCCCTTATGTGCTAGTTCTATGGGGTTTCCAATCACTTGGGTATGCCCAAAGAGTCGCAAGGCCGTTTTTTCAGTTAGAATAATGCTAAAGGGTTGCTGAAGGGCTGTAGACTCATTGCCTGCCAATAGTGGAAAAGTGAAAATTTTCAAGAATGCAGGAGGTACATACATACCTGAAATTGGCAGCGTGTTTTGATTAATTTTTACCTCACCAGAAAAACCGTCATTGATTCCTACTACTTCCTCTATTTGGTTGGTGTATGATTTCAAGTGATCATGTACATAAGGTGCTGTAGTGGCAAACTTGTCGTTGACTTGATTATTAATCACCAGTGTGTTGATAGTAAAGATTCGATCCTTTTTGACATGAAACAAATCGAATTGTCGCAAACTATAAAACATAGTAATGCTGAGCAGGCAGATGGACATGCCCAGAGACAATCCAAGGATATTGATAACGGAAAAAGATCGATGTCTGATCAACGTACGGATTGAGACTTTGAAAAAATTGTAAAGTAGGGCTGGGGATATACTACTGGCGCGGTAGGAATATGCTGCATTAGCTTTTCTTGATTTTAGTGCGTAAGAAAAAATGAGCGATAGCACTTGCTTCCAAAAAAGTCTATTGGCTTTTGATTTACCATATATCTCCAAGTTGGAAAAATATATTTCTTCCATGTCTCCATAGAGGTCTTCGACCATGGCACTACCGCAAAACCAGTGAAATAGTTTAGATGCAAATTTTGGGGGTTGTTGAGTGTTTTGACCGAGATTTTTCATTGTGATGAGAGTTTTAGGTTAGACAATTGCCACAACTCATCACGTAGAGATTTCATTTCTGAAAGTCCTTGTTTTGCAGATGCAGTCAGTTGAAAGAATCGCTTGCGCCTACCTCCTCTTTCGTTTGTGGGCTCTCCGAGATAGGAAGTTATAAATCCTTTTTCAGTCAGCCTAGTAATTGTAGAGTGCAAGGCACCAATGCTGATTTTACGATTAGCTCTATGCTGGATATCTTCTAAAACAGCCACGCCATAAGCTTCATCTCCGAGAGTTGCGATAGTGAGAAGTACTAATTCTTCGAATTCGCCAATGTGTCCCTTCATAATGTATGAGTTTTTTGAGTTTTCAATTACTACATACGAAGGTAATCTTTATTAGTTTCTATATATGAGAAGATATAAAAAAGATTGGCCTATTCACTAATCCAATCAAAGAATGACGATTTACTTTGGTTTGATGGGATTATATGTAATTTCGTGCAAAAAAAAAGACATGAAGAAAACGATCCTTGCCTTAGGCCTTACACTACTTATCATCTCTATGGGTTATTCAAAGCCAGGAAGAGGTTCTTACAAAACTGCTGACATGACAACCTTGGGACTTGGTGTTGGTCTGACTTATGGAGGTATAGGAGGAAAGCTAACTCACAATTTTGGAGAGAGTTTGGGTGTAATGGCTGGTTTGGGTTATAATTTCGATGGTGCAGCGTATAACTTAGGTATGCAGTTTTATATTCCAAGCAAAACAAAAGCTCAAGGATATGTAAGTGCTATGTATGGAACGAATGGAGTAATTCTAGTAGAAGATACGTATGCCGGCAATCTGAGCAACTCTTATCAGGGGGTCTCTTTTGGTTTTGGTGTCAACTTGAGATCTAAAAGAACCAAGGGCAACTTTTTAGAACTGGGATTGATTGTTCCCGTTCGTTCGTCTGAATTCAACGAAGACTGGGATGCGCTTAAAAATATACCTGGACTAGATACGACAGACCCTTGGCCTGTGCTGATAAATATTGGTTACAACTTCAGATTGGGTTAATCCTTAATTTTTACTTTCAATTGGCCGATAAATCATCACTTTTCCTTTGGTCACATGGTTTAAATTGAAATTGCTTACACCAACTTTTTTCCCCCAGTCACTGGTATTTTGGTGTGCAATTTCATAATCCTTATCTGCGTTTACCTTATAGACTATAGCGGTGTGCTGACCCATAGATGAGCTGTATGAGGTATTGCCAACTGTCCATTTCATTTGTACATTTTCAAACTGGATCAGGTCTCCTGGCAAGACCTCTTCCTTGTTTGGATTCAATTTTCTGCCGTAAATGGTCACGGTCTTCATCGAGCTTCTGTCGAAATAGGCTCCAGAGTAGGCAAGTGCTCCAGCAGCCAAATCCCAGCACTCTCCTCGTGCCACTTTGGTTCCCATTACTGAATCCACATAAGTTATGATTTTGGCATTTAAGTCAGGTAATTCCCCTTTGAAGGTAAAGAATGAGAGCGCAAAGAGAAGGAGTATAGATTTCCACATGACATTGTTTATTTTGATTGATAAAATTGTACGATTTATCTACTATTAAAGATGTACAAAAATTGTCGGACAACCAGTATCAAGTAACATTTGCTGGTTGCCTGAGTATTGGTGAAATGCTGTTTTTGGTTTCATTTTCTTGACAACTGCACTATTCTTCGCCACAATCCCAAGGTGGGGCTATACTTTTAAAAGAAAAAGCCAAAATCAAAAGAAATCAAGTTCTCTTCGGGTGAGAAAGCGTATGACAAAGAGGCCGCAACTTTACTAAGAGGCGCTACCCAAAGACCGAATCCCGCTGAGCGATGCCATTGATCTGAGTGCTCACTAGCCCAAATTCGACCTACATCATAGAAACCATGCACACCCAGTTTTCCTGGAAACAGAATGGAAGAGAAGTCGAGTAGTTTCAGTCTTAGGTCTACATTCTGGTAAAAACTCGTTCGCCCATAGAAGCGCGTTTTCCTATAGCCTCGTAAATTACTTCTGCCACCCAAGGTATTGGCATTATAAAACTCATCAAGGGCGAAATCACCAAAATTGTGCGCATAGCCTGTACGAGAAGCAAGGGTTACAATCGCGGGAAATTGAAAACTATAGAATAGCGCTAGATTAGAGTGAAGGTGCGTAAAGTCCGTGGAGTTATCTTTAAGACCTTGATAGCTGGAAACTTCAGATTCCCAATAGAGCCCCCTGGAAGGAAATAACTTCACATCTCGCGTGTCAAATTCTAATGTCGAAAACAAACCTCCATAGTGTCTGCGATCGTCAAAAAGCTCGTCCGTATTGAATTCACTAAATCCTGGTGAAGTGATGAATGTGCCTTCATTTTCTTCTATTTCTATTGTTTTTTGATGCAAACCTAGGGCGAATTTACCAACGTTCCCTATTTCATTATTGATCGAAAGGAAAAGGGAATAATCTTCCACTCGCAGACGATAGTAGTCAATTCCTCTATCTACATCGTAGACTGACTCATTGCCAAGCCCAAAAAAGTTATTAACCTCTGGCTTTTTGATATCAACCAAGGCTTCAAGATTCCATTGACCAAATACGTTATTGAATTCACCTTTGTACTCGATATTGAATGCTCCGGTAGCTATGGCCACATCGGCAAGCAATCTATGCCTTGAGGCGAAAGGATCCTTTCGCCAACCATGCTGTGTATACATAAACCCACCACCCAAAAAGATGCCATCATCACGGTTGTACGAGCCATAGACCAAAGGCATGAGTACATCATATTTGAATTCGTATTTGTTGTAATCATTGACACTGGAGTTGTTGCTGAGTCTGGATTTAAAACTGGCTTGATCGGAGGTGATAAGTGTGGTGTTTTTTCGATCATAAAGTTTTATATTTTGCGCTGATCTATTTGATACATCTAAAATTTCATCATCACCCTCACCACCAATTATTCTTACCCTGACTTTGCTTTTGATGTTTCCTGATATTTTAAACTCATCGTCATCGGCTAGACCATAAATTCTCACCTCTTTCGTTTCACTAGCGTGAAAAGCTCTATCATAAATGACCTGTTCAACCTTTCCTTTCTTTGAAATTTTATGAACAGTCAGCTGTAACTCTTCAGCACTGATATTTTTAATAAGAAACAACTCACTCTTGTCAGTGCCAACTACATTCACATTTTTGGCTAGGCTTTCATAAAATTCCAGAGCATAGTCCTGCAAATTGTCTCTTCGTGCCTTTAGGGTTTGAATGGTTTTTCCTCCCGTGAGCGCATACACATTTTCAGGCCACCTTTTGATTGCATTTTCTATGGATTCATCCGTCAGGCTGTCTTGAATAAGCTTGATCATCGTCAGCCAATCTTCTCTATCAGGTTCGTTCATAAAAATCCTATCAAAGAATCGTGCATTAAAATTGAATCCTGGCGCCCAGCGCACCTCATCATTGAAGCCCTCTATTTTGGCCATGGCCCATCTTCTACTTGCTATTTTAGGCAGAATGCCCTCATTCATAAAAAAGGTCTGATCGCGGTCTCTTGGAATGGGTCTATATAGCTTGCCTTTGTCCTTGTCGAAAGACGCCCAGCGCCACTGATCCTCATGTCTGTCCCAGTCCCCAATCACCATATCAAATAATCTATTGCGTAAGACAAATAGCTGATCTATACTATTGTCATTGTCATCCATGAGCTCTTCTTGCACATCAGGTGAACCAATCAAATCTTTTGAATAACCGAAATATTTGGCGTCAGACCAGTCGCCACTTGGGCGTTCTTCAAATAGTGCCAATTCATTGGCGAGCACTTCTCTGTATTTCCCGAAAGCACCATCATCTGGAATATAGACCAGCTGAGGATTGGTGTGGTATATGCCTACTGCATCAGCCATGGGCGGCACTACGTATGCACTGTACGGATGGCTGGAGCTGATCTGATCTTGAACCACACCCACAGCCAATGTTTCTTGAAGCACATGAGGGAGTGCTTTGTGTGCGTACTTTTCAACTGACCGCAGCACATATTGTTTTCCGTCTTTTGCCTCTAATCGAAGAGAATTGGTTTGCATGCCCCCGCCTCGTTTGACGACTTCAAGTCCACCTTTTTCTTCCACAATATTGAATATGGGAGCTTCCACTGGCATGCTCCAAACGTCTCTGTAATTCGATCCCATCCAAGAACGTTTGCGCTTCGAAGCTTGGTATTGTATGGAGGCAGCTGCCGTTTTTTTAGTTTCCTTGAAATCTGGTCTAGGGTAGTTGGCATTAGGATCTGGAGTATATTTGAATTGGTATAACTCGCTGGCATAAATTTGCTTTCCTTCATTGGATCCAACATCTGGAGTCCAAAATTCCAGAGAAGCGTTGGAGTTTTCATAACTCACTTTTCCAAAGCCCACTGATGAAGAACCATAGGATAAATACTTGCCATTTTCTTTTAAATAGGTAGTTTTTGAGCCAGATCCGCTAACCACATAATTCACCCCTTCTTTCTGAATATGCTGCAGTGAATGTTCGTGACCAGCTGCGTAGATCGTGTTGGGATATTCTTTTAGGAAAGCTTCCAGGGCATTTCTAATGGTTTTATACTCTGGATGAGGGATGTCCTGAATCGATCCGGCCGTTGCTCGATATACTGGATAAATGGATCCAATGAGGGGCAGGGGCAGCAGCAGGTTGTCATTGAATTCTGTCAAAGGAAAAAGATGCGACTTCAGAGGAAACTTTCCACCATGCAGGCCATAGCTATATAGTGGATGATGAGAGGTCAGAATGACGTGATAATTTTTGTGCTTATCGAGTAAGGAAGAAATATCTACCAGTACATCAATTGGCTCAGTTCTGTTGAGGGGGTCGTCTTCAAGTGGCTTTTCCCAGGCGTGTAGCATCCATTGCATGTCGAAGACGATGAGATATAATCCATCTGCCAGTTTTATTTCTTCCGGGCCAGGTTCTGCATGTTTTGGATAAAAGACTTTTTTGCTGTCGAAGTATTTTTTGACAAACTTCTCTTGCTGGGTAATGTGACTCCAACCCTCCTTTTTCCCTTTGGCCCAGTCGTGGTTGCCAGGAATTACAATTGTTCGTCCTTTAAACCCTTTAGTGATTTCAAATTGAAGTTTCAACTTTTCTTCTGCTTCCTTTCTGTTTGGATGCGCTTTGGGCGGCAAGCCTTTTGGGTAAATGTTATCCCCAAGGAAAATAAGAGTCGCGTTTTTTCCAGCAGACTTCAGCTGTTCGGACAGTGCCGAAAGGTTGTCCTTAGCCAAGGACGGTTCGCCCGCGTCACCTATTAAGAAGACCTGATGCTTGGTGGTAGGCGACTGAGCCATTGCGAAGCAGGTAAGCCCTAGGGCGAGAGTCAATAAAAAAGGTCTAACCATTACTTCATATTAAATTTTAAAATATAGCCTTTATCTCCTTGTCCTTCGCTAGATATAAACAGGTCGCCATTAGGGGCAAAGCAGATTCCTTCTGGCTGACCGAGTAGCCTGGGGTCAAGAGGAATACTCCCTTTGATTTTCCCTTTGCGATCAGTAATCAACATCAACTTGCCGATAGAAGCTATGATATAAAAATGACCATTAATGGGATGAAGGGCAATTCCAGATGGTTTGAAATTAATTCGGTTTTCTTCGTATTCAAAGTCTTTGTAAGTTTCTAAATAGTCTTTGACTTCATGCTTAGTAATGTTGAAGGCCTCTCTTTTATCGATTTCTTGGTTTTCCAAATCAAAATAATAAACAGATCGCCCTTTCTTTTTCTTGTCGTTAATCTCAGGATCGCCTTTGCAGGCCACTAGTAGTTTATTGACGATGGGATCATAGACCAAGCCTTCTACATCGTTATGTTTCTTAAGGTCAGTCTTGTACTTTTTCACTTGTTTTATTTCGCCAGAGCTTCCCAATTCAAATTTGTAGATATGCCCATTGCTCTCAGCTACATAAATTTTTTCACCATTAACAGCAATACCTTCATAATCTCCTGAATCAGCAAACCTGACTGTGTTTTCTATTTTACGTGTGTGATGATTATAAAAAAAAACTTTCCCGTCTTCGTCCTGCACGCAGGCGATGACACCTGGATTGTAGTAGGTCATGCCCGAAATCTCTTCTAGGACATAGGGGAGAAAATATTTTGCATCTGGTTTTGTCAGATTGTAATTAGTCAGCTCTTTAGGGGTATAATGGAACAGAGCCTCAGCTGTTGGGCGAGAGTTATATTGGCAGCCGAAGGTAACAGTCCAAAGGACAATGAGGCAAAATCTTGCTTTTGGCATGAGTTCTCGATTATATTGAGTGGGTTTTATCCCTAACACTAAAATTATGAAATGCGTTTGGTATGATACACCTCTAGCTTGGAATTTGTTTCAACTCATTTTTGTTAATTTGTAGTTTAACTAAAAAATAAATGGCAACGAAGACTTCGGTTCTAGCTCAAGTGGAAGAATATGTAAGTTCATCTCTAAAAAAAGAGTTGCCTGAGCATTTTTTGTATCATGACCTTGCACATACCCAAGAGGTGGTGAAGGCTGTGAAGCTAATTGCCAAGGGAGAGGGATTGAATGACGAAGATTTGGAGACCTTAGCAATCGCGGCCTGGTTTCACGATTTGGGACATATCAGAGATTGTGATTGTCACGAAAGGAAAAGTGCTGAAATTGCTCAAACATTCTTAGAGAAGAAAGATTTTTCGAAAGAGCGAATTGCACAGGTAGAGGGCTGTATCATGGCTACCATGATGCCTCAGCGACCACTCAATCTTATGCAGTCCATACTTTGTGATGCCGATCTTTATCACCTGTCAACGGATCAGTTCGAACCTCGTTCAAATTTACTCAGAAAAGAATGGGAAGAAATCAAGGAAGAAGAATTCAAAGATTCTTCTTGGAGAAAGATTAACGTAGACTTTCTAGGCGGTCATACGTACTTTACTGAATATGCCAGAAAAAACTTTGAGACAGGTAAACAAAAGAATTTATTAAAATTGAAGGAGCAAATTTCTAAAGGGAAGAAGATCAGAAATGCAGAGTTGAAAAAGAAAGTAGCCAGCTTGGAAAAAAAGCTGGAGAAAGCTGCTGCCAAAGAGAACAAACCTACTCGTGGTATAGAGACTATGTTTCGAACGACTTCGAAAAATCATTTGGATCTTAGTGCCATGGCCGACAATAAGGCCAACATCATGATTTCTATCAATTCGATCATTCTGTCTATTATCATTTCAGTCTTGATAAGAAAGCTGGAAGAATACCCGCATTTTATCATTCCCACGTTGATCATGACAGTGGTTTGTTTAGTGACTATTGTCTTGAGCATTTTGGCCACCAGACCCAATATTTCTAAAGGAAAATTCACGCAAAGTGATATTATGAATAAGCGAACCAATCTTCTGTTTTTTGGAAACTTCCATCAGATGAGTTTGGAAGAATATGAGTGGGGGATGAACGAGTTGATGAATGACAGCAACTACCTATATGGGAGTTTAATCAAGGATATTTATTATTTGGGTGCCGTGCTTGGTAAGAAATATAAAAGGCTGCGAGTGGCATACACTGTTTTCATGTTTGGCTTTGTGATCGCGGTTCTTTCTTTCATTGTGGCAGAAGTGTTTTTCAAAAACCAGTATATGTATTAGTTATAAGTCAGCGCTATTAGTAGAGGTTTTTACCTTATGATCAGATGCTACAGTATGTTTTTATTATATGGGTGAAATAATTCTTAAGGACGCTCTGTCTAGCTATTCTCTTCCCACTTCTTAACCATCTGATAAGTATCGACCTGAGCCTGATAGAGCTTTTCTCCTTTTTTTCTTTCTACCCTGATGTTGTTTTGTTTTTCATCGAGTGTGACTGCCTTGGTGTTGTCTTGAAGCTGAAGGTTCAGGATTTCTTTAACCTCCTGTTTCAGTTCTTGGTCATAAATAGGAAAGGTGACTTCTACACGACTTTTTAGGTTTCTTTTCATCCAATCAGCAGAGCCCATAAACAGTTCATCTTTGCCATTATTATTGAACCAGAAAACTCGCGAATGCTCTAAATAGCGTCCAACAATTCTTCTGACTGTAATGTTTTCGCTCATATCAGGAATACCAGGTATCAAACAACAAATACTCCTAACGATCATTTCAATTTTTACTCCAGCACGGCTTGCTTCATACAGCTTGTCGATCATGCCACGCTCCTCAATATTGTTTAATTTGATTATGATTCTGCCCTCTTTGCCTTTTTTCACATGATTAATCTCACGCTGAATCAGTACATTAAATGCCTCGACAATATTGAACTGTGACACCAAAAGGTGTTTAAAAGGTTTAGGTTGTTTCCTTTTGTAAAGGTATTTGAATAACTCATCTAACTCCTCGCCCATTTTGCTATGGCAGGTCAAGAGTCCGTGGTCACAGTAGATGCTGGCTGTTTTTTCGTTGAGATTGCCTGTCCCAAAGAAGCAATAAATTTTGTTGGTTCCTTCGTCAGTTTTCTTTTTGACCAAAGCCACTTTCGCATGCACTTTGAGGCCTGGAATGCTATAGATAATTCGGATGCCTTCTTTTTGCATCTTCTCAGCCCAAAGCAAATTGTTCTCTTCATCAAATCGCGCTTTGAGCTCAATGAATACCGTTACTTTTTTCCCGTTCTTAGCAGCCGAGATTAAGGCATTTCCTATCAAAGAATCTGAAGCCATTCTGTAGAAAGCTACTTTGATTTCAGCTACATGAGGATCAATGGCCGCTTGATTAAAAAATTGAAGAATATAATTGTAGCTGTGATACGGAAAATGCAGCATCTGATCTGACTCATCAATGGCTGTAAATATGGAACGGTGCCGATCAATTTTATGGTTTCTCAAAGGCTCTTGCGCTTCGAATTCCAATGAACCACCCACAGGGTTGGGAAAGTCCATAAAATCAAACAAGCTATGATATCTTCCGCCAGAAACCAGATCATCTTCTGATAAGTGAAATACATCCTGAAAGTTTTCTAAGAGTTCTGGTGACATCGTTTTATCAAAAAGAAAACGAGACGGGGTTCCTAGGTTTCTTTTTTGGATTTGCTTCTGGATTTTCTCTACGAGGTCACCACTAAACTCATCTTCAATATTCAGGTCTGCATCCTTGTTCATTTTGATACTCTTACATTCCAGTATTTCATAATCAGGAAACACAAAGTCCAAATGCATGGCAACTATGTCGTCAAGAAAGATGTAATGAAACTGAAATGTAGGTGAAGGAATTTTAAAAAATCGAGGCAGTCTATTTGAAGGAATATTTAGGAAGGCAAATTTGATGCCTTGAGAATATTTGCTTCTCAACTTTAGGGCAAAGTATAATTCTCTATTATTCAAAAAAGGTTCTCTTATAGCGCGATCAAAATGATAGGGCTGTAAGAAGGAAAGTACCTTTGTTTTGAAATAATAAAGACAAGATGCACGCTGATCTTCATTGAGCTGCTCTGGGGTAAGGATGAATATGCCATTCTTTTCCAGTTCTTTGAGCACGTTGTTTCGAAGAGCACTACCATACTCGTCCAGCTGAATTTGAATACGGGCGTGAATTTTATCCAGCAATTCGTCAGGCTCTATATCTAGTGCACGATTTATTTTTTTCTTACCAATCTCTACCAAGCGACGAATATTGGCTACTCTTACTCTGAAAAATTCGTCTTGGTTCGAGGAATAAATAGCCAGAAACCTCAGTCTTTCAAAGAGAGGTACTTCACTACTCTCAGCTTCTTTCAAGACCCTATAGTTGAAGGTAAGCCAACTTAAATCTCTGTTGAAATAAGTATTTACTACTTCCTGTGTCTGCTGTTCTGTATTCTGATTTGCTTCCAATGCCCTTTTTCAATTAAGAAAGAAATATAAGATAAACGCCATTCAATCCCTTAGAGATATAGGTGATATCTGTGTTAAATCTTTCAGACGTATTTGAAACTAAAGAATAAACGCTTGCGTTCGCAATAATGCCTTTTACATATAATTATGGATGCAAAATTAGATCAATGTGATGTAGCAATGGATTTTCCATTCGAATGCAAACTCAGTCTGACCAATTTGATTGGTTACTGGCAGGTTCGTACCAATGACCCAAACAAATTTTTGGCATCTACTGCCAAAACCATTATGAAGCAGGTCAATCAAGCACCAGAGCTCTTGGAGCCAATAGAAGACTTTGCACTCGTAGAGAAACACAGAGAAACTGTTGATCTGTTGATGACTGCGATCTTTTCGCCTTTCACAGAGGAAGAAGAAATGGTGTCTGCTATGACTCCTTTTAAAAAGGAAGACATTCATTCTACAAAGGCCTATAAGGATTTGATGGTTCAAGCGGGTTCATACGAAGCACTGCTCGACCCTGAGGAGATGGCTCAGATCATGCTACACAAGACCATGGCAGGGTATTTCGCTATCATGCAGATGTATTATGGTCTCACCATAGCATTGGATAAAGATATTATATATACGCTTTCAGATCAACGAACTGGCTTGAAGAGGTATTTTAAGATTACCATCAATCCTAAGTTCTGTGAAATCGTGCTTAAGGGTGATTTGCCAGAATTGTCAGAAGCAGATATTAAGTACCTGACAGATCACATAGATGATGCGGATGTTTGGATGGAAAAATTGCCCACTGAGTTATTTGAATTTCAAGGTTTGATTATTTTCAAACTCAATGAGGTCACAAAAGATCAGATACTTTCTCGAATGAAAGAGAATTTGCTCGAAAAAGATAGCATTACAGATGGGCAGAGTTTTGATGACCTAGAGCAAAAATTTCGTTCGTTGCTCCAGCTTTCAGATTTGAAATTGGGTATTTCTGGGTACCAAAAAAGCAAAAACAAATTTTTCAATTTTGGCGGTACAGCTAGAAGAAGCATTCTTATTGGAGATCATGAAAGAATTGATTGTCCTCATGCCACTGCGAATTTATTCGAACGATTTGCCAATCAGGCCGAGCCTATGGTGGTAGAGGATATGGCTGAGTGCTGCATGCCACTCAAGCCTCAATCAGAAATTTTGCAAGAGGTAGGCGTTCAAAACCTTATCCTGAATCCACTATTTTATAATGGGGAATTTGTAGGGTTGCTAGAATTGGCATCTCCAAACAAAGGAGATTTGAATGCCTTGACACTCACGAAAATAAGAGAGGTTTTACCACTTTTCGCTATTGCTGTGAAGCGTAGCTCTGAGGAATTGGAAAATAGCATTCAAAATTTGATCAAAGAGAAATACACTTCTATTCACCCAACTGTCGAATGGAAGTTTAACAATGCCGCTCACGAAATGCTTGATCAAATCAACAAACAAAAAAATGCCATAGCACCTCACATTGTTTTCAATGACGTCTACCCCTTGTATGCCGCTTCCGATATCAGAAACTCATCAGTGGAGAGGCATCAGTGTATTTACAAAGATTTGAACCGTCAGCTACAGTTGGCTAAAAAAGTATTGGGCAGAGCCATAGAACTCACCAATTTGCCCATACTTGATGAGACGATTTTCAGATTGGATAATTTCAGAAAGAAAATAAAAAACAAACTGGTGACGGGAGACGAATCTGTAATTCTCGAATTTCTTCAGCAAGAAGTAGAGCCAATCATCAGAAACATTGAGTCAAATCACACAGAAGACAAAGAATTTTCCAAGGCTTATTGGGAAGCACTAGATCCAAATATTGGCGTGGTGTACGAGCATCGTAAGAATTTCGAAGATAGCCTCACGGCCATCAATGATACGATAGGGAGTATTTTAGATCAAGAAGAAAAAAGCGCCCAAAAAATGTTTCCGCACTACTTCGAAAAATATAAAACGGACGGCGTAGAGCATAACATTTATATTGGTGCGTCTATGGTAGAGCATCTCAAATTCGATGAAGTATATTTGAGAAACTTGAGGTTGTGGCAGCTTGTGGTGACAGCAGAAATTGCAAACAAAACTGCAGCTATGGTTTCTGAGCTGGCTATGCCATTAGAAACAACACATCTTATTTTAGTACACTCAAATCCACTTTCGATTCGCTTTCGACAAGAAGAAAAGAAATTTGATGTAGATGGTGCTTATAATATTCGCTATGAGATTACCAAAAAAAGAATAGATAAAGCATTAGCAAAAGATACGCAAGAACGAATTACTCAACCAGGCAAAATTGCCATCATCTATTCACAAGAGAAGGATGCAGAAGAGTATCTGAAATATATTGATTACCTAAAAAGCAAAGATCTTCTGACAGGCAAAGTTGAACAACTGGAATTAGAAGAGTTGCAAGGGGTAAGTGGATTGAAGGCCTTAAGGATAGCAGTAAACACTGGCTCAGCATCTATTATGGATGAGGTCAAAAAGTTGCTGGAAGTAGTATAAACAAAAAATCCCACCTCGATAGCTATCGGGTGGGATTCATATCTTTTGAAGAAAGTTTCTTAACCTTCTTTTTCTTCTTTCTTGTTAGTGTTTCGGAAGTCAATAAATGAAACCGCCGCAGCGAAGCTAGCCAATACGATTACAATATTTACAAATAAATCTACTCCTGAAGTTACTGCTGGATTAAACATAATCTTGGTTCTTTTTAAATAACAAGGCGAAGATAAATAAGAATACAATCAACTCAAAAGTTCCTTGTATCTATAGCAGTCTGTGGTATGATCATTTACCAAACCAGTGGCTTGCATGTGTGCATACATGATGGTACTCCCAACAAATTTAAAGCCTCTTTTTTTCAGGTCTTTGCTCAACTCGTCAGATGCTGGAGTGGTAGCAGGTACCTCTTGTTTGGTTTTCCAGTGCCCTGTGATTGTTTTATCATTTACAAATGACCAAATATATTTTGAAAATGTACCAAATTCTTTTTGTACGTCAATAAAGTGTTTGGCATTATTGACAGCCGCTCGGATTTTTTGTTTATTTCTGATAATTGCAGGATTGGATATCAGAGATTCGATTCGAGCGTCATCAAACTTTGCCACTTTCTCCACTTCGAAATTGGCAAAAGCCTCCTGATAGCCTGCTCTTTTTTTTAATACTGTACTCCAGCTCAATCCTGCCTGAGCACTTTCAAGAATCATAAACTCGAAATGTACCTTGTCATCACGACTAGGCACGCCCCATTCATCATCATGATACTTTTCATATTCGTCAAAATGGCCTATGGCCCATTCACATTTGCACATATCGTTTAGATTATTTCAAATAATAATACGAGGTTGTGCATCAATTTGGCTAATTTTCTGCGTTGATTTTTCAATAGAAAAATAAAAGTATCCATTGCATAAGCACATCAAAACACTTCTTGTATCATTTTTTTTGGCCATTAGTTTAGTTAAGGTTAGTTCACTGGCTATTGCCCAACCTAAAGGAGAACAATGGCTGGAACTTAAAAACCTAGATATTCAACCCCATCTGCCCAAATATTTACTTTCTCGAAAAACAGCTGTACTTGTTTCTGTACCCTGGTCTAAGAAAGATCCAAATGTTAGGGCGGACTGGAAGACCCTTGCTGAAAAAGCTCATTCCGCTTTCAAGCGAATGAAGATAGACGCTGTGGCTTACTATTATTTGGATGATGTCTTTGCAAGTCCTGATGCAAATGCGTCCATAGCAAAGGAAATGGAGAGGAGAGAAATCAAGTACATTCTTGTGCTAGAACAACTTCCTACGAATAGTGCAGGGGTAACATCTTATCGAATCACTATTAGTGGCTTTAATGATGGACCGGGTTTTATTTCTGAACGACAGAAGGCATGGCAAACTGAGAATCCAGATTTGAATGTCTTGCTGGGCGATATGAGAAAGGATGTGATTCGTGCAGAAATGGAAAGAGAAAATTATCTTGTTCCAGATATTCCTGAATTTTTCATGGATGCTAAGATTCTGCAAGGAAAGAGAATACCTACGTATGCCATGGACCTCAAAGTAGACAAACTGGTTATCCCGAAATTCAAAAAGTATGAGATGGAGGACAGTACTGCTTTGGATGCAAGTACATTACAAAAAATAGCTGCTTACAATGCTGAAGTGGATCGAAGGAACAAGCGGCTTCAAGAAATCATGCTTGACTATCCATTGGAATATGTATTGTCGGAGAGTTCTGATGATCGAGATATTTACAATCAGGGACATCAGTTCGTTTTACTTTCTATACATGGCACGGGCAAAACAATCCGCGAGATGTTGAATTATGAGATTGATCCTTACGAAACAGATTATGTGAGCATAAGAGCAGGAAGTACACTCAATACTTTGTCTGTAGATGCTGTGGTTTATAAGTACTATGTGAAGCACGTTTATACTCAGGACGCTTACTTGGGTTCAAGGTGGGATGCTGATTTGACCTGGGAGCAAGCACTGCAGAATTTTATTTTTCACATGAAGGATATTTTGAAAGTTCAATAGCGTCAAAAGAACGTGCCTTGTTTTGTGCTCAATTGATTATAAAATTTGTGAATGAAAGGCATTAACCCCTATATTAGCCTAAATTAATAATCTATGTCAGTTGCGAAAATGAAGTTTGGATATGCACTGTTAATTTTTGTGCTATTGCTTGTGCAAAATGTTTTAGCGCAAGAAGCTCCATTCCAACTGAATGAAGGAGACCAAGCACTAAATTTCAAGGGAGTTGACCAAAACGGAAAGGACTTTGAACTTTATAAAGCTTTAGAAAAAGGGCCAGTGGTTCTTATGTTTTATAGAGGGTTTTGGTGTCCACATTGTAATAAACAATTGTCACAGCTAGAAGACTCGCTCAATTTCATAACCGAAAGAGGTGGCATTGTGGTTGCAGTTACTCCAGAAAAGCCAGAAAGTATTGCTAAGACTGTGGACAAGACTGGTGCATCTTTCAAAATAATTTATGACAAGAATTTGTCAATCATGAATACCTATCACGTGGCATTCAAAATGGAAGAGGCATTATTAAAAAAGTACAAAAAATGGGGCATTGACCTTGATGAGGCCAATGGAGACAATGGGCCAAGTTTGCCAGTGCCAGCTACGTACATCATTGGTCAAGACAAAAAAATATTGTATGCTTTCTTTGACCCAGATTACAAGAAGAGGGCAACCGTAGGTAAAATCTTACAGAATTTATAAGTTTGAGATAATATGTTAACACCACTACAAATAAGAAAACTTTCTCATTTTTTCAATATCCTTGATTTTGATAAAAATGGATCAATAGAAGCTGACGATTTTGAAGCCATTGGCGAAAATCTGGCAATTATCAGAGACATAGACTTGGATACTCCTGAATATGAAGTAGTCATGGGAATGACGCAAGGAATTTGGGAGAAGTTGGTGCCTTATGTTGAAAATGGACAAGGTACTAGAGAACAATGGTTGCAGTTTATGACCGTGCTTCTTGATCCTAAAAACATTGAGACCTACAAAAAGTACCTGAACAATTTTGTTTCCACTTTGTTCAAATTATTTGACATCAATGATGATGGCTACATTTCTCAAACGGAATACATTGATCTTTTTATAGGCATGAGAATCGAGGTGCGTTTTGCCCCAAAGGCCTTCAGAAACTTGGATACTAATCAAGATGGACGTTTGTCTAAAGAAGAGATGATTCGATCTGTAGATCAGTTTATGAGAAGTGACAATCCTAATGCTGCTGGCAACTGGTTATTTGGCGGATGGGAAGAAAGTAAGGTTTAATTTAGAAACCATCATCCTCATCTTCATCTAATTCCTCGAACGTATTGTAATCTTCCTCCACTGGAGCTTCTTGTGGAGCATCTGTACCTTCATCAATAGTCTGATAAACGTCTTCTTCAAGATGGGTTTCTTCAGGGTATTCGAGATTGTAGGCCTCGTTGATTCCATAGTATCTGTTTCTGAAATCATTCACAAACTTGAGTACCTCAAATTCATCACCAAGGACGGTCGTATATTCACCCAGTCCTGTACTGGCAATCTTAGAATTTTCAGTCACGAAATTGTTGAAGTCATTATTTGACGAGTACATCATCAGTCGGCTGTGCTCATAGCTGAAGAAGTACCAAGTAGATGGCGCAATCTGTAGGAAGAGATGAACGATATCATCTCCATCATCTGATTTTTTGATTTCTAAAAACCCGTCAGATAAGGCATTGATATCAGTCTGTAGAATATGAGATAGGCCTAGTTTGGATGTGTTATAAAATGCTCTGTGCCTGTGAGACCAGGCCAGATCTACATTAGAGATGAACAGCGTCTTGGTGACGCTGGGCGAACTCTCTGCCAAAGCCATATACTCATTCATGAAGTTGTTTTCATAGTTTTTGGTAGCGGCATCTCCAATCATATCTGCTAATTTGTACATGACTTCAATGCTGTTGGAGTGCGCAACATCTGGACCTATTTGAGCCACAATATCCGTGATGTTGGCTGTCATAGAAGTAATCACAGTAGGGTGGAGTTTCATGTCCAAGGCCAACATGGCGTCCATAAAATAAGTATTGGAATCTGGTTTGGCGTACCCTAGCACTGTAGCCTCCATGGAGAACTCTGGTACGTTCTTAATAAAACTAGCTGGCCCTTCAAAAAGAAGCTGACGAGTGCTGTCATTGTAAATGAAACTTCGACCAGCATAGGACTCATTGGAGGTTTTAGTGGGATCCTCAATACGAAATTCTTTCAAAGAATCAACATAAGATAACAGTCCACCTGCTTTGAATACATATTCATCAGCATCTCTGATTTTGTCATGAACATAAGACATATATAGCTCATAACTCACACTATTGTAAAGTAGTCCAGCCACAATAGGCTGACCAGTGATGGTGGTAGCTGTATCTACGTCTATGATCACCTGATCCTGACCTTCTGGGACATTGTAATTGATCCAATAGTCAAATTCACCCAAGCTTTTGATGTGAGGTTTAACCTGCCCTTCCATCTCTAGGTTTTTTCTATCAGCATACATGGTGACATCTCCAGCAAAGAAAAAGCCAGGAGAAGGTTGTAGCTTCTGTGATTCCAATACAGTACCGCCTGACACAGTCATACTATCATATTTGTTTCTACCTACTTGAAAGCCTTTGAGTTCGAAACTATCAAACTTAATTGCAAAAGTATCTTGGGCTGCATTAACTAATTCATAAGTGGCGTACCCTTCGAATTTCTTACTCGAAATCACAGTAATGTGGCCATCAAACAAATTGTGATAGCCATTCAAGGTATCTATTTTCAACTTGGCATTTTCAAATGGACGTAGGACAGCGTTTTCGTAAATGGTGGTTTCATTTTGATCTGGAATAATTTCGGCATCTGCCACCTTAATGTAAGGAATGCCTTGAATGTTGAGTTCAAACGTATTGATGTCATAGAATGCGTTTGTAGCATTGAAGGCAAGGGAGTCCAATTCTTCGCGTGTGGTATAGAAATAGGAGGACATGATGTCTACTTCCTCTGGCTTGACCATTGCAATGCGATCAGAATCCAAATACCAGGTAGCTTCTGTGATAGAGGTTTTCATTTGAGCATACGGGAAGCCAATAGCTGCTACTCCTTCCTGCTCGGGTCTTACTGTAGCTATGTTGTCCAGTAGGTTGAAGTTTAATGCAATGTCGTCCCCTTTCATAGCTGGCTTGTCGGGGTTATCTGTTAGAATCTCGAATTCGGCATGCCTACTTGAGTATTCGTACTGGCTAAAATGGAACTCGTCAGATATAGACCTTGACCCTCTGGAAAGCATGGTGCCAGAACCATAAACTCCTGCAGCTGTAATATTGGCTTTTCCATCTAATGAAGCCGTAGCATTGTAGAATTGGAAAGGCTCATTTCTGTTTGCAATATACATGCTGTCCTTGAGTGGTTTCCATAGCATTTTGTAATCTGCAAGCACGGCTTCCGGGTATGAGGCTTCATCCATTTTTCCTTCACGGATGATCCCCTCTTGACCTACTGCAGACACAGAATCCATGTAGAAAATAAAGTCGTCAGAGTTGACTGTGGTAGTTCGGTAATCAATTCGCCCATCAGCTCTTAGTCCGTCAGCATTTAGGCTCAAGCTGTCATATAGAATACCTTCTCCTTTATACAATGGATAACCTTCAGTTGGAATGATGTGCTCGAAGCCAAGGGATCTGTCAGGCATGATGATGAGGTTTTCTGCAATAGGAGGAATGATACCACCAGAAAAGAAGGTGCCCTTAAATGCGATGCCTTCTGGGTCATCTCTATTGATGCTATCCATCTCAAATGGTGGCACCACGAAATAAATAGATTTATCATAAGCCCCATCAAGTATGTCTGGACTGTCGAAGTACACAATGGCTTCTGAGTCTGATACAAAGAAAGGGTACTGGGCGTATTCCCTGACACCCGCTTTATTTTTTGGGTGATTGATGTACAAAGTACCAGAAGTCTGAGTTAAGTGATTGCTCAAAGAAGTCTTGTGTGATTCATCTCCATCGTGAAAGTCCACCTGAATTCTCATAGAGTCGATCACAGGCATTTGAATCAGGTATTCATCATAATTGAAGAAAAAATCTTTTCCTTGATAGCTGAAATCTCCAGCATTCACTCCTCCGCTAAATTTTATATCCTTATCCTTAAGCAAGGTAATTCTGCTAGAGTCAGGCGTAATTCGCACATCCTCATCTGGTGTTACCACAATACGGCTCACACCCCTCACTTCCATTTCTCCTGTTTCGAAATTAAGGGAGGCATTTGATCCCTTAGGATTCAGTGAAGAGATGAGAATGTTGTCAAAATCTTTTTGCTTGGTATAAGCCATTACATAATGAAAGGCCTTTCGCAATACTTTGATTTGAAGGTTTTCTTCGTCAAATAGGATGTAGTTGTTTTGTTTTAAGAAATGCATAGCGGAAGCAGCAAGTTCAGGCTTGATACCGAAATGCTCCTGCATCTCAAGCAGGTTGTATTCTGAACTTTGTACCAAACGTGCGAACTCCACGACAGCTCTGACAGGATGAAATTCGTATAAGCCAGTCATTTTCTTATATCTCAATGGGTTGAAATATTCTTCTGATTCAAATAGAGCAGGCACTATGTTTTTAGCATTCAGAATAGAAATATCAATGCTGTCTGATTCCAGTTGCCATTCAATCATGTCCGCTTTGAATTCAAGCTTGAAAAAGGAGGAGAAGAAGTAGGTGTTCTTGTACTCGCCACGATCTTTGAGTAGTGTCAATTTAGAAATGGCCTGATCATAATCAAACCGGACGGCATGATGATAGATAGAGTCGGATCCATGGTATAGTACAAAAGACGCTTCATTTGACAATATGAGAGAGTCCTCAAATGCATATTCTTCTGCCTTGGCCGTAAATGACCTTCCTTTCCCCAAACCTTCAATGGTGGATGGATTTTTGGATACAGATGCTCCAAATTTTTTGGCTCCTTTCATGGCAAATCCACCCTTATACTTCAAATGGTCATCAGAAAGACTTAATTCCAAATCTGAATAGTGAGAAATGAATTGCGGGTATAATTTTTCTTCGTGAACCAATCGTTTGCCACTTTTGAAATAAAAGGCTCCAGGTGCTTCTCCATTAAAAAGTTCTGGGTATTTCAATTTCGCACGAGAAGTCTTGAGCCTTGGAAATTTCACATTGAAGGTATAACCTTCTAGAATGACTACGGCACCATCAGTTCCTCTTAGATCATTGGGCCAATCTACTTCTCCAGAAGTGCCTACAAAAGTTTGATCCTTGAGGAGAAAAGTACCAGATGCGTTGGTGACTGTTAAAGTATCATAGGGAGTAGCTATCTTGAATTCAATCCCAGTCAACTGCAATGCGGGTCCAGCTAAAATTGGATCTTTGTCATTGGCTTGCATCTCTGCTACGTGATCTATCTTTTCTAATGAGTAGACTTGACGTTCAAGCACTAATGGTTTCTTTTCTTCTGTTGGAGTTTCAACTACCTCTTCACTACCAAAACTGTCTCCTCCACCAAAACTATCGTCTGAGCCCCATCCGTCATTACTTCCCCAACCATCATCACCATCATCTGCTCCCCATCCGTCATCGCTACCCCATCCATCGTCAGCGCCCCAATTTTCAGATGCAGGCTCCTCCTGCACAATTTCTTCTTCTGAGATAAATTCCTCTTCTTCTACAGGTGCTTCAGTTGCCTCTTGCTCTGGCAAATTTTCTTCTAATAACACCACTTTGTAAGAGCCTCCAGAAGTGGATAGTTTGTTGTAATGAGAATGGTAAAGTGCTCCTCTGGCAAAAAAGAAGGTCAGTGACTTAAAGAATTCAGCTACCTCTTTTCTTTCATATTGATCCACAGCATAATGGCATATATCTAAAATTTCGGATAATTCGGCAGGGTTTGCATTCTCTTGAGTTAGCGCGTAAGTGATCAGGCTGAAAAAGTATTCGTGGTAGGGTCGAGTGGCAAAACGACGATCTTCCATTTTGCGGCATAGCTCAATGATTGATGCCTTTTGATCATCATTGATTGACGAAGTCCAGGCATTTCTAAAATCATAGGCTACTTTTTTGGCAGGCTCTGTGCCTATGGCTTCTATATTTCGCACCACATCTTCCACAAATTGATCGGGTTCTGGCGAAAACCTAAAGTATTGCGCTTGTGCTAAACCTGCAGAAAGGGTGAAAAAAAGAAGAAAGTATATACGTCTATGCCAGACCATCCAATGCTATTCTGAATCAACGGCTAAAGATAGTAAACCGATTGCGATATGCTATGCGCTTTGTCAGTATTTAGAAAACATCAATGCCGTCCAGTTGTCTTTTATAACTGATTTCTCCAGCAAAAGATTATATGAATCCGTGCTATTTTTTATGTCTGGAATGTCTTCTTCATAAAAGCCACTCAGGTACAGCTGACCTCCTTTTTCTAATAATCCAGCGTAGTAGGACATTTCTTCCAATAGCACGTTTTTGTTAATGTTGGCAATGACCACGTCATATTTGGCTTTATTAAGCTGAAGTGTGCTAATGGCGCCTTTGTGGTAATCAATGTTTTGCAGGCCGTTGAGTTGGAAATTTTCCAACCCATTATCTACACACCATTGGTCAATGTCTGTTGCCTCTACATAGCTTGCACCTAATTTATAAGCCATGATGGCTAAAATACCTGTACCCGAACCTACATCTAATACAGACTTCCCTTCAAATTCTCCATCTAATTGTAGCTCTAGCATGCCTTGTGTAGTAGCATGGTGGCCAGTACCAAATGACATTTTAGGTGTAATCACAATTTCGTGATCATAAGCGTCGTCTGGTTCGTGAAAAGTGGCACGCACTCTGCATCTGCTATCTACTGCAATGGGATCATAATTCTTCTCCCACTCTTCATTCCAGTTTTCTTTTTCAATAGTCTCTACTTTGTAGGCTATCGTAGCCAGCTGTTGGTATTTTTCTACCATTTCTTTTATGTCACCAGCAGCGTATCTTTCGGTCAGAATATAGGCATCCAGCCCTTGGTCAGTCTCTTCGAAAGTGTCGAAACCCATTTCAGCTAGTTCTGCTGTCAGGATATCCGCAAATTCTCGGTTAGTTTGGAATATTATTTTTGTAAATGTCATTTATCTATTGCAGCCGGCAAAGGAAGCATACTCGGTATAGTACACCGCGAAGTCTGCCATATTTCGGTCTTTTTCAAAGTATATGTAAACATCAGCAAAATCTCGGTCATCCACAAAAGACCAGTGCCCTACCTCGTCTGCGTATAGAGAATTCTGTTCTTCAAAAATGATAATATCAGCAAAGGCTTCCGAGTCATCTTCATATACTCGAAAGTGTGCAAATCTTGGATTGGATTCTATATAAACCTTGCCGTAAATTTCACATGGGTCAATTTGGGTTGAACTGGTATTGGAATCGCTCCAACTCCATATCAGCAGTGTAAGGATAAATGAAATCATAACGGGAAAATGTTGCTTAATTCACTTCTAGAAAGAATTGACAATGGCCAAAAAGTCATCAGCGTCAAGTGATGCTCCACCAATCAACCCACCATCAACATCCACACCTTCAAAAATTTCTTTCGCATTGGATGGCTTGCAGCTACCGCCATATAGGATTGGACATGCGTCAGCTGCCTCTTGTCCGAACTTACTTGCCAAGTGACTTCTCAACTCGGCGTGCATTTCTTGTGCTTGTGCAGCAGTTGCAGTTTTACCCGTTCCAATGGCCCAAATTGGTTCGTACGCAATAGAAATTTTAGCAAAATCCTCAACTGACAAATGGAATAGACTTTCTGTCAATTGTTTTTTCACGTAGTCGTATTGCGTATCTGCTTCTCTGATTTCCAAAGGTTCACCACAGCAGAATATTGGAGTCAAATTATTAACTAAAGCCAAATCCAGTTTTGCGGCCAATTGCTCATTGGTCTCATTAAAATATTCTCTTCTTTCGCTATGTCCAAGGATGACATAGTTGACACCTGTAGATTTGATCATCTCGGCAGAAGTCTCTCCAGTGTATGCGCCAGCAGCTTTGTCACTGCAATTTTGTGCGGCCACTTCAATGCCTTTCTTACCAACTACAGATTCTGCCAATGCAGTCAAGTGGATAAATGGTGTCCCCAACACGATTTGCGCTTCCTCGTTTCCAGTGGCTTTGTCCAATACTTCCTGAGCCAATTTTTTGCCTGCTTCCAGGTCATTATTCATCTTCCAGTTTCCCGCTACTATTTTCTTTCTCATTGTGTGTTTATTAATAAATATGAATTTTCGCTGAACAAAGTTGCAATAATTATGGCATTAATTGATAATATTTCATCATTTTAGCGTATTGATTGAATTGGCCAGATTATAATTCAATCGCTGCAACGCACGATCCAAAAACTAGTTTTCTGAAATTCTAATCCCAGATACATGGATAATAGACATACCTATGACTATGGTGTAATTGGCAACTGTGCATATACCGCTCATATCAAAAAAGACACGAACATTGCATGGATGTGTTGGCCAAGATTCGACAGCAGTTTCATTTTTGGCAATATGATAGATGATGAAAAAGGGGGCGAGTTTTCTGCTTTGCCAGCTGAAGGTAATTTTGACTCCAGACAGTATTATTTGGAAAATACCAATGTACTATGTACCGAGATCACCAGCGCCACAGGTAAGTATAGAGTCACGGACTTTGCACCCAGATATTTGCAATTTGAGCGGAGCTATAAGCCATTGATGCTCATCAGAAAAATAGAACCCATTTCGGAACATCCCAATATCAAAGTGATCTGTAGTCCTGTGGGCGATTATGGAGAGACTGTGCCTGAGCGCAGCATGGGGAGCAATCATATCCGCTACATTGGGTTAGATGCCCAGGTGCGATTGACTACCAATATTTCCTTGAGCTATTTGATGAAAGATCAGGAGTTTGTACTGAATGAGACAAAATACCTGGTGCTAACTTTTGGACCACCTCTGGAGGCCGATGTGAAAGAAACCGGCGAATTGTTTTTGAATCGCACCGTAAATTATTGGCACAAATGGGTGAAGACTGCCAGCATTGCGAACTTCTACCAAAAGGCTGCCATTCGTTCGGCTTTGACTTTAAAAATTCATCAATTTGAAGATACAGGAGCGATAGTCGCTGCGACTACAACAAGTTTGCCGGAATCGCCAGGTTCCACGAGGAATTGGGATTATAGGTTCTGCTGGATGCGGGATACTTTTTATACACTCAATGCCTTCAACAACATTGGTCACTTTGAGGAGTTGGAAAAATATTTCCACTACATCATGAATATCACCAGTGCAGAGAATGATCGGTATCAGCCACTTTTTGGCATAGGAGGCGAAAAAGATTTAATTGAAATCGAAACCAACCTCAAAGGGTATCAAGGGAATCAACCTGTAAGAGTGGGCAATCAAGCCTATGAGCATATTCAAAATGATGTGTATGGACAAGTACTGCTTTCACTATTGCCTCTGTACTATGATCAAAGAATCATTTTTACCGAAAGGTACGATTCTGGGGATTTGATTCATAAGACACTGGGATTGATTGAGAAGACCATGGAGCAGACAGATGCAGGCCTTTGGGAGTTTAGGAATCTAAGCCAGCATCACTGCTATACCTATTTATTCCATTGGGCAGGTAGTATGGCGGCAGAGAAAATCGCAGTAGTATTGAAAGACGAAAAAATGGGGAAGTTGGCGAAAAAGCTGGGCAAGATTGCCAAGGGAAAAATCGAGCAATGCTACAGCGTTGGCAAAAAAGGCTACAGCCAGGCGATTGGTACAGATCGCATGGATGCGAGCTGTTTGCAGTTGATCAATATGAATTATTTAGATAATAATTCTGATAGAGCCAAAGAACACCTCAAGGCAATGGAGAAAGATCTAAAAGCGTCTAACGGGTTGTTTTATCGCTACAAGCATCAGGACGATTTTGGTGAACCAGAAACTACTTTCTTGATCTGTGCTTTCTGGTATGTGGAGGCGTTGGCATGTGTAGGAAGATTAGATGAGGCCATTGAGTACTTCGATAACTTAGTAGGTTATTCTAATCATGTCGGACTGCTGAGTGAAGATGTAAACGAAAAGGATGGCAGTATGTGGGGTAACTTTCCGCAGGCTTATAGTCACGTAGGTTTGCTTAATGCCGCACACAGAATTGCCAAGAAATTGGATATGCCAGATTTTAGGTAGTAGTCATTAGCATTTCCAAAGTTCTAAAACTTTGGAAATGCTTCTTAATCTGAACTAATCAAAGGCAAAAACACGCTGAAAGATGTCCCTTTTCCTTCTTCACTTTCTACCTCAATTTTACCTTTGTTTAGCTCTACGAATTCATGCACGAGTGTGAGCCCTAGACCTACGCCTTTTTCGCCACCTGTACCCCAACTGGTGCGCTCACCTTTGAAATCAAATAGGTGTTCCATTTTTTCACTAGAGATGCCAATGCCTGAATCTTTTACTGTAATGACAGCCATATTGAGATCATAAGTCAACTGCAATTCAACCCTTCCTCCTTCTGGTGTAAACTTGATGGCATTGCTCAGCAAGTTTCTGATGATGGTAGAGGTGCTGTTTTTGTCTGCTGTGATAGTTACTTTTTCCTTTACCTTCTCAGTTAAGGTAATTTGCTTGGCTGCCGCCAAATTTTCCATGATGTTCAAATTAGAATTGCACAACTCATGAAGTTTAATCTCTTCAGGTTTATAAGGCATGCGCCCTTGCTGGCTCATGGCCCATTCCAATAGGTTATCTAATAAAGAAGAAACTTCTTTGGTGGAGGTGTCTAGCATGGTGCCGAGCTTAAGTAGACCATCATAGTCCTTGCTCTCCACTAATAGATGGATCAGTTGAGAGACCCCGTGAAAATTGCTGATGGGCCCACGAATGTCGTGAGAGATGATGGAGAAGAACTTGTCTTTCGTGCGATTCACATCTTCCAGCTGATTGCGTTGAGCGGCTATGATTCTTCTTCTTTTTCTTACGATACGAATGGCACGAACCTTCACGCGATAGACTTTGAGCAATGCATAGGTTAAACATAACACCAAAACCAAAATAACAATCACACTCCATAGCACAATCTGGTTGTTTCTGGCTTGTTCGTTGAGCAGATCAACCTCAATTTGCTTCACATCTACTTCTGCCTGTTTCTGAGATACTTCATATTCTGTACGGAGATCGGCCATTTTGCGGATCACCTCTTCATTATTGATACTATCGCGATAGCTGATGTATTGGCTTTGATAGTCATAGGCCTTTCGGTAATCGCCTTGTGTTTGGTATAGTTCTGAGAGCTTGAGGCTGGCGTCTCGGATTTGTTCTTTGAGGCCTTCTTCTTGGCCGATGGAGAGCGCGCTGTGTGCGTAGCGCAGAGCTCGTTTTAGGTCTCCTTTTTGAGCGTAAATATTTGCAAGAGATGTTTGGTACACAGAAATGGGATAAGAGTCTCCATGTTTTTTAAGTATTTGAATAGCTTGATGCATGTTTTGCTCAGCTAGAATAAATTTTTCATTTTCGGCATGGATAAGGCCAATGTTTCCTAAATTATAAGCGGTTCCTACCTCATAATGGATCCTACTAAATATTTCTCCAGACTCTGAGAAATATATTAATGCAGAATCAAATTGATTAGCGCTATAGTACTCGTCACCTACATTTAGCAATACGCTTGCTAAAAAAATCGAATCATTTAATTCTCTAAAACTAGATGTTGCCTTTTTATAGTATTTAATTGAATTGATGTGATCATTGTTCATAGAATATGTATCACCTAATGAGGAGTGGGCTCCAGCAATACCAGCAGTGTATTGAATTTTTGAGGCAGAATTGAGGCTAGAATAAAAGTATTCTATCGCTTTTTCAGGATTACCAAGTAATCTTTCTGCATTGCCTAATTGCTGAAGGGCTCTATGCAAATAGAGATAATCAGAGAGGCTTTCTGCCAATAGGTACAATTTTTGGGCGTATGTAGATTTGACTTTTGGATTGGTTTCATTAAAGCCAATTTTTCTCAAAACTTCTAATTGAAGTGAATCAGAAAGCTCTCTAGTTTCATATATGCTAATTAAACTATCCGCTATATACTGATTTTGAGCAGTTAGTGTAAGGCTAAATAAACTAAAGCCTAAAAGAGCATAGGCTTTAGCAATATGAAGGGTTAGATTTTTTTTAAGTGTCAATTTGAATTTTAGGATCCAAAGTATAAGGATTACCGTTAGAAACGAAATCAATATAATAATTTTCTGATTCCCCAGTCGTTCCAGCTGCAGTTCCTACCCAACTGTTGGCGCTTGACGGTAGTGGATCAAATACCCCATCTGTACCACCTTCATACCTGAATGCGCTATAGGCAACAGGTGTTACGCCATCCTTAGCGGCAATGCTAAAAGTAACAGTGTCTCCTTGGTTTGCATTGATTACGAAATTGGTACTTCCGTCAGGGTCTCCGTTAGAATCGTGTAAAATACATGCTTGTGCTGGAGTCGATCCAGAAGCTAGTGCGGTTGTATCGACTGTCATGGTAACGTTAATATTTGCCATAAGTAATATGGTTAAGTGTTAAAGTTAAAAATTTAATTAATTGAGAACAGGCGGAAGTCTAATATTAATCAATGCATTTGAAAAACAAAGAAGAATCCTGGAGATGAGATGGTGAATTTACCGAACTCTTGGCTAAGTGCAATTGGAGCTTTCGATTGTGCAGTTTGTGATAGCGTCATAGACTTTGCCAGCTAGGGCTATCCATTTGGTTTGAAGGTGGGTTCTCTGAGATCAATTTCCTCTTAGCAGATTACCCAGACTGACGTTGGGTAATGATGTGGTTTTTGGAGATGCTTTAAACATAAACTCTTCCAAAGTTTTATGTTTTGGAAGGATTAGTGATTGATGAGCTGTTATTTTACTTCAAGTAATCGAACGTACCATTCACGGAAGTAATCGTGGCTTTGGTGGTTTCCGAAGACTCAACTCGTCCAATGATTTGCGCAGCTACTCCAAAGGACTCAGAAATTTGAATCAAATCTTGAGCAATAGCTTCAGGCACGTAGAGCTCCATACGGTGGCCCATGTTGAAAACCTTGTACATTTCTTTCCAGTCTGTACCACTCTCTTGGTGGATCAGTTTGAATAGTGGGGGTATTTCGAATAGATTATCCTTTACCACATGCACATCGTTTACGAAGTGTAAAACCTTGGTTTGTGCCCCACCACTGCAATGGATCATGCCGTGAATCTGATCGCGGTAGTTTTCGAGCATTTGTTTGATGATTGGCGCATAAGTCCGAGTCGGAGAAAGTACCAATTTTCCAGCGTCTAAAGGAGAACCTTCAACAGTGTCCAGCAAATCTTTAGACCCAGAATAGATCAAATCCACGGGGACAGATGGATCAAAACACTCTGGGTATTTTTCCATGTATTTTTTTGCAAATACGTCATGACGGGCTGAAGTCAATCCATTGCTGCCCATACCACCATTGTATTCGTTTTCGTACTTGGCTTGCCCGTAAGAAGCCAGTCCCACGATCACATCCCCACCTTGAATTTTTTCATTGGTGATCACGTCAGCTCTTTTCATTCGACCAATGACCGTGCTGTCTACCACAACCGTTCTGACCAAGTCGCCTAAATCGGCAGTTTCACCTCCTGTAGAGCGAATATCCACGCCATTATCGCGCAGCATTTGCAATACTTCTTCTGTACCTTCTATCAGAGCAGTCAGTACTTCTGCAGGGATCAGGTTTTTATTTCTTCCAATAGTAGAAGAAAGTAAAATATTGTCAACCGCCCCTACACAAAGTAAGTCGTCAGTATTCATGATGACCGCATCCTGAGCGATCCCTCTCCAAACGGATAAATCTCCAGTTTCTTTCCAATACATATAGGCTAAGGAAGATTTGGTGCCTGCACCATCCGCATGCATGATGTTGCAATAAGCTTCATCACCAGCCAGCATATCTGGCACAATTTTACAAAAGGCATTGGGAAACACACCTTTGTCAATGTTTTTGATGGCATTGTGTACATCTTCTTTGGAGGCTGATACGCCACGCTGCATGTATCTTTCGTTCATCACGAATGGTATTTAAGATTCGAGCACAAAACTAATAAACTCTACAGTGCCAAGAGACATTTTATCTATCAGACTCATCTGAAATAGACCCTAACAAGTCGCAACTAGAAATCAATGTCATCTGAAGTGGAACGGTGATAAAAATTCAATAAATGCTTTAGATCAATAGACTCTTTGTCACTGTGAGGTTTGAGTGAATTGTTCATAGGATTGAAAAAAATGAAATGATTCCCTTAAATATTTATAACTCTCCAAACATTAAGCCCTTTAATCGTGCAATTCAGCTAATTTTTGAGCTAGAAAATTTAAAAGCATATAAATTTAAGATGCATTGAATATAATAGATACAAAAGCAAACAAACATGCTAACGAAAATAGAAAATCTCAGTGAGTATTTTTTGGCGTATGAAAAAAGTGTAGCCAATCCAGAAACTTTTTGGGGACGAGTAGCCAATCAATTTTTTTGGCGAAAAAAATGGGACAAAGTTGTTGATTACAATTTTGAAAAGGCCGATGTCAAATGGTTTGAGAATGCCAAGCTCAACATCACAGAAAACATTTTAGAACGCTATCTTTATACTTTGGGTGATAAGCCGGCAATTATTTGGGAGCCTAACGATCCAAAAGAGAAAGGAATTACTTTGACTTACAAACAACTCTTCGAAAAAGTATGTGAGTTTTCTAATGTTTTGAAAAAAAATGGTATTGAGAAAGGTGACCGTGTGATTATCTATATGCCTATGATACCCGAAGCTGCCATCGCAATGTTGGCTTGTGCCAGGGTAGGGGCTGTACACTCTGTGGTGTTTGCAGGATTTTCCTCATCCGCTTTGGCAGACAGAGTCAATGACTGTGAGGCTAAAATGGTACTGACGTCTGACGGTAATTTTCGAGGGGCGAAAAGCATTCCAGTGAAGGAAGTGGTAGATGAAGCACTGGAAAAATGCACGACTATTGAAAAGGTGATTGTTGCACAAAGAACGAAAACGGAAGTGACAATGAAAGCGGGTCGAGATTTGTGGTGGCATGAAGAAACAGCAAAAGTAGATACTCAGCACAAAGCAGAGGAAATGGATAGTGAAGACATGCTTTTTATCTTATACACCTCAGGTTCTACTGGCAAGCCAAAAGGAGTGGTACACACTACTGGAGGCTATATGGTCTATACCCAATACTCTTTTCAAAATGTATTTCAATACAATAGTGATGATGTGTATTGGTGTACTGCAGATGTAGGTTGGATTACTGGTCATTCGTATATCGTCTATGGCCCATTATTATCTGGCGCTACCACTATCATGTTTGAAGGTGTGCCTACCTACCCAGACGCAGGACGTTTTTGGGAAATTTGCGATAAGTATAAGGTCAATCAATTTTACACTGCACCTACGGCGATTAGAGCACTTCAGGCTTTTGGTTTAGACCCTGTGACTCCATACAAACTGGACTCATTAAAAGTCTTGGGAACAGTGGGCGAGCCAATCAATGAGGAGGCTTGGCACTGGTATCATGATCATATAGGAAAAGGGAAATGCCCAATTGTGGATACGTGGTGGCAGACAGAAACTGGTGGTATTATGATTTCTCCTTTGGCAGGACTGACTCCGACCAAACCTGCTTATGCAACACTGCCTCTTCCAGGTATTCGACCCATCATTGTGGATGCGGAAGGCAAAGAATTAAAAGGGAATGGCGTACAGGGTAACTTGTGTATCAACTTCCCTTGGCCTTCTATGATTCGTACCACTTATGGTGATCATCAGAGATGTATTGATACTTATTTCTCGACTTACAAAGGGATGTACTTCACTGGCGACGGAGTGAAAAGAGACGAGGATGGCTATTATAGAATCTTAGGCCGTGTAGATGACGTGATCAATGTATCTGGCCATAGAATGGGCACTGCTGAAGTAGAAAACGCAATCAACGAACATCCACTGGTTGTTGAATCTGCTGTTGTTGGTTATCCTCACGAAATCAAAGGTCAAGGGATATATGCTTATGTGATTTGTGATACGGAAGGCAGAACAGAAGCAAGCTTAAAGGATGAAATCAAAGCTACTGTGAATAAAATCATTGGGCCAATAGCCAAGCCAGATAAAATTCAGATTGTGCCAGGCTTGCCAAAGACAAGGTCTGGTAAAATTATGAGAAGAATACTGAGAAAGGTGGCGGAAAACGATACTTCCAGTTTGGGTGATACTTCCACGTTATTGAATCCTGAGGTGGTGGATGAAATTATTAAAGGGGCACAGTGATTTTCAACTTTGATTGGATACATTTGGTGAATTAACTAAAACCAAATAACCATGAAAAGATTTGAAGAGTTGAAAACGATGGCTTTGCAAGGATTGGATGTTGTGAATCAATTTTTTATTGATTCCTACGATTCCATTGCTGCAATGATCAATTCATTATAAAGTTGAAAGCTACCCTAGACTTATTCTAGGGTAGCTTTATTTTAGACCTTCACCAACTTCCACTTGCCCAAACTGAACCAGTATACACAAGCCCCTGCATGTAAAGCAAAAGCTATGGCTACTGAAATCATAGCGCCGAGAAAACCATAATCCAAATGAATAGCCAATATATAAGCTAAGGGAATCTGAATAAACCAGAAGAAGATGATATTCATCACCACTGGTGTTTTCGTATCACCTGCTCCGTTAAACCCTTGGCTGATGACCATGCCATAGGCAAAAGTGATATACCCAACACAGATCACGCGTAGAGCCAATGATCCATGCTCTTGCACAATATGCTCGCTAGAGAATATTGATACAAATTCGGGCGCGAACCAAAAGAAAATAATGGATACAAAAAATAAGAATCCGGTATTCAAATGAGCTGTTTTCCAAACAGAGCGCTCGGCTCTTTCTGGTTCTCCTGCGCCAAGATTCTGGCCTACCAAAGTAGCGGCTGCATTTGCCATTCCCCAAGAGGGTAAAATCGTAAATACAATAATTCTAAATGCAATGGTATAGCCTGCCAGTGCCGCACTTCCAAATTCTGAGATAATTCTAACTAGAAAAATCCAGCTGGCTGATTCAATTAAGAATTGTCCCATACCACCCAAGGCTATATCAAATATCCGCTTGATTGTTTCGAATCTGACTTTTACATTGTCTATGGTCAGCTTAATGATTCGCTGACCACCAAATAGACCTACCAATTGATAGAATACACCCATGGAACGACCAATAGTAGTAGCAATAGCAGCCCCTTCTACACCAAAAGCAGGAATCGGCCCAAGGCCAAATATGAAAATGGGATCAAGAATGATATTCAATCCATTGGCAATCCAAAGCGAACGCATAGCCATGGAAGCATCTCCTGCTCCTCTATAGATGCCATTGATTAGAAATAGCAGCATAATACTGGCGTTGCCACCAAGCATCACGCGCGTGTAACCTGAACCCGCAGCAATCAATTTCTCAGAACCTCCCATGATTCTAAGAATATCTTCGGCATAGATGATACCAAATACACTGACCACAATGGACATGGATACGGCAATAAGAATGGATTGAAAAGCAGCATCTCCTGCTCTCTTGGGGTCTTTTTCGCCAATTCTACGCGCAACTACGGCCGTGGCTGCCATGCTTAAACCTATGGCAATGGAGTAAACGATCATTACCACTGATTCCGTGAGCCCGACAGTAGCTACAGCATCTACACTCACCTTGCCAACAAAAAATACGTCAACAACAGCAAACAAAGATTCCATAATCATTTCTAACACCATGGGCACGGAAAGTAGGAATATGGCTTTGTTGATACTGCCTGAAGTGAATTCTGTTTCTTCGCCTTTCAAGGCAATAAGAAAATATTTATAACCTTTTCTAAGGTTGTTTATCAAACTTGTCATTACTAAAAAATAAATGTTGTAAAAAGGAAAAATAGCTGGGGTCTAAAAGGCTTTAGACAGTGGTGGCCGGTGTGGCCTTAAACGCTATGGTTTTCTCTAGGAACTTCATGATGGGCGCTAAGGTAGCTCTATTTTTGTTTATTCCAACTATTTGAATTTATTTTTGTTATTTGTCAACCTTTTGGAAATAGGATGGGTCTTAAGATTATGATGAAAATGTGGAATGTATTTTGGGTGTTGGTGGTTTTGACAAGCTGTGGTGATCCCAATGAAGACTGTTGCAATGAGCTAAAAAAAGTAACCCTTGGCGAACCATTTTCTATTACCCAAGGTGAAACAATAGATGTTGACAGTTCTATTATTGAAATTACTTTCACTCAACTGATCAATGACTCACTTTGCCCAGAGGATGTAGAATGCGTGACACAAGGTACGCTGACAATCAAAATTGACATTAATGGAACAGAGAAAACCTTGTCTATTGGTGATAACCAAATCCCGCAAGTAGATTATAAAAATTATGTCATTGAGTTGCAGCAGTTGGTATATCCAACTAAACAATCTCAAAAGGACAATGGAAATTCTACTTATGCTGTGCAGATGTTGATTACAAGAACTTGATAGAATTTGTCATACCCTGATAATAAGGTGAGACAACACACTACTTCAATCCACTACGCTCAAGTAGCGCATCCACTGTAGGCTCCTGACCTCTAAATCGCTTATACAATTCCATTGGGTGCTCACTTCCTCCTTTGGATAAAATATTATCCCTGAAGCTTTTAGCTGTAGTATGATCAAATAATCCTTTTGACTTGAAAACAGAGAATGCGTCAGCATCTAGCACCTCTGCCCATTTGTAGCTGTAATATCCAGCCGCATAGCCTCCCTGGAAAATATGGCTGAACTGAGTACTCATGCAAGTACCTGGTATGGGTTTGAAAAGCTCTGTTTGTTTCATTGCATCTTGTTCGAAGCTGGCTACATCAGAGATCTCTATGTTTTCCTCTGTGAGTGAGTGCCAAGCCATATCCATCAGGCCAAAACTCAGCTGACGTAGGGTCTGGTAGGCTTCATGGTAGTTTGAAGAAGCTTTAATCTTTTCTATCAAATCTTCAGGAATGGATTCTCCAGTTTGATAATGACTCGCAAATAGATCCAAACACTCTTTTTCCATCAGCCAGTTTTCTAAAATTTGGGAAGGCAATTCTACAAAATCCCAATACACACTCGTACCACTCAATGAGTTGTATTTGCCATCTGCTAGCATACCGTGTAAGGCATGACCAAATTCGTGAAATAACGTTTCCACTTCATTGTAAGTCAACAATGAGGGTTTTGAAGCCGTAGGAGGCGTGAAGTTGCATACAATGGATACCACAGGCCTGTGGTCAGTATCTGTTTTCCATTGGCCGCGATAGGAGGTCATCCAAGCCCCACCTCTTTTACCAGCTCTTGGGAAGAAATCCGCATAAAACACAGAAATATGTTTGCCAGACTCATCCAGTACCTCATAAGCTTGTACGTCCTTATGGTAGACAGGAATGTTGTTGTTTTTCTTGAATGTTAATCCATACAATTTCTTTGCTACTTCAAAAATTCCATCTACGGCTTTTTCCATTTGGAAATAGGGACGAAGCATTTCGTCATCGAGCTGGTACTTTTCGTTCTTGAGTTTTTGAGAATAAAAGGCCCAATCCCATCTTTCAAGTGCTATGTTGTCACCCAATTTTTTAATATAGGCTTTTAGCTCTTCTACTTCTTCTTTGGCTTTGGGCCATGCTTTTTTCAGTAAATCATTGAGGAAGTCCTTTACCTTTTCAGGCTTTTCTGCCATTCTTTCTTCGAGTACATAATCTGCATAGGTATTGTAGCCCAGCACCTTTGCCATTTCAAAACGAAGCCTCACGATTTCCTTTACTTTCTCCTGATTATCCAGATCATCGCCCTTGTATGCTTTGGACATGTATGCCTTGTACATCTTCTCGCGCAGTTCACGATTTTCAGCATATTCCATAAATGGGAGAAAACTAGGGGCTTGAAGCGTAAACAACCACATGCCTTTGTGCCCTTTTTCTTCAGCAGCTAAAGCAGCTGCATCAATAGCACCATCCGGCAGGCCCTTTAAATCATCTGGATTCTGCAAGAGGAGCTCGTAGCTATTGGTTTCAGCCAATACGTTTTCACCAAATTTCAGTGAAGCCATGGCCAGGGCATTAGACAACTCTCGATATTTTTTTTTGTCCTCTTCATTGAGGTTGGCACCACTTCTTACAAAGCCCAGATAGGTTTTTCGAAGTAGCATTTGATCTTCTTTGTCTAGCGTGAAGTTGGCCTGATTGTCATAGATGGATTTTACTCTTTCAAACAGGGCTGTATTTTGCATGATCTCGTTGCTGAATTCTGTCAGCATTGGGGAGAGTTCATTGGCTAGGGCCTGCATTTCATCAGAGGTTTCTGCTGAGTTGAGGTTGAAGAAAACCTCTGCCGCCTGGTCTAAATCACGACCACCTCTTTCGAGAGATACTATCGTATTTTCAAAGGATGGTGCCTCCGTTTGATTAGCAATAACCTCTATTTCACTTCGAGATTTTTCTATCAATTTTTCAATTCCTGGTTTGTAATGCTCCAGTTTGATTTCTGCAAAAGGAGGTACACCAAATGGAGTGTTGAAAGATTCTAAAAGAGGATTGCTATGAGCCATAATACTTCAATTTTGAGTGCGCAAAAATAGAGGAAACCATATCAAAATGAACAAGTAAGGGAGCAAATTGCCTTGTGAATTTAGTTTGGCTTTTTTTTCAGAAAATCAATATTCCTTTTCAATCCTGAATATTTAGTGCGTTTGACTGCTGATCCTTTGAATACTTCTCTAAATAATTCTTCTGTTAATTCACTCCAATCTGAAGATTTCATTTCACCTAGCTTTTCATGAGGCTTAAAGTCTGGCTCCTGGTGAGGTTTTGAAAATCGATTCCAGGGACATACATCCTGACAGATATCACAGCCAAAAGCCCAGCCTTCCATCTGTCCAGCAAATGAATTTGGAATTTCATTTTTGAGTTCAATCGTGAGGTAAGAGATGCATTTGCTCCCATCCACTACATAAGGATCTGGAATGGCGTCTGTCGGGCAGGCATCCATACAGGCTGTACAGGTGCCACAATAGTCCTTGATTGGCCCATCATACTTGAGTTCTACATCTACAATGATTTCTGCCAAAAAGAAAAAGGAACCCATGGATTTGTTAAGTAATAGGGAGTTTTTCCCTACCCAACCTAATCCAGCTTTTGCCGCCCAAGCTCTTTCGTGCACGGGAGCTGAGTCCACAAATACCCGTGCATTCACCTCTCCTACTTGCTCTGAGATAGATTGAAGAATGGTTTTTAGCTTTGGCTTAATGATGTGGTGGTAGTCCTTCCCAAAAGCGTATTTGGCAATTTTCACTTCCTTGTCCTCGTTCAGATCTTTTTCGGGATAATAGTTGTATAGCAGTGAAATGACGGACTTGGCTCCATCCACCAGTTTTCTGGGATCTAGTCGTTTGTCAAAATGATTGGCCATGTAGGCCATTTCACCATGCATGTCTTGGTTGAGCCATTCTTCCAGCTTAGGGGCTTCTTTCTCTAGAAATTCCGCTTTAGCCACACCACAAAACTGAAATCCTTCTTCAGCAGATTTTTGTTTGATGAGTTGTGTGAGTTTGAAGTGATCCATCTATTAATTGCACTTACATTCTCCTACGAATTCCTTTTCAATGTAAAAATTGTTGGAAGATTCGATTCTTATTACTCCAGACTTTCTCAGAGTGCCATTAACATTTTCTTCTTTATAAGTAGTTTCTATTACACTATACTCCTGATTTTTTTGGGTAAAATCTATTTTTATCTGTTCACCGTTAATTGACAGATACTCTGTGGTTTCATAATCATTGGCATAGAAGTATTCGTTTTTATTGAACTTGTCCCAGCTTTCGGAGTAAAGGCACCCACATTCTTGTAGTCTGTCGGTAGTATCAATTAGGTCTATGTTAAATTTCACAGAATTCAATTTTTTGAAATTCCTAAGCACATCTGAAGCTAGTAAGCTATTTATTTTTGCTTTGGAATCAATAATTGTCTCAAGTGCAAAAGACGTTTTGTTTCCTCCTTGCTGGATTAAAAGCCTTTTATTATTACAGCTATCCATTCTAAATTCAAGCTCATATGTATCTGCCACTGTAGATTCAGTCAAGAATTTTGTTAAAGTAGAATCAATGTCCGACAAATGATTGAAAATTTCATCACATATTAGTCCATTTGAAGTTAGGATGATGTTATCAGATTGAGATTTGACAATACCACCTGTTAAGCGAACATCACCAACGCAATTGTTAAATAGATAAAAAATGGAGTCTTGTATTATGAGATCTCCAGAGCAACAATCACATTCAAAAACAAATTGACAATTCGAGAATTTTTGGTGTGACCCAATCGTGAAAAGGCCGTTAATATCAAGAATCTTCAGGTCTGTATTTATGGCTTGTTGAGATTCAAAAATTAAAGAATCCAACTCTTGGGGATTATGTGGTACGTTTGAGCTCGAGGGACCTTCTTTTAATTTAGTCTGGCAACCATAGATTGTCAAGAAGATTAGATAGCAAATAAAATACCTTACTTTCATAGGTTAGTCAAACAAAGTCCCCATTCTAGATGGGGGCACAATTTTCAAGTGTTTATATGCTAGTTCTGTAGCCTCTCTGCCTCTGCTGGTACGCTTAAGAAAGCCCTCTTGAATCAGGAATGGCTCATAAACTTCTTCAATCGTATCCGCCTCTTCTCCACAGGCTGTGGCAATGGTGGAGATGCCTACTGGCCCACCTTTGAACTTTTCTATAATGGTGGTCAAAATGCGATTGTCCATCTCGTCCAATCCATGGGCATCTACATCAAGGGCTTCCAGTGCGAATTTGGTGATTTCTTTGGTTATGGTGCCATTGCCTTTGATTTGGGCAAAGTCACGAGTTCTTCTCAGTAAATTATTGGCGATTCTTGGGGTGCCTCTGCTCCTTTTGGCCAATTCCATGGCAGCATTGTCTTCTATAGGGGTATTTAATATCCCAGACGATCTTTTCACGATGTTAGACAATAATCCCGAATCGTAATATTCTAATCTGGCATTGATGCCAAATCGAGCACGTAGTGGAGAAGTCAGTAGTCCCGAACGTGTAGTTGCGCCAATGAGGGTAAACGGATTTAAGCCAATTTGAACAGATCGCGCATTTGGCCCAGAATCAAGCATGATGTCGATTTTGTAGTCTTCCATTGCAGAATAGAGATACTCTTCTACTACTGCATTTAATCGATGAATCTCATCAATAAACAAGACGTCATTAGGCTCCAGATTGGTCAAGAGGCCAGCCAAGTCACCTGGTTTGTCCAATACGGGACCTGAAGTTACCTTAATGCTAGAATCTAATTCATTAGATATGATATGGGAGAGAGTGGTTTTACCCAAACCTGGAGGGCCATGAAGCAATACGTGATCCAAGGGCTCTGATCTCTGCTTGGCTGCTTGTACAAAGACTTTAATGTTCTCAACTACTTTAGCCTGGCCAGCAAAATCTTCAAACGACAGCGGGCGCAAAGCTTTTTCAAACTCTACTTCTTCTGAGTCTAATTCTTCACCATCTGCATTCAAATAATCTTCCCTCATTGTCTTTGAATAATTTTATCAAAAATAGGATATTCAGAGCAGTCTGATGGGATGAGATTTCCTAAAGTTTTAGAGATACCTGTTGCTTTGGTGTATTTATTCTTTCTTTGCACCCGCAAATAGAGAAAAGATGCAAAAAAGACGAATATTATTGATTGTTCTGGCAGTTGGGATACTGATTCTGTACAGACAACTCAATCCTGTAGAAAACCTGGTGTTGCAGCATGTGACTGGCACCACTATGGGAACCATTGCTTATTCCATAAAATATCTGGCGGAGGAAGAGGCCTACTATAAGAAAGAAGTAGATTCTATCTTGGTGGCTTTCAATCAGTCTCTTTCTACCTATATCCCAGATTCAGAAATATCCCGATTTAACCTGGAAGACTCCATTACTTATCAGTCAACTTTCATGTACCCAATATTGAAAATGAGTCAGGAGATGTTTGTCGGCAGCAAAGGAGCCTACGATCCTACCATAGGCCCTTTGGTGAATGCCTGGGGTTTTGGGCCTAAGAAAAAGTCTATGCTTGATAGTGCTATTGTGGATTCGCTTTTGAGGGTTGTTGGTTTTGAGCAGGTTGTGTTTGATGAAAAGGGAGCCTATAAACCTTCTGATACCTATTTAGACTTTAGTGCATCCGCCAAGGGGTATGCTTTGGATGTCATCGCGCACTTTTTGCACGCTAAGGGAGTAGAAAATTACATGATCGAAATCGGTGGTGAGGTTCGTTGCCAGGGGCAGAATCAAAACCAGACCGTATGGAAGATAGGAATAGAAAAGCCAGAGATGAATCAAGGCCAGGGCCATGCGTATGCCACTGTATTTGTAAACAATAGATCTTTGGCTACTTCTGGCAATTATCGAAACTACTATGAGGAAAATGGTAGAATTATCGCACATACCATTAGCCCATTCACAGGCTACAACGTTTCTCATAATTTACTGAGTGCCTCTATTTTCGCACCCAATTGTACCCTGGCAGATGGCTACGCTACGGCATGCATGGTGATGGGGCTAGAAGAATCAATTGAGATGATCAAAAAACTCAATGGCGTGGATGCCTTTTTTATTTACTCAGATGAAAATGGTGCATTGAAATCATTTGCCACAGCGGGTATAGAGTCTCAGGTAGAAGTGCTATAGTTGCGGTCAAATGGAATCCTTATTTTAGCAGTTGAGTTTAAACACATCCGATAATTATGTCGAAAAAAGAATGGTTTGACGAATGGTTCAATACCATCTACTATCACATTTTATATAAGCATCGTGATTATGAAGAAGCAGCTGCTTTTTTAGATCATTTGATTGATTACTTTCAAATGAAGCCAAATGCAAAAATTTTGGATTTGGCCTGTGGAAAGGGCCGTCACTCTATTTATTTGAATGAGAAAGGATTTGATGTAACTGGCGTGGATCTTTCTGAAGAGAACATCAAATATGCAAGTGCCAAGCAGAACGATTCACTTCATTTTGCTGTTCATGACATGCGCGAAGTGTTTGCTGATGGTACATTTGATTATGTTTTTAATCTTTTTACCAGCTTTGGTTATTTCGATTCTAAGGAAGAAAATCTAAATGTGATTGACGCTACTATTAAATCTCTGAAACCAGGAGGCAAGTTTTTGCTCGACTTTCTGAATCCCTATGTAGTAGTGAATAATCTGGTGCATGAAGAAGATAAAACTATAGAAAATATTCACTTCAACATTCAAAGGCAATATACAGATGACGAATTTATCGTCAAGAATATTTTGGTGGATGATCATGGCCAACATTATGAATTTCAGGAAAAAGTAAAGGCTATTCGTCGCACAGATTTTTTGGCGTATTTCGACAAAATCAATTTGAAAGTAATAGATATATTTGGCGACTATGAACTGTCTAAATACCAAGCAGAAGAATCTCAAAGACTCATTTTTGTGTTAGAAAAGTAATATGATTGTAAATTCTACCGTCTTGTTTATTTCTGCTCTTTTGGGTGGATTGTATGCACTCAGAGTCACCAAAACCAAAGAGTCTCAGGTGAAGAGTGTTTTGGTTTTTGCAGGATCTTTTTTATTCTCCATTACCATAATTCACATTCTGCCTGAGTTGTTTGAAACACACAAAAACCAGTTTCACATTGGACTCTTTATTTTGGGAGGGTTCTTTTTTCAGCAAGTGCTGGAGTATTTTACTAGTGGCGTAGAGCACGGTCACATGCATGTGCACAACCATGGCAACGAGCATTCTGCCTGGTCTGGTTTCTCACTCATGGCAGCACTCTGCATTCATGCGTTTTTGGAAGGTACTATATTGGCACATCCTGGCGTCATCCACGACAGCCACAGTCAGGGTAGCTTGCTGACTGGTGTTGTGCTTCACAAAATCCCTGCGGCCTTGGCATTAATGACGGTGCTGTCTTGTCATTATGAAAAAAGACAGACTCAATTGATTCTCCTGCTCATTTTTGCTTTGGCCTCCCCGCTTGGCGTAGTGGCAGGACATTGGTTAAGCCCCATGGGGCTTTTTAGTGACCATGGGATGGTCATGTTATTTGCATTTGTAGCTGGCAACTTTCTTCATATTTCCACAACCATATTCATTGAATCTAGCCCAGAACACCATTGGAATTCTAAAAAGCTAATTATTAGCTTGCTTGGGGCAGGTCTCGCGATATTAGCTGAGGCTTTTTATTAGATGATATTTAAAAATTTTAGCTTACACTTTTCATATTTTCAATAAAACCTGTCTATGTTTGCAATCTAATACAAGAAAAGAATGAATATCAGGACACAACATCATCACCATCATATGATCGCACAGGCGAGGTGATATTGTAGTAGTCAATAAAAATATCGAATCCCGTCTGAGTAAAATTGGACGGGATTTTTTTATACCCTCATTTAGTTTACTCAGGCACTAACAAGACAAAACATGAGTAAACTTAAAATTGCAGTTCAGAAATCAGGGAGATTAAACGAAGAGTCTATCAGTCTACTCAAAAACTGTGGTATCCACATAGACAATGGTAAGGATCAGCTAAAAGCGAGTGCATCAAATTTTCCATTGGAAGTGCTTTATTTGAGAAATGGAGATATCCCACAGTATGTAGAAGATGGAGTCGCCGACCTGGCCATTGTAGGTGAAAATCTTTTGGTAGAGAGCCAAAATGACATTGAAGTAGTTCGAAAACTTGGTTTTTCGAAATGTAAATTATCACTGGCAGTGCCCAAAGAAGTGGATTATCAAGGCGTGCAATTTTTCGAAGGAAAGAAAATAGCCACCTCCTATCCAAATACCCTAACCCAATATCTAAAAAAGAATAAGGTGAATGCTGAGATTCACTTAATCAAGGGGTCTGTGGAGATTGCGCCAAACATAGGATTAGCAGAAGGTATTTGTGACTTGGTAAGCTCTGGAAGTACGCTCTTCAAAAATGGATTGAAAGAAACAGATACGATTCTGACCTCTGAGGCCTGCCTGGTAAAGAGCAAAAAATTGAATGCAGAGCAAAATGCACTTTTAGATACTTTACTCTTTAGATTGGATGCTGTACAAAAAGGTAAAAAATCTAAGTATGTATTGATGAACGTGCCGAATCATAAACTGGAACAAGTAGTTAGTATCTTGCCTGGTATGAGAAGCCCTACCGTTTTGCCGCTGGCAGAAGAAGGTTGGAGTTCAGTACATTCTGTCATAGAGGAAGGTAAGTTTTGGGAGGTCATTGATCAGCTCAAAGCTGCTGGGGCGGAAGGCCTCTTGATTGTTCCAATAGAAAAAATGGTATTATGATTTTAGCCAAGAATCCAGATCGCAAGGACTGGGATAAGTTAACTAAACGTCCCGCCTTGAAACAACAAAACCTTCAGCAATTGGTCAACGAAGTATTTCAGGCCATTCGAGAAGAGGGAGATCGTGCAGTGCTGTCTTACACCAAAATTTTTGATAGGGCTGAAGTTGAAAAACTGAAGGCCACCCCAGAAGAACTAGCAGGAGCAGGCAACAAAATTTCTGACGATCTAAAAGCAGCTATTCGTTTGGCAGGCGCAAACATTGAGAAATTTCATAGAGCACAAACGCCTACTGTGGTAGAGGTAGAAACCGTGCCAGGCGTAAAATGTTGGCAAGAAGTACGCCCGATCGAACGGGTGGGCATCTATATCCCTGGCGGGACTGCTCCTCTGTTTTCCACTGTTTTGATGTTGGCGATTCCCGCACAAATTGCTGGATGTAAAGACATAGTGCTTTGCACACCACCAGATAAAAATGGCCAGATCAATCCTGCTATTTTATTTGCTGCTCAGTTTGCTGGTGTGACTCAGGTGTTTAAAGTAGGTGGCATCCAGGCTATAGCTTCTATGACTTTCGGCACTGAGAGTATTCCTAAAGTGAACAAGATTTTTGGACCAGGAAACCAGTATGTAACGGCTGCCAAACAGCGAGCCACTCAGCTTGGTGTGGCAATTGACATGCCAGCAGGTCCGTCAGAACTATTGGTTTTGGCAGATGAGACAGCTAGCCCTGAATTCGTGGTTTCCGATCTACTTTCTCAGGCTGAGCATGGTACGGACAGTCAGGTGATTTGTGTAGTGAAGTCAGCGAGCTTGATTCCAAAGATACAAGAGCAATTGTTGAATCAATTGCCTTCATTACCAAGAAAAGACATTGCGCGCAAAGCCATTGAAAACTCCAAACTGATCTTGATGGAAGATGATCAGGATTGTATGGACTTTATCAATGATTATGCACCCGAACACTTTATTCTTTGTGTAGAAAACGAGAGTTTTTACCTAAATGGATTAATGAATGCAGGGTCTGTTTTTATAGGAAATTACACACCAGAAAGTGCTGGGGATTATGCCTCAGGCACTAATCACACATTGCCTACCAATGGTTTTGCCAAGTCCTTCAGTGGGGTGAATATTGATGCATTTTGTAAGAAAATCACCTTTCAAAAAATATCTGAAGAAGGGATACGACGCATAGGGCCAGCGATCGAATTTATGGCCGAAGCAGAGCAACTGAAAGCGCACAAATTGGCTGTTACTAAAAGGTTATTGTCTTTGTAAGTCATGGATATTACAAAACTCATACGGAAAAATATTATCAACCTTACGCCCTACAGCTCGGCCAGAGATGAGTTCGATCACGTGGCGGAGGTGTATCTGGACGCCAATGAAAACCCATTTCAAAATGGATTTAACCGTTATCCAGATCCTTACCAATCAAAGGTGAAGGCCCGATTAAGCAAGATTAAAGGAATCCCAGCTACAAATATCTTGTTGGGCAATGGTAGTGATGAAGTATTGGATTTGATTTATCGTGCCTTTTGTGAGCCAGGGGTAGATAATGTGATTTCTCACAATCCTAGCTATGGCATGTACCCAGTATTGTCTGAGATCAATAACTTGACTTTGCGGAAAGTCAATTTGGAAACAGGCTTTACGCTCAATGCTCAAAAGATGATTGACGCTTCAGATGAGCAGACCAAACTCTTTTTTATCTGTTCACCAAACAATCCTTCTGGAAATATTCTAGCTAGAGAAGAGGTCAAAAAAATATTGGATTTGCAGAAAGGATTGGTCGTCATTGATGAGGCCTACATTGACTTTGCAGAAACGGATTCATGGTTGTCAGAATTGGACAATTATCCAAATCTGATCGTTTGCCAGACTTTGTCTAAAGCATGGGGATTGGCTGGTTTGCGCGTGGGAATGTGTTTCGCCTCTCAGGAAATCATTCAAGTGTTAAACGCCATCAAACCACCCTATAATGTAAATGAGTTGTCGCAGCAGGCGGCATTGAAGGTGCTGAATGAAGAAGAAAATTTCAAAACCAATTTGAAAATCATTTTGGAAGAAAAGCTGAAAATGGAAAGGGAACTCGACGGGTTGCCATGCATCTTGAAGCGTTATCCATCTGATGCCAATTTCATTTTGGTCAGAGTGAATGATGCTAAGGTGCTTTATGATTATCTGATGGAGCGACAGATTATTGTAAGAAACAGGTCTAAGGAGTATTTGTGTGACAATTGCCTGAGATTGACGATTGGCACGCCAGAAGAAAACCAGAGATTGTTGATGGGGATTGAAGATTATAACAGAATTTAACTTTAAGTGTCATTTCGATCAGTAGGAGAAATCTTAGCATGACCAGTTACTGCTTACAAGATCTCTCCTATCGTCGAGATGACAAGAAAAAAGAAATGAAAAAAGTATTATTTATAGATCGTGATGGTACGTTGGTACTGGAACCACCTGTAGATTACCAGCTGGATTCGCTAGAGAAACTAGAGTTTTATCCAGGGGTATTCCAATGGATGTCTAAAATTGCCAAACTGGGATATGAGCTGGTCATGGTGACTAACCAAGATGGATTGGGGACAGATTCATTTCCAGAAGAAACTTTCTGGCCTGCGCATAACAAATGCTTGAAGGCTTTTGAAAATGAAGGTGTGGTTTTCGATGCTGTGAAAATCGACAAGAGTTTTCCAGCCGACAATGCTCCAACAAGAAAGCCACGAACAGGCCTGCTGACTGAATATATGAATGGCGAGTATGACCTAGCGAATTCCTTTGTCATAGGAGATAGAATTACTGATGTAGAGTTGGCAAAAAATTTAGGTGCGCAAGCTATTTTCATCGCTAATGAAGAAGGGTTGGGGGCTGAAGAAATTTCCACGAAAGTGGAGGGATTGCAGTCGATCATAGCCATAACTACTACTGACTGGCAAGACATCTATGAATTGGTAGCCAAAGGTTCAAGAAAAGCGTGTGTTAAACGAACGACCAAAGAAACGGACATTGATATTGAAGTGGAGCTGGACGGTACAGGTCAATCTCAGATTGATACAGGCATCAAGTTTTTTGACCATATGCTGGATCAGATTGCTAAGCACGGTCTGCTGGACTTGAAAGTGATTGTGAAAGGTGATTTGGAGGTGGATGAGCATCACACCATAGAGGATACGGGAATTGCTTTGGGAGAAGCTATTGCTGAAGCCTTGGGCAGCAAAAAAGGAATTGAAAGATATGGTTTTTGCTTGCCAATGGACGACTGCCTGTGTCAAGTGGCACTGGATTTTGGGGGTCGGAATTGGATCGTATGGGAGGCAGAGTTCAAAAGAGAAATGGTAGGAAAAATGCCCACAGAGATGTTCTTTCACTTTTTCAAATCTTTCTCTGATGCAGCCAAGTGCAACTTGAATATCAAGGCCGAAGGCGACAATGAGCATCACAAGATTGAAGGCATATTCAAGGCTTTTGCGAAAGCCATCAAAATGGCCGTAAAGCAAGACAAGGACAAAATGATTCTGCCATCAACCAAAGGCATGTTATAGTATTAAACAGCTGTCATTTTGACGATAAGAGAAATCTAAACCATTTATCTCCTTGATCTGAAGAACGACGCATAAGTAGATGAGCAATTATGAGTAAAGTTGTAATCATAGATTACGGGGCAGGCAATGTCAAGTCAGTCAAATTCGCCTGTGAGCGGCTGGGTTTGGACGCGCTTCTGAGCAATGATGTTGAGGAAATTGCCACTGCCGACAAATTGATTTTCCCAGGGCAGGGAGAGGCAAGCAGCTCCATGCGGTCATTGGAGCAATATGGTTTGGTGGAGGTGATTAAAAATGCCAGACAACCATTTTTGGGAATATGTTTGGGCATGCAGATGATGTGTGAGCACTCTGAAGAAAATGACACCACAGGGCTTGGGTTATTTCCTTTGCCAGTCAAGCTATTTCCCGACCAAGGGCTCAAAGTGCCACACATGGGATGGAATGAGATTGAACACCTGAAGACACCACTGATGAATGGGCTGAAGGAAAAGGAATACATGTATTTCGTGCATTCTTACTTTGTACCAGATTCTGAATGGACGATAGCTAAGGCCAATTATCCAGAGCCATTTAGTGCCGCCTTACATAAGGACAATTTTTATGGTTGTCAGTTTCACCCCGAGAAAAGTGGAACATTTGGACAGCAGATTTTGAAGAATTTTATTGAAATGTAAAACAATGAGAATAATACCAGCAATAGATATCATAGATGGCAAGTGCGTGAGACTGACCAAAGGGGATTACGATCAGAAGAAGATCTATAATGAAAACCCTTTGGAAGTAGCTAAAATGTTTGAAGGAGCAGGTATCAGGTACTTGCATTTGGTAGACTTGGATGGTTCCAAGGCCAAAGAAATTCGGAACGCCAAGGTGCTGGATCAGATTGCGTCTAAGACTAGCTTGAAGATAGATTTTGGTGGAGGGATTCGATCAGATCAAGACATCAATATGGCGTTTAACGCAGGAGCAAAACAAGTAAATCTGGGAAGTGTTGCACTTGAAAACAAAAGGCTCTATGGCGAATGGCTGAAGAAATTTGGTAGTGAAAAAATCATCCTAAGTGCTGACTCTACCAACAGAAAAATCGCCATCAATGGCTGGCAGGAAGAGTCTAAAGTGGACTTGTTCGACTTGATAACAGAGTATCAGACTATGGGCAACAAGTATATAGTGTGTACAGATATTGCAAAGGATGGTATGCTGCAGGGCATTGCAGTAGATTTGTACAAAGATTTGATGAATGATTTTCCTGATCAAAAAATCATTGCCAGTGGAGGAGTAAAGGACATTGTGGATGTAGAGGCTGCTGCTGCATTGAAAATGAATGGTATCATCATTGGGAAAGCCATTTATGAAAACAAGATCTCACTAGAACAGCTGACAAAATATGTTGACTAAAAGAATAGTTCCTTGTTTGGACATCAAAAATGGTAGAACGGTCAAAGGGGTGAATTTCGTAAATCTCCGTGACGCTGGCGATCCAGTGGAATTGGCCGCAGCCTATTCAGAACAGGGTGCTGATGAGCTGGTGTTTTTGGATATCACGGCCACAGGTGATGGCCGTAAGACAACAGCTGAATTGGTCGAAAAAGTAGCTGGAAAGGTCAACATTCCTTTCACTGTAGGGGGAGGTATCAAGTCCGTGCAGGATGTTTACGAACTGTTACATAGAGGGGCAGATAAGATTTCGATCAACTCTTGGGCAGTAAAAGAGCCATCTGTATTAGATGAACTAGCCGCTCAGTTTGGCAGTCAATGTGTGGTGCTAGCAGTAGATGCCAAGCAGATTGATGGTCAGTGGAAGGTACATTTAGTAGGAGGTAAAGTACCTACTGAAATAGATTTGTTTGATTGGGTTCAGGAAGCTGAATCCAGAGGAGCGGGAGAAATCCTCTTTACCTCCATGGATCATGATGGCTCTAAAAATGGATTTGCCAATGAGGCTTTGGCCAAAATTTCTGAGTTGGTGAATATCCCTGTGATTGCCTCTGGTGGGGCCGGTAGCATGCAAGACTTTGCTGATGCATTTACGCATGGAAAAGCAGATGCAGCTTTGGCTGCCAGTGTTTTCCATTTTAAAGAAATTGAAATCCCAGTATTGAAACAAGAATTGAAAAATCAGGGAATCACGATAAGAATATAAATTCATGTCCATAGTGATTAGTCCATGGCTGATTTATATACTATTGGAAGGTGGAAAAAAAAGAAAAAACTATGGACAATCAACTGTCGACAATTGACTTTGAAAAAACAAATGGCCTGGTGCCAGCTATCATTCAAGATGAAAAAACCAAAAACGTCTTGATGCTTGGCTATATGAATGAAGAAGCTCTGACAAAGACCCAGGAGACAGGGAAGGTGACTTTTTTCAGCCGGACCAAAAACAGACTTTGGACGAAGGGAGAAGAGAGTGGAAACTTTCTGGAGTTGAAGGACATCAAGCTGGACTGTGACAATGATACCCTACTTATTCAAGTGAGTCCTATTGGCCCTACGTGCCACAAAGGAACGGATACTTGCTGGGGGGAAGGGAACCCATCCAATTTCAGCTTTCTATCTAAGCTGGAAGGAGTCATCAAAGACCGTCATGACAACCCAGATGAAAAATCTTATACTTCTTCATTATTCAAAAAAGGAATCAATAAAGTAGCTCAAAAAGTGGGAGAAGAAGCAGTCGAAGTAGTGATTGAAGCCAAAGACAATAACGAGGAGCTATTCCTTAATGAGTCTGCAGATTTACTTTATCACTATATGATCTTGCTGAGAGCCAAAGGGTATGATCTGGAGGATGTAGTCAAAGTCCTTGAAGACAGGCATTGATATCAAAATATACCTACTTTTAGGTATTGCACTAATCATATTATTAGGAGAATTTTAAGTTGAATTTCAACATTGCCTCTCGCTACTACTCGAATGTGTGCTGGTTTTAAAAACATTGGAGAGCGTAGGTATTTGAAAGACAAACTTTTCTCTAATGCGTTGCGGCATCTTCTAACGTGAGGATGCCGCATTTTTTTGTCCCTACGATTCTTCTGTCAGAATTTATTTACTAATTATATTTATTTTATGTAAATATAATTGTCATGAGTACTTTCACTTCCTCTTTGCCTGATACGCTTTTGGCTCGTCTCAATGAAGCTGCCAAAGAGCTACAATTGCCAAAAAACAAATTGATAGAACGAGCACTGGACATATATCCAGATCAGCTGAATCGTGGGCAGTACGCAGCCTCGTATGATCAAGCTGGGAATGATGAAGAGATCATGTCCATAGCAGAAGAAGGAATGACGGAATATCTGATCCAGATGAATAACGAAGATGAGGCAAGGTGAAATCTGGGAGCTTTATTTGGATCCGGTAAAAGGAAGTAAGCAGTCTGGCCGTCGCCCAGCTGTTATCATTAGTGGCAATTTGCTCAATCAGAAACTTCAAGTGGTTATTGCTTGTCCTTTGACGACTGCAGTTAGGGGATACAAAGGAAATGTGTTGCTCCAACCAGATGGCACCAACAATCTATCCAGAATATCTGAGGTTCTCACTTTTCATATTCTGTTTCCAAGTCTAGATTGAAGAAAAAAATAGGTTCTATTCAGCCTGATCAGATAAAAAAGATCAAGAGGACTTTAGATGATATTCTAAGATACTGACAAAATCATATTCTCCTTTTTCATCCACTCAAATGTATCTCCCACTTTTTTGCCTAGCATGGCTTGCGCAATGGGAGAGATGGCAGAGATAGCCATAATTTGCTGTTTTTCGAAATTGATCACACCCAGACCAGCAGAAATGTAATAGGACAAGGTATTGGTTTCGACCAAGGCGCCTAATTCGACTGTGTTCATCGTTTTAGTAGACGCTATGGTATTCAAAGTTTTTTTCATATTCATCAGCTCTGAAAGCTGACGGGCATGTAAATCACGTTCGCGCTGACTCATGGCTCGGCCAGTTTCATATTTGTCACCAGCTGATGATTTGGTCTCGTTGTTGGCACTAGCTTGTGCCTCTTCCATACCCTGTTTGGCGATACCTATTTTTTTTTCAAGCAGTTCCAGGCAGGCAGAATGAACTTTTGATTTAGCAATCATTTGGTGATGAGCTGTGCTATTCTTCCTTCCTTGCCAGCAGCCCAAATGGAGCCGTCTTCGGCAACATCCAGGGTGTGGAATCCAGAATCTCCAAAAGCTGACCAAGTGAGTCCTCCGTCTATGGATTGGTGGCAGCCAGCTGGCCCTACAGATATCAATTCCATCTTAGAAAGATATCTGACTGATGACTGAAAGACAGGAAAGTTTTGGCTCAACGACCAGGTCTGGCTGGCGTCTGTAGTCAAGATCACATTTTTGGTGCCCTCATTTTCTTTTTTGTAATCTCCACCTACAGCAATGCCTATGTTTTCGTCATAAAAATCAATGGAGAAGATCCCTTGCGAACTGTCTCCTTGAATGATAGGCGTATAAACCACCTCCCAGTGCTCTCCCTTATCTTTGGAATAAAACACCCTAGACGTAGCCGCTCCTGAGCCTATCCAGATAGAATTTTCTTTGACTGCTAAGTGGCTCCCACTCGCAGCAAATCCACCAAATTCGCCTTCATTCATTTCTGGCAATTTATCTGGATGTATTCTTTGCCAGGTATCTCCTCCATCTGTGGTTTTTAGCAAAAACAATTTGCCGTCTATTGGGTCTCCGCCCAATAAGCCATCTTTTTGGTTCCAGAAGGCCATGCCATCAAAGAACCCAAGACTGTCATTGTTGACCAGGGTCTTTTCCCAGTGCCTGCCTCCATCTTTTGATTTGAAAATATTAGATAGAGAGTCAGGGCCAGCACTCATCAGTACAATTTCATTTTCTGAAAGCACCTCAACGTCTCGAAAGTCCAGAGCATCTGCATCTGGAATATATACTTCTTCCCAGTCCAATCCACCATTTTCTGTTTTGAGTACCAGGCCATTGGTACCAGATACCCATATCACGTTTTCGTTTAAAACCGAAATCCCTCGAAACGAGACGTCTTCCTCTATGGCAAATTCATCCCAGGTATAAGTCTTCTGAGAAGGCTGGCAGGAGGCCAAGATTACAAAGGCAAAAATGATCAGATGATTTTTCATGATTGTAAAGCTTCTTTTCTAATTTCTTCTACATCTTTTACTGTTTTGGCGACTGGTTTTCCAAGCAAGTCTGCGCCATTTTCAGTGATTACAAAATCTTCTTCAATGCGAATACCACCAAAAGATTTGTAAGACTCTAATTTATCATAATTCAGGAATTCAGCATACTTATTTTCTGCTTTCCATTGATCGATCAATTCTGGAATGATATAAATGCCTGGCTCGACAGTGATGACAAACCCTGCTTCTAGCTCTTTGCCAAGGCGTAAAGATTTTAGTCCGAACTCGGTACTTTTCTTTAGTGTATCCGAGTAGCCTACCAAAGGTTCGCCCAGGTTTTCCATGTCATGTACATCCATGCCCATCATGTGACCAAGTCCACATTGGAAAAACATAGTGTGTGCACCAGCAGCTACTGCTTCCTCAGGGTTGCCTTTCATCAAGCCTACTTCTGTTAATCCCTTGGCTAATTCAACGCAAGCAAGCAAATGAACATCTTTGTATCTGATCCCAGGTTTTAGAGCTGAGATAGCTACTTCGTGAGCATTCAATACTGTCTGATATAGTTCGCGTTGTGTTTCTGAGAATTGCGCAGAGACTGGAAAGGTACGCGTCATGTCTCCAGCATAGCCAGAAGGGATTTCAGCTCCTGTATCACAAAGAATCATATCACCTTCTTGAATAGTGTTGCCATGATAATGATTGTGCAAAACCTGACCATTTTTGGTCATAATCACAGGGAACGACAGTTGGCCTTCTCCAGCCAAAGCCACCTGATTGACTCTGGCTGCAATTTCTGCTTCCTTCATACCAGGCTTGGCATATTGCATGGCGGCCAGATGCATAGCAGAAGTGAGGTCTACAGCTTTGTGCAATTCTACAATTTCTTCTGATGTCTTAATGTTCCTTTGAGAAATGATGGCTTTGATCAAGGCAATGGATTCACCAGATCGAATCTCATCAATAGATTTTCCAGTCCAGGCAGACAATTTCGTGACATGCTCTTCTCTGTAGGGTGGGATAAAGTGAATATGACGACCCGCAGAAATGGCATTCTTCAGCAGGGTTTCAATCTGACTTGAAGGTGCCGTTTTAGTAATTCCACTCTGTGCTGCCAAAGAAGCAATACTTGGTTGTGGACCTGTCCAGACAATGTCGTCTATTGTCAGTTCATCTCCTAAGATCATGTCTTCGCCACTATCACAATCAAAGATGGCCGTCAGGCTTGGAAGTGCAACTGCACCAAAATATAGGAATGAGCTATCCTGTCGAAAATGATACCAATTGTCTTTAAAGTTGATACTGCTTTCTTCATTACCAAGTAAGACAATTAGTCCATTGCCTACGTCTTTTCTGAGTCTATTTCTTCTTCGGATATATGTGTCTTTGCTGAACATGGATACTTGTTGTTTTGAATTTCAAATATAATAAAAGGCCATGGGTCGACTGTTGTATCTGCATTGAAAAAGGGCTACCGAAAACTTCGGTAGCCCTATAGCAACACAATTGTAATTATGAGAAAACTAATTGTTTAATTTACATCCCACCAGACTTTGGCTGTGAGTGAATTTTCTCCGCCCAAGTCGCTGATCGCGCTGGCGGTGTTGGCAGAATTGAGCAATACTTCATCTTGTGGGTAAAGCATTTTTGAAGCAACTTCAGGAAGCAAGACATCATTTTTAGAAGGACGATTCAGCACTGGGTAATCCAATCTTCTTAACTCTGAAAATGCTTCGGAAGAGTAGGGGAAAAAGGCAATGTATTTCTGCGTTCCGATTTTCTCCTGCCAAGTGGCCCCTGCTGTAGCGTAAGCCACATTAGGCTGAGCCAAATAGGTAGCGATATCTGCAGCGTCTACACTCCAATATTCCATGGAGGCCATTATGCCTTGATTGTAGAATGCTTCGCTTGACCCTGAGACAATGCCTCTTTCTATAGCTTCAGCTCTAAGGAAGGAAACTTCGGCAAAATCGATAATTAAGTAATCCCAATTCTCATCAGCCAACTCATCAGCATATCGGAAATTCCAGCCTAAAAAAGCCCAATCATATTGCCCTGGACTCCAGTCCCATCCTAAGACAGGATTGATTTTAGCGCCTAGCTCAATGTAGCTATCATCAGTCAATGGATATCCGTCGAAACCTCCTGTAGCAAAGGAGTCGCCAAAGTATGCCGAGTAATCAGAACCCCACCCATACATTTGATATCCTCTGCGTGGGTCATTCCTTTCATTGACTACATCTGTAAATGATTTACAGATCACAATGTCGTTCCATGCGGCTTCTCCATTGTTTCTTCTCAATGGACTTCTGAATGTTTCATCAGCAAACTTGAATGAGATATTGTCAGCATTAGAGCTGATTACACCTGCAGCAATAGCCTCTGCCACTGCTGTTTCTCCTACAGCTGCATTGGCATCAATGATTCTCATTCCCATTCTTAATTTCAAAGAATTGGCAAATGTGATCCATCTATTCATATCTCCATTCAGAATGATATCAGCACTTCCGAATGAAGTGGCACTTGGCACGATAGAGGCCACAGCAGCATCAATACGATCAATTAAGTCTGGATAAATATCAGACTGTTTGTCGTATGACGGTTGCAGGTTTTCCAAGGTGGCGAGTGCATCCGAATATGGAATATCTCCAAATTGATCAGTCAGTTGTGTCCAAGTCCAGATTTCTAGGATTTCGAATATGGCACGTTGATTGGCTTTTACTTCATCAGCTTTCAGGCTGTATGGAGGGGTGTCTATCATTTTGAGCCCTTCTCTCATACGATACATATTGTGATAGCGTCTATTCCAATAGGTATTGAACATGCCTCCTCTGAAATCATAAACGTTTTCATCTGTATACAAATGCTTGGCAAAATATTGTGCCATCGTTCCAGTTTCGTTTTCATTGAGGCTACTGGTATAGACGTAGTTGTTCATCAAATCGCCTTGTATGCCAGTCAAAACAAAAGCTGGGTCTACCTCTGTAGGTCTTCTGGAATCAATATTGATTTCTTCGAAATCCCCTGTACACGAGGCCAATGCCAACATGAGTGACATCAACCAAATATTTATCTTTTTCATTTTTATTTCTTTTCGTTCAATAAATTAAAACTGAGCTGTGATCTTAAATCCATAAGACTTTTCTCTTGGTAGCATTCCCCAGTCTATGCCTTGAGAATTGCCAACACCATAAGAGACTTCAGGATCGATAGGAGCATTCTTTTTCAGAATGGCAAGATTTCTTCCTGAAATTGAAATCACTACCCGGTTGAAGGGTGTTTTTCCAATGATTGATTTTGGTAAGGAATAGTTTAGGGACATCTCTCTCAACTTCACATAGCTGGCATCAAAGATCGAGGCAGCCTCAGGGTTGTTTGAATCATGATGTGCATCTGATGCAGAGATTCGTGTGGTGTTTTCTGAACCATCAGCCATCACACCATTTAGTACTACTCCACCTTGTGCGGGGTTAGCGATTTGGTTGCCATTGCCATCATCAACTGTGGCGCTGGGATCATTTCGGATCGGGTTGCCCAAATCATTTGTCCCAACTGTCTCGGCCGCATTGCCTGTTTCGCGTAGCCATCTGTGAGATTGCGAATAGATCTCACCACCTTCTTTGATGTCGATCAATACGTTCAAGCTTAAATTCCCATAAGTGAAAGTATTGGAAATACCTACTTCATAATCTGGTACAATACTGCCCAATACCTTGTAATCAGATAATTCATACGTTCCAAAACTGTTGATTACTTTGCGTCCTTGGTCGTCATATACATAATCTCTACCATAGAAGCTCCCATAATCTTCTCCTTTGATATGCAACTGACTAAGCTCATATACAGAAGCAATTTCGATACTTTCCAGTGACTCAGGTAGGTCTGTCACAGTGTTGTTGTTTTTGGAAAAATTGATATTGACATTCCAATTGAATTTGCCCAGTTGTAGTGGCGTAGCATTAAGAGCCAATTCAATACCGTCGTTTTCAATTTCACCAGTATTAGTATATGAATAATATACTCCACTAGATCCCGAAACAGGAACACTCAACAACTGATTGAAACTTCTTCTTTTGTACCAGGCAAAATCCAGCTTCAATCTGTTATTGAAGAAAGCCAATTCAGCGCCTAATTCTACATCTTTGGTGATTTCTGGCTCCAGATCTCCATTCACAGCAGTTTGCACGTAGTAAGCTGGGTTGCCATTGTATTTATCACCTGCAGTATAGTTTGGTACCTCATTCGTGCGATATCTTCTTGGGGCATTCCCAGTCTTTGCAAAGCTTGCTCTTAACTTACCAAAAGAAAGAGCAGAGAATGATTTGACTGCCTCTAATTCCGAAAACACGAAAGAAAGTGATCCTGCATAATACCCGAATTTGTGAGGTGCAGGCATAGCCGATGACCATTCATGACGATAAGATCCTTCAGCGTAGATTAGGTCAGCATAGCTTAGGTTCAAAGTACCATAAACCGCTTGATCCTTTCTTTCCTGATGATACTCGTCATAATTGATATTGTCGCTGGCGGAATTGCTAATCGCATAAACGCCTGGTAATACCAGACCATCTCGTGTACCTAAAATCGTGCGTTCCCAATTTTGCTGTCTGAAGTTGGCACCTACCAAAGCACTTATTCCTATTTGGTTATCAAAATGCTTTTCGATATTGGCAAAGAAGTCATAGTTCTGTTGCTTTTCTATGTCTGTGTTGATTGCATATAAAGGGTAGGCTCCTCTGCCTACAAATTCTACCACACCTCCTTTTGCTACTCGATAATCTCTAAAGAACTTAGAAAAATCTAGTCCCGCTCTACCAGTTACTTTCAGCCAATCTAGCACGTCATAAGTCAATTCATATTTTCCGTAGAAACGATCTCTGTTGTCACTTTGTACATTTTCGTTTCGTGTCCAATATGGATTGTCCCAATAGGCAGGATTAGGGTTGTCATATGCACTTCTATTCCAAGAACGCTGAACACCCTCATCATTTTTCCATTTGGTCATTCTGCTGATATCCAATTGACGCTGGTGCCAGTTGCCAAATGCAGCCATAATACTCAGGCCATCATCATCTGAATAACCAGTCCCTGCTCTTCCCTCAGCCTCAGATCGCACCACATTGGCGCTAAAGGTGGAGGTTAATTTTTCTGTCAATTGATTCGTCATAGACGCATTGAATGTTCTCCTGTCAAGGGTACTGTTTGGCATAGTACCGTCTATTCTATAGTCTGTATACCCTACTCTAAAGGAGTTTTTAGCATTTCCTCCTTCAATTGAGACATTTGAGCTGATGGCTACGCCTGTTTCAAAAAAGCTTTCAATGCCATTAGGTGTTGCTACCCAAGGCCTAACCTGTCCAAAATTTGCTGGGTCGGACTCATCCCAGCTGTCCCAGTGTCTTACGTTTCGATTGGGATCAAACCTAGGCCCCCAACTGGCGTCTGCATCATATTCTACCATTTCTTGTCCGTCGAAAGACGCCCATGAAGCTGGGTGTACAGCCGCGTCATAGGAAAAAACAGGCATGCTTTCTCCACCATAGCCACCACCATATTGGTTCTGATATTCTGGCAAGGTAGATTCATCAATTTTAGAAAATGTAACCCCTGAACTGACAGTCACTTTGGTTTTTCCTTGGCTTCCTTTTCTAGTAGTAATAAGAATTACCCCATTGGCCGCCCTAGAACCATAGAGCACAGAGGCACTACCACCTTTCAATACAGATACAGATTCGATATCATCAGGATTAATGTCAGATGCAGAATTACCAAAGTCATATCCTCCACCTCCAGATAGCTGAGATGAACTGTTGTAGGAGGAGTTATTTACAGGAACACCGTCCACCACAAAAAGCGGTTGATTGTTTCCTGATAGGGATGAATTCCCTCTGATCAGGATGTTGGTTCCTCCGCCCATAGTTGAAGCCGAGCGTACATTTACCCCTGCGATTTTACCTGACAGCGAACGGATGAAATTCTCCTCTTTGGCTGTGTTGATTGCACTGCCATCCACTTGCTGAACTGCATAACCTAAAGAGGCTTTGTCGCGCTCAAGGCCAAGTGCTGTTACAACTACCTCTGAAAGTTCAGTGGCATCTGCCTTCATAGAAACGTCTATTTGAGAACGTCCAGTAATTGCTACTTGCTCGGTAGCCATCCCAATGAAGGTGAAAAGAAGAGTGCTGCCTCCTGCAGGTACTTCTATTGAATAATTACCGTCAATATCCGTGACGGTTCCTGCGGCAGATCCCTCTACCAATACGGATACCCCAGGAAGGTTTTCTCCTTCCGACGAGACCGTTCCCTTGATGGTGCTTTGTGCCCACACGTTCGACATGACCGCACATATCGCGGATGTCATTAGTAAAAACTTTTTCATACTTAATGGTTTAGAATTAATACATAGCAGTCCAAGCCGATCGTCATCGGGACAGGGCTTGCTGTTTAATGGTAGGACTGAAGAAAATCAGCTAATTAAATGCGCAAAAATTAATACCTACTAAGGTGCGAATGGCTTCTTTTAAGTCTTTCGCAATGTAAAGGAGAGTATTATTTTCAGGAGAGTCATGTACTATATTGACCTATGGGAGTACATATTTGGTGAATAGATGTTTTTACATATTACATGTATTGTTGTTGATGTATCAATGCAAATAATCTATTGATGTATTGTGAAATACAATAGATAAAACTGTATTGTGTTGTTTTGAAATGATAGTATTTTAACCTGTTCTAGAATTCAGGTAAATATTCATTTAAGATCAATGCTTTGATCTTAAATTATTAATAATATCTTTGTGTAAGATCAAATCATTGACTCTATATGGCAATAAAATTTTCTCAGGAACAGGTCATTTCTAGGATGAAATTTGAAAACCCATGGTGGGCATCGGGTAAAATTGATGACTATTATGGAAAAATGAAAAGACGTGAATATTTTCAGCTCTTTCACCCATTAGTATTGGAAAGATCTGTCAAAAGAGCTATGGTACTCATGGGACCAAGAAGGGTAGGAAAAACTGTAATGCTTTATCACTCCATAGATGAATTATTAAGCAATGAAATCCCTCAAAAGCAAATTTGCTACTTTTCCATAGAGACTCCATTGTATAATGGAATTGCCCTAGAGGAATTGTTGAATCTTTACATAGACCTACATCAGTTTGATGTTAGCAAAGAGCTGTATGTATTCTTTGATGAAATCCAATATTTGAAGGATTGGGAATTGCATTTGAAGTCTCTAGTTGATTCTTATCACAATTTCAAATTTATTGTATCAGGTTCGGCAGCGGCTGCGTTGAAACTTAAAAGTCAGGAATCTGGAGCAGGAAGATTCACTGAGTTTTTGTTGCCTCCTTTGACTTTTCATGAGTTTCTACTACTTACAGATAATGATCACCTTATTCAAGCGAAGGAAAACACTATAAATGCGGATGAGTTCAAAATTGAGTATAATAGCTATGAACCGACTGATATAGTTTTACTTAATGAAAAATTCATTGATTATATCAATTACGGAGGTTATCCCGAAGTGTCACTATCTGAGACGATACAATCAGACCCTGGAAGATATATAAGAAATGATATTATTGATAAGGTGCTCATGCGTGACTTACCTAGTTTATATGGTATAAGCGATATTCAAGAATTGAATTCCTTGTTTACCTATATAGCTTACAATTCAGGGAATGAAATGTCTTTAGAAGGAATCGCTTCTAATTCTGGAGTTGCAAAAAATACGATCAAAAAGTACTTAGGATATTTGGAGGCAGCATTTTTGATAAAAACAATTCATCGTATTGATCAGAACGGGAAGAAGTTTAAAAGAGCTAATTTTTTTAAAGTGTACTTAACTAACCCATCATTAAGAAGTGCACTTTTTTCACCAATACAGATTTCAGATGAATTTATTGGTAATATGGTAGAAACTGCCATTTTTTCGCAATGGCAGCATAATTACTTTTTTCAACTGTTCTATGCTAGATGGCAGAATGGAGAAGTTGATCTTGTGCATATGCCAGATGGATTAAAGTTTAGTATGTGTCTAGAGATTAAGTGGTCTAATAGATTTGTTGATAATCCACATGAATTGAAAAGTGCAATTCATTTTTGTAAGAGGCACAAAATTAGTCAACTAAAAATTACGACAATAGACATTACCGAGGTAAAAAAGTATCAAAATATTGATTTCCATTTTGTTCCCGCTAGTTTGTATGCATATGAAGTTGGTAGAAATAGCATTTGGCTTAAGCAAGGTTTTTCCTGATAAATTCACCTCAAAAGAAAACCTTCTTTAAATGAATCTTTTGGGTCTATCAGGAATTCATTTTGTCCTGTGATATGAGCTGTGCCTTCCACCTGGGGAATGACAGCATCAAAGGAGCCATATTGTTCTTCTTTGTAAACCGAACCCATAAAAACTGAACCCAGTATACTTTCTATTGACATAAATTCTCCATCATTCAGCTCCCCTCTTTTATGATGAATGGCCATTCGACCTGACACACCAGAGCCTGTAGGAGATCGATCTACTTCTCCCGCAGCGAAGATGCAGACATTTCTAGAATCGATATGATTGGAGTGAGACTTTCCAGTGAATATGGTACCATAGAGCTCACTCAAGTCTGGCTCAAAAGGATGATGGATTTGATCGTTTGATTTTATGACTGCTTGTTTGATGGCTGTACCTTTTCCTATCAATTGTTGGTAATTGTCTGGGGTCATTTTAATACCATATTGGTCAGCATCCACGTAGGCGTAAAAAGCTCCTCCGTAGGCCAAGTCGTACTGAATCAGCCCAAGTTCTTCTACTTCCACTTCATAATTTAACCCCACTACAAAAGAAGGCACACAATGAAAATAGACAGATGCCACTTCTCCGTTTTTGATTCGAGCAAAGCTTTCAAGTCGGCCACATGGCGCGTCAATAACAACTTTAGTGACGGGTTCTACTTTTTCCACCCATCCCATTTCCACAGCCAATTTGGTTATGGCGATGGTCGCATGACCGCACATGGTACTGTAACCTTCGTTGTGGAGAAAAAGAATGCCAAAATCTGCCCTATCGTCATTTGGAGGAACAAGTATGCCCCCATACATATCTGCATGACCACGTGGTTCATACATGAGTGCTGTGCGAAGATGGTCATGATTTTCTTTCATGAATCGTCTGTATTCTAGTACATTATTTCCTTTCAATTCGGGTAGTCCACTTAGAATTACTCTCAATGGTTCCCCACCTGTGTGCATATCTATGGTTTTGATTTTTAACCAGTCGGAGGGAGGGGTGAAGGTTTGGTGGGCTAGAGATCTTTTGTAAGTATCCATATTCAATATTTGTATTAATTGTTATGGAGTTAATCTAGCTCCAATGTCATATCAAACATTGCCTTCAGGCCAGGCTGGCCCTTACTTTTTTCATTGCCAAAAAAGTAAGCAAAAAGGCTAGAAAATTTTAAAACTCCTACGACACCGTCGTCCTCGGACAGAAAAATTTTCGAATGAGGTGATCTAACTATATCGCTCTACAGCCAGCAAAGTATCATCCAGATGTGGTGTGTTTTCCTGAGCAATTTCACAGACTAACTGACCAGTAACTGGTCCTAGAGAAATACCCAGCATGGCATGTCCTGTAGCTACGATCAGGTTGTCAAATTTTTTGGTTTTGCCGATATATGGCATCCCGTCAGGAGAACACGGCCTTAGTCCAGCCCATGGTTTTACATCTGCAAAAGAATCCTGATTGAATTGAGGAAAGTAATCAGGGATAGATTTTTGAATGCCTAAAACTCTTCTGGGATTGATCGAAAGGTCTAACCCATTGACTTCCATGGTACCTGCAAATCGTAAGCCATGTTGCATAGGTGTTACCGCCACGCGTGCCTCAGTTAGGATAGAGGCTGTTTTTGGCAGGACAGGTGTATCTTTCACCTCAAAACTGTAGCCCTTTCCACCTTGGAGTAAAATTTTAATTCCCAATTGCTTCAAAAATTTAGCTGTCCAGGAACCAGTCGCAATCACAAACTGATCTGCTTCTATTTTGCCCTTTTCCGTAAGGAGGGTCTTGATGTGTCCATGATTCTTTTCTGCGTCAAGAACCTTGGTATTGAATTGAAACGCTACCCCCTGAGTTTTCAGATATTGTTGAAATCCGCTCATGAAGGAGTTGGGTGTAAACCAAGCATCATTTTTAAAGTGCACGGCACCCACAGTATCAATCTCGAAACCAGGATTGAGTTTTTCTGCCTGGGACGAGGAAAGTATATCTACTGCCTGTCCATACTGTCTTGCCAATTCGGCTATCTCTGCTTCTTCGTCCAGCACATGCTGGGACTTGCAATACATCAACAGGCCTTTGTTGTCGAACCCAGCATCAATTTTAGTGTTGGCCAAAATCTCCTCAATCAATGTCCGACTCTCCATCAGCATTTGATTTAGAATGGGTACAGCCTGGTTGACCCTCTTTTTTGTAGATGCCCTAAAGAACTGCCAGCTCCATTTGGCAAGATTTACATCAAGACTTGGTTTGATGTAAAACGGGCTTTCAGGGTTTGTCATCCATTTTAGTCCTTGGGCAACGATTCCTGGCGAAGCCAGTGGCACCATGTGGCTGGGGCTGAAAAATCCAGCATTTCCAAATGAACAATTGTTAGATCCATCACCTTCATCTATGACAGTGACTTCATACCCCTGTTTGTTCAGATAATATGCCGAACAGAGTCCGATCATTCCGCTGCCTACTATTGCTATTTTCAATGATTTAGTAATTTAATTTCCATTGATTTATTCATCGTCTAGATCACCTGAAACCCATGAGCATACGGATCATCATCATCAATGATAATGTTGTTGTACCCGGTCACCTGTGCCCAACCTTGAATACTAGGTATAATTGCTGGTTTATCTCCCAAAGTAGTTTCTTCTACGACTCTCCCAATAAATTTAGAGCCTATGTAACTCTCGTGCACAAATTCTTCACCTGTTTTTAACTTTCCTTTGGCGTGCCATTGGGCCAGGCGAGCGGAGGTGCCTGTGCCACATGGCGAACGATCAATGGCTTTATCTCCATAGAATACGGCATTTCTTGCAGTTGAAGTGGGGTCTATGGGATCGCCAGTCCAGAGCATGTGGGATAGTCCTCGTATGGTGTCATTTTCTGGATGCACAAACTCGTACTTGTCGTTGATTTTATTGCGGAGCTCTTGACTCCACCTGATCAAATCTCCAGCAGTAGTTTTATGTACGCCTTCGAAATTTTTCTGTGGATCTACTATGGCATAAAAGTTTCCACCATAGGCTACTTCGAAAGTGAGCTCCCCTAAGTCGTTACTTTCAATGGTCAGGTTTTCAGCAGCTAAGTAAGATTTGACATTTATCAATTTCACCCATTTCACTTTTTTCCCTTCTTGTAAATATTCTACTAGAACCAATCCCGCAGGTGTTTCTAACCTTAATTTACCAGTTTCTTTAGGTGTAATCAACCCTTCCTCAATAGCAATAGTCACAGTACCAATCGTGCCGTGTCCGCACATGGGTAAGCAGCCACTGGTTTCTATAAAAAGAACACCTGCATCGTTCTGAGGATTAGAAGGGGGGAAGAGAATGCTGCCCGACATCATATCATGACCGCGTGGTTCGAACATCAAACCCGTTCGAATCCAATCGTAGTCCTTGAGAAAATGCTGTCGTTTTTCACTCATATTAGCACCCATCAGATTGGGTCCTCCTCCAGCGACCACCCTCACTGGGTTACCACAGGTATGAGCATCTACACAAAAAAAGGTTTTTCTAGACATGCGTTAGTTGTTTTGAGATTTATCAAAGGCCAAGGTAGCAGTCGCCAAATCTTCTAAGGCATGACCTACTGATTTGAAACAGGTAATTGTTTCTTGTGCTCGCTTTACTTCTTTTTTGCCTTGAGCCAGTTCAAATAAATCAGCCTTGATGTCTTCCATTTTAAATGTACCCTTAGCAATTGGAATGGCCAAGTCACCTGTTTCTTTAGTGGCTCCTGCCATACTATCCACATACACTTCAGCTTTAGCCAATACTTCGTCGTCCATTTCGCGCATGTCGGGTTTGTAGGCACCAATCATATCCAGATGCTGTCCAGGTTTCAAATACTTGCCGAAAACTAACGCGGTAGGACTGAGTGTGGCACAGCTGATGATGTCTGCTTGTTTCATCCCTTCTTCAATCAATGAAACAGTTTTCATAGCTACTCCAGAGATTGAAATAGAATCAATTACATGTTGCGCTTTGCTTGCTGATCTTCCCCAAACCAAAACTTGGGTAATCGGACGAACAGAACAATGGGCCTGGATCAACTCTGTAGATAGTGTTCCTGTGCCAATAACCAGAAGTGTCTGGCTGTCTTTTCTGGATAAATATTTTGAGGCTAAAGCTGAGGCAGCAGCTGTTCGTTTGGCAGTTAATTTTTTAGCATCCATCAAAGCCTTGGGTGTACCAGTTTGCAAGTCGAAATAGATGTAAAGCCCCTGAATGGATGGAAGATTGTGTTTAGTATTATGAGGCGATACATTCACGATTTTCACCCCTAGATTTTCACCATTGTCCCAAGCAGGCATAAGGAGTAGAGTAGACTCCATTCCCTCTTTTGGATTTGGGTATTGATGATGGTGCCGCATGGGGATATTGTAATCCTGAGCAAATGCCTCATTGATCTTTGGAATCAATTCGTCATAGTTTAGTAGCTGCTCTAGTTCCTCTGCCTCTATGTATTTCATACACCATTATTTGTCCAGATGCCATCTACACTTCGCCAGATACCATTGGGGTTTTCGTTTTTCAGTTCGTCAGGCAACAAAAACTGAGGTGCGTTTTGATAAGAGACGGGTCTTGCAAATCTTTTGATGGCATCAGATCCTACAGAAGTAAATCTGCTATCAGTGGCTGCCGGAAATGGCCCTCCATGCTGCATGGAAGAGCAAACTTCCACGCCTGTAGGCACGCCATTGTAAATCAAGCGTCCTGTCTTTTTTTCAGCTGAATGAATCTGTTTTTCAAATGTTTTCAAATCATTTTCATTGCCCATGAAAGTAATGGTTAATTGCCCACTGAGCTGTGTAATGACTTCATCTAACTGAGATTGATCCCTGCATGTGACAATCAAGGAGTAAGGGCCAAATACTTCATGTTGCAAATTAGGATTGCTCAGGAAGTCTGTGGCAGATACCCTCGCGACGGCAGCGTTAGCGCCATTGCGAGGGGTTTCCACATTATTCGAACTAATTAATTTTACTCCGTTTTGGGTTAATGAAGTTTCTTTGTTTTTGGAAAAGCTATTGGCAATTCCTTCGTTGAGCATGGTTGCTGCTGCACTTGTTGTGATTTCATGAGCCAATGTTTCACAAAACTGGTCCAATTCTCGACTTTCGAGCCCTATCAGTAACCCTGGATTGGTACAAAACTGACCTACACCTAAGGTGATTGATCCCGCATAAGTTTTGGCTAGATCGTTGGTTTCAGCTTTTAGTTTTTCTGGTAAGAAGATCACAGGATTGATGCTTCCCATTTCAGCGAAAACTGGAATGGGTTCATCTCTTTCTATGGCCATTTTGTAAAGTGCCATACCACCATCCAAAGAACCTGTGAAGGCGACGGCTTTTGTATTTGGATGTTTAACCAATGTAGTTCCTAACTCAAATCCTTCTCCAGCCAAAGAGGAATAAACACCATCTGGCATTCCCGTTTTTTCAGCTGCCCTGGCAATCGCGTCAGATACTAATTCATTAGTTTGCAAATGAGAGTTATGTGCTTTGACTACGACAGGACAGCCAGAAGCTAATGCAGAGGCCGTATCACCACCAGCTGTAGAGAAAGCCAAAGGAAAATTACTGGCCGTAAAGACAACTACAGGTCCAATGGGTCTGAGCATTTTTCTGATGTCAGGCTTTGGCAAAGGTTCGCGGCTAGGCTGGGCGGTGTCAATCGTGGCTTCTACCCAAACCCCGTCTCTCAGGAGGGAAGCGAATAATTTTAATTGTCCCATAGTTCGGCCACGCTCGCCAACAATTCGCCCCTCAGGTAATGCAGATTCTTCCATGGCCGCATGCACAAGCTCATCACCAAGGTTCAGGATTTCATCAGCTATAGCTTCTAAAAACTGAGCCCTTTTTTCAGGAGAGGTTTGACTGTAGCTATCGAAAGCAATTTTTGCTTTTGTCATGGCAGCCTCAATATCCTCTGAGGTAGCTCCTTTGAATTTGCCTGCTCTGGTTTCTGCCTTGGCGGGGTTAAAAGATTGCAGTGTGGCTGTTCCTTTGTCTGATAATTCGAATCCTATCCTGTTGTTTCCGTGCATGGGGTAATGTTTTAAATATTTACAACGTCATTGCGAGGAGGAGCGACGAAGTAATCTCATTCTTTTAAAAGGGGCTAAGATTGCTTGACTAAAGCGTAGCGCTTCGCTCGCAATGACGGTTTTATCTTTATTATATTAAACAGCTAACGCCTTGTAATCAGGGAGTACTGGTCTCGATTTGATGCCAGCATCAATGATGGCCAGTACTTCTTCTCTTTCTTTACCTATCAGTGGCAAACGTGGTGCTCTTACATGCTCTGTGCCAATACCTGCTGCTACTTCGGCTAGCTTGATGTATTGTACCAATTTTGGATGCAAATCCAATTCGCACAATGGCATAAACCAACGGTTGATGGCTACAGCCTCCTCGATTCGACCTGCTTTCATCAATTCATAAATAGCGACAGTTTCAGCAGGGAAGGCGCATACCAATCCGCCAACCCATCCGTCAGCGCCATTGACCAAAGTCTCAACGGCTAAAGTGTCTACCCCGCAAAGAACAGCGTATCTATCGCCAAATTTGCTTTTCAAACGAGTGACGTTTGTCACATCTCTAGTTGATTCTTTGATGGCTTGAATATTGGCTATTGGAGCCAATTCTTCAAACATGTCTATGGTTACTTCAATCTTATAGTCAACAGGATTGTTGTAAATCATAATTGGGAGAGACGTGGAAGCCGCTACCGCTTTGAAGTACTCTACCGTTTCTCTGTCATCTGCTTTATATCTCATTGGAGGCAAAAGCATGAGTCCATTGGCGCCGTTGCTTTCGGCTCTTTTGGCGGCTGCTATCGCTCCTCTGGTGCTTTGTTCGGCAATATTGATCACCACAGGGATGTCCCCTTTAGTCACTTCAATAGTAGTTTTGATCAACTGATCTTTTTCTTCCTCTGTGAGGGTACTGGCTTCGCCCAAGGTACCGCCTAAGATGACACCATGAATGCCTGAGGCGAGTTGGACTTCAAGGTTCTTTTTGAAGGCGTCTAAATCAAGATTGTCGTTTTGATCGAACTTGGTGGTAATTGCGGGGTATACGCCTTGCCAATTAATTTTCATGTCTTTACTGTTTAAAATATCCTTAGGTCAATTAGAGTCAATCAGGGGAAACAAGGCTGTACCCAGCTGATTTGTTGACTTCCTATTCCAATTTAAAATTTTTGTAAAAGTAGACCAAGGGAAAATGCGTGGCTTATCAATATTTGATTGATGCTGGTATGATATTGACATCATTTAAGGGATTATTTTGATATTGATGTATAAATAATATCTTTTGTAGTCAAATGTGGTACAGTGGATTGCATTTGTTTACTGAAGCAGCTATTTAGAAAATGATAATTTGATGAGTTATGAAGGTATTACCATTTAAGATTCCGAAGACAGACGATTCCTCATTTAGGGTGCAAGTAGATATTATGCCCCAGTTCTACGACATTCTTCATCAGCATCCCGAATCTCAAATCACACTGATCGTGAAAGGTCATGGGACAGTGATCCAAGGGGACTATATCGGCAATTTCTCCGAAGGTGATGTATTTATTTTTGGAGCTAATGTACCTCATGTGCTCAAAAGTGATCCTTCTTATTATGATGAGGACAGTACAGAAATGTGTCATGCTATCTGTGTATTTTTTGATTCCGAAAGTTTTGGAAAAGACTTCTTTGAATTGCCTGAGATGCGCAGTGTCAATGATTTTATGCGGAAAAGTGTGAGAGGCTTGCGGCTCAATGGTGATGCCAAGCGGAGAGTCTCAAAAATCATTATAGAGATAGAAGAGCACGATGGGATTACTAAAATTATTTCCCTGCTCAATATTTTTAACTTGCTAAGTCAGACTGATGAACATCAATGGTTGTCCAAAGAGCCTCATAATCTGAATGTAGATGAGTCCGAAGGCAAGCGCCTGAATGATATCTTCCAATTCACTATGCGTGAGTATCACCGTCCGATCACATTGGATGAAGTAGCAGAAGTGGCTAATATGACGCCCTCTGCTTTTTGTAGATATTTTAAACAAAGAACTAGAAAGACTTATGTGAGCTTCCTCAATGAATTGAGGGTGGCGCATGCGTGCAAGCTGCTTTTGAATAAAGAGATCAACGTGACAGAGGTATGTTATCGCTCAGGCTTCGTGAACCTTTCTAATTTCAATCGAAAATTCAAGTCATTGACCAATCACACCCCTTCACAATATCAGAAAGTGCATTTTCAAGAGCAGTTGCTTTGATAAAACGGGACGTCATTACACAAGGCAACCAAAGGGAGCCTTTGGGTAATCTGTTAGAGCAATGATCTGCTCTTTATTATCAATCTGCCAGTAGCTAGCGATTGCCCGGGCTGACGCTGGGCAATGACATTATTATTCCATGTTTGAGGTTTTAGGCATTTCAAATGCCCAGGAAGTTATAGTCGCAATACAATTGCGACCTAGCGGAATTTGTTAGCCTCCCTTGGCAATTATATCAAATTCAAAAACAAAAAAAGGTGATGCCACTTTGACATCACCTTTTTGTTTCATAAAAATTCAAAGCTCAGGGTTTAAACCTGAACCTATGATGAATAAGCGTACTATTCCAAAAACGTCAAATTCCTTGGCGTGTAAGGCGCACCTGCAGCTTTGAGTTGTTTTTTGAAATTGGCCATCTTCACTTCAAGCAGTTCTTTGGTGGCAGCGTAAACTGGCTCTAGTTCTTCTGCTGTGATTTTGTACACGTCCTGATGCGTCTGTGTTGGGGCAGAGGTAGAAGTGGCCTGTTCTGATCCCAGTGATCCCACTCGGCTGCTCAATGATGGCACTTGTCCCATGTCGAGACTCGATTTATAAGGATCACCATTTACTTTAATACTCAGAGCATTCAATTCGTCTTTGATGGATTGGTAAGTCGTCATCAATTCACTTTGTGCGGTTGGTGTTTCCAAAATCGCTGCTTTGATATACTTCATGTCACTATTCATTTCGCTGATAGCCTGGGCTACGCTAGACGCTCGGCCTTCCAATATGCCGACCTTGGTCATAAACTCCGCTAAGGCTGCTCTGTCAGCTGTGGGCAAAGTGGTATTGTTGATTGGAATCAGATTGAAGGACTGCTTGCCTAATACCGTTTCCTTGCCATCTATGACCGAAGACATCGTCACTGAGTAATTACCTGGAGCCACCATGGTGCCCTCATTGGTGCCTGCCCAAGGATTGTAGAATGCAGGTGTACTTAGGTCTATTGGGCCTTTTGGCGTGTTGCGCAAATCCCAGTTGATCCTATTGATGCCCTTAGCAGGGGTAGTGCTGAGTTTTCTGACGACATTTCCTTTTGAATCTTGAACTGTAAAAAGCAATTCAGGTTTCTCTTCTTCTTTTTCTGCCTTTAGTGCCTCATAGGTAGGGAAATAATTGTCAGCCTTCTTTTTTAGGTTTTCGGCTTCTTGCTCCTTTCTCTGGTCTGCTTTAGATTTGATGTCGTCTTTGATGAAGTAGGTAAAGATCACCTCAGAACCTAAATTTTCGGCAGTGTAGAAGTTATCTCCTTGCATAGATTTGCCTTTCAGTCCATAAGGATAGGAGTATTCAAAAAGCAAACCCTCTCTTACTTGATAGAGTTGAGCGGCACTATTCAAAGTGCTACTAATATTCCTCAGTGCAGCGTAATCATCCAGCACATAAAAGCCGCGTCCAAATGTGCCCAGTACCAAATCATTTTCATCCTTTTGGATGGCCATGTCACGCACGGCAATGGTAGGCAATCCAGCTTTGAGCTGCTTCCATTCCCGTCCACCATTGTCTGAGAAAAAGGCGCCAAATTCAGTTCCGGCAAAAAGCAGATTGGCATCCTCATGATCTTCTTCGATACAGTAGGTAGAACCACGTGCTGGTAGATTTCCACTTATGCTCGTCCAGGTGCTTCCTTGATCTGTAGTTTTCAAAAGGTATGGTTTGAAATTGCCTCTTTTATGGTCGTTGAATACGGCATAGATCACATTTTTGTCATGCTTGGAAGTGAATACCATATTCACATAGGTATTAGTTGGAATACCAGGAAAGCTGGAAGATTTGTTCCATGACTTTCCACCATCTTTAGAGATTTGAATGAGTCCGTCATCCGTGCCTACCACGAGTAGATTTTCATCTAATGAAGATTCAGAGAAAGCCACTATAGTCCCATAAGGTGAAGTGGAGCCATTTTTAGCGACGGCATCCACACTCCAAATTCGATCCATCACTTCTAGTTTGTTTCTGTCTATTTGGGCTGTGAGGTCATCACCTAGTACTTCCCAACTGTTGCCTCTATTCTCACTGCGGAATAGTTTGTTGGCGGCAAAGTACAGTCTTTGTGGTTTGTGATGGCTCACTTGAAGTGGTGCATCCCAATTCCAACGGTATTCATTTTCTCCTTTTCTTTCTTTGGGCTGGATACCTTTTTGTTCTCCGCTTTTCTTGTCGAATCGTGTCAATCCACCATACTGATATTGGGCATACACAATGTCAGTATTCTCAGGGTCAATTTGAGTTTCAAATCCGTCGCCGTTTTGTGTAATGTACCAGTCTGCATTGACGATACTGCTGGCACTGACCGTTCTGGATGGGCCACCCATGCTGAGGTTGTCTTGCGTGCCACCATAGATATGATAAAATGGTTTGGCATTGTCTACAGAGACTTTATAAAACTGAGTAATGGATAGGTTGTCTTTGTAAGACCAGTGCTTGCCACTGTTCCAGGTTTCATAAATCCCGCCATCACACCCGGCGAGCAGGTGGTTGGTATTTTTTGGATTGATCCACAAACAATGGTTGTCCACGTGTTTAGCATCTTCCCCTACGTTTTTAAAAGATCGCCCACCATCCACAGAGACTTGCATCCAGGTGTTCATGCTATAGATTTTATCTGGGTCAAGTGGGTCTGCTACTAGTTCTTGATAGTAATTGCCACTTGAGGTATAACTACTTCTTTTCTCCCACGATTCTCCTCTTGTGGTGGAAATATAAAAGCCTCCCTCACCTCTGGCTGCTTCTACTATGGCGTAGATATATTCTGGGTTGGCTGCGGAAATAGCCAGACCAATTCGACCCAAATCCACTGTTGGCAATCCACTGTTGATTACTTTCCACGTCTTTCCTCCATCCGTAGATTTGTGAATGCCTGATCCTGGCCCTCCACCTATGTAGGTAAATACATGACGTCTTCTTTGGTGCGAAGTCGCGTAAAGTACTTCTGAATTTCTTGGATCCATGTGAACTTCATTGATACCTGTGTGCTTGTCGACGTGTAATACTCTCTGCCAGTTTTCACCACCATTGGTGGTTTTATAAAGACCTCTATCTCCACCCTCGCTCCATAGCGGACCTATGGCAGCTACATAAACCACATCTGAGTTGTTGGGGTCAACTACAATCGAACCAATATGTTCTGACTTTTCCAGACCCATGTTTTTCCATGTTTTACCTCCATCCAATGATTTATAAACGCCATCGCCATAGGCAACACTTCTTTGGTTATTGTTTTCACCAGTCCCTACCCAGATCACGTTGGAGTTGTTGGGATCCATAGTGACTACACCAGTAGAGTAGCTGCCTTGACTATCAAAAACGGGTTCGTAGGTGTTGCCATTATTTACCGTTTTCCATACTCCACCAGAAGCTACAGCTACAAAATATTCCGTGGGATTATTAGGATTGACTGCAAAGTCAGCGATTCGGCCAGACATGAGTGCAGGGCCGACATGACGAAATTTTAGCCCATCTATAGATGTTTCGTTCAGTGCTGATTTAATCGAACTGGGGGAAGATGACTTTCTTTTTTGGGCAGTGGATGTTAGGGTGATAACTATCAGTAATAGGGTTGTGAGTTGTTTCATTAGATATCAGTTTGATTCAATAGAACAAGAAAGGTACATCAAACGAATTGATAGAAACAAATCAAAAAATGGGGGAGGTAAATAAATGGTTTGAATGGGAACGTCTTCACCCTAACAGGGTTTTAAACCCTGTTAGGGTTAAATGAAAAAAGACAACCATTTCTGATTGTCTTTCAAGTGGGTCGTACTGGATTCGAACCAGCGACCTCCGCCCTGTCAAGGCGGCGCTCTAAACCAGCTGAGCTAACGACCCGTTTATATTGGGAGCAAATCTAAATAATTTGTTATGCTGTACAAGCACTATTTTGTCACCACACAGAAAAGATCAAGGTTTTCTTCATGCTCATCTCTCAGGAAATAGTCATTTCTATCAATCTCCGTAACCAACCCTTCATCTTGTTTTTGAAGATTATTTCTATTCAATCTATTCAATAGGTCATAGGGAATTCTTAGCAAAGCATTAGGCAAACGATACTGTAAATTGAAAATATCAAATCGAGTGATTTTGGCAACGGATGCTCTGTTTTGCTCATAATATTCCATCACTTTTTCATTGCCAGCAATGCCTTTCATTTCTACTTTAGAGAAAATGCTCCCAGCCAATTCTTTCAATTCCTGATTCGTGTATTCTCTTTCATGCCATGGATTTCTAGAAAGAGACATTTTTGTATTAGGGGTGGTTATTACGGCTTGCCCGCCTGGCTTCAGCACTCTATGAATTTCTTCTAAAAACAGTTTGTCGTTTTTAATATGTTCGATCACCTGAAAAGTGATCACAGTATCAAAAGAGTCATTTGGGATGTCATCAAAAGGAGGGAAAACTACCGCTCTAAATTCTACCTCAGGAAACTGGGGCTTCAAATTATCTACTACCTCTTCAATCTTATCAAGAGCCAAATAGTCATCAGCTAAAGGAGCGAGTACAGCAATTCCACGGCCTTCTCCACAGCCAGGTTCAAGTACTTTTCCTTTTACATAAGGCTTGGCTTCATAGTACGCTTGAAGCAATCTCTGGTGTATGGGGTTGTCAGATACTATTTTGTCTGATGCAATTTCTGTAGTGTATGTCGCCATAGGCCGCAAAAATAAGTCAATTTTATACGTTAGTGTCCAATTTGATTTATATTAGTTTTATGTGCATTTTCAAAAACTTCCATACAGCTATAGTTCTATTTCTCTTGATGGTATCGAGACCAAATGTGGATGCCCATGATCTAACCAAAGAAAACTTTAGCTATCTCTACAACCACGATCCAGTCAAAATCGATTATCAAATTGCGAAGCAGGACTCACTTTATAAGCTGATATTAACATTTCATTTGGTGAAGGTGTTACCATCAGACAAACTCGATGGATTTGAATTGTATGAGCAGAAAAAAATTAATTCTGGTCAAGAAACACTGATTCAACCCATAGCTGTAAAGGTTGATTCCGGGTTTATCAAGAATGTGATTGAACTGGACTTCAGTGCTAGTGACGAAAATAATTATTTGGTGGTCAAATTCTCATTCTTGGAAAAGCCTTACCTGTACGGAATTCCTATCAATGAGTCGCTCGGCTTTCCTCTTTCCAATATTATTTATGGAGGAGATAATGAGGCCATGTTCTATAATGGATATAAAAAATCAGACTCTGTCTGGTTTGAGGACATTGATGACAACACTGAAGGTGAGCAATTTTACGCTTACCTGTATAAAGAAGATTTTCCTGCCGCCATTCCTCCAATGGTTGTCGATGGTGTGGCCTCAGGTGAAATGTTGCAAATAAAAAAACGGATTGCCTTTAGACGAGGTATGATGCTCAACGAGGCTGATTATTTGTATTTCGTTCAGAATGATACCGTATCAGATAAAGGGGTATCTATATTGAGTCACAAGGAATATTACCCGCGCAACAAAAAAACAGGGGAATTGATTGAGGCTTTAATGTACATCTGTACTGGTGATGAGTATGAGGAATTGAATAATGCAGATGATCAAAAATTGGCTTTTAATAATTTTTGGTTGAGTCATATAGATGATAAAAAACTAGCCTCTGAGACCATCAAGAAGTATTTCCGCGCTGTGAAATTTGCCAATGCACTATTCACAGATTACAAGAATGGATGGAAAACCGACAGGGGTATGATTTACATTGCTTTTGGGCCACCAGAAGTAGTGACTAAAAAAGAGGAGATAGAAATATGGGAGTATAAGACTTACGATGGTGATATAAAGTTTACTTTTGCCAAAACACGCAACTTATTTGTTCAATACCACTATTCCCTGATTCGCGAAAAATCGCTCAATAAGGCGTGGTTTACGGCAGTACAAAAATGGAGAACCGGAGATTTGTAAAAAGACCCCTAAAAAAGGAAGAACCAGACAATATGGTATTCGGCACGCGTGCCGTCATTGAAACCATCAAATCAGGTAAAACTGTTGAAAGAATTTTTCTGCAAAAGGATCTGAAAAATGATTTGACTAAGGAGTTAGTGGAGTTGTTGAGAGGCTCAATGGTTACGGTGTCAAAAGTGCCTGTGGAAAAACTCAACCGACTGACCAGAAAAAATCATCAGGGTGTAGTAGCCTTTGTTTCTCCAATTGACTTTGTCACCCTTCACAACATTGTAGCTAATAGTTATGAAAATGGTTTAGCACCTTTGGTTTTAATTTTGGATCGAGTCACGGACGTTCGAAATTTTGGTGCTATTTGTCGATCCGCAGAATGTGCTGGTGTGAACGGAGTAGTGATTCCGACCAAAGGTGGAGCAATGATCAACTCAGATGCTGTTAAGACTTCAGCAGGGGCTTTGAGCTATTTGCCTATTTGCAAAGAAGATAGCCTGACGCACTCGGTCAAATATTTGAAAGACAGTGGTTTTCAAATTGTCGCTTGTACTGAAAAAACGGACAAAAAAGTATTTGAGGCTGACCTATCAGTCCCCACAGCAATCATCATGGGGTCAGAAGAAGATGGTATTTCTGAAGAATTGCTTCAAGTGGCTGATGAAAAACTAATGATTCCAATCGTCGGCCAGATTGATTCGTTAAATGTGTCTGTGGCAGCTGGAGTTATACTTTTTGAAAGTATGAGGCAACGAGGTTAAAGGTATTTGTCCCCTTTTAATTTTTTGGCCTGAGCTACATATTCTCGAAACTGCGCATCCTGATCTTTTTTACAGACAATGAGTACGTCAGAAAAATCTCCAACCAGATAGCCTTCTAGATTATCCAATACAATTAACCGCTTGGTCTCTGATTTTACTATGTTGTCTCTGCAGTCACCAAGTATTACTTGACCATCTACCACATTGTCATTCTCATCCTTTTCCCTTATTTCATGAAGTGAATTCCAAGAACCCAGATCTGACCAGTCGAAAGTGCCTTGGACAACATACACCTCAGATGATTTTTCTAATATCCCATAGTCGATAGAAATATTTTCGCACTGCGGGTAAATTTGATCGATATAGGTCTTCTCATCTAACTCGTAATATTTCGAATTCCCCTCTGCAAAAGCTTCAGCTATATCAGGCAATGAATTTTCAAATGACTGCACAATAGCAGAAATAGACCATACAAAAATGCCAGCATTCCACACAAAATCTCCACTCTCTAAAAATTTCTTGGCCAAAGCCAATTCAGGCTTTTCAGTAAAAGTTTTAACTTTTTTTACTTCAGACTTGTCGTTAATATATTGGATGTATCCGTAGCCTGTTTCTGGACGATTGGGTGTGATACCAACAGTCAATAGTTTGTCGGACCCTTGTGCAGCATTAGTGGCAGTTTTAATTACGTTCGTAAAATTCTCTTCTTGAAAAATGACATGATCAGCTGGAGTCACAACCATCACGGCATTGGGATTTTTCTTACGGATTTTATAAGCTGCGTATGCAATGCATGGTGCAGTATTTCTTCTGGCAGGTTCAGTCAGGATATGCTCAGGATTTATGTCTGGCAACTGTTCTTTTACCAAATCAGAATAACTGTCATTAGTTACTACCAATATGTTATCTTTGCTTGCCGTTGGTAAAAAACGTTGGTATGTCATTTGTAGTAGTGATTTGCCATTGCCCAATACATCAATAAATTGTTTGGGTCTTGAGTTTCGACTATACGGCCAAAATCTGCTTCCAACACCTCCTGCCATTATTACTACAAATACTTCTGATTTCATCCCTTTTTAATTTAAAACGGATGGCAAATATAGAAGGAGAATAATAGTATGCGTAACTAATCGAGTAAAGAATTAGTAATAGGATCGTGATAGGATCATTCGGTTTCAATTGATTTTATCATGGTATTTGTATAATTTAAATAATAATTAACCAGCGACCGGAAACGAAATTTTGCAAGGCTAACTGAGGTTAGCTCATTTTTTGTTAAATTATGTATCCGGTATATAAATTGAGAAGAAGATGATTGCATGCCAGGAGGATGAACTGAGGGGAAAACTGAAAGAAATATTTGGCTTTAGTAATTTCCGAGGTAACCAAGAACAAATTATTACCAACCTACTTTCAGGTAGAAATACATTCGTATTGATGCCTACAGGAGCGGGAAAATCGTTATGCTATCAATTGCCCGCGATTATCCGAGAGGGAACAGCCATAGTCATATCACCATTGATTGCACTGATGAAAAATCAGGTAGATCAACTGAATGCGTTTGGGGTGAACGCCCAATTCATGAATTCCACGCTCAACAAGACTGAGATGAGACGTGTGAAAGAAGATACCCTTTCTGGCGTGGTGAAACTGTTGTACGTGGCACCAGAATCTCTCACAAAAGAAGAAAATATTGAATTCCTTTCTCAAGCAAATATCTCTTTTGCTGCCATAGACGAAGCACATTGCATTTCTGAATGGGGACACGATTTTCGGCCAGAGTATAGAAAAATCAAGTCTATTATAGGCCAGTTTGGCGACATTCCAATCATTGCATTGACAGCTACGGCTACGCCAAAAGTTCAATTGGATATACAGAAGAACTTACAAATGGAGGAGGCTGATGTTTTCAAGTCTTCATTCAATAGAAAAAACCTTTACTATGAAATTAGGCCTAAAGTTGATGTAAAAAAACAGTTGATTAGGTTTGTCAAAGAACAAAAGGGAACCTCAGGTATTATCTATTGTCTGAGCAGAAAAAAAGTAGAAGAAATAGCTGAGCTGCTCAAAGTCAATGATGTAAATGCTGCGCCCTACCATGCTGGATTGGACAGCAGTGTTCGAATGAGGCACCAAGATGGTTTCCTCAATGAAGACATTGATGTTATTGTAGCAACTATCGCCTTTGGGATGGGAATAGACAAGCCAGATGTCCGGTTTGTGGTACATTATGATGCGCCGAAATCTTTGGAAGGCTATTATCAAGAAACTGGACGGGCAGGTCGTGATGGATTAGAAGGCAAGTGTATCCTATTCTATACGTTAGATGACATCATCAAACTTGAAAAATTTAATAAGGACAAACCAGTAACAGAAAGGGAAAATGCCAAACTTCTGCTAGAAGAGGTTTCTTCTTATGCTGAATCTTCTGTGTGTAGAAGAAAGCAACTGCTCCACTATTTTGGTGAAGAATATCTTGACCCTGATTGCACTGAACAGGGTCTTTGCGACAACTGTGCACATCCGAAAGAGATATTTGAAGGAAAGGAGTTTATAAAGAAAGTAATCAATACGGCGATAAAAACAGAAGAGCGTTTTGGCATCAAACATCTTGTGAATGTCATTCGAGGAATCGAAAGTCAATATGTAAAAAGTTATGACCATGGCAAGTTGGATGTGTTTGGTATTGGCAAGGACGAGACTGAAGTTTTTTGGCGCTCTGTCGTTCGTCAAACCTTGCTCAATGAATTTTTGGTTAAAGACATTGAAAATATTGGCATTCTAAAAGTAACTGATAAAGGTCATGACTTTCTCAAGAAACCATTCTCTGTGGAGCTTTCAAGAGATCATGACTATACCGTTGAAAACTTAGATCATGACAATGGTGTGGATGCTAATGGAAAGGCTCATGATGAGGATCTTTATGATATTTTAAAAGGCATTCGCAAAAAAGTAGCAAAACAGAAGAACTTACCACCATACGTCATATTTCAAGATCCATCATTGGAAGAAATGGCCACTACCTATCCAACTACCAAAGAAGACTTGGCGCAAGTCAATGGCGTAGGAATGGGCAAGGTGATGAAATTTGGAAAACCGTTTATAGATGCCATTTCAAATTATGTAAACGAGAATGACTTGGAAACGGCTTCCGATGTAGTCATCAAATCTGCAGTCAACAAATCCAAAATCAAAATCTTCTTGATCCAGCAGATTGACCGTAAAGTCGATTTAGAGGAAGTTGCAGATATTAAAGGCATTTCGTTCGATGAGGTGCTAACTGAAATAGAAAACATTTGTTTTTCTGGCACTAAGTTGAATTTGGACTACTATATAGATCAATTTATAGATGAAGATCGTCAAGATGATCTGTTGGATTATTTTATGTCGGCAGATACTGATAGTTTGGATGTCGCCATGGACGAATTAGAATATGATGGATACTCAGAAGACGAGGTGCGACTGATGCGAATCAAATTCATGTCTGAATACGCCAACTAGACCCCAGAAAATTTCTCAATTCCGTAGCCGATTCATGAATTGGATTAATTTTGCTCCTCAGTAAAATCGAATGAATTCATGAACATACTTGTGATAGGAGCTGGAGGACGCGAACACGCCTTGGCATGGAAAATCAAACAAAGCCCAGAATGTAATGATCTATTTGTAGCACCAGGAAATGCGGGTACAAGAGCCCTGGCAGAAAACCTAGCTATAGGTGTAAATGATTTTGAGGCCTTGGGAAAGGCTGTTCTTGATAAAAGCATTGACTTAGTCATAGTTGGTCCAGAGGAACCTCTAGTGAAAGGCATTCGAAATTACTTTGCCTCCAACGAACAATTGAAAAATGTTTTGATGGTAGGCCCAGACGAAGTTGGAGCGCAATTGGAAGGAAGCAAGGATTTCTCCAAGGCCTTCATGGTGCGCAACAATATTCCTACGGCGGGTTCTTTGACGGTTACTGCCAGCAACCTTTCAGAAGGCTTGGATTTTTTAAAGAAAGTAGAGGCACCTTATGTGCTCAAGGCTGACGGCCTAGCCGCAGGTAAAGGAGTGATTATCACCAGTGATATCAAAGAGGCTGAAGACTCTCTCAAGGAAATGCTTGACGGTCAGTTTGGTGCGGCTAGCAGCAAAGTATTGATAGAAGAGTACCTGCATGGTATTGAGCTTTCAGTTTTTGTGTTGACGGATGGCAAGTCATATATGACCTTGCCAGAGGCAAAGGATTACAAGCGCATTGGGGAAGGAGACACAGGTCCCAATACTGGTGGTATGGGGGCTGTGTCTCCAGTATCGTTTGCAGATGAGACCTTCATGAAAAAGGTGGAAGACAAGGTCATTAGACCAACTGTGGGTGGATTACAGGCAGATGGTATTGATTTTATTGGGTTTCTCTTCATTGGACTAATGAATGTAAATGGAGAACCTTATGTCATAGAGTACAACGTGAGAATGGGCGATCCCGAAACAGAAGTGGTGATGCCAAGAATTCAGTCAGATATGCTTTCGCATTTGACGGCAGCTGCCAAAGGCGAATTGGACAAAGAGCAGTTAGCAATAAAACCTGAGACAGCTACTACTGTGGTAGCTGTGGCTGAAGGGTATCCTGGTTCTTATGAAAAGGGTAGAAAAATGACCGGCCTAGATCAAGCGTTCAAGGGCATAGTTTTTCATGCGGGTACGGCTCCAGACGGAGATCAGGTGGTGACTAATGGAGGAAGAGTAATTGCTTCAACAGGCTTAGGCTCTGATATTCAATCAGCTCTTGATCAATCTTATGAAAACCTTCAATCCATCCAATGGGAGGGTATGAATTTCCGAAAGGATATTGGTCAGGATTTGTTGTCACTCTGACAAAGATCAGGTTAGAAAAATATACCGTCATTTGATAAGAATGGGGATGACAAATCTTCATTATATTTAAGGCTTATAAAAGCAAGTACAAGATGTCGGGATGCAGTACTTGCAGCACATTAACTGCTGCAGACGGAAGTGTAAAAGGATGTAAAAGCAATGGAGGTTGTAGCAGTGGCGGCTGCAACAAGATGAATACTTTTGACTGGCTCTCCAATATGGAGACTCCTGCCAAATACCAATTCGATATATTCGAAGTTAGATTCAAAAATGGCCGTAAAGAATTCTTTCGGAATTCGAACGATCTTGAAATATACCCTGGTGATCCAGTGGTCGTAGATGTACCCAATGGACATCATGTAGGCTATGTATCTTTGCAGGGAGAGTTAGTCCGCCTTCAGATGAAAAAAAAGAAGGTAAAAGACGATGACGAAATACGCAGCCTGTATCGCGTGGCCTCACAAAAGGATCTTGAGAAATTCGAATCAGTAAAGAATAGGGAAAACCCCACCATGTTTCGCTCTCGTGAGATCATTAATGAATTGAAGCTCGAAATGAAGCTGACGGATGTCGAATATCAGGCGGATAACTCTAAGGCAACGTTTTACTATTCTGCCGACGAAAGAGTGGATTTCAGGGAGTTGATTAAAAGATTGGCGGGAGAGTTTAAGATTAGAGTGGAGATGCGCCAAATTAGCCTTAGACAAGAAGCGGGCAGGTTAGGAGGAATTGGTTCCTGCGGGAGAGAACTCTGTTGCTCTACGTGGTTGTCAGATTTTAAAAATGTATCTACCTCGGCTGCCAGATATCAAAATCTATCATTGAATCCCAGTAAGTTGTCTGGTCAATGTGGACGTCTAAAATGTTGTCTCAACTATGAATTGGAAACTTATATGGATGCCCTAAAGGACATTCCAAAAGTGGAAACTGGTTTATTGACAGACAAAGGTGAAGCACGCTTACAAAAAACAGATATCTTTAGAAAGATCATGTGGTTTGGGTATAAGAACGACAATGCCTGGATTGCGCTAGATACAGAAAGGGTAAAAGAAGTTCAGAAACTAAACGCTGACGGTAAAAAACCAGAGACCTTGCTGGAAGATAAGGTAGGTGGTGAAAACCGAGAGTCCCAATCACTAAATAGTGATTTGGAGCGAATGGACAAAAAATTCCGTAAAGGTGGGAAGCCAAAAAATAAGAACCGTCGCAACAAGAAGCGAGGGGGTAAAAATAAATTCAACAAGAAAAAACCTGATTAACCTCATGTTAAAATCTATCTATCAACTTTTGGTCGCGGTCAGCATTTCCCTGTCTATTGTGGCTTGTAATGGCAATACGGTTATTGATGAGCAGTCTGATATACAGGAGGGGCTTTGGCATTTGGATTCTTTGGTCGCCTTTCAGTTCGAAATAGAGGACACTACTTCAAGCTATCAAATTCAATACAACGTAAGATATGCCGTGAATTATCCTTATTATAATCTCTTTTTGAAATACTATCTCGAAGATTCTACTGGAGAAATTTTGTCTTCAGAACTACAGGAATTGATTCTATTCGATAAGAAAACGGGAGAACCCATGGGTGAAGGCTTAGGAGACCTATTTGACCGAGGAGTACCAGTATTTGAAGATCAGAAGTTTTCCAATCCAGGGGCTTATACGTTTAAAGTTAAGCAGTTCATGAGAATGGAGCAATTGCCTGGAATCTTATCATTTGGGTTGAAGATTCAAAAGCCTGAAGAATCAGAATAAGCTATTCGTCGATTGCTCGCGTGATCATTCTGTTGATTCTTTCTTTGACGTGCTCTGCGTCCATCCAATATTGTCGACTTGATATCATGTTGAATGTCCAATTTTTTTGTTTCAATGTGAATGGTCTATAAACATGAGATGCTTTGATGGAAATATCATGATGATATAGGTCATCATCTGTGATCAAAGCGGCCAAATACTGATCCTTGTATTTTAATGCTATGTCCACATAGGGCAAGGTATGATCCATTTCCAAGGTTTGAAAGTGCTCAAAACCAAGCGCCTCAATTCTGTTTTTAAGGAACCACGCAGCTGAGTGGTTGTCGTTGGTTTTTTCAGCAGGAGTTTGTGTCCTTTCAGAAATAGCGTATGCGTATTCCAAATATTTTTTAAGCAGCTTGGGGCCTTCATTTTTCGTGTCTTCTACACGGAGTTGCTGTGGCATAATGCTGGTAACTAAATAGATTTTTTCTCGTGCTCTTGTAATAGCCACATTTAATCGGTTTTCACCTCCCTCGGCGTTCAAGCTTCCAAAGTTCATGTTCATTTTCCCTTTGAGATCTGGCGCATAGACGGTTGAGAAAATGATTACATCTTTTTCATCACCTTGGATGTTTTCAATGTTCTTAACAATTAGCGAATCGGGTAATGCAAAGCGACGCTCAAGCGAATACTCTTCAAGAAAATCCAGCATATACATCTGTTGAGTGGCGTTAAAAGTTACTACGCCTATTTCCACATCTGGATTGCTTTTGAGCAACTCTTCAATAATTTGAGCTACTTTTTCAGCTTCTTCGCGATTCGTATTATTTTGCCAGAATCCCTCGACCTTTACATAGTCAATAGCTGTTTGCTTCTTGTTCAGGTCATTAAAATCAGGAAGCATTTTTAAACGTTGACCATAAAAATGTTCATTCGAGAAACGAATCAAATCCAGATTTTTACTTCGATAGTGACCATTGAGTTGCACCTGCATGAGGTATTGGCTGCCAAGATTGAGCAATGAATCAAAATCCAGTTCTACCACATCTTGATCATTGTCTTCTTCCCACCTGACTTTATATAGATCATTTGGCCGAAGCTGTTTGTCATCACCAGCAATCACCACTTGTTTACCTCTATACATAGCAGGGAGCCCCTTTTCCACAAAACATTGGGAGGCCTCATCAAATATCACGAGATCAAAAATTTTCTCCATTGGAAAAATAGCTGAAGCAGATTCTGGAGAGGCTAACCAACAAGGAATCAAATCAAACACCTCGCGAGGGTAGTTGGCGATTACTTTTCTAACAGGCCAAATTCTTCTTTTTTTGGTTACCTGATGAAAGATATCTCTATATGTCACACGGTTGTTTAGTCGGTTGTATTCTACATTTTTATAAACCCGTTCACGGGATTTGAGCAGGAGTATTTCTCTGCTCATACGTAATTTTTCTTTTACACAATTTTGCAATTCCGTTTGCATGTCTTCAAATTTTTGAGAGGACACTGTACGCAGTATTGGGAATTTCAACTCGATATGCTCGATCCAGGCCAACCGCAGACTGTTGCCAAACAATTCCCACCATTGATTGGAGTCTACGCGTGGAGATTCTTCTGTGAGCTTATCTATAATTCTTAGCTCATCTGCTGTAAAATCAGCTTGTAGTTTGTCAAACTCACAGAGGGAATCAAAATCCTGTTTCAATGAAGAGAGTAATTGCTCTACATCCAATTGACCAGCAAAAATCAAACGCAATTGAGGAATGGAAAAGTAGATTTCCCACTCCTTCAATTTTTTACCTATAGGCTCCAAAGCGGTCAATAAGCTACTCAGTTTGTTGGTATATTCTGCCTGATTTAGCGTAAGTGGTGAGATGTATTCGTTCATGTGACGTATACCATCCAAAGTCTTTTGAGCTTCTGCAGCCTGCTTTTGGTAAAAGAACCAATTCTTGATTTCAATTTTGGAATAGATCTGAGGAAAGGGTCCCAGGGCTGGCTCACCTTTCAATAGACTCAGATTGTGTTCCAGATTTAGCCTGTTGTCAACTTTTTGCACCAGTGTATCAAATCCAGCTCTATCACTTTTTAGCCCATTGTTTATAAGGACTCTGGTGATAAATATTTTGTCTTTAGAAAAAAGCTTCCACCTTAGCCATTTAAAAATGCTTTTTCGGGCATCCAGACTTCTATCCAATGCTTCTTGAAAACGACCAAGTTCTTCAGGTTTTAGCGAAAGTTCCGCACCTGCACCTTCATAAGACTGCAAAACTAATTTTTCAGTTGCCACCAATTGCTCTTTACTTACTACTCGCTGCGCATTGCGAAGAACTAAATTGAGGGTGTTATAAGCCAGTGGATCTTTGAGTACAGAAACCAAATGTTCGATTTCGGAATATTTCTTTATGATCTCTACGGCATCTTCGAAAGATACTTTTTTTCCAATGGCTTTTTCAGTTACTGTTTCAAGCACATGGATATATGGTTTGATCTCGTCGAGATGTTTGGAGATGAGATTGAGATCTGAGACAGTGTAATTGGTGAATGGCCGTCTGTTGAACCATGGGTGGTGTTCGTTGAGAAAGCTTTCGCCATATTTACTAAAGGCAAACAGTTTCCTTTTGAAATCATCTAGTTCGTTAAATTTAAGATTTCGATACTCCAGATTGAGACCAATGGCTGGAGCATGTGGATCTGATGTGAGGTATAATTCCTTGACAGAAAGTCCACACTCCGACTCGTCAAAAAGACTGTCCTTAAATTCTGAAAGTTCCTCGTCGAGCTGATCGATTCGTCTACTGATTTTTAGAAAATTCCGTTCTAGCTGAATGGCATCAAGAGAATTATTTATGGACTGATAGTCTTCTAGCCTGTTAATCTGTCCTTCAAGTTGCTCGTAGATAGATTTGCGATCATTTTTAAAATCGTGAAGCAATCCTATGAAGTCATTGAGTGCTTTCTCTTTTAGTCTTTCAAAAACCACATCAAGAGCGGCCTTTTTCTGACTGACAACCAGCACATTTTTTCCTCTGGCTATGTAGTCTGCTACCAGATTGCAAATCAGCTGAGACTTTCCAGTACCTGGTGGGCCCTGTACTACAGCAGAATTGCCTTTTTTCACTGCTTTGATCACGTTCTCCTGATAAGCATCCATTTTAAAGGGTGTGAAAGTCTGATCTTCCTTTACTCTCTTAAGGAAACGATAGTAAGAGGTGTCTTTGTTTTCCGTTTCGTCAAGATTTCGTTCTGCAAAAAAATCTTCTAAGGTTGAAAGTTTGGGGTGTTCTAATAGCGTGAGGTAGTCTGGAACAAGATATGATCCTGCCTGAGGAAAAATGCCAACCACAGCCTCTGGGAATAACTTGAGCTCCCCATCTTTTTCAGACTGCTCCAAATCTGCCCGCTTGTATGTTTTAAAACTGTTTAACGAATCAGTGAAATTGTCCTGATTAAAATTAACTTCCAGTTGTTCTTCTTTTAATAATTCATAAAGGTCAGTTCTGAATCCTTTGCTTTCTTTGTCGAAATCATCAAATACTCTTTCTAGCAGATTTTCATTGGCCTTTAGTCCATTGAAATAGGCATAAGCCAATAGAAAGGATTTATTCATGGTGACGTTCACATCCTTTCGACTCACTAAGTACCAATCTTTTTTGTCAAAATCTAAAGCCACTGGAAAGAATAGTAGCGGACACCTGACCAAGGTGCCATCAGAAAATTTTCCTTTCACGAATGGCCACCCGACATATAAGTCCTTGGCTCCACGTTCTTCAAAAATCAGATGATCTTCACGCTTTAGCTGCTTTAGTTTTTGTGACAGTCGGTTAGAGTCCTGGTCTCTACTATTCTGAATTTCACATAGCGGAACTTTGGTTTTTCTGGAGAGGATACCCTCTAGTATGCCGAACGAAGATTCATTTCGGGCAAAGTCAAAGTCGTGAATATCAATGAACTGGCCTGCTGGCAGTTTAGGCAAAAAAAGGGAACGGCTGTTTCCCGATAAATTGGTAAGCCTTCGCAAGTAGGACTGAAGTATTTCTCTCATGAGATATGATCTGAACGTAAAATAGAAAAGGATATTGATTTTCCCTAAAAGCTATTCTCATTCTGTCCTTTCTACTTTCAGATAAGGAGCTATTCTTTGAAACAATGAATCCGAAATGGCATGAATTTTCTTTAAATCTTCTACAGACTGGTAGTCTCCGTGCTGTTTGCGATATTTCACAATGGCTCTGCTGGTTTTGTAATTCAGATAGGGATGTTTGGATAAGAGATTAATGGAGTCCTGATTGATACTAATTTTTTCAACTGAAGAGATGATAACCCCAAAATGACTTAACATGCGCAGGTATACATCCTCTTTTATGCCATAAACCTCCTTGAGTTGATCTGTGTTTGTAAATCCACCCAATAGCTCTCGATACTTGATGATACGGTCTGAAAGCACAGGCCCTATGCCCCTTACAATTTGAAGTTGAGATGAGTCTGCTAAATTTATGTCAAACTTGGCGGCTTCCTTTTCAATGACCATTTTTTCCACCACATTTTTAATTGGAGGGGCATTGCTTTTAGGTTTACGTCTAGATTTCGGGATTATGATGTAGTCATAATAAGCTGTTACCAGCTTTTTATTAATTCCGTAAATTTTCAGCAAATCCTCTTTTTTATTGAATGTACCACCTGCATTTCTATATTTTATAATGTTTTGGGCTGTTTTCTTTTTGAAACCAAGGGCTAGCCATCTTTCTTCGTCAATTTTATTTGGATTGAAAAAGGTGGGGGCGAAGGTGGTGTTATCTTCAGTCTTGAGTTTGCTTTTCGACTCTTCTAACCAGGCTTTCAACAGAAGCTCATCTTCCAATTGACTTTGCGAAGATTGATCATTTAATGCCTCTTTTAATAGAGTGGGGGCATAGAGAATGAGTAGAAGGATGGGCACTAAGATGATTAGGCCATTGGTCTCAGATGCAGAGAATCCAAAGAATAATCTGATTCTATTTTTAAGCTTGGTTAGCACAAAATAAAAATAGCATAATAACGCTAAACTTCCGAATAGATTTTTGTCTAGGGGATGGAGTCTTTTCTTTCATACGCCCCTATGTCGGGCATGGCATCTCGAAGTGTCCCCAGCAAGTCATGAGTAATAGAGGTTGTGGAGGCCTTGTCTCTGGCATTGGACAGAGAATCAATTTGATAATTAAATAAATTAGGAGAATAGAACCCAGGGTAGTTTTCTTCTTGACTAATGAAATTTCCTAATTCCACCCAAGCGTCTTGTTCAGACTTTATGATGTTGTTTTCGATTTGTACATCAGTAGCTGTATTTGCCGAAAGGTCAATGGCAAGCTCTTCTTCTTCTCTTCCCCAAATAATTGAGTTTGTTATTTCGATAGATAGATCATTGGCAAATTGCGATCCATTGCTGAATTCTAAATAATTCGTAAAACCCACTGAAGCTCCTTCTCGAGTAAACTCATTGGGTGTGTTAGAAAAGGTACAATGATTGAGAGAATAGCTCCCCCCTCCAAGTCCAGCAATAAGTTGATTCTGGCAATTGAATATTTCAAGGTTCTGAGCTGTAACATTTCCTGCGAAAGCGGCTATTCCAGACTCAGACATGTGTTGTATCGAGGTATTATTTATTAGCAATTCTGCCCCATTTCCGCTATTCAAATCAACTGCTAATAGCACACCGTTAGTGCCATTTTTGATAATGGAATGGTCAATCATATTACCTGTACTACCAGGGAAGAAGAATAAACTCCCCCATTGACCTGGAGCTACTTCATACTTAGGGTCAAGTCTTGTATTTGCAATCAGTATTTTTTCTTCTGCTGTTCCTTGCAAATGAAGGGTGCCTGCTATGGTGAAAAATGCATCATTGTCAATATAAATTTTCGTACCAGCTTCAACTGTCAACTGACACCCTGATTCTACCCATGCAGAGTCATAGATTACGTAGGGCCTGTCTTTGGTCCAAATTGCATCACAAGGAATGGCTTCATTGTTAATGAATATTGCATCCTGCCCCCAAGAAACAAGTTTGATATTTTCTGATCGGTCATTGTATGTCACTACAACTGAGTCTTTGACCAAAAAGGGCAGGTCTTGATTGTTAGGGTCGATCAAAACTTCAACCAATACCAATAGGCTATCTTCTCCAAAAATTGTTTCATCCTGAAATGATTTGCCTTTTACTCCATTTACTGTTATTGAGTAAGATGAGACCTCTCTGCTTCCTAAAGACAGCTGATTAAGTTTGATGGCTTTGTCGTGAGTGTTGTAGATTTTGAAACGCTTGGTAATACTGCCTACACTGCTGAAAAGGGTATCAAAGGTAACCGTATCAGTGGAATAAGAAAGTTGGAGGGCGTTGTCAGTCGATAGTTCTTCTACTGAAGGTTCACATCCCAAAAATACCCAGGGAAGTAAAACGGTTAACAATATAATGGGCTTAATCAGCTTCAAGATTAAACTTCTCCGTCTTTTAGTTTTTCGGCATTCTCCGCGATTCTGAGTTGCTCTATGAATTCGCCAATTTCCCCATCCATCACGGTTGGTAAATTGTGCTGAGAATAACCAATTCTATGATCAGTGACACGACCTTGAGGATAGTTGTACGTTCTGATCTTGTCCGAACGATCCCCACTGCCCACCATTGATTTTCTTTGCGCACCCACTTCGTCATTGTGTTTTTTTAACTCGATGTCATAGATCCTTCCACGAAGTACTTTTAGTGCTTTTTCAAGGTTTTTGATTTGACTTTTCTCATCCTGGCAAGACACTACCAATCCAGTCGGAAGGTGCGTTAAACGAATGGCTGAATAAGTGGTGTTTACTGACTGACCACCTGGGCCACTAGAACAGAAAGTGTCTTTTCTCACATCGTTCATATCAATTTGAACATCCACCTCTTCCATTTCTGGAAGTACGGCAACCGTGGCCGCCGAGGTATGCACGCGTCCTTGAGTTTCAGTAGCTGGGACACGCTGGACACGATGCACTCCAGATTCAAATTTCATTTTGCCGTATACATCTTCCCCTGAGATCATACTGATTATTTCTTTGTACCCTCCAGAGCTTCCCTCTGTCAAGTCCATTACACCAAGCTTCCAGCCATTTTTTTCACAATAGCGTTGGTACATCCGAAACAGATCTCCTGCAAATATGGCGGCTTCATCACCTCCAGTACCCGCACGAATCTCCAGAATACTGTTTTTGTCATCGTTTGGATCTTTTGGAATAAGCATTTGCTTAATTTCTTCCTCCAGTTCTTCCTTTTTAGGTTCTAATTCGTCCAATTCCATCTTGGCCATTTCTCTAAACTCTGGATCTTTCTCTGTTTCCAGAATTTCTTTTGAGTTGGCCAGGTTTTCGAGTACGTTTTTGTACTCTTCATATTTATTGACAATTTTCTCAAGATCTTTATATTCCTTACTCAGTTTCGAATAGTATGACATGTCAGACATAGCGTCTGGCTGAACTATGAGTTGTCCTACTTCTTCGAATCTATGTTTGATCTCCTCTAATTTCTCTTTCATTTTCAACAAATTTGAAAGCAAATCTAATAAATACTCTGATGCTATTAGATGAAATGTCAGATTCCAAATGTTCATTATTCTTTCATCTGGAATCCAAGTTATCTAAATCACGTAAACACTTTTTTAATCAACCATGCGTGGCGAAATTTGTATTATGAATAAGACTTTGGTACTGGCTCTTTTAATTGGCTTGGTTTCTTGTTTGTCTCCTGACGACATGGCCGTCACTTCTGACCCTGATGCAAAGGCACTAGATCATTTATTGATGTCTGCTTTAACAAATCAATCGCATGTGCAGTTGAAAAAGGTGGTTGAACTAGACAGCAGCATAGAGACGAGTGAAATTCCATTTGACACTTTGATTGTAAAAAAAGACTTGAAGACGTTGATGGAATATTCGTTTGCAAGATTGATCCGGTCAGCCAACTACAACAAGACGAGCCAGGAAGCTGGTATTTTGTATGAAAGGAAGAAGAAAGAAAAGAAAGGGCCCGTTTCTATATTTATCAATAAAAACAAAAATGGAGTGATCCATTCTATGGATGTTAGATTTGAAGAAGAAAATTATCTTTATCGATCGAGTCAGCAGATTCAGTTGTATTTCGAAAATAACAGCTTAATCAATTACAAGATTGAGGGTAGTCGAAAACTGATAGGTTTGGATCGTTCCAATTACCTTATTGAGGTAAATATCGGGAACTCTTAGAGCTTCATTAAAGTCTCAAAGAAACCCATATTCTCGGCTTTATTTTTTACAACCAGACAGGCGATTTCACGATCATAGCTGATCAAATTGACAGCTGTACTGCCTTTAAGAAGTGAAGCCATTTTTGTCCTTCCTCTTGATGCCACAATAATCATATCGGCTTGCCGCTCCTTTGCCATTTCATAAATGTTGTCAGAGGGGTTTTGATCTTCATCCAATTCGAATATGAGCTCATATTTTGACTCATCCAGAGATTGCTCCCTCTTAAACTGCTCGTATTCTCGCCTTTTATTCTTGTCCATGATTTCGGCCATTTCATCATAGCTTTTGCCAGTATGGGTATAGCCAGAAGGCACAAAATAAACATGATGCAATAGAACCTCTATGTCTCCAGCTTTTTCTTTAATGTCAAGTGCAGCATTGATTGCTGTGACCGAACTGCTGGAAAAATCAAGTGGTATAATCACCTTGGCTAACTTTAGTTTAGCCGTAGGGGGAACCAAAAGTACGGAACACTGTGCTTCATTGATCAGTCGTGCCGCATGCTTACCAGTAGACTCAGTTTTTGGTTTGATGCCTAAGATGACTAAGTCAACGATTTTGAATTCGGACCACTTTAAAATCTGAACGGCATTTTTTCCTTGATGAATTTGCATTTCAGTTTCACAAGGAGCCGTGAAATGCTCTTGAATTTTCTCTTGAAAATATTTTTTAACCTTAAGGCTCAAGTTTTTCTGCGCGATATGAACAAAATAAACCTTATCACATCCGGCCAGTTCGGCTATCATGGAGCTATACTTTATGATGTGTTCATCTAAAGGTGAGGAGTCCAGACAGACCAAGAATTTATTCAGATTTTGCATGCCAGTTGATTTAATAGAAGTCGAATGAGAATAAAATTAATCTAAATCTTGAATAATTGTCCTTGATGTGAGATTGATTTTTCTAATATCTGATGGTATCTGTCTACAGATACTTGGAATGCCATTTTTGAAACACATACAGTCCCCAGACGCGTGCATGAGTGTCTTCTGGATTTCTTGAGAAAAGCTGTTTTTTCAATCTTTCAATTTCGGACCAATTAAAAAGTCCTTGACTGATAATTTTTTCTTTGTCGAATAGATGCTCATTTAGCTCACCACTTAATGAAGTTTTCAACCAATCAAGTAATGGAATTTCGAATCCTTTTTTTGGTCGGTTATAGAGTTCTACTGGAAGAATGCTGCGATAGGTGTCTTGCAATATCTTTTTTCGAATTGATCCATTGAGTTTCATACTCTCAGGTAAGCTGAACACAAAATCTACTAACTCATGATCCAAAAATGGTACGCGTACCTCCAGACTATTGGCCATGGACATGAGATCCACTTTTTTGAGCATGTCATTGGGCAAAACAAATTTTGTATCCAGTCTCAAGAGGTCATTTATGCTTTTGACGTCAGTCATTGGTTCCATCCAAGAATTCCTTTGCGAATAGTTATTTAATGGATGTTTGAGCAATTGATTGACCTGAGTTTGTGAGGTGAAAGAGGCCAAAAACCAATAACGATCCGTAGCATTCATTTTCATGGCGTTTGCAAATCTTTCAACTTGTCTGGCCGCATTGCTCAAAGCACCTGATCGAGACTTGGGGAGGAAATGCGCTACTGGGTTAATTAATGAAATCAAGGTTTTAAATTTCCAATTGTTTTCCATTTTCCACCAGGCAGAATGTTTGTTGTATCCAGAAAAAATCTCGTCTGCACCATCTCCAGAAAGGGCCACGGTGACATGCTCACGTGTTTTTTTGCTCAACAAGTAGACAGGTATGGCAGACGAGTCTGCAAAGGGTTCATCTATATGGTCTATAATGCTACTTAGATGATTGGTGATTTCCTCATTGGTCAGTTTGAAAGTGGTATGATCAGTTTTGAATTTTTGAGCTACTAACTCGGCGTAATGTGTTTCATCAAAAAAATGGTTCTCTTCAAACCCGATAGAGAAGGTTTTTAACGATTGGGTTTGACCTGACGCCACAGATGTGATCACACTGGAGTCAATACCACCACTCAAAAAACACCCCAAAGGAACGTCTGCAATCATGCGTCGTTCGACTGATTTTTCTAGAAGATTTTGTAGTTGAGTCTTTGCTGAATGGTAGTTTAAAGGTGAAGTTTGTAAGTTGTCATTTGGGACATCATAGTATTGATGTTTACTTATCTGACCATTTTGTACTGTCATATAATGGCCAGGCTCTAATTTTTTCACCCCTCTGAGCATGGTCAGTGGAGATGGGGTATAGTTCAGTTGCAGGTAGTAGTTGAGGGCTTCTTGATCGATTTCCTTTTCAATATCATAAGAGAGCATGGCATTCATTTCTGACCCAAATAGAAATTTGGAATCGTCATAAAAATAGAGGAGAGGTTTGATTCCTAGCCGATCTCTTGCAATGAATAATGAATTTTCAAGTGAGTCGTAAATAGCAAAGGCAAAAAAGCCGTTTAGTTTGTTAAAGCAGTCTTTGCCCTCCTGCGCAAAAAGATGCAACAGAACTTCTGTGTCAGAGTCAGATTTGAATTGAATGCCTTTGGATAAGAGCTCTTTTCTTAGCTTCTGGTAGTTGAATATTTCACCATTAAAGGTGATAACATATCTGCCATCTAAAATCTGAAAAGGTTGATTACCATTTGAGCTGGTATCAATGATAGAGAGTCGCTGATGTCCTAATCCTACTGACTGTGTGGAGTATATCCCCTGATTGTCTGGTCCACGATGAGCAAGGGTGTGTGTTGCTTTTTCGAGATTGGCAAGATTAATTCTTCCAATTTCATTGAATGCCAGTATGCCTGTGATGCCGCACATAAGTGTTTAGATTTAGTCTTATTTTGTAGGTGTTTCAAATAACCATGTTGGGCAGCATGTCCTCAAGCCGGACGGGCTCCTACTTTTTTCATTGCCAAAAAAGTAAGCAAAAAGGCTAGAAAATTTCAAAACTCACCCAATTATCATTGGGCTCAGACAGTGAAATTTTCGATAAATTATTTGAGAAAAACAAATTACAAAGAATTTCATGCTGCAAATATTTCTTCATGAATTATGTGTAATCTAACCACTTTAGGAACGTCTTTTTTAAAATGACATTTAATGGCCTCCTTAATATTTTCTTTCTGTTCTTCCACGCTGTCACCATCAGTAAGTGCTGATTGTGAGCTTCATGCCTTCCTTCAGGAGATTCCTCTACTATTAAAATGATTTCGCTCATATCAGATATTAAAAGTAAAAGTATTGAATTAGCCTAAAGGCTCAACATAAGGGCAAAAGCTTTATTAAAAAGTTCCCTGAAATTGTCTTAGGAAACGAACGTCATTTTCTGAGAAGAGTCGCAAATCATTGATTTGATATTTGAGCATGGCGATTCGTTCGATCCCCATACCAAAAGCAAAACCCGTATATTCCTCAGGGTCTATGCCACAATTGGCTAACACATTAGGATCTACCATTCCAGATCCAGCAATCTCTACCCACTTCGTGTATTTACAGACGTTACAGCCCTTTCCTTGGCAGATGAAGCAGCTAATGTCAATTTCTGCGCTTGGTTCAGTAAATGGGAAATAAGAAGGCCGTAGTCTAATTTTAGTGTTTTCGCCGAACATTTCCTTAGCAAAATGATACAGGGTTTGTTTCAAATCTTTGAATCCCACGTTTTTATCAACGTATAATCCTTCTACTTGATGAAAGAAGCAGTGAGCACGAGCAGAAATGGCCTCATTTCTGTATACGCGCCCAGGCATGATGGAGCGGAAAGGAGGTTGGCCGCCTTCCATCATTCTGATTTGCACGTTAGAAGTGTGGGTTCTTAATACTTTATCTGGATTTTTTTCAATGAAGAAGGTATCCTGCATTTCTCTTGCAGGATGGTTCTCAGGGAAATTGAGAGCTGTAAAATTGTAAAAATCTTCTTCTATTTCTGGACCACTTGCCACATTAAAGCCCATGCGTTCAAAAATCTCAATGATCTTATTGCGAGTTGTTGTCAATGGGTGGACACTTCCGTTTTCATTTGGTACATCAGGAAGCGTAAGGTCTATTCCTTTACTGGTACTTTCGTTTGAGCTATGGTCTAAGGAATCAGCCAAAGATTTGAATTTGTCTTGGGCCAGTGTTTTCAATTCATTTAATGCCTGACCAAATGCTTTTTTTTGATCATTGGGCACATTTCTGAAATCATTAAAAAGTTCGGTAACGACACTTTTTTTACTAATGAACTTCATTCTGAATTGCTCCAAGTCATCCGCAACTTTTGCTTCTGCGGATTTAATCATGGCTTTGTATTCTTCTACCTTGTCGAACATAATTATCACATTGAGGGTGCGAATTTAGGGTAGAGCACTCAGAAAATAAAGTTTATATGAGGTAAGGTGATAGGATGGACATTAACAAAAACCATTAACCATTAAGAAGTCTGAAGTTTTGAATGAAGGATTAGTGATTAACGTTAATGGTTAAGAGTTAAAGTTAATATGCTTTCTCCGTTTTAAACAAAATAGAATAGATGGTCATGAAGATAATTTTGACATCAAACCACAGACTCCAGTTTTTCACATAGAAGCGATCTAGTTTCACCCGGCCATACATTTCACTAAATCTGGCAGTTTCTCCTCTATATCCTTTGGCCTGTGCTAATCCCGTTACCCCTGGTTTTACTGCGTGACGCTGAATAAAACGGTCAATTTTAGGAGAGAATTCTTCGTTCAGTTTGATTGGGTGAGGACGAGGCCCTACTACTGACATATTGCCCAAGAAGACATTGATAAATTGTGGCAACTCATCTAGAGATGATTTTCTTAAGAAGGCTCCGATTTTCGTGATTCGCGCATCATTTTTAGTGGCCTGTTTGCTGTCCGATTCTTTGTTCACCACCATGCTTCGGAATTTCCAACAAGGGAAATATTTGTTGCCCTTCCCATGTCTGTTTTGAATGAAAAAGACGGGACCTGGAGACTCAAGTTTAATTAGCAATCCGATGAGCGGAATGAGCCATGATAAGATAAAAATCATCACCAAACTTGAAAAGATGACATCAAATGCACGTTTGGCAAATCTATTGAGCATCCTGTCCAAAGGTATAGAACTGACATTTAGTACAGGGATATTTCCATATTGCTGAACTTCAAGTTTCTTGTTGCCTACTTTGCTAAAGTCTGAAAGTAATTTGATCGTAATCAAATTGTTTTCAGCAAAGTCAATGAGCGGTTTTACGTCTTGTTCGAAGAGTTTGGGCAGGCAGCAAAAAATTACGTCTATGCTGTTTTCTTTCGCAAAATCTGGCACTTGCTCTACGGGACCTGCCACCTCAGACTGCTCGGTTTTATGGTCGAAAAAACCTTTGAAGGAGTAGCCGATTTCTGGATTGTTCTCTAAATGTCTTTTTAAGTTTCTGCCAATAGGACCGTAACCAACAATTACTATATTTCTAATGTTATACCCTTTAGTTCTGTAAAAACGAAGGATGTTAATAAATCCAACTCTCCAACCAACAATCAGTACAGAGAAGATTAGATAAGTATAAAATAAATGCTCTCTTGAGTAAAAATAAGCCCGTGTAGATGCCCACATAGTAAAAACTACTGCGAGGTTAATAGTTAATCCAAGAAGAATCTGTGAAATATAATCAACGATACTTCTTTCCCTATCTACACGGTCAAGCTTGGTCACAAAGAAGATGACCACCCAAGTAATATTCAGAAAAACAAAAAGAAACGGGTATCTGTCCCCCTGAAACCAAAAAGTGTCAAACCTAACATAATTAGCCACAAAGAAGCCAATATTCAAAAACAGCAAGTCTATGAATAGGAATAAAGCAGGAAAATATTTAGAGAATCTCCTTTTCTGCATATTGGGGGAATGCTAGGGGTTGTTTCAGTTGGCTAAGATAGGGAAAAATCTTTTTAAAAAATGTTACTAACTTTTGTACAATCTTTCAAGAAGTAGTTCAAGAGAAAATGTTTGATCTAATTTACCAATTAATGATTCTAGTTTTTTAGGGCTCCCTTTCAGTTCTTGAATTTCATTTTTTCGAACGAAACGTTTGTCAACATCTACATATATATGGTTGTCTGAAATAAGCTGCATTTTGTCAATGATCTGACGCACAGAGTGGGTGTTTCCTGAACACACATTCACAATTTCAGAATGTTTGTCAACAATTAATAATTTCTCATAAACCCAGCAGATCAACTTTACATCATTAAATTCTCTAAAAGTATCTAGGTTTCCTAGGGCGATTCTGTCACATCCTTTTTTGTATGCATCAACTATTTTTGGAACCAAAAAAGTAGACAACTGTCCTTCGCCTGTGTAATTGAAAGGTCGGGGCACAATAATATTTAGTTTGTCAAAATAAGTCTTACAAATTTGTTCGCCGACATACTTAGAATAACCATAGTGATTAATAGGGTTTGGGATTAGGCCTTCATGTAAACTAACTTCATTCTGATTTCCATAAACCACTGCACTGCTGGGCATTAAAACCTTTTTTGGTTCAATACCCGATTTGCATATAGATTCTAATAAGGATTCTGCGCCAAGAACATTGACTTTGTAGAAAAGTTCGTGATTTGGTTCTCCCACGAAAGAAATGGCAGCCAGATTTATAATATAATCTGGTTTAACTTTTCTTAGGATTGCAATTACAGCCTTACTGTCTATTATATCAACTTTAAAAACCTTGTCAGTGTCTTCAATTGAAAATGAGGTACCAAAAACTTGCCATCCTTTTTCTTCAAAATGAGCCTTTAAGTGATTTCCAGTGAAACTATCAATCCCAATAATTAATATATTAGAATGACCAGCCATTCTTATTTCTCTCAATATCTTTTTCAACCATAATTTTTGACAGTTCTTCTAGTGTAGTCATAGGCTCCCAACCCAGAACTTCTGTGGCCTTAGAGCAATCCCCGATTAACAAATCTACCTCAGCCGGTCTATAAAACTTGGGATTAACTTTTACGAGTAAATCACCAGTCTTAGCATTAATACCGATTTCAGATTCATTGTTGCCTTTCCACTCAATATCAATTCCTACACATTTAAAAGACATTGTTACAAAATCACGTACTGTTTCCGTCCTTCCAGTTGAAAGCACAAAAGCATCAGGTTTTTCTGCCTGGAGCATTTTATACATTCCTATGACATATTCCTTTGCAAACCCCCAATCTCTTTTAGCATCCATATTGCCTAACTCAATATGTGATTGTTTTCCTAGATGTATCTTAGCCACTGCATCTGTTATCTTTCTCGTAACGAATTCCTTTCCTCTCAATGGAGATTCGTGATTAAATAAAATTCCACTACTTCCAAAAATATCAAAAGACTCTCTATAGTTAACAGTTATCCAGTGACCATATAATTTTGCAACCCCATACGGACTTCTTGGGTAAAATGGGGTAGTCTCCTTTTGAGGGATTTCTTGAACTTCTCCGAACATTTCGGAGGTTGATGCTTGATAGAATTTAATTTTTGGGTTTACTGTTCTAATTCCTTCGAGCAAGTTTGTAACACCAAGACCAGTAATCAATCCAGTAGTGGTTGGCTTTTCAAATGAAACTCCTACAAAGCTTTGTGCAGCCAAATTGTAAATTTCGTCAAACTCATATTTGGAAATCAACCTGATAATGTTTCCCATATCGGTCAAATCCATTTCGATTAGTTCCAAATTCGGATTGTTCTGAATATCTAAATCTTCAATCCTCCAAAAATTTTCAGAACTTGTTCTGCGGTAGGAGCCGTAAACTTTATATCCAATGGATAACAGATGTTCAGCCAAATATGCGCCATCTTGTCCAGTAATTCCCGTAATTAGTGCTTTCTTCATTATTCTATACTGTCAATAAAGTTCTTTAATTCTGATTTAAATCGTTTCTCTGAGAATCTCTCAGCATTAGCTCTCATTTTGTTAGGGGCAAAGTTAACTTTTTCAAAAGCATTTATCGCACGATTTAGAGATTCCACAGATTGTTCGTCAAAAAAATAAGCTGTTGCATTTTTTCTGTCCAAATGATATGGGATCATTGTATCTAGGACACCACCCTTATTATATGCAATCACAGGTCTTCCTGCCGCGTTTGCTTCTAACGGCGTAATGCCATAGTCTTCGTATTGTGGAAAAATAAATCCTCTGCAGTTTTCATATAGTTTTGCCAATTCTAAATCAGACAAATTTTCTCTAAATTCAATATTTTTACCTGCAAGACCGATTAGTTTTTCTTTTTGACTTCCTCTGCCAACAATGATGAGATGTCTACCATTCTTATTAAATGCTTCAATAGCTAAGTCCACTTTCTTATAGGGTTCGAATCTAGATACAAGTAAATAGTAGTCCTCTATTTTAGAGGAAATAGAAAAATTACTTAATTCGACAGCGGGGTTGATGATTGGAATATTGTTTTTTGGATGATATGCAGCTATGAGTCTTTCTCTTGTTTCTTGAGTCATAGCAATAAAGTAATCTATTTGAGTAGACGCTTTTTTATCTACATTTTTCAGTATTGTTACTACATTATCAAATACCCACCTTATTGATCCTTTGGAATTTTTGTAAATATCATAAGACATTGGATTCCAGGCAAGCCTAAATGGTGTGTAGCAATAGGCAACAATTCTTGTTCCAGGTTGGATTTTAACATATTTTGCACAATAAGTGGTTGACATTATTACCAGGTCATAACCTTTGAGTTTAATTGATCTCATGGCTAATAACCCCAATGGAAAAAATAACCATTTCATTAGAAATTCATTTCTTGCAAACCATTGAAACCAAGAGGTTATAATGTTCTTATCTTTGAATTCAGGATATGTGGATTCCGGCCTATATGCCAACGTATAAATTGGGGCATCTGGATATAAGTTGCTTATAGTTTTAGCAACTTTTTCTGCACCTCCTCTACGCATCAGGTCATCATGAATAATTGCAACCTTCATGTTTTCAATAAGATCTCAATTTCTTTAAGTACATTTTTGTTGAACCTTTCCCAAGTGTATTCTTGAACTTTTTGCTCTCCATTTCTTCTCAATTCTGCCTTCAATGTTTCATTTACTAGAACTTGTTTAATCTGATAAGCAATGTCTTCGACATCATATGGGTTGCAATATATTGCGGCATTACCACATATCTCTGGCATACTTGAAACCTTTGATGTAATAACGGGACAGTCTAATGCCATTGCTTCAAGTGGAGGAAGTCCAAAGCCTTCATATAAGGATGGAAATAATAAAGCCTGAGAATATTTGTAGTAATCTACAAGCTCCATATCATTTATGTAACCCGTGAATCTAACATTATCTTTTAATGTTGGATTACATTCTAGTAGATCAAATATATCCTTATCTCCAGTAATGAAGCCATCTCTTTTCCCAACAATATAAAATTTTAATTCAGTATTGTTCTTTTGAACTTTTTCAAAAGCCAATAAAGCCCTGTGCAAATTTTTATGTGGCTTTATATTTCCAACATACAAAATGTAGATGATGTTGGATAAACCTTGATTGCTAATTCTGTTTTTCTCACTCAACTTCTTCAGTTTGTCAACGTCGGTGCCGCATTTAGCAACCACTAGTTTTTTGGGTCGAACCTTAAGATGTTTCAAGATTTCATTTTTGGAAAAATTAGATATGGTAATAATTACATCAGACCTCCATGCACCTAAATTGTACAATAATTTGGCATACCATCTTTTGGATAAAGACAGAGTACCCCCTAATGCCAGATGATTAACATCTGGAAAAAATGTAAGTTGCTTTTTCATTTTCCAACCGAGTATTGGAATATTATAATGCGGAGAAATGAAAATATCACAAGTTGGAATTTTCATTATGAATTCAAATTGCTCTTTTATTGAATAAATGTTTGAAGAAAATTCGATTATCGAAGTGGACTTTTTAAACCAAGGTTGTTCTATAATATTTTGTTTCTTTCCTAACAAAATTAGATTATCATATTTTTTCTGCAAACTATCAATAAGGCTAGACAAGTATCGTCCAATACCAGAAGTATTTATCATTCTAGCATCTATCACAATAATGATTCTCTGATCTTTCATAACACTAATGATCAGTTTTCGATAGTTTTCGTCCTTGAGAGACAGTAATTCATAGCAAGCGCAAAGGAAACAGCTATTTGGTAGAGATATGTTGTAATCTGCGAAACATTGGTAAGTAATAAAATGGATACAATTATTGACATGTGCCAAAATAATTTAGTGCCATTTTTTCGAGATTTTACTAGTATTCCGATAATAAATAAAATGTAAAAACAGAGTCCCAAATATCCATAAGCTCTGATAATAAATGAAAATTGATTTTCAACTAATATGGCCAAGGCGACCCCCTTTCCTGTAAGTAGTTCAAAAAAACTATTATATGCAGACATGGCCTCCTTAACTGCATTACCCCTTACAATATAGGTTCCAGTAACTAATTGATTGCCAATTTCAGACTCAACACCAAAAAATTTCAGTTTAAGATAGTATATTATAAACTCACTTTTTGAAGTTATCATAACATAAAATGCGTCTAGAGTTTGTTTATCAATATAAGCTATTAAAAAAAGTAGTATAAATGTCACAGTAGCTAAAATATATAACCACGAAATGATATTTTTTCTTGTTCCAGTTTTACCCACAAGGTAATTGCCAAATACGATTAATATAGAAGTTAGAAATACATAAGTTGCCACCCCAGTTGTAGTTGCTTGAATAACTATTCCTAATGACAAGATCAAAAATTTTATTTTATATCTTTTCAAACTATTTACGGTGAAAACCAGCAAAATAAATGCAAACAACATACTTTGACTATCTGAAGTTGGGTAGCCACTGCTGATTCTTCCGTTATATGGTCTAAATTCGGTAATGAAGGGGAAATGTATAAAGTATGAGGCAATGTTAAATAAAATATAAACCACATAAACATTGACAAAAAAGGAGATCAATGATTCATAGGTTTTGTTCGTCATTTGCTCATAGAAATTAAATAAGTATGCGATGACAAAAAATTCAATTGTCTTGACATGCATTCCTATTGGACTCAATTTTGGATTAGGCACTAAGTTTAGATATCCAATTGTTAGAAAAGTGCCAACTGTCAAAATGTAAAATGTAAATGACGTTACTGCAAAATTCTTAAATGGATTTACTATCTTAAAATCGTTATAATTGAGTACTGCAAGAAACAAAATCAATGTGACAACCTCCTTTACAAAACTAAATGAGTAGAAGATTGAATTGTGACGAATTCCATCATAAACAGCAAGAAGAATTACTGTTTTAAATAAAAAATCGAACAATTCCGTTTTTCGCATGGTCAATACCTTGAGCATCAATCAGTTTGTGGCGTATTTATTATTTCCTTATACAATGAGTAATACTGATCTATATCATCACCTTCATGAATCTTAGCCCAGCTTTTAATGTTATTAGAGAACGTTGATATCAACTTAGGCTCACTAATCAATTTTTCCATGGATTCAATTAACTCTTCCTCATTTCTATAAATAAACCCGGTCACACCTTGGACAACGCGCTCTTTTGCCCCCCCCTTATTTGAAGATATAACTGGTTTTCCAAAGCTATATGCTTCAATTAAAACTCTTGGAAATGGATCCATCCAAATGGACGGAATTATGCTCACATCAATTTGAGTGAAAAAGGTTTCCTGATCGGTCTTCCCTAGAAATTTGATTCTATTGTCATCCTTTGCAAGCTTATGACATTTTTCAGAATAATCTGAATTACCTGCTCCAGCCACTATTAAATTTATGTTTTGGCCTTTTAATATTTTAAAAGCTGTTATCATTTCAAGCACACCTTTGGTTTCATAGAGGTTCCCAATAAACCCAAATGTTATATTGTCGTTTTTCCTTTTAGATTGATTTGAATTAACTTTTTGTACTCCAGTCCGAATTACAGCTTGCTTACTATTTCGATAATAACCTCTCCGGATGTGTTCATTTAAAGTAAGTTGTGAGACTCCAACGACTGCAGATAGCCAATTACTTCCATATTTCTTTATGCGAAATATTTGCTCCCAAATTTTCATGATAAAATAGCCCGCCTTACTTGTTCGATATAGAGTTCCCGAAGGTTCAATCATGAAATATGTATTGAGAGTCTGAATGGTTGGGATTTTATGTTTGGACAAATACTTGAAAATAGAAGTCGAAAAATCCTCAATGTTTCGAAAGTGAACAAGATCTGGTTTGATCTCAGTTGCGATTAGGTTGGCTATTTCACCTGCTCTAGGGTTATAGGCCTCTAAGAGGTGCCATATAATCTTTTTAAAAATACTCTGTTTTTTAGCAAAGTAAGACCAGTAGATATTTTTAGATTTAATTCTACGTACCTTCACATTACTGATAACCTCAGTATTATTTTCTTCTCCAAAGGTTAAAACCTCAACCTCAACATCATTGTATTTGCTCAATTCTTCAGCTAACTTCTTTACGGAGTATTCTCCACCACCCCAGTAATATGGGTGATACTTTGACGATGCAATTAAAATTTTCATACCTATATCTGAATCAAGTTGGTACTAATCTTACTTTGATCAGTTTTTGAAAATTGATTTAAAATCTACGAACTCAAATGCCTCTAATTTGGAGTCTACTCCAGCATTATAAATCTTTCTGCCATCATTTAGAAACTCATCATTTGCTCTGGTATATGCTTTATTTTGAATATCAACATGTGGAACGCCAATTACATCTCCAATTTTATAATAATTATCACTTACATGAAGTCCTTTCACTTTGTCTATGTTGTCTGCAGTTATTTTTATTTTTCCTGGAGGGAATAGTTTAGGTAATTCTCCATAGTTATGATCTATCCCAATGACATAAACTTCACTGAATCCAAGAAAGTAAGCCCATTGCAACATGATATAGGATATTGTAGCTCCTAAAAAAGCTACAGAGGGAAATTCATGGGAGAATTTCGGAATATCGTTATCAAAACCATGCCTGGGACTGAAAAACAGTGAGTCTTTTGATCTGTTTATGTAATAGGCATTATTAAGTCCGACCAACTTGATTATTCCTTTCAGACGATTGATAGATTTTCTCCTAATGAAGGTCTGTTCTGTGTCTTCAAAAAACAAAAAGTTAGTTTGAAATCCTAACTCTTCGAATAGTTGGAAAATACCATTTGCACCCATGGTGATTTCATCCTTTAAAGGAGAAAGATCCATTTGTTTTAAACTAGGGCCATTGCCTAGTATAAAGCATCTTTCGCCTTCATATTTATTATAATATGTTTCGAGCTGGGTTTGATAACCATCCAAATGTCTAAATATCTTTCTTCCGTCTTTTTTAAAAGAGATACCTGGGTAATCAAAAAACATGCTTTTTGTGACAAAAGACTTTAATAACCTGGAAGGCATTTTAAAAGGTGATAAATTTAGAGAGGTATATTTCATAGCTCAATGATTATAAAATTTGTTTTTACAAACTTAGTGCGCTCTGCTTATTGATTAAAACAATTCTGACACTATTACATTAATTACCGAGGTTGAATCAATAAGATCAGAAAGGAAAAAGGGTTATGGTGAAGTTATAATTAATAATGCAAATTGGTTTCAATAACTTTTTTCCAACCCTCCGAGTTGATTCTTTTGGATAAATAAGAGGAACCAATGGTATTTAGATGACCAATATCCGCAAAACAGCTATCCGGTAAAGCCATTTTATTAAAATCCACTATTGGAACCTCTGAAAAGTACTGTTTATGAAATTTATGAACTGTTTTCTGCTCTTCAAGAAGTGTTTCATGGACTGGAGTAGAAACAAAGATTAATTTTAGGTCATGATTTTTGCAGTACTTATCTATTTTGTTCAAATACTCTAGATGAAGTGGGGAGTACTCAAAAAGGTTTTCGGGTAAAATATAGTTGTCTATTGATGCTTGGAGGTGGCTAGTGCGATTCCCTCTAAAACCACCCAGTGATTTGTCTTTTTTCCCAAAGTAATAAAAAAAATTGGTCGACTGGGCAAACCACTTTCTTATCATAATTTTTGGTTTGTGTTCAAACCAAAAATTATAATCATCCCAATCAAAGAAGGGAACATAAAGTTTCATCCTGAGTAGATGAGAATCATCAAACAACCAATGATCGACAATACCCCTTCGAATATTATGTCCACCAATTGATATGATAACGGTATCGATTTTAGGGTTAAAACGATGATAAATTTTCAATTTTTGAAAAGTATAAAAATAGGAATCTCCTCCCATGGCCAAATTCCAGGTGTTATTGAGAAGATTATCATTGAAGGATTGCTCAGCGCGGGAATCACCAATTATTAGCTTATTGGCTTTCTTGTCTGGCACAGCAGTTATTTTAAATATGATGGGATTCATTAAATGCGCTATCATTATCAAAATTATGATGATACTGATATGTTGACCTAGCCGGGTTAAAAATGTTTGCATGATTAGAACTGAAAATAGATAAATTTTTGTTCTGCACCTCCAAGGCCAATAATAAAGAAAGCTATCATAGTATAGAACGCAAACCTCCACGGCCGTTTCCAATTCAAAAATAATTTTTCAATCGCAAAGTTATCTTCTCTTCCACTCCATTCTATCAGAATGAAAAGCGGAATTAACCCGAGCAATTTACTAGGAATAACTTCTGGTATTTGAAACAATTCTGGAGTAAAAATGTTCTCAATGATAGTAACTGCATGGCCTAAATTTTTTGCCCTAAAAAATATCCATGCGAAGCATGTCAACCCAAAAGTAAATGTCATGTTAAGCACTTCTACTAAAGAGGGGACCAACCTTCCTGCAGCTACAGAATCAAGATTGTGTCTATTTTTACCTAAAATTATAAGAGGTAGAAAATAGAATGCATTTAATCCTCCCCAGATTAGAAATGTCCAGTTCGCTCCATGCCAAAACCCACTTACAAGAAAAATAATAAATACATTTCTTATAACCAGAATTTTGCTCCCCCTGCTTCCTCCCAATGGAATATACAAGTAATCTCTAAACCAGGTATTAAGTGAAATATGCCACCTTCTCCAAAACTCACCAATGTCACGTGAAAAATAGGGGAAGTCGAAATTCTTCATCAAATTAAAACCAAACAATCTTGAGGTGCCAATAGCAATGTCTGAGTAGCCTGAAAAATCACCATAAATTTGAAAAGCAAAACAAATAACACCAACTAATAAGGTACTGCCCGAATAGAGCGATGACTCATCAAATATCTGGTTAGCAATAAATGCACAATTATCAGCAATAACTATTTTCTTAAATAATCCCCATAATATTTGTCTAACACCGTCAACTGCGGCTGAGTAATTGAAAGTTCGTTTTGCATAGAATTGTGGTAATAAGTTGGATGCTCTTTCTATCGGGCCAGCTACTAATTGTGGAAAGAAACTTACGAACGCAAAAAATGAGATGATATCCTTGGTATGAGATAACTTTCGCCTATAAATATCAATGGAATAACTAAGGGTTTGAAAGGTATAAAAGCTAATTCCCACCGGAAGAATAATGTTAAGCCGATTGGGGTCAATTGGTTGGCCAAAAAAGGTAAAGGCGTCTGCAAAACTTTGGGCAAAAAAGTTGTAATATTTGAAAAATCCCAAAAAGCCAAGATTTACCAAAATGCTTACGATCAACAATAATTTTCGATGATTATTGTTGTTGCTTTCTGAAAGTCTTTGACCTACACAGTAGTCAACAAGCGAACTAAATGCTATTAAAGATAAAAATCGCCAGTCCCACCAACCATAAAAAACATAACTTGAAATCAGTAGAAATAAGTTTTGCAATTTCAAATTTTGATTGACTACAAACCAATAAATGAGAAATATTATTGGCAAAAAAATGGCAAACTCGATTGAATTGAAAAGCATGTATGCGTCTGATTTTAACCAAATATTATTGTTGATTCGAAAAATCCAATCATGTTAAACCTGTTTGATCAGGTATCTACAATCAGTTTACTACTCTTTGATTTTGGTTTTCTCTAGAGATTAGTGGTAGAATTTTGCAAAGGTATATATTTCGGGAATTTTTACACAATTAATTGGAAATCTAGCCTCTTCAGACAAAAGAATATTTAATTTTTCAACACTATTTACCATGAGGAGTTTGAATTTTGCATTGTTTATTAAATCCATTGAAAGTGTAATTCGATAGCAGCCATTGTGTGGTTTTGATGTAGACAAAACCCATCGATCACGATTTTCAAGTTCTTCACAATTTGGGAACAGAGATGCCACATGACCATCTTCTCCCATTCCAAGCAAAATAATATCAAAGACAGGAATATTGCCGCCAAAATAATTTCTAAGTTGATTTTCATACTCAATAGCTGCTAAAGCGGGGTCAAGCTCACCTTTCATTCGATAGACATTTCCAATGACTTCCAAACGGTCGATCAGATATTTTTTGGTTGAGCCGAAATTGCTCAATTCATCACTTGGATCAACACATCTTTCATCGAGCCAGAACAAATCAACCTTTTCCCAATCAATTTTTGAACTATAATTTGAAGCCAATAATTCAAATATAGCAATGGGAGTTCGTCCACCTGACAATACCAACAAAGCTCTATTTTTTTCTGAAATGGCCTTTTTACATTGTAAAGATATTTGTTCACAAATTTGGGTGATAAAATCTACATGATTCTCGGCCTTGTACAAAGAATTTTTCATTTGTTGGCAAGATCAAAAAGTGCTTCTGCATAATCGAGATCTTCTTGAGTTTTAATCACATGAGAGGCAAGCTTATTTAAAGGGAAATATTTGATCTTCCCTGTATAAGTAGCACACTTCTTTAATTCATAGGCTTTAATATAATTGTCCCTTTTCCAAGCCGAAATACTCCACATTATACGCTGAACAGGAGTTAATTCTTGCGAGTTAGTTTTCCTATCCAAATAAAAATTAACAGGTTGACTGTTAAAGGCACATTCAATTTGAATCTCTTCTACGCTCAAAAAAATGTCAGCTTTATTCTTCTTGATTTCTTCTACAAAATTTTCGATGTCCAACGTACTGACTAATGGGGCTATGCTGTGGAGCTGTACTACATAATCACACTCATGATCTAATAAGAATTCATAGACGAAATCTTCACTAGTCGCTATGTTGTTAGCCAAATTCTCGGGTCTCTTATGAAATTTTGCACCCGTAGCTATAGCCACCTGACCTATTTCGTCTGATTCACTATTAACCCAGACTTCATCAAAGCATTCGACGACCAGGGCTTTCCTGATGGCATGCACAATCACAGGCTCACCTCTTAGTAACTGCAAATTTTTTTTTTTCAATCTTTGGCTGCCCAATCTGGCAGGAATCATGGCTATAATTTTCATAGGCTCAAATAGTATATAATATTTATAACGATTAGGGCGATAAAGGCCGGTATCATCTTGTTTCTTTCATAGGAGAGGAAATTCGTATGCAAGCTTTTGTATACCATAGGCGCAATAATTGGCATAGAACCGATTAATGAAATGATGTGCGACATTGGAAAAACAAGGATTCCTAAGATGTCATATAATAAGTATAATGATGCGAAGAAAAAGACTGCTACCATTCCCGCATTCAAGTGCTCAATAACATTATTGGATTGATTTGAAATGGCCAATGACATACCACTCCAGCGCATCAGGAAACTTGAAAAAGAAAACAACATGATCATCTTCATGTCACCTAATTCCACATTGCTATTCAAAAGTGAAAGTACATCCTGTCCAATAGTTATAAGTCCAATATAGCCAACTAAATACACTAAATAGCTGATAATCTGAGATTTAAACAAAATCAGCATTAGTAATTTGAAGTCCGCCAAGGCGCGATATTTCGCAATAACTGGAATTTTTGACTGAAAGGTCGCCATAGTAAAACGTTCCAATATGTCGAAGATCTTTTTTGTAAATAAGAAGCTAGCAGATTGCGAGGTGGTGAAAAGCTGAGCAACCAAAACGGCAGATATGTGCTTCAAAACGTTGGCAATGACCGTGGTAATTCCGCTTTTCCAGGCACTGTCCCACACCAGTTTAAACAGATGCTTGTCAAACCGTTGCACTCTTGATGTCGTTTTTAATTTATTATATTCTTTTTTACCTAAAAAAACTAGAACCAGAGCTCCTGATAAGGTAACAATTTGATAGATCAGGACGATGCTGATAAGCGTAGGGTAAAGAATCAAGACAAGTATGGTCAATCCAAGCCCCACCAGGTTCACAATACCTAATGAACGCTGTACCAGAGCGACTTTATTTATTCCCTCAAGAAATACCCTGTAGTAGCCGAAAAATAATACGCTGGTGGTTGACACTACAATGATTGACCAGGAAATCCAGCCATCTGATACGTTGTCCAATTCCAGGATAGGCTTCTCCAAAGCGAAAAAGGCGATGATCATCAGTATCAGAAGATAGACAGCTGATAATGCCATGTATACCATTTTCATCAATGAAAAGATCTTTGAGAACTCATCAGGATCTATATCCACAACCTCACAGGCCATCTTTTTCTGTATGATGTTATTGAATTCGTTTATTCTTATCCCGGAGAATGAATAGGCGATGAACCGAGTAAAGGTACCATTGAAACCAAAAAGTACGCCCTGGCTCATGGCCACAATAGAAGAAAATAAAAACCATACATTTATTTCCTCCACATTCAGGCGGGTAATAACTATAGGTATGGCAATTGTTGAGCTTATTAAAACAACAACATTGCTAAACCAAGTGTTAGCCATTGAAGAACGAAATATTCTCGATAGCATCTTACCCTAGAAATGACTTGATTTTCTGCTTGAATTTTTTTGGAATCAGACTCTTGTATCTGAATAATAAGACATATAAAAAACTAATCATCTTAAAATCAAACCCCGTGTCCCAGTATATCAGATGCTTATAAAAAAGTATGAACTTAGGCTTTAATGCAGTGTTATAAGTTGAATTGTTAAGCTTACTCCATTCGCTTTTGAACCTGTCTCTCAGCATCTTTTTTTTGAAATTATACCTACTCCCATATTTTTCAATTGTAGCACTATAGAAACGCTCGTCGCTCATTAGAGAATTTACTATTTCATCGAAATAGTCATTTACAGAATCAAAGTAGAACTTAGCACTTCCCTGAAAACGACTCTCTCTTCTAAAAAAAACAGGACTATGTTCAATGAAGACTTTACTGCTATTAGCGAGTAATTTGCCGTGCATGACTGTGTCCATATAGTATCCGTTTGGATAGCCCAAAATTTCAAATGATCCAACTTTGAGGAGTAGCGATCTGGAGAAAGTAAATAGACTTAAATGATTATGAATCTTTGTCTGGTAAAACAATTCAAGTGCCTCTCTACCAGTCATTTCGTCCCTCTGTGAAACAAGTTCCCCACCCCTTTTTGCTTTGCCGTCTTCATCAATTACTTCTAGATGGGTCATATATAGATGATCCTTTGACATTTCGGACAACTCCCTACCACTCAAAAAGCCATCACCGATCATATCATCATCAGACAAAAGAAAAAGCCATTCCCCACTTGACTTTGTGATTGCAGAATTAATTGATTGGTTCATGGGAAGAATGTCTGTATAATCTCCACCAGACCAATTGACTTCATTGTTTAGCCAATATCTGGATTGTTCATATTCTTTTACACTTGTATTATTGATATTGACAATGATTTCTTTTTTATGTTTTACTTTAAAACATGATTCGATTGCCAAATCAATATATTCAGAGTATCGAACAGTAGGTATGATTATACTCAGTGTATCCATTTTTAGCTACTTATAAATATTCTCTTAAGCCCATCTTTCAAAGAAACTTTAGGCTGCCAGCCAGGAAGTGTTTCATAATTTAGCCAGGGAATCATAACTTCTCTTTCTCGATACGAGCGTTTACCCCATTGAATATTTAATCTCTTGCCGGTGATTTCTTCAAACTGTGCTACCAATTCCCTTAGTGATATTTGAGTACCGGAAGATACTGCAAAACTCTCGTTAATTGGTTTTGTTTCATCAAGTATGCGATTTGTGGCTAATTGATAGGCTTCGATAACGTCATGTATATAAACAAGGTCTATTAATTGTTCGCCTGCTGACATTTCCAACTCAACTCCTTCTCTTGAAAACTTATTAAGTAGGTTAATGAGCTTAGGTCTTTGGTCATTTTCACCATAGGTATCAAACAACTTGAGTGTTATTACACTGATGCTTTTCGCCTGGTGATAGTATTCGACTAGGGTCTCGAATGCTTCTTTAGTAGCTGCATATAAGCAAACCGGATTGTAGGGCAAATTATTATAATGCTGCCATGAAGTTCCTGTATTTATAATTTTGCTTACATCTGCTAGCTTCATGGCTTCCAAAATATGTGTTCCAAACCTTATGTTGGAGTCGATGAGTTTATTGATATCTTCCGTCTTATGCTCAGCAATGAAAAGGGAGGCTAAATGAATAACAACTTCAACAGAATTGTTCCGCATATAATCGGCAAGATCGTAAATATCTTGATTATACTCATAGACGGAAATCTTTTCGAGCCAACTTTCATCGGACAATGAAGATTCCGGGCGTACTATTACGTGCACATCGTTTTTTCTTTCAACTAATACTCTTACCAGATGTGAGCCTACAAAGCCGGTATATCCGCTTACTAGAATTGCAGCCATATCAGAATGGGTTGCTATTTTTAAAATCTTCTAAACTTGGAAATGACAGATCCCTGGCGGAAATTATAGGTTTAGAAATGCCCCAATTAAATCCGAAACTTTCCCATTTTATGCCTAAATCCAGTACATTGTTGTACTCTGTAGTAACGGCATAGATAGTAATGGTGTCATCTTCAAGGCTCCTAAAGCCATGAGCGCAGCCTTTTGGAATCAATACGGCCTTCGCGTTTTCAGATGACAATTCAAAACTTTCGAATTGCCCGAAGGTGTCACTTTGCTTTCTAAGATCTAATACAACATCCAATATCTTACCCTTAGGCACATAGATTAATTTGTGATGATCTTCTGGAGGAATTTGGAAGTGCATTCCACGTATCACATCTTTTTGAGAAACAGAATAATAACTTTCGCTAAAATTCAAATCTGAATGAGCTTTCTCAAATACACTCTTTTGAAATGTCTTCAAAAATGTACCTCTGTTGTCTCTTAGGAGGTTGTTTTCTACTAAAAAAAGACCTGGAATCTTGGCTTCAATTAGGTTCATGATTCAGTTTCAATAAATTTATTTATTTGTTCTACACAAATATCATAAGGTTCCTGGTTTTGATAGTTTTTGTACCAATCGACTGTTAGTTCAACCGCTTGTTCAATTGATAATGTTGGGGTCCATCCCAGTTTAATTCTGGATTTTGAAACATCCAATGCGAGCAAATTGGCTTCATGTAAAACGGCTTTTTCAGATCCCAAGGCCAATTTACCCTTGCCATAATAGTTAATTATTTTTTCCGCCAAATCCTTTACCGTAATAATGGCATCGTAGTCAGGGCCAAAATTCCACCCTTCAGCGTATTTTACTGGGTCCTGGGACATTTTGTATGCAAGCAATAAATAACCACTTAGGGGTTCGAGAACATGTTCCCATGGGCGTGTTGCTTGAGGGTTTCTAATTTCAATTGGCAAATCTTGCAGTATTGATTTAATACAATCCGGAATCAAACGATCTACAGACCAGTCTCCACCTCCGATTACATTGCCCGCTCTAGCAGAGGCTATTGATTTGCCATGTTGTTCATATTCATTGACATTGAAATAGGACTTTCTCCAAGAATTGATTGCAATTTCGCATGCACCTTTTGAAGAAGAATAGGGGTCATGTCCTCCCATTGCGTCATTCTCTCTATAGCCCCAAATTTGCTCTTTATTCTCATAGCACTTGTCCGTAGTAATAAGCACGGCTATTTTGGCCGAATTAGTCGTCCTGATAGCTTCCATTATATTGATGGTGCCTATGACGTTTACCTGATATGTTTCAACCGGAATATCATAGGAAAGTCTGACCAAAGGCTGTGCTGCGAGGTGAAAGACTATTTCAGGTTGATATTTCGAGAATACATCTTTTAGTTTTTCTGCATCCCTTATATCTCCTCTAATATCAACCATTCTATTACTTAAACCAGTAACAATGAAATTGTCCATGTCATGAAGTGGATCTAGCGCGTAGCCAACAACCTTGGCACCCATTTCAAGTAACCAAATTGCGAGCCATGACCCTTTAAAGCCGGTATGCCCGGTAACCAGAACAGTCTTATCTTTATAATAATCTTTCATCGTAAGGCTTTTTTCGAATTACCAAACTTTCCATGGAGCTTCATTGTTATCCCACATTGCATTAAGGTCCTTATTGTCTTTTAGAATGTCCATCGGTTTCCAAAATCCGAAATGAGGGTAGGAATTCATTTTACCATCTTTAGCCAGTCCCTCCAGTGGTGCTCTCTCAAATATAATGTCATCTGAGGATTCAATATAATCAAAGACTTCAGGCTCGCAAACAAAGAAGCCCGCATTAATCCAAACACCATCACCTGCTGGTTTTTCTGTGAAGGAATTGACTTTGTTATTTTTACCAATTTCGAGGGAGCCAAATTTGCCCTGTGGTTTGTAGGCGGTCACTGTAATTTTAGACCCCGATTTTTCGTGCTGTTTGATGCTTTCTCCAATATTCACGTCACCAACACCATCTCCATATGTTAGACAAAATCTCTCCTGACCAATATATTTTTGAATTCTCTTTACCCTGCCACCCGTCATGGTGTTGAGCCCGGTTTCAACAAGTGTAACCTTCCAATTTTCTGCCTGATTGTTGTGAATGGTCATTTCATTTTTTGCCAGATCAAAGGTAACATCACTAGTGTGAAGAAAGTAGTTGGCAAACCACTCTTTGATCACATATCCCTTGTATCCCAGACATACTATGAATTCATTAATCCCATGACAAGAATAGATTTTCATAATGTGCCATAAAATGGGTTTGCCACCAATTTCAACCATTGGTTTTGGTATTACCTGCGTCGCTTCGCTCAACCTTGAACCAAAACCACCAGCCAGTATCACTGCTTTCATGTATGTACTATGTTTTTAATCCCACTCATCGAGATAGATGTTTTCTGCGCCCTTTTCCTCAAGTTCGTCCTTAAATTTCTCAATTAGCCCTTTCGATCCACAAACGTAAAAATGTTCTTCTGTAAAATCGTTAACATTTGGAATAATATCTGAGACAAGCATCCTTCTATTTTCTGATGTTGAAGAAGTTTTTCTTGTAGTGAATGTTTTCAAATGTCCTTCGGGGAGTAGCCTTTTTAAATCTTCAAAATGAACCAATTCGGACTCTTTTCTTGCAGAATAGTAAATGTAAAGCCTATTGACTTTGCCATTCATAGTCAAGTATTCAAGAAAACTTAAAAAAGGTGCTATACCTGTTCCTCCTGCTATACAATGAATTTTCTCCTCTTCATCAAACATTGGCAACATAAAATCACCATATGCATATTTCACTGTACATATTGTATTCGGGACAAGTTCATTGAATATTCTGATGGTGTAACTACCAACCTTTTTTATAATTAGCCGAATTAACTTTTCCTGTGGATTGTAAGAGGCAATACTGAAGGTCCTAGACTCAGGCCATAGGGCCGAGGCATCGGTTTGATCGAGCGTCAGTTGTAAAAATTGACCTGGTTCATAATCTTCAAACTCATCTACTCTAAGTATAAATTCATGGACGATATCGCTGTGAACGATGACGTCAACCACTAAAGCACTAGAAACAATTGACATTATTTAAATTTTTTTGAAGAATTCAGCAAAAGTATTAACTATATACTGATTTTTTTCCTCATCTATTCCTGGGTATACTCCTATAAAAAGAGCATTATTCATTATATAGTTGGTATTAGGAAGGTCTCCAATAACACGATGATCAATATCTTTATAGGCAGGTTGTTTAAGCAAATTTCCTGCAAATAATTGTCTGGTTTTAATGTTAGCGGATTCAAGATGATTAGTCAGCTCATTTTTCGTAAATTTATTATTTTCCCTTACAGAAAGCAGAAACCCAAACCAAGATGGATCCGAATTCTTAGTTGCTTCCGGAAGAATTAAATATTCTTCATAAGGTTTCAACCCTTCTTTCAAGTACTGGAAGTTGTCTTTTCTCTTTTGTATAAATTCTGGCAACTTGTCTAATTGAGCAACACCAACTGCGGCTTGCATATCAGTAACCTTTAGGTTGTAACCTATATGACCATAGACATATTTATGATCGTATCCATAAGGAAGGCGGCCATGTTGCTGTGTAAATCTTCTACCACATGTGTTATCAGCCCCTGGTTCGCAATAGCAATCTCTGCCCCAATCTCTCAAAGAAGTGGCAATTCGATTCAATAGTGGGTTATTGGTGAGAACCGCTCCTCCTTCACCCATCGTCATGTGGTGTGCAGGATAAAAACTAGTAGTGGCAATGTCGCCGAAAGTACCAACCATTTTACCGTTATAAGTAGAACCAACCGCATCACAGCAATCTTCAACAACAAATAGTTTGTGTTTCTTAGCAAACACCATTACTGCATCAATATCGAATGTGTTGCCCAGGGTATGTGCGATCATGATTGCTTTCGTCTTTTCTGAAAGTGCCAATTCTAATTGCGATACTTGAATATTCCCTGTTTCAATTTCAACATCAACAAAGACTGGGATCAAACCATTTTGTATAATTGGATTTACGGTAGTTGGAAATCCTGCGGCTACTGTGATCACTTCATCACCGGGTTTTAATTGCCTATTTTTCAAAAGAGGTGAAGTCAAGGTCGAAAAGGCAACTAAATTGGCAGATGAGCCTGAGTTGACCAAAATACAATTTTTCTGTTCCATAAACTTGGCAAAATCTGACTCGAATTTCTGAGCATATCTACCTGCCGTGAGCCAAAAGTCTAAGGATGAATCAACTAGCTTCACCATTTCGTCATGATCATATACCCTGCCGGCAAACGTAATATTGGTTTTGCCTGGAACAAATTCGTCTTTCTCATTTTGAGTAACTGAATAATATTCAGCGACTTTTTCTAAAATTTCCGTTCGAAGTTGTTGTTCTTTTTCAGATTGTTTCATCTTAGTATTTTGTTTAACAAAATCAAACACCCACTGATAAGTTGGTGCTATAATTTTCTTGATTTTTTAAATTGTATGTCATGTGAGCAGCAACGTTGATTGCCAAGCCAGCAGCAATATCCCACAATTTTATTTTATCTTCTTTGTATGAATCCACCCTTCCGCATGCGACATAACATAACGAGAGGGCAGCAGAGCCAAACATTCTGATCTTTTTGTAATCTTTGACGTGATCGAAAAACGCAGTGAGTGTCTTATCATTGAGATCAAGATAAGTAGGAAAACCGGTTGCCAGAATGGCCTGATTGCGCTCTTTGATTTCAGACGGTTGAATTTCATTGTTATTGAGCCAGGCGCCTTTGCCAACCAAACCTGAAAACAGCTCGTCCCTAAAGAAATCATATACCACCCCCAATATGGGTTGATCATTTGACCAAAGTGCGATTGACACGCATGCTATTGGACAATTTCGACTATAGTTCATGGTTCCGTCTATTGGATCAATAATCCAGTACGGCTTTGATTGATCAATTTGTCCAATTAGCCCAACTTCTTCAGATAATATTGAGTAGTCAAACTTTGATTGGAGACTCTCAATTATTTTCTTTTCTGCTTCTTTATCAAGTTTTAATTTAATGTCTTTTCCTTCTAGGCTATCAATATGCTTGGATTCTTGCTTCAACAAGAAACTTCCGACTTCCTTCGCCAATTCTTTGGCCAACTTGAACTCCTCAGTATACATCAATATTGCTCTATCGGTAGTTTAACCACTGTTTTGTAAATTAAGCTTTCAATTCCATTATACCTAGGCAATCCCATGTGGGCATCTTCAGGAAAGTAAATGGAAAGGCTGTTTTGTTTCATAACTATCTTGGACATATCGTCATTGGCCTCATAAATAATAAGATCCTTATCCTTGTCATATTTATTCTTCACCGTCAAGAAGTTTTTGTCTATAGTTTCCATCTGCTCTTCTCCACTAAGTTGCAGTTGAAAATCAATATATTTGAGATGTGATTCAATAAAGCATTCATCTCTATTCTTAGTATTGTATACTTGTTCTAACGCGAAAATATCTTCGGTCAATTGCACTCTTTCAAAGGAGCCTATTGGTAGTGAAAATATCCTTTGGTGTATTTCAGACCCTATTTTTGCAGCTTCCCTAAGATAACTAAAGACAATTGTCAGTTCTTTATCCTTGAGCAACTCTTCTATACTATATAGATTCCCAATAATAGCCATTAATTTTTTCTGTAAAATTTGGTCAAATTGTCTATTGCTGAATGTCCCATGGCAATAACTGCCTCCCTTGCATTACCGCCGATATGCGGTGTATTCATTAGGTTTGGTATTGCGAGTAAATCAGAATCCTCAGGTGGTTCGGTTTCATATGCGTCTATAGCCGCACCTGCTATCAATTTATTTTTCAATGCATTTTTAAGATCGTTTTGATTTATTATACCTCCACGTGCTGTGTTAATAACTATAGCAGAGGGCTTCATCTCTGCAAGTCGATCTTTATTTATCAGATACATAGTTTCCTCAGTTAGAGGGGTATGAATACTGATAATATCGCTACGCCTGATCAGTTCGCTTTTTGAAACCTCTTCCAGATTGTTTTCTGCATAATAATCAGCTTGATCAATTATGTCATTTACAAGAATGGTACAGTTAAACGGTTTCAGGAGAGCGATTAGGTCTTTGCCAATATTACCCACTCCGATTATGCCAATGGTCTTACCTGAAATTTGTTGACCTCCATTCTTATTCCATAAGCCTAATTTTAATTCATTGGATCCTGTATAAAGATTTCTACTTAAACATATCATAAAGCCAAGCGCCATTTCTGAAACTGATCTTCGATTAACTCCTTGTGTGTGCAATACAGTAATATCACGACTTTCGCAGGATTTGAGGTCTATATTGTCAAGGCCTACCCCATATTTGGATATAACCTTCAGTTTTGGCAGCATTTTCAACAATTCATCGTCAATTTTATCCAAACCCACAATTGCAGCATCGCAGTCGGAGAGATAATCAATCAATTCATCTCTTTCAAATCTTTTGCCTGCAGTATTTGTTTTTATACTTTCAAATCCAGATTGATTCAGCTGATTTACCAGTTGTTCGTTCTTTGAGAATGCCACTGTGGTGACTGCGACCTTAATTCCTTTCATGTTGCTAGAATCCAGAATTTTCATAAATATTTTCAACTAGCCTCAATGTATCATATGCATCTTGACTAGTGCCATTGGCAATAATTCCCACACCCTCTATTGCATCGAGAAATTCTTCAACTTCCAATCTCCATGAATCATCATTTTCAAAATAGGTGGTGGTCTCCTTTGGTTTACCCATTGCAAATGTAATATCTTCGAATTCACGCCTTCCTATAATGAGCTTTTCTGGTGCGTAGCTGCGTGTGTTGGACAGGATGCCATCCAAATTTATGTAGCCTTCTTCGAAGCACATTTCCAAAAGAAATTTATGGCTCCATTGTGTTGCACTGGAATGTAAAGTGGCAGTCACTTTTTCTTCTGATTGCATAATGGCGAACGCATTATCTTCGGCCTCAATATCCCAATAAGAAGTGGTTACAAAGCTATTAATCTTAGTGAATTTTTGTTTTGAGAAATATCTCATTAAATCCAGCATATGAATGCCCTGGTCAATTAGAATTCCTCCCCCCGAATAGTTCTTGTAGTTTCGCCAATTTTTATTGTAGTCAATACTGCCAGCTTTTCCGTAAACTCCTCTTAGCCATAATAACTTCCCCATTACGCCTGAGTCAATTATTTTTTTGGCTTCCATCACTGAATAATGATATCTGTGATTAAATCCATATTTCAGCGTTTTACCCGATTCTTTTTCAGCTAGCATGACCTCCTTCAATTCTGTTGTAGTTCGCGCAGGTGGTTTTTCACAAAAAACATGTAATCCGGAATTGAGCGCTTTTACGGTATAATCAGCCAATACATTGTTGTATGCGCAGACAAATATAGCATCCAAATCTAGCTCCAAAAGCGATTCAAATGATGAGCAGAACTTTATCTTTTCATTCAGATGTTTTGGTTTCTTTAGGTCGTAGATAGCTACCAATTTAGCTCTGGTATCATTTGCAATTTGATTTGCACGCACTTGCCCGATTTTCCCAAAACCAGCTATTCCTATCTTGATCATAATTCTTACCTACAAGTTAAATTCGCTATTGTTCATGTTTTGTATTGAATTCCTATCCCATTCGAATATGCCCATAAACTTATCTATCCATAAATGCAGGAATACTTGATGAATACATTCTACCATACCATATGTCTTTGCCGGTACGTAGAGGGAAAAAGTCGAAAGGTCTCTTGTCTTATTATCGCTTTTAAGTCCTGAAAATCCTATAGTCTGGACTTGATTCTCCTTACAATATTCCAAGGTTTTTACAATGTTAGGGCTATTTCCACTACTGCTTATTGTAACAACAATATCCTTATTTGTTGCTTTTTCAATTTTCAGGAATTCACTAAATGCTGACTCATACGAAAAATCATTGGCCAATGCGGTCAATAATGCGCTGTCGCTCAGCGAGTATGTATTTACTTTTCCATTTTTCGACCAGTCTAGTGCCATGTGATTCGCGAATGCAGCGCTTGCACCATTGCCAAGGATAAACATTCTTCCTCCATCGACTTGTATTTCTGTTGTTCTTTTGACCAACTTATCCATAAATTCAGAAAGTTCTACAACAACCCCACTTTCATTACACTCGGAAGTTTTTAGCAGTTGTGAAAATGTAGCCAAATAATTTTGTTCATATACGTTTTCCATTATCCAATAAATATTTTTTTGATGTTAATCAGGTCTTAGTTGTTTAATTTGGTAGTATTCCTTGAACCATTTAACAAAACTATCAAGTCCATCGTTTAGGGTTGTGTTTGGGTAAAAATTTACAACTGAGGACAATCTTTCAATGTCTGCAAAGGTTTCTTTTACATCTCCAGGCTGCATTGGTAGAAACTCTTTAACAGCTTTAATGCCCAGGTGTTTTTCTAGTATTTCGATAAAATCTAATAGTCTAACTGGCGTGTTATTTCCAATATTATAAACGGCAAATGGTGCTACTTGACTTATGTGTGGGCTACTATTTAAGTTTTCAACTTTTTTAGGTAAGCAATCAAGGAGGCGACTTATACTTTCAACGATATCGTCAATGAAGGTAAAGTCTCTTCCCATATCTCCATTGTTAAATACTTTGATCACCTTTCCTTCAATTATAGATTGCGCAAATTTGAAATAGGCCATATCTGGTCTTCCCCACGGCCCATATACTGTAAAAAATCTTAGACCAGTACAAGAAATATTATATAAAGAAGAGTACGAGTGAGCCATCATTTCATTCGCTTTTTTAGTTGCGGCATATAAGGAAACAGGATGGTCTGCATGGTCAGATTCAGCAAATGGTATTTTTCTATTTGCTCCATATACCGAACTAGAAGATGCAAAAATCAGGTGCTTCACTGGGAAAGCTCTACAAGCTTCAAGAATATTTATGAATCCAACCAGATTGGCATCTATATACTTATAAGGGTGATCAATGCTATAACGCACACCTGCCTGAGCTGCGAGGTTGATGACATATTCAAAATTTTCGCATTTAAAAAGTTGATCAATTTTCTCTTTATCAGTAATGGAGATTTGTAAAAAGGTAAAATTATTTATTGAGCTAAGTTGTTCTAAGCGATCATTTTTTAATTGTGTATCATAATAATCATTGAGACTATCTATACCAACAACATTAAAGCCGAGAGAACTAAACTTTCTGCTTAAATGGAAGCCGATAAACCCTGCAGCACCAGTAATGAGTATTTTTTTCATATTAATGAGTAGGGAATAAATATTTTGCCATGGAAACCGTAATTCCTGTAAAAACACCAATGAGGCAGCACAAAATTACGATCATTATTCTGTTCGGACTGCTCTTATCCTCAGGAATTCTTAAGGGTTCAAAAATGGTAAAAACCGGTGTCTCCTCCTTTAATTTAATTTTGGCTTGTTCTACTTGAGAAGCTAGCCCTTTGTACACCTCAAAGGCTACATTGTATTCATTTTCAATCCTGCGCAACTCGATCTGGGCAGTGGCTGATGATACGTTCATGTTTCGGTCGGTAACTCGAGCCATGCGAAGTTGTTGAGACTCAAATTCTGCTTTTGCGTCTTTAAAGGATTCGGTTACAAATTGTAGGTTATCTTTTGCTTTATTCGTTTTGTATTGAATCACGGCTTTCGTCACCTCTTGTTCGATTTTTTTGGCAACCTGAGCTGCTGCGTACGGATCCGGCATTTCTACTTTGATCGCAATCAATCCTGTCTCTTCTTCGATACTAAGGGCAATTCTGTCCTTAAACTTCTCAATGATTTTCCATTCCTTCTTGGATAAACGGTAGAATTCCTGTGTATTGCTTTGATCTTCGGGCAGCTTCTCTATGGTCAAAGCAGACTTGAGGACACCAGGTAGCCCAATCGTGTACTTTAAAACATACCCAAACAACGAAGGCTTAGCGATATTCTCAAAATAGTCAAACGATGTTGTTCTAAGGTCAATGCTTTCAAAGTATATAGTATCATTCATTACGTCAAGTATGAATGGTAAACTATTGACAATTTCAGGATACAACTGAGGTGAAAGCGTGCCTCCTCCGCCTGCCATGCCTCCTATGTCGATACCAGCCAATCCGGCCAAACCACCTAGGCCACCAAGGTTCGGCATAGATCCTTCCGTAGATTCTGGTAGTAGTTTACAAGAAGCTTCATATTCTACAGGACTAGTAAATGCAATGACCAGTCCTAAAATAATGAAAACACCAGTTACTTTAGCAATAAACTTACGCCCTGACCAAATGGTCTTGGCTAATTCAACCAAGTCAATTTCATCATCTTGTACTATGTGGCTTTTGTTTTCTTCTGACATAGCTTAATTAATTTACCAACCTGTCTATTACCAAAGCCAGTGTAGCTATACTTGAAGCCATCGCTACCCATGCTTGAGCAGTTAAAGGAGTCTTTTCTGGTTTACGTGGAACTACGATTTCTGCTCCTGGTTCTACTTTGGGGTATGACTTAAAGAACAGAAAACTCTTGGTTTGTGCAGATAGACCATTGGCATAAATGACGTAGGATTTAGACTTTTTAGCATCTTGGTCAAAGCCTCCAGCTGAGGCAACAAATTTCTTAAATCCATAATTGTTGTCATGCCTTACGTTACTTGGGTATAGTACCTCACCTCGGACTCGAACGGTCTGAAGTGCTCTAGGAATACTTAATATATCCCCTTCTCTGAGAATTAAATCAAACTTACCCCCTGGATCCTTCAAAACTTTGTCCAACTCAATCCCTATTGATTCTTGCTGTCTAAAAATTTGAGCACTATCTGCAAACAGTGTATCTCTCTTAAAAAGATAAGTAAGATCTTCTCTTCTAATTTTGGAAGCATCACCCCCATCGGCTTTTTTCACAATTACATTACCCTCATCATCCTCTGAAAGGAACTCAGGAGGAATATAAAATTCTGTTCTTCTAATTAAAGTAGCTCCCTTTGAATAAGCAAAATTGGTTAAGCCGCCAGATCGTTTAAGTACAGAAGAAATTCTCTCATCCTTCTGGTCGAGGGCATACATACCTGGGTATTTAACTTCTCCCTCAATTCTAATCACTTCTTGATCGTCGAAGAATGGGCTTCGTCTAATTACTACCAGGTCGAAAGGCTCTAAAGTAAACTGAGAGACTTCGCGTGAAAGGGAAAGGTTTTTGCTGATGCTAAAATTGAATATCTCAGCGGTGTTGTTAAAATCTTTGGCGCTGTCTGGGTTAATTCTACGTGCAACTTCTACAAACGACTTCGAAGCAGATTCTTTGAAGCCACCTGCTAGAAAGATAAGATTTTCAACAGTCATACCTGAGGCGTACGAAAATTTCCCAGGCCTTTGCACTTCGCCTTCAATTGTGATATGATACTCTTCTCGTAGGTCATAGATGGATTGGAATTTTACGATGTCATTATTTTCAAGAACTATTGATTCTTCCCCACTTAAAATTTTCTTAGGGTCGAAAGCAGTACTTGCGAGCGTAAAGTCAGTGTTCTGTCTGATGATGACTCCACGTTCCATAAAGACATCCCCTTTTAGACCATCAGCCTTATTGATCAGTTGCAACAAAGTCATTTCTTCACGCAGTTCATATTCTCCTGGATTCATTACTGGGCCTTCCAGCGTGACACGATCAATGAATTCATTAGTAATTTTACTTACATAGATTTCATCTCCATTCTTCATGTTGAAGTTGCCGACACTGTCTAGGTCAATGGAACGAACTGTTTTACGGTTTTTTTCTACTCTTCTTAAATTGACTACACCCCTATAGGCCTTATCCGTAAAACCACCAGAGTACAACAAAAGGTCTTCAAAGGTTTCGTCATCTAATATTTCGTAAATGGCAGGATTTTTTACTTCTCCGTCAAAAATGATACGATTGGTATAAGGTCTGACGATTACCACATCCTGATCTTGCAATGTGATATTTTCTCCTGTTCCTTCCACTAAAAATTTATAAGCATCAAGGGTTGATATCAATTCGCGCGAACGGTAAATTTCTATTTTTCTGAAGGAACCGTCTTCAGTAGGCCCACCTGCACTATACAATGCGTTAAATACAGTCCCGAATGAAGAGAGCGTGTAGGTGCCTGGCTTCTTCACTTCTCCAATCACATGTACATTTGTTGAACGAATTTGACCGAGTGTGACGTCTGCATAGGAGCCTCTCCCTATGGTGCTGTAAATCTTTTTTAGCCTTGAGATGACTTTCGATTTTAAGGCTTCAACCGTGAGACCTGATACATAAATTGGGCCTAGATTTGGTACTCGAATAGAGCCTTCTGGTGAAACCATCAGCTGATAAGTTTGTTCGGAGGCTCCCCAAATATCAATGATCATTTCATCTCCAGGGCCAACTACATAATTCTTGGGAGTTGGCATATTTAGTCCTGGCTCAAAAGTTAGGGTGCTATTTTTGAAAAATTCAAGTCCAAAAACTTTAAGCCCTTCATCTTCTACTTCTGTAGAATCTCCCAATAGATTAAAAAACGGATCGTTTGGATCTAAATCAAATCCTGCTTCTTTATCAAGTTCCTTTTTTTGCTGAAGTTTAGACTGTCTTAAATTTGTTAGTGTGGAATTTTGCTCATTTGAAGTTTTGCCTGAACGAACTTGCATGATTCTAGCTCTCAGCTTTTGAATTTGAAGTTCACTCATTCCGCGTGACTTCGCCATCATGATTAGCTGATCCTCGGTGTAGCCACTCTCCTCAACTTTAGTTATGAACTTCTGGATTTGAGCATCAGATAAGTCATCAATATTGATACTCGCAATATTGTTCACGTTAAGCTCTTGTTGAGCGAATAATGTATTATAGCCAGAGAAAAAAAATGTTAGCACTAGGACTAACAAAATGAAAGAATTATTTTTCATAAACAGCACAAATTTTGCGCAAACTTAGTGAAATCTACATTGTGATGCTACCGCTAACAAGAAAATGTGGGTTCAGTAAGTTAGGTTTATTGTAGTGAACGGATTGATTGCTTTCTTTTATTGAGACCGTACCTCCTGCTTCTGTAACGATGGCATGTGCAGCGGCAGTATCCCATTCCATAGTTGGTGCGAAACGAGGGTAAAGATCAGCCAATCCTTCTGCTACAGCTAGCAATTTCAATGAACTTCCCATACTTACAATTTCAGGGTTACTAAACTGGCTCATAAATTTCTCTGTATCTTCATTCAGGTGTGATCTGGAAGCAACAATTTTCATTCCTTTTTCTGATAACTTTTTACCATTAACCTTTAACCTTTGACTCCCTTCTTCGGAGATCACAAATGAACCTTCACCTTCCGAAGCATAGTATAACTTTCGAGTCACAGGCACCTGCACCACACCGAGTATAGGTTGGTTTTTATGGATAAGAGCAATATTGACTGTAAACTCGCCATTCCTTTTGATGAATTCTTTAGTGCCATCCAAAGGATCAATCATCCAGAAATATTCCCAGTCTTTTCGTTCTTCATATGAAATATCTCGACCTTCTTCGCTCAATATTGGCAAGTTGGTTTTTTCTAATTCAGCAACAATTGCCAAATGTGCGGCTCGATCTGCTTTTGTTAAGGGAGAGTTATCCGCTTTTGCTTCTATTGAAAAATCGCCACTTTCATAAATCTTGAGAATTTCTTGTGCGGCTTTTTTGGCAGCTATCTTGGCTACTTCAAGTTGTGGTTGTAAATCCATTGTAACATTAACTTTTAACCGTTGACCTTTAACTTATGATTTTCGAACCAATTCGTATTTGGTTGAATTCAACGGTTAATGTTAAAGGTTAGTGTTTTTTTAAACAATCATTCCTGCAGCTACAGTTTCATTAGTAGCTTCATCTACAAGAATTAGACTTCCTGTTATTCTATTTTTCTTGTAAGAGTCTGCCAGCAATGGCTTGGTTGTTCGCAATTTCATTTTACAAATGTCATTCGCTTTGATCTCCTTATCTTCTTCGTTTCTATGAAGCGTACTAATGTCGAGTTTATAGCAGATTTCTTTGATCATCGTCTTAGTTTCAGCTGTAGTGTGTCTAAGGATGTATTTTGCTCTAGGTCTTGGTCCTTGAGGATTTAGCCAGCAGATCATAGCCTCGATATCCTGAATGGGTTCAGGCTTATTATTTGTTCGAACAATCATGTCTCCGCGTCCAATATCAATTTCATCTTCTAGTTGAATGGAAACAGACATTGGAGCAAAAGCTTCTTCCAGTTCACCATTGAATGTATCAATAGATTTAATTTTTGAACTGAAGCCAGAAGGAATAACTGTTACCTCATCACCTGGTTTGAATACGCCACTGGCAATTCGTCCTGCATATCCGCGATAATCATGATACTTGTCATTTTTTGGTCGAATGACTGTTTGTACTGGGAACCTACAATCGATATGATTGTGATCACTTCCTATATGGATGTTTTCTAAGGTATAAAGAAGAGTAGATCCCTCATACCAAGACATATTCTCACTTCTATTCACCACATTGTCACCATTCAAAGCTGAGATGGGAATGAAGCGGATATCTTTTACTTCCAACTTAGATGCGAATGCCTCATATTCCTCTTTGATTTTTCCAAAGACTTCTTGACTGTAATCGACTAAGTCCATCTTGTTGACACAAACAACCACATGGGGGATTTGTAAAAGCGAAGCAATGATTGAGTGCCTTTGTGTTTGTTCGATCACACCTTTTCGAGCATCTACTAATAGTAAAGCACAGTTAGCTGTAGAAGCACCTGTCACCATATTCCGTGTATATTGAATATGGCCGGGGGTGTCGGCAATAATAAATTTTCTTTTAGGTGTTGCAAAGTATCTATAGGCGACATCAATGGTAATCCCTTGTTCGCGCTCGTCTTTTAGTCCATCCGTAAGCAAGGCCAAGTCTGTATGTTCTAACCCCTTTCTTTCACTGGATTTAGCCACTTGATCCATTTGATCTTCAAAGATCGATTTTGAATCATAGAGTAAGCGACCAATCAATGTGCTCTTACCATCGTCTACACTACCTGCTGTAGTAAAACGAAGAAGTTCCATGTCGAGGTAGCCTTTGTTGTCGTGGGGAGTGATATTATTCTGTTCTGTCATAATTTGCAGAGTTTTTCAATTTTCATGTTCAACCGTAACTATTGACCATTAGCTATTAACTTATTTCTTTAGTGAATTACGCAATCCGTTCAATTGTTTACATATTTCATTCAACTCAGGTATGGTCTTATCAAAAACTTCTTTATCTAAATAGGCTAATTTTTCAGCCACTATCATATGTGTTTTTAACTCGAAGGCCGACCCCAAAGAAATTTCAATAAATCTTGAGAATTCTTTTTCAGAAGTTCTGCTGGCTCCTTCAGCAATATTAGAAGAAATCGATACCGAAGCTCGTCTCATTTGGGAAATTAATCCATACTTCTCATCAGAAGGGAATGATTTAGTCAGTGTATAAATTTTAACCGTAAATTCTACAGCATCAGTCCAAACTTGATATTTAGTATAATCCCTCACTTTAGTTAATGGTCAATGTTAAGAGTTCTTGTTAATTCTCTAAAAATATCCTTGTTTTTTTCTGTCTTCCATTGAAGTTTCCGATCGCTTGTCATCTTCTCGATTGCCCCGTTCAGTTTGTCTAGCTGAAGCGACTTCATCAACAATTTTTTCAAGCGTATCCGCATCAGACTCATCACCACCAGTGATAGTTATATCTCCTAATGTTCTGAATCTAATCTTCTTAGTTACTATTTCTTCGTCTTCTGCTATCTGTATATAATCTGAAACAGGCAACCAAGTGTTGTTTCTTCTAATGACTTGTCTTTCGTGTGCGAAATAGAGACTAGGAAGTGCAATGTTTTCTGATAGAATATATTGCCAGACATCCATCTCTGTCCAGTTGCTCAATGGGAAAACTCTGAAATTTTCTCCTTGGTGACATCTGCCGTTGAAAATATTCCAAAGCTCAGGCCTTTGATTTTTTGGATCCCATTGTCCAAATTCATCACGATGAGAGAAGAAGCGCTCTTTTGCTCTGGCTTTTTCCTCATCACGTCTTGCACCACCAATACAAGCATCAAATCCATATTCTTCTATTGTGTCTAAAAGAGTAACTGTTTGAATGGCATTTCGATTTGCATTTTTTCCTTTTTCTTCCGCGGCGGCTCCATCATCTATAGACTTTTGAACTGATCCTACAATGAGTTTTACGCCGAGCTCTTCCACGTATTTATTTCTAAAGTCCATAGTCTCTGGAAAATTGTGGCCCGTATCTACATGAACGAATGGAAAGGGGATTTTTGAGGGAAAAAATGCTTTTCTTGCCAAATGAGCCACGCAAATTGAATCTTTGCCGCCTGAGAATAAGATGGCAGGGTTCTCGAATTGTGCAAAAACCTCCCTTAGGATATATATTGCCTCCGCTTCAAGTTCTTTGATGTGTGTGAGATTATAGTTTGACATAGTTTAACTAATCATTTATTTAATTGTCAGTAGACTGAAGACCTAAGTCAGGAGTCTATGTACATCTTATTCATTTAATATTCTTTTTGAAAGCAATCATCATGTTCATTAAATTGAATGAATCGCTGTAATATTTTTCAAATTCTACATCGGAAATATATTTTCTTCTTTGTGCTTTGTGTAAACATGTAACTACTTCGGCTAACGATCTAATCGAATAACTCATGAATTTCCTAAACTCAGCATTAGATTGACCGATTGAACCTTCTGAAATATTCAAAGCAATAGAGTCAACCGCTCTGCAAATTTGTGAAGAAAGATTGAATTTTTCCTTTGTAGGAAAGGCTTCGGATAACACATTTAGTTCCTCTCCCAAATCCATGGCTTTTTGCCAAATCAACAACGTTTCAAATTTGAACTTCATGGCTTTAGTCTTCCAGCTTCTGACTCCAGACTTCTGACTTTTCTTATTTTTCCAATAACAATGTCATATATACGTTGAACGCCTTCTTCAATAGAAATTTGATGAGAGCGCACTTCTATATCAGCTGATGTGGGTTCTTCAAAGGGTGAATCAATTCCTGTGAAATTTTTAATTTTACCTTCACGAGCTTTTTGATATAGCCCTTTTACATCTCTTTTTTCACATTCCTCTAGTGGGCAATTAACAAATACTTCTACGTAGTTGTCACCCATCATTTTGCGAACCTTATCACGCTCTTCTTTGAATGGAGTGATGAAGGCCGTGAGCACCACTGTACCAGCGTCAACAAATAAATTAGACACCTCAGTAATTCTCCTAAGATTTTCTTTTCGACTATCGTCTGAAAAATCCAAATCTCTATTAAGTCCACTCCGAATATTATCACCGTCTAAAATGTAAGTATTAATTCCTTCATTGAAAAGACGTGTTTCTAGCCCACTAGCGAGTGTTGATTTCCCAGATCCTGAAAGTCCAACAAACCATATCAAAATGGGGCGATAGCCTAACCTTTTGATTCTATCAGCCTGCTTGACGGTGTGATCATGTGGGATTATATTTTTAGTCATGGTGTTGATTCTTTTTGTCTATCATCCAACCCAAGATTTATCCTATACCAGAACTCTTCATGTGCGTAATAAAATGCCATTTTAAGAATGGATTCTATTAATGCTATCCAAGTCGCTTTTTCAAGTGCATCATCATGTCCTCCGAAAAGCAACAACGCTAGTATAAAAGTAGTGCCGGAAGCAATGATACGCCAAGTTAAGGCTTTGGCTATGTGTCTCATTTTTGAATTGAGATTTGTGCTTAGCTTAAACCAAATTCTTTCATGAAAGTAATAGATGACGATTTTAACTGAGGTTTCTATAGCAGTCAGCCAAGAAGCCATCGCTAGTTCTGCCTTACCAAAAAAGGCTAAAGTAAGAGAAAAAGTTGTCGCAGATGCGATGATGCGCCAAGTAACTGATTTTGTGATATGTCTGACCCTACTGTCCATGATTGTCGAAATATTAGATAAGAATTATTGAAAAACGCACTCGATCTTACATCGAGCAATAGACAAAACTTCAACAGCAAGTAGTTGATTGGTGTGTTTTGTATGTAAATAGTGTTTTCAATATCCTATCTGTAGGGTTAAATGAGGCGCAAACTTAGTCACAAAAGTTAAATGGAAAAGCATCTTGACCTAAAAACTATAAGGAATCATCAGAAATACCTGATGGCAGAATGCCTTTCACATCGTAGATTACGGAATTCTTACTTATGTCACTCCAATTGATAGTTTGAAATTCATCATGTGCCACAGCAAGTATGTAAGCGGAATAGTCAGGGGTTATTTCTTGGATCAGATCATATCCGTATTCAATTTTTACTTCCTGTGCATTTGCTAGAGGGTCATGAACAGAGACTTGAACATTGTATTGTTCTAATTCTTTTGCGATGTCAATAACTTTAGTGTTTCTTATGTCTGGGCAATTTTCTTTGAAAGTCAAACCAAGTATTAAAACTTTTGAATTGACTATTTCTAGTTCTTTGCTTGCCATCAACTTAAGCACCTCTTGAGCTACGTGCTTTCCCATGTTGTCATTAATTCTTCTACCAGCAAGAATGACCTCTGGCAAATATCCTACATTCTCTGCCTTATGAGTAAGGTAATATGGATCTACACCTATACAATGACCTCCAACTAAGCCAGGCTTGAATGGTAGAAAATTCCATTTAGTTGCGGCTGCTTCAAGTACTTCATGTGTGTTGATTCCAAGTCTGCTAAATATCAGTGCCAATTCATTCACAAAGGCAATGTTGATATCACGTTGGGCATTTTCGATCACCTTGGCAGCTTCTGCCACTTGAATGGAAGATGCTTTGTGCGTACCTGCAGTAATAATAGAAGCATAAAACTTGTCGACAGTATTGGCGATTTTTACAGTGCTTCCGCTGGTCACCTTTAGAATATCCTTTACTCCTCTATCTTTATCGCCTGGGTTTATCCTCTCTGGAGAATAGCCACAATAGAATTCTTTATTAAATGTTAAACCTGAAACCTCCTCAAGCACTGGAACACATTCGTCCTCAGTACACCCAGGAAATACTGTAGATTCATAAACTACGATATCGTCCTTTTTGAGGTATTTGCCAATAAGGCCTGAGGCTCGCTTCAGTAAGGATAAGTCAGGATTATTATTTTGGTCTATTGGAGTAGGAACCGTAACAATATAGAAATTTGCATGAGCTAAATCTTGTGCTTCACTGGTGAAATTCAAATTTGGACTAGAAGCCAAAGCTGACGATTCTACCTCATTCGTTCTATCAAAGCCAGTGTTTAGCTCTTCTATTCTTTTTGCATTGATATCAAAGCCAGTAACATTGTATTTTTCAGCGGCAGCAATGGCTAAGGGCAAACCCACATATCCAAGACCAATAATTGCTACTTTATGTTCCATAGAAACTAACCTTTTACCTTTTTTATAAAGTAATCTAGTGTTGGCTTTAACCCTTCGCTTCTGGAAAATTTAGGTTCCCAATCCAAGACTTCTTTTGCTTTATTAATATTTGGTTGACGCTGTTTAGGGTCATCTTTTGGCAAAGGCTTATAAGCAATTTTTGATTTGCTACCTGTAAGCTTCAATATTTCTTCAGCAAACTGATTAATTGTAATTTCGCTTGGGTTGCCAACATTGATTGGGTCAGCACAATCACTCAATAGTAGACGATAAATACCTTCAACCAAATCATCTACATAACAAAATGAACGGGTTTGTGAGCCATCTCCGAATGCTGTTAAATCTTCACCTCTCAATGCCTGACCAATGAAAGCAGGCAATACCCTACCATCATCCAATCGCATTCTTGGACCGTAAGTGTTGAAAATCCTCACGATTCTTGTTTCAACCCCATGAAATGTATGATAAGCCATGGTCATAGCTTCTTGAAATCTTTTCGCTTCATCATAAACCCCTCTTGGGCCCACAGGATTCACATTGCCCCAATAATCTTCCGTTTGAGGGTGTACCAGAGGATCTCCATAAACTTCGGAAGTCGAAGCAATTAGCATTCTTGCTTTTTTCGCCTTTGCTAAACCTAAGAGGTTGTGTGTGCCCAATGACCCAACCTTTAATGTCTGAATAGGCATTTTGAGATAGTCAATTGGACTGGCAGGTGAAGCAAAATGCATGATATAGTCTAAGTCACCAGAAACATGAACAAACTTAGAAACATCATGATTATAAAACTCGAAGTCATCGCGATGAAACAAGTGCTCGATATTGTCTAGAGATCCTGTTATCAGATTATCCATGGCTATCACATGGCATCCTTCTTTCAAAAATCTATCGCAAAGATGCGAGCCAAGGAATCCGGCTCCTCCAGTAATTAATACTCTTTTTTTAGTCATTGTATTTAAAATTCTAAAATGGCACTTTTGAATGCGCCATATTTTTTGTCTCTGTCGGATAAAATAATTTCATTTTTATCTAACAGCCAGTCAATTTTTAGCTCTTGGTCATCATGGCAAATGCCATCTTCATATTGAGGTGCATAGAAATTATCAATTGCGTAAAAAATTTCGGCTTCTTCTGAAAGCACTAGAAAACCGTGAGCAAATCCCTTGGGAACGTAAAGTTGGTTTTTTTTACTTTCAGATAGTATCATAGAATAATGTTGGCCAAATGTAGGTGAATCCTTTCTGACATCGATAATGACATCTTGAATTTCTCCTTTTGTAGCCGTAACCAATTTGGCCTGCGCGTGAGGCGCAACTTGAAAATGCATTCCTCTTAGGACTCCTTTGGTAGATTTTGAGGCATTAAACTGTACGGGTTGAAATGATACGCCTGTTTCTTTTTTAAATCCTTCCTGATTAAACCACTCAAAAAAGTATCCGCGATTGTCTATATGTATCTTAGGACTTATTTGAAATGCGCCTGACAATGGGAGTGCTTCTATTTTCATTTTATTTCAATAAATTTAAAAGGTACTCCCCATAACCGCTCTTGACCAATGAAGAGGCAACTTTTTCCAGTTGACCAGAATCAATGTATTTCATTTTGAATGCAACTTCCTCAATGCATCCAATTTTCAGGCCTTGTCGCTCTTCAATGATTTGCACAAAAGAACTTGCCTCGTTTAGTGAGGAAAAAGTCCCAGTATCCAGCCAGGCTGTTCCGCGATCCAAGATTTGAACACTTAATTTTTTTAGTTTAAGATATTGATTGTTCACTTCAGTGATTTCCAGTTCTCCTCTGGCACTTGGCTTGATGGACTCGCTGATTTGGATCACTTGATTGTCATAGAAATAAAGACCAGGAACAGCATAGTTTGACTTGGGTTTATCTGGTTTTTCTTCAATCGAGAGTGCCTGATGTAACTGATCAAATTCAACTACGCCATATCTTTCTGGATCTTGCACATGATAGGCAAATACAATGCCTCCATTAGGGTCAATACATTGCTGTAGTTTTTTCGATATGCCCGAGGCGTAAAAAATGTTATCTCCTAAAATTAAGGCAACTTTATCTTTGCCAATAAACTTCTTTCCTATCAAAAAAGCCTGAGCAAGTCCCTCTGGCTTTTCTTGAATGGCATATTGAAAGTTGCATCCAATTTGACTACCATCTCCCAAAAGCATTTCGAACATGGGTAAATCTCTTGGGGTAGATATGATAAGAATATCTCTGATTCCAGCAAGCATCAGAGTAGAAAGCGGATAGTATATCATTGGCTTATCAAACACGGGCAATATCTGTTTGCTTACAGCCACTGTCAATGGGTGCAGTCGAGTGCCAGAACCTCCCGCCAAAATGATACCTTTCATAGTTTATTTATGCTAGTAGAGTAATTGTGCCATTTCTAGCAATCCGTATTTTTCAGTGTGATAACAGCTGTACATCCATTAGTAAGAAGCAAATCTATGGTCATGGTAGATTCAGATACATTAGAGATCGGAAGGTTGTAAGCATCACCACCTGTAGGTTTTAATCTTATCACGCTATTCTTGGCTTCGTATTCACCTGATTCGTTATTAGGACTGGCTTCAAAATTGGCTGTAAGAGTATAAGAACCATCTCGTCCAAGCTCGAACTGAATACAGGAAAAACATTGATCCAGATTATTAACACAATTGAGCCCTCCGTTATTCAGTGGATCATCACAGTCTTCTCGAACGATATTAGTTCCAAGCCAGGTTCCCAATATGACACTTTCGGTACTATCTTCTCCACAACTGATCAAAATAAATTGACTAACCAAGATCAGCCCTAGCAAATAACGTTTCATATCTTTTGTTCAAGGAAGGTTAAATAATGAATAGCCAAAATTAGGTATTACAATATTAAAAGGGAATTAATCCTCAATGATTACACCACTGGCAACAAAATTATATTCAGTTTTTGGCGTCGTAATGGAATTAATATACTCTTCTGACTCACCTGCATCTTGAGCATAATGGCGTAGTTCGTCAACAGACGTCTCTTGTTTCACGCAATACCCATTTACAATTGCGGTTTTTCCTTCTGCCCCAGATTTAGGCACAAAAAAACCATAGTCTTTAAATGTAACGCGCATCGAATGATCATTATTTGCTTTTAGCTGCATCCAACATCCCTTTACTGCACATGTTTTTTCTATTTCACCTTTAATGGTCACCATAACTGAATCTGGTGCACTGGTTAGAGAAGCAAAAGTGGACAGGTCTGTAACTGTAGTTTGGTCAAAACTCTCTCCGTAGGTCTGAAAGTTTTGAGGCTCTTGTGTTGCATTCTTCTTGCCACAGGCAAACAGGGAAATACATAAAATGGAAATTATGACAATATTTTTCATTGGAGTTTGGATTTGAGTTGCATGATTCGATTGTAGGATTCTTTGATTCGGGATTCTGAGATATCTCCATCAGCTACAAATTTACTGATGATAGCATGGATTTGCGAAGGAGTTCTTCTTTCATTTCCAGGTACGTTATTACAAAATAACATCACATCCACTCCAGCATTGATAGCCATCTTAATAGACTCTTCAAACCCGTAATTTTTTGAAATAGCGTGCATTTGCATGTCATCTGTAAACACAACACCTTGATAGCCTAATATGTCTCTCAGGATATTACTTATAATATATGGAGATAGGGTAGCAGGCAGCTTGGATGGATCTAAATGTTCATTCACAATGTGAGCAGTCATGATTCCGTCTACCCGCCCCGAGTCTAGCAACCATTTGTAGGGCATAAGTTCTGAGAATTGCCAAGTGTTGCTGACATCAGCCACTCCTAAATGTGAATCATTCTGTGAACTGCCGTGACCCGGGAAGTGTTTGATTACTGTCAATACGTTGTGGTCTCTGTGTATATCAATTACTTTTTGTGCATGACTGGCTACAAGTTTGGGATCACTTGAATAACTTCTGCCTAATTGGGCAATCACAGGATTTGCGGGATTGATAGCGACATCCACATCTGGCGCATAGTTCACGTTAAAACCATATTCGTTTAGTGTTGATGCCGTGTTATTGGCATAGAATCCTGTCGTATCCAGATTATTCAGTTTACCCAAGTCTCCAGCCTGTTTCGTGGCAGGGAATCCATACTTAGTTTTGAGCCTATTTACCCTACCCCCCTCTTCATCTATGCTTATAAAAAGAGGAATATTTGCAACCGCTTTGAGCATCTCAATTGTTCGTTTGAGTTGCTTTTTCGGATGTTCTGCATTGATATTTTTTTCAAATAGAATGACACCACCAACTTTACCAGTTTTTATTTCATCCAAAATTTCTGCGTCTTTCGGCATGTAGGAAAAATCCCCAATCCCGGTCAGAATCATCTGACCAATCATAATATCGAGACTCACAGTGTCTTGACTATCTGCTTCGACTTGTGCAAAAGCAAGTGTATCAGACAGAAACAAAATGAGGAGCGCAAAAACTTTATTCATATTTTCAAGGTAAAATTTGGATGCAATATAAGTAAGTAATTCTGTTTACTTTTGCAGGCACTTTGCCTAATGGCACATTTAATGCCACTTTTTGGTGCTTTGAAATTATAACAGTACATTTAGTTTATGCAAATCGAGCCCGGTAAGTTACTCGCCCAAATCAACTCTCCCGCGGACATGAAGGACTTAGATGCTGTCCAATTGGTCAAGTTGTCTGAGGAGCTTCGTCAATATATTGTAGACGTAGTGTCTGTTTATGGCGGGCATTTTGGCGCCAGCCTAGGAGTTGTTGAGCTCACTGTTGCACTTCATCATGTTTTCAATACGCCAGAAGATCAGTTGGTCTGGGATGTAGGACATCAGGCGTATGGTCATAAAATATTAACTGGGCGTAGAGAACAATTTCATACCAATAGATTCTACAAGGGACTTTCAGGTTTCCCTAAAAGGAAAGAAAGTGAATACGATTCTTTTGGAGTTGGACATTCTTCAACCTCAATCTCTGCGGCACTTGGCATGGCGGAAGCATCTCGTCATAAAAACGAAACGAATAAACAACATATTGCTGTAATTGGAGATGGTGCCATGACAGGAGGAATGGCATTTGAAGCTATGAATCATGCAGGAGTTTCTAATTCAAATTTGCTGATCATACTCAACGACAATTGTATGTCGATCGATCCCAATGTAGGTGCTCTTAGGGATTACCTAACGGATATTACAACTTCCAAAACGTACAATAAGATGCGTGATGAGGTCTGGAATATTTTAGGGAAAATCAGCAAATTTGGCCCTAATGCTCAAGAAATAGGCTCCAAAGTTGAAAGCAGTGTAAAGTCATTCTTACTCAAGCAAAGCAATCTTTTTGAGTCTCTCAATTTAAGATACTTTGGGCCAATTGATGGCCATGATGTCAATCATTTGGTGAGTGTGTTGAATGATTTAAAAGACATTTCAGGCCCTAAAATATTGCATTGCCTGACCAAGAAAGGGAAGGGTTATTCTTTGGCAGAAAAGGATCAAACCAAGTGGCATGCTCCTGGCACTTTTGATAAGTTTACTGGGGAGATTCATAAAAAGGTTTACGAAACACCTCAACCGCCAAAATATCAGGAGGTCTTTGGCCACACCATTGTAGAACTGGCGGAAAAGAATGACAAAATAATGGGAATCACCCCAGCCATGCCGTCTGGCTCTTCATTGAATATTATGATGAAGGCCATGCCTGATCGAGCGTATGACGTAGGTATTGCCGAGCAGCATGCAGTCACTTTTTCAGCAGGCTTGGCGACTCAGGGCTTGGTGCCGTTCTGTAATATCTACTCTACTTTCATGCAGCGCGCCTACGATCAAGTAATACATGACGTTGCTATTCAAAATTTGAATGTTGTATTCTGCTTAGACAGGGCAGGGTTTGCTGGCGCAGATGGGCCCACTCATCATGGAAATTATGATCTTTCATATTTTAGATGCATTCCAAATATGGTGGTATCTGCTCCTATGAATGAGGAGGAGTTGAGAAATTTGATGTACACTGCACAATTGCCAGACCAAGGGCCTTTCTCCATTAGGTACCCAAGAGGAAATGGCGTGATGCCAGACTGGAAAACGCCCTTTGAGGAAATTGAAGTAGGGAAGGGGAGAAAACTTCGAGATGGTGGTGAGTTGGCTTTCTTGACATTGGGTCATGTTGGTAATTATGCTACAGAAGCGTGCGAAAGACTGTCAAAAGAAAGATTGAATGCAGGTCATTTTGATATGCGATTTGTCAAGCCCCTTGATGAGGAGATGCTTCATGAAGTTTTCAAAAAATATAAATACGTCATCACAGTTGAAGATGGCTGCCTTCAGGGCGGGTTTGGAAGTGCCGTTCTGGAATTCATGGCAGATCAAGGCTACCAAAGCAAGGTGTTGAGACTTGGTATTCCTGACGAGGTAGTAGAGCATGGTACGCAATTGGAATTGCATCAGGAGTGTGGATTTGACCCAGAGGGTCTATATCTATCTGCAAAAAAATTACTGGTTCTACAGACTGCATAATCCATAGTATTTTCCTTCTCTATTTTCATTATCACAAAAATTCTAATCTTGGAGTGTTTCAAAATACGTATATTGTATTTCAGCGTCCATCGCTTTTATGATAATAATGAATAGATATTTGTTTGCTTGTTTACTGGCTCTACTCATGAGCCTACCCTCTTGCAAACGATCAAATTTAGAAATGACTGCTCTGGAGGATGTTCCACAAACTGCAGACTCTACATTTGGGTATGATCCAGAACAAATGACCCAAGTGGATTTTGAGCAAATTAAAGAAAGAGGGTATTTCACGGCTATAGTTGATAACAGCTCTACTGGCATGTTTCTTTATCGTGGAGAGCCCATGGGCTATGAATATGAACTGCTCACCCTTTTTGCCCAAAGTATAGGCATAGAAATTCGATTTGATATCACGCCTAGTCTTGAAGATGGTTTTCGAAAGTTAAATACAGGTCAAGGTGACATTTTGGCTTATAACCTATCCGTAACCAAAGAACGTCAGCGGTTTATGGAATTTACGACGCCGCACAACTTTGTTCGACAAGTGTTGGTGCAGAGAAAACCAAATAACTGGAGAGACATGAAACTCCATGAAATTGAAAAGACACTATTACGCAATCCCATTGAACTAATTGGGAAAGAGGTCTATGTAAGAAAAGGTTCTGCCTATACCAACCGCCTGAAGCATTTAGCTGAAGAAATAGGCGGAGACATCCTAATCGTGGAGGAGTTTGATGAATTGGAAACTGAAGCCCTCATTGAATTGGTCGTAGAAGGCAATATAGACTTCACAGTTGCAGACGAGGATGTGGCATTGGTGAACGCAAGATATTTTCCGATATTGGATGTAAAGACAGCCATTAGTTTTCCCCAGCAAATTGCTTGGGGTGTAAGAAAAAATGCTCCCCAATGGCTCGATACCTTAAATGCATGGATTGGCGAAATGAAGAGAACAACCGAATACTATGCGCTATACGACAAATATTTCAAAAGCACACGAAAGAGTAAAGAGATGGTAGAGAGCGATTTCTTTTCTAAAAACTCAGAACGAATATCTCCTTACGATAGTATCATCAAATTGAGTGCAGCAAAAATAAACTGGGACTGGCAGCTTCTAGCTGCTCAGATATCTAAAGAATCTCGTTTTGATCCACGAGCTGAGTCATGGGTTGGGGCAAGAGGTTTAATGCAAGTCATGCCAAAGACTGGTAAGTCTTATGGTGTTAGAAACTTGTTCAATCCTTCCCAAAACCTGAAAGCGGGAATTAGGCACATCTTATGGTTACAGGACGTTTGGAAGGATATTGATGATGAAGAAGAGAAAGCCAAATTTGTTTTGGCCTCATATAATGTAGGTCAGGGGCACGTACAAGATGCGGTGAGATTAGCAGAAAAATACAGCGCTGATTCTGAAGACTGGGAAGACGTGGCTAAATATTTGAGATTAAAATCAAAGAAAAAATATTACACTGATCCAGTAGTAAAATTTGGTTACTGCCGGGGAGATGAACCAGTGGATTATGTAGCTGATATTTTGTATAGATACAGTCGCTACTTGCAGTTGGATCAGAGTGTTTCTCAGGCTGTAGAACCAGGAGGATAATTGGAATACTTCTAATTGATACCCGAAATTTTATATTTAGGTGCTATCTTTAGAATTCTTAAATTGTTTGCATATCACTATGACTCCACAACTTCATCAACTCTACATCGAATACATCAAAGCCAGAAAGATCAAAATTCCTGAAGATCAATTTAACTATCTGGCCAAATTATACCCTGCGCTGCTGGTCTGCATGAGTGATGGAGTGCTAGATAAAGAAGAATGGGATGGTATTGTGATGGCGACTCGCGGGCTTTCTGCAGAATTTGTGAAGTCGCCAGATGATGATCGTGATAGAATTGCCATGTCATTCAGGACTGAAATCAGATATTTGCTCGACAATGTGGATAAATGGAACAAGAAATTTTTAAATGCCCTTCACGCTTCCATTCAAGGCAATAAAATCGATCAAGAGTTTATTATGGAAACAATGTATCTATTTGCCAATATCACAGATGGTATATCGGATGAAGAGGAAGAAGCAATTAAAAAATTAGCTCATAGATTGGAAATAGATCATAACTGAGGCTTAGGAAGTTTCACCTGATCTAGGTAGAAAAGTATGCGATTCGATTTATAGTTGAGCGGAGAAATTTTAGTTATCTCAACCGATTTGTGATTGATGAAAACTTCAAAATAATTTCCATTTAATAAAAACAGATTCACCTTATATTCATAGTACCTAATGTCGGTAATGAAAGCTCCATTTTTGTAAATATGTTGAACCTGCTCCCCTAGGGACATGTTCAGAAATTGCACCTGGGTCATTTTATCATAATGTTGTTGATTTCAATATACTTAAAAATCCAGAAAATCTTTTAGCGATTTATCGAATATTAAATCGTGTTTCCCCTGTAGTATTTCATCCAAATGGTTGTGATATTCACTGAAAGAAGTGAGATTGTTGTGCTTTCCTCCATGGATGGGTATCAATCGAGTGGTCAATGGAGCTTCCTTACGTAATCTGACGCTTGATCGGTATGGAATTAACCCATCTTTTGTGCCATGAATAATGTAAATTGGACACCTTACATACTTAATCCAGATGTCAGTTCGTATATGATACTTGAGTAAAATCGACAATGGAAGGAAAAACAACCAACGCGAGGTCAGTTGAGAAAGGCTATAATATGGTGCATCTAGGATAAGCATTTTGGGTCGGTTTTTAGAAGCTAGTTTAGCAGCAAACCCAGAACCCATGGATCGTCCATAGATTATAATTTTTTTCTCTGGATACCATGCTCTGACCTGATTGTAAACAAACTGGCTGTCCTTATAAATGGCTTTCTCAGCACGTTTTCCTGTGCTCTTTCCAAAGCCTCTATAGTCGATCAGCAGAACTTCATAATCGCTCCTTGTGAAGTCTCGAGCATATTTGCTCCAGCCTTTGATACTTCTGGTATTGCCATGAAAATATATGACAATACCTTTTGAATCCTTGACCGTAAAGTGAAGGCCATTTATTCTTACCCCTTCTTCTACGTCAAAAAAGTGTTCTTGGAAGGGCTCATCGTATTTGTACTCAAAGTCTTCAGGCAGCTTCTCTGGATGAAACATAAAATATTCTTGAACCAAAAAAACTAGGATAGAGAGGAATAGGTAAAGGCCGAGTCCAATCCAGATATACTTTTCCATAGCTAAAATTTAGCGGAAAAGAACTAGCAACCCAAATTGCACGGATTTAGGAGAGCGTCTTATAATTTTATGACATTGGTGTTTTTTCTACTGACCATTACAGGGGGGAGGTTGGCAAGTATTTCTTTATGCATGGCTTCTAAAAGCTTCTTTTTGGCATAACTTTTCTTTACCACAAGACCCACTTCCCTGGTAGGAACAGGATCAGAAAATTTCCGAAGTTTTGTTTGCTCATCTTTGGTGAGATCCAGAGTGAATAACTCGGGTAAGAGTGTGTACCCACCACGACGATCAACGAGCTTTTTCAGTGATTCTAGAGAGCCGCTTTCATATAGCACCCGATTATTATATCGGTCGGCCTTTTTAGCATTACAGATATTAAGCATTTGACTTCTGTAACAATGACCCTCGTCTAGAATCCACAAGCCTTCATTGTTTAGTTCTGATGAGGCCACTTTTTTGTGATCATACAAGGGATGTCTGTGAGATACATAAGCGAAAAATTCCTCGTAAAACAAAGGGCTTTCTTTCATGCTTTCTTCATTCAAAGGTGTCACCATGAGCCCAATGTCAATTTGATCTTTTTTCAATAGATCCAGCATGTTGCCAGTCATGTGCTCACTGACCTGAAGATTTATCTTTGGATACTTTTCCACAAAAGACGAAATAAACAAAGGAACCAAATAAGGAGCCAATGTGGGTATTACACCAATTTTAATGTCACCTCGGATTTCGTGTTTTTCGTCATCAATGATTTCACTTACTTTTTTAGACTCGGCAATAATTTTTCTTGCCTGCTCTAGAATTTGCACACCAATCTCTGTGGGCTCTATGGGGTGTTTACTTCTGTCAAATAGAATGATTCCTAAGGTATCTTCCAGCTTTTGTATTTGCATACTAAGCGTGGGTTGAGTCACAAAACATTTTTCCGCCGCAATTGCGAAATGCCTGTAATTATCTAGAGCAATTATGTATTCGAGTTGTACTAATGTCAATGGATCAGAAAGTATAAGGTGAAAAAAAGGCTCGAAATTCGAGCCTCAAATATCATTCAATAATTTTAAATTCTACGCGCCTATTCTTTTTTCGATTGTCGGCGGTGTCATTGGGTGCTACGGGTAGGGTTTCTCCATAGCCCACAGATTCAAGCCTGGAAGCGCTGATTCCATTGGCAATGAAATAACTGTAGACAGACCAAGCCCGTCTTTGAGACAAGTCCAAATTATAGTCGTCATCGCCTACAGCGTCTGTATGTCCTGAAATCTCAATGCTGTTAATCTTATTGGTTTGAAGCAGTTTCAACACCCTATCCAATTCAGCATAAGACGAGGTTCTCAGATCTGATTTATCAAATTCGAAGAAAATGTTGTTTAGCGCAATAGCTGCCCCTTTTTCGATTGGAGATAAGAAAAGATCCTTTTGAATATCTGTGGTTTCGGTCACTTCATTCAAATCTATATTTTCACTTTGCGAAAGGTAGCCTTCTTTTTCAGCAATAACTCCATAAGTGGCGCCAGGCCTTACTTTAAATACAAACTCTCCGTATTCGTTAGTATCTGCGTTTCCTACTGTTATTCCATCTGGCAACCGCTCCACTAAAACACTGCTCATAATGGGTTGAGTTGTTTTAGAGTCAAATACTTTTCCATGAATCGTCACGAATATTTCAGTGGGGTCAAGTACTGGTTCATCAGTAGGCTCTACAAACAACTCGTCTATACGAAATCTGAATACATCAGTATTCTCATCAGCTCGGCCTCTTGTGAAATAGGCATGGCTTCCAGTGGCTGGGATATTAAAGTATGTATCGTCGTCTGAGCCATTCACCCCTTTGCCCAAGTTTTCAGGTTTAGACCAGTTAGTCCAGGTGTCGTCGAGACGTTTGGATACATAAATATCTGCTCCTCCATATCCTCTAAAACCTTTTGATGAAAAGTAAAGCGTCTCACCATCATGATGCAGGAAAGGGCCACTTTCTACATCAGCAGAGTTGACTACATTACCAAGATTTTTGGGTTCACTGAAATCACCATTTGGCTGAACAAATGACACATAAATATCTCTATCCCCATAAGTATCATCTCGCTCTATGGCCATCAAAATAACTTTTGTATCTGTACTCATATAGTAATCTACCTTTTCAGAATAGTTATAGTCATTTTCAATGTTAAGGTTTGAGGGTTTATCCCATTTTCCATCTCCCTTACTTCTACTCATCGACACGCCTTGCGCCATGCGACCCCTTTTTTCATACCTATTGCCAAGAAGAAGAACGGTTTCGTCGCCGACTTGTGTAATGGAGCAAATGAAGTTGGGGCCTGGCGTATTCAGTGGCGGGCCTAGATTTTTTGCTGGAAGCCATTCTTGCGTTTCTTCATCCAATTCCGAATACCAAATGTCTTCATAGTCATCTACTCCTCCCACATTGTCAGGGTGAGCTCTTCGGCTGAAGTACAAGGTTTTCCCGTCTGGAGAAAGTATGGGACTTTGTTCCAAATATTGACTGTTCACGTTTTCCCCTAGTCGCTCGGTAACCAATTGTTGATTTACGTTTTTCGCCAAATCAATTAATACACTAATGGGAATATTGGAAGAGGAGAGCCCAATAGCATCAATACTGTTGAAACCTGGTACGTTTCCGCCTTTGATATCTACCCTAATGTAGGCGATTCGATATGGGGTTTTTTCAAAAAATAAGTTTAGCAGTCTGCTCTGAAGCGGGATTGGACGAGGGTTAAGGTCAAATATTAAGTATTCATTATCCAGTGAATCATAGGCAAATACTTTGGAGATGGCACCTGGGTTTTCTGTCTCTGCAATAGCGATTTGTTGTGCTCGAATGGGAGCGTCGAATTTTACCACTATGTACTCATTATTGTCTGGCTGAGCAGGCCTCCAGGCATTTGGACTTTCCCCACCTTTTGGATACACATTTGGTGCATGCAAAGCCTGACTGGCCGCATACTGTAGTGCCGTGGTCTCGGAGGTTACATGCATCACTTCTGATGCCCATTTGACGGTTTCTTGTGCGTATAGATTACAGGAGATTAGGCCAGCAACGAATAAAGTGATAATGTTTCTCATTGAGGATGATAATTTATTATAGGTAGTAATAAATATATTCAATTTTTTATTGCTTCAGGATTCTAACTTCAACACGTCGATTTGCCGTACGGGCTTCATCAGTTCTTTCTCTGCTCAAAGGTTGAGTTCCGCCAAAGGCTTTGGTTAGTATTCGGGCTTTTTTCACACCTTTTTTCACCAGGTAATCTTTTACCGCATCTACTCGCTGCTGAGACAATTGCAAGTTGGCATCAGCATTACCCTGAAAATCGGTATGTCCTTCTAGTTGAATATTTACGGTCGGCCGCTGGTCAAGCCAAAGCACAAAATCGTTGAGTTCAGCATAGGAAGATTCATCTATAACCGCTCGACCTCTTGCAAAAATTAGATTATGCAGGTCAAATTTTTCATGAGCAGCGTCTGGCTCCATAATGAAGTTCTTTTCTATCAACTGAGTGCCATTATCCACAATTTCAATTTCTTCACTTATCGTTTTGAACCCATCAGCTTTTACATTGATAATGTACTTGAGATTTGCTAACATATAGAGTTCGTACACACCGTTTTGCTGATTAGTAGCCGCAATTCCCATGTCGTCGTAGTAAGGCAATTTTTCATAAAATACGTTTGCAATGAGTGGGGACTTGGATTCATTATCGAGAACAGTACCCGTGACTCGAATAAGCGTACCTTCCTCATGCGCCTGTGCAAGGGCATTCTGATGGGATAATAAAAGTAGGTTAGAAATAAAGAAACAAAGCGAAAATAGAAAGCCTGTTATTTTCATAGTTCAAGTAGATCTTTTTATCAAAGGTTTGATAACCTGTAATTTACAATTTTTTAAAAATTTACTCTAATGAATGATCATTGAATAATAAGTAACCAAAATGCAGCAAGGCTCCCCACTGATGTTGGGGGTCATCATAATAGTTGATATGAAAACCTACAGCACCTATCAGGGAGTGGTATACGAGCCCAGTTGTAGCCGCATAAGATGGGTTTATCCAGTCTCTTTCGAATTTTGGGACTTCACCATTTGCTCCTACTACATTTTCTGTGGCATTAAAAACGTATCCCTCCAGCCGAAACTGCAAATTTTTGGTAGGGGACCACACGTTCTTTAAACCAACAGCAATAAATTGACGAGCTCTGAAATTTTCTAATAAGACAGTTTTACTGTCTTGCAAAGGGTAAAACCCTGTAGCGTTTATGACAGTACTTCTCGTAGTTCCTAAAACAGGCTGATTAGAATATTGAATCTCTACAATAGTCCCTAAGCTGAATTTCCGACTGAATGCGTAATATCTTTCAGAAGCTACCTTAGTCGTAAACCACTGCCTGTCATTTTTTGAAGCTATGATTGCCGAAGTTGCTCCTGGAGTGTAGCTACTTTCTATAATAAATTGATTGATTGCGAATTCAAACTTGGATCCTTCAGAAGCAAACTGTGGATAATTTAGGTTGTCGTGGAATAGATTTGCTTCAAGCCGCAAGCCCTTCAATTGTAGTTCATCAAAGTTTTCGTTTGTGTTGATTTGCGGTCGGTTGCTAAATTTATCTTTGTTTAAAAGATACGAAACTTCGGCACTTAGACCATATTTCCTATTTAGCGGGAAGCCAAAAAAAAGTCCCAATTTTCTATCCACTCTATCGAGAATGGTCAGGTCGGGTTCGCCAAGCAAATAATCGGCTAAATTCAAATAATCTCGATGGTTGAGAACTATCGTAGGGCCAAAAGAAAAAGGCCGTTTGCCCGGGAGTGTAAATCTGTTCTTGAAGTACATAGACTCATAAAAAGGCCCAGCAAAGAGTTTCAGTTCATATTCCTCCAGTATGCGAGTAAGTCTTTTGAAATCAAATCCCAGGTACATGTAAGAGATATTGCGTGAAGTTAGACTGCCACCTATTTTGGCTTTGAGTCTTGGGTTGGGATTGCCAGATAGGCGAAATGCATAGTGCTCGTCCTTAGAATAGCTGGGAAATATGTTAATGAAATAGTCATTGTCAATCAGCCTGTAGTATGCTCTTTTGGCCTGTTCAAACTCAAAGGATTTGTCCTTATCAAAGACGTTGGTAATGTATTGAGATGTTTTCTTACTAAACCCATCAACTTGAACCGTGTCAAAATAATGCCGCATTTGCCGGTTTAAGAATGCTACTCTTCTTTCTTGCAAGCTGTCGGCTGCTACTCGACGTTTGATTTTACTTTGAATTTCATCAATTTGACTAAGAGCAGTTTGATACCCAATCTCATAGATTTCATTAGCCTTTTCAAAATCCAGTGTACTATATTTTGAAAGATTTACATCTATAAAAACATCAGAACTGTCCAGTTTCGAAGGGTCTCCTTTGTTTAGCATAAAAAAGAGTAAAGATTCAGCCAACAATTTCTCATCGTCATCTTTAGGATATTTTTTTAAAACCTTACTCCCCACATTCACCCCTATAGTGACATCAGGGTTGAATTCTTTTTTTGCAGGTACGATTGGGAAATTGTTGTAAACGCCACCATCAAAAAGTAGTTCACCATTGATCCGCACGGGTCGATAAAGTAAAGGAATAGCCATGGAAGAGCGTATGGACTCATAAAGCACCCCACTGTCAAGAATCACTTGTTCTTCCATAAAAATGTTGGAAGCTATAGCTCTGAATGGCACAAATAAACTGTCATAGTTTCCATCACAGACATACGAGGCATGTTGCAGTCGCTGGGCTAGATTAATATTTAAAACAAAATCTCTATCTAGAGACGGGTCAAAACTAGACTCAAAGGCTGAATCAAAATCCAATTTCACAGTGAGCCATGAAGGATCTGGAGGGTTTTCATGAAAGCTGTATTGATATTTTTCATCAATGATGCCATCTACCCAATCCTGCAAATCCTGAGATAATGCCAGATTCTTAATTTGCTCTGGCGTATAACCTGCAGCATAAAATCCCCCAACAATACTGCCCATAGAAGTACCAACCACATAGTCAACGGGGATATTATGCTCTTCAAGTGCTTTTAAAACACCTGCATGAGCAATTCCCTTTGCACCGCCCCCACTTAAAACCAAGGCTACCTTTTGACCATTTACTGACACGGAGACTAGTAGAAGGAGGTAAAATAGATAAGGTTTCACAGAAAGTGAATACATAGTTGATTTCAATTGGCTTGCCTAAAAATATCTTAAACCATTGGAACGCAGGCCGAAAATTTTAAAATAAACGAGTCAAAGTTATTTCAAATCCTATATTTGCCGCATAGGTACTCATTCTATATGGCTTCCAAATTATACGACAGCACCCAACTCGATTTGTACAGAAACCGATCCAAATTCAAATGGGTGGTTTTAGCCATATCAATAGTCATTAGTATCGTCTCCATTTACTATACCAATGTTTTAGTTGAGCAGATCAAGGCGCGTGAAGAAAAATTGATTGCTCTTTATGCAAATACGCTTGAATACTTTGCCAATCAGGAAAACAATACAGATCTCAATTTCATTTTTGATGAGATAATTCTTTCGAATAAGTCTATTCCTGTAGTTATGGCTGACGAGCTGGGGAACCCTCTGGAGTATAAGAATATCCCAGCGGCAGATAGAGCGGCTACTAGAAAAGAACGCAATCGAATTTTGCTTACTGAAATTCGAGAAATGGAGGAGGAACATGAGCCCCTGTTGGTCACACTACGTAGGGATGGAAGTATTACAGGCTATCAATTCATTTACTATAAAAATTCTTTGCTTCTTACTCAGTTGAAGTACTATCCCATAACACAGCTATTTGTGATAGGTATTTTTGGAATGATTGCCTTTTTGGTTTTCAACTATTCAAAGGCAGCAGAGCAAAATAAAGTCTGGGTTGGCCTGGCCAAAGAAACAGCCCACCAACTGGGAACCCCACTATCTTCTTTGATGGCATGGGTAGAATATCTCAAGTCTGACGAAAAGCTCAAAGACATGGATATGATTGTAGAACTGGAGAAAGATGTCGAGCGTCTGAATATGATCACCTCTAGATTTTCAAATATTGGGTCAGAGCCCATTCTTGAAAGCACCAATGTTTATAACCTGATTGAAGAAACGTTGAATTATCTCAAAAGGAGAATTTCTACCCGAGTGGAATTCACCTTGGTTTGTTTTCCCAATAGAGAGCTTGAGGCCAATATCAATAAACCACTTTTTGAATGGGTAATAGAGAATCTTTGCAAAAATGCAGTGGATGCCATGGGAGGAGAAGGCAAGATACACATCAAAGTTTTGAAGGCTAACGAAGGCCATGTCATCATAGACATTTCAGATACTGGCAAGGGCATGACCAAGGCTGGTATTCAGAAAATATTCCAACCAGGCTATACGACCAAAAAACGCGGATGGGGACTAGGATTAACTTTGGTCAAACGAATTATAGAAAACTATCATAAAGGGAAAATCTATGTGAAGCGTTCGGATGTGAATCGTGGAACTACCTTTCGCATTTCGCTTAAATCCTAACTACGTAAAAAGAAGTCGGATACTTGGCGAAAACTCAATTATTACCTTAACTTCGCACTTTGAAAAAACAGGACACAATTTTTCATTGAAATAAACAATCAAGAAATGGCAAATAGTGGTAAAATCACACAAGTAATTGGCCCGGTAGTCGATGTAAGCTTCGAAGCTGAAGGTGCTCATGTCCCAAATATTCTGGACGCACTTTACGTAACCAAACAAAACGGACAAAAGGTAGTGTTGGAATGCCAGCAGCACTTAGGCGAAGACAGAGTTAGAACTATCGCGATGGAAGGTACCGAAGGACTCACCAGAGGTATGGAAGTTATCGATACTGGCTCGGCAATCACTATGCCTATCGGAGAAGATATTAAAGGTCGTTTGTTCAATGTGATCGGCGAAGCTATCGATGGTATTGAGCAACCAAAAGGAGAGAAATCTCTTCCTATTCACAGATCTGCTCCTGCGTTTGAAGACCTATCTACTTCTACTGAAGTACTATTTACAGGTATCAAAGTAATTGACTTGATTGAGCCTTATTCTAAAGGGGGTAAAATTGGTTTGTTTGGTGGTGCTGGTGTTGGTAAAACTGTATTGATTCAGGAATTGATCAACAATATCGCCAAAGGACACGGTGGACTTTCAGTATTTGCTGGAGTTGGAGAAAGAACAAGAGAAGGAAACGATTTGCTTCGTGAGATGATTGAGTCTGGTATCGTAAACTACGGTGACGACTTCTTGAAATCTATGGAAGAAGGTGGATGGGATCTTTCCAAAGTAGATAAAAAAGCATTAGGTGATTCAAAAGCAACCTTTGTTTTTGGTCAGATGAATGAGCCTCCTGGGGCAAGAGCGAGAGTAGCACTTTCTGGTCTTACTGTTGCTGAATATTTCAGGGATGGTGATGGCGAAGGAGAAGGAAAAGATATCCTGTTCTTCGTGGACAACATCTTTAGATTTACGCAAGCTGGATCTGAAGTATCTGCATTGCTAGGACGTATGCCATCAGCAGTGGGATACCAGCCTACATTGGCAACTGAGATGGGTGCCATGCAAGAAAGAATTACTTCTACAAAGAGAGGATCAATTACTTCTGTACAGGCCGTTTATGTACCTGCAGATGATTTGACTGACCCTGCGCCTGCAACTACATTTGCTCACTTGGATGCCACGACTGTACTTTCAAGAAAAATTTCTGAGTTGGGTATTTATCCAGCAGTGGATCCATTGGATTCTACTTCAAGAATTTTGTCTGAAGAAATCGTAGGTGCTGAGCACTACGGATGTGCACAACGAGTTATCGAAATTCTTCAGAGATACAAAGAACTTCAAGATATCATTGCTATTTTGGGTATGGACGAATTGTCTGACGAAGATAAGCAGGTGGTACACAGAGCAAGAAGGGTACAAAGATTCCTTTCTCAGCCATTCCATGTAGCAGAGCAGTTTACTGGTTTGCAAGGGGTTTTGGTTGATATCAAAGACACCATCAAAGGATTCAACATGATCATGGATGGTGAATTGGATCACTTGCCAGAGGCGGCTTTCAACTTGGTAGGCGGCATCGAATCAGCGATCACAAAAGGAGAAAAATTATTGGCTGAAGCTAAATAATTCACACTATGTATTTAGAAATAATCACACCAGACGAAAACGTTTTTGAAGGAGAGGTAGAATCTGCCATGTTTCCTGGAAGCGATGGTTCGTTTCAGGTTCTTAACGATCACGCCCCTTTGGTTAGTTCTGTAGGGAAAGGTGATGTGAAGATTTTGAGACTGCATGACAAGAAAACCGAAGAAATACATTTTAGTATAGATGGTGGAGTCGTAGAAGTGCTAAACAATAAAATTTTAGTACTAGCCGAGTCAATCGGGGAGTAAAGTCAGGTGTAAAAATATAGGGAAAGCCATGAATTTTAATTCATGGCTTTTTTTGTGTCTAGTCTATTTTGACAGGCACTAAAATTGGCGGCGAGTTTATGAATTTTTTTGTATCTTGTTGGCTAACTATCTAATTTAAACGACTTCTAATTAGAAATACATGTCAAGCAGAACAGCATTGATCGTAGGTGCCACAGGATTGGTTGGAAGAGAGCTCTTAAATGTGCTTTTGGAAAATGATCATTACTCGAAAATATTAATTGTTGGGAGAAGTTCTCCAAGTGTAAAAGACAATCGAATCGAAGAATTGCTCATCAATTTTGATGACTTAGCCAATTACAAAGATCAGATTTCGGCAAACGATTATTACTGCTGCATAGGTACCACCATGGAGATGGCCAAATCTAAAGAGGCTTTCTATAGAGTCGATTTTACCTACACCATGGAATTGGCTAAAATGTCTAAAGAGGATAGTATGTGTGATCAGTTTCATATCGTCTCTTCTTACGGTGCCAATGCACAATCAGGACTTTTTTACAATGCCGTAAAAGGTCAAGTAGAAGATGCGTTAAAAGAATTGAACCTAAGAGCACTTCATATATTCCAACCGTCATTGCTTTTGGGGTATCGAAAGAACTTTAGACTTTGGGAAGAACTTGCCAAAGTGGCTTCTGGCGTATTGTCCTTTTTTATCATTGGTTCGAGATTAAAATTCTGGGCCATTGAGGGGAGCGAAGTAGCGAGGTCTATGTTCTACGTGGCATTGAGCGGAGAGACTGGTACACATGTACACAAGCCACTAGAAATGAAAAGAATAGCACACACCAAAGAATACAAAGGTGATAACAGTGTTACAGCGGACGTCTGAGGCGTCAGTAAAAATCAATCAGGAAATAGTAGGGCAAATTGACATGGGCTTGATGATTCTACTTGGTATCGAAGAAGCTGATGATCAAGAAGACATAGACTGGCTTACGCGCAAGGTTTGTAATCTGAGGATTTTCGATGATGAGTTTGGCATCATGAACAAAAGTGTGTTGGACGTAGAGGGTGACATTTTGTTGATTAGCCAGTTTACTTTGCATGCAAGTACCAAGAAAGGCAATCGCCCATCTTACATCAAAGCAGCCAAGCCAGAGATAGCCATCCCGTTGTATGAGAAGTTTATTGAGCAGCTGGAAACAGAGCTGGGCAAGTCGATTCAGACAGGAGAATTTGGTGCTGATATGAAAGTGAGTCTGACCAATGATGGTCCGGTGACTATTATGATAGATTCTAAAAACAAACAGTAATGACGATTGAGGATGCACAGGCGCTGGTAGATGATTGGATCAAGAAGCACGGAGGCTACTTCAGTGAACTCACCAATTTGGCTGTACTTACAGAGGAGGTAGGTGAGCTGGCAAGGATCATTTCTCGAAAATATGGGGATCAGTCTTTCAAAGATAAAGAAGCAGAAGCTGATTTGGGTGACGAACTAGCCGACGTACTCTGGGTAGTCATGTGCCTGGCTAATCAAACAGGGATAGATTTGACTCAGGCTCTAGAAAAAAACGTCCAAAAGAAAACCAAACGCGACTCCACCCGCCACAAGGAAAACAAAAAGCTCTGGAAGCAGAAGCCGCCGGAGAATTAGACTAGAGCGGTTGAGGCTCGTTGGTGACAACACCAACGATGGCGATAAAGCAATGCTAATTATGAGAATGCATAATACCCCGTTAATGAATAGAAATGCGTTAGGCTTTATTGAAAGAGCAAAGAAACTGAATGTCCTGCCTTCTTCCTTGGCAGATAAACAGCAAGGTTTAATTATGTTAAGGATGAATGATTCAGAGGGTGCAAAATCTGCATTTCGGAGATATGAAACCTATTTGTCTGGAATCTTAGCAGGTATATCAATGGAAACCAAAGTATTAAATACCAATCACTCAACAATCAATTATTATAGAGCGGAATTAGATTGGGTTAAGACTATGATTTACAAAAGTGACAAATTATGAGGATATCGTGCTTAGACTTAGCAAGCTCTGGCTATCCAAAAAAAAACACGTCATTACCCGATGGGATAGACGGAGAAAATCACATTCGGGTAATCTCTTGAGGCAAAAAGCTGTAGCTCGGTTATTCAGCGATCCGAAAGGGATTACCCGAACTGTCGTCGGGTAATGACGGGTCAGTCAATTCAAACCTGCTCCTTGACCCACTTAAAAATCGTTTCTAGGACCTCCTCTTTTTTCACATCATTATGTGGCTCGTGTTTGATGCCAGGCCATTGATGATAAGTGGCTAGTTCGCCAATGTTTTCTGCGAATGTTTTTGATGCATCTGGTGAAGTGATTCGGTCTTCAGTGCCATGAAAGATCAAAAGAGGAATCTTATTCTTTTGCGAATTTTCCAATGCCCATAGCCCTTCTCTATAGCACTCTGTAAATAGCTTTGTGGAGATTTTATCATGAACCAAAGGATCCTTTTTATAAGCCTGATTAATTGCATCATCATTGGTGAGATGTTTTACGTCAAGCCCGTTGGATTGGGTCAGAGAGGGTAAGAAACCTGAAACGAATTTGGCCAGCTTCATCTGGAATGCAGGAGGCTCTAATGCCAGTGCCAACCAAGGTGAGGAGATGATGGCACCAGTCAGTTCATTGATGTTCTTTTTGAGCACATAATTGGTTGCAATATTACCACCCAAACTATGACCGTATAAAAAAAGTGGTACGTCATTGTATTCCGCACGCGCGAACATTAGCAATTCTTCTACGTCGTCAACTAGCATATAATGGGAGGGAGTGTGACCACGTTTGCCTTCTGATCTACCATGTCCGCGGAGGTCAAAAGCAAAAAAAGAAATTTGATGGGAGTTGAAAAATTCAGCAACGTGCTCGTATCGTCCTATGTGTTCACCCAGACCGTGTACGAGGCAAATGGCAGCTTTAGGGTTTTCGATCAGCCACTCGCGACCATATAGAGAAGTGCCATCTTTAGCCGTAAGGGTGAAATTTTCTATTTCCTCCATTGAGATTACTTTTTGTTGGCAAGATAGACACCCGCCAATACAATCCCAATTCCAAAAATTTGATAGGCATTGAGCACTTCATCATCTACCAACCCCCAGCCAATAGCCACAATAGGGATGACATAAGTGACGGAACTAGCAAAAATGGGGGAAGCTGTTTTTACCAATTTATTGAAAATAACTAAGGCCATGGCCGTGCCGACTAACGCAAGAGTAGACACGTAGGCCAAGCCAGGCAAGAAATTTGGGTCTGAGGCTGCTTTATCCAAAAAATCTGTTGCGATAAGCAGATATCCCAGGCTGATTGGGCTGACAAGCGTAAATGATATAGCTGTAATATGCAAGGAGCGAATGTCAGTCAAATAATGTTTGATCAGGTTGACACTTGTGCCATACATGACTGTAGCTGCAATTACAAACAGGGCGTATAAATTGACTCCTGACAAATCGAAATATGCGCCTCCCAGCATGATGAATGAGCAACCAATAAATCCAATAGTTATACCAATGGCATTGATTGTTTTGATTTTGTGATGAAAGAATATTAATCCAATCAACAAGACAAAAACGGGTGTCATGGCATTAATCACTCCTGTAATTGCACTTTCGAGTTGCGTTTGAGCAATAGCAAAAAGAATAGCAGGAAGCAAACTGCCTACGAATCCTACTAAGAAAAGTACGGGGAGTCTTTTTCTTTCTATCTTTTTGAGCACAGGAAGTGCAAATGGAGATAATCCCAAAAACGCAATAAACATTCTTAGCGTCCCAACTTCGCCTGCCGAGAAGGTCAATAGGCTTTTTTTGATGAGGATAAATGAGCTGCCCCAAACCAGTGCCAATAAAACGAGTAACAGCCAAGAGACCAGTCCTGGCGAGTTTTGTTCGTCACTCATTGAATCATTAGGCTTGCATTTTGAAAGACATCTTCCACTTCATTCAATATGTCTGAAGTGGCTTCGAAGGTGGGGGACTCTACCAGCCGTGCTCTGAAAGGTTTGAATCCTGGAATCCCTCTGAAATAGTTGGTGTAGTGTCTTCTCATTTCAAAAATTCCCTTTTTTTCTCCTTTCCATTCTATAGAGAATTTCAAATGGCTACGAACCGCGTTCATTCTTTCAGACAAAGTGGGGGGTGCTAGTTCTTCTCCTGTTTTAAAGTAGTGCTTGATTTGGTTGAAAATCCAGGGATTACCAATAGCCGCTCGGCCAATCATGATGCCATCCACACCATATTGTTCGCGATATTGTTTGGCTTTTTGAGGAGAGTCTATGTCTCCATTGCCAAAAATAGGAATATGAATATCTGGATGATTCTTGACTTCGGCAATAGGATTCCAATCTGCCTCACCCTTGTACATTTGCTGACGAGTTCTTCCGTGAATGCTGAGCGCTTGAATACCCACGTCTTGTAGGCGTTTAGCCACTTCTACGATTTTAATAGTGTCGTGATCCCAGCCGAGACGAGTTTTAACGGTCACTGGCTTGCTTACTCGCTTCACGATCTCCTCAGTCATTTTCTGCATCTTAGGGATGTCGAGCAAGATACCTGCCCCAGCACCTTTACAGGCTACTTTCTTAACTGGGCAACCGTAGTTGATATCCACCAATTCAGGATTAGCTTCTTCTGCAATGGCTGCAGCTTCGCGCATGGATTCTATTTTTTCGCCAAAGATTTGAATGCCAATGGGGCGCTCATAGTCATAGATGTCGAGCTTTTGAATACTTTTAGCAGCGTCACGGATAAGTGCTTCTGAGGAAATAAACTCTGTATACATCAGGTCTGCTCCGTTCTCTTTACATACTGCTCGAAATGGAGGATCACTCACGTCTTCCATAGGTGCCAGTAAAAGCGGGAAGTCTCCTAATTCTATGTCGCCAATTTTTACCATTGTACTTTCTTTGGGCAATCGGATGGTTATTTTTGTTTATTCCAATTATCCGATCATTTTTGCTGCAAATTTAATCCATTTATGCCCAATTCACTACAAAGCTATCGAAGCCCACTCTCATTATTGTTGTTACTCGTATTGCTTAGCCTTGGGACGTATCTGGTAGCCCCTATGCTTTTCATGCTTGTTGGGATAGAGACGTTGGGTATTACGTTTGATCAGTTTATGAGAGATATAGGGTCAGATAATCCAGATCCTTCAGGACAGTTGGTGTTGGTATTCGTTCAAGGCGCATCAGCCATATTGAGTTTCATTATTGTACCAGCCATATTTGTCCGAAGATTCGAGTCTGGAAGTCTTGCTAATTATTTTCATTCCAGTAGTATTAACCTCAATGCCATGGTGACTACCATTGGGTTAACCCTGTCCTTGATGATAGTCAATGGCTGGCTGATTGAATGGAATAGGAGTATTGAGTTTCCCGAGAGCCTCGCTGCTACTTTTGATCAAATGGAGGAGCAGGGGAGATTGATGACGGAATATTTAACGGATTTTTATTCCTTTCCATATTTTCTCTTGGTAATGGTAGTGGTGGCCGTCGTGCCTGCTATCGGAGAAGAGTTGCTATTCAGAGGATTGATACAAGAGTATTTGCAAAAAATTTGGGGTAATCCACATGTTGCTATTTGGGCAACAGCCATGTTTTTCAGCGCATTTCACATGCAGTTTTACGGTTTCATGCCCAGAATGGCCTTAGGGGCATTCTTTGGTTATCTTTTCTATTATTCTGGGAACTTGTGGTATGCGTCAATTGCACACTTTGTAAACAATGGTTTCACCTTGTTTATGATTTATCTATTCCAACAAGAGATCGTAGAATACGATATTGAAAGTACTGAAACCGTGTCAATATGGTCAACCTTGGCCTTCGCAATTATAGGCGCAATTCTGTTTGTTTTGTTCAGAAAACAATTTCATATTACAGATAATTTGGGAAATGAGTAACTGGCAAAAAGTATTTTCAGATAAGAACGAATATCGTGCAGAGATTGTCATTGCGGTGCTTCAGGATTCTGGACTTCAGCCAGTGATGGTCAACAAAAAAGACGCTGCCTACCAGTTTGGTCATTTTGAAGTATTGGTAGCCCCTGATCATGTACTCAGGGCAATTAAGATCATAGAGAATGACATCGAGTTCAAGTAAGTTTTCAGACCTAGCAAAAAGGCTAGTCACAGGGTTAATAGGTGCGTTCGTTGTCTTGTTTGCCATAGCCTATCATGAGTACGGCTTTTTTGCTGTTTTTCTTTTTTTATGTGTCTTCACACAATGGGAATTTTATAAACTCATCATAGCGAATGGCATCGTGCCGTTAAGGACATTCGGTACAATCATGGGAGTGATCCTATATACCATGATTTATCTGGTAGAAAAAGGAACCATTCATTTCGATGCCTTTTTTATGATTTTGCCCTTTAGTTCTACCATTTTTTTTATCAAGTTGTATAAAAAAGACGAAAAGAAGCCCTTCACCAATATCGCCTTTACTTTTTTGGGTATTATCTATGTGGCATTGCCTTTTTCGCTTTTGAGCGTAGCAGCTTTCATACTGGATCATTACAGCTATCAAATCATTATTGGCATTTTCCTGATTCTATGGGCAAGTGATACTGGAGCTTATTTTGCGGGGATTCAGTTTGGAAAAAGAAAATTATTTGAACGAGTATCTCCCAAAAAATCCTGGGAAGGCAGCGTTGGTGGTGCATGTCTCTCTCTTGCTTTTGCCATAGGTATGTCATACTATTTTACGGATTTGGCACTTTGGCATTGGATAGTCATATCTGTGATTACGGTCGTTACGGGTACCTATGGGGATCTGGTCGAATCGCTGTTTAAAAGAAGTATGGATATCAAAGACTCAGGTAGAAAATTACCAGGCCATGGTGGCTTTCTAGATAGATTCGACGGTTTGTTGTTATCCATTCCTTTCATCATCATTTTCTTGAAGTTTTTTGTGCAAGAATGAGCGAATATTGAGGGTAAATCCTGTTTTGATTGGATGAATGTGTAATTTTGCATACCGAAAAATGACAACACAAAACACTTAAAATGGGATATATAGAACCGGCTCCAATTAAGGATAAAGAGAATCCTTTCGAGTCAATGATGTCGAGATTTCATATCGCGGCACAAGCATTAGGGCTTGACGACGAAATTTACAATGTATTAAAGTCTCCATATAAGCAGGCCATCGTTTCGTTGCCTGTCACTATGGATGACGGTTCAATTAAAGTTTTCGAGGGTTATCGAGTCATTCACTCCAATATTCTTGGGCCATCTAAAGGTGGCGTGAGATATGACATGGGCGTGAATCTGGACGAAGTGAAAGCTTTGGCAGCCTGGATGACTTGGAAGTGTGCAGTTGTGGATATTCCTTATGGCGGTGCTAAAGGTGGGATCAAATGTAATCCTCGTGAAATGTCTCCAGGTGAAATCGAAAGATTAACTAGAGCATATACGCAAAATATGCATGAAATCTTTGGGCCAGACAGAGATATTCCTGCTCCAGATATGGGTACAGGGCCAAGAGAAATGGCTTGGATGATGGATGAGTACTCTCGTGCTCAGGGGATGACGGTAAATGCTGTTGTAACGGGTAAGCCAATTGTATTGGGTGGCTCTTTAGGAAGAACTGAAGCGACTGGTCGTGGCGTGATGATCTCTGCCTTGGCAGCAATGGAAAAAATGAAAATCAATCCTTTTAACGCGAAGTGTGCGATCCAAGGATTTGGTAATGTAGGTTCTTGGGCAGGTAAATTGCTTGAAGAACGAGGTGTAAGTGTCGTTGCGATCAGTGATGTATCTGGTGCTTACTTCAATGATGGTGGCATCAACATGAACGAGGCCATTGCCTACAGAGATAAAAACAATGGGCAGTTAGAGGGATTCCCAGGTGCTGAGAAAATCAATCCTGACGAATTATTGTTGCTAGATGTGGATGTATTGATTCCTGCAGCAAAAGAGGATGTGATCACTTTTGATAACGCAGCTAAGATCAAAGCAAAATTGATCGTAGAAGGAGCTAATGGGCCTACATCCGCCAGAGCAGATGCCATTCTACAAGAAAATGATGTATTAGCCGTTCCTGATATTCTAGCGAATGCTGGTGGAGTGACGGTATCTTATTTCGAATGGGTACAGAACAGACTAGGATACAAGTGGACACGGGAGAGAGTGAACCGTAGATCAGACAGGATCATGAAGACATCTTTCAATAAAGTGTACGAAATATCTCAAGAATATAAAGTATCATTGAGGATAGCGGCCTATATCGTGGCCATCGAAAAAGTATCGACAACATATAAATATAGAGGAGGATTCTAAGCCTCCTCCCTTTTTCATTACCATGACCATTCACAAGGAAGGATACAAAATTTTGTTCGTGCTGTTGTGCGTATTGGCATTGGCCAATTATACCATAAGGTATTATATGCCAGCCAATGAGTTAGTACAGCAGTTGGCTTTGATAGCCAGCTTGATTGTTTACCTCTTGGTGTTACAATTTTTTAGAAACCCAAGAATTACAGTGGAGGTCAACGAAAATGTAATCCTGGCACCTGCGGATGGTAAAGTAGTGGTAATTGAAAACACAGAAGAAGGGGAGTATTTCAAGTCTGAGCGCAAGCAAATTTCGATTTTTATGTCTCCCCTAAATGTTCACGTTTGTAGAACACCTGCAGCAGGGTTAGTAAAGTTTTTCAAATACCACGCAGGTAAATATCTAGTAGCCTGGCATCCCAAGTCAAGCACAGAAAACGAGCGAACCACCATGGTGGTAGAACTGACCAGTGGCGTAGAAATCCTGGTTCGGCAGATTGCTGGTGCCGTAGCCCGTAGAATAAAATGGTACGTAGCTGAAGATCAAAAGCTACAGCAAGGCCAGGAATACGGCTTTATCAAGTTCGGATCTAGATTGGATGTATTCCTCCCAGTAGATGCAGAGATCAATGTAAAAATTGGAGAGGTGACTAAGGGCGGTAGGACTGTGATTGCTACTTTGAAATAAACTATAAAGTTAGCTGTCATTTCGCAAAAAATTCAAAGACAGTTGGATGACTGGAGAAATCTTGCTAGTTTCTGGTAGTCTGCAAGTCAATAAGGAGATCCCCTCGCAGGGCTACGAGATGACTTTCTTCGCTTAAGTTAAATTCTTTAGTACCACCACTTCTCTCTCCGTCAGATTTCTCCATTTTCCTTTAGGCAATTCCTTTTTGGTGAGCTGACCATACATGGTTCGGTCGAGCTTTACTACCTCGTATTCGAAATGCTCAAATATTCTTCTTACGATTCTGTTTTTGCCCACATGGATTTGTATGCCTATGGATTTTTTGTCTGGCGTGAGAACGGCAATGTCATCGACAGTTACCTCTCCATCTTCTAGTTTAATACCATTGGCAATTTGCTCAAGGTGATAGGCTGTGATCGGCTTATCTAGCTCTACTTGGTAGATCTTTTTGATCTTGTAAGAAGGGTGGGTGAGTTTCTGAGATAGATCACCATCATTAGTGAATAGCAAAAGGCCTGTTGTGTTTCTGTCTAGTCTACCTACTGGATATATTCTAGACTCGGTAGCTCCTTTGATCAATTGCATCACGGTTTTACGATTTTCGGGATCGTCCATGGTTGTGATGTAGTCTTTGGGCTTGTTAAGCAGAATGTAAGCGTAGCTCTGTGGCTTGATCACCTTGCCATTGAATTTCACTTCGTCACCGTGCTCTACTTTAGTGCCGAGTTCGGTCACGACCTTATCATTGATTTTGATTTTACCTTCGGCTATCAAGAGATCAGCATCACGTCTAGAGCAAATACCTGCATTTGATATGAATTTGTTTAACCTGGCTGGGTAGCTTAGCGCTGCATGTTGAGGTTCAGGTTTGTTTTGACGGCCTTTGGGGTTTGTTCTCTTTCGCATGGTAATAATAATTCCTGCAAAAGTATCGAAAACCAAATTATCAAATACCAAATCTCAAAATACTATTGGTTTTTACCAGGTTAGTAGTATTTTGATTTTTAGAATTGGGGCTTATAAGTTGGTTTTGAATTTACCCAATAGGTCTATTCATTTTCCTCTCCAATCTCGTTTTCTTTATTTTCGAAATCCTTGAGTGTTGGTAATTCACTCAAATCATTGATGCCAAAGTAGTCTATGAAGTTCTGACTAGTTCCATAAATAAGTGGTCTGCCTACTGCATCTGACTTGCCTTTGATTTCGATGAGCTCCTTCTCTAAAAGTTTATGTACTGAGTAGTCACAGTTGACGCCACGAATCTGCTCCATCTCGCCCTTGGTGATGGGCTGTCGATAGGCAATGATCGACAAAGTCTCAAGGGCTGAATTTGATAGTCGTTTCTTGGATTGTTGCTTAAGCAGAATGCCAATACTGGCTTGATAGGCGGGTTTGGTTAAAAATTGGAAACCACCACCACTTTGCACTGGCTCAAAGGCGTATTCGTCGCTTTTGTACTTTTCTTGCAGTTTGGTTATGGCGTCATGTATATCTTTCAAAGGCACCTCTGCTTCAAACATTTCTGTCAGGCAGTCTTTTACTTCCTTGTCCGTAATTGGTTTTTGCGAACAAAAAATGAGTGCTTCAATATGATTAGCCAAAAAATCCAATTAGCTGCTTTGCTTCAATTTAGAATCAATAGACAAGGTAGTATGTGGTACCGCGCGTAGTCTCTCTTTACTGATCAACTTGCCACTTTCTTTGCAGATGCCGTAAGTTCCGTTTTTGATGCGAATCAATGCATTCTCAAGGTTTGTGATAAATTTTTGTTGTCTGGCAGCTAGCTGGTTCAAGCTTTCTTTTTCGGCAGTATCTGCGCCATCTTCCAATGTTTTAACATTCCCGAAAGTACTGTCTGTACCTGAGTCTCCACTTCTAGTCAAAGACTCCTTGATATATTTCAATTCGCTCTTCGCCTTATCAAGTTTTCCAACGATCAACTCTTCGAATTCAGCAAGCTCTTCTTGGGAATATCTTGTTTTCTCTCCATTGCTCATATTTATAGCATTTTAATCCAAGGATATTTTGCGCAATCTACTGGAACGTAATTAAAAACAAAAGGAAAAAATGTAGTCACTCAAAATATTTAATTCAGCACTGTTTAGTTAGCTTAGCTTACGACTTCTAAACGCAACCCTACGATGAAAAAGTGTATTTTATTTTTCTTATTCCTGTCCATTTTTGCCTCAGGTCATTGTATTCTGAAGGCTCAGAATGTTAGAACTTCAAATATGCCTACGCTAGTCATTCATGGGGGAGCAGGGACGATTCTGAAAGAGAACATGACACCTGAAGACGAGCAAGCGTATCATTCCAAATTGGAAGAGGCCTTGAATGCTGGGTATAAAATTTTGAATGAAGGAGGCACTTCTGAGCAGGCAGTGATTGCTGCTATCATAATCATGGAGGATTCGCCTTTGTTCAATGCAGGGAAGGGAGCTGTATTTACTAATGAAGGACACAATGAAATGGACGCCTCCATTATGAACGGTGGAGATGGATCAGCAGGTGCTATAGCAGGAGTGAAGATCATAAAAAACCCGATCCTCGCGGCTCAAGCTGTAAAGAACAATTCAACTCATGTAATGATGTCAGGTGCTGGAGCAGAGCAATTTGCTGAAGATCAAAACCTTGAGGTGGTTGACCCTACTTATTTTTATACAGAAGGAAGAAAACAGCAGCTTGAAAAATTGCAGAAGGCTGAAAATGCAAAAGAACAAGGAAGTATTGAAAAGTGGAAGGATTCTAAATACGGAACTGTTGGCGCTGTGGCTTTAGATAAAAATGGAAATATCTGTGCTGCTACTTCTACAGGTGGTATGACCAATAAAAAGTATGGGAGAATAGGAGATTCGCCAGTTATTGGCGCTGGTACATTTGCCAGTGAAGTCTGTGGTGTATCGGCTACTGGGCACGGCGAGTATTTTATTCGAAACGTGGTGGCTTACGATATTGCAGCTAGAATGGAATATAAAAACGTGTCATTAGAATTGGCGGCCGAAGAAGTGATTATGGGCAAATTGAAAACGATTGGCGGCGATGGTGGGGTCATTGCGCTCGACGCCAAAGGAAATATTTCTATGACTTTTAATACGCCTGGCATGTATCGAGGCTATATTCAAAAGGAGGGAAAACCAAGAACTTTTATTTATAAAATAGAGCATTAAGCTGCCCAGCCTTCGCGATCAAGACTTCTATACTGTATCGCCTCAGCCAAATGTTCAATTTGGATGTCATCTTTGCCCGCAAGATCAGCTATGGTACGAGCTACTTTAAGAATGCGGTCATAAGCACGGGCGGATAAACCTAACTTTTCCATGGCTGTCTTCAATAGATTTTTTCCTGCAGCATTGATCTGACAAATGGACTTGACCATCTGAGAATTCATCATAGCATTGTTGAAAATTTCAGGATTATCCTTGAATCTTTCCAGCTGAATCATACGTGCTGCTATGACTCTGTCTCTAATGACTTCACTGCTTTCCGTTTTGCGATCTTCAGTCAGCTGATCAAATGAGACAGGCGTCACCTCAACATGCAGATCAATACGGTCGAGCAGTGGGCCACTTACCTTGTTGAGATATTTTTGAACTACTCCAGGCGCACAGACACATTCTTTTTCTGGGTGGTTATAATAACCACAAGGACATGGGTTCATGCTCGCGATCAGCATAAAATTGGCTGGAAATTCAATGGATATTTTTGCTCTAGATATAGTGACTTTTCTTTCTTCCAGAGGCTGACGCATTACTTCCAATACGGTGCGTTTGAATTCAGGTAATTCATCTAGAAACAAAACACCATTGTTGGCTAATGAGATTTCTCCTGGCTGGGGAATTCCACCACCACCTACCAAGGCTACATCAGAAATAGTATGATGAGGAGCCCTAAATGGTCGTGTCGCAATAAGTGAAGAGTTTTCCTTTAGATGGCCAGAGACGGAATGAATTTTGGTAGTTTCTAGTGATTCCTGAAGAGAGAGAGGAGGCAATATTGATGGCAAACGTTTGGCTAGCATGGTCTTTCCTGCTCCAGGAGGTCCAATCATAATAACGTTATGACCACCTGCTGCTGCTATTTCTAATGATCTTTTGATGTTTTCCTGTCCTTGCACATTCGCAAAATCAGCAGCATATTCATTGACTTGTGTTTGAAACATGTCTCTTGTATCATACTGAAGAGGCTCGATGACTTTTTCTCCAGATAAATGATTAATGGCTTCTTGCAATGATTCTACGCCTATCACTTGAAGGTTGTCAACAATGGCTGCCTCAGATGCATTGTCCTTTGGTAGAATAAATGACTTGAAGCCTCTTTTTCTTGCTTCTATGGCAATAGGTAGCGCACCCTTAATTGGTCTGATGGTTCCATCAAGAGATAATTCTCCCATAATGATGAACTCATCCAAATTGGTCAATTCTGTTTGGCCAGAAGCATTGAGAATACCAAGGGCAATGGGCAGGTCATAAGACGAGCCTTCCTTTTTGATATCGGCTGGTGCCAGGTTCACTATGACCTTCTGCCTGGGCATAAAGTACCCATTTTGCTTCAAGGCGGATTCTACTCTGTGCTCACTTTCTTTCACTGCTGAATCTGGCAATCCAACCATAAAAAATTTAGTGCCCGCTATGACATTGGCTTCTATTGTGATGATATGTGCGTCAACTCCATATACTGCACTCCCGAAAGTTTTGGCTAACATTTAGATTGGTTGTCCGATAAAAAAATGAGTTAATAATTAACCTTATGAAGGCTCTTGAGACTTATCTTCTTCCTCTTTCTTTTCAATTATAGGGGGCTCAGAAACTTGAGGAGTCACTGGTTGGGTGTTTGATTTGTCGTATAATTTGGCTTTCAAATCTGTGACCTCATTTTCTAGTGCTTTGATCTTGCTTCTTTTTGAAATCAGGTGAATGTTTTCCACAATAATTTCTGTAATAAATAAAATGGTTCCAATGCCTCCCATTTGTAGGACTAACCTAATGAGTCCAGTCCAGGTACTGATCCAATCCCAATCCCAGTGAAGAACAATTTTTTCGTAATTAAACGCAATGAAAGCAGAGAAAGCAAAATATAAAATGTAGATGCCGTAGAAAAAGGTTTTGAATTTTTTCATGCGTTTTTATGTTGTATGTATTATAGCTGATTAATAATAATTGCAAAATAACTTTTGTAGCAATGGACAGCCTTGCAATCGTTAGACTAATTTAATTATTAAATTAATTTTTATCTATCAATGCGTCCTATTCCTTTTTGAGTTTTGAATTATTCTTTGATTTAATGGCAACGTACCCATTGCACGGGGCATTTAACTTAAAAAGGGCGGAAAAACGAAGGCAATATTTTATATTGCATATTGAGAAAAATAATATCCTTTTGGTTGAGCCAATTTAGAACCAGGTGTCAGCAGCCTCGTTCGATATAGGACACCAAATCTAAACGTATTAGCAGCATGAAAGAGATTAATAAGTTAGTCGACCTGGTAACGTATGGTCTAAAAAGCAACTTTGATGTAATCAACCTAACTGGTGATGTAGAAAACCCGGGAAAAGAGCAGTTACTTTACAACGGGGTTCTTAACGGACAGTACCCCACTGACGAGAGCGCGGCTGACGGCATGTATCAGTCAGACATCTACGACCAGCGCTTCAGAATGCTCAAGTCTAGATTGAGGCATAAGCTTTACGACTTACTCTATCATATCAATTTTGACGAACCAGGCTTTACCCATACAACTAAGGTAGAGCTTGAATGCAAGGAGTATATTCACAAGGCTCATATCCTGTTCAAATTGGGTGAGTACGCGATGTCCGATAAGCAATTGAATAAGTGCATCACACTGGCAGAAGAAAATCAAATTACTCAAGCATTGTTGGAGGCGTACGAATTGAAGAGTGACATATTATCTCATGAGTGCAAGCCGACTGATTTCGAGTTGACTATAAAAACCATAAGTGACTTAAGAGTCTTAAATCATAAAGAAAAAGAAAATCGAGATCTCTTTTTGAGGATGAGAATGTTGATGTCAAAATCAATTCATTCGCGAAATACCTGTCAAGATCACTTGAAAAAGGCAGCTGACAGTACCGAAAAGTTATGGAAGTCTATTCAATCAATCAATGTATTTCTGAACTACTACCAACTCAAAACCTGGCTGCTGTTATTAAACAGAGACTACAATGGTTTGTATAAATTTACTATAGAAGCTTCTAAAATAGTGTCAAAGGCCAAAGTGGAAACTGATCGATTTGATCAAGGCTACAATAGTTACCTTGCCAGTAGGGCCTTGTTGGCTGCAGAAAAGTATAAGGAAGGCTATGCTGAAGCAAAAGCTGGATACAAATTTATGGATAAGTCAACCGAAAGGTGGTTTGATCATTCTGAGACTTATTTTTTGCTAGCCATGCACAACCAAGATTATAAATTGGCCAAGAGAGTCCTTGAAGATGTGATCAAAAACCCTAACTATTCTAGAGCACCCGAGGTCACTGTTGGGAGATGGAAGGTGTTTAGGATTTATTTGAATTTTGCCACACCTGGTAAGGATATGCTGAAACGTGTTCGATTTAGTGATGTGTATGAAGCTGCAGAATATTACTACGTGGAATCCAAAGGCTATTATTTCACTTTGCCATTGTTAGAATTCATTCACCACATCAATAAAGATAGACTTGATTTAGCGATGAATAAATTGGATGAGGTGGAAAACTATTTCTTCAAACATCTGAATGAACCAGGGAAAAATCCCAGAGAAAAGCAATTTTATAAAATGCTCAAAACACTCAAGACGGCAGATTTTGATGTAGAAAAAACGAAATCAAAAACGGAGAAATATTTATCCAAGCTTGGAGAAAAACGTACTCAAGCTCCTTTCTCTGATTTTGAAATTTTGCCGTATGAGCATTTGTGGGAAGTGGTGTTGCATACGGTTGAGAAAATGAAGTTGGCTAATCCTTAGTCTCTATATTTTTTTCGTAATAGCGACACATCAAAGCAATATTACACTGATCACATTGTGGCTTTCTTGCCAAACAGATGTATCTGCCATGCAAAATAAGCCAGTGATGCGCTTTGGGAATGTGTTCCTCGGGTATGTATCTGACTAATTGCTTCTCTACCTCCAAAGGAGTCTTGGCAGTTTGAGTCACAAGGCCTAGGCGCTTTGAAACTCGGAAAACATGGGTGTCCACTGCCATAGTGGGCTGGTTAAAAATCACTGATGCGATTACATTGGCTGTTTTTCTGCCAACCCCAGGAAGCTTCTGCAGGTCATTGAGATCAGAAGGTATTTCTGAGTTAAAATCTTCAACCAACATTTGAGCCATGCCAAGCAGGTGTTTGGTTTTATTATTAGGGTAGGAAATGGATCGGATATAAGGAAACAACTCATCAAAATTGGAGGCAGCCAAGGCCTCAGGAGTTGGGAAAGTTTCGAAGATGGCTGGAGTGACCATGTTCACTCGCTTGTCTGTGCACTGCGCACTAAGTGCGACAGCAACAATAAGTTGATAGGGGTTTTCGTAGTGAAGTTCTGTTTCGGCCTCTGGCTGATTTTGACTGAAATAGTCAATAAAAAATTGATACCGCTCTTTTTTATTCATAAGTTCGAATCTACAAAAAGAAGCAGCAAATCTTAATTATCGACTTGATGAATAATTAGATGAAAAGCTAAATATTTTTTCCAGTGTAAAATCAGCAGGATCAAAAAACAATTCGTCTAGCAAAGTGCTGTCTAATTTTAAATCAAAAAATCTAGCTTCGAGTTCAGAGTCGCAAACTAATGCGTTTTCAATGTCGGTTTTTTCATTGTCACTTGATTCGTCGTACAAATAGCGAAGCAAGTCATTTTCGGTAAAAGTGGTGATCATAAGCGATGTTCAATTTTTGCATTTTTTTACGCAAATTGATCAAGGCATATCTCATCCGACCTAAAGCTGTATTGATACTGACGTTAGTGGACTCTGCAATGTCTTGAAAACTCATTTGCATATAGTGTCTCATTATTAAAACTTCCTTTTGTACCTCGGGCAATTCCTGTACAAGTTTTTTTAACAACGCATTAGTATCTTGTTTGATTTGGACTGATTCTACAGAATCTTCCGCGAAAGCCAGCGTATTAAATACACCACTTCCATCTTCCATTACAATAGTCGGGTAGCGTTTGTCTTTTCTAAAAAAGTCAATCGCCAAGTTGTGTGCGATGCGCAGCACCCATGGTAAGAACTTGCCTTCCTCATTGTATTTACCTGATTTAACCGTTTTCACGACTTTGATAAATGTTTCCTGAAGAAGATCTTCAGCCACATATTTATCTTTGACAATCAAATAAATAGTAGTGAAAACACGAGACTTATGTCGAGCCACCAACTCTTCAAACGCCTCTTCGCTACCGTTTTTGTAATGTGATACTAATAAGCTATCACTAACACCAAAATTATTCATCTGTTTAACACTTTTGTTTAACGTACTTGTCTAATCCATATTGTCGAGTTTGGTTAAAGAATTGAGTTTTAAGTGAAAGGCAGTATCTCAAATGTACTCAAACTTCGACGACTTGCAAAAATTAAATCTTTTGAAAGTTCTATTTTATATAAGCATATTGCTATAAAATTCGATCAAAGTAGGTGTACTTTCGATTAATAAGACAATAATGGAACTGCACTACCCCTAATCTGGTTATCATCAAAAATCAAAATATAGATATGAAGGCAATTTGGAACGGACAGGTAATAGCAGAGAGTGAAGACACACTTATAGTGGAAAACAATCACTATTTCCCGGCAGACTCAATTAATAAAGACTATTTTAAAGAAAGCGCTACACATACCAGATGTCCCTGGAAAGGAGTGGCAAGCTACTATACAGTGGAAGTAGATGGCCAAAATAATAAAGATGCTGCCTGGTATTACCCGTTGGCTTCAGACTTGGCGAAAAATATAGAAGGATATGTGGCCTTTTGGAAAGGTGTAGAAATAGTGAAGTAGAAAAATTAGATGCTCTTTGTATCACCTTAATAACTAACAGTCATTTTCAAGCTTTGTGTGCTATGGGCTTCCTATCTTTGCAGCCTCACATAAATTCAGCACATCGTGTCTACATTTTCAGCTTTAGGTATTTCCAAATCATTAATCAAAGGATTGGATGAAATGGGAATCAAAAACCCCTCAGAAATTCAAGAGAGAACCATTCCAATATTGGTTCAAGGACAAACAGACTTTGTGGGTCAAGCCCAAACCGGGACTGGAAAAACAGCTGCCTTTGGTTTACCTCTTCTTGAGATTGTAGACCCTAACGAAAAACATATTCAAGCGTTAGTTTTGGCACCAACTAGAGAACTGTGTCAGCAGATTGCCAAACAACTATTCAAATTCACAAAGTACTCAGACAAAGTTTTTACAGAAGCTGTTTTTGGTGGTGCAAAGATTGAGGAGCAGATTAGTCGGCTTCAGCGCCCCACTCAAATATTAGTGGCAACACCAGGCCGTCTGGTTGATTTAATTCAGCGCAAAGCAGTTTCTCTCGATCATGTGCAGACCGTAGTATTAGATGAGGCTGATGAAATGTTGAGTATGGGTTTCAAACAGGACTTGAATAAGATTTTGGACGAGACAGCCGCTAAAAGTAACAAATGGCTTTTTTCTGCCACTATGCCAGAAGGCGTTAAAAAGATGATTCGAACTTATCTTTCTCAAAATGCACAACGTGTTGAGCTTAAGAAGAAAGGGGCAAATGAAAATATTGAATACCAGTATGTAGTTTGTGATCCAAATGATAAAGTAAAAGTCTTGTTGTCTTTCCTGAGATCTCAAAAAGAAAATAGAGGATTAATATTTTGCAATACGAAGGCAGCTGCCAAAACATTGAGCCAGCAATTGCAAGCCAAAAACATCGCAACTGATGCACTGGAAGGTGACATGAAACAAAAGGAGCGAGACAAAGTAATGCGTGCTTTCAAAAATGAAAGTTTACAAATCTTGGTTTCGACAGATGTGGCCGCTCGTGGCATTGATGTCAAAGGGTTGTCTTATGTGGTTCATTACCAAGTTCCAGAGCATTTGGAATACTTTACGCATAGAAGTGGCCGTACGGGTAGAGCGGGATTGAACGGGTTGTCATTATGCTTGGTGTCTGAACCAGAATTGAAAAGTATTCGGTTTTATGAGCAAAACCTTAAAATCAAAATGACACGCATCAAGGATTGATGAAGAGGGCTTCAGCATATTGGGTTGAACGACTAAAACTAGAGCCACATCCTGAGGGAGGATTTTTCAAGGAGACCTATCGATCTTTGCTGACCACTACTCTTGGGCAATTTCCTTCTGAAAGAAATATATCTACTGGCATTTATTTCTTGCTTACTGCTGAAAATTTTTCTGCATTTCATCGAATTAAATCAGATGAAATGTGGCATTTCTATGCTGGAGATCCTTTGAGCATTTATGTTATCCATGAAAATGGAAATGAGGAATGTATCACGCTTGGGCTTGATCTAGATAAAGGTGAAGTTCCACAAGCTGTGGTGAGCGCTAATAGCTGGTTTGCCACTGAGGTAAAAGATGGGGGTGACTATGGATTGGTAGGTTGTACTGTAGCGCCTGGATTTGACTTCGAGGATTTCGAAATGGCTAACAGAGATCTATTAGTCGAACAGTTTCCACTACACAAAGATTTGATTATAGCACTCACTAGAGTATAACGCGCATTTCTTTTGGGTCTAATACCCATTTTCACGCACCATTTCCACTTTTGGCATAAGAGATGAGTATTACTTTTCGAGTTTAGATTGAGATTAGTTACCACTTTCAGTGGTATTGGTTAGATCAGCAACTTTGCTGATCAGCAGTTTTCGACGAGCCAGCAGTAGGTCGAAAGTAGATTGGTTGATTGGTTGCGTTTTGAGTTTATCCCAAGGGCGGTTTCCTAGGATTTTTTTGTTATAGAATGGACTCTCCATTCAAGTTTGAAGTCAATATTTCACTCATATAGTCAAAGAACGGCCTCATCTGTTGAAATTGTTTGACTATACTCAAATGAAAATTAGGTTGCATAACCTCTTTCATATCAAATTCATGTCTTACCCAATATTGCTTATATCTCAGAAGCTCTATAGCAGGATCATCTACGTCAAACCCCTTGGGAGCTCGTTTGAGTTGATCACCTCTGAGTACGCCAAAATTCTTTTTGAAATCTTTATGTTCGATAATGTCCCGGAGCACGCCGGGCTCTTGCTGTAAGTGCTTTCGAATATGCATCATGTCTTGCGAATTGGGTCCCCAAAAACCACCACCAACATAGGTATTGCCTGGTTCTAAATGGAAATAGTAACCCCCTCTGCGTTCTGCTGTAGCTCTTCTAAATCCCCCGCCAAAATAGAGACTGTAAGGTGTCTTGTCTTTTGAAAAACGAACATCTCGATAGATTCTATAGAGACTCTTTTTGCCAGAAACTGTTTCGATCACATCAGTTTTGTTCAACTCAGCTAGAAGCAAATCTGCAAACGTGATGACTTGTTGATGTGCTTCTAAATATTGATCTTTATTTTTGTTGAACCACTCGCGATTATTATTGAGCTTGAGAATATGAAGAAATTCAAAGGGTTGAGCGAGCAAAGAAGAAGCGGGCATAATAACAGGTTATAGATAAAAAAACACCCATCCTTACGAGAGTAAAGATGGGTGAGTTCAAGATAGTTAGATTTTCTTATTTTTTGTTCCAGTTTGCATTAGCCTTATCGAAGAATTCTTTACCTCCAGCCTGTGCTTCAGCTTTTACATCTGCGCCGTTAAACAGATATAGCTTTTCATCCTTAATCATATATGAAGTAGGGTCTGCACCAGCAGTGAAGCCCGCATTGACCGCAAACCCACAATAACCTCCGAATTGTGGGGCGTACATTTCAGGGTTGGCCATAAAGCTGTTTTTGTTTTCTTCAGAAACAAAGTACCAAATTGCATCTTTCCATTCGTATTGATAATCTTCAGTTCCCAACTGTGCCTTATCTGAAACAAAGTAGCTGACTGGATCATAACCTTTGATGGCTATACCAGAATAGTTGTCAAATTCATCAGATGATACCATGCCTAGTGGTGCCACGTGATTTGTTTTGGCAAAGACAAAAATTCCTACTACTAATACTGCTACTATAATTCCCGAAATTTTTAATACTTTCATAATTTTTTCAGTTTAATTTTTTTGCTTTTCAATGGGATGACGAACAAGTACAATAAGTTAGGACATCTGTGTGATACTTTTTTTAAGAAAGATCAAAAAATAAGTCTGACGTTGGCTAGAAGCGCTTCTAGCCTCCATCAGACTATTGGAAATAAGGCTTTTGATTATTTACTTAAAGACCTCTGTATCAGAGGATGGTTGCATGGCTTAGGCTTATGGATATTCAGAATTATTAGCTAACTTAAATCTAACACTCGCAAACTCAACTATGAATCCCAAGTCCTGCAATCATTTACAAGCCATTGATCAGATTAAATCTGGGGCAGGGGTTTGTGAGGAATGTGTGAAGACTGGAGACGAATGGGTGCACCTAAGGACTTGCCAGACTTGTGGAGTTACACTTTGTTGTGATTCGTCTACAAATAGACACGCTCGTGCCCATCATGAAGAGACCGAACATGCTGTGATAGCCTCTGCCGAGCCCAATGAGTATTGGGCTTATTGCTACAATGACAATTTGTACAAGAAGTTCAAACCTGAATAATACTATCTAATTGCCAAATCATCATATTTTGCTGCATTGAAAAGATGATTCATTCCTTTTGAAGAGAATGCTAATCCAATAGTCTTCCATAATCCAATCGCTTTTAGTAATATTAAAGTTTCACCTGTAGACAAATATTTAATAATCTAAACATTGAATAATGAGCGTAAAAGAAAATGCCGTGATTACGGTTTCTTATGAAAATGGTCAGCTGGTATTATCAGACAATGAAGGCAGTCCTTTTGACCCAAAACATCCTGAAAAATTTACCACTAAGGTAAAATCAAACGGAAAAGCAGGCTGGAAAGCTGGCGAGGGGATTTCGTCTCTTCCTTTAATTAAGGTAGATTCTGGTGAAGATATTTTCAAAAAGCTACCTTACGAAAAGAAGGGAGTTTGGGAATCCAAAATTGACAATAAGCAATCTGGTGAAGCTAAATATAGTATTACCTATATTGCAGAAGGAAGTACAGAGCAAGTGACGGTTGATCCGGTTTTGAAAATTGAAGGTCCAGGTGACTAATGAACAAAATGCAAAAAATATTTTTAGCCTATGTACTCATAGGCTTTTTTTCTTTTAATGCTGATTGTCAAAATATAAAATTGGCTGATAGCCTTATAAATGAAGTCAATTCTGGCCGTCTGTCTGATTCCGTAAAATGTATATTGTATAATAAGATTGCCTTTAATTCGAGTTCACCAGATCAAACTATTCACTATTCAGAACTTGGGTTGGAATTATCTGAAAAAATTAACTTACAAAAACAAATTGCACTTAGTTACCTGTACTTAGGAGATGGACATCGTTTAAAAGGCGATTTGACTAAGGCCATTGAATCTTATCTAAAATCAGCTGAGAAGTATTCCTCTCTTGAGGAGGTAATTGGTGAATCCACAGCATATTCAAACCTTGGAAATGTTTATTTGGCAGAAGGAAATTATGAAAACTCAAAAATTTACTTCCATAAAGCCATTGAAATTTTCCGAAAAGAAAAAGACTCAACCCGCTTGGCAACTACCCTTCTCAATACTGGTGAACTATACAGGGAATATCACATACTGGACTCAGCTCTTATCTATTTCCAACGCTCAAAAGTTATTTTTAAAAATCTAAATTATCCGATTGGAACGGCATATAATCTAGGTAACATTGGGCTTGTTTTGGCCGAAAAAGGGGCAGATAATCAAGCCGAAGAAAACATGAATCAGGCCATCGCTATTCTGGAAGAGTTAGGCGATCGTTACCCCATTGCAGTTTATCAAAACTCGTTAGCTGATATTTACGCAAAAAGAGGTGAATACAACAAGGCAGTAAAATATGCTAGAAGCAGCCTGAATATTGGTGTCGAAGAAGGTCTGAAGGAGCAAATAAGAGATGCCAGTCTCAAGCTATCAGAACTTTATAAATCAGCAAAAAGCTCAGATCAAGCTTATATTTATCTTAAGCAGTATATCACTTACAGAGACAGTATCAATAGTGAAGAGACCATTAGAAAAATGGCCGATTTACGTACAGAATATGAGGTGAATAAAAAGCAAGTAGAGGTTGATTTGCTGAGCAAACAGGCCAAACTCAACCGAATCATTGCCTGGAGTGCAGTATTTATCATTGCTTTGCTCTTGGTGCTCACTGTAGCGTTATTAAAAATTTATAGAATTAAGGACCGGGCCGTTCGAATTGTAAGACAGCGACGACGAGTGATTGCCGCTCAACGAAACAAGCTGGATGAGGTCAATAAAACTAAGGATCGTTTTTTCTCTATTATTTCACATGATATTCGTGGCCCGATAAGCAATTTTCAAGGCATATCAGGATTGATCAATGTGTTAGCAGATAGTAATGATGTAGATGGATTAAGGCAATTAGGAAGCATGATGGAAGCTTCTGCCAAGGAGGTATCAGAATTGCTCGATAATTTACTCGAATGGGCATTGAGTCAGGAAGGACGAATTCCCTATTATCCACAGGAGGTTTCATTGAGAGAAACATGCCAGTCCAATTTGAACATTATGCTCAACTTAGCTATAGCCAAAAACATAGATTTGATCGGTCACTTGCCGAATGACGTGATATTACTGGTAGACAAAAACAGTGTTTCTACCATCATCAGAAATTTACTGAGCAACGCCATCAAATTCACGCCAGAGCAGGGTAATGTTATGCTCTCTATTGCCGAAGAAGATGGGTTCGGAATCATCGAGGTAAAGGATAGTGGTATAGGAATTTCAAATGAAAAACTTGAGAATCTCTTTTCACTGAAAGGCACGCGTAGTCAGTGGGGAACTAAAGGGGAAAAAGGCATAGGACTTGGCTTGCTTCTGGTTCATGAATTTGTAGAGTTGAACAATGGACGCATAGAGGTGGAAAGCGAAGAAGGGAAGGGGACAGTTTTTAAGGTGTATTTGCCGCTGAATAGTAAGACAAATTCATCAGATATTTAACCATAAAAAAAGGAAGCCAAATGGGCTTCCTTTTGTGGAGCATATCGGATTCGAACCGATGACCCCTACGCTGCCAGCGTAGTGCTCTAGCCAGCTGAGCTAATGCCCCATGGTTTGGGGTTGGCAAATATATAAAAATAGCTTAGGGTTCATGTCCTAAGCCATTAGATTTTTATATAAGAATATTTCCAGTCATCTCTTTTGGTATATCCACGCCCATCATGGTTAGAATCGTTGGCGCTAAATCTCCAAGCTTTCCATCCTTTACAGGCTCTTTGATATCCTCATCTGCAAAGATGCATGGCACCAGATTGGTGGTGTGCGCAGTGTTTGGAGATCCATCAGGGTTCATCATGATATCAGAGTTGCCATGATCCGCAATGATAATAGGCGTATAGCCATTGGCTCTTGCAGCCTCCACTACAGCTTGGGCGCAGCTGTCAACCGTTTCACAGGCTTTGACTGCTGCTTCAAATACGCCCGTGTGACCTACCATATCAGGATTGGCAAAATTCAAACATACAAAATGAACTTCTCCTTTTTCCAGTTCAGGGATGATGGCATCACGAATATCGCCAGCACTCATTTCGGGCTGCAGATCGTAGGTGGCTACTTTCGGAGATGGACAAAGCAATCTTTTTTCTCCTTCAAATTCTTTTTCACGGCCACCTGAAAAGAAGAATGTAACGTGTGGATACTTTTCGGTTTCTGCAATTCTGATTTGTTTTTTTCCTGCTGCTTCTAAGACTTCACCCAATGTATTTTTCAGGTTGTCCTTGTCATACATGACTTTTACACCATTGAAAGTGTTGTCGTAATTGGTCATAGTCACATATTTCAAAGCCAGTTTTTTCATTCCCTGCTCCGGGAAATCTACTTGCGTCAGTGCCTCTGTGATTTGCCTTCCTCTGTCCGTTCTAAAGTTGAAGCAAACAACAACATCACCCTCTTTGATCGTTCCAAGTGACTGGCCTGCATCATCCGTTTGTACGATCGGCATGATGAATTCATCAGTCACATTTTCGGCGTATGATTTTTTCACAGCACCCAAAACATCTGTTGTCTTAGATCCCTCACCATTGACCATAGCATCATAAGCAAGTTTGACTCTTTCCCATCTTTTGTCCCTATCCATGGCATAGTAGCGTCCCGTCACAGAGGCGATTTTGCCAGTAGTTTTGTCCAGGTGACTTTGAAGGTCCGTTAAATATTTTATGCCACTTTTTGGATCTGTGTCACGACCATCTGTAAAGGCATGAATCAATACATTGTCCAATCCCTGTGCCGCAGCTCCATCACAAAGCGCCTTGAGGTGATTGATGTGAGAATGAATTCCACCGTCTGATACTAGTCCAATGAAGTGAACAGCTTTGCCATTGGCTTTGGCGTAATCAAAAGTTTCTAGCAATGTTTCGTTTTTGGCAAGAGAACCATCTTCTGCAGCCAGATTTAGTTTAACTAAATCCTGATAAACTACTCGTCCAGCACCAATGTTCATATGACCTACCTCAGAATTACCCATTTGGCCCTCAGGCAGACCTACTGCCAAGCCAGAGGCTTCTAGTTTACTGTGTGCATATTTTGAGTAGCAAGAATCTACGAAGGGAGTTTTAGCTGCTTTGATTGCAGATACTTCTGGATTGGTGCCAATGCCCCACCCATCCAAAATCATTAGTATTACCTTTTTATCCATGGTGCAAATATAGTTTTACTCTACAGCTGATTGAAATATATTCGTAAAAAAGGAGGAAATTTTCAATTGATCACTGCAAACATTGAATTTCATTTAATGAAATGCCTGTTTGTTGAAAATATCGAAATTTGAAAATGGAAAAAGAGGGTTATTTATTTGCCAACCATTTTTCTGGATCCATCTTTACATTATTTTTCCAGACTTGAAATTGCAATTCAGAGATGCCATCTGAGTTGGTGAATACTTCCCCTACACTTTCATTGGCTTGGAGAATTTGCCCTTTCTTCACATTCACACTTTTGAGTTTTGCATAGAGCGTATAATAATCTCCATGTTGGATGATGACCACGCGATTCATGCCAGGTACAAATGCTGTAGTTGCCACCTTGCCTTCAAATATAGCCTTTACCTGAGCGTTTTTTTGAGTTTGAATATCCACTCCTTGATTTTCAACCCAGATGTTTTTCAACACAGGGTGTGGATGTTTTCCGAATTTTTCGGAAACGAATCCTGACTGAACGGGCCATGGCAATTGATTTCTTTTGCCTTCAAACGCTGAGGAAACTTTGGCCATTTCAACAGTTAAGTTGATCGTATTTGCATTTTTATCAGCGTTAGATTTTTCTATTTCTGCTTTGATGATTTTGGCTAGTAAATCATCCAGTCTCTTAAGTGCTTTTTTCGTTTCGGCCACTTCACTTTGAAGTTCTTTTTCTCTTTTGCTCAGTTCTTGTACTACTTTGCTTTGCTTGGATTTGAGTGAAATCAGGTTTTCATTCTCTTTAATTTTTGCTTTGAGCAGGACGTCTTGCTCATCTTTTTTCACAACCAATACGCCCATTTGATGATTGAGTGCATCTCGGACTTTTTCAATTTGCTCTACTTGTACCTCTCTCGCTTTTGTGTATTGTTCGAGATATTTGAGTCTTAAAAATAATTGGTTAAAGGTTTGAGCAGAAAAAAGAAAAGTGAGCTTACTGTATCCTTGATTGGCCTTGTAGGCATCATAGATCATCTGACCATATTCTTCCTTAAGATGTCCTAAATCAGACTGTAGTGCGTTTACGACAATGGAAAGATCGCTGATCTCTCCACTGATCAGATCAATCTGTTGTGTGATTGAGGAGATCAGCGATCGTCGAACCTCTATTTGCTTATTGAGCGCCTGGAGCTGACCAAGGGATGCTTTCTTTTCGGTTTCCGTTTCTTTTAGGATTTTCTGGACTTCCGAAATTTTGGCAAGGCTTTCCTTTTTCTCTTTTTCAATTTGAGACTTACTTTTTTGCGCAAAACTGGCGGGGACACAAAGAAAGGTTGCGATCAAAAACAACCATACAAATATTTTACATTGGTTCATACTTGTCTGGAATGCTAAATGAGAAATTCAAATCTTCTTTGTTGATGCTAATTTTTGAATGTCTGATTTGAACCTTAGATACTTTTTTAGCTTTATTTCTCTTAGAACGGTAGTTGATCTGAGCGTTGATTTCAGATGGCATTATTTTGTTTTCAACTTTTAAAAATTCAGAGTAATCAATAAACATGGCATTTCTGCTGGTATCACTTACCGCCTGAATTTTTTCAAGCTTCATTGAATTAGTTCCGATGAAGTTCATCACCATTAAATCTCCTTCAGTTTTTTGTACTTTAAAATATCCTTCTTCCTTTTTGATGTCATCATTTGATGTAATAGGCCAGATCAAATTACCTATTATGATAGATTCTAAGAGTTTGAGATCAAAATCGAAATGATATTTTTCTGACAGTTCTGATACTTTCAATATTTGATACTCTTTATGAATTTTATCAATAATCACTATAGAATCTTTTGTTACGATTCCTCTTGCAGCTTCTATGCCTAGGCCTGGTGTGAGCGAAAACCAGATGATACTGTCCTTTTTTACCCGAATATTGGCTGTCGCTTTAAGGTCACTGTTCTCATCTTTGTATTTGATTTTAGACCTTAATGAAATATTGTCATAATCTAGATTGTTCAAATTGAGTTGAGATGATTTGGAAGAGAAGATTGCCAATTTTTTACTACAGGCCGTGAACATCACTAAACCTGCAAGGCATAGGATAAATCTATTCATAGAGTTGCTTATCAGCTATTTTTTTGTCTAATGTGGTGTTGTCTTCCGCCATATCACGTGCCGTTTTCCACTGGATAATGGCTTCATCAGTTTTGCCGAGTTGGAAAAGTGCATCGCCATAGTGTTCAATAATTGTAGCACTTGGTTCATACTTCAAGGCTTGTTGGAGATTTTGTGCTGCTCCCTCAAAGTCTCCCATCATGTACAACACCCACGCGTGGGTATCTAAGTAGGTAGAATTTTCGGGATAATCTTTTACCAGCTTAGAAGACATCTCAAACGCCTTGTCCAAGTCCTTTTTTCGTAGCGAAAGAAAATAACTGTAATTGTTGAGTACATGATCGTTATCTGGTTTGGCAGACAGCGCGATTTCATAAGCCTCGTCTGATTTGTTATGATCACCAATACTATTGTATGCATCACCAATCTGACCATGAAACAGGCTTTTCATATTGGAATCCCGAGCGGCATAAGCTTTCCCAGTGTTGAAAATTTTCAGCGCATTTTCATAATCTTTTTTTATCAAATGGGCGGTTCCTTCAAAATAATATAAGGTAGCCTGATTAGGAAAATTTTCAATTGCCATTTTGGAATGTTCAATTACCGCATCATAGTCTTCTAGTTCCAAATCAAGTGAAAGAATATTTTGCCAGATATTGTAATTTGACCCATCGATTTTTACAGCCTTGAGATAGTATTTTCTGCCTTTTGGCCTATCATTTAGATTGTAATATAAGTCGCCTGTCATCGCCAAAGCTTGATAGGAATCCGGATGTGTTTCTACTAATTTTTCAGATAATTTGAGAAGAGGTTCGTTGAGCTCGTCATTGGGTAGCATGGCTAAGTATCCAGCCATGGTTCTTATTTTTCTAGTCAAATCCAGGGTAGTGCTGGCGAAAGGAACTTCTAGCACTTCTATAGCCTGAATATATTTGCTTTGCTTTCCGTAGGCTTCTGAAAGGAAGATGTATAATCTTTCATTGTTCTGATAGCGATTTATTTTAGATAGAATAAATTGTTCGGCTTCTTCATACTTGTCATTAGAGAGCATCATTTGTGCTAACGATAAGGCATGTGACGGCTCGTTAGGATAGAGCTCTACGAGTTGTTTTCCTTCTTCAATGGCAAGATCAAGCCGATTCATCTTTAAATATATCTGCTGTTTTTGGATGGTGATTTCTTCCATAGGCCCGAAATGATCTTGTGCCTTTTGATAGGAGCCCAATGCTTCCTCATATTTCTTCTGGTACAACTGAACAGCTGCTAATTCAAACAGATAATTTTCCGTTCCTTCTACATTGCTGAGCATTTCAGTATAAGTTTTTTCAGCCGCATTCAAATCGCCCAAACTCGTTTGCACGTGAGTGACTAGTAAGTAATAGTATTTGTTTTTTGGATTAAAACTTTTAGCAAAAATGGCATGTGGCAATGCCTTATTCATGTCATTGTTTTCACTATAAATCTGTCCAATTTTATAATGTGCTGCAGCATTTTTAGGATCCAGTTCAAGTACCTTTTGGAAAGCGCCCATGGCTTTTGAAAGATCTTGAAGAAGAAAATATTTTTCCCCTTCTAAAAAATAATGGTCTACTTCAGCTTTTTCCTCGTCTGTGAGGAATTGAACCCTTTCAAACTTGGTCTGCGTCTTATTTTTGTTCTTTTTCTTCTGAGAAAAGGAAGCTTCACTACTGGCTGCCAATAGCACTAAAAGTAATATGATCCGAAATATTGTCATCATGGTATTGGTCAAACGATCAGTCGCATTTATAGTTTGGGCTCGACAAATTTAACGAAAACCTCTATACGTTATTGGTTTTCAATCATTCATTTGCTCAAAAGAGCCGATCTCCTCAAAACTAATATATGCCTTTGAGGTAGTCCTAAACAAATAAAAGACCAAACTGACAAATAATTTAAGGAATTTTAAAACCGAAAACTACTCTGCCCGAAAGATGCTTACGTTCGCCCATGTATGTGCCAAAAACAAAAATGAGGACACCAAGGTTTCTAATGAGAAAATTAATTCGCCAGTTGTCCGAGTCGAATTGATAAAAACCATAAACAAGTAGCGAAGAGAGTAATATGTACTTACCTATTGCAAATACTTGATAGGGGACATGATAGTATTTTTGACCAAAGAGATAACTAGTTGCAGCCATAAGAAAGTACGATATGAGCGTCACTATCGAACTGCCAAAATATCCCATGACAGGTATCAGAAGGAAATTAAGCGCTACGGTAACTATTGCCCCAAAAATAGTAATTCCAGCGCCATAAATGGTTCGATCCGTGACCTTGTACCACACAGAGAGATTGTAGTAAATGCCATTAAATAAATATGCCATGAGTAAAACTGGAACTACATATAGACCTTCTCGATAAGCAGGATTAGTGAAGAAAATTAATCCAATGACCTCCAAATTTAAGGAGATAACCACAAATACAAGTACGCAAAAAATGACAAATCCTGTCATGATTTTGGCAAAAAGCTTTGGCGAGTCTTTGTTTTCTGCATTAGAGAAGAAGAAGGGTTCTGCGGCATATCTAAAAGCCTGAATACCTAACATCATAAATACGGATAGCTTATAGCAAGCACCAAAAACTCCGAGAGCGGCAAGGCTGGATTGGTCTGGATAAAAACCATTTGGCAACCAAATTTTGAGCAGCGCCCTAGACAGCATTTCGTTGGTAACGCCAGCCAATCCCATAAATAGCAGTGGTGTGGCATAAAGCAAAATAGGTGCTAATCGCTTCCAATTGAAGGATGGGTGGAAGCCATTAAACTCCTTAATTAAAAGGATGATAAGAAAGGAATTAGAGATCAGATTGGAAAGAAACACATATTTAGCTTTGAACTCAAAGTCATAATGCTCCAGCATAAATGCTTGCCAGCCCAAAAACCATTCGCCCTGATATATTTTGAGACAAAAAACCAAGAAAAATAGGTTCAGAATGACAGCAAAAGTGATATTGAAAAAGCGGATCATCGCGAATTTTCTTGGCTGTTTGCGAAATCGTAGTCTCGCAAATGGAAGGATTACCATGGCGTCTACACCTAAAACAGCTGCTAACCAGTAGAAAACAACCTCCTTGCCCTTATAGTCTAGCCATATAGCCATATCCGTCCCAAACCAAAATAATAATCCTACCAGTATGAAGCTGGAAATGATCATGAAAGTGCTGAGCAAATTGAATAATGCTGGTTCTTCTTCAGGGTTTTTATTGGCATATCTGAAGTAGGCCGTTTCCATTCCGTAGGTAAAAAGAGGATAAAGGAATGCGATATAGGCATATAGTTCAGTAACAATACCATATTCCCCAGGTAAAAATACTGCCGTATAAAGAGGCACTAGCAAGTAGGAGATCATTCGGCCTATGATACTGCTCAGCCCATACCACATAGTATCTCCAGCTAATCCTTTGATAGAACTCATGTATTAGCTAGAATTTTTATGATCATATAACAATGGATTATTCGCCTTTGAAATTTGGCTTTCTTTTTTCTAGAAAGGCAGAGGTGCCTTCCTGAAAATCTTCAGTACCACAGCATCTGGAAAATGAATTGGCTTCTGTTTGATAACCATTTTCACCCGTGGTGTACACTGCTTTTACACAGTCTATGACCATGCCAACAGCCAAAGGTGCTTTGGTTTGAATTTTCGCTAAAATTTCTTCTGCTTTAGCCATCATTTCGGCTTTTGAATCAACTTTATAGTTGATCAAACCAAGAGAGAGTGCTTCGTCTGCGCCAATCATATCACCAGTAAGCATCAATTCTAATGCCTTTCCCTTTCCTACCAATTGTGTCAGGCGTTGTGTCCCTCCATATCCAGGGATTACGCCTAAGTTGACTTCAGGTTGACCAAATTTGGCATTGGCTGTAGCGATTCTCATATGGCAGGCCATTGCCAACTCGCATCCACCACCTAAAGCAAACCCATTGACAGCAGCAATGACTGGTTTAGCCGAACCTTCAATAAGCTCGAATATTTCCTGACCTTTTTCGGCAAAATTTCTACCATTTACCTCGGTCATTTGAGCCAATTCAGTAATGTCAGCACCTGCTACAAATGCTTTTTCACCAGCACCAGTAAGGATCATTCCTGAAATTTCTTTATTGTCTAAAGCCTCCTCAATAGTGCTTTTCAGTTCATTAAAGGTTTGATCGTTTAGTGCATTTAGCGCAGATTCACGATTGAAGGTAATAGTAAGGATGCCGTTGGAGCTTTGAAGAGCTAATGTTTCCAATTGAGCCATAATGCTGAATAATGGTTTTTTCAAAAGTATTTAAAGCAGGCTATTAATACCACAAATGCCAGTCTTTTTTAATAATCATTAAAATTTAATGTGAGGAAGTTTGAGAAAATGCATTTGAGTATTTCGACCAAAAATTCCACCCTTCTCTTTATCAACAAACCGTATATTTGCTACGCGATGGAAAATGATAATAATTTTATTAGCTATCTGGGTTCAAAGAAAATAGATGCTGGGAAATTTAAAGGCGCCGAGCCAGAGCTGTACCAAAAATTAGAAGGAGTTTTTGCACAAACACATCCAGATAGTTTTACGGCCCAGAAGTTATTTTTGATTAATCCGATCAGGAGAAAATACCTCTTAGAGGATCAGGAAGAAATTGTTCCATCCAAACCAAAAATGAAGTTTAAACCCAAATTGAAGTAATTTCAGATGTATAAGTCTTTAGAATCTAAGCTGAAAATCCAGCTGGAAGAGATCAAACAAGCAGGTCTTTTCAAATCAGAACGAATCATCACTACCCCACAAGGCGCAGATATAAAAACAAGCGAAGGCAAAGAGGTAATCAATTTTTGTGCAAATAATTACTTGGGCTTGTCGTCACACCCTAAAGTAATCGAGGCAGCAAAGTCAGCAATTGACACGCATGGATTCGGGATGTCTTCCGTTCGATTCATTTGCGGCACTCAGGATATCCACAAAGAATTAGAGCGAAAGATCTCCGAATTTTTAGGCACTGAGGATACGATACTTTATGCAGCCGCCTTTGATGCCAATGGGGGCGTTTTCGAACCGCTTTTTGGCCCAGAAGATGCTATCATATCAGATGCCCTGAATCATGCTTCTATAATTGATGGTGTAAGGCTTTGTAAAGCTCAGCGTTTCAGATATAATAACAACGACATGGCTGATTTGGAGGCTAAGTTGATTGAAGCAAAGGATGCTAAATGCAAAATCATTGTGACGGATGGTGCATTCTCTATGGATGGAACTGTGGCTCAAATGGACAAAATTTGTGATCTGGCTGACAAATATGACGCTTTAGTGATGACTGACGAATGCCACTCCACGGGATTTATGGGTAAAACGGGAAGAGGTGTGCATGAATTGTGTGGGGTAATGGATCGCGTAGATATTATTACAGGTACTTTGGGTAAAGCATTAGGAGGAGCTTCTGGCGGTTTTACTTCAGGCAAGAAAGAAATCATAGAAATGCTTCGTCAAAAGTCAAGACCATACTTGTTCTCCAATACGTTGGCACCATCTATAGTTGGGGCTTCAATAGCCGTAATTGATATGCTAAGTGAAACCACTGAGCTTAGAGATAAACTCGAAGTGAATACCAAGTACTTTCGCGAGAAAATGACTGAAGCTGGCTTTGACATCAAACCAGGGCATCACCCAATTGTGCCGATTATGTTGTACGACGCAGTACTGTCGCAAAAGTTCGCTGCTCGTTTGTTAGAAGAGGGTATTTATGTCATTGGTTTCTATTTTCCAGTAGTACCCAAAGGACAAGCCAGAATCCGTGTTCAACTTTCAGCAGTGCATGATCAGCATCACCTGGATCAGGCGATTGCTGCATTTACCAAGGTGGGGAAAGAGTTGGAAGTGATATAAAGCTACATGCGCTACTTCATTGATATTTCCTATGACGGTTCTGCTTATCATGGCTGGCAAATTCAGAATAATGCCAAGACTGTGCAGGGGATACTCAATGAGGCTTTATCGACAATTTTAAGGGCTGATGTTTCTACTATAGGCAGTGGAAGAACAGACACTGGTGTACATGCTATGATGCAGATGGTGCATTTTGATCATGACGAAATCAAGGACACTGTTCAACTTGGCAATAAGTTGAACAGTCTGCTTCCACAGGATATTTCCGCAAATCACATTCATCTCGTAAAGGACGATGTAAGTGCGAGATTTGAAGCCGTATCTCGCGCTTATGTATACAAAATTCATCAGCATAAAAATCCATTCAAGCAGGGCTTGTCTTATCATTTTCATCAACCCCTTGATTTAGATCAAATGAATAGTTGTTGTGATTTGATCAAAAAATGGAAAGATTTTGAAGCCATGAGCAAGGTGAAAACAGAGGTCAATAATTTTAATTGTGAAATCTTTTCAGCTTTCTGGGAAAAGCAGAACGACGAGATACATTTTCACGTAAGTGCCAATAGATTTTTGAGAGGGATGGTTCGAGCACTGGTGGGCACCATGCTTGAAGTTGGTCAGGGACGGATGACTTTGGCGGCATTTGAGCAAATTCTGGAAAGCCGAGACCGAAAAAAAGCGGGCCGATCTGTACCAGCACATGGCTTATATTTGCGAGACATTACCTATCCCAAAGACATTTATCTTTAGTTTCAAGTCACAACTAGATTAGTTTGGAAAAAGAAAAACCCGACGGCAAAATACTGGATTTCAAGGTTCTGAGAAGAATATTTGTATTCGTAAAGCCGTACATGACTCAGTTTTGGTTATTGGTATTGCTGACCATTGCATTGGCTGTTTTGGTGCCCATCAGACCATATTTAATACAGATCACCATTGACAATGATGTGGCTAATGGAGACTTTGACGGATTGGTTTTCATGATTGGCCTTCTGATTGTCTTATTGGTGGCTCAGGCCTTTGTACAGTATGCACATACGTATCTTTCTAGTTGGTTGGGGCAGTTTATTATTCGTGACATTCGAACCAGCCTTTACGAGCATATTCAGAAATTGAGACTAAAGTTTTTTGACAAGACGCCTATTGGGAGATTGGTGACTAGAAACATTTCTGATATTGAAACCCTGGCAGACGTTTTTAGTCAGGGGATTGCCATGATGATTGGCGATTTGCTGCAACTGGTGGTCATTTTGATCTTTATGTTTTATACAGATTGGAAATTGACGCTGGTGAGTTTGTCAACTTTACCAATTCTGATTTTTGCCACTTATATTTTTAAGGAAAAAATTAAAGTCTCATTCAATAGTGTAAGAACTGCAGTCTCAAACTTGAACTCCTTTGTGCAAGAACACATCACGGGCATGAGCATCGTGCAAATATTCAATAGTGAGGAACGTGAATTGGAAAAATTCAAGGACATCAATAAAGAGCACAAAAAGGCGAATATCAAATCAGTGATGTATTACTCCGTGTATTTCCCAGTGGCTGAAGTAATTCAAGCTATTGGCATTGGGTTGGTTGTTTGGTATGGGGCCGTGAAGATGATTGACGCGCAATATCAGCCTGGTGTGTTGATTGCCTTTATCATGTACATTCAGATGTTCTTCCGCCCGATCAGGATGATTGCCGATAGATTCAACACGCTTCAGATGGGAATTGTGAGTTCAAATCGTTTGATTGATTTGCTTGAAAATTCTGAGCACATTCCAAATGAAGGATCAAGAAACCCTGAAGACTTGGAAGGCCGAGTGAAATTTGATGAGGTTTGGTTTGCCTACAATGAGGATGACTATGTATTGAAGAATATCAGCTTTGAAGTGGATTCAGGCCAGACTATTGCGCTAGTAGGCGCCACTGGAGCAGGAAAGTCCTCAGTGATTAATTTGCTCAGCCGTTTTTACGAAATAAATAAAGGATCAATATTGGTTGATGGCTATGATATTGATGACTATGAGTTGAGTGCTTTGCGCAAAAACATTGGTGTAGTGCTACAGGATGTATTTCTATTTTCTGATACTATTGAAAAAAACATCACACTTGGGAATGACGATATATCTAGAGAGCAAGTCATGAAAGCTGCCGAACTCGTAGGAGCCAGAGAGTTTATTGAGCGATTGCCAGGCGGACTGGATTATAATGTGATGGAACGTGGTGCCACGTTGTCTGTTGGTCAGCGCCAGTTGATTTCATTTGTGAGGGCTATGGTTTATGATCCCAAAATCATCGTATTGGACGAAGCTACCTCTAGCGTGGACACAGAGACGGAAGAACTAATTCAACTGGCCATAGACCGTATGATGAAGGGTAGAACTTCCATTGTGATTGCTCATCGTTTGTCTACTATCCAACATGCTGATAAAATTTTGGTTTTGGAACAGGGAGAGATAAAAGAATCAGGCTCACATGACAAATTACTTGCAAAAGATGGTTATTATGCACAACTTCATAAGATGCAATACAAGGAAGTAACTAATAAGATCGCTTGAAATACCCTGAGAAAATATTTTTGGTTGGAATGCCTGGATCTGGTAAGTCCACGTTAGGAAAGAAATTGGCTGAAAAGTTAGACAGAAACTTCTTTGATCTTGATGCCGAAATAGAGCGAATGGCTGGCTGGGTGATCCCAGATATCTTTGCTCAAGTGGGAGAAGATTATTTCCGTGAGTTGGAAAACAGCGTGTTGCTCATGCTCATTCGCCTGAATGAGCCTGCCGTAATAGCCACTGGAGGTGGTGCCCCTTGCCACTATGACAACATGGATCAAATGAATGCTGCAGGCACAACTATTTTTTTGGATACGCCTCTGCAGGTACTCGTAGAGCGAGTGAAGCAGGAAAAAAGCTCAAGACCTCTGGTCAATGAAATGGCAGATGATTCCTTGACACAGGACATGGAGACGCTATATAAAAAGAGACTTCCTCAGTATGAGGAAGCCTCATTCACTACCAATTCGACTCTTGAAGATGTCTTGCTGCATCTGGAGACTATTAAAAGTTGACTCCAAACGTCACAGATACATTTAAGTTTTTGTTTTCTATATATGCGGTTGGGTATGCTATGTCAGTAATTGTGTAGGGAGTTCTTAGCGTTTTCCATTTGGAATGAACAACAGATAGGTCTACAAAAAACTCACGATTACGATACCCCAATCCTCCTGACAGTTGCTTAATACTATTGTTAATAGGACTATCTACATAGGGATCTCCCTGATAATTATATCCACCTCTTATTCTGAAGGATCTTAGTCGAATTTCTACCCCTGTTCTGAAGTTGATTGTGTTTTGATAAAGATTCCTAATGTCTTGATTACTGACAGTGATATTTTCATCATCTGTTTTAAACTTAGCTTTTGAATAGTCTATAAAATCAATATCTGCAGATATGAAGCCAATTTTCCCTAAGAAAAATGCAGCGCCAGTAGTCAGTTTGAAGGGTGTTCTAAAATTATAAGTGGTCTCAAAAAATACCTGATCTTCAAAGTAGGTCAATGGATCCTCGCCAGGGATAAATACAAAATCGTTGTAGGAAACAATCATGTCTTTCGAACTTTCCTCCCTTATAGAATAGTAGGTAGGGGTAACCGCGGTAATGCCAAGACGAAAGAAGTCAAATGGCCGAGCAATAAGGCCAAAAGTGCCGCTTACTCCTGTGCCCTTTACGTCTAATTCATCTCGTGTGGATAGATAGTTTATGGCATCGTCTGGAGCTTCATCATATATAAAATCACTCTCAGTAAGCGTAGCTGTAGTCTTATAATTGATAGAGTTGATACTCAGGCTGGCACCAAAATATATTTTGTCATCATAATTGGCACCATAAGCAAAATCCCATTGAGTCTGATTGCCATTTTGCTGGAGTTTTTCATTTTGAAATGGAAAATCACCAATAAATTTATAATAGTGCGTCAAGGAATCTTGCCCATTTACATCTTTTTCAAAATTGGGATTGATCAAGTAAGTACTAAATAATCCATAGTATTCAAAATCAGTTAGGGCATCTAGAGGAACTGGATCGAGTGGGCCATTTGGGTCTGGAAAGTTTACATCATCCAAATATTTGTCTACCACAGAGCTTCCAAATTCAGATTCATTGTAGGCCTCATATTCTGCATTGTAGTTGAAATTATTTTCTCTGGTCATGGTGATGGCAAATGAGCCGCCCTTGAACTTACTCTTTTCAATATCACCTTTTGCAAAACTAAATATCACCCCTAAGTTGGCAATATTGAAATTGGTTTTGGAGTCTCCAGTAGTTTGTTCAAAATATTCGGAATCGCTATTGTAAAAATTCAATGAAGGAGTAAAAGTCACCACTGAACTTCTGTTGAAGCCTAATCCTGCAGGGTTGGCATAGGCTGAGTTGATGTCTCCACCCAAAGCTGCTTGTGCACTTCCAATGGCCTGAGTTCTGGCTGTTCCCATGGAACGGGTTCGACTATATTGCAAGGCATCATGATAATAACCAAATTGGGCATGAGCAGAAAAAGAGCATACCACCAGCAATGTCCCAAAAAGGATTGGCCTAATTTTCATTATTAAAATATTCTATTTTTATCTATTGCCGCGTGAAGATCTACTAGAGGACCTACTTGGACTACTTGATCTGCTTGGGGTACTTCGCACATTGCTACTTCTAGATCTGGATGGTGCTGAATATGACCTGCTAGGTGCCGTAGATCTACCTCCAGAATATGAACTAGAAGAACGTTGGCTACTGTATCTTCGTTGATTGCCGTTGAAATTTGAAGAGGATCTAGCGCTTCTAGTGGACGTATTTCCAGCGTTTCGGTAATCACTCCTGCTTTGTGAAGCTACTCCAGCTCGTTGCGCAGTTGAAGTTCTCACGGTGTTTCCAGAATAAGGTGTTCGTGAAGATACAGCAGCACGAGAGCTGGTTCTATTAGAAATATCTGACAATCTAGAACGAGAGGTACTCACGTTGGCCCTTCTTACATATTCATTTTGGGAGCTACGATCTGCTGTGGCTGAAGCTACTCTTGCTCTGCTGCTAGTGGCCGCTGATACTGGCGTTGCACTACCGGATCGGCCATTGACTACAACTCCTTCTGATCGACTCGTACTTCTTGTAGGTCTTGTGGAGGACATTCGGGAAATATTTTCATTTCTTACCACCGTGGAGCCTCTACTGTATCTGGCACCTCTGCTTACGTTTCTATAGCGTCCTTCATTATTTCCGTTTCCAGCCATGTAGTATCCATAGTTATAGCCGTTGTAGAAACCTCTGTTGTATCCATAGTATGGGTTGTACCATCTATACATGTTGTAGCTGTACATTGGGCAATAAAAAGGATCGTAGAAATATGGATCATAGAAACCTGAACCACTTCCCCAGCCAAAACTCATACCATAGGACCAGCCACCCCAGTTGTTATAGCCCATCATCATGGAAGATCCCCAGAAATTGGGCCTACCATAGTTTGGATTGCCATAGCCACCTCCATAATAATTGTTTACTGTATTGGGTTGGCTCTGTCTGTTATATTTGGCATCATTGTAAAACGCAGCATCGTCATGTTGATTATCAAATTCCTCTACATAATAATCTTGACTGCTGTAAGTAGAGTTGGTATTGTCCTGCTCGGCTGCCGCCATTTCATTGGCAGTAGACTCACGTGCCTGCTGTTTATACCTTTCTATATATTCAGGGTTGACCTCTTTAGCTGAGTACGAGGCATTGTTGTACGTATTATTTGCATACGATGTGTAAGTAACATTAGCATCCGTATTTTCTTCTGCGTACTTTATCTTCTTTCTATCCTTCTTAGAAAAGTACATATCATCGTACTCATCTTGAGCTATTCCAGTTTGAATCTGTCCTAAAGTGAGGATCAATGCTGAAAGAACAGTCAGTTTAAAGTTTATCCGTATCATATCGACCTCCGAGTTTTATGGTAAGACATTCATTTTAATTACTGGACAACCTGTTATATTTGTGTCCAATTTTTGCAGTATAGAAAGCAATATCCATACCAAAATTAATAAATCAAGATGAGTAAAGGATTACCAAAGCGGAGCGAAGATTATTCTTTGTGGTATAATGAATTAGTAAAAAAAGCAGATTTAGCTGAAAATTCGGATGTCAGGGGTTGTATGGTAATTAAACCCTATGGATTTGCGATTTGGGAAAAAATGCAAGCCACGCTAGATGGTATGTTTAAAGACACAGGTCATTCCAATGCTTATTTCCCATTATTCATTCCTAAATCTTATCTCAGCAAAGAGGCAGATCATGTAGAAGGATTTGCCAAAGAATGTGCTGTTGTGACCCATTACCGCTTGAAGAATGACGAAAACGGAAAAGGTGTGGTTGTGGACCCAGATGCAAAGCTGGAAGAGGAGTTGATTGTACGTCCCACTTCAGAAACGATTATTTGGAATTCTTACAAAAACTGGATTCAATCTTACAGAGACCTGCCTTTATTGATCAATCAATGGGCTAACGTCGTCAGATGGGAAATGAGAACTAGACTGTTTTTAAGAACAGCTGAGTTCTTATGGCAAGAAGGCCACACCGCACATGCGACCAAGCAGGAGGCCATTGATGAGACCGTTCAGATGATGAACGTGTATGCTGATTTTGCTGAGAATTTCCTGGCACTACCAGTACTCAAAGGGGTAAAGTCCGAAAGCGAAAGATTTGCGGGAGCTGAGGATACTTATTGTATTGAGGCATTGATGCAAGATGGGAAGGCTTTGCAAGCAGGAACCTCCCACTTCTTAGGACAAAATTTTGCCAAAGCCTTTGATGTGAAATTCGCCAATGCAGAAGGTGGAGCCATGGAATATGTATGGGGCACTTCTTGGGGTGTGAGCACAAGATTAATGGGAGCCTTAATTATGGCACATTCAGATGATCAGGGTTTGGTATTGCCTCCGAAATTGGCTCCATTCCAGGTAGTGATTGTTCCAATATTCAAGAGTGATGAGCAGTTGGCTGAAATATCTGAAGTGGCCTTGAAGATCAAAGATGACTTGAAGAAGTTGGGTATCAGTGTGAAGTTTGATAATAGAAAAACACACAAACCAGGTTGGAAATTCGCGGAGTACGAATTGAAGGGTACACCTGTGAGAATCGCTATCGGGCCAAAAGATTTAGAAAACGGTACCATAGAAGTAGCAAGAAGAGACTTGTTGGAAAAAAATGTGATGCCCCTTGACGATACTTTTGCTCAAGGTATTTCAGACTTACTGGATAATATTCAAGAAACCATCTATAAGAAGGCCTTGGACTATAGAACCTCACATTCTTTTGAAGTGGATACTTACGAAGAGTTCAAAAAGATCATTGCAAGTGAAGCAGGTGGCTTTGTTTATGCTCATTGGGATGGTACGGCCGAAACTGAAGAGAGGATCAAGAACGAAACCAAGGCAACCATCAGATGTATTCCAATTGATCAGAAACAAGAAGAAGGAAAATGCGTGTACTCTGGTCAGCCTTCTAAAGGCAGAGTAGTGTTTGCGAAAGCTTATTAAAAAAACAAAGGGTTGAGTTGAAACTCAGCCCTATATTGTATATTCGAATACTCAATTTAAACCATTCCTGTTGCTAGATTATTTTCTTATAGCGTTTTTGATTCTTGCGGGTATCACACTGATTATAGTTGAGATCATATTTGTACCAGGGACTACTGTAGTTGGCATCTTTGGATGCTTAGTTGGTATTTATGGTATTTACAGAAGTTACGAACTTTATGGCGTTGATACAGGTCATGTAGTATTGGCCGTCTCGCTTGTTGTAGGTTTGGCGGCTGTAATTTTCAGTTTTAAGTCGGGCGCGTGGAATAAATTTTCGAATAAGAGCGTAATGAAAACCCCTGTAAATGAAGGGTTGACTGCGGCACTTGAAATAGGTCAAGTAGGGAAGTCTATATCTTCTTTGAAACCTGTTGGCAAAGCCGAATTTGATGAAAAAGAATATGAAGTGTCTTCACTTGGTTCATTTGTGTTGGAAAACACACAAATAAAAATCATCAAGCTGGAGCGAAATAAAATAATTGTTGAACCAATAAACTAATACCTATAATGAGTAGTATGATGATGATAATTTCGCTCTTTGGAGCCATTATCTTATTTTTCACCTTTCTGTATTTTGTTCCAGTCAATCTTTGGATCACTGCAGTATTTTCTAATGTGCGTGTTGGATTGGCGGAGCTTGTGTTCATGCGAATCAGAAAAGTACCTCCATCATTAGTAGTGAACTCCTTGATCACGGCAACTAAGGCCGGTCTGACTGTTACGTCGAATGAATTGGAAACACACTATTTAGCAGGAGGCAATGTGCCAACTGTGATTAAAGCTCTGATCTCTGCCGATAAGGCTAATATTGCTTTGGAATTTAATCAGGCAGCTGCGATTGATTTGGCAGGTAGAGATGTGTTTGAAGCAGTACAAATTTCTGTAAATCCCAAAGTGATCACCACACCAAGGGTAGCAGCTGTGGCATCTGATGGTATCCAGTTGATTGCTGTGGCCAGAGTGACTGTAAGAGCTAACCTGGCTCAGCTTGTAGGTGGAGCAGGAGAAGATACCATTTTAGCCAGAGTAGGAGAAGGGATTGTGACTTCTATTGGCTCTGCTGTGACGCACAAGGAGGTGCTGGAAAACCCAGACAAAATATCGAAGTTGGTCTTAAGTCGTGGATTGGATGCTGGTACAGCTTTTGAAATTCTATCGATTGACATTGCAGATGTAGACGTTGGGAAAAATATTGGTGCTGATCTTCAGACTGACCAAGCTGCTGCTGATCTGAAGGTAGCGGAAGCCAAAGCTGAAGAGCGTCGAGCTATGGCAGTTGCAGTAGAGCAAGAAATGAAGGCCAAAGCGCAAGAAGCTAGAGCCAAAGTGATCGAAGCTGAGGCAGAAATTCCAAAAGCTATGGCTCAGGCATTTATTGATGGCAACTTGGGTATCATGGATTATTACAAAATGGACAACATCAAGGCGGATACCGAAATGAGAGAGTCTATTTCTAAACCAAAAAGCTCAGGGTCTGGCAAAAAGCCAAGTAAATAAGCACTGAATAATATTATTGACGGGCATCCTCGGAGACTTACCAGGCATTAGTTGTGTAATGCGACCAATGATCTGGATTTCGAGGATGCCCGTTTTTTTTATGCTCAAATTAATGGCTGCCACTCTGCTGGTATTCTTTTGCCTGATCCAGAATGCATCTGCTCAAAAGATTACCATCCATGGACAAATACTTGATGGTATGAGCCTGGAAGAACTGGCCAATGTTCACGTTTATCTTACCGAGCACTTGGGTACCACCACTACTCATGAGGGACGATTCGAATTTCAGGTCAATCACTTGGATACCCTGCACTTCAGGCTTGTTGGATATGATTCGCTGTCTTTGGTGGTTACTAGTGTAGAAGAAGTACAAAAGGTTATTCTGGCAATGCACAGGAGCACGATTATTTTGAATGATGTAGAAATTTCTTCTGACTTTCAAGCCAATACCATTATCAAACAGCCAGAACGCGAAGTGTACTATGTACCTGGCGTCAAATATTCTAACAAACCTACAGAGAAGGATTATCATATGGGTTTGGCAGCAGTAGGTAGTCCTATGACAGCTCTTTACAGAGCCTTCAGCAAGCAGTATAAACAGGAAAAGAAGAATTACTTATACCTAAAAGAAAAGCAAGCGGAAGATATAGTGTATAGTAAGGCCAAGGCCAATTTGGATGACGCCTTTGATCAGATGGATCAATACTTTGATGAATATTATTACAGGGATTTTATGCAGTATTCAGGACTGACATTGAAACGTGTGGCTGAGTCTTCTGTATATGATTTGCTACAAATATTGCCTGATGCCATTGTGAAGTACAATGAGTATTTAGAAACTCGAGAGGAGGAAAAATAAAAAGCACGAGACTTGCGACTCGTGCTTTTCCAGCGAACAACCCAACTTCACTTAGTTTTTAAGGTTTCTCAAAAACGCTTGACACTGTTGTTCACTTCCAAGATATTTTTTTCGCTCTCCTATGACGGCATACCAAACATTCTCTTCATTGCTGAAGAGCAACCTAATTCCCTTTGATATTAAAGATTGCGAAATACTCATAGCTGGTGAGTTTTTAAACTGATCTTGTGAATAGCAAAATTGCCGCATTCTCATCAAAGCTGAAATAGAGTAAAACCGTAAATGTGAATTAGGGGATTCTCTTAGAAATGAAATTTCATATCGCCAAAATCCTAAAACCTGGTACCCAGTACCACAGTCTCTTTTTCAATAGATTTATTGCCCTGACCATCAAATGTCTCGAAAATCACTACGTAATAGCCTACTGATGCAAGGTTACCTTGATTAGTGGTTCCATCCCAGGTGAAAAATCCTGTGGTTGAAAGCAATTCACCCTCAGCCAATGTTTTGATGAGTACTCCATTGACTGAATAGACGTGGACGTTGGCAAAGTTGCCAGACTGGGCTAATTGATAATTGATAGTTGTATAATCATTGAAGCCAGTACTGTCTGGAATGAATACTCGTGGATCAATAGAAACTGTAGCAGAGGATTGGTTGGCGGACATGATTTGCGAATTGGTTACTCCTGGAGTGGCAAATCCTACTGTACTCGCAGCTGACCTCCAGCTATCTGGGTTTGTACTTTCTGCCTCAAAAGAGACCCTTTCCAATGATACACCATTGTCATCATCTAGGAGGTTGAAATGGTAATCGTCCTCATATTTCATTTCGTCAATAAGCAGGCCTTCACTACTGATTAGTAATACAGAGTCTTCATTATCTGCCAGACTTGGAAAGGAATTCATAGTGGCCATTCGGGAGTTATCACCCTTAGGATATTCAGTGATCAGAATGGCAGGGTCTGGCGATAGAGCCAAATACTCAAATGGATTGAGAACCAGATTTTCATGAGTTATCACTTTTTGATCATTTAGTTTATCACCAAGCATCCAGTCTTTTAGGTTAATGGCTTTTTCAGAGTTATTGTAAATTTCAACAAAATCAACTCCTCCTACTCTGGGATTAAAAAGTACTTCATTAATGACAATGTCTTTTGGATCAGCTGATTCAGGGAGTCTGAATGCAGCTGAATTTTGTTCAGCATCTATGCCATTGGATAAGCAGTCCGAGAGGTTGGATAGCTCAATTTCGTATGACTGCCCAGATTCCAGTTCTTCTGCCAAAGTGATCTCTATTTGTATATTTTCTGGTTCAACTAGTGTAGAATTAGAAAAGGCTTTAGAAGGGCTGAGAAGAATCTGAGCATTGGCGAATGAATCTGGGTGCAGCTTTTCATTTATGGTCAGTTCAATGGAGTTTTCAGTTGTGGCAATTGCAGAAATTAACTGGGGACCGAAATGGTCGGGATTTGATGCCAGAACCGAATTTGGCAATCCTGGTGTGCCACCAAGCGCATGAGCAGATGCTGTCCAATTACTATATTCTCCACAGGGATTGCTTGTATCAATCATTTCCAGTGACCAGCCGCCCTCTTCTTTGTCACTGTCCTTGTACCAATCTGTTGAATAGGAAGTGCTAAAGATGAGTTGATCGTTTGTGTACAGTGAAATGGTTTCTCCTGTATTATTTAAAGATGGAAAACTGGTAACTCCTATGACAGAAACGTATGAAAAATCAGATACTCCAGAGTTGGAAGTTAGCACCAGATGAGCTCCACTTTCAATTTCTCCAGAAACGATGGTGGCCACTCCACCTTCATCCACAATGCTAATCCCAGCCAGTGAAATGGTTTCTTCAGTGGTATTATAAATTTCCAGATATTCCTTGTCAGATAAGCCTACTTCAGGGGTAGGATCAGCCATAATTTCAGTGATGATTAAATCTCCAAAACCTGGAGTTGCTGCAGCTTCAAAAGTAAAATCAATGCTATAATCTAAGAGTACATTGTCTGCCAAGTCTTCGATATGGTCGAGAGTCAGCGTGTAGTTGGTGCCTTCAAGAAATGAGCTGGAAAAATCGAGTAATACAGAAGAATCTGCTTCGTCATACTTTGCAGAAATTGGATATGCAATATCAGGCGCAACGTGATAATTGAATAGAAACTCTGCAGACGTTTCATTGAGCAGTTCTGAATATCGCAGCCAAACGGAGTTTTCGTCTAGAACCTGGTGGTCTACAAGACTCGCGGGTGTTAGGTCTTTGATGGCAGTGATAGAATAATTTGGCAGCGCATTTCCGAATTCATTAATGAGGCTTTGCCAAGAGATTTGGTATGAGATATCTGCTGTCAAGGCATGCTCAAATGTGAGTCTAAGTATTTCGGAATTCTCACTATCAATGACAGCCGCCAGGCAATTGCCAAGTGTCGGAGAAGCACTAAAATCAGCTGTGGACAATACTTGATCTTCATCCAAACCCACTTCAAATTCCAATACGATCGTTCGGTCACCCACTAGAGAACTGTTCGAAATTCGACTGTCAAAATGAAAACTGTAAGTATTTATTGAAAGGGGGTTTGAATTTTGATCAGTCAGACTTTCTACATTCAAGGCATTATCAGTATCGTCTTCTACCTGAGTGGGAAAAGTGACTGTTGCCACTCGGTCTTCTAGAAAGTCAATACTTACTGCCTCTTCTCCATTCAACATATAATTGGATAAGGCACTTTTGGTATTTGAATCAGGGATTTTATTGAATTCTAATTGGAGACTTGTTTGATCCATGGGCTGAATCCTGCCAATGTAAAAAACATCATAATCGAAAGTAGTTGAGATAACAGAGGTAATTGAATTTTTCCTCTGATCTTCCATGTCAGAAACTTCTAGAACAATCTCAGCCTCTTCGGGCAAATCATTGTTCAGTTCCAAATAAACTTGATCTTGATACTCTAAGTTCAGCGTTGCGCTAAGTGGCTGCTCTCCTCCTACAGAATAATTGGTCACATTTTCAGCCGTGCTTTGATCTATATTTTCATTAAACCAAAGAACGATTTCATTAGCTGATCTAACTCTAATACTGTCGAGCTGTGGCTCAAAGACATCATAAACTAATTCTTGTTTGATACGGGTTTTGATTTCATTTCCATAAAGATCTTTGATCTCATCAATATATAATTCAAAGACCACTTCTCTTTCGAAATCCTGATCGAACGTGAGAAGTACAGTTTGCTGATCTTCTTCTAAAATGGCTTCGACTGGGAATATTTCATCATATTCATAGTTTTCTTTTGATTGAGCAGATTGAGAGCCTACTTTTTCGGCAAATATTACGTCAAGGGTTGTAGATGATGTCACATAAATGGTGTCGATTTTTGGTGGGGAAGTATCATAAACAAAATTTATTTCTGGCGTAGTCAAATATCCTCCATCATCATTCTGTATGTCACTGATGTTGAGGGTTAGCTCTTTGTTATCATCAAAATTATTGGCGAAAGCCAAATGAATCAGACGGTCATTACTGCCATCAAAAAAGGCACTGGATGGATTCCCCACGTCGTCATTCACTTCATAGTTGTCTGGGTCAATTGCGCTACTTTCTTCAAGATCTTCACTGAAATAAATATCCAGCAGGTTGATACCTATCACATAGACACTGTCCACATCTTGAGCGTAAGTAAAAGTGGGTGAGAGAGCAGATACCAAGGCATTTCCTTGGGTGTCTTCTAGGTTTTCGACTGTGAGCGTGTGCTCAACTTCCAAAGAAAAATCATCCTCAAAAATTAAACTCACCAAAGAAAAATCAGTTTCACTAAGCTCTGCTGACGAGGGGTTTCCACCAGAGTGGTTGGATGTATAGTTGCTTTCCGTTTCAGCCACGGCTTGATTCAAATTTTCATTGAATAGTATATCAATTTGATTGGTGGACATCACAATGACACGCTCCAATTCTGGCGGATTAGTATCGTGGCTGAAGGACAAACTATTGGTTTCAGCTGCATTGCCTTCACAGTCTGTGGCTCCAGTCACAGTAATTACGTAGGTAGTGCCACTGGTCAAGTCTGGGGTCACATCAACCCAAGTTGAAAAGAAACCTGGACTGATGGGGGTGATGCCGTTCTCAGAAATGCCATTGTCAAAAGTATAGGAGGCACCATTTAATGACGTTTCATCCATGGGCTCGTCAAAGGTGAGTAAAAGGGTGTTGGCATCTGTGGAGGTAAAACCGACAAGATTAGGGCCATCAGTATCTGCTGTGTTGTCATAAACTGAATTTTGGGTGCCAGGAGTTCCTCCGTCTGCGTCATTGGATGCAGTCCAGTTGTTTTCATAACTGCAAGTCAATTCAGGGTTGATTTGTTCTAGGGAGTAGCCTCCATCGTCCTTTTCAGAATCCTTGTACCAGCTTGGATTATATGACACTGAGTCTACAGTATTACCCAGATTATCTAACAAGGTAAGGGCTTCTCCTCCATCCGTCAATGAGAAACTACTTAAGCCCATAATATTGCCGGAAAATTCACCAACGTTGCTTGTGCTAGTGAGAATCAGGTAGTCTTGAGATTCAAGGACAAAGTCATCTAGTGTTTTTGAATCAATAGTGAAACCACCAATATTGATAGCCTGAGAAGATGAGTTGTACAGTTCAAGGTATTCAGCACTTGGGAGTCCGATTTGTGGAGAGACGTCAGCAAAAATTTCGTTAATTACAATATCTCTGAACGGGGTTTGCTTTTCAACACTCAAGGTTTGATTTAGATTAGAAATAATGTCATCATCTGCGTCATTTTCAACCTGATCAATATTTAGTGTATAGCTATTATTTACAAAATCTTCGGAAAAGATAAGAACTACTTCATCAAGATTGGTGATATCTCTTTCTGCAGAAATTGGACTACCATAGCCATAGTTTATAGAATAATTTGAAAGTGTTTCTCCTGAAATTTCATCTACATTTTGGTTGAAGGTAATACGGATCGAATTGGAATCTTCTAGCGCTATAGAAGCCACAGTAAAACCAACTACATAAATATCATCAAAATAAATGGCTGATTTTCTTGAGTCTATATATTCACAAAAAATGCCGAAGTATGACGTGTTAGTAAACTCATTATCTAAAGTTGACGTGCCTTCTTGGGTATAGTCACTTCCTCCTGAGGTGTCGTGAAAAAGCTCCCAATTCCCAGTGGCGTCTCTAATCACTTTCACTCTTACGTTTACTGAACTGGCATTAATTACATCATCAGTTCCATCAATCACATACTCCTCAGTGGTGCCATTTTGTTTATACAAACTGATTTCATCATCACTATCTCCAATCATAACAAAATAGCCATTCAATGAGCCAGTTAAATTTTCTTGGTCTGAAACAAGATAAACCTTGGCTAGACTCGTTGAGGAGGGGTTGAAATCAAAATGCGTCAAAAACTCCCATGTAGTTTCTCCTAGCTTTGTCTGCGATGTAGATAAATACGATTCGCCAGCTGTAGCAGCATCAAGCTGTAATTCAAAACCAGAAGCATCAAAGTCCGTGTCATCACCTGCCCAGGCAGGGTCATTGGAAAAGTCGCCATCTGCAAAATCATCACTCACCTGAGCCAGAGATAGCTGAAAATAAAACAAGCAGAGTAGTGTGATTAGGTATCTCATTGAAATGGGTTCCAACTACTAAAATAATGAGAATTGATCAACCTTGATAGGACAGACAATTTTCTGGTGTTATGAATTTATTATTTATTGCGTTTGGATTCGTATTTCACGGATTCGTCAAGAATTAGTGCTTCTTGAATTACAGGGATCAGATGGGTCAGGTTTATATCTTCTAGGCTAGAATAGGTAATGCCAGCTACCTGCTTACGTTTTTTAAAGTCTAGCAGCCCGTTTTCATTGGATAGCTCAATGGCACGGAGGAAGCACAGTTCTATTCCTCCCATTTTGAGAGGGTTCAAATAACACACCCAGCTTTTCTGAAAGTAGAAAGGGATTCCATATCTAAGCTTGGATTCCATCCTGTCATTATTCATAATGATGTCATTTAGGACAGTCATAATTTCTCCTTGCGTCCCTTCAATGTTTGTTATGTATGCATCAACATTTGTCATTCGTTCTTAGCTGCTAGCTTTTGTTCTCCAAATTTAATAATTTGAATCTGGTCAGAATTCTAAAATTATAGCCATGATTAAATTTTTTATTCGCAATGCTCGCCGTAACAAATTGTATTATGGTATCAATCTGATAGGGCTTGTTCTAGGGGCTACCTCTACGATTTTCATTTTTCTCTATTTGCAAAGCGAACTGACTTATGACAGTCACTATAGCCATGCAGATCGAATATACAGAGTGGCGCTCAACCGCGTCTATCCCAATAATGAAGTGGGCTGGGCTTCAATTCCCGCACCCGTGGGGCCAGCACTTCAAGAAAATTTTCCTGAAATGGAAAATGTCAGCCGGATGATGGGTGCTGATGTGGAGGTAACCATTGACCATCACTTGTTTATTGAGAAAAAGGGTCTTTATGCTGACCCTGACTTCTTCAGGATATTTGATTTGAAGGTATTGGACGGAGATATTCAAACTGCTTTGAGCCAACCACGCCAACTGGTTTTGACCGAAAAATTGGCTATGAAATACTTCAAGACCACTCAGGCTGTTGGGAAGCAATTGGCCGTACGGGATAGCCTCAATTATCAAGTAAGCGCAGTTATTCAAGACCTTCCTGACAACTCTCATTTTGAGGCAGATTTGATCTTGCCAATGCAGGACTCTTTCGAACCAAGATACCATAACGAGTGGGGTACAGCCTTTTTCTTTTTTACTTATGTGAAACTAAAAGAAGGAATTGCACGCTCCCAGCTAGAATCTAAGGCGCGACAATTTTTACTGCAGCAAATGGCTGAAAGAACAAGTGGGATGGATTTTGACAAATGGCTGAAAGAAGGAAACAGCTATGACTATTTCTTGCAGCCACTCACAGATATTCATTTGACTTCAAACCTCAGATGGGAATTCATGTCTAATGGCAACAAGAGCAATGTCCAGCTTTTTTTGGCTGTGGGTATTTTCATTATAATCATCTCATGCATCAATTATATTAACCTATCCACTGCAAAAGCTGGCAAGCGCATGAAGGAGTTGGGACTCAAGAAAATAATGGGAGCCTCACGTTTTGGGCTCGTCAGGCAGCTCCTCGTAGAATCCGTGATAGTGACTTTGATTTCTGGTATTCTCGCTCTGCTCCTCTCTTTTCAGATACTTCCATTTTTCAATGAGCTATCTGGCAAATTATGGGACTTGGATGTATTAATTGAGCCCTTATTTTTGGTTTTAGTCATTTCTTTTTCTTTGATATTGGGTGTGGTTGCTGGAATTTACCCAGCACTTAAACTCTCCAGTGTTTATCCCACAGAAGTGATAGGCTCCAGTACAAAAGGAAGTACAGAATCTGCCCAAGAACGCTGGATAAGAAACATTCTGGTTGGATTGCAATTTGGTGTTTCATTGGTAGTCATCGTTTCCACACTCGTCGTTTATAAGCAGAATGAATATCTGCAGACTGTAGATCTTGGATATGATAAAGAGAATTTATTGGTTATTGAAAATGCGTATGAGCTAAATCAAAGGGCAGAGGTATTCAAAAATGAGCTGGTCAAGTCTCCTCATATATTACAGGGTACTGGTGTATCTTCTGTTCCAGGATTTGTGAATGGGGCTACCACATATACTACAGTAGAAAGTGAAGGCAATCCAGTCAATGTGTCTTTTTTATTTGCTAATGATGAGCAAAGTGTGGACATATTTCGACTTTCCCTCTTGGCTGGTAGAAATTATCGCGCTGGGGATTTTACGGATACCACCCGTAGTGTAATCATCAATGAAGAAGCCATGCGTCAGTTTGGTTGGACTGCACCAGAGCAGGCCATAGAAGCTTCTATTAAAAACACCAATGGCACCAGATTACTGAAAGTAATAGGCGTAGTACAAGATTTTCACATTCATTCATTGCATGAGGCTATTCGTCCCCTAGTAATTTCTACAGGTATGAGACGAGTGAATAAATTGGTGTTTAAAATCAAAGAGAGCCAGGCTCAACTGGCCGTGGATGAAATGACGAAGCATTGGAACTTATTTTCCTCGGATAAAACTGTGGAATACTCTTTTTTGGATTCCAAATTGGAAACGCTGTATGAGAGCGAGTCGCACACCCAAGAATTGTTTTCAATCTTTACGCTATTGGCGATTTTTCTTGCTGGTTTTGGTATGTATGGGTTATCAGCATATCTCACTGAGTTAAAACGAAAAGAAGTAGCCATTCGAAAAACTCTGGGTGCTTCTGAGCTATGGATATTGAAATATTTCACATTTAAGCAATTATCTGTCATGCTACTGTCTGTACTGATAGGGTTACCAATTGCTCATTATTTGGGAAATGAATGGTTAAGCAATTTTGCCTATCGTATTGAAATAGGTTTGAATCTTCTGCTTATCTCTGTGGGCACCATCATTGTGATAGGCCTTGTATCTATTGGTTGGTATTCTGTAAAGGCAGCACTAGAAAATCCCGTGAATATGCTGAGGGAATAATAGTCATCCTTCTCAAGTCTTATCAATATATTTGTTGTTCAAACAACAGAACCTCATTGAAATGATTAGACTGACAGCGCTCGTACTTTTTTATTTCCTTTCAGCCAATCTTATGGCCCAAACTCCCTGCGTAGATGGCATGGCTGGTGATTATCCTTGTCAAAATGTAACCTTACTAGGACATTTATCTACAGATGACCTCTTAGCTGAGCTAGAAGGTGGTATTTATCTGAATGATATTTGGGGCTGGACAGATCCTGACACCAATAAGGAATATGCCATAGTAGGGATGGCCAACGGAACTTCATTTGTTGACATTACTGATCCTACAGATCCTATCATGTTAGGAATGCTTCCTGAACATAATTCAATAGAGTCATCTCAAGCCAATTCCTCCAGACTGAAAGGAGGCAACTCTGTGTGGCGTGATATGAAGGTGTATAAAAATCATGCGTATATCGTGAGTGAGGATCCAGGACATGGCATGCAAGTTTTTGATTTGACAGACCTGAGAGACTTAGGTTCTCCAGATGTGCCTTATACATTTACTGAAGCTGGTCACTATGACGGAATTGGGGATGCACATAATATCGTGATCAATGAAGAGACAGGTTTTGCCTACGTAGTAGGAGCCAGGGGTGCTTCTACGTGTGGCTCTGGTGGTTTGCACATTGTCAATATTCAGGATCCAAAAAACCCAGTTTATGAGGCCTGCTTTGATAATGACGGCTATACACACGACGCCCAATGTGTCGTCTACAATGGGCCTGATACTAACTATGTAGGAAAAGAAATTTGTTTTAATTCAAACGAAGAGTCCGTCACCATTGTAGATGTGGATGATAAAACAGAGCTGACTATGATAGCAACTGTGAGCTACGAAGGAGTTAAATATACCCACCAAGGGTGGTTGACAGAGGATCATAGGTATTTTATTTCCAATGATGAGTTGGATGAAATAAATAATGTGACTAGTACAACGAAAACATTTATCTGGGATGTACAGGATTTAGATAATCCAGTGTTAATTGAAGTTTACGATCACAGGACAGGCTCAATTGACCACAACTTGTATATCGTAGATGACATGATGTACCAATCCAATTACACAGCTGGTTTAAGAGTATTTGATGTATCTCAAGTGGACAAAGGTTTTATTAGAGAAGCAGGTTATTTCGATACTTATCCCACAAATGACAATGTGAGTTGGCTAGGCAGCTGGAGCAACTATCCTTTTTTCGAAAGTGGGACTATTGCAGTTAGTGACATTACAAATGGGCTTTTTTTATTGGCTGTAGATTATAGCTCCACCTACATAGTGCATCAGCCAGAAGACTTTGAAGGCTGTGAGGAAGAAGAAATCCATGTCTGGTTTGAAGTGGCTGGTGATGGCCTGAACTACCAATGGCAGTATGACTTGGGTTCAGGTTTTGTAGATATTGATAATGAAGTACAGTATTCAAATATAAACTCAAATGTTCTCATAATAAATGAAGGACATGTAGATCAAAACGGTCTTAATTTTAGATGTGTGGCCACGGATGGTGAAGTAGAATATGTGAGTGAAAGCGCTGTGCTTACGCTCAACAATAAGCCAACACCTGCATTTGAATTCATTGTCACCAACAACAACGTGGTATTTTCTAATACCTCCGTTGAGGCAGATACTTATGAGTGGGATTTTGGAGATGGTTCATCAAAATCTACTTTTTCATCTCCTTCACACAGTTACCCACTTACTTCAGATAGTTACACTGTCGTGCTAACAGCCGGAAATGGTTGTGGTACTCGATCCATTGAAAAAGGTATTTCATTGGTGGTTACTCATGTTGAAAGCACGCCTGCCAGCATGGTCATCTATCCTAACCCAACGCATTCTTTCATTCAGATTAGAACAGGAAAGGGTGACGAGTGGCTGAGATACACTGTGCTCAATGCCTGTGGTCAGGTAGTTTTATATGGCAAAACCAATTCGGGAGAAGGGCAAGCCATTGATGCAAGTAGCTTGTTTGCAGGTATTTATTTGATAGAGATAGAAGACAATAAAGGAAACAAAGTGCGAGAAAAGCTGCTCGTCAAGTAGTAGCAGTTGGATTGTGTTAGGATTTTTGAGAACCTTATTTAATTAGTTAATAATTTAACAATCAGTCAATTTCATTAACATAATTGAAAAATTTCATGTTTTCTCTGCGCACGTTCTCAATGGAATTATACTAATTTTGAGTCCTCAATAAAAAAGTAAAGAAGTGAAGTTAGCTGTAGTTGGAGCCACGGGCTTGGTTGGATCAGAAATCCTGGAAGTTCTCAAAGAAAGAAATTTTCAATACGACGAATTGTTGTTGGTTGCCTCTGCCCGCTCTGTGGGTAAAGTGGTAGAATACCAAGGCAAGGCACATACGATCATTGGATTGGAAGATGCAGTAGCAGCCAAGCCAGACGTTGCTATCTTTTCTGCGGGAGGCAGTACCTCATTGGAGTGGGCTCCTAAGTTTGCGGAAGTAGGCACTATTGTTATCGACAACTCCTCAGCCTGGAGAATGGATCCAACCAAAAAATTGATTGTTCCAGAGATTAATGGATCAGCAATAATGATAGACGATCGAATCATTGCCAACCCCAACTGCTCAACTATTCAGATGGTCTTGGTACTTGGGCCATTGCACGAGCGATATGGAATCAATCGCGTGATCGTATCTACTTATCAATCTGTGACTGGTTCTGGAAAAGGTGCAGTAGATCAAATGATGGCAGAGCGAAATGGCGAGACACCTGACATGGTTTACCCTCACAAAATTGACATGAATGTATTGCCACACATTGATGTATTCCAAGAAAATGGATACACAAAGGAGGAAATGAAAATGACTAATGAAACGGTCAAAATTCTGGGCGATCCAAACGTAAAAGTTTCTGCCACCTGCGTGAGAATCCCAACCATGGGGGGTCATTCAGAGGCAGTGAATATTGAATTCGACAATCCTTATGACTTGACAGAGGTGAGAGAGATTTTGTCTAAAGTTCCTGGCCTAGTGATTCAAGACGACGTAGCCAACAATGTGTACCCTATGCCATTGACAGCACATAAGAAGGACGAAGTATTCGTGGGCAGAATCAGAAAAGACGAGTCTAAAGAAAATGCATTGAACCTATGGATTGTAGCAGACAATCTAAGAAAAGGAGCAGCTACCAATGCCGTTCAAATAGCACAATACGTATCTGAGCACAATCTGGTACTCTAAGAAGAAACCTATTTTAGTTATTCGTGTGAATAAGCCATTCGCACAAAGAAAAGGCTGGTTCGAATGTTTTAGATTTGAGCCAGTTTTTTTATGTCCAATTCACTTATAGATATACTTAGTTCCTCCAAAGTCAAGGAATTTATTCAAACCCATTTGAATGATGACCCTGTGGCTTTAGTACTACAATCAAAAAAATATCCTGAACTACCCATTCGGGAAATAGTGGCTCAAATACAATCCAGAAAGAAGGCTCAAACTAAATTGCCAGAGTGGTTTGCCCATGAGGAAGTTATTTTTCCACATGGCGTATCCATGGAGCAGTGTTCATCTGAAGAAACAGCAAAATATAAGGCGGGCTTAGTTCGTGGAAAATCAGTTTCTGATTTGACGGGTGGATTTGGAATTGACTTATTCTACCTTTCTCAGCAGTTCGAAAAGGCACATTATATAGAGAAATCTCAGGAGCTTGTCGAATTGGCCAATCATAACTTTGAAAACCTAAAAGCCAAAAATATTGAGTTGGTCAATACCTCAGCAGAAGAATATCTGACAAAAGAAACAGAATCAGCTGATCTTTACTTCATTGATCCTGCCCGCAGGGACGAAACCAATCAAAAGGTCTTTCAAATAGAAGATTGTACACCAGACTTGAATTTGATCATTCCGCTCTTGCTCAAGCGCAAGGCAGAGGTGCTTATCAAACTGTCCCCCCTTTTAGATATTCGTTTGGCCCTTGAAGTACTTTCAAATGTAAAAGAGGTACACGTGGTTTCTGTGAAGAATGAGTGCAAGGAATTGTTGTTTCTAATTGCTCCATCACATCAGGGTTCTGCTGAGCGCATTGCAGTGAATTTGACGAAAGATCAAAAAGAGACCTTTGTATTTTCAGATGCTCAAGAGGAAGTAGTACCTCAATTCAGCCTACCACTGGATTTCCTTTATGAACCTAACGCTTCCATCATGAAAGCAGGAGGGTTCAATGCTGTTTCGCATGCATTTAACATTAAGAAACTTAATCGTAATTCTCATCTATATACTTCTGATGCTGTAGTCAAAAATTTCCCTGGCAGAACTTTTAAAATCATTGATCAAACGGTCTTGAATAAGAAAAAACTCAAGCCTTTTTTGCCCCAGAGCAAAGCAAACATCACCGTTCGCAACTATCCCATGACTGTCAAAGAAATCCGAAAGAAGACAGGCATTAGGGAAGGCGGAGAAGTGTACCTATTTGCAACTACCCTTATGGATGGAGGCTTGGCCGTTTTGGTTTGCGAAAAGCTTTGAGCTAATCCTGGATCAAGGAGATTCACTTTCTTTAAGGACTCTATCATGATGGGTGCGATGGTCTTGCGATTGATAATTGACGTACTAACGTACGTTAGTGTCAAAATACCCTTAAATCTCTTCCAGGGGCATTTTTTGCTTTATTAGTATATTAAATATATATTGTGGAATTATTCTAATACAGAATAATCTTTTTATACATAACCTAACCCAAATGCATACCTTATTATATTCGGTATTTACCGAAATATTCTATCGGAAATTCTGCTATTGTTTCTCTAATAGCTTTTCGATTTCACACCCTTTTCTATTGGATTCAATATTGTCTAACAGCAGCTAGACATGTTAATCATACTAATCTATTATTCAACTAAACCCTATTTATTATGAAAAAAGTGTTATCTACACTTTTGGTAGCAGCAAGTGTCTGTTATCAAGGATTTGCACAGGACAAGTCCAAATCTTTTATCCAGCTAGAATCTAGCCAAGGACGATTATCCAAAACTGAATTGCTCAGGGCGGAGCTTAATATGAACGATTCCGAAGAGATGAGAATGCTTAAAACGGAAGACGATCGATTAGGCTTCAGACATGAAAAATTCGAACACTTCTACAAAGGGATTAAAGTAGAGGGATCTACCTACACCATTCATTCTAAAGGTGGCGTGGCAACTCACATGACTGGAAATTACAAACCAGTAGAAAACCTAAACACGTCTCCTGCTATGTCAAAAGATGCAGCTTTGGATTTAGCCAAATCAGCAACTGAGGCTACAGAATTTGCCTGGGAGTCTTTGTCCAATGGTAAAGCCAATGAACAAAGACCTGAAGGAGAATTGGTGATTATTCAGAATACGGCCAATGGATATAAGTCGCGCTTGGCTTATAAATATCACATTCTTGGTGGTAAGCCTTTTGTAAATGCCTATGTCTATATAGATGCGGAAACTGGGGAGGTAGTGAGATACAACAGTAAGATCCATCAAGCGGATGCTGTTGGTTCTGCTGCTACCAGATACAGTGGTACGCAATCTATTCACACAGATAGCAATTCTGGGTCTTATAGATTGAGAGACTACTCTCGCGGCAATGGTGTCTTGACCTACGATGCCACCACAGCTACGAGTGCGAATAACATTACAGGGCGGCCAAATGGATCATCAGAATACACGGACAATGACAACAACTGGACTGCTGGTGAATACAACAACTCTGACAAAGACAATGCTGGATTGGATGCGCATTTTGCGGCTGAAGCTACCTATGATTTTTTTATGTCAAACTATGGTAGAGACAGTTATGATGGCAATGGCGCAGCCATTGAAAGTCACGTAAACACAGATATTGAGTCCGTGTATGGCTATCCATCAGGATACAATGACAATGCTTTTTGGACTGGATATGTGATGGTTTATGGAAAAGGAAACAGCCTAGATCCATTGACTACAGTTGATATCACTGCTCATGAAATTGGTCATGCATTCTGTACAGGTACGGCAGACTTGGTTTATGAAAAAGAGTCGGGTGCTATGAACGAAGGCCTTAGTGATATCTGGGGTGCTTGTGTAGAGTATTATGTGAACCAAACTTACGGGTTGAACAAGGATATTTGGAATCTCGGAACTGAGATTGGACAAACTTTCAGATCTATGTCAAACCCTAAGGCTTATGGTGATCCAGATACTTATGGTGGGACTTATTGGGTAAGCCAGAATTGCTCACCTAGTAGTGGCAATGATTATTGTGGTGTACACACCAACAGTGGGGTTACCAATCACTGGTTTTATGTGCTAGCTGCTGGAGAATCTGGCACGAACGATGTGAGCGATAGTTATAGCGTCACAGGTATTGGAGTAGATGATGCTGCAGCAATTGCCTGGAGAACAGAGTCAGTTTATCTAAACTCTACTTCTGATTATGCCGATTTCAGAACCTACTCTATCCAATCTTCCATAGAACTTTTCGGTTCGGGATCAGCACAGGAAATAGCAGTCACCAACTCATGGTATGCTGTAGGTGTTGGCTCTGAATATGTACAGACTTGTGCTTTAGCTGCCCCAGGTAGTTTTGCTTCATCTAGTGTAGGTGACAATGGTTTCACACTTTCTTGGAATAGCGTTTCTGGCGCAAGCAACTATACAGTTACAGTGGGAGGATCATCTTCTACCGTTTCAGGTACGAGCTATGTGGCATCAGGATTGAATGCAGGAACTCAGTATGCGTGTTCAGTTGTGGCTAATTGTTCTACAGGTGGCAATGGTGCTTCATCCAACTTGAACGTGACCACGACAGGTACTCCTCCAGTAAATTACTGTGCATCTAATGGCAACAACACTTCTGATGAATACATCAGTCGCGTACAGCTCAATACCATTGACAACAGTACTGGAGCATCTTCTGGTGGATATGGAGATTTCACTACGCAATCTACCAGCCTGACAAAAGGAGACGCTTACACTATTACCATCACTCCAACTTGGACAGGTTCAATTTACAATGAGGCCTATTCTGTTTGGGTAGATTACAACCAAGATGGAGATTTTACGGATTCTGGTGAGCAGGTATATACGCAATCAGCTACGCAGACGTCCCCAGTGGGTGGCTCTTTCACAGTGCCGTCAGGTGCTACTGAAGGAAACACAAGAATGAGAGTTTCAATGAAGTACAACGGAATTCCGACTTCTTGTGAGTCATTCCAGTATGGTGAAGTGGAAGATTATACCATCACGGTAGTGACTGGTTCTGCTGATACGGAGGCACCTTCGACTCCTACAGGATTGGCAGCTTCAGCTGTTACCCAAACTACTTTGACACTGAACTGGAATGCATCTACAGATAATGTAGGCGTGACTGGCTACGATGTCTATCAAGGAGCAACCAATATTGGTGAAGTGTCTACCACTACTGCGAATATCACGGGTCTGACAGCTGGTACTGCATATACTTTCAGTGTAAGAGCCAAGGATCTTGCTGGTAATATTTCAGCAGCCAGTAACACAGTAAATGTAACGACTCAAAGTGGAGGCATGACTTGTTCGTCTACTACTACAATTCCGTATGCTGAAGGATTTGAATCTGGATTTGGAGCCTGGGTCAACCAAAGTGGTGACGATTTGGATTGGACGAGAAGAACTGGATCTACTCCATCAAGCAGCACTGGGCCTAGTGGCGCATCTGAGGGTAGCTATTACATGTATGTGGAGGCTTCCAGCCCTAACTACCCAAGCAAGGTAACTCGTATAGAAAGCCCTTGTTATGACTTATCAGGAGAATCTGCTGCAAGCTTCTCTTTCAAATACCACATGTATGGATCCAATATGGGAAGCCTGACGCTAGAAGCAACTACAGATGGAAACAACTGGTCTTCTGTTTGGTCACAATCTGGAAACAAAGGCAACAGCTGGTTGACAGCTGATGTAAATATGGATTCATATACTGGAGAAACAGTAAAACTCAGGTTTGTTGGTGTTACAGGGTCAAACTATCGTGGAGATATGGCAGTGGATGACCTATCCTTTTCTGCTGGTGGTACTGGCGGAACAAACAGTGTAACCTTATCCATTACATTTGATAACTATCCAGAAGAAACCAGCTGGTCCATCATGAGTGGCAGTACGACAGTGGCTTCGGGTGGCACTTATGCCTCACAAGCTGATGGGTCTACGCTCAATGTGAATGTTGATCTTGCAGACGGATGCTATAGTCTGGTAATGAATGATTCCTATGGTGACGGTATTTGCTGTAGCTATGGCAGTGGTTCTTATACCTTGTCTGATGGAAGTACTACCCTGGCATCTGGAGGATCATTTGGTTCAAGTGAAACTACAGCATTCTGTGTTGGAGGAAGTGCATTCAATGGATTTGCCTCAGTTTCATCAGTGGGTACACCTGTCAGTGTTGACATGTACCCTAACCCAGTGGTTGGATATTTCTTAAATATCGTGACTACGAGAGAAGAAGTGGCTTATGCGATCACTGACCTGATGGGTAAGAATGTGGCCGCTGGACAACTGGTCAATAGTAAAGTAGATGTGAGTAGACTAAAGTCTGGTATCTATCTTATTCGCCTGGTTGATCATGGAGGAAAATCTGTAATTAAGAAGTTCTCTAAAGAATAAATGTTAGTAAAAAGCGTTAAGCAAGAGCAACCTTTTATTATTTAATATAAATACGAGCCGGAGAAGGTAACTTCTTCGGTTTTTTTATGTCTAAAATTGGCTTCTGCCCACACTTGAAATTTCAAGCGTTATTTTGTTTTGCGTATAAGCTATGACCTCGTATTTCGCGTGTTTCAACAATTCAGGCAGTTCAAAGGATACACTGCCCTCAGCTTTGGCCGGAAAGGTGTAAAATGCTCTGACAACGTTGGAATGAACCAGTTTCTTGTCCTTATTCTCACCTCTAGGTACATGGTTGGAAGCGACTGCTTGTACTACGGCTATATTTAGCAACTCGTCTCGCGAGATACTTTGACAGACATAGGATAGGTTGAGTTTTTGCCCCTTCTTGGAAAGGTCAATAATGGAGATTTCTGTTTTAGTGTTGGACTCAAAACTTGACTTTAAGGATTTTAGGAGAAGGTTTTTTTGAGAACCCACAAACTCATCGTTTCCATCTACTATCATTTGTGGGGTGTAAATCCTACCTAAGCCCATCTTTTCAGCATACCATTTTTGTCTTTCTGTATACTGAGTGGAGCTGTATGGATCTGTCCAGCCGAGCCTATTCCAATAGCTCACATGGAATGATAAACCATAGACTTCTCCATTTTCGTTTTGGGCATTCACGGCCTCTCTGAGTAGACGATCTGCAGAAGGGCAGCTTGAGCAACCCTGTGAGGTGAATAATTCAACGATTGCAATGGGGCGAGCAGATTGTGCCCATAGTGTAGAGTACAGCAGGAACGATAAAAAACTCAACAAATACTTCATGACGCTTTAACAAAAAGTATCATGTAAACATTCCTTGAAAGTCTAAGTTTAGTTCACTAGCATGAGAAACTGGCTCTTTAGTTCCTCATCATCACCAAGTTGCTCCAATACGGCCTGTTGTAAATATTTAGGAATATTTTGCTGATTCATCAATTTTTGATTGATGTCATCAATCATCATGGACAGGTCACCTTGATAAAGGTCTTTGGATTTTAGATCAGAGATAAAGATTTCTATATCTTCTGACATTGGGAGTATTTCTTGTGCTGGAGCAATTCTACTGTTTATTTTGTCTATACAATCGTCATACTCAGCAAATATTTTGTCCAGCTGATTTTTTTTCAAGTCACCAGATAAAATCTTTTCACTTACTGTCTTGCAGTCTTCAAAAATGGCAGCAAATTTTTTGCGAGCAGTAAGATTGCTGACTCTATATTGCTTTCCTTTCCAATCTACAAGTACTTTTAACACATAGTTTGAAGCATTGCTTGAGGATGGGTCTAAGTACAAGTATTGTGTAAAGTACTTCCCCCTTAAATCCACTTGAGCAAATTGATATCTCTCATCTATTTTCAAAACTTCAAAATCCTTACCATCCTCTAAATGAACAGACCTAAGATGATAGGACTTATAGTATTCCTTATCCTTACCAGTCTTTACGCGTGCTTCATCAGCTTTGAATGGATCTCCAGCTTGTAACATGATTTTGCCGTATATGGTGTCCAACTTGGCTGTTATCAGCCATTGATCCTGTCCATAAGAGAAATTTGCAATAATTATTAGTGTAGCCGTAAAGATGAAATTGCGCATAGTACCTTTTTGTTCTGTGCTAAATAAATCAAAATTTCTGGTTTTCTTAAAAAAATGTGTGATATCATAAGCAATTGACAGTTTTGACATTAAGCTATAATAAAATCAATACTCAACTATAAGTTGAATTTCGCAATAAGCCTGATGTGTACCTGAATTGGTGATTTTATACCCTTTATAGGCCGCAATTGGTTGTATGTGGTTTGGTGAAAATAATAACCAGTTGAAAACGTATATTTGTTGCAGTGGGAAATCTTGAGATCAAAATTAGAAAATTGTTCAAAAACAGGCTGTTTAGCCATATTTTGTTTTGGCTAAGCTATGTGGTTTTCCATGCCGCCTTATGGGGTAGCTACAAGGGAGAGTGGGAGCTGGCTTTTATAGACCAAGCCATCTATTTGCCTGTAAAACTTGTAATTACCTACTACACCATATATGTCCTCCTACCCAAATATGTACTGAAAGGCAAGTGGGTTTCTTTTGCTTTTTTACTGATTGCATCAGCTTTGACAGGGGGCACGATTTATCGCCTCATCACCTACTATGTGGAGTATCCACTGTATTATCCAAAGTATCTGAACGAACCTGTACTACAGATATTCAAAATTTTTAAAGGAATTGTTCAGATTTACCCTGTTGTATTTCTGGCAACAACTATTAAGATATTGAAACACTGGTACGTCAATCAGCAAGACAAGCAGATACTAGCACATGAAAAGCTTGAGGCTGAGCTCAAATTTCTAAAGACGCAAATACACCCACATTTTCTTTTCAATACTTTGAACAATCTCTATGCGCTTACGCTAAAAAAATCAGACCAAGCACCTGAGATGGTACTAAAACTGTCTGAATTGATTAATTATATGCTTTATGAGTGCAACGCACCCAAAGTCCCTCTTGACAATGAATTAAACTTCATTAAGAATTATATTGAAATAGAACGAATGCGCCACGGTGACAATTTGGATATCAAGGCAATGATCACTGGAGAGACCAATGGCGTATATGTGGCACCTATGATTATTTTGCCTTTTTTGGAAAATAGTTTTAAACATGGCGTCAATGAGGAATTAGATAAATCTTGGGTTTATCTGGACTTGTCAATCTTAGAAAATACGCTCAAGCTGAGCATTGAGAATAGTAAGAGTGAGACGCAGAGATTAGATGATCATGAACATGGCATTGGGCTGAAAAACGTGAAACGTAGACTTGATTTGCTTTATCGGGACGACTACCGTTTGGATATTGTAGATGGGACTAAGACCTTTACTGTATTGATGGAAATAAACCTTAAGAAAACGGCATGAAATGTATAATTGTAGATGACGAGCCTTTGGCCATTGAAGTAATTGAATCGTACGTAGAACGTATCGATTCCATTGAGCTGGTGGGTAAGTTTAGAAACGCAATCAAAGCCTTTGAATATATCCAGTCTGGTGAACAAGTGGACTTGATTTTCTTAGACATTCAAATGCCCAAGTTGACAGGGATCGAATTCATGAAAACATTGACTAATCCGCCCAAGGTCATTTTTACCACTGCTTACCGTGAATATGCCTTAGAGGGATTTGAGCTTGAAGTACTGGATTACCTATTGAAGCCTATTTCGTTTGATCGATTCATGAAGGCCGTGTCCAAAGCATTGAATCAGTTGAAAGAAGTGGAGGTTTCCATAAGTTCAGAAGGTGATGATTTTATCTTTTTCAAATGCGATAAAAAAATGATTCGGGTGAGCTTAAAGGACGTCTTGTATATAGAAAGCATCAAAGATTATGTGAAAATCAAAACGGCCGAAAAGGAGGTAGTGACCCATCAGAAAATCAGTGTGCTCGAAACCAAGCTGCCGCCAAATCATTTCATTAGAGTACACAGATCTTTCATTGTTAATATTCCTAAGATAGAAAGCTACTCTGCCAGCGAAGTGGAGCTCAACAATGAGAGCATTCCTGTAGGGAGAAATTACAAAGTAGATGTGATGGAGAAGCTGGGTAAGATTGTACTTTAGGCTTCAATCAGATCAAATTCGAACAGATCAGCTAAATGGCTTTTTAGCTTTTCCTGTACTTCTTCCATATCTGGTTTTTTACCTAATTCAAATTCCAAAGAAGTGACGGCCTTGTCATCTATGCCACAGGGGATGATGTTTTGAAAATAGTTCAAATCTGTCATCACGTTGAAGGCAAATCCATGCATGGTTACCCATCTGCTAGATTTCACTCCCATGGCGCATATTTTTCTGGCTTTTAGTGGGTTGCTCTTTTCAATCCAGACGCCCGTTAATCCATCAATCCTTCCAGCCTCAATGCCATAATCAGCTAGCGTCTGGATGATCGCTTCTTCCAACAATCTGAGGTATTTGTGTATGTCTGTGAAGAAATTGTCTAAATCCAAAATTGGATAGCCTACAAGCTGGCCTGGCCCATGGTAGGTAATGTCTCCACCGCGATTGATCTTGTAAAAAGTGGCATGCTTTTCTTTTAATCCCTTTTCATCAAGGAGAAGATTGGCTTGGTCACCAGACTTGCCTAGGGTATAAACATGGGGGTGAGAACAAAAAATCAAGTAGTTAGGCGTCAAGACTTGATCTTCGGGCTCTCTTTTTCGATTCTCAATTTTAAGTTTAACGGACTTGTCGAACAGCTCAGTTTGATAGTCCCAAGCTTCTTGATAGTCAATTAAGCCCAGATCAATAAATTTTGTTTGTTTGTTCAGCACTTCGTTCATCACGCTCCAATTATTTCCCTCAAAATTACAAAGAACCAACTAGATCAAACGATTGGAATTTGCTCCCAAATCACGGTCTCCGGCTGATTGTACCATGCTTCGAGTTTATTCACATAGCGTTTTTCTAGTATGTTTCTTTTGATCTTCATAGTAGGTGTGAGCGTACCGTTTTCTACACTCCAGGGTTCTTGAACGATAATGGCTTTTTTGAGTTTTTCATAACTCACCAAATCTTCCACAATGTCACCAATGGTATTTGTCAAGCTAGTCAGTAGCTGTTCTGGCGATTTTCTCATTCCGATCTCAGACAGCACAACCAAGGCAATAGGCTGAGGCAAATTTCTACCCAGCACACAGATTTGTTCTACATCATTATTAAGAGCAAACCCCCACTCAATGGGCCCAGGCACAACGAATTTTCCTTTTGCTGTTTTGAAAGTATCCTTGAGTCTGCCAGTGATGAATAGATAACCTTCCTCATCCAGTTCACCAATGTCTCCCGTGTGCAAATACCCATTGGCGAGCACTTGTGCAGTCAAATTGGGTTCTTTGTAATAACCTGCCATCATCCAGTCTGCCTTCATTTTTATTTCACCAGTTTCTTTATCTATCATCAGTTCAGCGTCTGGGTAGGCCTTGCCCACACTCCCAATTTTTGTTTTTTCGACTGGCATAATCGTGCATACACCATGGTTTTCTGTCATTCCATATAGTTCAAGCAATGGTATGTCTATTTTATCATACCAGTCCAATAGTGCCTTTGGACAAGGAGCGGCAGTGGTGATGACGATTTCGGCTCGGTCTAGCCCCAGTCCTTTTTTGATTTTGTTCTTTATGAAATTACCCAGGAAAGGAATTTTGAGAAGGAGATTTAATTTATTTTGAGGCAGTTTTTCCAACACGCCCAATTGAAACTTCGACCATATTCTAGGCACACCAAAAAATATGGTGGGTCTGGTATCTTGTAAGTTTTGTGCAAAAGTGTCTATTGATTCTACGAAAGAGATGGTACCTCCAGAGTATATGGAGGTGCTTTCTACTGCCATCCGCTCACCTACATGGCAGAGTGGAAGGTAAGAAAACAGAACGTGGGGCTTTGATATCACTTCTATCACCTTTTCTATTGCTCTGCCTGCCAGCTGATAATTCTTATGTTTCAGCATGACGCCCTTGGGTGTGCCCGTAGTTCCAGAGGTATATAATATGGCAACAAGATGCTCAGGGTTGGGGACAGGGTCATCTGTTATTGGAGAAGTATTTTCTATTATCTCGTCCCAGTTGGCATAATTTTTCTCTGAGCTGAGGGGTAGTGCTATACCTTTCATGTCACTTGGTACTCCTTCTTTCATGCCTTCCCAGTCATCAAGCTTCCCAGTGAATATAATCTGAGAGTCACTGTGTACCAATATTTCATTGAGTTGGGGAGCCGTGAGTGTTGGATAGATGGGGACTACCACGTGCCCGGCCATAGTGATGGCTTGATCAGCCAATATCCAATGGGCACAATTCTTAGAGACAAGGGCAATTTTGCTGAGAGGTGGCAGATGAAGTTCAGAGAGGTAGTTGGCCATTCTTCGTATTTGACCTACAGATTCCGCCCAAGAGAAGTTGATCCATTGATTGCCAAAGGGTTGTTTGAGAAAGATGCCCTCAGGTTTTTCTCGTTCCCAGTAGTAGAGCATTTCTGTGAGAGTAGGTAGATTATCAATGTCCAATTTTTCATTCATGTCTATCAACTTCTTGTTGCACCCAACAATATAACTGAAAGCCAAAAACCATCACAGCATCAAAATGAAAAATTAACTACGACTGTAGGTAAGAAAAGGTTTTCTGTACAAGATTGACCTATTTTCTGTACAAATGCGAACAGTAGAGACATGAGAATTCATCTTATAATTGCCATAAGATACTGATAAACAGCAATTTAAAATAGTTGGCATTGGATTGGTTACAAAAGTGGCAAGGTCAATTACTCAAAATATATTACTCATGAAAACGCACACCTATTTACTCGCATTATCCCTGGTGACATTCAGTTTTACTCTTCAAGCTCATTCCGAGGGTCAAAATGAAAATACAGAATCAAGTGCCAAGACTCAGATCTTGGAAATCGTAGATACAGAAAATTTGAAAGTGGACGAATGTGTGTCTTGTCCAGTACCTGTTCAGGTATTTGATCAAGATTTTAATTTAATTCTGACTGGCGAATTGACTCCAATGCAGGAGGCGAGTAGTCAGAAATTACGAATGCTGATCGGGCAGAGCAACTTGATCATGGAATCGAGTTCGGCGATTATTTATCAGCTCGAAGAATAAAGATAATAGTTTACGGTTGGTTGATGAAAAGGGGCAAATCGTGCCCCTTTTCTCTTTACTTCTTTTTGCTTTTCTTCAGAGATTTGATGAATTCTCCCCAGGCAAATGGATTGAGCAAGGGAAGAGAGGTGGTCTGGAAGCGGGCATTATAGGTGACCATTTGCTGGTTTACATAGTAGTTGTAATTGTTTCCAGCATTCATAGGGAGATTTTTGTACATCTTATTGAGCATGGCCTGATCTAGGCTTTGTTGCATGTTCCTATATTGATATTGATAAGGCACTTCCATGGCCAAAATGGCTTCCTTGAGCAACTCTTCCGTAGGGAATGGATAAACTTCTACTTCTGGCAAGAAGGTCGTGTCAGGCAACAATTCTATAATCACGGTATAGCTCTCACTTGCACCTTCTGGAATGATCAAATGCATTTTCTCATAGCCTACTGCACTGATGATTAAGCTGTCTTTTTCAAGCACTGGCATCGAAAAATAACCATAAGGATTGGATGTAGTCCCACGACCACCTTTAGGAACAAAAATATGTACGCCAGGCACGCCAGATGTGCTATCCTCGCCCAGTACAATTCCTGAAAATTGTATGATTTTCTGATCAGTCTGCCCTTGGGAAACAAAAGCAAAAAATATGAATATAATTCCGAAGAGACCTGCTAAAATGTGCTTCACCGATTCTTTTTCTTTAATTAATGCTAATTTGCACTTGTTGGTTTTCTAAGCGTACAAAGCTACACAATAATTCAGCAATCTTTGCTTGTTGGCAGAGACGCTTTCAATACATAAAATATCGAATCCATGCAGCTAAAGCATTTTAACCTTCAATTTGGTTCTCAGATATTTAAGTCATTTTCTGAAGAAGCGCGTGTAAGAATTATGTTTTTATTGTTCAATGAAAATGAGTTAAGCATTTCAGATATCGAGCATGTTCTGGATTTTACACAAACCAAAACCTCAAGACATATCACGTACCTAAAGCATGCAGGATTACTCAATGCCAGAAAAAAGGATCAGTGGGTCTTTTATCAGATCAAAGACGAGGTGATGGGTATGGTATCACAAATTTTCAAATATTTGAATAAGGATCAACAATTGCAAAAAGATTTAGAAATACTCAAAGTGTTACATTCAAATAGGGAGTTGTCCATCAATAAAAAGCCATTACAATATTGAAATCATATAAATATTTATTCTTTGATCTTGATCATACACTTTGGGACTGGGACGCCAATGCGTCTGAAACTTTAATTGATCTATATCACAGATACGATCTAGGGAAGTACGGAATAGTTGATGCTGTTACTTTTCGTGACGTGTTCTTTTGTGAAAACACAAAACTTTGGGCTGACCTAGAAATAGGCAAAATAGATAAGTTCTTTCTGAGAAATAATCGATTCAGAATCGTCATGGAAGCAGCTGATGCCAATATAAAAAAAATGCCAGAGGATTTGCTGGTAGATCTCAATGCCAAATTCCTAAAGGAGTGTTCCCAAAAGGAAAAGGTTATTGACGGAGCGTTTGAAGTGTTGGATTATTGTAAAGATAAATTTGATCTTCATATCATAACTAATGGTTTTGAGGAGGTGCAATCAATCAAAATGCAGTACTCTGGGTTGGGTCAGTATTTTGATAAAATCATAACTTCAGAGAAAGCGGGTCATAAAAAACCAAGCGCTGGGATATACCAGTATGCAATAAAACATACGGGTGCAGCTGTGGAAGAATCATTGATGATTGGGGACAATTTGATGACTGATATAAAAGGAGCCAGAGATTTTGGCATGGATCAGGTGTATTACAATCCAACGAAAAACAATCATTCAGAGCAGGTAACAAAAGAAATCAGCCAATTGGCTCAACTTATCGAATTTCTGGATAGAAGAGGGTAGTTAAAATTGGTTAAATACTAATCGTTACTATTCCTAAAACGTAAATTTGGAGCATGAATCAAATGGCAATTCGTGGATTGATTGTGGCTATGGGTCTCTCACTTGTAGGCCTTGTGTTTTTTCAGGTTTATTGGATTGAGAGCATTATAAGTGCAAATGAGGAGGCCTTTAAGAGAGACGTGCAAGATGCGCTAAACACGGTAGCTGAGAAATTGGAAAAGAAAGAAGCCATGATTGTGGCTGTTGATAATTTCCACACAAATTTTGCTTTCAAAAGCCCATCTGAAAATGACTCGACTCAATATGAACTGATTGAAAGTACATTTGAAAAGAAAGTGATCCAAGTGCAGGATTATGCCAAGGACACCAGCAAGCGGCCAGAGTGGTTGAGTTTTTACTTTGATTCAGAAAAAGATGATCCCAAGCTCAAAAACGTTTCGATTAAACTGACCGAAACCCCATCTGACAATCCTGAAGAGCAAATATTCATCAAAGAGGGAGAAGTGGACTCCATCATCACGAACAATATCGAATATCAAAAAAGGCTCAAGCGAATCGCTAAAAAAAGTGAGTATGTTCAGCTGGCTATGCATGAGTTGTTTGCAGGTGTGAAATCACTAAAGAGCAGAATAGACGTAATAGAAGCTGATTCGTTGTTGAGAAATGGCCTGTTGGATCGCGGGATAGAGTTGCCTTATGATTTTGGCATCTTCGATCCGCTAGAGGAAAAGTTTACCATAGAGAAAATTGCAGACAGCAGGAATGAACTACAATCTTCTGATCTACGAGCAAGCTTGTTTCCCAATGACATCATGGGAGCAGCAGGTTATTTGGTAGTAAGATTCCCAGGTCAGCAAAGATATTTGCTAGGAAAAATATGGTTCACGCTTTTGTCTTCACTGATTTTCATAGTGATCATTTTGGTCTGTTTTTCTTATGCCATTCATACCATTTTCAAACAAAAAAAGTTGTCTGAAATCAAAAACGATTTCATCAATAACATGACTCATGAGTTCAAAACACCAATATCTACTGTCTCACTGGCGTGTGAAGCGCTGCGCGATGAGCAAGTCAAAAACACAGAGGGTTTGAATGAAAGGTATTTGGGGATTATCCATGATGAGAATAAGCGACTGGGCCTTCAGGTAGAAAAAGTACTTCAAATGGCCGTAATCGAAAGAAATGATTTCAAATTGAAACTCGAAGAAGTGAATGTTCATGAGATCATAGAAAACGCGATGTCTAATATTCAGATTCAGGTTACCAATAAGGGAGGGGTTCTTTCTAAGGATTTACAGGCTATCAATCAAACGATTACAGCAGATCAAATGCATCTTACTAATATTGTGTACAATCTTTTGGACAATGCAACCAAATACTCAGCCGACCAACCCTCCATCAAAGTGATGACCATTGATCACGCCAGGGGTATCATGATTAAAATAGTGGATAAAGGAATAGGGATGTCCAAAGATGTGATGACTAAGATTTTTGAGAAATTTTATCGAATCCCTACGGGCAACTTGCACGACGTCAAGGGCTTTGGCTTAGGACTTTCTTATGTGAAAAATATGGTTGAGGCACATGGAGGAGATATTCAGGTGCGCAGCGAACCAAAGAAAGGGAGCGAGTTTACGGTCTTTCTCCCCTATCAACTAAATAATTGACAAGATGAGCAAAATCAAAATTCTTTTGGTAGAAGACGACCCAAATCTGGGTCAGATTCTCAATGAATACCTTCAACTCAAAGGATATGAAACCGTTTTGTGCCAAGATGGGGAAGCGGGTTTTAAAGCTTACCAAAGTGAAAGTTTTGATTTCTGCATATTGGATGTGATGATGCCCAAAAAGGATGGTTTTTCTTTAGCAAGAGATATTCGTGCCATGGACAAGCAAACACCAATGATATTTTTGACGGCTAAGTCGATGAAAGAGGATACCATTGAAGGGTTGAAATTGGGAGCAGATGATTATCTGACAAAGCCATTTAGCATGGAAGAATTATTGCTCAGGATCCAAGCCATTCTCAAGAGAACCAATGGGGGAAACAGTAAATCGGCCATTACCTCTTATCAGTTGGGGCATTTGTTGTTTAGATACGACAAGAGCGTACTTGAAAGGCCATCTGGTGAAGTGAAATTGACTTCTAGAGAGAATGAGTTGCTCAAACTCTTTTGTGACCACATGAATGAAACGCTAGATAGAAGTGTGGCTTTGATGGCAATCTGGAAAGATGATAGTTATTTCAACGCCAGAAGTATGGATGTATATATTGCGAAATTAAGAAAATACCTCAAAGAGGAAGAATCAGTTCATATACTTACCGTACATGGACAAGGTTTCAAGCTTGTAAAAATGGAGTAAATTCCTTATATTGTGTATCCGCCCATTTCCTAATTTGGGTGGTTTTAGGAACTCGATTCCATTGCCTGTAGAATTAACAATTCTTTAAAGCCAGAAATGCACTGGCGTAATTCTACTTTAGTTTTATTTGTTCACCTGTAATTCAAAACTGTATGCTGCTAGTACCTTCTATTTCAATCAAAGACGGCAAAGTAACCAGACTCACCAGAGGAGATTATTCCTCGGGAAAAATATACGACCAGAGCCCAGTTGATCTTGCTCGTCAATTCGAAGATCATGGGATCAATCGATTACACTTGATTGACTTGGATGGAGCCAAAAAAGGTACGCCTGTAAATTATCACATATTGGAAATGATGTCAGGATACACTGATATGGCTATTAATTTCTCTGGAGGGATTCATACAGATGGAGATATCACCAAATCATTTGAGTATGGAGCAGAAAGTATCACCTCTGCTACTATTGCTGTATATAATGCTGATCTTTTTAGTTCTTGGATGATGTCGTACGGAAGAGAAAAAATAGCTCTGGGTGCAGATACACTCGATGGGTTGATTCGTGTAGGAGGCTGGCAAAAAGGAACTAAAATTGACATTTTTGAACATATCGATTACTTCTATTCTAGAGGACTGAAATATCTAAAAACCACTGACATTTCTAAGGAAGGCGCACTGGAAGGGCCAGCTTTTGACTTATACAAAAGTGTATTGGATCAATTTCCCAACCTTTGTTTGTTCGCCAGTGGAGGGATAAGAAATGTAGATGATATTAGAAAACTACAGGACTTGGGCGTTTATGGAGTGATTTTCGGAAAAGCCTTTTACGAAGGTAAAATTACACTTGACGATATGGATCAATTTGCAGTGGCGGTAAATTAAGTGTCTCTAAACTTCGTCTTTTCGTACACTGGACGAGGTTTTTGCTTTCGGATGATCCAGTAAATACCATCACTTTTTTCCACTTTTTCTTTTTTACCATAAGGGGATGGGTGCATCAAATCACTATTGTCATCCTTAGGAGATTTACCACCACCCCTAAACACCAGATTCAAGCCAAATCTGAAATCTACTGCATCTATTTTAGTTACATCCCAAATTCTTAGCAGTTTGTCAGAGGCCATATAGATTTGGCAGGCGCCGAAGTTAACAGCGGCAGCGAGCCCAAGGTCTATGCCCTGTTGCGGAATTCTTGAAACATTAGCTGAGACATCTAGGACACGCCCCACTTTCCTAGTGTAGGCTGCAGAATAGATCATTCTAAAATTGCCACGTACAATATGTGCCGCAATAGAACCCGTGAAACGATCATTGGGAGTTAACTGGTACATCAAACTCGCATAAGAAGTGGTATTAAGGCCTGTGGTATATGAGTTGTTAAATGTAGTGTCCTGAATTCTGTTTTTGAGGGAATCAAGATATGCCTCTTCAAAATTTCCTACGTCAGACAAATTAATTCCCTCAAATCGGAAGGTAGTGTCAGCCAGTTGGTGATTTTCTGGGTCAACTTTCCAATTAATAAAGCCAAGATCATTTACAGAGACGGCTGCTGATAATTCTCTGGTAATTTTCCAATGGGCACCTATGTCTATACCTGCGCCAAGGTTTCCATTGCTAATCAAATGAGAGCTGAGATCATTGCTGTCAAGGATATTTAAACCAGAGGTGTTGACCGTAGCACCATTCAAATCAAAATTGGCTTGATAAGTGCCTGGTTCAAATCCAATAGTTCCTTCAAATTTATTGTCAGTGACTGCACTGATCATTCCATTCAAAAATTTTAGACGCACACCTATGTTGATACCTCTATTGGGTATGCTTTTCCAAATGCCAAAACCGTATTCTCTGTAGTACCTGACATCTATTGCAGTTCTGCTCAAATCAATTTCATCTCCTACGATACTGGTATTCCCATGCCAAAGCGTATTTACTAGATTACCACCATAAAAACCACGTGCTCCGATTCGTTCTCTAATAAAAATGGAGTAGCCCTGAGTGGGTGATTTTCTCCAACCTACATGAAGTGTGGATATTTCTGCTTCTAAGCTCACATAGTTTTTTTTCTTAGCATTATTAACAAAATTGTCAATGTCCCACTCTCTATCACCATTTTCATTTGTTGTAATAGCATTTTCATAATTGATTCTGCTATTGAAATCAACCATGACTCCAGAGATTACAGGAAGCCCTATAAAAGTCTTGCCTTCAGGGAAGAATGCAGGGTTATAATTATTGCCTTGATAGGTACTATTGGTAAGATGATACAGGGAAATCCCGGATTGTCCATAAACCTGGCCAAGCTTTGCAGAGCCGAGTATCAGTAAAAACAGTAATAGTGCTTTCAGTTTAAAGTTCATAGTTAATGCTTACTTCAGTACCTACTGTTATAATCAATTCGTAATCTGAAAATATTTTCACAAAAGTGTCGTCACTTGCCTCGAAACTATTGACTCTGATAACCAAATTGAGGATGCTGGCTTCTAATAATTGTTCATACCCTCCTCCTTCTCTATAGACAGGTACAATTGAAGTAGTGACTGTAGGGTTTTCAATCTTTCCCGAAACGGGAACCTCAGATGAAGTGAAAAAGAGCACATCAAGATTTTCATAAAGAACGGAAGAATCAGCAGCCAAAAATTGCATGTCCATAGTGCCATCAAAGGGCAATTGGTTGATAGTTTCTATTACCAGTCTCAAGGTATCAGCTTCTTCGAAATCAAACCCTTCAATGCCTGTTGGGAAGTCTCTGGTCACGTCAGTAAGTTTAACGTTTAAAGGAAGATTGAGCTCAGTGACTACTTCTACAATACTTTCAGAAGAAACAAAATTTCGATCTGCTTCATCCGTATCATTGTCATTATTGAAATTGGCCTCAGCAGTTAGAGAAATTGTGAAAAGATTTGGGGAAATGGCCAAAAGATCTCTCATATTCGAATTGCTTTCATCTACATTAATAATTGATGTAACAGGCGTGCCTACCTGACTGGTACTTGGTGCACGGACAAATTGAGGTGAGCTGGTGACTGAGCCAGATAAATTCACTACTGTACCATTGGCATTAGATGATGAAACATCATCAAAATTTAGTCCCATAGGTACTCCAAACGAATTGTTTATGTAAAAATTCAATTGGGGATTGTTAAACACCAATCCATTTTCGGAGATTCCTTCAAAAAAATCAATATCAATTGATCGACTCTCTATATCAATTGTTTTATCACCAAACCAGCCATATATTTCGCTAAATTCTGCTCCTGTAATGGTCAGTGTATAGGAGATAAATTCCGTGCCATTTACAAAGTCTCCTGTGAGCACTTTAAGCGTTCCTGAAAATTCGCCACTAAAAATATTCTGATCGGAAATCTGATCTATGATTGTTTTATGGTTTGTCAGTTGTGCACTGACATTGTCAGTACCACTACGAGGCAATGTGCCAGAAAGTACCATGGGATTGCCAGTATCTAAATCAACAATATCATTCAGTGTCAATTCATACTCAATCGCAGAGCTGTAGCCATTCTGTATATCCAACGTGATTGTGCCGGCAGTATATTTTACTGAGTCCAGCTCTTCATTGTTTGGAGAAGTATATTCGAAAGAAAGATCAATGGGGTCAATATCCACATCTTGATTAGAAGGAGATCCTGGGATGGGGGTTAAACTGGCATCTATAACCCCAGGATTAGAAACATCTTCTAACGTTATCAAAGATAAATAATCATTGAAGGTAGTAGTATCACGATAGGCTATTGACAGTTGCTTTGCACTATTTTCAGTGATTTCTATGTTGGGATCTTTTATTTTGCCAATTAAATCCGTGATAGTATATGTTGTGGAACCTATTGGAGCAACCAGTTTTGGTGTGTAAGGTGGTAATTCAATATCGTTGAAATCCAATTCACCTGCATTGCACATGGAGAATAGCACGGCAATCAGTCCATATAAAATGGTATTAAAAAACTGATTTTTCCTAGTCAAGACAGATCTGATAAGTTGCACAAATTTTATTTATTCTACACTTTTTGCCACGCTGAATGGCAATATACTAATATTTCTAATTCTAGAAATACTAAAAGCTAAACGGTTAAGATCAGCTTTATTGTTTCATTTTCAAAAATATGAAGAGATTTTATAATGAGCGGATGGATTCTTCTACTTTTTTCCGCATTTCAACTTTGTATTGTACTAATTTGTCCGCAACGGCTTCATCATGACTACCAATGATTTGCGCAGCTAGTATACCAGCATTTTTTGCTCCATCAAGTGCAACTGTTGCTACAGGAACACCCCCTGGCATCTGAAGAATGGAAAGAACAGAATCCCAGCCGTCTATTGAATTACTTGATTTTACAGGTACACCAATGACTGGCAAAGTAGTGATAGATGCAACCATCCCTGGTAAATGAGCAGCGCCACCAGCACCTGCTATGATCACCTTTAGGCCTTTAGACCTTGCGGTCTCAGCATAATCCACCATTCTATGTGGTGTACGATGTGCAGATACAATAGTCAGCTCATACGCAACGCCCAATTGATCAAGAACTTCTGCTGCCTGATTCATAATGTTTAGGTCGCTTTTGCTTCCCATGATTATTCCTACTAGTGGCTTCATTTTTATGCTGTAATTTTAATTGATTCCTTTACTGAACGTGCAATGGTTTTTAGATCGTCTAAATCATCCCCAACCAATGTCACATGGCCCATTTTCCTAAATGGTTTTGTTATTTTTTTTCCATACAAATGTACATGAAGGCCCTCAATCTGCAAGGCTTCATCCAATCCTTCATATTTGGCGGTTCCTGTGAACCCTTCTTCACCTAGTAAATTGATCATAACTGAGGCGCCCTTTATAGAAGTATCTCCTAGTGGGAGATTTAAGATTGCTCTGAGGTGTTGCTCAAACTGAGAGGTTACATTGCCCTCAATAGTTTGATGGCCACTGTTATGCGTCCGAGGAGCACATTCATTTACTATGACCTGGCCGTCTTTAGTGGCAAACATTTCAACAGCCAACAGTCCAACCATATTCAGTGAGGAGATTACTTTTTTCGCCAATTCTCTAGCTTCTATTCTGATGTCCTCCGACAAGCTAGATGGAGCAAACAGAAACTCTACAAGATTGGCTTCGGGGTGATATTCTAGTTCTACCACAGGATAAGTGGTCATTTCTCCTGTGGCGTTTCTGGCGACAATCACTGAGATTTCCTTGTCATAATCGACGAATTTCTCAATCAAAGATGGTTTATCAAAGCCTTTGTCAATATCGTCTTCAGTTTTAATGACCTGTACGCCTCTACCATCGTATCCTTCAGTCCTCAATTTGTGGACACCTGGGAGTAGATGCGTATTTTTATGAATGTCTTCAAATGAATGAGTCAGTACAAATTCTGAAGTTGGTATGCCATGATCCAGATAAAACTGCTTTTGAATGCCCTTGTCCTTAATCGTTCTCAAAGCGTGTGGTTGAGGATACACCTTCTTTCCAAGTTTTTCTAGTGCCTCTAGAGCTTCAATGTTTACATTCTCAATTTCAACTGTAATAATATCACAGGTTCCGCCAAAGGCCATCACTTGATTAAAATCGCGAATATCTCCATTAATGAATTCTGTCGCTAAGGATTTGCATGGTGCATTTGGGTCAGGATCCATGGATTTGATTTCAAGATTCAAATCTATGGCAGATTGGATCATCATACGACCTAATTGGCCACCACCCAGTACACCTATTTTTACGTTGGGATCAAAACTCATCTAACTTTTTTGTTTATGATTGGCGCAAAGCTAAACAGGGCAGTTCAATCCTTGAAAGGAATCTTATTTTTTGATGATTCCCATCTTCTCCATCAGCTTGCTCGCATTGAAACTTTTGCAGGGTGTGAGAGATAGTTTGTAATCAAATATGATTTCATCATTTACGATAGTACTGTTGAAACTCATATTTTGAATGTTGGATTGTTCATTTGATAAAGTTGACAATTGGATGTCATGAGTGGAGACCAGCCCTCTACAGTTCTGATTGATCAATTGATCAATCAACGAAAGTGCCCCTTTATGTCTGTCCTCAGAATTGGTGCCTTTTAAAATTTCATCTAGCATATAGAAAACGGATTCATCACTATGCAATAATTCAAGCAGATTTTTTAGTCTTTGCAGTTCTGCGTAGAACGAGCTTACATTTTCTTCCAAATTGTCTTGGGTACGCATACTTGTGAAAATTTGAACTAAGGAAAATTCAAACTTCTGAGCACAAACAGGGGCTCCCATTTGCGCAAGGACGAGGTTGACTCCCAGGGTACGCAAAAAGGTGCTTTTCCCTGACATGTTAGATCCAGTGATGAGACCTAGCGTGCCTTTTTCATTCAGTTCGAAATTGTTACTGATTCTTTGCTTGGGTTTGATTAGCGGGTGAGTCATTGCTTCAGTGACTAGAAAATGGCTATTGCTCGATACTGTAGGAAAAACAAAATCTGGATTAGAGAAGGCGTAGGAACCCAAATCATTCAAGGCATCAATTTGATGAACTGCATCAAACCAATTTTGAACTTTGTTTATGTTTTTCTTTTTCCATTGAATCGCCATTATCAACCAATTGACATCCAAAAGAAAAAGCAGATTAAAAGGGAGATAGAGGAAATTGGAACGATTGAGCAAGAACATTAATATCCTTCGAAGAGTTCTAATAGCTTGTGAAGCACTGCTTTTGCTTGTTTTCAGCTGATCATGAAGGCGAATGAGCAAAGGTGTTTCGAAACTTTGAGCTTCTATTTTGACAATTACATTTTCGTACCCCTTTAGAAAATCAGCAATGTTTCCAAACTCCTTAGTGATCTCCATTAGTGGCCGGAAGATGATAGAGAGTAAGGCGAGGTTGATCATAATGGGTAAGTAAATCCATTGATAGGGTAAATCAAATGCATTGATTCCAAGGATGATACCTCCAGATAGGATGGGCATGAGAAAACGAAGGATTTTCCAAATTGGTTTATCCATGGAACCTAGATTTTTGTCCAGCCAGTGGATCAGAGAGACGACTACATTTTCATATTTCTGAGTTTGCTGGTCACCGTGATAACCATACGCAGTAAGATTTTGTCGCCAATCTACGCTCTGGCTTAGTTCTTTTATGGCGGATTGTCTTTCCTCAATTTCTGTCTTTGAGGACTTATTGAGTAGCCAATTTTTAAGAATGGCTGTGGTTCCAGAAAGTCGACTTCTGACCAGCAATTGGAATAAAGAATTTGAACCAAACAGGTCTAGGTCAGGTGCATAATTATGGTGTGCATCTAGGTGTTCAACGCCACTATCCAATCCTGAAAAGTCACCAACAACCCTTTTGAGCTCGTTTTCATTAATGGTGATTAAATGTTGATGCTGGGCAAGAGAAAATTTGGCCTTATTGTGCTTTCTGACTATTAATCCAAATATTGGTACTAACGCAACAAAACACAGGAGCATATTTTGTACTTCTCTGACATTGGCAAAGTAGATCACACCTACTATAAAGACAATGAAGGTCAGGACTCTGATCCATGAGAGACTATTTGCCTTTTGCTCAAGCCCTTGAGACTTCCTTTGTAAATCTAAAAGACGTGTTTTATAAATATTCGTCATGTTTTGTGACATATCTCTATTTGAGCAATTGATAAGCTATAAGCGCGAATATATAAGCAACAGCTGACATATATATCAACTGGAGAACTGGCCATTTCCAGGACTTGGTTTCTCTGTAGACCACGGCAAGCGTGCTCATACATTGCATGGCAAACGCATAGAATAGCATCAAGGATACACCCAAGGCAATTGAGTACATGGGTTGACCTGTATAGGGGTTGATTTCTGCCCTCAGCTTGTCTTTTATAGTTGTTTCATCTTCAGCATCAGATCCCACGCTGTAGATAGTGGCTATTGTACCTACAAATACTTCTCTCGCCGCAAACGAAGTAATGAGCGCTATACCTATTTTCCAATCATAACCAAGGGGTCGAATGGCGGGTTCGATGGATTTGCCCAGTACTCCTGCATAAGAGTATTCCAGCTTCTGAGCGCTCACCAGGTCTTCAAACTCTTGTGACGATTTATTTAAGTCTGGGTATGCATTAGATACAATTTGTGAGGCTTGATTGAAATTATTGCCAGGCCCATAAGAAGCCAGCACCCAAAGAATGACTGATATGGCTAAGATTATTTTACCCGCTTCAAAGACGAATGTCTTGCTTTTAGAGAAAATAGTAATCCAGACATTTTTCCATTTGGGCCATCTGTATATAGGCAGTTCCATGATGAAATAGCTTTGCTCTTTCACCTTTAGGATTTTTTTCATCAACAGGGCTGAAAATATTGCTCCAAAAAAACCAATAAGATACAGCGCCATCAGGGTGAGGCCTTGTACGCTTAGGAAGCCAAAGACATATTCGTTTGGAATCACAAGCGCAATGAGTATCGCATACACAGGTAGTCGAGCTGAGCAGCTCATGAAAGGGGTCACGAAAATGGTGATTATCCTATCTTTCCAACTTTCAATGTTTCTTGCAGCCATGATGGCTGGGATAGCACAAGCAACTCCAGAAATAAGTGGAACCACACTTTTTCCATTCAGTCCGAACTTACGCATGATTTTGTCCATAAGAAAAACAACACGTGCCATATAGCCAGACTCTTCTAGGATGGCAATGAAACAGAAGAGCAGAGCAATTTGGGGGATGAAAATCACCACGCCACCAAGGCCTGGTATGATACCTTCGGCTATTAAATCTGTGAGTACTCCAGCGGGTAAATAGGTTTTTGCCCAGCTACTTAACTTCGCAAATCCAAAATCTATGTAGTCCATAAAAGGTTCAGCCCAGGCAAAAATAGACTGGAATAAGGCAAAAAGGACAACAAAAAATATGAGGTAGCCATAAATTTTGTGAGTCAGTATTTTGTCAATTTTTTGATTGCGACTCGCCGTAGTTTCCAAGTCAGTTTTAGTAATTATTCGGGCAAGCTTCTCACGAATTATCTTGTAGCGTTCTACAGTTTCTGTAGTTTGAAATTGGCGGTCACAGAAATTGAATTCTACTTTTTTGTCTGCAATAAATTTCTTTTCATCATTCGATAAGAATGTTTTGCTGTAAGTCTGTTGCGCATATTGATAAGCCACGTAGTCATTGTGGAGATCAAATTTTTCCTTAATTACAGGAATGATCTCAGGAGACAATTCATTGATGTTGTAAAACAGTTCTGTGGTGCCTGGTATGTCTTCCAGAAGCGCAGATTTCAGCTCCTTGACACCTTCTCCTGTCCGTCCATTGATGGTCAGTACTGTAGTGCTAAACTCTTCTTCTAATGCGCGAAGGTCAATATTTAAACCGCTTCTGTTCGCCACATCAAGCATGGATAAGACCAGCACAGTAGGTAGTCCTAAATCTTGAATCTCAGAAAAGAGGAGTAGGTTCCTTTCGAGATTTGATGCGTCAGCTATGACCACAATTTTGTTTGGGAAATCATGAGCTTCTTTATCGCTAAGAACATCGAACACTACGCGTTCGTCCATAGAGCGAGGATAGATGCTGTAGGTGCCAGGCAAATCAATCACATTGGCGACAGTGCCATTTTCACGAAAGGTACCACTGACTTTGTCCATAGTGACCCCTGGAAAATTACCCACCTTTTGGTTCATTCCTGTAAGCAGATTGAAAATTGAAGTTTTGCCGGCATTAGGATTGCCGACAAGGGCTACATTTATCGAAGTATTACTCATGGATGATCAGGATAAAGTGATGGTGGCGGCCTCTTCTAGTCTAAGTGATAAATCATATCCTGAAACACGGATGCAGATCGGGTCACCCAGAGGTGCTGCAAATTTCATTTCCACTTCTGTTCCGGGCAATACGCCCATTTCTAATAATTTCAAAGAGATGTATTCGTTGGTGAAATTGTTTACTATGCCTTTTTCTCCAGGCTTGAGCTGAGCTACTGATCGCATGAACTCCCTTATTTAGAATTATTAAAAATAAGAGCAAAACTATGTGATTTGGCTTTAGCCAGCAAGTCTAATTTTATGAGAAAAGTCATTAGACTCAAAAGCCTTTTTGTTTTTAAAATTCAACTTAAATTGTCGCTTAAAATTATTGCGTCAAATGGCCAAAACTAAAACAACTTTTTTTTGTCAAAACTGTGGGGCTCAGTCTCCCAAATGGATTGGTAAGTGTCCCTCTTGCCAGGAATGGAATTCTTATGTAGAAGAGGTCGTGTCCCAACCTACGAGTAACACTAAAATATGGACAGAAGGAGAGAAAAATGCAAGACCTAACCAAGCAGTTTCAATTCAAGAAATTAAAGCCGAAGATAGTGTCAGATTTAAAACCACAGATGGTGAATTAAACAGGGTGCTAGGTGGGGGTATCGTACCAGGCTCTCTGGTTCTTATTGGTGGTGAACCTGGCATTGGAAAATCTACTTTGTTCCTTCAGGTAGCTTTGGGGTTGCCAGACAAAAAAATATTGTACGTGTCTGGTGAAGAGAGTCCTCAGCAGATAAAAATGCGCGCCGAGCGAATGCAGGCGAAATCTGCCAATTGTCTGTTGCTTTCCGAAACATCACTCAATAACATCTTTCAGCAGATCAAACAAATTGATCCAGAAATATTAATTATTGATTCTATTCAAACTTTGTTCTCATCTAAGGTGGATAGTTCGGCTGGTAGTGTAAGCCAAGTGAGAGAATGTACGTCAGAGTTGCTTCAGTTTGCAAAGACCTCAAATGTGCCAGTGTTTCTAATAGGCCATATTACTAAGGAAGGAACTATTGCTGGGCCAAAAGTATTGGAGCACATGGTGGATACAGTGCTTCAATTTGAAGGCGACAGGCATTTGAGCTATCGTATTCTACGCACAATCAAAAATAGGTTTGGGTCTACGTCTGAGCTGGGAATATATGAGATGTCTGGTACGGGCATGCGTCAGGTGTCTAATCCTTCAGAGATTCTGATTGCTCACAAAGACAGTGAACTCAGTGGTGTGACCATTGGTGCATCCATAGAAGGGAATCGGCCATTGCTGATCGAGACTCAAGCGCTGGTCAGTGCCTCCGCATACGGTACGCCACAAAGGAGCACCACGGGCTACGATTCGAAAAGATTGAATATGTTGCTGGCCGTCTTGGAAAAAAGAGGAGGACTTAGGCTGGGCAATCAGGATGTCTTTCTCAATATCGCGGGTGGCCTGAAGATTGATGACCCGGCGTTGGATTTGAGTATTGCTGTTTCAATTGTGTCTTCATACGAAGAAAAAGTGGTGAGCTCTGACATTTGCTTTGCCGGAGAGATTGGACTGGGAGGAGAGGTACGAGCTGTCAATCGAATAGAGAGTAGAATCTCAGAGGCAGAGAAGTTAGGTTTTAAGAAAATTTTTGTTTCTAAGAACAATTCTAAAACTGTGGAAGCTTCCAATTTCAAGATTGAGGTTGTGCTGGTGCAAAATATAGCCGAAGTATTCAAGAAGCTATCTTCCTAAAAAAATATCCCGCACCGAAAGGTGCGGGACAGCTCAGGAATCGAGGCAATCAATGATCACCCCGAAGTTCTTACCATAGCGGTAAATCTTTCACTTATTAACTGATGATAGCTAGTAAAACCAGTCCAATAAAGTAGAGCAATAAATATTTAGATTCTCTATCCATAGCTGTAATCTTATAGGATTATTAAAATATTTAATTGACTTATATAACTGTAATTTTTGATAAATATTATTATTAGTAGAATCAATTATACGAAACAAAGTTTGTCAGTTTGTTTCTATTATCAATACTTAAAACCAATTATTTACGCTTAAGCGCTCATCTTTTAGATGACTAAAAGCTGATGATCGATGAACGAATGGTATTGAAGGGTTGAATTTTTGCGCTCGATTTTAGCATTAAGTATGAATACAGGCTCTAAAACAAAAAAATCTCACGGCTTCCGTGAGATTTTAAATTTCTTATCATGAAAATGAGACCTTAATTCTCAGATGATTCTTCTTTCATCTCTCCCAGAATCTTTATCTCTGGAATTTCAACATAGTTAAACTCGTAATTAAAAAAGGAGCTCAAATCCTCGCCAGCTTCTAGCATGTCTTCATCACCTTCCTCATAGTACCAGTTGATGTGGATTTCTTTACCTCTCTCAATTTTGAGGTCGTTCAATTTTTTGAAAATTATATAGATACACTTGGATGAGCTCGTATTGAAATATTCAAAAGCTGCATTGAGTGTGATGGCCGCCTTGTCCGTTTTTCCAAAATGGTCTATGGAGTCATTGATGTATCTATAAAAGACCAATGGATTTTCAGGGCTGGATTTGCCTCTTATGTCTAGCAACCCTTTTATGGGATCGAAGTAAATCGATGGTGTCACTCTAGTAGCCCTGATAAAAAAACCTTTCATAATTTGCAAATTTATGCACTTAGCGCATTGTCAGATGTCGTTAGACTCTGGGATTTTAAAAATTCACTAACCACTTTTATTCTTTACAAGAAAGTGAACTCAAACAAGTTCTGGTGTTTAGCTGGTTGATAATGATTGAATTCAACATCAAAGATCAACTGTTTTCAAAAAAAATGGAATACAGGATTCTCCTAAAAATTGAGTTCTCTCCTTAAAAGGTACGATAATGACCAGAATTGGCAAAAAAAATAGGGCAAAAGGCGAAATATTTATCCAATATTTTATGCAATCAGCACGTGGGAGTTGATTTGACTAGATAGTTAGGTAAATCCCCTAAGTACAAAATTGGTAATTACTGTGAGTCTTCAACATCGTCAAAAAACCTATCGGATTCGTCATAATCCTCAGCGTGCTTTTGCGCAAACTTTTTATTGTACTTGGTAACCTTGAATTCTGTGCGCCTGTTTACCTGATGTTGCTTTTCTGTAGTGGCGTTCTGGATGATTAGTTTGGTTTCTCCATACCCTTTTGCAATCATTCTCCGACCCTCAATGCCTTGTGAGGCAATGTAATTCACAGCGCTCTGAGCCCTTCTTTGAGACAGATTCATATTGTAATCATGGCTCGATCTTACATCCGTATGAGAGCTTAATTCAATATTGATACTAGGATTATCTTGCATCAATGTCACCAACTTGTCAAGTTCTTCTGCTGCTTCTGGTTTAATGTCAGCTTTGTTTAGGTCATAGTAGATATTATTAAGCACGATTGGTTTGTCAACTACAATTTGATCCAGCGGAAGGTCTACTTCAAATTCAACATTGGTAATCATCTTTTCAAGAGAGGCTTTATCTGCTGATTTTCCTATCGTGGAGAAATCAATTCGAGTAGTAAAGTATTCTTCTTTTTCTGCAACCAAATTGTACTCTTCTTCAGAGTAAACCCTGAATCTGTATTTACCATCTACCTGAGTAAATTTTTCATCAATGATATTATCTTTCATATCTCGAAGTACCACTTTGGTATTGGAGAGTGGTACTAGTTCGTTATTCTCATCACGTGTCAGTGTAGTGCCAGATAGCCAGTAGTTTACAATACGAAGTTCGGGGTCGTCGTTTACGAAGGTGTAAATATCATCATCACCTTTGCCCCCTTTTCTGTTTGATGTGAAAAATCCTCTGGAAGGATTGAAAAGGTATAGACCAAAATCATCAGCATTAGAGTTGATGGGAGCACCTAAATTTTCCAGTTTTACTTGACCGCCGGCTCTTGTCGCTTCAAAGATGTCAAGGCCACCAAATCCAGGCCATCCATCTGATGAGAAATATAGTTTGCCTGTACCTCCAGCATAAGGAAATATTTCGTTTCCAGGCGTATTGATATTTTCACCCATATTTCTTACATCTACCCATCTTCCTCGTCGATTGAGGGAGGCTGTATAGATATCTAACCCGCCGAATCCGCCTTCTCGGTTGGAGGAAAAATAGAGTGTCTTTCCGTCAGGGCTTATCGCAGGTGTTGAATCCCATGTGTCTTGTCCATTGACGCTCAATGGACGAGGAGTCTGCCAATTACCATTTCTATAGCGCGTAAAATACAAGTTGACTTCGCTTGCTCCTGTAGATTTTCCTGAATTACCTTTTGCGAAGATGATGGTATTACCATCTCCAGAAATGGTAATAGATCCAAGGTTTACGTTGGGCTCGTTGACGACAGGACTCAATTCTTCAAGAGTAGCCAGGTCTACATTTGCCCCACGTGTATTGACTACATAAATATCCGTAAATGGCGTGCCTGTCCCCTTATATATTTTACCGCCATGTCTGTTGGAGGTGAAGTAGAGTTTGCCAGCATGGTAGAAGGGGGAATATTCTGCAAATTCAGTATTGATTGCTTCAAGGTTCTTTACTCTGAAATAATTGACTCGAGTTTCAATTTCGGGTAGTTTATCGAGGTTGTTTAGTTCTCTCTCTGCTAAAGCCATTATGGCATCATCTTGACCTTTTTTTAAATAGTCTTCGAGCACTTTGTTTGCCCTTTTAAGATCATCATTAGCTTTTAGGGCTACAGCATAATAATAATAAGCACTTTCATTATCAATGCCTGCATCTACTGCCGCTAGGTAATAAGGCTCTGCCTCTTGGATTCTATTGGATTTTCGATAGGCTTCAGCCAGTTGAAAATTGGACTCCGGATCGCCAGGTTTTAGGGATTTCTCATACTGATAGATCGCATCACTATATTCCCCAGCCTCAAAGCTTTTGTTAGCTTTTTTGGAGGCACTGCAAGAAACAAGTGCCGTGATAAGAAAGAAGCTGAAAAATTTACTTAGCTGGGTCATAGCATCCATTTATTATTTATCTAAAGATAAAACACATTCCTAATATACGTCCCTTACTGGAAATAGCGTTTCAACCAACTGTTTTTTGCTGCTACTTTCCAGTCTGTGTTGAAAGATTTGATGTCTGTGACTAAGTGATTGAAGGTCAGTGTATCTGATTGGATGGTGCCACTTTCTACTTGTGACTTGATTTTAGTCATAGGTATTTCCACAATTTCATCGTTTATCAAAAAACAAACCTGTGTTCGATCAAAGAAATTGATGTCAAGTTCTTGTTCTAGGTTTTTGATCAAGGCAACAGAAGCATCTATAGAACAGCCACTCGCCTGATTAAAGGACTCATCAACACTGATAATCAAAAATTTATCATGAATGACCTGAAAGGAACTTTTCAAAGATTGTCCATGAGCAGCCCATTGCTGTAAAAAAGCATTACACCTTATATCAATAAGTGCCTGGTCTGAGGATGACAAGTGTCTGTTGGCTTGATAAATCCAAACCCTTGAGGTATCAACCATTTCATCAAATGGAATGTACATAGCATTAACTTTTATAAGTGGCTAACGAAAATTAGAACTCAAAAGTAATGATTATGGCAATTAATTTTTTGTGGTTTCCACAGGTTCAACGATTTCTTCTTCTTGAGGAAACATAATGGAAAGTATGATGGATAAAGTAAGGGCGACCATGATCACAATAAATGACCAAATGATTGGAATATGTGCGTGTTCGATGCCAAAAGCCATTTGAAAGCCTTGTTGAACGATACTCATTTCCATGAGCATTTTTACACCTATAAAGATGAGCACAATAGAAAGCCCCTTTTGCAATAGGTAGAAACGATCTAAAATATTGGCCAATAAGAAGAACATAGCACGTAGACCCATCACAGCAAAAATATTCGAGGTGTAGATAACAAACTCGTTTTGAGTAATCGCAAAAGCGGCAGGGATAGAGTCTACAGCAAATATTAAGTCAGTAGACTCAATCAATAGGATGACAAGAAATAGTGGGGTAAACCAAAGTTTGCCTTTTTCAACAAAAGCAAATCGCCCACCTCTGTCATCAGTAGAGATCGGAAGTATTTTTTTTGCCCATCTGGTGAGTATATTTTTTTCCGGTTCTATTTCCATATCATCATCCTCATTGAAGATTTTGATACCTGAGTAAACTAAGAACACTCCGAATATGTATAGTATCCAATGAAACTCACCAATAAGCAATGCGCCTAAGAATATAAATATGGCCCTAAAAATAATGGCACCTAAAATACCCCAAAATAAAATGTCGTGATAGTATTCATCTTTGATCTTGAAATATCTTAAAATCAAAAGGATTACGAATATATTATCGACAGAAAGTGCCTTTTCGGTAACGTAGGCTGAGAAGTACTCTAGTGCGTCGTCTGCACCACCACCAAAAAAGTAGATGAGACCACCGAAAATACATGAAACTATGACCCAAAATATGGTCTGCAACAACGCATCTTTCTGAGTGATCTTGGCAGGTCCTTTATGCACAAGGCCTAGATCAATGGCAAGAAAGAGAATGATCACAATTCCGAAGACGCCGAACAGCAGGCCTTCGTTAGTGCCCGAAAACAAATTGAGAATCATGGATATGTTTATCTTGGTGGTTTTTTACTCTTGTTAATTGATAATTTCAATTAACAAGGCGCAAAGGAAATGATTATCAGGGAGATAATAAAATTTATTACTGATTACTGTACTTAATTGACTAATTGCAAGTTGACCAAATGGTGATAAGTGCCATTGACATCACCTATTAATTCGTTGTGTGCACCAGATTCTTTGATCTTTCCGTTTTCGACCACGTAGATTCTATCCACCTCTTTTATGGTCGCTAATCTGTGCGCAATGATGAGTGTAGTTCTACCTTTCATCAATTCATTAAGTGCCAACTGCACCTGCTGCTCAGATTCAGCATCTAGTGAGCTAGTAGCCTCATCTAGGATCAAAATAGCTGGATCTTTCAAAATCGTACGAGCTATGGCAATCCGTTGACGCTGTCCACCAGAAAGCTTGACGCCTCTTTCTCCTACTAATGTATCCAGCCCTTCTGGGAATGACTTGATAAATTCAAGCGCATGTGCTTTTTGAGCAGCAGCCTCGATTTCTTCTTCAGTAGCATTCGGTTTGCCATAGGCAATGTTTTCTCTAATCGTACCGCCAAAAAGGATCACTTCTTGAGGAACAATCCCTATATTCTTTCTAAAGGCTGATAAGTCATAGGATTGAATCTCTTGACCATCTACTTTGATGCTTCCGCCAAATCCGTCATAAAGTCGCATAAGAAGGTGTGCAATAGTGGACTTGCCTGCACCACTTTTACCTACCAAAGCCACTTTTTCACCAGAATCCACTTGCATGGATAAGCCACAAAGCACTGGCATGTCTTTTCTGCTGGGGTATTGAAATGCTACTTCATCAAAGGACAATTCTCCCTTAAATCTTATCAGGTTTTCCTCTGAAACTTCTTCTAGCTCTGAAGATTCATTGTGGATTTCTAAAATTCTTTCTGATGCCCCAATGGCTCTTTGAACTTGCCCGAACAAATCTCCGATTCCAGCAATGGAACCACCAATAAAAGCCGTGTAAAAGGCAAAAGAGGTTAGATCTCCAAGCGTCATTTCTCCACTTTGCAGGAGAACGGCGCCGTACCAGAGGATAGCGACCATCCCGCCAAATAGCGCAAAAATGATGAATGAGATAAACCCAGCTCTGAACGTGGCAGTTTTTAATGCCAGCGACACCACTTGAGTGAGAGATTTTTTGTATCTGGCTTTCTCAAACCATTCATTGGTGAACGATTTTACAGCTATTATAGATTGTAATGTTTCTTCTACAATGGTTGATGAATTTGCCAGTTCGTCTTGTGACTGACGCGACAGTCTGCGGATTTTTTTACCAAAAATCATGGCTGCAACAATGATAATTGGCAGTGTCATGATCATGAATGTACTTAGCGCAGGGGTAATAACAAAGATGATTACGATACCCGCTACCAGTGTAACGACTTGTCGAATCACCTCAGCTAGTGTGGTAGAAAATGTGGTTTGAAGTAGCGTCACGTCTGAAGACATTCTGCTCATCAAATCACCCGTGCGATGTTGGTCATAGAAAGTGATGGGCAGATAGAGTAATTTCTTATAAAGATCAAACCTAACATCAGCCATAGCATTTTCACTTACTTGAGCAAACAGATAAACTCGAAAGAACGAAATGATACCTTGCAAAAAGAGAATAACAACCAAACTTAGCGCTATGCTATTGATGTCGCTAAGCAACCAGGTGCCTTCGCCAGAAGCCACGTCAATGAGTTTGCCAGCAATAAAAGGAAATGCCAAAAGCAAAAAACTTCCCAGCACTAAAAAAATTAATCCGATCACAAATTTGGCTTTGTAAGGAAGTAAATATTTGAATATGCCATAGAGCTTACCAAAATTCTCCTTGTTGAGTGCCCGCTTCTCTTCTGCTTTGATTTTTTCTTTGGCCATTGCTGTTAAATTTTGCGCAAATTTATCTTTATCCAATCACACGTCCAACCTTTTATGAAAAGAGGACAAACGAAATGATATCTATCAGGAGTGGGAAAAATTCTCATCCAACTACTATATTAGTTAGATGAAAAGTATTTGTGTGTATTGTGGGTCTTCATTGGGCAAAGATGTTATTTATGCGGAAGCGGCCATTGATTTAGGGAAAGCTCTGGCAGACAGAGAGATTCGACTGGTTTATGGTGGTGCCAGGATCGGAATCATGGGTGCAGTAGCACAGGCTTGTTTGAGCAATGGTGGATCAGTCACGGGTATCATACCTGAGTTTTTGGATCAGGTTGAAATTACCAATACAGATGTTACGGAATTGATACAAACAAAAAATATGCACGAAAGAAAGACTGCTATGGTTGAAAATTCTGATGGTTTCATTGCCTTGCCAGGTGGTTTTGGTACGCTCGAAGAATTGGCAGAAATACTAACTTGGGCTCAGCTGGGTTTGGTAAAAAAGCCAATTGGTATTTTGAATATCAATGGGTTTTATGACCAGCTGTTGGCATTATTTAATCATATGCATCAGGAGGGGTTTGTCAAATTTTCTAATCTAAACCTGTTTGTAACAGACAGCACAGTGCAAGGCTTGCTACAGAAAATGGAAGATTTTGATTTGGGAGATGCTTCATTCAAACAAAAACTTGGATTGACCTGATTTTGAGTTAACCCAATCAAGCCTTAAATTAGATACTGCGCTGTAATAATTCTAACCAACCAAGATCAAAACCTGTGCGCGAATCGTTTCTACACTTCATCTGGCAATTTCAAAAATTCAAAAACGTACAGTTGACCACTTCTGATGGTCAGGCAATTCAAGTCTATGCAATCGGCAATTATAATACGGATGCCGGCCCAGACTTTCTAAATGCAAAATTGCTGATAGGAGAAATCACCTGGTACGGACATATCGAGCTCCACCTCAAATCTTCTGATTGGGAGCGGCACAAGCATCAACTTGACGAAGCTTACAATAATGTGGTTTTGCATGTAGTTTGGGAGCACGATGCGGAGGTAAAAATGAAAAATGGACAAACACTTCCAGTGTTAGAGCTACAAGATCGTATCAAACCAGAATTGTTAAAAAGATGTAATCAACTAATCAAAAGCCCGGAAAAAATTCCTTGTTCTACGCAGCTGGATGACGTCAAAGATATCGACAAAACCTCCATGCTAGATCAGGTGGGTGTGATGAGACTGAAGCAAAAGTCCGAAATGATTCTCCACCTGATGGAAAAAAATAAGGGCGACTGGGAGGAGACCACTTATCAACTGTTGGCCAAGAATTTTGGTTTTAAGACCAATGAGGAGCCATTCCTGAAGTTGGCTCAGTCACTCCATCATAAAACATTGATCAAACATGCTGGAAAACCAGAGCAAGTAGAATCTCTTGTATATGGTATGGCTGGTTTTCTACAAAGAGGAATAGATGATTATAGTTTACAGCTAAAAAAGGAGTTTGATTTTTTATCTAAGAAGTATAAGCTGCAAGGTTTAGAATTGCTGAAGGCAGAATGGAAATTTTTACGACTCCGGCCGGGCAATTTCCCAACTGTCCGTTTAGCACAGTTTTCAGCTTTTCTTGCAAAGAATGTAAAATGTTTTGATCAGTTTATTCATTACCAAGATCATAAAGAGCTATTAGCTTTGTTCGATTTTGAGGTCTCACCTTATTGGCAGCAGCACTATGATTTTGGTAAAGAAGGCAAGCGTCCAGCTAGGTCTATGGGCAAGTCTAGTATTGATCTCGTTTTGATTAATACAGTTGCACCATTGTTGGCTGCGTATGCTCAGTACACAGCTGATGAACAATGCATGGCTAAAGCCGTCCATCTCTTACAAAGTATTAAACCCGAAAAGAACCATATTATAGGCATGTGGGAAGGTTTTGGCCTAAAGGCTAAAGATGCGTTTGATAGTCAGTCACTGATTGGGCTTAGAAATGATTTTTGTTTGAAAAAGAAGTGTCTATCCTGTAAAATTGGGGTCAACTTGATTAATAGTTAGCTCTTGTCCATAATCCTTGTTTATATCATCAATATTGCCCTGCTAGTGGGTATCGCCTATTTGTACTTTCGTAAGTATCGCACTGGTGTGTTGAGGAGGTACTTTTGGCCTGCTTTACTTTTCAAAATCTGCTGTGGCATGCTATTGGGCATGCTTTTTTATTACTACTATTTGGATGGGGATACCATCAGGTACTACCAGGAGTCTTCTAGATTGGTTGGGTTGAACCTTTCTGATTTTTTTGATGCTTTGACAAAGCCAGTGGAGCGCTCCCAACCCTTTCGTGCCATTTACTTTACTCGTTTGGTGGCGCTGATTCAATGGTTGACTCATGGTGATTATTGGATACTATCAGCTTATTTTTCAATGTTTAGCTTTTTGGGTTCATTTTATCTTTCGAATAAACTAGTGCTGTGGAGGAGGAGTTTGAAGATTCCGTCGATTTTGGCCTTCTTGTTTTTCCCATCTACTGTATTCTGGTCGTCTGGATTGCTGAAGGAAAGTCTAGTCTTTGGAGCACTTACCTTTTTGATAGGTGTTTATTTCTCATGGATTCAAAATAGGAAGTTGCACATTGGCCATCTTTCTATAGGCATTATTTCATTGTTCATTATCATATCCTTCAAGTACTATGTTGCAGCAGTGCTTATGCCATTGCTTCTCTATCAGATCCTGTATCACCAGATCAACTGGAAGAATTGGAAAATGGAAGGAATCTGGAAAAGGTCCATGTGTCTGGCTGTGATGCTGACAATTCCTGCGCTATTGTTGTTCAATTGGATGAGTGTCAATCTGAGCTACGAACGGCTGTGGCCAATCATGAAAAAAAACCATGATCTGTACATTCAAATGGCACCTGACGGAGCCATCCATACCCTGTCTTGGTTTGACAATGCTTGGGATATACTTATCAACATGCCCTTTTTATGGTTTTCGGGTATATTCCGTCCGTTAGTTGGTGAAGATTTTACCTTCCCAGCCGCCTTATCTGGGTTAGAAAATTTGTTGTTACTAACTGGAGTAATCCTAGGAATCTTTTCTTGGATAAAAAACAAGATCATCTGGACTCCAGAGTTGTTGTCAGTGTTGATTTATATCAGTACACTGTCCATATTTTTATGCTATTCGACACCTAATTTTGGGACACTGGCACGGTTCAAAGTTTACTACATACCTTTTGTGGTCTTGCTGATCACTCATCAGCTACAGTCTCTTTCCATATTTAGAAAGAATTGATTTTTCTTTTATCTAACTTTGCGGCATGGAAAATCCCGTAATCATATTTGGCACTGGTGGCTTAGGTCGAGCTGCACTTGAAATTTTCGAATCCAATGGAAATGTCGTGTATGGCTTTCTAGATGATGATAAAAAACTCCATGATACAGAAATAGATAATATTCCAGTTTTGGGTAAAACTACTGATCAGGGATTTTTGAAGTTGATTGGTCAAAAATGTGAAGCATTCGTGGCTACTGATGACAGCAAAGAGAAGCAGAGTATTGCCAACACTTTGATTGAGAAGCGAAAGGTGATGCCTACAAATGCCATCCACTCTTCTGCCCATATAGCGAAATCTGCTGTACTTGGTCATGGCAATTTTATCAACGCCAATGTGACCTTAGGGGCTGGTTCAGATTTAGCCAATCATTGTATACTACACAGTGGCTGTACAGTAGATCACGATGCCAAACTAGGTGATTTTGTACAAATAGGTGCTGGAGCGACTGTAAGTGCTAATGTTGAGCTTGGAGAGAATGCTTTTGTGGGGGCTGGTTCTGTGCTGGTCAGTGGGATCAAAATTGGTAAAAATGCCAGAATAGGTGCTGGGTCTGTGGTGATTGCAGATGTGGCTGCTGGGGACACAGTCTTTGGTAATCCTGCACAAAAGGTAGACGCATAACCGTGCTTTTTCTCTTATGATCTTGTAGTTTTTGCTATCTTTTCAAGAATTAATTTTCTTCAAAAGCGCATGACCCAAATTTCCGAAACAGATCTTATTCTAAATTCTGATGGCAGTGTTTATCATCTGAATCTAAAACCAGAAGATATCACAGATACGATCATCACTGTGGGTGACCCAGATCGAGTGGAGAAAATCTCCAACCTATTTGATCAAGTGGATTTCAAAAAAAGGTGCAGGGAGTTCGTCACCCATCGTGGCGTCTATCAGGGTAAGCAGCTGACCGTGATGAGCACAGGCATGGGCACAGACAATATTGAGATTTTCCTCAACGAATTAGATGCTTTGGCCAATATTGACTTGACCACTCGCGCCATCAAAGAAAAAAAAACAAGCTTAAGAATCATTAGAATAGGTACTTCTGGAAGCATGCAGGAAGATATACCAGTTGGGTCGCTTTTAGCCACTGATATGGCCGTGGGTCTGGACACGTTGATGTGCTATTATGAATTACAACAAACGGATGTAGAACAATCTATTTCAATGGCATTGCAGTCAGCAACTGGATTGCCATTTGCTCCGTATGCAGTAGCTGGTTCCTTAGGTTTGAAAGACCAATTGGCTTTTGATATGATCCATGGCAACACTGCCACTTGCCCAGGATTCTATGGGCCTCAAGGCAGGACTTTGCGAGCAGAGAACAAGCTGCCAGCATTTATGGATGTACTCAATCAATTTCGACATAACGATTTTAGGTTGACCAATTTTGAGATGGAGACAGCAGGATATTATGCTTTGGGCAGAATATTGGGTCATGAGGTGCTGAGTCTCAATGCTATTTTAGCCAATAGAGTCACTCACAAATTTGCTCAGGAGCCAGGAAAAATAGTTGATGATTTGATAAAAAAGGTATTAGATAGAATATGAGCCAGGACTTAATCAGTTGGGACGATTTTGAAAAAGTGGATTTACGTGTAGGTACGATTCTAACGGTCGAACCTTATCCAGAAGCCAGAAAACCAGCCTATAAATTAACTGTCGACTTGGGCGAAGAGATAGGCGTAAAAAAGTCGAGTGCACAGATTACAGTTCATTATTCACTAGAAGACCTTGAGGGCAGGCAGGTTATATGCGTGGTCAATTTTCCGCCCAGACAGATTGGGAAATTCATGTCTGAAATACTTGTTACAGGCTTTGCTGACGCAAATGGCGATATCGTACTTTCTTCTGTGGAAAGAAAACTACCTAATGGCAGTAGGCTTTGCTGATGGTGTCCACCCTAAGCTATAGAGCGCTGACTAGAAACGATCTTAGTCAAATGCACAGGTCATTTGTAGAGGCATTTTCTAATTATCAAGTGAATATGAAAATGTCAAGAGATGCGTTTGAGGACAGAATGCTTTCGAAGTTGAATATCAATTTTGGCTTGTCCCCTGGTGTTTTTTCTGGCGACAAATTGGTTGGGTTTATTTTTCAAACTATCAACAAATACGAAGGCCAACTAGCTGCCTATAATGGTGGCACAGGAGTGATCCCAGGCTATCTGGGTCAGGGGCTCACAGCTAAAATGTATGAATTCATTTTGCCCGATTTAATTAGTAATGGCGTTGAAAAATGTGTTTTGGAAGTCTTGATAGATAATGAGGCAGCTATTCATGCTTATTCAAAAGTGGGGTTCAAGAAGACTAAAACTTTTCAGTGTTTAATGCTGAAAGATGGAATCCTGAAAAAAAATGCCAATCAGACCCTGGAGATTAAAGAGACTAGAGTGTTTTCTGTCAGTGAATATGGGTCCTTAGGTGAAATAAATCCAAGTATGCTGGATCAGTTGTCTCAGGTCCGATATCATTTATCCAAAGAAACGATTTTGGAGTATCGTGAAAATGAAGGCCTTTTGGGCTATGTTATTTTTCAACCAAAGAATGGAAGAATCACTCAATTGGCAGTTCACTATAAATATAGAAATCAGGGAATAGGTGCGGCCTTATTGACCCGTGCACATTTATTGAGCGAAAGCAAAACACTTTCTGTACTGAACATAGAGACTAAAGAAGAGGGAGCCATTCTTTTTTTTGAGGCGCTTGGGTTTGCGCGAGATCTTCAGCAATACGAAATGCAAAAGCAATTGACAAATGTCTAAGTACGAAGAGAAAATTGCGGGCGAATTGGCCGAGTGGCAGCGAGCGATGCAGCGTACGCCCTCTGTGTCGAATGCAGCTATCCGCAGGTTGCAAACTAAAATCAATAGCCTACTCCCCAATCGTTTGCATCAGGTAATTACTAAGGTGATCAAAGAGCTGACACGGGCAGTTTTGTTTGGAGCAGAGTTTACCACGAAACCATCCACTGAGGTGCGTTCACTAATGGATATAGAGGAACAGGTGAAGGACAAAATCAACAAATATACTTCCACGGCTACTGCAGAAGGAGCCATTACAGGATTTGGGGGATTTGTGAGTGGATTGGCAGACTTTCCGTTGTGGCTGTCCATTAAGATGAAAATGTTGTTTGATATAGCTGGAACTTATGGTGTGGATACCAGAGATTACAAAGAGCGCTTATTTATTCTCCATGTATTTCAGCTGGCCTTTTCTAGTCAAAAAAGGAGAAATGAAATTTATTTGATTATAAGTAACTGGGAAGTTCAAAAAGATAAACTCCCAGGAGACATCCATGCTTTTGATTGGCGATCCTTCCAGCAAGAGTATCGTGATCATCTGGATTTGGCCAAGCTACTGCAGTTGATTCCTGGGGTGGGTGCAGTAGTTGGCGCTTATGTCAATCACAAGCTGACTAATCGGCTGGGCAAAACGGCAATGAATGCGTACAGATTGAGAAGATTAAATACTGGAACCATAGATTCAGAAAATCTAAAAAAAGGGAGCTTGAGATTGCCAGAATAATTATCTTAGGAAATTACTACAAAAACAAGATGACACCCACTCGCGTATTTGACTTCCTTTATTATCAACAAGATAATTGTCCACTTTCCAATGCTCTGAATCATAAAGAATTTGGACAATGGAACGGCTTTAGCACTGCTGAAGTAATCCAAATTGTAAACGACTTAAGCCTGGGTATGCTAGCGCTAGGTTTAAAAGCTGGAGACAAAACAGCTATTGTTTCACCCAATAGGCCAGAATGGAATTTTATAGATTTTGCCTGTCAGCAAATAGGGGTGGTGACTGTGCCTATGTACCCGACTATCACTATTGAAGATTATGAGTTCATTTTTGAGCATGCGGAAGTCAAAATGATATTTGCAGCAGATCAGGAGTTGATGGAGAAGGTCAAGACGGCAACTGCCTCTCTGAACATTGAGCATGTATATTCCTTTGATCAGGTGGAGGGCGTTGAAAACTGGAAGGCAGTAAAAGATAAAAATCCTACTGGTGATTTGGCCGTGGTAAAAGCCTTGATGGATGAGGTAGAACCAGAAGACCTGCTCACTATCATCTACACATCAGGTACTACAGGCAGACCTAAGGGTGTTATGCTGAGTCACAACAATATTGTTTCGAACACGCTGGGCGTGTCTGCCCGAACCATGGGATGCATGAATCCCGGGCAAGACAGAACCCTGAGCTTTTTGCCAATGTGCCATATCTACGAGCGAACGGCAATTTATGTGTATTTCTACAATAGCCTTTCCATATATTATGCGGAAAGCATGGACGCCATTGGTGAAAATATAAAAGAGGTAAGTCCACAAATGTTCACTTGTGTGCCTCGATTGCTAGAGAAAGTATATGACAAAATTGTATCTAAAGGCTATGAGTTGCCTTTGGTCAAGCGGAAGTTATTCTTCTGGGCTATTGATCTGGGATTGAGGTATGATCCCAATGGAGATTTTAGTGGGTGGTATCATTTCAAAATGAAAATTGCAAGAAAATTGATTTTCTCAAAATGGAGAGAAGCACTTGGGGGGCAATTAAAACTCATTTCGTCTGGAGCGGCCGCCCTGCAGCCAAGATTGGCACGCATTTTTTGGGCAGCAGAAATCCCCGTTTGTGAAGGATATGGCTTGACAGAAACTTCGCCTGTAATTACCGCTACGGCTCCATTTCCAGAGTACGTACGGATGGGTGCTGTGGGAAAATTAATTGATCACGTGCAAGTGAAAATTGCAGACGATGGAGAGATACTTTGCAAAGGACCCAATGTGATGATGGGCTATTACAAGGCGCCAGAGCTTACTGCTGAAGTCATTCAGGATGGTTGGTTTCATACAGGGGATATTGGTGTTGTAGAGGAAGGTTTTTTAAGAATTACGGATCGTAAAAAGGAGATGTTCAAAACGTCTGGTGGTAAATATATCGCTCCTCAACTTATGGAGAATAAGTTTAAGGAAAGTATCTATATCGAGCAGATCATGGTAGTAGGGGAAGGACGTAAGTTTCCTTCAGCTTTGATAGTGCCTAACTTTGAAGCCCTCAAAGACTGGCAGGCAGATCATGGAATTACTTCCTTAGATACTAAGGAACTAATTGCTCACCCAGAAGTACTTAAACTGTATCAGTCAGAAATTGCTCGATTCAATGAAGAATTTGGCAACTGGGAACAGATAAAAAAATTCGAATTAGTAGAAACAGTTTGGGGTATTGATACAGGGGAACTGACGCCTACGCTCAAGCTCAAGCGCAGAATCATAAAAGATAAATTCAAGGAACTGATCGAAGGGATTTATATGATGTCAAGTTAAGAATTGACTTCTAATGAAATTTCCTAACAAGTGATACGCCAGTCATCCAGTTGTAGTGATCATTGTTTTGCACATAATACATGTTTCTGCGACCACTGAAACCCAATTCTGTAGTTAACCGATATTGGTTGAATATTCTGGTGTATTTGACGATTCCTGACCATTCCTGATCGTGACGATTATTGTCCAGAATGCTTTCCATAAAATAGTCGTCGTCGAATCGAATTCGCTGTCCTGTGATAGACATCATTCCCAGATTCCAAATAAAGGAGACACTAAATGCGTCAGTGTTCGAGCCAGGACCAATACCACCTCCAGCTATAAGCTGCCCATTTTGTGTATATCCCTGTTGTACATAAGTATGTGAATACCATCGGTTATAACCCCTATAAGTGTTTGATTTGGAACGATCTAATGTGCTATGTTCGTAACTCAGTTTTAACAATTTGTCCCTATTTAGTTCTACCAATTTGACCGCGCCCATGGTATAGCCACGTCCATGCTCAGGTTCCAAGCCCACCAGGCTCCCTCCAAAATCATTTTTGGCGAACTCGAAATAGGTTTGAAACCCAACTTCAGTGAAAGCCCACTCTATAGTAATAGAACCCATTTGATCATACTCGTCGTTGCCAGTTTGTGGATTGCTGTTGTTTGGCGGGTTAAATCTCCATAAGATGATACTCAAATCTGTTGCATCAAATTCTTCCCCTTTTTTGTACAGTACCCTATTCAGGCCAATACACAAATCGGGGAGAAAACTTGGCCTGAAACCAAAAGCTGCCCCTGACCAATATCTTTGATTGTTTTTTGAATTGTTGTCGAAATAATTGGACTCTGAAAGCACGCCCCAATAAAAGCTCAATTCTACATCTCCTAAGGGAGTGGATACTGGGTGATGGGTGCCAAGTTCTACACGTGGGATTCCAGCAGCATTGTTTCCCATGAGGATAGGTGCAAATTGGGATGGCCCCCATACCATATTTTGAGTAGAAATACCAAAAGTAAACCAGTCCAAAACCATTCTTATTTCTGATTGACCAAGGTTAAATTTTGTAAACGGATGCGCTCCAAAGCGCTGGACGAAATCTATTTTTTGATTGACAAACTGATAATTATATGGATCGTTTTGCCCCATAGTAGGGGCAAGCGAATAAGGACTATTCTGAGAATAATAAATCAGTGGAGCAAAAGTGTACTTCACTATGCCATGTTTACCAGTAAATCCCCCTTGTAGACTCACAGTTAGTCCCTTACCTTTCCAAAGGGGGCCATCTCTATAGCTACGTGAATAGTCTGAATTAAAGAAAACGGAAGTTTTGAAGGGTAATAAATGAAAATATCTGTTTTCAGAAGTGATTTGAGTGAGCTGATCACTCCATGGGTTCCAACCCAGACTGTCTACCTTATACTGGGTGATCATTGTTGGGTGGATGTTGAGACGCTTGATCATAGCAACATTTTTTAGCTCTACTATATCATAATAGTCAGATAGAGCGTCGTCAGGATACAAGACCTGCCCAAAGACATATTCAGCATTGACCAATAATAGGAACAATAAAAACTTGGTTTTCATGAGCAGGAGTATCCTTTAATATGGATAAAATTCGCTCTTTGTAATGAAAACTAAAGCGCTAGAAAAGAGAGGTAACTAAAAGGTAATCAGGATAATACTATGATAACAGATCAATTTTGGATGTCTTATCAGTTATCGCCTGGAATTTTTAGTATAGATCACAAGTGCAGCACTGATGATCACTAGATTTTTCATGATGTATTGACCTACCATACTGAACCCAAATGGCGGATGTGTAAAAATTTGTTCTGGAAAGAAAATTATGGGAGAGAAAGTCCCTCCCATATGAACAAGTAATCCCCAAATCACATATTTGGATTTGATTCTTAATATCAGCGCTAAGCCAATGAGTAGCTCTCCACTTGCGAGAATCCACAACATCACTTGTTTATCAAAAAACTGTAGAGTCAGGAGGTCTAGGGTATCAGCGGCTAGTATTTCAGCAGGGCTGTAGTTTGGAATAAATTTTAACAGGCCAAACCACAAATAGATCAATCCGATGGAAGCTTCCAGTAGCACTAGACCATACTTGTCCGCAAGGACGAAAAGGCGATCATCTATTTTCTCTGATATTTCCTTCACACTCATGACGCTAAGTTTATATGGTTTCTTTCCTTTCGCCAATCAGGTTGAGGTATTTTTTGTAGATGTCCCTGGCTACATTTCTACCTAAGTTCAATCCTTCAATATTGTCGGCCTGGATGTGATAACCACCCATGACTCTAGAGATGCCAGCCATCTCACCTGCTTTAGTAAATGTTGGGAAATGTAATGTCACTGTATCTCCCAGGTTGTTTGGTTCGGTCAGGATACCTGGTACCAAATCAACTGAGGTTCCGAAATTGTCATCTCCTTTATACAGTTTAAGTACTTCTGCACATCCACCACTGATGGTGCTGTGGCCTGAAACATAACTAGGGAATGGTGGACATAGGAAAGTTTCGGGCGAATAAGGTCGCCATTGTTCGCCTTTCATTTCTGTCATACCGACTTCTGGCCCTCCCCATGCTTTGATCACTTGATCTTGGTAATAATCGTGTACCAAGGCGTATGGTCTGGCATAGTCATAAAACATTTTTGAATCCCAACAGGCAATAAATCCATCCATGGCTACTGCTTCTACCAGGAAGTACATTTTGACATCTTCATCAAGTGTATGATTGTCGCGGATAGATACATTTTGAGCAAAGATCAACCAATGACCTGCTTGCTGAACTGAACTTGGACCATCTCTCATAAATTCTACTAAGGCACGATTTTCATCAGTGAGATTGGCTTGTAAATCAATCACTTCTTTGACTTCTTTTTCCAGTTGCTCAGAGCCAACCATTGGAGGAGGTCCTGGGCGAAATTGACTTGATGAGTCTAACATCAATGGTTTTACCAATTGCCAGTAGGGCGTCAAGCAGCTTGGTGCAAATTTGCCTCCCTTGCCGTCGGAGAAGTACTTGGGCTGCCATCTGTTGATGTCCACATTTTTGTCTACTGTATTTACTGGAGCATATTCTGTGTAGTCATAGTACGGCTTGCCCATTTCACCAGAAAGTTCTCCGTACTGATTTGACCCATCTCCTTTTCTTCCTTCTATTACGGCCCTGGCTGCCAAGTTGCCAATACCAACAGGCGTTGTAGGATCTAAGGACATGTCATCAGGGTCAAGTCCAAGCTCCACCATAAATTCTCTGTACATTGTAGAATCTGAATAATAATATTCGGACATAGCTCTGTAAGCAGCATAGCTGATGGCTATTTCTTTGTTGCGCGTGGTGAGTTCAGCTGCAGGTCGTCTATCGACGTCTGTTAGATAGAGGGGTGTGGCTTTTTCATCGTATCGCGTCCAGGCGTCAAAAATGGAAGTGAAAATCAAGCCCAAAAACCTACTGGTTATTGTTGGTCTTGGCTTAAACATGTCGGTATCATTGGCGGTAGCTTTTAGGGCCATTTGCCCCCATTGATAAGCTACATTTTCTTTGCCTCTTGGCTCTTCTTTTTTTTCAGTTGTGGTCTGACCTGGGCTACACGCCGTGGTCAAAAAAGCGATAAGTATCGCAAAATGCATTAATCGATTCATATTACTTGTTTTACTTGTTCGTTCATTAATATCATTCCTTCTCATCATTCCAGCTTGGAACAAAGTCCCTCAACATATCTTGGCCATGTTTTTTGCCAAAGCGATAGGTAAATGTGAAGTTCAATAGGTAATCTGCGAAGGCTGCGTCTCCATTTCTGTATTCCCCTGTTTCAGCCGTTATTTGTTTGTCCGAATAGCTTTGTACTCTATTTCTTACTATTGCAAAGGGGATGCTTGCATTGACAGCAAAATTATTTTTGCTATATGCGAGACCTGGTTCTACAGATATGGCGTATCCTGGTCGTCTATATCCTGCACTACCACCTATTAGATCATCAGATGGGACACCTTCTAATCGGCCACCTGCATAAAGGCTAAAGCCATGGATCTTGGTGTTGTAGAATGAGCCTACTCTTAGAGCAAATTGATCTGGACATGAAAATTCGCTAGAGCCTGATCTGGTGAGAACACCATTGGTTTCTTTTGGATTCAACAAATAAAAGAGATTAGAAGTCAGTACAATTTTTTCAGAGAGGATGTGATAACCTTGTATATCTAGTGTAATGCCTGTGCCACCATCTCCAGGCTGAATAGATTGATCCACCACAGTATATCGCGTTTCATCCTTATTGTCACCCTGATTATGAAAGTTGTCTTTGTAGTTGTAGCTGCCTGTTGGCAGTTTCAATCCAAGCCCCACAGCGTAATTGAATTTTTTGCCTTTAGCAGGATCTACCAACCAATACCCAATACCCATTCGAATGTCAGATAATCCGCGGGCAGAGGTTTCGTTTCTATCACCCAGACCATTTGGAGGATTGCCGCCATGCTCGTACATGGATGAGCGATTATGATAAGTAATCGGAACAGTAACCGTGCCGTACAGTCTGTCTGTAATGCCGTAGGTCAGTGAAATGTCCAAAAAATAGCTTTTATTGATTACTTCTGTACCATTTTCTATGCGGTCTTTTTCTTCATGGTTTCCACGAAAATGCCGAAAAGATTTGAAGTAGCGAAATCCAGTATTGGCGAAAAATTCACCTTTTGAGGTGCCGAATGTATTGGATAATCCAGAGGAGCATCCACTAAACCCTCTAATTGCTACACAGCCCTGGGCAGTAGATTTAAAAGAGCAGATAGTTAATACGGCCAGTATGACAATACTTTTAGCTTTCATGTTTTGTTTTTTGTAATTGAAAATTAAAACTCAGCTTTGGGTTAGTATTGCTAAATCAATGATAGTTCATAAGACAGTTGAATTATATCCTAAAGGATGAAATGGCTATCTTGGCGGATGAAACTGACTAATGAAAGGATAAGATATGCACTGCCTGATTGTAGATGACGACCCCTTGATTTGTGACTTATTGGAGCACTTTTGTTCCAAAGTTGATTTTGTATCGAATGTTACTGTAACCAACAGTGGCTTTGAGTCTATTAACTTGATTAGCCAAAATCAGTTTGATGTTATTCTGCTGGACTATAATCTTCCTGATATTACTGGAAAAGAGATACTCCAGACTGTGGGGCTGGGCACCTTTGTCATCATGATTACGGCCAATCGTGATTTTGCTTCAGAGTCTTATGACTATGAGCAGATTGTTGATTTCTTAGTTAAACCCATCGATTTTGCTCGTTTTTTCAAAGGCATGCAGAAAGTTCAAAAACAGAGTCACCCGTCTACCCATGATACAGATCAGATTTTTGTCAAGGATGGAAATAAATTGGTTAAAGTGGACTTGAAACAAGTCAAGTACATTAAATCGGCAGCTAACTATGCCGAGTTGGTATTTGAGGAAAGGAAGTTACTCACGCTGATGACACTTACTGAGTTGGCCGAAAAATTGCCCAATTACTTTCAACGAGTTCAGCGATCCTATATCGTAAATGTCAATCACATTGATAGTATTGCCAGTGGAGATGTGCAAGTAGGTCAAGAAGAAATTTCTATTAGTGACCTTTATGAAAAGGAGTTACTGAACAAGATAAAATTGCTAAAGTAGTCGTAATTCATTCCTGAAATAACTCAAGTTGTATTGCAATAGCTTTTTAAGCTCTGAGCGTTTCTGATCATCTAAATTCACTAGCTGATTAGGTATATGCTCATTCAATTTGTGCAATGCTAGGCTTCTGATATGAGTAATAAGCTTGTGCTTAATGGCTATCCACTCTGTTTCATCTTGATTCTCAAAAGCTTGATCTATTCTTACCACATAGGCTTCAAATTCAGAAATGAGTAACGAAAGGAATTTCTTAATCTTGGTCTTGTCCTGATCGTATTGTGCATAGTTAGTGGCCAATTGAGGCTGGTCAAAAATAGACTTGCCTAGCAGAAGAATTGCCAAATCCATCATCTGATCCAAGTCGTAAGGCTTTTGTAGATAGTAGTGGCTGATGAGTTGCATCTGAGGTTCCTCCAGGGCAGACATCACAATGATAGGAATGTCGTGTTTCTCTTTGATGGAAACAAGTTTGCTGCTCACATCCACACTTTCCAGCATCAAGTCGCTAATGATCAGGTCAGGCATTTGTTTTTCAATGAACTGTTGGGCATACGCCCAATTGTTGGTTTGCTCTAATTCCACATTTGGAGATTGTATCAATTGGTTGATCAGGAGTCTGGCTGATTCGTCGTCTTCAATATGAAGAATCGTCATGGTTTTGTCAATATCTGACAACGAAAGGTGGTCAACCATGACGGATGAATTGGTAGCCCGTTCTTCAGCAATGAGCAAGGGGAGCTTTACTGTAAATATGGAGCCCATCTCCATTTCTGATTTCACTAATAACTCTCCAGCAAACAGATCAACCAATTGTTTTACAATGGAGAGACCAAGTCCAAAGCCTTCTGTTGAAGATTGACTTGGTTCTTCTTGATAGAAACGCTCTCTTATTTTCTTCAAATTTTCGGGCAGAATGCCCTTTCCCGTGTCTGCAATTTTAATTTCCAATGTACGGCTACGCTCTACATTTACGTCAATGGTCACTTTTCCGGAGTCGGTAAACTTGATGGCGTTGACGATCAGGTTAGTAATGATTTGAGTAAAACGTAAGGCATCTGTTTGATACCAATTTTCTTTGAGTTCAGCATCGATTTTTAGCTCAAACCCGAGACCTTTATTGATTGCATCAAATCTGTAACTGGCGTGAATATCAGAAAGCAATTCGGAAATCTTGGCAGGCTTGTACTTCAAATGCACCCGTCCTTCCAAAAGTTTTTGATGGTCTAGAATATCATGCATCAATCCAGCCAATGACTGCGCACTTCTATGAATGGCATCTACGATTGGTTCTTGTTTAGGATTTGGTTTATTCTTTTTTATGAGTTGGGTCAAGCCCAATATAGCATTGAGGGGTGTTCTCAATTCATGACTCATGTTTTGTAAGAATTCATCCTTTTCTTTTATGGCTTTTTGTTCCTTGTCCAGTGCGCATTTCAAATCATCCATCTGCTGGCTAATTCTGGCTTTCATAGTCATAAAAGTTCGGGTGAGTACACCCAACTCGTCTTTCCTGTTTTCAGAGAACTTGATAGTGGGCATGGATGCCTGATCATAACTGCCAATCGCCTCTGTGATCGACCCAATTCTCAAAGCCAGAATTCGAATGAATATCACTGCAATAACGAGTGCTGCCAATGCCACTATTGGGATAATTTGATAACTGTATTTTTTAATATAAAGCACACTACTTAGGGCAATATTTTCTTTTAGAAAGGCCAAAAGAAATATCTGATGCTTACCATTTGAATAGGCAATAGATTTGATCTCTGATAAGAATATATTCCCTTTCTTGCTCTTTAGGGTTTCAAATCGACTGGAATCAGTGTGCAAAGTCGAAAATGGAATGGCAAAATCCGCATCAAACCTTTCATAACTTTTAAGTTGTTTACTAAAACATTTGGTCATGTCAGAAGCAAATAAGTACTGCCCATATTGATCTATAAGCATCAATTCTATACCTGATGTCATGATGTTTTTGAGGCTCGTGTAGAAATTTCTGAGATCCAAATTGATAACAACCATATGAGTTGGCGTTTGAGCTGTATTGTAAACCAGACTGACAGCCCTAATCGTTGGGGTCAGAGAAGGGCTTACTACACCAAATTCTTCATTTAAGCTGATGAGAGAAAAGTAAAACTCACTTGGCTTTAAGTTTAAGGCTTCTTGAAAATAGGGGCGATCACGCTTGTTTTGAAGCTTATTCTTTCTGGTAGGGATAACTTCATTGCCTTTTTTGTCTAATCTTATAATTTCTTGTCCTTCTTCTATTAAGCTAATCAGTCTGACTTGAAAGTAATTAGGTTTATTCTTTAAGGTGACATAAAAAAGGTGTTCAATTTCTGTTTGGAGGGTGGGTGTTGGGGCATCAGCATAGGCCTGTAGTTTGGCATTTTCGGCCATAATCGAGATGTCATTTTCGACTTCAGATAGCAAAGAGTAAAAGGCCTGCTCCGCAAGGTTAGAACTGTGTGCAATTCTCTCTTGACTAAAGGTGCCAATGATGGCTGAGGCCCTATTATAGATGAGAAACCCAGAAACAAATATGGCCAAGATGATCAGTCCAATAAAAAAAAGACCAAATCTAGTGACGATAGAATTCCAAATTTTTACTTTCCCTGATGCCATAAATCAATTAGTAAAGCTAAAGCTAGATAAATTTACGGAACAGCCATGAATTGCTTTTTTTGAAAGGACTTATTTGATGGAGTTCAGTAGGGATTGAATTGTTTTTTTTACTTCCTCTTTTGTGGGCTGATCAGTTAATTGTCCTAGGTCATTGATTTTCCCTTTGACTCCTTGAATAAGAAGTTTGCTTTCAGGCTCTACAAGAACCTCAAGTGTAGTCATAATTAAATTTAATGCTTCAAATGCTTTTTGACCAGAAGCAGCTGCTACAATCAGTGCCACTGGTTTTTCTGAAAGCAATGTGGTTGAAACCAGCCACTCAATCGCATTTTTTAAACTTCCAGGCAAACTAAAAACGTATTCGGGTGTACAGACTATGATACCGTCAGCAGCCTCAATCTTCGTTCGAAAATCAATTATGGCCTGTGGAGGGTTGTCGCCATCTAGATCAGGGTTGAAATGGGGCAACTGATCCAGGTCATTGAATAATTCTAATTCAATCAGATTTGAGAATTGTTCGGCAACGTATCGCAAAAGTGCCTTGCTTGAGGATTTTTTTCTTGTACTTCCCGAAATGGCAAAAATCTTTTGCATCTCTATAAAGTTGGGGTTCCATCTGCTAAATACAACTCACGCAAACTAAAGGCAGAAGGCGAGGAGCCTTGCTGCTCCAATTGATCCAATTTGTTTTTGGCTAGTGCCAAGCTCGGCACCTGTCCTTTTTCAACCCACCAGAGTACAACCTGATGACTGTCCATTTTTTCAGACCATTTCTTTCTACTTTTTAAAAAGTAGCTATGCACGGTGTCATAGGTGTATGATCTGAGAGATTCATAATCTTCCCATACGGACATGTTTACAAAAATTGAGGGGTCCTCAAAGGGTGTTTCTACCTCTATGGCCGCATCACCATTTTCATCTTTGAATCGCCAGACGAATCCAGGGCTTTCTTCTGCCAGTAGATTGACAGGAGCCAGAAAATCTCTAAACTCCTTCATCATGGGGTTATCAAGATCTGCTTTCAGTTTGGTGATATTGAATTGGGCAAGGTGGTATTTAATATTGCTCATAGGTAATTAGCATGTGAAGTTATTAAATACGCTGAGTGATATGACTGGTTGAGAATAATTCATGAGCAATCTTCATGATGACCATTAGCCCTTTTGATTCCTAATAAAATGCGTCCTCAAAATGCTCAATTTTGAATTGTGCATCTATAGCAATAATGTCAAATCGTATATGGCCTTGCCAATTCATTTGAGAAATATAGTGTTCGGCTCCCTCTATGATAGATCGCTTTTGATTGGTAGAAACAAAATCTTCGGGATGACCAAATTGGCTTGAGCTACGATATTTTACTTCTACAAATACTAATGTATTTTTCAAAGTCAATATCAAGTCTATTTCAGACCGCTTGTGTCTGTAATTTCTTTCATTTAGCGAATACCCCTTATTCAGTAAAAAAAGTAGGGCATGCTCTTCGGCCTTTTGGCCAATGTATTTAGTGGGTCGGTTAGCGTGCAATGTGATAGGGTTTTGTTGAGCTAATCTATATACAAAGCAGGATTTTTCATTTATCAGCTGGTAAATACTATTGAATGACATCTAAAAAATGAGATATTTCAGTAGATGATTTTCACTATTTACCCAGTTAGATTGAATGAAACTATAGTGATTGTTGAAATCGATAGAAATTTCATAAAAATCAACAACTGAGTTGATGAGTTTTGCAAATAATTCAATTTTAGGGTAAAAAAATAACGAGATATGTAATAATTCACGTAAATATTGAAATATTAGGTATAAAAAATACGTAGTAATACGTAAAAACACTACTTTAGCATCTCAACAGCATTAAAACACCCCCAGAAAGTTTGAATTTTCAGCTAAACAACGAAATTCAGTTGTTTTTTTGACCAATACCTAACTGAGCTGCATAATTCAAGGAGAAAAGCTTGAAAGTCAAAGGTTGACTTTCATGAGGAAAACAATTTAGAACTAAAAATTACATGCTATGATTAATCTGTTGACGAATGTAGTGCAAGACTCAGTCGCGGTAATGGAAGCTCCAGCTGCCGTAGTTGCTGAAGTTCCCGCTGAAGTAACTGCCGCTGTAGCGGACGCTGCTGCTGCTGGTGCTACTGCACTATTCACTGCCAATAACATTTGGATGATGTTGGCAACAGCTTTAGTGTTTATTATGCACTTGGGCTTCGCGGGCGTTGAGGCTGGTTTTGGCCAGTCAAAAAACACCGTAAACATCCTATTTAAAAATACTATTACACCGATCATTGGTTTGATTACCTACTTGATTTGTGGATTCAACTTGATGTATCCAGGTGATTTTGGAATCATTGATGGTGTGCTTGGATTTGCAGGGTTTGGTTTGGACGCTGGCGACGGTGCTTCAATCGACTATGCAGGTGGAGGATACACCTATTGGACAGATTTCTTATTCCAAGGCATGTTTGCCGCTACTGCTGCTACTATCGTATCTGGAGCGATTGCAGAAAGAGTAAAGCTTTCTAGTTACATGATCTTTACGTTACTCTATGTAGGTATTGTATACCCAATCTTAGGTAGCTGGAAATGGGGAGCAGGATTCCTTGATGCTGCTGGATTCTATGATTTCGCAGGTTCTACACTCGTTCACTCTGTAGGTGGATGGGGTGCTTTGGCTGGAATCATTGTGATTGGGCCAAGACTAGGAAAATATGTAGATGGTAAAGTAATTGACAAGCCAGGTACTTCAGTGCCACTAGCCGTAATTGGCGTGTTCCTACTTTGGTTAGGGTGGTTTGGTTTCAACGGAGGATCTGTTCTTTCTGCTGATCCAGATTTAGTGTCATTTGTATTGGTTACTACTTGTATGGCTGCTTGTACGGGTGGACTATTTGGCTTCTTGACCGCTTATGCAGTGTTCAAAAGAATGGATTTGGGTATGGTGCTCAACGGCATCTTGGCTGGTCTTGTAGGAATCACTGCAGGTGCTGACGTGATCTCTGTAAACAACTCATTGATAGTTGGGGCAGTAGCTGGTATCATTGTCGTCCTTTCAGCTATTACACTTGATAAATTCAAGCTGGATGATGTAGTAGGAGCTGTTTCAGTTCACTTGTCATGTGGAATATGGGGTACACTAGCTGTGGGAATCTTCTCAATGAACCCAGAGCATTCTTTTGCAACTCAACTTTATGGTGTAGCGATGTATGCTATTGCTGCATTCCCAATTGCCTTCATCTTGTTCTTTGTATTGAAGAAAACTGTAGGGGTGAGAGTGTCGGAACAACACGAAACAGAAGGTCTCGATACACACGAACACGGTATCAGAGGATATACAATCGTTTACGACGAATAATAAAAAATGCCTGCTGGGTATGTCTGCTAACATGCTCCAGCAGGTCTTAATATCACAAATCTGTATAACAAATTTATGAACCAAAACACAAATTTAATCATGAAGAAATTTCTATCTATTGTTATGGTAACAATTTTGAGCTTATCATATAATAATACTTTCGCACAAGAGGAAGAATCAAGTGCACCAGCATTATCAATTTCTGGTAGTGCAGATGCCTATTATAGAGCAGTATTGAGTGGTGGAACTAACGATGCCAGTGACGGATCATCTTTGGCTCCTTCTACTTCATTTGCAAACCAGACTGGTTTTGCTCTAGGAATGGCCAATGTAATATTAGGCCTGGAAGGCGAAAAGTCAGGATTCGTTGCCGATCTTGTATTCGGGCCAAGAGGAACTGACGCAGTATTTGGATCTACGACAGCTTCTTCCAGTATCGTTAATCAACTATATGCTTACTGGAATGTAAGTGAGGCGGTGACGTTGACAATTGGTAACTTCAACACCTTTTTAGGGTACGAGGTAATCTCTCCAACAGCCAACTATAATTACTCAACTTCTTATATGTTTTCTTATGGGCCATTCTCGCATTCTGGTCTGAAAGCAGATATCACCTTAGGTGAAGCGTCTTTGATGTTGGCGGTATTGAATCCAACGGATGCTACAGACTACAATCCAACTGGAGATTATTTCTTTGGTGCTCAGCTTGGATTTGGAGGAGCATACCTAAACACTATTTTGGGGGATGATTTCTACCAAGTCGATTTAACAGCTGGATGGGATTTGACTGATGCGATTTACTTAGGAGTAAACGCTACTAAAGCTAAGGACAACTTTACTGGAGCGGCACTTTATGTGCAAAATTCCTTCTCTGATGATTTCTCTTTGGGAATCAGAGGTGAGTACTTCAAAGATGAAGGAGTGGGTGCAATAGCATTGGATGAAAATGTGATTGATTTGACATTGTCTGCCAATTATTCAGTAGGGGCATTGACAATCATACCAGAATTCAGAATGGACATGTTGTCTTATGACGGATTCGTAGAGGATAACGATGGATGGGATTTGACAGATCCTGATGATCCATTTTTGATCAACCCAACGTTGAGTAAAAGCCTGTCATCATTTACGCTGGCAGCGGTATATGCGTTCTAAGAAAATCTAGGATTTAGCTTTTGCCGGGGTGCTCTCGAGGGTGCCTTGGCAAATCTTTTAAACTAGTGCTGAGTCATCTGGTTTTTAGAAGCGCAAAGTGAAATAGAATTAAAGTAAAACAGTAAAAGCTAAAATTTAAGTAAAATGGCAAAAGCAAAGTTAGAGTACATTTGGTTGGATGGATATAAGCCAACACAAAGTCTAAGAAGCAAAACTAAAATCGTAGGAGACTTCGATGGGAAGCTAGAAAGCTGCCCAATGTGGTCATTCGACGGAAGTTCTACCGAGCAAGCAGAAGGAGGTTCTTCTGACTGTTTGTTGAAACCTGTAGCGATCTTCTCAGATCCTGACAGAAAAAATGCATTCCTCGTAATGACTGAGGTATTAAATGCAGATGGTAGCTCACACGAAAGTAACGGACGTGCGACTATTGACGATGATGATAATGATTTCTGGTTCGGATTCGAGCAAGAGTATTTCTTGATTGACAACAATACCGGCAAGCCTTTAGGTTTCCCAGAAGCTGGTTACCCAAGACCACAAGGACCCTACTATTGCTCTGTAGGAGCAAGCAACGCTTATGGTAGAGAAATCATAGAGGAGCATTTAGACCTTTGCCTTGAGGCAGGTGTGAATGTAGAAGGAATTAACGCTGAAGTAGCAGCCGGACAATGGGAATTCCAAGTGTTCGCTAAAGGTGCTGCTGAAGCTGGTGACCACGTTTGGATCGGAAGATACTTGCTAGAAAGAACTGCTGAGAAGTACGGAGTTTCTATCGAGTGGAGACCTAAACCTATCAAAGGTGACTGGAATGGATCTGGTATGCATGCTAACTTCTCCAACTCAACGTTGAGAACATGTGGATCTAAAGAAACTTATTCTACAATTTGTGAGGCTTTTGCTCCTTTCGTAAAAGAGCACATCGAAGTATACGGTGCTGAGAATGATCAAAGATTGACTGGTGCTCACGAGACACAGTCTATAGACAAGTTCAGCTTTGGGGTATCTGATAGAGGTGCTTCTATTCGTATTCCAATCGCTACAGTAGAGAATGGCTGGAAAGGATGGTTGGAAGACAGAAGACCAGCTTCTAATGGAGATCCTTATAAAATCGCAGCTAGAATTATCAAAACTGTAAAAACAGCTAAAGTTGCTGACGCAGTAACTGCATAAGAAAGTTTATTTCAAATTGACAAAAGGGAGACTCATTTTTGGGGTTCCCTTTTTTTGTGTCTTTACTTTGAAAATGACGGTAAGCCGAAAGAAAGCGCGAAAGATCAACTAAATCATCAGGAAAGTGGCAGAACAGCTCAGCAGTATGATCATCAAAATCACTACGAAATGTTTCATTATTTCTTGAATTAGTTACATATAAGACAAGCAATAATGAGGCCACCCTCAAATTTCTTTTCTCAAAATTTCTAATGGGCTCTTTTTGAGAACTGGTCTTATATTGAATAATCCAATGATAACTGTGCCTAAAGTGACGGCAACAAATATCAAAACGGTGTAGTAAGTACTGAATAGAAAGTCGTTTTCAAATACAAACTCTGCAAGTAAGTAGCTGAATGTATGGGCCAGAAAAAGCCCAGCTAATGAGGCAATGGCACCCAAGGCAAAATACTCAATACAAGTAATCCAAAATATCTGATAAGAGCGCGCCCCAATCGTTCTGAGTAGCACACTTTCCTGTACCCGTTGTGTTTTGCTGAGCACCACAGAACCAGCCAATACAATCAAACCTGTAAGCACACTAAACCCTGCCATAAAGTTGATAGCGAAAGAGACTTTGTTGAGTACTTCTTCTACCGTTTTAATGATCAACTCAAGGTCTATAATAGATACATTGGGAAACAAACGCACAACCGCCTGTTGAAATCTGGCTGAGACATCTGTTTTATCCACTTTAGTTACAAGTACATGAAACTGTGGCGCTTGCTCCAATACACCAGTCGGGAAAACGATCAGAAAGTTGGTCTGCACCCTTCGCCAATCTACTTTCCTGAAACTTCCAATATACGTTTTGATCAATGCCCCCTGCACATTGAATAGCAGTTCGTCCCCAATTTTCCATTTTCGTCCTTCGGCAAATCCTTCTGAGACAGAAACGAAAATTGAGTCATCAGCTGATTCTACTCTTGATTGTAATTTGCCTTCAGCCAGAGTTTCTGAGTTGATCAATGAATCGCGAAAGGTCACACGATACTCTCTGTTGAAGACCCAACTTGGAATCTCTAGTGTAGAGTCCCTTTCAGCTGCTTTCTTATTGATACCATTAATTGCTTTGAGCCGCATCGTGACGATGGGTACATCTTGCGCAACTGGTAGATCATAGTCCAGAACTAACGTTTTCAATTCTTCTTTTTGCTTTGTTTGGATGTCAAACAGCACCATATTCGGACGCTCATCAGCACCAGTGAGTGTGATTTGCTCGACTAAAATGAATCTAGAAAAAAGAAGGGTAGAAATGAGAACAGCACAGATGCCAATAGTCAAAAGTAGAATTGTACTTTGATTATTTGGTCTATGCAAATTCGCAATACCCTGTTTTACCAAAAAGGAGGACGTCTTAGCTGACACCTTTCTGGCTGCAGCCATCAAACCTTTGGCTATTAGAGCCAACAGGCCAAAGGTGACGGCTAGACCTCCTACAAAAATCAATGACTGTTTCCATTCACCAATTTGGAAATAGGCAAATCCAAGAAGGAAAAAGATCAGAGTTGTGAATACAATAAAAGAAGCCTTACTTATTTTGGACTCATTTGACTCAAAAGTCGCACGGATAGACTGTAAAGGTGAAATTTTGCCCAACCTAATTAAAGGAAGTAGTGCGAATAGTATGGCGATGATTAGTCCTAATAAAATGCCTTCAAGAATGACTGTACCAAATATTTTGGGTTCGAAGGAAAACGGTAAAATTTCGCCCAGTAGCTTTGGTAAATAATACTGAAGTCCCAGACCAAGTCCAGTACCTATCATGGATCCAATCAGTCCCATAAACAATACCTGATAGAGATAAATATAAAAGGCCTGTTTGCTTTTGACTCCCAGACAGCGAAGGATAGCTACTGATTGATTTTTTTCTTTGAGATAGATATGAACTGCTCCTGCTACTCCAATACTTCCTAGTAGGAGTGCTATAAAGGCTGCCAAATTTAAGAAGATGGACATATTGGCGAAAGCTTCACTGGTGTCTTTTTTGCGCTCCTCTACTGTTTCACTTCTCAATTCCAGTTCTTTCAAACGATCGTCATAAGTGGCGATGATATCGTCAGCAGTAGCTTCAGTTGGATATTTGTAAAATTTTGAAAAGGTGACCCTGCTGCCTTTTTTTATCAATCCGGAAGCAAAGGCATTGCTTTCAGATATATAAACCACTGGTGCGATAGAAGTGGACACACCACTTTGACCAGGTACATTTTTTAGTTTACCTCTGATTTCTAAACTCAAACTCCCGATTCTTACCTCGTCACCCAACTCTACATTGAATTGCAGCATGAGCTTTTCATCCACCAGGGCATAAGGACCATTGGTCAAATCACCAGCTGCCCAATGTGGTTCGGTTTCGATTTTCCCATAATATGGATAAAATCCCCGAATTCCTCGAACCTGAACCAGCCTGGTGCCATCTGTTCGTGGGAAATAGACCATAGACCCAAATCGGGTTTGGCTTGACCTTTCTTCCCCAAGGGAATCCAATAGATCATATTGCTCTCTGGTAAATGGTTTGTTGCTATAAATTTCTAAATCTGCACCTAAGAGAGTTTTGGCTTGTAGCTGAATCTCTTCATCCAAATTTCTTTTAAAAGAATTGATGGCCACCAATGCGGCTATGCCAATGGCAATAGAGGTGGTAAACAAGAAAAGCTTGGATCTACTTCTTCTGCTGTCTCGCCAAGCCATTTTTAACAACCAGCTACGTGAATATTTTTTGACACTTACCGAAATTTTAGTGTCCATATCAGCTGGCAATAGAGGCTTTCAACGAAGATTCCATCATCTTGCCACCCTTGAGATGGATCACATGATCCGTTTTTTGAGCCAATTCAGCATCGTGAGTAACCAGGACGAGAGCAGTGCCCTTTTCTCTATTTAGACTGAATAGCAAGTCCTCAATTTTTTGACCCGTTTCTTCGTCTAAGTTGCCTGTGGGCTCATCTGCAAAAAGTATTTTGGGCTCGTTAGAAAAAGCTCTGGCTATGGCCACACGTTGCTGTTCTCCACCTGATAGTTGTGAAGGATAGTGATCTATGCGTTCAGCCAGCCCTACCTGTTTAAGCAGGTTTTTGGCAACAGATTCAGCACCTTTGTCACCACGTAGCTCCAGGGGCACCATCACATTTTCAAGGGCTGAAAGGGTAGGGATCAACTGGAAATTCTGAAAGATAAAACCCACATGCTCATTACGAACTTGTGCACGGTCATCTTCACTCAAACTATTCAATTTAATTTGGTTGATTTCTACATTTCCGGCATCAGATTGATCTAATCCCGCTGCCAGTCCCAAAAGTGTGGTTTTTCCACTACCTGATGGCCCCACGATAGCTAGGGATTCTCCAGCTTGAATGGAGAAACTGATATCATGGAGTACTTGTAGCGATTTAGATCCGCTTTGGTAAGTTTTTGAAAGTCCCTCGACCTTAAGAATTGTAGACATGTAATCTGATGTTTCCGAATTTTACGGAAAGTAATGCCAGAAGTTTATGAATGCAAGCGAAGAGATTGAGATGATTATCTTTTCCAAAGTTTCGATCTTTGGAAAAGATGTCCAATATTAATTAAAATTCATATCACGATTAAGCTCGTATGACTCTTCAAGCCACTGTACGAATTTATTCTTTTCGTCTACCAGTATCGTCTGAGGTTTGATTTCTTGATCTGTCAATTCGTAGCCCATGATGATGATTTCTTCTCCCTCTTTGATCAGGTGCGCTGCTGCACCATTCATGCAAATGGCTCCAGAACCTCTTGGCCCTTCGATCACGTAAGTTTCCAATCGTGACCCGGAAGTGTTGCTTACGATTTGCACTTTCTCACCTTTTCTCAACCCCACCAAATCGATAAGGTCTCTATCAATAGTGATACTGCCCACATAGTTGAGATTCGCTTCGGTTACTACCGCTTTGTGAATCTTCGATCTCATGATCCATCTCATACGCTTCTTGACTTTAATGTTGCACCGCGAAATTAAATAATTTTCAGGCCACTTAAATCTAACCCTGCAAAATTAGGGGTTTTTACCTAAACTTGATTAGGATCAAAAAGGTTTGGAATATGAGAAATTCCTAAGGTTAAAATTTTCATCCTTTTTTGTCAAATAACTATCTTGTATCTTCTAAAAACTTCAAAATATGAAAATCACCATTTTTTCTACTCTACTAGCTCTTTTAAGTTTTTCTTCATTTGCTCAGGCTCCGCGTGAATTTGAGATGAAAGACGGAGATACCACTTATGTAATGAAACAATACTTCATGGGATTTCTCATGCGAGTTCCTGATAAACCAGAATTGGATTCTGCCAAAGTGATGGAAATACAACTAGCACATCAGAATTATATGAGTGAAAATGCTAAAACAGGTGCTTTGCTTGTGGCAGGTCCTTTTGGTGACGATGGAGATATGCGTGGCATTGTGATATACGATGTGGCCACCAAAGCTGAAGCTGATAGTATCATCAGTAACGATCCAGCAGTGAAAGCTGGTCGGCTGGCTATTGATGTCAAACCGTGGTGGGCGGCGAAGGGGTCTACCTTGAAATAAATAATTCTTAATCGCGCTATCCATCTGTACTAACCTAATACTTATGAAATTAAGCTTTGTAAGCTTGCTGATACTTAGTAGCCTCTCCTCACTTGCCCAAGAATATTATATTCAAGTCCAAAATGCGCAATCTGGTAACCCTATTCCATACGCGCACATATCTAGTAGTGACAAACTAGTAACCATTACTGATCATTTTGGGCGAGCCAGGATTCCTCGCAGCTCTGATGTCAGTTATAAGATATCATGCATCGGGTACAGATTATTGACTTTCAGTGACCAATTGTTGTCTGTGGATGAAATGACAATTATCAAGCTAAACCCTGATGAAAAAATACTTGATGCTGTCACCATCACACCTACCACATTAGAAGATATGATAAAGGAGGTATATGACAATATCCCAAATGCTTATATAACTAATCCACATTTGCTGAAAGGGGAGTTGATAGAACAGTATATGGATACCTTGGGTCATGCCAATATTAACTCTTGTGCCAAAATACAAGTGCAGAAAGAGTCCTATACAAGACAGCATAAGAAAGGAGAGGTAAAAATTGATTCCTTATCAAGAATATATGATGTAATTAGTCCACTTTATACCCAAATCCATGCGGGAGCTCACATTCCTCATCGATTTGATTTTGTGATGAAGCGTGAAGAATTTATTAATCCTTTGACCTTCAATAAGTACAATTATGAATACTTGGGAGAATTTGAACTTAATGAGAGTTTGGTGGATGTGATTGGCTTCGAGCCAAATCCCAAGTCCCTAATAGAAGGTCAGTTTGCCGGGAAAATATATCTGGATATGAAAGAAAAAGTGTTTCTCAAGGGCGAGTATCATTATACCCAAACGGGAATATTTAGCAACCCAGAGTCTCGTTGGGTAGATCGACGGCAATTCATTACTGAATACAAACCTAGCGAAAATGGCTGGTACTTTGCCTATACATGGGACGAGGCAGTTCGGGAAAGCGACAATTTTTTATTGAGTCAATATTTCAAAACCAAGTCTATTGACTACGATACGGCAGTGAATTGGGGATATGAGGAAAAAATTCATTTTCATGATATTGTAGAAAAGGAGCCAGCAGATACATTAATCGTTAACAATGAAATGCAACTAAGTGACTCTATTCCACAAGTAGCGTTTATCAGAACTTCAACTGGATATTATAGATTCTTGTCCAAAATTGAAGCTGGTTATGGAATCAAGTTTTATAGCCTAAACCCAGCCTCTATTCATGCGAATGGTGTAGTCGATTATCAAGGAAATTCTTTGTTGATTGATGAAAGTACATCCATGCAAACTATCGATATTGGACTTTATTATTTTGTTAGATACCAACTAAAACAAAACGTATTCTTCCAATTCGGATATGCAGAAAATTTCTGGAATGATACTCAAAAGCGAAATTGGGACTTAGGCATGTTGTATAGGTTGTCCTTAAAGTCTTTGCGTCCATCAAATCTCAATGTGAAGGTCAGTTATACTCAGTTTGTCAGCCAGTTTCGGTTCGATAAACGGGCTGGACTAGAACCATATTTTCAGCAAAGACACCACGGCATTTTAGGAGGATTGGGTTATGAAATTCGATTGAATGGACTGTTCAAATTGGGTCTTGAATACAACTACTTTCATTACATAAACACAAATGAAAAGTTCTATTTAAAAGAGAAGTATGGTCTGTTCAATTTGTTTAGTAAGAAGCATGACTACGATTCTGACTTGGTAGGCTGGGAGGTAAACGGTGAATCTCAATCCTTGCCAGTAAATATATTCGATAATCATTCGTTTGACCTTACACTTATTATCGCCCTTGATCGGTAATTGAGTTATCAATAAATTCCTATCTTCGGAGAATGAACAGGTCAGTTATACTCATTAGTATGTTTTTCTTGTGGAGTTGCCATCCAGAAAAGAAGCAAGAATCATCAACCCCAAAATCTGCTTCTACCAAAGTTGGATCTGAAACAAAAGATGCTAACAAGAAAACCATTCTTTTCTTTGGCAATAGTATTACGGCTGGATATCAGCTAGACTTGTCAGAAGCTTTTCCAGCCTTGATTCAGGAGCGTCTAGATTCATTGGGTTTGGATTACCTTACCGTAAATGCTGGCCTAAGTGGAGAGACTACAGCCAGTGGCAATTCACGGGTGGAATGGGTGATGAAAAATGCCATGGATATTTTCGTGCTTGAGCTGGGTGCTAATGACGGATTGAGGGGGATCAGTACTGAAGAAACAAAGAAAAACCTTGAAGCTATTATCGAAAAGGTACGAAAGAAATACCCAGACTGTAAAATACTATTGGCTGGTATGATGATTCCACCAAATATGGGACAGGAGTATTCAGAAAGTTTTCAAAAAATATATCCAGACTTAGCTAAGAAATTCAACATTCCTCTGATTCCATTTTTGTTAGAAGGTGTAGCAGGTGTCCCTGAATTAAACTTAGAGGATGGCATTCACCCTACACCAGAAGGGCATCAAATACTTGCCGAAAATGTATGGAGTCAATTGGCTCCTATACTATAATCACAACCCAAAATATGTTTGAACTTTTAAAATCCCTTGAGAATTTTTTCAATATTGCCGTCAGCTATGTCTGGGGTTTGCCACTGCTGGTTTTGCTTTTAGGCGGAGGTTTATTCTTTACATTATATGCTCGCTTCCTTCCTTTTCGTTATTTCAAACATGGCATCAACGTGCTACGAGGAAAGTACGATGACCCTGAAGAAAAGGGTGAAATCAGTCACTTTCAGGCCTTGTCTGGTCACTTGGCAGCCACAGTCGGCATGGGCAATATCAGTGGTGTGGCATTGGCCATTGTGGCTGGGGGACCAGGTGCAATATTCTGGATGTGGGTAAGTGCTCTATTGGGTATAACCACTAAATTTTTTACATGCTCTTTGGCTGTGATGTATAGAGGCAAAGATAGCCTTGGAGATTTGCAAGGCGGTCCCATGTATGTGATTAGAGAGGGCATGCCAAAAATATGGAAACCACTTGCCGCCTTCTTTTGTATCGCAGGACTCTTTGGTGCAACACCTATTTTTCAAGCCAATCAGATAGTACAAGTTACCAAAGATGTAGTGCTGAAACCCATGGGGTGGATGGGGCAAAATGAGTTGATGGTAAATATTGGAATTGGGCTAATCATCACCTTTTTTACTGCACTGGTTATTTTCGGAGGGCTCAAAAGGATCGCTGATGTAGCTTCTAAACTGGTGCCAGCCATGGTGGTAGTCTATGGACTGAGCGTAGTTCTGATTATGCTGATTAATGCTGGATCAGTCGTGGAAAACTTCTTTCTGATTTTCGAAGATGCTTTTACAGCAAATGCAGTGCTGGGAGGAGCAGTGGGTGCAGTAATTATAGAAGGAGCCAAGCGAGCGGCCTTCTCCAATGAAGCTGGGATAGGTACTGCGCCCATGATGCATGGAGCAGCCAAAACGAACGAACCCATTCGTGAAGGATTGGTGGCCATGCTAGGGCCAGTAGTAGACACACTGATCGTGTGTACCATGACGGGGCTGTGTATACTTTCTACTGGTGTATGGCAAGCTGGTGGCAATGATGGCATTTCACTTACAGCACAGGCATTTGAGCAATCCATCCCTGTGGTAGGACATTATATTTTATTTATTCCAGTCTTGATTTTTGCATTTACCACGGTTTTCGGAATGGCATATTATGGTAAAAAATGTTTCTCTTATCTATTTGGAGCAGAGCATGGTTATTTATTCAACTATTGGTATGTAGCCATCATTGTGATCGGATCCGTTTGGTCGCTAAATGGCGTAGTGAATCTGATCTTTGTGATGTATGGGCTGATGGCGATTCCTACTATGGTTTCGGCAATTTATCTGTCTCCAAAAGTGCTGAAGGAGGCAAAAAGGTATTTCGCTGATTTGAATGAATAATTAAAAGTGATTAATGAATATTTGAACTAATGTCATTAATCATTATTTCATTTTTCACTATTTCTTTAATTATCACCTCGGCGTGTATTCTTGAATTTTCTATAAACCATTTATTGGTTTGCAAACCGCCGCAAATGACTCCAGCTAAGTAAATACCCTTGACATTGGTTTCCATGGTTTCGGGATTGTGAGCTGGTGTTTGCATTTCGTCCGATTCGATTTTCACGCCCATTGATTTTAGGAAGGTAAAATTAGGTTGATATCCAGTCATGGCCAGTACGAAATCATTGGCCAATGTTTTTGAGCCCTTGGACGTTTGAATGTCCACTTCCTTTTCGCGGATTTCAGTAATTGACGAATCGAAATAGGCCAAAATGGAAGATTCTTTGATCCTATTCTCAATATCAGGCTTTACCCAATATTTTACCCTTGGATTAATCTCAGGTTCGCGCACGACCATAGTGACTTCAGCTCCTTTTCGATAGGTCTCCAAGGCTACATCCACTGCTGAATTGGCTGCACCCACTACAATGATCTTTTGACCGAAATAGGGATGAGGTTCATCATAGTAGTGTTTTACTTTGGGTAGATGCTCACCAGGCACATTTAATAAGAATGGCAAGTCATAAAATCCAGTGGCAATTATCAGGTTCCTTGCGATGTAAGTGGTTTTTTCTGAAAGGATTTCAAAATATTCACCTTTCATTACTTCTTGAACGCCTTCATACAAATTCACATTCAGTTCCCATGAGGTGGTTACTCGTCTGTAATACTCTAATGCTTCTGCTCTTGTAGGTTTATTATTGTGAGAGATGAAAGGTACTCCCCCAATTTCGAGTTTATCCGAAGTAGAGAAGAAAGTCATATTCATGGGGTAATTGTAGAGCGAATTTACCAGACAACCCTTCTCTAAAATCTGATAAGTAAGGTTGTTCTTTTTTGCTTCTATACCACAAGCCAGGCCGATAGGGCCAGCACCAATAATCACTACATCTAATTTATCACTCATATTTCGAATTTATGGATTGAAAGAATAGACGCCCAAAGGAGTGATGCAGTAATCCATTGGGATGTCATGTGGTTCGGTAAACGGGATTTCATCTAGTGGAGGTGCCAGACTTAGTCCTACCTTCACACAGTCTTTAGAGCATTCAGTCAAAAATCGATCATAATACCCTGCTCCATAGCCCACACGCTGACCTAAGCGATCAAACACGATCAGTGGGATAAGAACTACATCCAAATCTTTGGGTAGTACAATGGTGCCATTTTGAGGTTCAGGAATTCCGTATTTACTTTCTTTCAGTTGTTTATAATCTTCAAACAGATAGTGGGTTAGCTCATTGCTAGTAGTACTGCATCTGGAAACTACAATTTGTTTGCTTTTAGATTTGAGCCACTCGATTAGAGGCCAAGTGTTTACTTCCTTGTTTTTCTCGATAGACAAAAAAGAATGAACCATTGAACTGGTGTGCCCATCAAAGAATTTGTGGAAATGATAGAGCAATCTCGCGTTCTTCTTATCAAAGTCCCTGGCTCCGAGCATCTTTCTTTTACGCAAATAAACAGTGCGATACTTTTTCTTGTCGATAATGGGAGTAGACTGACTCATATCCCGAAATTAATACATATCCATAGAGGCATATATTTCGAGACGGTTATTTTTGATAAAATAGTTGTGACTTTTTAGATGATGTAGGATTATAACTACAAAGATTAATTCATTGGATACACATACAAACCGTAATGATTGGGATGAAGAAGAGGCAATGATAGCCAGAGCAAAGACAGACTTGCTTTTCTTCGAACCCATCTACAACAAGTATTATGAAGTAATCTTCAGATATATCCATAGAAAAACGGACGATGAAGACTTGGCCGCGGATTTAACCTCTAAGGTTTTTATGAATGCTATGCATTCGTTGGACAAGTTTGAGTTTAGGGGTGTTCCTTTTGGTGCTTGGCTTTATCGTATTGCTACAAATGAAACGAACAGGCACTTTCGTGACAATAAGAGACGGCTCTTGAGTTTGGAAGACCAGAAGGTGAGTTTGGTAATGACTTGTAGCGAACTGGATGAGGTTGACATGGAGCAAAAGCAAAGAGTGCTGGCCGAGTTGATCAGTGAACTGGAGGACGAAGAGATTAGAATATTGGAATTGAAATTCTTTGAAACCAAGAATTTCAAAGAAATAGCCTTCATTTTGGATAAAAAAGAAAGTGCTGTAAAAATGAAAATGTATCGATCACTCGATAAATTGAAGAGGCGATATGAAAAAATGAATAAGGGGAACAATGACTAGATACGATATCAGATTGAGGAGAAAGGCATTGAGTAAAGGTCAGATTCAGAGGCACATGGATTTCAAAGGGCTTTATCCTAATGAACCAAAAGAGAGCGGTAAAGGTCGCTGGTTTAGGATATTGGCGATTGTGCTAGCAGCTTTAGCTATTGGTGCAATGATGTATGCTGGTATCAAGCGAATTGAAGAAAGGCCAGCACCTACCCAACAAGAAGATGTAGATATTTTTGATGAATTCAAAACCGAATAAATAGAAGACAAAAGACTCGCCCGGGATAGTCTTAGTTCTGATTCGCCAAAGTGGTGAATGTATTACTAACATAAATTCAATAATCATGGAATTAAGAAAAAATCCAAAGATCGATTTGGAACGGAAGAGGAATGCCTTTTTTAATATAGGGCTAGCGACCAGTCTGATGCTTGTCATATCCGCCTTTGAGTGGCGGTTTTATGGGGATGGAGGTTTGGTTAATCTCGGCGAAATAGATGATGATTTTGAGGAAATCATGGAAATACCGCAAACGCTGCAGCCCCCTCCACCACCCCCAGTAGTGGTGCTGCCGAAGATAGTTGAGGTGCCGGATGAGGAAGAGATCGAAGAAGATGTCAAGTCAATTATTGATGTTGAAATAAATGAAGATGATACTTTCGAAGATCCAATTTTTGACGAGCCATTACCACCAGAAATAGTTGAGGAGGTATTGATATTCGTTGAGTCAATGCCAGAACCTATTGGTGGTATGTCGACCTTTTACAAACATGTGGCCAAACAAATGAAGTACCCCAATCAGGCCAGACGTATGGGCATAGAAGGCAAAGTATATGTACAGTTTGTGATTGATAAAAACGGGAAGCTCACGGAAGTACAGGCCATCAAAGGTATAGGAGCTGGTTGTGATGAAGAAGCAGTCCGTGTAATTAAAAATGCCCCGGATTGGTCACCAGGTAAGCAAAGGGGTCAGCCAGTAAAGGTTCGAATGATACTTCCAGTCACTTTTAAACTAGGCTAATAAAAAAGGCGAATCATCTGATTCGCCTTTCCTTTTCATATTTTTCATTGTCTTAGTTGATACTCAATATCCTTACTGTAGAAACCAAAAAGTCAGCAATGGAAGCAGCTAATTCATTGTCTGCACTTCTGCCTATGATATAGGCAATGAATAAGAAGTAGATGACTAACAGAATAAATGCTTTGAGCTTTCCTATGTATTTGGTAGACGTAAAAATCACTACGGCAAGCACCGTTAGTATTAGCAACAAGAATCTTAATTCACTACTCAAATCTACGATCTCAGGTGGCATGTGAATAGGGCCATGGATGATACAGAAAATAAACAATGGAAATCCTAGGGCGAAACACACGTCAAAGATGTTGCTACCCAAGGCATTGGATATGGCATCATCATATTGTCCACGTTGAGCATCTTTGATAGAAATGATGGTATCCGGGAAACTGGATGCGGCAGAGGCCAGTACCAATGCTACAAACATCAAAGGAATACCCAAGCCATTAAAAGATCCAAGATAAGGGACTTCATAAACCTCCGCTCCCATCCATTCGCAGGCTACCACAAGAAGGTAGCATACCATAGCAATAGATAAAGTAGAAAATATGAGTAATGGCCAAGCGTTTTTGCCTGTAACTTTATTGTTTCTAATAAAAAGATCTTCAAGGTTAAAGGTGATGACACTGATGAAGAACGATGGGGCTGGCCCGCCATCTTCTTCCTCTTCTTCCTCTTCTTCCTCCTCTTCTTCGGTCTCAGATGATTCTGAATTTTTCTGACTGCTCCTCATCGACATAAACATGTATGTAATATATACCACATACACACCCATCAGAATGAGTCCATGATACCAATCGAGCTTGGATCCGCTAATTAAAACTAGAAAAATCAATTCCGTGATAATCAAAGCAATCCCATCTCTTAGCATCACTTTTTTAGAAACCTCAATTCTTTTTGCTAGCCCAATGCCAATAACAGCAATAACAGATACTGCAGGAATAACCATACTGTTGAAAATGGCACTACCAGCAGTTGTTCCTATCCCACCAGAAAAGCCTGATGCATCCATTAAAACAAAAAGAAAAAATAGGGAAGTAAATACTTCTGGCATCGAACTCGCAATCGCATTAATTGATGCTCCCCGTACGCCTTCTGAAAGATTTCTGCCAATGTATTCTGATGCAGTCATGAAACCATCTCCGGCTCTCCAAATTACTACACAGCTTATCGCGATTAAAATCAACGGTATAATGATGCCCATATATTGTATTAATTTAAGTTATGCTTGGTTCAGAAACTAATTGAATTTAGAAAGCACAACTCAATATATATAATGTTTTTAAAATGCTGATTGGGTTTCTAAATTAAAGCATTTTTTTAAACTAATAGCAAAATGGCATCAAATATGTAAGTTTTACGTTATGCTCAATTTCCATAAAAATGAAAACTTTATGGACAAATTGAAAACAATTAACTACCGTCTGCCATACTGACCTATATAGGAAATAACTTAGTTGATGAGTTTATTTTGTGGCACCACCAAATCAAGCGACCATTCAGTCCTTTTAATTTTGTATATTTATTTTGAAGCAAAAGGTATTAAAATGGACATTCGTACTCAGATGAGCATTCTCATTCAGCTCTCCTTGGTGGATAAGCAGTTGTCCCCACTAGAAAAGCGAATGATTTATACCTTGGCTGAGGCTAACCATATACCAAAAAAGGACATTGATCAATTATTTCGAGGACTTATTAGCTGAAAAGCAACATGAATTGCCAACCATAGAAAATCTTTCGGAAGATGATAAATTTGAATATCTATATAATCTAATTCAGTTGATGAAAGTGGATAAAAAGGTATATTTAAGTGAAATTAGATTTTGTGAGGAACTTGCAGAAAGACTGGGCTACAAAAAACAAGTGGTGAGTGCATTGAGTAGTCGGATATTTGGAGACCCAGCACTGAGCGCAAATAAAGAAATGCTCCTCTCAATAATAGAAAAGCATAAATTGATTTAATTTTTACCTTTGAATGCGCTTGCATTTATAAACCTTAATAAACAATGAGCATAAAATCACAACTAAGCATGTTAGTGAAGTTGGCAAATATCGATAACGACTTTGCGGACGATGAAAAAGAAATGATTTTAATGGTCGGAAAGGCCAATGGAGTTTCTGAAGATGAAATTTACGGTTTGTTAGAAAATCCAGAACCGTTACCACCATTGAATACAATGACTGACGATGATAAATTTGAGTACCTTTTTAATGTAGTTCAATTGATGAAAATTGACAAGGAAGTATTCCTTAGTGAGGTGAAGTATTGTGAAGAGGTAGCTGTGAAACTTGGATTCAAGAAAGCCGTCATTGCCGAGCTATCTGCCAAGGTCTATTCAGACCCAACTATAGTAGCCAACAGAGAGTCATTGAAAAAGGCTGTATTGAAGTACCAAAACTAGTGGTCATCACAACACCTAAGCAACTTATTGAAGGGAGGGCAAACCTCCTTTTTTTATGCCTTTTGGAAATAATAAGAGGAAAAAGAATTGGCTGGATTTTGGTGTCAGCAACAAAAAAAACAGAGCCTCTTTTAAATAGTAAAAATCCTTACCTTTGCAGATTCATTTTTGCTCATGTGGTATAAACTTTCACAAATCATACTCAAGCAGAGGCTCATTTTGATCCTTGCACTTTTCGGCATTACAGGCTTTATGGCCTATAAGGCTCAGGAAGTTAAATGGTCGTTTAGTCTGGCTAATATCGTCCCTAAGACGGATCCAGAAATGATCTATTTTAAGGAATTCAAAAAAGAATTTGGGGAGGATGGTAATATCCTGGCTATTGGTATAAAGGACAGCGCGGTCTATCTGGCAGACAATTTCCGCAAACTAAAATACATGACTGATGAACTTGCCAATATTAGTTATGTCAAAGATGTATTGAGCCTGCCAAGTTTAAAGCGATTGGTTAAGGATAAAGAAGACAATCGCTTCGAACTAGAAAATGTTTTTACTGATGTACCATCAGATCAAAAAGTATTGGATAGCTTGATTGCCTACTGTCAAAGTTTAAAATTTTACAGTGGTCAATTGCTTAATACCGAAAATGGAGCCAATATGGTTTTGGTGACCATTGAGAATGAAGTGATGAATTCCAAGGCTCGCAATACTGTTGTAGGTGATATCCTTCAAGTGACTGAGCAATACAAAGAACATACGGGTATCAATCTAAGATACGCTGGGTTGCCATTTGTTCGATATATCAATACAGTTAAGATCAAAAAGGAACTGAATATGTTTTTGGTCTTCTCAGTCATGGTGACAGGTTTTATCCTATTCCTGTTTTTCAGATCTTTCAAAGTAGTGCTTGTCGCACTATTTATTATAGGTATGATCGTGGTTTGGGTCATGGGGACGTTGGCCTTATTCGATTATGAAATCACGCTACTTACAGGTCTGATACCACCAATCATTGTGGTCATTGGCATACCCAATGCCGTGTACATGTTGAATAAGTATCACCAGGAGTATTTCCAACATGGCGATCAGCGAAAAGCATTAGAAACGATCATAAGAAAAATTGGGATTGTTACTTTGATAACCAACTTCACAACAGCAGTTGGTTTCTTGGTGCTGGCTTTTACGGACATTGTGGTTCTAAAAGAATTTGGTGTAATAGCAGGGGTCAATATTCTGGCAACATTTGTGGTCAGCTTGATTATGATACCTGCCGTATTTTCTTACCTGAAGCCACCTTCTAGTAGACACTTAAAGCATCTGGAATTTGCACCACTGGATAAAGTACTCACTGGTCTAGATCTTTTAGTTCACCGCCACAAGTATTACATATTTGCAGCAGCTGCCATAATTGTTGTATTATCAGCCTATGGTATATCAAAAATCGAGGCGCGTTCTTATATGGTAGATGATTTGCCAGAAGAGAGCCAGGTCAAACAAGACTTAAAGTTTTTTGAAGACAATTTTGCTGGGGTAATGCCGCTGGAGATCATTATTGATACAGGCACAAAGAAGGGTGTTCAAAGCCTGAAAAATCTCAAGAAAATCGACGAGTTTGAGACTTTCCTAAACTCACTGGATGATGTTTCTCAACCACTTTCTGTGGTTAGTTTTATCAAAGCTACCAGACAGGCATTTTATAATGACAATCCCGACAAGTATGCTCTGCCTAACAACAGAGATAAAAATTTTATTTTCAGATACCTGAAAAAGGAGTCTGATCAGAAAGGCATTTCGAAGGCATTTGTAGACTCTACTGGTCAAAAAATCCGAGTATCACTAAAAATAGCAGATATCGGGTCAAACAAATTGGATGTTCTTGTAAACGACGTCATTCAGCCTAAGATTGATGAGATTTTTGGTGAGACCAAAATGAAAGTGACCATCACAGGCACGACCCTCTTATTCATTAAGGGAAATAAGTTCTTGATTGACAATTTGATTACCAGTATGATCATTGCTTTCTTCATCATTGCATTGATCATGGCGCTGTTGTTCAAGAATTTTAAAATGATCATTTTGTGCCTTATTCCCAACATTATCCCACTGATGATTACAGGTGGTATGATGGGATTTGCAGGTATACCACTGAAGCCAAGTACTGCATTGATTTTCAGTATTGCTTTTGGAATATCAGTAGACGATTCTATTCATTTCTTAGCTAAGTATAGACAAGAGTTATTTGCCAACAACTTTTTTGTGCCTGTTGCGGTTAGTAAAAGTCTGAGAGAAACAGGAGCAAGTATGATTTATACTTCGATTATCCTCTTTTTTGGTTTTGTCATTTTTGCTGCATCCGAATTTGGTGGGACAGTGGCTTTAGGGGCATTGACTTCAACCACACTCCTGATGGCCATGCTGACGAATTTGATTGTGTTGCCTGCGTTATTGTTGAGATTCGATAAAGGAAGCAGAGATACGCACAGTCATCCATTAATTGAGAAGTATCCTGAATTTTACGACGAGCGGGAAGATGAGGAAATCGATTTGGATATGATCGAAGTGAAAGATTCTAATTAGCCCATTCATTTTTTAGAAATCAGTTTTTTAATACGCATTAGAAAGTAAAGCATTGAGTTACAAAGAATATAAGAATATCAATTACGCTGAGGTAGCAGACGAGGTATTAGCTTTTTGGAAGAAGAATGACGTCTTTCAAAAGTCAGTGGATGAGAGAGAAGGAGCAGAGACCTTTGTATTTTATGAAGGGCCACCATCAGCTAATGGTACACCTGGTATTCACCATGTAATGGCTCGTGCAGTCAAGGATATTTTTTGTAGATACAAAACACTGAAAGGCTATCAAGTAAAACGAAAAGGTGGGTGGGATACTCATGGCTTACCAGTTGAGCTGCAGGTGGAAAAGGAACTAGGCATTACCAAAGAGGATATTGGTAATAAGATCTCTGTAGAGGAGTACAACGCCAAGTGCCGTGAGGCTGTGATGAAGTTCAAAGACCAATGGGATGACCTGACAGAGAAGATGGGCTATTGGGTAGATTTGGATGATCCATATATTACTTTTGAAAAGAATTATATTGAAAGCCTTTGGCACCTGCTAAAGAAATTTTACGACAAAGGGCTCCTCTATAAAGGGTACACGGTACAGCCCTTTTCGCCAGCTGCTGGAACAGGGTTGAGCTCTCATGAGTTGAACCAGCCAGGAACTTACCGTGATGTGAAAGACACCTCAGTGGTTGCCCAGTTCAAAGTCAAAAAATCTGACCTCTCGTCCAAGTTATTTGATGGTGATGAGGAGGTGTTCTTCCTGGCTTGGACGACTACTCCATGGACCCTGCCTTCTAATGGTGCCTTGGTGGTAGGGAAGAAGATCAAGTATGTGAAAGTGAAAACTTTCAACCAATACACGTTCCAACCCATTTCAGTGATCCTTGCTAAAGACTTGGTAGGAAAATACTTTTCTGAAAAGGCTAAGAATTTAGCTCTGGAAGACTACAAGGAGGGAGACAAACTCATTCCTTGGCATATTGATGCAGAATATGCAGGAGCGGATTTGCTTGATATTCGCTATGAACAATTGTTCCCCTATGTTACTAATGACGATTTGGAAGCCCATGCTTTCAAGGTTATCCCAGGTGATTATGTAACCACTGAGGATGGTACAGGTATTGTCCATGCTGCAGCTCTTTTTGGCGCGGACGATTATTTTGTTTCTAAGGCAGCAGGTGTACCACCTGTGGTCGCTAAAGATGACAAAGGCGATGACATTCCTTTGGTAGACAAACAGGGAAGGTTCATTGCAGAGGTCACGGACTTTGCTGGTAAATATGTCAAAGAAGAATATTATTCAGACGAGGAAAGAAAATCGTCAGACTTCAAGCCTACTGATGTACTGATAGCCATTCATTTGAAGGAAGCCAACAGAGCTTTCAAAGTAGAAAAATACGAACACAGTTACCCTCACTGCTGGAGAACTGATAAGCCAGTTTTGTATTACCCATTGGACTCATGGTTTATCAAAACCACTGCTTACAAAGACCGATTGGTAGAGCTGAACAATACCATCAACTGGAAGCCAGCTTCTACAGGGTCTGGAAGATTTGGTAACTGGCTGGAGAATCTGGTAGACTGGAATTTAAGTCGTTCAAGATATTGGGGTACGCCATTGCCTATATGGGTAACGGAAGATAGGCAGGAGCAAAAATGCATTGGGTCTATTGCAGAATTGGAGGCAGAAGTGAAGAAGTCAATAAGTGCTGGTTTCATGACTGATGAGTTAGGTGAAGATTTCGATTTGCATCGGCCATTTGTAGATGATATTTTCTTGGTGAGTGATTCTGGCAAAAGAATGACGCGTGAACCAGATTTGATAGACGTATGGTTTGATTCTGGGGCTATGCCTTATGCGCAGTTCCACTTTATGGGAGATGACCCTAAGGATGCCAATCAGGCAAATGGAGGACTGAGTGACGTCTATCCTGCTGACTTTATTGCAGAGGGTGTTGATCAGACACGTGGTTGGTTTTTCACTCTGCACGCCATAGCCGTCATGCTTTTTGATAAAGTATCGTTCAAAAATGTAATTGCTAATGGCTTGGTGCTAGATAAGAGTGGCAATAAGATGTCTAAGAGACTGGGCAATGCTGTGAACCCATTTGAAACTTTGGCCAAGTATGGTCCTGACGCCACACGATGGTATATGATCTCAAACGCCAATCCATGGGACAATTTAAAGTTTGACATTGAGGGAGTAGCTGAGGTGCAAAGAAGATTCTTTGGTACGCTGTACAATACCTACAACTTCTTTGCCCTATACGCCAACTTGGACAAATTCAATTTTAGCGAAAGTGAAGTAGATGAAAGCAATAAGACTGAGAGTGATCGCTGGATCATCAGTAAGTTAAATACTTTAATCGGTCTGGTGGACGACGCTTACAATGAATATGAGCCTACAAAGGCCGCTCGAATGATTCAAGACTTTGTGATTGATGACATGAGCAACTGGTACGTTCGTTTGAATAGAAAAAGATTCTGGAAAGGGGAGTATAATGAAGATAAAATGGCTGCTTATCAGTCGCTTTATACTTGTTTGAAGACCATTGCCAAATTAGCAGCGCCAATTGCTCCATTTTACATGGATAGATTATACAGTGATTTGAATGCCGTTTCTGGACATGAATCTCATGATTCAGTTCACCTTTCAAACTATCCTGTGGCGAGTTCAGAATTGATTGATAAAGCATTGGAAATTAGAATGGAAATGGCTCAGAAAATTTCTTCTTTGGTTCATTCTTTAAGAAAAAAGGAAAAACTGAAGGTGCGTCAGCCGTTGTCAAGAATCATGATTCCTGTGCTGAACAAAGAAACAGAAATTCATGTGAAAGCAGTTGAGGAGTTGATTCTGAATGAGGTAAATGTAAAGGCCATTGAGTTTTTGGACGACACTTCTGGAATTCTTGTCAAATCTATCAAGCCGAATTTTAGAAAATTGGGTAAGGAGCATGGGTCAAGAATGAAAGATATTTCTCAGAAGATTGGTGCTTTTACTAAAGAGGACATTGCTCAATTAGAAGCTAGCAACAATTTTGAGTTGGATTTGGGTGACCAAAAAATTTCTTTGACGTTAGAAGATGTAGAAATCAGTTCTCAGGATATTCCTGGCTGGTTGGTAGCTTCTGAAAACGGCCTGACTGTGGCATTGGATATTCAGTTGTCGGCCGAGTTGAAACAAGAAGGAGTGGCTAGAGATTTGGTGAATAGAATTCAAAACCTAAGAAAAGATAGTGGGCTAGAAGTGCAGGACAAGATTGTCGTTCAGCTTCAGAGCAGTGATGAATTGCTGAAGGCCTCTGTTGAGTCATTTAGGGATTATATTTGTCAGGAGACACAAGCAAACGAATTGAATCTTGTTTCTGATTTAGAAGGAGGACAAGCTTTAGAAATGGATGAATTTGAGGTAGCTGTGAAGCTGGATGTTATAAAATAATAAAGAGATAGCGTGAAGTATTATAAGTATTATTTGTTGAGTTTGGGAGTGATCCTATTGGATCAAGTGGTTAAGTTGTTGGTGCACTTCAACATGGACATGGGTATGCCTGGTCAAATACATGTCATTGGAGATTTTTTTAAATTATATTATCTGACCAATCCAGGGATGGCTTTTGGGATGAAGTTAGGAACCGAATATGGTAAACTTTTTCTTACGCTATTCAGGTTGGTGGCCATGGTAGGTATTGGTTATTATTTGTATACTTTGATCAATAAGGGTGTCCATAAAGGTATGCTGATCTGTATCGCGATGATTTTAGGAGGAGCCATTGGCAATGTGATAGACAGTACATTTTATGGTGTGTTTTTAGACAATGCACCCGTGGGTTCGCCAACCCCATGGTTCTATGGACAGGTAGTAGATATGTTTTATGTTGATATATGGGAAGGACATATTCCAGACTGGATTCCGTTTATGGGAGGTAAGTATATGTCGCTATGGCCAGTATTTAATATAGCAGACGCGTCAATTTTTATAGGTGTATTTGCGATTCTCACCTTTCAGAAAAAATTCTTTCATGAAGAAGTTGAAGACAAAAGCACGGAAGAAGGAGCCATTCAAACTGAGACAGTAGAAGTAGAGGCTTAGGACAGGCTTCAATATCTAACAAAAAGGGCTTCAAGTTTTTACTTGAAGCCCTTTTTGTGTTTCAGTCATTGGTGATTCTAGTTCTCCAATAACTCAAGCAGTGTAGTCAATTTTCTTTTCAGGCTTCTTCTATCTACAATAAAGTCTAAGAAACCATGATCTAAAACGAATTCAGCACTTTGAAATCCTTTTGGCAAATCCTTACCAATAGTTTCCCTAATGATCCGTGGGCCTGCAAATCCTATCAGAGAACCCGGCTCTGCAATGTTGAAATCACCCAACATGGCATACGAAGCAGTTACGCCACCAGTTGTTGGATCCGTAAGCAAGGAAATGTAAGGAATCTTAGCTTCTGATAGCAAAGCCAACTTTGCAGAAGTTTTAGCCATTTGCATCAAAGAGAATCCAGCTTCCATCATTCTGGCTCCACCTGATTTTGAAATCATCAAGAATGGAATTTTATGCTTCAGAGAGTAGTCGATTGCTCTAGCGATTTTTTCTCCCACCACGGATCCCATGGATCCACCAATAAAACCAAAGTCCATACAGGCAATGACAATGTCTTTGTTGTGCATTTTCCCAACGGCACTTCGAACGGCATCCTTCAGTCCCGATTTTTCCTGTGTTGCGGCAATTCGGGCAGGATATGGCTTCGTGTCAGAAAACTTCAACGGGTCTGCTGAAGTCATCTCAGCATCCAATTCTTCGAACTCATTATTATCAAACAAAATTTCGAAATACTCCTTTGATCCAATTCTTACATGATAATCGTCCTCAGGACTCACGTACGAATTGTTTTTGAGCTCACGCATGTGTACGATTTTCCCACTAGGGGTTTTGTACCAAAGCCCGTCAGGAGCTTCTTTTTTTGCAGTAGTAGGCGTCTGGATGCCCTTGTCTTTTCTATTAAACCAAGCCATAAATTACCTTTTGTTAGAAGGATTGCAAAGATATATTAGTTGAGAGACTTTCGAATACGAGCCGTTATTTATTTGAGGTTCTACTCCTTGCCATCTGCATAATCTTGCAAATAAGTATAGTAAGCAGTCAGTTTTCCGCTTTGAGCTATAGTAGCTCTTTCTATTATTTTATCTGGATCCTCACCCAATAAACATGGCAGCACATTATTAACTAATTCTTTGCCAAAATCTTCGGAAGCATTCCTTGGGAGTTCACAAGGTAAATTATCTACAGACATCACTGTGATGTTTCCTTCATCAGAGAATGGAGGCAATTCTTTTCCTGTTGTAGGATCATAGTCAAATACAGGCTCGTCTATGGTTGCCGGGCGTATAGTAGAAGGTATTGACCCTTCAATGTCGCATGTCACATCCGCAACAATATTGATCTTAAAATCTCTATGTGTTGCCTCTTCTCTAGTGAAGAGCACGGGAGCTGAAGGATGCCAATAAGCACATGCGACCAACAGATCGGCACATTTGGCGTATTGATAAAAGTCAGATTCAAAATGCTCTGGTTGTTCAAAAAACTCTGTTCTTTCGAAATTTTTGCCGTCTTTGTGCTTGTTGTAGTCTCTGCTGTTGAGTTGAGTGAAAACAGGCTCCTGAAAATCTTCATTGACAAATCGCTCTGGGGTCACTTTCCGGATATTCAAGCCTAAAAGAACCTCCATTGCTCCTTTGGCAACTCGTCCGCCACCTGTGATTACAATTTTGATATTGGGAAGTTTGACCTTGCTGTATTCAGTCTTCATGTCTTCCAAATCAAAACATTCATGAGCACGTCTGATATTGAACAGGTTGTAACGTTTGCCAAATGACCAAATACCATTGTAAGCACCTACAATCCCAGCATATCTACCAAAGGCAATAATACGCTGGCCGTTTATATCAGTGAGTGTTTCATAGTCTATGAGGCGAATGTTTTTGTCCAGCACCTCGTTCAGCAATTCCCTATTATACTCTTGTTTTTTGATGGTATGTGAAAAGAAGAAATAGGTTTTGTTTGGGATCAATTGACCTAAAGGCACTTCTTTCACACCAAAGATGACGTCACAATCGTCTACTTGAGTCACTAGCTCTATGCCTTCATTGGCATAGTCTTCATCAGAGAAACATCTGATGTCACTATGCTGGCAGGCAAGGTCTACAGCTGAAAAATTTTCTTTGATGAATTTGGCTTGTGAAGGGATGATTGCCACACGTCGATCAATCGGAATTTTACCTTCTTTGAGGATACCAATTTTGGTCATTTGTAATGGGTTTTTGAATATAATATTGCGGCGCAAATATGTGGCATTTTTAGCCGATTTAAAATTTGCATTAGTCCAATTTAAAAAGGTGAATGGCGCAAAGGAAAGTGCGCTAAAGCTCACCCCTAAATTCTATTCTAAGAAGTTTCCTAAAATGGAAGAGGCTTCCTTGGTGGCATTTTTACCATAAGGGGCAATCGCCTGAATGAGTTTGCGAATAGGCATGGACTGGAGCCATACTTTGCCAGTGCCTTTCATGGTAGCCAAGAACATGCCTTCACCACCAAACACCATGGATTTGAGTCCCCCAGCCGATTGGATGTCAAAATCTAAGGTGGATTCAAAGGCTACTACACAGCCTGTATCGATTCTTAAAGTTTCGTTATTGAGTTGTTTTTCAATTACCGTTCCGCCTGCATGCACGAAGGCCATGCCATCTCCTTGCAACTTTTGTAGTATAAAGCCTTCTCCACCTATTAGACCCGAACCGAATCTTTTGTTGAGCGTGATAGAAACTTTGGTGCCTAAAGCGGCGCATAAGAATCCATCTTTTTGAACGATTAACTCCTGATTAGGTGATTGCTGTAAATCAATTGGAATAACTGTACCTGGATATGGGGCAGAAAAAGCAACTTTCTTCTTACTCGCACCCTGATTAGTAAAGTGGGTCATGAATAAGGACTCTCCAGTCAATGCTCTTGTCCCAGCCGAAACTAATTTTCCGAAGAAGCCTTGATCAGGCTCTGAGCCATCACCCATTTTGGTTTCAAAGACAATCCCATCTTCCATAAAAAGCATGGCTCCAGCTTCTGCAACTACAGTTTCTCTTGGGTCTAGTTCTACTTCTACGATCTGAATGCTCTCACCTTTGATCTCATAGTCGATTTCGTGACTTCTCATGTTTGTGTATCTTAAGTTTAGGGAATTATTTTTTGGAGTCGTCCAGGTCTTCTCTGTCTTTGAGTTTTTTGTCTTCTACATTTTTATTTAAAAACTGATTGAGTTCATCAATTTTTAATGAAGACTTTATTTCGCCAAAGGAGTTGATATTGACTTCAAACCCTTCTAATTCTGGGTTGACATTTGGTTTGTTTTTTTTCTCTTTCTTACTCATGAGTGGCTGCCTGATCAAAAGCTTTAGTTGCTTTTTTTATACGTTCAGACACTTCATTAGTTCCAAGCACTTCCATGATCTTCATTAAGTCTGGCCCGCCAGCTTCACCTGTGATCGCTACGCGCAATATTTGCATCACCATGCCCACTTTTGTTTCATGAGTTTCTACAGCTTGCTCCAATGCCTTTTGAAAATTGTCAGCATTAAGTTGCTTCCCTTCTATCTGTGTAGTAAATGTGTGGAAGACAGATTTCGCATTTTCATCCCATTTTTTCCGAACTACTTTTTCCACATACTCAGCAGGGGCCTCAAAAAAGTACTTGCCTTTAGAAAGCAATTCTGGAATGAAGTCAATTCGTTCTTGTAGCAATTCTGCTATGTCTTGAGCTTTTTGGTCGTTGCAAGCTATTCCAGCAGCATTGGTTTGCTCCAATAAGAAAGCACCCAAATCTGAAGCACTCATTTTTCGAATGTATTGTTGATTGAACCAAATGGCTTTGTCAATATCGAATTTGGCTCCGGCCTTACTCACTCTTTCAATGGTGAATGATTCAATCAACTCGTCCAAAGTGAAAATTTCATTTTCCGTACCAGGATTCCATCCGAGTAGCGCCAAGAAGTTCACGAATGCTTCGCTTAAGTAACCTTCTTCTTTGAATCCTTTCAGAGAAGCATCTTCTTCGGTGATTTTCCATTCCATTGGGAAAATCGGAAATCCGTGCTTGGCGGCATCACGCTTACTGAGCTTACCATTGCCATCGGGCTTCAACAATAAAGGCAAGTGAGCGAACTGCGGCATACTCGCTTCCCATCCTAAATATCTATATAGCAGCACATGTAGTGGAGCAGAGGGTAACCACTCTTCCCCACGGATCACATGCGTAATTTTCATTAAGTAATCGTCAACCACATTGGCCAAATGGTAAGTAGGCATGCCATCTGATTTCATGAGGACTTTGTCGTCCATAGTGGAGGTATGCACATTTACCCATCCACGGATCATGTCGTTGAGACGAATGTCTTCTTTTGCTGGCACCTTTATGCGGATCACATAAGGATCACCTGAATCCAATCGCTGCTGTACTTCTTCTGCAGAAAGTGTCAGCGAGTTTTTCATGGTATTTCGAGTGATCGAATTGTAATTCAAGGAATTGGCTTTAGCCGCCTTGAGTGTTTCACGCATTTCATCCAATTCTTCAGCCGAATCGAAGGCATAGTATGCGGTGCCTTCGTCGATCATCTGCTGTGCGTATTGCTTGTAAAGGTCTTTGCGCTCAGACTGTTTGTAAGGCGCATATTCGCCTCCCTGGTCGGTGCCTTCATCGATTTGAATGCCACACCAGGCTAGAGAATCCTTGATGTATTGCTCAGCCCCTTCGACAAACCTGGCCTGGTCTGTATCTTCTATGCGAAGTATGAATTTTCCTCCGTGTTTTTTGGCAAATAGGTAGTTGTATAGCGCTGTACGTACGCCACCAATGTGAAGAACGCCTGTTGGACTAGGTGCAAATCTTACTCTTACTTCGTTACTCATCGATCAATTTTTTACAAAAAAATATGCCGGAGGGTATCCGGCACGGCAAATTTATCAATATTTCGGTCTAGATTATACTACGGCGATGCAGGAAATTTCCACATTCACGTTTTTAGGCAGGCAGCTTACTTCCACCGTTTCTCTGGCGGGAGGATTGCTGGTGAAATACTCGCCATATACCGCATTGATTTTTCCAAAATTGCCCATGTCGCTCACGAAGATGGAGCACTTCACTACATTGGAGTAGTCCGCACCGGCTTCCTTTAATATAGCTCCCATGTTTTTCATTACTTGGTGGGTTTCTGCTTCGATGCTGTCGAGTAATAGATTGTCCGTACCAGGTACAAGTGCTATTTGACCAGATACGTATAGCGTATTCCCTGCTAAAGTAGACTGGCTGTATGGGCCTATTGGAGCTGGGGCATTTGCGGTGTTGATGATTTGTTTCACGATAGTTCGCTATTTGTTCAATTAAAATTTATTCCATGGTACAAAAATAGTCTTAAACAAGTGGAGCTGCCCACCATTGGCTAAATTCTTAACCCTCCAAAGTTTCCAAGCCTTGGACGCTTTACTGGATCGTCACCGATTGCCTTTGGCTTTTTTCTTCTCAGGCTTAAAAAGCGGGGCGGTGTACTCGCTGTAGAGATCGAAGAGATATTCGATCCGGGCGGTCTCGTCTACGAAAGCTTGCGGACGGTAGCACAAGTCCACGGCTTTGTCCAGTGCCTGATGTGCCTTGACGAGGACGGGCGGCATGGTGAGCGGATCGTAGAGATCAGCCAGCGAACTCTTTGGAAACGAAGCTCGGGCATCCAGCACCGCCTGTGCACAGGCTTCTACTTTCTTTTTATTCTTCGCACTTGGGTCTTTGGGCCAGGGGTAGTTGTTGTAGACAATGGTGTTAGAATATCTAAAATCACTTTTTAATCGCCCACAAACATTTCTTACCCAAATCATATGCATAATAGAAACCAAAACGCCAAAATGATATTTACTTGCATTTGGCACCAACTGAATAGTGTTACTTGCAATTACACTTGAATTTAAATAGGCAATGGGAATGTATTTTCTTCGTTCAGATGAAACTTCAGGCACAGCTAGATAATCCGAATCTGGTTGTGAGGTTTGAGCAAACAAGGTAGGTGTTAAGGCTTTTTTTCTAGTTGCTTCAGCCTTACTATCAATTCTGAACCTCTTTATTTTTTCAATACGGTCGATAACATGAGGTAATTTCTTAAGTTCATTTGGAGTAATATCCTTTAGCCAAAGACAGTACCTATAGTTATTATTAATCAAATTTTGACCACTTAAAAATGGTCTTACCCAATTTCTCGCATTTGGTTCTATAATCAAAAATTCTTCTTTCTCTTTTTCATCAGCAAATAGAAAATTGCCGTCATCTGTTGGTTTGTTGCCCCATATCATTTTGGGTACGTCACATATTGGATTGCTTGTATTTCTAATGATCACATCAGCAGCATTCACTAAATATGGATTGATATGTTTAGCATTTTCTTTTGTTGGCTCTCCTTTGATATCAGAATAATGATAAATGGCATTTTGTTTTTTATCATGTACTCCAAAACCAATAATCACAACATGAACTGCAGCATTAGACCTTGCCTCATTACTCCAGTTAAATGTCCTATGAGCAAAACTAATTTTGAGCTTGTATTTAATTAATTCACTCCATAACAAGCCAACTTGTTCTCCTTGAGATATACTACTCGTTGATACAAAGGCTACCTCTACATTTGATTGTTGAATATACTGGGCTGCTTTGACATACCATGCGGACACATAATCAAGCACTCCAGACCCTTTCACATCTACAAAAATGTGTTTCAGATCTTTCTTTTGTTCAGGACTCTGATAATGATGTCCTAAAAACGGCGGATTGCCCAAAATATAAGACAACTCGGACTTAGGTACCACTTCCTGCCAATCGATGCGCAGAGCATTGTCGTTCACAATCTTGGCGGACTTTTTCAGCGGTAGCCGTGCGAAGTATTCCCCAAACTCCTGGGAGATGACACGGTTCATCTGGTGATCCACCAGCCATAGGGCCACCTCGGCGATCCGTGCCGGCCACTCGTCGTATTCTATGCCGTAAAACTGATCCACGTCCACCCAGATGATCTGGTCAATCGCAATAGCCCTTTGTTTTTTGTAGGTCACCCGAAGGATTTCCAGCTCAAGCATCCGTAGTTCGCGATAGGTGATCACCAGGAAGTTGCCACAGCCACAGGCCGGATCGAGAAATTTCAGTGTGGAGAGTTTCTTGTGAAACTGGGCCAGTTGTTTGGTGTTTCCTTTCACTTTTTCAAACTCATCATAGAGTTCGTCGAGGAAGAGGGGCTTGATCAACCGAAGGATATTTTTCTCTGAGGTGTAATGTGCACCTAGATTTCTGCGTTCCTCGGGATTCATCACCGACTGAAACATGGAACCAAATATGGCCGGGGAGATCACCGACCAATCGAGGTAGCTACACGCCAGGAAGATCTGGCGCATCTCGGCATCAAAGTCCGGGATCTCTACGGTCTCAGCGAATATACCGCCATTCACATAGGGAAACTGCTGTAGGTCTTCGTCCAGATTGGTCGCCCGCTTGTCCATCGGTTTGTTGAGCACCTGAAAGAGTTTACTCAGGTGCATGCCCAGATCAGAGCCGTCAGGGTTTGTCCGCCGCTCGATGTATTGCAGCAGCAGGTCTTTCTCAAAAATCCCCGCATCATCCGCAAACAAACAAAAGACCAGCCGGACGAGGTAGATTTCGAGCTGATGCCCTTCGAATCCATAGGATTCCAGTTTTTCGTGCAGTTGTCCCACCAGTTGCGCTGCCTTGATATTGACTGGGTCTTGCTCAACAATCTTGCGTTCTTCGTACCCGGAGATAAACCCGAAGAGATGGGTCTTGTTCTGAAATTCTTTGAGAGGAAACGCATGCTCGGTCTTGTTGTCGAGATCATACAGTTTGAACCGCTCGAAATCCGACACCAGCACGTACCGGGGCAGTTCTTCGTCTTTGATGCCGGGGAAGTAATCAATGGCCTGTCCGTAGGCCTTTTCCAGATTGCCCCCTCGGGATTTATGCTCTACGATCAGTTGGCCTTTCCAGAATAGGTCGATAAATCCCTGTGCACCGCTGAGTTTTTTGACAGGCTCTTCAAAAGAGGCTACTCGCCTTCTTCCTACACCGAATACCTCAAAGAATTCATTCCAGAAGGTGTCTTTTTCTGCGCGTTCGCGCTTTTCGCCTTCCCATGTTTTGGCAAAGGCCAGCGCATTTTTTTTGATTTGATTTTTACTTAATAGCATTCGGCTAGGTTATAAAATAGACGAAGGTAAATATAATGAGATTGCCGGATCAAGATAATCCGTGAGGGTTTAATTGGAGGTATCCTGCTACTAGGTTTGTCTGCCTACTTGGTCTGGTGCTATCAACTACCTTTTCTGATGTTTCAAACATTAGGATTAGTGAGAACTAAAAAGTCCGCACAATCCACTCAAAGGACTACACAAAGCCCTCCGACGGCTGCAAAGTATACTTGCCACCTTGCACAAACCACTCTAAGGTCTGCATAGCCTCTATCGAACCCTGCACAGACCACTTGGTGGGCTGCACATACCCCTCTGAACCCTGCACAGAGCACATCCATCCCTGCATAGCTCGCTTGGTGGCCTGCACCCAGTACTCCACACCCTGCACAGGCTCTTGCTAGATTTGCATAGCCCTATTGCTAGATGATTGTGGTAGTTAATAACACATATTTTCATGCAATTTTATTTCCCTTATCAGGTATTTGTCGTATTTTCATCAACCAGCAGCATTTTATTTAACCTTTTAATAACTTAATAAAATGACGAAAGAACAAATCAACCGACTAGAGATGGCACAAGCCACCAATGCGTATCTCGATACCCATGCTGCCGTATGGAGTGCCATTCCGATCATCAGCAATTACAAAACCACGTTGATTCAAGCGATACAGGGTATACAAACGGCTTCGCTCGTGCAAGAATCTTCGCAGGTGTTTATAGGAGGGTCGCTTCGAGAGCTCAAATATCAGATCGCCCAAAAGATGGACATCCTCGACGACTTGCTAGAAGCATTTGCTGCCGACACAGCCAACGCCGAACTTTTGTCCCTATCCAGCAATTCGGCCTCAGACTACTTCCGACTATCCCACGAGGACTTTGAGATTAAAACCAAAAATGTAATCGACCTGCTAGAAACTAATTTGGAAGACATGACGGACTACGGGATGTCAGCCGAACAGATAGAGGAAGTGAAAACGTCTTTTGCGGTCTTTCAGGACAAGCGTGGAGTGCCCCGATCATATCAGATACAGTCTAGAATGGCTACCGATGATTTGGCCAGCCTCTTTGACGAAGTAAACAAAACACTCTCTCGAATGGATAATGTCCTCAAGCGATTCAAACGCGCCAATCCGAGTTTTTTCACCGGCTATCAAGCCGCGCGACACATTGTTAAAGATTGATATTGACTGCAACTAATATGCGCCAACCTTACAGGTTTTCAAAACCTGTAAGGTTTCTACTCTGACCAATACCACGTTGCTGCGATATATGGATACACCATTGTTATAGTGCTGTTTGTATGCTAAATCAGATGGTGCCGTTGGAAGTTTAAAAATGAAGGAGGGTCAATACGTCTATGTCCCTTACTCTACAGTTACAGATTTGGCTAAATTTCTTGGTTGATCTACGTTGCACCCTCTCATGACGGCAATGTGATAAGATAATAGTTGAAGTGGAATAACTGAAATTAACGGCATCAAAGCTTCCTCACAAGGTGGAACCTCAATGATGTAATCTGCAAGTGCTGGGATGAGTGCGTCCCCTTTTGTTACTACTGCTATCACTACACCCTTTCGAGCTTTTACTTCCTGAATGTTTGATACCACTTTATCGTACGAACTGTCACGTGTTGCTATAAATACAACTGGCATTTCCTCATCTATCAGCGCAATAGGTCCATGCTTCATTTCCGCAGCAGGGTAGCCTTCTGCGTGGATGTAAGAAATTTCTTTCAATTTTAAGGCGCCTTCGAGTGCCACTGGGAAGTTATATCCACGACCCAAATAGATGAAGTTCTTGGCGTCTTTAAATCGCTCGGCGATTTCTTCTACTACTGCGTTATTGTCTAGCACTTCCTTGATTTTCGCAGGTATGCGAGCCAATTCGACTAAAAGTTCTTTGTAACGTGTCTGAGTGATTGTGCCTTTTTTATGAGCTACGCTCAATGCGATCATCGTGAGGACAGAAAGTTGTCCCGTAAATGCTTTGGTACTAGCTACACCAATTTCCGGTCCAGTATGAAGGTATGCACCTTCGTGTGTTACTCTGGAGATAGAAGAGCCCACAACATTTACAATCCCAAGAATGATTGCGCCTTTTGATTTAGCTAATTCGATAGCGGCAAGTGTATCGGCCGTTTCACCCGATTGAGAAATGGCAATCACAATATCTCCTTCGTGAATCACAGGGTTTCTATACCTGAATTCTGAAGCGTATTCCACTTCCACTGGGATTCTACAATATTCTTCGAATAAATATTCGGCTACCAGGCCTGAGTGCCAAGAAGTCCCGCAGGCCAGCACAATGATTCGCCTTGCATTGATCAGTGCTTGAGAGTACTCGTAAATGCCCCCTAGCGTCAAGGTTCCGTTGGCCGCGTCGAGTCGCCCACGCATGCTATCAGCAATAGAATTAGGCTGTTCGAAAATTTCTTTAAGCATGAAGTGCTCATATCCCCCTTTTTCAAGCTCTTCAAGTTTCATTTCTACTTTTTGTATATAGGGCGTTTGCTCTACATCATCAATATTGGTGATTCTGAAATCCTCTCTATTGACAATGGCGATTTCTCGATCTTTTAAGTAGACTACTTCATTGGTGTATTCAATAATAGGCGTAGCATCAGATGCTATAAAGTATTCATCTGTCCCGACGCCAAGAACCATAGGGCTACCTTTTCTGGCTGCTATTAATTGATTTGGGTTTTCTTCGTTCAGAATCACGATTGCATAGGCTCCTTCAATGGCATGCAATGCCGATCTAACAGCTTGTTCCAAATCCCCTCCGTTTTGCTTTTTGATATCTTCTATGAAAGTGATTAATACTTCAGTATCCGTGTCGCTTTGGAACGTATAGCCTTTGGACAGAAGTTCTTTTTTTATGGTATCATAGTTTTCAATAATACCATTGTGAATGATTGACAAAGATTTGTCAGCTGAAAAATGTGGGTGAGCATTTCTGTCATTGGGCTCTCCATGCGTGGCCCATCTTGTATGGCCTATTCCGACAGAAGCCTTGATCGTCAGTTCTTCTACTGAAGACTCTAATTCAGCAACCTTTCCGGCTTTTTTGAAAATTTTGAGGCCATTGTCGTGAACTGATATGCCAGTACTGTCATATCCTCTATATTCCAATCTTTTAAGTCCTTTGATAATTAAAGGAAAGGCATCTTGGTGACCTATGTAGGCTACAATTCCACACATATATTATTTATTATTCGGGAAGCGTGTAATAAAGTTTGATAATAAAGCCAGTTTCTTCATCAAAAACGGAAAAATCTGGAGTGGTCACATCTTGAGGAACAAGGATTATGTGATCTACTTCTATGGAGCCAGTCTCTACTAGTTGAGCAAAGAATGTAGGCACACCAGTATACGTTAAAGACGTCTCATCTAAAGATGCAATAAGAGGCTCAGAAGAACCCGATATATACCCCGCATCAGAAAGTATGGCCGTCTCCCCTAGTATATTGGTAAGCAGCCCATTTGTGTTGATTTTGGAGCCATCAGCTTGATCCACATACAGAAATCTAAAATTCCCAACATTGGAGTTGTATGCACTATTCTCTTTAGTCTCTATCGAAAATTCCATCCGATTGATTTGAATGTTAGGGTTTGCAGCAAAAAATTGGTTTAATGCATCAAAATTTAGCTTTGGGAATATCCCACTAGCCGGCTGAAGGTAGATGTTTCCATCCCCAGTCGTGAAACCATTATAATTTCCAGTTTCACTTGACATTAACGAGCCAGAACGATCCGTCGATATTTGATTATAGTAGGCTCCATTTGAACCAAGAGAGTAATTCAGAAATAGGGAATCGACAAGTACAGAGTCTAATGAATTTCCATCTTCCGTGTAGGGGTCAACCACATGGTAATGCACCCTAATATTGGTAGAATCCACGTGATCAATATCCAATAAAACATTGTTTGCGGCATCCCCAACAATGGCTATGCCTTTGAACTCATACCTGAGTGCACCTGATGGTGAGACACTATTTCCTTTTTGTCCATTAGCTATGGCAAAAAGCTCATCACCTAAAGAAGCAGACAATTTTTTTTGAACCAGATAGTTTTTTTCGTCAATTAGATTAAGACTAGATGCTGATAACTTGATATCAAAATTTCCAAATGACTCATCAGTTCTATAGTTGGTAATAAAATCTGATAAATAATATCCTGATGTAAAAATGGTATCTGTTAATTGATAGACCGTAAAACTTTGGACATTAGAGATATCATCTGTATGGGCTTTATTAATATTGAGATTGATGACCGTTGAATCCACTACATAATAATGATCATCACCACTCAATCCTGATAGCGTATTGGTAAGGTTTATCTGAGAAAGCGCGGTAGATACAGTTGTTCCGAAAATTGGATCTGCATATTTGCCTATCAAAAGTCTAGAAGAATTACTAGTACGGATGCTGTCGATCCGTACATTAGTTGCCGCAAGGGGCAATTCTTCATACAAAACATTTACCCTTACGCCATCTGGATCTAACCCTAACCCAATGTCACTAGCGTCTTCACACGAAAAAATGGCTAGGGCTACAACAATCAGTAACCCAGGCCAGTTTTTATCCAACAAGTTCATTATATAAGTTGTAATAGGAGTCTAAAAAGTTATCGTCTTTTTGAATGGTTTCTACTTTTTTGTCTTTTGGAGCAGATGAAATCAATTTGTCAATGATTTCACTTGTTTCATTCTTAGACTTAATGACAGCATCGGCATATTCGATGCCTAGCTTCACAAAACCTTCGAAATCTTTTGTGTTTAAATGCTCCAACATACTCTCCTCGATGTCCATCATCATCACCTTGTTAATCAAATCTCCTTCAAACTTATGTTCGAATTCATTATCATATAGAGTGAATACAGACTTAGCGTCTTTGAATATAGGATCGTTCTTGTAAGTGGTTTTTAAATAAAGTGGTATGAGTGCTGTCATCCAATCGTTGCAATGCACGATGTCAGGAGACCAACCTAACTTTTTAACAGTTTCTAATACACCCTTGCAGAAAAAGATAGCTCTTTCGTCATTATCTGCATGAAAATTCTCTTCCTTATCAAAAAAGACAGACTTTCTATGAAAATAGTCCTCATTGTCAATGAAATAAACTTGAAGTTTGGCATTAGGAATTGAAGCTACCTTAATGATAAGTGGCTTTTCCTCATCGCCCACTGCGATATTTATGCCTGATAATCTTACGACTTCGTGGAGTCGATTTTTTCTTTCATTGATCAATCCAAACCTTGGAACCAATATCCTAATTTCCATTCCCCTCTCTTGCATCGCTTGAGGCAACGCTCTCACAAAATCGGCTACTTCTGTGGTTTGTAGAAAAGGATTAATTTCACTTGCCACATAGAGTATTTTGTACTTTGACATAAACCGTGTTTTTAGTTTGATAATTTCAAAATGACCACAAAATTACACTATTTTTGAATCTTTTTCAATAGTGGAATGGGGTTTAAGTTTATATAGCCGCCTGATTAGCAGGAATTAATGAAAATATTTGAAAGTATTGCTGGGTTGCAAGCCCATTTGGATTTACTAAGAGGGGAAGGCAAGGTGGTTGGGCTCGTTCCTACCATGGGTGCACTGCATGAAGGACACATTCAATTAATTAAAGAATCCATCAGCCGTTGTGAAATTACCGTGTGTAGTATTTTCGTGAACCCAACACAATTTAACAACCCAGATGATTTGTTGAAATATCCGAATCAACTAGAGAAAGATGAACAAATGCTACTTGACGCAGGTTGTGATATTGTTTTTGTGCCCTCTGTACAGGAAATGTATCCGGAAAAAAATGAGTCACTCACCATTAACTTCGGCTTTTTAGAGACTGTATTGGAAGGTGCGTTTCGGCAAGGCCATTTCTCAGGGGTTGGCACTGTGGTCTCCAAACTTTTAAATATTGTGCAGCCTGACTTGTCATTTTTTGGTCAAAAGGATTTACAACAATTAGCAGTAATAAAGAAGCTGACGAATGACTTGAATATTAGAACTAAAATCATTTCAATCCCAACAGTTAGAGAATCGAGTGGCCTGGCGATGTCGTCTCGTAATCAAAGGTTGACCAACGAGCAGAAAGTACTGGCAGCAAAGCTTTACCAAACTATGGAGAAATTGAAGACTCGTATAATATCTGGAACACCAATAACTGAAGCACTGGATCTGGCAAAAAAAGGCTTGCTTGAGCATCGTGAAATCGAATTAGAATATTTAGAAGTAGTAAACTCAGATTCCATGGTCACAGTTGTAGAAATGAGTAAGGTTGAAAACATCTCAATATGCATAGCAGCGCATATAGGAGGCGTGAGATTAATAGATAATTTGTATTTAAAACAAGAGGATTGAAAATATCATCAGTCATAAAATATGGCTTGTCACTTATGCTGGCGGGCGTATTATTTTATTTTGCTTTTCGAAATGTTTCTGTAGAGGAGTTTTTAGAAAAAGTGACAGAAGTTAATTATTGGTGGGTAGTGCTATCTATCATATTGTCATTGCTAAGCCATTGGCTCCGAGCCTATAGGTGGAATTTAATGCTGGCTCCTTTGGGTTATCAGAATCTGTCTAATGGAAGAACCTTTCTGGCTGTCATGAGTGGTTATTTAGCCAATTTGGCCTTTCCTAGGCTAGGTGAAGTGACGAGATGTGGGGTGATGAAACGGAATGAAAAAATCCCAATGAGCATATCATTTGGCACTGTCATCACAGAAAGGGTTTTAGATTTTTTGATTCTTCTTTCTTTAATCGTCCTTGATTTTTTCGTTGAATTTGAGCTCGTTTATGATTTTTTCATTTCATCTGTAGGATGGGATACTCAGACGGATCATACGACAAACATTGTAATCATTATAAGTTCGCTAATCTTGATAGGAATTGGGGGTATAATGATTTTGAAAAGAATATTGGAGCATGAGTTTGAAAATGTGCTGCTTCAAAAAGCCCACCGAATTTTGACTGACATTGTCAATGGATTGATGTCTATCCGAAAGGTCAAGAATATATTAGGTTTCGTGCTTTCGACTGTCGGGATATGGGTCTTTTATTATTTAATGAGCTATGTAATATTCTTCTCTATTACCGAAACCGCATCTCTGGGGTTCGGAGCGGGGTTATCAATATTGGCGGCAGCTGGAGTGGCTATGGCCATGCCCGTTCAGGGGGGGATTGGTGCCTATCATACCCTGGTGAGTGGGGTGCTAATTATTTATGGAATTGAAGCTACAAGTGGTCTGTTTTTTGCTACTTTGCTGCACACTTCTCAACTGATGTCTATTCTGTTTTTTGGAGGATTGAGTGCTTTAGGCACTGTTTTTATTGCTCGTTTGAGAAAAACAGAAATGGACGGAAATCCGTAGAGGTACTTAGAATAATGAACAACTAAATTTTTACATAAATGTTAATCATATTTTTAGTCTTTTTTGTGGTTGGGCTTTACGTAAGCAATAGGCTCAAAAGCAAGTTTAAAAAGTATTCCCAGATTGGGTTGCAGTCAGGCCTCTCAGGAAGAGAGATTGCAGAAATGATGCTTCGTGATAATGGTATTACAGATGTACAAGTGATTTCTGTTGAGGGTCATTTGTCCGATCATTATAATCCAGCCAATAAAACAGTAAACCTCAGTCCTGAAGTGTATGCTGGACGAAGTGCAGCAGCTGCAGCCGTGGCATCACATGAGTGTGGGCATGCTGTCCAGCATGCGACTGCTTATAGCTTTCTCGAATTCAGATCTGCTATGGTACCCATTCAAAATCTAAGTTCAAGAATATTGAACTTCATTTTGATTGGAATGTTCTTTTTTGGTTTTGCCATGAAGTCATTTGGTATGGACACCATTTTTCTTGTAGTAGTAGCGGCACAGTTTGTGATTACACTTTTTTCTTTGGTTACACTTCCAGTGGAATTTGATGCTTCTAAGCGCGCATTGGCCTGGATAGATCAAAGAGGCATTGTAACCAGTCAGGAGCATGGCATGGCCAAGGACGCGCTGCATTGGGCGGCAATGACCTATGTGGTGGCAGCGTTAGCGGCTATTACTCAACTGTTATATTTTGTTATGCTTTTCTTAGGAGGCAGAGACTAAGACTGCATATCACATAAAGATAATGTAAAGGATTTGAATGTTGTTCAAGTCCTTTTTTTATATATTTGTATGCATACATACTATTTTATATCAGAATAATATGTTGAAAATGTGGCTATATCAAACATATTTAGAATAATAGTTTATATAGAATGATAAAAACAAATTAAATTTTGCAACTAAAACAAATCCCAAAATGAATTTCGCATTGACAGAAGAACAATTAGCCGTTAGAGACGCAGCAAGAGAGTTTGCACAGACTGAGCTTTTGCCTGGTGTAATTGAGCGAGATGAAAATCAGCAATTCCCTAAAGAGCAGATTAAAAAAATGGGCGAATTGGGATTTATGGGAATGATGGTTGACCCAAAATATAATGGTGGGGGTATGGATACGATTTCTTACGTCCTTGCCATGGAGGAGATTTCGAAGGTTGACGCTTCTTGCTCTGTTGTCATGTCAGTGAACAATTCATTGGTGTGCTGGGGATTGGAAAAATTTGGCACTGAGGAGCAAAAGCAGAAGTACCTGACCAAGCTAGCCACAGGCGAATGTATTGGTGCTTTTTGTTTGTCTGAGCCAGAGGCGGGGTCAGATGCTACTTCACAGCGTACCACAGCAGAAGACAAAGGAGATCATTATCTGCTTAATGGAACCAAGAACTGGATTACGAATGGTAGCAGTGCATCTTTCTATATTGTGATGGCTCAAACTGACGTGGAGAAAAAACATAAGGGCATTAATGCCATTATTGTTGAAAAGGGCATGGAAGGTTTTACCATTGGTCCCAAAGAAAACAAGTTAGGAATAAGAGGGTCTGATACTCATTCTTTGATGTTTCAGGACGTTAAAGTTCCCAAAGAGAACAGAATTGGAGAAGATGGCTTTGGTTTTTCTATGGCCATGCAAGTACTTAATGGCGGAAGAATTGGTATTGCTTCTCAAGCTTTAGGTATTGCGAGTGGGGCTATGGAGTTGGCTGTTAAATATTCTAAAGAGCGTCAATCATTTGGCAAACCCATCTGCCAACACCAGGGAATCCAATTCAAATTGTCCGAAATGGCTACAAATATTGAGGCTGCAAGATTGCTCTGTCTACAAGCCGCGGCTAAGAAAGATAAGAAAGAAGATTTCGTGAAGGAAGCCGCTATGGCGAAATTATTTGCCTCTAAAGTAGCCATGGAAACCACGGTTGAAGCCGTTCAGGTGCATGGTGGGTATGGTTTTGTGAAAGAATTTCATGTGGAAAGATTGATGCGTGATGCGAAGATTACACAGATCTATGAAGGTACTTCAGAGATACAAAAAATTGTAATTGCCCGTGAGATATTAAAATAGTCTAAATAGCCCTTGGTATTAATTTATTTATAATCTTTGTATTTATTATACATTATATTAGATTTATACAATAATACCAATGGAAATTAGCTCAAATCGAAGGGCTACTCCGAAATAATTCAATGGAGGACTATAATAAGATCATTGAGTCTCTTTCAGTAAGATTCATCTCAGCTAAGAATATTAATATTTTACAACCACTAACGGTTGAAAACTATTATGATGTAGAAAATGTGTTCATCTATGTACACAAAGGAGAGGTGAAATTTGGCAAGGAAAAAGAGGTTGTAAAAGAAAACGAAATTCTCTTTGTCCCTGGCGGAAAGATGGTGGGTCTGACCTATGGAAGTGGGGAGTCCGTGAACCTTTCTAATGACGATTTCATCAACAACAAAGAGAAGTTCTTTCAGACTAGTGAAGAGTTTGTAGCTACCCCTGCGCATGAGAATATCACCATGATCAACTTTGAGGCGAAGGTTTTTGATACGGTCAATTTCTTCGCGTCTTTGGATATTCCTGCCTTTGTGATCAAAGGCAATCACAATCTAATTTCTTTGGTTAAGTTGATTGTGTCCGAAATTTATTCTGAATCACCTGGTAAGGCTAGAGTCGTCAATTTGGAGACCGATCACTTGGTGGTTGAGCTCATTAGACACATTCTCAACAAAGGACTGTTTGTTGAGCAATTAGCTACCAACTCAACATACTTCAAGGATCCAAGGCTCATTGACATCTTCTCTTTTATCAAAGACAATCTTCAAGAAGACCTGTCCAACAAGGTATTGGCTAATGTGGCCAATGTTTCTGAGGACTATGTAGGTCAATACTTCAAAATGCTGACTGGAATCAATCCACAGGATTATATTGAGTATCAGCGCATGGAAATGGCTGTGAATATGCTTCGTACTTCCAAGAAAAGCATTCGCGAAATCGGCAAAGAGGTAGGGTATAAGGATACCGCTTATTTCTGTCGAAGATTTAAAATGATGTTTGGTATTCCTGCCGGAAAGATGAGAAGACGGGAGACCTTAATGAATGTCTAAATTTTTATTGATCGAATGAATCCGGTCAGAAACCTGGATTAAGAAGTTTTCCTCTTTCTCAATAGCATTTCCAATCACTATCAAGTCTGCTCCAGCTTCCAGTGCTTTGTTGACTCGACTGATTGAATTCAATCCACCACCTACAACTAAAGGAACCTCAATGGATCTTGCCACTGTTGAAATGAGTTTTTGAGGAATGGGCTCATCTGCCCCACTACCTGCGTCTAAGTAAATAGTTTGCATGCCAAGCATTTCTCCAGCCATGGCAGTACAGGCTGCTATGGTAGGTTTGTTTGCTGGAAGCGGAACGGTATTGCTCATATAGCTGGCTGAGGTAGGGACTCCTGAGTTTACCAGCATGTAGCCCATGGGAATGATCTCCAATTTACTCTTCTTTAAAACAGGTGCGGCTAATACATGCTGCCCAATCAAAAAATCAGGGTTTCTACCTGATATTAATGATAGCAAGAAGATAGCATCAGCATTGGAATCAATTTGTATATGATTGCCTGGGAAAATGACAACTGGAATTTCACAGTTTGATTTTATAATAGAGACAACTCTAGAGAAATTGTCATTAGTGATCAAACTTCCTCCAACCAGAAGATAATCAACCTTATTTTCAACACAGAGGTTGATCAGTCGCATGAGCTTGCCCAAATCAGAGGTCTTATCTGGGTCGATAAGTACAGCTAGTGACTTGACCTGGTTTGCCTTTTTATCTTGAAGTTGATTCAGCAGCTTTTTCATCTTTAGGTTTTTTTGCTGTTGAGCGAGAAGAATTTTTCTATGACTAAAGGTATTAGTTTTTGTAAACCAATGGATATCACTGAGGCAGTTAATGGCGAAGGTTTGCCATTGGTTTCTTTAATTTTTTTCTTTTTACCTGTTTTGACTGTTGATTCTGGAGCTACTACTTTGAATAGAATAGTGACAGCCAAAACCCCAGCACTTATAACTGCTAGTGTTTTTAAAGTACTTGCTAATTTAGATTCTACTTCAGTGGCTTCATTTTCTAATGCTGCAGCCAACTGGCGCTCTTTGGATAATAATTGTTCTCTTTTCGTTGGTATCACCTGACTACTCTTCTTCATTCTTTGACTTTTCATTGGAAATATTTTCCATCAATTTGGTCTCGAAAAATGCTTTGAGTTTCCCTGACTTTAAGAAGTAAAAAACAAGGAGCAAAAAGAATAAATAGATACCAGCAACAATCAAATAACCAATGGATTCATGCTCGAAATAAGCATTCAGAAAGTGAGCCAAAGCTATGCTAAGAAAAGTAATCATCAGGCCAGAAATCACTAGAATGACCAAATAGGCAATCAATTGAGCCAAAACATTGGAAAGGTGTTCTGTCAAGTCAAGCTTAAATAGTTCGAACTTGACTCTGATGTATTCGGTAAAAGTTTCCTTTAGTTTACTGATCTTTAAAATATCCACTTGCTATCATTTAGGGCATAAATATAAAGGATATCAATCAGACGATGGATTACTTGAGAGAAGATAAAAATAGAGATATGTCTAATGTCCAGACGATGGGCATGATCACATAAACAATAAGAGTGATTAATAGAATGGATAAAATATTGAGCAAAATGCCCACCTTGATCATGTCTTTCATTTTAACGGTACCGGCACTAAAAGCAATCGCATTGGGTGCAGTGGCAACTGGGAGCATAAAGGCACATGAAGCAGCTAGAATCGCTCCAACCATTAAATAGTATGGGTGCGTATCAATTGATATGGCCAGTGCAGCCAAAATGGGTAGAACCATACTTGCCGTAGCGATATTGGAAGTGATTTCTGTCATGAAATTCACAGCAGCAACTATCAGTGAAATGAGTAGCACTAATTCTAAATTTCCCCAAGTGTTGAGCAATGCCCCTATCCATGCTGCTAGATCTGTTTTAGCCACTGCGTTGGCGATAGACAAACCACCACCATATAAGACAAGGATGCCCCAAGGTACTTTGCTCATCAGTTGCCAGTTTAATAATTTTCCTCCTTCAGTATTTGGGATAAGAAATAAACACAATCCTCCAAATACCCCTATCGTGGTGTCATTGAGCCCAGGTAGGATGGGATTGAGGAGATAAGTTCTTGACATCCAACAAATAGCAGTAAACGAAAAGACCGCCAATACTCGTTTTTCTTCCGCGCTCATTTTTCCCAATTCTGCCAATCTTTCATTTATGCCAGCATTGGACAAATTCATGTCAGGTGAAATTTTGAATGCATATTTGGTGATCACCAGCCAGGTGATCCCGATCATTAGTATGGAAAAAGGGAGGCCAATTATCATCCATTCCATGAAATTGACTTCCACGCCAAAGGTGTCTTTAACAATACCTGCAAATACGATATTTGGAGGTGTTCCGATTAAAGTTGCCATTCCACCAATAGAAGCAGAATAGGCAATGGCTAGTGGCAAGGCTTTAGCGAAATTCTTGTTTTCATCCAAATTAGCAATCACGGAAAGCCCTATGGGTATCATCATCAGTGTAGTAGCCGTATTGGAAATCCACATGGATAAGAAGCCAGTGGCAATCATAAAGCCTAGAATCAATTGGCTGGGATTTGATCCTAACAATGAAATAATGTTTAGCGCAATTCGCTTGTGCAGATTCCACTTTTCTATGGCTATTGCAATCATAAATCCCCCAAGAAAGAGGAATATGAGTGGATGTGCGTAGGGGAAAGTAGTTGACCTCATGTCAACTGCTCCAGTAAGAGGAAATAGTACCATTGGAAGTAGTGCTGTTGCCTCGATCGGAATGGCTTCAGTCATCCACCAGATCCCAACCCATGCTGTAGTGGCCAATACAGCTCTTCCTTCTTCACTCAGGCCATCTAAAGGCAAAAAGAAAAACAGTATGATAAATGAGGCAGGGCCTAATGTTTTACCAATAAGCTTTCTGTCAAGTCTCATTAGGTGTTCAACTCATTGATGGCCAGCCATGCCATAAGTCCCGGGCCATGTGATAGTGCATCTTCATCAATGTCGAATGTAGGTGTATGCACACCAGACACGATGCCTTTCTCTTCATTTCGAGTACCCAATCGGTAAAAACAGGCATCTACTTCTTGAGAGTAATAAGAAAAGTCTTCTGCTGCCATCCAGATATCTAGATCAACTACATTTTCTTTACCCAAATAAGCAATGGCAGCTTGTTTGGCCCTTTCTGTTAACTCTGGTTCGTTCTTTAGAAAAGGATATCCTACTTGAATATTAAAATCACAAGAACCACCCATTGATTCCGCCATACCTTCCGCCATTTTCTTCATCTTGAGGTGCGCTTCTTTTCTCCACTTTTCGTCAAGTGTTCTGAAGGTGCCTTCAATTTTCACTTCGTTTGGAATGACATTGGTTGCACCCATGGCTTGTACTTTTCCAAAGCTAAGCACACTTGGGATTTTGGGTGCTGCCATCCGACTGACTACCTGCTGTAGTGCTATGATGATGTGGGATGCAATCACTATAGGATCAACATTGTGCTCAGGAAGTGCGCCATGTCCACCCTTTCCAGTCACGGTGACGTACAACTCATCTGCACTAGCCATATACATGCCTTTTCTGAAACCTACTTTGCCTACGGGTATTAAAGGCATCACGTGCTGTCCTATGATGGCATTTGGCGTTGGATTTTCTAGAATGCCTTCCTTGATCATAAGTGAAGCACCACCAGGGAAAAGTTCTTCTCCTGGCTGAAAAATAAACTTAATGGTACCTTCAAAATCGCCCTTGACCTGATTCAGAATATTGACAGTAGTCAATAGTGACGAGGTATGTACGTCATGTCCACAGGCATGCATCACTCCTTCATTTTTTGATTTGTAGGGTTTGCTGCTGTCTTCTATGATAGGAAGGGCATCCATGTCAGCGCGAAGTGCAATAACTTTTTTCTTCGGGTTTTTGCCTTCAATGATAGCCTCAATGCCATTGCCTGCAATACCAGTTTTTGTTTTTACACCAAATTTTTTGAGTTGATCAACTACGTATTTAGCAGTCTCAGTTTCTTGAAAGGACAACTCAGGGTTGGCGTGTATGTGCTGCCTATTGGCTATTGTTTCTTTGTGAAGTGCTTCAGAAAGAGTCTTTATTTTGTCTATTAGCGCCATGAATGAATTTTTGGTAATTTAAAAAAATTATGCAAAGCCTTCCTGGAGTCTATTGTTATTAACAAAAACTATTAAAAATTTACAAAAATGACTAACTGCTTTTGCGAGATTGAATCTTGCGTGAATGCTAATTAAGGTAAAACACTCCCTTGAGTCTGGCTTCCTCCCAAGGCTTTTGCTCTCCGTTTGATAATATTTCTACGTTATTTCTTGTATTGATAAAAACGTCTTCGATCCTTTGAAAAATTAGCATTTGTTTAACGAGCTCTCCAGTGTAGAGTCCATTGTCTCCCGTGCCATCGGAAGCAGTAGCTCCTGGCTCAGTGGCATAGGCGATGATGGTTCCACTCGTGGCTGTTTCCCGAGCAAGTCCTGCACCTCCTCGTTTACCTGTTGGGAATGGGTTATTTCTACAGGCATCTAGAATAATCATATTGAGTCCTTCATCATTCGCATAATCTATGGTTCTTAATACCCCTGTCAGCGGAATGGTTTTCAATTTGACGTCTAGACTGGAATTTATGTTGGCATCTGTTGGTACAAGATAATTCACCCCATCCACTTCAAGACCATGACCAGCGTAGTAAAACATTGAAACATCCACATCTTGGATAAGGTCGCCATATCTGAAAACCGCATTTTTCATCTCTTCATAACCGACATTGATCAATTTGATAACTTCAAAGCCTAAAGACAAGAGTGCCTGCTCCATGGCTTCTGCATCCTTGGCTGGATTGGCCAGAGGAGATACATTAGCATAGTCGGAGTTTCCTATGACCAGAGCTATTTTTTTCTTTTTTAGATTGGAGTGTTCAGATTTATTTGCATTAGGTGTGGGATCTATATTCCTAGTGAGGAAAATGTCTTTTACTATTCTGTTTTGCTCGTGATCCAGCGCCTCAATTCGAATTTTATTTTTCCCAGGTGCTAATGCGATTTTGGTCTCGAATTCGCCGAAGTTATTTAGAGAGGCTTCTCTTCCATTGATGGTCAAGGCCTTGAGCCCTCTGATGTTTTCAATGGTTCCTTTTAGGTTTATTTCTCTGTTGCTTGTTTGTGAACCATTCAACCCCCGACTTATAGGTGGGGACAAAATCTTGATTTCTGCGGTTGCATTTCTTTGAAGTTCGAAAATTGCAATCTGGCCATCTTCAGAGCCAGCGGCCAGCAACTGATTATCATCCGAAAGTTTCAGTATCGTTGGCTTAAAAGTGGTACTGACTCGATGCATCAGGCTGCCTGATTGGATGTTGATCAAGTTAATTTCACTCTTGTCATTACTGATGTAGATTAGGGTTTCAGGACCAGGACCTGCTACTATCTGATCTACTCTATCATTGGTTTTTATGCGTTTGATTTCGTTTCCTGTATCCCAATCATAAACAATCAGCATATTTCTCCTTTCAGGTTGTTTGCCCGATTGCATACCTCCTTTGGGGATAAAAATTTCTTGCAGTCCTACGATGAAATAATTGCTTCCTTTGCTAGTAGTGGCGCTATGTATTATTGATTTAGAACCATGGTACTCTCCACTCTCTAGTTTCAAGTGTTTCAAGATATTTTGCGTAGCAGGGTTCCAGATTCTCACTTCTCCCAAGTTGGAGATTTGTGCTATATATTGTCCAAATCGGTCAAATCCTATAAACAAAGAGTTTTTAGAATCATTCCGGCTATCCATTTTGGCGTAGCTCATATTTACCGATAGGTCAAACAGTTCGATGTACCCTTCTTTGGTAAGGGTACTCATTATTTTTTTATCTGGGTCTAATGTGGCAAGAACTGGAACAGTCCCTGTTTCGCTCTGGAATATTTGATCAAAATTTTGATCTAATTTTAAGAGTTCCCCCTTTTTATTGAGTAGCGTAATGAACGCTTTACTAAAAGAGGTGAGTAGGTAGGGCGTTTTTGATTTGGTCTCTTTTTGCTTTACCAGATTGGGAACATCCCACAACTGAAGTAATCCCTTTTTGTCTGTGAGCAAGATTTGTTCGCTATCCAGAGAGAGGTCTATAGTAGATATCGGTTGACCGTATGAGGTCTCAAATTGTTTGTAGGGCAATAACGAGTATTGCTGAGCCATTGAGAGCTGGCTCAGCAATATCGCAATCAAAAAAGTAATCGTTCGGTGATTCAACTCTTAATTTGGGAAAATGATACTGAAACCAATATTTAAGGCCAAATTTCCGCCGTCTGGTACCTCGTCAAGTGACGAATGTATGTATCCAGTATAACTTAGTTTGGCATCAATACTGGTTCTTTCTGTTAAGAAAATTTTCATGCCTACATTTCCGCCAAGAGACCCAAAGCTCGGTGGCTCATCAGATTCACTGTCGATGGTTGATAGAAAGGTGTACTGTGCACCCACATAAGGCATGACAACTCCAGCATCAGTAAGAAAAGAATAGTTGCCCAATAGATTGAGACCAACCCCGCCCGAATCAGCTGCGTCACTAAAACTGGCAAATAGCAACGGGCCAGCACCAACCGAAATATTATCTGTAACATATATTTCACCTGACGCTACCAGAAAGGCCTGGGTAAAAGTGAAATCTCCAACGGTTTGAGACGTGATGGATAAATTAGCTCCCAGCACTTTATCTCCCTTTTCGACTTGGGCAGTAGCCACCAACGCACAGGTGCAATACATTCCCACTAAAAGTATTTTTTTGAACATAGTATTTGATTTGAATTAAGGAAATTATCTTTTTTGTCCTATATAAGATAAAGGAAGAAAAGCACAATCAATAAAACAATACCTGAAATTAGGTATTTAATTCACAATTTTAATCTTGACTGGTACCAGAACAGCTCTAGAAAAGTGATTTCGTAAGGTTACGAAATCAGTATTAGCCTCCAGGCGCGAATAGTACTCGCCTACACGCACTTTGTAATTGGGTTGGTCATAACTCACTCTGGGACGCTGATCTTCCAGCACTTCGTAAGTTTTCACCTTCACCTGATTGGCTTTGTCTCTATTGTTGCCAGAGTAAAGCTGTATAGAATAGCCATCTACGTATTTGATATTTTCCCGTGACTTTTTGATTCTGTAAAGTACAGTGTCTAATTCGGCCTTGATATGGTTCGTAGGAGTTATAAATTCGGCTGTGGAAGCGTAAGTTTTCGTTGTTGTAGCCACTTCTACTTCTTCAGTTGCTTCTTCTGCCATCGTATAGGACGGTCTATGTATGGACAAATCCTCTTCATATACAGAGCTACTTGTACTAGTAGATGCTGTCGGGGCACAAAATTGCAAAAGAGTGACAATAGTAACTATTGGAAACACGAAGCTTAACTTTGATAATATGGTTTTCAAAATACGAAATTTAAAATAACTCATGAATAACTCAAGGTACAAAGTCGACTCTTAACTTTCAACAATTACACATTTTCCTTGTGCCACATCTGCCTCTACACTCTTGAATTTCACATCTTCTTTCAAAGAGCCATCAGCATATTGTGCAGTCACGCGGTCGTTTCTGCCATATACTTTTTCTGATTTGATAGGGGCGGTTTTTTCAACTGGAGCTGTTCTATTGTTAGCCGCCAATGTAGACCCACTGTCTGCTTTTGATTCGCTATAGTTTTGAGCTGCTCTTTGTTGACGAGCCTCCTGGACTTGATCTGGTTCTTGGACCGCAATTTCCGCTTTGGTCAAGAAGGAAATCGTGTCTTCATTCACTCTTGCCAAGAACTGCTTGAACATTTCGAAGGCCTCAAACTTATAGATCAATAAGGGGTCTTTTTGCTCATGGACAGCCATTCTTACTGACTGTTTCAAATCATCCATTTCGCGCAAATGCTCTTTCCAGCTTTGATCAATAATTGCCAAGGCAATCATTTTCTCCATAGCCTTGATCATCTCTCGGCCTTCCGTTTCAATAGATTTCTCTAATCCAGCTACAACACCAATTTGTTTTTTACCATCACTAAATGGGATCTGAATTTCTTTTACAGTTGCACCTCTTGTCGTTTGTATGTTTTTCAAAACAGGAAGTGCCCGTTCAGACACCATCTTGTTTTTAGTATGATATGCATTCAGTGCCTCATGATAGAGTTTTTCTCCCAATTGCTCAGGGCCTTGACTGGTGAAGTTTTCCTGATCTATTTTAGTATCCATGCCTAGGATACCCAAGCAGTTTAATTTCAGACTATCAAAGTCACCAGTGGACTTGGCATTAATAGCAATATCATCAGCCGTATCGTAGAGCATGTTTAAGATATCAAGATCTAGCCTTTCTCCATACAATGCATTTTTTCTTCTTGAATAGATCACTTCACGCTGCGAGTTCATTACATCATCATACTCAAGCAAGTTTTTTCGTGTGGCAAAGTTGTTTTCCTCTACCTTGGTTTGCGCTCTTTCGATTGACTTGGTAATCATGCTATGCTGGATGACTTCTCCTTCTTCAAGGCCCAATCTGTCCATGATCCGAGCAATACGGTCCGAGCCGAAAAGCCTCATCAGGTTGTCTTCCAAACAAACGAAGAACTGAGAAGAACCTACATCTCCTTGACGACCAGATCTTCCTCTCAATTGCCTGTCTACACGTCGAGATTCATGTCGTTCAGTGCCAATAATGGCCAAGCCTCCAGCAGCTTTTGATTCAGGAGTTAATTTAATGTCTGTACCACGGCCAGCCATGTTGGTGGCAATAGTCACGGTTCCGGGCTTGCCTGCCTCTGCCACTACGTCTGCTTCTTTTGCATGTTGCTTGGCATTCAGTACCTGGTGCTTGATGCTCTTCATGGTCAGCATTCTACTGATCAGTTCGGATATTTCTACGGAAGTGGTACCTACCAAAACAGGTCTTCCTGCATGGGTCAATTCTACAATTTCGTCAGCTACAGCATTGAATTTTTCGCGGATGGTCTTGTAGACCTTGTCTTCCATGTCCTTTCTTTGGATTGGACGATTGGTAGGAATCACGATAACATCCAGCTTGTAAATCTCCATGAATTCACCTGCTTCAGTTTCAGCAGTACCTGTCATCCCTGCTAGCTTGTGATACATCCTGAAGTAGTTTTGTAGAGTGATCGTAGCATAGGTCTGAGTAGCGTCTTCAACCTTCACATTTTCCTTTGCTTCTATCGCTTGATGCAAGCCATCTGAATACCTCCTGCCGTCCATCACACGACCCGTTTGTTCGTCGACAATTTTAACCTTGTCTTCAACAACTATGTATTCTGTGTCTTTTTCGAAAAGCGTGTAGGCTTTGAGCAATTGATTGACAGAGTGGATTCTTTGTCCTTTTACAGAATAATCACGGATTAATGCTTCTTTCTTGTGAAGCATGTCGTTTTCACTCAATGAAGAGTCTTGCTCCAACTGAGCGATCTCCAATCCAATGTCGGGAAGTATGAAGAAGTTTTGATCTTCACCCTCACCAGTAATCAAATCTATACCCTTGTCGGTCAGCTCAATGCCATTCGTCTTTTCATCAATAGTGAAATACAATGGTTCATCTGCTTCTGGCATCAGTTTTTGGTTGTCTGCCAAGTAAATATTTTCGGTTTTTTGAAGAACCTGACGAATGCCGGTTTCGCTCAAAAACTTAATCAATGGCTTGTATTTAGGCAGTCCCCTGAATGCTCTGAAAAGGGCGAGTCCACCATCGTTTTCATTGCCTTCTGCGATTAATTTCTTAGCCTCATTCAAGAACTGAGAAGTAGTCTTGCGCTGTGCATCTACTAGCTTACTGATTCTTGGCTTGAGCTCATAGAATTCATGCTCATCACCTCTAGGAATGGGGCCTGAAATGATCAATGGCGTTCTGGCGTCATCAATCAATACAGAATCGACCTCATCAACCATGGCGAAGTGATGCTTGCCTTGCATCAACTCGTCTGGATGACGAGCCATGTTGTCTCTAAGATAATCAAAGCCAAATTCGTTATTTGTGCCGTAGATAATGTCGCTTTCATAGGCGGCTTTTCTTTGAGGAGAACTCGCCTGATGTTTGTCAATACAGTCAACTTTTAAACCGTGGAATTCAAAGAGTGGTGCATTCCACTCGGCATCCCTTTTGGCAAGATAATCATTGACAGTAATCACATGAACGCCACGACCAGATAGGCCATTCAAGAAAGCTGGTAACGTAGCTACCAGCGTCTTACCTTCACCTGTTGCCATCTCTGCAATTTTGCCCTGATGAAGAACAACTCCACCCAGCAACTGTACATCGTAGTGGATCATATTCCAGACTACGTCTTGGCCAAATGCTTTCCATTCGTTGTGCCAAGTGGCAGTTTCGCCATTAATTTCTATGTGTGGTTTACTTGCGGCAAGCTGCTTGTCCATCATGGAGGCTTGAACTGTCAGCTTTTTGTTTTCTGTCAGTCGACGTGCAGTATCTTTTACAATCGCAAAGGCTCTAGGGAGAATGTCAAGTAGTTTTTCTTCGAGCTGTTCGTCTCTTTTCTTTTCGAGTTCATCAATTTTATTAAAGACTGTTTCTTTTTCGACAATATCAAGATCAGGATTGTCTTCAACTTGCTGATGCAAAGCAGCCATTTCGTCATCTATGGATTGTAGATGTGCTGCTATTTCTTCTTTCAACTCTTGAGATTTTCCTCTGAGTTCATCGTCTGAAATTTGGGCTAATTTCTGATATTCACCATTGATCAAATCCACGTAAGGCAAAAGCTCTTTCAAATCTCTATCCGCCTTTGTACCAAATACTTTGGCTATGCCTTTTGTAATAATATTTAACATGAATATTTACTTTTTATGCAATGTCTGTTTATAAATGAGTCTATGCCTAGCACCAGTACTCCAAAATGCAGCGTATGGTGTAAATATCTCATAGACTCTATGTAATGAATCGGTAAATTTAATTTCTTTTTTGTTCTAGACGTGAATCTGAGAAGGGTAATAACAAAAAACGAACCGTTAGTTTTTTATATGTCAAACTGGCCGACAAAAACTTGTTCGGCTGGGCCAATCAGCCAGATGTTTGAGAATGACTTATCAACGTTTTGCTCAAATCTGACCTCTAATTTTCCACCCTTTGCCTCAATGAAAATTGGGCTTCTGAGTCCTTTGTCAGCTGCGGCCAATGCTGAGGCGGTGATGCCTGTGCCACATGATAAAGTTTCGTCCTCTACACCTCGTTCATAAGTACGAACATATATGGTGTGGTCTTCTTTTACCTGCACAAAATTGACATTGGTTCCATTTGGTTTGTACGCGTCGGAATACCTAGTAGTCGCTCCTAAATTGCGAACATCTTTTTTGTCGACATCGTTGACGAACTCTATGTGGTGAGGGGAACCATTATTCAAGAAATAATGAGAATCAAACTTTTTTGGGTTTTGCTGGTCGCGCATATGTAGATGAATTAAGCCATTTTTAATGTCAGCTTCATATTCACCATCTATAGTCAGGAAATTGGCATGATCCTGTATAATACCTAAGTATCTAGCAAAACTTACGGCGCATCTACTACCATTTCCACAGAGACTTTGGCTGCCGTCTGCGTTGAAATACACCATTTCAAAATCCAGCTTATCATGATGCTCTATCAGAATGAGCCCATCAGCTCCGATGCCGAATTTTCTATCGCACATTTTTGAGACTAAACTGGTTTCGTGAGAAAAGATCCCTTCACGGTTATCAATCATTACGAAGTCATTGCCTGTTCCCTGGTATTTATAAAACGTAATTTTCATGGTTCAATCCGTATACGCGCTTTAGTACTTATATGTCCACAAAACTAGAAACAAAAAAAGTCCCGATAGATCGGGACTTTTTAAATATTTTGGTGAGCGAGGATTAAAGTCTCTCTTTAATTCTAGCTGCTTTCCCTTTTCTACCTCTTAAGTAGTATAGTTTCGCTCTTCTTACTTTCCCTTTTCTCAAGACTTCGATTTTCTCGATGTTAGGAGAAAGCATTGGGAAAATTCTCTCCACAGCAATGCCGCTAGAGATTTTTCTTACTGTGAAGGTTTCGCCATTAGAGCTAGGGTTTTTGATTTGTAAAACAGTTCCCTGAAACTGCTGAATTCTTTCTTTATTACCCTCTTTGATCTTTACGTGAACATTCACAGTATCACCTGGGTTGAAAGAAGGCATTGCTGCTCTCTTTTCTTTGTATTCGTCTTCGATTAATTTAATTAAGTCGCTCATTTTATTAGCTTTATATGCCCCTCCAAAAATCGGACTGCAAATATAGAAATTTATTTATTAAATAGTTCAAAGGGATTCAAAATAAAATTTTAATTCCTTTGATCAATCTTCGGAATCTGGGTTTTTAAGCAAATCAGGCCTTTTGGCCTTGGTTCTTTGTACTTGTTGCTCAAATCTCCAGGCTTCTATTTTAGCTTGATGTCCTGATGTCAGCACGTCTGGCACTTTCCAATTGTTATATTCGGCGGGCCTGGTATATACAGGTGGTGCAATCAGATCATCCTGAAAAGAGTCTGTAAGAGCAGAAGTTTCATCGTTCATCACGCCAGGCAATAATCGAATGACAGAGTCTGCCACCACTGCTGCTGCCAGCTCACCACCAGTTAGCACATAGTCGCCAATACTGATTTCACGAGTGGCGAGATGTTCGCGAACTCGCTCATCTACACCTTTATAATGACCACAAAGAAGGATGATGTTTTTTTTAAGGCTCAATTCATTGGAAACCCCTTGTGAGAGTGTTTCTCCGTCTGGGCTCATGTAGATCACCTCATCATATGCTCTCTCAGATTTGAGTTTGGTAATACACTTATCAATGGGCTCAATCATCAACACCATGCCAGCGCCACCTCCAAAGGCATAATCGTCGATTTGATTATGCTTGTTGATCGCAAAATCTCTAAGATCGTGAACATGAATTTCGGCCAGGCCTTTATCGGCAGCTCTTTTTAGTATGCTCTGATCTATTGTGCCACTAAACATGGCAGGCACACATGTGATGATATCAATTCTCATCTTCAAGATATATGTCTATAAGGCCATCAGGTATGTCAGCGTCAATCCTATTGTTTTGGATATCTACCTTTTTGATGATCTCATCTTTCAGGGGGATCAGCACTTCTTTTTCCTGGTGTATAACAGAAATAAGTTCTTGCGGACCTATTTCAAAAAGCTCTTTTACCTTACCTATATAATTATCTTTGTCATAAAGATCCATACCTACCAATTGGTGCAAATAATACTCACCAGCCTCCAGGTCAGGCAATACACTCAAAGGTAAATAGAGTTGGGAAGCAACAAGAACCTTGGCTTCTTCTATATCATCAACTTCCTCGAATTTAGCAATGGCCTTACTAGCGCTAATTTGAAGATGTTCAATAAAAAATGGAATCAACGAATCGTCCTGTTGAACGAGCATTGATTCCATTTCTTGATATGCTAAAGGATTGTCAACATCTAAAAAGAGTTGAACTTCACCTTTTAAGCCGTGGGTCTTGATTACATGACCAATTTGGTAGCAATCATCAACCGTCATAATAAATTATTCAGCGGCTTTTTCTTCTTCTTTTGAAGCGTCTTCAGCTGGTTTTTCTTCCACTGCAGGTGCTTCTTCTTTAGCTTCTGATACAGGTGCTTCTTCCTTCACCTCTGCTACTGGAGCTTCTTCCTTTTTCTCCTCTACTGCTGGAGTTTCTGGAGTTGCTTCATCTGCAGGCGCCTCCTCTGTTGGAGCTGCTGCCTCGGCTGCAGGTGCTTCTTCAGTTGCTGGAGCCTCTTCGGCACTAGCTTCAGCTTTGGCTGCTACTTCAGCTTCTTCAATGGCTAATCTTTTCTTAGCGATCTCCTCTGCTCTTGCTGCATTCACTTTAGCCTCAGCTTCTAGCTTGGTCTTGTTAGCTTCATCTTTGGCTTTTGCCAAATTATCAACTTTTCCTTGAACCTTGCTTTCTTTCTCAGTCATCCATGCTTCGAATTTCTTGTCGGCATCTTCTTGGGTGATTGCACCTTTATTTACACCTACTTGTAAGTGTTTTTTGTACATCACACCTCTGTACGAAAGAATTGCTCTCGCGGTATCAGTAGGCTGCGCACCGTCCATTACCCACTTAAATGCTCTGTCTTCATCAATGCTGATGAATGCAGGATCTGAATTGGGGTTGTACGAACCTAGCTTTTCGATAAATCGGCCATCACGTGGCGCACGGGCGTCTGCTACGACTACATCGTAAATTGCCTGTTTTTTTCGCCCTCTTCGGGCTAGTCTAATTTTTACTGCCATTTTATATGGTATAGTTTAAATGTTGCGGATCACGTCCACTTGTATTAAAAAGTCCGCAAATGTAGTGTTTTTTTATGAATAAATTAAAAATGAACTAGACAATAACTTATTAGAATATCTAAAAGTACTCTGGATGGGTTTAAATTAATATAATTTGATAAACGATTATACGGTTTTTGATTGTTTGATGTGAGGACTATATTTGTGCCAGCAAAGACAAATTAGCAAATGGATAAATATTCTTATATCGCCAATGCACACAGTGGAGTGATTGACGATATGTACCAATCTTACAAAGCCGATCCCAATTCTGTTGACGTTTCATGGCAACGATTCTTTGAAGGCTTTGAGTTCTCTCTTCAAAAATATGGTGAAAATGGTGAAGCAAGCACAGGTGCTGTTTCGAATAAGGAACTCGCTGTACGTGATTTGATTCATGCGTATAGATCGCGTGGACATTTAAAATCGGATACGAATCCAGTTAGGCAAAGAAAGGATAGACGAGCACTTTTGGATATTGAGGATTTTGGGTTGACCAAGGAAGATCTTGATACCGAATTTGAATGTGGAAATATCATTGGAATAGGGAAGGCTTCACTGAAGAAGATTGTAGCTTCTCTTAAAGATATTTATGAGGGAACAGTGGGGTTCGAATATATGTATATCCGAAAACCAAATATTCTGGAATGGTTCAAAGAGAAGGTGGAAAGAGAAGCGCTTAACTTCAATCCACCTGTTGAAGAGAAGAAACAAATTTTATCTAAGCTTAATGAAGCAGTTGTTTTTGAAAATTTCCTTCACACAAAATATTTAGGTCAGAAAAGATTCTCACTTGAAGGTGGTGAAACCACAATCCCCGCCCTTGATGCTGCTATCAACAAAGGTGCAGAATTAGGAGTGCAGGAAGTCGTAATGGGTATGGCTCACAGAGGCAGACTCAATGTGCTGGTAAACATTATGGGAAAAACCTATGAGCAAGTGTTCAATGAATTTGAAGGTGGGTACGTTCCTGATCAAACTATGGGTGATGGTGATGTAAAATATCACATGGGATTCTCATCTCAGATCGTGACTCCAAAGGGTCATACAGTGGATTTGAAATTGGCACCAAATCCATCTCATTTGGAGGCAGTAAACCCAGTTGTAGAAGGGTTTGCAAGAGCTAAAATTGATGGTCTATATGAGAATGATAATTCGAAGATCATGCCGATTTTAATTCATGGTGACGCTGCGATAGCAGGCCAGGGAATTGGCTATGAGTTGGTGCAAATGTCGAAGTTGGATGCATACTCAACAGGTGGTACGATCCACTTTGTGATTAATAACCAGGTTGGATTTACTACTGATTTTGATGAAGCAAGATCGAGTATCTATTGTACAGATTTAGCTAAAACGGTTGATGCGCCTGTGCTACACGTAAATGGTGACAATCCAGAAGCTGTAGTGTTCTGTATGAAAATGGCTGTTGAATACCGCCAGAAATTCAAGAGAGACATTTTCGTTGACATGGTGTGCTATAGACGTCATGGCCACAATGAGTCAGATGAGCCGAAATTCACTCAGCCTTCTTTATACAATCTGATTTCGAAGCATGCGAATCCTAGAGAGGTTTATAATAAATCGCTTATTGATAGAGGAGATATTGATGCTGGATTGGCCAAGTCAATGGATAAGGAATTTAAGGCACAGCTGCAAGATCGCTTAAATCAAGTGAAGCAGGACAAGCTTCCTTATACTTTACAACAAAGTGAAAAGGAATTCTCAGAAATGAGACTTTCAAAGCCAGAAGATTTTGATCAGTCGCCTGACACTTCGATTTCATTGGATACAGTGAAAAAGGTAGGCGAAGCAATGTCTAAAGTGCCAAAAGGTTTCAAACCATTGAAACAAATTGAAAAGGTGTTGAAACAGCGCAAGGAGATGTTCTTTGATAAAAAGGAACTCAACTGGGCAGCTGCTGAAATGTTGGCTTATGGATCTATGCTCCTGGATAATAACACGGTTAGGATTTCTGGTCAGGATACCAAGCGCGGTACATTCTCGCATAGACATGCTGTAGTAAGAGATATGAACACCAATGAGGCGTATAGTTTCTTGGATCATATTGAAGGTTGTGAGAAAGACTTTAAGATATATAACTCTTTACTTTCAGAGTTTGGTTGTATGGGATTTGAGTTTGGCTATGCCATGGCTGATCCAAATGCAGTTGTAATTTGGGAAGCGCAGTTCGGAGATTTTGCCAATGGCGCCCAAGTGATGGTAGATCAGTTTATTTCTTGTTCTTACACCAAGTGGAGGAGAATGAATGGACTTGTACTTCTATTGCCGCATGGATACGAAGGCCAAGGCCCAGAGCACTCTAACGCTAGACCTGAACGTTATTTGCAGCTGGCTTCGGGGAACAATATGTATATCTGTAACCTGACTACACCAGCGAATTATTTCCACATGATCAGAAGACAGTTGGCGATGCCATTTAGAATGCCCTGCATTCTAATGTCGCCAAAATCTCTTTTCAGACATCCATTGGTAATGTCTAAAATGGAAGAATTTACCAAAGGTAAATTTAGAGAAGTAATTGGCGACGATTATGCAGAACCTAAAAAGGTCAAAAAGGTGCTGTTGTGCAATGGCAAAGTGTATTTTGATTTGCTAGAAAAGCAACAAGCAGATAAGCGTAAGGATGTGGCGATCATTAGAGTAGAGCAGTTGCATCCATTTCCGAAAAAACAAGTTTTGGCTGAACTGAAAAAGTACAAAGTAGACATGGTTTACTGGGTACAAGAAGAGCCAGAAAACATGGGTGCTTGGTCATTTATTTTGAGAGTATTCAGAGAGGTGACGAAAGATGTGATTTCGCGAAAGGCGGCGGCTTCACCTGCGACTGGTTATTCCAAGGTTCATAAGCAAGAGCAGGAAAACTTGGTAAATCAGGCCTTCACTTTGTAATATCAAACGAGACTTAAAAAATTTAATAATAAAGAAATGATTGAAGTTAAAATACCAACCGTTGGTGAATCGATAACCGAAGTGACGGTTTCGCAATGGACCAAGCAGAGTGGCGATTATGTCGAAATGGACGAAGTCATCTGCGAACTGGAATCAGACAAAGCAACCTTCGAACTCAATGCTGAGGCAGCTGGAATTCTCACTATCAAAGTAGAAGAAGGCGAAACTATAGAAATAGGTACGGTCGTTTGTACTATTGATGAAACTGCTGCAGGTGCAGGAGCCTTATCATCAGCACCTACTGCTAAAATCGAATCTGTACCAGCATCATCTGATGGAGGAAAAACTGGAGAGACCTTAGAAATGAAAGTACCTACTGTAGGCGAGTCAATTACTGAGGTAACTATTGGTGCTTGGATGAAGCAAGATGGTGATGTAGTGGAACTCGATGAGCCAATTGCTGAAATTGAGTCAGACAAGGCTACTTTCGAATTGGCTGCCGAAGCTCGTGGTGTTCTCAAAATAGTAGCTCAAGAAGGTGATACAATCGAAATAGGTGCACTGATATGTAAAATTGACGTGATGGCCGGAGTGGCATCTGCACCTGCGGCAGCACCCACTCCAGAGGTAACAGCAGAAACCCCAACTGGAGCTCCAGGTTACGCAGCTGGACACCCATCTCCTGCTGCGGCTAAGATTTTGGCTGAAAAGGGCATTCCAGCTGGCGATTTGGTGGGTTCTGGTGTTGGAGGCAGAATCACAAAGGATGACGCACAAGCAGCTCAAAAATCTTCTCCTGCTGCAGCTAGCACCCCAGCTAAAGAAACTGCTCCTGCGGTTCCAGCTTTTGGTGGTGGTAGAGAACAAACCAGAAAGAAATTAACTCCATTGAGAAAGACGGTAGCAAAGCGTTTGGTTTCTGTAAAGAATGAAACAGCTATGCTGACTACTTTCAATGAAGTAGATATGAAGCCAGTCATGGACCTTCGTAAAAAATACAAAGATGCTTTTAAGGATAAGTATGAGGTCGGCTTGGGTTTCATGTCTTTCTTCATCAAAGCAGCTTGTCAAGCCCTGCAAGAATGGCCAGCAGTAAATGCACAGATTGATGGCAATGAGATTGTATATAATGATTTTTGTGATGTGTCAATAGCAGTATCTGCTCCTAAAGGCTTGGTGGTGCCAGTAATCAGAAACGCAGAATCACTTTCGTTCAATCAAGTAGAAAGTGAAGTGGTAAGACTAGCTAAAAAGGCCAGAGACAACAAATTGAGTATTGACGAGATGCAGGGTGGAACATTTACTGTGACCAATGGTGGTATCTTTGGTTCTATGCTTTCTACACCTATTATCAATGCACCTCAGTCGGCCATTTTAGGCATGCACAATATTGTAGAACGACCAGTGGCTATCAACGGACAAGTTGAAATCAGACCAATCATGTACTTGGCGTTGTCTTACGACCATAGAATTATTGACGGTAAAGAGTCTGTAAGTTTCTTGGTAAGGATAAAAGAGTTGCTTGAAGATCCAGCTCGATTGATGTTAGGAATTTAAAACAGTACAAAGTCTAAAGTACAAAGTTTTAGAATGAATCGATATCAAGATTTACAAGTTTGGAAAAAGTCAATGGATCTTGTTGAAGAGGTTTATGCTGTGGTGAAAAGTTTTCCAAATGACGAAAAGTTCGGTTTGATTAGCCAGATTAGAAGATGTGCAGTTTCAATTCCTTCAAATATTGCAGAAGGTAGTGGACGCACTTCAAAAAAGGAGTTTGCCCATTTTTTATCGATTGCAACAGGTTCTCTTTTCGAGTTAAATACTCAAATCCAGATTTCAACAAGAATTGGTTACCTGAAAAATGAAAAACAAGAAGTTCTAACCCAAAACATAGATGAAATCCATCGAATGTTATTTGGCCTGATGACTTCCTTAAAATAAGACGAACTGTACTTTGTACTCAATACTTAGTACCATATACTAAAATTATGAAATACGACGTAACGGTAATAGGATCCGGCCCTGGGGGCTATGTAGCAGCTATCAGATGTGCACAATTAGGATTCAAAACTGCGATAGTAGAAAAATATAATACATTAGGAGGAACCTGTCTGAATGTGGGCTGCATTCCTTCCAAGGCTTTGTTGGATTCGTCTGAGCATTTTCACAATGCCGAACATACCTTCAAAGAGCACGGGATTGATATTCCTGCTCCAAAGGTAAACTTCAAACAAATGATTGCCCGAAAGGGTGATGTGGTAAAGGCAAATACTGACGGTATTCAGTTTTTGATGAAGAAAAACAAAATTGATGTTTTTCATGGTCATGGCTCGTTTGTTGACAAAAACACTATTAAAGTAGCGGGCGAAAAGGAAGAAACTATTTCAACAGACAAGGTAATAATAGCGACAGGATCAAAGCCATCTTCTCTACCCTTCATCAATATTGATAAGAAAAGAGTGATCACAAGTACCGAGGCACTAGAGTTGAAAGAAATTCCCAAACACATGATAATCATTGGTGGTGGTGTGATTGGATTGGAATTGGGTTCTGTTTACAAAAGACTGGGTGCCGACGTTTCTGTTGTAGAATTCTTTGATAGAATTATTCCAGGAATGGACAGTACCATGTCTAAAGAATTGACGAAGTCTTTGAAGAAACTAGGAGTAAAATTCTACCTCAAGCATAAAGTGACTGGCGTAGAAGTCAAAGGCAAGAATGTAACCGTGAAAGCCGATACCCCCAATGGGGAGGTAGTTGAGCTCAAAGGCGATTATTGCCTAGTGTCTATTGGGCGAAGAGCGTATACTGATGGACTTGGACTAGAGAATGTTGGAATCACAACAGACAAAGCTGGGCGTATTGAAACGGACGATCATCTGAGGACTTCGGCTGATAATATCTATGCGATTGGCGATGTGGTGAAGGGGGCTATGCTCGCTCACAAAGCGGAAGAGGAAGGAGTTTTAGTAGCTGAGCAATTGGCAGGGCAGAAGCCGCATATCAATTACAACCTGATTCCAGGGGTAGTTTACACTTGGCCAGAAGTGGCTGGAGTTGGACAAACAGAGGAACAACTGAAAGAAGCTGGCAAAGCGTATAAAGTAGGATCATTTCCATACAAAGCCCTAGGTAGAGCCAGAGCCAGTATGGATACGGACGGATTGGTGAAAATCTTGGCTGACAAAACCACGGAAGAGATTTTAGGTGTTCACATCATTGGTGCTAGGGCAGCAGATATGATTGCCGCTGGTGTGACGGCCATGGAATTTAGAGCGTCTGCAGAAGATGTTTCCAGAATGTCACATGCTCACCCGACTTACATGGAAGCCGTGAAGGAAGCATGCTTGGCAGCAACAGATGCAGGGCCGATTCATATGTAAAAGGTTAGTGTTTAACATGTATCCTCCTATAATTTGTGGCTGATAAAACTATACTCATGAACCAATCTAGACTTAAATTACTTTTCTTTTTTGTATTTATTTTCTTTTCTTCTTGTGATGACAACGAAACATTACCACCACAGTTGGATAATGAGAAATTCTTGAGATCCTTTCATAGAGTCATATATAGAATTGTTGGATACCAATCCCCTACTTACGAGGGCGAGTTTAGACATGAATATGACGATAAAGGTAGACTGATAAGAAGTTCAAGAAATATCCAATACTTGGGTGAGATCGGAGAAGAGGTGGAGGTATTTGAGCATTCAGTCAGTGATGACGGATTTATATCATCATCAGTTTCTATTTCTTATGATGAAAGTTCAAGAAGAGACTATCCAATATATTATTTATTTAATTACGACAAGGATGGACTAATTGAAAAAGTGAAAATATCAACTGATTATGGTCAAATCTCTGACCTGACCATAAGACATAATTCTGAAGGCTTAGTTGAGCGCATTGAGGAAAAAAATGAATATTGGGTAGAAAATCATTTCTTTTTCTACGATGAAGATAAAAATACGATTAAAATTAGAACGGAGTCAGAAGGATCGTATTTCGAAGCTTTTTTCGAATATCAAGAAGAATTGCTTACTAAGTATTCTACATCTTTTAACGGTGAGTTAAATTCGTATTATTATACATTTGAATATGACAGTAAGAATGTCTTAATCAAACGAAATAATTTCTCCGACCATGGTGATTCCTTTACTAGGTTCGAATATGGAGATTATTACCGTGAGCTGTTGTTTAAAGATGATAAAATACAGAAGGAGAGTGTATACGGTAATAAACTAAAACTTCGAATGCTTTACGATTACCAATACAACTATTATCCATCCGAATATTTTGAAGGAGAAATTAATTTTTGTTATCTCATAAAGTGGACAGACGACTCTCTTTTAGAGCATACATTTTATGAGATATCAAATGGAGAGCTTTTAAAAGTTGGACATGGAACCACAAAATATTTCCAGTACGGAGAGGAAAATCATCAGCTCGGGGATACTGGAGTCTCAATCGTTAAATTCTATGACGCTACTTCAGAGCTGATCTATACCGCTGAAATTTCATGGATATGGTCTAGTGAGTATAGTGTTTTAGGTGATGGAAAGGTGGTTGAAAAGATTATATGGAAGGACAAAAGTGATGAATTAATTGAATATTCAAATATTCAAGAAGGGTGGGTTAAATTTTTATTTATTAGACTTAATGATGCGGAAACTTTAGATTAGTGACAAGTTTAAATTCTTTTTTCAAAGAAGTAGGAGATCATTAAAAGTACCAAGGCAATTGCTGCGAGATCATGTCCTCCATCGTTGGCATGCCAATGCGCCATAAAGGCAAGTATAAAATCAAAAAAGAAACCAGCATAAGCCCATTCCAACAGGCGAGTCGGTCTTCTGGTCAGAATAATGACTACTCCAATCAGTTTAGCAATTCCTAAGGGGAGCGTGATAAAACCAGGGAACCCCAATCCTTCAATGACACTAGTGACTTCTTCCGTGTTGACTAAGTAGATTCCTCCAGACATGAGCATCATAATAGAGATTAACCCGGTGGCAACCCAGTAAATGATTTTGTCTCTTTTCATATTGAGTAAATAATATAGTCAAATAAAAAGCTCAAACCAATTTTGTTACTCCACCAAATCCAACACTTTACTATAATTGGGAACATCATTATAGTGCCACTTGCCTTTTACTGTGCCATTGGATAGCAACCACAATCCAGGGTTTGATCGAGTAATGGTTTTTAATACAGTAGCGTCTGTGTAGTAATATGGAATATCTAATCCCACTTCTTTTTGGAATGTTTCAAAAGTAGAGCCGTCAGATGCAGTCAGGGCATAGACTTCAATATGGTCTCCCAATGCTTTTATGAGATTGTTGATTTCAACTATGCTGGATTTATCCGATTTCGAAACGTCGTACAAAATCACAAATAGCTTATTTCCAACAAATACCTCAGAAGTAAAATCTCCGTCATCATTCCAAACGCCAAAATCTGTAATTTTCGGAGCAGCTTCGGGGTTGAGATGGTTCATGGCCACAAATGTGAAAGAAGGATCAGTAGGGTAGGCCTCAAATTTGAACTCTTCTCCCTCTTTTTCCATCACATACTCATAGATGTATTCAGCAGAGGGTTGCATCTCTGTGGGAATGTTGTTGCCAACTTTGTACGCTCTAAAATCTACGAAAGGCAAATGAGCCACTGCATAAATGGCTAAGCCCAGAGAAAGTACTAACGAACCCCCAACAAGAAAATGTCCCCTTTTTTCGGCTGCCTCAGATTGTGGATCATGCTGGCTCAGGTACAAAAACAGGATCATCACCACCAAGACAAGGTCTTTGATGAATGACTCCCATGGTGTTAGTTTGATGGCGTCACCAAAGCAGCCGCAATCTGTTACACTATTCGTAATAGCCGACCAGCCTGTCAGAAATGTGAAGAATACGATAATGGCCAGCAGCGCTTTTAGCGTCCAATTCTGTTTGTAGTTCAAGATTAAGGCGATACCCAATACCACTTCCAATACCACCATGAAAATGGAAATAGGAAGAGCCAAAGGGACAAAGTAGTGAAAGAAGTTGGCGATCTCAAGAGAGAATATTTCAAAATACTCAGACATCTTGATCGCTGTTCCTACAGGATCATTTACTTTGATCAATCCAGAGAAAATGAAAAGTCCTCCTACAAAAAATCTTACAAGGGTCAATGCTAATTTCATATACTGATTATTTTAGAAGCTAAAGTTAATGAACTATCTGATGGTCTTTTTTGAGTCATTCGACAATAACAAGTTTTTAACAGTTAGCATAACTAATTCTTGTTTGTGAAGCCCATAAGAATCAAACAAAAAACAGAGTAGTTGATCATGTCTTGATAATTGGCTTCTACACCTTCTGAGATCAAAGTCTTTCCTTGATTGTCCTCAATCTGCTTAGTTCTCAATATTTTCATCAGAATGATATCAGTCATGGACGATACACGCATATCTCTCCAGGCTTCATCATAGTCATGATTTTTATTGGCTAGCAAATCTCTGGTCTCATCAGCTATACCCGAATATAAGGGCTCAAGTTTATCATACGGAATTTCCATTCCCTCATTTCCATTCATGCGAACCTGCATGATGGCCATGATACAATAGTTGATAATAGCTACAAATTCCCCAGCAATATCTTCTTGTATTTTTTGCTCCCCTTTTTCCTGAATGGAGCGGATTCTTTTGGCCTTAATGAAAATCTGATCTGTCAGTGAAGAAGCTCTCAAAATCCGCCAAGCCGTGCCGTAGTCCTTGGTTTTCTTTTCGAAAATGTCTTTACAAGCCTTTATAACTTCTGTATATTCGCCTACCGTTTTTTCTTCCACTATTTCGTCCGATTTTATTGAATTGAGCGGCTAAAATTAAGGCGTAAATAGCTGGCAACAAATTATTTCAGAAATTAATGACTGAGTCCAAATTCATAAATATCAAAGGAGAACTTATGGCCCTATCTGAGCCTAAGGTAATGGGCATTATCAACCTGACGGCAGACTCATTTTATGATGGGGGCAAGATCAAGTCAGATAGTGATTTGTTGACCAAGGTGGAAAAGATGGTTAATGAAGGTGTTAATATTTTGGACGTAGGGGCATATTCAAGCAGACCTGGCGCCACAGATATTCCGATGCGAGAGGAGTGGGATGCTGCTGTTGCGGGCATAGATGCCATACTCAAGCATTTTCCTGAGGTGATCATCTCCATTGATACATTTAGAGCCACAGTGGCCAAAGGCGCCATAGAACATGGAGCTTGTATGGTCAATGACATCTCAGCTGGCAATCTTGATGTGGGTATGTTTGATTTGATAGAGGAGCTTAATGTGCCGTATGTGATGATGCACATGAGAGGCAATCCGCAAACCATGGCGAATCTTACGGACTATGATCAGATGGTTTCGGAGATTATTGATTATTTTAATGCGAAGGTCAAAGAACTGAGAAGCAGAGGGGTCAAGGATATTCTTATTGATCCAGGTTTTGGCTTTGCAAAGACTAAAGAACAAAATTTTGAGTTATTAAATAAGTTAGAACTGCTGCGTATATTGGGCGTACCCATACTGTGTGGAGTATCTCGAAAGTCCATGATATTTAAAGAACTTGAGAGTTCACCTGATCGGGCACTCAATGGAACTACGGCACTTAATATGGCATGCTTGATGAATGGAGCCTCTGTATTGAGAGTACATGATGTAAGAGAAGCCAAGGAGACCATCAAGCTTTACGAAGCAATGACAAAGAACAAAAAATGATTTTAGGATTTCAAATTGGGTTTTTAGAAATAGGATGGGTTGATGTATTCGACATTCTTTTTGTGAGCTTTTTCTTATACCACGTGTATAAGCTCATGAAAGGAAGTGTGGCCATCAAGATTTTTCTGGGTTTCCTGTTTCTGTATTTGATCTACCTGGTGGTAAAGGCTGTGGATATGGAACTCTTGAGTATCATACTGGGTCAGTTTATGGGCGTTGGGGTTATAGCAGTCATTGTGTTGTTCCAGCAGGAAATCAGAAAATTCCTATTGCTTTTGGGAAAAACAACTGTCTTTGAAGAAGGTAATATCCTCAAAAATGTCCAACAGTTTTGGCACGAAAAGTACGACAAAAACCACTTGGATGTATCTCCAATCATTGATGCTATTAAGAATATGGCTGGCTCTAACACGGGAGCACTCATCGTATTTTCGAGGAGTTCAGAACTTAAATTTTTTGCAGATTCTGGAGACAGGTTAGAAGCCAAGATTTCCAAGAGGCTGATTTTAGCTATTTTCAATAAGCTATCTCCTTTACACGACGGAGCGATTATCATCAATAACAACAGAGTGGTGGCCGCCAGATGTATACTACCTGTGTCAGAACGAGACGATATTCCCGCCCAATTTGGCCTCAGGCATCGCGCGGCACTGGGTATGTCAGAAACCACAGACTCTCTGGTCGTAATTGTGTCCGAAGAAACTGGACAACTCACTGTCGCAAGGGGTGGAGAGTTCGAATACAACTTGTCTACACAAGAAATTCGCGCACGAATCAACGAATACCTGAGCAACTTAGACGAATCCAAAAATGAAAGTTTGATGGCCAAGGCGATCAAGCCAGATCAAAAAGAAAAAGCCAGCAAAGATGAAGCTACCAAATCTGAGTTGTCGTTAGATTAAAAATCTCCTTTTTCAAGTCTAGGTATTGAAATACAATTCCCTACTTTTGCCCAAATTTTAAGTCTTATGATACAACGAGTTCAGTCTATATTTTTATTTGGTGTTGCTGCCTGTATGATTACCATGTTGTTTTTTCCGATTTGGAATAAGTTGGATAGTGAGAAAAGTGAATTGGTAGAATTGACTGCATTAAAATTTTCACATACCAAAAAAGATATTGAGACAGGTGAAATAGCCGTAATTACTGAAGGTCAAACCTTTTATATAGCCATCTTGGCTGTGCTGGCAGCTGTAGTAGCCCTTTATTCTATTTCCCGATACAATGATCGTCTGTTGCAAATGAAGTTAGGAGCTTTGAATTCATTGTTTATGGGAGGTGCTATGGGCTTGATAGTTTATCACGTCTATCAAGCTGAGCGATTAGTCGCTCCCACACAACAGGGCAATTATTTATTTGCTTTTTATTTGGGAGTGTCCGCCTTGCTTTTCAATTTGCTGTCTAACCGTTTCATCCGCAGAGACGAAAAATTGGTCAGATCAGCTGATCGTATCAGATAAATAATCTGGAGTAACTTTTCTAAAGTGCTGAAACTTTGGAAAAAATTAAACCCACCAAACTGTCAAAAAATCCTAATCCGCTGACATCCTGTCACGGATTTCTTTTTTCAAGTGTTTGGAATGGCATTTGATAATCAGCCCACTACTGGACATTGTCCGATCAAACTTTAATTCATTAAATAAAAATATATCATGCAAGAGAAAGGTAATATTTCGATTCACACCGAGAATATTTTTCCCATCATCAAGAAATTTCTTTATTCAGATCACGAAATATTCTTGAGAGAATTAGTTTCCAACGCAGTAGATGCTTCTCAAAAACTGAAGCAGTTATCTGGTATGGGTGAGTACAATGGTGAACTTGGCGATTTGAAAGTCGAAGTGAACTTTGACGAGAAAGCAAAGACCATCACCATTTCGGATAAAGGTATCGGAATGACAGCTGATGACATCAAAAAATACATCAACCAGATTGCATTTTCTGGTGCTACTGAGTTCGTAGAGAAATACAAAGACAAGGGTGACGAACAGCAGATCATTGGTCATTTTGGACTAGGTTTCTATTCTGCTTTTATGGTTGCAGATAAGGTAGAGATCAATTCTTTGTCTCACGTAGAAGGCGCAGAACCAGCTAATTGGATTTGTGATGGTAGTACAGAATTCGAGATCACTGAGGGTACCAGAAAAGAAAGAGGAACAGATATCATTCTTCATATCAATGAAGAGTCTGAAGAATTCTTGAATCAAGCTAGATTGCAGGGAATTCTTTCCAAGTATTGTAAATTCTTGCCCGTAGAAATCCAGTTTGGACAGAAGGATCAGAGCGTACCTGATGGTGAAGACAAAGATGGAAAACCACAGTACAAGACAGTAAAGAAAGATAACATCATCAATAACACGACTCCGCTTTGGACCAAGTCTCCAGCCGAGTTGAAAGACGAAGATTACTTGGCTTTCTACAGAGAGTTGTATCCAATGTCTGAGGAGCCATTATTCTGGATTCATCTGAATGTAGATTATCCATTCAACCTGACTGGAATTCTTTATTTCCCAAAAGTGAAGAATGAGTTAGAACTTCAGAAAAATAAGATCCAACTATATTCTCGCCAGGTGTTTATCACTGATGAGGTGAAAGATGTGGTTCCGGAATTTTTGATGTTACTACATGGCGTGATTGATTCTCCAGATATTCCACTGAACGTATCAAGAAGCTTTTTGCAAGCGGATGGCGCAGTAAAAAAGATCAATACCTACATCACCAAGAAGGTAGCTGATAAATTGGCCGAACTATTCAAAAAGGACAGAAAAGCCTTTGAAGACAAGTGGGAAAACATTGGCCTATTCGTGAAGTATGGCATGCTGAGCGATGAGAAGTTTTATGATAAAGCAAAGGACTTTGCTCTGCTACAAAATACAGATGATGAGTTCTTTACTTTTGATGAGTACAAAGAGAAGGCGTCCGCCCTTCAAAAAGACAAAGATGACAATCTGGTTTATCTCTATGCGACTAATCCAGCCAAGCAACATGCTTTTATAGAGTCAGTTAAAAATAAATCTTATGATGTGTTGAAATTCGATGGGCCATTGGATAGCCATTTTATTGGTACACTGGAACATAAGCTAGAAAAAACACAATTGAAACGTGTAGATGCCGAGACGGCAGACAAACTGATCGACAAAGACGAAAAGGTAGAATCTGTACTTTCTGATAAAGAAAAAGAATCTGCCAAGGCGCTTTTTGAGAAGGCTATCAATGACAAGAACTCAACAGTAAATGTAGAATCATTGGCTGCTGACGAAATGCCTGTGATTGTGACTATGCCTGAATTCATGAGAAGAATGAAGGATATGCAGAAGCAAGGTGGTGGAGGTATGATGATGATGGGTGATATGCCAGATCAGTATACTGTGGCAATCAATGCTAACCATCCATTGGTTTCAAAAATATTGAAAGCGAAGAAGGCTGAAAATAAAGAGCAATTGGCTCGTCAGGCTTATGACTTGGCTTTGCTTTCTCAGGGTCTGTTGGAAGGTGCAGCCTTGACTAGCTTTATCAAGCGTTCTGTAGCGATTAGCGCAGAGTAAGTTTAGTGATATAAAGGAATAGCCATGGGTGAAAACTCATGGCTATTTTTGTTTGTGGCCTGGGCAAGTTTTTTAATTGCCCACATATATTTAGTTTTGAATTTGGCAATGATTGTAAATGATCCTCGTTGCGATATGACAATGACACAACCTACTGTAAAATATGTTCTGTTTCTGCTTCTGGTATTGCAAGTCTCCTTTGCAAAAGGTCAGGATTATACTGATGATGATTTTGAGACCCAATATGAGAAGCCCCTTACTGTGGATTTGGATGCAAAGGATCCAGAGGATGTCATTGAAATAAAAAAGAAAAAACCTAAGCGGAATGTGTTTTATGGCAAAAAGACCAGAAAGGCATTTACCCGACAGGGATTTGGAGGAAATACGGTAACAGAACTGTTTTCAGTACTAAAGGTTTATGAAGATCCTGTTCCGTACGTTCGAGATGTCTACTGGTATGATTTCAGAAAGAGAAAAATCATCAAGTCTAGAAAGATAGATAAAGACAATGCTGGCATTCTGCATGGCCCGTACAAAAAAATGCTTGGCGATCAGGTGATTGAAGAGGGTATATTCTATATGGGTACCAAGCACGGACGCTGGTCTACATGGAATAAGCATAATATTCTTCAGTCAAAAGAAAAGTATTATAAAGGCTGGCCAAAACAGTCTTTGGTGGCCTATCACAATAAGGAGACGAAACAAATAGAAGAAATCATTCCTGTTCACTTTGGAGAGAAAGAAGGCAACTATTATGCTTTTCATAAAAGTGGTAATCTGGCGGCAATGGGGGAGTATCACTTTGACAATAAAGTAGGCCTTTGGCGAGAATATTATGATATTCGAAATCGCAGAAAGCGGGAGATTGTCTATTCTAAAGATCCATTTGACGACGAATTCAGACCCTATATCATACGTGAATGGGATAAGCGTGGAAAATTGATATACGAAAGGGAAGATTAAATAAAATTCCGACCCTGCATCCATTTGAGTCTCTGTACGTAATCTACTGACGTACTAAATTTACCCAATGACTCCAGTTACTTTACGCTTAGCAACAAATGCTGATTTACCCACTCTTTATGAATTTGAGCAAGGCATTATCCAAGCCGAACGCCCATTTGACCCAACTTTAAAATCCGGTCACATCAATTATTATGACCTGAAAGCACTTATAGCCTCTGATCATGCCAAAGTCATAGTAGCTGAAGTGGAAGGGGTAGTAGTGGCATCTGGCTATGCCAATATAATAAGTGCCAAAGAATACCTGAGACATGAAAAATATGCCTATCTGGGCTTCATGTTTGTTGATCCCAAACAAAGAGGAAAGGGAATCATAAAACAAATACTAGACGAACTAAAACTTTGGAGTCGATCCAAAGGAGTCAATGAAATCAGACTAGAAGTCTATGAAGACAATGTACCTGCTGTGCGAGCCTATGAAAAAGCAGGCTTCAAAAAGCACATGGTGAAGATGCGCTTGTCAGTCAATTCAGAAGAGTAATTTTAAAACCACTTAATCATAAAACTCACCACCCATTTTTTGAAGCCATTGAAAGGCGGATAGAAAAGCAAGGCATTGGTGAGACCAATGCGCTGACTCAAAACGGATTTTTGATTTGAGAATTCCATGAATCCATATTTCCCATGTGATTTGCCAATACCACTGTGATTGACTCCGCCAAAGGGTAAGTTAGGATGGGCATACTGCACGACCACATCATTAATTACCATGGTACCAGCTGATGTTGCTTGGGTAATGTGCTTCTTCATTTTCCTACTTGTTGTAAAGAGGTATAGAGACAGAGGTTTGTCATTTTTGTTGATGTGATGGATCACATCATTGATGTCTTCGTACACTTTCATAGGCATGATGGGTCCAAAGATCTCTTCTTGCCAGATGCGATTAGATTCGTCTATGTTTGACAAGAGAGTGGGCTCGATAAATCTATCCTCTGTACTGTGATCACCCCCAAATTCTATTTTAGCACCAGATTGCTTGGCTTCTTCTAGCATATCTACCAACCTACTGGCATGATTCGCATTGACTAGCCTGGAGTAGTCTTTTGTATGGGCCATTCCTTCATTATTGCTATCGAATAGCTGCGAAACGTATTTTTTGGCGGATGCGACAAATTTGTCTTTTACAATATCGCTAATGAAAATATAATCAGGAGCAATGCAGGTTTGGCCATTATTATTGAATCTTCCCCAGACTATTTTGCGAGCGGCATCATCAGCACTGGCGGTTTCATCTATGATTACAGGAGACTTGCCGCCTAGTTCCAATGTAACGGAACTGAGGTTTTTGGCTGCGGCTCCCATCACTATTTTACCCACATTCGTGCTGCCAGTGAAAAAAATGTGATCAAAAGGCAACTCTAGTAAGGCTGTAGTTTCAGGAACAGCACCTTCTATTACAGTTACTAATTCCGGCTCAAACACATCTTCCACCATTTCCTTAATGAGCTTAGAGGTTGCTGGTGTATGCTCTGATGGCTTTAAAATAGCAGTATTTCCAGCTGCCAAGCATGAAGCCAACGGACTGCCAATCAAGTTGAATGGGAAGTTCCAAGGTGCGATAATCAGACAGACCCCTTTGGGCTCTGGTTTTATTCTGGCTGATGTCCCTAGATATGTCATGCCAGGAGAAACGTGCTGTGGTCTGGCCCATTGATGCAGATGGCTGAGTGCGTCATTAATTTCCGTTGTGACTGTAAATATTTCTGTGATATCTGTCTCAGTTTCTGATTTTCTTAAGTCTGCGTGCAGAGCCTTTCGAATTTTATCCTTGTTGTTTAGAATCCAGGTTTTAAGTGATTTCAGCCTTTGTCGTCGGCATGTAATAGATTCGGTTCGAAGCGTTAAACTCTTTACTTTTTGTTTGTCGAATTGAGATTGAAACTGGTTTGCCATAGGGAATGTTTGTTTAATAAAAGCCTAGAAAGATAATGAAGGCAGGCCAAAAAGGACTTTCATTTGGGGCAAGACCACAGATTTTTATAGGTAAAAACATGATTTTTCATCGAAAAGTGCCCGCTTGGCAACGAGGGCTCAATTTTGGTTAGTATATTTGTTAACAATTAGGTAACATTGAAGTAACATTAAGAAAATCAATTAACCAGTATGAAAAAAATACTCATTGGATTGGCACTTTTGACTCTGCATGCGACCACATCGCAAGCTACGGGGGAGAAGTATTTGTCCAGTGACACAAAACTGGGACTGTTTATCAGATCTGAGTTCGACGATCTGTCGGCAGATCAAGTTTTGGCTTATGAAGAAAGTTATGCTGTACTTGTAGATAAGTTGAGAGAAAGACAAGCAAGTTCAAAATCTGATGCTTTATTCCTAAAATATGTGTTTTACACAGTTCATCGAAAGATGCTTGGAGAATATGAGCAGTATGTTACTTTCAGTGAAATCTTCAAGAAAGAAAAAAAATACGACTGTGTAACAGGTACAGCTTTGTATGCCTTGATTCTGGATGAGTTAGGCTTTGATTATGAAGTGCACGAAACAGATTATCATGTGTATTTGATGGCCAAATCAGGTGGGAAGAAATATTTATTTGAATCTACAGATGCTTTGGCTGGATTTGCCTGGGATGCTCAAGAGATTGCCGAAAGGACGGCTTTTGTTGATCAAGAATCTATTAGAATCAACACAGAGTTGGGAATGACTGGTTTGGCAAGTAATGAAGCAGCCATGCAAGGCCCTGAGTACATCAATAATATTGTTGACATGCGTCAATTGGCAGGATTACATTATTACAATCAGGCGCTTAAACAATTCAATAACAATGATTATCGACAGGCCTATAAGATGATCATTATTGCTCAAGGCATCTATCCAAGTCAGCGGATAAAGAACGCTAGTTCTTATATGTTCTCAGCTGCATTTGAGGACTAATCTAGGAGGCCAGCTATGTCAGCCTTTGTCAATGTTTTCACAAAACTTTCTTCTGTAGTAATTAAGTCGTCTGCCAATTTTTGCTTGCTTTGCTGAAGCTGTAGAATTTTTTCTTCTACTGTGTTTTTGGTGATGAATCGGTAGGTGAAGACCTTGTTCTTCTGACCAATTCTATGCGCTCTGTCTATAGCCTGTGCTTCTATTGCTGGATTCCACCATGGATCCAATAAGAAGACATATTCAGCTTCAGTCAGATTGAGCCCTAAACCACCAGCTTTGAGTGAAATCAAAAACACTTTTATACGCTCATCATTTTGAAAATTTTCTACTTCTTTCTGTCGGTCTTTAGTACTGCCGTCCAGATAGGAGTATTTTATATTATGTTCCTCCAAGTATTTTGAAACGATTTTCAAATGCTTTACAAACTGAGAGAACACAAGAATTTTATGATTCTTATTGATGGCGTTCTCTAGCATATAGCTGATGTCTTCCAGCTTGCCTGAATCCTCTTTATAATCTTCGTCCGCGAGAGAGGGGTGATTAGCTATCTGACGAAGTTTAGTCAATCCCTGCAATATCATGAATTGCGATTTGCCAATACCACCTGCTTCTATCTCCTCCATGATCTTGTCTCGATAGGCGGATTTTACTTTTTCATAAGCTTCCTCTTGCGCTTCGGACATGGTGCAATAGCGTACATTTTCAATTTTCTCAGGAAGGTCTGTAGCTACTTGTGACTTATGTCTCCTGAGGAGGAAGGGCTTGATAATCGTATAGAGTTTTTTGGTTTTTTCTTCGTCGTTTTTCTTTTCAATCGGCAGCTGAAACTGATTTCTAAAGAAAGACTTTCCTCCCAATAGGCCAGGATTCAAGAAGGTCATTTGAGACCAAAGATCCATGGTTGTGTTTTCAATAGGTGTGCCTGTCAGTATGAGCTTATAAGATGAGTTTAGATCTCTTACACATTTAGAAATAATTGAATCTGGGTTTTTAATAACTTGAGATTCATCTAGAATGATATAGTTGAAATGAAAATCAGCTAATAAGTCTATGTCTTGCCTGATCAGCCCATAAGAAGTAATGACCAGATCGTATGTCGCAAATCGCTTAGGGTCTTTGACTCTTTTGACGCCAGTATAGTTTAGTATTTTTAGCTCTGGCGTAAATTTCTCAGCTTCTTTCTCCCAGTTGTAGATCAATGAAGTAGGCATGACTAAAAGACTGGTTCCATTGTCGTTGCCCTGATGTACGGACTGAAGTAGCGCTAGAGTCTGTACAGTCTTACCAAGACCCATATCATCTGCCAGACAGCCACCTAACCTGTATTCATTCAAAAATCGCATCCAGTTGAATCCAGCACGTTGATAAGCCCTGAGCTCACCTTTGAACCCAACAGGGAGTTCGTAATCCTCAATGGCGTCAAAATCTCTGAGCCTTTCAAGTTTATTGGTCAATTGCAGATGAGCTAAATTGGACTCGTCCAAATCTTTGACTAGCGAAATATGATGTTTTTGCAATTGAAGAGATTCTTCTTCCCCTACGTCTGCAAAAGCCATTAATTCTGAGTATTGAGTAAACCATTCTTCTGGAATCACAGCAATCTCTCCATTGGGCAACTCTATTTCATGTTTTTTCTTCAGGATATAGTTCCTGATGATATGAAATGGAATTTCAAACTCACCAAATTTGATAACTGCATGAACGTCAAACCAGTCGATATTTTCCTTGATTTGAACGGTCATTTCTGACTTGCCCAGAAAGTATTTTTTCTCGCCTTTTCCGTTTTGTTTTAAGGTAATGCCAGAATCTTCAAGTAGTTTTTTGGTGTTTTGAATCCAAGAAAAAGCCTTGGCCGTTTCCATGGTAGACCTGGCGTGTTTTAGCAACAGGCCAGTTTCTCCTAAGAAGGATACAAATTTCTTTTCCTTGTCAAGATTTCGCTTGATGCGATGAAAGGTATATTGGTCATCTTCCTTTTCTACGTGCACACTTACTTCTTTTAGATGCTCGGCACTATAGTGGTGATTGCCATAGTTGAACTTCAATTCAAACAAGATTTTAGATTCCGAGTCAACTGCTCTATTGCCATTGGAATCGAACAATTCCATAGCGTTGCCATTAGAAGCTAATTCTGAGAAATAAAGCATAGGCTTTATTTCGGCCGTTTCGGTTTTGATGTCAAATCCTTTCGCATATACATCAAAAGAAGCCACTAATGGGGCGACAAATTTGTTGTAATAGTTATCCTCAATTTTTCTTGGAATTGCAATGAATTTCTTGTTGAGAAACGGCTTAATTTTATTGGCATCTACATTTTTTTGGAAGCTATAGAGCTTGTTTTCGATGACAATATAAGCTGGGTCGTTACAAAGAATGTAAGCTCCTTTGTATTGAAATTCTATCTTCTCATCATTATATTTGATGGTGGGAAAATAGTGCGTGTTTTCTTCATTTCTTCTAAAATGAAAAAGAACACTGGCTTTTTCATTCAATACTTCTATCTCTTTCCATGCGGGCTCACCATCATTACCCATTTCGAAGAGTCGCTTGCCATGCATCAAGGGCATGATCTTAGCTCGTCTTCGCTCTACGTAGTTTTTGATTTCTTGCTGTGCGTGCTGATCCCCAATTTGTTCGTCAAAACATTTCAAAAAGAAGTCGTCTGGCTTGGATTTTTTTCTGTCATATTTTTTAGCCACCACGTCGGGTTGCATAGAGTCCATCAGCTTAATGAGCTCATAGTCATTCTCGTCCAAGCCTTTGTCAAATTCCTTGGCATTTTTGGCCGAGATATTCTGATGCGAAAAGGTCAATCGGCCTTCGCTGTCTAATTGAATCACAAAAGACTCGAACAGATAGCCGAGATATTGGTGTTCAAAAAGTGTATATATAATTTGAAAAGACTGACTTGGTGATACTTTCATATGGACGAATGCAAGAGGTCAATCTTGCTATAATTCTTACTGGACTAAACTTTGCAAGTTAAGCGAAATGAGATAACTGAAAAGAGAATAGGATGAAAAAAACCGATACCAATTTTGTAAAATAATGTATGTAATTTAGAATTTGATCGGGTGAACTCATCAGAGCAGTATTTACCACATAAAGTCAGCATATTTATGAAATTCAGCGAATTGAGCAAAAGCTCTCAGGGAGAAATGATACAACTGCCATTGGATATTACTGTGCGCGGCTTGGCTTTTGATTCGCGACAAATTGCGATTCAATCAGGTGTGGTATTTTTCGCTATTTCAGGTCAAAACCATGATGGGCATCAATTCATCAATGATGCTTACGAAAAGGGCGTTCGGCTATTCGTCATTGAGCGGGAAGTCAAAATGAAGGCAGATGCTTCCTATTTTTTGGTAAAAGACGCGATAGCCGCCATGCAAGGAATGGCGAAATCACAACGCAGTGAATTCAACTATCCGGTCATTGGCATCACGGGTAGCAATGGAAAAACTATTGTAAAAGAGTGGTTGGCCCAAATGCTGGATGATCAGTTCGATATCGTGAAAAGCCCAAAGAGCTACAATTCTCAATTAGGTGTCCCTTTGTCTGTCTGGGCGATGGGCCATCACCACAATCTGGGAATTTTTGAAGCAGGAATTTCAGAAGTGGGAGAGATGGAGCGTTTGGAGCGAGTGATTGGCCCAACCCTCGGCATCTTTACCAATATTGGTGAAGCACACAATGCAGGATTTAAAGATTTATCCGAAAAGGCTATGGAAAAGGCAAAGCTGTTTGTTCATGCCCAAAAGGTAATTTACTGTGCGAGTCATGATACCCTGAAGCAAGCTTTGACAAAGACCGTTTCTCAAACTACCCAACTCATCCCATGGAAAATCAAAGAGCAAAAAGGGAAGAAGTATGTGTTGGATGTTCAAGAAAAAGAATTGAGTTTTTTCCTGAAGTATGACGACCCTGCTTCTGTGGAAAACATTATGCATTGCACGGCCATGCTGGTTGTACTTGGATATGATCAGGAATTTATTCAACTGAGGTTGAATAGACTTTCGTCAGTAAAAATGAGGCTTGAAATGAAGCAAGCCATTAATAGATCCTACGTAATTGATGATACCTACAATAATGATTTGTATGGTTTGGAGGTGGCACTTGATTTTTTAGGTAGACAAAATCAACGATCAAAAAAAACAGTTATTCTTTCTGATTTGTACCAAACGGGATTATCGAGTGATGCACTTTATCAGCGTGTCAATGAATTGCTTCAAAAGAACAATATTCAAAAATTTATAGGTGTTGGTAATGAAATCAATCAATCTCGTGCTTGTTTTCATATTCCTGCTAAGTTTTATAGTTCGACCCAGGATCTACTGGAATCAGGTTACGCACCTAACGATGAAATCGTCCTTGTAAAAGGCGCCAGAGATTTTGAATTTGAGCTCATCGTAAATAGCCTGGAACAAAAAGCGCATGGTACTATTTTGGAGGTGAATCTGGAAAATCTCATCCACAATCTAAATTACTACAGAAGTAAATTAGCACCCGAAACCAAAATCATGGTCATGGTCAAAGCACTGGCTTATGGTGGAGGTAATTTTGAGATAGCCAACTTGCTTCAGTTTCATAAGGTGGACTATTTGGGTGTGGCCTATGCAGATGAGGCTGTTGAATTGAGGAAAAACGGTATACACATACCTATTATGATCATGAATGTGTCTCCTGCTTCTTTTAGGCTGTTGAAGGAATACAACTTGGAACCTGAGATTTATAGTTTAGATCAGCTGATAGATTTTCTCGACTATTATGAAAGTATGCAGGATCTACCTGCCATTCATATCAAGCTCGAAACAGGAATGAATCGCCTGGGATTTACGGAAAGTAATCTGCAACGTCTGATTGAGCAGCTCAAGCTCAATAAACAGTTGAAGGTAAAAAGCATATTCAGTCATTTGGCAGGGAGTGAAGACCCAAGACATGCCGATTATACGAAGCAACAGGGAGAGCGATTCGAAAGAATGAGTACTACTATCATGGAAAGTCTATGGTATAAACCCATGCGTCATATAGTAAATACAGGAGGGATAGTCAATTATCCTGAATTGCATTTTGATATGGTCAGATTGGGCATTGGCCTTCATGGTTTTGACCCTACCCAAACAGAGCAAGGAAAATTGAAGATAGTGAGCGCTTTGAAATGTAGTGTTTCTCAAGTTAAAAAGATAGCAGCTGGTGAATCTATAGGCTATGGGCGCAGTGGGTTTGCAAAAAAGGACACGACGATTGCCATAATACCCATTGGCTATGCAGATGGTTATTTACGAGCTTTTGGTAATGGTACAGGCCAAATGTTGGTCAATGACCAGCTCGTACCTACCATAGGTAATATCTGCATGGATATGACTATGGTAGATGTGACTGATGTACCCGTCAAATCAGGTGATGAAGTGGTTGTTTTTGGCGAAAAACCCAATATCAGTGAATTGGCCGAGTGGATTAAGACCATTCCTTACGAAATATTGACGAATGTCAGCCAAAGAGTGAAAAGAGTCTTCTTAAGTGAATGATGCACTTTTTAGTGCGTGAAAATACGGATTGAAGCCATTTGGAGGAGGCCATACCTTGCAGTAGATTAAAAACCATCTGCAATGAAAATCTCACTAAAATCTGTACGTGCCAGTACCACTGGAATACTTGCAGTGGGTCTGCTTTTGATTTCTCTTTCGTGTTTTGGTCTTTCTGACCCTTCAGGTGAGCTTACGCTCAATAGAAAAAACGACGCGTTGATGGTGTTCACACAGTGGCATTTTGTAGACTTCAAATTGCCAGGTGGAAATTTAGAGGCACTCGAATTTACGGCGCATGTGTTGCCGATTTTTGAGGTAAAGAGACGAGTCTACCTCAATTTGGATGAGTATCAGGATCAGGTAATTGTGATGCGTGCCTATCAAGGCTCCCAGGTAGGCGAAAATCAATTTATAGCAATGGCAGAAATTAAAATTCAAGAAGCAATCATATCAGGGTATTTCATATATGGTCGAGCAGAAGATCATCAGTATGCAATCGAAGGACACTTCGAAACGGAGGGAAATCTTGTGGTGCCAGATATGATGGGAGAAGACATCAATTATGTATTGAAGGCACGGCTTACTCATAAGTGAAAGGCAGTTTTGAGCCACTCTTGTTGAACATATTATCTTGCACTATTAAGCAAATCGTATTGTATTTTTCTATTATTCTAGAATTAGTATTTTTCACCTAATTTAAAGTGAAACTCAATTAAGTAGCTGGTAAATATCAGTAAATCAATGATTTAAAAATATCTTACTAGGAAAAAGACGCAAAAACACTTTAGGAGATTTTACCAATTGACTTAACTAGTTCTGATCCATAACTTGCATAGTAAATTAATTTGTATTTCATCACAAATCTTTTGTATGTCAGCTATTGAAAAAATTAGAATCCAAATCTTAAGAGCTTATATTTTGGTTTGGGCGGCTGGTCTGGCAGCGTTTTTATACGCTACTATTTGATCAACCACAACCTAAGAATTTTTTAAAATCGACGTCTGGAATTCCTTCTGAAGGATTTTCAGACGTCTTTTTGGTTTCAGGCGCTGCTGACTTCTCTTTTGGCTTATCTTTTTTAGCCTTCTGCTTCGGTTTTTTATTTGTTCTGTTCATCTTCGTTCTTGAACCCAAGAAGAAATTTAATGAATTCGACAGATAAAATATACTTTCAAAACCACATGCCTGAGAATGTTTGCTTTGGGTGTGGCATTCACAATGATCAAGGACTACACATCAAAAGTTATTGGGAAGGTGATGAGTCTGTATGCCATTGGCAATCTGAGGAGCACTATCATGGCTGGTCTGATTTGATGAACGGAGGCATTATGGCTACTTTGATTGATTGTCACTGTATGGGTACGGCCATGGCGCATGCTTACAAAGAAGAGGGTCGTGACTTGGATTCTATGCCTGAGTATAGATATGCTACAGGCACATTGAACGTCAGATACCTCAAACCTACCTCAAATAAGCATGTCGTAGAATTGAGAGCTAGAATCATAGAAGTGAAAGGCAGAAAAACAGTGATGCAATGTGATTTTTATTGTCAAGGTGAGAAAACTGCTGAAGCAGAGGTTGTTGGAATTCGCGTATTTGACAGCAGTCAAGCAGAAGGAGGGAATGTTTTTAAATCATGAATACATTTTAATAAAATAGGTCAGAATTTAAACCCTGGCCTATTTTATTAATTATATGAAAATCATTATCTATCATTTTCCTGCTTAGTGGCTTCTTTTCTTTCAATAAAGTAAGAGGTAAAAAGTCCTGCCCCTCCGAAGATCATCAGGAATGAGAAAATGGCTGCCTCATCATCAATGATTCGCGCTTCGGCTACAATATTACCTACCAAAATTCCGATTCCAGCCCCTATAAATAAGAGCCCATACCTCAATGCTGGGAATGAATTATTTTTTTTGTTTGAATTGAAAATATTGGCATCTCCTCCTTTTTCTATGAGGGCCAATCGTTCGTCATTCTGAAATTTTCTGATGACGATAAGTACTACAGCAATAGAAATGAATAGGACGATTGGGATTAGCGTTTCATGTGCGTGCATAATTTTAAATTTTTGATTTGCTCATTGGACAGCACGTCGTATCAGCTGGTTACAAAAAAATAAAAATTTATTCTTTGTAACTTGAAAGAAACTCATGGCGTCACATTGGTAATCCATGGGCCTTGTGATCTGTTTGCAAGGCAGCTGGCATAAATAATTTTTTACCGAGGAGAGCCTTGAAGCATTAAACCTCACAGGTGAGTGAAAGAGTCCATTTCAGATATTCAATTGATAGAAAAAATCAAAACTGGAGATATGTCCAGTTTCGAAATGCTAGTAAACAGGCACAAAAACTTTGCCTTTACTATAGCAGATCGAATTCTTCAAAACGAAGAAGATGCTGAAGAGGTCGCTCATGATGCCTTTGTGAAACTATTGACTTCCATAGATAAATTCAAAGGCGAATCAAAATTCACTACCTGGTTTTATAGAATAGTTATGAATATGGCTATTAGCCGTACAAGAAAGAAAAAAATCAGAACGGAGGATATTGATAGTAGCCCAGAGGGCATAGCCGAATATTCGAGCTTTGAAGAATTTGGAGGACTCAATGCAAATGACAGGACATTTTACCTAAATAAGGCCGTAGGGCAGTTAAAGGATGAAGAAAGGTTGCTCATTACATTGTATTATTTCGATGAACTGGATATGGATGAACTCGTGGAGGTGACCAAAATTGATAAAGGAAATCTCAAAGTGAAAATATTCAGAGCCAGGAAGAAACTGGCAGAATTGTTACGCAAATTATTACTAACAGAATTAGAGAGCATACTTTAATCTGTTTTGATAGAAACATTAACTTTGGAAATTATGGAGAGTAATGATAAAGATATTGAACAGTTTGATGCGCTTGAAAGCAGCAGAATGGTTAAGGATTTGAAGGATGTTCAGGATTTGGATCAATGGATGAAATCACTTCCACTCAAGGAGGTGGGGACTAATTTTACGTCCACAGTTATTGCTTCCGCATTATTAGCCAAAAAGCGACATGCCAATTTCAAATTATTGGTTTGGATGATGGCTTTTTTCGCCGCGCTTATTGCAACTTCATACTTTCTGATGGGCAGTGGAGCGCCTGGATTAGAGATCAGATACCTGGATCAGGTGAGAACACAATCGATGGAAGTGCTTGATTTTATTGCCGACCCAAGGCTCAGGCAGCTGTTTTTGATTGTCGAAGGCGTCATCTGTTTAGTGATTGTAGAAAAGCTGGTAAGTAGCTTTCGAATCATAAAACATGCGACCTGAAAAATATTCTTAAAATATTTCATGAAAGAGTTGATAAATTAAAGTGGCTATCTATCTTTGCATTCCATTAGCCAATCGGGCTGATAAAAAGCGAAAGTAGCTCAGCTGGTAGAGCGCCACCTTGCCAAGGTGGAGGTCGCGAGTTCGAACCTCGTCTTTCGCTCCAATTGAGTGTGAGAGTGTATGTGAGTGAGAAGGTGCAGAAGCATCGCGCATACACTTTTTTTGTATCCAATTCATGCTTAAGAGTCTACTGCCGGAATGGTGGAATTGGTAGACACGCAAGACTTAAAATCTTGTGACTTTCGAGTCGTGTGGGTTCAAGTCCCACTTCTGGCACTTTAAAAGCTTCCTTTAGGGAAGTTTTTTTTGTTTGCAGCCATTTTATGATTTTAAGTCTTTTGAAACCTAGTCTTGTGACTTTCGAGTTGTGAGGGTTCAAGCGGGGCGCGCAGCCTCCCACTTCCGGCACATAAACCCTTGGTAATCGCCTGATTGTCTGGGGTTTTGTGTTTGTGTGGTGTCGGTTTTGGTGTCGAAAAATATTTTATCTTTTTTTCCAGTAATAGATTATTACTCCTTCTTGGATAAAATCCCTCTCTGAAAGGCTCGTATTATGGAGCTGGCGTAGTTGACATCTTTATCTAATTTTCTTGCCCAGTCTCGTGCAATTGCGGATTTCTCATTGATAGTAAGTTCGTTTTTTAGAATACCAGTGATCCTATCAGATAGGGTTGTAGATTTTTCAAGGTATATTCTACATTTTCGACCTAATACTTCGGCTGAGACTAATAATTCGTCTAGAATATCGGTTGCCAATAGATCATAATGGTGATCTGCTATATCATCAAATTCCAAGTCATAAAAGTGCTGAATTATTCTAAGGATATCTGATAAATCATTTTCCCGTTCTTCAGGTCTGTCATTCCATGCTACTAACTTCAAAATGACCATTCCTGGTAATGAAGGTATCTGAGCTATTTTCTCTTCAATATGCACTTTTTCACTTTTTTCAAGTACTTCCTTGAACCCTAGCAGGTGTAAGTCAGCGTATCTCTCAATGAATCCTAAGGTGTCTTGCTATTCAATTTCCCCAAAGGGAAGAATGTCTATGGCTACATTGTATTTTTCCGAATAGAAAGTCCAAGGTGCTTTTACTTTGTTGTATCCTTCGTTTGTGAGGGTTTTGCTGATCTCTTCATATTGATGAATGGTTGAGACCATAATGGCAAAATCTATATCCTTTGTGCCTCGATTGGGTTTGATTCCTTTCTTCAATAATTCTAGTGCAATCGCGCTTACCCCAATTAAATAATAAGGGAGGTGATGTGCGGACATAATTTTGTCAATATCTTCAAATACCTCTTTGAAGTATGGAATAGCTAATTCTTTATAGGTTTGGTTTGATATGTTCATTGTAGATTATCTGCGCTGTTTCGTTATTTCGTTTACCTCCTGTTAGTTTAAGGTCAGCATAGACAAGTATTGCTGGAGCCATTTGATCGATGTCCTCATTCCAGAATTTTTCTAAAGTGGTTAGTTCTCCAGTTGGTTTGGGTTGCAGCTTATAATTTTTAATTAGATCTATTTGAGTCTCTTTTGTGTATAGGGTAAATATTTCTGGTCTGAGATGATTCGTTAGTAGATCAGCTGCTGGTTCTCCTCCCCATACGGTTCCATTTGTTAATTTCAGGTCTTGCCAGTCACCTCTTATAGCATATGTGTTCTTTTTCAATGTGGGCTTGAGTGTGGTTTGATAGCCATCAATCCAACGCTCAATCAATTCTTCCTTTTTTTCCCAGATGTATGTCCTCTTGTTAAGAGGAAGTAGATAGCCAGTTTCTTTTAGGCCATCAATAACTTGTGGGATGTTGCCTAGAGCTACGCCTGTGATTTTAGCTATCTCTCTTTGTGTTTTATTAATGAGTTCTGGATTAATCAATAATTGAAATACTACTTTGAGGCCAGTTTTAGTAAAGGCTCGATTTCCAGTCTCTTTGGTAATTTTAATTGGCTTGATAGTTTCTAAATGAATGAACATATCTGGAGTTTCCAAGTACATGTTGCCATTGGCCTCAATGTATGGAATGGTTAATTCTTCAAGTTTTCTTTTGGTTGCCTGGGGAATACGCTCTGCTATCAGTATTAGGTCTGGGTATTGCTTTTTTAATGCTTGAAGTTGTTCTACTATATAAGGCTTTACATCTTTTTTAACTTCAACAGTGAAATCATGTTTCTTGCCTTTGTAGGCAATAGTGATTTTGCCATCTAATACTTTAGCTGGCTTGTAGGCTCCTGTTACTCCAGTAAAATTCGAGAGGTTTGCTATGGCAGTATTTATAATTTTTCGCTCCATTTGTTCACAAATATACATTGTTCATTTAATTCGAACAAAATGAATTATATGAACAAAATTTAAAATTAATCTTAACATGATCCAAATCAACGAACAAAAACTGGAGCTGATTCCCGATCGGATAGTTGACAAAATTGATGGGTGAATTGAAATCCTGATCGGTCGCATTTCCTAATACGGCTGAAATCTTATGAGGCATTTGAAATACCAGCAAGATACAATCGCCATACCCTTGCGACGGAGCAGGATTTTTTTTCGTTTGGGGGTAGTTTAGACTTATTGTCTACTCCTTTTATACTTTCTTACCCCAGCCCTCACCAAAAAATAACTCAGCACAGCAATAGGAGTGGACAAAAATAAATTGCCAATCAAGAAGCGCAGGCTGTAGTCAAAAACTTGATCCCATTCTTTGATATCAAATATTACTTTTTCTACATCCCCAAAGATGGCTTCTCCTATTTCATAGCTTGCCCAGTAGATAGGAGCTAGTGTCCAGATATTCCAAACGACCATGGCCAGAAAGAGGGCGTATTTGTTGATGGTTTTGAAAATGGCGACAATACCAATGCCAATAAGAAAACTAATGCCAGGCGTGGGCAAAATGGCGACAAAACTTCCTACCGCAAACCCCATAGCTACAGAGTGGTCAGAGGTTTTGGTACGTAGCACTTCTAAGAAGTGCCGTTTGAGCTTAAAGACAAATTTGTTTTTATAATTTTTCACTCCAATGGGATCATATCCATTTTTTTACTTTAAAATAAATCAGCATGGCAATGAAAATTGCTCCCATGACGCCCCAAGTGTAGAAATAGCCATTGGGGTTATGCAATTCTGGCATGTTGTCGAAGTTCATGCCATAGATACCTGCTATGAAAGTCAGAGGGATGAAAATCGTAGCCACTGTGGTGAGTACCTTCATGGTTTCGTTCATTTTCTGACTTTGAGAGGCGAAACAAATATTGGTCAATCCCTCCAAAGTTCTTAACGTAGATTCAATTTCTTCCATGGCGGCAGAGGCAGAGTTGCCCAGGTCTCGAAAATACTTCAAGTTAGTCTGCTGAATTAGTTTGCTATCTCCATTCATCAGATTGGTGAGTGCCTCTTTGAAGGGCCCCAGTGCCTTTTTTATGGTTTGAGCATTTTGTTTATGTTTTTCAAGCACAATAAGTGTTGATTTATCAGGATCATCAATTACCACTTTTTCTATCAGAGAGATGGCCTCATTCGTTTGGTCAATGGTTTCAAAATAATTATCCAAAATGGCATCAAGCAACTGAGAAAGCAGATAGTCGCTAGATCGTTTGCGAACGAACCCTAGTCCTTCTTTTAGTTTGTTTCTGATGCCATCAAAATGGTCTCCAATTTCTTCCTGAAAGGAAACAGCATAATGAGACCCTAGTACAAAAGACAATTGCTCCACATCAATTTCTTCTTTATTTTTTGCAATTGATTTCACACTGAAAAACAGGTGATCATCATACTCATCTACTTTTGGACGTTGCGTAGTATCAAGAATTTGCCTGATGGTGAGCCTATCAAGATGTATGGCTTTGCCTACTTTTTTCAAGAGTTCTACGTCATGTACACCATGAAAATTCAGCCAGGATATATTGCTGCCTTGCGCCTCTTTTAGGAAGGAAAAATCGTCCAAGTCATTTTCCACTGTATAGGCTTTGGCGTCAAATTGATAAAGCTGACTTTGGACAGATTCCATTTTCTTTTTGCCAATGAAGGTCAGTTCTGCCTTTGCTTTGGCTTCAGATTTTTTGTCTGAATACAGGTTTTGTCCTAAGGCACCCAAGGTCTTGATGCCTTTCAATAACAGTTTGTCTGGTCTGGTGATATCTATGCCTTTCATTTTTATTGCTTCAATCTGATGTCCAAATGAGACGAACCACAGTGAAATCGTCCATACATTAAATGTAAATAAATGATTCCTTATAATCGCTTGTAAACAGGCTACTCTCCCTTGAATTTAGCCTCTCTTCTTTCCAGAAATGACATGAGCCCTTCCTTAGCATCTGTAGTTTGCATGAGTTGATGAAGCATGGGCATCAAGTCTTTTTCTGCCTGATCCTGTCCATCTAAAAGGGCTGTTTTGGCACTGGCTAAAGTGGCTTGCACGGCCAAGGGTGCCTGCTGGGCCATCCGCTCGGCCAGCTGAATGGCTTCGCCTACTGGATCCGCACTCAATTCCTGCACAAGTCCGATCCTAAGGGCTTCCTGCGCATCAAACGTGTCTCCGGTCAACAAGTATTTCATGGCATTTCCCCAGCCACATCTTTGTTGAAATCGGATGGTGGCTCCGCCAAATGCGAGTATGCCGCGCTTTACTTCTATCTGTCCAAATTTGGAATTTTCACCAGCTATACAAATGTCATTGGCCAAAATCATTTCAATACCAATGGTTAAGCAAGTGCCTTGCACGGCAATGACTACTGGCTTGGTTCTTTTCTTGTCAAATATTTGAAGTGGATCAATGTTGCCTTCCTCGAAAAGGTTTGCTCCCTTTTGAATGTTTTTTGAAACATCAGCTAAATCTAGTCCAGCAGTAAAGTGATCGCCATTTGCATAGACTAAGCCACATCGTAGACTGGGGTCAGCTTCCAATTGGGTATAGGCTTCGGACAGTTCTTGCAGCATGGCATAGGTAAATGCATTCATCTTGTTGGCCCTGTTGAGGACGATGTGCAAGACGTGATTTTTGATTTTGGAGGTAACTAGGGAATGGCTCATATTCTAAATTAGTTGAATTATAGATAAAATGGTTGAATCTTACTTTGAATCGTTTCTGAGATATAGTTTTGCCAGATGACAGAACACGAGCAACTGGTTGAAGATTTAAAACAAGTAGTCTGTAGCGCAGCCGCAGCCGCTAAGAAATTTGTAGGGACGGGTGAGAAAGAGGCAGGCGACCAAGCTGCAGTAGATGCCATGCGCAAGTCGTTTGAGGAGGCACAGATGGATGCAGTAGTTCGAGTGGGGGAAGGAGAGAAAGATGAGGCACCCATGCTCTATATGGGTGAAAAATTAGGGAATGGAGTAGGTCTAAAATTGGATATTGCTGTGGATCCAGTAGAAGGCACTTCACTCATGGCTGCGGGCAAACCAAATGCCATAGCGGTTGTAGCAGCTACTGACCAGGGCAAGTTCTGGGATGCAGGGAGTGCTTATTACATGAAGAAAATTGTGGTTGGAGCGGCAGCAAGAGGTGCCATTGACATTACAAAGTCAACGGCTGATAATTTGAAATCAATTGCACAAGCCAGTGAAAAAAAAATAGAAGACCTGGTCGTATATGTACTGGATAAGCCACGACATATTGAACTTAGAAAAGAAATAGAAGCCTGTGGTGCGCGAGTAGACTTACACGCTGAAGGAGATGTGATTGGTTCTGTTTTGGCACTGATGGAAGCTAGTGAGGTAGATGCCTTGATGGGAATAGGCGGCGCGCCAGAAGCGGTCATCACAGCAGCAGCTGTTTTGGCTTTAGGAGGAGATATGCAGGGTCAGTTAGCCCCTCAGCAAGAAGACGAACGAAGTGCTCTACTAGCTGAGGGTACTGATATTGATAAAGTATTGTTGCTCAGCGATCTGGTCCAATCAGACTGGGCAGTATTTGTGGCAGCTGGAGTCACGGCTGGTGTGTTGTTGGACGAACCAAAAGAGAGCACTAATAATGAAGTACTCGTAGATTATTTGATGATTGGCCCTGAGGCTGGTCAGGTTGAAAATGACTTGTTCGAACTCTGATTTGCAATTACTCACCTCTTGATCTCCTGGAGATCAAGAGGTGGTTTACTACTCCCCAATCAGTACAAAAGGTGCCCAATAATAGGGTTTGTTGTACTTTTCGTCATTGATCAATGATAGTTTGGCTTTTCTCAATGCTCCACTAAATGTGTTGTGCGTGGTGGAGTACAAGTGATTGTTGTAAAAGTCTATCATCAATTGTGAAGTAGAGGCATCTGCTACCGTCCAAAGTGACACGATCAGGTTCTTTGCTCCTGCATAAAGCAAGGCTCTTGATAGCCCAATGATACCTTCTCCTTTTGAAATCTTCCCCAAACCAGTTTCACACGCACTCAAACAGACCAAATCGGCATTGATATCAATGTTGTAAATATCTCCCGAATACAAACTACCATCCCGCAAAAAAATTCTCGAAAGGCTTGGCTCAGATTCGTTCACCATGCCATGCGTAGCAAAGTGAATATACTTATATGGTTTGATGTTTTCATTTGTAAGATTCGCTTTAGTGGCTTCTGATTCTGTGAGTAGGGTGGCTCCCCTAGCATTCGCTTTAAACAAGAGTTTTATTTCATCAATTTCTGCTTTAGAACCTGGTAAATCATTTAGCCTGCCTGTAAGCCCTTGGTATTGGTACTTGTCAAAGTTGATTGGAGCTACCAGCAAAATATCCTCTGTGGCTCCCTCATAATTGTCAATCTCTTTCTTACGTTGCACGAAAAGCGTAGCTGAGTTGTCATAGCTGACATTATATTTTTTAATCAAAAAAGGCATTTGCGAATAGCTCAATTCGTCTTCCAATTTCTGCTCTGTGATCAGGGCCTCAAATGGGATAGTTGATAAGCCACCCTCTGGAATAATCAAGAGCTGATTGATGTGGCTTTTGATTTTCATAGGAAAAAGCTCGTCATATAGTCGCTGACCCGTTCTGACAAATGCATTTTTCATATCATATTTCATCGCGTTTCTGAGCCCGAAAATTTGTTTGTCAAAATCATCTGCTTTTGATTCACGAAATACCTGAAAGTTGTCCATAGTGACATAGAAAGTATAAATCCTATTTTCGGTAATAAAATGTGTCACCAGTGCTGTGTTTGCTCCAAGTGCGGTTTGAAGTTCTGATAAACCAACATGCTTCACGTTAAACTTCAAGTTGTAATAATTTGGATAATCGGCTTCAAGTTGTCTCACAAACTCGTTGTACCTATTGTTTAGCGTAAGCAATTCTTGCTTTAAATTGGCTTCTTTTTCTGGCTCCTGATTAGTTGCTAAAAGCTGTTCCTGTAGTACAATGCTGGCTTTTAGTTCACTTTCCTCTGTGATCAACTCTGCTGGGATGCCAGAGAATTCTTTGGCATTGGTGTCTTGAATTGCAGAAAGCAAGACTGCCGATTTACTTTTTTCAGCAAAATAAAATGCTTTCTCAAGGTAGTCTTTGGGTTTAAATACCACCTGACTCATTTGATAGGACAGGGATACTCCAGCTTCATAGATTTCAGAGGCCTTGGCACTTAGCGAAATTTTATCCTTCTCACTTAGCCGAATTTGCCTGATATGACTTACCAGCTCATCTGCTTTTTCTAGTGTATTGAGTGCAGCCCCAAGGTCTCTAAATTTTAGTGTCTTACTATAATGATAAGTTTCAAAAGCGTCTGACTTTTGTTGGAGGGAGCTCAGCAGGATGTCAGCATTGTAATAACTTTCCAATTTTGGATTTTGATAAATGTCAGTCAATTCCTGATCTGATAAATTAGCATAAATGGCTTTTTGTATAGTCTCCAGTGCCATTCTGTATTCACCTTTTTTCAAATAGATATCTCCCTTGAGATTGTAAATGTTCGCAATCTCAGGGTGCTTGGGTCCGTAGAGTCGAGTGTACATTTCTAATGCCTCATTCTGATAGCTGAGTGCCTGATCGTATGATTGCTGATGGTAGTACACATTGCCAATACTAAAAGCTACAAAGGCTTTACTTGGATGATCACCCTCATGCAAATGGTTGTAAATGGCCGAGACCTGTTGCAAGTCCTCTAGCGCCTGCTCATAATTTTCTTGCACATCATACTGCAGTGCCAGATTATTGAGTACCAGAGCGATCTTAGGATGATTTTCGTCATAGATAGAACGATACACTTTCAGGGCATTGTTGAAATAGATAACGGCCGCAAAAGTATTGATGTCAGCATTGACCAAACCAATGTTATTGTAAGAATCTGCTACTTCTGGATGATGCTCTCCATAAAGTTCTTCTCTGATATTCAGTGCATTTTGCAAATACTGCAAGGACAAGTCTGTATTGCCATTGTTCCAATAAGCAATCCCTAAATCATTGTAGCAATTGGCCATTTCTTTGGAAGAGCTGACTCCGGCATTTTGAAAGAGGTTTTGTGCTTTAAGCAAATCCTTAATAGCCTCTCCATTTCTTCCCAGATGCAAATACGCATCACCTTTCACACTGTAATTTTCAGCCAATAGAAAGGGGTCATCTTGCAGGCTGTTTTCTAATGCATGGCACATGTCCAATCCAACTTGGGCATTTCCCATTCGGGTGTTTACCTCTGCTATTCTAAGCTGGCACTGGCCAGCTTGTCTGACATCTAGCTTTTGCACGGCAGATTCATATTTAGCCAGGGCTGCAGCAAATTCACCAGCCTCAAAATGTTTTTCTCCTGCCAAGTAGTCTGGATTGTCTATGGAATGCTGCCCAAACGAAATGGAAAAAGAAAGACAACAAAGAGCAAATAGGGTGATTACTTTATTTCTCATGTTTCTAAAATCTAAATCCATACGCTACAATGATTACATGTTGTCTAGTAAGTCCATCAGGATTTACTTTACGATCCATGAATTTTTTTCCGAAAGAGACCTTGATGCTATTGGTCACATCAAAATGATATGAAAAGCTACTAAGCAAAGTAAGTGCAAGACCAGTGGTATCATCCAATTTCATGTACTCTCCCGTGTCGCGATCTTCAATTTGATCTTTGGTGATTCTATAAATTGGTAGAAGCCCGATGTTAAAGCTATAGTTGGAGAACCTGAAGTTGCGTTCTACACGAATCATCACGTCTGTTCCTCTTTTGAGATTAGTAGCTACATCGTAATCTCTCACATAGGATTCGTCTGGATAAATACCTACCCATTCTCCAGGCCAAAAGTTATTGCTATTGGTAGTCAGCGCCGCCTGGATACCTGTAGCAAAAAGCCATTTAGAACTGATATAAGAAGCTCCCGCTACCACATCATAGCTACCCAAACTGGTTTGATAATACATAGGAAGCGACAATCCTTTGGCCTCTGGAAATTTGGAACCACTGTCTTTGAGGTCACCATCATTGCTTGGAATTTTCATTCCCAGTGTGGCACTTATGTCATAATTTTCATTTCCTGAGATTCGCTGCGTCGCACTCAAGGAAATGTCCCCCATCCCTGAAGTATTGTCAAAATTTCCATTCACCCACTGATAAGGCAGTTTGATTTGAAAGCCTAAATTGTTGGTAATAGAAAAAGAGGCATCAAGGTTAACCACATTGATCAATGGAGACAGTGTAGATGCTCCATGATAATAGCTAACCTCAATAGTTCTTAGCTTTAATTTAACTTTCTTGTTGAAGGACTGGTCGGGCTTCATTGCGCCCATTGTGCAGAACCCTGCATCACTGCACCCTTGTGCATTTACCTGCTGATAGGTAAGCACCATGATCGCTGAGAGTATCAATGACCATCTTAAAAATTTTCTTTCCATAGCTCGAAATTAATTATTGTCTAGTATTGCTAAAATTTCTTAGGTCAATACGGGCTATCTTTCGATTAAACCAAATTAATCTTCGGTAGAATCTTCAGCCAATGTATTCACCACTGAATCATTACTTAATTCCCCGTTTTCGGAAAGTGCAATGGCCACAAACCTCAAACTCGGAATTTCTTCACAAACAATAATCATCATAACGGTAATGGGTACACTTAAAATCATACCCATTATTCCCCAAATAGCGCCCCATATCGTCAAAGATAGAACCACCACCAGAGAACTCATGTTCAACGAATTCCCCATCATCTTAGGTTCGATAATATTGCCGACAATAACTTGTATGACTCCAACAGATACCAAAATGTAAACAAATGGTGCTAATTCGCCGAATTGCAGAATGGCAAAAAAGGCTGGAAACAATGTAGCAATCAAAGAACCTACCGTAGGGATGTAGTTGAGGACAAAAATAAGCATTGCCCAAAAAAATGGAGAGTCAATGTCAAATAAAAATAAAATAATATAGCTGAGTAGGCCAGTGATGAAGCTTACAAAAGTTTTGAGCAACAGATATCGCCCAATGTTCCTGTCCATTTTGTTTAGGAGGCCAAATTTCTTTTTGCGAACATCTTCATTGGGATAGAAGGACTCCATTTTTTTGTCAAATACAGTTTCTTCAATGAGTAGAAAAATGATATAGATTAGAATTAAAAAGGCATCTCCAAGCAAGGTAGTCGCTGTATCGATCATCATACTGATATACTTGGTGAAGTCGACATTTTGCACATATTCTATGAGTTGAGAAGATACATTGATCCCTGCAAGTCCATCTAATTCAGTCAAAGCCAAAAGCAGGTTTGATTGGTATTCTTCAAGGTTTTCAGAAAGATGAGACATGCTGGCATAAAGTAGTTTTCCAACTATGAAGAGTATTACATTCATAAAGAGGAAAGAAAAGGTGCTCTGTGCCCAGACAGGAACCTTATCCCGAACTATAGGGATCCTCACCAAATACTCTCTGGCTTCATGGATGATGAACCAAACGAGCATAGCGACTATAAATGGAATGACATATTCTTCCGAATAGTATAGTACCATCACTACAGCTACAGTACTGATTAAAAGGTATGTGATTTTGGCTAGGTCGGGTGTTTTGGCAGAGTTAAGCACAGACATGGTTTACGTTTTAGTTTACTATAGTTGAGCCGCTGGGTTGAAAATTTAACATCTAAAGATATTGTAAAATTATGATCCTGCCATAGTAAAAAATCGTTGTCTCATGAAAGTTTATTTTAGGGTGGTTTTCGCTGAACCCCATGATTTACATTAAATTTGTATTCTTAAGTAATTAACGAGCTTTCAGGTCATTTTGAATGATAAAGGAAAGCCACTGGAGCCATGGAGCAATTGGAAGTAGTACCGAAGACCAGATCAGAATATCTGGAAGAAATTGTCAGACTGAAGAAAGAAAAAAATGCCGTTTTGCTGGCGCATTATTATCAGGAGGCTGACATTCAAGACATAGCCGATTTTGTAGGGGATAGTTTGGGATTATCTAGAAAAGCAGCCGAAACAGATGCTGACATTATAGTTTTCGCAGGTGTACATTTCATGGCCGAGACAGCCAAAATCATCAACCCAACTAAAAAAGTGATTCTTCCTGATGTCAATGCAGGATGCTCCTTAGCCGAATCAGCACCTGTTGGACCCTTCAAAGCATTTGTAGAGGCTCATCCAGACCACATCGTGGTGACTTATATCAACTGTACGGCTGAGATCAAGGCGATGAGCGACATCATTTGTACGTCATCTAATGCAGTGGATATCATCAATTCCATTCCAAAAGATCAAAAGATCATTTGCGCGCCAGATCGAAACTTGGGTGAATACTTGATTCATCAAACGGGCAGAGACATGTTGCTGTGGGATGGAGCCTGTATGGTGCATGAGGCATTTGCCATGGACAAGATTTTGGATCTGCACAAAGCAAACCCACAGGCCAAATTCATTGCACACCCCGAGTCTCAGCAGCAAGTATTGAGAGTGGCCTCTTTTGTGGGTTCTACTGAAAAGCTGCTAAATTTTGTTCAGGAGGACAAATCAGAAGAGTTTATTGTGGCTACAGAAGCAGGTATTTTGCATGAAATGCAAAAGAGAGTACCCAATAAGCGATTGATTCCTGCTCCCGCCAAAGAAGACAACACTTGCGCTTGTAGCGAATGCCATTTCATGAAAATGAACACCCTAGAGAAATTATATCTCTGTCTTAAAAATGAAACCCCAGAAATAGACGTTCCCGAAGATATAAGGAAAAAAGCGCTCATCCCTTTAGAGCGTATGTTTGAACTATCTAAATAATTAATGATCAAACACGATTTTCTTATTATTGGCTCTGGCCTGGCAGGACTGACCTATGCGCTCAAGGTAGCTAAGAGATTTCCAGAAAAGAAAGTGGCTATTGTGACTAAGGCTGCTGCCAACGAATCAAATACTAAATACGCTCAAGGTGGAATGGCCGTGGTTATTGATACAGTCACGGATTCTTATGAGCAGCACATCGAAGACACGCTCATGGCAGGGGACGGCCTTTGTGATCGGGAGATTGTAGAAATGGTGGTTAGGGAAGCGCCCGACAGATTGAAAGAGTTACTCAGCTGGGGAGCTGAATTTGACAAGAACAACCTAGGTGATTTTGACTTAGGCAGAGAAGGGGGGCATTCTCAGAATAGAATTTTACATCACAAGGACATTACTGGGTTTGAATTAGAAGAAACCCTGCTGGATCAAGTAGCACAGTGCGACAATATCAGTTTGCTTAGTCATCATTTTGCTGTGGATTTGATCACCAATCACCATATCCAGGAATGGAAGGGTAGAGAAGATAATAAGTGCTATGGGGCTTATGTACTGGATGAGAAAACAGGAAAAATTGAAACTTACCTCTCTAAGATAGTGCTACTAGCCAGTGGTGGTATAGGCCAAGTTTATCAAAATACCACCAATCCAAAAGTAGCCACTGGGGACGGTGTGGCCATGGCTTATCGCGCCAAGGCGCAAATTCAAAACATGGAATTTGTGCAGTTTCATCCAACAGCACTCTATGATACCAGACCAGGTCAAACCTTTTTGATTTCTGAAGCTGTACGAGGTTTTGGGGCACTCTTGCGTAATCGAAAGGGTGAACTTTTCATGGGGCAGTACGACGAGAGAAAGGAATTGGCTTCTCGTGATATTGTCTCGCGCGCGATTGATAGTGAATTGAAGAAAAGTGGTGATGACTACGTATACCTAGACTGTCGTCATTTGGATCCCATAGGATTTGAAAATCACTTTCCTAATATTCTGCAAAAATGTAAGGAACTGGGGATAGATTGGAAAAAGGACATGATCCCTGTGGTTCCTGCTGCTCATTATCTGTGTGGAGGGGTGGTTACCAATGCCTTTGGTCAGACACAAATAGCCAACCTATATGCTTGTGGCGAATGTGCTTGTACAGGTTTGCATGGCGCCAATAGACTGGCCTCTAATTCATTGCTCGAAGCGTTGATTTTTGCTCATCATTGCTATGAAAAATCATGTGAAGAAGTAGAAAGTGTGGAAGAAAACGCTAAAGTACCTGACTGGAGTGAAGAAGGCACCACCAATCCAAAAGAGCTCATCCTGATCACACACAACAAAAAGGAAGTGCAAGCCATCATGAGCAACTATGTGGGGATTGTACGATCAGACGAGCGGCTCAATCGCGCTTCAAATCGATTGAAAGTCCTCTATGAAGAAACTGAGGATTTATACAAAAAAACAAAAATCTCTCCGCAACTTTCTGAACTACGAAACTTGATCACTATTGCCTACCTGATAGTAAAACAATCACAAGCTCGAACTGAAAATAGAGGAGGGTTCTATAAGGAAGCCTGAAACGGATAAGGGTATTTGGGCACAATGAAGTTTATTTGTTACCGTTAACCTTCATTGATATGATTACAAAGTTTAAATACCTCTCACTGCTGGCCATCTGGTTGTTCACTGCTTGTGATGACGATGTTGACCCCAGATTTGTACTCCCTACAGATGCGGATTTATCAGATGCCTTTTATGTGCATATCAATTTGAATGATCGATCGGATGATACTTTTAAGGTAGAAATGTATGTGGATGGATTGTCTCAAGACAATGATATCTTGCAATTTGCGGCTACGGTGCCAGGCACGTATGATATTTCTAATGCTGGCAGATTTGTTCAGAACTTAAGGGTATTTGATGAAGAAGGCAATAAAATAACCGCTACAGCTATTTCCACCAATCAATGGAAAATAGCAGATCCCACCTCTGCCTTTAAAATCATATATGAAGTGAGCGAGACTTTTGATACGCAAGTTTTGGAATATCCTATTTATGCTATGGCAGGGACATCTATTGAAAATGACCACGTGTTATTGAATACGCCAATGGTCATAGGATACCCGGAAGGGCTCAAAGAGCGAGATTATTTTGTATCTCTTGGTTACCCCAAAAGCTGGTCTTTGGGGACTGCTTTGCCAGTGTATGAAGAAGGTGTATTTAGAGCTACAGATTTCGACCATCTAGCTGATTCTCCAATCTTACTTGGGAATTTGTCCAGCACATCTACTGAAGTAGGAGGGGCAGATATCAACATCCATGTCTATTCCGCGAGTGGAGCGATTACGGCTGCGAACGTATTGGCAGATGTCAATCAAATTTTGCTGGATGCAGAAGCATTTCTCGAAGTTTTACCCACGGATCAATATGACTTCTTATACCATTTTGGAGATCGGAATGCAGGGGCATTGGAGCATTCTAAAAGCTCTGTTTATGTCCTTCGCGATCGTGATTACACCGTAAATTTTGGAAGGGCAATAAAAAGTATTTCTGCTCATGAGTTTTTTCATGTGGTCACTCCTTTGAATATTCATAGCGAGATTATAGCTGATTTCAATTTTGCAGTTCCTACACCCTCACAGCACCTTTGGCTATATGAGGGTGTAACAGAATGGGCGTCTGATTTTATGCAGTATAGAAATGGGTCTATGGATTTGCCCACTTTATTGTCAGAGATCAGCACGAAAGTATCCATAGATAGTCAATTTGATCCAAGTTTTAGTTTGCAGCAAATTGGTTCTGAGGCCTACACTAGCAAAGGAGGAGGCGAGTTTGGCAACATCTATAACCGAGGAGCATTCGTAATTAGCTTGTTGGACATTCGGCTGCTAGAACTATCCAATGGAACCAAAGGTATGCGAGAAGTGGTACTAGAATTGATTGATACTTTTGGGCCTGACCAAGCGTTTTCTGAGGCTGATTTTTTTGAGACTATAGTAGATATGACCTACCCGGAAATAGAAACCTTTATCAATGATTATATCAAAGGAACCGAGGCCTTGCCCATTGCTTCTTATTATGAAAAAATAGGAATTGACTACAATCCCACGAATTTTAGTTTTGCTCAAATAATTGATCCTACGGCCAATCAGGCTGCACTATTTAAGGTTTGGTCAAAGAATTTGTAGAAGGCTACCAGCCCATTCTGCACTCTTCGTAACCTCGTTTTTTACCGGCTTCATATCCAGCTTGATAGCCGATTTTTTTGCCCTGCGTAAAACCAGCCTCATATCCTTTTTCGTGTCCTTTGGCATGACCTGCCTCGTGGCCCTCTTCAGCACCTTGTAGTTGCCCAGCGTCAAACCCACTTTCGAAACCTTCTTCTCTTCCCAGAATTAGACCCTCAGTTTTTCCTTGCGCTATGCCTTCTTTTAATCCCTGTTCGTATGAGCCACAAGAACTTAGTAAAAGTAAAGTAAGGAAATATAGGATTTGCGTTTTCATAGCTAGCTTGACGAACAAAATATAAATTTAGCATGAATTGCATGTAATTATACTAAGAAATAAAAATACCTTTCTATTTATAGATTTTAAGCCTTGATCAATTCGTAGGCCTTGAGTAATAGGGCGCTTTCTTGAAGAAGGTTTTTGAGTTCAGTAAATTCCTGAAAATCAAGATTGATTTGAATGTCTTTGTGTGGAGTTTTGATGATGATTCTGGCCGACTCATCCGGGAAGTACACCGCATGATGGTTAAAATTAATTTTGGAGTAGTTCTCCACGAACCTTGCAAAATGCTTGCGCGAATATCCAATCAGAAGATTTTTGTAATAGAGTCCGATATGCTGGCAGCGGTCACAATGAGTGAGGCTAAAGTGAGGCCCTTGAGATAGGATATGTGGATCACAGTTTTTCATCTTGCTGTTGGTTTGATAAGATTTGCCACCCCTTCCCATCCCTCCGTTTGAGGGATGGTCAAAGTCTCCTTTTGAGAAGAAATTTAGAGGTGGATTTTTACTTCAACGAAGTAAGCATTTGATCACTCTTGAGGTGCATTTGAATCACGGCTTTGATTTTAGTTTTAGAAGCTCCTGAGTCATAAGGCTGCGCACCTATCATTTCTTTTTCCAAAGCAAATAGTCTTTGAAACATGATTTTGTCGTCCACTTTCATGTTGATGGCCACAGTCTTGTTTTGTGCAAACAGCTCATCCCAAACCAGACGAACATCTGCCCAGTACGCCTGATTTTTTGCCCACCATTTTTTGGCTACCTCACATTTGGAATCATCTGTCTTGGTGTAGGTATTCCAACCTTTTTCCTGGGCAAGTAGCACATCTTCATCTTCAGTACGGATGATTTTGTCGTTGTCCTGCTCATGCACCCAGCCATAGTCTGTGATCTCCTGACGGTTGATTCTCTTCATCACGTTATAGTCTTTTCGCTTACTGAATTCTCTTCGTGGTAGGGGCGCATCAGCTTCACTTTCCCAGTAGTGTTTGCCATCTACATGTACCCATGTGGCGGAGCCTTCATAGCGCGGGCTATCATCTACTTGATAGACTTTTTGAGTCCATTGCCCCTTTACTTGCGCTGGATTTTTAGATTTGTACTCCCATGTATTTTCCTTGTCGAAGGAGTAAAAATCAGTATTTTCATATAGCCAATCTTGTCTCCAATGTTTGATAATCATGGTGTCGCCAATTACCAACAAGTGCTGTAATACAATTTTGTCCTTGTCTTCTGAAATAGGAAAAACATATTCCAATGCGCCAGAAGTGTAGTTTTCGTGAAACTCATAGTCCTTGTCTGGAGCGAAAGTTTCAGCAAAGTTGAAACGGATATCATAGCATCCGCACATGGCTTTGATAGCTGCGATATCTTCTTTTTTTTGTTTTTGTCCATAGGCCACTGTCGTGGAAATGAGCAAGATTGCGATTATTATTTTTTTCATTGTTATAAGTGCTTACTTGGTTAAAAATGCAATTTTCAATTTTGGGTAATCATAGGCGAGCAGGGCCATATTGATCAATAGATAAAATCCAGTTTGAATGAGTTCGCCAACTTCATGAGGCTCTAAATACAGATGAAACAGGAATATATTTAGCGAAAGCGGAACAAGCATGACAGCACCTAGAAGTGCATAGAGCTGACTGATCAGCAGCAGTCCGCATACAATTTCTGCGACACCAAGCTGTGGCCAGAAGTAGCCAGTCCCTTTCAGGCCGCCAATCATGGATTTTATTTTCACCACATGGTCAGGCAATTCTACCCCTTGCTCAGCTGCAGGTCGAGGAGGTTTGGGAATAAATTTTTGTGCCCCAGCGTAAACGAATAGCCCACCAAGGGCTATCCGTGTTACTAAAATCAGAATCTTTAGTTTGTTCATTGTAGTAGTTCGTATGCTATTCCTGCGAATCCGCGTTCTCCGTTATCTGCACTGTACATGCTGGTGAATTTTAGCTTGTAGTAGTTATCTTCCGAATCCTGAATGACGTAGAACCTGTCTTCCTTCAATGATGGTTCTGAGGTAGGCCCACCTCCATTTCGCCAGTTTGATCCTATGGCGCTTTGATCGGAAGAAAAAGTAAGCGAAGCTGCATCTGCCAGATTGAAAGAGTCATAAGTGAGTGTACTACTTATTAGTACTTCAGACACTTGGGTTTCATGTCGGTTAATTATGACAAAGTCATTGTATGAATAGGGCAGGAAATAACCAAAGTTGATGACGTTGGTGTAAGCGCCGTACATGATGTCCCAACTGTCCTTGGTTGGTTCTGCATCTGCCAATCCATTGTCTAAATCAAAGAAAGAAAAGTTGTAGGCCTCGTCTTTTGCGATATCTACTGAAGTGAAAGTGTCGGCATCAATGTCTGCATATTGCAAGGTGTATCCACTGCCATTCTGAAGCACTCGGATTTTTTTCCAGTTACGGTTTTCTCCTTCTCGGCTTACAATATAAACCTTGTTGTCTCCATCAGTAGTTGCTACTTTGTTGAGTGCTAAAGAATCTAAATTGCCATCAGGGCTGTCCACCCAGTCTGTAGCGTCACCATTGTAGGCGGCAAAACTTTGTGTGGCTGCAAATCCAATGGTGTCTGCTGCCGTCACTATAGTCAAATCAGTGGCATCGATCTCCTGTGCCATCATTTTAGCTCCATTGTTGATAATCACTCGAAAATCTTCTCCAGAGGAAAAACCTAAGTCCCAAGTGTATTTGTCAATTTTGGTTTGCGAAATTTTGCTCAAATCGAAATAAGCCTGATGTGTAAACTCTGCTCCTCCTGCATCAAGTATTGCCGTACCAGATGGTGCTACAAAGTTCTCAGAAAACACTACTGTCAATACCGTCTGATCGCCTAAGTCAAGTACTTGAGCTTCGTCAGAAACGGTGAGCGTGATAGATTCGTCTTGCTCAATGTTGAGCGCACTACCAGACATCACAGTAACTGTGACAGATTCGTCTCCAACTACATAGGGCAATGCAATTACATTTTCTGTAGCCAGGGGCGAGGTATAAAAGTCTGCTGTCTCCCCATAGCTGAGGGTTTCGCTGGTAATGCTTATGGTAAGTGATCCGTCCGCTTCTGCAGGTCTGGAAAACGAGATTTCCAAATCAACAGATGGACTGGTTTTTGAAATGCCTGCTTCCGTATTGGTGAAGTTGACTTTTACTGGTGATGCTTCATCTTCCTCACAAGCAGTAGTTCCGAATAGAACAAGCGCTGAGAGTAGAAGCGTGGTTATTTTAATATGATTCATTGTATAATTATTTAGAAAAATTGTAATTCAGTTTTAAAAAATAGGAGCGTCCATAAGCAATGGAAGACTGTCCATCTCCATTGCCAGCATGAGCGCTACTGGTATTGCTAGTATTATTGACGGACGTCACGTCCATCAAATTTTTTGCTCCTAGGCTAATAGACAGGGTTTTGAAAAAGTCTTTGGATATAGTCACATCCCAAAAATGAAAACCGTCGAGTTGTCGCAATTCTGGTGCTGATGACCCGTCAGTCTGTGTCACAGATTGGTACTGCTTAGATGCACCCGTGAATTTGTAGAAGCTGGCCAGTTTGATTCCTGTTTTGAATAACTGGTATTGCATGTTGGCAATGAACTCTGGAGAATATAGGAATTGTGGAATACTAAAGCTGCTGGCGTCACTGCTGAAACTATGGTATCTACCAATATAGGAAAAGCCAATTTTGGCAAGTAGTGAATTTTTTTTATAGTTGAGAAAGCCAGAACTTCCCAGTGTTTTGTAGCGCAGGAGGTTGGTGTAGGTAGTCGCTTGATTGGCTCCTTCTGGAGTGAAGTAGGTGATGCGATTGTTGATGTCGTTGTAGAATCCTTTGACTGAAAAGCTCCATTTTGTGTTCTTAAATTGGTGACTGAAATCACCATTGAGATTGTTGGAATATTCAGGTTTTAGCTCAGAATTGCCGAGAATATTATGATTGTTGTCCACAAATTCATGGTATAATTCCCGAAGTGATGGAGCTCTGAATCCTCGACCGTAGCTCAGTCTTATCTGGGATTGAGCCGTGAGGTCATACTTTAGATTGATAGAAGCAGAAGGATTAGTACTAAATGTGGAGTTGTGGGTCAATCTTATACCAGGCCTTACTTTAAAACTTGACCCTAGCGCAATTTCAGTTGAAGCAAAGAACCCTAGGTCGTTCATGTGCTTATCTCCGTCATTGAGTGTTGTACCATGGGCAGATTCAAACGTACCATCGATTCCTATCTGAGTATGCCACTCAGTTTGCCCTAATGACCATTGGATCGCATCGTCAAGGGTAGTTCTAAAGAAAAAGGTGTTGAAGGTGATAGCGTCTTGACCGTCTGAAGTAGTGACGTCTGCTACGCCTGGTATCAGGTAGGATTTGAATCTGTGTGTCATTCTATCATAGTCAGAATAGGAAGCTACCGTATGAATGGCCCCCTTCTCCAGCATATAATCGGCCTGCAGTTGATGCATCCATCGAGAAGTAAGGTAGTTTTTATCAAAAGCGTATGGATCGTCCTGATTGGTGACAGGTTCGGGTTGTCCTTGGTTCTCAATAGTTTCGTTGAGGTAGTCTAATCTGTAGTGAATGCTCAGATTGTTTTTGCTGTATCGTAATAGTGCCGACTGAAAAAACTGAGACTTAGGATACCAGAGTTTGTCTCTGCCAGTACCTCCCCAGCCACCAAATTTTTGATGTCTGATTTCAGATTGAACAGACCAAGAAGCGTTGAGTGCGTATGAAGCAAGCAGTGAGAGGTTGTGAATACCTTCGTCAAAAAGTTGATATTCTTTGCCTGCGGTTTCTTCTTGAATAGCGAGGTTTATGGACCATTTGTTGGCGTCAGGTTGTTTGGTTATCAAGTTGATTACACCTGCCAAAGCATCAGCGCCGTAGTTGACTGCCATGGGACCCTCTACAATTTCCACCTGTTCTATTGAATTAATATTGATTTGACTGAGATCAATTTCATTACTCACGCCGCTGCGACCTACCAATGGAACGCCGTCTATCAGCACTTTAATATTCTGTCCGGATAAGCCTTGTAAACTGGCAGTGGAGCTGCCTACGGCATTGTCTCTTCTAAATCTAAAATTGAGTTCCGTGGCTAATACTTCTGGAAGTGATTGAGCAGCCTGTGCTTCTAATCGATTTTTATTTAAAACACGAACATTGTAAACCGATTGCTTAACTGACTGAGGTTGAAATTGGCCTGTCACCACCACTTCACCTAGCAGATTTTCTTTTGGTGTCATTTGCCATTGGAGCTCACCGTGTTTAAATATGGTATCCACTCGAGTTTCATAATTGATGTGGCTGGTAGTGGCTATGTAGGGAGGATCGAGATTGATATGAGCCAGCCCAGTAGCATCAGTGATGTAGGTATCAGAGATATTTGAGAGGGTATTTACCCGTATAGCCGCATGAGCAATAGGATCATTTTGATTCAGTAGCTGAATTTGTTGTCCACTGCTTTTCCCTATTATTAGGAAAGTTAATATCCCTGTAAGTGCTGATTTGATCATTTCGCTTATTATTTAGAATCATTCTAAACAATGCAAAATTTGAGAAGTTATGCCTGATCTACAATCGCTAGAGATAAGGAAATTCGAGTCGCTATATGTAGTAGGTAGATGTAAGTTTACTAGCTAGAGCTAGTGAGATATTGGTGAGCTTGAGGTGATTACAGGTTCACAAGACCTGTTTTAACGGCATAGACTATAAGCTCCACTGGTGAGGTTAGTCCGAGTTTTTTGAGCATGTTTTTTCTGTGGGAATTGATCGTATGTGTACTTACATTTAGCTGATCTGCTATTTGATGAGTTGTCAGACCTTTTACAACCCATTCCAGTACTTCGATTTCGCGAATGGAAAGGACTTCGTCCTGGCTGGTTAGCTTCTCTTCCACAGGTGGATGCATCATTATTTCCAAGATATCTCCACAATAGAACCTTTTCCCAAGACGAATACTTTCCAGAGCACTTTTAATCTCTTGCGCGTCACAGTGAGTGGTTAAAATACCTCGAACATCTATTTCTTTAAGTTTTTGGATCAGACTATGATTAGCCATGTCTACGACAAGCAATATATCTACATTGGGCTTGCTCATATAATCTGATATCTGGTTCAAATAGCGATCTCCAGCCTTGGAAAGGTCTGCCAGAACCAAACTATTAACAGTAGTATCCACTGAGACGAGCTCCTCCATGTCGTAAGCTGAACCCACAAGCTTATAATATGGAGAGTCTCCTATTATCTGCTTCCAGCCCATCAAAGAGATGTAATTTGGATTGACAAGATAAGTGCGAGTAGCTGGCAATGTTTTCTATTTAGAATAATTCTAAACAAAACTAGATGCGAATGAGGTCATTTGCAAATTGTTTGGAATCATTCTAAATAAAAGCTTGAAAGTTTGCTTGGTTATATAAAGACAACGCTAGTTTTTATAAACTATTCGAGCCCTATAGATGCTGTTGCTGATCGAAGTACGAACTTGAGACTGACCTTCAAAAATGAGCATAAACATGGAAGCACTGGTATCTACCTCCCTAGAAATATCAAACGAGAATGTTTGCTTTTGTCCAGAGCTTTTGGAGGTGCCAGCATTTAGCTCAGAAGGTGGGTTATTACCAAAAGGAATTTCCCAAAGGCTTACCTTAACACCAATGAAATTTGTGTCATCTACTACCACATCTACTTTTTCAATTACAACTCCATTGGGAAGGTTTATTAGTGCGGCTAGTTTGCCAGGTGTATTTGTTTCAGCAGATATGATAAAAGCTCTGCCATTTTCTGGCCCTCCTTCGTTGTCGTATCCAACATTAAAATTGTAGTCTTTTGAATCATCATATACTTGAAAATCTTGTGCGAAAACATAAAAATACTGCGTACCAGCATTGCCAACTGGTCCCTGTGGCCCTTGTGGGCCTGTAGCACCTGTATCTCCCTTATCTCCTTTTGCACCTGGTGCTCCGTCAGCCCCATCGTTTCCTGCTGGCCCCTGAGGTCCCGTGGGTCCTGCAG